>NZ_AP043938.1:0-2657314 GCF_055381565.1 Haloparvum alkalitolerans
CGGATCTACCCCGAACTGAACGACTACCCCATCGACGAGTTCGACGTGGAGCTCTGCAACGGCGACTACGAGCAGATCCCCGTCTTCGAGGAGCCCGAGTTCGAACCGGACCTCGCGCTCGGCGTCGTCGACGCCCACACCGCGGAGGTCGAGCCGGTCGCGGAGATCAAGGAGAACATCCTGCAGGGGCTCCGCGTCGTGCCGCCGGAGAAGCTCACGATCTCCCCGGACTGCGGGCTGAAGCTCCTGCCCCGAGAGATCGCGTACGGCAAGACGGAGAACATGGTCACCGCCGTCCGCGAGGTCGAGGCCGAGATCGACGCCGGCGAGATCGACCTCGACGACCCGCTCGCGGGTTACTGAGCGCGGCGGGTGCCGCCCCTCGGGAGTGTCACGGGGGATCTGCGGAACCCTCACCGCTTAAGTGCGGTCGGCGGGAACGGTCGTCCGAGATGACACATCCATCCGAGGATACTCGAAGTCGGGACGCCCCGGCTGGTCGAGAAATTCGCGGTTCGAACTGACCCGACCGACGCGGACGCACTGCTTCTGGAGCCCGACGACGGCGACGCCTACCGGCTGGACCGCGCCGACGCGCGGCGGCTCCGCGACCGACTGGACGAGGCGCTGACCGAGCGCCGCGAGTTCCTCTACACGGCGGGCGAACACCGCGAGGACGGGAGCTACGCCGTGGCCCGGAGACACGCCGACTCCGCGGGCCACGAGAAGGTGTTCGACGGGTTCGCGGCCGTGGAGCGGCTCTACGAGCGCCTCCCCGGCCGGTTCGGCGCCGAGGAAGTCGAGCGCACGGGGCTGACCGGCGGCCGCCGCCACCTGGTCGTGCGCCACTTCCTCGAACACCCGGCGTTCGACTGTCGGCTCGCCGGCCGCCAGCCGCTGCGGGTCGAGAAATGCGGCACGGAACCGCCAGCCGACGGCTCCGAAGAGGAGGTGACGACTGCGGACTGACTGAGGGCCACCGCTGACGCGGAGAACCGCCGACTGACCACCGACCCGTTTCTGACCCATTCGCAAGTTCAAAGTCGCTGCCCGCCGAGTCTGCGGTATGGAACTCGACGACACGGACAGGGCGATCCTGCGGATCTTACAGGAGGACGCTCGCACTCCATTCTCCGAGATCGCGCGGCGGATCGACATGTCGAGCGCGACCGTCCACGACCGTGTCGGCCGGATGGAGGAGGCCGGGGTCATCGAGGGGTACCACGCGAAGGTGAACGCCAAGGCGGTCGGCTACGGCGTGTCCGCGCTCGTGGGGCTCCGCGTCGAGCAGGGGCGCGAGGAGGACGCCCTGGTGAAACTGCGCGACATCGAGGAGGTACAAGAGATCCACCTCACGACGGGGGAGTGGGACGTGATGCTTCGGGTCGTCGCCCCCGACACGGAGGAACTCCGCGAGCTCATGTTCGAGCGCGTCGCCAACATGGACGGTTTCTCGCGCTCGCAGACGATGATCATTCTCGGGACGGACTACGAGTCGGACGCGCTCCCGATCTGAGGCCCACGGGATCGCTCCCGGGCGACGCGGGCGACTGGACCGGAACCCTCAACTCGGGCGTGGCCCCACGCAAGGGTATGAGTAGCTGGGTCGAGCGGCGGTTCGGCGTGTCGCCCGCGCGGGCGTGGCTCGGCGGCGTTCTCGCGACGGTCGCGGCGCTCGTCGCCGGGTCGCTCGCGCTGCCGCGGCTCGTGTACGACCGTTTCCTCTGGCAGTACTTCTGGGGCCCCGTCGTCGCTGACGGCGAGGGCGCCTCGTGTGCAGTTCGGCGACCGGACGGCACCGTCGACCTGCTCGGGTCGGCGGGCTGTGCCGAGGCCGAGGCCGCGGGCGCGGTGACGGCGTACCCGGGTTACACGCTCGTCTCCGAGGTCGGCTACGTCGTCACCCTGCTGGTCGCGCTCGCGGGCGTCGTCCTCCTCCTCGACCGGCTGGAGATCGGCGGCGAGAAGCGGTTCTTCTACGCGCTGTTCCCGTTCATGCTGTTCGGCGGCGCGCTCCGCACGGTCGAGGACGCGGGCGTCGCCGCGACGCGCGCGGGCGCCGAGCCCCTGATCGCCTTCCCGTACAGCGCGCTGATCATCAGCCCCTTCATCTACTTCACCGTCTTCGCGTTCACCGTCGCGTGCGTCGTCGCCGCGGTCACGCTGGAACGACGGGGCGCCATCGACGACTACGCGAAGCCCCTGTTCGCGTCGGGCGCGACCGCGCTCGCCGCGAGCGTGGGCTACCTCGGCTACCTCGCCGCGACGACCGGCTACGTGGAGTTCTACCCGCAGGTGGCGGCGGTCGTCCTCCTCAGCGCGAGCCTCGCCGCGGCGGTCACGTGGGCCCTGATCGAGCGGTTCCAGCCGTCGATCAACGCCGGCACCGGCTTCGTCGGCTTCGTCGTCATCTGGGGCCACGCTGTCGACGGCACCGCCAACGTGGTCGGCCTCGACTACATGCCGCTTTTGACGGGCACGGGGAACCTCGTCCCCAAACACCCCGTCAACGCGGCCATCGTCGACCTGTTCGACGCCGCGTGGCCGTTCCTGCTGGTGAAGCTCGCGGCCGCGACGTTCGTGGTCTGGGTGTTCGAAGACGAGATGTTCACGGAGTCGCCGCGGTACACGGTGCTGCTCCTGACGACGGTCCTCGCGGTCGGACTCGGCCCCGGAACGCGGGACATGCTCCGGGCGACCTTCGGGGTCTGAGGGGCCGGTGCCGCCTGCTTGCGTAGCCGCCTTATACGTGGCCCGCGGACGGGGGCACATGAGCGACACACTGCTCGACCGTCACGGCGGCACCGCGCTGCGCGTCGCCGTCGTCTTCTTCGCCGCGCTCTCGGTCGCGGCCGCGTACGTCCGCGTTACCGAGTTCGGCCCCGAGGCCCTCCCGGACGCGGTCGTGAGCGTCTACATCGCCGCGCTGATCGTCTGGGGCGTCTTCCGCGAGGGACTCCGAACCACGCGCTTCCGGATCCTGCTGTACGTCGGCGTGATCGCGTGGGGCGCGACCGGACTGATCGGTGACCCGAGCGACGCCGTCTCCCTGATCCTGCTCGGCGGCGGCCTCCTCCTGCTCGGCCGGACGCTTTACCGGGAGTACAGCCGCAGGAACAGCCCCGTCTACGACCGCTGATCTGACGGCACCCCGACGTTTTCCGCCAGTTCAGAAGCCGGCCCGCTTGTGTGCCAGAAATCCGCCGAATGCGCCGGCGCCGGCGGGGTAGAACGCGCCCGCGCCGAAGATGCCCCACAGCAAGTCCGGGCCGGCGTTGCCGCCCGACGCCGCGACGCTCACGAGCGGGATGCCGATCAGGACGAGCGGCGCAACGCCGGTGAACTGCATCGCCGCCGCCCGCGCGCGGCGGAGGGGGCGGGAGGTGGAGACGCCCCGCGTCGCCAGCGCCCCCGAGACCGCGAAGGCGACCGCCGGAACGAGGAGCGGTAGGAGATGGATGCCGCCGGCCTGCAACAGCGGGTTCACGGTCGCGGCCGCGGTGCCAACACCGAGATCCATCGGGACCGACAGGGGGACGAACTGCGCGTTGAACAGGAGGTGACCGGCGCCCGCGACCGTCGAGACGCTCTCCGGGGCGAGGTTCTCGGCCACCTCGTAGCTGACGCCGTCGACGGTCACCGTGGCGCTCGCGAGGAGGTCCTCGTACCGCAGCGCGGCGACCGGGAGGAACGCGAGGTAGCTGGCCAGAAAAGCGGCGGCGCCGTAGAGCGCGCGCCGTCCGCCGGGATACCGGAGTTCCGTGCGTCTGGAGGCGGACATGTCTCTCCGGTCGGCGGTCGGCGGGAAAAGTGCGGAGGTTCCGGAAGTCGGTCCGCGGTGCGGTCGGAGTCGGACGACCCTCAGAACTGGTCGGCGACGGCGGCGACGACCGCGTTCTCGACCGCCTCGCGGGCGCCCGAGAGGAACTCGATCTTCCCCTCGCGGACGCCGGCGACCGAGATGTCGGCCTCGGGCGCGATCTCGGCGGCCTCGGCGGCGACCTCGCGGACGGAGACGTCCGCGGTCGTGCGGACGTACAGCTCGTCCATGCCGATGCCGACGGTGGCGTAGTCGCCCTCGCGGTTCCGGCGGTGCAGTTCGTCGAGGAGCAGCGGCGTCGGCGGGAAGTCGTACTTGTGGGTGTACGCCTCGGTGTCGAGCACGTCGAAGGTGACGTTGTCGACGTGCTCGGTCTCGAGGTTCGCCTCCGCAGTCTGCACCTCGGTCTCCAGTTTCTCGCGGAACTGCTCGGAGACGTGCGCGGCGAGGTCGCCGCCGTCCTCGAACAGGAGGTCGGTGACGAGTTCCCGCTTGTCCTGGTAGGACTGGTAGTACGCCTCCAGCGCGATGGCCTCGCGGAGCTCCGCGACGCGCTCGGCGTCGTAGCCGGCCTCGGCGGCCGCCTCGACGTAGGCGTCCGGCGTCTCCTCCCAGTAGCTCACCGCCGGGAGGTGCTCGAGGTCCCCGCGCACGTCCTCGTTGACGGCCGCCGCCAGCGAGGCGACGAGCGCGCCCGTCGAGAGCGAGCCGTCCACGTCGGCCAACTCGGGCGAGACGAGCGTGTCGACCGTCTCGCGCGTCTCGGGGTCGGCGACGGCCGCGTCGACGACCACGGCGTCGGCGTCGTACACGTCCAGCAGGCCGAGGCCGTCCTCGGACTCGACGGTCGAGCCGGTGCCGACGAGCAGGAACAGCGGGAGCTTCTCGTCGTGGCGGTCGCGGTCCTGCAGCATGCGCGTCGCGTCGTTGGTCGCCGCGTCCATGTCGTACACCGCGCCCTCCAGCGGGCGGCGGGTGAAGTAGTGGTAGACGGCGTCGCGCTTGGCGTGCTCCTCGCGGACCAGCGGGAGCGTCGCGCGCTCGACGGCCGCGCCGGCCACGTAGCCGTCCGCGGTCGCCGGGTGCCGGACGACGACCGGGCGCGACTCCAGCACCGCGCGCCGGATCGCCTCGGCCGCGTCGAGCAGGCCCTCCGAGAGCGCCGCGACCGTCTCGTCGTCGCCGAGCGGGTCGACGGCGTCGGGGCGGGCGCGGTCGGTGAGCGCGTCGGCGAGCCGCTGCTGGACGGCGGCGGCCTCGTCGCCTTCGAGCACCGCGAGCGCCTCGGTCTCGACCTGGATCTCGTCGTGGCGGAGTTCGACCTCGCCGTCGAGACGAACTACGTCGCCGAGTTCGACGCCGGGGTACGCCCGGACGCCCGGCTCGACGAACGCCGCGCAGTCGACGACGCCCGTGCGGTCGCGCACCTCGAAGACGGTCGGGCCGCCGGTCTGGCGGACGCTCACGACCTCGCCCTCGATCCGGACCTCGTCGCCGACGCGGTCACCGAGCGACTCGACGAGGACGTGCTCGGGAGCCGCCTCGGCCTCGGCCGGCACCTCGTGCGCGGTCTCGGCCGCTTCGGTCTCACCCTCCGTCGGCTCCTCCGCGGACGTCTCGGCGGCGGACTCGGACGGTTCCTCGTCCCGCTCGGCCTCTTCCTCGACGACTTCGGGCTCCTCGGCGTCGACCACGTCCGCGGCCTCGAACCCGGACTCCGCCCCTTCGGGCTCGGGGGATGCCGACGACTCGTCCTCGGCGGACGCTTCCTCGGCCGGTTCCGCTTCAGACACCGCAGTCTCCGGTTCCTTTTCCTCCTCGTCGGCCTCCTCGCCGGGGACGAACTCGGTGCCGTCCTCCTGCACGAGGTGGCCGCGGAAGTCGCGCTCCGCCTGGCGGATCGACCACGCGAGGTCGACGTTGCCGTTGTCGCGGACGTTCTTCACCTGCACGTAGACGGTGTCGCTCGGCTCCCAGTCCAGCGAGTCGAGGCGGCGGTCGAGTTCGGAACGGTGGAGCAGCCCGGTCACGCCGGGTGCCAGATCGACGAACACGCCGAAGTCGGCGTAGCCGTCGACGGTGCCGCGGTAGTAGCGTCCCGAGACCAGTTGGTGCGGGCTGTCCCCGCGGAACTCGAAGCCGACGTCCTCCTCGTGGGAGTCGCAAATGCGACCGTCCACGGAGGCGCCGCAGATGATACAGGATCCCATTTGGTGGATGGAGACCCTCCCGCCTAAAACGGTTGTCGAAAGCCGCTCGCGCCCGAACGGGCACGCGCCGCGACGGGGGGCGCGCGAGACCGCCCAGCCACCTGTGCCGGCGCGTTCGGATCAGCCGAGCGCGAGCAGCGGCGCGACCGCGCGGTAGGCGACGCCGTAGCCCACCAGCGCGGCCGGGAGCCCCGCCACCAGCGTCCGCGGCCACGTCGTCCCGTGGACGGTTCTGAGTCCGACGAGGAGCAGGCCGGTCGCGTACGCGCCGGCCGCGAGCCTGAGCGCGGGGACGGGCGGTCCCGCGAGCGCGAAGGGCGCGCTCGCGTACGCGACGACTTGCACCGTCTCGCTGACGCCGCCGCGCTCGCGGAAGCCGAGGCCGAGCCGTGCCAGTACGCCGGCCGCCGCGGGGTCAGCGGGCGGGGCGCGGCGCTCGAGGCTGGCGAGGACGGTCGAGACCGTCGCGACCGCGGCCGTGAGGTGGAGGCCGACCGGCGCCGCCAGCACCCCCGTCGCCAGCAGCGCGATCAGCACGGAGACGGCCATCGACTCCGTGATCCCCGGCACCGCACTGGGGTCGGCGGCCATCCACCCCGCGGCGTGCGCGAGCGCGACGACGACCGCGAACGTGAGCGCGGGCGCCTGGTCGCCCGGGCCGACGCCGTTTCTGAAGAATCGCCGCGGCCGGACCAGCACCTCCGCCCACGCGCGAGCAAGCGCCCGCGGCCCCCGAGCGCGGCCGCCCTGCGGGTCCTCGATCCAGGTGGTCACGGACGCCGTTAGGGGGACGGTCCATAACCCGGTTGCGGTTGCGTTTTTGTGACCGGCACGGTGGGGAGCCCGTCCGCGACCCCGACAGAAACGGTCCGCTCACGACCCCGACAGAAATGGTCCGCTCACGACCCCGACAGAAATGGTCCGCTCACGACCCCGACAGAAATGGTCCGCTCACGACCCCGACAGAAATGGTCCGCTCACGACCCCGACAGAAATGGTCCGCTCACGACCCCGACAGAAATGGTCCGCTCACAACCCCGACAGAAATGGCCCTCGCGTGAGAGGCGTCGCGGAGCGCCGCTACAGCTCGACGCGCTCGCCGCTCTCGTCGGAGCGCTCCACGGCGTCGAGGACGCGCTGGACCTCGTACGCCTCCGCGAAGGAGGGCGAGAACTCGCGTCCTTCCGCGACCGCCGAGAGGAACTCGTAGTTCTCGTGGACGAACGTGTGCTCCCAGCCGAGGACGTGGCCCGGCGGCCACCAGTGGTCGAGGTAGGGGTCCTCCTCGTCGGTGACCAGCACCGTCTCGTAGCCGCGGTCGCCCTCGCGGAGCACCTCCAGTTCGTTGAGCCGCTCCAGCGAGAAGCGCAGGCTCCCCTTCGATCCGTGGACCTCGACGGTGTGGTCGTTCTTGTGGCCGGTCGCCATCCGGGTCGCCTCCAGCGTCCCGACCGCGCCGCTCTCGTAGCGCACCTGCGCGGTGTAGGCGTCGTCGACGGTCACGTCGCGGTACTCCTCGATCCCGCCCGCGTCGTCGAAGACCGGGCGCTCGCCGACGAACGTCCGGAGCTGGCCGGACAGGCTCTCGATCGGGCCGGTCTCGTCCGCGACGAGGAAGTCCAGCAGGTCGACGGTGTGGGCGCCGAGGTCGCCGAGCGCGCCGGAGCCGGCCATGTCGGCGTCCATCCGCCACGCCCACGGCGCCTCCTCGTCCACGAGCCAGTCCTGCAGGTAGCGCCCGCGGACCTGCCTGATCTCGCCGAGGTCGCCGTTCGCGATCAGGTTCCGCGCGTGGCGGATCGCGGGGACGAACCGGTAGTTGAACGCGCAGCCGGCGGGCACGTCCGCGGCCGCGGCGGCGTCGCGCATCGCCGCGGCCTCCTCGAGGGTCGGCGCGAGCGGCTTCTCACAGAAGACCGGGATCCCGGCCTCCAGCGCCGCGATGGAGGGCTCCGCGTGGACGTGGTTCGGGCCGAGGTTGTAGAACACGTCGACCTCTTCCAGCGCGGCTTCCCAGTCGGTCTCCGTGTGGGCGAAACCGAACCGCTCCGCGGCGTCCGCGAGCGCCGCCTCGTTCCGGCCGATCAGGGTGTGGCGCTCGACCGCGGGCGCGTCGGGGAAGAACATGGGGAGCCGCGCCAGCGCGTTGGCGTGCGCCTTGCCCATGAACCGGTAGCCGAGGACGCCGACCTTCAGGGGTTCGTCGGGGGGAGTCTCGCTCATCGGGGATCACTCCGCCCAGTAGGCGTCGCCCGGCGTCGTCTCGAAGACGGCCCGCGAGAGCACGTCGACGGCCTTCTCGAGCCCCTCGCGCGAGGAGGTAAGGCTGTCCTCGTGCTCGATGGAGAGCGCGCCCTCGTAGCCGACCATCCGGAGCGTCGAGACCACGTCCTTCCAGTGCGCCTCGCCGTGCCCGTAGCCGATGGAGCGGAACAGCCAGGAGCGCTCCGGCTCGTTCGTGTAGTCGGCCGTGTCGAGGACGCCCTTCTCGCGCGCCTTCGACTCGTACACCTTCGTGTCCTTCGCGTGGACGTGGTGGATCGCGCCGCGCTCGCCGAGCAGGCGGATCGCCTCCGTCACGTCGATCCCCTGCCAGTAGAGGTGCGAGGGGTCGAAGTTCGCGCCGATCCGCTCGCTGGTCTCCGCGCGGAGCCGTAACATTCCCTCCGGCTCGTAGACGAGCATGTTGGGGTGCATCTCGATGGCGATGTCCACCGCGTGCTCCTCGGCGTGGGCCGCCAGGTCGCGCCAGTAGGGGATCGCGACCTCCTCCCACTGGTAGTCGAGCGCCTCCTTGTGCTCGGTCGGCCACGGTGCCGTGATCCAGTTCGGGGTCGAGTCCCCGGGTGCCCCCGCCGGCAGTCCGGAGAAGCAGGTGACCGTGTCCACGCCGAGCAGGTCCGCGAGTTCGACCGCCTCGCGCAGTTCGCGGTCGGCCTCGGCGGCGCGCTCCTCATCGGGGTGGAGCGGGTTGTTGTGCGTCGCCAGCGCGGAGATGCGCAGGTCGTGCTCCTCGACGGCCGCCAGCAGTTCTTCGCGCGCCTCGGAGCTCTCGAGGTGTCGCTCGCGGTCGAGGTGGTCCTCGCCGGGCCAGCCGCCGACGCCGAGTTCGACCGCGTCGACCCCGAGTTCCTCGAGGTACGCGAACGCCTCCTCGACGGACTGGTCGCCGAGCGGAACGGTGAGTACGCCGATATCCATGTGCGGCGCTTGTACTACGAACCGAATAAACCTTCAGGATGAGGTGACCGCCGGCGGCGATGAGCCAGGGCGTCGGTTCCGGCGTCAGTCCAGCCGCACGGCGCCGCCCTGCTCGGAGGAGCGGTAGATGCCGTCGATCACCTTCTGCACCGTCAGCGCCTGCTCGACGGTGTTGATCGTCGGCGCCTCGCCCTCGGCGACCGCCTCGAGGAAGACCCCCTGCTCGGTGGCGTGGGTGTCGTTCTCGCGCGTCTCGATCCGCTGGTCGGCGTGGTGGTGGCCGCCGCCGGTCCTCGACTCGAAGATCGTGAGGTCGTGGCTGTCGCGGTCGAACCGCGCGCCCGCGTCGCTCCCGCGGATCACGAACTCGTCGTTCGTCGGGCGGTTGGTCGCCCACGCGACTTCCAGCGAGACGGTGCGGCCGTCCGCGCCGCGGATGAACGCCGACGCGGAGTCGTCCACGTCGAACCCCTCCGGACCAGCGTCCTCGCCCCACATCTCGACGAACGTGTAGTCGTCGCGGCCGCCGAACGCCGAGCGGGTGACGCCCGAGACCTCGACGACCTCGGGGTAGTCGAGGAAGTAGAGCGCGAGGTCGATGGCGTGGACCCCGATGTCGATGAGCGAACCGCCGCCCGCGACGCCCTTCGACGTGAACCACGACCCGCGGCCGGGGATGCCGCGCCGGCGCACGTAGTTCGCCTCGACGTGGCGCACGTCGCCGAACCGGCCCTCCGCCTGCTCGTGTTTCAGGACTTGCACCGGCTCCGCGAAGCGATTGTTGAACCCGACCATGCAGAAGCCGTCGGCCTCGCGGGCGGCCTCGACGATGCGCTCTGCGCTCTCGAGGTCGTGCGCGAGGGGCTTCTCCAGCAGCACGTCGAGGCCCGCCTCGAGCGCCGAGAGCGCGTACTCCTCGTGGAACCGGTTCGGCGTCGTCACGAGGACGGCGTCCGCCTCGGCGTAGAGGTGTTCGGCCTCCTCGTACACCGGCGCGTCGAACGCCTCGGCGAACCGCGTGCGCGCGTCGGCGTCGATGTCCATGCCGCCGACGAGGTTCGCGCCCCGCTCCGCGAGTCGGTTCGCGTGGTGGTGGCCGATACCGCCGAGGCCGACGATGCCGACCCGAACGTCGTTGGGATCGTCCATGAGAACAGTTTTCACAACGATTGTTGTTAAGATTCACGTTCCGGCGGCGGGGTCGGGACGCCGGCGTGGCCGGAGCCGAAACCCGCCGGCCGGGGCCGGAGTCAGTCCAGCCCGTGGACGATGGCGTCCCCGGAGCCGGTGTCGAAGAGGTGGACGCGACTCCGGTCGAGCACGACGTCTATCTCGCCGTCCTCCTCGACCTCGACGTCCGGGTCGACGCTCATCAGCAGCTGGTCGCTGTCGCGCTCGTCGATGCGGAGCTCGGCATCCTGCGCGAGCTTGAGGTAGACGAACACCTCGTTGCCCATCGGTTCGAGCACGTCGGTCCACGCGTTGACGACCGCGGACGGGTCCTCGACCGACTCGACGCCGTCCGCGAGGTAGACGTCCTCGGGACGGATCCCGAGCGTCACCTCGTCGCCCACCGACACGTCGTAGGCGTCGGGGTCGAAGTCGACGGTGACGTGTTCGGCGTCGAAGCCGTCCGCGGTCACCTCGCCCTCGACGAAGTTCATCGACGGCGAGCCGATGAAGCCGGCGACGAACAGGTTCGTCGGCTCGTTGTAACAGACGAGCGGCGGGTCGATCTGCTGGAGCTGTCCGCTGTCGATGACCGCGATGCGGTCCGACATCGTCATCGCCTCGGCCTGGTCGTGGGTGACGTAGACGATCGTCGTGTCGAGTTCCTTGTGGAGCCGCTGGAGCTCCGTCCGCATGTGGACGCGGAGCTTCGCGTCGAGGTTCGCCAGCGGTTCGTCCATCAGGAACACGTCCGGGTTGCGCACGATGGCGCGCGCGATGGCGACGCGCTGGCGCTGACCGCCGGACATCTCCTCGGGCATCCGGTCCATCATCCCCTCCAACTGGACGATGTCCGCCGCCTCCTCGACGCGGCGGTCGATCTCCTCCTGGTCGTACTCGCGCAGGCGGAGCCCGAAGGAGATGTTGTCGTACACGTCCATGTGGGGGAACAGCGCGATGTTCTGGAACACCATCGAGATCCCCCGGTCCTTCGGGGGCAGGTCCGTCACGTCGCGCCCGCCGATCTCGATGGTCCCCTCGGTGGGCAGCGTCAGGCCCGCGATCGTCTCCATCGTGGTCGACTTCCCGCACCCCGATGGGCCGACGAAGGTGACGAATTCGCCGTCCTCGATGTCGAGGTTCATGTCGTCGACTGCCGTTACGTCCTCGTACCGCTTGGTGATGTGTTCGAGCGTTACGTTCGCCATGGTTACTCCTTCACCGCCCCCTGTGTCAGTCCGCTCACGATCTTCTCCTGTGCGACGACCACGAGGATGGCGACGGGGAGGACCCCGACGATGCTCGCGGCCGCCATGAGGTTGAACAGCACCTCGTACTGGCCCTGGTAGCGGAGGATTCCCTCCACGATGGGCGCCCAGCTATCGACGCGGCCGTCCGTCATCAACGAGGAGAAGAAGTACTCGTTGTACACGGAGATGAACGTCAACACGCCCGCGGTCGCTACGCCCGGCGCCGACAGCGGAACGATCACGCGGAACAGCGCACCAATGCGGGTCGTCCCCTCGACGCGGGCCGCGTCCTCCAGCCCGTCCGGTATCTGCGAGTAGAACGTCGTCAGGATGAAGATCGACAGCGGCAGGAACAGCGCCGAGAACGGGATCATCATCGCGAACGGGGTGTTGTACAGCGAGCCGTCCGACACCAGCGGGCGCAACACGTCGAAGTTCGTGTTGAACAGCCGGTTCAGCGGCACGAAGAACGACGCCGGCGGGAAGAAGGACACGATGAGGATAAGCAGCATCAGCGGGCCCTTCCCCTTGAACCGCAGGCGGCCGAACACGTAGCCGGCGAGGCTGGCGATCACCAACACGATCACCGTCGTCACCGTCGCGATGACGAAGCTGTTGAACATGTAGCGGTGGAACGCGACCGCCTCGAACATCTCTACGAACACGAGGAAGTTCGGCTCACCCCCGGGCAGCAGGAAGATGTTCTGGAGGTCGTTTCGCGGCGTCAGCGCCACCATCAGCAGCCAGTAGAACGGGAACAGCGTGGTGAGCAGGAAGAACCCGGTGGCGAGGTAGAACATCGCCTTGTACGCGATCTGCGGGTTCTCGATCGAGTTGGTGACCCACCGCTCGAAGGGACCGCGCTTGAGCCGCGGCTCCTCGTCGCCGACCGCGTCCGCGGCCGCCAGGTCGGGGTGCTGTTCGTCGGGCTGTCGGTCGTCGCTCATTTATGCGAACCCTCCCTCGGTCTCGCGGAAGCGCCACAGGTAGAACGCCACGAAGACGGCGATGACCACCGCGGTCATGAACGCCACCGTCGCCGCGGTCGCCCACCGGCGGGTCTGGTCGAGCGAGATGATCACCAGACACGTCAGCGACGGGACGGTCGAGCAGCCGACCGTCGCGTCGATGACGCCGTAGATGCGCATCGCGTCCATCGTCCGGAACAGCATCGCGACCAGCAGCGCCGGCATCACCAGCGGCAGCGTGATGTAGCGGAACCGCTGGAGCGTCGACGCGCCCGACACGCGGGCCACGTCGTAGAGGCTCCGGTCGACGCTCTGGAGCCCCGCGAGGATCAGCAGGGCCATGAACGCCGTCGTCTTCCAGATGTCCGCGACGAGGACGATGATGAACCCGTCGCTACTGCTGGCCAGCGGCGTCGACCCGAAGATCCCCAGCGACTGCATCCAGCCGGTCGCGAAGCCGATCGTCGGCTGGAACATCAGGTAGAAGATCATCGCCTGGATGACCACGGGGATCGCCCACGGGATGATGATCGCGACGCGGACCCAGCGCCGGCCACGGAAGTCCTGGTCCAGCACGAGCGCCTGTCCGAACCCGATCGTCGTCTCGAAGAGGACGCTCAAGATCGCGAACGCCAGCGTCACGAGCAGCGCCTGTCGGAAGAACGGCGTCCCCATAGTCACGAACGGGAACTCGCTCGTGAGCGCGATGTCGATGAACTCCCGCGGCAGCCCCGCGCTGCCGGTGAGCACGTCCGCGTAGTTCTCCGCGCCGACGAACTCCCCGAACGGGTTTCTCCCCGCCGTCTGGTCGGCGAGCAGGGAGAACCGGAACGTCGCCAGCAGCGGGTAGAACGCCACCAGCGCCAGCAGGAGAAACGCCGGGATCAGGAGGACGTAGGCGAACGCCTGCTCCCCGAGCATCTCCAGGCGGTTGAGCGGCCGGGCGAGGAGGCCGCGTACCCCGCCCGCCGACTGACTGTCTGTTGCCATGTGCGGCTCCGGTTATGCGTTGGACTCGCTCTCTTCGAGTTGGGTCGCGAGCTCTGCCATCGCGTCCTCCGGCGTCTTGTCGCCGGTGTACGCGTCGTGCACCTCCTGGTAGACGTACTGCGACTGCGTGGGCCAGATCTGCGTCACGGGCCGCGGGATGGCGCCCTCGGCGGAGACGGAGAGCGTCTCGAGGTACCGACCGATGGGACCGAGGTTGTCCGGGTCCGCGTTCTCCGTGACCGACGGGACCGGCGGGATGTTGCCGTTGAGCTCGAACAGCGTGAGCATCACGTTCTCGTTGGCGAACGCTTCCAGCACCTGCGTCGCCTGGTCCTTCTTCTGGGAGTAGGTGTTGAGAGTGAGGTGCCAGCCGCCGAGCGCGGCGCGCGAGCCGCCGAGCCCCTCGTAGTCGGACTCCGAGGCCTCGATACCGTACGGCATCGGCATCGTCCCGAGGTCCTCGCCGAACACGTCCTCGGCGCCGTTGATGACGACCGAGTACGGCCAGTTACGGTGGAAGATCGCGTTCCCGTTAGTGAACGGTTCGCGGGCGTCTTCCTCGGTGTACTGGACGATGTCGGTGTTGGTGATCTGCGGGTAGCCGTCGAGGGTGTTCTCCGCGTCGGGGCCGAGCATGAACGACCGCATCATACGGATGGTGTCGAGCACGGGCTCCTCCTCGACGGTGATCGGTCGGTCGCCGATCGGGCCGAAGAGGTTGTCGCGGCCGCCGAAGTAGGCGCCGCCGAAGGAGCTCATCGTCTCGTTGAACGTACAACAGGAGAGCCCCTCGTAGGCGTCGGCCTGCGTGGTGAACCCGTAGTCGTACTCCTCCTCGCCTCCGTGGTACTCCCAGACCTCGGCGACGACCTCGGCGAACTCCTGCCAGGACATCGGCTCGGTGGCCCAGTTCTCGCCTTCGGGGTCGAAGCCGGCCTCCTCGACGAGATCCTTCCGGTACTGCATCACCGGGTAGTCCGGGAACAGCGGCAGTCCGTAGAGGTCGCCCGTCTCCGGGTGCCGGGCGGTGTCGACGGACGCGCCGAGGTAGTCGCTCTCGACGTAATCGATCACGTCGTCCGACAGCGTCTCGGTGAGGTTGTCGAGGTGTTCACGGACGATGAACGGGATCGTCCACCCGCTGTCCATCATGAAGATGTCCGGCTCCGAGCGACCGGCGTCGAGCGCCTGCGAGTAGGACGCCTGCCGCGAGTCGGTCTCGAAGTCGCCCGGGAGCACCTCGATGGAGATCTCCTCGTCGAGCCCCGCCTCGTGGAGCGCCTCCTCGATGTCGTCGGAGATGTCCGCGAAGTCCTGGTCCGCGGAGATCTGCACGACGTTCTCGTCGTCGTCGCCGCCGCCACCGAGACAGCCGGCGACGCCGGCCGCGACTCCGGAAGCGCCCGCCGCCTGTACGAACCGGCGCCGAGAGACGCCACTCCGCTCGTCCGCACCGTGTGGGTCAGTATCAACCATTACAGTCTGTCCGATTAGGACGAACCCCCTATATAGCTTTGGGATGTGTTACTACAGCTGTTGTAACTTGTTCGCCGAGCGTCAGCGAGGACGCCGATCCACCGAGTCGTCGAAGATCGACGCCAGCCGTTCGTAGGTCTCCGAGGTAACCGCCTCGTGCGCGAGCCCGTAGACGCCGGCGACCTCGCGCGTCCGCGTCGCCGAAGCCATCGTGGTGAGCAGCCGCTGAACGTCGTCGGCGGCCGCGTACATCAACAACAGCTGAACGCCGTCGAAACAGAACCAGCCGCGGCCGGACTCGACGTGCTCCATCGCGCGGCTGTACCGCATGCTGAGTCCGGTGAGGTCGCTCGGGGCGACCGGCGACGTGGTCCACAGCGGCCCCTCGTAGGAAGGGGCGGAGCTCGTCAGCGGGATGTGCCCGCAGCGGCTCGGGTCCCCACCCTGCCGCTCGATCGTCTTCTCGACCCGAGCCGGAGCGTTCGGGGAGACGACGAGCAGGTTCCCGAACGCGGACGTGGGGAGACTCTCGATCACCGACGCCATGCTGCCCACCGAGACGAGCGTCTGTCGACCGGGATCGAGGTCGAGGGGTTCACTCGCGCTTCGCATCGCCGAACCCCCCCATGGTCCCGTCCGTCTCGGGTTCGTCACGTTCCTCTCCGCCAGTTCGCCCCATCCCGCCGCCCGCGTCGAACCCCGCAGACCCGTCGATCCGAACGAAGGGACGCGCGAAGTGCGTGACGCCGGCCGTCCCGAGCAGCGCGGCGAGGAGGCTCAGGGCTCGCCCCGGAACCTGCGTCTCGACGAGGAGCCCGACCCCGTAGCTGGCCGCCAGCGCGAAGAAGCCGGCCGAGAGCAGCACCATTCCCCGCGTGTACGCGACGTTCGTCGAGTACCGGACGACGGGGTACGCGAGCAGCGCGCCGACGGCGAGCAGCGCGCCCGTCTGTGCCGAGACGACGAGGGTCTCGACGTTCATACCCGTCTGTACCCCCCGAGCAGCAGGAATCCCTCGATGGCCGCCGCCACCGCGGCCCCGACCGCGAGCGTCGAGACGGCCAGGTCGTAGACGCCCGCGGTCCCGATCCCGACGATCGTCGGCACGTTCAGGGCGATGAATCCGACGAACACCACCGGAATCGGCCGCAACACGCGACCGAACGGGGAGCCGGCGAACCCCCGCGCCGCGATGACCGACAGCGGAAGGCCCGCGGCGAGAGCGAGCGTCGTCAAAAGCAGGAGCAGACGCGACAGCATGTTCCTCGACTGTGCGGTGCGACGACTTATAACGACCGGGAGTCCGCGGTGCGGCCGCCGGTCAGGTCCACCGGTCGAGGCCGGTCTGCACCTGCGCCTCTTCGATCCGCTCGAACCCGCGCTCGACCTCGTCGGCCGCGACGCCCCACTCCTCGACGACGTACCGGCGCGCCGCCTCGACGTCGGGGTCGATGTCGCGGTCGACGTCGTAGTCGTCGGTCGCCGGCGGGTTCAAGAACAGCTCGCGGACGGCGGCCGCGTTGGCGATCTCGGCGTCCCGCGCCTCCAGGACGCCCCACAGGTCGCCGTGTTCGCGGATCTCGGAGAGGGCGGTCTTCGGCCCGATCCCGGAAACGCCCTCGTTGAAGTCGGTCCCGCAGAGCATCGCGGCGTCGATCAGCTCCTCGCGCGTCAGCCCGAGGTCCTCGAGCGTCGCCGCCAGGTCCATCAGCTCCGGGTTCCCCTTGCTGGTGAGCTGTCTGAGCGTGCGCGGCGCGCCGAAAAGCAGCGTGTCGTAGTCCTCGCTGCCGGCGTAGTCGACGCGCTCGCTCGCGGCCATGTGGGCACACTGCGCCTCGCCCTCCGCGGGCGCCTCGACGTACGGCACGTCCAGCAGGTCGAACAGCTCCCGCGTCGTCGACTGGATCGTGTCGGTGAGCCGCTGCGTCCGCGCCTCCAGCCGGGCCGCCTCGACCGCGTCGCCGGCCGCCTCGGCCTCCGCCCGGCGCTCCTCGGCCGCCTCGCGCTTCTCGCGGCGCTCCGCGATCTCGTCGGCCTTCAGTTCGGTCACCGCGCCGTCGAAGACGAAGACCGGCGTCAGGTCGTGCTCGAAGAACTTCGGGAGCCCCTGCACGACGCCGACGAGGTTCGCCACCTCGGTGCCGTCGGCGGTCGTGTACACCTCGTCGCTGGTCCACTTCACCGTCGTCGTGAGGTAGCGGTAGAGCCAGTTGTGCGCGTCGACGGCGACGACGCTCCCCTCGATCTCCGCGAACTCGACCTCGCGGAGGCTCGCGAGCGAGCGCAGGTCTGCGTTTCCCATCGCCCCGACCGAGGGCGGCGGCGACCTTAAATCCGCAACTCCGGGGGTCGGGCGCCCGCGCCGCATTCCCCCGAACCGCCGTCGCCCAGGCGTTCGCGCAGGAAGGACCGCTCCGCGTCGGAAAGCCCCCCTCGCTTTCGGTAGCGCGCCAATCCCTCCCGGTAGCGGGCCGCTTCCTCGCGGTCGGCGGCGGGCGCCTCGACCGGCCGCTCGAGGACCAGTTCCGCGAGCCCGGTCTCCCTCCCGGTGAACGCGAACCCGGCCCGGTAGAGCGCCTCGTAGGCGAAGGGGTTGTTCACCGCGATGCGGACGCGCTCGAACCCGCGCTCCGCGGCCGGTCCCAGCAGGTCGCCCACGAGCCGCGGCCCGAGCCCCTCGCCGCGGAGCGCCGCGTGGACGGTGACGTACCGGAGCCGAAGCACCTCGGGGTCGGTCCGGTCGGCGTCGAATGCGATCGCCGCCGCCACGTCCGCGTCGAACGCGTCCGGGTCCATCCCCTCCGGGAGCTTCCGGCCCGGCTCCCACCCCGGCGCGGCGGCGCTCCCGTCGGCGGTTCGCAGGGCCGCCTTCCCGGTGGTCGTCATGACGAACTTGCCCGCGTAGCTGAACGCCCGGTAGTCGAGCCGGAGCGTCGGTTCGTCCTCGGGCCAGCCGAGGAGGTCGAACTCCATGCCGGATCGTCCGGCGCCGCTCCCTTTGAACCTTCCCGCGAACGCTTATGTCTCGGCCGCCGCCACCCTCCGGCATGCACGGGACCGGCGACGTGCGGTTCTTCGATCGGATCGCGCCGCTGTACGACCTCGTGATGCCGGCCGCGAATCGCGCGGACCTCGCGGCGGGGCTCGGCGAGGCCGAGCGCCCGGTGGGGACCGTGCTCGACCTCGGCGGCGGGTCCGGGCGCGCGACGGTCGAGTTGGACGCGCCCGAGCGTGTCGTCGTCGACATCTCGAAGGGCATGCTCGCGCGAGCGCGGGAGCGCGGGCTCGACGTGACGTTCGGCGACGCCGGCCGGCTCCCCGTCCGCGACGGCGCGGTCGACGCGGTGACCGTCGTCGACGCGCTCCACCACTTCCCGGAGCGGGAGGCAGCGATCCGGGAGGCGGCGCGCGTCCTCCGGCCCGGCGGCGTCCTCGTCGTCCGCGAGTTCGACCCGAACCACCCCCTCGGTCGGCTCCTCGCGCTCGGCGAGCGCGCGTTCGGGATGGACTCGGCGTTCCTCGGTCCCGACGCGCTCGCGGCCGAGATGCGCGACGCGGGCCTCGACGCGAGGGTGCTCGACCGCGGGTTCGGCTACACGGTCGTCGGGATCGAGCCCTCGGACGACGACCCGCCGAGCGCCTGAGTCCGTCGAAGCTCCGCGACCCGATCCGCACGAAACAAGAGGGAGCCAC
The DNA here is from genome assembly GCF_055381565.1 of Haloparvum alkalitolerans. Classification (NCBI taxonomy): domain Archaea; kingdom Methanobacteriati; phylum Methanobacteriota; class Halobacteria; order Halobacteriales; family Haloferacaceae; genus Haloparvum; species Haloparvum alkalitolerans. The sequence continues at coordinate 18,779 of NZ_AP043938.1, forward strand.
GCTGACGGTCGGTATGGTCGACTCAGAGTTCCTGTCGCGCCGACTCGACCGGGGTGCGGCGCCCCTCGTCGTCGGCGACCTGATCGCACTGATGGCGCTTTTGACCGTGGGCGTGATCCAGCACCGCGGCGTCGACGGCCTCGCGGCCGACCCGGCGTACATGCTGGTCGTCTGGCCGCCGTTCCTGATCGGCTGGCTGCTCGTCGCGCCGCTCGTGGGCGCGTACTCGCCCGGCGCGGTCGAGGCCGCGAAGTCCTCCATTCCGCTGGTCGTGCGCTCGTGGATCCCCGCGGCCGCGGTCGGGTTCCTGCTGCGCGTCTACGCCTTCGGCGACACCGCCGCGCTCCCGTTCGTGGTCGTGATGTTCGTCCTCGGCACCGTCGTCCTCGCCGGCTGGCGCGCGGTCTACTTCAAGGTTCGCGGCTGAGGTGCCGGGCCGGGGTCCGGTGGGTCCAGCCGGTCGATCGGCACTCGTGACGAGCGTTTACGTGCGGGTCGCCCGTACGGGACCTATGTCGGACAGGCCGAGCGATTTCGATCCGGAGTCACGCGAGGACCGTGAGATCGCCGGAGAGGCGGCGCGCGACCGGGACGGATTCCTCTCGCTCATGGGCCACGCCTACCGCGGCGAGATGGGTCGCATGACCTCGTGGCGAACGCGGATCGACCGGACCACGAACTGGGCGGTCGTGTTGACGGCGACGCTTCTCACGTGGGCGTTCTCGTCCGACTCGCGGCCGCACTACGTCCTCCTCATCGGGGTCGTCATGTTGTCCGTGTTCCTGGGGATCGAGACCAGACGCTACCGCGTCTACGACATCTGGCGGTCTCGGGTACGGATCCTGGAGGAGAACGTGTTCGCGAACGCCCTCGATCCGGAGGGCGTCGAGCAGTCCAACTGGCGCGAGCTTCTCAGTAGGGATCTCCGAAGCCCGACCGTGAAAACGCCGATCGTCGAGGCCGTTTCCCGCCGCCTCCGGCGCGTCTACTTCGCGCTTATCTCCGTCCTCGTTCTCGCGTGGATCGTCCGGTTAACGGTGTTCGCAGCGTCGTCGTCCGAGGTCGTCGACACCGCCATCGTCGGCCAGGTGCCGGGCGAATTCGTTCTCGCGGCCGCCGGCTTCTACTACGCGACCGTACTGGTTCTAACCTTCTGGCCCGGAAGCAGACAGGCGAAGGGGGAGCTGCAGTCGGAGCCGGAAGAGGAGTGGAAGTAGCGCTCCGCGATCGGGTTCCACGGAAGTCCGAGGTGAAAGCGGGCGTCCCGCGACCGCATACCGCCGAGCCGCCGGCTTCGGCAGGGCCTTTCTCACTCCTCGCGCGTCCGGCCGAGGTAGAGTCCGACGCCGGCCGCGGTCGTCGCGAACAGCGCCAGCACGGCGAACAGCGTCGGTTCGTTGGCGTACGTGAGGATGGCGCCGGCGATGGCGCCGCCCAGCGACCCGACCCCGAAGACGCCGAGGTAGGTGTAGCCGTACGAGAGCCCGCGCGTGCCGGAGGGAGTGTAGGAGGCGACCGTCGCCTGGTACATCGGCTGGACCGCGAACAGGAAGATCCCCATCAGCGCGCCGACGACCAGCAGCGGCCCGAACCCGAGCGCGGCCGCGGGGAGGAACACGAGCGCGAGCACCGCGAGCGTCCCGAAGCCGGCGGCGATGCCGTACTCGACGGGGAACCGGTCGGTGAGCTTTCCGCCCGCGTACTGGCCCACGACGCCGATCAGCAGCAGCCCGGAGTAGAAGTAGTCGCTCGGCGCGAGCGTCTCGCCGGCGGCCGGGTCGACGCCGAGCAGGTCCGCGACCGGGGCCGGGAGCAGCGCCGCGATGGCGATGGGCTCGAACCCGGGCAGCCGGCCCAGGAGCTCCGGCAGGAACGTGAGGAACCCGCGGTAGTAGAGCCCCGAGCACATCACGACGACGAAGACGAGCACGAAGCTCCCGGCGAACAGCTTGCGGGACTCGGCGAGGAACTCCCCGAACGAGTCGACGCCGCTGTCGGCCTTGGAGTCGCCGCCGTCCGCGGCGGCGCCGCCGTCATCGACCGCCGCCTGCGGGTCGAAATCCGCCTGGTACGCGTACACGGCCGCGAGCAGGGCGGGGATCGCGAGGACGCCGGCGACCGTGGTCCAGTCGAGGAACAACAGCATGGTCGCGGTCAGGAGCGGGCCGAGGCCGATCCCGACGTTGCCCGCGATGCCGTGATAGCCGAGGCCGGTCCCCTGCTCCTCGACGCCCTTGGTGATGAGCGAGAGCCCCGCGGGGTGGTACACCGACGCGGCGAGCCCCCACACGACGAGCGCCAGCGTGATCACGACGACGCTCGGGGAAAGCGAGAGCAGCAGGAACGAGCCGCCCATCCCGAGGAGGCAGGCGGTGATCAGCTTCCGGGAGCCGAGTCGGTCGACGAGCACGCCGCCGGGGAGCGCGCCGAGGCCGAACAGCCCGTACCCGACGGTGACGACGATCCCCAGCGTCGCGGTCGTCACGTCGAACGTCGCGATGCCGAGGTCGATGACGGAGAACTCCACCAGCCAGATGGTCACGAAGATGGGGATGGCGAGTTCGTAGGTGTGGACCATCCCGTGTGCCAGCATGGCGAGTGCGGTGATCGCGCGGTCGTTCCGGTTCACTACCGCCTCGTCGGCCGCGGGGCGGGTTGAAGGGTTCGGTGTCGGCACGACCGGCCGCGAGGCGGCCATCACCGAGAGCGTATTCTCATAAGTTATGCATCGCCACGAAGAGGATTCACTCAGCGTCACACAGCAACCACAGAAAAAATTATATCCCTCACGCTCATACTGTTGGTTGGATTATGACTGGCTACTACGACTACATCCTCGGCCTCATTCCGGTAGCGCTCGTCGGCATCGCGGGACTCCTCCGTCTCGTGGGACTGCCCGAGCTGCTGGCGGTGCCCGCGGGCGCGACCGTCGCTGTCGGGCTGATGGCCCACGCGATGTTCGTTAACGGGCCAGTCGCCGACCGGCCGTCCGAAGCGGCCGCGAATTCGGGCGTCGGCCGCGTCGACGCCGACTGATCGGCCCCGCCTCGGTGACTGTCCCTCGATGGCCGCCGCGTGAACGGTTTTGTGGCTCCGGCTCCACCCTCCCTCCATGACCGACGTGCTGTTTCTGTCCCACGAGGACGTGACCGACCTCGCCGAGCCTGCCGACTACGTCCGCGTCGTCCGCGACGCGTACCGCCAGCGCGGGGAGGGCGCCGCCGCGGAGCCCCGGACGAAGCTCGTCAACGACGACCCGCCGGGGATGTTCACCACGTACGCCGCGGTGTTACCCGAGACGGGCGTGATGGGCGGGTACAACTACTCCGCGGGGTTCGGCGCCCGCGACGCGTGGTTCATGACCCCGCTGTTCGACGCGGAGTCCGGCGAACCGCTCGCGCTGTTGGACGGCGCGTCGATGAACCCGTTCAAGACCGGCGCCGCGGGGGCGGTAGGCGTCGACGCGCTCGCCCGCGCGGACGCCAGCGAGGTGGCCGTCATCGGGTCCGGCGCGCAGGCACGGGGGCAGCTCCGGGCGACCGCGACCGTCCGCGACTTCGACGCCGTTCGCGTCTACTCCCCGACGGCCGACCACCGCGATGCGTTCGCGGCGGAGATGGCGGCCGAGCTCGACGCGGCCGTGGACCCGGTGGCCTCCTCGGCTGCCGCCCTCGACGGCGCGGACGTGGTCATCACGGCGACGAACGCGAGCGAGCCGGTGATCGACGACGCGAACGTCGAGCCCGGGACGCACGTCACCGCGATGGGACAGTACCACTCGGAGAAGAACGAACTCCCGCCGGAGACGGTCGCGCGGGCGACGTACGTGCCGGACCTCCGCGACCGCGTGACGCGCGACGCCGGCTCGTTCATCGCGGCGCTGGACGCCGGGCTCGTGAACGAGGACGACGTGCACGCCGAGCTCGGGGAGGTCGTCGCCGGCGTCGAGCCGGGGCGCACGAGCGACGACGAGGTGACCGTCTTCGACTCCGGCGGCACCGGCATCGAGACGGCCGCGGCCGCCAACCTGCTGTACGAACGCGCCGACGAGCGCGGCCGGGGGGCGACGATCCCCTTCGCGCCCGCGAGCGAGGCGCTGACGGGACGATAAGCGGCGCCGGGACGCCGAAGGCTTCAGATAGTCCCGACGCCGAGCACGTCCCGCGCCGCGCGCTCGACCGTCTCCCGGTGTTCCGCCGGGCAGTAGACTCCGAGTCGCCACCGCCCGCGCTCGGCCGCGCGCAGGCCCGAGACGAGCTCCGAGGCGTCCTCCAGTCGCTGGACGACGCCGTCCACGACGACCGACGACGACGACTCCTTCAGGCCCGGGCGTGAGGGCACGTCGACGATGACCTGCGCGGGACCGAGACCCGCCTCGTCGGCGATCTCCCGCTCCGCGGCCCGCTCCGCCTCGTGGTCGGCGTCGACGGTGCCGGCGGGCACGTCCGACAGCGACGCCCACACCGCCCGCTTGTAGAGGTCGCGGCGCTCGATGCGGCGTCCGAGTTCGGGGACCGTCTCCCGGAGCGCCACGAGCAGGTCGTGGTCGGCCATCCGGCGGAACTCCTCGGGCGTCGTCTCTGAGACGGCGAGGTAGCGCTCGCAGGCGCGCTCCAGCATCGCGCCCGCGACCCGGGAGACGTGGTGTCTGTAGACGATGGCGTTCATCAGCGAGCGCGCGAGCAGGAGGCTCTCGGCCGTGGCGACGTTCCCCTCCGCGAGCACGAGGTCCGCGTCGCGTCCCGCGCCGTCCACGTCTCCCGCCCCGTCGACGCCGCCGGTACCGTCGAGCCGGAGTTCGCGGACGAGCCGACCGTGGTCGATGGTGCCGTAGGGGACCCCGGTGTGGTGGGCGTCGCGCACGAGGTAGTCCATCCGGTCCACGTCGAGTTCACCGGAAACGAGCTGTCCCACCCCGCCCTCGCCCGCGACGAGGGCCGCGACGCGCTCCGGGTCGAGCCCGTGGCGTTCGAGCGTGGCACAGACCTCCCGCTCGGGGTCGGTCAGGAGCCAGCCGATCTGGTCGTGGTCGCGGCCGGTCGCGCGCCGGATGACGCGCTCGGTCTGGTGGCCGTAGGGGCCGTGGCCGGCGTCGTGGAGGAGCGCGGCCGCCCGGACGTGCGCGGCGGTGTCGTCGTCCACCGGGAGGTGGTCGAGCGCCTGCGAGGCGAGGTGATAGACGCCGAGGCTGTGCTCGAAGCGCGTGTGGTTCGCGGAGGGAAAGACGAGCCTGACGGTGGAGAGCTGTTTGACGTGGCGGAGCCGCTGGAACGCGGGCGTGTCGACGAGGTCCGCGGCGACCGCGTCGAGCGTGACGTAGTCGTGGACGCTGTCCTTGATCGCCTTCATTACCGGACCCTCGGCGCCTCGGGGGATGGACGTTTCGGGTCGACCGTCGCCGGCTCCGTCGCGTCACCCCCCGCGACCGGCGGTGACCGGAATCAGGACCAGCCTACTCGTCGATCAGGGTCGCGCCGAGCCGCTCCTCGATGGCGCGGACGACCGACCCGCCGACGTTCGCGCGGGCCGCCCGTCCCTGCTCGACCGCGAGCACGTCGTCCTCGTCGACGCCGAGTTCGGCGGCGAGTTCCTCGACGGTGAGCCCCGCGTCCTGTCGCGCCTCCTCCGCCACGTCGCCGTAGCCCGAGACGAGGTAGGGGAGTCGGTCCTTCTCGTAGTTGGTCCCCTCCTCCTCCCAGTGCGAGGAGTCGCCGCGGCCGGCGTCGTACACCTCCGCCTGCTTGCGCGCGGCGCGTTTCGCCCGGCTCTCCTCGTCGCGGCTCCCCGCGGAGCCGCCGGAGCTTCCGCCCGGACTGCTGGCGCCGCCGCTCGACCCGCCGGACCCGCCACGCGAGCGCGCCGAGTCGTCGTGCGGGCTGCAACTCGAACAGACCAGAAGCTCCGCGCCGGCGACGTTCGCCTTCCGCAGGTTGCCCGTCTCCGCACCGCAGAGCTCGCAGGCGTCGCCGTCGCCGGCGCCGCCGCCCGACCCCGTCGAGTACTTCGTCATGTTTCGGAGCTAAGGCCCCGGGAGGTTTTAAAAGCGCGGCTCGCGGATGGGGGACGGGACCGTCCGGAGAGCCATCGCCGGTACTGCCGCTCGGAGCGTAGCGTCGGAAGGATTGTGCGTGGGTGCTGTCGTAGAGACAACACCGTGCATCGGTGGCGGGTGTGCCGCCGAGCGATGCGTGGGACCGGATTTGAACCGGCGGACCTCTACAGGACAGCGCCCTCAACGCTGCGCCGTTGGCCTGGCTTGGCTACCCACGCTCGCTGTGGTTCTTCGCGTCATCACGTACCCCGGCGGCGATTAAAAGCCCTTCCATTCGGCGCCCGCGTGCATCGAGTTGTCACCCGGCTCCGACCGGCCGCTTCCCGCCGCGGAGCCAACGGTTTTGCGGCCGGGGCTCCACCCACCCGACATGGAGTTCCGCGCACGCGAGCACGTCCCGCTCCTGACCGCGGTCTGCTCGACCGTCGCCCTCGCGCTGGTGTTCGGCGCCGCCACCCAGTCGATCCCGACGACGTACGTCCCGCACCCGGGCGATGCCGTCCTCGCCGCGATCCCCCACCTCAACGCCGCCTTCTCGTTGACCGCGATCGGTACCATCGCGCTCGGTTGGCGCGCGATCCGGCGCGGGAACGTCGCCCGACACCGCGCGCTGATGGGCACCTCCCTCCTGCTGTTCGCCGCGTTCCTGACGGGCTACCTCTGGCGGCTCACGCTCGTCGGGACGACGACGTTCCCCGGGCCGGAGGTCTACTACCGCTACGTCTACCTGCCGGTGCTCGCGGTCCACATGCTTCTGGCCATCGTCTGCATCCCGCTGCTGTTCTACGCCCTGCTTCTGGCCGCGACGCGGCCGGTCGCGGAGGTGTACGAGACGCGCCACCGGACGGTCGGCCGGGTCGCCGCGCCGCTGTGGCTGATCTCGTTCGCGATGGGCGTCGGCGTCTACGCGATGCTCCACCACGTGTTCTGAGCACGCCGTCCTTTCTCAGAAAAGCGTCCACGTCGACCGGTTCAGAAAACCCCTCAGCCCGCGACCGGTTCAGAAAACGCTCGGGCGAGCGGCCGGTCAGAACTGCGGGCCGAGGCCGCCGAGCGCGTCGCTCCCCTCGACCGCCCGCGAGAGGTCGACCGTCGCGGTCCCGAGGGTCGCGAGCCGGCCGGCCACGTCCGCGTCGTCGAGCACGGGCCCCTCGTCGTCGCCGTCCGCCCCCTCGCGGTCCGCGAAGGCGCCGTCGGTCGCGTAGACGCTCCCGCCGACCGTGTGCGCGCCGAAGAAGGCGAACAGGGGTCGGAGCTCCTGGTCGATCGCGAGGTAGTGGTGGTTCGTTGCGCCGGTCGCCACGAGGCCGACCGCGGCGTCCTCGAAGGGGGCCACGTCGCCCTGCCACATCCCGCGCGGCACCATGTCGAGCAGGTTCTTGAGCGCGCCCGAGACCGACCCGCGGTAGACCGGGGTCCCGACGACGTAGGCGTCCGCCTCGACGATCCGCGCGAGCGCGTCCGCGGTGTCGCCCTCGTAGGCGTCGATGCCGCGGCCGTCGGCCGTCTCGAGGTCGTACTCCGCGAGGTGGAGGAGGTCGGTCTCGACCCCCTCGCGCTCGTCGGCCGCGGCGTCGAGCGCCGCCTCGACCGCGGCCCGCGTCTTGGAGCCGGTCGTCACGCTGCCGACGACCCCGAGGACCGTGCGGTCGGCCGAGGGCGCGGTGCCGTCGCTCATCGGGCCACCTTCGCGCCGCCGACGTCCTCGACCTCGTCCGGCTCGGTCACGTCCTCGGGGTTGAGCGGCTCCGCCTCCTCGACGGCCGGGATGATCGTCTCGCCGAACCGCTCCAGCTCCTCGTCGTAGTGGAGGAAGCCGGCGAGCACGATGTCGATCCCGATCGCGTCCAGCTTCCGGATCCGCTCGACGATCTGCTCGTCGGTGCCGATGAGGCCGGTCTTGAAGCCGTCGTTGTACTGCACGAGGTCCTCGAAGTCGGAGTCGGCCCACATCCCCTCGCCCTCGGCGGAGGACTGCCCCGCCTGTTTGACCTGCTCGCGGAAGGCGTCGACCGCCTCGTCGGTGGCGTTCTCGATGATGCCCTCCAGCGTCTCCTTGGCCTCCGCCTCGGTCTCGCGCTGGATGACGAACGCGTTGGCGGCGAACCGGGGCGGCTCGGTGCCGTACTCCTCGGCGTACTCCTCCACGTCCTCGATGACGGCGCGGATCTCCTGGAGGCTCCCGCCGTTGATGAACAGCACGTCCGCGTTGCGCGCGGCCATCTCGCGGGCCGCCTGCGAGTTGCCGCCCTGGAACACCTGCGGATACGGGTCCTGCACCGGCTTCGGCTCCAGCGGCGCGCCCTCGAAGCCGTCGATGTCCCTGCCGATGGTGTAAAAGCGGCCGTCGTAGGTGGCGTACTCCTCCGTCCAGAGCGCCTTGAGGACCTCGATGAACTCCTCCGAGCGCGCGTAGCGCTCGTCGTGTTCGAGCCACGGCTGGCCGAACCCGGTGAACTCGCCTTTGAACCAGCCGGAGACGACGTTGATCGAGAAGCGGCCGTTGCTGATGCGGTCCGCGGTCGCGATGAAGTTCGCGAGCGGACCCGGCTCCCAGAGCCCGGGGTGAACCGCGCCGATGACGTGAAGCTCGTCGGTCTGTGCCGCGAGCGCGTTGGCGATGGAGAGGGCCTCGAGCTGGCGGTCGGCGCCGTAGCTCCCGAAGAAGCGCGCCTGTGCAAGCGCGTAGTCGAAGCCAACGTCCTCGGCGGTCCGCGCGAGGTCGAGGTTGTAGTCGTACGTCCAGTCGGTGTCCATCTCCCAGTCGGAGACGACCAGCCCGCCGCTCACGTTCGGCACCCAGTAGGCGAACTCCGTGTCCATGATGCCCGGTTATACGCACCCCATTTGCTTATGCGGGCTGGATATGGCGAGATGTGGCGCGGCTCCCGGGTTCCCGCAAGCCTTGGGTGGGAGACGTAACGCGCCGCGGTCGCGTGCGCGTCCGGCCGCGACCGACGGCTATACGCCGGTCCCGGTCGACGCTCCTCCGTGCACGTCGAACTCCGCCTGTTCGGCCCGTTCCGCGACGACGCCGGTACCGAGTCGGTCGCGCTGGAGACGGACGCCGAAACGTACCGCGACTTGTTACGGGAAGTCGAGGCCCGCTATCCGTCCCTCTCCGGGCGACTCCTCGACGCCGAGGACGGCGACCTCGCCGGCGAAGTCGTCGTCACCCGAGACGGGAAGAACGTCCGGCACCTCGACGGGTTGGACACCCCGGTGTCCGACGGCGACGTGGTGCGGATGATCCCATCGGTCTACGGCGGGTCGTAGCTCCCGGCAACTTTTGCTCGGACGGGGCGGTCGCCGCGGCCCGCCACATCGCTTATCGCCGCCCCAGCCGAAGGGCGGCTATGCGCAACCACCTCCGACTGCTGATCGGGCTGTTCGGACTCGTCGAACTGGCGGCGCCGCGGGCCGTCGTTCGCGGCGTCACGCGGTTGGCGTACCGCGAGAGCGCCGACGCCGAGCCCCGCGACTGGGTGTACACCGCGGCCCGGATCGAAGGCGCGGCCCTGGCGACGCTCGCGCTCGTCGGCCTCTATCGCTCCGCGACCGCGTCCGGGGAGCCCGACGACGAACGCGTGACCGACGAACGCTGACCGGCGGCGAGACGCCGTGGATCGGCGTCGCTGCTGCGCGTTTTCTCGGCTAAGGCGCTTCCAGCACCGAGAGCGGTACGGCCGATCGGGACAGTACCACCCGGAAAGCCCCACCCACCGCCAACCGCACGGCAGCCTCGCACCTCCCCAGCCTCGGCGGCGGCGCGACCGCGAAACCGCGACGCACAGCAGGCGGCCGCGCCACCGCCTCCCTCGCGCGCGTTTCTCGCGCGCGCCGGCTGCACCAGCATCAGCAGCGTATCAGTACCGCACCAGTACCGCATCAGCACCACATCAGCACCGCATCGGCATCGCTCCGTTCCGCCGTCGGGCTACACCCACCGGAACGCGATGCCCGCGCGCTCGGCGGTCACCGCGTCCCGCTCGGAGTCGCCGACGAAGACGGCGTCCTCGGGGTCGCCGCCGACGCGCTCGACGGCCGACAGCAGCGGTTCGGGATCCGGCTTGTGCGTGGAGACGGTATCGCGGCCGACGACGGCGGCGACGCCGGGCGTCAGTCCGTGGGCGTCCAGCGCGATCCGGCAGGCATCCTCGCAGTTGAGCGAGCAGACCGCGGTGCGTCCGGCGGTCGCGGGGTCGAGCGCGTCCGCGTGCGGCAGCCGCGTCGAAGCGCGGGCGCCCTCGCGCTCGTGTGCGGCGATGGCCGCCTCGACCTCGGCTTCGAGCCCGTACTCCGGCGCGCTGCCGAGCAGCTCCCACAGGCCGTCTCCCGGCGGCTCCGCCCCCGCGTCCTCGTAGACGGCGATCACGTCGTCGGCGACCGCGCCCCAGTCCACGACCAGGTCCACGAGCGTCCCGTCGAGGTCGTAGACCACGGTGCCGAACTCCTCGCGGAGCGCGGCGAGAGACGCGGGGTCGAGCGCGTCGGCGGCGGCCGGGGAGTCGCTCGCGGCGTCGCTCGAGGCGTCGCTCACGAGTCTAACAGCCCCCGCGCGATGATCGTCTTCTGTATCTCGGTCGTCCCCTCGTAGATCTCGGTGATCTTCGCGTCGCGGTAGAGGCGCTCGACCGGGAAGTCGGTCGTGTAGCCGTAGCCGCCGTGGATCTGGACCGCCTCGTTGGTGACGTCCATCGCCGTCTCGCTCGCGAAGTACTTCGCCATCGAGGCCGCGATCCTGTTGTCCTCGCCGGCGTCGGCCTGTCGGCTCGCCTCGCGGACGAGCAGCCGCGAGGCCTCGATCCGGGTGGCCATGTCGGCGAGCTTGTGTCTGATCGTCTGGATGTCGGCGATGGGGTCGCCGAACTGCTCGCGGTCCTGCGCGTACGCCTGCGCCTCGTCGAGCGCCGACTGCGCGAGCCCGACCGCCTGCGCCGCGATGCCGACCCGGCCCTCCGTCAGCGTGCGGAAGGCGGCCGAAAGCCCGCGGCCCTCCTCGGTCAGCCGGTACTCGGCCGGGATCCGGCAGTCGTCGAAGGTGATGCCGGTGGTGTCCGAGGCGCGGAGGCCGAGTTTGTGCTCCTTCTTGCCGACCTCGAAGCCTTCGGTGTCGGCAGGCACGAGGAACTGCGTGACGCCGTCGTCGGCGCCATCGACCTTCGCGAACACGACCGCGACGCCGCCCCGCTCGCCGTTCGTGATCCACTGTTTCTGTCCGTTCAGGACGTACTCGTCCGCCTCCGGGTCGTAGCTCGCGCTCGTCGACATCTCCGCAGGGTTCGAGCCCGCCTCCGGCTCGGAGAGACAGAACATCCCCACCGGTCGGCCGTCAACCATCTCGGGGAGCCACTCCTCCTTGACCGCCTCGGAGCCGAACGCGGCGATACAGGAGGTCGCCAGACAGTGGACCGACAGCGCGGTCGCGACCGCCAGCCCGCCGTACGCGAGCTCCTCGTTGACGACCGCGTAGGTGGTGCTGTCGGCGCCGAAGCCGCCGTACTCCTCGGGGACCGTCAGCCCGGTCAGGTCCAGCTCCGCGAGCCCGTCCCACACCTCCTCGGGGAACGTCTCCGTCTCGTCCGCCGCGGCCATCTCCGGGCGGACCTCCTCGACCGCGAACTCCCGGACGAGGTCCTTGATCGCCTGCTGCTCCGCGGTGAGCGCGGAGCCCGTCCGTGCGCCTGTCATGGGCGTCGCTACGATACCGCACCGAAAAAGGTGAACGATCCGCGGGGCCGGGGCGGCGCCGTCGCGGCTCCCGCGGCCCCCGCCCCCGGAGCCGGCCGCGGTCGACTACGCCCCGTCCCGGAGGAACGCCGCGACGGTCTCGGGGTCCGCGTCGAGTCCGCCGCCCTGCGCGAACGTGGGGCCGCCCCCGCCACCGCCGCCGAATTCGTCGGTCACCGCCGCGACGACCTCGCCGGCGTCCGCCGCGTCGGGGTCGGCGGTGGCGACCGCGAGGAAGGTGCTCCCGTCCTCCCCGGCGACGGCCGCGACGGCGGGCCCGTCCTCGGCCGCCACCAGCTCCGAGAGCGGCTCGCGCACGTCGTTCGGCCCGCCGTTCGCGACAGTCCCGACCGCCCACGCCGCCCCCTCCCGCTCGACGGTCGGGAGGTCGCGGAGGCGCGCGCCGAGGAGTTCGGAACGTAGCTCGCGGACCTCCGCGGCGAGGTCGTCGCGCTCCTCGCGCAGTCGCTCCGCGGCCGCCGGAAGCTCCGCGACGCTCGCGTCGAGCGTCCGGCTCGCCTCGCGGGCCGCGGCGTGGACCTCCGCGGCCTCGTCGACCGCGACCGGGCCGACCGCGAACTCGATCCGCGTCGCGTCCTCGCCGGGGTTCGAGCGGTCGAGGACGGTTATCTCGCCGATCTCCGCCGTGTTCCTGACGTGCGTCCCGCCGCAGGCTGCGGTGTCCCACCCCTCGACGGTGACGACGCGGACGGCGTCGGCGGCCGCCTCGCTCATCGCCCCCTCCTCGGTGCGGTCGTTGAACGCGATATCGTCGAGCGCGCGGGCCTCGGCGGCCGGCATCGCCTCCCACGTCACCGGCAGCGAGTCCCAGACCGCGCGGTTCGCCAGCCGCTCCAGTTCGACGAGCGCCGCGTCGTCGATGGGGTCGCGGGTCGTGAGGTCGACGCGGACCTTCTCGGTGCCGATGTCGAAGCCGGCGTAGCCGAGGTCGTCGAACAGCCGCCGCGCGGCGCCGTAGAGCACGTGTGAGGCGGTATGAGCGCGCATACAGTAGGTTCGGAAGGCGTCGTCGACGACGCACGCGACCGCGTCGCCGGTCGCGAGGTCGTGGTCCGCCGCGAGGTGGTGGACGACCTCGCCGTCGACCTCCTGCACGTCCGTCACCTCGACGCCGTCGATCGTGCCGCGGTCGGCGGGCTGGCCGCCGGACTCGGCGTAGAAGTACGTCTCGGCGAGCACGACCGCGCGGTCGCCGGCGCGCTCGACGGTCGTCTCGAACTCGCGGACCTCGGGCTCCTCGGGGGCGCGTGAGACGGGCATACCCGCTATCCAGCACGGGCGGCGAAAAAGCGTGTGGCTGCGGCAGGCGGCGCGGGCGACGGTGAGAGCCGAGGAAGCGGCCCTCAGTCCTCCAGTTCGAACGCGACCTCGACCTCGGCCTGATACTCCCGCTCGGGCGCGTTCTTCACCTCGACGCCGAACTCCTGTACCTCGGCCCAGTAGACGTTGTCGAGCGTGTCCTCGGCGCGGTCGACCGCGTCGTCGGCCGCGTCGTCGAAGCTCTCGGTGCTCGTCCCGATCAGGGTGATCTTCTTGTAGACCATGACGTGTGCTACTCCGGCGCACTCCTTCATAAAGCCACGCGCCGAGCGCGCGTCTGAAGCGGACCGGACCGACACAGGACGGGAGAGAGAAGTCAGCCGTCGCTCGACTCGTCGGTCGCATCGTCCGCCGGGTCCTCGGTTTCGTCCGTCGCCTCTCCGTTCGCAGATTCCTCCGTGTCTGCCGCCTCGTTTTCTGCATCCGCGGCTTCTTCCGTCTCTGCGGCTTCTTCCGTCCCCGCCGCGTCGGCGCCGTCAAGCTTCGTCCAGCGGCGCTCGATCTCGGCGTTACCGAGCACGCGGCGGTCGCCGTCCACGTCGAAGCGCGTCTTCCGCAGCTCGATGGCGTGCACCTCGCCGGTCGTGTCGCCCACGACGACCCGGTCGCCGGGGTTGAAGTCGGGGTCGCGGAGGAGGTAGACGCCGGAGACCGCGTCGGCGATCATCCCCGAGAGCGCGTAGGAGACGCCCAGCGCCACGAAGCCGGTCGCGGTGCCAAGCGCCGCGGCGATCCCGCCGAGCCCGACCACGGAGAGGAACGACAGCAGGACGCCGTACCACAGGAAGCCCGCGACGATGGTGGAGACGAACTGTCGGTAGACCGGCGAGTCGCCGGGGAGCGCGCGGACGAGCACGCGGTCGACGAGGGTCATCAGGACCTTCACGAGCACGGCGGCGACCGCGAGGAACAGGAGTCCCGAGGCGACCCGCGGCAGTGCGGCCTCGATGTTTCCGAGGAACTCCGAGAGAACGCGGACGGCGGCGTCGAGGACGGCGTTCATGGGAGCGCCGTCGCTCGGCGGTCACAAAAAACCGCGGCCGGTCCGGGCGTCGGGCCGGAGCGGCGGGATGTCGGCTCGGTGCGCACAAGACGCTCGGGCCGCTCGGGGCCCTCGGGTCGCTCGCGTCGCGTCAGGGACTGCCCGGGGCGCCCTGCATCACGGAGAACTCGCCCCCGCCCTCGACGCCGATGACCGCCCAGTCGAACGGCGGCTTGAGGTCGAGCAGGTGCTCGCGGAGGTCCGCGGCCGACTCGTCCCACGTGACGAAACAGCGGAGCTGCGGCGGGCTTCCACCGTCCGCCAGATACGGTTCCGGATCGGTGGCGTCGTCGGCGCCGAGCGGCGTCACGAGCACGCGTCGCCACTTGCGCTCGGCGACGAAGTCCGCCCCGTCCTCGGAGACGGAGTACCCTAGTTCGCGAAAAACGTCTCTGGCCTCGGTCGTCGGTGGCATGGTACCAGGGGCCATCTACCGCCACATACGTCGGCACCTGTGTTAAGCTTTACCACGGTGTGGGAACCCCGCGCCGACCGACCGGACCGCCCCGCGAGTCACTCGTGGGCGGCGTCCCACTCCTCGGGCTTGCGGATGTTGCCGCACTCGTTGCACTCGATCCGGCCCATCGTGTCCATCGCCGTGTCGAGGCTGCCGCAGTTCCCGCAGTAGAACCCCCATCGGTCGTCGCCTTCGGCGGTGACGTACACCGTGTGGAACGGTCCCTCGGAGCCGCGGTCGCTCGCCGCGCGCTCCACGTGGACCACCTCGCCGTCCGCCGTCTCCATCGCGTCGCGTTCCATACGGTACCCTCCGCGGGCGGAGGGCAAAGGCGTGACGGGCGCGGCGGAAACGGCGGGCCGGGGAACGAAAATCGCCGGAACGGAGAACAGGAATCGGCGCGGCCGGCGGGCGAGCGTCAGCGACTACGTCCGGAACGACTCGCCGCAACCGCACTCGGAGACGACGTTCGGGTTCTCGACGTGGAACCCCTCGGCCTGCAACCCGGCCTCGTAATCGAGCGTGCTCCCGCCGATGTAGTTTCGACTCGCCGGGTCGACGAAGACGCGTAGCCCGTGCGCCTCCACGACCATGTCGTCCTCCTCGGGCTCGTGGTCGAAGCGCATGCCGTACGAGAGCCCCGCGCAGCCGCCCTGCTGGACGAACAGCCGGAGGCCACCCTCGTCGATGTCCATCCCCTCGCTCTCCATGAGCGAGAGCGCCTCCTCGGCGGCCGCGGGCGTCACCTCGACGCCGGACGCGCCCCCTTCGCCGTTGCCGTCCGCGGTCTCCGTGCTCATGGCGAAAGGTATCCGCCGGAGCGTCATAACCCTGACGACGGTCCGACCGGAACGCCGGTTCCGCCGGTGGCCGGGGGCGACGGTCGCGCCGCTGCCGACGGAGACCGCTACTCGAACCGCTTTCGGACGCTCTCGGCGTGGGCCTCCAGCCCCTCCGCCTCCGCGAGCGTCGTCACCGTGTCGGCGATGTCGTCGAGCCCCTCGCGGTCCAGTCGCTGGACCGTCGAGGAGCGCAGGAACGTCTCCGTCGAGAGCCCGCCGTACCGCTTCGCGCCGCCGTTCGTGGGCAGGACGTGGTTCGGCCCGGCCGCGTAGTCGCCGGCCGCGACGGGCGAATAGGGGCCGAGAAACACCGATCCGGCGTTCGTGATCCGGTCGAGCAGTTCCTCGTCCGCCTCGGCCTGTATCGAGAGGTGCTCGGCGGCGTACTCCTCGGCGAACAGCACCGCCTCCGGCATCGAGCGCGCCAGCAGGACGCCCGAGGCGTCGTTGCCGAGCGCCTCGCGGATCGTCCCCTCGCGCTCGCGCTCCGCCGCGCCCGCGTCGACCGCGTCCGCGACCGCGTCCGCGAGGTCGGGGTCGTCGGTCACCGCGACGACGGAGGCGTTCGGGTCGTGTTCGGCCTGCGCGAGCAGGTCCGACGCGACCAACTCGGGATCGGCCGTCCCGTCGGCCAGCACCAGCACCTCGCTCGGCCCGGCGAGGAAGTCGATCTCGACGTCGCCGCGCACCTCCGCCTTCGCGGCCGTGACCCACCTGTTGCCGGGGCCGACGACCTTCGAGACGCTCGTGACGGTCTCGGTCCCGTACGCGAGCGCGGCGATGGCCTGCGCGCCGCCGACCGCGTACACCGCGTCCGCGCCGGCCTCGTGGATCGCCGCCAGCGTGACGGGGTTGATCTCCTCCGCCGGCGGGGTCGCGACCGCGACGTGGTCGACGCCGGCGACCGTCGCGGGGATGACGCCCATCAGCGCGCTGGAGGGGTACGCCGCTGCGCCCCCGGGGACGTACACGCCCGCGCGGTCGATGGGCCTGAACCGCCGACCGAGTTCGCGGCCCGCGCCGAACTCCTCGGTCCAGTCCTCGGGGAGCAACTCCTCGTGGAACTCGCGGACGTTCGCGGCCGCCTCGCGGATCGCGTCGAGCCGCGGGTCGTCCGCGTCCGCGAGCTCCTCGTGCGCGCGCTCCGCGTCGTCGGTGATATCGATGTTACCGAGCTCGACGCCGTCGAACTCGCTGGAGAACTCCCGGACGGCAACGTCGCCCTCCGTCCGCACTCGGTCGATGATCTCGCGGACGTCGCTCCGGGCCGACTCCACGCCCGCGTCCCGCTCGAAGAACGCGCGGCGCTCGTCCGGCGAGAGGTCCGCGACCTCGCGTACGTTCATGTGCCACACTCCGACGGCGACCTCAAAAGGGGTTCCGGAGTACGGGGCCGGCGGGCGGGAGGGACCGGCGAGCGGGACGGACTGGCGAGCGGGACGGACTGGCGAGCGGGACGGACAGCCCGCGTCACTCCTCCAGCGGCCGCACGCCGGTCAGATCCAGAAGTCCGCGGACGACGAGCGCCACGAGGAGCGCGGCCGCCGCGAACAGGACCGGCGCCGACAGCAGGACGGCCGTCTCGTAGCCGACGACCAACCGCGTCGTCCCCCGGATCAGGAACGACAGCAGCACCAGTCCGAACGCGAGCGCGGCCAGCCGGACGAAGCGGTCCCTGTCCATCGGGCGAGCCGTCGCGGGGCGCGGTCGTGGGCGTTTCGGTTCGCAGCGGGGCGTCGGCTCGACCGCGGCGTGACTCAAAAGTACGGTTCGAGCGTGAGGCTGTGGCCGTACTGCGCGTTGTGCGTCTTCACGTCGCACTCGAACCCGCCCTCGCTCTCCCGTAGGAACGTCAACCGCTCCGTGCGCTCCTCGCCCGTCTCGGGGTCCGGGTAGCGCACCGCGAAGACGTAGGGACTCGGCGCGGCGTCCGGGTCCGACACCTCGATCCGGTCGACGGCGTGGAGCGGGTTGGCGTCCGGCTCCGGCGCCGTCGTCCCGGTGTCGAGCACGCGGAGCACCGTTCCCTCCGCGAAGGGATGGCCGTCCGTCATACCCCGAACCCCACGCGCGAGGGGGAAATAGTTTGACGCCGCGCGGTCTCGGGCTCCGGCGCCCCCGGAGAGCCTCTCAGGCGACCTCGTACCGCCGCTCGTACTCGATGACGGTCGCGATCCGGTCGGCCAGCTCCGCGTCGAAGGCGGTCTCGACGACGTACAGCGCCAGGTCCAGCCCGGAGGTGACCCCGCCGGCCGTCAGCAGGTCGCCGTCGTCGACGACCCGAGCGTCCACGACCTCGGCGCCGGACTCGCGGAGTTCCTCGACCGCGGACGCGTGCGTGACCGCGCGCCGACCGTCCGTGACGCCGCCCTCCGCCAGCAGCATCGAGCCGGTACAGACCGAGGCGATTCGGACCCCGGCCTCGTGGAGCGCCGCGAGCGCCGCCGGGATGTCGCCCTTCTGCGCCTCCGCCCACGCGCTCGCCGCCTCGTCGCGGGCGGTCCAGCCGCCGCCGGGGACGACCAGCAGGTCGGGTGCGTCGGCGCTCGCCTCGTCCGACCCCGCGGCGACCGCCTCGGGGTCCACGAGCGTCCCGTCCACGCCCACCTCGGTTCCGTGGCTCGCCGTGACGGTCTCGCGCTCCTCGAGGGTGACGTAGGAGACCTCGACCGCGCCGTCGGTGTACTCGCCGGCGTAGTCGAACACCTCGTAGGGACCGATCCCGTCCAGCTCGTCGAACCCGTCGTACAACAGCACCTGCACGCGCATGGC
Organism: Haloparvum alkalitolerans; assembly: GCF_055381565.1. Lineage (NCBI taxonomy): Archaea > Methanobacteriati > Methanobacteriota > Halobacteria > Halobacteriales > Haloferacaceae > Haloparvum > Haloparvum alkalitolerans. Next base: position 37,015 of record NZ_AP043938.1, read on the forward strand.
CGGGAGAAGGGGCCGACGGGGGTTGAGCGTTGCCGTCGCGGCGACGTGCGGACGCGGTCGGTCGGCTGCGGGGAGGGGACGGAGGCCGGGCGAGTGGACGGATCCCGGCCGTCCCTCTCAGGCCCGCTCGGCCGGCTTCCGGAAGGGGTCGCCGTGGACGGCTCGGTAGACGCGCGGGAACAGCCCGAGTCCGAGCACCTCCGCGGCGCCGCCGCTGAGGAACGCCATTCCCCAGTTCCCCGCCTCGCCCGCGGCCGCGCCGACCGCGACGCAGGCGATCAGGAAGACGAGCGAGAAGTGCGCGACGCGGAGCGGCAGCGTCGAGAACTCGCCCCGCCGGGGCCACCCGCCCACGTCCACGGTGCGGGCTCGGTAGACCGCCAGCGAGATCGAGCCCGCGCCGATCGCGGCGAGCCCCGCGATGGGAACGGTGTCGGGATACAGCGCCTGTGCGAGGTACGCGACCACGAACGCGGGCGTCGAGAGGACCGACAGCTCCACGCCCGCGAAGAAGAACCGCTCGACCCACGCGGTCACCCCCTCCTTGTCGTCGACGTAGAGGGATCCGGTTCCGTCGCCCGACATCATTGGAGCCTGTACCGCAAGATTGCGGCGATGCCGCCGAGGTTCGAGAGCTGTTCGCCGGGCGCGAACTCCGAGGAGAAGACGACCACGTCGCCGCCCTGTCGCTCGACCGACTGGATCACCTCGTTCACGTCGATCGCCCAGTCGCCCTCGCCCTGTCGCTCTGTGCGGAGGCGCTCGTCGACGACGAGCAGGGTCTCGACCGCGCCGAACTCGGCGGCCTCGGCCACGTCCTCCGGACCGTATGTCGCCTTCGCGCCCTGGGCGATGTTCTCGGTCAGCTGGTCGATCAGCTCCGCCTCCTTCGAGATGCGGGTCTCCTTCTGCACCTCGTCGACGGCGCCGCGTTTGAGCACCTCGTGGACGCCGCGGTCGCCCACGGCCGAGGTGTCGACGGTGGTGATCCGCTCGGCGAGGTCGCGGAACTCCTCCTCGACGTAGTCGCGCGCGTCCTGCTTCGTGAACCCCGGCCCGGCGAGGATGATCGCGTCGGGGTCGAGGTGCGCGAGCGCGTCGCCTAGCTCCTCGAACAGCTCCTCTCGCGGGCGGGAGTACTCGCCCTTGCCGGTGGGCTTGGTGAAGGAGGCGTACTCCTCGGTGCCGTACTGCTGGACCGTGTGGATCGAGGCGGCGCCCTCCTCGACGGTGGCGATGGCCACGTCGGGGTTCTCGGCGGCCTCGGTGGCCTCCTCGATGCGCTCGGTCTGGTCCGGCTTGAAGTGCTTCTCGACGACGAGCTCGTCGTGTTCCTCCACGTTGAGGGTGTGGTGCTGGCCGAGTTGGTCCTCGCGCGAGCAGCCGACGATGACGCCGCCGACGCGGAGGCGGTTGGCGAACCGCGCGAACTCCACGTCCGCGACCTCCAGCGTGACGTGGATGTGCTCGCGCTGGCCGCCGGTGTCCCGCATCTGGTCGTCGTTGCGCTGGATCCGGCGCGTCGTGTCGCCCTCCACGAGGTCGCCCGGCTCCAGCACGTGCGCGAGGTGCCAGAGGTCGTCGACGTTCTCGGGGACCAGCGTGAGCCGTTCCCGGCCCTCCTCGCCGTACCCCCGGTTCGCGATGCGCATACCCGGCGTTCGGGCGGTCGCCTATCAACCCTTGTCCTTCGCGGTCGGTCGTCCGGCGGTCGTCCCGCGGTCGTTCCGCGGTCGACCGCGGCCGCCCGGAGCCGCCCCCTCCCGCACCTGCGAGCGCCGTCCCGCAACCGCTTTGCCGCCCGCGCCGCGCCTTTCCCGCATGAGCGACCAGTCCGACGGCGGCAAGGTCTCGCGGGCGTTCTTCGAGGAGCGGATCGCGCCGAACCTCGGCGCGGAGCGCGCGGACGTGGCGCTCGGCCCGGCCCACGGCTGCGACTTCGGCGTCATCCGGCCGGCCGGGAGCCCCCACGCCACCGTCCTCGCGACCGACCCGATCTCGGTCCTCCCCGATCTGGGCCTTGCTCGGGCGGGCCGGTTCGCGCTCCACGTCGTCCTCTCCGACGTGGCGGTGTCGGGGGTCGCGCCCTCGCACTTCTCGATCGCCTTCTCGCTCCCGGAGTCGATGACCGACGACGAGTTCGGTGCGGTGTGGGAGGCGGTCCACGAGGAGTGTGAGCGGCTCGGTATCGCGGTGACGACCGGTCACACCGCGCGCTACCCGGGCGCGACGCTCCCGTGGGTCGGCGCCGCGACCGCCATCGGCGTGGGCGACCCCGACCGGGTCGTGCGCCCGGACGGCGCCCGCGTCGGGGACCGAATCGTCGTGACGAAGGGGCCGGCCGTGGAGTCGGTCGGCCTGTTCGCGTCGCTGTTCCCCGAGGCGATCGACCTCCCCGCGGAGACGGTCGCGACGGCGCAAGAGCGACTGGACGACGTGCGCCTCGTCGGGGACGCGCTCGCGGTCGCGGAGACGGCGCGGGAGGCGGTCGGCGACGGAACCGCCGGTGTCCACGCCATGCACGACGCCACAGAGGGCGGGCTCCTCGGCGCGTTCCACGAGATGGCGGGCGCCGCGGGCGTCCGGTTCGCGGTCGAGACGGATGCCGTCCCGTGGCAACCGGGCGTGAGCGCGGTCTGTGACGCGCTCGGGATGGACCCCTGGCGCGCGACGACCGCGGGGACCCTGCTGGCGTCCGTCGCGCCGGAAGCCGCGGACGCGGTCGTCGAAGCCCTCCGCGACCGCGGCACCCCGGCCGCGGTCGTCGGCGAGGTGCAAGAGGGCGAGGGGGTCACGCTCGATGGAACCGAGACCGAAGCGCCGACCGGCGACGCCTCGTGGCCCATTTACGCGGACCTCAGCACGCGTGAAACGACCGATTGAGACCGATACTTAGTGGAGTACGGTAGTTGTTCTGCTTTTCTGTCAGATTGTGCTTCTGTAACTGCTGTTGAGCCTGCTGCTCTCGACACCGACGTCTAGAAAGCCCCAGCCGGCTCGACCGCACCGCAGGCCTCGCACCTCCCCAGCCTCGGCGGTGGCGCGGCCGCGAAACCGCACCACAATGCGGCCGCGCCACCGCCGCCTCCCTCGCGCGGTCGCGGCGACACGCTCCGCGGTCGCCGCGGCGCGCGCCGACCGCACAGCACCGCAACCGCACCGCTCCGCGACCGCACAGCACAGCACCGCCGCGAGTTTCAGAAATGTGGGAGTTCTGGGTCGGTCTGTAACACGCAGTATCGCTGTGGGTCATCGCACCGATCCGCGGTCGACTACATTTAACCGTCCGCGCGGGAACGTCCCGGTAATGGCCATCGATCCGAATTTCGAGACCAACCGCGAGCGCGTCGGGGAGGAGGACGGCGTCGCCGTCTGGGGTCCCGTCGACCCGCCCGAGAAGCAGGGGATCCGCGGGACGCACGTCGCGGTCGACTTCGACATCTGTCTGGCGGACGGCGCGTGTCTGGAGGACTGCCCGGTCGACGTGTTCGAGTGGGTGGAGACGCCGGGACATCCGGAGTCCGAGCGCAAGGCGAACCCGATAGACGAGGACCAGTGTATCGACTGCATGCTCTGTGTCGACGTCTGTCCGGTCGACGCCATCGACGTGGACCCCGGCCGCGAGAACCGGATCGACTGAGCGTCCCTTCTTTCACCCCGACGAGTCGGGGTCCTCGCCGCGAGCGCGTTTGAACATCGCCAGCGCTTCCTCGCGGCGCTCGGAGTGGTCCACGATCGGCGCCGGATAGTCGGGCGCGGCGCGGTCGCGTTCCGCCTGCGAGCGCTCGTGCCACGAGTGGATCGTCTCGGGGTCGACGCCCCGGAGTTCCGGAACGTACTCGGTGATGTACGCGGCGTCGGGGTCGTAGCGTTCCCCCTGCGTCATCGGGTTGAAGATCCGGAAGTACGGCTGCGCGTCGGTCCCCGTGGAGGCCGCCCACTGCCAGCCGCCGTTGTCGTTGGCGGTGTCGTGGTCCACGAGGTGCTCGCGGAAGTGGGCGTACCCCTCCCGCCAGTCGATCAGGAGGTCCTTCGTGAGGAACGCGGCGACGATCATCCGCACGCGGTTGTGCATGTACGCCTCCGCGCTGAGCTGGCGCATCCCCGCGTCCACGATGGGGTAGCCCGTCCGCCCCTCCTTCCAGGCCACGAGCGCCTCCGCGTCCTCGCGCCACGCGATGGGCTCCTCGTACGACTTGTAGTTCTCCGTCACCACCTCGGGGTTGTGGTACAGCACCTGCGTGTAGAACTCGCGCCACGCGAGTTGGCCCTGGAACTCCGTGACGCTCTCCGCGGCGTCCGCCTCGGGGCGGTCCGCGGCCGCGTCCAGCGCTTCTTCCGTCGCCGCGTACGCCTCGCGGACGCCGATCGTCCCGTACTTGAGGTCCTGCGAGAGCCGCGAGGTGGCCGACTCGCCGGGGTAGTCGCGCGCCTCCGCGTAGCGGAACACGTCCTCGGAGAGGAACCCGTCGAGGCGTTCGCGCGCGGCAGCTGTCCCCGCCTCGGGGAGGTCGGCGTCGGGTTCCGAAAAGCCCAGGTCCGCGGGCTCGGGGAGATCCGCGAGGAGCGCGTCCAGTTCGCCGCGTGCGCCCTCGAACTCGTCCGTGGAGGCGAGGTCGTCCCCGTCGGGGGTCGGCGCGGGGTCGTCCGCCTCGCGGTCGTCCCACTTCTTCCAGTAGTAGGTGTAGACGGAGTAGGGGTCGCCGGCGTTCGTCCGGATCGAATCCGGCGTGTGCAGGACGGCGTCGTGGTGGGCCTCGCGCGGCACGTCGGCCTCGTCGAGCGCCTGCCGGACCGCGGCGTCGCGACGCCGCGCGAGCCCGGAGTAGTCGCGGTTCCAGACGACGCGGTCGGCGTCGAGTTCGTCGGCCAGCGCGGGCACGACCGCGGTCGGGTCGCCGCGCGCGAGGAGCAGGTCGCTCCCGCGGTCGCGGTACGCCGCCCGGAGCGCGTCGAGCGCGTCGAGCAGGAACCCGACGCGGGGCGCGCCGGCGTGCTCGAGCACCGCGTCGTCGAACACGAAGACGGACGCGACCGCGTCGCGGTCGGCCGCGGCCGCGAGGCCGACGTTGTCCGCGACGCGTAGGTCCCGTCGATGCCAGAACAGCTCCATGGATCCCCATGGGGCGTGCACTACCTGAAAGTACGGGAGAGCGACGCCGACGGGACGACCGCGCGACGCCCCGACGACCGGAGCGCGGGACCGCCGACCGCCACGGTCGGAAGGGCTACCGGAAGGCGAACACGGCCCAGCACGCCGCGAATCCGGCCACCAGCGCCGCCGACAGCGCCGCCACCCCCATCGCGCGGCCGACTCGGAGGAGGACGGCGCCGCTCGTCACCGCCAGCAGGCTCGCGAGGAGGAACGCGACGTACGCCCGCAGGTAGGTGCCGAGGATCGGCGTGTTCCGGAGCGCTCCCAGGGGACCGCGCACGTCCGGAACCGCGTCCGTCTCACGCAAAAGGGTTCTCCCCGCGTCCAGTGCTGCGGCCCCGCGCTGCGCCCCGATCCGCCACCCACGCTTATGAGCCGCCGGCGGGTTCGGGGGGTATGGACCGCGCGCTGCATCTCCCGGTCGCCTCGCTCCCGCGCCTCGACGACGTGCTGGGGCTGTTCGAACGCGGCGAGGCCGCCGGCTACGACGCCGCCTACCTCCCCGAGACGTGGGGCCGCGACGCCGTCACGACCCTCGCGCTCGCGGCCGAGCGGACCGAGACCATCGACCTCGGCACCAGCATCCTCAACGTCTACTCCCGCTCGCCCGCGCTCGTCGGGGCGACCGCCGCCACGCTTCAGGAAGCCGCAGACGGCCGGTTCCGGCTCGGGGTCGGCCCGAGCGGCCCCGCGGTGATCGAGAACTGGCACGGCGTCGACTTCGGCAACCCGCTCCGCCGTACCCGCGAGTACGTCGACGTGATCCGGCAGGTCCTCTCCGGGGAGGAGGTGACCTACGAGGGCGAGTACGTCGACCTGCAGGGGTTCCGACTGCGCTGTGCGCCGCCCGACCCCGCCCCGCCGGTCGAAGTCGCGGGCATGGGCCCGAAGGCGGTCGAACTCGCCGGTCGCTTCGGCGACGGCTGGCACGCCCTGCTGTTCACGCCCGACGGCCTCCGCGACCGACTCGACGACCTCGCGCGCGGCGCCGAGTTGGGCGACCGCGACCCCGACGACCTCCGGACCGTCCTCTCGCTCACCTGTTGCGTGCTGGAGGACGGCGACCGCGCCCGCGAGTTGGCCCGTCGACATCTCGCCTTCTACGTCGGCGGGATGGGCACCTACTACCGCGACGCGCTCGCCAGACAGGGGTTCGAGGAGCGCGCGAACGCCGTCCACGACGCGTGGCAGGCGGGCGACCGCGAGGCCGCGCTCGCCGCGTTCGACGACGACCTGCTCGACCGGCTGGCGGTCTGTGGAACGCCCGCGGAGGCCGAGGTCGCCCTCGACCGCTTCGCGGCCGTCGAGGGGCTCGACGCCGCCGCGGTGTCGTTCCCGCGCGGCGCCGAGGTGGACGAGATCCACGAGACCATCGACGCGCTGGCGCCCGTCTGAGCGGTCGGCGGCGGAGCGCTCCGTCGCGTTCGACCGCCCCGACCGCGTCGGGCGCGAGGCGAGTCAGAACAGGCGCCGTTCGAGCGCCCGCCGGAGCCGCCCCGGCTGTTGCTCCCCGTAGACGACCAGCGTTCCGTGTTTCGCCGTGATCGCCGCGGGGTCGGAGCCGCGGCCGAACAGCCGGTCCGTGAGGTCGCGCTGAACGCCGCTGACGACGAGGACGTCGGAGTCGGCGGTCGCGATGTCGATGGCCTCGTCGGTCCCCGACTCGACGACGCGCGTCGTGACCGGGGCCTCACACAGCGCCGCGAGGTCGGCGAGGTAGTCGGCGGTCGTGTTGCGGCGGCTCTCCGGCGGGTCCGCACCGACGGGGAGGTAGAACGTCACCGTCCCGCCGACCGCCGTGGCGAGCGCGTCCGCGAGCGCCACCTTCGCCGGGTCGAACGGCCCCTCGTCGGTGACGACGCCGATGCGCTCGGCGGCGTCGTGGTCGAGGTTCGAGACCTCGACGACGCTGCAGGGCGCGTGGGCCTCGATCCAGTCCACGTCGCTCCCGAGCACCGTCTCCGACCCGGTCGAGCGCTCGATCAGCAGGGTGTCGGCGCCGACCGACGCGGCGTAGTTGACGATGGCGTGGCGGGTGTCGTGGCTGACGACCTCGCCGTACCGGACCGGGATCTCGGAGTCGGTCGCCCGGTCGGCCATTCTGGCCTCGAACGCCTGATCGGCCTCGGTGAGGACGGACGCGGACTGCGGGAGCGGCGTCTGGTCGGGCGTCTCGTCGAACTGCGCGACCCTGACCCCGCCCTCGCGCGTCCGGGCGAGGTCGGTCGCGAGGTCGATCAGCGACCGCTCGACCGCGGGCGGCGTCCGCTCGGTGACCGCCACGAGGACCTCATCCCCGGCGGTGCCGATCTCGGTCTCCGTCTGTTCGACCACGTCGCGGCCGACGCTCCGGCGGACGGCGTCGGTCATCGCCCCCTCGCGACCCACGCCGCCCCGCCGGTAGACGAAGAGGTAGTACCAGGCCATCGACCCGAGGATGATCGCGACGGCGCCGACCAGCGGGACGAACCCGATGTACCGGAGCAACACCAGTCCGCCGACGATCCCGACCAGCTGTGGGACGGGGTACAGCGGGGACTCGAAGCTCGGGTCGTACGCCTCGATGGACCCCTGCCGAAACGCGATCAGCGCGACGTTGATCAGGATGAACACGAGGATCTTGAACGCGCTGGCGAGTTTGGCGATGTCGTCGATGGGGACGAACGCGACGAGGACGAGCAGTACGCCGCCGGTGATCGTGATCGCGTTGACCGGCGTCTCGAACCGGTCGCTGACGTCCTCGAAGATGTCCGGTGCGAGCCCGTCGCGGCTCATCGCGAACGGGTAGCGCGACGAGGAGAGGATCCCGGCGTTGGCGGTGCTGATCAGCGCCAGCAGTGCCGCGACAACGACGGCCGCGACGCCGGCCGCGGGCAGCGCGTTCTCGGCCGCGACCTGCATCGGCGTCTCGGTCGCCGTGAGCGCCGCCTCGTCGGCCACGCCCACCATCACGGTCACGATGGCGACGTAGATGCCGGCGGTGATGACGAGCGACCCGAGGATCCCCAGCGGGAGGTTCCGGTCGGGGTTCTCGACCTCCTCCGCGACGCTGGCGATCTTCGTGACGCCGGCGTAGGAGACGAACACGAACCCGGTCGCGCCGAGGATCCCCGCGATTCCGTCGTCGAAGAACCCCTCGAAGCGGGCGCCCTCGACGCTCGGTGCGCCGGCGACGATGAACCAGACCATCACCGTCAGCATGACCGCGACGATGCCGATCTGCATCCGGCCGGTCTGTTTCGCCCCGACGACGTTCAGGACGATGAGCAGGGACGCGACGGTGAGCGCGACCGGCGTCACCGGCAGGTCGAACAGCAACACCAGGTACGGCGCCCCGCCGACCAGCGCGAGCGCCCCCTTGAACGTCAGCGAGAACCACGTCCCGACGCCCGCGATGGTGCCGAACAGCGGTCCCATCGCCCGCTCGATGTAGAGGTAGGTCCCCCCCGCCTCGGGCATCGCGGTCGCCATCTCCGACTTGCTCAACGCGGCGGGCAACACCAGCACGCCCGCGAGGAAGTACGCGAACACGACGGCCGGCCCGGCCATCCCCATCGCCAGCCCCGGCAGGATGAAGATGCCGCTACCGACCATCGCGCCGATGCTGATCGCCGTCACCTCCGGTAGCCCAAGGTCGCGCTCGAGTTGCTTGCCCATCAGGTGGCGGGACGTACAGCGGTACCGTCGTGTCCGCTCGGTCCGGCCGTCGAAGAGTGCTCAGTCATGATCGACCGGTCGTTGACGCATACCGAACACGTGTCGGCGAATACCGATAAAGGTGGTCGCTCCGGCGTACTTCGGGATCGCGATACGTCGACGGAAAAAGCGTACAGAAACGGTGTGTGACCGCTCGGCTACCTCAGCACTCGGACCAGCCGCACGACTCGCAGGTCTTGCATCCCTCCGAGTAGTAGAGGCTCATCGAACCGCAGTCCGGGCACTCGGGGGACTCGCCGGCCGCGATGAGGTCCTGCGTGCTGTCGTCGGCGTCGGCGGCCTCCTTGCCGCCCGCGGCCGCGCTCGGACCGCCCGCGGAGACCGAGGCGCCGGCGTCCGCGTCGACCGCGCCGCCGTCGGTGTCGGCGGTCGGGCTCCCGCCCTCGTCCACGTCCGCGAGGGACTGCTGCTGGGGGATCCCCTTGTCGATCTCGTCGTCGAGGTAGCGGCGCAGGGCCGTGCCGATGGCGTCCGGGATGGACTGGATCTGCTCGCCCTTGTCCCACGCCACCTTCGGGCTGCGGGTGCCCTGCAGCTCGTCGACGACCTCCTCGGGGTCGACGCCGCTCCGGAGCGCGGTCGAGATGACCTTCGCGAGCGCCTCCGTGAAGGAGTTAGTGTAGCCGCCGGAGTGGCCGATGTTCGCGAACAGCTCGAACGGCCGGCCGCTCTCGTCCTCGTTGACGGTGACGTAGAGCTTGCCGTAGCCGGTCTCGACGCGCTGGGTCACGCCCGAGAGCGCGTCCGGACGGGGCTGGGTCTCGGTGTAGTCGACCGAGGGCTGCTCGCTCGCCTCGAGCAGGCTGTCGACCTCCGCGTCGATCTGGGCCCGCACGTCCTCGTTGTCGAGGAACGCCTCGAGACCGCCGAAGACCTCGTTGATCTGCTCGACGATGGTCTCGGCCGCCTCGGTCTCGTCCGCGAACTCCGTGTTCTGCGCGCGGGTCGTGAGGACCTGCTTCGAGCGCGTGCCGTCGCGGTAGACGGTGACGCCCTTCCCGCCGTGGTCGTAGATGTAGCGGTACACCTCGTCCATGTCCTCCTTGCTCGCGGAGTTGGGGAAGTTGCAGGTCTTCGAGATGGCAGAGTCGACGCCCTCCTGGCAGGCGCACTGGACCGCCGCGTGCTGCTTGCCGGAGAGGTCGCCGGTGACGACGAACAGCTCGCCGATGGCGTCCGGGACCGTCTCCAGCCCCTCCACGCCGTCGAACTCGTTGTCCGCCATCTGTGCTTGCGCCTCCTTCTTGACCTCCGTCACGTCGAGGTCGTTGGCCTCCAGCGTGCGCAGGAAGTAGTCGTCGAACTCGACGAGCATCTCGTCGCCCTGTACGTCGTCGGAGACGTTCTTGTAGAACGCGACGTTGTAGATGGGCTCACACCCGCCCGTCGTGTTACCGATCATCGACGTGGTGCCGGTCGGCGCGATGGTCGTCGTGTTGTGGTTCCGGATCGTGAACCCGTCTTCCCACTCGTCGGCGTCGAGGCCGGTGTGGTGCTCGAACCAATCGGGGTACTCCGTCGGGTTGGCGTACTTGGAGTCGTCCCAGTCGTTGAACGTGTCGCGCTCCTCCGCGAGCTCGTGGGAGGCCCACTTCGATCCGTGGTTGATGTGGGTCATCAGCTGGCGCGCGACCTCGTTACCCTCGTCGGTGCCGTACCGGATGCCGAGCTGGACGTACAGCTGCGCGAGGCCCATGACGCCGAGGCCGATCTTCCGCATGTCGCGGACCTTCTGCTCGATCTTCTCGACCGGGAAGTCCGACATCGTGACGACGTTCTCGAGGAAGCGCGTGCCGTACGCGATGCGGTCGTCGAACTCCTCGTAGTCGAGCGCCTCCTCGAGGAACGCGTCGACCGCGTCCGCCTGCGAGTCGTACTCGTCGGCGTGTTCCTCGGACCAGACGCGCCAGTCGGGCGCGTCCTCGGCCGCGAGCGTCGAGAGGTTGATGTGGCCGAGGTTACAGGCCTCGTACTCCTCCAGCGGCTGCTCGCCGCAGGGGTTCGTCGCGAGGATGCGGTGGTCGGGGTGCTCCTCCACGTCGAAGGAGTGCTTCTTGTTGACGCGCTCGAGGTAGATGACGCCCGGCTCGCCGTTCTCGTGGGCGCCCTCGACGATGTGGTCCCAGAGCTTCTCCGCGGGGACCGACAGCACCTCGCCGACCTCGACGTGCTCGCCGAGGCCGAACATCTCGTAGATCTCCTTCGTCTCCGGCGTGGCGACGTGGGGCTCCTCCGTCCGCGGGTTGGTGAAGGTGAACTCCTCGTCGTTGTACAGCGCCTCCATGAAGTCGTCGGTGACGCCGACGGAGATGTTGAAGTTCGAGAGGTGGCCCTCGACCGCGTTCCGGAGGTGCTTGGGGACGCGCCCCTCGTCGTCGATCAGCTCGCGGGCCTCCTCCAGCGCCTCCTTGAAGGAGTTGTGCGTGAAGTCGTCCGGGTCGTTGAGCCGGAGCGAGTGCGCCAGCGAGACGTCCTTGTTCTTCGCGTGGATGAACTGGATGACGTCCGGGTGCGAGACGCGCATGACGCCCATCTGCGCGCCGCGGCGCGCGCCGCCCTGCGCGATGGTCTCGCACATCTGGTCGAACGTCCGCATGAACGTGATCGGACCGGAGGCGATGCCGCCGGTCGAGCCGACCGCGTCGCCGTACGGGCGGAGCTTCCAGAAGGCGTAGCCCATGCCGCCGCCGGACTGGAACACCTCGGCCGCCTCCTTGGCGGTCTGGTGGATGTCCGTGATGTCGTCGCCGGGGGAGTCGACGAAGCAGGCGGAGAGCTGCTGGAGCTCGTCGCCCGCGTTCATCAGCGTCGGCGAGTTCGGCATGAACGACAGCGACTCCATCCCCTCGCGGAACTGGTCGGCCACGTCCTGGACGTGATCGCGGACCTCGTTCGGGAGTTCGGGGACGACCGTGTCGTACGCGAACTTGTTGACGTTGTGCGCCGTCAGCGCCGTCTCGACGTCGTCGTCCGCGGAGACGCCGGCGCCGAAGACCTCCTCGGCCAGCTCGTCGCGACGGGGGTGGTCGGGCTTGAGCTGGTCGGGCGTGACGGTGACCTCGACGCCCTGCTTGTCGGCCTCGAAGACGGCCTCCGCGAGCGCGACGTTCTTCGCGACGCGGACGAACAGCTCCTCCTGCGTCTCGACCTGGTTCCCGTCGGCGTCTTTTCGGAGGTAGCGCGCGGGGAGGATGTTGTGGTAGGCGTTCTCCGTGAGCCGGTCCTCCAGCGTCTCGCCGGTGGTGCGTTTGATCGGCAGCTCGACTTCGTCCGTGGAGAGGTCGCTCCCGCTCATTGCGCGGTCACGTCTCCCCGAGTGCGTGGTGAATCGGTCATGTATCGTGATGTCGTACTGGTGAGTTGGACCCCTTAGGCGTTGCGTTCCCGGTCCATTTGGGCGTGGAACTATCCGATCCCTTATGGGATCACTGCGGCGCGGCCGAGCGGCTCCGCGCCTGTACGTGTTCGTAGTGCGGGCGGGGTCTACATAAGGATGGCCCCTCCGCAGTGAAAGTGGATCGAGAACGATCAAACCGCACGAGGGAGTCGTCCTTTACAGTCGAACGGAAGGGGCGTTCGCGGTCGACCGGCCGCCGCGCAGTCGCCGTGCGGGGCCGCCGCACCGACCGCGGCGGCCGTCCCGCCGAAAACCCGTTCGGTCCGCCGACGTATCAGATAAACAGAACCGGTCGAGTCGGGCGGATCGCACGCCACCAGGGCTGGCTCGCGGGACGACGGATCCTCGGTCGGTTCGGCGAACCGGTCGGCCCGCAGAGGGGTCCGCGCCGAGCGCGCGCGCCGGCGCCGCTCCCCGGTCCTCGGTCACCGCGTGGCCGGCGCGCGCGACGTCGCGCCCGCGACCTCCGTGAGGAAGTTCCGGATCACGTCGTGGCCGACGCCGGTCAGCACGCTCTCGGGGTGGAACTGGACGCACTCCAGCGGGTACGCCTCGTGGCGCACGCCCATTACGAGCTCCGTCCCGTCGTGGTCGGTCGTCGCGCTCACGTCCAGGCAGTCCGGCACTTCGGTCGCGACCAGCGAGTGGTACCGCCCGGCGCGGAACCCCTGGTCGAGCCCCGCGAACACCCCCTCGCCGTCGTGGTCGACCGGGAACGCCTTGCCGTGGATCGGCTCGGGCGCGTGGCCGACCGTCCCGCCGTACTCGTAGACGGCCGCCTCCAGCCCGAGACAGACGCCGAGCGTCGGGACCTCGGGCGACAGCTCGCGGAGCACGTCCGTCGTCACGCCCACGTCGCGGTCGTTCTTCGGATGGCCCGGACCGGGACTGATAACCAGCGCGTCCGGCTCCGCGGCCGCGACCGCGTCGACCGAGGCGGTGTTCTTCAGCACCTCGGTCGTCACGCCGCCCTCAACCGGACACTCGGAGACGTACTCGACGAGGTTGTAGGTGAACGAGTCGAAGTTGTCGACGAAGACGACCTTCATTCCTCGGCCCCCGTGCCCGCGGCGGGCGCGTCCGCGAGGGACGCGTCGTCGTCCGGCTCGACCCGGATCCGGTCGATGGCGTCGAGGACGCCCCCCATCTTCTGTTCGGTCTCGGCGTACTCCGCGGCCGGTTCGGAGTCCGCGACGAGGCCCGCGCCGGCCTGCACGGTGATGCGGTCCGCGGACGCGTCTCCATCCGCCTCGCCGTGCTCGTCGACCGACACGCCGTGCTCGACCGTCGCGGTCCGGATCACGATGGCGAAGTCCGCGTCGCCGGTCCACGAGTAGTAGCCGACGCCGCCGCCGTAGGCGCCCCGCGGCTCCCGTTCGAGGTCGTCGATGATCTCCATCGCGCGCACCTTCGGCGCGCCGGTGAGGGTACCGGCCGGGAACGAGGCCCTGATCGCGTCGACCGCGTCGTACTCCCCGTCCAGCGTCCCCGTCACGGTCGACTCGATGTGCTGGACGTGGCTGTACTTGAGGACGTTCATGAACTCCTCGACGCGGACGGAGCCGGGCTCGGAGACGCGGCGCACGTCGTTGCGCGCCAGGTCGACGAGCATGGTGTGCTCGGCGCGCTCCTTCTCGTCCGCGAGCAACTCGCCCGCGAGCCGACGGTCCTCGACCGGGCTCTCGCCGCGCGCGCAGGTCCCCGCGATGGGGTTCGAGACGACGCGGTCGCCTCGCACCGACACCAGCGTCTCGGGGCTGGCGCCGACGATGGTCCGGTCGTCGTGGCGCAGCAGGTACATGTACGGCGAGGGGTTCACGTCCCGCAGCGCGGCGTACAGCCCCATCGCGTCCACGTCGCCGGTCAGCTCCCGCTTGCGCGAGATGACGCCCTGATAGATGTCGCCGTCGAGGACGTGCTCCTTCGCCGCGCGCACCGCGTCCTCGTAGGCCTCCTGCGGCCCCGCGCGCTCCTCGGTCACGCGGACCCCGCCGGGCTCCGGAGTGTCGGCGGTCCGGAGGTCCGCGGCGACCGCCTCGGCCTCCGCGGCGAGCTCGTCGTACACCGCGCCGGCGTCGTCCCCCTCGCGCACGACCGGCGTGAACACCAGGTCGACGGTCCCCTCCACGTCGTCGAAGACGACCGTCCGCGTCGTGAGCGCGAACTCCGCGTCAGGGAAGTCGGTCTCCGGGCGCTCGACGCCGACCTCCTCCAGCCACAGGTCGTAGACGGCCTCGTAGGCGAGGAACCCGACGAACCCGCCGGAGAGCGTCTGTCTGTCCCGGTCGGGGAAGTTCCGGCGCTCCACGCTCGGGAACGCCTCGCGCACGCGGTCGAGCACGTCCGCCGGCTCGCCGTCCGCCGGTTCGCCGTCCGCTCGCTCGTCCCCCACGAGGGCCGCGGCCGGGCCGAGTCGCTTCACGTCGGTCCGGTCGGGGTACACGGAGACGACCGCCTCCGGGTCGTAGCCGACGAACGAGTAGCGCGCGTGTTTGTCGGCGTCCGTGACCGGCGCGAACGCGCCGTCGGGGTCGCTGGAGGCGACCTTCTCTGCCGACTCCAGCAGGAAGCCGTGGGGACTGTCGCCGACGAGCGTGGCGTACGCCGTCAGCGGCGTCACGTCCGGGTCGAGTTCCGCCGCGACGCGCACCACGGCCGGGCCGTCGGCGTCGGCGGCGTGCTCGACGAACGCCTCACGCGAGAGGTCCAGTTCCGTCACGCGACCTCGACCTCCCGACCCGCGTTGGCGACGAACCGCGCGACGGCGTTGTGGTCCTTCTCGCCGCCGCGCAGCTCCACGCCGGAGGCCACGTCGACCGCGAACGGGTCCGCGGTCGCCACCGCCTCCGCGACGTTGTCCGGCGTGAGGCCGCCCGCGAGCACGACCGGCGAGACCAACCGCTCCGCGAGCCGACCGGTCGCCTCCCAGTCGTGGGTCTCGCCCGTCCCGCCCGCGCCCGACTCCGTCGTGGAGTCGACCACGAGCGCGTCGGCCGCCTCGTCCAGTCGCTCCGCGCGGCTCTCGTCGTCCGCGTCGACGGCGAGCAGCACCTTCACGCCGGTCTCCGCGCGGACGTAGCCCACCTCGTCGGCGGTCCACTCGCCGTGTAGCTGGACGGCGTCCGGCTCGACCGTCCGCACGAGTTCGACCGCGCGTTCGGCCGAGTCGGGCATCGTCACCAGTGTCGCGGTGACGAACGGCGGCACCTCCGCCAGCAACTCGGCCGCGACGGCGGGGTCCACCTCGCGAGGCGTATCGACCGGAACTTCGGCGATCACGCCGACCGCGTCGGCCCCCGCCTCGACGGCCGCACGCAGGTCGGCACCGCGCGTCAGCCCGCAGATCTTCGCTCTGGCCATCAGTTCGCGTCCGCCCCCGCGGCGGCGTCCGGCTCCGCGCCCGCACGGTCCGCGTCGTCACCGCACAGCGCCTCGAACTTCGCGGCCGCGTCGCCCTCGTCGATGGCGGCGGCCGCGCGCTCGACGCCGGCCTCCAGCGAGTCGGCGAGTCCCGCGACGTACACCGCCGCGCCCGCGTTCGCCAGGATCAGGTCACGCTTCGGGCCGGTCACGTCGCCGCGGACGATCCCCTCGAGGTCCGCGGCGTTCGCCTCGGGCGTGCTCCCCGAGACGTCCTCGATCGGCGCCCGCTCGAGGCCCAGGTCCTCGGGCGCGATCGCGTACTCGGTCACCTCGTCGCCGTCGACCTCCGCGACGGTCGTCTCGTCGTGGAGCGCGATCTCGTCCATCCCCGACCCGTGGACCACCAGCGCGCGCTCGACGGGCATGTGTGAGAGCGCGCGGGCGATCTGCGGGACGAGTTCGGGGTCGTACACGCCGAGCACCTGCGCGTCGGCGCCCGCGGGGTTCGTCAGCGGCCCGAGCACGTTGAACACCGTTCGGATCCCCAGCTCCTTCCGCGGGCCGATGACCGCCTTCATCGCGGGGTGGAACACCGGCGCAAGCATGAACCCGATGCCGTCGCGCTCGATCGCCTCCTCGACCGCCGGCGGCTCCGCTTCCACATCGACGCCCGCGACCTCCAGCACGTCTGCGCTCCCCGAGGAGGAAGAGACGGAGTAGTTGCCGTGTTTCGCGACCGCCACGCCCGCGCCCGCCGCGACGATGGCCGCGGTCGTGGAGACGTTGATCGTGTCGTAGTCGTCGCCGCCGGTGCCGCAGGTGTCGACCAGCGGCGCGCCGTCGGGCTCGATCGTCCGCGCCACGTCCCGCATCCCCTGCGCGAAGCCGGCGATCTCCGCCTCCGTCTCGCCCTTTGCGCGCAGCGCGGTCAGCAGCCCGCCGATCTGCGCCTCACTCGCCTCCTCGAAGACCTGCCGCGCCGTCTCCCGCGCCTCCTCGACCGTCAGGTCCTCCCCCTCCGTCACGCGCTCGATGGTGTTCTGGATGTTCATTGTGGGCACCAATGTATAGGTTCGTCTTACGATGTACAAGTCTGTACATCGATTTAAGGCTTCCCCTCGACCTTTTTCTGCGGTCGGGTTCGCGCGCCGCAGGCGGCGCGCTCACCGCTCCTTGAAAAATGTCGATCAAAAAGGGGCCGCGGTCGGCGCTGCGGGCGCTGCGCGCCCTCGCGCCGCCGCGGTACCACAACCTCGACAGAAAACCGCACCGCGACCGCCCTGCGCCGCATCCGCACCACACCGCATCAGCACCGCATCCGCACCACACCGCACCCGCACCGCATCCGCACCACACCGCACCTGCACCGCATCAGCACCGCATCGGCCGGATTTTCTGTGGATCGGTGCGGCTCCACCCGTGAGTCCACCGCCGACCGCGGGCGAGAAAAATTCGGTCGCGGTCGCCTTCGAGGCGCTATTCGACGTAGTCGTACTGCCGCTCGTTCATCCGGCCCCAGCCCGTGAAGACGAACTCCTCGGAGGGCGTGGTGAACTGCTCGATCATCTCGTGTCCCACGTCCTCGTCGTACTCGTGAACGTCGTGAACGTCCTCGTACTCGCTCCACGTCAGGTCGTAGCGGGCCGCGAGCTGCTCGTCGATGTCGAGCGCCTCGACCTCCTCGCGCCAGCCGTCCTGCACCGTCTCGGTGTGGATCTCCGCCTGCGCGCCGGAGCCGTAGGAGCCGACCAACAGCGTCTCGCCCGCGAAGTCGAGGTCCTTCTCGACCGCGTCACGCAGCGCGCTCACGCGGGCGACGTGGACGGAGCCGGTGTACCAGTTGCCGACCTTGCTGGACAGCTCCAGCGTCGGCTCGACGGTCTTCGCGTACCAAGTCTGGTACTGTTCGGTGTCCTTCAGCTCGTCCATGTGCTCGCGGATCGCCTCCTCGTAGGCCTCGCGGTCCTCGTACTCGTCCTCGCGCGGCTGGCGGCCGATCTCCTCCGCGAGCTCCTCCTCGCGCTCCGTGTCGCGGATGACGTGTCTGTACGCGAGTAGGGCCGCCTTGCGGACCATCCCCGGGAACGGCGTGTGGAACGGGGCGTACTGGAAGTCGTCCAGTTCGATCTTGCCCGCGACCGACTCGTAGTCCTCCAGCGCCTCGCGCATGCGAGCGAGGTACACCTGCATCGAGCGCTTGCCGTCGACGGAGGGGAACTGCTGGTTCGGCTTCAGGAAGTCCGTCTCGTCCATCGAGCCGTACCCCTGGTCGTCCGAGAGCGCCACCAGGTCCGGGTCCTCGTCGATGAGCATCGCCACCGCGCCCGCCCCCTGCGTCGCCTCGCCGGGGTCCCCGCGGGCGTACAGCGCGGTGTCGGTACAGATAACGAGCGCCGCGCGGCCGCGGTTCCGCCCCGCGCGGATCCAGTTGTAGGCGTCGTCGATGGCCTGCGTCCCCGCGACGCAGGCGAACTTGCGCTCGCCCTTGTTGGCGTGGCGGAAGTCGCCGTCGTAGACCTGCTCCAGACAGCCCGCGATGTACGTCGAAACGGGCTTCGAGTGGTCGAACGCGGACTCCGTCGCCACGTCGATCCGACCGATCTCCGACGGCGACAGCCCCTTGCGGTCCATCAGCTGCTTTGCCGCGTTGGCACCCATCGTGACGATGTCCTCGTACACGTCCGGGAACGAGGAGTCCTGTAGGCCGAGCCCCTTCGTGTACTTCTCCGGGTCGTCGCCCTTCTCCGGCGCGAACGTGTTCGGGAGGTCGAGCTTCAGCTTCCCCGTTCGGATCTCGATGGCGTCGATGCCGACCGTGGTCATGCCCGATTCTTCACGAAGCGGGCATATGGGCTTGTCGATGAGGCGTTACGTCACGCGTCGAAAAATCAGTCGTCGACCTCGACTTCTTCTACTCGTGCCTCCACGACCGCACCGGTTTCGTCGTACAGTAGAACGATGATCTTGAACTCGTCTCCGTCTTTAGGTTTGAGCTTGATCTTGCCCTTCGGTTTCGTGGAGGTTCCCTTAGCGTAGCCCTCCTCGTCCCCGATCATGTACGCTTCCACGCGGTCGAAGGAGCCGTCGACTGCATAGTCGACCGTGTATTTTCCACTGTTCCCGGACGTTTCGATGTCGACGGTGTCGAATTCCGGCGACGTCTCCGTCGAGAGGTCGTCGTTTTCGTCCGGGGAGCCGTCTCCGGCAGTCACCTCCAGCGAGCGCGTGGCGACGACTTCGGTTCCGCCCTCGTTGTCGTCGTAGACGACCTCCGCACGGACACGGAACTCGTCGCCGTAGGTACCACCGCGAGGCCCGTATCTCACGCTCCCGCGCGCGGCGTCGATGGACGCCGTCTCGGTCGCACTCCCGTCGTCAACGTTTTCGTGCACGATCCGGACGTGCGAGAAGTCGTCGCCCGCGTCCTCGACATCGACGGAGGTGACGAACTGTCCCCCGTCGCTGTCCTCGTAGCTGAGGTCCTCCACGCGCATGGAGACGCCGCTGTCGACCTCGAACTCGCCCTCTGACTCGACGGCCTCCGCGTTCTCGGCCTCGACCGTGAGTTCCCACTCGTACTCGCCCTCGCTCAACCGGCCGACGGCGAAACTCCGGGACCTGGAGGCTCCGGCATCGACGTCGCCGACCTCCGTGGTCCGTGAGAACGACTCGGGGCCCTCTATGGTCAGCGTCACGCTCACATTGCGTGCGTCTCCTTCGTCGGACCGCAGTTTCACCGCTGGCTCGTACTCACGTAGCGCGGTTCCATCACCGAGACCGCCCGTCGACTCGATCACGAGTTCCGGCTCCGTCGGCTCTTCCGGCTCGGTTGGCTCGCCCGTCTCGGTGGGTTCGTCCGTCTCGGTCGGCCCGCCCGTCTCCGTCGCTGTCGGCGTAGTATCGGCCTCCGCGGCCGCCGGAACGCGGTCGGTCAGGCTGAGCAGGACCGCATTGTCGGCCGTGTCGACGACCGCGACCGTGACCTCGTCGCCGGGTGAGTACGGCGGCCCCGAGAGCGTCCACCGGTCGCCGGCCGAAAAGGGAGGTTCGCCGTCGAGACTCCCGTCGTCGGCGATCCGGTAGACTGTCGTTCCTTCGGGAGTCTGCAGACGCACCTCGGTGGTCTCGGGGTCCAGCGGCTCGCCGCCGGTGTGGTGGATCCGAACGGAATCGTCGCTCACGGTCGCGTCGAGGAGCGTCGCCCCGCTTGCTCGCTCGTCCGCGCCCGAGAACGTCGCCAGTGACGCGACCCCGATGGTCGTCGACACCACCACCACCACACCCATCAGCAACACCACGCCGATGGTCTCCGACTGCCCACGCACCGGTTACACTGGATCGGGAGAGGCGTAAGTACATTGGGGATCGTTTCAGGCTGAAGGACGCGTTCGGTCGGCACACGCTCCGCGGACCGCGCTCCGGGGAGAACTGTTTTGACGCTCGGACGGGTGAAGGGTGACAATGGATCTTCGCCTGGCCGATCGGGGGCAGTCCGCACAGGTCGGGGCGGTGATCCTGTTCGGATTCCTCATCATCGGGCTCTCGCTGTATCAGGCGACCGTCGTCCCCGAGCAGAACCGGGGCGTCGAGTTCAACGCCTACCAGGAGGCGAGCGAGGACATGATCGACCTCCAGAACGACGTGATCGCGGCCGCGGGCCGCGACGTGAGCGTCGGCACCACGATCCGGACCGGCGTCAGCTATCCGGCCCGGGCGATATTCGTCAACCCCGGCCCGCCCGACAACAGGGTGACCGCGACCGCGGCGCGGAACGTCACGCTGGAGAACGTGACCGCGGTCGACGGCGAGGCGACGAACACGCGGACGTTCGTCGCCACGGCGCTCTCGGGGACGAACTACTCGACCCGAGACGTCGCGTTCCGGCCGGACTACAACGTGTTCGGCGGCCAGCCGGTCGTCGTCACCGGCCAGCAGGCGTACAGACACAGCGACGGTCGCCAGATCCCGTTGACGGGACAGTCGCTGCTGCAGGGCGACCGACTCACGCTCACGTTTGTGGAGGGTGACGTCTCGGCCGGCGGCGACGCGGTCGCGCTGACGACCGACCCCGTGAGCGCGACCGAGCGGACGGTGACGATTACGGGCGAGAACGACGACCCGATCAGGCTCCGGCTCGACGCGCCGCCGGGGATCTCCGCCTCCGAGTGGGTGAACCGGACGGGCCAGTCGCTGCTCGCGAACCCCCGCGTCGACGACGTGAGCGCGACCGCGGGCGGCCGCGTCGAGGTGACGCTGAACGGCACCCGGACCTACGAACTCCGCATGGCGCAACTGGAGGTCCGCGAGCGCAACGACGCGAGCGCGGTCGGCGAGCCGGGCGCTTCGTACGTCATCCCGAAAGGGTCCGCGACGCGGTCGCTACAGACCGGCGCCCGGACGGAACTCGCCTTCGAGGTGCGCGACCGCTTCAACAACC
Source organism: Haloparvum alkalitolerans (assembly GCF_055381565.1). Taxonomy (NCBI): domain Archaea; kingdom Methanobacteriati; phylum Methanobacteriota; class Halobacteria; order Halobacteriales; family Haloferacaceae; genus Haloparvum; species Haloparvum alkalitolerans. The sequence continues at coordinate 58,084 of NZ_AP043938.1, forward strand.
CCGTCTCCGGCGCGACCGTCGAACTCGCGGCGGACCGCGGAGAGTTCCTCGTCAACGGAACGCCGACCAACGCGACGACGGTCACCACGAACGAGGACGGCGCGGCGACCGTCGTCTACTCGGCGACCGACGGCGGTAACGCGCTCGCGGCCGGCGCGGACGCGGTCGACGCGACCGTCGACGGCGGCGGGAACCCCGCAGAGACCGCGACGATCGACATCGGCGTGACGTCGACCGGCGCCGGGACGGGCCCTTCCTTCGCCGATCTGCAGATCCTCGATGCCGTTCCGGACGGACCAAGCGGGGGAGACACGGGAGTGATCGTCGACCTCCGAAACAGGGGAACTGAGAACATCACGATAACCGGCATCCGGATCGACAAGACGAGCACTGGCGCGAACCGGCTCAAGGAGGATAGTGGCGGCGACGGCGGTTGGAACAGAGAGGTGTTCATCAACGTCGCAGACTCCGACCCGGATGCTCGGGACGCGAACGACGGCAATTACGAGGCGGGGGACCGCGGTAACAGCAACCTCGCGTTCGGAACGCAGGTGAGTCTGGACAACGAAGCCACGATCCGCGTCGACGAACGCGGAGAGATATACCTGTACGAGTTCCGGGGAATTCAGGGGCAGGGCCAAAACATCGAGCCGATCTCCATGGACGGCCAGTACCTGCGGTTCACGATCTTCTTCGAGACGGAGGACGGCACGCAGGACGAGACGACCGCGACGGTGTTCGTCTTCTGAGGAACCGCGGCGGTCTCAGCCCTCTTCTTCGACGACTTCCGGGTCCTCCAGCGCGGACTGGAGCGAGTCGAGCCCGTTGACCCACTCGGAGACGAGGCCGTACTCGAACTCCTCCAGGAGGTCCACGTCCAGCGTGTCGCCGTCGATGACGCGCGTGCCGGCCTGCACGACGTAGCCCAGCGCGGCGTCGAGGTCCTCGTCGGCCTCCGCGCCGGCCGCGGCGCGGACGAACTCGTCGACGTCGCCCTCGGTGGGGCCGGCGACGATGTACTCCTCGGCGGCGTAGAAGACGGGGACGAGCGAGGTCTGGACGCCGTCGATCAGCATCAGCTTGTCCTCGTCGTCGAAGTCGACCTCCGAGAGCACGATGTCGCGGACGTCGCCGAGTTCCTCGACCGCGCGGTCCTCGTCGACCCGCCCCTCCTCGTAGGCGGCGAGGATCTTCGCGACCGCGATTGCGGCGTCGTCCTGCAGGTTCAACAGGAGTCGAGCGGAGTCCTCGTTCTCGGGATCGAGGTCCTCCTCTTCGACGCGGTCGAGCCAGTTCTGCCAGCGTTCGGCGGAGTAGAAGGTCTCTATTCCCTCCTCCTCGTCAGTCATGTCCCGAACGTCGCCCGCACCACTCAAAGGCCTTTCCGATCCCTCGGCTCCGCGTCCCGGCGTGACACGGACTGCTCGAAACGGCGGCCGTGAGAGGATTCAGCGGTCCAGCGTCGCCTCGGTGTCGATCCCGTACACCTCGCGCGGCGTCTCGACGTGCGCGGTCCGCATGGCCGCCCCGTACCCCTCTTCCAGGAGCCAGCGCGTCCGGCGCGGGACCGTCTTCGGACCGAGCACCATCCCCGGCTTGTCGGGGTCGTCCACGAAGTCCGTCTCCATCAGGAACGGCTCGCCGGCCTCGGCCGCGGTCAGGAGGCGGTCCTTCTCGCTCATCACGCTCGGCGTCGGGCCGCGGAGCCGCCCGCCCGCGTAGTGCTTGACGACCTTCTGTGCCGGGAGGCCGCGCGCCTCGGCCCACTCGGCCAGCTCCGTGAGGTCCTCGCTGGCCTCGGTGTGGAGCTGGACCGCGCAGTCGCGTTCCGCGCCGAGCTCGAACGCGCGCTTCGTGACGGCGTTCGAGGCCTCCCAGACCGCGTCGCTCACGTCGTAGTGCGGCCGGCCGGACTTGAGCGCGAGCGCGCGCCCGTCCGCGACGAACTCCGCGGCCACCTCCAGCCCGCCGCACATCAGGTCCCTGGCCGCCTCGGGTGAGAAGCCGCGCTCGTCGACGAGCCGGCTGATCAGGCCGGGGTGGACGCCGAGGACCGGCCACGCGCGGCCGGGGAGGACCTCGGTGGCGTCCGCGACCGCGTCGAGCGTCTCCGCGAACACCGCCCGGAAGTCCTCGGGCTCGTCGGCCTCGACGCCGAGGTGCCAGGAGGGCTTGTTGACCACGAGCAGGTGGGTGCCCCCGACGCGCGCGAAGTCCTTCACCGCCTCGACGCCGCGGGCGTGCCGCGGGTCGAGGTGGAGGTGGTTGTCCAACACCGGGGTACCGAGGTCGCCGTCGCTCATGGACGGGCGTTCGGGCGGCCGCCTAAAAGGAGACGCGGACCGCGTCGGTCGGGTCGCTCGCTCCCTCGTCCGCGTCGTCCGCCGGCGCGCCCGCGGCGTCTCCGTCGACCGCGCAGTCGAGGTCCGCGAACGCCTCGCGCAGGTGCGCCCACGTCCGGTCGACGGCCTCGACGATCACCTTCGTGTCGCTCACGACCGGCATGAAGTTCGTGTCGCCGCTCCACCGAGGAACGACGTGCGTGTGGACGTGCTCGTCGATGGAGCCGCCGGCCGCGCCGCCCCCGAGGTTCATCCCCGTGTTGACGCCGTCCGGGCCCATCGCGTCCTCCATCGCGGCGATCGTCGCCGCCTTCAGCTGCCCGTGCTCGAGCATCGCGGCGTCCGACAGGGCGCCCCACGCGTCGAGGTGGTCGTAGGGGATCACCATCGCGTGGCCGGGGTTATACGGCGCGTTGTTCAGGAGGAGGAAGTTGTGGTCGCCGCGCGCGACGATCCGGGAGTCACGGTCGTCGGCCCGCTCCGGCAGCACGCAGAAGGGACAGCCGTCGATCGGGTCCGCCTCGCGCTCGACCCACTCGATGCGCCACGGTGCGTAGAGCCGTTCCATGCCGACAGGGAGAGGGGGCGCGCCTTCAACCTTCCCGGTCGGACCCGCCGTCCCGACGCACGACACCTCGACCGCGTCCGGGCCGGGGCGTCTGTGGCGGCCTGCAGCACCGACGCTCGCCACGCCGCGTCGTCGGTGACTCCGGCGGGTGCGGGCTGCTCCCGCCGGAATCGGCCACCGGATCCACTCCGTTAGTTTCAATATTCCTTCAAGAGTCTTTATCCGGGCTTCCCGAATAACGGAGTCCACATGGCGACACAACCCTCCGACCCGGACGTCGTTCGTGAGGCCTGTTCGGAGTGCGGCCGGGAGACGGTCCACGACGTGAGCGTCGAGATCCGGACGGAGAGCGAGAAGGACGAGAACGCGCAGTTCTCGCGCGAGCCGTACCGGATCGCGACCTGTACGGAGTGTGGCACCGAAACCGCGACGCGGATGAACAACGCCTGACCGTCTTTTGTGAACCGCTCGCGGACCGCGTCGGCCGCGGGGGCCCTCGGCCTCGAGGGCCTCGACGACGAGTCGCCTCGACCGCGGCCGGCGGGGTTAGTCGAACGAGTGGATGCCTGCGGTCGTGACCTCGATACCGTCCTCGGTCACGAGCAGCGTGTGTTCCGCCTGACTGACGAGCTGTCCCGCCTCCTCCTTCAACACCGGGTACCCCTTGACCACGTTCTTCTGTTTCAGGCGCTTGAGGGCCATCTCGGTGCCCGCGCCCTCCAGCCACCGCGCGGCGAACGGGAGGTCGTCGAACGCCTCGATCTGCTCTAACGCCTTTCGGGCGCGCCGGTCGCGGACGCTCCGGTCGCTCACCTGCTCGTAGATCTCCTCGGTCGTCCCCTCGCCGACCTTGCCGCGGCCGTCGGTCGCGAACGGCTCGATGGCGACCGCCTGCCCCGGTTCGAGCTCCACGGAGCGGTCGACGCCGCGGTTCGGGACGTTTGGTCCCGTGTGTGCGTCGTACTTCTGTACGCCGTGCCCGGAGAGGTTGAGGACGGGCGTGTAGCCGTAGCCGCGGATCACGTCCTCGATGGCCGCGCCGATCTCGCCGACCGGCACGCCGGGACCGGCCTCCTCGAGCGCCGCCTCCAGCGCCATCTCCGAGGCCTCGACGAGTTCGTCGGTCCCCGAGAGGTCGACCGTGACGGCCGCGTCGGCGATGTAGCCGTCGACGTGGACGCCGACGTCCAGACAGACCATGTCGCCGTCGCCGAACTCGGTGTCGTCCCCGCGGCCCGGCGTCGCGTGGGACGCCTCCTCGTCGACGCTGATGTTGACCGGGAACGCCAGTCCGGCCCCCTGGTCGCGGACGTGGTCTTCGGCCCACTCCGCGACTTCGAGGTGGGTGACGCCCGGCTCGACCATCTCCCGGGCCTCGTTCATCGTCTCCACGAGGACCGCGCCGGCCTCCCGATAGCTCTCGACCGCGTCGTCGTCGAGGGGTCCGTGACTCATGGCTCGCGGTTGGCGGAGAGTCGGGAAAGAGGTTGCGGGACCGCACGACGGACGCGGTCCCGCCGGCCGCGGTTCGAGCGGCGGCTCCGGCGGCGGTCCGCTCGCCCGCCGCGGCGTGGGCGCTACCGGTCCGCCGCGGCGTGGGCGTGGACGAACTCCCGCAGGAGCTTCCCGCCGAGCGCCGCGGCCTGTCCGTCGTCGCGGTCGTTCACCTCGACCACGTCGAACCCCGTGGCCGCGGGCGCGACCGCTCGCACCGCGTCGCGCATCTCGCGGGGCGAGAGCCCGAACGGCTCCATCGTCCCCGTTCCGGGGGCGAACCCCGGGTCGGCGCCGTCGATGTCGACGGAGAGGTAGACGGATTCGCCGGCGAACGCGTCGGGACCGAGGCCGTCGATCCACGCGCGGGCGTCCTCGGGCGCGACGACCTCCACGTCGGGTTCGGCGGCGCGGTCCCACTCCTCGGGCGACCCGGTGCGTGCGCCGACGACGGTGACTCGGTCGACGCCGAGGTCGTCGAGCGCGCGGCGCGTGACGCAGGCGTGGTTCAGCGGGTTGCCGTCGTAGGCGTCCCGCAGGTCGAGGTGCGCGTCGAGCACGACGAGCGCGTCAGGTTCCACGGCGTCGACGCCCGCGTGGGTGACGGTATGCTCGCCGCCGAGCGCGAGCGGAACGGCGTCGTCGATGACCGCTGCCCGGAGCTCGCCGGCGAGATGGTCGAGGTAGCTCTCCACGTCGTCCCACGGCGCCACGTCGCCCGCGTCGTGGACGCCGAGCGCGGAGAAGCGGCTGTCGGTGCGGCGGTCGTAGTCGTCGAAGGTTTCGGAGAAGCGCCGGATCCGGTCCGGTCCGAACCGGGTGCCCGGCTGAAACGTGGTCGTCGCGTCGAGGGGCGCGCCGACGACCACGTAGGAAGCAGCTTCGCGGTCGGCGGTCGCGCCGGGGAACATTGCGACTACCCGACGACTTTCCGCTGGCCCTCGTACTCGAGGTACTCGATGTTGTCGTCGGAGGTGAAGTCCTCGTCCTCCGGGATGCGCATCGTGAACGTCTCGTAGGTGTCGAGGTCCATGACCTGCGCGTCGTCGCCGGAGACGGAGACGACCTGACCCTGCTTCCGCTCGATTATCGGGACCCACACCTTCGCGTCGACCGGCTGCGAGAGCGAGCGCTTCTTGTCGTCGAAGACGCCCTTCCCCTCGATGCGAGCCTTCGCGCTGCCGTGCTTCCCCGGCTTCGCGGTGCTGTAGTGGTTGATCTTGCAGGGCGAGCTGTCCATCATGACGTAGCTCCCCTCCTGGAGTTCGCGAACCTGCTTCTGCTCTCGCGGCATACACACCGATTCCCGTCGGCCGGGTATAAACGGTTTGGAACGCGCCGGACGCTGCGGATCCCCGGCTCTTCGGAGGCGTCGGTCAAGCAGCCTGACGACCGCGCCGACGCCCCCGCTCACGGCGCCGGGAGCGCCACCGCGGCGGTTCACAGGACCGATCGAACGAGGAGGAAGAGGAACCCGAACGCGAACAGCCCGAGCAAGGCGATCGTCGCGACGACCACGGCCGGGGCGAGCTTCTCCTCGTCCTCGTCGAGGATGTACGCTTCCATGGGCGGAGTTGCGCGTCCCCCGGCTTACCGCTTTCGGGCGCGGTCGGTGTCGAAGGTCGTCGCTTCGGACCGCCGAACCGGCCGAGGTTGAGACGGGACCTATGCGTCGTCGACCGGCGTCACGAACGCGAGGACGCTCCGCGGGTCGCCGTCGTCCCCGACGACGGTCCGTACGTGCCACTCGAAGCGGCACACCGTCCCGTCCGCGGTCACGCTCCGTCGGACGAACGAGGTCGGCTCGTCGCGCGGGACGCGCTCGGCCCACGAGGCCGTCACCTCCGCCTCGTCCGCGTCGGGGACGAGCGCGGCGACGTGTCGGCCGACCGCCTCGGCGGCGTCGTAGCCGAACAGCGCCGACGCGCGGTCGTTCCAGCGCCGGATCTCGAGGTCGGGCGACAGCTCCAGGACCGCCGTCGGCGACTGCTCGAACAACGTCCGCGCGCTTCGCGTCTTTCGTCGGAGTTCGGTCTCGCGCCGGCGCCGCGTGCGGTTCGTGAGCGCCAGGACGAACTGGTCGGCCAACTCGCCCGCGAACCGGCGCTCGTCCTCGGTCCACTCGCGGTAGTCGCCGACGGTCTCCGCACACAGCACGCCGACGACCTCGCCGCCGCGGCGCACCGTCGCGTCGAGCATCGACTCGATCCCCTCCGGATCGAGGTACGACTCGGTCAGCCCCGCGGTCCGCGGGTCCGCGGCGGCGTCCGCGGCGGCGACCGCCCGGCGGTTGATCAGCGCCTCGAAGTAGTTCGGGTACGCCTCGGCAGACAGCGTCATGCCGGACTCGTGAACGCCCTCGTCCCGCTCGAACAGGTCCAGACACGTCATCGTCTCGCGGTCGTCGCCGAACAGCCACACCGACGCGCGTGCGACCCCGAGGACCGAGACCATCGTCTCGGCGATCAGCGCCGCCGCCTCGTCCACGCGCCCCTCCACGACCGCCTCGTGCGTCGAGAGGTCGACGACCGCCTCACGCTGGCGGCGCCGCCGGTCACGCTCGCGGTACGTCTCCGTCACGTCCCGGAAGATCAGGACGACGCCGACGACGGCGTCGTCCTCGTCGGTGATGGGCGAGGCGCTGTCGGCGATGATCCGCTCGTCGCCCTCGCGGGTCCGCAGCACCGTCCCGTTCGCGAGCCCCACGGTCCGGCCGTGTTCGAGCACCTCCTCGACCGGGCTCTCCATCGGCTCGCCGGTCTCCTGACTGGCGATGTCGAACACCTCCGGGAGCGGGCGCCCGACGGCGTCCTCGCGCTCCCAACCGGTCAGGTCCTCGGCGACGCCGTTCATGCGCTCGATCGCTCCGGTCTCGTCGGTGGCGATCACCGCGTCGCCGATGGACTCCAGCGTGATCCGCAGGTTCTGCTCGCGGCGCTCCAGCGCGGTCCGCGTCCGGTGGTGCGCGACCTCCTGTTCGATGGCCTGCACCAACACCCCGTATTGGGCCGTCGGGTCGCCCCCCTTCTGGAGGTAGCGGTCGGCGCCGAGGTTCAGCGCCTCGACCGCCACCTCCTCGCGCCCGCGGCCGGTGAAGATGATGAACGTCACGTCCGAGTCGCGCTGCTCCCGCAGCGTGCGGAGGAGTTCGAGCCCGTCCATCTCGGGCATCTGGTAGTCCGAGACGACCGCGTCGAAGGAGCGCTCCTCGAGCAGGTCCAGCGCGGCGGGAGCGCCCTTCGCGGTCGTGACCGCGAGCGCGTCGTTCTCGGACTCCAGAAACTGCTCCGTCAAGTCGAGCAGCGCCGGGTCGTCGTCGACGTAGAGGACGGAGATGGAGGGGTCGGGAGCCATGATACGCGGAACCGGGTTCGCCTCCGCGTTTTTCCTCGGGGGTCAAAAGCTTGCGTATGACGGCACGGCCGTCGTGCGCCCCGGCGCTCGGGGGAACAGGGATATAGCTACCAGCCCTTGGTAACAACGAACACACATGACTGAACCGGACGAACCGGACACCGACCGCCCCGACGAGCGCCGCCGGCGCCTCCTCGCGTACGCCGGACTGGCGGCGCTCGGCGGCGTCGGGGTCGCGGGCGCGTGGACGGTCTCGCGGGGCGACGAGCAACCGGACGCGGGTACGCCGGAGGGGACGCCGACCTCCGATCCGGACCCCGTGACGGACGCCGAGCCGAACGCGGACGTTCCCGAGCGCGTCCGTCGGTACGCCCCGGACCTCTACTTCGGGGCGCTCGAGAAGTGGTTCCCGACGGACCCGCGTCCGTACGTCGTCCAAGCCGGGGAGAGGCGCGAAGTGGACGGCTTCGCGGCGCTCGACGGGTACAGTGCCGCGTTCGCGGAGACCGGCTCTCCGCCGGCACCGGTGGCGTTCTACAACGTCGTCGAGGCGGCCCCGGGCGTCGACGCGATTCAGTACTGGTTCTACTCGGCGTTCGACCAGTTCACGGTCAACTTCCACTGGCACGACTGGGAGCTCCTGCAGGTGTTTCTCGACCGCGAGACCGACGACCCGCTGCTGGTGTCCGCGAGCGCGCACGCGAGGGGGACGCCGAACAACGAGTTTCTGGACCCGGACGTCAGCGACGGCCGACGAGTCGGCGTCCTCTCGGAGGTCGGCTCCCACTCCAGCGCCAGCGAGGTGAACGACGTGGTTCCGAGCTTCGAGCGCCTCCCGACCGACGACTGGGTCTCGGACGTGACCAACGACGCGATCGAGGTGACGGAGGGGCTCGCGGCCCCGTTCGCCTACGGCCTCCCGCGCGGCGAGGGGGCGCGGCTCCCGTTCGTGATGCCCGAGTTGGACGGCCACCGGCTCGACGAACATCCCGACCTGTCCGTCGGGCGGGACGACTTCGTCGACGAGCGCGTCACGGTGGGCGACTGGCGCGGGCTCCCGCGACCGCCCGCGGAGATCCCCCTGCGGGAGCCGGGGCTCGTGCTCGCCCCGCCGGACAGCCCGACGGACGCGGACGCGACGTACGCGCTGGAGCCGCTCGACGCCGTCCGCGAGGCGGTCGACGACTTCGTCGGTCCGCAACTCAGCTTCGAGTTCGCGGTCCCCGGATTCGCGGAGGACCGCCTCGCGAGCCATATCACCTCTGTCGGCATCCCGTGGGAGCAGGAGCGGTACGCGGACCCCCTCGCGGACGTGACGGACCCCGCGCACCGCCGGCGGATCGACGGCGCCGAGCCAGCGGGGCTGCGGAACCGCGTGGTCGGTCGCGTCCGGCAGCTCCGGGCGGGCGCGGAGGGGGCGCTCGACGGCACGCTCGGCAGCGGGTCGGACGCGCTCGGGGACGCCGCGACCGTCTCCCTGTTCGCACTCCCGGTGGAGGCGGCGGTGCGACTCGCGAGCGAGGGGCCGGAAGTGACGGTCACCCGCGGCGGCACCTTCGGCTACCTGCACGTCGAGCCGGGCGACCACCACCTGACGGTCAACGCGCCCGGCGTCGCGCCGCTCGCGCAGGGGTTCGTCCACGAGGGCGGCACCCTCCGCGCCGGCGCGGGCGGGGAGCTGACGGTCGTAGCCAACGAGGACGCGGGCTGGATCCGCGGCGACGGCCGCGACGCGACCGGCATCGAGTCGGTGCGGGTCGTCGAGGACTACGCCGGCGTCGTCTACGAGGGCCGACCGTCCGAACCGGACCGCTTCGCGGTCGCGGTCCACCGCGAGGGGCGCTACACGGTCGAGGTCGTCGACGCCGACGGTCGCCCCGGCGCCTACCGCGTCACGCCCGAGACGTTCGGCGACGGCACCGAGGCGGTCCGCGAGCGCGTCGAAACCGGGAAGGCGCCCCTCGCGACCACGCTCCGCGAGGAGGTCGCCGCGGTGCGCGACCTCGCCCGAGACCTCGCGGACGGGAGTGGGTCCGACGACGGGGACGCGGACCGCGAGCGAACCCGCGAGAACACGGTTCTGAACCGCCTCTCTCAGGCCGCCGAGGAGGCGACCGCGGCCGCGGACGCCGCCGCGGAGGGGGACGCCGAGACCGCGAACGACCGCCTCGCGACCGTCCGCGACCTGCTCGACGAGGCGCGCGAGTCGCTCTGGAGCGACCAACAGGAGGTCTACGGCACCGACGAGATCATGGCGCTCGAACCGCGCCTGCTGACGGTGCTGGAGCGGGCCGAGACGGCGCTGGAGACGGGGATCTGAGGCGGCGACTCTCGATCGAGGGTCGGGACGAGCCCCGACGGGAGAGCTCTTTCAGTGACCCAGACCGAACTCGCGATACGTCGGGCGACACGTTCAGACAACTATGGACGACCGTGACTCACGGACGACGGTAGATCGGGAGGCGTGTTTCGAGACGGCGTGCCGGTTGATGAACAAGGTCGTCGAGCAGAAGAACGACGATCCGATCGAACTCAGGATAGCGGAGAACGAACTGGACCACCTGATGGCGGCGCTCGAGTATTACCGTCAGACCGTGGATCCCAGCTCCGGTGACGTCCTGATCGCGACCGAGTATACCTGTCCGGGCTGTGGAAGCGATGAGACGTTCCGAGCACAGGAGGGCGACGTTTCCAGAATCGCAGACCACCCCGACGTCGGTATCGAAGTGTTCGCGGTCGACGGGATAGCTCAGTGCACCGAGTGCGCGTTGCAGGTGGTAGTCACCCAGTTCGAACCGGTCGGATCGAACGGGTTCGACGAGGCCGCCTGGGAAGACCTGTACGAACAGCAGTACCGAAGCAGAGAGGTCGTAGAGAGAGTCTCGACGGAGTGAACGGTCGATCCGCGTCCGAGACGGCGCGAGCGTCACGCGTTCAGGCCCCGGTCGATTTCGCCGTCGAGGTACCGAGCGAGAACGATGCCCTCCCACAGGTCGTCGAGACCACGTTCGAGCGCCTGCTCGGACAGTTCGGACTCCGCAAGGCTGCGGACCTCAGCGATTTCTCGAACTCTGTCGGAGCTCTCGGCCGCCATACCGATCGGTTACTCGGCGACTTTCTGAAATCCGTGTCCGCCTCACCGGTGAGCGATTGGCCGGGGCTCGTGCCTACCGTGGCAGCAGTCGTGCTCCTCCGTGATCCGCTTCTCGTTAAAAGCTGGCCTCGGCACTCATAGGGCTCGTCATCGCCGGTGCCGAGGCGGCTCGGAGCGGTGCGTCGTCATCGGCCGCGCGGTCGTACGCCCGCGGTCGGGTTAAGTCCGCGGCTCCGGGGGCGGGCCGGGCCGTCGTCGCCCGTCCCGCCGAGATCTCCCCGCCCCGTGCCACCGCGTCGCGAGCGCACGCGCGAGGGGAACCTTCATTTACTCCACGGCAGTGATCGGTTCCGAATGAGTACCGCGCCGGGGCGAGGGCGAATCCGGGGGAGCGAGTCGGATGGCTGAGAGCGGGCGACCGCGGTCGGGGGTCGCGGGGGACGAGACGGACGCCGACTCCGACGACGCCGCCGCGGCGGACCCCGACGCGACCGCGGCCGCCGTGACCGACGACGGGCCGGCGCTGGTCGTCGTCTGCGGCCTGCCGGGCGTCGGCAAGACGACCGTCGCGCGCCGCGTCGCCGAGCACGTCGACGGCGAGGTCCTGCGGACGGACGCGATACGCAAGCAGCTGTTCCCGGACCCGGACTACACCGACGCGGAGACCGAGCGGGTGTACGGCGAACTGATCGACCGCGCCGCGGAGGAGGTCGCGGACGGCGAGAGCGTCGTCCTCGACGCCACGTTCGCGCAGGCCCGCTTCCGCGAGGACGTGCGCGCGGCCGCCGCCGAGCACGGGGTCCCCTTCCGGCTCGTCAAGGTCGAGTGCGAGGTGGACGTGGTCGAAGAGCGCATCGCGGCGCGCGACGGGCTCTCGGACGCCGACTTCGAGGTCCACCTCATGTTCCGCGATGAGTACGACCCCGTCGAGAGCGAGCACGCGGTCGTGGACAACTCGGGCGCCGAGGCGGCGACCCGCGATCGCGTCGACGACCTCTTCTGACTGCGGCGCGACGGCGCTCGTTCTTCAGAAAAGCACCGCAAGCGGCGCGTCAGCGCACGACGCCGTTGGCGGCGTCCACCAGGTTGCGGAGCCGCCGCGTGTCGCCCGCGTCGAACGTCGCCGGGGCGCGCGCCACGGCCTCCGCGCCGGTCGTCGGGCGGTCGTCGCTCGGTGCCTCGCTCTCGGCCGGGGTGTCCGCACCGGGTGGCGCGGTCTCGTCGCGCCACCGGGCGTCCGTCGACCGCGTGGCAGTGGGTCCGTTCGGTCCGTCCGATTCCGTCGTCGCCGCCCGACTACTCGTGTACTACGGGTGCCATCACGCTACCCTGCGCCCTCTACAGTCATAAACGTTCGTGAAGAATCGGTCCTTGCCGGGCGACCGCGGACACGGACCGCCGGCGGAGCCGGAACTACTCGATCCGCTCGCGGGCGGCCGCGACCAGCAGCGGGAGCATCACGGTCGCGTCGCCGTGGACGGAGGCGTTGCGTGCGTCCCGCTCCAGTTTCCCCCACGAGCGCGCTTCCTCCAGGCTCGCGCCCGAGAGGCCGCCGGTCGCCTCGGGGTCCATCGTGATCTGGACCGCGTAGTCGTACGCACGCGGCGTGACGAGCATCGTCTGGAGGGTGAAGTTCTTCGGGACGCCGCCGCCGACCAGCAGGCAGCCGGCGTCGTCGGCGTCGAACGCCAGGTCCGTCAGCGCGGTCATGTCCGCGAGCGCGTCCAGCGTGAGGTCACCGGTCTGTGCGTACATCCACGCCTGCAGGCCCAGCACCGAGTCCTGAACGGCCGGGCAGTAGATCGGCACGTCGTTCTCGTAAGCCGCCGCGGCGACGCCCGGCGCCTCGGCCACGTCCTCGCGCTCGTTGACCTCGGCGTTTGCGCGCCCGAGTTCGCGGCAGAGGCGCTCGATGGAGACGGTCCCCTCCGCCTCCAGCGGCGGGAACACCTCCTCGCGGAGGTGCGACTCGAACAGCGCGAAGTGCTCCTGCGGGAGGTAGACGTTGTAGATGCGGTCGACCTCCTCGTCGCGGAGCGTCTCGTCGTGCTCGCGGGCGGACTTCTCGGGGTCCCCCTCGCGGCCGTGGTGGTGCTTCCCGCCGATGGCCTCGATGGCGTCGTGGGTGAGGTTCGCGCCCGTCGTCACCAGCGCGTCGACGTAGCCGTCGCGGATCAGGTCGGCGACGACCGCGCGCATCCCGGTCGGAATCATCGCGCCCGCCAGCGACAGGAAGACGGTGCAGTCGTCGTTGCCGAGCATCTCCGCGAGCACGTCGCCCGCCTCGTGGACCGACGCCGCGCCGATGCCGGCGTGGCCGTACTGCTCGACCAGTTCCGAGACGGTCATTCCCCCCGCTACGCGCGTGTGTCCGAGCGGGTCCTCGGAGAACTCCTCGCGGTGGGGCGCGTGGTGGCCCGCGTGGTCCTCGTCGTGGCCGTCCGCGTGGTCCTCGTCGTGACCCTCGTCGTCGCTCATAGTCCCACTCCGCGACGGGCGCGTTTGAAAAGTCCGGTTACGCGCCACGCGGGCGGCAGGGGACCGGAGACCGGCCGTCCACGGTTACCCGCCGCTGACCGGCGGGAACAGCGCCAGTTCGTCGCCGGGCGAGAGCTCCGTCTCCAGCCCCTCCTCGTGAGCGACGTTCGAACCGTTCACGAGGACGTTGATGTGGTCCGCGAGTTCGTCCCCCTCCATGATCCGGTCGCGTAGATCGGGATGTGCGGCCAGCAGGGCGTCGAGCGCCTCCTCGACCGTGTCGCCCGGTTCGGCGTCGACGGTCACCGTGCGTCCGCCGGCGATCTCCGAGAGGTCGGCGAACAGTTTCCACTCCATACCGGACAGCCCACGGCCGCGCGTAAGAGGATTGCGTCCGCCCCGGCTCCGTGCCGGTAGGACGGATCGCGTCGCCCGCCGACCGGCCTCACTCGCCGTCATCGACGCCGTCACCGTCGTCCACGTCGTCGGACCCGGTGACGGCGTCAGCGTCGCTCTCCCCATCTTCGCCGTCCGCGGCGAGCGTCTCGAAGCGGCGGAGCTCGTCCGGCCGCCCCACCAGGTAGACCGTATCGCCCGCGGCGAAGGCGTAGGCGCGCGGCGGGATGGCCTGAACGCTCCCCTCCGGGGGACGGACCGCGGCGACGACCGCCGCCACGTCCGCGACGGTGGTCCCGACGAGGGAACTCCCCGGCTCGACGCGGACCGCGCTCATCGTCTCGTCGGCACTCCGCAGGACGGTCGCGAACTCGCGGTCGGCCCGCTGCTCCGCGGGCAGGGTGGCCAGCCGGTAGACCGTCCGGTCGTCGAGCGCGGACGCGTCCGCCTCGTCCAGCGCCAGCGTCGCCACGTCGCCGGCGGTCGCACGGAGCTCCGCGGTGGCGACGCGCTTCGGGCGCTGATCCGCCTCGCCGGACTCTCCCGCACCCGCCGCTTCCGCTTCGTCCGGTGTGCCCCCCGGCTTCCAGACCTGCACCACGTCGCCCGGCGTCGCGGCGTTGGCGGGGTCGGCGGTCACCGCGACCGCGGCGGTGCCGGGCGCGAGCGTCGGGCCGATGCCGGCGGCCCGAGAGCCGAGCGCGAGGAACTCCACCTCGCCCTCGGCGGTCACGTCGACGTCGACGTAGCCGACGCCGTAGTCCTCCTTGATCCGGGTCACGAGCCGGTCGCGGAGCTCCTCGACAGTGAGCCGGCGCGGGAACAGCAGCGTCTTGTCGGCCATCTCCGTCTTCGTCTCGGGGTCGACCGGCTCGTAGGCGTCCATGTCGCCGATGTCGTCGACCGCGGGGAGCGTCACCGGCGTCACGCGGCCGATGGTCCGGACCACGTCGCTCACCTCCCCCTCGAGCCGCTTCCCGCCGGTGACCGCGAAGAAGTTCGTCGCGAGCCCGTCGCCGAGGTGGAGTCCGACGGGCGCCGCGGCGGCCGCGACGCCGATGGCGACGACGTTGAAGAACACCGCGTCGAGCCGGAGGAGTTCGTACTCGGTGCCGCCGATGACCGCCCCGAGCGACGCCGTGTTGAGGTAGAGCGCGACGACCGCGACGCCGACCAGCGCGGCGATGCCCTCCCCCACGCGCTCGCGGAAGTACCACCGGTACGCGACGGCGGCGCTCCCCGCTGCGACCGCGGCCACGACCGCGAACGTGACCAACGTCGCCGCCGCCCGCATCGGCTCGTTGAACGTGACGCCGCCGGAAGCCTGCAGGACCGCTCCGCTCGCGTCGGTGGCGATACTGCTCACGAGGTCCGCGGGGACGAGCGCGGGGGTCACGTCGCCACCTCCGTGAAGCCGTCGAGCGCCTCGCGCGTCCCGACGACGAAGAGCTCGTCGCCCGCGGACAGCGTCGCGCCGCCCCGCGGGGCGACCGTCCACGTTTCCGCCTTCGCGGCGACGACGACCACGTCGTACGTTTCACGGACCGCGGCGTCCGCGAGCGAGTGCCCGTCGAGCGGGCCGTCGGCCCGAACCGTCATCCGCCGGAACCGCTTGCCGGCCCGGCGCAGCAGCGTCGTCAGCTCGAACTCCCGGTGCGTGCCACGCGAGGCCACCAGCACCCGCCCGCGGTCGACCGACAGCAGTGTGCTCGCCTCCGCGCGGTCGACGGCGAGCGTGACGCGGCCCTCTCCGCCCGTGGTCGTCGGCGCACTCGGTGGCGGGGCCTCCGCCGCTGCACCCTCGCCGCCGTCGGTCCGCGGTACCCCATCACCGCCGGCTGCAGTCCCCGGCGAGGCGGACGCCGGGTTCGGCTTTGCGGCCGGTCCGCCGGACTTCGCGGAGAGCACTGTTCCCTCGACGGCCCCGTCGTCGGTGAACACGCGGACCTCGTCGCCGCGGGCGATCCCCGTCGGAACGAGCGCAGAGACCGAGACCGCACGCTGGCCGGGCGGGACGCGCTTCGAGAGTCCGCCCATCGGCGGCGCGGCGCTGACCGTCGCTCGCGCCCGCTCGTCGATGGTGACGGCCACGTCCGGGAGGTCGTACTCGGTTTTGAGACGGTCGGCGAGTCGCGTTTCCAGCTCCGAAAGCGGCACGTCCGCCGGGAACTTCCACTCGCCGTCGGTGATCTCGGCTCGGATCGCCGCCGGGAGCGGCGGGTAGCCCTCCATGTCGCCGACCGATCCGGCGATGTCGATCCGGACCTGTCCACGGCCGCCGACGCGCTCGATGACGTCCGCGGAGAGGGTGCGGTCGCGGATCGTGCGCAGGGACATTCGGCGCGGCGCCGTCGCGCCGAGCTTGTCACCCTGCGCGTGGGCGTACAGCGAGAGCATCAACACGACCAAAATCGCGGTCAGCACCGCGGGAGCGCGCTCGGAGTTGCGCACGGTCGGGTCGTTGAGCGCGAGCAGGCCGCCGTTGACCCCTGCAATAGCGAGCGCGAGGACGACGACACCGAAACCGGGGATCGTCACCCCCGTGAAGTACTTGAACACGAATCCGAGGACGCCGGCCACCAGCGCCGGCACGATCCCCGTCAGCACGCCGAGGTAGATCCCGTAGAGGATCTCGACCGGGAGCGTCATGCTCTCCCTCTTTCCCGGCACACCTAAACGCTTACCGCCGTCGGCGGTTCGCGGCGTTCCACACCGGTCCGCGGCAGTCCACGCCGGTTCGCGGCGGTCCACAGCGGCCACGCGGACCGGAGCCGGACCGAACGCCGCATAGGGTCGGCACCGCGGCGCGCCCGTCGCGTGGCGTTTAAGTTCGCAGTCCGCGACGAGCGGGTATGGGTCTGAGCCGGGAGTGGGTCACCGTGCGGGCGTCGATCGTGTTGACGTTCGCCGTCGCGGTGCTGTCGATCCTCGTCGGGCTCATCCACATCTCGACCGGCGGGGTCGCCGGCCCGCTCGCGCCGCACGTCCCGGACTGGGTGAAACAGACCGTCGGCTTCACGGGGACGCTGACGGGGTTCGCGATGCTCGGCAGCGGCTACGCGCTCAAGCGTGGCTACCGCGTCGGCTGGTACTCGACGGCGGTGCTGCTTCCGCTGACCGCGGTACAGGGGCTCCTGCAGACGTCGGCGTTCGCGTATCCGCTCGTCGCCCTGTCGTTGCTCTCGCTGCCGGGGCTCCTCATCAACCGCGGCCGGTTCACGCGGACGTACCGCCCGTCGCCGACGCAACTGGCGGCCGGAACCGCGCTCGTGACGGCGATGGGATACGGAACCTTCGGCTCCTTCGCGCTCCGCGATGAGTTCTCGGGGATCGAGACGGTCGTCGACGCGTTCTACTTCACGGTCGTCACCGCCTCGACCGTGGGCTACGGCGACATCTCGCCGTCGACCGACATCGGCCGGATGTTCGGCATCTCGGTGCTCGTGATCAACGTGGCCGCGTTCGCGGTGGCGCTCGGGGTCCTGCTCACGCCCGCGATCGAGGCGCAGCTCTCGAAGGCACTCGGAAAAATGACAGACAGACAGCTCGACCTACTCGAAAGCCACGTCCTCGTGCTCGGCTCCGGGGACCTGACGGAACCGATACTGGAAGAACTTGCGGACAGAGGCGTCCCGTTCGCGGTCATCACCGAGGATGACCGGACCGCTCGCCTGTTCGGCCAGGACGAAGTCCCGACGCTCACCGCCGACCCGAGCGACGTGGGACCGCTCGAGCGCGCGCGGATCGAGGACGCCCGCGCGGTCGTCGTCGCCACCAACGACGACGCGAAGGACGCGCTGGCGATCCTCACCGCACGCCAACTCAACCCCTCGATCCGGATCGTCGCGGCCGCGACACAGCGCGAGAACGTCGACAAACTCCGCCGCGCCGGCGCGGACCACGTCATCTCGCCGTCGACGCTCGGTGGCCATCTCCTCGTCGACTCCGCGTTCGGCGGCGACAGCGAGGAGGTCGCGGACGAGATTATGGGCGAGGAGGACGAGTAGGGCCCGGCGATCTTTTCCCGCTCGGACGAGTGTGTGTGGTATGCCGCAGGACTCCGCTCCGATCTCGGTGCTCTGCGTCGACGACGAGCCGGGGATGGCGGAACTCATCGGGACGTACCTCGAACGCTTCGACGACCGGATCGCGGTGACGGCCGCGACGACGGTCGGCGAGGCACTCGCGCTCGTCGACGACCGGACGTTCGACTGCATCGTGAGCGACTACGACATGCCCGAGGCCGACGGACTGGTGTTTCTGGAGACGGTGCGCGCCGAGGACCCTGACGTGCCATTCCTGCTGTTCACCGGCCGCGGCTCCGAGGAGATCGCCAGCGACGCGATAAGCGCCGGAGTGACCGACTACATGCGGAAGGAGTCCGGAACCGACCAGTACCGCGTCCTCGCCCAGCGCCTCACGAACGCCGTGGAGCGACGACGGCTGAGCGAGGAGGCGACGACCGCCCGCGAACACGCGGAGGCGATCCTCGAAGCGTCGCCGAACGCGATCCTCGTGGGCATCGAGGGACGCTGTGTCTACGCGAACCCGGCGGCGGTGGAGCTGTTCGGCACTGCGTCGGCCGCGGAGCTGCACGACACGTCCGTTTCGGAGTTGTTCTCACACGACGGCGCGGGGCCGCCGCTCGGTGTGGCCGCCGAGGACGGGACCGCCTTCGAGCACGACCGTCTGACCGCCGCCTCGGAGAAGGGGGAGATCCCGGTGGAGGGGTCCGCACGCGCGATCACGTGGGACGGGTCGGCGGCGGTCGTCTACATCCTGCGGGACGTCTCGGAGCGTGTCGCGTACGAGCGTGAACTGGAGTACCGTCGGTCTCTCCTGAGTTCGACGTTCGAGGGGAGCCCCGACGGCATCCTCGTCACCGACGTCGACCGGAACGTCATCACGTACAACGACCGGTTCCTCGACGTCTGGGACCTTCCCGAGGACGTGCTCGCGTCCGGCGACGCCGACCTCGCGCTGGAGACGGCGGCGGAGCGCGTCGTCGATCCCGACGCGTTCCGGGAGAGCATCGAGGCCCAGTATCGCGACCCCGGACGGGCTCGACACGAGCAGATCCGTCTCGCCGACGGGACGGTTCTCGACCAGTACTCGGCGGTCGCGCGCACCGATGACGGCGACCGACTCGGCTTCGTCTGGTTCTACCGCGACATAACGGAGCTCAAACGGCTTGAACGCGCCCAACAGGAGGCGTTCGACCGCATGACCGACGCGGTCTTCGCGGTCGACGAGGACTGGACGTTCACGTTCCTCAACGAGCAGGCTGAGCGTGTACTCCGGCGCGACGCCGACGAACTGCTCGGGCGGAACGTCTGGGCGGAGTTCCCCGAGGCCGTCGACACGCACATCTACGAGGAGTACCACGAGGCCGTGGCGTCCGGGGAGCCGGTGTCCTTCGAGACCTACTACGAGCCGCTGGACGCCGACCTGGAGATTCGCGCGTTCCCGTCGGAGACCGGACTCACGGTCTACTTCCGCGACATCACCGAACAGCGGCGGACGCGGTCGGAGCTCCAGGAGACGGTCGACACGATCCACGAACTCTACGAGACCGCGTCGGACACGGCCACGCCGTTCGAGGAGAAACAGCAGGCGATCCTCCGCATCGGCGGTGAGTACCTCGACCTTCCGTACGGGTTCGTGACGGAGCTCACCGAGACCACACAGACGGTCGTCGCCTCGACCGGTGACCACGACCTGCTCCAGCCGGGGGAGACGTGCCCGCTCGGGGAGTCGTACTGCCGCAGGACCGTCTCCGCCGACACGGGACTGCTCGCAGTACGGAACGCGGTCGCGGAGGGGTGGGCGGACGGCCCGGCCTTCGACCGCTTCGACCTCGGCACGTACATCGGGGGGAAGATCGTGGTCAACGGCCGGTTGTACGGCACGGTCTGCTTCGCCGCCACGGCGCCGCGGGACCGGGAGTTCACCGAGATGGAGCGGACGTTCGTCGAGCTACTGACGCGCTGGCTCTCCTACGAACTGGAACACCGCGAGCAACAGTCGCAACTGGAGGCGAAGAACGCGCAGTTATCGGAGTTCGCGAGCATCGTCTCCCACGACCTGCGGAACCCGCTGTCGGTCGCGGACGGCTACCTCGACCTCGCGATGGAGGAGTCTGACAGCGACCACCTCGCGAAGATCGCGGGGGCACACGAGCGGATGAACGACCTGATCGAGGACATCCTGACGCTGGCCCGTGAGGGCGAGGTGATCGGGGAGCTGACTCACGTCGGCGTCCGGGCCGTCGCCGAGGAGGCGTGGTCGAACGTCACGACCGGCGAGACAGCGCTCGACGTGACCGCGGAGGGCCGGATCGTCGCCGACGAGAGCCGGGTCGTCCAGCTACTCGAGAACCTGATCCGGAACGCCGTCGAACACGGGGACAACGACATCACCGTCCGAATCGGCGACCTCCCGAACGGCTTCTTCGTCGAGGACACGGGCGTCGGCATCTCCGAGGAGGTCCGCGCGACCCTCTTCGAGACCGGGTCCACGACCAAGGAGAGCGGGACCGGGATCGGACTCCGGGTCGTCAAGCAGATCGCGACCGCCCACGGGTGGGAAATCGCCGTGGCAGACGGCGCGACGGGCGGCGCGCGCTTCGAGATCACCGGCGTCGACCGCCCCGAGTGACGCGGGGCGCGGTACCGGGTCCCGCCTCGGTGCGTTCGCGACCTACAGCGCGGTGACGGCTTCCAGCGTGATCTTGATCGCCCGTTCGACGTTGTTCTTGGCCTTCTCGGGCAGTTCGTCGTCCGAGTCGGCGCCCTTCTGGGTACCCTCGACGAGGTTGCCGTCCACGGTGCAGATGGCGCCCGCGCGAAGGCCCTTCCGGCGCGCCAGCGAGAAGACCGTCGCGGCCTCCATCTCGATGGCCAGCAGGTTCGCGTCCTCCCAGTCGTCGACGAAGTCCTCGGACTCGTTGTAGAAGGCGTCGTCGGAGACGATGGGGCCGACGTGAACCTCCTCGCCGTTGCGCTCGGCCGCGCCGACGAGTTCCGTCAGTGCGTCGTAGTCCGGCACCGCGGGGTAGTTCGCGGACTCGTAGCGCTTGGAGGTCCCCTCCTCCTTGGCGGCGCCGGAGGCGACGATCATGTCCCCGATCTCGATGTCCGACTGCAGCCCGCCGCAGGTGCCACAGCGGAGGAACGTCTCGACGCCGACGCGCGACAGCTCCTCGACGGCGATGGCCGCGGAGGGGCAGCCGATCCCGGTCGAGCAGATCGTCAGCTCGCAGCCCTCGTACTCCGCGTTGACGACCTTGTACTCGCGGTTCTGTGCGACGACCTCGCTGTCGTCACACTGGTCCGCGATGCGGTCGACGCGGCCCGGGTCCCCCGGAATGATCGCGATCTCGTGAACGTCGCCCTCCTCGACGAGCAGGTGCGGCTGTTTCGCCATGTGGAACCCTCCCCGAGACGCGGCAAAAGCGATACGGTCCGCGGCGGTGTCCGGTGTGCCACCGCGGGCGCCTTCCGTCACCCCAGCAGGGACGCGAGCGCCGGCGCCGTGACCGCGAGCGCGGCGCCGAACGCGAGACTCGCGCGGAGCCACCGACCCTGCACCTCCGTGTCGCGCTCCTCGTAGGCGCGCCCGCCGGCGTGCGGGAACACGATGACCGCGAACACGAGGTACACCGCACCGGCCACGAGCGCGGCCGCCAGCAGATGTGCGGGGAGCCCGACTCCACCGGGAAGCGTGCCGAGCGCCGGCAGGACCCTGTCGAGTCCGGCCGCCAGCACGGCGTAGACCGCCCCCGCGCCCGCGCCGGCGACGCCGTGGAACGCCAGCGCCTGCGGGAGGGGCACGTCGGCGGGTCGGCGCCGCGTCACGAGCGCCGTGGCGACGCGCGCGGGGACGAACCCGGTCGCGGACCGGGACATCGGGTAGCTCATCACCGCGGCGCCGATCAGTCCGGCCACGATGCCGACGAGCAGCCAGGCGATCGACGCGGGCACGGGACTCATTCGCACGGCGTTGTCGCCGTGTCGGGTTAAATCCCCGTCCGCCGGGCGTCAGACGCGCCGTCGCCGCACCGTCAGCTACTCGTCTCGGGGCAGTACGACGACCGGCCGGTCAACCTCCGTCACGAGCTTCGTCCGGACGCTTCCGGAGAGGAAGTCGACGATCCGGCCGCCGCCGCGCGACCGGAAGGCGATCGACGTGGCGCTCCTCTCCGCGGCCGCCTCGCGGATCGCCGCCGCCACGTCGGTTCCGTACAACAGATCCGTCTCGACGGTCAGCCCGTCCGCCGCGGCGCGGTCCCGAAACAGGGAGAACGCCTCCTCGGCCGCCAGTTCGCGCTGTTCGACGCCCGCTTTGTCGGGCGCGCCGCCGGCCTTCTCGATCACGTTGACGACGTGGATCTCGGCGTCAGCGTCCACGTACTCGCGGAGCGCCTCGTAGGTCGACTCCGCGTCCTCGACGCTCGCGACCGGAACCAGCGGTCGGGAGAGGATGTCGGTCATGTCTCGGGCTTCGCGGGCCGCCGGCTTGAGTGCTGTCCTCGGTGCGTCGGACCGACCCGCGTCGTTCCGCCCGGCGCAAGAACAAAGGCCGCGCGGCCGAACCGTCGGGTATGACGCCCTCCATCGACCGGTCCGACGCCGGAGCGCGCGACACCGCCGCGTCCGCGGACGACGCCGGAACCGACGGGGGCCAGGTGTCGCTCGTCGGCGTCCGCGGCCGCGCGTTCTCGCTCAGGGCGCTCGGCGTCGCGCTGCTCACGCTCGGTGCGGGTTCGGTGCTCGGCGGGTTCGTCCCGATAGTCGGCGGCAGCATCGGGCGACTCGCCGGCGTCGCCGCGGGCGCGTTCCTGATCGGTGCACTCGCCTCGCGTCGCCGCTACGCGGAGACGGCGCTGGCGGGCGCCGGCATCGGCGCGGCGAGCGCACTCCTGAGCGCCCTGTCGGTCGGGTTCCTCCCGGTCGGCGTCCAGTTCCTGCAGGAGTACGGCGTCGGCCTCGTCGGCGTCGGCACCGCGCTCGGGGCGGTCGTCGCGCTCCTCGGCACCTACTTCGGACGCGACCTCCGCGCGGGACTGACCGCGACCGTGGAGTGACCCACGGGACGCCGACGCCGGAGGTTACCGGACCGCGAAGCCGTTCTCCTCGCGCGTGAGAACGCCCACGTCCGCGAGCCTGTCGAGCGCGTCCCGAACCGCGTCGCCGGGCGCGCTCACTTCGGCCGCGACCGCGTCCGCGGAGCCGTCCGTCTCCACGACCGCGGCCAGTACCTCGGCGTAGAACTGGCTGTCGGCCTCGGTGCCGAGCCGTTCGTCGATCCGGGAGAGCGTCTCCTCGAGCCGGCCGTGGACCCACCGCTGGGCCAGCGAGAGCTCGCGGTCGAGCGAGCGGAGCCGTCCGAACTCCGCGGCCAGCTCCGCCATGTCGTTGCACTCCGGTTCCAGGTCCAACTCGAGCGAGAGCAGCGAACAGCGCCCGTTCATGTCGAGGTTCGCACTCGCCGGATAGGCGCTCTTGGCGCCGAACCCGTGCGGCGAGACGTTCACCTCCAGCCGGAGGCTCCGGGAGATGTGGAAGTACTTGCGGCGCTTGTCGTCCGTCCGCGACTCGATGAGGCCGGCCTCCTCCAGCTTGCGCAGATGGTCGATGACGGCCTTCGGGCTCACCCCGAGGTACTCGGAGATCTCGGTGACGTAACACGGCTTGTGTGAGAGGAGCCGGAGGATGCGCCGGCGGTTCTCGTTGCCGAGGAGATCGAGCAGTACCGCGGAGTCCATTAACGTGTGGTTAGCGACGAGTAGCTAAAAGGCTGTCTAACACGCCGACGGCGCTCCGGCGACCACCCACCGACCGCGGGCCACGAGCCCCGGACGGCGTCGTCTCACTCCGGGGTGCCGGTCGGCTCCGAAGTCCGCTCGGCCTCCGTCCCGTTCGGCGGGCTCCGATCGGACGCCGGGCCGTTCCCCTCGCCGGCACCGCGGTCGCCGTTTCCGGGATCCGAGGCCGCACCCGTTCCGTCCCCGCCGTCGCCCTCGGCTCCGGTACCGTTCCCCTCGCTACCCGCGTCGTCCGGCGGTCCTCCGGCGCCCGCACCGGCACCCGCGCCGTTGCCTGTGCCGTTCCCGGCGCCGTTCCCAGCGCCGTCGCCCGCGCCGGTACCGGGACCGTCCCCCGCGCCGGGCGGTCCCGAACCGTTGCCTGATCGGTTCGCGCCCTCGCCGGGGACGCCGTCTGGCGGTCCGCCGCCGGGGGTCGCGGGGCGTCCGCTCGCCTCGCTGGCCGCGGCCGCGACCTCCTTTGCACGTGCGGCAGCCGCCTCCGGAACGCCGGAGCGCTCCGCGACGGCGCTCGTCTCGTCGGCCGCGGTGCCGATCGACCGGAGCTCCGCGCGGAGCCGGGCATCCTTCGCCCGGTATTCGCCGGGCGTGAGGCTGCCGTTCTCGTAACGGGCCGCGAGCGCGGCGCGGCGCTCCCGCAAGTCGGCGACGCGGTCGGCCAGCTCCGCGGAGCGGTTCTCGACCGCCTCGGCGCTGACGTTGCCCTCGACGCGCGCTTCCCACATCCCCTGGTCGACCTCGCCGCTCGTCTCGGCAGTCGTCGACTGGACGAACGAGGAGACGGCGCTCCCGAACCCGGGGCCGTCGTCCGACGCGTTCGCCGTGTCGTTCTCCTCGGAGTCGGCCGTTCCGTCGGCCTCCGAGGTTCCGTCGGGCGTGTCGGCAGGAGTTTCGACCTGCGCGCCGTCGATCGGTGCTGTCGGCGCCGCACCGACGCCGCCGACGCCTCCCACGAGACAACACCCTGCCAGCAGGACTGCGATCAGGGGCGTCGCGTTCATACCCGATCGAAGCGGCCCTCGACTCATAAATAGGCACATCCGTTCGTTTCGTTCGCAGGGGCGAACGGTCCGGTAGATCCCGCCGCAGTCGTCCGATTTTCGCCGAGCGGCGGGGTTCGCGCGAAGCGAAGCGTAGTTACGGGCAGCCACCCACGCCACGACCATGCACGCAGCCCTCGTGATCCTCGACGGCTGGGGTCTCGGCGCCGGCAGCGACGGCGGCGACCCGGGGCCCGATCCGAGCCGCGACGCCGGCCGCGACGCGGTGGCGGCCGCGGACACGCCCACCTTCGACGACGCCGCGAGCCGCGGAGCGTCCGGCCGGCTGGAGGTTCACGGTCGGCGCGTCGGCCTCCCGGACGCTCAGATGGGCAACTCCGAGGTCGGCCACCTCAACATCGGCGCGGGGCGGGTCGTCAAGCAGGCGTACACCCGGATCTCCGACGCCATCGCGGACGGCACCTTCGCGGAGAACGAGGCCATCGCGTCGGCCTTCTCGCACGTCGCCGAGACCGGCGGCCGCGTCCACTTCATGGGCCTCGTCTCCGACGGCGGGGTCCACTCCGACGTCGTCCACCTGAAGGCGCTGATCGACGGCGCGGTCGCCCACGGCGTTCCCGCGACGACGCACGCGTTCACGGACGGCCGCGACACCGCCCCGGAGATCGGCGACGAGTTCCTCGCGGAGGTGGCGGCCCACGCCGAGAAAGCCGGCACGGGCGAGGTGACGACCGTGACGGGTCGCTACTTCGCGATGGACCGCGACGAGAACTGGGAGCGCACGAAGCGCGCCTACGACGCCATCGTGAACCGCGAGGCCCCCCACGAGGCCGCCTCCGGGATCGAGGCCGTCGAGGCGGCCCACGCCCGCGGCGAGACCGACGAGTTCGTCGAGCCGACGCTGGTCGCGGACGGGCCGGCCCTCTCGGACGGCGACGCGGTCGTCTTCTTCAACTTCCGCGCGGACCGCGCCCGCCAGCTCGTCCGGATGCTCACCGGCACCGTGCCGACGTGGGAGGACGACCTCGACCAGCCCGAGGTCGAACTCGTCACGCTCACCGAGTACGACGAGACCTACGAGTTCCCGGTCGCGTTCCCGCCGACGATCCCCGAGGACACGCTCGGCGAGGTGACCGCGGACGCGGGCTTCGAGCAGCTTCGCATCGCCGAGTCGGAGAAGTACCCGCACGTCACCTACTTCCTCAACGGCGGCCGCGAGGTGGCCTTCGGCGGCGAGGAGCGGGTCATCGTCGACAGCCCGGACGTGCCGACCTACGACCTCCAGCCGGAGATGTCCGCACCGGAGCTGACCGACGAGGCGGTCGGGTTCGTCGAGCGGGAGGACCCCGAGCTTCTGGTCCTCAACTACGCGAACCCGGACATGGTGGGCCACACCGGCGACTTCGACGCCGCGGTCGAGGCCGTCGAGGCGGTCGACGCGCAGCTCGGGCGCCTGCTCGACGCGGTCGCGGACGCGGGCGGGCACGCGGTCGTCACCGCGGACCACGGCAACGCCGACGACATGGGAACGGAGACCGAGCCGCACACGGCACACACGTTCAATCCGGTCCCGTTCGTCTACCTCACGCCCGACGGCGACGACGGCGGCCACGCGGTCCGCGACGGCGGCTCGCTGTGCGACGTGGCGCCGACGCTTCTGGAGCTGATGGGCGTCGAGCAGCCGGCCGCGATGACCGGCGAGAGCCTACTCGAGTAGTTCGACGACGGCCGGGAGCGCGTCGGCGGGTCCATCCCGTGACTCGGTGCATCCTCGCACCACGGCACACCTCGATTTCCGAAACTCCTGCCGATTCGGCGACACTCCTGACGAAGCGACCGCGGTGCTGTGCTGTCGGCGCGCGCGAGGAACGCGCGCGAGGGAGGGCTGGACGCGGCCGCGATGCGGTGCAGTGCCGTTCCGCGGCCGCGTCCAGCCCGAGGCTGGGGAGGTGTGAGGCCTGTGGTACTGTGCCGGTCGCGGTACGGGGTGGTCGCGGTGCGGCGTGGTCGCGGTGCGGGGCGGTCGCGGTGCGGGACTGAACGGGGCAGCCGGCTCGAACCTGCCCGACCCGTCTGCCGGAACCCGGCGCGGTCGAACCGGCTGGAGACCCCTAACCGTTCCCGTCCCGATCAGCAGCGTTTGCGACAGAAGCGGAACGATCAGACGCGTCGCGGCAAGCGTCGCCCTGACCGCCCCGCCCTACTCCTCGTCCGTCGACTCTCGCACGTCGCCTGCCTCCGTCCGCTTCGCGTAGACGGCCAGCGAGACGGCGGTGACGAACCAGATGGGGGCGCCGACGCGGACCGCGAACGCGGCGCGGGCGCCCCAGGTGTCGAGCGTCACGACGGTCGACAGCAGCGCGACGACGGGCGCCCCCACGAGGATGGTGACGACGAAGGTCATCTGCATCACCCAGCCGTAGTCGATCCCCTCGACCTCGGTGCGCTCGACGGGTTGCACGCGCGGACCTGCGGTGCGCGCGCCCAAATCGCTGCCGGTCCGCCCGCCGCGAGGGGTCGGGGAGATCGACCCGGCCGAACCGACCGCGACCCCGACCACTTTATCCGCCGGGCACCGAACCGAACGGGTATGACCACGACGCGGGGGTTGCGGTCGAAGGCTGGCGAGGAGCCGATCACGATGCTGACCGCTTACGACGCGCCGACGGCGGCGGTCGTCGACGAGGCGGGTATCGACGTCATCCTCGTCGGCGACAGCATGGGGAACGCCGTGCTCGGGTACGACACGACCCTCCCGGTGACGATCGAGGAGATCGAAAGCCGAACGGCCGCGGTCGCGCGCGCGACGGAGGACGCGCTGGTGGTCGCCGACATGCCGTTCCTCTCGTTCGGCGTCGACGAGGCCGAGTCGCTACACAACGCGGGGCGGATGCTGAAGGAGGCGAACGCGGACGCCGTGAAGATCGAGTCCGGGCCGCACACCGTCGACCTGACGGCGCGGCTCACCGACCTGGGGATCCCGGTGATGGCACACCTCGGACTGACCCCCCAGCACGTCAACCGCCTCGGCTACGGGCGACAAGGAACCGACCGCGAGGCCGCCGAGGAGATCGTCGAACTCGCGGGCGCGCACGCCGACGCCGGCGCCTTCTCGCTCGTGCTGGAGCACGTCCCCGCGAACCTCGCGGGCGCGGTGACGGAGGCGCTGGAGATCCCGACGATCGGCATCGGCGCAGGCCCGGACTGCGACGGCCAAGTCCTCGTGATCAACGACGTGCTTGGGCTCGACGACTGGTCGCCGCCGTTCTCGAAGCAGTTCGGCGACGTCCGCGCGGAGATGGCGCGCGCGGTCGAGGGATACCGCGACGCGGTAGAAGCCGGGGAGTTCCCGGAGGAGGAGCACAGCCACGTCGAGGAGACGCTCGAGGACCTCTACTGAGCGACGCCCGGCCGGCGGCTGGGAACGCGGAGGGACACCGCGGGCCGGGGAGATACCGCGGTTCCGGTGAAACCGGGCGGCCGACGGCGCGTCCGCTCAGGAGGAGCGAAAACGCGAGAAAGCGGTCGTCAGCTTACAGCCGGCCGACGTTCTCGACGGAGATCGACTCGACGCCTTCGACGTCGGCGAACGCCTCCTCGACGGCCTCGGTACCGCCGGCGTCGTCGGGGACGATGACGGTCGGGAGCAGGGCGACCAGCCCGAACGCGACCTCGTCGCGCTGGAAGCCGCGGATCTTCGCGCCCTTCGGCAGCGACTCCTCGAGACGCTCCTCGAGGTCGTCGAGGTCGATCTCGGGGCTCTGCGGCATGACCTTGATCTGAGCGGCGACGTCACCCATGGTCAGGGCCCCCGGAAGCCGCAGTCGGGACACTCGTAGAGGTTGCTCTGCTTGCGGCACGTCGCGCAGCGGTAGATCGTCGTGCCGCAGTCGGGGCACGCGAACTCCGCCGCGTTCTTCCCGGACACCTTGATGCCACAGGAGACGCACTTGCGCGCCGCCTGCTGCCGGCTCTCGCTCATACACTGAAGAACCGGCGCACGACTTTTAACCGTTGTTCTTTGGCGCCGCCCCGTGTCAGCATCGCATGGATGGCTCCTCAGCCGACGCAACCCGGGTTTTCGGCGCCTCCGGGACTCGAGAGCGCCTTCCGCTCTCACCCGATCAGCAGCGGACCGATCAGGACGCCCATCAGGTGGACCCGCCGGGCGCCGAGCCGCGGCGGTACCAGTCCGAGCGCGGCCGCGACCGCGAAGACGCCCACGCCGACCGGACCGGCGAACAGGAACGACAGCGCGGACAGAAACGCCAACACGCAGAGGCTGAGCCGCGTGTAGTCCGCGCTCCCGACCACGCGGAGGTAGGCGTCTCCGACCAGGAGGACGAGCGAGAAACCCGCGAGGGCAGCGGCGACGGTCGTCGCCAAAAGCACCGGGAGCGCGAACGGGACCGCCGCGCGCTCGAGCGCGACCATCACGCCCGTCCGCGGCGTCCCGAGTGCGACGAGCGCGAACAGCGCGAACACTGTGTTCGAGGTCCCAGCGCCGGAGGTGGCGACGACGAAACCCCGGTCGGCGTCCTCGGCCGGCACCGCCGGCAGCGCCAACACCGACGCGATGGCCGCCGAGATCCCCGGCAGGTAGCCGACCACCGCGCCCGCGAGGGAGCCGGCGCCCGCGGCCCGCCCGAGCGAGCGCGGAGGCATCGCCAGCCGCGCGTCCGCCTGCGGCGGGACGCCCGACCCCCGCAGCGCCTCGATCAACACCGGCGCGCCGAACAGACCCGTGAACAGCGGAGCGAGCATCCCGCCGGCCTCGAGCGGCGCGGCCGGCTCCACGTCCAGCGTCAGGGCACCGAGGGCGGCACTCGACAGGAACGCCACCGCGCCGCCGGCCGCGGCTCGCCGCGAGGACTCGGTCACGAGGAGGAACGCGACGACGCCGCCGAGAACGATCCACAGGTGCGCACGGAGGGTCGGGTAGACGCGTGACATCACCCACGTCACCGGAACCGCCAGGGGGAGCGCGAGCGCGACGGCCACCGCCGAGCCGACCGCCGAGAGCCGCAGCGCTTCGCGGCCGCGGCCGGCGATCACGAGGCGGTGACCCGGCAGGGAAGCGACCGCCATCGAGGCGTCGGGGACCCCGAGCGCGAGCGCCGGGACGATGTCGAGGAAGGTGTGGACGACGCCCGCGGCCAGCATCGCCACGCCGAGCAGGAGCGGGTCGACGTCGCTCCCGACCGCGACGCCGGCCAGAAGCAGCGCGAAGTTGTTGGCGTGGAGCCCCGGAACCAGCCCGCTCGCGGTCCCGAGCGCGATCCCGCCCGTCAGAAACGCGAGCAGGGAGGCCGCGAGCGCGGGGTCGACGACGAGGCGGAAACCGGGGTCCATCCGGCGGGGTTGGCCGCGGCTTCCGGTGTAAAGCTACGGGAGGTGCGTGTTGGGTCTCGCGGGTGTCGTCGGAGAATTAGGCCGCGCCGGCCTGCGACTTCTTGCGGGTGACGTAGCCGGCGATGCGGTTCCGGACGCCCTTCGACTCGACGGTCGTCAGCTCGTCGACGCTCTCCTTGTTCGTCTCGAAGTCCGTGTTGAACGACTGCGGATACCGCTCCAGCAGCGCGTTCCCCAGCTGCTTGATGTACTTGGGTTTGATAGCCATAGGGGGTGGTACCTGCGGGCCGAACTAAAAGGGTTCGTTCCCGAGCGCGGCGGTGTGACGACCTCTCACGCCGGACCCCGCCCGTATCGGCACCTCCGACGGCGTTCGGCCGCGCTCACACGTCGAAGACGACGTACGCCTCCCAGCCCCCGTCCCGCCGCTCCAGCAGCATCTCCGAGTAGGTGACGGCCTTCACGTCGCGGGCCTGCACCGCCGCGAGGGGGACGCCGCGGGCGGTCGCCTCGGCCACCCACTCCTCGCCCTCGCGACGGACCGCACACTCGTGGTCGACGGGGAGCACTCCGCGCACGTCGCGCTCGTAGATCAGCCGGTCGAGATAGTCGAACAGCAGCGCCTCCCGCCCCTCCGCTCGCTCTTCCATCTCGAACCGCTCCCCGTCGGCCGGCCACGACTCGCACATCGCGGCGGTCAGTCCGGCGGCCACGTCCGCGAACACGCCGTCGAGGGTGTTCGCGGTCGCCGCCACCGCCACGTCGGCGGTGTGGTCGCGCAGCTCGAAGGTCACCGGTCGTCCCCCTCGTCGTCGGCGTCGACCCGGTCGTCGTCCTCCTCGGAGGCCTCCTCACCTGCGCTTTCCCTGGCGATTTCGGAGGGCTTCCGCTCCGTCGCCTCGCGCTGTTCCGCCGGGCGGTCGGCCGCCTCCGAGGGCTGCTCCTCCGTTCCGGCCTGTTCGGCCTCGTAGCGCCCGGCACGCTCGGCCGGGGTGACCGTCGTCTCCTCCCGGTCGTAGACCCCCGCTTCGCCGGTTCCGGACTCGTCCGTAGCGTCCGTGGGCTCGTCCGGGCGCTCCCGCTCCGCGATGGAGTCGGGCGTCCGCGCCTGCTCGGGGTCGACGGCGCGGTCGTAGTAGCTCGTGCGCTCGGTAGCGGTCGTGTCGACCGGGCGTTCCTCGTCGGCGACGTCGCCCGGGTCGAACCATCCGTCGACCTCTTCGAACGTCGAGAGGCCGCGGAGTCGGCTGGCGGGGATCCCGGCCTCGTCGCCGGTCGCCTCGCTGACGGCGACGCCGCTCGTCACGAGCGCGCGGATCCCCTCCTCGACGGTCATGTCGACCTCGACGATGCGGTCGTTCGGAACGAAAACGACGTGGCCGCCCATCACCGGGTTGGGAGCCATCGGCATGAACAGCGTCGTCATGTCGCCGCGGCCGACGGGGTCGGAGATGGTCTCGGGCGTTTCGCTCGTGACGAACGCGGTCGTGTAGACGCCCTCCGTCGGGAACTCGACGAGGACGACCTCCTGGAAGTTCTGGTCGTCCGACTCCAACATCACGTCCGACATCTGTCTGAAGCTCTCGTAGACGGAGCCGACGCCCGGGATGCGCTCGATGACGTAGTCGAAGTAGTCGACCGCGCGCTGGCCGTACCGCGAGGAGTTCGCGGTCAGCCCGACGACGAGGATGAGCAGCAGGAGGACCACCGGCGTGGCGAGTTCGACCAGGACCTCCTGCTGGATCAGCCCGACTCCGGGGACGGACACCTGCGCCTCGAACGGGAGGATGACGTCCGAGAAGAGGTCGAGGTACGTGTAGATGTAGTTGAACGCGATCGCGAGGACGATCAGCGTGATCAGAAGCGGCACGATGACCGCGACGCCCGTGAGGAACCCGTTTCGTAGTTCGTCGCGAGCGCGCGGCGACTCGTCTGCCATCGCCCTCATCGACGCCCGACCCCGAGTTAATTGTTCCCCCCTCGGATCGCGCCGGACGGAGGAGTTATATCTCGTGGGCGTGTTACGTTGTCCCAGTGAGCGTCAACGTGCGGAAGCGTGTCGACCGACCGGGGGACGCGGACCACGTCGCGGCCGCGTGGGACCTCAAGGAGCGGATCCGCGAGGCCGAGGGCGTGCTCCGACAGCGACGCGGCTTCTTCACCGACGCCTACCGGCGGTCGACGACGCACCTTCTCTTCGAGGACGACGAACTCGTCGCGTTCGCCTCGGTGCGGCGCGACGGCTACATCCTCTTTCTCGCGGTGGCGCCGACGGCGCGCGGACACGGCTACGGCGAGCGCCTCGTCGCGGAGGTGGCGGAGGACAACCGCTCGGTCACCTGCCACGCACGGACGACGAACGCGGAGGCGCTCGGCTTCTACGAGCACCTCGGCTTCGAGGTGAAACGGCACATCGAGAACTACTACGAGGACGGCGGCGACGCCTACTACCTCAAGCTCGGCGAGGACTCGTTGCGCGAACGGCTCTCCGATTTCGTCCGTCGCTGAAGGGCCGGCGGGACACCGGTCGGAGTCGCGCCCCGCGGCCGCTCCCGCCGGCGTGCGAACCGCTCGCGCACCGCGCGCCGAAGAACAACCGTTAAAAGTCGCGCCCGGGTTGCTACGAGTATGGCTGGAACTATCGAAGTGCTCGTTCCCGGCGGGCAGGCCGACCCGGGCCCGCCGCTCGGTCCCGAGCTCGGCCCGACCCCCGTGGACGTGCAGGACGTCGTCAACCAGATCAACGAGGAGACCGCCGCGTTCGACGGAATGGAGGTTCCCGTCACCGTCGAGTACGACGACGACGGCTCCTTCAGCATCGAGGTCGGCGTCCCGCCGACCGCGGAGCTGATCAAGGACGAAGCCGGCTTCGACACCGGCTCCGGCGAGCCGCAGGAGAACTTCGTCGCCGACATGACCATCGAACAGGTCAAGAAGGTCGCCGAGCAGAAGTCTTCGGACCTGCTCGCCTACGACACGAAGAACGCCGCCAAGGAGGTTGGCGGCACCTGCGCCTCCCTTGGCGTCACCATCGAGGGCGAGGACGCCCGGACGTTCGACGACCGCGTCGACGCCGGCGAGTACGACGACGTCCTCGAAGCGTAACTGCGCGGCCGTAGTTCCACGTTTCGTCGCGGACGACGTCCGCGGGTCGCGTTTCTACTCCTGTCCCCCAGCGACGTGAGCAGCATGACTGATCCCCCACACCGATACTGGGTATAGCGAAGTGGATATGCTCTGTTTTTGTTAGGTGGTGGTGCTGTTTCTGTCTCTGTCGTTGATCTAGCTGATCGGGGCAGTAACACCCAGAAAGCCCCAGCCGGCTCGACCGGCCGCGAGACGCCCTGCGCTCCTCGCTCTCCGCACAGCCCGCTGCGGTGCTTGAGGCCTCGGGGCCGGATCGAGCCGGCTGCCCCTTTCAGCCCCACCCACCGCACCGCCCCGCGACCGCACTGCGGGCCTCGCACCTCCCCAGCCTCGGCGGCGGCGCGGCCGCGGAACCGCACCACAATGCGGCCGCGCCGCCGCCTCCCTCGCGCGGTCGCGGCGACACGCTCCGCGGTCGCCGCGGCGCGCGCTGACCGCACAGCACCGCCGCGAGTTTCAGAAATGTGGGAGTTCTGGGTCGGTCTGTAACACGCAGTATCGGCATCCCGGAAACGGGGGAAGACGGTACCGGCGGCGTTTTCCCCTCGTCCGCACTACGGTCGCGCATGACCGACATCCTCCTCACCAACGACGACGGCATCGACGCGCTCGGGCTCCGCGCGCTCTACGAGGCGCTCGCGGACGAGCACGACGTGACCGTCGTCGCGCCGGCGACCAACCAGTCGGGGGTCGGCGGCGAGCGCTCCTGGTGGGACACGACCATCACTTACGAGGAGCACAAACTCGGCTACGCCGTCGAGGGGACGCCCGCGGACTGCGTCGCGGTCGCGTCCGTCGCGCTGGAGTTGGACCCGGATCTGGTAGTCGCGGGCTGTAACCACGGGCCGAACATCGGCGCGCACATCATCGTCCAGTCCGGGACCGTCGGCGCGGCGATGGAGGCGGCGTTCCTCGACGTCCCCGCGGTCGCGGTCTCGATGTACGACCGCGGGAACCTCCCCATCTCGCCGACGCCGGACGCCGAGGACTTCGCGCTCGCCGGCGAGGTGACCGCCGACCTCGTCGCGCGCTTCGAGCGCGACGGCCTCCCGCTCGGCGCCGAGCTCCTCAACGTCAACGTCCCGAGCGCGGACGACGAGGCGGCCGCGGACCCGACCTACCGCGTCACCGAGCCCGCGCGCGGCTTCGACGTGATGGAGTTCCACCCCGGCGACGACGAACCCGCGGAGGGCGGCTTCGCGGAGCGGCGCGGCGAGGCGGGGATGGAGCTCCGCGACCGCTTCTGGCGCGAGTTCCTCAGCGGCGAGGTAACCGACGACCTCGGCTCCGACCGCCGCGCGACCGTCGACGGCGAGGTGAGCGTCTCGCCGCTTTCGGCCTCCCACTCCGCGCTGGAGAACGGCCGCGGCGAGAAGGCCGGCGCGGAACTCGACCTCGGCCGCGCCGAGCAGTAGCGCCGCGCCGGCGGCGGCAACTACCGCCCGGTTACCTATCCCGAGAAGTCGGTGACGACCTCGACGCCGGCGGTGCCGTAGTCGTCCATCGCGGCCAGCCGGTCCGAGACCTCCGAGAGCGCGACCTCCCGCGTCACCAGCGTGCCGGGGTCGAGGTCGGCCGCCTCCACGAGGTCGAACAGGCGCCCGTAGTCGGTCGGCGGCATCCCCCGGGAGCCGACGAAGTCGATCTCCCAGCGCGTCATCCAGTCCGTCGGGAGCGACACCTCGCCCTGCTCGGCGTCCGTCGTGAGACCCACCTGCACGTGGGTGCCGCGGGGCTCCAGACACCGCACCGAGTTGCGACACGTCTCCGCGA
Source organism: Haloparvum alkalitolerans (assembly GCF_055381565.1). Classification (NCBI taxonomy): domain Archaea; kingdom Methanobacteriati; phylum Methanobacteriota; class Halobacteria; order Halobacteriales; family Haloferacaceae; genus Haloparvum; species Haloparvum alkalitolerans. Next base: position 92,909 of record NZ_AP043938.1, read on the forward strand.
CGCCGAGCGCGTCCATCGAGACCGCGGCGCCGCCCCCGGTCGTGCTCCCGACCGCGTCGACGACGGCGTCCGTTCGGGCGGCGTTGACGGTCGCGTCGGCGCCCAGATCGACCGCCCGGTCCAGCGCGTCGTCGTCGAGGTCTACGGCCACGACCCGCGCGCCGAGTGCGCTCCCGATCTGGACCGCCGAGAGCCCGACGCCCCCGCAGCCGTGTACCGCGAGCCACTCGCCGCCGGAGAGCCCCGCGCGGTCGGCCAGCGCGTGGTAGGCGGTCATGTAGCGACAGCCGAGCGCCGCGGCGTCCCGCGGTGACAGAAACCCCGGGAGTTCGACGGCGTTGTAGTCGGCGTTCGGTACGCGGACGTACTCCGCGAACGCGCCGGGCGCGGCCGCCTCGAACCCGAGCGCCGCGCCGTCGGCACAGACGTTGCCGTGGCCGGTCCGGCAGGCCGGACAGGTACCGTCGCCGAGCGAGAACGGGACGACCACGCGGTCGCCCTCGCGAACGCGCTCGACGTTCGCGCCCGTCTCCAGGACGGTCCCCGCCGGCTCGTGCCCGAGCGTCAGCCCGAGCGGGACCCGGTCGTCGGCCCACTCGCCGTGGCCCTTCCAGGCGTGCCAGTCGCTCCGGCAGACCCCGCACGCCTCCACCTCCACGACGGCGCCGTCCGGTCCCGGCTCCGGGTCCGGCACCTCGCGCACGTCGAGCGGTTCCCCGTACGCCTCCAGCACGGCTGCGCGCATGGTCGCCGTGTCGGTCGGCGGGTGCTTAAAACGCGTGCGGCGGCTGCCCCGGCCGGTTGCGCCGATCGGTCGGGCCTCGCCGATCGGTCGGACCTCGCCGACCGATTGCGCCGGCCGCGGTCAGACGAAGTCGCCGAGCCCGGACTGGCCGTCGTCGCTGTCGGCGTCGTCGGCGTCGTCCGTCGCGTCCGAACTCCCGTCCGCTCCCGCGTCGTCGTCCGCCGCGGTCGGCGCCGCGGCGTCCCGCTCGTCGCCGCCGGCCTCCTCGTCCGCTCCCGCATCGTCGCTCTCCCGCGTCGGAACGCCTGCGAAGGCGCCCTCGGCGTGCTCCTCCATCGCCTCCTCGCGTCGGGCCTGCGCTTCCTCGACGATGCCCTGAACCTTGTTGGTCGACTCGCCGGAGCCGGTGACGAACGCCACCTCCGCCTCGTCCATGTCGTAGGCGGCCGCCATCCGGATCGTGAGCTCCTTCGGCTTGCAGTGGTGGGTCATCGTCGCGAGGAAGGGGAGGACGCGGCGGCGCGCGATGTCCATGCTGCACCCCTCCGCGGCGGCGACCTTCCTGACCACCTCGTCGGCGGTCTTGTCCGAGGAGGGCCAGAACTGCGGCCGGCCCCAGCGCGTCCAGCCGCCCTTCTCGCCGTCGCGGGCGGCCGCGACGCCCGCGGCCGCGTTGTCCGTCGCGTAGCGCCAGTAGGAGTAGTTCTGCGAGGCGCGGACGCGGCCGAGCCACACGTCGGCGTTCGCGAGGAAGTCGTACGCGCGCGTGGCCTCGTCGGCGTCGTACACCGTCAGCATGTTGTCCTCGACCCACTTCGTGAGGTCGTCGGGCGTCTCGTCGACGCTGTACGCGGACTGGAGCGCCTCCTCGGCGCCCTGCTCTTTGAGGACCGCGTCGAGGAACGGGAAGATGCCCATCGACGAGTCGCGGTCGCCGGTCACCACGTCGTCGAGGGTGACCGCGTCCCGCCCCTCCGCGATGGCCTGCAGGTCGTTGACCGCGCCGCGGAGGTCCCCCTTGTTGCGCTCCGCGATGCGCTGGAGCGCGTCGGACTCGAACTCGATCTCCTCGCGTCGGCAGATGTCGCGGAGGACGGGCACGATGGAGCGCGCGCCCACGTCCCGGAACTCGATCTCCTGACAGGCGTTGCGGAGCCCGCGGGACATGTCGTAGTAGTCGTTAGCGATGAGCACGATCGGCTGGCCCGACTCCTTGACCAGTTTCGTGATCGCGGACTTGCCGCCGCGGTCGTAGTTGCCGTGGATGTTGTCGGCCTCGTCGAGGATGACGAGTTGGCGGCTCTCGGTGTCGCCCCCGGCAGCGCCGCCGCCCGCGGCCGACCCCGCGAGCGTGGCGTTGCGCGCCGCCCGCCCCGCGAACTGCTCGATCACGTCGCCCGTGCGCTTGTCGGAGGCGTTCAACTCCAATGTCTCCCAGCCCATGTCGCTGGCGAGCGCGTGGGCCGCGCTCGTCTTCCCGACGCCGGGACTGCCGTGGAGCACCACCGCCTCGCGGTGGTCGTCCCACGTGTCGGCCCACTCCTGGAGCTTCTTCGCGGCCTTGTCGTTGCCGCGGAGCTCCGAGAGGGTGCTCGGCCGGTAGCGCTCCGTCCAATCAGCCATTACCGGGGGAAGGTGCGAACGGCGTTTAGTGGTTGCGGAGCGGTGCGGGAGCGGAACTGCCCCCGTCAGTACTCGTACAGCGAGACCACGAACGGGAGCTTGTTGTACATCAGCACCGCGACCGGAAGCCCGACGACACTGAGCGTGAACAGGTACGCGACCGACATCCAGACGCCGCTGGCCCACCAGCCGACGAAGACGAAGTAGACGGCGCGGACGGCGAGGCCGTACGGCTGCTCGCCGCCCCTACCCTCGGCGTCGACGAGGTCCCGCTCCTTGAGCGAGAGGACCTTCGGCACCGCGTTGATCATCTTGATCCCGAGCGGGATGCCGACGACCGTCACGTTCAGAAACCACGCCACGCCGAGCCAGATCCCGGTCGCCCACCAGCCGACGAACACGAACCAGACCGCCCTGACGACGAGCGACCGCTCGGCGTCGCCGCCGTTCGGTCGCGACTTGTCGTTCATAGCCGAGTCGTACGTACCGAACGAAACATAAATACTCACTGACACTGGGCCGGGAGCGAAGCCCGTCGAGCCCCGTCACACCCGGTTCGACGCCCCCGGATCGCCACCCGATTTATGCGGCGAGCGCCCGAACGACGCCCATGGACAACGACGACGAGGGACGTGATGGAACGACGGAGCACTCCCCCTCCCGGCTCGGCCGCGTCCTGCTCGGGCTCGGGCTGGCGCTGCAGGCCTCCGAGGACTTCCGCGACATGGACGACACCGTGGAGTACGCGGAGTCCGCGGGCGTCCCGCTGCCCGACCTCGCAGCGCCGTTCGCCTCGGGGATGATGATGGTCGCCGGACTGGGAATCGCGCTCTGGCGGCTCCCGCGGGTCGCCACCGGCGCGGCCGTCACCTTCCTGACGGTCGTGACGGCGACGATGCACGACTTCTGGAACGCCGACCCCGACGACCGCGACGGCGAACGGCTCGCGTTCTTCGGCAACCTCGCGATGATCGGCGGCGCGCTGGTGTTCCTGCGCGAGGCGTGGCGGCGCTGAGGGCGGCGGGCGGTGGTCGAGAGGTGAGCCCGAAGCGTCCGTGGACCGTCCCTACTCGCCGTCAGCGCGCTCCGCGGCGACGACCTCGCCGACCATCCTCCACCCCTCCTCCTCGGGGCCCTGCCGACCGAGCAGAATTCGCTCGTAGTCTTCGGAGCTTATGAGCCTGAACGCCGCGTCCGTGTCCGCGTCGACGCGCGTGCCCTCGCCGCGGAACTCGCGCTGGAAGAACTCGGTCGAGTCGAACCGGTAGACGCCCGACGCGGCGCCTTCGTCGCCCTCGTCGCCGCCGCCCTCGCCGCTGCCTTCCACGGTCAGTCGGACCGGGTCGGGCTGGACGTTGTGGATGCGCTTCGCGACCGGGTGGAGGTCTGCCATGCCCCCGACGACGCGGCGCGGCGAGTAAAGCGCGGCGTTCGGGCGCGGACTCAGACGCGCGGCGGCGCGGTCAGCAGGTCGGCGAGTGCGTCGCCGGACCGACCGGCCGCGCGGCCGAGCGCGACCGCGATTCGCGCCTTCGCGGCCGGGAGGTCGTCCGCGAACGTGACACCGTGGTCCGCGAGCGTGACGGCGCCGCCGGGGGTGCCGTAGACCGGCTCCGTCGGCCCCGCCGGAGAGCGCGAGGAAACGACCACGGGGACGGGGTTCTCAGACCCGAGCGCCTCGCCGACCGCGTCGCCGAGCGCCCCGGTGGCGTTGCCGAGCCCGGTGCCCTCGATCACGACCGCCTCGACGGACTCCGCGGCGAGCGCGCGCTCCAGCCCCGCCGCGCCGACGCCGGTGCCGGACTGGACGACGGGCACCTCCGGGACGGCGTCGGCGTCCGCCGCCCCGAGGTCGAGCGGCGGCGCGTCGACGCGCCGCGCGGGTTCGCGGTGGACCCGGACCGCGGCGCGGGTGAACTCCGCGACCGGGCCGCCGTTCGGCGACCGGAACGTCGAGAGCGCGTTCGTGTGGCCCTTGATCGCCTCGCGTGCGGCGTGGAGTTCGTCGTCGAACGCGACGTGGACGCCCGGCGCGAACCGCTCGTCCGCGGCGGCCCGGACCGCGGTCGTCAGGTTCGCGGGCACGTCGCTGGAAGGCTCGTCGAGCCGTCGCTGCGCCCCGGTCACGACCACCGGGACCGGGAGGTCGGTCAACAGGTCGAGCGCGAACGCCGTGTCCGCGAGCGTGTCGGTGCCGTGGGTGACGACGACGCCGTCGGCGCCGGTCTCCCCCGCAGATCCGTCGTCCGCGACCGCCTCGCGCGCCGCGTCCGCGGTCGCGAGCACGTCGCGCCAGCGCATGTCGAACCCGGGCTGGCCGCACACCTCGCGGGCCTCGACCCGCGCGTGGTCCGCGAGTGCGGGCACCGCCTCGACCAGTTCCTCGCCCGCCTTCGCCGGGGCCGCCCCGTCGTCGTCCGGTTCCGAGGCGATCGTTCCGCCGCAGGCCAGCACCGCCACGGTGGGGTGACCGTCGCCCGGGGCGTCGTTCGGATCGTCGCCCGGATCGTCGGCCGAATCGCCGTCGTCGAATGTGTCGCTCATACGTCCGCCACCGGCCTCGGAGGGAAAGGCGTTGAGTCGGCGGCACCGGCTGCCGGCGTCGCTCCGACGCGGACCACACGTCTGAAACCGCTGGCGACCGGATCGAGGAGTATGAGCGAGTACGCCGACGAACTGGTCGCGAACCGCGCGGAGAAGGACGACTTCTTCGCGGAGCACCCCCAGTCGCCGATCCCGCCCGAGCACCGGGACGACTTCTCGGGGCTGAACTACTTCGATCCCGACGAGACGTACCGCGTCGCGGCGGTCGCGACGGTCCACGACGACCCCGAGCCGGTCGAGATGGAGACGACCGCGGGCGCGCCCGTCCGCTACCTCCGCGTCGTGACGTTCACGTTCGAACTGGACGGCGAGACGTACGAGCTTGCCGGATACAGACAAGAGAGCGACGACGGCGAGGGGCTCTTCGTCCCCTTCCGCGACAAGACGACCGGCCAAGAGACGTACCGCCACGGCCGGTACATGGAGCTGGAGCCGGAGGGTGAGCTCTCCGACGGCGACCCCGTGACGCTGGACTTCAACCTCGCGTACAACCCCTTCTGTGCGTACAGCGAGACGTTCTCCTGTCCGCTCCCGCCGGAGGAGAACTGGCTGGAGACGGAGATCCGCGCCGGCGAGCGAACGACCGACTTCTGACTCGCGACGGGTCGTCGGGGCGACCGACCGCGATTATCGCTCGTAGACGACCTCGCCGTCCACGACCGTCATCGTCACGTCTATCTCCCGGATCCCCTCGGGGTTCTCCCAGGGGGACTCCTCCAACACCGCGAAATCGGCCCGCTTACCCGGCTCGACCGTCCCGAGTCGGTGTTCGTCGAACCCGGCGTAGGCGGCGCCGCTGGTGTACGCGCGCAGGGCCTCGGTTACCGACAGCCGCTGCGCCGCCGCGGGCGCGTTGACCGCCCAGTGGACGCCGAGAAGCGGGTCCATCGGCATGCCGTCGGACCCGAACGCGAGATGCACGCCCGCGTCGAGCAGGTCGCGGTAGCGGTTCGTCTCCGCGGTCCGGTCGCCGATGCGCGACTCGTAGAGCCCGCCCGCGTCCGCCCACTTGAGGAAGTTCGGCTGGACGCTCGCGACCGCGCCGGTCGCCGCGAGGCGCTCGATGGCCTCGTCGCTCGCGAGTTCGACGTGCTCGACGCGGTGGCGAGCCTCGCCGGGGTCCGCGACCGGTGGCTCGGCGGCCGTCTCGTAGGCGTCCAGCACCGCGTCGATGGCCACGTCGCCGATGGCGTGGGCGGTGAACTGGAACCCCTCGGCGGTCGCGGCCGCGACGTGCTCGGCCAGTTCCTCGGGGTCGACGACCCACTGGCCGGTGGCGTCCGCCGCGTCTGGAGGGGCGTCCTCGTACGGCTCGGAGAGCTTCGCGGTCCGGCCGCCGAAGCTCCCGTCGGTGTACGACTTCACCGCGCCGACCTGCACGAACGCGGAGCCGGCGTTCGTCGTCAGCCCCGTCTCCGCGAGCGCGTCGAGGTGGTCGGTCCAGTAGTTGATCCGGACGCGGGCGGTCAGCGCGTCCGCCGCGTCGAGTTCGCGGTAGACGCGGGGGGCGTGGGAGTTGCGGACCATGTCGTGAAAGCCCGTGATCCCCTTCGCCGCGCAGTCCGCGAGCGCGGCCTCCACGATGTCGCGCGTCTCCGCCGGGCCCGGTTCGACCGCCTCGTAGACGGGGTCGATCCCCTCCTCGAGCAGGACGCCGGTCGGCTCGCCGTTCTCCGTGGGGAGACAGTCGGCTGGCACCTCGTCCGCGAAGCGGTCCAGCACGACGGAGTTCGCGGAGGCGACGTGCATGTCCTCGCGGAAGGCGACCACCGGGCGCTCGTCGTCGACGGCGTCGAGGTCCGCGCGCGTGAGGTAGCGCTCCTCCTCCCACGTCGACTCGTCGTAGCCGTAACCGAGCACCCACTCGTCGGGACCGCAGTCGGCCGCCCGTTCCGCCAGCAGGTCGACCGCGTCGCTCGGCGAGTCGGCCCCGGAGAGGTCGGCGTGGACGAGGTAGCGCCCGACCGTGGTGAGGTGCGTGTGCGCGTCGACGAACCCCGGGAGCAGGACGCGGCCGTCGAGGTCCACCACGTCGGTCTCGGCGCCGGCGAGGAACCGCACGTCGTAGCTGTCGCCGACGCGGACGACCGCGCCGTCGCGGACGGCGACCGCTTCGTGCGTCTCGTCGGGGTCGGCGAGGGTGTGGACCTCGCCGTCGAGAAAGACCCGGTCTGCGGATGCGCTCATACCTCCGGGGCGGAGGCCACGGAGGTTAACGGTTCGGGAAGCGGGCGGTTCGGGAAGCGGGCGGCCGTTGCCGGACCGCGCCGCGAGGTCGGGCCGCCCTCAGAAGAGTCCGCCCTCGAACGCGCCGCGGAAGACCACGAGTCCCACGCCCGCCAGCACCACGAGCGCGATGAAGGTGAAGCCGATGATCGCCGCCCGCCGCCACGTGAGCGCGTCTTCGTCGCCGAGGAAGTCGAGCACCATACCCCTTGAGTCCCCCAGGGAGACCTTGAAGGTAGCGACCCGGACCGACACCGGGAGGGGCCACCGCACCGGTCCCGCGAACCGACACGCCTTAACGGTCGCCGGAACCACACTCGCGCATGACCACCGCCGAGGACCTGGCCGCTCGCGTGCGCGAGGGCGACCTGCGCCTGCACGAACTGGAGGAGCACGCGGACGCCGACACCGCGACCGCGGCCCGCCGCCTGATCGTCGCCGAGCAGTCCGGCGCCGACCTCGAGACGGCGGGCGCGTACGCCTTCGACGCCGCCGACGCCGACCCCAACATCGAGAACATGGTCGGTGCGGTGCAGGTACCGCTGGGCGTCGCGGGGCCGGTGCGGATCGACGGCGGCGCGCTCTCGGGCGAGCGATACCTCCCGATGGCGACCACCGAGGGGGCCCTGGTCGCCTCGATCAACCGCGGCTGCTCCGTCATCAACGCCGCCGGCGGCGCGACCGCGCGCGTCACCAAGTCGGGGATGACGCGCGCGCCGGTCTTCCGCGTCGCGGACGTGGCCGAGGCCGAGGCGCTCGTCTCGTGGGTCCGCGACAACGAGGCGGCCCTGCGCGAGGCGGCGGAGGCGACCACGAGCCACGGCGAGCTGCTCGACGTGACGCCGTACGTCGTCGGCAACAACGTCTACCTGCGGTTCCGCTACGACACGAAGGACGCGATGGGGATGAACATGGCCACCATCGCCACGGGCGAGGCCTGCGACGTGGTGGAGGCGGAGACCGGCGCCTCGCTGGTCGCGCTCTCGGGCAACCTCTGTTCGGACAAGAAGCCCGCCGCGGTCAACGCGGTCGAGGGACGGGGGCGCTCGGTCACCGCGGACGCCACGATCTCCCGAGAGGTCGTCGAGGAGCGACTCCACACGACGCCCGGCGCGGTCGCGGAGATCAACACCCGGAAGAACCTCGTCGGCTCCGCGAAGGCCGGGTCGCTCGGCTTCAACGCGCACGTCGCCAACGCGGTGGCGGCGATGTTCCTCGCGACGGGCCAGGACGAGGCGCAGGTCGTCGAGGGGGCGAACGCCATCACCACGGCGGAGGTGACCGACGACGGCGACCTCTACGTCTCCGTCTCGCTGGCCAGCCTCGAGGTCGGGACCGTCGGCGGGGGGACGAAACTCCCCACGCAGGCCGAGGGGCTGGAGGTCCTGGGCGTCCGCGGCGGCGGCGACCCGGCGGGTGCGAACGCGGACGCGCTCGCGGAGGCAATCGCGACCGGCGCGCTCGCGGGCGAACTCTCCCTGCTGTCGGCGCTCGGCTCGCGGCACCTCTCCTCCGCGCACGCGGACCTCGGGCGCTGACGGCGCCGGCGTTCCTCACCGTCGACCCGACGGTCCGGTGCGCGACCGGGGGATGCGCCGCCCGATCACGTCGCGCACCAGCAGGACCCCGCCCGTCCCCAGACACGACAGGCCGATCAGCGCGCCGAGGCCCTCCGGGACGGCGGCGACGACGACGAATCCCACCCCGGCGAGCAGATGCGTTCCGGCCTGTATCCCGTACCCGTCCCGCGCGTACGCGGCGGCCGCGGCGAGGAAGGCGACGCCGCAGACGGCGAGCGCCCACCGGACGAGCGAAACCGCGGTCGGCGCCGGATCCAAAAACGCGGCCGCGCTCCCGCCGAGCAGCGCCGCTCCGAGGACCGCGCCCGCAAGCGCCAGCGCCCGACGCCCGCCGATCATCGTGGTAACGATACACACGGACAGAGCATAAACGTGAGTCAGACGCACGCGTGCCGCGCGTCTGTTCGGAGCCGGGCCGCCGACCGATTCGTCCAGGGCGGCTCCGCCGACCGCTCCGTCCGGAAGCGTCGCCCCTGCTACAGCACCCGGTAGCGGCCGCGCGACTCCGAGAGCTCGCCCCGTCGCGTGAGTCGATCCAGGATCTCGCGAGCGCGCTCGGGGGGAACGCCGTGCTCGCTCGCGCGGTCCACGACCGCCTCCGCGGTCGGATCCTCGGCCTCCTCGACGGCGTTCCGGACGATCTCCGTCCGCGAGCGCGAGTCACCGCTCGACCGTCCCTCGCCGCGCTCCGCGCGCTCGCCGGCCGCCGCGACCGCGTCCGTGTCGAGCCCCGACGCCTCCAGGTACTCCTCGTCGCCGACGCCCGCCTCGTCGACGCGCTCCTCCAGGTCCGCGACGTGGTCGACCTCCGCGAACGCCTCGCTGGCGTCGTGTTTCTTGGCCAGCAGCGCCGACCGGGCCTGCTGGGCGGCCGTCCGGTCCTCGGACTCGAAGAACCGCTTCAGTTTCGCCGTCCGGTGGGTCTTCCCGCATCGGGGGCACTGGGCCGTCTCGCTCGTCTCGGGGTCCGTCACGAGCCACATGGTCGCACACTCGTTGCAGCCGACGACCGCGTACATGGACGGACGTTTCGCGGCAACGGCTTTCAACCCTCGGGAGGGCGGCGACGGTTGTCTCGCCGGCCGACGGCTCGGCGGTGGTCCCGTCGGCCGGCGGTGGTCGGCGGAGTCAGACGAAGTTCAGCGGGACCATCAGCAGCGCGCCGGCGACCGCGCCGCCGACGAACTCGGGCTTGCCGCCGCTCGAAAGCTCCGCGCCGCGCTCCATCGCCTCCGGGACGAACTCCGTGAGCACGAGGTAGATCATCGCGCCCGCGGCGAACCCGAAGCCGTACGGGAGGACTTCCCGCGCGAGGCGGACGAAGGTGAACGCGATCGCCGCGCCGATCGGCTGAGGCAGGCTGGAGAAGACCGCCCACCAGACCATCTTCCAGCGCGGGACGCCCATCGCCCGCAGCGGGATGGAGATCGCGGTCCCCTCCGGGACGTTGTGGATCGAGATGGCGACGGTCATGAACACCGCGAGCACCGGGACGGTGAACCCGACGATGGGGGTCCCGCCCTCGATGCCCAGGTCCGCGAACGAGACGCCGACCGCGATCCCCTCCGGGAAGCTGTGGACCGTGAGCACGCCGAGGATCAGGAGCAGCTTCTTGAAGTCCGCTTCCTCGTACTGACGCGGGTCGACCTCCGCGTTCGTGATGACGTTGTGGGCCAGCACGACGAGCAGGACGCCCGCGGCCATGCCGACGGCGATCTCCGCGGGCGTCCCCTCCGCGAGCCCCTCCCGGATCAGGCCGAACAGCGACGCGGAGATCATGATCCCGGAGGAGAACCCCCAGAGCACGACGTTCAGCCGGTTGTTCACGTCCCGGACGAAGAAGAACGGGATCGCGCCGAGACCGGTCGCGAGCGCGGTGACGAGCCCCGCGAGCGTCACCAGCAGGAGGTTCTCGAGGAAGGCCACGGTTCGGATCGGGCTTCGGCGCGCGCCGATAAAGCCCCGGTGGTCGCGGTGCACGGGACCGGAACCTTACGGTGGGTCTGCCCTCGCGGGCCGGCGGCGGTGTGCAGGGTGGTGCTGGTGCGGCCGCGGTGCTGGTGCGGTCGCGGTGCTGTGCTGTTGGCGCGCGCCGCGGCGACCGCGGAGCGTGTCGCCGCGACCGCGCGAGGGAGGTCGCGGGCCGGCCGCCTGCGGTGCGGTGCTGTTCCGCGGCCGGCCCGCGGCCGAGGTTGGGGAGGTGCGAGGCTGCTGTGCGGTCGCGGGGCGGTTGCGGTGCGGTCGCGGTGCGGTGGGTGGGACTGAAAGGGGCAGCCTGATCGATCCGGCTGGGGCTTTCTGGATGTTGCTGTCAAGATCAGCAGCACCTGCACCAGATCCCGATCAGTAGTAGGGAGAGACGACTGGGGCTTTCCGGGCGTTGCTGACCAGACCAGCAGGATCAACGGCAGTTACAGAAAAAGGCTACATAGAGAGGCTGCCGGGACGTTCCGACTGGCGCGGTCCGGACCAGTAGGGTCCCCGTTCGCGCCCGGAGCTTTATGACGTCCCGCCTCCCTCCACCCGTATGGACATCGTACATGAGGACGAGACGGAGCCGGTGGAGGCGGTCCCTGGCGTCCACCTCACGCAGGAGGCGGCCGGCGAGGAGACGAGCGTGCAGGGGTTCACGATCGCGCCCGGCGCGGAGGTGCCCGTCCACAGCCACGAGCACGAGCAGGCGGGCGTCATCACGCAGAGCACGCTCACGTTCCTCGTCGACGGCGAGGAACTGCTGGTCCACGAGGGCGACTCCTACGTCATCCCGGGCGGCGAGCCGCACGCCGCGCGCAACGACACGGAGGTCCCCGTCGAGGGCTACGACATCTTCTCGCCGCCGCGGCTGAACCCGGACTGGCAGGACTGAGACGGCCCCGCGGGCGGCGCGCCCGATTCCCGGCCGCGCTCCGCCACGGTTCTCCGTGAATCGGAACCGATATAGGCGTTTAGGCAAGCCTAAAACATATGTCGTCAGACGACAGCACCGACGGACCGACGCGCAGACGGTACCTCGCCTACGGCGGGGCCATCGCGACCGGCGGACTCGCGGGCTGCACCGGTGACAGTGACGGACCGGCGGGGACGGAGTCCGCGGACCCGACCGCGACCGACGCTACCGAGACGCCGCAGACGGCGACCGAGGCCGACGGCGAGGGGGGAGACGAGGCCGCCTACGACGTGACGATGGAGCCGGTCGGGACCGTGTCGTTCGAGTCGGTCCCGGAGACGTGGTTCCCGTACACGGGCGACTACGCCGACATGGGCGTCGCGCTCGGGCAGGCGGACGGGCTCGCGGCGGTCGGCGTGAAGGCGCGGTTCGCGTCGCACCTCTACGAGGAGCTGCCGGGCGTCTCCGTCGACGAGGAGTCGCTCGTGGAGCTGTGGCAGAACGGCACCGACAAGGAGGCGTTCTACGAGCTCGACGCGGACGTCCACGTCATCGACCCGAACTTCATGGTCAACCGGCTGCAGTGGAGCCGCGACGAGGTCGCCGAGATCGACGAGAACGTCGGGCCGTTCCTCGGCAACACGATATTCTCCCACGTCTACGACTGGCACGACTACCCGTACTACGACCTCTACGAGGCCTTCGAGAAGCTCGCGGAAGTCTTTCAGGAGCGCGAGCGGTACGAGGCGTTCGCGTCCTACCACGACGAGGTCATCGCGGACGTGGAGTCGCGGCTCCCCGAGGACCGCCCGGACGTGGCGGTCGTCTACCCCGAGCAGGTCCCGCCGGAGTCGTACTACCCGTACCTGATCGGCGAGGGGACCCAGTCCAAGCACTGGCGCGACCTCGGCGTCGACGACGCGCTCGCGGTCCACGGGATCACCGACGCGCAGGCCGGCGGCGCGACGATCGACTACGAGACCCTGCTGGAGATCGATCCCGACGCGCTCGCCGTGCGCCTGCAGGGCGAGATCACCCCGGAGTACTTCGACGAGCAGATCCGCTCGCACCTGGAGTCGCACGACGTGGCCAGCGAGCTGACCGCGGTACAGAACGACCGCGTCATCTACGGCGGCGTCACCTACCAGGGGCCGATCGTCCACCTGTTCCAACTCGAACGCGCCGCGCAGGCGCTGTACCCCGACGCGTTCGGGGGCGAGGAACTGTTCGACCGCGACCGCGTCGCCGCCATCGTCAACGGGGAGTTCTGACGTGAGCGACGCCGAAGCCGAGAGCGATCGGGAGGGGTCCGCCGCCGACCGTGACGTGGTGATCGTTGGCGGCGGACCGGCCGGCAGCGCGGCCGCCATCTTCACCGCGCGGTACGGCCTCGACACGCTGGTGTTCGACCGCGGCAACGCGGCGCTCCCGCGCTGTGCGTACCTGGAGAACTACCCCGGCTTCCCGGGCGGGATCCCGGTCGACGCCTTCCGCGACCTCCTCGACGAGCACGTCCGCGAGGCCGGCGCGACCATCGAGGCGGAACTGGTGGAGCGCGTCGACCGGACCGAGGAGGGGTTCGCCGTCGAGACCGACGCGGGCACGACCGTCACGGCCGAGAGCGTCGTGGCCGCCTCGTGGTACGACGGCTCCTACCTGCGCCCGCTCGACGAGGGCGACATGTTCACGGAACAGGAGCATCACGGCGAGGTGGAGGAGCGCTTCGACCCGACCTACCCGGACGCGGACGGCCGGACGGACGTGGCGGGGCTCTACGTCGCCTCGCCCGCGGACGCCCGGAGCGCGCAGGCGGTCGTCGCCGCCGGCAACGGCGCGCACGTCGCGCGCGGCCTGATCGCGGACCGCCGGCGCGAGGCGGGATTCTCCGGCGAGGTGGTCGACCACTACGACTGGCTCCGTCAGGACGCGGAGTTCTCGGGCGAGTGGGCCGATCGCGACCGCTGGCGCGAGTGGTTCGACAACGAGACCGAGGGCGAGACGGACACCCCCGAACACCGCGAGCGCCGCGAGCGCTACATCGACCGCGCGTTCGAGACGCGGCGGACGCCCGAGGAGGTCGAGGAACTGGCCGAGCGCGGCCTCGAACGCTTCGTGGAGACGGTCGGCACCGACCGCGTGCTCGACGCGCTGGACGAGGAGACGATCCGCGAGCACCTCTCGGAAGCCACCTAACCCAGGTCGCGAATGCGCCCGTCACGCCGAGCCGAGTACCGCTGAAGGTCGGTCGTAGGGGCTCGTCTTTGCGCGACGTCGGCTCGGCTAAACGCCGCCTCACATCTCCGCAATCGTTTTGTCGTTCCATCGAGACAAACGCCCGTGAGTACCCTCCCTGCGGTCGTTCGCAGCCGCGCGGCGAGTAGCCGGCTGCGCGACCACGTTCGGCGTCCCGTGATCTACGGTGCGGTGGTGCAGGCGGTCGCGCTGCTCGCGTTCGTCGGCTTCGCGTCGGGAATGCGGCCCGCCGTCTTCGTGGTCGGGATGGCCGGCCCCGCGGTCGCGGCCGTGCTAACCGCACCGGACGCCGGCTGGGTCGACGCGCCGCTCGCGGGCGTCCTCGGCGGCTGCGTCTACCTGCTGTCGTTCCTGACGTACGCCGCCGCCGTCTCGGCGCAGTTCGAGTTCGTCGCCGCGACGTGGGTCTTCGCCGGCTACGTCGCGACCGCGATCACGCAGGCGATCATGCTGCTGCCCGCGTTCGTCTTCTTCGGCCTGTTCGTCGGGGGCGGGGTCGGCTACGCGAAGACCGTCTGGCGACGGCGAAGCGGGACGTGAGGCGTCGGTCCTCTCTGAGTCCGCTCCTTCCGAGTCAGGCCCCCGAGTTCCGATCCCGACCGCCGCCCCGAAAACCGACAGACGAAAGTCCTCGGAGCCGGTAGCTGGAACAACCATCGCGCGGTCGACCGGCGACCCGCACTCCCGACCATGGTCCAGCAACGCCACACCGACGAGACGGACAGGACCGGGTTCGACGAGACGACCAACTACCTGACGCGGACGCTCGCGAAGGTCGTCCCGACCGGCCTCGCACGGCGCGCGGTCGTCGTCTCCGTCGAGACGGACCGCGACACGTACGCGGTCGGCGACCCGGTCGAGATCACGGTCACCTTCCGGAACCGGCTCCCGGTGCCTGTCGAGGTCCCCACGCCCACCAGCCGGCGGTGGGGCTGGGAGGTCGACGGACTCCTGGAGGCGACCGACGAGCGTCGCTACGTCTCCGCGTCGCCGCTCACGTTCCCGTTCCGCGCCGGCGAGTCGAAGACCGCGACCGCCGTGTGGAACGGGACGATCCGGCGGAGCGAAGCTACCGGGCTGGACCGCGCCGAGCCGGTCGCACCGGGTGACCACACCGTCACCGCGTTCCTGTCGGTCGACGGCGGCCGAGCGCGGATCGAGGACTCGACGACCGTGCGGATCGAGTGACGAAGGCTTGGCGACAGGAACCCCCTCGAGGGCGACTCAGTCGGCCGGCTCGGCCGTCTCGTCGACGGCCGCGTCGCTCGTGACGCCCTCGCCGACGCCGGCGTCGCCGCCGGAGGCGGTCGCGTCGTCGCGG
This sequence comes from Haloparvum alkalitolerans, assembly GCF_055381565.1. Taxonomy (NCBI): domain Archaea; kingdom Methanobacteriati; phylum Methanobacteriota; class Halobacteria; order Halobacteriales; family Haloferacaceae; genus Haloparvum; species Haloparvum alkalitolerans. The sequence continues at coordinate 108,148 of NZ_AP043938.1, forward strand.
TGGAGGTGACACGCCGCGTAGTGGCGGCTGTCACCGTACTCCGCATCGATCTCGTAGGCCGGCTCCTCCGTCGCGCAGACGCTCTGTTCCGCGAACGACTCGGTGAGGAGGGCCTCGGCCTCGTCCCACTCCTCGACGGAGATGTGGCCGAGCGCCTCCGCGAGCACGTCGCCCGCCTCGCCGCCCGGCTCGTCCCCGTCGAAGTAGCGCCGGCGGAGCTCCTCGCGGTTCGTCGTCTCGAACGCGCGGCGCTTCACTGCGCGCTGGAACTCGACGAGGTCGCGCCACGTCGCGTCGTCCACGTCGTACTCCTCGGGCTGGATCAGCGACGGGCACCGCGTCCGGAACCGACAGCCGGACGGCGGGTCGATAGGCGAGGGCACGTCGCCTTTCAGCACGGCCGTGCGGCCGCCCGCCCGCGGATCCGGCGCGGGGATGGCGTCGAGGAGCGCCTGCGTGTAGGGATGGCTGGGGTTCTCGAACAGCTCCTCCTTGTCCGCGAGTTCGACCATCTGCCCGAGGTACATCACGGCCACGCGGTCGGAGATGTGGCGGATGACGCTCAGGTCGTGCGCGATGAACAGGTAGGTGAGGTCGAACTCCTCCTGCAGGTCCCGCATCGTGTTGAGCACCTGCGCCTGGATGGAGACGTCGAGCGCGGAGACCGGTTCGTCGCAGACGATGAAGTCCGGGTTGACCGATAGCGCACGCGCGAGGTTGACGCGCTGGCGCTGCCCGCCCGAGAACGCGTGCGGGTAGCGGTTGTAGTGCTGGGGGTCGAGCCCGACCTTCTCCAGCAGTTCCTTGGCGCGCTCCTCGCGCCCCTCCTCGTCGAGCATGTCGTGAGCCTTCATCGGCTCCTCGACGATGGGGCCCACCTTCATCCGCGGGTCCAGCGACGACTGCGGGTCCTGGAAGATCATCTGCATGTCCTTCCGCTTGGTCCGCAGCTCCTCGCCGCTCAGCTCGGTGAGGTCCTCGCCCTTGAAGTAGATGTCCCCGTCGGTCGACTCCAGCAGCTGGAGGACGGTCCGCGCGAGCGTGGACTTCCCGCAGCCGGACTCGCCGACGAGCCCGAGCGTCTCGCCCTTCTTGATGTCGAAGCTCACGTCCTCGACGGCCTGGACGTGGGTGGGGTTGCGCTCGACGAACGGGAACTCCGTCGAGACGTCGACCCCGCCGAGGAGCCCGCTGTCGTTGTCGAAGTACTTCTTGAGGTTGCGCACCTCGACCAGCGGCTCGCCCTCGGCCACGTCGCCGGCCGACGCCAGCTCGTCAGTCATCCGCCTCACCTCCGGTGTCCGTCAGGCCGGCGCTGAAGCCGCCGGTCGCCTCCGTCTCGAGGGGCTCGCTCGAGTCGTATCCCACGTCGAAGGCGTCGTACTTCACGCACGCGACCGTGTGCGGGCGCTCGCCCTCCTCGGTGGCGGCGTCCGCGACCGCCGCCTCGGTGGGCGCGTCCGCGTCCGCGACCGCGTCCTCGGCGACGGTCCGCGGCTCCGGGTGGACGCGCGTACAGACCTCGCGCGCCTCCGGACACCGCGAGTGGAACCGACAGCCGGAGGGCGGGTTGATCGCTTCGGGCATGACGCCCTTGATCGGGTTCAGCTCCTCGACCGTCTCGTCGGGTCGGGGCATCGAGTCGAGCAGCGCCTGCGTGTACGGGTGTTTGGTGTCGTAGAACAGGTCGTCCACGTCCGCCTGCTCGATGATCTCCCCGAGGTACATGACGTTGACGCGGTCGCAGATCTCCGCGACGACGCTCATGTCGTGGGTCACCCAGATGAAGGAGGTGCCGTACTTCTCCTGGAGCTCCTCGACGAGTTCGAGGATCTGCCCCTCGACGGTCACGTCGAGCGCGGTCGTCGGCTCGTCCGCTATGATCAGGTCCGGCTGGCAGGCGAGCGCCATCGCGATCAGCACGCGCTGGCGCATCCCGCCGGAGAACTGGTGGGGGTACTCGTCGTAGCGGTTCTCGGGGTCCGGGATGCCGACCTCCCGGAGCATGTCGATCGCCTCCTGCTCGGCCTCCTTCGTCGAGAGGTCCCGGTTCAGCTCGATGAACTCCCGGAGCTGGCCCCCGACGGTGAAGACGGGGTTGAGCGACTCCATGGGGTCCTGGAAGATGATGGCGATCTCGTTGCCGCGGATGTCGTCGCGCATCTCCTCCTCGGAGAGCATCTCCTCGCTGGGCTGTGGCTCGCCGTCCGGGCCTTCCTCGAGCCCGAACAGGGTCTCGCCCTTGAAGGTGATCTCGCCGTCGACGACCTCGCCCGGGCTCTCGACGAGCCGCAGGATACTGGAGGTGGCGACGGACTTCCCCGCGCCGGACTCGCCGACGAGCCCGACGATCTCGCCCTCGTGGACGTCGAAGGAGATGCCGTCGACGGCACGCACCGTGCCGTCCTCCGTGAAGAACTGCGTCTTGAGGTTCTCGACGCTGAGTAGTGGTTCGGTCATGTCAGTTGTTGATCCGTGGGTCGAGTGCGTCCTGCAGGCCGTCGCCGAGGATGTTGAAGCCGACGACGGTGATCAGAATGGCCAGCCCCGGCCAGACGCTGAACGTCGGTGCGGGGAGCATGTACCCCCGCGACACCGACAGCATCTGTCCCCACGAGGGGGTGGGCGGCTGCGCGCCGAAGCCGAGGAACGAGAGGCCGGCGACGATGAGGATGCTCACGCCGACCTGCAGGGTCGCCTGCACCAGCACCGGCGCGAAGCTGTTCGGGATGATGTGGCGCAGGATGATGTTGCGGTCCTTCACGCCCGCGGCGCGGGCGGCCTCGATGTAGTCCTCCTCGCGGATCGAGACGACCCGCGACCGGATGAGGCGGTTGAACACCGGGATCGCCGTGATCCCGACGCCGATCATCGCGAACCGGAGGTCGCGCCCGAACGCGGTCATGAACGCGATGACCAGCACGAGGAACGGGATGGCGTAGACGGTCTCCGTGACGCGCTGGAGCACGTCGTCGATCCAGCCGCCGTAGTAGCCGGAGACCGCGCCGATGAGGGTGCCGCCGACGAGCCCGATGCTCGTCGCCATGAAGCCGACGGTCATCGCCACGCGAGTGCCGTACACCAGCCGAGTCAGCAGGTCGCGGCCGCGGTGGTCCGTCCCGAGCGGGTGTTCGAGCACGCCCTGCCCGAACTGGTTCTCCATGCCGATGGGCGGGAGGAGCCGGCGGACCTCCTCGGGGTCCGTCTCGGGGTTGTACATGATCGCCTCCGCGATCGCGTAGTCGAAGATGTAGTAGTCGACCGCGGCGTACGCCGCCACGACCGTCATGAAGCCGACGATGTAGATCCCGATCCGGGCGGTCGTGTCGCGTTTGACCTGTGCGAGCGTGTATCTGAGCCCGACGCGGGCCTCGACCTCGCCGGCACCCTCCGCGGGCTCGTCGGCGCCCTCCGCGCTGGCGTCGTCCGTGTCTGGATTCGTGGCACCCATCAGTCGTCACCGTAAGTCACGCGGGGATCGAGGTAGGCGTACGCGATGTCCGTGATGATGACCCCCACCACGTACGCGACGCCGAACATGAACGTCGTCCCCATGATCAGCTCGTAGTCCTGGTTGTTGATCGCCGTGATGATCAGCCGGCCCATGCCCTGGATCTCGAAGACCGTCTCGGTCAGCACCGCGCCACCGAGCGCCGTCGAGAGGCCGAGGCCGACGATGGTGATCACGGGGAGCTGTGCCACCTGGAAGGCGTGCTTGCGCACGATGGTCGACTCGGGGACGCCGTACGCCCGCGCGAGCTTCACGTACTCGCCCTGCAGCGAGTCGACCATCGAGGAGCGCTCGATCCGGGTGATCTGCGCCATCTGGAGCGTTCCGAGCGCGATCATCGGCAGGAAGAGGTGGTGGGCCGACTGCCGGAGCACCTCCACCCGCGTCGCGGCGCCGCGGACGTCCACCGGGTTCGCCCACGGGAGCACCAGCCCCCGAGCGGGGAACCACCCGAGGTGGAACGCGAACACGATGATCAGCACCAGCCCGATCCAGAACGAGGGCGTCGAGACGCCGATGAGCGAGACGAACCGGGAGATGTGGTCGGCCGGCTCGTTGCGGCGCTTCGCGGAGATGACGCCGAGCGGGATCGCCGTGACGACGGCGAACGCGAACGCCGACAGCATGAGCAGCATAGTGACCGGGAGCCGGAGAAGGATCATCTCCAGCACCGGGCGGTCGTAGTAGATGCTCGTGCCGAGGTCGCCGGTCGCGACGCCCGAGAGGTACGCGATGAACCGCTCGTGGGCCGGCCGGTCGAGCCCGTATTTCGCCCGTATCGCCTCGACCTGTTCCTGCGCCGGCGTGGGGCCGAGCATGATCTCGACCGGGTCGCCGGGAATCTGGTTCGCGAGGAAGAACGTGATCGTGATGATCCCGATGAGCACGGGGACGGCCTGCGTGAGTCGCCACAGGCTGTATCGGAGGAGGCTCATCTAGACCACCCCATTGTGAACATGTATCATAGTCGTTGAAGTCGCTGCGGCTGTCGGACTGTCGCAAATCCGCAAATAAATAGGTTGCTTTTCGGTTCCCGCGAAATCGGCGGGAAAGAGCCGGAAACCGGGAAACGTCGCCGTCGCGACTACTGGACGGAGACGTTGTTGTGGTCCGTGAAGATCTGGACCTGCGTCGAGATCGGGTGCGAGCTGAAGCCTTCGACGCTGTTACGGACGCCGTAGGAGTTGTTCAGGTTGTACGCCGGGATGTGGACGCGGCCCTCCAGAAGCGTCGTCGTCGCCTCGATGTAGAGCTGGCGCCGCTCCTCGCGGTCGGCCGACTCACGCGCCTGCGTGAGCTTCGCGGACGCCTCGTCGTAGTTGTGGAAGGTGCCGTTCGTCACGCCCTCGGTCTCCTGGCTCAGCAGGTGGTACGCGAACGCGTCCGGGTCCGGGGAGCCGGACCAGCCGAGGGTGTACATGTTGAAGTCCTCCTCGTTCCCGCTGGTGTACGCGTCCGTGAAGGTCCCCCAGTCGAGCCGCTGGACCTGGACGTTCTCGAAGCCGGCGTTCTGCAGGCCGTCCCCGAGGGAGATGCCGATCTGCTCGCGCATGTCGTCCGGCGGGACGATAATGCGCCAGTCGTAGTCCCAGCTGACGCCGGCTTCCTCGAACAGGCTCTGTGCCTGCTCGATGTCCTGGTCGTGGCTGATCTCGCCCCACTCGTCGACCGGGAAGTCCCATTCCTCGGAGATGGAGGCCGGGTACGGGCTGACCTGCCGGACGCCCGAGGGCTTCACGAAGTTCTCGATGGCCTGGTCCATCGAGAAGCAGTAGTCGACCGCCTCGCGAACGACGGGGTCGGTCGTCGGACCCTCGCCGCAGTTGAACGCGAGGTAGAAGTAGCCGACGCCCGGCGCCTCCGAGATGCTCGCGTTCTCGTTGTTCCGAACCGTCTCGTACAGCTGGGGCGGGATCGTCTCGATGATGTCGAGGTTCCCCGTCTCGAGTTCGGTGACGCGGGTCGTCTGCTCCTCGACCGGGTCGAACTCGATGGTCTTGATGTTCGGAACGCCCGCCTCCTCGTCCCAGTAGTCGTTCCACCGCTCGACGGTCGCGAAGTTCTCGGGCTCCCACTCGACGAGGTCGAAGGGGCCGGAGCCGACGGGGTCCTGGTTGTACGCCTCGGTGTCCTCCTGCCGGACGGAGGCGTTGACGACGTTCCGGACCATCGCGGTGTTGAACGCGCCGTAGGGGTACTTGAGGTCGAACTGGACCGTGTGCTCGTCGACGGCCTCCGCGGTGTCGATCATGTCGACCTCGGAGGCGTTCTCGGTCTCCTCCTCGACCGGTGCCGTCATCGTGTGGATGACGTCTTCCGCGGTGACCGCGTCACCGTTCTGGAACTCCGCGTTCTCGCGGAGCGGAACGATGTATCGCGTCCCGTCGCGCTCGACGGTCGGCTGCTCGGCCGCGATCTTCGGCTCGATGTTGACGCCCTCGCCGTACTCGTAGAGGCCGTCGAAGATCTGGCCCGCGATCTGCGCGGACGGCACGTCGTTGATGACGATGGGGTCCATGTCCAGCGCGCCCTTCACCTGACCGAAGTAGAGCTCCTGCTGGGGCAGGTCGCTCCCGCCGTTCCCGCCGCCCGAGCCGTCCTCGGTGCCGGTTCCGCCGCCGGAACCGCCGTCGTCTCCACCGGTACAACCCGCAAGCAGCGCCGTCGACGACAGCGCGGCTCCGCTCGCGAGCAACTTCCGCCTCGTAACGTTGTCCATGCGTGACTTCCGCATGTTATGCCGGTTTCCTTTCTATATAATAAGGATTTCGCAAATCGTTCATGGATCTCCATCCGAGGTCGGCGATCTAACGGTGGAAAAAGATCAGAAATGTACACTCCTGTCGATCGCCGTGGGGCCGTCGCGGGACGGGCCGCCCCCTCAGTCGTCCGCGTTCACGGGACCGGACCGCGGAGTGACGGACGTGACGGTGCCGACGCCCTTGCTCGACCCCTCACGGAAGACGAACCGCTGTCCCTCCTCCACGAGGTAGGGTCGGAACTTGAACCGGACCGTGGCCTGGCCGGTGTCGCCCGGCAGCAGTCGACCGCCTTCGGGGGAGAACTCGGCCGCTTCGCTCATCGTCTCCAGGTGGACCACCGGCTCGTAGCCGTCGCGGATCCGGGTCGGATGGTTGAGCACCATCACCTCGGCCTCGAACTCCCGGACTGCGGGCGGGTTCTCCTCCCGCGGGACGAGCACCATGCCGCGCTCCAGTTCCGCCTCGTCGACGCCCTTCAGCGCGATCCCGACGATCCGGCCGGCCGCCGCGCGGTCGACGCGGTGGTAGTGCATCTCGATCGAGCGGACCTCCACCTCCCGGAAGCTCCCGTCGGGCATGGGGCCGCACAGCAGTTCGTCGCCCGCCTCGACGGCGCCGGAGTTCACGGTGCCAGACGCGACCGCGCCGACGCCGGTCACGCTGTAGGTCCGGTCGATGTACATCCGGAACGACGCGCGCTCGGGCGTCGCGCGCTTGGGGAGCGCCGCGAACAGCCGGTCGAGGTCGTCCAGTCCCTCCCGGGTCACCGCGCTCGTCCGGAAGACGGGGACCACCGACTCACCGATCTCGTCGGCCGCGGCCGCGACGCCGTGGCGCTCGACCGGGAGCGGCGTGCGCCCGACCTCCCGTAGCATCGACTCGACCTCACGCTCGACCGCGTCGACGCGCTCGCCGCTCACGGCGTCGGTCTTGGTGACCGCGACCACGGTCGGAAGCTCGGTCGCCAGCAGGATGCCGAGGTGCTCGCGCGTCGTCTTGGTGGGCCCGTCGTCGGCCGCGACGACCAGCAGGCCGTAGTCGAGCTTCTGGCCTACCAGCCCGCGGATCGTCGTGCGGAGCCACGGTTCGTGGCCCACGGTGTCCACGAACGAGACGAGCCGGTCGGCCCGCTCGACGACGCCCGCGCGGTCGGTCTTGCGGTGCGGGTTGTCCATGCGGACCGGCACGGGGTCAGCGGCGGGCACCCCCGCGGACTCCCCCGCAGACTCCGCGTTCCCGCCGTCCTCGCCGTCCTCGAAGCCGTAGACGGCGTACGACAGGTCCGCGGAGAGCCCGCGCTCGATCTCGTGGGGCTGCACGTCGAGGAAGCCGCGCGTCGCGCCGTCGCCGTCGTCCGCGTCTCCGGTGACGAGCGACCCCACGAGCGTCGACTTGCCGTGGTCGACGTGGCCAGCGGTGCCGACGACGAGGTGGTCCTCGTCCGTCTCCAGCACGCCGCCCTCGCGAACCGTGGCGAGCCCGACGATCCCCTCCGTCGGGCTCTCGCCGCCGTCACCGCCCTCGCGCACGTCGCCGACGCTCCACGTGTCGACGTCGTGGATGTGCGCGTCGGCCTCCTCGGCCAGCACCGAGAGCACGTCCATCGTCTCCGAGAAGGTCTCCGGCGGGACGCCGGCGATCCCGCCGTCGTCGGTGACGCCGAGCACGTACGTCGCCTCCCCGTCCCCGGAGAGGACGCGGTGGCGGAGTTGTGCCACGAGCGACTCCATCCGCCCGTCCGCGAGGTGAACCTCGCGGGAGAGCCGCTCCTTGAACTCGACGGCGCCGCCGTCCTGCTCCCCGCGCTCGATGGCCCCCCGTATGGCGGACCGGTCAGCGCTCATGGGCGCTCGTAGGCGAGGACCACGTATAACGGTTTTCGTGGGGTGTGTCCCCACGGCACGGGGGCAGTCCGGATCGGTCGAAAGTGGTGAGGAACGCTCCGGACCGATCGGGAGCGGCAGGGAGCGCTCTCGCGTCGGGCGTGTTCCCGGAGGACGCCCTGACCGCGCTACGCCCGCGACCGTTCCTGTAAGCGCTCGTAGGCGGCGTTGAGCTCCTTGAACGCCTCCTCGTCGCCGCCCGCGGCGTCGGGGTGCAGCTCCTTCGCCTTCTCGCGGTACGCGCGCTTGACGGCCGCCTCGTCCGCGTCGGCCGAGAGGTCGAGCGTGGCGTACGCCTCGCGGACCGTCGGACCGCCGTCGGCCGGCGGGGCCCGGTCGCGGCGTCCGTCGCGACGGCCGCTCCGGCGTTGCCCGTCCCGTCGGCGCTCGCGGGACTGTCGCCCGCGCGGGTCCGCCCGGCTGCCGGTGAACGCCGCGCGACGGTTCTCGGCGGCCCTGGCTCGCTGCCGGGCTCGCGCGCGATCCCGCGCGGATGCGCCCGTCGCCTGCCGCCGGACCCGGGCCCGAAGCCGGCCGCTGGCGTGGTACCAGAGGAAGTAGGTCGCGAGCGCGAACGGGACCGCGACCGCCAGCATCACCGGGCTGATCGCGAGCCCGCCGACCAGAAGCACCGCCGTCAGCCCCGCGAACGTCGCCGCGAGCCCCACGACCACCCGCTCGTTCGAGAGCACGGTCTCCGTTGGGGGCGAAGCGCCGTAAGCGTCCCGCCGAGACGCCGTCCCCGTCGTCGAAGTGCGTCGAAACGCGTCGTCCGACGGGCCGTCAGTCCGCCGACCGAGCGCTACAGCGCGTCCCGGTAGATCCGCCCGAAGGCGTTCCGCCGGAGCGTACCGGCGGCCGCGTCCGGTTCGTTCTGGAAGGTGGCGGCGACGACCGCGTCGGCGAACGGCGCGGCGTGCCAGACCACGTTGTCGACGTGTTCGGAGCCGAGCACCGTCACGTCCCCCTCGGTGAACGGCCGCTCGTCGAGCCACGCCTCGAACGTCTCGCGGTCGGCGACGTGGACGGTCAGAAGCGACGCGAACAGCGCGTCGCGGGCGGTCTCGATAACCTCGCCGGTGACGCGCTCGTCGTACTCCTCGCCGTCGAAGCCCATCGCCTTCGCCGTCTCTCGGACGACCACCTGCGCCGCCTCGCCGGCCTCCGCGTAGCGGTCGCGCGCCTCCTCCACGGTCGCCGGAGCGAACGAACCATTCGTCTCCATGTCCCCGGATCCGACCGGCGGCGGGAAGGGGTTTCCGCTCCGAAGCGGACAGTCAGGCGTCGTCTTCGCTCCCGGAAGCGTCGTCGTCCGCCCCGTCGCCGTCGTCGAGCATCCGCTCGGTCAACTCGCGCGCTTCCCGCAGGACCTGCTGGACCTCGGGGTCGTCGCGGCCGGGGCCCCCCGACGCGGCCCCCGCGCCGCGCCCGGTGCCGCCGGCGCCGAGCCCGCCCGCTCCGCCGCCGAGGGGGCCGACGTCGGGGCGACCCGGTTCCTGCCCGTGACCCTGCCCGTGGCCGTGCTGATGGTCGTGACCGTCCCCGTCCTCGGTCTCGACCTCCTCGGCGTGCGGCGTCACTTCGCCCGCGAGTTCGGCCGGGGTGCTGTCGCTCCACGCGTCGGCGTGCTCGTCGAGCCACGTCTCGTGGTCGTCGCCGTGCAGCATCGCCGTGAACGCGAGGTGGTGCGCGAGGTGCTCGCCGTCGCGCTGCGGCAGGTCACAGACCGGACACGCGTAGCCCATGTTCGTCCGCACGTCCGCGCGCCGGCCGCTTCAACCCGTCGTCCGCGGTCCGCGACCGAGCCCTCAGGGGTCAGAAAAAGGTCCGCGGACGAGGGCCGGGAACCGCGCCGCTCACGAGGGGTTCTTGCGCGTAAGTTCGCTGCCGCAGATCGGACACCGGTCCTTCTCCTCGTCGAAGACGCGACCGCAGCCGAAACACTGCCACTGCCACTCGCGCTCCTCCGTGATGCCGTCGCGGGCGATCACTTCCACGTCGAGGTCGAGCCGCTCCGCGACGTTCTGCATCGCGTAGTCGTCCGTGACGAGCGTCGCGTCGAGCTCGAAGGCGGCGGCGACGAGGCGGCGGTCCGTCTCCGAGAGCACGTCCGCGTCGCCGGACTCCTCGGCGGCGCGGGTGATCCGGCGGAGCGAGGCCTCGTCGGGGATGTGGACGGTCATGCCGCCCCCCTCCATGGCGTCGAACCGCAGCGCGTGCCCCCCCTCCAGTTCCTCCTTCACCGCCGGGATGGAGGCCGTCGGTCCGTCCGGGTCGTGGCCGTGGATGAACGCGGAGGCGTCGAGGACCCGCATCAGCGGCCGACGACGATGTAGTCCTTCACCGCCTGCACGTTGCCGACGGGGACGAGCATCCGCCCCCGCTCGTCGACCTGAAAGCTCGACCGCGCGGGGTCGAACTGGTCGTTCGGGGTGACGAGCAGGTGGTGGAGCTCGCCCGACTTGAGGTTCATCGTGATGTTGTACAGGTCGCCGAGTTCGGTACCGTCCGCGCCCATCACGGCCTTGCCGGAGAGGTTCTCCGCGAGGATGTCTGCCATGTCCGAACGAACCCGGCCGACCGTCTTAAACGCCACGGGGGCGTCCGACGGGCGGCACACGCCGCGCGGGGGCGGACCGACCGGGAGCGCGGAAGCCGGCCGCCGCACCCGGGATCGGTCCGATCGCTGCGCGACCGCCGTTCTGAAAGGCTTAACTGCCGCCCGCGATTCCTCCCGGTAACGACCGATTTCTCGGGGTGACCTTCGATGGCAGACACACACGCGGACACGCTACGAACGCCAATCGTCGCCGTGCTCGGGCACGTCGACCACGGCAAGACCAGTCTACTCGACAAGATACGCGGCTCCGCCGTCTCGGAGGGCGAGGCGGGCGCGATCACGCAGCACATCGGGGCGACGGACATCCCCCTCGCGACCATCTCTTCGATGGCGGGCGAACTCGTCCAGCCGGAGGACTTCGACCTCCCCGGCCTGCTGTTCATCGATACGCCGGGCCACCACTCCTTCTCCACGCTGCGGGCCCGCGGCGGCGCGCTCGCGGACATCGCGGTGCTCGTCGTCGACGTCAACGACGGCTTCCAGCCCCAGACCGAAGAGGCGCTGGACATCCTCCGGCGGACGGGGACCCCCTTCGTCGTCGCCGCCAACAAGATCGACACCACGCCCGGCTGGAACCCCAACGAGGGCGAGCCGATCCAGCCCACCTACGAGGCCCAGTCCGACCGCGCGCAGTCGATGCTCGACGAGAACCTCTACCAGATCATCGGCCAGCTGTCGGACAACGGCTTCTCCGCGGACCTCTACTGGCGCGTGCAGGACTTCCAGAAGAACATCGGCGTCGTCCCGGTCTCCGCGATCACCGGCGAGGGCGTCCCGGACCTGCTGACCGTCCTGATGGGCCTCTCCCAGCGGTTCATGAAGGAGGAGATGGCCATCGACGTGGCGGGTCCCGGCAAGGGGACCGTCCTGGAGGTGAAAGACGAGCGCGGCTTCGGCGCCACCGTCGACGCCGTGATGTACGACGGCGTGATCCGCACCGGCGACACGGTCGTCGTCGGCGGGCAGGGCGACCCCATCGTGACGGAGGTGCGCGCGCTGCTCCAGCCCCAGCCGCTCGCGGAGATCCGCACGGAGAAGCAGTTCGAGACGGTCGAGGAGGTCGGCGCCGCGGCCGGCGTGAAGATCGCCGCGCCGGACCTCGACGACGCGATGGCGGGCGCGCCCGTCCGCGTCGTCCGCGACCGCACCGAGGCCGAGGTGATCAAGGAGGTGAAAGCCGAGCTCGCGGAGATCGAGGTCGAGACCGAGGAGGACGGCGTCGTCGTGAAGGCCGACACGCTCGGCAGCCTCGAGGCGATGGCGAACGCCCTCGAGGAGGCCGAGGTCCCCATCCTCCGCGCGGAGGTCGGCGACATCGCGCCGCGGGACGTGGCCATCGCGGAGACCGCCAACCAGGACGAGCACAAGGCCATCCTCGGGTTCAACGTCGACCTGCTGTCGAACGCCCGCGACGAGTTGGAGGCCGCGGACGTGAAGCTGTTCACCGACGACGTGATCTACCAGCTGATCGAGGACTACGAGACGTTCGTCGAGGAGCGCAAGCGCGCCCAGCAGGAGACGGTCCTCGACAAGATCGTCCGCCCCGCGCGCGTCCGGATCCTCCCGGACCACACCTTCCGGCAGAACGACCCCGCGGTCGTCGGCGTCGAGGTCCTCTCGGGCACCCTCCAGAACAACCGCAACGTTGGGAAGTTCGAGGGCAACGAGTTCGACCGCGTCGGCCAGCTCTCCGGCATCCAGAAGCAGGGCGAGGACGTCGACGAAGCCCGCGCGGGCGAGCGCGTCAGCGTCGCCATCGACGGCCCGACCGTCGGCCGCGGCATCGAGGAGGGCGACACCCTCTGGACCGAGGTCCCCGAGAAGCACGCGAAGATCCTCGAACAGGAGCTGAAAGACGAGATTACCGCCGACGAGTTGGAGGCACTGACGAGCTACCTCGACACGCGGCGCAAGCGGGACCCCTTCTGGGGGAAGTAGAGATTTTGTGTAGTCTACACAGATTCGGGCGCTTTAGCCGATAGTTGGTGTCAAACCCGCCAGACTACTCTACCAACCTGATAGGTAGCCGCTTCGCCACTTCTTGCGCGTCAATCGAACCCGATCGACACCACCCCAAAAGGTCCCCCGTCAAGATCACAGAGCGGACGGGTCCCTACTCGCGTAGGGGTAGGAGTGAATATGCGCGGACGAAACGTCGCTACAATTTCCGCCCAACGTCTTTCAGGAAATAGAACGCTCCCAGTCCAATCGCCGCGAGGAAAATAATCAGTCCAAGGTTCTCCATCGGGACCGACGTGGACCCCAAACTGTATTGAGTTCTCAGCATACCCTCATTAACTGCCCACAGGATTCCTAATCCTAATCCTGCGGCAAGTAACCAACTTGCCACACCCCCAATATCAAGTCCTCCCATGTTCCAAACGACAAATTGATAATTCAAAAATCTTGACTTAGCGGGGTGGAAGTGGAGCCGACTAATCGTTGCGAACCATCACCAATCTGCGAAAACATCCACCAGCGGACCCATCTTGAGAAGAGCCCAGAATAGGATAATCAAACCGAAGGTGGGGACCGCGATCGTCCGAATCACGTACTCGCCTACCGCCCACGCTTCAGAGAAAGACAATTCGCCAATATTCAGAGTGAGATAGAGAAGTGGGCCTCCCACAACTAAGACGGCTACGGCAGTCACCAAGTCGTCTGCGTCGTTCCAGTCTGACATCTATGCCATCTCCCCTGCAAATTAAAAGAAGGCGAACACGAGAACGCCCCCAAGGGTGAGCGGGACCAACGCCTTGAGCGCGCCCACTGCGAGATTCATCATCCGATACGTACTCTCAATATCTTCGCTCTGAATACTCGCGTTAGACAGTATACTCCCCATCTCGAGCAGGAACGGAGCCACGGCAAGGACTGTGAGCAATGACCCGAACGCAGCTATCTTCCCCCAATGTACTGTCATACACTTGGTATGAGCGGGTGATGACTTAATAGGCTCTGTTGAAATCCTCAGAGAGTTACAGGTTCGCCCGGTAGTCTGACCGCATGGAAGCCCTCCCGAAGTCACAGTTACTCCGGTTCGTTGAGCAAGCGATGCACGTGGCTCGGCGAGCTATCGCTCGTTACTCATCGAAATTCTCGAAACGGCGGTACACACTTCATCAACACATCGTCCTCCTCTGTCTCAAGGTTCGGAAGAATACGACGTACCGGACGCTCCTTGACGAACTTATTGAAATGCCTCGGGTTCGGAGCGTCCTCAATCTTCAGGAAATCCCGTCTCCTTCGACGTTGTGTAAGGCGTTCAACCGCCTTGAAATGGCTGTGTGGCGGGTTCTTCTCAACCTCTCGGTCACGCTTCTCCCTACTAACGGCGTCGTCGGGATAGACGCTTCCGGGTTCGACCGCAGTCATGCCTCGAAGCACTACACGAAGCGAACTAAGTTGACAATTCAGCAGTTGAAAGTTACGCTTCTCGTGGACACGAGAGTAAACGCCATAATCGACTTACACGTGACGACGACACGAAAACACGACTCACAAATTGCACCGTCGCTCATCAAGCGGAATACCGATGAAGTAGCGATTCTCCTCGGTGACAAGGGATACGACGACCAGAAGGTTCGCGCGTTCGCCCGTGACGCTGATGTTCGCCCCCTCATCAAGCACCGAGAGTTTTCGTCGCTCCACAAGGCGTGGAATGCACGGCTGGACGCCGACCTCTACGGCCAACGGAGTCAGAACGAGACAGTGAACTCCAGCCTCAAACGGAAATATGGCGCATTCGTCCGCTCACGATACTGGTGGAAGCAGTTCCGTGAACTCGTTGTCGGCTGTCTCACTCACAACATCGACAAGTCACTCTGAACAGCGGATATCGATGAACAAGACAGCAAGTGGGTCGAACCCTTCTGATTCTCGTCAAAAGAGTCGTGACCGGCTCAGAGGGGATATGCAGCAACCACTCTAGCGATTATCTTCTGAGTTTTCGTTCTATGGCCAGGGTCGAGTCCAACGTTACAGCGATCGTCAAATTGGCAGGATCAGTCAAGAGTCGGCTTGCCAATTGAGCGGGAGAAAGTCCCTGTACCTGTCGACGTACCGTTGTCCGGCGGGCGACTGGAGGTACGAGACGAACGCACGCTCTTGCGGGTTCGGCTCCCCCCACGAATAACACGCGAGGTCAACCGTCGCCGGATATCCCGTCTCGTTCACGCTGAAACGCGTGCCATCAACACTGATGTCCAAAACGGGAGTGTCGTAGACGGCGAAACCGACGGGGACCTCACCGACTGCGTCGTTCCGGGATTCTATTCTGTTGACCCGCGTGGCCTCCCTCCCCCTGCGTTCGTCAACGCCAGCCTCGGGAACGCCGTTAAAAAACGTGTCCATAAGCCAGCGCGGGGGGTTCGCATCGGGACCAGCAATGACCCTGATTTCTCTGTCTGGACCGCCCACCTCCTTCCAGTTCGTTATCTTGCCCGCGTAGATGTCCCGCAACTCCTCTGCCCGCAACGATGTCACGCCGCTGTCGATGATCGGAGGGCTGACGACGAACGCACTCCCGGCGGTTGCAACCGGATGACTGACCGACTGGTCCTCGATTGCAAGCGATTCGCTGATTGCTCCGGTCGTTTTGTACCCAGTGGCACCGAGATCAACCCGGTCAGCAGCGAGGTCTCGGACCACAGCCGTTGGATCAGAATGAGATATGACAGTCGGAACCGGTGGAGTTGACCGCTCACCGGTGGGTTCCAGTCCCTCCTGTCGACAGAAATAGTCAGCTAGTCGTATGTCCGAGGCGATGTCGAGTTCTGCTACCCAACTTCTGTCCGACACTTTCGGGTTCAGATTCCACGTGATAGCCGCTTCATGCAGCACTCGGTGGAACTCCGATCCTGACTGGACGTGCAGCGGCGTGGTGGTCGCTTCGTCTCGTGCATTCATTGTGACCGTCCCCGCTGTCGGTGAGTCGTCAGGCGTTGTCGATGAGCTATCATCGAAGAGTGACGCACAGCCGGCAAGCGACGCGAGGAGGGCGGTACTAGCGGCGAGCGTGTTCCGACGCGAAACGGAGGGCGTCGAGGAAGACCTCATTAGGTTTCGCTGATCGCGCACCGAGTGTAAAAGTTGCTCAGAACCCTATATAGAACTCGTTGGCTAATCGGTCAATCAGAGCCAACAGCTCCGGTTCTACCGTCCAAAAGGATAATTAGGGGTGTGACTACCGCCTGGTTCGCACACTCAACCCTGACCGACTCGCGCCCTGTATGCAGCACGCTCGAATAAATTGTCCATCGAAACTGATGATTTCTCTAACTACCAGTCCCACCTGCCTAAGGACTATTCTGGCAAGAAAGGTGTCGAGAAGATAGGATTTCAACAGAGCCACTTAATACTGTTACGCCGATTCGGGCGTCTGAGTCCTCAAAACCTCAGTTTTGACGGGATAAACTGAGATGATCCCCCTATTCGTGGCCCCACCTCGTTTGCCAGCAAAATCCGCGCGCCCGCTCCACGGCGCTTTGACCTCCTGCCACCGCCTTGCTATCCCCCCCCCCCCCGTTAGTTGTGTTGACGTTTGTATACACGGTTCGTTGGCTTCTGAGGGAAGTAGTCGAGAACAATTCTTCTCGAGCCCGTCACCCACTCGACCGTTTTTGTCCGTCCGGTTCCAACGGCGACCATGGAGTTCGACTTCACCCGCTCGGTGGCTCCGCTCGTCGTGATCGTCGCGGTCGCGTCCGTCGCGCTCACGGCCGTGATGATGCCCTCGACGGTGTTCATGATGGTCCTGCCCTCGATGGTCGTCTTCTCCGTCGTCGCCTTCCTGCTCGGGATGAAGCACGGCGAGTTCCGCGCGGGTTCGTAACGACCCGGCCCGGGCACCGGTCACCGCGACGGTTCTGTACGCGCTCCCACTCCCAGTGGCCACGCCGGTGCGGGCCCGACCGCGACACGGCGCTGCCGCTCACGACTGCGAGCCTGCGGAAAAAGCGAAAAACGCTCTACGCGTAGCGTTCGAGTTCGGGGCGGTCGAGGTCCTCGAAGACGTCCTCGGCGACCTCGGCGAGGAAGGCGGTGCCCTCGCCGGTGAGGCGGCGGCCCTCGCCCTGCGCGGTCTCGACGAGGCCCTCCTCCTCGAGCTGCTGGAGCGCGGTGCGGATGACGTTGCGGGAGCCGGCCGCGTGCTCGCCGGGGCGGACGATGTAGCGGTTGGAGCCGCGCTTCTTGCCGCCGTACTCGGTGGCGAGGCGCTCGACGCCGACCGGGCCGCTCTTGGAGATCTTGCGGAGCAGGCTCGCGGAGCGGACGTACCAGAAGTCCTCCTGCTCGGGGGGGAGTTCGTTGGCGGTGCCGGCCTTCGCGAACTCGGCCCACGCGGGCTCCTCGATGCGGTCCTCCAGTCGCGCGGCGGCCTCCTCGATGAGGTCCTCCGCCGGGACGTCGTAGATGGTTACCATTGAGGCCAAATTCCGTCGCATGCCGTTTAAAGTCATCGTATTCGGGAGGCACCGTGGGAACGGTTTACAGGGCCGGAGCGTCGGGATTCCGGCCGCGTGCCGACCCCTTTTAGTCCGCCGCCGCCGAACCCCGGCCCGATGGACGAACGCGAGGCGCTGGCGCGGATCGGCGCCACCCTCCCACACGCGGGCGACGACGCGGCGGTCGTGGGCGACACCGTCGTCACCACCGACATGCTCCACGAGCGCACGGACTTCCCGGCCGGGACGACGCGCTACACCGCGGGCTGGCGCGCGGTCGGCGCCTCGCTGTCGGACGTGGCGGCGATGGGCGCGGCCGCGACCGCCGCGGTCGCGGTGTACGCCGACGAGCGCTTCGATCCGGAGGAGCTGACGGCGTTCCTCGAGGGCGCCCGGGACGTGTGCGCGGCCGTCGAGGCCGAATACGTCGGCGGCGACCTCGACGAACACTCGGAGTTCACCGTCGCCACGACCGCGTTCGGCGAGGTGGACGAGCGTGCGGGGCCGGTCCGCCGCACCGGCGCCGAACCCGGCGAGGCGGTCTGTGTCACGGGCGAGTGGGGCCGGACCGCGGCCGCCCTCCGGCTGTTCGAAGCCGGGGAGACGGAGCGCGCGAACGACCTGTTCCGGTTCGCCCCGCGCGTGGCGGCCGGTCGCGTGCTCGCCGGCCGCGCGAGCGCGATGATGGACTCCTCCGACGGACTGGCCCGCTCGCTCCACCAGATCGCAGCGGCGAGCGACGTTGGGTTCGCGGTCGACCGCGAGAGGGTCCCGGTCCACTCCGCGGTGGAGGAGGTCGCCTCGGACGCGACGGAACGCTTCGAACTCGCGGCCCACTTCGGCGAGGACTTCGAACTCGTCTTCACCGCACCCGAGCGCGCGCTCGACGCGATCCGAGAGCGCTCACCGACCCGGATCGCCCGGATCGGGACGGTCGAGCCGGCCGAAGCCGGCGTGACCGCCGACGGCGAGCCCCTTCCCGACCGGGGCTACACGCACGGCGGATAAGCCGAACTACCGAACCGCGATACTTACTGTTGCAGACCGATTCAGACACCTCGATTTTCTGAAACTCCCGGCGGTGCGGTGCCGTGCGGTCGGCGCGCGCCGCGGCGACCCTGTGTCGCCGCGACCGCGCGAGGTCGCCAGCGCGCCACTGCACGCTGGCTGCTCGAAAATCTCCGATTTTCGGTGGAGGCGGTGGCGCGGCCGCATTGCGGTGTCTCCGGCGCGCCACTGCACGCCGGAGGCCAGCGGGACGCGGTTTGTCCCGCGCTGCGGTTCCGCGGCCGCGCCGCCGCCGAGGCTGGGGAGGTGTGAGGCCGCCGTGCGGTTGCGGGGCGGTTGCGGTGGGTGGGGCTGAAAGGGGCAGTCGGCTCGATCCGGCCACGACGACGCAAGCACCGCAGCGGGCTGTGTCTCCAGCGTCGCCGTGAGCGCGGTGCGGAGCGAACGGCGGCTCGAAAATCTCCGATTTTCGGCGCGCTACCGCACGCTGGAGGCTAGCGAGACGCGGGTTGTCTCGCCAAGCGGAGAGCGAGGAGCGCAGCGAGGGTCCCGCGAGGAACGAGCGGGACGACGGCAGTCGCAGCCCGGACCCGTCCGTCGGGTGGTGCTGAGAGACGCAACGGAACGCCCGGACCGCCTGCCGGAACGCGGCTGGTCGAGCCGACTGGGGCTTTCTGGGCGTTGTTGTCGAGCGCAGCAGGATCTGCAACAGAAACAGAAAAACCACTAGCTGACAGAAAAACAGAACAACTACCGTGCTCCACTAAGTATCGCTATCCCGCGTGTTTCGGCTATCGTCACCGAGACGGGGGACGGGACACGAGCGGGTACGACGGACGTCGAACCACAATATCGTCGTGTAGCAGAACCCTTTTGCCGACGCTCGGAGACTCACGACGTAATGACTGAAGGTGGTCCCGCGTGACGATGGACGACCGTATCGAGGACCTGCGAGAACGCCGCGCCGAGGCCGAGAAGGGCGGCGGCGAGGACCGCATCGAGTCCCAACACGAGAAGGGGAAGATGACCGCGCGCGAGCGGATCGACTACTTCCTCGACGACGGCACCTTCCACGAGTTCGACCAGTTCCGGACGCACCGGAACCACACGTTCGGGATGGAGGAGAACCAGATCCCGGGCGACGGCGTGGTGACGGGCTACGGCGAGGTGAACGGTCGGAAGACGTTCGTCTTCGCGCACGACTTCACCGTCTTCGGCGGGTCGCTCGGCGAGGTCTTCGCCGAGAAGGTCTGTAAGGTGATGGACAAGGCGATGGACGTGGGCGCGCCCGTCATCGGGCTCAACGACTCCGCGGGCGCCCGCATCCAGGAGGGCGTCGCCTCGCTCGGCGGCTTCGCGGAGATCTTCCGCCGCAACACCGAGGCCTCCGGCGTCATCCCGCAGATCTCGGCGATCATGGGCCCGTGCGCGGGCGGCGCGGTCTACTCCCCCGCCATCACGGACTTCACCTTCATGGTGAAGGACACGTCGCACATGTTCATCACCGGACCGGACGTGATCGAGACGGTGACCGGCGAGGAGGTCACCTTCGAGGAACTCGGCGGGGCGGTGACCCACACCTCCACCTCCGGCGTCGCGCACTTCGCGGAGGAGAGCGAGGAGGACGCCCTCGACGACATCGCCCGACTGCTGTCGTACCTCCCGCAGAACAACGTCGAGGACCCGCCGCGCGTCGAGCCGTGGGACGACCCCGAGCGAGCGGACGACGAGCTCAACGACATCGTTCCGGACGCGCCGCGCAAGCCCTACGACATGAAGGACGTGATCGGCCGCGTCGTCGACGAGGGCTCCTTCTTCGAGGTCCAGGAGAACTTCGCGAAGAACATCGTCGTCGGCTTCGCCCGCCTCGACGGCCGCTCCGTCGGGATCGTGGCGAACAACCCCCGCGTCAACGCGGGGACGCTCGACATCGAGTCGAGTCAGAAGGGCGCCCGGTTCGTCCGCTTCTGTGACGCGTTCAACGTCCCGATCGTCACCTTCGAGGACGTGCCCGGGTTCATGCCCGGCACCGACCAGGAGCACAACGGCATCATCCGCCACGGCGCGAAGCTGCTGTACGCCTTCTCCGAGGCGACCGTCCCCCTGCTGACGGTCATCACCCGGAAGGCGTACGGCGGCGCCTACTGCGTGATGTCCTCGAAGCACATCGGCGGCGACGTGAACTACGCGTGGCCGACCGCGGAGATCGCGGTGATGGGCCCGAAGGGCGCCGTCAACGTGCTCTACCGCGAGGAGCTGGCGGCCGCGGACGACCCCGACGCGCGCAGACAGGAGCTCATCGACGAGTACCGCGAGGAGTTCGCGAACCCCTACACGGCCGCGGACCGCGGCTTCATCGACGACGTGATCGAGCCGCAGGAGACCCGCGCGCGCCTCATCGACGACCTGGAGATGCTCACCGGCAAGCGCGAGAGCCTCCCGGACAAGAAACACGGCAACATCCCGATCTGATGGCGACCGACGACACCGCGCCGGACGGCACGGGTCCGCGGGAGGGAGAGGGCGAACGCGACGCCGCGCCGGCGCTCGATCCCGCCGCGCTCGCGATCCCGGACGACGCCGACGAGGGCGAAGCGGCGGCCATCGTCGCGGCGGTCGCGGCCCACCTTCGCGACCAGGAGGCGGCCGCCGCGGCCGCGGCAGCCGACGGAGCCGAGGAGACGTGGGACGGCGACCGCTGGACGTTCGCGGGCCGGCTGGAGTCGACGAGCCGGCGGACCGTCCGCGTCCCTCGCGACGCCCCGCGGGACGCGTGGAGCGCGGCCGGGCGCGCGGACCGGTTCTGACGGCGGTGGGGTTTGACGGCGGGAGGGTCTGACGGCGGTGAGAAATGGCGCCGGCGCTCGGCGTCGTCTGCGTGTGCGGACGAAACGAACGGCCGATGTTCGTCGGCCGGCGGCGCATTCCCCCGACTTCCCTTGTGTCGGTCGCGCCCCGGATGTGACCCCGGTCTTCCCCCGAATCCCGGTGACAGCGTTCCTTTCGAGCGGGAGTATAAATGTCTATCCCCCGGAATATCCCCGGTGAGAACGCGGCGCGTCCGCGGGCGCTGTCGGCGGCTGCGCATCGACACCAATTCTCGGTCGACCGGGGCGATGCGCTCCGTTGACTCGCTCGGGAAAGACCGACAGAATGAGGTGGTCGTTCGTGGAAGACCCTGCAAGAATGTTCGACAAGGTTCTGGTCGCCAACCGAGGCGAGATCGCGGTGCGCGTGATGCGCGCCTGCGCGGAGCTGGGGATCGACACCGTCGCCGTCTACAGCGAGGCGGACAAGCACGGCGGGCACGTCCGGTACGCGGACGAGGCGTACAACGTCGGCCCGGCGCGCGCGGCCGACTCCTACCTCGACCAGGAGGCGATCGTCGAGGCCGCGCGCAAGGCGGACGCGGACGCGATCCATCCAGGATACGGCTTCCTCGCGGAGAACGCCGAGTTCGCCGCTCGCGTCGAGGACGCCGAGGGGATCGCCTGGGTCGGCCCCTCCAGCGAGGCGATGGAGCGGCTGGGCGAGAAGACCCACGCCCGCCGCGTGATGGAGGAGGCGGACGTGCCCATCGTCCCCGGCACGACCGAACCGGTCGACGACGTCGAGGCGGTCACGGCGTTCGGCGACGAACACGGCTATCCCGTGGCGATCAAGGCGGAAGGCGGCGGCGGCGGCCGCGGCATGAAGGTCGTCGAGAGCGCGGACGAGGCGGCCGACCAGCTGGAGTCGGCCAAGCGGGAGGGCGAGGCGTACTTCTCGAACGACTCCGTCTACCTCGAGCGCTACCTCGAGAACCCCCGCCACATCGAGGTGCAGATCGTCGGCGACGAACACGGCAACGTCGTCCACCTCGGCGAGCGCGACTGCTCGCTCCAGCGCCGTCATCAGAAGGTCATCGAGGAGGGGCCGTCCCCCGCGCTCTCCGAGGAGCTCCGCGAGCAGATCGGCGAGGCGGCCCGCCGCGGCGTCGCCGCGGCCGACTACTACAACGCCGGCACGGTCGAGTTCCTCGTCGAGGAGGACGGCGACCGCGAGCCGGGCGAGCTCCTCGGCCCGGACGCGAACTTCTACTTCCTCGAGGTGAACACCCGCATTCAGGTCGAGCACACCGTCACGGAGGAGCTCACCGGCATCGACATCGTGAAAGAGCAGCTCCGGGTCGCGGCCGGCGAGGCGCTTTCGGTCGAGCAGTCCGACGTGACGCTTGACGGCCACGCCATCGAGTTCCGCATCAACGCGGAGAACGCCGCTCAGGAGTTCCAGCCGGCCAACGAGGGCAGCCTCGAGACGTACGACCCGCCGGGCGGTATCGGCGTCCGCCTCGACGACGCGCTCCGGCAGGGCGACGAACTGGTGACCGACTACGACTCGATGATCGCGAAGCTGATCGTCTGGGGCGAGGACCGCGAGGAGTGTCTGGCCCGCTCCCGGCGCGCGCTCGCCGAGTACGACATCGAGGGCGTCGTCACCATCGTCCCGTTCCACCGCCTCATGCTGGAGGACGACCGCTTCGTCGGCGGCACGCACACGACGAAGTACCTCGACGAGGAGCTCGACCGCGACCGCGTCACGGAGGCCCAGGAGAAGTGGGGCACCGGCGACGCGACCGCGGACGAGGACGGCGACGAGGAGGTCACCGAGCGCGACTTCACCGTCGAGGTGAACGGCAAGCGCTTCGACGTCTCGCTGGAGGAGCGCGGTGCCCCCGCCATCCCGACGCCGGAGGCGGGCGGCACCGGCGGTGCGGAACGGCCGCCGCAGGCGCAGGAGGGCGACGACGACGGCGCCGCGGTCGAGGTCGCGGAGGGCGGCGAGGCCATCGAGGCGGAGATGCAGGGAACCATCCTCTCGGTCGACGTCGAGGAGGGCGACGAGGTGGGCGCCGGTGACGTGGTCTGCGTGCTGGAGGCGATGAAGATGGAGAACGACGTCGTCGCCGAGCGCGGGGGCACCGTGGCGAGCGTTCACGTCGGTGAGGGCGACAGCGTCGACATGGGCGACGTGCTTGTCGTCCTGGAGTAGCGAGCGGACTTCGGTCCCCGACGGAGCGCCGTCCCCGGTGCGGGCTGCCGTCTCCGGCATTCCTTTATCTACCGTGTGCGATCGGATCGCATGACGTACTCGATCTGCGCGACGGACGGCACTCGACACGGCGTGGTCATCGCGACGAAGGCGCCCACGGTTGGATCGCTCGCGCCCAACCTCTCGTACCACGGCGCGCTCTCCTCGCAGGCGACCGTCTCGATCCCGCTCGGCAGACGCGCCGCCCGACTGATGGACGAGGGCGCGGACGTGGCGGCCGCGGTCCGGACGCTGATCGACCGCGACGAGCACGCCGACGAGCGCCAGGTCCACGGCGTCGACGTCCACGGAACGACGTTCCACCACTCCGGCGAGAACTGCGTCGACTGGTTCGGCGGGATCGAGGGGGACGGCTACACCGTCGCGGGCAACATGCTCGACGGCGAGCACGTGGTGGAGGCGGCCGCGGAGGCGTACGAGGCGGCCGCGGACGAGCCGCTGCCCGAGCGGCTGCTCGCCGCCGTCACCGCCGGCGAGGACGCGGGCGGCGACAAGCGCGCGGAGAACGCCCAGAGCGCCGCGCTGCGGGTTTATGACCCCGACGAGCCGCGGCTCGAACACGACGTGCGCGTCGACGACCACGAGGACCCCGTCCCGGAGCTCCGGCGTGTCTACGAGGTGGCGAAAGAACAGGGCGAGGAGTGGGACGACGGGTTCCGGAAGATGGACCTCCAGCGGCATCCCTGAGCGCGGTCGGCATCTCGGGGATCGGGACCAAAAATCGCGTTCGGGGGGTCTACAGCCCGATGTCCTTCACGTAGATCTGCTCGTCAGCGCGCGCCTCCCAGTCGAGGCGTTCGCTGATCCCGTAGAGGTTGTGGTGCTGGTGCAGGTAGATCCACGGCGCCTCGTCGTGAGCCAGCGCCATCGCCTCGTGATAGAGGTCGCGGCGGGCCTCCACGTCCGGCTCGTCCTCCGCGGCGCGGAACAGCTCGTCGAGGTCGTCGTTGGCGTAGGTCGTGAGCGACCCGTAGCTCGCCAGCACCGGGATGGCGATGGCGCTGGTGTCGAAGGAGGCGTTCCCCCAGCTGATGAGGTACATGTCCGGCGAGGTCTCCATGTTCCCGTCGGTCAGCTCGCTCGCGAGCGACGCGAACTCGCGCTGTTGCACCTGACAGGAGACCCCGTCGAGGTCGCTGATGTAGCCCGCGACCGCCTGCGCGACCTGCACGTCGCCGAACACGTCGCCGACCGGCGAGTCGAGCGTCAGGCTCACGTCGTCGTACGGGCTCTCGTCGACGAGCTCCTGAGCCCGTTCGGGGTCGTACGGGTACGGGTCCACGTCCGGGTTGTAGCCGAAGAAGTCCGGGAGCGTGGGCTGACCGAGCGCGATGCCGAACCCCGACAGCACGTTCTCGATGATCGCGTCGAGGTCGATGGCGTAGTTCATCGCCTGCCGGAACGGCACCGAGTCGAACGGCTCGACGTTGTACTTCATCGCGACGAAGACGAGCCGCGTCGCGGGCGAGGAGTCGATGCGCGTGTCCTCGTTCTCCTCGACCTGCGGCGCGTCGTTAGGGTTGAGGTCGGTGATCAGGTCCGCCTCGCCCGAGGCCAGCGCGCTCCACCGGGAGCTGGACTCCGTCGACCCCCGGAACGTCGCCTGCGCCACGTCCGGCTGATCGCCCCAGTAGTCGTCGAAGCGCTCGTAGACGAGCTCCACGTCCTCCTCGTACGCCCCGACCTCGTAGGGACCGGTGCCGTTCATCTGCCGGCCGACTTCGCCGTCATCGCGGCTCTCGGTCCACTCCCGCTCCATCACGGTGAGGTACGCCGCGAACAGCGCGAACACCGCGGGGTTGACGCTGGTGAGGTTCACGTCCACGGCCGCGCCGTCCATCGACGGCTCCGCGCCCGCCACGCCGGTCAGCTGGTCGGCCTGCGGACTGGCGATCCCCACGTCGGGGTCGACCGTGCGGTTGATGCTGTAGGCCACGTCCTCGGCGGTCATCTCGTTGCCGCTGTGGAACTGCACGCCCTCCCGGAGGTGGAACCGAACGGTTTCGTCGTCCAGGCGCTCGTAGTCGGTCGCGAGCTGGGCGATTATCTCGGTGTCCGCGTTCCGCCTGATGAGCCCCTCGTACGCCTGTGCGAGCGACCGCGTCGTCACCGCCTCGCGGTGGTCGTGTGGGTCGAGCGTCGTCGGCAGCGAGTCCTGCACGATGGTGATGGCGTTCGCGTTCTCGCCGTCGCCGTCCGCGTCGTCGTCGGTGCCGCTCCCGCCACCGGAGTCGGTGCCGTCACCGCCCTCGGTCGGCGTGATGTCGTCGATGTCCTCGCCGGAACAGCCGGCCAGAAGCGTCGCGGTCGCGCCGCTGCCCGCGTACGCGAGGAACCGCCGCCTCCCGACGCCGTCGGGGTCGCCGCCACCGCTCGATGTCTTGTGAGTATCCCTCATACGTCACGGTAGGAACTACCACGGATATACGTTGCAGTCGCGGCCGTTCCTGCCCGTGCTCCGACGGGAGCGTCGGGACGGCGGGACCGGGGTCGGGCGCACACGCCCCGTGGAGCGCGCGAGCCGCGCGGGCCGCGCGGACCGCGCACTATCGAACGCTTATTAGTCCCGGTCTCCGTGACTCCCCGTATGAGCACCACGGACGCCGCCGAGGGAACCGACGTGGACGCGTCGGGCGCCGCCGACGAGGGGGACCTCGAGCACGAGAACGCCGCGCAGGACGTTATCCGAGTCGACGCCGAGGACAACGAGCAGGGGCTCGCGAACCGCCTCGACGCTCACACGGGCGACGGGATCCGCCACCGCGCGTTCACCTGCCTGATCTTCGACGGCGACGGCCACCTCCTGCTGGCCCAGCGCGCGCCCGACAAGCGCCTGTGGGACACCCACTGGGACGGGACGGTCGCCTCCCACCCCGTCGAAGGGCAGTCACAGAAGGAGGCGACCCGCCAGCGACTGGAGGAGGAACTCGGGATCACCCCCGACCAGTACAACGACCTCCGCGTGACGGACAAGTTCGAGTACAAGCGCTACTACGAGAACGCCGGGCTGGAGTGGGAGGTCTGTGCGGTGCTGAAGGTCACCCTCGACGACGCCTCGCTGGACCCTGACGAGGACGAGATCGCCGGCATGCTGTGGGTCGACTACGAGCACCTCCACGAACACCCCGAGTGGTACCGCCAGCTCCGACTCTGCCCGTGGTTCGAGATCGCGATGCGGCGCGACTTCGCGGAGTAGGCGCCCGACCTCGCGCCGGACGAAGCGTGTGAGCGTCCCGAAAGGGACCGATACTGAGTAGAGTACGGTAGTTGTTCTGTTTTTCTGTCAGAAGATGGTGTTTCTGTGTCTGTTGCAGGTCCTGCTGATCGGGACGGCACCACCCAGAAAGCCCCAGTCGGCTCGATCCGGCCGCGTTCCGGCAGGCGGTCCGGGCGTTCCGTTGCGTCTCTCAGCACCACCCGACGGACGGGTCCGGGCTGCGACTGCCGTCGTCCCGCTCGTTCCTCGCGGGACCCTCGCTGCGCTCCTCGCTCTCCGCTTGGCGAGACAACCCGCGTCTCGCTAGCCTCCAGCGTGCAGTGGCGCGCCGAAAATCGGAGATTTTCGAGCCGCCGTTCGCTCCGCACCGCGCTCACGGCGACGCTGGAGACACAGCCCGCTGCGGTGCTTGCGTCGTCGTGGCCGGATCGAGCCGACTGCCCCTTTCAGCCCCACCCACCGCAACCGCCCCGCAACCGCACGGCGGCCTCACACCTCCCCAGCCTCGGCGGCGGCGCGGCCGCGGAACCGCAGCGCGGGACAAACCGCGTCCCGCTGGCCTCCGGCGTGCAGTGGCGCGCCGGAGACACCGCAATGCGGCCGCGCCACCGCCTCCACCGAAAATCGGAGATTTTCGAGCAGCCAGCGTGCAGTGGCGCGCTGGCGACCTCGCGCGGTCGCGGCGACACAGGGTCGCCGCGGCGCGCGCCGACCGCACGGCACCGCACCGCCGGGAGTTTCAGAAAAGCGAGATTTCCGAATCGGTCTGCAACACTAAGTATCGGTATCAGTACGCACTCGCGACCGGGAGCGGCCGCTGGCGGGAACGGAAAGCGGAAACTGAAGGTCGGATCGAAGGAGGAAAACCGGCTT
Source organism: Haloparvum alkalitolerans (assembly GCF_055381565.1). Taxonomy (NCBI): domain Archaea; kingdom Methanobacteriati; phylum Methanobacteriota; class Halobacteria; order Halobacteriales; family Haloferacaceae; genus Haloparvum; species Haloparvum alkalitolerans. The sequence continues at coordinate 135,559 of NZ_AP043938.1, forward strand.
ACAGCTCGGCCTCGAAGTCCTCGAGGGCGTAGACCGTGTCGGCGCCGCGGCGGTCGAGCGTCTCGTTGGCGAGCAGCCAGTAGACGACCGACAGGGCGCGACGGCCCTTGTTGTTCGTCGGGATGACGAGGTCGACGTTCGAGACCTGGTTGTTCGAGTCGCACATGGCGATGACGGGGATGCCGACCGTGATGGCCTCCTTGACCGCCTGCGCGTCGCCGATGGGGTCAGTCACCACGAGCACGTCCGGCTCGATGTAGCCGGCGTAGTCGGGGTTCGTCAGCGTGCCCGGGATGAACCGCCCGGTGCGGGCGCGGGCGCCGATGGCGTCCGCGAACTTCTCGGCCGGGAAGCGGCCGTACTGCCGGGAGCTGGTGACGAGGATCTGCTCGGGGTTGTAGTTGGCCAGGAAGTCGGCGGCCGTGCGGATGCGGCCGTCCGTCTGGCTCACGTCGAGCACGTAGAGCCCGTCGTCACGGACGCGGTGGATGAACCGCGCCATGTCCTTCGTCTTCTGCTGGGTACCGATGTGGACACCGGCACCGAGGTAGTCCTCGACGGGGATGAGGAGGTCGGCCTCCTCGTCGGGCATGACGTCCTCGTCGAACGGGGACGCGTCGTCTTCCTCCGCGGCGGCCTCGTCGGCCGCCTCGGCGGGCTGTTCGTCTGTCGTGGCGGTCTCCTCCTCGACGGGCTCGCCGGCCTCCTCGGGCTCGGCATCCTCCTCGAGTTCGACCGCGTCGTTGTCCTCGGTCATACTGCGTCGTCCGCGATGCGGATCAGTTCGTTGAGCTTGGCGGTTCGCTCGCCCCCGACCGTGCCGGTCTTGATGTAGCCGGCGTCGGTCGCCACGGCGAGGTGTGCGATGGTGGTGTCCTCCGTCTCCCCCGAACGGTGGGAGATGACGGTCTCGTAGCCGTTGCGCGCCGCAAGCTCGACGGCGTCGACGGTGTCCGAGAGCGTGCCGATCTGGTTGGGCTTGATCAGGATGCTGTTGGCTGCGCCCTGCTCGATGCCCGTCCGGAGCCGGTCGACGTTCGTGACGAATAGGTCGTCACCGCAGACCAGCGTGCGGTCGCCGACCCGGTCGGTCAGCTCGGCGAACCGCTCGTAGTCGTTCTCGTCGAGCGGGTCCTCGACGTAGGCGAGGTCGTACTCGTCGACGAGGTCGGCCACGTAGTCGACCTGCTCGGCCGGCGACTTCTCCTCGTCGCCGTAGACGTAGGCGCCGTCCGAACCGGCGTCGGCGTCGTACAGCTCCGCGGCGGCCATATCGAGGCCGAAGCGGATCTCGAAGCCGACCTCCGACTCGACGCGGTCGGTCGCCTCGTCGACGATCTCGAACGCCTCCGCGTCCGTGACCGCGGGCGCCCACGCGCCCTCGTCGCCCTTCGCCGCGGGAACGCCGCGCTCGTCGAGCACGTCGCCGACGGCCGCGTGGACCGCCGCGTTGGCGAAGACGGCCTCCTCGACGCTCGGCGCGCCGACGGGGGCCGCGAGGAACTCCTGGATGTGGGTCGCCTCCTTGGCGTGTTCCCCGCCGCCGACGACGTTGCCGAGCGGAACCGGGAAGTTGTCGCCGCGGAACGCGCCGCCGAGGTGCTGGTACAGCGGCGCACCGAGCACGTCGGCGGCGGCCTTCGCGGCCGCCATCGAGATCGCGACCGCGCTGTTGGCGCCGATCTCCGAGAAGTCCTCGGTGCCGTCGGCGCCGCGCAGCGCGGCGTCGACCTCTCGCTGGTCGCCGGCGTACAGCCCCGTCAGTCGGGGGACCGCCAGCTCTCGGGCCGACGCGATGGCCTCCTGCGGCGGGAGTTCGATGGCCTCGTACTCGCCGGTCGACGCCCCGGAGGGCGCCGCGGCGCGGCCGAAGCCGCCGGACTCCGTCAGCACGTCCGCCTCGACCGTGGGGTTGCCACGAGAGTCGAGCACGCGCCGGAGCGACACCGACTGGATGCGGGTCACTACTGCTCCTCCCGGCGCACCGTGAAGGGCAGGACGCCCGCGTCGTACTCCTCGGCCGCGACGAGGATCGGTTCGGTCCGGTCGGTCTCCGTCAACACGGGCGCGCCGTGTGACACCTGCAGCGCTCGCGCGCCGAGGATGCGGGCCTTCTCGTACCGATTGTGGTGTTGTGTCGTCATGGTTACTGGTAGGGGGAGACCACGTCGACGAGGTCGCGGTGGCTGACCATCATCCGGCGACAGCAGTGCCGGTCGACGCCCAGCTCGTCGAGCACCTCGCCGGGGTCCTCGTCACCCTCGCGGGCGCGGGCCTTGAACTCCTCCCAGTGTTCGCCGATGACGTTGCCGCACGTGAAACACCGGACGGGAATCATCATGGATGGATCACCTAGCGGTAGGACTTCTGGTAGCGCGCGCGGGCACCGGGACCGCCCCACTTCTTGGGCTCGGCCTGGCGCACGTCGTTGACCAGCAGCGTGCGGTCGAAGTCCATGTAGGCGTCGCGCAGTTCGGCGTCGCCGAAGTGCTGCACGAGGCCGCGGGCGATGGCGGTGCGGGCCGCGTCGGCCTGCCCGCTGAAGCCGCCGCCGGAGACGTCGATGTCGATGTCGACGTCCTCGCGGAGGTCCTCGCCCGCGATGCGGAACGGCTCCAGCATCTTGAGGCGCGCCTGCTCGGGTTCGACCAGCTCGACGGGCTGGGAGTCGATGCGAACGCGGCCGTCACCGTCGCTCACGGTGGCGCGGGCGACGGCCGTCTTCTTCTTGCCTGAAGTGTTCGTTACCATGTGACGTTAGCTCCCAGTTTCTCGGAGACCTCTCCGAGCGTGGTGAACTTGATGTTGGACAGTCGGTCCAGCGAGGTGCCGTCGAGGACGACCGCCTCGTGGTCGTCGTCGCGCTCGTAGGGGTTGCCCACGTAGACGCGCACGTTCGAGAACGCCTCGCGGCCACGGTCCGTCTTGTACGGGACCATGCCGCGGATCGTTCGCTTGAAGATGCGGTCCGGGCGCTTCGGGAAGTACGGCCCGCTGTCCGAGCCGAGGTCGGCCCGGGTCTCGTAGGTGTCCATCGTGTCCTCGGTGTTGCCGGTGATGACCGCGTGCTCGGCGTTCACCACGGCGACGCGGTCGCCGTCGAGCGCGGCCTGTGCCACGTTCGAGGAGACGCGTCCGAGGATGCAGTCGCGGGCGTCCACGACGAGGTCGGCGTTGAACTCTGCCAGACTCATCGGAGGATCCTCACGTTGTTTCCGTCGGGGTTCTGTTCGACAGCCTGTTCGAGCGTCAGCGTCTCGCCGGCCTGCTCGATCTTCGTCCGGGCGCTCCCGGAGAAGTCGACGGCCGCGACGGTGACGTTCTTCTCCAGCGCACCGCTTCCCAGCACCTTGCCGGGAACGATCACGGTCTCGTCTTCCTGGGCGTACCGCTCGATGCGGCCCAGGTTGACCTCCGCGTGCGTGCGCCGGGGCTTCTCCAGCCGGTCCGCGATGTCCTGCCAAACGTTGGCTCCGGACTCGCGCGAGACCGACTTCAGCTCGGCGATGAGGTTCTGTAGTCTCGGGTTCGTCTTGCTACTCATAGGTGTCCCTCCGTGTGTGAGGGTCTGAAAGAAGTGGAGTGCAGGGAGCAGGATTTGAACCTGCGGACCTCTACAGGACAGCGCCCTGAACGCTGCGCCGTTGGCCTGACTTGGCTATCCCTGCGTGCACTCCACGGTAGTCGACCACCCGTAAAACCACTTTCGGTCCGACGCACGCGTGCGAACGGCTGACGGCACGTACCGTCGGCGCCGCTCGCGGCGGTGCCGCCGCCGTCGACCGCGGTGGTCGACGGGGCGGCGAGCGTCGGTCGGGAAGTGGTGATTCGGGTGGTCATACGTCGTTAGACGCTAACTTTCGTGTGCAGTTCGTCCGCGCGCTCCTCGATGGTGTCGATCGCGCGGAGCAGCAGTTCCTCGACGGACAGCGAGCCGTCGGTCTCGATGTGGAAGACGAACGCGCCGGGGACGTCCTCGACGGTCAGTTCCTTTCCGGGGTACTTCTCGGAGAGGTCGTGGTCGAACGCCGCGGTCGGGACGATGTCGCCGTCCTCGGTCTCGATGACCCCGCGGAGCACGTTCGTCTCGTCCTCGTCGAACTCGCCGCGGTCGCCCTCGACCGTGACGCGCTGGAGGTGGCGGTAGCCGACGGAGACGCCGCCCTGATGTTTGGCGTGCTCCTTGCCGGTGTCGAGCACCGCGTCGGCTTCCAGCTCGATCCGCTGGCCCTCCTTCAGCTCGATGATCGGAACGTTGTCGTCGGCCGGCTCCACCATCGGCTCCGAGGTCTCGATGTCCCCGGAGTAGGCGGTCGCCGGTCCCTCGACGTCGAGCGCGAGGGTGACCTCGTCGCCGACCTCGAACTCGTCGAGCGGCGTCGTCAGCGGCACGAGGCCCAGACGGAGGCCGATCATCTCGTCGAACATGACCGAGGAGTTCTCGACGAACCGAACGGTGTCGATCGAGAACGTCGGCACGTCGGCGATCATCGCGCGGCGGATGCCGTTCGCGAACGCCGGCGTGAGCCCGCGGATCAGCACCCGCGCGCTGCGGTCGTCGCGTTCGATGTACTGGACGTCGAAGTCGGCGTCGCTCATGTTAGACTCGCTTGTTCTTCGGCGCCTTCGTCCCGTCGTGCGGGATGGGCGTCACGTCCTCGATGCGGCCGATCTCGATGCCGGCCCGCGCCAGCGCGCTGATCGTCGCCTGCGCGCCGGGCCCCGAGGACTTGTTCAGGTTGCCGCCGGGGCCGCGCACGCGAACGTGCACGCCCTCCAGACCGGCCGCCTTGATCTCCTCCGCGATGACCTCGGCCATCTGCATGGCCGCGTACGGCGAGGCCTCGTCGCGGTTCTGCTTCACGACGGTCCCGCCGGAGGACTTGGCGATCGTCTCGGCGCCGGTCTCGTCGGTGACCGTGATGAGCGTGTTGTTGAACGACGCGTACACGTGGGCGATGCCCCACTTGCTCTCTTCTGTCTCGCTCATTGGTGGTTACTCCTGACCCTCCGCCCGCTCGGGGTGGAGGTCGTCTGCCAGCGGGCTGTTCTCGTCGAAGGCCACGGCGTCCTCCTCGGACACCTCGACCTTCTTCGACGGCCGCGTGACGCGGGCGCCGTCGACGGTGACGTGCCCGTGGACGATGAACTGCCGTGCCTGGCTGGTCGAGGACGCGAGGCCCTCGCGGTAGACGACCGTCTGGAGACGGCGCTCGAGCAGGTCCGTCACGTCCAGCGACAGGACCGCGGAGATGTCGTCGTTCTCGCCGAGGATGTCGAGTCGGCGAAGTCGCGCGACGAACTCCGAGCCGGCCTCCTGGGCCGCCTCGACGTCACCCTGTGCGTCGCCGAGCAGGCTCCGCGCCTCGCGGCGCATGTTGCGCAGCTCGGACTGGGCGCGCCAGAACTCCTCTTTGTTCTTCAGGCCGTAGCGGTCGACGAGGTCGGACTCCTCGGCGATTCGCTCGCCCTGGAACGGGTGGTTCGGGGTCTCGTAGCCCTTGGTGTTTTTGCCGGTACTCATTCTTCCTCACCTGCCGCTTCCTCTTCCGCCTGCTCCTCGCGGATCTCCTCGACGTTGACGCCGATGGTCCCCTCGGTACGACCGGTGGACTTCGTGCGCTGTCCGCGGACCTTCTGTCCGCGCTTGTGTCGGAGCCCCTTGTAGGAGCTGATCTGTTTCATGCGGTTGATGTCGTGGCGCCGCTGCTCCGAGAGATCCGTCCCGATCTTGTGGGAGGTCTCGCCGGTGAAGAAGTCCTTCTGCCGGTTAACCATCCACTCGGGGACGTGGTCCTCGAAGTTCTCCACGACGTCGACGACGGCGTCGATGTCGTCCTCGTCGAGCAGCCCGAACGTGGCCTTGCGGTCCACGTCGGCCTTCTCGGCGACGAGACGCGCCGTCCGCGTGCCGATTCCGTTGAGTTCGGAGAGGCTTCGCTCGACCGTCTTCGTCCCGTCGAGGTCCGCGCCCCCGATCCGAACGAAGTACTGGAGGTTCTCGGCCTCCTCTTCGGTCAAGTCGTCCTCTGGTTCTTCTGCACTCATGTCTTGAGGTCTGTGAGTCCGATACTGGACTCGGGTCGGTTCGAGCGTTGCGGCGGGGATTCGAACCCCGGAGGCGTAGACGCCACAGAGTTAGCAACCCTGCGCCTTGGGCCAGACTTGGCTACCGCAACCCGCGTTTGTAACGTCGCCCTCTCGGACTCGGGACCCGCCGCCCCTACAGTACGTGCGTTCCGATCAACCCGGTATCCGCACTTAAACATCACGGAAGCCGCGCCCCGTGACGCGCGTTCCCACGGCGCGTCGTACCGCGACCGGCTCACCCTCCGTCCGCGAACGACACCGACAGGGATGTCTCCGGAAGCCGCGTCGCCCCGGACCGGACCGCCGTCTCGACCGACCCCTCGTCGCGGAGGAGGAAGCAGTTGTGGTTGGGCGTCGACCATCGGTGGACGGCCGCTTTGAAGACGTTTTCCGGGTGGGAGCGGTACTTGCGGACCACCACGACGAACGGCGCGGGGTCGTCGACGACACGCAGGTCGTAGTCCCTGTCGGCCAGAAACGCCTGGATCTGCTCGAAGCGCCGCGGCGGGACCGCGAACCGATACTCGTCGTGTTCGTAGTAGGGCTTCAGCCGATCGAAGACCGCGTCGCCGTCGAAGTAATGCCGAAAGAGATAGCGGTCGCCGATCAGAAAGGCGTTGACTCGCTCGGGGCCCGACTCCCGAACAGGCATTGTTGGTAGTTCTCACACCACATACATAAGGAGTCACACCGCGGCGAAACTGAACGTGGGTAGTGGCGAAGCGTCCAACACTTCACGCGAAACCGATGCGGTGTTGTGCGGTTGCGGTGCTGTGGCGGTACGGTTGTCGAGGTTTGTGGCGGTACGGTTGTCGAGGTTTGTGGCGGTACGGTTGTCGAGGTTTGTGGCGGTACGGTTGTCGAGGTTTGTGGCGGTACGGTTGTCGAGGTTTGTGGCGGTACGGTTGTCGAGGTTTGTGGGACCGCGGCGGCGCGAGGGCGCGAAGCGCCCGCAGCGCCGCCCGCGGCCCTTTTTGATCGACATTTTTCAAGGAGCGGTGAGCGCGGCGCTTGCGCCGCGCGAACCCGACGCAGAAAAAGGTCGAGGGTCAGTCCGCGGACGAGGACGACGAGGACTGTGGGGACGAAGAAGACGACGATGAGGACGACTGGGAGGAGTCGGAGGCGGGCGTCGTGCCGAGGTATTTCTCGTTGAACTCGTACTCACCGTCGTCGTTCTCAACCAGGTACTCGCCGTAGTAGGGGACGCGGTTGGCGACGACCGCCTCGAAGGTCTCGGCGATCTCGGCGCGGGACATCTCGCCCATCGACCGGAGGTCGTCGTTGCGGTTCAGACAGCCCTTGAGGTAGCCCTCGTGGGTGACGCGGACGCGGCCGCAGTTGGCACAGAAGGACTCGTTCTCGACCGGGTCGACGATCTCGACCATGCCGGTGCCGGCGGCGTCGGGGTGGTCGGCGTCGACCGCGCCGCCGTCGAGGTCGACCTCGGGCGCGGCCGCGTCGTTGATGAAGTAGCGCTTGCGGTCGTGCATCTCGCGGTGCTCGACGCGGTCGGCGATGTCGGCGAGCCAGTCGTGGACGCGCTGGATGTCGATGTTCCACTCCGGCTTGCCGGTCAGCTCCGGCATGTACTCGATGAGCTGGAGCTGGAGGCCGTCGTTCCGCGCGACGTGGTCGACCATGCCCTCGACGTAGCCCGCGGTGTGCTCGAAGACGACCATGTTGAGCTTCACGGGCGCGAGCCCGGCGTCGAGGGCGGCCTCGACGCCCTCCAGCACCTGCTCGTAGGCACCGGACTTGGTGACGGCCGCGAACTCCTCGGGGTCGAGCGCGTCCTGCGAGACGTTGACGCGGTCGAGGCCCGCCTCCTTCAGCGCCTCGGCGCGTCCGGGGAGGAAGGTGCCGTTGGTGGTCATCGAGACCTCCATCGAGTCGGGCGTGCGGCGGATGATCTCCTCCAAGTCCTGCCGAAGCATGGGCTCGCCGCCGGTGAACTTCACCGAGTCGACGCCGTACTCCTCGACGACCTCGAGGAAACGCACCACGTCGTCGGCGCTCATCTCGTCCTCGCTCGGCTCCATCGGACCCCGCGTGTCCCCGAGCCCCTCGTTGTGACAGTAGACGCAGTCGAAGTTACAGCGGTCGGTCAGCGATACCCGCACCCCGGTGACCTCCCGCCCGAACTCGTCCGCGAGTGGGCCGCTCATGTAGGGAGGGTGTGTCCAGGTGCGCTTAAGCAACGGGGTCGCGGCGGCGCTCGCGCAACCGCCGAGGGTTACGTCGATCCCGGCGTGCCGGCGTCGACGGCCGCGGGCCTCGGCGTCCCCCAGTCCTCCTCGGTGTAGGCCATCTCCCAGAACGCGTGTTCGAGCCGTGCGCTCGTCAGGAACGCCTCGCGCATCGCGTCGTGATAGCCGGGGTAGGCCGCGCCGCAGCGGTCGACGAACGCGCGCATCCAGTCGACGGCCTCGCGGAAGGCGTCGCTCGTGTACTTCTCGATGAAGGGCGTGTACCGGTGCTCGCCGTCGGCGATCTCGGCCATGTGCTCGGCCACGTCGAGGTAACCCTGTCCGCAGGGGTAGATCGCGGCCGCGAACTCCGGGACCGACCGCGACTCGGCGGTCCGCAGCAGGTAGTTCGTGTAGGCGACGCAGGTGGGCGCCTTCTCGACGCGCTCCAGCTCCGCGCGGTCGATGCCGTACTCCGCGGCGAACGACCGGTGGAGGTCGAGCTCGTCGTCGAGCACGCGGTGGGCGACGCCGAACAGGTGCGCCATCGTCTCCTCGTCGCGGACGCCCGCGCCCCCGACCGCGAACGTCCGCGCGTAGTCGAGCAGGTAGCGGTAGTCCTGCCGCACCCACGTCAGGAACGCGGCCTCGTCGAGCGTCCCCTCCGCCAGTTCGACCACGAAGGGGTGCCGCTTCTGTGCCGCCCACAGCTCGCTTCCGGCGTCGAGGAGTTCGTCGCTGAACACCATATTACCAGATAATACAACCGAGTCATACAAGCCTGTCGGTCCGTTCCGGCGTCGGGTTCTCCGCCGGCGGTCGGAGCTACAGTTCGAGGCGCAGTCCGTCCTCCGCGAACCGGATCTCCCCGTCGAACCCGGCCGCGCGGACGCTCTCCGCCATCTCGTCCTCCTTGCCCTGCGTGTGGGGGTAGAGGTGCGTCAGAAACAGGTGCTCGACCGCCGCGCCCGCCAGTGCGCTGCCGAGTTGCGTCGGCGTCGGGTGGTTCGACACGTCGATGTCGTCCGGGAACGAACAGTCGTGCGCGAGGGCGCGCGCGCCGTCCGCGAACCGCGCCATCCCCTCGAAGGCCTCCGTGTCGCCGGAGAAGACGAACGGGCCAGACCCCGGCGCCACGTCGGCGTCCACGGGCGCGAACCGATACGCGAACCCCGGCTTGGAGTGGCGCGTCTCGCGAGCCGCGGCCGCGAACCCGCCCGCCTCGAAGGGTCGGTCGTCGCTCACCTCGCGGATCGAAAGGTCGATCCGGTCCAGGAGGTAGTCGTGCACCTCCAGCAGGTCGTCGAGCAGGTCCTTCGTCCCGGCCGGGCCGACCACCTCGAGGTGCTCCTCGCCCGCGAGCCAGCGCGCTTTCAGCAGCGGGAGGAGGTCCGCGACGTGGTCGAGGTGGTGATGCGTGAGCAGGACGGTGCCGACCCCCTCGTAGCCGACGTCGGTGCCGGTGAGCCGGCCCAGCACGCCGCTGCCGCAGTCGACGAGCAGCGCACGGTCGCCGGTCTCCAGCAGGATCCCGCTCTGTGCGCGCCCGGGGACGGGCATCGCGCTCCCGGTACCCAGAAACGTGACGTACATGGCCGGACGAAGTGGGGGGCGAGGCTTATACCCGGTGACGAGTCGGCCGTTCGTGTTTCGAGGTCGCCACTCCGGGGGCGTGCTTCGACCCGACCGCACGGCGGGACCAGACAGGCGCGGTTCCGGCGGCGCGACTGCCGACTGCCGACTGCGTTGCGGATCCTCGGCGGACATCGCCCGTGTTGGAGCCGCGGCTGCGGGATTGATCGATATCGCCCGCGACACTAACGACCGGTCTCATCTCTGGCGGCGTGCCGTGTCGACCGGGAAACCCTCGTGGCGGGCGGTCGTCGTGACGTGACGACGGTCGTGTCGCGTGCCCGGGTTCGTCGCTCCGTCATCGCTCCCGTCCGGGAGTACTCGGGCGAGGACTAAAGGCACGCACCGGTGCTTCTCGGCCGAGCGGGTTAAAGGACGCGCCGTACCGGTGTACATCAGCCCGATACTGAGTAGAGTACGGTGATTGTCCTGTTTTTCTGTCAGATTATGCTTCCATAACTGCTGTTGAGCCTGCTGCTCTAGACAGCAACGTCTAGAAAGCCCCAGCCGGCTCGCCCGGCCGCGCCTCGCTGCGCTCCTCGCTCTCCGCACAGCCCGCTGCGGTGCTTACGTCGTCGGGGCCGGACCGAGCCGACTGCCCCTTTCAGTCCCACCCACCGCCCCGCGACCGCACCGCAGGCCTCGCACCTCCCCAGCCTCGGCGGCGGCGCGGCCGCGGAACCGCACAGCAGGCGGCCGCGCCGCCGCCTCCCTCGCGCGGTCGCGGCGACACAGGGTCGCCGCGGCGCGCGCCCGCCGCACCGCAACCGCACCGCTCCGCGACCGCACAGCACCGCACCGACACGAGTTTCAGAAAATCGAGGTGCCTGAATCGGTCTGCATCACTCCGTATCGGTCTCGTTTGTCGCTCGGATCGGGGTCGGCCGCGTCGGCTGGCGTGTCTCAGTCGCCACCGGCCGGGCGTCCATCGGGGCGCTCGCCGGTCAGCAGGGTGTGACAGTTCCGGCAGCGCGCCTCGTAGGACTCCTCAGCGCCGACCAGGATGGTCGGGTCGTCGACGTGGGCCGGCTCGCCCTCGATGAGGCGCTGGTTGCGCGTGGCGGGCTCGCCGCACTGCGTGCAGATCGCCTGGAGCTTGTCGACGTACTCCGCGACCGCCATCAGCTGCGGGAGCGGGTCGAACGGCTCGCCGCGGAACGTCTGGTCCGTGCCGGAGACGATGACGCGGGCGCCGCGGTCGGCCAACTCCGAGCAGACGTCGACCAGCGCGTTCGAGAAGAAGTTCGCCTCGTCGACCGCGACCACGGCCTCGCCGTCGTACCGGTCGAGGATCTCCCGAGGCCCCTCGCCCTCGTTGTCCACCACGGTCGCCGCCCACTGTCGGCCGTTGTGCGAGCCGATGGTCGTCTCGCCGTAGCGGTCGTCGATCGCGGGCGTGAACGCCGCAACCGACTGGTCGGCGATCTCCGAGCGCCGGAGCCGGCGGATGAGCTCCTCCGTCTTGCCGGAGAACATCGACCCGGAGATGACCTCGATCCAGCCGGACCGAGTGATCGCGTGCATGGACTATCGGCGACCGGGGAGCGGCAAAACGGTTACTGTCCCGCGGTCGACTTCGCGCTCCGCGGCGCTACAGCACGACCTGCTTCACGTCGCCCTCGCCCGCGCGGCGGACGACCGCCCGCACGGGGTCGCGCGCGCCGGCGAGGTTGTCGGAGTCGCCGTCGAGCACCAGCAGTTTGCCGTCAGCTCCCTCCTCGATGACGCCCCTGTTCAGGCCTGCGATCTCGGCGCCGTTGACCGTCGCCATCCGGAGCACCTCGGCCGCGGAGACGTCCGCGAGCTTGTTCGTGAACTCCATCTCGCGGAACATCGACGGCGAGTTGAGCATCACGTTGTCCGTCCCGAGCGCGACGGTCGTGTGCTCGGCCAGCTCCCGGATCGGCGGCATGCCGACGTTCGTGACGAGGTTCGAGCGCGGACAGACGACCACGGGCGTCGCGCGGTCGGCGAGCCGGTCCAAGTGCTCCTCGCCGGCGTGGACCATGTGGACGAGGAAGTCGGGCCTGAGGTCCATCGCGGGGTTGATGTCGAGGTCGTCGCGCTCGCCGGCGTGGATGCCGAACAGCTTGTCGGCCTCGCGGGTCGCGGTTCGCTCGCTCTCGAAGTGGGCGTCGCGCGCGCCGGAGGCGCCGAAGCCGTCGGCCACCTCCAGGACCGCTTCCTCCTCGCGACCGAGGATCACCGCGTCGACGTCGCGCTCCCCGACCGCCTCGGCGCCGTCGCGGCCCGCCAGCGCGTCCCGGAGCGCCTCGACGCCCTCGACGCCGCCCTCGCGGAACTCCAGGAACGTCCCGGTGCCGGTCGCCTCCATGTAGCGCAGCGACCGCGCCATCGCCTCGACCTTCTCGGCGCGGTCGGTCGCGCGCAGGATGCGGTGTTTGAGCCCGTCCGGCGGGGCGACGAGCTCGTCCAGCGAGAGTCCCCCGCCGGCCTCTTTCGCCACGGAGTCGCCGATGTGCGTGTGGGCATTGACGAACGCCGGGCAGATCAGGTCGTCGCTGTCGGTCTCCCGTTCCTCGATCGCGGCGATCTCGCCGTCCCTGACGACCACGCGTCCCTCCACCGGTTCGAAATCGCGGCCGCGGAGGACCGTCCCTTCGACGAACATACTCCCGGATCGGCCGGGCGGGGCTTGAAGCCGACGCTCTTGGGTGGCGGGCGAGCGGAACGCGAAAAGGCCGACCGCTATCGCCGCCGCTCGACCGCTACTCCTCGACGACCTCGTCGCCCGAGGGGCCGCTGGGGTAGACCGGCTCGTCGTACTTCGCGGCCAGCTCCGTGAGGTGGTCGAGCTTCTTGTTCGCCTTGCGGAACGCGCCCAGCAGCGTGTGGACCTCGCGGTCGGTCGGGTGCGCGCGCCCGAGCAGGCGGCGCATCAGCACCGCGGCCTTGTCGCGCTGGTGCTCCTTCTGGCCCGCCCGGTCGAGGAACTCCGCGAAGTAGTCATGGAACCGCTCCACGTCCGCGGCGTCGGCGCGCTCGCGCTCCACGTCCGGGAGCTGGTACGCTCCGACGTTCAGCTCGCGGAGTTCGTAGAACACGATGTTGGCCGCCTGCGCGAGGTTGAGCACGGGGTACTCCGAATCCGCGGGGATCGAGCAGACCTCGTCGAGCTGTCGGAGTTCCTCGTTGTTCAGCCCGCGGCTCTCGCGGCCGAACACCAGCGCCGTCCGCGTCTCGACGGTCTTCAGCGACTCCTTCAGCTCGACCGGCGTCTTGAACGGGAACCGGACGCCGCTGCGGGAGTCCTCGCCGGTGATGGCGGTGGTCCCGACGGTGTGGTAGTTCTCGACGACCTCATCGAAGGTCACCTCCTCGGCGTTGGGGAGCACGTCCTCGCGGGCGTGGCCCGCGAAGCCGTACGCCTCGCTGTCGCGGTCGATCTCCGGCGGGTCCACCAGCTTCAGCTCCGAGAGCCCGAAGTTCTTCATCGCCCGGGCGATGGAGCCGACGTTGCCCGGCGTCTCAGGCTCGACGACGACCACGACCGGCTTCTGCGTGCGGGGGCCCGTCGGCGCGTCCGCGGCCTCGGCGCGCTCGACCGCGGCGGCGGCGCTTTTGCCGGCGGCTGCGTTGCTGTCGGCGGCTGCGTCATCCTCGCCGGCGTTCGCGGTCGGCCCATCGGCGCCGTCCGCCGCCGCGTTCTCTCCCCCGCTCATTGGTCCGAGGGGTAGTCGGTCGAGAGGTCCAGGTCAGACTCGGAGAGGTCCTCGGCGGTCAGCCGGTCCTCGGGGTCGACCGCGTCGCCCTCGTCGGGGCCGTACTCGTGGAGGTCGATCCGACGCCCCTCGAACTCCTCCTCGAGCCGGCGCTGTACCTCTTTCTGGTCCGGCGGTTCCGGGACCCCCTCGGGGTCGTCGTCGACGTGATCGATCCCCTCGTAGCCCTCCGGCGCGCGGTTGCCGGCCGCGTACCACTCGTGGAAGGCGTCGGACAGCTCCGGGTCGCCGCGGTAGGCGTCGCCGCCCGCCTCGCGGAACCAGTAGAGGAAGTCCGCCTCGTGGGCGGGACACAGCAGCACCTCGCCGAGCGGTTCGCCGTAGACGATCTCGGCCTGTCGGGCCTTCTGGATCTCCTCTTCGCCGTACTCGAGGTAGCAGGCGTCACAGGGCTCCTCGACGAGCTTCGTCAGCCGGAGGAGGCGCTCGCGCGGCTCCTCGGGGATCTCGTCGAGGGGTTTGAACTCCCCCTCGGGGGTGAATATCTCGGACTCCTCGAACCGCCATCCGCGGAGGCCGACGCTCACCTTAGACATGTCCGAACGTCGGGTGCGGGCGGTTAAAAACGCGTCCTTCCGGGGTTCGCGGTCGCGGTCCCGCCGGTCCGCGAGGGGGCCACCTCCCCCGCCGCTTCCGGACGACCTATGGTCCGCGCGCCCCACGATCCGCCCATGCGAAACGTGGACGCCGCGGGGTTGGGGATCGGCGACGATCACCCCCCGCGCATCATGGGGGTGCTCAACGTCTCGAAGGAGTCGCCGTACTCGCCGAGCGTCTTCGACGACCCTGGGGAGGCGGCCGAGTACGTGGACGAGGAGCTGATCGACGAGGGCGCCGACATCGTCGACGTGGGACTCGAGTCAGCCAACAAGCGCTTCGAGGTGCTCTCCGCGGAACAGGAACTGGACCGGCTCGACACCGCGGTCGAGACGCTGGCGTCGACCGCCGGCGACGCCGTGTGGTCCATCGAGACGCGCTACCACGAGGTCGCCGAGGCGGCCCTCGACCGGGGGTTCGACATGGTCAACGACATCTGCGGCTTCGCCGACCCGAAGATGCCCGAGGTCTGTGCGGCCCGCGACGCCGCGGTGGCGAAGATGGCCTCGCCGCCGGACCTGGAGCGTCCGGGCGCGGTCGAGGAGGTCGACGACATCTACGAGGCGCTGGCGCAGAACGGCTTCACCGACAAGACCATCCTCGACCCGGCCTTCGGCGGCTGGTCGGAGGCGAAGACGCTCGAACACGACCGCGAGACGTTCCGGCGCCTGCGGGAGTTCCGCGGCTACGGCCGCCCCCTGCTGGTCTCGATCAACCGCAAGAACTTCCTCCGGTCCGTCGCCGACCGCGACACCGAGGACGCCCTGCCCGTCTCGCTGGCGGCCACCTCGATGGCGGTCGAGCGCGGCGCCCACGTGATCCGGACCCACGACGTGGCGGAGACCCGCGACGCGGCGCTGATCGGCAAGGAGTTCGCCCGCGACCGCCTCCGCGAGACGGGCCCGGACGCCGAGGTGACCGTCGAGGAGCTGGACGTGACGACGCCGCGTGAGGCCGAGCGCCACCTCGACAGGCTGAACGCGACGGCGGGACGCGAGAGCCCCGACGGCCCCGATATCGCCGACCGGAGCGTCGTCCGGACCTACGAACTCGGGGGGCTTTCGCCGGAGGAGCGCGGGGCCCTGCGGGCGGCCGTCGCTGAGACCGACGCCGCCTTCGCGCCCGCCGGAGCAGCCGCGACCGAGACCGAGGGAGCATCGACGGCGTCGCCCTCGACCGACGGCGGGGATCCCGCCCCCGAACCGGCCAGCGGGCTGCTCATCGGCACCCCCGCCGCGCTCGCCGCGGTCGAGGAGGGGTATTCCGGCCAGTCGGATGCTCTCGGCGATGTTCTGCGGAGAATAAGGCGGTCCTTCAGCTAAGAGAAAGTTTATGCCCCTTTGCCAACAACGGTTCGACCGGACGCCGGAAGGGCACGTGGGTAGGGGTACTCTGTGCCACTCCGGCCCATACAGTTACGCTCGCCAGCGGCGGCGCCGTCCGTTGGTCCGGCGTGGTTCTGCGGCCGGCGACGCGACCGGATCAGGGGGGGATGCCGCGTGAACTTCACCGAGTGGGAACCCGCCTACGAGGCCGTGCTCGCCGACTTCGGGTACGACCGGGCGGCCGACGAGCGCGCCCGCGACGTGGCGGCGGAACTGGCGACCCCGTTCGACCACGGCCGGCTCGCGTTCCTGGAGGACGCGACGGTCGCGGTCGCGGGCGCCGCGCCGTCGCTGACCACGCGGAGCGACATTGCCGCGGCGAGGGCCGCGGACGCCGTCGTCGCCGCCTCGACGGCCGCGGACGCGCTCCGGGAGGAGGGCGTGACCGTCGACCTGATGGTGACCGACCTCGACAAGAACCCGGAGACGGCACGCGACCTGACGGCGGACGGGACGCCCGTCGCGGCCCACGCACACGGCGACAACGTCCCCGCGGTCCGCGAGTGGCTCCCGGCGTTCGAAGCCGACGCGACGCTCGTGACGACGCAGGCGGAACCGCGCGGCGCCGTCGAGAACTTCGGCGGCTTCACCGACGGCGACCGCGCGGCGTTCCTCGCCGACCACTTCGGCGCCGCGGAACTCCGGTTCGTCGGGTGGGAGTTCGACGACCCGCGCGTCGCCGAGGCGAAGGCGCGGAAACTCGACTGGGCCGCTCGGCTCCTCGGCTGGCTGGAGCGCCGCCGCGGCGAGCGGTTCCCGGTGCTGAACGGGCGCCGTGAGGACCTCTCGTTCCCGTGGCTCGACGAACCGTAGGGGCCCTTCCCTCTCACTCGGCGGGGGGATTCCCGGACTCGCCCCGGCGCTCGTAAACGACGAACGCGAGGTCCTCGCGTTCGTCGCGGGAAACTTCGGTCCACGCCGCGGGGTCCCGCTCCGGGAACCGCGTGTCGCCCTCGTGAGCGTCCTCGATCTCCGTGATCCGGAGTCGGTCCGCGACCGGGAGGAACTGCTCGTAGACGCGGGCGCCGCCGGCGACGAACACCTCGTCGACGCCGCGCTCGCGGGCGTCCGCCGCGGCGACGGCGAGCGCCTCGTCGAGGCTCCCGGCCTGCACCGCGCCCTCGGGGAGGTCGAGGTCGCGCCGCGAGAGGACCACGTTCGTCCGGTCCGGCAGCGGCCCGCCGATCTGGCCCGCGATGCTCTCGTAGGTCGCCCGGCCGAGGATCACGGGGTGGCCCGTCGTGGTCTCCTTGAAGTGCGCGAGGTCGGCCGGGTAGTGCCACGGCATCCCGCCGTCCGCGCCGATGACGCCGTTCTCCGCCACCGCGGCGATCAGCGTGAGAGTGAGGTCCGCTGGCGGCTCCGGCGGCGTGCCCGGGTCTCCTCCCTCGTTCACCTCGCCCATGTCCTCACTCCGCGACCGCGAAGGAGAGCCCCTCCGCGGAGTCGTAGTCGACCAGTTCGACGTCGTCGTAGGTCAACTCGTCGAGCGGCTTGTCGGCGATCTCGATCCGGGGGCGCTCGCGGGGCTCGCGGGAGAGCTGTTCGAGCAGGCCGGGGACGTGGTCGTAGTTCTCCTCGCCCGCCGCCTCCGCGGGCGCCTCGTCCTCCAGCCACGCGCGCACGTCGCGGTAGCCGGCTTTCTCCTCGACGCCCGCGAGCCGGTCCTGCAGGCGGTCGAGGTTGTCGCCGTACCACGCCCCGCGGTCGCCGGTGCCGCAGTAGACGTGCGCGTCGACAATGGTGTGGCCGAACTCGCCGACCTCGAACTCCGTGCGCTGCGCGATGGCCTTCGCCAGCAGCGCGTACGCCGCGATGTTGAAGGGGACGCCGAGGGCCACGTCGCCGGAGCGCTGCGTGAGGTGCAGGTTGAGCTTGCCGCCCTGCACGTTGACGACGAACGTGTAGTGACAGGGGGGGAGCGTCGAGACGGCCGCGTTCGCGGGGTGCCACGCGTTCACGACCATGCGCCGCGAGTGCGGGTTCTCCTCGAGGGTGTCGAGGACGTACTGTATCTGGTCGAACGTGCGGACCTGCTTCCCCTCCGCGTCCTCCTCGACGGTGACCCAGCGCTGGCTCTCATCGGGCCACGTCTCGCCCTCCAGCCCGCCCTCGGGGACGGGGTAGCGGCGCCAGAAGCGCCCGTAAGCGGTGTCGAGCCGGCCCTCCTCGTCGGCCCAGGCGTCCCAGATCTTCGTGTGTTCGCGGAGGTTCCGGACGTGCTCCTCGCCGGAGAGGTACCACAGCACCTCGTGGATCAGCGAGTTCCAACGGTAGCCGTCGAGTTTCTTGGTCGTCAGCAGGGGGAAACCCTCCGAGAGGTCGATCGTGTAGCCGCCGTTGAACGTCGCGACGGTGTCGACCCCCGTGCGGTTCGGCTTGTACGTGCCCGTCGAGAGGGTCTCGTCGACGAGGTCGAGGTACTGTTGCATGGGTGGAAGTTCCCGCGGCCGCGGCCGGCCCGGGTGGTCTGTCGGTGGGAACGCGGCCGGCCACCTAAAGCCCCCCGGAGTGTGCCGTCGGTCGCCGGAACTCGGATCAGGCGTCGTCGGAGCCGGTCGCGTCCTCCGCGTCGGCGGTATCCGCCGCGTGCTCCGCGAGCCCGTAGTACCCCGGCGCGTCGGGCTCCGGCGGCTCCGCGACCACGAGGTCCTCGGCGTTGGTCATCACCCACGGGATCGCCCAGTCGACGAGCACGGCCTCGGTCCCCTCGTCGATCTCGGCGTCAGGCTCCAGCCCCTGTAGCAGTCGGGCGATCTCCGGCACCGTGTACATCTGCTCCGACTCCAGCAGCTCCGCCGCCGTGTAGAAGTCGCAGGGGTACGTCTCCGCGAACTCCGCTTTCGGTCTGGGCATGCGCGGCCGTTCGAACGCGACCGCGTAAACGCTGCCGGTCGATCCGTACGTGTGGGTGGGCGTGGGTGTTGGTGGTGATGTTGGGGATCACGTGGTCAAGCTCCCTGCTGCGTTTGTCACCAACATCTAGAAAGCCCTCGGGCGCTCAGCGACATATCGGCGCCTCTCCGCACAGCCCGGCGCCGATAGGGGTCGTCTGAGCGCCCGCGACCGGCTCGCCCTTTCAGTCCGCCAGGACGTTTTCTGTCCGATAAGTCGTTGTACCCCGTTGCTCGGTGAGTCTCCACACCGGCTGTCGAGTCAAGCGTGGCCTCAGACCTCCCCATCCTCGCCGCAGCCGCGGTCGCGCGACCGCAACGTACCGCTCGCGACCGCCGCTGCGGGCTCCCTCGCGCGCGTTTCTCGCGCGCGCCGAACGTTTGACAGCCAGCAGAGCGATGCACTGTAACCGGACTGATCAGGCTGGACTCACGGCGGGAGTTCCGCCTCATTTGCGAAAAACGTTCGTCCGCCGGCGGTGCGGTGCTGTGCGGGGCGGTGCGGTCGGCGCGCGCCGCGGCGACCCTGTGTCGCCGCGACCGCGCGAGGTCGCCAGCGCGCTACTGCACGCTGGCTGCTCGAAAATCTCCGATTTTCGGTGGAGGCGGCGGCGCGGCCGCATTGCGGTGTCTCCAGCGCGCTACTGCACGCTGGAGGCCAGCGGGACGCGGGTTGTCCCGCGCTGCGGTTTCGCGGCCGCGCCGCCGCCGAGGCTGGGGAGGTGCGAGGCTGCTGTGCGGGGCGGTCGCGGTGCGGTGGCGGTGCTGTGCAGGGCGGGACTGAAAGGGGCAGCCGGCTCGATCCGGCCCCGGCGCCGCAAGCACCGCAGCGGGCGTTGCGGAGAGCGAGGAGCGCAGCGCGTGCCGCGGCCGGTCGAGCCGGCTGGGGCTTTCTCGGTGTTGCTGTTCCAAGCAGCAGGATCAACAGCAGATCCAGAGCAGTATGCGGGAAAGCCGGCTGGGGCTTTCTGGGTGTGGGAATCCCGATCAACAGGAGCAACAGCAAACACGTCGTACGCTACGCGAACACGACGAACCGCAGCAGCCACAGCGCCCCCATCCCGACGCCGATCGTCGCGAACACGTTCTCGGTACGCCACGCCACGACGCCGGCCGCGAGACCCGCGAGCAGTTGCTCGTCGAGGACCGTCTCCGGCAGGGTCGGCGCGACCGTCACCAGCGAGGGGGCGACCAGCGCCGCCAGTACCGCGGGCGGGACGAACCGGAGCACCTGCTCGGCCCGGGACGGCACCTCGTCGATGCGCCCGAACAGGTGGATCACGGAGAGCCGGAGCCCGTAGGTCGCGAGGCCGATGACCGCGATGACGCCCCAGACCGCGACCGGGCCGTAGTCGGTCATCGGTTTCGCACCCCCTCGGTGAGCAGTCCGGCGAGGATGCCCACGGCCGCCCCGACGAGCAGCCCGAGGTTGAACGGGAGCCCCGCGGCGACGACCGCGGCCGCGCCGCCGACGCCGCCCGCGACCGTCGTCGGGCGGTCCTTCATCGCGGGAACGAGCAGTGCCAGAAACACCAGCGGGACGGCGAAGGAGAGCCCCCACGAGTCCGGGATGCCGGCCCCGAGCGCGATCCCGAGCACCGTGCCGACGACCCAGACGACCCAGATCGGCGTGCCGACGCCGAGGTAGTAGTAGCGGCGGTCCCGCTCGCGCGACTCGTCGTCCGCGTATTCGGCGATCGACAGCGCGTACGCCTGGTCGGTCAGGAAGTACGCGAGCAGGGCCCGCGTCCGGCGGCGGTACCGCGCGAAGTGCGGCGCGATGGAGGCGGAGTACATCACCATCCGGAGGTTGATCACGACGGCCGTCGCGACGACGACCGCCAGCGGCGCGTTCTCCCCGAGCAGTTCCAGCGCGGCGAGCTGGGACGCCCCGGCGTAGACGAACACCGACATCCCGACCGCCTGTGCGGGCGTCAGGCCGGCGTCGACCGCGGCGATCCCCGCCACGAGCGCGAACGGCGCGATCCCCAGCAGGATGGGGACCGAGTCCCGAACGCCCGCACGGAGGTCCTCGTGCATACCGGATCGAACCCCGGCGGCCGTGAAAGCGGTGTCGGACCGGCGCGCCGCGGCCCGCCGACTTCCGGATTAGGTCCCCGGGACGCCGACCGCCGAGAGCCCGCCGACGCCGACGAGCTCGAGCGCCGCGAGCGCGACCACGGCGACGGCCCACGCGACCGCGCCGACGACGGCCGCACGGACCCAGCCGACGGGGTACCGCCGCTTTACGACCGCGAGCCAACCGAGCAGCGCGAGCAGCGTCCCGATCAGGGGGACCCACGCGAGGAGCGCCCACACGAGCGCACCGAGCAGCGCGGTGACCACCGCGTGACCCAGATCGCTGCTGCCGTCCCGGTCCCGATAGGCGCCGACGTGCGCGCCGACGGCGAGGGCGCCCCCGCCGATCAGCACGCCGACGACGAACTCGATTGGTGCCATCGCTCCCGCCTCGGAAGCCGACGGAGAAAAACGGGGGCGACGCCGAACCCGGATCGCGCCGGATAAAGCCGGTTTTGTCAGTCGCCCGTCGCGATCACGACCGCGCTCCGGATCTCCAGTGCCGACTCGAGCTCCGCACGCCGGCCGTGGACGCTGCCCAGCCGCTCCAGTTGCGCCTCGTGGGCCCGCTCGACCGCGTCGCGCTCGCGGTCCGTGAGACCGAGCCGCTCCGCGACCGCGTCCCAGTGGGCCGGCTCGACGAGGAACGCCTCGCGGTCCGCCTCGGCGACGGCGCGCTCGTACTCGCGGCGGTAGTCGCCGAGCCGCGGAGCGAGGTCCGACTGCACCCGCCGGAGCAGGGGCCCGAGCCGCGTCGGCGCGACGCTCGCGAGCGCGCCCGTCTGAAGCAACACCGTCCCGTCGAAGGGAATCTCGGCCGCCGACTCGTCCGGGTCGGGAGTCACGTCGCGCTCGCCTCCCTCATCCGCCGGCGCGCATCGCCTTCTGCCCGAAGGCGTCCACCAACTCGTCGAGCGCGTCGGGGTCGCCCACGAAGCGGACGGTCACCTCCGTCAGCTCCAGCGAGCCGGCGGGGTTCACTTTGGCGGCGCTCAACTCGACGCGCCAGCCGTCGCCCTCCACCCGCGTCGCCTCCGCGGGGTCGTCGGTCCCCACGAGGTCGCCGCCGAGGTTGCGGAGGTAGTGGGCGGCGAGCCGGCGGGAGATCCCGCGGTACGACCGTTCGCGCTCCTCCTCGCCGTCCGCAGGGACGGGATCAGACATGGCCACCCGCGACCGGCGGGAACACGGAGAGCGTGTCGCCCTCCGAGAGCGCGGTGTCCACGCCGTCGATGTGGAGCACCTCCCGACCGTTCTTGAGGACGTTTATCTGCGGGGCGAGGTCGCCGTCGACGAGCAGGTTGCCCGCCAGCCCCTCGTAGTCGGCCTCCAGCGCCGCGAGCACGTCGCCGACGGTCGCGTCGTCGTCGACCTCGTAGGCGACCGTTTTGCCCCCGGCCGCCTCCCGGAACGTGGCGAAGAACCGAAGTTCCAGCTCCATGGAGGCCCCTCGGCCGGCGTCGACTTAAACCCGCGTCGCGAGCGCGCCGCACGCGGACAGGCGGCCGGGGGCGAGGGGAGGCGTGAAGCAAGCCGCTACTGACCGCCGAACCGGATCCCGTCCTCGACGAGTCGGTAGTTCCGCTCGCGGTCCAACTCGGCGGCGAGCCAGTCGTGGTCGTACAGCTGGGCGATCAGCTCGGCGTAGAGGTTGCGCCACGCGATCGCGTAGATGGGCGACTGCCCCCACGCCCGGAGCTCGGGGACGAACTCGTCGAAGCGCTCCATGCGCGCCTCCATGTACTCGATGGCGTCGACCGCGGCCGCGGCCGCCTCGCCAGGGTCGTCGGCCTCCGCGACCGCCTCGTTGATCCCGGACTGGACGCCGACGATGGCGCGGCGCATGTCCTGTTCGACCGATTCGGACTCCTCCGGCAGCGACTCGATGACGCCCCGCGGGACGCCGAGTTCGACCTCGTCCATACGGGTCGGTCTCGGGGGCGAAAGAAAAACGTCCCGCCGACCGGTGGCGAGGCGACGAGGGCTCGCGGCCGCCCCCCGCCGATCGGAGTCGCCGATCGGTGCCGCACCGAAGCGATCAGAACAGCGCGGTGTAGGTCGTCAACGCGATCAGGACCGCCGCGACAGCCACGGTGAGCTTGTCCGTCCGGTTCATGATGCCCTCGTAGTTGGTCGAGAGGGCGACGACCCCCGCGAGCCCGCCGATCGCGACGAGCACGGTGACGACCGTGAGCACGGTTTCGAGTAGCGTAACCATGCGTCGCACATCGGACGCGCGGGTCATAAACCTCCGGGAGCCGGGCGGTGTGGAGCCGGAGCGTGTACCGGCTACGGCGTCGGCGCCGCCTTCTGGAGCGCGGTCTCGGCCACGTTGCCGCCGTAGTCCGCGCTCCGGAGCACGGAGTCCACGACGAGTCCGAGCAGCTGTGCGCGAGTGGGGTCGAGGTCGCGAAGGAGCTCGTCGATCTGGCGGACGCGCTCGTCGATCTCGCGGACCTGCTCGCGCGCGTCGTTCGCCTTCCGGGTCGCCGCCTCGCTCTCCTCCTCGAACAGCGCGTCCATGGCGGTGTCTATCACCTCGACTGCGTCGGCGTGAAGCTCGTCGATGGCGTCGAGCACCTCCTCCGGGATCGCCTCGTCGATGTTGAGCGTGAGGTGGGCGATCTTGGTCGCGTGGTCGCCGATCCGCTCCAGCTGTCGGGCGCTGGAGTGGTAGTCGAAGCAGACCTCGCGGGGGACGCCCAGCTCCTCCGCGGCCTTCGGCGTCCGGAGCGTGGCCCGGAAGATCCGCGAGACGACCATCCAGAGCCGGTCGAGGTCGTCGTCGCGGTTGATCACGTCCCGCGCGAGGTCGGCGTCGAGGTCCCGCAGCGCGGCGAGCGCGTCCTCCAGCATCGAGGTGGAGATGAGCCGCATCCGCGTGACGGCGTTGTGGATCGACAGCTCCGAGGAGTCGAGCAGGTCGCGGACGACCACGCGGTCGCGGGTCTCCTCGAGCACCTCCAGTCCGACGAGGCTCTGGGTGGCCTCGCGGATGGTTGCCCGCTGCTCGGTGGAGATGCGCCCCCCTTCGAGGGCGATCACGTCGAAGCCGCTGACGTACATCGTCATCACCGCGCGCGTCAGTTCCTGCCCCTCCAGATCCGTGATGTCGAGCGTGCCCCGCGTGCGCTCCTCCTCCGAGTGGGGCGTGAGGAACAGCGAGTCGCCCTCGGGATAGAACTCCACCTCGGTGCCCGCGCTCACGTCGTTTTCCGTCGCCCACTCCTTCGGGATCGAGACGGTGTACGTCGACCCCCCGGTGACCTGGACCTTGCGGGTCTCCATGCGATCCCATACGCCGACGCTACTGATAAACTTGATCAAGTATATATTTTCTACACCGGTGGTCCAAACACACCTATTGTGTGGGGTATAAGCATCTCAACGTCCCTGGTACTCTCGGATCGAATTCGATATCGGCCAAGATACCGATCAAAATACGTATTAATATATATCCATAAATAGACGTGATAGCAGCGTATTTAGGTCCCTGCCGCTCAATCCCGTATTGATGACCAGTGACGCCTCCGTAGCGGAGGAGTGGACCCCAGGTGACCCGGTCGGCTCTGCCGGGGCCGAAGGGGCAACGGCCGGCGCGCGCGGCGAGGCCGGCCCGTCCGCGGTCGCGCCGCTCTCGTCGCGAACATCGACGTCTCCTTTCCGCCATGAGTGACAGCTACAACGCGACGGCAGACGACCAGTCCGACGACCAGCCGACGACCGCGCCGGCCGAGACGACGGAGGCGACCCCGTCGGTCGAGCGGATCCCCGAGCGCGAAACCGCGCTGACCGCCGACGAACTCACCGTTCACTACGGCGAGGAGCAGGCGCTCCAGCCCACGAGCGTCGGCATCCCCGAGAACGAGGTCACGGCGATCATCGGTCCCTCGGGGTGTGGCAAGTCGACGTTCCTGCGGTGTATCAACCGCATGAACGACATGATCGACAGCTGCCGGGTCGACGGCGAACTCCGGTTCCAGGGGAAGAACGTCTACGACGACGACGTGGACCCGGTCGCGCTCCGGCGACGCATCGGGATGGTGTTCCAGAAGCCGAACCCGTTCCCGAAGTCCATCTACGACAACGTCGCCTACGGGCTGAAGGTGCAGGGCAAGGAGGTCACCGACGAGGCGGTCGAGCGCGCGCTGAAGGGCGCGGCGCTGTGGGACGAGGTGAACGAGCAGCTCGACTCCTCGGGGCTGGACCTCTCCGGCGGACAACAGCAGCGCCTCTGTATCGCGCGCGCCATCGCGCCGGACCCGGAGGTCATCCTGATGGACGAGCCGGCCTCCGCGCTCGACCCGGTCGCGACCGCGAAGGTCGAGGACCTCATCGACGAACTCGCCGAGGAGTACACCGTCGTCATCGTCACGCACAACATGCAGCAGGCGGCCCGCATCTCGGACAAGACCGCCGTGTTCCTGACGGGCGGCCAGCTCGTGGAGTTCGGCGACACCGACCGCATCTTCGAGAACCCCGACAACCAGCGCGTCGAGGACTACATCACGGGCAAGTTCGGATAGCCGACCGTCCCGCGGACGCGGGCGGTGGCGGACGGTCGGTGCGGACGTCGAGACCCGTGGCCCGCCGTGCCGTCGCAGGTGGTTTACCTTTATGTCGGTCCGTTCAGTCGTTCCGGTAGACGCATCCGAGTCGGCCATCGGCCCGGACCGGACAATCCCCCTGACAATGGTACGAAAGGAATATCAGGCCAAACTCGACGAACTGCGCGACGACGTGCTCTACATGAGCGAGGTCGTCGCGGAGCGACTGCGGATGTCGCTCGACGCACTCGAACGACAGGACGACGACCTCGGTCAGGAGGTCATCGACCGCGACCACGAGGTCAACGAGATGTACCTCGAGCTTGAGAAGCAGTGTACCGACCTCATCGCGCTCCAGCAGCCGGTCGCGGGCGACCTCCGCTTTATCGCCGCGTCGTTCAAGATCATCACGGACCTCGAACGCATCGCGGACCTGGCGACCAACCTCGGCGAGTACGCCGGGCAGGCGGAGCGGGAGCTGTTCCCGGACGTGGACGTCCAGCGCATCGGCGACGAGACGCTGGAGATGCTGGAGTCCGCGATGGAGGCGTACGCCGACCGCGACGAGGACCGCTGTTACGCGGTCGCCGAGCGCGACAACGAGGTCGACGACCTCTGTGCGGCCGCCAGCGAAGTCGTCGTTCGCGACCTGATCCAGCAGGAGGAGATCGGCGAGGACGCCAACGCCGAGACGACGATGCGCGAGGTCCAGCGGCTCCTGTTGACGATCCGCGACCTCGAGCGCGTGGGCGACCACGCGGTCAACATCGCCGCGCGCTCGCTGTACATGATCGACAACGACGACGAGTTGCTCTACTGAGGGGCGTCGGAGCAGCGCCCCCGACCGCGACGTCCGACCACCGGCAGCCCGGGCCGTCCCCGCCTCATTTATGCCCGCCGGCGAGCACCCACCGATCATGAGCGACGACCGCATCGTCATCCTCGCCCACGAGAAGTTCCCCGACCACGCGAAGACGGCGCTCGGCGTCATGCGCTACGGCGACCAGGAGGTCGCCGCCGTGCTCGACCGCGAGAAGGCCGGCAGCCGCGTCCACGACCACGACGACACGCTCCCGGCCGACGCGCCGGTCGTGGAGTCGTTCGCGGACGCGCTCGCGGCCGCGGACGGCGACGTGGACGCGCTCCTGATCGGCATCGCGCCCATCGGCGGCGGCTTCGACGAGTCGTGGCGCCCGGACGTGCGCGCGGCCATCGAGGCGGGCTGTGACGTGGTCGCCGGCCTCCACTACTTCCTCAACGAGGACGAGGAGTTCGCGCGGCTCGCGGCCGAGCACGGCGTCGACCTCCGTGACGTGCGCGAACCCCACGAGGGGATCTCCGTCGCCGAGGGGCGCTCGGCCGAGGTCGACGCGGACGTGCTGCTCACGGTCGGCACCGACTGCGGCGTGGGCAAGATGACCGCCTCGCTGGAGATCGTCGCCGCCGCCCGCGAACGCGGGATCGACGCCGCGTTCGTCCCGACCGGACAGACCGGGATCATGATCGCCGGCTGGGGGAACCCGATCGACCGCGTCGTCTCCGACTTCACCGCGGGCGCCGTCGAGGAGATGATCCTGGAGACGGGCGACGACCACGACCTGCTCGTCGTCGAGGGGCAGGGCTCCATCGTCCACCCCGCCTACTCCGCGGTCACCTGCGGCATCCTCCACGGCGCGATGGCCGACGGGCTCGTGCTGTGTCACAAGGACGGCCGGGAGGCGGTCCGCGGGTACGAGTCCTTCCCGCTGCCGCCGCTTCACGAGTACGTCGGCCTCTACGAGCGCCTCGCCGCGCCGGTCCACGAAGCGCCGGTCGTCGCGGGCGCGCTCAACACGAAGGACGTGGCCGACGACGGGACCGCCGCCGAGCGCGTGAGCGACTACGCGAACGCCATTGGCGTGCCCGCGACCGACCCCGTCCGCGACGGCGCGGACGTCATCGTCGACGCGGTCGAGCGCGAGGTGCTGGACTGATGGGTCTCGACGCGTCCTTCGAGCGCGTCACGCTCGAACTCGACCGGCCGTTCTCCATCGCGCGAGGGACCCAGACCGAGGCCGAGAACCTGGTCGTCCGAATCGCGGATGACGGCGGGATGACCGGGGTCGGCGCGGCCGCGCCCTCGGGCCACTACGGCGAGACCGCCGACACGGTCGCGGCCGTCCTCCCGGACCTGCTCGCGGTCGTGGAGGAGGTCGGCGACCCCCACGCGCTCCACGAGATCGAGGCGCGCATGCGCGAGGTCGTCCGCGGGAACCCCGCGGCCCGCACGGCGGTCTCCATCGCGGTCCACGACCTCGCGGCCAAGCGCCTCGGGGTGCCCCTCCACCGCATGTGGGGACTGGACCCGAGCGAGGCGCCGAAGACCTCCTACACGGTCGGCCTCGCGGAGACCGAGCGCGTGCGGGAGAAGGCGGCCGCCGCGGTCGAGGCGGGCTATCCGGTCCTCAAGATCAAGCTCGGCACCGACCGCGACCGCGAGCTGATCGAGGCGGTCCGCGAGGCGGCCCCGGACGCCCGCCTCCGCGTGGACGCCAACGAGGCGTGGACGCCCCGCGAGACGGTTCGGAAGAGCGAGTGGCTCGCCGACCACGGCGTGGAGTTCATCGAACAGCCCGTCCCCGCCGAGGACCCCGAGGGGCTCCGGTTCGCCTACGAGCGCGCCGCGCTCCCCATCGCGGCCGACGAGTCGTGCGTGACGCTCGAGGACGTCCCCGCCATCGCGGACCGGTGCGACATCGCGAACCTGAAGCTGATGAAGACCGGCGGACTGCTGGAGGCGCGCCGGATGATCGCCACCGCCCGCGCGCACGGACTGGAGGTCATGCTCGGCTGCATGATCGAGTCGAACGCGGCCATCGCGGCGGGCGCGCAGCTCTCGCCCCTGCTCGACTACGCGGACCTGGACGGCTCGCTGCTGCTCGCCGAGGACCCCTACGAGGGCGTGGACCTCTCGGGGGGGACGATTCGGCTCGCGGACCGGGCCGCGCCCGGGACCGGGGCGCGGCGCCGGTCGGAGTAGGTCACCGCCGACCTACTCCGATTCACCGTCGGTCTCCCGCAACACGAACGGGCCGATGGAGAGCGTGCGCTTCGTCACGGTGACGATCCGGAGGATGTAGGACAGAAGCAGCGCGAACGGCGCGATCGAGACCGTCGCGGCGCCCGCGACGAGCCACAGCGCGTCGGAGACCCCGAGCGTCGTCGCGGTGAAGTCCCCCGGGTCGACGAACGCCAGCGTCGCGATGGCGACCGACAGCGCCGGGACCGAAGCCGCCAGCAGCACGCGCGAGAGGTTCGACAGCTCCCACTGGAAGTAGAGCGTCTTGACGTGCTCGCGGGCGGGGCCGAACAGCTCGAGGAGCGTCACCAGCTCGTCCAGCTCCTCGCGGGCGGGCTCGGGGAGGCGGTCGCCGGTCCCGTACAGGAGGCGCTTCCCCTCGTAGATCTTCCGCGAGTAGTTGAACGCGAGCGCCGCGAGCAGCGCGTCGAAGGTGCCGAACTCCGCCCCGTCGAGTCGGCGAGCGACGGACGACGCGTTCCCCACCACCCCGTCGACGTAGTCGTCGACTCGGTCCGACAGCTCCGCGTCCCCGGCCGCTTCCGCCATCGCCTCGTCGATCTCCCCATCGTCGATCTCCCCCTCGGCCGCCGCGGCGAACGCCGCCGCGCGATCGCGAGTCGCTTCCACGAGCGCGCGCAGGAACGCGGCCGGCTCCGCGGGCGCGACGGGCTCGCCCATCGCCTCGGCCGCGTCGTCGCGGAACGTCAGCGCCCCCTCCATGCGCTCGCGCTGGTCGCCGACCGCGCCGAGCTCCTGTGAGAGGATCAGTTGCGAGAGCGTCAACACCAGGGTCACGCCGGTGATCGTCGAGCCGATCAGCGCGTTGAACAGCGTCTCGGTCGAGTCGCCGCGTTCGAGCAGGGCGTCGGCCGGTAGCGGATGCGCGATCCCGGTCGCGACCACGGCACCGAAGACGACGAACAGGATCCCGGCCGCGACGACCCGACGGTCGGCGTCGAGTATGACCCACGAGACCGGACGGCTCACGTTCATCCGGCCACCCATGTCGTCGCCGGCCGCGTCGTCGCTGACCGTGTCGTCGCCGGCGTCGTCACCAGCGTCGTCGCGGGACGCGTCGCCATCGGCCGCGTTGGCCACTCCGGCACCCCCGTCGTCGCTCGGGGGTGGCGTCATCCGTCGCTACTGGTCATCGTCGCGGAGCTCCTCGAGCTCGCTTTCGATCTCCTCGTCGGCGACCTCGGTCTCCGCGTCGGCGTCCTCCTCGACGTCCGTCCCGGCGCCGAGCTCCTCCTCGAGGTCGGCCTCCTCCGCGGTGGCCTGTTCGGCGTCGGTGTCCGCGTCGGCCTCCGCCGCGCCGTCTTCGCCCTTCAGCGTCGCCAGCTCCGCCTCGATCTCGCGGTCGGCCGAGAGCTCGTCCAGCTCGCGGTCGATGCTGTCCTTGTCCGAGAGGGCGTCCTCGAAGGCGCCGGAGTCCTGAAGCTCGTCCATCGCCTCGGCGCGTGCCTCCATCTCCTCGGTGCGGTCCTCGGCGCGTTCGATGGCGCGCCCCACGTCCTCCATCTCGTCGCCCGCGCCAGTCATCGCCTCGGAGACGCGCGAGGAGGCCTCCGCGGCCTCGTAGCGCGCCTTCATCGTCTCCTTCTTCGTGCGGAACTCCTCGATGCGGCTCTGGAGCTCGTTCTTCTTCTCGACGAGGTTGTCCTGCGTGTTCTGCAACTCGGCGATCTGCGCCTCCAGCTCCTCGATCTGCTGCATCTTCGACTTCTTCTTCTCTAACGCCTGCCGTGCGAGGTCGTCGCGGTCCTGCTCGACCGCCTCGCGCGCCTGCCGGTTGTGTTTCTCGACGTTCTCCTCCAGCCGGCGCTTCTGGATCTCCAGCCGCTTCTTCTGTGTCGTCAGGTCCGCGATGCCCTGTTTCACGTCCTGGAGTTCGTCACGCATCTGCTCGTAGGAGTAGTCCAGCGTCTCCGAAGGGTCCTCGGCCCGGTTGAGGAGGGCGTTGAACTTCGACCGGATGACGTAGGAGGCGCGCGAGAGGATTCCCATGTCCCGCCGTTGGCGCTCCAGCGTTTAAAACCTCATGTGGCCCGCGGCCGCGTCACGTCGCGTCGGGGGCGTCCTCGCCGTTCCCGTCGTCTCCATCCGCCTCGCCGCCGCCGCCCGCCTCGCCGCCATCCTCGCCGCTATCCCCTTTCCCGCCATCCTCGCCGCTATCCCCTTTCCCGCCATCCTCGCCGCCATCATTCTCCTCGTCGCCGTCCGCGTCCCGCGTCGCCAGCCCCGCGAGGTGACCGACCTCGGGGAGGATTATCTCGTCGACGCCGAGCCGGACCGCGTTCTCGGACCCCGGTAGACAGAAGACCGGCACGCCGTCCGCGATCCCCCCGATGGCTCGCGAGCCGACGGTCCGCGTCCCGACTTCCTCGTAGGAGAGCCGGCGGAACAGTTCGCCGAACCCCGGGAGGTCCTTCTCGAACAGCTGTCGGGCCGCCTCGGGCGTCACGTCGTCGGGCGTCACGCCGGTGCCCCCGGTCGTGATCACGGCGTCCGTGTCCGCGCGGCCGACCAGCCGGTTGACCGTCCCCTGCACGCGGTCGAAGTCGTCCGGGATCAGCTCCCGCGTGACGACCTCGTGGCCGGCGTTCTCGATCGCTTCGACCGCGTAGTCGCCTGATGGGTCCTCCTCGAGCGAGCGCGAGGAGGAGACCGTCACGACCGCGACGCCGACCGTCTCCGCGTCGTGGGCGTGGTGGTCGTCTCCGCCGTGGTCGTGGCCCTCTCCGTGATGATCGTGGCCCTCCCCGTGGTCGCCTCCGTCGTGGGCGTGGTGGTCGTCTCCGTCGTGACGGCGGTCGTCTCCGTGGTCCGCTCCCCCGTGGTCGCTCATGCTCCCGGCTTCCGGCCGCGGTTACAAAAACTCCCCGCGCTCGACGCTCATCGCTCGGTCCCCACGCCCCGGACCGAGCCACAGCAGGACTCCCACCGCGATCCACGCGAGCCCGAGGGGAACGAGCGCGGCATTCGTCGTGACGAGAACCCGACTGACGGAGAGCGGGAACGCCCCGAGCAGGTCCAGCAGGACCAGCACCGCGGGGACCGCGGGTGCGGCGAGCAGGAGCCATCCTGCGGCGGCGGTCCGGACGCCTTCCCCCCGCGCGCGGACCGCAAGACCGAGCGCGCCGGTGCCGAGAAGGACCGCGGCGTAGCCGAAGAGGAACAGCAACGTCAGCAGCAGGCCGGCGGGGTCCTCACCGGTCGCCGGGACCGGAGTGAAGCCGGCGGCGACGTACGCCGCCGCCGAGCGCGCGTGCAGGCCCGCGAGGAGGACCCAACCGAGCGCGAAGAGGCCGAGACCCGCCCGGTCGACCCGCGTGGGAGAGGGGCCGAACGCGCGACCGAGGCCGAGCGCCCCGAGGCCCACCCCCAGCCAGCCGACCAGCGCGAGGAGGTCGAAGCCCGTCCCGGCGTACGGGCGCGTGCCGAGCGCCGCGAGCGCGAGCGTCGGCGCGAGGGTCCACGCGAGCGCCCCGCAGGCGGCGACCGCCCCGGCTCGCGGTCGCCGCGACGAGGGGAACGGCGCCGGCGTCCCGACCCCTCCGTCCGTGTGGCGGTCCATGTGCTCCACTCGCGACCGGAGCGGATAACTCCTCGCGCCGGTGGTCGTCCCCTCACACCGGGGTCGCGCCCGGTTCGCCGCCCCTTCCCGAACGTTCTTGTGACCGCGGTGTGGTGGTGATCCGCATGAAGGCGGTTCAATTCGGCGAGCACGGCGACCGCGACGTGATCGAGTACGGCGAGTTCCCGGACCCGGACCCGGCCGCGGACGAGGTGCTCGTGGACGTGAAGGCGGGCGCGCTCAACCACCTCGACGTCTGGACACGAAAGGGGCTCCCGGGCGTCGACCTCGAGATGCCGCACATTCCGGGCAGCGACGCGGCCGGCGTGGTCGAGGCGGTCGGCGAGGACGTGACTCGGTTCGAGCCGGGCGACCGCGTCACCGTCACCGCGGGCGTCTCCTGCGGCGAGTGCGAGTTCTGCCGTGACGGCGACCCGACGCTCTGCTACCGGTTCAACATTTTGGGCGAGCATCAGCGGGGCGTCCACGCGGAAACGGCCGCGGTGCCGGAGGAGAACCTCGTCCCGGTCCCGGAGGGCGTCGACTGGGAGGTCGCCGGCTCCGCGTCGCTCGTGTTCGGCACCGCGTGGCGCATGCTCCACACGCGCGCCGACGTGGAGGCCGGCGAGAAGGTCCTCGTGCTCGGCGCCTCCGGCGGCGTCGGCCACGCGGCGGTCCAGATCGCCGCCCACGCGGGCTGTGAGGTGTTCGCGACCGCCTCCAGCGAGGAGAAGCTCCGCTACGCCGAGGCGTGCGGCGCCGACCACGTCATCGACTACGAGGCGAACGACTTCGCCGACGAGGTCGCCGAGATAACCGGCCGCAGGGGGGTCGACGTGGTGGTCGACCACGTCGGGAAGGAGACGTACCCCGACTCCCTGAAGTCGCTCGCGCGCGGCGGTCGGGTCGTCACCTGCGGGGCGACGACCGGGCCGAACCCGGGCGCCGGTCTCGACCGCATCTTCTGGAACCAGCTGTCCGTGATCGGCTCCACGATGGCGACGCCGGGCGAGGTCGACGACGTGCTGGAGCTGGTGTGGGACGGCACCTTCGAGCCCCGGATCCGCGAGGTCCTGCCGATGAGCGAGGCCGCGCGCGCCCACGAACTGCTGGAGGATCGGCAGGGCTTTGGGAAAGTGGTGGTAAAGCCCGACAGTGAGTTCTGAGACGGAGCGCGGGACCGGCGAGGAGGCGGACCGCGGGAGGGAAGCCGACCCCGAAGGCGACCGGGCCAGGGAGACGGCGGACGCGAACGCGCTCCGCGAGGACGGGAGGGACGCCGGCCGGGACGCGGGCGTCGCCGCCCCGACCGCGACCGACGGACCCGAGGCGGACGGCTTCGGCCGCGCCGGCTGGGTCCTCACCGCGACGCTCCTGGTCTGCGTGCTGGTCATCCCGGGCATCATCTACGTCTACCCCTACGTCCTCGGCTCGTTCGGGCTGACCTTCTTCGGGACGTACCTCGCGCTTCCCCTGGTGCCGGCGGTCCTTCTGGGACTCGTCGCCGTCTGGTCGATGAGCGCGGCCGTCAGCGAGGAGTAGCGACGACCAATCGGCGGCGAGTGGCGACGACCCGTCGGCGGGCCGTCGAGAACGCGGCGCGCCGTAGCTATTTCCGCCCCGACGTGTTACCGGACCCCATGAGCGACTCGTCCGAACCCGACGCCACGTCGGGAGACCCGACCGGCAGCCGCCCGGAGGCGGACGCTTCGGACGCCGGGGACGCCGCGGCCGGGGTGACCGACCGGGTGCGCGACGCCGCGTTCGACGACGAGGTCCCTCCGAACGTGCCCGGACGGTCGCGGCTCGTCGAGACGAACGGCGTCACGCTCCACGTCGTCGAGGCGGGGCCCGCGGACGGCAAGCTCCTGATCCTTCTGCACGGCTTCCCGGAGTTCTGGTACGGGTGGCACGAGACGATCCGGCCGCTGGCGAACGCCGGCTTCCGCGTGGTCGTCCCCGACCAGCGCGGCTACAACCGCTCTGAGAAGCCGGCGGAGGTCGGCGACTACCGGATCGACGAACTCGCGGCGGACGTCGTCGGCCTGATCGACGCCTACGACCGCGAGACCGCCGCGGTCGCGGGTCACGACTGGGGCGCAGCAGTCGGGTGGTGGCTCGCGCTCCACCACGCCGACCGCGTCTCGGAGTTCGTCGCGGTCAACGTCCCCCACCCCTCCGTCTTCGAGGAGACGCTCCGAACGTCGTGGCGCCAGCGGCTCAAGAGCTGGTACTTCCTCGGGTTCCAGTTGCCGGGCGTCCCGGAGCGCGTCGCCCGAGCGGCGAACTGGCGGCTCCTCGTCCGCGGGATGCGGCGGTCGAGTCGGCCGGGAACGTTCACGCCCGACGACTTCGCCAGATACCGGCGGGCGTGGTCCCGTGACGGCGCCTTCTCGGCGATGTTGAACTGGTACCGCGCGGTCGTCCGCGAGCGACCGGCGCCGGACCGCGAGCGCGTCGAGGTCCCGACCCTGGTCGTGTGGGGCGCCGAGGACGAGTTCCTGCGCTCCACGATGGCGAGCGCCAGCGTCGACCGCTGCGCGGACGGGCGCCTCCTGATGGTCCACGACGCGACCCACTGGGTCGTTCACGAGGAACCGGTCCGTGTCGCGGAGGCGGTCGCCGAACACGCCGACGACCTGCCGCCCGGCGCCCGCGAGTGACCGGGCGAGGCGGCGAGGGGCCGCGGACGGCGCAGCGACGGACCGCGGGGAGACGCAGCACAGAACTGCGAGCCGTCACGCCGCCGATTGCTCGCGGTAGCCCCGGTAGAGCGGCCCGGCCAACAGGAGGACGCCCGCCGCGGCCATCCCGACCAGCAGCGCCGGATCGAGCCCCGAGAGGCCGCCGGCGGCGACGCGGTCCGCGGAGACGCCGACCGCGACGCCGGCCACGACCCACGGCAGCTCGCCGAGCGCGGTCCCGAGGAGGAACGGGGCCGTCCCCACGCCGGCCACGCCCGCGGCGACGGAGACGGCGTCAGAGGGCGCCGGTAGGAGCCGGCTGGCGGCGACCGAGCGCGTGCCGCCGGTCGCCGAGACGACGCGCTCGCCCACCCTCGCGACCCGACCCTCCCCGTCCCCGCGGCCGACGAGCGCCAGCCAGTACGGCGGCAGCGCCGTGAGCGTCACCAGCAGCAGGCCGAACGGGACGCCCGGCCAGCCGTAGCCGTACCCGACCGCGACCGCCAGCAGGGTCGTGGGCCACGCGAGGAACGGCCGGACCGCCGCGAGCGCGAGCAGGACCAGCCCGAACCGGAGGGGTCGCGCCGCGATCCGTGCCAACTCGTCGAGAACGGCCTCGGGCGAGGTGATCAGGAATCCGGCGACGACGACCGCGAGGACCGTCGAGCCGGCGACGAGGCGGCGCTTCACGGCAGCCGGTGGGCGAGCCCCCGATAAACGCCTTGTGGGTCCGGCGCGGCGTCGGCGGACCGTTCGGCGGCCGCCCTCTGCCCGGCAAACCGTCCGGCGGCCGTCCTCCGCCCGCGACCCGCTCCCGTTCGCTTATAACCGCCGTCCGCGAAGCGCGGGTGTGACGCGCGACCGGTCCCGCGAGGAGAAACTGGAGCTGGCGCTGGAGTTGCTGGCGCACGTGGAGCGTGAGGAGCTTCCGCTGCCCGACGCCGTCGACCGGATCGAGACGGTCACCGACAGCCCGTCGCTCACCCGCGACATCCTCGACGCGGCGGAGAAGCGGGGGATCGTCGACCGCGAGGACGGCCGCCTTCGGGTCCGGACCGGCGGCACGTACGTGAACTTCGACGCGCAGGTGGTCCGGCGG
Source organism: Haloparvum alkalitolerans (assembly GCF_055381565.1). NCBI lineage: Archaea > Methanobacteriati > Methanobacteriota > Halobacteria > Halobacteriales > Haloferacaceae > Haloparvum > Haloparvum alkalitolerans. The sequence continues at coordinate 171,136 of NZ_AP043938.1, forward strand.
GAGGGCGAGTTCGACTGCCGGCGCTGCGGCGCCTCCATCTCGACGGGCCACTTCGTCCGGTTCGAAACGGGCGAACTCGGCCCGTTCGGCCCCGAGTGCGTCAGAAAGGTAACCGGCAGGGACTGACCCGGAGTCAGCGACCGCGCCGGAGCTCCTCGATCAGCTGCTCGATCAGCTCCGCCTGTCTGTCGAGCTGCTCGGACTGTGCCTCGACCGTCTCGCGCAGCGCCGCCACCTCGTCCGCGAGCGACTCCTCCTCGACGCCCGCCGGCTCGAACCCCGACCCTCCGAAGCCGTCCCCCTGCTCCGGCTCCGCGGCCGCGGCGTCTGGCCCCTCGCTCTCGGCGGGTTCCGCACCGCTCGCTCCCGTCTCGACCGGATCCGAAACGAGAGGGTCCGCGTCCGGCGTCGCTTCGGCCGCCGAGTCCTCCGGCGCCGTCGTCCCCTCGGGCGTCGCCGGAGCCGCCGACCCCACCGACTCCGCCGTCTCCGCCGCCTCCGCCGACGCCTCCGGCTCGGACCCCTCGTCCTCCGCCGCCGGGGAGGCCGAGAGGGGGTCCGGTCCGTCGCCGAAGTCCGTAGTCGAGGCCCCCCCGCGGTCCGCGTCGTTGCCGTCCTCGGCGGTGTCCGCTCGCTTCGCGCGGAGCTCCGCGGGCGACCCCACGTCGTGGTACTCGCAGATAGCGTCGATGAGCGCCTCGCGGACGGCGCGTTTTGACTCGTTGGGGGCCTTGAACCGCTCCTGCCTCCCGGCGTGAGTGAGCACGACCGAGGTGGCGACGGTGCCCTCCTCGAAGTCGAGCCCGGTCACGTCGTCGAAGTGGAACTCCTCGTACTCCTCGTCCCACACCGCGGAGCCGACGTGTTTGACCAGCCGGTCGCTGGTCACGATCAGCGTCAACTCGGAGAAGCGGAAGGTTCGCAGGACCGACTCGCCCGGGTCCGTGAGGCCCGCCGCGGACAGCACGCCGGCGAGGATCGGGTGGAGCGCGTCGTCGACGCGCTTGGTCGGCACGGTGATCGTCTCGGTGCCGTCGAGCCCGTACTCCAGTTGGATCTTGGCCTTGCGGCGGCCCTCGGAGACGTCGATCCGCTCCACGTCGTGGGGGTACTCCGTGACGCTCTCGTCCGAGAGGAGTCCGTCCGCGCGATAGACGAGCGTTCGGGTCGGCGTCACCGCGAGGGCATCCTCGCCGCCGAGATCGACGTGGGCGACGACGTCCTCCCCGTCGACCGCGCCCGCGAGCATGGAGGGCAAGTCGGCCTGGCTCATTAGCGAGGTGATTCGTCCCGTCGCGTATAAATCCGCGGGGTTGCCGGGGGAACCGGACCGTTTCGCGCGCTCTTCGCTCCCCGGGCGTGTGCCCCGATCCCACCGCCGTGAGAGATGGGAAGGTTAAAGAGTATCATCGCGGTACGTGGGAGTGAGGCCGGGTGGCTTAGCTGGACATAGCGCCGCACTCATAGGGTTACGAGATTCGGTGCGGTACGCCTGCCTTGGAAGCGTCCGCGACCCACTGGGGCTCCGCCGAGCCTCGTACCTGGGTCATGCGGAGATCGCGGGTTCGGAGCCCGCCCCGGCCATACATCGTTTTCTGCCGCCGTCTCGACCGATCCGTGAGTCCATTCGCCGATCTCCGCTCGGGCGCCGCCGGTAGTGTGTGTGATTCGGTACCATTATTGAGCCGCATTAAGTCATCCACAAGACATGAGTGACGAGTTCGTCGACGAGATCGACGACGTGCTCTCGGAGGTCTTGGGGGATGTCGACGCCACGTCGGGGGCCGAGGTCGAACGGAACATCACCTTCGGGCAGTCGGTCTCCGGCGAGCGACAGACGGCGTTCGTCGACGACCGGATCGAGCAGTTGGCGGCTGATCTAGACGTTCCGGAAGCGACGGTCGACCTCGCGAAATCGCTGCGCGACCAGTATCGGGATCAACGCGGCGACCTCATCGGCACAGCGCTCGAACTGGTCGCCGCGTCCTGTCTGTACTGTGCGGTGAAGGTGACGGAGGTTCCGCTGGATCCGACCGACTTCGAGGCGGCGGACGAGACGGTCGTCACGCGGAAGGCGCTGCTCCGCCGGTCGAAGGACATCGCGAGCACCGTCGGGCTCGACCCCTCCGCGTTCTTCGGTAGCGAGCAGTACGTCGACCGGTACTGCGAGGCGCTCGACGTGTCCGACGCGGTCAACCAGCGTGCCCACGAGATCATCCAGATTACTGAGGAGTCCGGGCTCTCCAGCGGGAAGAGCCCGTCCGGGTGGGCCGCGGCCGCCGTGTACAACGCCTGTCTCGACGTGCGCGAGAAGCGGACCCAGCAGGAGCTCAGCCGCGTCGCGAACGTCTCTGAGGTGACGATCAGGAACCGGTACCAGGAGCAGCGCGCGGGGCTCCGACGGGCCGAACCGTTACCGTCCGATCCGAACGACGTCGTCGGGCACGTGGCTGACGCGAGCGAGGTTCAAGCCGCGACGCGGGAGCTCGCGGAGCTGCTGATCCGGAACGCGCGGGCGGCGGACTATCCCGTCGACGAGGAGGCCACGCTCTGGGCGCTCGCGGCGCTCCGGAGGGCGAGCCTGCTGACGGACGGCGACGTGAAGCTCAAGACGCTCTCCCAGTACACCGACGAGGACTCGGACGAGATCTCCTCGCGGGCGCGGGAGCTCCGCTCCGTCTTGAGCCAGGTCGAGCTGAACGAGTTCCGGATGCAGCACGCACAGCAGGTGGGCGAACGGTAGCAGTGGCGTCCGAAGCACGGTCGAACTCCGATCAGGACGGACACGGATCGGGACGAACGGTAGTCGACCCGTGCACTGAGGAGACCGCGCTCGCGGGACGGTCGATGACCGATACACAAAGGTACTTGTCCGGCAGCCGATCAACGACAGTCGGATGACTGCGCGGACCCGGCGGGAGTTACTCCGCGGTCTCGGGAGCGCCGCCGGTGCCGCCGCAACGGCCGGCTCCGTGATCGCGACGGCGGTGGCACAAGAGGGAGTCAGCGGCGAGTCGCGGATGGACCAGTACGACGCCGGGAACACCGGACACGCCCCGAACGAGCGGGGGCCGCGGAGCGACCCCCGGCAACTGTGGCACTCCGATACCGGCGAGGGACTGTTCGGGTCTCCCGCGATCGTCGACGGAGCGGTGTACGCGGCGAGCGAGGCCGGGACGGTCCGCGCCCTCGACGCGGTCGACGGGACCGAGCGCTGGTCGGTACGGATCGACGAGGGGATCACGAGCTCTCCGGCGGTCGCTGCCGGGACGGTCTACGTCGCTGCGGAGGAGTCGCTCTTCGCGCTCGCGGCCGACGATGGAACGGAGAACTGGGCCGCGGAGATCGGTCCGGACCCGTCGTCGCCTGTCGTACACGACGGACTGGTCGCGGTCGCCGGCGGGAACCGCGTCCACGTGTTCTCCCGGGACGGAGAGCATGCGTCGGCCTCCGAACTGACCGGTGAGGCGGTCTCGACGCCCGCGATCGTCGGGTCGACGCTGTACGTCGCCACCGACGCGGGCACCGTGGCGGCGTTTGAGATCGAGAGATCGAGCGGGCCCCCCGACCTCATCGAGACGTGGACCACCGAGACGGTGATCGACCGGCGGCCGACCGTCTCGGTCGCGGACGGCACCGTGGTCGTCACCGGCGCGAGTCCGGGGGAACTCGATCAGGGCCGCGTCTACGCCCTCGATGCCGGCACGGGGGAGGAGCGGTGGGAGTTCACCACCGAGCACTGGATCGACGGCGCGGCGGCGCTCGACGGCGAGTCCGCGTACGTCGGGATCGGGAGCGGCGATCTGGTCGCGCTGGACGCCGAGTCCGGGACGGAGCGGTGGCGCTTCGATGCGAACGACTCGTGGAGCTTCCTCTACTGGGGACCCGGAATCACGGGATCTCCCATCGTCGTCGGCGACACGGTGTACGTCGGAAGCGAAGACGACAACCTGTACGCGGTCGACGCGGAGTCCGGGACCTCGCAGTGGCGGTTCTCGACCGGCGACGCGGTCGTGTCGACGCCCACGGTCGTCGACGGCGTGGCGGTCGTTGGAAACACCGCCGGCGGGCTCTACGCGATCACGTCTCCGGACAAGTCGCCGGCTCCGATCGAAGCGGACGCGGACAGCAACGGCTCGGGGACCGAGGAAAGTGCCGAGGACGCGGGAACCGGCGGATTCCTCGCGGGCCTCACGACGAGCGGTTCGTGGGGGATCGTCACGTCGGCCGTTTCCCTGCTCCTGCTCACCCTCGGCGTCCTATTCGCAGCGACGAGGCTCGCCCTGAGCGGGGATACCGAGAACTCCGCGACGGACTCGCCGGAGGATGCCGAAGCGGCCACCACCGCAGCCGAGGACTCCTCGCACCGCGCCGATCTGCTCGACGAGTTGCGCGAGCTCGACGAGCGGTGGTCGGAGATGGACCGGCGGCTCCTCTATTCCGTCGGCGAACATCACCCCGACGAGTACGAGGCCGCCTTCGGAACCCTCGACGCCGCACTCGCCGCGGCCGGGGTGAGGGAGGTCGACAAGACCAGCGACGATGACGCGGACGACGGGTCTACGACGGCGGACGGCGCGGCCGGTGATGACGCGACCGATGGTGACGCAGCAGAGGCCGGCGCCGGCGATCACAGTCGGGCCGACGACGAAACCAGCGAAGACGACACGATCAGCGACCACGAAGCCGTCGCCGACATAACCGACGGCGACCCGACAGATACAACACCAGCGACGACCAGCGATCCACGAGAACGAACCCCTGATACGACCGACATGACCGATCTCTCCCCGAACGAACTCGCCGAACTGTACGCCGCGTTCGACAGGTTCCAGCGGCTCCTGAACGAGCTCGCGAACGAGCTGGACACGGAGGGGACGACCCCGATGGAAGAGTGGGCCGACGCCGTCTTCGACCACTGGGCCGAGGGCGGGCCGGACGGGGCGCCGAACTACGGCGTCCAGCAGCGCGACCGGAACGACTTCAGCATCCGGGAGTACCGAGACGCGTACGGCGACGGAGAGCGCGTCACCGAGTTCCACCACGTCGAGTTCGGGACCGTCGACGACCGCGTCCGGCACCTGCTCGGCGACGCCATCGAGGACTGGGACCACGCGGTCCCGGTCGCGCCGGACTCGAACATCCCGCTTCCGGTCGCGATCGGCAGCGCTGAGGCGCTCGAGTCGGGCGTCGAACTGCTCGGTGAGTTCCCGGCGTACCCCGACGCCGACCGACCGGCCCCGGACGAGACCGACGACGACACCGGCGGCCGGGATCTCCCCGAAGGTCGCGTCGAGTCGCTCACCGTCACCGTCCGCGACCACGATCCGAACCCGGGGCCGAAGCGCGACGCCCGTCTCCGCGTCGAACTCGCGGACGGAACCGAGATACCCCTCGACGTCTGGACGACCCACGACCTCTCGTTGGACTGGACCGTCGGCGCCACGTACACCATCGAGCAGGCACGACACAAGAGCTGGCAGACGGGCACCGGGACGAGCCACCAGCTCAGCAGCACGAAGGACCTCCGCGTATCGTCGGCCGATCCCGAAACGGGTGGCTGCAACGGGGGATCCCCCTCCCCGAATCGAACGACCGGGGAGAGCGGAACGACCGCCTCTCGCAGTACCAGGGGTTCGACGAGAAACGGTAGGACACCGAGCCGCAGCGAACTCCGCGAAGCGATCCGGAGCCTCGCCAACGCGGTCGATCGGCCACTGAAAGCGACCGACGTGGACGACGCCACGGAGTACGCCGCCAACGACGTCACCCGTGTGTTCGGGTCCTGGCAGAACGGTCTCGCCGCCGCCGGGGTCGACAACGAAGCGCGGCTCGTGGCGGACCTCCACCGCGTCGCCGACGAGTTGGGCCATCGACCGAGCACGAGCGAGATGAACGAACACGGCCACGTCTCGGCGACCACCTACGCCAACTACTTCGGGACGTACACCGCAGCCGTCGAGCAGGCGTTTGACGAACCGGAGACCGGGCGTGAGCGGACGGAGACGGGCTCATCCCGAGGGGCGGGGAGCGACGAACCCGACCGGGAGCCGATTTCGGAGACGGGGGCCTCCGCGGGTGAGCCCGCAACCGAAGACGGCGACGGAGATACTGTCGGCGGAGCGGAGAGTCCCGGCGTCGGGACGGAGGACGACGGTATCCTCGGAGACATCGAGCAGGACTTCGAGGGACTTTCGGGCTCCGAGTCGGAATAGCGTCCGCCGTCGCTGCGTTCGCCTCGGTAGCGAGACTGGAAGAGAAGGGGCGCAAGACCGCGCAGGCCTGTTCGACCGCTCCGGTCAGCCGCTCATCATGTCGTTGTCGAAGCTGTCGACGATCTTCGAGAGGATGTCCTCGTTGTCCGCGGTGCCGTCGGCCTCGTGGAAGCGGTCGATGAAGGAGATGACTCCGTCACGCGGCGGATTCGCCGCGTCGCCGAACTCACGCTCCAGACGCATCGCGCCGGCGTGGGCGTACCGCGCGAGGACCTCCAGTTGCGTCTCTGGTTCCACGAGCGCGCTCGAGTCGCTCGTGTGCTGGTAGGCGATCGACGCGGCGACGGCCCGGTACGTCGGCTTGTCGGTGAAGTGCATCCACAGCATCTCACCTCGCGTCCCCTCGTCGGTGGTCCCCTGGAACTCCGACTCGGCGTACGTGTTCACCGTCGGCCGGTCGCTCACGGCGTAGCCGACGCTGGCCGAGAACACGAAGAAGTCGATCAGGCTGTCGAATATCTCCCAGTCGCTGACCATCTTCTCATAGATGTCGTGCCGGTGGTAGTACTGTCGTGTCGTCGCAGTGCTGGATTCGCTCATTGGTTGACCCTCTGGGAGACGGTCTCCTCGACGATGGTAGTCTGCGGATACGAGGTGTCGCCGTCGCCCTCGTCGAAGTCAAGCCGGTACTGCCGGCTCGCGATCTCGTTCATCTCGCTCGCGACCGGCCCCCGCCACTGGGAGTCCGTCACGAGCACGACGACCTGTTCGGCCATCCGCGGGATCACTCGACTCACCGTCCGGCGGTGCTCGTCGTCCAACGCGCCGAACGGCGAATCCATCACGATCGGGTAGATGCCGCCGCTGAAGTACTCCGCGTCCGTGTCTGACTCGTACCGCTCGCGGGCGATCTGAACCAGACTTCCGATGAACGTGAGACTCGCGATCTGCCGTTCCCCACGGGACTTATCGACTTCCAGATACTTCCCCTGCAGCTGATCGCGGATCCGGAGCTCGAACTCGTCCGTGATCTCGGCCTCGTAGCCCTTCGTCGCTATTTCGTCGAACGTCTCCGAGACGAGGTCGTTCGAGTACTCCCGCACCTGGTCCTGGAGCTGCTCGAACGACGCCTCGAGCTGCTGTTGGACCTTCGAGGTCGCCTGCATCCGCCGTCGAGCGAGCTCGGCCTGGCTCTCCTCCTGCCGCGCCTCGTCGATCTCCTCGCCGATCTCCTCGAGCCGGTCCTCACGCGTCTCGACGTCGCGCTCCAGGTCCCAGATCTCGCGTTTCAAATCCTCACGTTCCGACTTCTTCCGGGTCCGCGCGGACTCCAGCTCAGACGGCGTCTCGCCGGTCTCCGGGTCCGTCACGTTCATCTCCTCGAGGTCGCCTTGGATCTCGTCGAGCTGCTCGTCGACGGACGTGAGCTCGTCGCGGAGCTCCGACCGCCGCTCGAGCAGCTCGTCGATCCGCTCCTGATACTCGGTCTGCTCGTCCTGAATGCTGGTGAGGTGGGAGATGATGCGGATCGCGGCCTGATCGACCCCGTTCTCGGCGGCGTCGGACCGGTAGGATTCGACGCTCGTGTACGGGTGCGTCCCCTCCTCCAGCGGGCGGCCGCAGATGCACTCCCCCTGCGTGAGCAGCTTCTCCACGAACTGGTTCGACACCTCGGAGGGGATCTCGCCCCGTTCGCGCAGGTCGTCGAGGTCCTGTGCGGTCGCCTCGATTGCCGGCATCACGAACGGCAGATGTCCCTTCTTGCTGATCTCGTCGTCGATCGACTCGTTGATCTCCGCGATCTCCGCCTCAAGCGCGTCCCGCCGCGACTCGAGCTGCTCCCGTTCCTCCTGGAGGTCCGCGGCCTCCTCGATCCCCTCCAGCTTGCGTTCGATCTCGCTTATCTCCTCCCGGAGACGCTGTCTGCTCTCCTTCTTGCTCTCGATCGACCCCGTGAGGTCCTCGACCTCGGATCGCAGCTCGCTCCGGGTGTCGAGCAACTCCGAGAGCTCGGAGTTGCCGTGTTCTTGGACCTCCGACTCGAACCGCTGCTCGACCTCCCCGAGGTGTCGAATGGACCGCTCGATGATGGTGAGGCCCATGATGTTCTGGATCGCCTCCTTCACCTCCGCCTGGCTGTGGCCCTCCGAGAGCTGCGTGATGTACTCGCCGTCGAAGAAGAACAGGTCGCTCAACCGCTCGGGGAGGATCTGCTCGATCGAGCGCTGGGGGTTCCGTCGCGTTCCGCGGTCGCCGTCCGCGGTCTCATACGAGAGCGACAGGTCCTCGTCGACGATCTCGCCGAGGTAGTCGTCCGCCGCCTGTCGCTGGTACTCGTAGGACCGCGTCACCTCGTAGTCGACGCCCTCGTGTTCGAACTCCAGCGTCACCTCGACCGGGACCGTCTCGCCCGGATCCACCTCCGCGAGCGCCCCCTGGCTGGCGAGCTTGTCGGGGCGCAGGTTGAAGCTCGACTCGTCGTACAGCACCCACAGGAACGCGTTCTTCAGCGTCGTCTTCCCGGAGCCGTTCTGTCCGTGGACCACCGTCACGTTCCGGTCGTCACCCAGGGCGAACTCCACGGTCTCGGACCGGAACTGTCGGAAGTTCTCGAGATGCAGCCGGTGCAGTTGCATCTATTCCGGAATCTCCTCTTCGACGATCTCCCTGATCTCCGGGATGATCTTATGCGGCCGTCGCATGTGCAGCTGTTCGCTCTCCGCCTGTAACGTCCGCTCTCGAATCCGGCGGAGCGTCTCTTTATCGACGTCCGGCGTCGAACCCCCTTCGTCCATGCTCGGAGATTATCGCTCCAGCCGCCTTAATGATTGTTCCCCGACCACGCGTTGGACTACGGCGACGTGGAGACGTGCCGTCGTGAGGATCGCCTTCAGAGCTGTCGGAGGTTGAACGCGCGCTTCAGCTCCCCGATCGCTCCCGCGTCCGTCGGGATGCCCTGCACGTCGGCGTCGGGGTGGTTCCGGGCCGCCTCGCCGAAGAGCTGCACGCGTTCCAGCTCCTGCTGCACGAGCGTTCGCTCCGTCTTGAACCGCTCGTCGTCGGCCGTCGCGTCCCGGAGTTCGCGCGGCGGCGCCACGATGAAGTCGTGGATCACCGCGTGCTGTTTCCCCGAATGCGTCCGGAGGATCCGACCGCGCCGCTGCACGAACTGGCGCGGGTTCGACGAGCTCGCCAGAACGTACGCCGTCCGCGTCGCCGGCACGTCGACGCCCTCGTCCAGACAACGGATCGCCACCAGCGCCTCGACGTCCCCGTCGTCGAACGCCGCCAGGAGCTCCTCCCGCTCCTCCCGGTCTTCGTCAGCTGTGAACCGCTTCGCGTGGACGCCGAGCTTCCGCAGCTCGGACAGTGTCGCGTCCACGTGCCGCTCGGTCCGGTCCCCGACGCTCCCCTCCACTCTCCCGTCCCCGCAGTACACCAACGTGTGCTGAACCGGTCCCTGGTCCCCGATCAGCTGGATGAGTCGGTCGAGCTTGTTCCTGGCAGTCCCGACCAGCCGTGCGCGCTCGAACAGCGCGAACTTCAGGTCCGTCCGCTCGTTGTTCTCGGCGTCGCCTAGGTCGCCACCGTACTGCATCACCAACCGGGCGATCTTCCGCGACAGCTTCAGGTACTCGTCCGCCTCTTCCGGCGTGAGATCGACGACGTGCGGGACGTAGTAGTACTCACAAAGGTTCCCGTTCCGGATCGCCTCTGCCAGCGAGTACTCGTAGACCACGTCGCCGAAGTACTCGAACAGCGCCTCGGACCCCTCATCGTCGTAGAAGCGCTGCGGCGTGGCCGACAAGCCGAGCCGCATCGGAATACGCTCAGGCAGCCGCTCACGGCGGTGTGACGCGCCCAGGTGATGCACCTCGTCGCCGATCAGCATCAGCTCCTGCCGATTGATCCGAGAGAGGATCCGCTGGAATGCCTCCGAGGTGAACGTCTCGTGCGTCGTGACGACGACGAAGCCGTCGCGAAACCCGCGATTGAACTCCGCTACCTCCCCCTCGAACCGGTCCTCCCACTTTGCCCGGGACTCGTAGGCGCGTATCGGATTCCCGCCGAAGTCCTGTACGTCTTCCCGCCACTGGTCGACGAGGTGTTGATACGGTACCGCGATGATCAGCCCGAGCTTCCCCTCGAGTTGCTCGGTGATCGTGGTCGCCGCCATCAGCGCGGTCACCGTCTTTCCCGTCCCGGTCGCCATCTGCAACACCCCCCGGGCGCCGCCCCCCACCCACGACCGGATCGCGTCCTGCTGGTAGGACCTCGCCTCGACCCACTCGGGGTTCGACAGAGCAAATCCCATCTACGCAACCCTCCAGAGGATACCCGTCTCTGCGAGGGCAGGGGTGATAAGTGTCGGGCCGGGCGGCCCGAGACCGGCCGAGCCACCGGCATTTATGTCGTCGGTTGCGCGTTATACGGCAACGCATGCGCTCGACGCTCCTTCTGGCGTCCCTCTCCGACTCTCCCAACGTATTCGACGACTTCGTTCGAACGGGCCTCAAACGGCGCGATTTCCCGGCCGCGCTCCCCGCGACTCACGGCGATCCGGTTCGGTGCCTGCCGGTCCCGACTGACGCGCCCTTCGACCCGGGGGACGTCGTCGATGACCGTGTCCTCTTCGACCTCGACGGAGACCGATACGCGTGGGTCGCGACGGTCACTGACGTCCGAAGCGCGCCGGGGATCGCCTCGCAAGGGTCCGGAATCGCGTCGGGTCCGTGGGGGGAGCTCGAAGACACGGTGCTGCTGCTCGGCGTCCCGATCCCGGTGTCGATCGACCGGCGTGGACTCCACGACGTGCTCGACGACGAGCCCGCGCGGTCGCTCCGTCGCCTCACCGAGGCCGAGCGAACGACCGTCGAGGACGACTACGGGTCCGTCGAGCGCCTCCTCCTCGCACACCGCGAGCCCCCCGACGTGTGGATCGACGCGCGTCCGAACGGCGTACATGAGTCACTCGCCGACCGGGCCCCGGCCGCCAGCGCGGAGCTGGTCGCCCCCGACGGGACGGAGGACGCGTCGATCGGTGACGTCGTTCTCCACCTCGCCGGTGACGACCACGAGGTCGTCGGCACGTCGGTCGTGTCGTCCTCGACCGCCCGGGACGCCGACGGCGCAGTGGCCGTCTCCGAATACCGGCCGCTCCGGGACACGATCCGCCTGTTTGACGACGTCTTCGACGACCCGTCGTACGCCGCTCGGCTCAACCGGATCGCGGACGAACACGGCGACTTCCTCTACGACGCCGACCGGGAACCCCTCGCGGAGGTCCAGTTCGCGCGCTGTCCGCCCGCACTGCTCGAGCTGTTCATCGCGGAGTCGTCGGCGCTGCTCGACCACTTGAAGACGTGGTACTACCAGGTCCAACGCCCGGCCCCCGCGGACGCGTACAACTCGATCGAGGAGGCGCTCGTCGACGTCCGCGTCCGGAGCGCCTTCAGCGACCACGGCCTCGACTGGTTCGCCGACGAGACGCTTTCGACCGCCGTGAGCCATCTCGCGGAGACGCTGCCAACCATCCAGCCGGACGGCGACGTCACGCCGCGCGACGACGCGTACTGCGAGCTCTTCAGGGACCTGTACGAGCGGACGGAGCCGCGGCTCACGACCGCAGTGTCGCGGCTCGGCATCGGCGCCGTCCAACCCCTCACCGAGCCGCAGACCCTGTTCTTCGCGCTGTTTCGCGACCTCCAGCGCGCCGCTGACGTGGGCGAGTACGCGAAGCCGGTGAACGTCCGGGCCGTCCTCGAGGAGGACTACACGGTGACGACGCCACGCCGGCAGACGCCCATCCGGCAGGGACAGCCGCTCGCTACTGCCGAGAAGCCCGACCAGGCCGACGACATCGCCCGGCAGCTGGCGGCGACCGGGCAGATGGTGTTCTACGGGCCGCCCGGCACGGGGAAGACGTACACCGCCGCGCAGTTCGCTAAGTGGTGGCTCCACCAGCAGTCCGACATCGACCCGACGACCGACCAGCTGGAGACCGTCACGTTCCACCCCTCGTTCACGTACGAGGACTTCATCGAGGGGCTCAAGGCGGACAACACCGACGACGGCGTCGTTTACGACTACCAGCCCGGCGTGTTCAAGGAGTTCGTGGAGTCCGCCCGCGAGGCGTACCGGACCGCGATCGACGACACGCCGCGGTACGTCCTGATCATCGACGAGATCAACCGCGGGAACCTCGCGCAGATCTTCGGGGAAACGATCACCGGACTGGAGTACGACAAGCGGCTCGACGGCGCCAACGAGACGACCGTCTCACTCGCCCATTCCGGTCAGGCGTTCACGATCCCGCCGAACCTCTACCTCATCGGCACGATGAACACGGCCGACCGCTCGATCGCGCTCGTCGACGCCGCACTCCGCCGGCGCTTCCGGTTCCTCGCCTTTCCGCCGGACTTCGAGGCCATCGTAGAGGACTCCTCCGCGCCGTTTACGTCGATTGACGCGCTCCGCACCGCGGCCGAGACCCCCGGCCATGCCAATCGGCTGTTCGCGCTCTCGATCCTCGCCGTCATCGAGTTCAACGAGACGATCCTCGCCACCGGGGACCTCGGGAAGGGCAAACAGATCGGCCACTCGTTCTTCTTCGGAAAGACCACCGGCCCGGAGCTCGTCGACACGTGGCGCTTCGAGATCCTGCCACTGCTTGAGGAATACTTCTACGGGCAGTTCGACCGCATCCGCGACGCGATCTTCGGTGGCGGCGGACAGCGCCTCATCGACTACGACACCGAAGAGATCCGGTCGTTCGACGCCGCGACGCTCACCGCCGAGCTCGCGACGCTGCTCGACGTCGACGAGTGATTCGGCATGCCCGTACGCCCAGACACGACCGACCCACACGCGGCGACCGATCGAACCGTTGTCCTCTCCGAGTACGAATCCGCCTCGCCGATCGCCCTGTCCGAGCGGGCGCGAGCGTACCTGCGTGACGAGATCAACGGCGGATCGGACCGCGGCGGCGACCGGGTGGACGTCTCGTACACGCCCGATGGCAACGCCGTCCTCACCGCCACGTCGTACGTCGGCCTGGTCGGCTTGCCTGACGGACCGACGCTTGAGATCCGTCCGAAGATCCCGTCCACGAACCTTCTGTACGCCCTCCAGTACGCGTCCGCCGCGTCCGCGCACACCTTCGACACGGACACCCGGATCGAGGCCGGAACGCTGTTCGTCGACGCCCTCGGAATCCTGTACGAGCGCGAACTCCAGCGTGTCCGGAACCGGGGCCTCCACACGGATTACGTCACGCGGCAGTCGGTCGAACGGCGGCTCCGCGGTCGGCTCGACGTCCAGCGCCAGATACAGCGCCATCCGCCGGTCCCTACGGAGTTCGAGTGCACCTACGAGGAGCTCACGCCCGACATCCCCATCAACCAGGCCATCCTCCGGGTCACGGAGGGGCTCCTCAGAATGGTCTCCGGCGACCAACTCACCGGCACGCTCCGGCGCCACGCACGGGCCCTCCGTCGCGACGTCAGCCGGACCCACATCACCCACGCCGACGTCGCGGCCATCAAACTCGACCGGCTCAACGAACACTACGAACGGATCCTTCGGCTGACGAAGTTGTTCCTCAGAAATAGCCACGTCGGAGACGTCACCTCGGGGTCCCGGCGCGCCTTCTCGCTTCTCGTCAACATGAACGAGGTGTTCGAGAGTGTCGTTTCTCGGGCGGCGGAAGCGGCCGTCGCCGACCGGAAAGGCTGGCGGATCGTCAGGCAGGACGCCAGTAAGCGGCTCCTTCACGACGGCCGGTTCGACATCACGCTCAAACCCGACTTTACGGTTCGAGACGCCAGCGGGACCGTCCGGCTCGTCGGAGACGCCAAGTGGAAGCGGGGCGCCCCGCCCAACGCCGACTTCTACCAGATCGCCGCGTACCAACGGGCCCACGCCGCGCCCAGCGTTCTCGTCTACCCGTCGCAGGGCGGCGCCGTCGCTGACGCGTGTACCATCGCCGACGGCCACCCGCTCCGCCTCCTCGAACTGCCCACGAGCGACGCGTACGCCTCCTACGCCGAGTTCCGGGACGCCGTGACGGAAGCGATGACCGCCGCCATCGACGAAGCGATCGAGTGACGCCATATCCACTCGGCCGGCGGAACGGTGACGACCGGCGCCGCACAGGTGTCCGCCGGTTCCTGTAACTATTTCCCTTCCCTGATCGACGATCCGGATGATGTCGGAGGAGATCATCGAGGAGATCGACGCCCACCTGAACGAGATTCTCCCGGAGGATCCCGAGGAGATACGGCGGACCGTCGACGAGGAACGGCGAGAGGAGATGGTCCGGATCCTCCAGCACGCGGCCGACGAGCTGGGGAAGTCGCCGACGGTTGCGGAGTTCGACGCGCTCGATCTCGCCACGTCGTCGGACGCGATCCGGTACGTCTTCGGCACCTGGAATGACGCCAAGGAGGCGGCCGGGCTCGAGACGTTCCAACGCGGCACGTCGACGCCGATCGATCAGGACTACTTCGAGGCGATCGATACCGCCGAGAAGGCCTACTGGCTGGGGACGCTGTTCGCCTACTCAACGGTCAGCGAGATCGGCCGGTCGAAGAGCCTCGGACTGCAGGTCGCCCGCGTCGCGAGCAAGGAGCACTTCGTGCGCGGGTTCGCGGACACTGTCGAGTCGGGCTACGCGATCAACACCTACTCGAACTCGGACCGCCCGCGGGAACAGGAGAAGGTTCACCTCCAGATCAGCAACCCGACGTTCATCGAACACCTTCTCGCGGCCGGCTACCCGGCCGACTCCAGCGACCCCGGCGATTTCCCCTCGCTTTCGGACGCATACCGGCCCGCCTTCGTCCGCGGCTACCTCGAGTCGGCCGGCTACTTCCGTTCACAGGGCTGGCGTATCACCGTCGAGAACCCCGAACGGGCCACGTGGCTCAAGAATAGCTTCGAAGAGTTCGGGGCGAAACGACCCACCGTCTCGGAGGGCGGAAACGGGAAACGGAAGGTGAACGTCTCGAACGTCTTCGACATCAAGTCCGTGTTCGAGGCCTGCTGGCCCGACCAGCTCGAGACGACTCCCTCGTGGGAGCCGTATCCGACCAAGGTCCTCGCCCACCTGGAGGCCGAGTATCCGTACCCCGAAAACGTCGCCTACCTGTCGGGTGGGTGAATGCCGACGAACGCCACGGGCCCTGTGGGCGTTCCGAGTTTCCGCACCCCCATGGCCTCGTCACGGCGCTTAACCGTCCTCGTCGCCTTCTCCCGGTAATGACCGAGACGACCCCGCAAGCCGCGGCCGCACCGGACCGCCCAGTCGACCTCTCGGGCGGCGAGGAACTGGACGCCCTGCTCGCCGACTCCGACTGGTCGCTCGTGATGTTCTACACGAAGGGCTGCACGCTCTGTCAGTCGATGCACCCGATCCTCGGAACCGTCGCGAAGGTCGGAGACGTCGCGGTCGCGTCCGTGAACCCGGGCGAGGACCTGGACCTCGTGGCCGACTACGACGTGCGGAGCGTGCCGACGCTGGTACTCTTCGAGGGCGACGAGCCGGTCGACCGGCTCGCGGACGGCTTCGTCGGCGCCGAGCGTGTGCTGGCGCTGATCCGCGAGCACGCGCCCGACCGCGTACCCGACGCTGACGCGGAGTAGCCCGGGTCGCGAGAAGGTCCGCACGGAGCCGCAGCCGCGAACCGCGGTCCTACGACGAGGACGGCGACATCTGGATGTTGAGGCTCTTCTGGACGATCTGGGTGAACGCCATCGAGCAGAGGAAGTACCAGACGATCCACATCTGGATGGGGCCGGCGATGCCCTGCGTCCACTCGACGGTGCCCGCGATGGGAACGACGAGTTGGCCGAGTTCGTACTGGGCCTCGCTCCCGCGGTAGCCGACCGCCCAGTACATCCAGAGGAACGCCGGGATGGTGAGGAACATGATCCACACCATCGGGCGGAACTGCTCTTTGAACATGCCGAGCTGGTCGCCCATCGCCTCCATCTGCTCTTCCTGGATCTGGTCGAGCGCCTCCTGGTCGTCGCGCTCCTTCGCCTCCTTGCGGCGCTCCTGGATCTCCTTCATCCGGTCCTGATACTGGCTCATCCGCTCCATGTCCATCAGGCCGGCGCGCAACAGCGTGGAGTAAAGCCCGGTCGCGAGCGCGACGACCATCACCACCACGTAGAAGGGCACGACGTTCAGGAGCGGGCCGAACACGAGGTCGACCGCGCCCGCGATGATGTTCCGAACCGGCTCCATCATGTAGCCGACGAAGAAGCCGACCGTGACGAGCCCCGCCAGTTTGTCCCACTTCGACCACGAGGCCCCCTCTGGGGTCTCCGTGTCCGACCCAGTCGAGGCGGCCGAACCGGAGTCGTCTTCTTCGGGCTCCAGTCCGGCCGCGATGGCGTCGCGGTCGGCGAGCGCGAAGCCGGACTCGCCGTCGACGAGCACGCCCTTCTCGATCAGCCGGCCCCACTGCCCGCTGGTGATATCGTCGCGAACGTCGACCCACTTGACCTCGCCGTCGGAGGCGCGGTCGAGGACCGCCTGGATCGCCTCGCGCATCTCCCCGTCCTCGGCGACGAGGGCGCGAACCTTGCGTTCGACCTTACTCATTGCCGCGAGGTTGGCGAGGGACGGTTAAGAACCTTGTAGTTCGGTGCGCTCGGGCGGAACGGCCCGGTAGTGGCTCCGCCGGAGCCGAGCGCGGCGGCGCGACGCCTACGACTCGACCACGTCGGTGATCTCGTCGAAGACCTCGTTGGGGGTGCCCTCGCCGTCGACCTCCACGAGGACGCCCTCGTCGCGGAAGTGCTCGATGACCGGTTCGGTGTTCTCGCGGTACACCTCGAGCCGCTCGCGGGCGGTGTCCTCCTGGTCGTCCTCGCGCTGGATCAGGTCGCCGCCGCACTCGTCGCAGACGCCCGGCTCCTCGGGCGGCTGGAAGTCGACGTGGTAGTTGGCGCCGCACTCGTCGCAGACGCGGCGGCCGGTGAGGCGGTCGACCAGCACGTCCTCGTCCACGTCGAGGTAGATGACGGCGTCGAGGTCGGTGATCTCCGAGAGGTACTCCGCCTGGTCGAGGTTGCGCGGATAGCCGTCGAGCACGAAGCCGTCGGCCTCGGCCAGCGCGGCCTCGACGATCTCGTTGACGACCGGGTCGGGGACGAGTTCGCCCGCTTCCATGAACGAACGGGGCGTGCCGTACTCCGTCTCCATGTCCTTGTTCGCGCGGAGCGCGTCGCCCGTGGTGACGTGTTCGAGGTCGTACTCCTCGGCCAGCTTCTTGCTCTGGGTGCCCTTCCCCGCACCGGGGGCTCCGAGCAGAAGGATACGGTGGCTCATGTGTGGGCGCTCGCCGGCCGCACGTAAAGCCTTGAAGATACGCGACGAGCTTCGCCGGAACCGAACCCGCGGCGGTCCGGACGGGCGCCCACCGGCCGGAATCGCCACGCCGTCCGACCCGAAACCCTTTCACGCCGAGCGGTCCCGGCTCCGGGCATGCAGGTGCTCCCCGAGGGGTTCGCGCTCCCGCCGCTGCCGTACCTCGCCGCGCTGGCGCTGGCGCTCGCGGCGGTGGGAGCGGGCCTCCGCGCCCGTCGCCCCGCCGTCACCGAGCGGACTGTCCTCGCGTTCGCGCCGTGGATCGCCGTCGGCTCGTGTCTCCACGTTCTCCACGTCGCCGGCGGCCTACCGGCGGTCGCGCGGCCGCTGGGCGGGACGCCCGCGGTGTACCTCACGACGGTGGCGGCCGCCGGTGCGGTCTGGGTGGCGGCCGACCTCACGGGAGACCACTCACCCGAGACGGACCGCGTTCCCGCACTGCTCGGTGGCGTCGGGGTCGCGGCGTTCGCGCTCGCGGCCGCCGCGACGCTGCTGGCCGGCGCGGAGGGCGGGACGCTCTCGCCGTTCTGGCCGGCCGTCGCGCTGGCGCTGTCGGTTCCGACGGCGGCCGCGACGTGGCTCGCGGTCGTGCGGACGGTTCCGCGGGCGGCGGTCACGGGCGGGGTTGGGGCGCTGGCGACGTTCGGCCACGCGCTCGACGCGGTCTCGACCGCGGTCGGCGTCGACGTGCTGGGGTTCGGCGAGCGGTCCCCGCTCTCGCGGCACATCATGGACGCGGCGGCCGCGCTCCCGACCGCCGACCTCGTCGGCGTCGGCTGGCTGTTCGTCCTCGTAAAGCTCGCGGTGATCGCCGGCGTCGTCACGCTGTTCGCCGAGTACGTCGAGGAGGACCCGACCGAGGGGTACCTCCTGCTCGGCTTCGTGGCGGCCGTGGGGCTCGGTCCGGGCGTCCACAACCTGCTTCTGTTCACCGTCGCCTGACCGACGGCCGCACAGTCGGGACCGCGTCGCGCGTCGGCCTCGGCGACCCCGGCGACGCCCGCCCCGTCGGTGGGACTTTTGGTCCGTCGGGGCGTTGTCCGGGACATGTCAAGCGACGCGCCGGGGACCGGCGCCGCCGAGTCGGGGACCGCGGGCGGAGCCGTCGACCCGGTCGACCCGCGGACCGACGACGACTTCGACTACGCCGGCGGCGAGGTCGAGCGCCCCGACCTCGTGGCCGCGCTGGAGGAGCGCGTCGAGGGCGACGTGCGCTTCGACGCCTACTCCAGGCAGCTCTACGCCACGGACGCCTCGGCGTACGAGGTGACGCCGGTCGGCGTCGTCCTTCCCGAGTCGACCGCTGACGTGGCCGCGGTGCAGTCGTACTGCGCCGAAGAGGGGGTCCCGGTGCTCCCCCGCGGCGGGGGGACCTCGCTGGCGGGGCAGACCGTCAACGAGGCGGTGGTGCTCGACCTCTCGCGGTTCATGGACGAGGTGGTCGACGTGGACCCCGAGGCGGGCGTCGCGCGCGTTCAGGCGGGGGCGTACGTCGGCGACCTCAACGACGCGGCCGCGCCCCACGGCCTCAAGTTCGCGCCCGATCCCGCGTGGCGCGACAAGTCCGCGGTCGGGGGCGCCATCGGCAACAACTCCACCGGCTCGCACTCGCTGAAGTACGGCAAGACCGACCACTACGTCGAGGAGGTCGAGGCCGTGCTCGCGGACGGCACGGTGGCGACCCTCGGCGAGATCACGGTCGCGGAACTCCGTGAGGCCGCCGACGCGGACGCAGACGACCTGCTGTCCCGGATCTACGCCGAGGTCGTCAGGATCCTCGACGAGGAGGCCGAGGCCATCGAGGCGCGCTACCCCGACCTGAAGCGGAACGTCTCCGGCTACAACCTCGACCGCCTGCTGGCGGAGGCGCGCGGCGAGTACGGCGAGGAAGGGGTCGTCAACCTCGCGCGCCTGCTGGCCGGGAGCGAGGGGACGCTCGCGACGGTCACGGAGGCGACCGTCTCGCTGGTCCCGATCCCGGAGACGAAGGCGGTCTGTCTGCTCACCTACGACGACCTGCTCGACGCGATGGAGGACGTGGCGCCGGTTTTAGAACACGACCCGGCCGCGGTCGAGGTGATGGACGACGTGCTGCTCGGCCTCGCGCGCGACACCGAGGAGTTCGGGGACGTGGTCGGCATGCTCCCGGAGGGCACGGACTCGGTCCTCCTCGTGGAGTTCTACGCCGAGAGCGACGACGCGGGCCGGCAGAAGGTCGCGGACCTCGTGGCCGACCGCGTCGGGGGGCCCGAAACCGACGCGCCCGACGCCGACGCGCCCGACGCCGACGCGCCCGACGCCGACAGACACGCCCCCGACACCGCCGCGGACCCGACCGCCGGCGCGGCCGACACGACCGCGGCCCCGCGCCGCGCCCGCGACGCGATGGAGGCCCACGACGAGGCCACGCGCGACCGCTTCTGGAAGATGCGGAAGGCGGGCCTCCCGATTCTGCTGTCGCGCACCTCCGATCAGAAGCACATCTCCTTCATCGAGGACTGCGCCATCCCGCCGGAACACCTCCCGGAGTACACCCGCGGGTTTCAGGAGATCCTCGCGGACCACGACACGTTCGCCACGTTCTACGCCCACGCCGGCCCCGGGGTGCTCCACGTCCGGCCGCTGATCGACACGAAGAGCGCGGACGGCGTCGCGGCGATGGCGTCCATCGCGGACGAGGTGACGGACCTCGTCGTCAGGCTCGGCGGCGCCGTCTCGGGCGAGCACGGGGACGGCCGCGCACGCACGCAGTGGAACAGAAAACTGTACGGCGAGGACCTCTGGCAGGCGTTCGGGAGCCTCAAGACCGCCTTCGACCCCGACTGGCTCCTCAACCCCGGAAACGTCTGCGGCGAGACGGACATGACCGAGCACCTGCGGTTCGGCGCCGGCTACGCGTTCGACGCCGAGTTCGACACCGCGCTCGACTGGCCCGAGGAGAACGGCTTCCAGGGGATGGTCGAACTCTGCCACGGCTGTGGCGGCTGTCGCGGCCCGCAGGAGACGACGGGCGGCGTGATGTGCCCGACGTTCCGCGCGGCCGAGGAGGAGGTGCAGTCGACCCGCGGCCGGGCGAACGCACTGCGCGGCGCGATGTCCGGAAACCTCCCGGACGACCCGACGAGCGACGAGTTCGCGACCGAGGTGCTGGACCTCTGTATCGGCTGTAAGGGGTGCAAGAAGGACTGCCCGAGCGAGGTGGACATGGCGAAGCTCAAAGCCGAGGTGGAACACGCCCGCCACCAGGAGCACGGCTCCTCGCTCCGGGACCGCATGCTCGCCGGCTTCGAGGCGCTGGCGCCCATCGGCTCGGCGCTCGCGCCCGTGGCCAACCGCCTGCCGAAGCTCCCCGGCGCGAGCGCGCTGCTGGAGAAGACGGTCGGCATCGCGGCCGAGCGGGACCTCCCGACTTTCCGCCGAGAGAGCCTCCGCGACTGGTTCGCGAAGCGGGAGGGCGCGGGCGTCCCGTTGCGGGACGCCGACCGCAAGGTGCTGCTGTTCCCGGACGCGTACACGACCTACGTCAACCCGAGCGCGGGGAAGGCGACGGTCGCCCTTCTCGAGGCCGCGAACTGCCACGTCCGCATGGCCGAGGTGCCGGGGAGCGGGCGCCCCGCCCACTCCAAGGGGTTCCTCGACCGCGCCCGCGAGACGGCCGAGGCGACGATGACCGAACTCGCTCCCGCGGTCGCGGACGGCTGGGAGGTCGTGGTCGTCGAGCCCTCCGACGCCGTCATGGTCCAAACCGACTACGCCGACCTGCTCGGCGGCTCGGCCAGCGACGTCGACGACGACCGCGTCGCGGCGGTCGCGAGCGCCACCTACGGCGCGCTGGAGTACGTCGACGCCCACCGACTCGACGAGGCCCTCGCCTTCGACGCGCCCGGGGAGACGCTCACCTATCACGGGCACTGTCACCAGAAGGCGACGAGCAAGGACCACCACGCGGTCGGCGTGCTCCGCCGCGCCGGCTACGACGTGGACCCCCTCGACTCGACCTGCTGCGGCATGGCCGGCACCTTCGGCTACGAGGCCGAACACCTCTCGATGAGCGAGGCCATCGGCGCCATCCTCGCGGATCAGGTCGGGGACAGCCCCGGAGAAACCGTCGTCGCGCCCGGTAACTCCTGCCGGTCGCAGTTGGAGCACCTCGGCGTCGAGACGGAGCCGCCCCACCCGGTCGAGAAGGTCGCGGCCGCGCTGCGCTGAGGGCATTTTTCCGTCCCCGTGGCGGGCCATTTCTGTCCCTGCGGCGGAGCATTTCCGTCCCTGCGGCGGAGCATTTCTGTCCCTGCGGCGGAGCATTTCTGTCCCCGGCTTCGTCCACCGCCCAGCCATTTATCAGGGAAACCGCGGTCAACTCGGGCCGGGCGTCGGACGGGCCACAGCGGGGGTCGGTACGACGGTCGCGGAGCGGGCGCCGCGACCCCTCAGCGCCGGAGCGTTCGGTACCGGGCGCGTCGGCGGCGGTTCGCCAGCAGCCGCTGTATCCCCTTTCCGGGGCCGCCCTCGATGGGCCAGCCCTTCGTCCGCCACTGCGGGGGTTCGGGGGCGAAGGAGCCGCAGGATCCGGCGCACTCGCGCGCGGTCGGGATCCGGCCCTTCGCGGTACAGAAGGGCACCACGGCGTCGCCCGCCCGCCGGAGTTCGAAGTTGCGGCAGTCCGGGCGCATCGTGTCGTGGTAGGAGCGCCAGCCGCGGCCGTAGGCGCGCTCGGCCAACACGAGGCGGCGGCGCTCGGTCGCGGCGTCGCGGTCGCCGGACGGCGCGAGGCCGCTCGGCAGCCACTCGACGCGGGCGGCGTCCGCCGCGACGCCGCCCCCGAACTCGGTGACGAGGATGCCGGCCTCGACCGGCATCTCGCGCAGGAGCGCGCGCTCCACGCGTCCGCCGGTCGCGGACGTGGCCAGCCACACCTCGTCGGCGAGGGCCGTCTCCACGTCGTGGTCGAGCTGGTCCGACAGCGCCGCGGCCGCGCTCGCGTCGAGGTCGGGCTTGTTCTCGACCGCGACGATCCGTCGGACCCAGTCGGGATAGGGGCGCTTGCGGCGGAGCTCGATCCGGCCGTCACGCTTCCGCGTCTCGATCAGGTCACGGTCCGCCGCGCGGTGGACCGCTTCCCGGACGTAGCGCCAGGGGTAGTCCGGCTCGGGGAGCGCCTCGCGGTACCACGCCCACGCCGCGGGCGCGTTCCTGACGACGCCCAGCAGGTCCGCGTCAAGCGCCGCGTCGCCGAACTTCCGCCGCTGGCGGAGCCCCTCGGGGTCGACCTCGACGACGACGGTGTCCCAGCGGCGGCTCCGGGTGCCGATCTGTCTGCCGACGACGACCGGGCGCGGCCCCTCTGTCGGGTGCCACGCCCGCTCCGCCCACCGGCAGACGAGCAGTTCGTAGCCGAACTCGGAGTCGGGGTCCACGCTCGCGGTCCGATAGCGGCCGCCCGGAGAAAAAGCGGTCGGCTCAGTCGGCGGCGCGAAGCGCCTCGACGAGCCGTTCGCCGAGTCCGTAGAGGTACGCCTGTCCCCAGATCCCTACGATCACGGCGCCGGCGGTGTTGAACATCAGGTCGCGAACGGTGTCGTCCAGTCCGAACTGCGCGAGGGGCATCCGGATCCCGGTCCGGAAGGAGATCACGTCGAGCGCGAACTCGAACAGCTCCCAGACGACGCCGAACGCGAGCACGAAGAGCACGACGAAGACGGCGAAGAACTGCGTCGGGAGTTGGACCTCCTCGTGGTGCACGTCGATGGCGCGGACGCCGATGTATCCGATGGCGGCGACGAACGACGCGGACGCGGCGTGCGTGAGGTGGTCCCACCAGCCGAGGCTGGCGTACAGCCCCGCCGAGCCGAGGGTGTGTAGCACCACCGCCGTCGTGAGCCACAGCGTGAGGAAGGGGTCGAGCGCCACCCGCGAGTTGCGCTCGAAGACGGCCGGTGCGAGCGTCACTCCCAGCCCGACGAGCGAGTTGGTCACCGCCTTCGGCTGGTTAGCCCAGATCCCCCACGCGAACAGCACGACGAGGGCGCCCTGCATCGCGCGCGTGAGGCGACGCTGCGTGTCGCCCGGCAGCCGGCCGCGGAGCCGGTCGATCACAGCTCCACCCCCTCCTCCGTTTGGAGACGGCGACGGAGCACCCTGTCGCGCCGCCGGAAGTAGAGGTCGAAGAGGACGCCGGCGGCCAGTCCGGCGACCGTCACCCACGCGAACTCGACCATCAGCGTCTCGTTGTCGGCGAGGTAGCTCGTCCCGATCGTCCGGTCGAGGTTCCAGCGGACGATGGTCCACAGCGCCACCGAGGAGAGCGTCGTCACCACGACGAGCGCGACCGCGAACCAGTGGGTCACCCGCATTCGGGAGAACATGTCGAGTTCGACCACGATGAGCAGCGCCAGCGCCGCCAGCGACAGGTAGGTCGCGAACGTTCCCAACTCGACCGTCGGCGTGAGCGCGCCCCGGGTCGCGACCGGGATCGCGGCCAGAAGGAGGAGCTCCCACGGCAGCATCACCCACCGGTTGCGCCGCGCCAGCGGCGGCAGGACCATTACGGCGAGGACCGCAGCCGACAGCAGCGTCCACTGGTAATCGAGCGTGACGACCGACTCGCCCAGCGTCAACACCGTGAGGGCGACGATCATCCAGCCGATCGCGGCGTTCCGTCGCGTATCACGGAACAGCGAGGCCAGTACGTCGTCGCGACTCTCGGACATAGGGGTACCTCGGAGAGAGCGTATTTCAGCCTTGTCGTCGGGGGACGCCACCGACAGCCGACCGGCCCCCCTCGTGGAACGGCCCGGCCGGTCAGACGTAGCCGCCGTCCGACTCGGTCTTCTTCTCGTCGAGGAACTCGTGGGCGTCCTCGAGGATCTCGCGGGGGCCGTCCTGCGTGATCGTGTTGATCGCCTGTTCGTAGTCGCGCCACTGGAGGTCGCGGTGTTCCTTCGACAGCTCCGCGCTCGCCTCGAAGGAGTGAGCGACGAACAGGTGGACCGTCTTGTGGATGGTCTTGCCGTTCGCCTCGAACACGTAGTCGTACTCCTTGCGGAAGCCGTCGATGAGCCGGAAGTCCTCGATTCCGGCCTCCTCCTGCACCTCCCTGATCGCCGTTTGCTGGAGCTCCTCGTCCCCCTCGACCCCGCCTTTGGGGAACTCCCAGTCCCCCGGACGGCTCTTCAGGAGCAGGTACTCCCGTTCGCCGCGGGTGTCGCGGAAGAGGATGGCTCCAGCGCTCGTCGCTTCGACCGTCATTGGCGAAAGGTAAGCGACCCCATGTAAAGAGGGTGTCGGACCGCGGAACGAACTGCCACCTTCGGCCGCGATCCGTCGGGCGGCGAGGTAACTCGCGTCCCGTCGTTTGCGGGGGTTCGAGATCGGTCGTGTGTTCGACCCCGGGCGCGGCTTCGACGCCGAGCGCGTGGTGGACGCTCGCACGCGGGTCGGGGGTAGGTGCGCTTTTACCCCTCGGGAACGCACGTGTCGGTAACTCCCGCTCATGACCTTCGTAACCAAACTCGCGTTCCAGTCCGGGGACCGAGACGTGTTGGAGGAGACCGTCTCGGCGCTCCGCGACGAGATCGAACGCCGCGGCGCGGAGTGCAAGGGCCCGCACTCCTCGCCGCCCCAGGAGCTCCGCGTGCCGCTGTACAAACGGCTCGGCGCCGGCGACCAGTTCCCCTCGTGGGACTACTCGGTGTACGCCAGGTCGATGGAGATCCACGGCGCCGACGACATCGCCGCGGAGGTCGCCAGCCGCGACTTCCCCGACTCCATCCACGTCGAGATCGAGATCGACCGCAAGAAGCCGCTCGGGCACCGCCGCGACTGAGCCGGTCGCGGGCGACACCTCGAGGTGCGGGCGTCCCTCGGATCCGGGACGACTCTGCCGCTGTTCGTCCTTTTAAGTCCTCGCGTCGTCACCTCGGCGTATGAGCAAGACGGAGACCGACCGCTACAGCCAGTTCCGCCGCGACCTCCACCGCCACCCCGAGCCCGCGTGGTGCGAGTTCTACACCACCGCCCGCATCGTCGAGGAGCTCCGCGAGCGCGACCTCGACGCGCTCCACGTCGGCCGCGACGCGCTGGCCGGCGGGGAGCGGCTGAACGTCCCCGACGAGGCGACGCTCTCGGAGTGGTTCGAGCGCGCCCGCGACGCCGGCGCGGACCCGGACGTGCTCGACCAGCTCGAGGGGGGCTACACCGGCTGCGTCGCGGTCGTCGAGCGCGGCGCCGGGCCGACGGTCGGCCTCCGCGTCGACATCGACGGTCTCCCGATCACCGAGTCCGAGGACGGGGACCACGTCCCCGCCGCGGAGGGGTTCCGCTCGGAGAACGAGGGGCACATGCACGCCTGCGGGCACGACGCGCACGCGACGATGGGACTCGGCACCATCGACGCGGTGCTCGACTCCGACTTCTCGGGCACGCTGAAGGTGTTCTTCCAGCCCGGTGAGGAGCAGATCGTCGGCGGTAAGCCGATGGCGGAGTCGGGCCACCTCGACGACGTGGACTACCTCTACGCGGTCCACATCGGGCTCGACCACCCCTCCGGCGAGATCGTCTGCGGCGTCGACGGCTTCCTCGCGGTGCGGCACTTCCTCGCGGAGTTCACCGGCGAGCCGGCCCACGCCGGCGCCCAGCCGGAGGCCGGTCGCAACACGGTGCAGGCGATGGCGAGCGCGGTCCAGAACCTCTACGCCATCCCGCGCCACTCCGACGGCCCGACGCGGGTGAACGCGGGGATGGTCGGCGGCGGCACCGCGACGAACATCATCCCCGAGGAGTCGTTCGTCGAGGGCGAGGTCCGCGGAAAGACGACGGATCTGGCGGACTACATGTACGAGCACGCCGAGCGCGTCCTCGACAACGCCGCGGGGATGCACGACTGCGAGGTCGAGGTGGAGATGCTCGGACAGGCGCCGAGCGCGGAAAGCGACCAGGAGCTGGTCGACGTCGTGGGCGAGGTCGCGCCGGAGGCCGCGGACGTGACGAACCTCGTCGAGCGCGCCGACCTGGGCGGCAGCGAGGACGCGACGTTCCTGATGCAGCGCGTGCAACAGCAGGGCGGGCTCGCCTGCTACGTCGGCGTCGGCACCGACCACCCCGGCGGGCACCACACCTCCACGTTCGACGTGAACGAGGCGGACCTCGACCGCGGCATCGCGGTGCTGTCGGCGGCCATCGAGCGCGTGGCCGAGACGCGGCCCTGAGCGCGGTGGGAAGGGGTGTCGGCGGCGCCGCCGTCGCGTCGTCGGTCCCACGCAGCGGGACCCGGACGAAGGCTCTTACACGCGAGACCACTACGGGACGCTGATGGGGTCGCCCTACGACGTGCTGGGGATCGAGTCGGACGCCGACGACCGCGAGGTGGAGCGCGCCTACCGCGAGGCGGTCAAGGAGACCCACCCGGACCACGGCGGCTCGCTGCAGGAGTTCCAGCTCGTCAGGACGGCCTACGAGCGCATCACCGACGACGACTGGACGGAGAACGGCGAGGGAGCGTTCGACCCCGATGACGTATCGGTCCGCACGGAACCGCAGGCGCGGCGCGTGGACTTCCTGAACTACGAGGCGGTCGAGGACTACGGCTGGGACCTCGAGGACCCCGACCTGTTCGACCGCGCCGCCGAGGCGAATCTCCCGCCCTCGGACTTCGGTCGCGTGCTGGTCGAGCCCGACCAGTCGCTCCTTGAAGCGGCGATGGAGAAGGGCTACCGCTGGCCGTACTCATGTCGCGGCGGCGCGTGCGCGAACTGCGCGGTCGCGGTGATCAAGGGCGACATCTCGATGCCCGTCGACCACATCCTCACGGAGGACCTCGTCGACCGCGGCTTCCGGCTCTCCTGTCAGGGAACGCCCACCGTCGACGGCACGCAGGTCGTCTTCAACGTGAAGCACCTCCCCGACCTCGACGACCTGCGACTTCCGCCCGGACCGTTCGGCAACGGTTCAAGATAAGGGAGTCGCGGCGCCGCGAAATTCAGAAAAGGCCCGTAGCGGTCGCGGTGCTGTTTCTGTCGGGCGGTCGCGGTGCTGTTTCTGTCGGGCGGTCGCGGTGCTGTTTCTGTCGGGCGGTCGCGGTGCTGTTTCTGTCGGGCGGTCGCGGTGCTGTTTCTGTCGGGCGGTCGCGGTGCTGTTTCTGTCGGGCGGTCGCGGTGCTGTTTCTGTCGGGCGGTCGCGGTGCTGTTTCTGTCGGGCGGTCGCGGTGCTGTTTCTGTCGGGCGGTCGCGGTGCTGTTTCTGTCGAGATCGTTGTACTGCGGAGGCGCGAGGGAGCGAAGCGACCGAGCGCCGACCGCGGCGCGGTTTTTGGTGGAGCTTTTTCAAGGAGCGGTGAGCGCGGCGCCTGCGCCGCGCTCACCCGACGCCAGAAAAAGGTCCTATTGGAACGCCGGCCCGGCAGTGGCGTCCGGCTCCTCCTCGATGTCGGACTGCTGGAACCGCTTCTCGATCTCCTCGTACTGGTCGCGGACGTCCTCCGTGACGCTGGGGACGACCTCCTCGAGGGCGGCCTCGAAGTGGTCCATCGTGATGCGGACGTTGCCGACCGACTCGCCCACGTCCTCGGGCGAGACGGAGCCGATGAACTCGCGGGAGGCGGCCATCGCGGCCTCGCGGGCGAGCGCCTCGAGGTCGGCGCCGACGAAGTTCTCCGTGCGGCGGGCGATCTCGTCGAGGTCCACGTCGTCGGCCAGCGGCTTGTGCCGGGTGTGGACGTCGAGGATCTTCCGGCGCGCGTCCTCGTCGGGCACCGGCACGTGGACGTGGCGGTCCAGCCGGCCGGGGCGCAGCAGCGCGGAGTCGATCAGGTCCGGGCGGTTGGTCGTCGCGATGACGACCACGTCCTCGAGCGACTCCAGCCCGTCGAGCTCCGTCAGCAGCTGGGAGACGACGCGCTCGGAGACGCCCGAGTCGCTCTGGTTGCGACCGCGCTCGGTGGCGATGGAGTCGATCTCGTCGAAGAACACCACGGTCGGAGCGTTCTCGCGGGCCTTACTGAACACCTCGCGGACGCCCTTCTCGGACTCGCCCACGAACTTGTTCAGCAGCTCGGGCCCCTTGATCGAGATGAAGTTGGAGTCGGCCTCATTGGCCACGGCCTTCGCGAGCAGGGTCTTCCCCGTGCCCGGCGGGCCGTACATCAGGACGCCCTTCGCGGCGGCCATGTCCAACTGGTCGAACACCTCGGGGTACTCCAGCGGCCACTGGATGGTCTCGCGGAGTCGCTCCTTGGTGTCCTCGAGCCCGCCCACGTCGGCCCACGTCACGTCGGGCACCTCGACGAAGACCTCACGCAGCGCGGAGGGTTCGATGCCCTTCAGCGCCTCCTTGAAGTCGTTCTCGGTGACCTGGATGGACTCGAGCACCTCGGCCTCGATCTCGTCGCTCTCAAGGTCGAGGTTGGGGCGGATCCGCCGCAGCGCGTGCATCGCGGACTCCTTGGCCAGCGACTCGAGGTCGGCGCCGACGAAGCCGTGGGTGTTCTCGGCGTACTCGTCGAGGTCGATCCCGTCCGTCAGCGGCATGTTCCGCGTGTGGACCTGCAGGATCTCCTTGCGGCCGTCGCGGTCCGGGACGCCCACCTCGATCTCGCGGTCGAAGCGGCCGCCGCGCCGGAGCGCGGGGTCGATGGCGTCGACGCGGTTGGTCGCGCCGATGACGACGACCTGGCCGCGGGCCTCCAGCCCGTCCATCAGCGAGAGGAGCTGGGCCACGACGCGCCGCTCCACGTCGCCGCCGGCCTCCTCGCGCTTGGGCGCGATGGAGTCCAGCTCGTCCATGAAGATGACGGCGGGCGCCTCCTCGGAGGCCTCCTCGAACACGTCGCGGAGCTGCTCCTCGGACTCGCCGTAGTACTTCGACATGATCTCCGGCCCGGAGATCGTGTGGAAGCTGGCGTCGATCTCGTTGGCGACGGCCTTCGCGATCAGCGTCTTCCCGGTGCCCGGCGGGCCGTGGAGGAGGACGCCCTTCGGCGGCTCGATGCCGAGCCGCTTGAACAGCTCGGGGTGCCGCATCGGCAGCTCGATCATCTCGCGGACCTGCTCGAGCTCCTCGTCGAGGCCGCCGATGTCCTCGTAGGCCACGTCGGGCGAGCCGTCGCCGCCGGCGCCGGCGCCGCTACCGGCCTGCTCGACGATCTCCTCGGCGGGCTGTTCGGAGACGTGGATCTCGGTGCTGTCGGTGACGACGACCGTCCCCGACGGGCTGGTGTCGGCGATCTTCAGCGGGACCGCCTGCGACTGGCCGCCCATGAAGCCGAAGCCCAGCGGGAGCTGGACGTTCTGGCCGGGCGTGACGGGCTGGCCGCCGAGCTCGCGGCGGATCAGCGCCTCGATGTTCCCGCGGATGCCGAGCCGCTGGGGGAGCGCCACGGTGACGCTGTCGGCGGGCTTGACGTCGACCTTCTCGAGCTCGACGCGGTCGTCGATGCCGACGTTGGCCTCCTGGCGGAGACGACCGTCGATGCGGACCACGCCGGTGCCGTCGTCTTCGGGATACCCCGGCCAGACGCGGGCGATGGCGCTGCCCGACTGCCCCTCGATGCGGACGAAGTCGCCGCCCGAGAGGTCGAGTTCGTCTGCGGCGACGCGGTCGATCGCGGCGAGGCGTCGGCCGGCGTCCTTCTGCTTCAGCGGCTTGACCGTGAGCTTCATTTCTCCACCTCGATGGTGAGGACGCCGTTGGTCACCGCGACCGTCGTGGCCGGTCCGGGCAGGTCGAGTTCCGCCTCCGACTCGCCGTCGCCGTGGTCGATCACGACGATCGCGGTGTCGCCGACGGTGTCGACGCTGACCGCGTCGTCGTCGACGCCCACGTCCGCGGCGACGACGTGCCGGTCGTCGTACTCGTAGCGACGGAGGAGGCTTTCACCCTCCTGAGATTGTGTGAGTCTCATGTTGGTGCTAACTCCAAGTTAGCCGAGAGAGTATATAAACCTGTCGCCAATGAATCGCCGGACGTGAACGTGTAGGGGTTTGAGCGGTAGGGTAGCGATTCGGGCACGCATTCGCGGACGGCCCTCGCCTCGACGCCGGCGTCGCGGGGGTGGTTCGCCGGCCGTGATCCGGTGCGGGATTTTTGAGGGTGCCGCGCGGAGTGTGACGCATGGAGCGGGTCACCCATCACGGCCGCGAGACGGCCTACCGAGTCTCGGACCGCGACGCGGACGGGCCGGGCGTCCTCTGCGTGCACGGGAGCGGCGGGAACCACGGCGTCTGGAAGGCACAGGCGCGGTTGGCCGACGAACATCCGATAGTGGCGCTCGACCTGTCCGGGCACGGGGAAAGCGGGGACGTGGACGCGCGACCGGGCCCGGAGACGCTCGCGGCGTACGCGGACGACGTGGTCGCGGTCGCCGAGGAGACGGGAGCGTCGGTGGTCTGCGGGAACTCGCTGGGCGGCGCGGTCGCGCTGTGGGTCGCGCTGGAGCGCGACCTCTCGCTCGACGGACTGGTGCTCGCGGGCACGGGCGCGAAACTCGCCGTGTTACAGGACCTGCTCGACTGGCTCGCCGAGGACTTCGACCGCGCGGTCGCGTTCCTCCACGGCGAGGACCGGCTGTTCCACGACGCGCCCGAGGAGTACGTCGAGCTCTCCGAGGCGGCGATGCGCGAGTGCGGCCGCGCGACCGCCGAGCGGGACTTCCGCACCTGCCACCGGTTCGACGTGCGCGACCGGCTCGGGGAGATCGGTGTGCCGGCGCTCGCGGTCGTCGGCGAGTACGACGGGCTCACGCCGCCGCGGTACCACGACTACCTCGCCGACGAGATGCCGCGCTGCGAGCGCGCGCTGATCGAGGACGCGGCCCACCTCGTGATGCTGGAGCAGCCGGCCGCGTTCAACGCGGCGCTCTCGGAGTTCTTGTCGCGGGTCTGAGAGCCTGTCGCGGGTCTGAGAGCCGGCGGTTCCGGACGGGAGTTCTCAAAAGCGCCGTCGCTCGGGAGCGGAGAGAACGGGTCAGCGGAGAATCGCGTCAGTTGTCGCCGGACTTCGACTGCCAGCTGTAGGAGCGACGCTTCGCCGACTTGCCGAACCCGCAAGAGGAGCAGCGCTCCTTCTTGAGGTGGTAGGATGCTTCGCCACAGCGGCGGCACTTCACGTGGACCGTCTTGTTCTTCTTCCCCTGAGAGGGCGTTCCGGCTCCGGTCATGCTTTGATGGTGACGACGTTATCGCCGCGTATAATCGTTGTGTCTTCGACCGCGACGGCGAACTCCTCGTCGACGTCGAAGCGTTCCTCGGCCGCCTCCTCCGGCTCGATGACCACGTTCATGTGCTGGTCGTAGCCGGCGAGGATTCCGTAGTACGTCGTGCCGTCCTTGAGGTGAACCGTCACCGCGTCGTCGAGCGACGCTTCGAGCACGTCGAGGGGTCGACCACTCATGATGTACACCGCGATTCGTCGTACTATTAAAAATGTCGGGACCGGCGGCGTCAGGTCGCGGTTGAGGAGGACGTAGGGAAGACGAGGACCGAAAACGAGCGTCGCGGTCCGAAGAGGGGGCGGTCGTGAAGCGGTGCAGTAGCGGATGTGGTGCGGTCCGGGTGCGGATGTGGTGCGGTGCGGTCCGGGTGCGGATGTGGTGCGGTCGGCGCGCGAGAAACGCGCGAGGGAGGTCGCGGGCCCGGCGCGATGCGGTGTCTCCGGCGTCGCCGTGAGCGCGGTGCGGAGCGAACGGCGGCTCGGAAATCTCCGATTTCCGGCGCGCCACTGCACGCCGGAGGCCAGCGAGACGCGGTTTGTCCCGCGCTGCGTTGCGGGTCCGCGCCGGGCCCGCGGCCGAGGCTGGGGAGGCGTGAGGCTGCGGTACGGTCGCGGTGCGAGGCGGGGATGAAAGGGGCAGCGGGCTGGGGTGTTCTGAGCGTTGCTGTCCCGATCAGCAGGATCCGCGACAGACACAGAAATGGAGTTCACTGCGTCTCCCGGCGATCCGTGTGAAACCGCCGACCCATACAGTTTTTACCGAGCGGGCGTGTAGCCCGAATCACCACATCCCGCGGGACACGGTGAGCCGAGTCGGCTCGACCGTAGCGGGGCCTCGCCGACGCGCTGTCACACGCCGGGGTCGTCGGCCCCAACCGACCCGCGTTTCAGTGACCGGTATCGCCGCACCGCGGCGGTCCACACAGGACAACTATGGAAATCGAGATCGCGACAATCGGCGGTTACGAGGAAGTCGGTCGACAGATGACGGCCGTCCGTGCGGGCGAGGACATCGTCATCTTCGACATGGGCCTGAACCTGAGCAAGGTCCTGATCCACGACGACGTGGAGACCGAGAGCATGCACAGTCTCGACCTGATCGACATGGGCGCCATCCCGGACGACCGGGTGATGTCCGAACTCGAGGGCGACGTCCGGGCCATCGTGCCGACGCACGGGCACCTCGACCACATCGCGGCGATCCCGAAGCTCGCCCACCGCTACGACGCGCCCATCGTCGCGACCCCGTTCACGATCGAGCTGGTCAAACAGCAGATCCAGGGCGAGAGCAAGTTCGACGTGGGCAACGAGCTGGTGAAGATGGAGGCCGGTGAGACGATGCCGATCGGCGACTCCGGCGCGCTGGACCTGGAGTTCGTCAACGTCGCCCACTCCATCATCGACGCCATCAACCCGGTTCTCCACACGCCCGAGGGCGCGGTCGTCTACGGGCTCGACAAGCGCCTGGACCACGACCCGGTGCTGGGCGACCCGATCGACATGGACCGGTTCGCGGAGATCGGCCGCGAGGGCGAGGGCGTCCTCTGCTACATCGAGGACTGTACCAACGCCGGCCAGAAGGGGCGAACGCCCTCCGAGTCGGTCGCGCGCGACCACCTCCACGACGTGATGACGAGCGTCGCCGACTACGACGGCGGCATCGTCGCGACGACGTTCTCCTCGCACGTCGCCCGCGTGAAGTCGCTCGTCGAGTTCGCCCGCGAGATGGGCCGCGAGCCGGTGCTGCTCGGGCGGTCGATGGAGCAGTACGCCGGCACCGCCGAGCGCCTCGACTTCGTGAACTTCCCGGGAGACCTGGGCATGTACGGCCACCGGAAGTCCGTCGACCGCACGTTCAAGCGGATCATGGAGGAGGGCAAAGACCAGTACCTCCCCATCGTGACGGGCCATCAGGGAGAGCCGCGCGCGATGCTCACCCGGATGGCTCGCGGGGAGACCCCCTACGAGTTCGACGACGGCGACAAGGTGATCTTCAGCGCCAGCGTCATTCCCGAGCCGACGAACGAGGGGCAACGCTACCAGGCCGAGACGCTGCTGCGCATGCAGGGCGCCCGCATCTTCGACGACATCCACGTCTCCGGCCACCTCAGCGAGGAGGGCCACTACGAGATGCTGCGGACGCTGCAGCCGCAACACGTCATCCCGGCCCACCAGAACATGAAGGGCTTCTCCCCGTACGTGGACCTGGCCGACTCGCAGGGGTACGAGCTGGGCCGTGACCTCCACGTCACGCGAAACGGCAACACCATCCAGCTGGTCGAATGACGAACCAAGCGACCGAAGAACGGGTGCTCGACGCGATCGGCCAGCGCCGGGAGCTGGTCAACGACGCGATCGACGACGAGCTGCCGATGGCCGAGCCGGAGCGCCTCTACGAGGCGTCCCGCTACATCCTCGAGGCGGGCGGCAAGCGGCTCCGCCCCACGGTGACGCTGATCGCGGCCGAGGCGGTCACGGACGTGCCGCCCCTCTCGACGCCGTACCGGGAGTTCCCGGCGCTGGGCGAGGCAGACGCGTTCGACCTGATGCGCGCCGCGGTCTCCATCGAGGTGATCCAGTCGTTCACCCTGATCCACGACGACATCATGGACGAGGACGACCTCCGGCGCGGCGTGCCGGCGGTCCACGAGCAGTACGACGTGTCGACGGCGATCCTCGCCGGCGACACGCTCTACTCGAAGGCGTTCGAGATCATGACGGAGACGGGCGCCGACCCCGCGGCGGGGCTGGAGGCGATGCGAACGCTCGCGTCGACCTGCACGAAGATCTGCGAGGGACAGGCGCTCGACGTCGCCTTCGAGGAGCGCGACGACATCCTGCCCGACGAGTACCTCGAGATGGTCGAACTGAAGACCGCGGTGCTGTACGGCGCCGCGGCCGCGACCGCCGGGATCCTGACTGGCGCCGGCGAGGAGGTCGTCGACGCACTCTACCGCTACGGGATCGACTCCGGCTGCGCGTTCCAGATCCAGGACGACGTGTTGGACCTCACGGTCCCCTCCGAACAGCTCGGCAAACAGCGCGGCTCCGACCTCGTCGAGGACAAGGAGACGCTGATCACCCTCCACGCGCGCCAACAGGGCGTCGACGTCGACGACCTCGTGGACGCGGAGACGCCCGCGGAAGTCACCGAGGCGGAGGTCGACGAGGCGGTCGCGGCGCTGGAGGAGGTCGGCTCCATCGACTACGCCCGCGAGACGGCCGAGGACCTCACCGCGCGCTCGAAGGACCACCTCTCGGTGTTGCCGGACAACGAGGCGCGGAGCCTGCTGGAAGACATCGCGGACTACCTCATCAGCCGAGGCTACTGACTCCGCCGTGTCACGCTATCGCGACGCCGTCCTGTTCCTGGCGGTGGCGCTTCTGTGGGGCGGGTCGTTCGTCGCCATCGAGGTCGGGCTGGCGTTCTACCCGCCCGTCCTGTTCGCCGCCTACCGCTTCGACCTGGCGGCGCTGGCGCTCGTGAGCTACGTGCTCGTCACGCAGGACGCCCCGCTTCCGCGGACGCGCGCCGACTTCGTGGCGATCGGGTTCAGCGGCGGGCTCTCGGTGGCGGCCAACAACTCGCTGCTGTTCGTGGGCCAGCAGTACACCACGAGCGGCATCGCCGCCGTCGTGTACAGCCTGGTCCCCATCGCCACCGCGGCGGCGGCCGCGACCTGGCTCGGCGACTCCGGGCTCGACGCCCGCGGCTACGTCGGCGTCGTACTGGCGTTCGTCGGCGTCGCGCTGGTCGCCCAGCCCGACCCGGCGAACCTCACGGGCGGAGTGACGGTCGGCGTCGGGCTCATCCTGATCGGCGTGGTGGCGGTCTCGATCGGCGCGGTGGGGATCCGAACCGTCTCCCCGTCGATCCCGAGCGTCGCGCTGACCGCGTGGGCGATGCTGCTCGGCGGCCTGCTGATCCACGGGTTCAGCCTCGGACTCGGCGAGCGACAGATGGCGCCGGTCGCGGAGCCCCTGCCGCTGCTCGCGCTGGCGTTCCTGGGACTGCTCTCGTCGGCGGTCGCGTACAGCTTCTACTTCGCACTGCTGGAGCGGGTCGGCGCGTTCCAGGTCAACCTCGTCTCCTACGTCGTCCCCGTGGTCGCGACGGTCGCCGGCGCGGTGCTTCTGGACGAGCCGGTGACCGTCTACACGGCGACCGGCTTCGTCGTCATCGTCGCCGGCTTCGGTCTGCTGAAGCGGGCGGCGATCCGCCGGGAGATACCCCGGGTCAAGGCGGCGGTCGCGGGCTGGTTCTGACGGCGGTCGTGGGCTGGTTCTGACGGCGGTCGTGGGCTGGTTCTGACGGCGGTCGTGGGCTGGTTCTGACGGCGGTCGTGGGCTGGTTCTGACGGCGGTCGTGGGCTGGTTCTGACGGCGGTCGTGGGCTGGTTCTGACGGCGGTCGTGGGCTGGTTCTGACGGCGACCGCCGCCCGACCGCTCCCGTTCGGTCGGCGAGCCGAATCGGTACCCTTTAGGCCAGCCTAAACACACGACCGGACAAGCGATGAGCGAGGACATCTGCGTTATCGTCCCGACGATCCGAGAGTACGAGTGCATGCGGG
The DNA here is from genome assembly GCF_055381565.1 of Haloparvum alkalitolerans. Lineage (NCBI taxonomy): Archaea > Methanobacteriati > Methanobacteriota > Halobacteria > Halobacteriales > Haloferacaceae > Haloparvum > Haloparvum alkalitolerans. The sequence goes on from NZ_AP043938.1 coordinate 207,501, forward strand.
CGTACTTCGAGAACGCTCGCGACCACGGGTTCGACCTCTCGCGGCTCCACGTCGTCCTCGTCACCGAGGACTTCTGTGAGACCGACGAGATGCGCGCGATGCTCGACGAGGAGGGCGTCTCCGGCGAGGTCTTCGACGGCTCGCGCCGCGAGGAGTGGTACGAGGCGCACGGCGTCGCGGAGTACGGCCACGTCGTCCCCGCGGCCAGCCACGCCGAGACGAGCTTCGGCCTGCTGTACATGTGGGCGCACGACCGGTTCGACTACGGCTTCTTCATCGACGACGACACCCTCCCGCACCCGGAGGACGACTTCTTCGGCACCCACATGGAGAACCTCGCGTTCGAGGGGGAGGTCAAGTCCGTCTCCTCGGACAAGCAGTGGGTGAACGTGCTCCACGAGAACGCCGACGAGCACGGCCTCTACCCCCGCGGCTACCCCTACTCCGCGATGGACGAGGCGGTCGAGACCGACACCGAGGACGTGACCGACGTGGTCGCCTCGCAGGGGCTCTGGACCAACGTCCCGGACCTCGACGCGGTCCGCATCCTGATGGACGGCGACCTGCAGGGACAGGCCCAGACGCGGACGAGCCGGGACGACTTCGAGGACGACTTCGTCGCCGCGCCCGACAACTACCTCACCGTCTGCTCGATGAACCTCGCGTTCGAGCGCGAGGTGATCCCGGCCTTCTACCAGCTCCCGATGGACGACAACGAGTGGGACGTGGGGCGGTTCGACGACATCTGGAGCGGCGTCTTCCTGAAGCGCGCCGCGGATCTCCTCGGCAAGCAGGTGTACAACGGCGCGCCGCTCTGTGAACACAACAAGGCGCCCCGCTCGACGTTCGACGACCTCCACAACGAGGTCGCGGGCCTCGAACTCAACGAGCACCTCTGGGAGCTCGTCGACGACGTGGAGCCGGCGGGACTGCCGGACGACCCCGCGGCCGCGACGCCGGACGACTACGCGACCGTCTTCGCGGCGATGGCCGACCGCCTTGTCGAGGGCGAGTTCGACGAGTACCGCAACGGCGCGTTCTTCAACCACGTCGGCGAGCACATGCACGACTGGCTCGACTGCCTCGACGCGCTCGCGGACGTCGAGGCGACCGAGTCGGCGGCGGCCTGATCCGACGGCTATAAGTTGTTTTAGGCAAACCTAAACCCATGACCGAAGACGACCGACGGACGCGGCTCGGCGACGCACCGGTTGACCGACGAGCGTTCCTCGGCGGCACGGCGGCCGCGGGGCTCGCGGGACTGGCGGGCTGTACCGGCGACGGCGATGGTGACGGCGGTACCGAGGGTCCCGGAACCGAAGGGGGGAGCGGGACCGACGACCTCGAATCGCTCGGCTACGGTCGCGAACGCGGCGAACTCGGCGGGACGCCGATGTCCGAGATGCCGGATCTGGAGGGGGAGCTGACGGTCTACTCCGGCCGCGGCGAGTTCCTCGTCGGCCAGCTGGTGAGCTACATCGAGTCGCTGTACGACGACTTCTCGCTGGAGATACGCTACGGCGGCGCCACGGACCTCGTCAACCAGATCGTCAACGAGGGCGAGGGGACGCCCGCGGACGTGTTCTACTCGGTGAACGCGGGGGCTCTCGGCGCGCTCGCGGACGAGGGACGGACGGCCGCGCTCTCCGACGACCTGCTCGGGCTCGTGCGCGAGGAGTTCCACACGGATCAGTGGATCGGCACGTCGGGCCGCGCGCGCTCGGTGCCGTACAACACCAACGCGCTGTCGGAGGGTGACCTTCCCGACAGCGTCATGGAGTTCCCGGATCTCGACGCCCAGCTCGGCTGGGCCCCCTCCTACGGGTCCTGTCAGGCGTTCGTGACCGCGATGCGGATCATCGAGGGCGAGGAGGCCACCCGCGAGTGGCTCAACGCGATTCAGGAGGCGGGGATCGAGTCGTATCCCGACGAGTTCGTCGTATCGCAGGCCGTCGCTGACGGCGAGATCGACGCCGGGTTCACGAACCACTACTACATCCAGCGCGTCATCGAGGGACGCGAGGACCCGCCGATCGCCACGACGTTCACCGAGGGCGACGCCGGCGCGGTGTTCAACGTCGCCGGCGCGGCGGTCGTCGACCAGGCGAGCGACCCGACGCTCGCGGAGAACTTCATCCGCCACCTGCTGTCGACGGAGGCGCAGGACTACTTCGCGGTCCGCACCTTCGAGTACCCCCTCGTGGAGGGCGTCCCGCCGGTCGGCGACCTCCCGAGCATCGACGAGCTCGACGTGCCGAACATCGACCTCGCGCAGCTGTCCGACCTCCAGGCGACGGTCGACCTGATGCGCGACGCCGGCATCGACATCTGAGGCCGTGGTCGACCGCACGACGCTCGCGCGCACGGCGACGTGCGCCCGGACGCGGCTTCGCGAGGACCCCGCGACTCGCGTCCGGGTCGCGGCCGCCCTCGTCGTGCTCGCGGCGGGCGTCGTGACCTTTCTGACCGCGACGGGACTGTTCCCGTATCACTCCAGCAACCACGACGAGGCGGTGTACCTCCAACAGGCGGGGCTGTTGCTCGACGGACAGCTCCAGCTGTTCGCGGGCGAGATCGCGGGCGCAGTCCATCCCTGGTTCTTCGTGCAGGACGGCGGTCGGCTCTACCCGAAGTACTCGCCGGTGCCGTCCGCGATGTACGCGGTCTCGATAGCGCTGTTCGACGAGCCGCGCGTCACGCTCGCCGCGGTGAGTGCCGGCAACGCCGCCTGCATCTACGCGCTGGCGTCGGCCGGGTTCGACCGGCGCGTGGGCGTCGTCGCCGCCGCCGTCTTCGCCGCCGCGCCGATGGCGCTGTTGACGGGGTCCGTGTTCCTCCCCTACGCCCCCACCACGTTTCTGAACCTGCTGTTCGCGGTCGCGTACGTCCGCGCAACGCGTCGCGAGAGCCGCGTCTACGCGACGTTCGCGGGCGTCGCCGTCGGGCTGGCCTTCTTCGCTCGCCCGTTCACCGCGGTGCTGTTCGCGGCGCCGTTCATCGCACACGCGCTGTGGACGGTGGCGTCGGCGGCGCGAACTGCGGGTGCGTGGCCGCCCGGCGAGGCGGTCGTTCGCCAGCTCCACACCGCGGCGCTCGGGCTGCTGTTCGTCGGCGTCACGCTGGCGTACAACGCTCACCTGACCGGCGACCCGCTCACGTTCCCGTATCAGGCGTTCGCGCCGCTGGACGGGCCCGGGTTCGGCTACCGCGAGATCCTCGGACACTCCGAGACGTATACGCCCGCGCTCGCGCTGGAGACGAACGCCTACGGGCTCTGGTACCTGATCTCCCGGTGGTTCACGGCGGGGCTCCTCGGAACCGCCGCCGCGGTCGCCGGGCTCGCGGTCGCGGTTCGTCGCTGGAGCGCCGGGGCCGTTCCCGCTCGCGAGCGCCTGCCCGGCGTTCTCGTCGCCGGCCTGCTGGCGACCGTGCCGGTCGGCAACCTGTTCTTCTGGGGGACGCACAACCTGCTCGCGGACGCCACCGACCCGACGGACGGCATCGTCGCGCAGTTCGGGCCCTTCTACCACTTCGACCTGCTCGTCCCGCTGTCGATCTTCGCGGCGGTCGGCGCGGTCACCGGATGGCGGCGCGCCCGCGGGCTGCTGGCCGAGTACGGCGGCCCCGAGCGCGCGACCGCGGTCCGCGCGCTCCTCGTCGCGCTCGCGCTCTCGGGGGTGCTCGTCGCGGGCGCCGCGAACGCGGCGGTGCTGGACGGACCGGTCGAGCGCAACGCCGCCTACACCGAGAAGCACGACCGGGCGTACGAACCGGTCGAGGCGACCGATTTCGAGGACTCCCTCGTGCTCCTTCCGACGCCGTACGGCGACTGGCTCAACCACCCCTTCCAGTACCTCCGGAACGACGGGACGCTCGACGGCGACGCGGTGTACGCGCTCGACCGCGACCCGGAGAGCGACTTCGCCGTCCTCGACGCGTTCCCGAACAGAACGAGCTACCGCTACGCCTACCAGGGGCAGTGGACCGGCGACCCGAACCAGCACGTCACGCCGAAGCTGGAGCGGCTGGACGTGCGGAGCGGGGAGCGGCTCGACGCCGAGACGACGGTCGGCGTCCCCGCGGGCGTCGAGCGCGCGACCGTCCGCCTAGAGAACGAGGCGGGCGACTACGTGAGCGCGCCGGTCGACGCCGGCCGGGTCGAGCCGGGCGGAAACCTGACCGTCGCGTGGTCGGTCGACGAGGCGACGGTGCGCCTGACCGGTCCGACGGCGGGGCCCGGGGCGGGGACCACCGCGGGCGGCGACGGGAACGCGACGGACGCCGCGGTCCCGGTCGCGGAGACGGACGAGCTGCTGGTCCTCGTCCGGCTGACGGGGTTCGACGGATCGACGCTCACCTACCGACAGGAGGTGACGGTCAGAACGGACGGCGACCGCGTAGAGGTCGTCTGGCCCCCGGAGCGGTCCGTCTGCCCGCTGGTCGACGCCTGTGACAACCGCGGGACGTACCTCCCGGACCACCCCGAGGAACACCCCTCGGGCGTCTCGTTCGAGACGAACGTCTCCGCGACCGCGGGCGACTCCGAGAGGTAGCCGGCGGAGCGGTCGGAGCGGTCGCTAACAGCAGGACGGAAGATCCATCTCTGACAGCAGGACAGAAAACCCTCCTTCCGACGGTGGGACGGAAACCGAAGCAAAAGTCGCCGATCGCGGCCGCGGGGTCGAAGACCCCACCTCTTCGCGAGACTGCGTCCCGAGACGACTACCGGAACCGCTCCTGCAGACAGACCTTCACGATGGACTTCGCGATGGCGGCACCGCCCTCGATGGGGTCGAGCTTCGTCTCGCCGGCGCGCTCGCCGTAGGGGATCGGCTCCTCGCGGATCTCGTAGCCGCGCATCAGCGGCCGGATCAGGAGCTCGGCGGAGAGACCGGTGTTCTCGGTCCACTCGATGTCGTGGAGCAGTTCGCGGCGGTACGCGCGCATCCCCGTGGTGGTGTCGTGGACGCGCTCGGTCATCAGGACGCTCGCGATGGCCGCGAACGCCTTGTTGCCGAAGCGGTTGAACCCGGGCATCGTCTCCGCGCCGTGGTAGAGGCGGTCGCCGCTGACCACGTCGTAGCCCTCGTTGATCAACTCGAGGAACTCGGGGAGCTTCTCCATCGGGTAGGTATCGTCGCAGTCGGTCGTGACGACGACCGGCCGGTCCGGCGTCAGGACGGCCTCGCGGACCGCGACGCCGTACCCCTGCGGCTCCTGCTCGACGACGGTCGCGCCGTGTTCGCGGGCGATCTCCGGCGTCCGGTCCGAGGAACCGTCCACGCAGACGACCTCCGCGCGGCCGTCCGTGACGCGCTCGATGTCCTCCAGCACCGTCCCGATGGCGGCCTCCTCGTTGTAGGTGCCCATCACGACCGCGAGGTCGTCGAAGGTGTACGCGTCCGCGGCGTCCTCCGCGGTCGCGACGTTCTCGCCGGTCGCCTCGTCCGCGGCCGGTTCCGCGTCGTCGGCCGCGTGCTGGGTCGTCGACTCGTCATAACCGGAATCGGGTCGCTCGGCGGGGTCCGCGCCCGCGTGTACCTGACTCATTACCTGCTCGTTGCGACCGGGGGGACTTATGTTTTTAGGTTTGCCTAAAACAACGGTCGGCCGCGATTCCTCGCCCTCAAAGCGCCGCGTCGACCGCGTCCGCGGCCCGCAGCGCGAGCGCCGCGATGGTGAGCGTCGGGTTCATCGCGCCGGCGGTGGGGAAGACGCTGCTGGAGGCGATCCAGCAGTTGCCGAGGTCGTGCGTGCGGAGGTCAGGATCGACCACGCTCTCGGTCGGGTCGGTTCCCATTCGGGTCGTGCCCATGTGGTGGTACGCGGGGCCGGTGTTGTCGGGACCGACGCTCCACTCGATCTCCGCGCCGAGCTCCTCGAGCACCGACCGCTGGACCTCGTTAGCGCGTTCGAGCGTCCGGAGCGCGCGGTCGCCGACGTTCCAGTGGACGTCCGGCACCGGATTGCCGCGGTCGTCGGTCCTGTCGGGGTCGAGCGCGACGTAGCTGTCCTCGCGCGGAAGCTGCTCGACCAGCCCCCCCATCGCGATGTGGGTGCCGTACCCGTCTCGCAGCCGGTCCAGCAGGTCGTCGCCCCAGTCCCCGCCGGAGAGCGCCATCTCCACCGGCGAGGGACCGGCGTAGTTGAAGAACTCCAGCTTGAACGGCCCGACCTCCGCGTCGGCCTCGTCGTAGAACTGGTGGCTCTCGCTGGTCAGGAAGCCGACGTGGTTCTGTCGCGTCGGCTCGTCGAGCGTTCCGCCCATCCCCGCGAACAGGTGGTCCATGAAGAACTTCCCGACCGCGCCGCTGGAGTTGGCCAGTCCGCCGGGATACGTCTCGGACTCCGAGAGCAGGAGGAGCCGCGGGATTTCGACCCCGCCGGCAGCGAGCACGAACGCGTCGGCGTCCTGTCTGTGGCGGTCGCCGTCCGGCGTGGCGTATTCGGCCGCCGTGACCCGGTCGGCGTCGTGGTGGAGGTACTCCACGGGCGCGCGGTCGATGACCGTCGCTCCCTTCTCCTCGGCCCGCTCGATGTGGACCGTCGCGTCGTACTTCGCCCCGGAAGGACAGACCGGCTGGCAGGTGCCGTACCCGACACACTGGCTCCGGCCGTCGTAGGACTCGGAGTTGCGCGCGTTCGGCACCGAGTGCATGTCGATGCCCAGTTCCTCGCAGGCCTCCGCGAACAGCGAATCGCTGTAGGAGGGCTCGAAGGCGGGCATGGGGTGCGGCTCCTCGCGCGGCGGCGCGTAGGGGTTGTCGGAGGCCCCTGCGACGCCCAGTTCGGCCTCGGCCTCGGCGTAGTAGGGACGGAGGTCCGCGTAGTCGATGGGCCAGTCGACCCCGACGCCGCGCTCGGTCGCCGATGCGAAGTCGTCCTCGTGGAGCCGCATCACCATCCCCTGCCAGTGGAGCGTCGAGCCGCCGACGCCCTTCACGCGGGCGTGGTTCAGCGGGTAGAACCACTCGCCGGAGGCCGAGTGGGCGTCGCGCTCGGGGTCGCCGTCCCACACGTCCGGTCGGTCGTAGGCAGGCCTGATCGCCATCTCCTGTCTGCGGCGCCGCGTGGAGGGGTCGAACCGCGGCCCGGCGTCGAGTACCACGACCTCGTGGCCCCGCCCCGCCAGTCGGTCGGCGACCAGCGCCCCCGCGGGCCCCGCGCCGACGACGCAGATGTCCGCGTTCTCGACCGGCGTGCGGTCGGGGGTCGGATCGCCCTGCGCGCCGCCGTCCGTGCCGCCGTCCGCGCCGCTCATCGCGCCGGCCCCCGCTGGTAGCTGTCCGTCCCGCCGGGGTGGCCCTGCGGGTTCTCGATGCCGACGAGCTCGCCGCCGGTCGGCGAGGCGTACAGCGCCAGCAGCAGCTCGTTGACGACGTAGTAGCGGACGCGCTCGGCGTCGGTGCCGTCCGGGGCCGCCTCGGCCGTGTCGGCGCCGACCTCCCGGAGCAGGCGGTCGCGGTCGTCGGGGGAGAGCTCCGCGACGGGAGCGTCGTACCACGAGACCGCGAGGTCGTTCAGCGTCGCGACCGTCTCGCGGACGCCGGCATCGTGTTCCCGCTCGAACGCGGTCGCATCGGCAGCGCGTTCGGGGTCGAGGAGCCTGCCCGACAGGAACGACTCCACGAACGCCGCGATGCCCTCGACCTCGCTCGGATAGACGACCTCGGCGACGGCGACGAGGGCGTCCCGGACCGCGACGTCGGACGCGAGCGCGTCGCCCGACGACCCCCCGCCCCCCGACCCGTCGCGCGTCGATCCGCGACGCCACTCGCGGACGCCCGCGGCCGCCGCACCGCCCACCCCGAGCGCCGCGAGCGCGGCCGCGGCGTCCCGTCTCGTCAGCTCCATGGGCCGTCTTAGGTGAACCTAAACTTATGTGGATCGGTGTGGAACGACCGCTCGTGCGGAGAACGAGGCCGGCTGCGTGGGCGAATGGCGTCACTCAAGTGTCCGCTCGCCGAACGGGGAGTCGATGAGCCGGTCCCGATCGCTTCGGTCGGTTGGACTCACGTTGCTGGCGGGAGCCATCGCGGCCGCGATGGTGTTCCCGCTGACGTGGCTGTTCGTCGAGGCCGCGAAGGTGAATCCGGACCGCGCGCGCGAACTCCTGTTCCAGTCGGGCGGGCTGGAGGTGCTGTTCAACAGCCTCCTGCTGATGGCGGGCGTGACTGCGTTCTCGGTGCTGATCGGCGTGCCGCTGGCGTTCCTGACGGTGCGTACCGACCTGCCGTTCCGCCGGTTCTGGACGGTGCTGGTCGCGCTGCCGCTCGTCGTGCCGAGCTACGTCGGTGCCTTCTCGTTCGTCTCCGCGTTCGGTCCCCGGGGGGAGTTCCACGAGATCCTGTCCCCGCTCGGAGTCGAGCGTCTGCCGGAGATCTACGGGCTCCCGGGGGCGGTGCTCGTGATCACGCTGTACACGTATCCGTACGTCTTCCTCACGACACGGGCGTCGCTGCTCTCGCTCGACACCTCGCTCGTCGAGGCGGCCCGCACGCTGAACCACGGCCAGTTGGGCGCGTTCCGCCGCGTCACCCTGCCGCACATCAGGCCCGCGGTGCTGGCCGGCGCGCTGCTGGCGGCGCTGTACGCCGTCTCCGACTTCGGGACGCCGTCGATCATGCGGCTGGCGGTGTTCACGCGACAGATCTACGTCGAGTACAACTCCTTCGGCGCGGACTACGCCGCCCTGCTCTCCTTAGAACTGCTCGCGGTCGTGCTGGTGGTGCTCGCGTTGGAGCGCCGGATCCGCCCCGACGAGACCGTCCAGGGCGACGGCTCCGCGTCGACCGACCGGGGGACGGTGAGCCTCGGGCGGTTCCGGTGGCCGGCGACGCTGTTGCCCGCGAGCGTGGCGGGGCTCGCGCTCGTGGTCCCGGTCTGGATCCTGCTGCTGTGGGTCGTCCGGTCGGGCGGTCGTTCGCGCCCCTCGCTGGCGTTCGAGTGGAGCTTCGCGCTCAACTCCGTCACCGTCTCGTTCGCGGCGGCCATCGTCGCCGCGGCGCTCGCGCTCCCGGTCGCGTACGTCGCCGCGAGACATCGAACCCGGCTCACGGACCTCTTCGAGCGGGTCACGTACCTCGGGTTCGCCGTCCCGGGCGTCGTGCTCGCGCTCGCGCTGGTCTACTTCGGCGCCGGCTACGCGCCGTGGCTCTACCAGACGGTCCCGCTCCTGGTGTTCGCGTACGTCGTCCGGTTCATGCCGCAGGCGCTCGGCTCGATCCGCACCGCGACGCTCGGCGTCGACCCGACGCTCGTGGAGGCGGCCCGCACGCTCGGCGAGTCGCCCGGCGGCGCCTTCCGTCGCGTCACGCTGCGACTGATAGCGCCCGGCGTGACGGCGGGGGCCGCGCTCGTGTTCCTGACGACGATGAAGGAACTGCCCGCGACGCTGATACTCCGCCCCACGGGTTTCGAGACCATCGTCACCCAGATCTGGCGGGCGCAAGCGGCGGCCTACTTCCAGTACGCCGCGGTGCCGTCGCTGATCCTGCTGCTGGTCTCGGGGCTCTCGATGGTGGTGCTGCTCTCACAGGAGCGCGAAGAGGGACTGTAGCGGGGAAGCCCCGACCGGTCGCGAGTCGCGGCGCTCAGAGTTCTCGCACGTCCGAGAGGATCTCCTCGGCGTGTTCCTCGGGATCGACCCCCTCGTAGGCGAGGACCACGTCGCCGTCCGGGCCGACGACGTACGTGTTCCGGAACACGCCGTCGAAGGTGTTTCCGAACATGTTCTTCTCGCCGTAGGAGTCGTAGGCTGCGGCCACCTCACCGTCCTCGTCGGACAGCAGCGGGAACGGGAGGTCGTACTCCGCGGCGAACGCGTCGAGGTCGTCCACGGGGTCGTCGCTGACCCCCACGACTGAGACGCCCGCGTCCGCGAACGCGTCCCAGTTGTCGCGGAAACTGCAGGCCTCGGTCGTACAGCCGGGGGTGTCCGCGCGGGGGTAGAAGTAGACGACCACGTACTCCCCGTCGAAGTCGTCGAGCGAGACCGTCTCGCCGCGCTGGTCGGGGAGCGAGAACTCGGGTGCGTCGGTGCCGACGTCGAGCATGGTCGAACGCGCGGGCGCGACCGGGAAAGCCGTTCCGCTCGCGGCCGCCGTGGTCACCGCGAAAGGCGCCCCCTCAGTCGATCCGCTCGGCGGCGTCGCGCTGGATCAGCGGTTCCGCGTTCGCGGCGGGGAGCGTCACCACGTCCTCGGCGGCGAGGTCGTACTCCCGCTCGTCGACGCCGAGTATCTCTCCCACGTCGGCGGTGATCCGTACTGTCGTCCGGTCGTCGATCTCGCCGATAGAGGGCGTCTCAGGCGGTTCGGCCTCCTCGGGAGCGGCCGCCGCGTCGGTGGTGGCCGCCTCCTCTCTCCCGCCGTCGTCGGACTCGGACGCACCGGGCGCGCCCGGCGGCGCGGGGTCGGGGGCCACGGGCGTGCGGCCGTCGCCGTCCGCGTCGGCGTCGGCGGACCCGGCGCCCGCGCTCGGCCGCTCGGCCGGGCTCGTTCCCGCGGTCGGCTCGCTCGGCTCGTCCGAGGCGGACGGGCCGTCGCCGCCAGCGCCCATCGCGTCCGCGAGGACGCCGCCCTCGTCCGCGGCGCCGCCGTCAGCATCGGCGGAGCGCTCGGTCGCGGGGTCCGCGGGCGGAACCGGGTCGTCGTCGGCCGACGGCGTCGGCGCGTCCTCGGTGACGCCCTCCGTGCGCGGCGCGGCGTCGGGGTCGGGAGCCGCGTCGACCGCGTCGGCCGAGGGCGCCGTCTCGCCCGACAGCACGTCGAGGACGCTCCGTTTGTTCTCCTCGATGCGGCCGACGAGGTCCTCGAACAGCTCGCGCTCCTGGTTGGTCATCCCCTCGCGCTCGACGGGCATGTCCGCGGCCGCGAAGGAGGCGAGCTTGACGACCTTGCCGACGCGTCGCTCGTAGAGCGCCTCCGCGACCTCCTCGGCGGTCTCGACCTCGTCGGACATCCGGCGCACGTCGTCGTCCGAGAAGGGGTTCTCGACGGACTCCGCGCGGCGGTCGCGGGCCGCGCGCAGGTCCGCGACGTAGGAGGCGACCTCGTCGTAGAAGTCGTCCCGCAGGTGCTGGAGGCTGTCCTTCCGCCGTTCCTTCGCCTGTACGGAGCGGAGTTCGTCGAGGTTCATGCGGGGGGCTGTGGTGTGGTCACGATTCGGGTATCTTGCGCGCGTCGCCGCGGGCCATCAGAAACAGGCCCGCGTACTCCGGGAGCGTGTTTCGTCCCGGCTGCACCATGAATGTATCGCCGCCGAGGACGACCTCGCGCTCCGCGTCGCACTCGACGGCGATCTCGCGGCCCTCGAACCGCTCCGGCACCGCGTCGACGAGGGGATCGAAGTCGGCCAGATCCCCCCGGTCGATCCGCGTGACGCGAAGGGCGCTCCCGCCGTGGAGGGTTCCCGGGAGTCGGATGAGCCGCCGCGTGTCGGTCGTCACCGGCTCGTCGATGGGGGCCGTCTCGGTGGCGGTCACCCGCGCGGTCAGCGCCTCCGCGAGCCGGCGGACGCCCGGCCCGCCCGCCTCGAGGTTCCCCTGCTCCAGCGCCTCGGGGTTCTGCCGGAACGCGCCGAGGATGGTCGTCGCGCGCCCCTCGCCGATGCCGTCGAGCTCCTGGAGCTTCTCCATCGCGGCGTCGTCGTCCATCCCGCGAAGCTCCTCGGCGTAGTCGACGAGCGCCTCGTGGACGCGCTTGCCCCATCCGCCCTCGCTGCGGAGGACGCGACGGGTGGTCCCGTCGGCCGACACCGTGTGTACGAGGTTCTCGGTGTCGAGGTCGATCGCCCGGACGTAGTCGACGATTTCGCGGCGCGCATCGCTGTCCAGGTCCAGCACTTCCGGGTCGCGGACGTGGACGTGGTACCCCCGCCCGCCCGAGAAGACGATCTCCAGGTCCTCGAACGCGAAGTCGTCCTCCAGGAACTCCAGCAGGCGTCCGAGCGCGTCCTTACACGCCGCGAGCATCTCGGCGTAGGTCGTCTCCGCGGGGTCGACGCCGGGCAGGTGGTCGGCGTCGAGGTCGAAGACGAGGTCCGCCGAGCGCCAGCCCTTCCCGCCCATCGTCGAGGCGCCGGGGTCGTCGTAGCGGGCCGCCGAGAAGTAGGCGTGTCTGGGCGCGGTCTCGGCGAAGAAGGCGCCCAGGTCGCCCAGATCCAGCATCGACTGGTGGCGCACCATCGTCGTCCCCGTGCCGGTGGTCCACGGGATGTGGCCCCACTCCCGCTCGTGGGCGTCCGGGGGCGGCGAGGGCGAGACGCTCCGGTAGTAGTCGCGGAACCGGCCCCGGAGGTACTCGCGCGTGCGGTCGTCCATCGCTCGCCCTCGCTTGACGCGGTCGGGTGAAAGGCGTTGCCGTTCGCGGCCGCCGTCCTCCGAGTGACGACCGTGGACGGCGGTCCGTCACGCCCCGCACACGGCGGTTCGGCGCGTCCCGCGACCGACCACAGCGGCTAACGGCACGGGGCTCGAACCGGCGACCATGCGCGACGAGGCGGAGATCCGCGAGCAGTACGAGTTCCTGGCCGAACAGCTCGACGACGAGGAGATGCGTCACGATGGGGTCCGAGAGATGTTTACCTACTACAAGCGAGCCCTCGGGTGGGTGTTGGAGGAGGAACACATCTAGCGCGGTCGGCCACTACGGTCGCGTCCATGCGAGCGGGACGCACGCCCGACAGGTTTATTCCTTCGCCTCCGGTACGTGCTGGTGACGCTTCGTCTTGGAGGGCCGAAGCGTCAGCGGGGACCAATTCGAGGGCCGCGAACCCACGCTCTTTTCACCGTGGGTTCGCGGCCTTTTCGACGTTACTGACCTCGAGCAGCCGCTCCGTTGACCAACTGACTCCGGGCGGTCGCTGCATCGACCCACTGACTCCGAGCGGCCGCTCCGTCGACCCGCCCCGAACCGATCACTCCGCCGAGCGACTCGACCGTTCGTCCCCGTTCGTAGATCTCTCCGAAGGAAGGTAATACCGGTCTCCCTTCACGTCGTGCCACCAGTATTCTCGGTCTGTATGACAGAAATACCGAACGGTATTGTGCCCTTACGTGAGGTCTAAGGCCGTATTTGAGGGTTTAGAACGATATTTTTATGGTATCTCGACAAGAACGTTCGGCACGACCACGCCAATGTACGACTTGACAGGTTTTCAACGTGACCTCCTCTACGTGATCGCCGGTCTCGACGAACCCCACGGTCTCGCGATCAAGGACGAACTGGAGGACTACTACGAGAAGGAGATCCACCACGGGCGCCTCTACCCGAACCTCGACACGCTCGTCGAGAAGGGGCTCGTCGAGAAGGGCCAGCGCGACCGGCGGACGAACTACTACACGCTGACCCGTCGGGGCCGCCGCGAGATCGAGGCGCGCCAGGAGTGGGAAGCGGAGTACGTCGACGCCTGATCCGGACGTTTCACGCCGCCCGCGAACCTTCTCTCGGAGTCCGTCCCCGGAGACCGGGCGCTTATGCCCCCCGACCGAGTAGGCGGTCTCCATGATCGACGCGGTCGCGACCGGCGCGGTGTCCCTCCTCCCCGCGCCGGCACAGACGTTCTTCGGCGTCTCCTTCGAGGAGCCGGTGGTCCGGCTGGCGCTGGCGGCGGCGCTGGGGCTGTTCCTGGGACTGGAGCGCGAGTGGTCGGACAAGGACGCCGGGATCCGGACCTTCTCGCTGACCAGCCTGCTCGCGGCGGTGTTCACCACGATCGCGCTGGAGTCCTCGTTCGGCGGGCTCCTCGTCGTCGTCGGAGCGGTGGCGGCGCTCACGCTGGGCGTGCTTTTGTCCGCGGAGGGGCTCCGGCAGGGCGGTCACAGCCCGCTGGCGCTTACCACCACCGTCTCCCTGCTCGTGACGTACGGCGTCGGCGTGCTCGTCGCGGTCGGGTTCGTCCTCGAGGGGGTCGTGGTGTCGGTGCTCTCCTCGACCCTCCTGGTGCTCAAGCGGGAGCTGCACTCGTTCGCGGGCAACCTCTCGCGCCGGGAGATCCGGTCGGCGACGGAGTTCGCCATCCTCGCGTTCGTGATCTATCCCCTGCTGCCGACCGGGCAGGTGGACGTGCTCGGCGTCCCGCTCGAACCGCGCGTCGCGTGGCTGATGGTCGTCACCGTGGCCGCCATCGGCATGGCCAACTACGTGCTGGTGCGGACCTACGGCGGCCGCGGCATCGCCGTCACCGGCTTCTTCGGCGGCCTCGCCTCCTCGGCCGCGGTCGTGGGCGCGATGCTCGACCACATCAAGAGCCACCCCGAAAGCACCAACTACGGCGTCGCGGGCGTCCTGCTGTCCAACGCCGCGATGGCGCTGCGGAACCTCGCCATCGCCGTCGCGTTCACGGTCACGGTCGGCTCCGCGGTGCTGTGGGAGACGGCGGTCCCCCTCGGCGCGATCATCGTCGCCAGCGTCGTCATCGCCTACCTCGTCGCGGAGTGGGACGCGCAGATCGAGATGGAACTTGAGAACCCCTTCTCGATGCGGAACGCGCTCGCGTTCGGCTCGGTGTTCCTGTTCATCCTCGCCGGCTCGTCGGTCGCGCAGTCCGAGTTCGGGGCGGCCGGCCTCTTCGTCAGCGCGCTCGTCTCCGGACTGGTCTCGTCGGCCGGCGTCGCCACCTCCGCCGTGCTCCTGTACCGGAGCGGAACCATCGGCAGCCAGGAGGCCGTGATCGCGATCCTGCTGGCGACCGCCGCGAGCATCCTCGTGAAGGTGCTCCTCGCGGCCGGCGCACCGCGGGACTTTCTCCGCCGGGTCGGCGTCTGGAGCGCCGTGACGCTCGCGGTCGGCTTCCTGGCGACCGCGGCCATGGTGCTCCTCTGAGCCCCCGGCCGGTGTCGGTTGCAGTTCTCTCCAACGTTCCGGTGTGAGGCCCGGATTTAACTCCCCCTCGCGAGACACGGATCGGCATGGACAGGAACACCGCACGCCCCGAGGTCGAGGCGTTCCCCGGCCCGCGGGCCCGCGAGTGGGTCGAGTACCACCACGAGTCCGCCGCGCCGAGCACCTACGTCTACGACTTCGTGTGGGACCGCTCCGCGCCGGCGGAGGGACCCTTCTGTACCGACGTGGACGGCAACGTCCTCATGGACTTCACCAGCCACGTCGCGGCCGCGCCGCTCGGCTACAACAACCCGAAGATCATGGACGACCTCCGGGAGTTCGACCTCGTCGACCCCCTGAAGATCGCCGGACAGGACTTCTACGTCTCCGGCGGCGGGTCGCCGGGCGACCCCCTCCCCGGCCCGGCCGGCCTGATGGACCGGCTGACGGCCGCGACCGACCACTACGACATGGACATGGTGTTCCTGTCGAACTCCGGCGCGGAGGCGGTCGAGAACGGGATCAAGATCGCCTACGACGAGAGCGGCGGCGCGAAGTACGCGATCACCTTCGAGGGCGCGTTCCACGGCCGCACGCTCGGCGCGCTCTCGCTCAACCGCTCGAAGGAGGTCTACCGCCGGAAGTTCCCGGAGATCTCGGGCGTCCACGACGTGCCTTTCTGTGACGACGCCGGCTGTGACCCCGCGTCCTGCTCGTGCGGCTTCTTCGCTGACGGCGTCTCGCGGCTCCGGCGGAAGATCGACCCCGACCGCGGCCACATCAATCCCGAGGAGGTGGCGTACCTCATCATGGAGCCGATCCAGGGCGAGGGCGGCTACCGGTTCCCCTCCGACGCCTTCATGGAGGAGGTCGCGGCACTGACCGAGGAACACGACATTACGCTGATCGCCGACGAGATCCAGTCGGGCGTGGGCCGGACCGGCGAGATGTGGGCCTCGGACCACTACCCCATCGAGCCGGACGTGATCACCAGCGCGAAGGGGCTCCGCGTCGGTGCGACCATCTCGCGTTCGGACGTGTTCCCCGACGAGAAGGGGCGACTCTCCTCGACGTGGGGCGCGGGCGACGTGATCGCCGCGCTGCAGGGCTCGCTGACGCTCGACGCCATCCACGAGCACGACCTGATGGACAACGCGACGGTCCGCGGTCGCCAGTTCCTCGAGACGATGCGCGACGCCGACCACGAGGGCGTCGTCGACGTGCGCGGCAAGGGACTGATGCTCGCGGTGGAGTTCGAGAGCAAGGCCCTCCGCGACGACGTGCTGGAGGCGGCGCTCCAGCACGGCCTGCTCACGCTCGCGTGCGGCTACAAGGTGCTCCGGATCCTCCCGCCGATGGACGTGACCGAACGCGAGATCGAACTCGGCTGCGAACTGCTGTCGGCCGCCATCGAGGACGCCGTCTGAGCCGGCCCCGGCCTCGGCGACGGCGCGGACCGCCGCCGGCGACCGATCCCGGCGACGGGGCGGAGCACGGCCGGCGACCGATCCCGGCGACGACTCCGCCGACAGCCCGCCCGAACCAGCACCGCTAAACCGCGGCCGGTCCGATCCGCGACCATGAACGAAGACGGCGCGACCGCGGGGACCCACGGCGACGGCAGCGCCCTCGCGGACGGCGACGCGCCGGCCCTGCCGGACGACCGCGACGCGGTCCGCGAGGCGCTGACCGCGTGGTACGAGGACGACCACCGGGACTTCCCGTGGCGCCGAACCGAGGACGCCTACGAGATCCTCGTGAGCGAGGTGATGAGCCAGCAGACCCAGCTCGACCGCGTGGTGCCGGCGTGGGAGGCGTTCCTGGACGAGTGGCCGACGATCGAGGACCTGGCGGCCGCGGACCGCAGCGAGGTGGTGGCGTTCTGGTCGAGCCACTCGCTCGGCTACAACAACCGCGCGAAGTACCTCCACGAGGCGGCGACGCAGGTCCTCGAGGAGCACGGCGGGACGTTCCCGGAGACGCCCGAGGAACTGCAGGAGCTGATGGGCGTCGGCCCCTACACCGCGAACGCGGTCGCCTCCTTCGCGTTCAACGCGGGCGACGCGGTCGTCGACACGAACGTCAAGCGGGTGCTCCACCGCGCCTTCGCCGTGCCGGACGACGACGACGCGTTCGAGCGCGTCGCGTCGTTGCTCATGCCCGAGGGCGAGTCCCGCGTCTGGAACAACGCGATCATGGAACTGGGCGGCGTCGCCTGCGGGACGAAACCGCGGTGCGACGAGGCGGGCTGTCCGTGGCGGCGCTGGTGTCACGCCTACGAGACGGGCGACTTCACCGCGCCGGACGTGCCCGAACAGCCCGAGTTCGAGGGGAGCCGGCGCCAGATGCGCGGCCGCGCGGTGAGCGTCCTCGGCGAGTTCGACGAGCTGACGCTGGACGAGCTCGGACCGCGCGTCCGCGTGGACTACGCGCCCGGCGGCGAGTACGGCCGCGAGTGGCTCCGCGGGCTGGTCGAGGACCTCGCGGACGACGGGCTGGTCGACGTGGAGGGGGACGGCGAGGAGGCGACCGTTCGGCTCCGAGCGTAGGGGACCGGGCCCGTCTCGGCGCCTCACCCCTCCTCGTCGGCCAGCACCGCCGCGATCCGTTCGTCCGTGCTCGCGTGGGCGTTCTCCAGCACGACGGCCCCGAACAGCACGCGGTACGGGGCCGCGAGGAACCGCGGGAGCGGTCCCGTCTCTGCCGGCTCGGCGTCCGCGCCGCCCGCACCGCCCGCGGGTGGCAGCGTCGCTCGGAGGCGCTCGAGGCGACGCAGCGCCCGGACGAACGTCTCGGTTCCGTGTTCGCGTGCGGCGTGCCGGTCGGCTTCACGCTCCACGCGCGGATAGTCGCGGGCGACGACGAGGGCGTTCCGGCCGCCGACCGCGGCGCCGAACAGGGAGGCGAGCAGGTTCCAGCGCGGGTCGCCGTTTCGGACGTGATACTCCTCGTGGGCGATCACGGCCGCGACCTCCTCGTCGGTGAGTTCCTCGAGCAACCCGGTGCTCACGACGATGGCGTCGCGACCGGGGAGGGACTGGGTCGCGAACGCGACGGCGCGCGGCGTCGCGAGGACGCGGACCGGAACGCTCCCCTCGCCGGCCTCGACCGCCTCGACGGCGGCGGTCGCGCCGCTTTCCGACCCCATCCGGGCGGTCGCCCCGGTCCCGACGGTCCTCTCGGCTCCGACCGCCGCTCCCGCCACGCCGATTTCGGTCGACTCGATCGGGCGTGTGCGAGCGCGGAGCGTCCGGTACGTCTGCATCCGTCGGACGAGGTGGACCCCCCACAGTCCCAGTAGGCCGACGAGCGGCAGCGTGAGGACCGCGAGCGCGACGAGCGCCGCGGCCCGCGGGAACGGCACGCCGACCGCGGTGAACGCGGCGGTCGCGGCGGTCGCGACGGCGGTCGGATCGGCCGATTCGGCCGCGGTTGAGACCGGCCACGTGCCGGCCAGGAAAGCGACGACGGCGCCGACCGAGAGCACGTTCAGCGTGAGGAAGGCCCCGAACCACGCCACGCGGAGCGGACGCGAGTCGATCGGTCGGTTCGGAACGCTGTCGACCCCCTCGAGGAACCGCCGACAGAGCCGCACGTAGGCGTATAGCGCCGCGAGCGTGTTGACGACAAGAGCCGCGGTCAGGGCGGCGACGCCCGCGGGACCGACCGCGTCCGACGCGACGACGAGTAGGGCGACGTTGCCGCCAGTGAGCAGGAGCGGGACGCCCGAGAAGAAGGCGAGCGCCCACACCGGGAACTGCCGTCGCAGCGTCACCGATCCGGGCGCAGTGGCGTACGCGAAGACTGCACACAGAAACATCGATAGCAGCAGCACCGGCCACCGGAAGCCGCCCGTTCCGGCGGTCCACAGTCCGATCAGGACCCCCCCGAGCGGCGGCAGCGCCGCCGGCGTGATCCGGTAGGTGTCGATATCGACGACGGAGCCGGTCCGGCGGTGGAACCGCCGGAAGTGGACCCATCCGGGGACGAGCGGGACGAGCGTCAGGAGGAGGCAGAGGCTCAGCGCGGCGCCCGTCAGCGGGACGGCAGGGGCCGGCGAGAGAAAAACGGCGGCCGCGAGGACGCCCGCCAGCGCGGCCAGCGACGCGTACGGGAGGCGGGTGTCGACCGCGACCTCTACCCGCCCCGCGGCGGGGTTCGCGCTCGCGCGCAGGGTGAACAGCCGCGAGGCTCGTGACCAGCGCCACTCGGGCTCGGTCTCGTTCCCGCTCTCGCGCGTCGGTTCGCCGAGCGCGGCGTCGAGTTCCCGGCGCACCAGGTCCCACGGGCCGGCGAGCGACCCGGCGACCCGCGCGAGCGTCACGGCGACGGGAGGAACGCCGGCAGGTTCAGCAGCGACTCCTCGAGGTCGCGGTCGTCCGCGTCCTCGCGGTCGTCGACCGACGCGCGGACGCCGGAGGGGAGCAGCCGCTGGAACTGGGCGTTCGAGAGCAGGAACACCGTGGGGTTGTCCCCCGCGAGCATCTCCTCGTAGGCCATGTAGTTCACCCGGGTCCCCTCGAGGTAGTTGGAGCGGACGAGCTCGTCGAGCCCCTCCGGGATCCGGATGTAGCCGGTCGCCTCCTCGCCGTGGTCGGCGCCGTACACCTTCGTTCGCGTCACGTCGCCGTAGTTCGGCTCCCGCAGGGCGTACTGTGAGAGGACGATGTAGTCGGCGTTCCGCTCGTAGTTCCAGTAGACCGAGTGGCCGTGGACCTCGTGGTCGTCACCGACGACGGTGTGGACCTCCGGCGGAAGCGGGATCTTCCGGTCGGATTTCACCTCCTCCTGGTAGAACATCGTCCAGTCGTGTTGCATCGCTTTGGTATTCCCAACCGATTCTGATACCGTAAATGCTTCCACGGCGCGAGCCGCTTTACGCCGGCGAGCCGATTACATTTATAAAAATTGACAGTATTTACCGTTCCGGCGGCCCACGCACCGAGTGCATGACGACGAACCCACCCGAACTCGGTATCTCGGTGCTGGAGGACGACGAACTGGTGCGGAAGGCGCGCTCCGCCGAGAACGGTCGGCGGTTCCACCTGCTGTTCGACCACGGCTGGGAGTCGCCGGCCGTCAGGGAGGTGTACGAGAAGCCCCGCCACGCGCGGCTCGCACTTATCAACCACCTCATCTGGTGGGCGCGCCACGACACCGATCAGGTCCGGCGGCTGTTCCGGCGGTCGGCGCTGTGTCCCGGCGACCTCACGCGCTACCGCGCCTACTTCGTCGAACTCGTCCGGTCGGCAGTCGCGCTGCTCGGCCGCGAGTGTTACGACCCCGGCTACACCGCCGCGGACGGGGAGGGGTCGCAGTGAGTCCCGAGCCGACCGACGGACCGACCGACGGAGTGACCCGGCGGTCGTGCCTGACGGCGACCGCCGCCGGCCTGGGGCTGCTCGCAGGCTGTACCTCGGCCGGGACCGACGGGAACGCGGGCGCGGCCGAAACCGAGGCGGGAGTCCGGGAGTCGGCGCTCCCCGAGTTCAGCGTCGACGAGGACGCACAGCCCCGACCGATGGTGCTCGACGCGGCCGTGACGGGCGACGCCGAATCGATCGCGTTCCTCGACGAGTTCCCCGTCGAGGTCGCCGTTGCCAACGTCGGGGGCGCCGCCATCTCCGATCTGTCGATCGAGGTCGGGGTCGAACGGGTCCGCGAGGAGGACGGGCTGACGAGGGCGACCGTTTCGGAGCCGGCTCCCGTTTCTGTCAGCGTCTCCGACGTGGAGTCCGGCGACTGGACGGTCGTCGAGGCCGGCCTTCGGGTCAACGCGGCCGGGGAGTGGCGAGTGACGACCGACGCCCCGGAGCACCCGGAGTTCGAGCGCCGGATCGACGTCGCCCCCCGGCGCCTCGCTCCCGGAGAGGCGGTCGCCTCCGAGGTCGGCGGCTTCGAGATCGCGGCCCGCGAACCGTCGGTCGAGCGCGCGCTCCACTACGAAACGGAAGAGGGCGGCGTCGGCCTGTTCTCCGAGGAGGCGACGGGCCTCCTGTCCGCCGAGGAGGGGAACGCGCTCCTCGTCCATCGGTTCGCGGTCACTAACACCAACGCGGAGCGGTCGGTCGGGTTCGGGAGCGTCCTCGCCGATAACCACTTCGTGAACGCGCGGCTCGGGGGCGAGCCGGCCGACCCCGTCGACGGCGAGGTGCTGCGCGACGGCCTGTCCGCGCTCGTGATCCCCGAGGATGCGGTGCCCTTCGCGAACAACGTCGTCGAGCCCGGCGAGACGGTCGAGCTCGCCGCGGTACAGGAGCTTCCGGACGACGCCCTCGCGGAGGGGACCGTCTCGATCTCCCTCGACGGGGAGACGGCCGACGTGGTGGTCGAGTCCTACGCGGAGGCGCCCGCGCTCCCGGCGTTCGACCTCGTGGACGCTCGCGTCGACGCGACGGCCGACGGCGGCGACCCGGTCGTCGAGGTGACCGTCGAGAACACCGGGGACGCGCCGGGGACGTTCCGCGGGGCCGCGCAGTTCCACGCCGACCGACCCACCGCGTCCGACTGGCCGTTCCTCCCGGAGGGGGTCGCCCTGACGCTCGAACCCGGGGAACGGGGGATCGGCCGGATTCCGGCGTCCCGCGGCGAGGACCGCTACCGGGTGCAGCCGTTCGGCCGGGAGGTCGAGCGGTGAGCCCGCGACCGCCGACCGCGGTCGGGAGTTCGGTCACCGCCGGTCCCCCGGGAGCGACCGCTCGCGAACTGACGGCAAGCGTGGGGGTCGTGAGTCAGGCTTTAGCCACCGGTGGGGCAACGGAGGGGTACAAACCGTGAGTCGATCCTCGACGGCGTACCGGGACCACGGCATCGAGAGCAGGTACGACGACCCCGGAAGCTACGGGGAGCGGGAGTCCCACTACGGGAACGGCCGCTATCCGCCGGACTGGGAACAGCGGCGGGAGGCGGTCTGGGAGCGCCAGAAGTACCAGTGCGGACGCTGCGGGACGTACAAGGGCGACGCCTCGGTGAACGAGGTCCATCACGTCGTCCACCTCGCGGACGGCGGCTCGAACGCGCTCGAGAACCTCGTCGGCCTGTGCGGCGACTGCCACGCGCTGATGCATCCGGACGTGGACGCGATCAGCGGCACCGCCGGGCGCGCCGAACTGTTCCCCAACGAGTACGCGGACGACCGCGTTTCCGTCATCAGGGAGCCGATCGACGCGCCCGACCTCGCGACTGACGTGCGGCGACTGACGGCGTTCAGCGCCCCCGACGAGAACGCAAACGCGGTCACGGCCTACACGGTTCCGACGAGCGCCGAAACCGCCCGGCGGGCGGAGTCGTCCCTGCACCGACTGCTGCTCGACAACGACTTCGTCCCGCGCACGTCGGCGTATCACCGCGTCGCCGTCCGGCCGCGGGCGACGGGATTGCTCGGGGCGATCTCCTCGCGCGGCGTCGACCTCACCGCGGAGAGCGATGCCGAGGTCTCGACCGTGGAACCCGCGGACGACGCCGCGGACGGGCTCGACGTGTACCACTCCGCGGACGGCACCGTCAGCGACCTCGAGATCGTCGACGGCGCCGGGGAGTCGACGGGGGAACGCGTGTCGCTCGACCACCCCGACGGCGCCCGGGTCCGCGTCGAGAAACCGGTGTCACCGCCGCCGCTCACGGCCGCGACCGCGCCCGAGTACGCGCTCGACGCCGCGCGCTACTTCGGCTGGGGCTCCGCGAAACTGGGCGTCGTCCCGGCCGTGCTGCTCGCGCTGTTCCGCCCGGACCTCCTCCCGGGCGGCGGGTCGGTGGCCGGCGTGCTCGTGACCGCGTTGCTCGTCGGACTCCTGCTCCGGACCCCCGCGATCTACCGTGACGCGACCGCCGACCCGACGGACGCGGTGGTCGACGAGCGCAGCGAGAGCTCCTGACGGGCGCTCTCGCCCCCATCGTCGGCAGGAACCGGCAAAGCGTGCAAAGAGTTATATCTCCGAGCCATCTATCATGGTTTGACATACCATGGCGCTCTACGAGCGGGTTCTGGTTCCGACGGACGGATCGCCGGAGGGGGAGCGAGCGGTCGCGCACGCGCTGGAGCTGGCGGCCGCACACGGCGCGGACGTCCACGCCCTCTACGTGATAAACACAGCGAGCTACGCGGGGATGCCGATGGAGACCTCCTGGGAGGGGGTCGACGACCTGCTGCGCGCCGACGCCAAGGCGGCCGTGAACACGGTCGGGGAGCTGGGCGACTCCTTCGACGTGGACGTGACGACCGCGGTCGTCGAGGGGTCGCCGAGCCGCGAGATCATCCGCTACGCCGAGGACGAGGGCTGTGACGTGGTCGTGATGGGGACCCACGGCCGCGGCGGCATCGATCGCCTCCTGCTCGGCAGCGTCGCGGAGAAGGTCGTCCGCGGGTCCAGCGTTCCCGTGCTGACCGTCCGGGTCGGCGATGGCGACGGAGAGGCCGAGGCTGCGACCTCGGAGGAGGGAGCCGCGGGGCCGGAGGCCTCAAGCAGCAGCTAGACGCGTCGCTCTCGGGTGCGTCCTCCCGCTCTTTCCGTTCCCCAGTTCTCATTTCGGCCGCCGCGTCTCACTCCGCCCGTCGGAGGTGTTCGCAGTCGCCCGCCAGCACGCGTTCGCGGCCGTCGTCGGTCTCGACGACGAGCGCCCCCGGGAACTCGACGTCGACCGCCTCGCCCTCCACGACGCCGCCGGGAGTTTCGACGCGGACGCGCCGCCCGAGCGTCGCCGCGTGCTCCCGCCACGCGGGCAGCACCGCGTCCGGGTCCGCGGTCAGGTCGTGGAAGCGTTCGAGCAGGCGCTGGACGAACGCCCGGCGGTCCACGTCCGCCCCGGCTTCGGCCCGCAGGCTCGTGGCGTCGACCGGGAGCGCCTCGGGGTCGACGTTCGCGTTGACGCCGACCCCGACGACCAGCCAGTTGACGCGGTCCGCCTCGCCCTCCATCTCCGTGAGGATCCCCGCGAGCTTGGCGCCGCCGCGGTCGCCCGCCTCGCCGCTCTCCGGGTCGGGGACGAGCACGTCGTTCGGCCACTTGATCGCCGCGTCGACGCCGGCTTCGCGGGCGGCCTCGGTCGTCGCCACCGCGGCCGCGAGCGTAATCACCGGGGCGTGCGCGGGCGGCAGGTCGGGCCGGACGAGGACCGACAGCGAGACGCTCCCCGGCGGGGAGACCCACTCGCGGTCGAGCCGGCCCCGGCTGCCGGTCTGTTCGGCCGCGACGACGGCGACCCCCCCGGCGCCCCCCTCGGCGAGTTCGCGGGCGCGGTCGTTCGTCGAGCCGAGCGTCTCGTGGAACTCGACCTCGTAGGGCGCCTTGAGCCCGAAGGCGATCGCGTCGCCGCCGTAGTCGGGAACGTCGCGGACCTCGTAGCCCTCCTCGCCGCTCTCGACCGCGAACCCGGCCTCGCGGAGCGCCTCCACCTGTTTCCAGACGGCGGCGCGGGAGACGCCGAGGCGGTCGGCGAGGGCGGGGCCGGAGACGGGGCCCTCCTCCAGCGCGTCCAGCAGCGCGCGGCGCGTGTCCATGGGCCGCGTCAGTCGGGGAGGGAAAAAGCGGTTGCGGCCGGCGGGTCGACCGAGCGGAGCCGATCGGCCGAAACCGGTCGAGCGGGGACAGCCCGGGGCGACTCAGTCGTCGGTGACGACGCCGTCGTCTCCGGGAATCGCGTCGTCGTCGACCACGTCCGGCTCGGTCAGGTCGCCCTCGCGCCACGTTCCGCGGCGGTACCATGCGTAGGCGATCAGGGCGCCGGCGACGTTCGAGACAGCGAACGCCATCCAGATGCCCGTCTCGCCGTACGGCCCGACCGCGAACCACGCCACCGGCAGCCGGATGACGCCGAGCATCAGCACGGAGATGGCCGCCGCGGTGAGCGTCTTGCCGGCCCCGCGGAAGCTCCCGGTGTACGCCCGCATCACGCCGATGAACCCGAACGAGAACGCGACGTATCGCAGGAACTCCGCGCTGACCGCGACGACCTCGGGGTCGGGCGAGAAGACGCTCGCGATGGCGCCGGCGGCGAACCACGTCACGACGCCCACCAGCGCGAGGATGCCGAACAGGGTCTTCGCGGCGAGGTCCGCGGCCCGCTCGGCGCGGTCGGGATTGCCGGCGCCGATGTTCTGTCCGGTCATCGTCTCGACACCCCGCGCGACCGCGATGGCCGGCAGGAACACGACCGAGAACACGCGCGTCCCGATCCCGTAGGCGGCGACGACCGTGTCGGGGAACATCGCGACGATGAACAGCAGGGCGTTTATCGACAGCGCGCGGCCGGTCCCCTCTATCGACGCGGGCGCGCCGATCCGGACGAGTCGCCGGGCGTAGTTCATCTCGGGCAGCATCTCGGAGAGGCGGATCTTCACGCCCCGCCGCCCGGCGAACATGACCCAGAGGCCGACGACCAGCGCGAGCGCCCGCGAGAAGACGGTCGCGACCGCGGCGCCCTCGATGCCCAGCTCCGGGAACACCCACCAGCCGAAGATCAGGAACGGGTCGAGGACGATGTTGATGCCGACCGACCCGGCCATGACGAGCATCGGCGTGATCGTGTCACCGTAGCCGCGCATCAGCGCGATGAACACGAAGAAGCCGAACATGAAGACGAGGCCCGCGGAGATCACCTGCATGTAGGCGGTCGCGCCGGGCAACACCGCGTCGGAGGCACCCATCAGCGCGAGGAAGTCGTCGACCAGCAAGTAGCCGACCGCCCCGAGCAGGAGCGAGCCGATCACCGCGAAACCGACCGTCTGGGAGGCGGCGTACTCGGCCTCGCGCTCCGCGCCCGCGCCCGTGTACTGCGCGACGAGCACGCTCCCCGCGACCGAGATCCCCATGCCCAGCGAGATGAGCAGAAACACCATCGGGAACGCGAAGCTGATCGCCGCCAGCGCCTCGGTGCTGTATCGGCCGAGCCAGAACGTGTCCGCGAGGTTGTACGCCGTCTGGAGCAGGTTCGTGACGACGATGGGCAGGGAGAGGTAGAACAGCGGCTTCCCGATATCTCCCTCGGTCAGGTCGAACTCCTCGCGGCCCTTGAACAGGCTCCCGACGCGTTCGCGAAAGCTCACCGTCTGCCCTCCAAGCCGGCCCGGAGGGACGGCCGGCGTGTCGATCGAGTCATCGAGTTGTGACTGACTAACCGGTCAGTCAGTAAAAGTGGTTGGGTTTCCGAATGGTCGCTCTCCACGGTGGGCTTCGGAACCGCGAGGGATCGGACCGTGCAGTATCCCTCCCGTTGCCCGCGGATCGTCCCCTTTCACCACCGAATTTAACGCGATCCCACAGGCATTTCTGTTCTTTTTGTGCACGGTCGACCGCTATGGTAGGATACGAGCTGGTCTCGCTTGCGCCAGCATACATGGACGTCGCCAACAGTCGATGGCTGTGGCTGTCGACGGTGCCCGTCGTGTCGGTCGTGCTGCTACAGGCCGCGATCTTCCTCCGTCGCGCGTGGCGCGACGGGAAGGAGATGGGGATCCCCGAGCGGAAGCTGAAGACCGGGTTCAAAACGGGGCTCATCTCCGCGATCGGCCCGTCGATCGCGGTGCTGGCCGGGATGTTGGCGCTGATCGCGACCGTGGGCGGTCCCGTCGCGTGGATGCGGCTCACGGTGATCGGGTCGGTGGCGTTCGAACTCCCGGCCGCCGAGTTGGGAGTCAGTCAGTACGGCTACAGCCTCGGCGACGAGGGGATCTCCGAGGAGGCCTACGCCACGGCGGTGTGGGCGATGACGCTCGGCGGCACCGGTTGGTTGCTCGTCTCGGCGTTCGGCACCAGACACATGGAGACCGTCAGAACGAGGATCAGCAACGGCAACGAGCGGCTCGTTCCGGTCATCAGTGCTGCGGCGATGTTGGGGGCGTTCGCGTACTTTCTGAGCGGAGAGGTCACCGCCGGAACCCCGGAAACGGGCTCCGCTGCCGTCGGGGGGCTCGCGATGCTCGCACTGCTGTACGTCGCCGACAGTCGAAGCGTGCAGTGGGTCAGAGAATGGGCGCTCGGCGTGGCCATGCTCGTCGGACTACTGACTGGCGTCGCGATCCAGGTGGCCGTCGGGAGCTGGTGGTGACATGGGGAGCCGACACAGCGAGCGAGACGGCGGGTCTCAGGCGTCCGACGGCGGGGTCTACGAGGACAGCTTCGTTCCCTACGTCAACAAGTGGGGGCGGCGAACCAACCTCCTCGCAGTCGCGTTGTCGTTGGGGCCGGCGGTGGCGCTGCTGACCGTCTTCGACATCATGCCTCCGAGAGCGGCGATCCTCGGTGCGTTCGTTTCGGTGGCGGTCACGTTCGGTTGGGCCTGGTTCATCGAGCCGGTGTCGTACTATCCCGTACTGGGGATTCCCGGAACGTACATGGCGTTCCTGTCGGGGAACATCTCGAACCTCCGGTTGCCCTGTGCGGCGGCTGCCCAGGAGGCGACGGACATCGAGACGGGGACGTCCCGGGCGAGCATCATCTCGACGGTCGCGATCGCCGCCTCGATATTCGTCAACACGGCCGTTTTGGGCGTCGGCTCGGTGACGCTCGTCTCGGTGTTTCAGGCGCTTCCGGAACTGTGGCAGAACGCGCTCGAGTCGTATCTCGTCCCGGCGGTCTTCGGTGCCATCTTCGCACAATTCGGCCGGGATTACCCGAAGGTCGCGGGTATCGGCTTCTCGATAGCGCTGCTCATGACGGTCCTCCTGGAACTCGGATATCTGTCGTTCCTTCCGAGTTACCCACTCTATGCCGTGATAATCGTCTCCGTGTTCGGCACGACGGCCGCGGCACGGTGGATGTGGCAACGCGGCATGCTTTCGCCGCCCGAGCAGGTCGACAGCTGACGGGGCCGTCGGGCTCTGTCAGCGAACCGACCGGCGTCGGATCTCCGCCGTCCCATCGCGGACCGGGCGGTGTTCGCTTCGGCGAGATGTGTTGGCCTCGATACCCTTACTTCGAGACGACGAGTGCCCTCCCGCGGCCGCGGGCGACGGCGCCGCGGTCGCCTTCGAACTCAGTCGTGGCTGAAGTAGACGACCACGTCCTCCTCGCCGGTCGGGCCGCCGTCCTCGGGCGTTGGCGCGGGGTCAAACGCGTCGACGCGCACGAAGCCGACGCGCTCGAACTGGATCGACTCGCCCACCTCGAGGTCCGCGACCTCCGGTTCGGCGTAGCCGAGCACGTCGCCCTCGACGGTGCGCATTCGGGTGACCAGGCTCTCCGCGGCGGGGACCCAGTGAATCACGTCGACGCCCTCCTCGCGGACCAGGTCGATGTCGTCGCTCACCCACTCGAAGGCGCCGTCGGCCTCGCGGACGCAGCCGTACCCCTTCAGCCAGACGCGGTCGCCGTCGGCGGGGAGGTCGCGCTCCTCGATCAGCACCGTCCCGGCGGGGATCTCGCGCCGGCCGCGGTCCTCGTGGTTGGGGTGTCGCGGCGGGTGGCCGGCGTCCGGGCCGCCCGCGATCTCGCGCTCGATCGCGGGGTCGTCGCCGCGGTCGCGCACGAGGAAGTAGCGGTCGGCCGCGTCGTCGATCAGCTCGCGGTTGGTGGCGTACACCGAGGACATCGCCAGGTCCACGTCGGAGGTGGACATGCCGAGCCCGGTCATCGCGTCCACGAGCGCCTGCCCGCGGATGCCGCGCCGGCGGACCGACTTGATCGTCGGCGCGCGCGGGTCGTCCCACCCCGTCAGTTCGCCCTCCTCGATCAGCGCCTTGATCGTGGAGGTCGAGAGTTTCACGTCGTACTCGTCGAGTTGGACGTGGCCCCAGTGGAGCACCTCGGGGTACTCCCAGCCGAAGTAGTCGTAGACGAACCGCTGGCGCTTCGCGGAGTCCTGCAGGTCGATGCCGCGGATGATGTGCGTGACGCCCGTCAGGTGGTCGTCGACGCCGGACTGGAAGTCCAGCATGGGCCAGCAGTCGTAGTGAGCCGCCTCCTCGCGGGGGTGGGCGGCGTCGACCATCCGGAACGCGACCCAGTCGCGCAGGGCGGGGTTCTTGTGCTCGATGTCGGTCTTGACGCGGAGGACCATCTCGCCGGCGTCGTACTCGCCGGCGATCATCGCCTCGAACTCCTCGCGGACGGTCGCGGCGTCCTTCTCGCGGTGGGGGCACGGCTCCGCGTCCGCCTTCAGTTCGCGGAACTCCTCGGCGGGACACGAGCAGGTGTAGGCGCCGTCCAGGTCGATCAGCTCGCGGGCGTGCTCGTAGTAGGTCTCCAGCCGGTCCGAGGCCTTCAGGACCACGTCCGGCTCGAAGCCGAGGTAGCCGATGTCGTCGAGGATCGCGTCGTAGGCGTCCAGGTCCGGGCGCTTCGTCTCGGGGTCGGTGTCGTCGAACCGGCAGATGAACTCCCCGTCGTAGCGCTCGGCGTAGGTGCCGATGACGGAGGGCATCCGCGCGTGGCCGATGTGCCACGGGCCGTTGGGGTTCGGCGCGGCGCGCATGACGACCTCCCCCGCCTCGGCGTTCGGGAGGTCGGGCAGTTCGTGTTCGTCCGCCTCGTCCTCGGCCTCCAGCTCCGCGAGCGCGTCGGGGTCGAGCTCGCCGAGCCGCTCGCGGCGCTCGGCCTCGTCCATGCCCGCGATCTCGTTCACCACGGGCGCGACGACGCCGGGGATCTCGTCGCCGTGCGGGCGGAAGTCGGGGTTCTCGCCCATCAGCGGGCCCATGATCGCGCCCACGTCCGGGTCGCTGCCGTGTTTGAGCGCGTTGAACAGCGCGGCCGTCTCGGCCGCCTCGCGGACGCGCTCGCGGAGTTGATCGTCCATTAGCGGGCCGTTCGCCCGGACTCGTAAAAAGGAGCGTGGAACGCCCGCTGCTCCGTTCCGACTCCGACCCCACCGCGGCCGAGCGAACGGCACTCCGTGGCCGAGCGAACGGTGCTCCGCGGCCGAGCGAACGGTGCTCCGCGGCCGGCGCGGGTCGCGGGGTTTTAGCCCGCGCCGCCCGAATCGGAGGGCATGAACGCGGACGCGACGACGCCGGACGGACGCGGGGGATCCACCGGGAGGCCGCGCTGATGGTCGGCCCGCTGAGCGACGAGGACCGCGCCGCCGGAAACGCGAAGCTGAAGGTCGCCTTCGTCGCGCTGGTCACCGCCTCCGCGGGGCTGGTGGCGTTTCAGGTCGGGGCCTCACCGGCGGGGGTCGGGGCCGCGCTCGGCGGTGGCCTCCTCGTCGCGCTCGCGCTGCTGTGGTACCTGCTGCGACTCGCGGGCGAGTTCGGGTCGACCCGACGGCGGTAGCCCCCGGCGTCAGGGGTCGGTACTCAGTACGCTACCAACTGAGGGACCGATCACGCGCCCGGATCAGCGACTGCCAGTGGCCGCCAGTGATCACCAGCGGCCGCCAGTGATCACCAGTGGCCGCCAGTGACCGCGGCGGTGCGGAGGCGGTCGGCGCGCGCGAGGAACGTGCGCGAGGGAGGCGGCGGCGCGGCCGCCTGCGGTGCCGTGCGGTTCCGCGGCCGCGCCGCCGCCGAGGCTGGGGAGGTGCGAGGCTGCCGTGCGGTTGCGGAGCGGTTGCGGTGCGGAGCGGTTGCGGAGCGGTTCCGGTGCGGGGTGGGACTGAAAGGGCAGCCGGCTCGATCCCGTCGGCTCTCTAGGTGGTGCTGTCCGCCGCAGCAGGATCGACGGCAGACACAGAAACAGAACATCCGTCGTACGGAGCTCCGACTGCGGCCCACCGTCCGCCGGACCATCCCCGCGATCGGACCGTCCCGGTCACCACGCCCCGTCGAAAAAGGCGAGAACGTCCCTGAGGCGCGATCAGTCGTCCGCTTCGGGGGCGGTCCGCGCCGGGTCGCCGGGGTCGCGCCCCCGCAGTTCCGTCGGCCAGATGCTGCCCATCGCGTGGACCGTCAGATCCACGTCGACGCCCTCCGACGCCCCGTCCGCGAGCAGGCCGACGCCGGTGGCGTCGTGCCGGGTCGGGTAGATCCGGCCGGTCAGGCACCGCCGACCGTTGACGAACGCCTCGACCACGGAGCCGTCGACGAAGACCCGCAGGTCGAGCGGGGTTTCGAGGTCGTCGACGGGGACCGAGACCGGGTGGTCGTTGACCTCGCGGTCGAGGCTGCTGCCGGTCCGGTCCAGCACGAGCCGCCCGTCCACGAGCTTGAGTTGCGTGCTCTCGGCGCCGTCCGGCGAGAGCCGGACCACGACGCCGACCGCGTCGGCCGCGTCGGGGTCGACCGTCGCCTCGATCTCCAGGGCGTCACCCTCGGCGTCCAGTAGCTCGCGACCGTCGGTGACGGTGACCGTGCCGTCGAACAGCGTCGCCTCGCGGAGGTCGCGCACCTCCCGGGCGGGGCGCTGGCGGACGTCGCCGTTCTCGACCGACACCTCCCGCGGGAGCGACATGAGGCCGGACCAGCCGGCGTCCCACTGTCGGCGGAGCGTCCGCGCCTCCTTGATCCAGCCGAACATGAGCGTCCGGCCGTCGGGCGCCTCCAGCGACTGCGGCGCGTAGAACTCGCCGGGGTCGAGCACCTCGGTCGCCTCGCGCTCGAAGGTGCCGGTCTCCTCGTCCCACTCGCCGACGAAGCCGACCACGTCCTCGTAGTTGGAGACGTGGAGGAGGTCGCCGTCCGCGAACCGGAGCAGCTCCGGACACTCCCAGACGGTGCCGGGCGACTCCCAGTCGCCGACCAGCGACGGGCCGAGGTACTCCCACTCGCGGCAGTCGCGCGAGCGGTAGCAGACGACGGCCCCGCCCACGTCCTCCAGCCCGGCGCCGACGAGCTGGTACCACCAGCCGTCCGCGACCCAGACGCAGTGGTCGCGGAACTCCCCGTTCCAGTGGTCGGTCGTCAACACGTCGAGCGCCGCCGGCGGGTCGTCGATGACGGGGTTCGCGGGGTCGGTCTCGAACCGGGAGAGGTCGCCGTCGACGGCCGAGCCCAGACACGGGAGCTGCCACCCCTCGCGGCCGCCGGTGTACAGGACCCGCACGTCGGATCCGTCGCCCGCCGGCGCGTCGGTGCGCCACCCGGCGTGGGCCTCGTCGGTGACGAACGCGCAGCCGGACCAGCAGCCGTCGCGGTCCGGGCCGCCGGGGTCGGGCGCCAGCGCGACCGGCACGTCCCGCCACGTCAGCAGGTCGTCGCTGACGAAGTGCCCCCAGTGGATGGTCTCGTGGTAGGGGCCGCCGGGGTTGTACTGGTAGAAGACGTGATACTGCCCGTCGTAGTACAGACAGCCGTTCGGGTCGTTGAGCCAGTTGGCGGGCGGCGAGAGGTGGTAGCTGGTGCGATGGCGGTCGCCCGCGAGCGCCGCGCGGTGGCGCGCGAGCGTCTCGGCGTCGTGCGGCCGGCCCGTCGTGAGCGCGGTCGCCGCGGTCTCGGGGTCGGTCTCGCCGCCGATTCCGGCGGTCCCGTCCGCTCCGCCGTCCGCGAGGAACCGCAGCAGGTTCCCCGTCAGTCGGTCGCGCTTGGCGCGCGTGTGGTCGTCCGCGCGCTCGAAGTCGAGGCCGACGCCGACGCCGACGACGGTCCCCGCGCCGCGCCGCCAGCTCACCGTTGTCACCTCGTGCGGCACGTCGTCCGCGCCGCGGTGCGTCGACGCGAGCACGTCGCCGGCCGCGGGCAACACGTCCTCGTAGCGCGCGAACGGCGCCTCCTCGCCCGCGGGGCGCGTGTGGTGGCGGAGCGTCTCGAACCCCTCGTGTGCGGGGTGGTCGGCGTACGCCGACTTCCAGAGCGGGCCGACCGGCTCGTGGACCGCCTCGGTGCCGGTCGCGTCCGGCGGCACCTCGTCGACCCCGAGCGCCGCGACCTGCCCCATCGCGCGCGCCGAGAGCAGCAGTCCGCCGCCGCTCTCGACGTAGTCGGTCACGCGGGGCTCACAGGCGGCGACGGTCCGGGGGTTCGCCACCGGCTCGACGGCGTGCCACCAGCAGACGTCGAACCGGTCGAGGTCGACCGAGCCGTCCGCGACCGCCGCGAGCGACGCGGTCTCGACGTCCGCGAACCGCTCGCGGCACCAGTTCCGCGCGGCCGTCTCTCCCGGTCCGGCCGCGCCCGCGACGAGCAGGCCGACGCGGAGGTCCTCTTCGTCCATCACCGGATCCTCGACGGATCCGGACAAAAGGCTGTCCGAACGCGCGTACGGAACCGCGTAAATCGCGGCTCCGACGAGACGGCGGTCGAGCGGCTTGTGTCTGACTCGGTCACTCGTCCCCGAATTCGCTCGTGGGCGCCGTCTCGCGGACCGCCCGGACCAGCTCCGCGAGCGCGCAGACGACGCTCTTCCGCTTGATCGCCGCGCGGTCGCCGTCGAGTTCGAAGCGCCGCGACCGGGTGAACGACGCCTCGGTCCCCCACGGCGCGGCGAAGGCGACGCCCACGTACAGCAGGCCGACCGGCTTGTCGCGCTGCCCGCCGCCGGGGCCCGCCACGCCGGTTGCGGAGACGCCCCACGTCGTGTCCGACCGGTCGCGGACGCCCTGCGCCATCGCGCGCGCGACCGGCGCGCTCACGGCGCCGTAGGCGTCCAGGTCCTCGCGCGGGACCGCCAGTTCCTGTCGCTTCGCGTCGTAGGCGTAGGTGGCGAGGCTCCGGTCGAAGTAGTCGCTGGAGCCGGGTACGTCCGTGATCGTCGAGCCGATCAGGCCGCCGGTGAGCGACTCCGCGACCGCGACCGTCTCGCCGCGCTCCGAGAGCAGGTCGCCGACGACTTCCTCGACCGCGCGGTCGCCGGTCCACTCGCCATCCTCGAGCTCCGCCGCGGTCGACGACTCGAAGCCGCTGATCGGGGTCTCCTCGGGCATGTCCGACGCCTCGCACGCCGGGGACTTCTAAGCGACGGCGGCCGAGGGACTGCCCGAAGCGACGGCGGCCGGGGGAGTGCCGCGGTTCCCGCAGTCCGGACCGAAGGTGTCGGATGAGGCCGTGGATCTTCCGCGAGATTCGACGGTTGCTCAGAGCCGTGTGCACTCAGAGACGGGGCGAAGTCCGGCGTCGCAAAGTGCCTCCGTTCCACCGAAACCGTTCCTGTTCGCGTTCGGTTTTGAACAGAAGTGATCACGATACGATAATACAAAAATAGAAATTTAAAATATATTTATATACGTATGCAGCGTCAGAGGGTTGTGAGTAAAGGTATCATGTCTCAAAACGTTCTGTCCCGGCGAACCGTTCTGCGGAGGGGCGCTGTCCTCTCGACAGCGCTCGGAGTGGGCCTGTTGACCGCGACGGGACAGGCCGCGGCGATGAACAAAGCGGAACTGATCGAGGCGATGGCGAGCGAGGCCGGACTGAGCGGGTCGGATGCGAAGCGGGCGCTCGACACGTTCACCGACGCGACGACGAAAGCCTTGGAGAAGGACGACAGCGCCGTGCTGGTCGGCTTCGGGTCGTTCAGTATCTCGAAGCGCTCCGCCCGGACGGGGAAATCCGGGGTCCCGAAACGGGCCTGCAGACGACTCGCCGGTGACGTTCGACGCCTGCCCGGAGTTCGCGGCCGCCCTCGGTCTCAACCCCGGCAAGGGTGACGAGGCCAGCGCAAAGTGCCGGAACGCCGACGTGGTGATCGACGCGGAGTACGTCGCGAGCGAAACGGGACGCGACTCGCCCGAGGGGCTATCGGAGGACGACGCGAGGCGAGCGCTCGACGCGTTCATCAACGCGACGACGAAGGCACTGAAAAAAGGTGATCGGCTGTCGTTGGGTGGACGGGAGGACCAGAACGAGGGGTTCGGCACGTTCAGCATCTCGAAGCGCTCCGCCCGAACCGGGCGAAATCCGCAGACAGGAAAAGGGATCCAGACCGCGGCGAAGAACGTGGTCGAGTTCAAAGCGGGTGCGGAACTCTCGAAGGCCGTTAACTGAGCTGTGACGGCGTGGAAACGGTGAACCCGGCCGATACGCCGTCAACCTGGCTACGGACGCCGGCTCGGTTAAACGACTGACTTCCCCTCTCTCGGACACGTCCCTACTGTCTCGGCTGGCTCAGCAAAACTCGGTGACACTGCCCCCTTCGAATCGGTCCGTGCCACCGAGGAGAGAAATAGCCGACCGCAGGACGGAGAAGGCCCGCACGGGGTGGGGACGGGTCGGCCGCAGAGCACGGCCACACCCCAGCCCTACTCGTACAGCGGGAACTGCTCGCAGAGTTCGGCGACGCGCTCGCCGACCTCGTAGACCACGTCCTCCTCGTCGACGTTGTCGACCACGCGGTGGATCAGGTCCGCGACCTCGCGCATCTCCGCCTCCTCGAAGCCGCGCGTGGTGAGCGCGGGCGTGCCGACGCGGATGCCGGAGGGGTCGAAGGGGGTCCGGGTCTCGCCCGGCACGGTGTTGGCGTTGAGGACGATGTTCGCGGCCGCGAGCGCCTCCTCGGCGTCGCCGCCGGAGGTGTCCGGGTGGGACTCCCGGAGGTCGATGAGCACGAGGTGGGTGTCCGTGCCGCCGGAGACCAGCTCGTAGCCGTGCTCGCGGAAGCGCTCGGCGAGCGCCTCGGCATTGCTCACGACCTGTGCGGCGTACGAGTCGAACTCCGGTTGGAGCGCCTCCTTGAAGCCGACCGCCTTGCCGGCGACGTTGTGCATCAGGGGACCGCCCTGCGTGCCGGGGATGATCGCCTTATCGACCGCGGAGGCGAACTCCTCGCCGCACATGATGATCCCGCCGCGACCGGCGCGAATGGTCTTGTGCGTCGATCCGGTGACGAAGTCGGCGATGCCGACCGGCGAGGGGTGCTCGCCCGCGGCGACCAGGCCGGTGATGTGGGCGATGTCGGCGAGGTGGTAGGCGTCGGCCGCTTCCGCGGCGGCCTGGATGCGCTCCCACTCGACCTCTCGGGGGTACGCGGAGTAGCCGGAGACGATCATGTCCGGCTCGATCTCCTCGGCCGTCTCGCGGAGCGCGGCGTAATCGATGTAGCCCGTTTCGGGGTCCACCTCGTAGTGGGTCACGTCGAAGTGCTCGCCCACGAAGTTGGCGTGGTGGCCGTGCGAGAGGTGGCCGCCGTGGGTCAGGTCCAGGCTCAGGATCGAGTCGCCAGGCTCCAGGGCGGCGACGTAGACGGCGATGTTCGCGCTGGAGCCCGAGTGCGGCTGGACGTTGACGTGCTCGGCGCCGTAGAGCTCCTTCGCGCGCTCGATGGCCAGCTCCTCGACCTCGTCGGCGTACTCACAGCCCGCGTAGTAGCGCTGGTCGGGGTACCCCTCCGCGTACTTGTTGGTGAGCGCGCTCCCCTGCGCCTCCATGACGGCCTCGCTGACGTGGTTCTCGCTGGCGATCATCGCGAGCGTCTCCTGCTGTCGCTCGACCTCGCCGGACAGCGCGTCCGCGACCGCCGGGTCCGTCTCCCGCACCGTGTCGTAGTCCATACGCGAACCGCGTGTGACGCGACCAAAAAGCTGTCCGTCCCGCGGACGGTTGCCGGGGGCGGCGCTCCGGCGTCCGTGAGAGCGGGTCGCGGCCGCTCCCGCATGCGATCGCGATGGCCCCCGTACCCCTCCGGTGCCGACACGCATTTAGGCGCACGGAGGGTCTCTCCGACCCAATGGTGCAGGTCGAATCGTCGCGGAATGAACTCCGCGTGGTCGACGCCGAGGGGCGCTCGGCGACCGTCGCGGGGCGGTTCGAACCCGGCGGAACCGCGCCCGCGTTCGACCGCGCGGTCGACGGCCGAACGACGGTCACCGCGCGGCGACTCCGACTCGACGGGACGCTCGTGACGGTCGAGAACCTCGACGACGGCGGTCGGCGGGAGCTAGCCGGCGATCCCGGTCCGGTCGACCTGGACGCCGCCGCCCACCGCGTCCGGATCGCGACGCCGGTCGGGACGGTCCTCCGGTTCGACGGCGCGGCGACGGTCGCGAAGCCGGCGGTCGACGCCGTCGTCCTGACGTTCCCGGCTGCGACCCCGGTGGCCGTGGGCTTCGGGACGGGAACGAGGCGCCCTCGGGCGTCGATGACCGTTCCGGCGACCCCGTCGGGAGTCGCGACCGCGCTCACCGCGATGGCGACGAGCCACCGGACGGCGTCGCCGGATCGATCCCGCCCCGAGATGCGGACGCAGCCGCCGACGGTGAGGTTCGGCGAGGGGAAGTCGATCCCGCCGGCCGCGCGCGAGTCGCCGCTCGAAGGGCCCCGCCCGGAGATCGCCGTTCCGCCGGACCTGGGCGTGCTGCTCCGGGTCGCGCCGCTCACGCACTACGTCGGGGCGCGGGTGGAGACCGACACCGACGCCGCCCCCGTGCTCCGGGCCGGTCGCGAGTGGAGCCTCACGGACGGCTCGGGGGGCCTCACCGCGGCCGCCGCGCTCAGGCGCGTCTTCCACCTCGACTGCCTCGTCCGAAGCGCCGGACCGCGGGGAACGGACCTCGCCGAGACGCGGCTGCTCGACCGGCTGGCCCTGGACCCGGACGGGACGTATCCGTTGCCCGTGGCCGAACGCGTCGACCGGTACATGGCCGCCGACTACGACGCGATAGCCGGCGAGCTACCGGACTGGCACCTCTCGATGTACCTCCGGCCGGACTACGAGAGCGTGCGGACGCTGCCGCACCTGCTGTCCAACGTGCCGCAGGTGTTCGCGCCGGAGGTCGAACCGCTCCCCGACGCCGAGTGGCTGAAGCGGTCCCTGGACGACTTCATCCGCGGTCGGGACTCCGTGAGCGTCGACCTCTCGAAGCCCTCGCTCGGCTCCGGACGGACCCACGGCTGGCTCGCCGACTCCGCGCCGATAGACGTGTTCAAGGCGCTCCCCGAGGCCTACGAGAACCGCGCCCGCTACCGCGACCGCTCGGGGGAGTCCATCTCGGTCGTCGCGGTCGTCAACGACCTCGAGATGTCGACCGAGGGCGACGCCGCGGTGGAAGTGTACCGGAAGCGGGCCGCGGAGCTCGACGTCGACGTGACGGTTCGCGAGCAGGTCACGACCGACGAGCTGGCCGCGCTCTTCGAGGAGTCACACGACCTGATCCACTTCATCGGCCACTGCGAGCCGGCGGGGTTCGTCTGCCCGGACGGTCACTTCGCGGCCGCGGAGCTGGACGAATCGAACGCGCAGACGTTCTTCCTCAACGCGTGCGGCTCCTACTACGAGGGGCTCGACCTGATCCGCCGCGGCAGCGTCGCCGGCGGCGTCACGTTCAACCGCGTGCTGGACGGCAACGCCGCGCTCGTCGGGACCGCGTTCGCGCGCCTGCTGATGGCCGGGTTCGGGTTCGAGCGCGCCCTCTCGCTGGCCCGTCGCCGGGTGATGACCGGCAAGGACTACGTGGTCGTGGGCGACGGAACCCACGCGCTCACACCGCGAGGGGACGAGGTGCCGACGGTCCTGGAGGTCGAACCGGCCGACGGCGGGTACCGCGTGGTCCACGACGCGTACACGCCGAGGGCTCACGGCGGCGTCTATCGGTCGCCGTTGCAGACCGACGGCGTCTCGCAGCTGTGCGGAACGCGGCGGGAATTCCTCGTCGACGCCTCCCGGCTTCGGGACCTCCTGTCGCTCGACGTGATGCCGGTACTGTACGAGGGGGACCTCCGGTGGTCGTCGGAGCTGGCCGAGGCCATCTGACCGGCCGCCGCGGACCGGACGTCCGACTTCGGTGATCGGAATAAGCCAGAAATCGGAGCCGTTGACGCCTCTATTGGGGATTCTCCAGGTGGGTGATCCCGTTAATATTAAATATCTCACGCGCCGTTATACGCATAGAATTATGGTGTCGAATTTACTCGAAACCGATCTCGAGAATATCCTCGAGGACGCGTTCGCGGAGACGGAGGGCGAGCTCCTCGTCGTGGATCCCTCGGCCGAAACCGTCGAAGCGATCGTGGAGGCGGGCATCGAGAGCGACACGCTCCCCGAGCTGTGTCTGCTCGCCGACGAGGACGTACTGAAGGACGTGATGGACGACTTCCTGATCGCCTCGAAGGCGGCGGACCTCGTCGAGGGGGGATCGCTCTCGCTGCGGGTCCTCTCGACCGACGCCGACAACGCGCTGTTCGTCTCGGCGGACCGGGTCGTCGCGCTCGTCTCGACCGGCGGTCGCGTCGCCGCGCTTTCCAGCGACGACGCGGAATTCGTCGAGGAGGTCTTCTCGACGTACCGCGACGCCTTCGAGGAAGCCGAGGAGTACCGACTCCGGACGCCCGCGATCAGTCGCGTCCGCGAGACGATGACCGAGGAGATCGGCGATGCCACACGCGAGGACTTCGACGACGTGCTCGCCTCGATGGAGACCGCCCGCGGCAACGGCGACGGCCTCGACGAGGTGACCGTCTCGCTGCTCGTCGCCGCGAAGAACGACGTGCTGCTGTACGACATCTCGAAGTGGGGCGAGGACGTGGGGATCGCCTCGAAGGCGACGTTCTCCCGGACGAAGACCCGCCTCGAGGACCTCGGCCTCATCGACACCGAGAAGGTGCCCATCGACGTCGGCCGCCCCCGGCTCCGCCTGAAGCTCGGCGACGACCGGCTGAAGGACGCCTCCGTCGACCAGCTCGCGGACGTCGTTCAGAGCGCACTCAACTGACGGCGGTCGCGCCGCGGCCGCCTGCCGGCCCGGCGTCGTGCCCTCCCGTGGCTTTTTCTCCCCGCTCGTCGTTGCCGCGTCCATGGACATCGGACTCGTCGGTGACGGGCCGGCCGTCGACGCGGTCGACGCCGCGCTCGGTGACGTCGACGTGAACGTCATGCCCGTCGCGGCGGACCTGCTGGACGGTTTCGACTTCGCGGTGGTCGTCGGCACGGCCGGCGCCGACGCGTTCGCGCGCGCGAACGAGGCGCTCGAGCGGTGGGTCGCCGTCGAGGTCGGCGGGGTCGGAGGGGCCCCCGTCGCGGACGTCGACGCCGCCGTGACCGTCTTCGAGGACGCCTGCTACGACTGCCTGCGCCGGCGCATCGCGGCGAGCGACTCGGAGACGGAAGAGCGCCCCGCCGGGGTCCGCTCGGCGGTGCGCTACGCGGGTGCGGTCGCGGGGCGACGAACGATCCAAGCCCTCTCCGGCGAGGCGGTCGGCGACACGGTCGTCGAAGTTCCAGGGGCGGAGCGCAGGTTCCTCCCCGTTCCCTTCTGTGACTGCGGGTCAGACCCCGAGGGCGCCGTCCCGCGGGAGCACCGCGACGTCTCGGTCGACGACGCGCTCGAACGCGCCGAGCGGTCGGTCGACGACCGCGTCGGGATCCTCTCGGAGGTGGGCGAGCGCGAGTCGTTCCCGGTCCCGTACTACATCGGCCGGGTCGCGGACACGACCGGGTTCAGCGACGCGCGCGCCGCGGAGTTCGCGGCCGGCGTCGACCGCGACTGGGACGCGGCGTTCATGAAGGCGATCGGCGAGGGGTTGGAGCGGTACGCCGCGGGGGTCTACCGGACCGACGACTTCGCGGAGGGACCCCCGACGGCCGTGGAGAACCCGGTCCCGCCCGCCCGCTTCGTGACGCCGGACGACCGCGAGACGGTCGGGGCGGAGGACGACGACTCCCTCGCGTGGGTGACCGGCGAGGACCTCGCGACCGGTGAGGCCGCCGCGCTCCCCGCGGAGTTCGTCCGGTTCCCGCCCCACGAGCGTCGCTTCCGCCCGTCGATCACGACGGGGCTCGGACTCGGCAACTCGGGCGTCGAGGCGGTGCTTTCCGGGCTCTACGAGACGGTCGAGCGCGACGCGACGATGATCGCGTGGTACTCGACGCTCGACCCGCTCGAACTCCGGATCGAGGGGGACGAGGACCCGGCCTTCGCGGAGCTCCGTGCGCGGGCGAACGCCGTGGACCTCTCGGTGACGCCGCTGCTCGTCACCGCCGACGTGGACGTGCCCGTGGTCGCGGTCGGCGTCCACCGCGAGGGCGACTGGCCGCGGTTCGCCGCCGGCTCCGCGGCGGATCTCGACCCGTACGCGGCCGCCCGCTCCGCGCTGTCGGAGGCGCTTCAGAACTGGATGGAACTGCGCGCGATGGGGCCCGATGCCGCCGCCGAGCAGGGCGCCGCGATCGGGGACCACGCCGACTACCCGGCGGAAACGCGCGCGTTCTTCGACGCGGACGCGGCGGTGCCGGCCGAGGGGCTCGGCGTCCCGGACGCGGCCGGAACCGCCGAACTCGACGCGGTGCTCGACAGACTCGCCGATGCGGACCTCGACGCCTACGCGGCGCGGACGACGACGCGGGACGTGGCGGCGCTCGGGTTCGAAGCCGTCCGCGCACTCGTGCCGGCCGCGCAGCCGCTGTTCACCGGTGACCCCTTCTTCGGAGAGCGGGCACGCGAGGTCCCCGCGTCGATGGGGTTCGAGCCCCGCCTCGATGCGCCGTACCACCCGTTCCCGTAGCGCCGCGTGGGGCGGACGTCGCCCCGCGGCACTCATCACGACCCGCTCGTCTCGACCGGGCTCACGCGTCGTCGCCGTGCTCCCCCTCCTCGTCTTCGGGCGGCTTCGCGGCCCGGTCGCGCTCCTCGGCGGTCTCCGCGACCGCCCGCCCGTCGGCGTCGACGCGCGCCACGCCGGAGGTGTCGTCGAAGACGAGATGGCGGTGGGGGTACGCCATCTCCACGTCGGCGTCCGCGGTTATCTCTCGGATGCGGATGTTGACAGTCGACTGGACCTTGTTCAGCTTGTAGGGCTTTTTCACCCAGTACCGGAGCCGGAGCAGGACGCCGTTGTCGCCGAACTCGTGGACCCGGCAGTCGGGGCTGGCGACGTAGCGCGCGGCGCCGATCCGGATGTCGGGCCCGCCGGAGACGACGGCCTCGCAGCCGCGAGCGGCGCGCTCGATCAGCCGCCGTGCCTCGGTCACGTCGGACTCGTAGGTGACGAGCACGTCGAGCGAGCGGCGGGTCCGCTCGTCCTCCGCGGAGTAGTTGGTCACGTCCCGCTCGCGGACGTTACCGTTCGGGATGACGAGGAAGGTGTTGTCGAGCGTGAGGATCTTCGTGTAGCGGATGGTGATGTCCTCGACGAACCCCATCGTGCCGTCGTCGAGTTCGATCAGGTCACCGATCTCGAACGGCTGGTCCCACAGGACGAAGAAGCCGCTGATGACGCTCCCGATGAGCGGCGCGAGGATCACGCCGGCCACGGCCGAGAACACGGCGGCCGACACGACGAGGCTCGGGAGCTGGACCCCCGCGATGGAGAACCCGGCCGCGGCCGCGCCGACGATGATCGCCACGCGGACGCCACGGAGCACGGTCTGGGCGACGCTCTGTCGCTCGAACCGCCGCGCGACCGGGCGGCCGATCAGCCGGATCGTCAGCTTCGAGACCCAGACGCCGAGCGCGAGGATGAGGAGCGCGATCCCGAGACGGACTCCCGGAACTGCGAGCCAGTCGGGGAGTCGGTCCCCGACCACGCCTCCGGCCTGTGCCAACGCGTCCATGCACCTCCCGCGTCCCCCACTCGAAAAAGCGTTTCCTCCGGCGGCGGGAGTCCGGCTCGCCTCGGACCGAACGGCTAAGAGCGCGCCTGCTGAACGTGCGTCCATGTCCGGGACGTTCCGCCAGTCGCCCGCGTTCGAGGTATCCCACGACTCCACACCGAGCGACGTGTTGCTGGCCGGCTTCTCAGCCTACGGGCTGGCCGGCCTGACCGCGGTCGACTATCTGGTCGACCATCTCGACCTCGAACCGACGGGTCACGTCCGCACGGAGGGGCTCCCGACGATCACGCCGTTCACGAACGGTGAGCCGAGACACCCGACGCGGCTGTTCTCGCGGCCCGACCTCGACGTGACGGTGCTCGTGGGCGAACTGTTCGTCCCAGTCCAGCTGGGCGAGGCGTTCGCGGACGCCGTCATCGACTGGACCGAGGCCGAGGGCGTCGAGGAGGTGGCCGTCCTCGCCGGCGTCCCCACAGCGCACGCGCCGGACGACCACCGCACCTTCTACGTCGCGACCGAGGACTACCGCGCCACTCGGTTGACGGACGGCGACGTGCCGCCGATGGGATCCGGGTTCCTCGACGGGACGAACGCGGCGCTCATCGAACGCGGCATCGAGTCGCCGCTCGGCGCAGCGGTGTACGTCACCCCGGTCCACGCGCAGGTCCCCGACGTCGAGGCGGCGGTACGGCTCGTGGAGACGGTCGAGACGGTGTACGACCTGGACGTGGACTCCGGTCCGTTGCGGGCGTTCGCCGCGGAGGTCGAACAGCACTACGCGGAACTCGCCGAGCGGATGGAGCGCAGGGAGTCGGACGCACCGGACGACCGGATGTACATGTAGGTCGGCGCCGGGGAACCGAACGGGAGCTGTCCGAGCTGACGAACCGGGTTTCGGAACCGGGTGCAACTCGGCTCATAGTAAATAACTTACGTCCCGGGCGGAATGAGGAAGACATGACCGACGACCTTCGCGGGACGCTCGAACGCGTCGGGGACCGCTTCAACCTCGGCGAGTACGAGATCGACGCGTACCTCGCGGTGCTGGAACACGGCGAACTCACCGCCAGCGAGATCGCCGACCGAACCGACATCCCGCAGCCGCGGGTGTACGACACCGTCCGGAGCCTCTCGGACCGCGGGCTGGTGGAGCTCCGCGAGTCGCGCCCGATGAAGATCGTCGCGGTCGATCCGGACGACGCGTTCGGCGAGATACAGACCTCCTTCGACCAGCTAGTCGACGAGTTGGAAGCCCGCTACACGGCCCCGGCCCGCGAGACGGAGGCCGTCTCCCTCGTGAAGTCGCGGTCCACGATCCTCCGGTATCTGGAGGAGGTCATCGAGTCTGCGGAGTACGAGCTGGCCGTCTCGCTCACGCCGGACTTGCTCCGGCGGTTCGAGGACCTGCTCGCGGCGAAGGTCGACGACGGCGTCAGCGTCGAACTGCTCGTGACGCCGGCCAAGCGCGCGCCGAACCCGGCCGAGTACGACTACCTCTCGGTGGCGACCATCGCGCGCGCTCGCCGCGGCATCACGACGCCGGTGCTGGCGGTCGGCGACGGCAGCTACTCGGTGTACGCGACGCAGGACGCGATCCGCGACGACCAGGAGCGGTACGGCGTCATCTTCAACCGCTCGGCGCTGGGGTTCCTCGTCTCCGGGTTCTTCGGGACGGTCCTGTGGACGACGGCGGAGACGCTGGCCGCGGACGGGAAGGACCGGCCGTTCCCCCGACGCTACGCGTCGATCCGCCGCGCGGTCAAGGACGTGCGCGAACTCGACGGCGACTTCTACGCCACGGTCGAGGGGCGAGACATCGAGTCGGGTGACCCCGTGACGGTGCAGGGCTCCGTCGTCGACGTGGCCTTCGAGGACTCCGAGGAGGTCGCGTCGCTGGTCGTCGAGACCGAGGCGGGCGAGCGCGTCGAGATCGGCGGGCGCGTCGCCGCGCTGGAGGACGTGGAGGGACAGGAGATCGTCATCGGTCGCGACGAGCCGGCGGCGCTGTAGCCGCCGCTCGCGGCCCGGCTTCAGCCCCCCGGTGCTGGCGCGACCGACTCGGGTGCCGAGATCCGGGAGTCCCGGCGGGACGAGTCGGCCTATTCGGACTGTGGGTGTCGACCGGCGCGACACCGCGAACGCCCGGGCGAGGCTGGTCCCGGCATCCGTCAAAAACCCTCGGACGGCGACGCGCGTCGTGTCGGCACCTGCAACCGCGCGTGCCGCCCGCTACGTTCTGCGCGCGGTCTCCTCCGCGACCCGCGGGAACAGCAGTGTCGCGACCAGGGCGAGGAGGAACGCCAGCACTCCGGCGAGGAGGGGAACGCCGACCGCGGACGCGACCCCGACCGCGCCGACCGTCGCGGCCAGGAGAACGGCGTTGTAGTAGCCGGCCCGCAGCGCGAGAAGGGCGGGGGCGTAGGTGACCCAACCGCGCGTTTCGGACGCGAGTGGCGGGACCCAGCCGCCCCGCAGGAGCGTCGCCGTCCCCGCCATCGTCGCCAGCGCCACCAGTCCCGCGAACTTGTAGCTGTACGTCCCCGTGGGCGGGAGGTCCATCAGAGAGACCAGCACGGGCAGCGAGAACACCGCCACGTCCGCGTACGCGGTCACGGCGTCGTGGAGCAGGAGCCCGACGGGGTCCTTCTCACCCCGCTCGGTCGTCCCGTACCCGCGCCAGCCGCGTCG
This sequence comes from Haloparvum alkalitolerans, assembly GCF_055381565.1. Taxonomy (NCBI): domain Archaea; kingdom Methanobacteriati; phylum Methanobacteriota; class Halobacteria; order Halobacteriales; family Haloferacaceae; genus Haloparvum; species Haloparvum alkalitolerans. The sequence continues at coordinate 252,298 of NZ_AP043938.1, forward strand.
CTCGCGGGACTCGGCGGCGTCCGTCGCGCGCCCCGGCGGGCCGTTCCGGCGAGAGGGAGCCATCGCTCGGGAGTCGGTTCGCCGGTGCTTAAAAATCACCCCCGTCACTCCGCGTCGGCACCCGTCACTCCGCGTCGGCCTCGGCCGCCCGTTCGGCCGCGGTCTCGCGGAACTCGTGGACGACGGTGTCGCAGTCGGCGCACGCGAGCACCAGCCGTCCGGGCTTGCGCTGCGTGGACCCGGGGCCGCCACAGCAGTTTCGGAGCGTCGTCTCGCGCACGTCGCCGCCGCAGACCGGACACGTCCCGAGGAGGGTCCGGAGCGGCTCCGCGGCGGGCACGCGAACCGACTCGGGGACGTCGCGCTCGGCGAGCGTCTCGATGGCCGCGACCTCCGCGATCGCGACCGCACGCGAGAGCCAGTTGTCGCGGTCGCCGTCGAGCAGGATCCGGTCGCCGTGCGCGCTCGCCGTCACGCCCGGGGGCGCGGCATCGCCCACCCGGTCCGCCAGCGCCGGGTCCGAGAGCGTCCGGACCTCCGCCATCCGGTCCGTCCAGTCCGCGCGGAACGTCTCCTCGAGCGCGATGTCGCCGTCGGCCGCCTCCACCAGCACGCCCGCATCGAACAGGGCGGCGAGGAGGTCCTCGGCGTCGGCGCCGTCCGCCAGCGAGTTCGAGTCGACGCCGTCGTCGGTCGCGTGGCCGAACTCCCACGGGAGGTACGCGGCGACCTTCGGGCCGAATTCGGGGGTGTAGGGCACGACGTAGCCCCGGAGATAGACGAGCGCGAGTCCGCCCGCCAGCACGAGGGGGCCGGCGAACGGGAACAGCCCGGAGACGAGCGCCGCCGCGAGGAGGACGGCGACGAGGTTGATGGCGGTACACGGCCAGCACCGGTTCGCCCCGGTGTGCTCGGGGCGCGCGAGCGCGGCGAGAGGGTTCACGGTCCCCCGTTCGTCCCCGCCCTCAAAAGCGTGTCCGAGCGGCGCGCCGCGAGGGGCCGGGCCGCAGTACGGCCCCGGAGCGGCGACCGCCGTCACTCCCGTGCGACCATCACCAGCCCGACCATCGAGAAGACGTCCTCGCCCACGCGGTCGTCGTCCGGGTCGGCGGCGTCGGCGACCGCGGTCGTCGTCCGGGCGTGGACCAGTCCGCGGTCCGCCGTCTCGGGAACCGTCTCGACGATCTCGGTGCGCGCCCGGAGGGTGTCGCCCGGTCGGACCGGCGCGTACCAGCGCAGTTCGTCGACGCCCTTCGCGCCGAGCGCGGCGGTCTCGGAGAGCAGGTCGTCGACGAGCAGCCGCATGGTCATCGCCGCGGTGTGCCAGCCGGAGGCGATGAGGCCGCCGTACATCGACGCCGCGGCCGCCTCCGGGTCGACGTGGATCGACTGGGGGTCGTACCGCTCAGCGAACTCACGGACCTCGGGTTCGTCCACCGTTCGGGTCCCGTGGTCGAACGTGTCGCCGACCGAGAACGTCGAGAAGGTGCGTGGCATGGTCGAACCCAGCGCGGGGCTCGGCTTATCTCCGGTGGTTCGGTCCGACTCAGGCGTCCGCGTCGCGCGGGACCCTGGCGTCGACGACCCGCCGCACCGCGTGCCGCTCCACCACGAGGAACCCGGCGAGGATGACGAGGAAGCCGACCATCGCCCGGCTCTCGATCAGGTGCCCGAGCACGAGCCAGCTGATGAGCGCCGCGGTTATCGGCTCGGCGTAGCCGACGAGGTGGAGCTGTGCGGGCCCGACCTCGTCGAGCAGCGCGAAGTAGATCAGGAAGGCGATGACGCCCGACAGCAGCGTCAGGTACGCCAGCGTCGTCACGGTGGTGGCGTTCCAGACGACCGCGGCCGGTGACTCGCCGCGGACGCCGGCGCCCGCGAACAGCACGACCGCGCCGACGACCATCGCCCAGCCCTGCATGGGGACGATCGAGAAGTCGTTGCGGAGCGGCCGCAACAGGACCGCGCCCAGCGCGAACGTCGCCGCCCCGGCCAGCACCAGCCCGGCGCCGAACAGCTCCGTCGAGCCGCCCGACAGCAGCGTTTCGAGGGAGGGGTCGGCGACGACGACGACCCCCACGACGCCGAGCAGGAAGCCGCCGAGCTCGACCGGCCCGAGCCGCTGGCTCGGGAGCAGCGCGGCGGCGAAGGCGGCGGTCAGCACCGGCGAGAGGCTCACCAGCACCGCCGCGACCGCGCCCGAGATGTGCAGCTCGCCGACGTACAGCAGCGCGTGGTACGCGGCGATGACCAGCGTGCCGGCGACCGCGACCGCGCCCCACTCGGTGCGGTCCCGCGGGATCCATCGGTCGGAGACGACCGCGGCGTACCCCAGCACGACGAGCCCCGCCAGCAGGTAGCGCACCCCCGCGAACAGCAGCGGAGGGAAGAAGTGCAGTCCGGCCTCGATGGCGACGAACGACCCGCCCCACAGCACGGCGAGCGTCAGAAACGCCGTGACCGACACGGCCGGATTTGAGAGGGAGAAATCTCGCGTCATTGGTTGTTCGTTCGAAATCCTCCGAGACTCTTAAGACTGACTCCAAGATCATCGGATTACCCGGATGAACGACCGGACATATGTTTCTGGTCCGAATCTACCGCCGAATTCTCCGCGGAGGTTGAACTCTGCTCCAAGTCTGTCGGGCGACAGATACATGCAGAACCGGGAACGACGTGGGTGTATGGACGAGCGCGACGTGCGACTGCTGAAGGCGATTTCGGACCTGGGGACCGGCAGCCCGGAGGCGCTCCACGAGGAGACGGACATTCCGGTGTCGACGATCCATTACCGGCTGAACAACCTCCGCGAGGCCGGCGTGATCGAGAACGACCTCTATGACCTCGACCACGAGAAACTGGGGCTCGGCGTCACCGTCATCGTCGAGGTGCTGGCCGACTACGAGGGCTCCTACGAGGAGTTCGCGGAGGAGTTGATGGCGGTCGAGGGCGTCACGCAGACCTTCTTCACGATGGGCGAGACGGACTTCATCGTGCTCGCGCGGCTCCCCTCCTCGGACGCCGTCGAGCGCCTGATCGGCGACTTCGAGGCGATCCCGGAGGTCGAGCGCACCAACTCGACGTTCGTCATCGCGACCGCGCAGGACGAGCCGCGAGCGCCCGCGACCTACGACCTCGAGTCGCTCGTCGCGGCGCTGACGGATTAGCCGAGGAACGAGTCGTCGCTCTCCTCCGTTCGCCGTTCGACGAGCAGCAGGCTCACCAGCCCGAGGATCAGGACCGCGTACGCGAGCGCCGCGAGCAGCGCGTCGAGCACCGTCGCGTACTCCGTCGTCCGGAAGATGATCGCCTTCCGGACCATCGCGATGACGCCGGTGTAGACGACGAGCCGGACCACCGTGCGCGTGGACCGCCCCTGCACGTACGCGACGACCGTCTCGTACACCTCGACGATGATCAGCAGCAGGAGCCCGGTCTCCACGAACCCGATGACGACGAGGGGGTCGGTTATCTCGCCGGTCGGGACCGCACGCGCGATCTGGATCGCGAGATCCACCACGCCGATCCCGAAGAGCAGCGCGAACACCGCGGCCGCGGCCAGTTCGACGAGGTGGACGAACCGGTCGGTCTCGGCGGCGAACCGGTCGGCGAGCGTCGCGTCGGCGCGCCTCGGGGAGGCGTCGCGGTCCTGGCCCGCCTCCGCGTCCTCCTCGTCGGCCGTCGGGTCGGTGTCTGAGCTCACGCGAACGGACCGGGATTCTCCCCCCGACTACTTACCTTCTGTCACGGGTGGCCGTCGGCAGCCTGCCGCCGACCTCGCGACGGCCGCCGGCCGAGCGCCCGGTCACGACCGCTTGCCGATCTCCTCGCGCAGCACCGCGGAGACGACCTCGCCGTCCGCCTTCCCGCGGAGCGCGCCCATCGCCTCGCCCATCAGGCCGGAGAAGGCGCCCATGCCCTCCGCCTCGACCTGCTCGGCGTTGCGCTCGACGACCTCGACGACCGCCTCGCGGACCGCCTCCTCGCTCACGCCCGCGAGGCCCGCCTCCTCGACGGCCGCCTCAGGGGACATGCCGGGGTTCTCCGCGAGCACCGTCAGCACCTCGTTGACGCCCTCCTTCGCGAGGTCGCCGTCCTCGACCAGCGCGAACAGGCCGAGGAACTGCTCGTCGGTCAGGTTCTCTACCGGGACGCCGTCCCGACGGAGCTCGGTCGTGGTGGACTCCAGCGTCGCGGCCGCGAAGGTCGGGTCGACGCCCGCCTCGACGGCCTCCTCGAACAGCGGGAACCGGTGCCCGAACGCGACCTGTTCGGCGAGGCCCTCGTCGAGCCCGAACTCCGCGACGTACCGCTCGGCCTTCTCGTCGAGCAGTTCCGGCGTCTCCACGTCGCTCGGGTCCGGCTCGACCGGCGGCACGTCGGTCTCGGGGTACATCCGCGCCGCGCCCGGCAGCGGGCGCAGGTAGCGAGTCGTGCCGTCCTCGTTGGCGCCGCGAGTCTCCTCCGGGACGCCCTCGACGGCCGACTCGGCGCGGTCCGCGGCCGCCTCGATGGCCAGGTCTGCGGTCTCGGGGTCGGCGGCGACGATGGCGACCGCGTCCCCCTCGCCGGCGCCGACCGCCTCGCGGAGATCCGCCACCTCGGCCGCCGTCACGCCGTAGGCCGGCAGCTCGTCGGTGTGGAAGATGCCGCCCGCGCCGTGGCGCTTCGCGTGGTCCGACAGCTCCGTGCCGAGCCGGCGGTCCGCCTGTATCTCGCGCCCCACGAGCCCGTCGAAGCCGTACAGCGGGACGGCGGTCACCTTGCCGCCGGAGTCGAGCGCGCCGCTGATCACGCCGGAGTCGGTGTCCGCGAAGACCGCGGTCACGTCCTGCACGTCGCCCACGGCGGCGTCGCGCTCGCGGAGTTCCTCGGCGATCTCGACGAGTTCGGCCTGCCGGCGGACCTCGCCGCGGACGATGTCCTCGATGCCCTGCAGGTCCTGGACGCCCTTCACCTCGACGCGGGCGCCCTCCGCGATGGAGACGTTCACGTCCTGCCGGATGGTGCCGAGTCCGCGCTTGACCGAGCCGGTCGAGCGGAGGAGCATCCCGATGCGCTCGGCGGCCTCCTTCGCCTGCGCGGGGCTCCGGATGTCCGGCCCGGTGCCGATCTCCACGAGGGGGACGCCGAGGCGGTCGAGCGAGTAGACGACGCCCTCGTCGGTCTCCTCGACGCGCTGGGCGGACTCCTCCTCAAGCATCAGGTCGACGACGGAGACGGGGCCCTCGCTCGTCGAGATCTCGCCGTGCTGTCCGACCAGCATCGTGCGCTGGAAGCCGGAGGTGTTCGACCCGTCGATGACGAGCTTCCGCATGACGTGCGCCTGGTCGACCACGGTGAGGTCCATCAGGTCCGCGATCTGGAGCGCGACCGAGAGCGCCTCCTCGTCGACGCGACGGGGCGGCTCGTCGTCCTCCTCCACGAGGCAGGTGGTGTCGTACGCGAGGTAGGTGAACTCGCGGTCGACGCGGCTCTCCTCGACGGCCGCCTGGTCGAGCTCCCCGAGTTCGCTCTTGGTCGGGTGGAGGTACCGCGTCAGCTCGCGGTCGGCCGCCTCCGGCTCGCGCTGCACGGTCGGGGAGTCACAGAAGAGCTTCGTCGCGGTGTCGAGCTGCTGGTGGATCTCCAGCCCGGCGACGAGGCCCAACTCCTCGTAATCGTAGTCGTGGTCGGTCATTGGGAGAGGTTCCGGCGCGCCGGGACAAAAAGGGTGGCAGTTCGAGGGATGCGGTGACCGGTCGCTGTACGTTGATGGTTGTGTGAACAAGCGTCCTGCTGCTTGAGACAGCAACACTTAGAAAGCCCTCGACCGCTCGCTGTACGCCGGCATTTGATCGGTCAAGCGCCTTGCTACGCTTGTTGCCAACATCCAGAAAGCCCTCGACCGCTCGAGCCCTCTCAGCGGGATATCTGCGCTCTCAGCACCGCCCGCGCAGATAGGGCCCGTCTGAGAGGGCGCGACCGGCCTCGCCCTTTCAGTCCGCCAGGGCGCGGTCTTTCGAATCAGTCGTCGCCGCGGATTGTTCGATGGGTCTCTACCTCGGCTGTCGAGGCAAGCGTGGCCTCACACCTCCCCAGCCTCAGCCGCCCGCGGCCTCCGCGTTGCTCCGGCCGCGGCCGGGCTTCCCTCGCGCGCGTCGAGGTCGCGCGCGCCAGACGTTGGACAGCCGGCGGGGCGATGCCCCGCGATCGGCGCGACAGAGCTGCACTCACGGCGGGAGTTCCGCCCCATCCGCGAAAAACGTCCGTCGGCGTGCGGTGCTGTGGCGGAGCGGTGCGGTTGGCGCGCGCCGCGGCGACCGCGAAGCGTGTCGCCGCGACCGCGCGAGGGAGACGGCGGCGCGGCCGCACTGCGGTGCGGTCTCGCGGCCGCGGCGCCGTCGAGGCTGGGGAGGGATGAGGCTGCGGTGCTGTGCGGTCGCAGTGCGGGGCGGTGGGTGGGACTGAAAGGGGCAGCCGGCTCGATCCGGCCCCGGCGCCTCAAGCACTCGCGCCGGGCGGTGTGGAGAGGCGCGAGCGCGCAGAGTGTGCGGCGGCCGGTCGAGCCGGCTGGGGCTTTCTGGGTGTTGCTGTCCCAAGCAGCATAAGCAGCAGAACCAGGTCAGTAGCGAGGAATGCCGGTTGGTACCCTCCGGAGGTTACCGCCCAGTGCGACGATATCTACATCCGAGACAGAAACGGTAGCATCTCCCACTGCTCCCAGAATCACTGATCGCGAGCTTCCGAACACGGATCGACCGGCGTAGAAGCGAAAACCGCCGTACGGAACCGCTTACTTCTCGCGCTGTGAGGAGTCGGTCGCGATCGGAGAAACACCCTTTCGGCGGGCGTCGAGCTCCGAGAGCCCGTAGACGAGGCCGACGAGCGCGAGCGCGCCCAGCGGGAGCCAGACGAACGGCGTGACGCCGGTGACCCCCCACGCGAGCAGGACGGCGATCGCGACGACGACGACGGTCACGGCGTAGTAGAGCTGCGTCCGCACGTGGTCGATCAGGTCCGCGCCCGTGAAGGTCGCCGAGAGGACGGTCGTGTCGGAGATGGGCGAGGTGTGGTCGCCGAAGATGGCGCCCGAGAAGACGGCGCCGACCACGGCCGCGACCATCGTGTGGTCGCCCGTCACCGACCACGCGACCGGGATGGCGACGGGGGTGATGATCCCCATCGCGCCCCACGAGGTGCCGGTCGAGAAGGCGACGAACGCGGCGAACAGCAGGACGACGACCGGGAGCACCGCGGCCGGGAAGCCCTCGCCGATGAAGCCCTCGACGTACTCGGCGGTGCCGAGCGCGGCGACGACCTCGCCGATGGACCACGCCAGCACCAGCACCGTCACCGCGGTGAGCATGATCCCGAAGCCGTCGATGGTGGCGTCCGTCGCCTCGCCGAAGTCGAGGATGTCGTAGGCCTTCCCGAGCGCGAAGCCGGACAGCACCATCGCGAAGGAGCCGTACACGAGCGCGCCGGCGTAGTCCGCGCCGGTCATCGCCTCCCAGAGCGCGCCGAGGGGGTCGGCCGCGAACCCGCCCGCGGTGAGGCCGCCGGTCCACAGCGCGGCGCCGAGCGTCACCGCGATCAGGACCGCGACCGGCGCGAAGAAGTTGACCAGCCGGGGGTTCTCGGCGTGGGGTTCGCCGAGGTCGTCTTTCACGTCCTGCATCGGCACCGCGTCCTCGCGGTTGACGGCGCCGGTCGTGTACGAGCGGTGCTCGGCGTCGAGCATCTCCCCGAAGTCGCGCCGCGACGCGACGACGATGAGCACCATGACGATGGCCAGGAGCGAGTAGGCGTTGAACGGGATCGAGCGCACGAACACCTCGAACGCGCTCGGGGCGTTCTCGACACCGAGGTTGCCGTACGCGTCCGAGATCAGCCCGATCTGGAACGCGACCCACGAGGAGATGCCCAGCGTCGCGACGGGCGCGGCCGTCGAGTCGACGATGTACGAGAGCTTCTCGCGGGAGACGCGCAACTCGTCGGAGACGTCCTTCATCGAGGAGCCGACGATGGCGGTGTTGGCGTAGTCGTCGAAGAACATGATCAGTCCCAGGACCCACGCCGCGAGGCCCGCCTTGCGCTGGGTGTCGAGGTGCTCGATCGCCCAGTCGCGGACGGCGTAGGAGCCGCCGAGGTTCCACACCATGGCGACGCCCGACCCGAGCAGCAGGGTGAAGACGATGATCGTCGCCTGGAAGCCGTCGTCCGCGATGATCGCCGCGACGATCCAGTCGAACGTCTGTACCACGCCGAGCCCGCCGGTGAAGATGACGGCGCCGGCCCAGACGCCGACGAACAGCGACGGGACGGCCTTGCGCGTGACGATTGCCAGTCCGATCGCCAGGAGCGGTGGAACCAGCGACAACGCGCCGAACGTTTCTGCTGCCATGCCCGTTCGGTTCCGGGGCCAGACGCTTAAGGGTGGCCTCACGAAACCGCGGCTTTCGGGGTCGAACGACCGCTCCGGTGAGGAGTTCTCGGCGGATGTGCTCGCTCGGCGGCGGTCCCTCGGCGAAACTCGGATATCGCCGAGAGGGCGCCACGAGCGGCGGATTCGGTCGCTATCCGAACGCACTTACGTCCCTGCGACCCAACCACACGCAATGTCCGTACGAGTCGGCATCCTCGGCGCAACCGGCGCCGTGGGCCAGCGATTCATCCAGCTGCTCGACGACCATCCGACCTTCGACCTCGCGGCCGTCACCGCGAGCGACGAGAGCGCCGGAAAGACCTACCGCGAGGCGGCCAAGTGGCGCGTCGACACGCCCATTCCCGAGGACGTGGGGAAGATGGAGGTCGGCGCGACCGACCCCGACGCGGTCCCCGACGACGTGGACCTGCTGTTCTCCTCGCTCCCCTCGGGCGTCGCTGCGGACGTCGAACCCGCGTTTCTGGAGGAGGGGTACGTCGTCTCCTCGAACTCCTCGAACGACCGCATGGCCGACGACGTTCCCCTCACCATCCCCGAGATCAACCCCGACCACCTCGATCTGATCGAGGTCCAGCGCGACGAGCGGGGCTGGGACGGCGCCCTCGTCAAGAACCCGAACTGCTCGACGATCACGATGGTCCCGACGCTCGCCGCGCTCGACGAGTTCGGCCTCGAGACGGTCAACGTCTCCACGCTGCAGGCAGTCTCCGGCGCGGGCTACTCGGGCGTCACCTCGATGGAGATCATCGACAACGCCATCCCGCACATCGGCGGCGAGGAGGACAAGATGGAGACGGAGTCCCGGAAGCTCCTCGGCGAGTTCGACGGCGCAGAGGTCGCGCTCCACGAGGCCGCCGTCTCCGCCTCCTGTAACCGCATCCCGACGCTCGACGGCCACCTGGAGAACGTGTTCGCGGAACTGGCCGAGGACCCGAGCGCGGGCGAGGTCCGCGAGGCGATGCGCTCCTTCGAGGGCCGCGGCGACCTCCACAGCTCGCCCGACCAGCTGATCCAGGTGTTCGGGCCCTCCGAGCCGGACCGCCCGCAGCCCCGCCTCGACCGCACTTACGCCGGCGGGATGGGCATCTCCGCCGGCGGCGTCGCCACGACCGCCGACGGCGTCCAGTACAACTGCCTCGCGCACAACACCGTCCGCGGCGCGGCCGGCGCCTCCCTGCTGAACGGCGAACTGCTCGTCGAAGAGGGCTGGGTCTGAGGCGGCCGACACCGCTCGGCGCGGGCGCTCCCCCTCGAGTCGAACCGACCGAAGAGAGAGCTCCGCACCGGCTGTAGGGTGGCCAACGGGGCGAGCGGGCGGACGGTCGTCTCGCCGATCGAGGACGAGCGAGGTGCCGGAGGTGCCGAAGTGCGCCGGCGATCGCTATCGGCGTTCCGGTGCCCCGAACGCCGACCGCTCGAAAAGCAGGGTGAGCAGTTTTCGCTCCGCGGTGCGGATGTGTTCGGCGAACGTCGCCGAGGAGATCCCCAGTTCGTCGGCCACCTCCTCGCCGCTACATTCGCGCGGCCACTCGTAGTACCCCGCCTCGAGGGCGGTCACGAGGACCTCGAACTGTCTGTCCGTGAGTCGCGTGCGGAGCACCTGCTGGACGCCCGACACGGTGAAAAGCGGCGTCACCGACTCCTTCCCGCGCTTTGCGGTCAGATCGGCCGCGGGAACGGCCGTGAGGAACGCCTCGATGACCGCGCCGGTGTCACGGCCGGCCGGGATGTCGGCGACGATGCGGCCCGTCCCGTCGGTGGCCTCCACCACCTGCGGGAGGGCGCCGAGCTCCGCGAGCCGGTGGGCGGGGCAGTTCCCCCGAACCTGAAACTCGAACAGCCCCCCGCGGTCGTACTCCGTGAGGAGACGCACCTCGGCCGTTTCGTGCTCCTCGGCGAGCGAAGCGATGCGCCCCGGATCCGCGTCGGTGACGCTGAAGTACTCCGTGTGCCCGCCCTCGCTGCGCGGCACCATCTTCGCGAGTTCGAACGTGCATTCCTCGACGGCCGACCCCCTGAGGAACGGGTAGCTCCCCTCGCGAAGCGAGAACTCGACCTCGGCGACGGGGGCGGCCGACCCCGGCTGGTCCGGTGTGGACATGGTTCTCGGAGGATTGGTCCATCAGCAGTATGACTTTTGCGTATGGGTGCCACGATCGCGGACCGATTCGCTCCTCGGAGCGTCAGTCACGGATCGGCGCGGCTACCGTCGGCGGACAGCGCGGCGGCGAGCTTCTGAATCGGGTGCGGCGGATGGTCCGCCCCCTCGCGGTCGCCCAACTGGGTGCGACAGGAGCCCCCGGGCGCCGTGACCGTGTCTCCGGGACTCTCCGCGACCTCGTCGAACAGCAGGCGGCCGATGGCCCGCGAGAGGTCGTAGTGCTCGCTCTCGTAGCCGAACGAGCCGGCCATGCCGCAACAGCCCGAGTCGAGGGGGTCGACCTCGTAGCCCGCCCGCCGGAGCACGCCGACCGCGTGGTGGTCCTTCTTGAGCGCCTTCTGGTTGCAGTGGCCGTGATACGTCAGCGTCTCCGCGGGCGCGTCGAAGGCGAGCCGCTCGTCGACACGGTGAACGTCGAGGTACTCCAGGACCCCGAAAGCGGCCTCCGAGACGACCGCACCGTCGCTCGCGGTCGCCTCGCCGACCGCCTCGGGGGTCAGCAGGTCGCGGTACTCGTCCTGGAACACGGCCGCGTCCGAGGGCTCGACGAAGACGACCGCCGCGCCCTCCCGGACACGGGGCGCGAGCGCCTCGACGTTCTCGACCGCGCGCTCGCGGGCCACGTCCAGAAAGCCGCCGGAGTAGGCCGCGCGCCCGGAGGGAGCCAGGTCTCCCGGAATCTCGACGCGCACGTTCGCGGCCTCGAGCACCGCCACCGCGGCCTTCCCCGCGGCGGGATAGCTGTAGGTCGTGTACGTGTCCGGGAACAGCAGGACGGTCGCGGCCGCGTCCGCCTCCGGGACCGCGGGGCCGCCCCGCGCCGCGAACCAGTCGCGCAGGCTCTCGCGGCGGAACGGCGGCAGGTCCCTGTCGGGAGCGACGCCGAGGACGCGGTCCATGAGCGCCCGCGCGCCGGGGACCTTCGCGGCCGCGTTCGAGAGGGGCGCGAGCCGACTCCCGAGCGCCGAGAGCCGGTCGATGTCGCGGAACAGTTTCTCGCGCAGGCCGGCGCCCGTCTCCTCGTGATGGTCGTGTTTCACCTCGGCTTTGAGCTTCGCGAGGTCGACGCCGGTCGGGCAGTCGCGCTTGCAGCCCTTGCAGCCGACACAGAGGTCCAGTACCTCCTCCTGAAACCGGTCCGAGTGGATCTCCCCCTCCGGGAGGTCGCCGCTTATCGCCGCGCGGAGCATGTTCGCGCGTCCCCGCGTCGACTGGACCTCCTCGCGGGAGGCTCGGAAGGTCGGACACATCGTCCCGCCGGACTCCCGCTCCCGGCAGGTGCCGCAGCCGTTACACAGCTCCACGAGGTGCGAGAAGCCGCCCTCCGCGGAGAAGTCGAGCGTCGTCGTCGGCTCGACGCTGCTGTAGGCGGGGCCGTAGCGCAGGTGCTCGCGCATGTCCGTGTCGGCGGCCGTCTCGGGGTAGCCCTCCGCCGCGGCCGTCTCGCCGTCGACGTAGACGACTTTCCCGGGATTCATGCGCCAGTCGGGGTCGAACGCCGACTTCAGGTCCTGGAACGCGCCCCACAGCGCCGGACCGTACATCTTGGGGTTGAACTCCGTGCGCGCGAGGCCGTCGCCGTGCTCCCCGGAGAAGGCGCCGTGGTGCTCCAGCACGAGGTCCGTCACCGCGTCCGCGATGTCGTGCATCGTCTCGACGCCCCGCTCCTCCTTCAGATTCAGAATGGGGCGGATGTGGAGCGTTCCGGAGCCGGCGTGCGCGAAGTACGCGGCGGAGGTGCCGTGGTCGGCCAGGACCTCCTCGAACTTGCCCACGTACTCGGCCAACTCCGCGGGCGGAACGGAGGCGTCCTCGATGAATGGGTACGGCTTCGGGTCGCCCCCCATGCTCATCAGGAGGGGGATGGCCGCCTTCCGGAGCTTCCAGAGGTCCGCCTGCGCGTCGGAGTCGTACGCCTCGATCACGTCGAAGGCGTCGCCCTCGTCCAGGAACGCCGCGGAGGTCTCCGCGACCGCGGCCGCGAAGTCGTCGACGCACTCGTCGTCGAACTCGACCATCAGCGCCGCCGCGGCGCGGTCGGGGATCGGCTCGGCGTACGCCGCGAACTCCTCGGAGCCGGCCGCGAGCGCGAACACCTCGTCGTCCATCAGCTCGACCGCGCTCACGGGGAACTCCAACGCTTCGGGGACCGCCCGCATCGCGTCGACGAGGTCGTCGAAGCAGTAGAGCGCGAGCGCCGTCTCCGCGGGCCGGCTCACCAGCGACAGCTCCGCCTCCACGACCACGCCGAGGGTCCCCTCCGCGCCGACGAACAGCTTCGAGAGGTTGAGGACCGCCTCGCCGTCCTCGTTCTCCCGCACGACCTTGTGGAGGTTGTAACCCGAGACGGAGCGCTTCAACTCGGGGTAGCGCGCCTCGATCTCCGCCTCGTGCTCCGCGACGAGTCCGCGGACGGTTTCGTAAATGGCCGCCTCGCGGTCGTCCTTCTCGACGATCGACTCGTACTCCGGCGAGTCGACGACCACGTCGCGGGTGTGGATCAGCGACCCGTCCGCGAGCACGACCCGGAGCTCCTCGGTGTAGGCGTCGGTGATGCCGTACCGCACCGAGTGCGCGCCCGTCGAGTTGTTCCCGATGCCGCCGCCGATCGTCGCCCGGCCGGAGGAGGCCGGGTCCGGCGCGAACTTCAGCCCGTGCTCGGCCAGCCTGTCGTCGAGGTGGTCCTGCACGACGCCGGGCTGGACGACCGCGCGGCGCTCCTCCGGTCGGACCTCCAGTATCTCGTCCATGTGGCGGCTCAGGTCGAGGACGACACAGCCCGGCCCGACCGCCTGGCCCGCGAGCGAGGAGCCCGTGCCGCGCGGCAGCACGGGGGCGTCGTGCTCGGCGGCGACCGCGACCGCCGCGCGCACGTCCGCGACCGAGCGCGGGCAGACCACGCCCGCGGGCCGCGCCCCGTAGACGCTCCCGTCGGTGGCGTACAGCACCTGCGCGTACTCGTCGAACGCCACCTCGCCGGCCACGCGCTCGCGGAGGTCGGCCGCCAGCGGGGCGTACTCCGGGTCGTCCGGCCGGTCGTGCCCCAGAGAGGCCGCGGAGACGGCGTCCGGGTCGATGGCCTCGGCGGCGTCCGACTCCGCGGCCCCGCGGGCGTCGTCAACTCCCATGAACGTTCGTGATGGTCGCCCGGCGATAAGCGTGTGGGTCGGTTCAACACCCGCGGGCACGGCGGGTGGCGGTCGGCCGTCCCACGCCGTGACGGACCCGGGACCGACTCGTCCGGGACAGGCTCGTCCGCGACCGCCCCGTCCGCGACCGACGCCCTTTTGCTCGCGAGCGTGGCAGAAGGCCGCATGCGACGCGCGCGCCTGCTGACGCCCGACGGGCCGGTTGAGGGACGCTACGAGGACGGGGTCGTGCACGCCGCGGACGGCGAGTACGCGGTCGGTCGCGACGGCCGGCTGCTCCCGCCCGCGAGTCCCTCGGCGTGCTACTGCGTCGGGCGCAACTACGCGGAGACGCTGGACCAGATGGAGTACGAGCGCCCGGAGGAGCCGGACTGGTTCATCAAGCCGCCGACGAGCCTCGCGGCCCACGGCGAGCGGATACGGTACCCCGACTGGACCGACGAGCTCACCTACGCCGGCGAGCTCGTCGCGGTGATCGACGAGCGGTGCCGGGACCTCGACCCGGAAGACGTGCCGGAGGTCGTCCGCGGCTACACGGTCATGAACGACCTCGACGCGCTCGATCAGGTGGGTCGCACCGCCAGAAAGGCGTTCGACGGTTCCGGCCCGCTCGGCCCGTGGATCGAGACCGATCTGGACCCCCGGAGCATCGACATGGAGACGTACGTCGGCGGCGAGAAGCGGCAGGAGGCCAACACGGAGTTGATGCTGTTCGACCCCTACGAGCTGATGGCGCACCTCTCCGAGCGCGTGACGTTCGAACCGGGCGACTGCGTGGCGTTCGGCAGCCCCGCGAACCCCGGCCTCGTGGAGCCGGGCGAGACCGTCTCGATCACCTACGAGGGCGTCGGGACGCTGGAGAACGAGGTCGTCGCGCCGGACCGCTGAAGACGTCCGGGCGAGTGCGGTGCTGTGGCGGTGCGATTGCGCTACGGTTGCGGTGCTGCCGCGGTGCTGTGCGGTCGGCGCGCGCCGCGGCGACCGCGAAGCGTGTCGCCGCGACCGCGCGAGGGAGGCCGCGGGCCGGCCGCACTGCGGTGCGGTTTCGCGGCCGGCCCGCGGCCGAGGTTGGGGAGGCGAGAGGCTGCGGTGCTGTGCGGTCGCGGTGCGGGGCTGTGGGTGGGACTGAAAGGGGCAGTCGGCTCGATCCCGCCCGGACGACGCAAGCACCGCAGCGGGCTGTGTGGAGAGCGAGGAGCGCAGCGAGGGTCCCGCGAGGAACGAGCGGGACGACGGCAGTCGCAGCCCGGCAGCCCGCCACCGCAGGCAGCCCGGACCGTCTGCCGGAACCCGGCGCGGTCGAGCCGGCTGGGGCTTTCTGGGTGTTGTTGCCCAGATCAGCAGGATCTACAGCAGAAGCAGATCAGTAGTAGGGAGAGTCGGCTGGGGCTTGCTAGGTGTTGTTGACCTGATCAGCAGGATCGACAACAGAACGGTCAACGGAAGATCGATCAGGATCGGCGCGAACGACTGCGAAAAATCCTCAATTAACCCGGTTCTCGATCTCGGCGTCCGCCGGCCCGCCGGCCGCGTCGAGTTCGCGGACGTTCGCCGCGAGGATGTCGCCGCAGCGCTCGAAGTAGTCGGGCGTGTGGCCGGCGTTGTGGGGGGTGATGGTCACGTCGTCGAGCCGCCAGAGGGGGTGGTCCTCCGGCAGCGGCTCCGGGTCGGTCACGTCGAGCGCGGCGCTCCCGATGGCGTTCGAGCGGAGCGCCGAGACGAGCGCGTCGGCGTCGACCACCTTCCCGCGCGCGACGTTGACGAGGACGGCGTCCGCGCGCATCGTCCGGAACACGTCGTCGTCGATCAGGCCCGCGGTCGCGTCCGTGAGGGGGCACGCGAGGACGACGTACGCCGCGTCCGCCACCGCCTCGTGGATCCGGTCGAAGCCGTACACCTCGTCGGTCGGGCCGCCCTTCTCCGGCGAGTAGCGCACGCCGACGGTGTGCACGTCGAACGGCTCCAGCCGGTCCACGAGGGTCTCGCCGATGGCGCCGAGGCCCACGACCGCGACGGTCGACCCGTACACCTCCGTCGTCGGGTAGCTGTTCCACTGCCGGTCGGCCTTCTGGTCCCACGCCCGCGGGAAGTCCCGGGCGTGAGCGATCATCGACCCGAGGGCGTACTCGGCGATGTTCGGGCCGTGGACGCCCGAGGCGTTCGTCACCGCGACGCCGCGCTCGTCGAACGCCTCGAGGTCGAGGTGGCCCGTGCCCGCGTAGACGCACGCGAACAGCTCCAGGTTCTCCGCGGCGTCGAGCAGCTCCGGCCCCATCGAGAAGCCGGTCGCGACGCGCGCGTTTCGGACCAGTTCGCGCTCCTCGGCGGGCGTCGTCGCCAGCGCCACCTCGTGGTCGGGCAGGCGCTCGCGGAGGGCCGCCGCGTAGTCCGACGCGTCGAGGCCGTGGATCTTCTGTCGCAGGACGACGACGTCCGGGTCCGTCTCGGTCATGCGCGTCCGTTCGCGGGGCACCCCCAAAAGGTTCGGTCACGCGGCAGGCCGGACCGGTCGCGGTCGCTGAGACCCGCTTTGCTCCCTCTCGATACTCCAGCGAAAGTCGCCGGTATCCGAGCGATTAGCGCGGTGGCGCGTCGATGCGCCGACATGACTCACGGCCACGACGACCCCGAGGCGGCGGTGCGCGCGTACTACGACCACGTCGACGCGGAGGCGTACGAGGACCTGTTCGCGCTGTTCGCCGAGGACGTGGTCTACGAGCGCCCCGGACAGGGCGCCATCGAGGGGATGGAAGCGTTCCGCGAGTTCTACTTCGAGGGGCGGCCGCTGGAGGACGGGCGCCACGAGGTCCGGCGCGTCGTCGCGGACGGCGACGGCCTCGACGGGACGACCGTGGCGGTCCGCGGGACCTTCTCCGGCGTGCAGGACGGCGAGACGGTGTCGTTCGGCTTCGCGGACTTCCACGAGTTCGAGGACGGCCTGATCGCTCGTCGGGACACCTACACCGACCGCGACGAGGTGTGAGCATACGCCGCGGACGCGATGGGAGTCAGCTACGGCCGTCCGTTCGATCAACGATCGTGGCGGCGCGGTCGGCGCGCGCGAGCAACGCGCGCGAGGTCGCCGGCGCGCTACTGCACGCCGGCTGCTCGAAAATCTCCGATTTTCGGTGGAGGTCGCGGGCCGGCCGCCTGCTGTGCGGTGCCGTTCCGCGGCCGGCCCGTGGCCGAGGCTGGGGAGGTACGAGGCTGCTGTGCGGGGCGGTGCGGGGCGGGGCGGTGCGGGGCGGGGCGGTGCGGGGCGGTCGCGGTGCTGGGTGAGACTTTCTGAGTGTTGCTGGCCCGATTAGCGAGGTCTGCAGCAGAACAGTTTCTGTATCAGGGAGAGCCGGCAGGGGCTTTCCGGACGGTGCCGCCCCCAGCAGCATGAATCTGTGACAGAAACAGAACACGCGCCGTATCGGGAGCCGGCTGGGCGCTCGAGATGTCGCGTCCGAGCGCGGCCGGCTACTCGTGGTCCAGCGAGACGCCCTCGGCGAGCTGTTGTTCGAGCGTGCCCCGCTCCCAGTCGCGGACGCCCTCGCCCTCCACCTCCGAGCGGATCTTCTCCTCCAAGAGGTTGACGGCGACGGTGTTGGCGCCCTCCGGGATGATCAGGTCCGCGTGCTTCTTCGTCGGCTCGATGAACTGCTCGTGCATCGGCTTCACCGTCGAGAGGTACTGGTCGATGACGCCCTCCAGGTCGCGGCCGCGCTCGACCACGTCCCGCTGGATGCGGCGGAGGATCCGCACGTCCGCGTCCGTCTCGACGTACAGGCGGAGGTCGAGCATGTCGTTGACGGCCTCGTCGTACAGCGCGAGGATCCCCTCCAGCACGATCACGTCCGTCGGCTCGACCGTGATCCGCTCCGGCTTGCGGTTGTGGATCTCGAAGTCGTACTGGGGCATCTCCACGGACTGGCCCTCCAGAAGCGTTTCCAACTGCTCGCGCAGCAGGTCCCACTCGAACGCCGACGGGTGGTCGTAGTTGACGTCCGCGCGCTCCTCGTAGTCGAGGTGCGAGAGGTCCTCGTAGTAGTTGTCGATGGGGATCCGGGTGACGGAGTCGTCGACGTTCTCCGTGACGAGCCGGGCGACCGTCGTCTTGCCCGCGCCCGTCCCCCCGGCGATCCCGATCACGAACGACGGGATGGTCATGAACGCCTCTCGGAGAGGCCGAGGCTTGAAGCCTCTCTTTCGCGTTCGGCGGCGGCCGAGGAACTTGGCTCGCCGCGTTGATAACTGTAGTGGAGGCAAGTTTTACACCCTCCCGTCCGTCTCCCCGACTATGCAAGACGGTACCACTGTCCGCGACGTGATGCACAGGGCGTTCCTGGGCGTCAGCGAGTCCGACACGCTCGGCGACGCGGCCGAGCTGATGTTGGCGGAGGGGGCCGACTGCCTGGTCGTCGTCCGCGGCGGCGAGCCGGTCGGCTGCCTCTCCCCGCGGGACGCCCTCGGCGCGATCCTCGACGGCGCCGACCCCGGGGAGACGACGGTCGACGAGGTGATGGCGCCGCCGGCGCCGACCGTCCCCGCGGACAGCCGCATCGCTGCCGCCGAGGAGCGCCTCGTCGCGGAGGGGTCGAGTCGACTGGTCGTCACCCGGGACGGGGAGGCGGTCGGGATCCTCACGGAGCGCGACGTGCTCGCGGCCGGGACCACGCATCCGTCCGCCGGGGCCGAGCACGCCGTGCGGGGAAGTGCCGCCGACGTGGGGGCCGCCGAGGAGGCGGCGGTCGACGCCGAGAGCGCGGACGCGCCCACCGCGGAGGCGACCCAGAGCATCTGTGAAGTCTGCGGCACGCTGACGGCCGAGCTCTCGCCGTCGAACGGGCAGATGCTGTGTCCGGACTGTCAGGAGGTGTGACGGGACCGGACGAGGCGGGGGCGGGAACTCGGCGGCGGCGCGATGGTCGCGCGGCAGTTTTATATCCCCCTGCGTTATTTCTTGCCACATGGTACGTGGTATCCAACGGCGCGACTTCTTGAAAGGTGCAGCGACCGCAGGTGCGGTGGGCCTCGCCGGCTGTACGGGTGGCGGCGGTGGCGGACCGACGATCCGCTACGGCGTGTTGATGCCGGAAACCGGCGACCTCGGCAGTCTCGGGACGACGATGCGGGACGGCGGCCGGCTCCCGGCCCGGCAGATCGAAGACGAGATCGATTACTCGCTCGACGTCCAGACGGAGGACACGGAGACGAATCCGCAGGCGGGGATCTCCAGCGCCCAGTCGCTCGTCGACTCCGGCTATCCGGCCGTCGTCGGCCCGGCGGCGTCGAACGTCAACCTGCAGGTGACTCGCGAAGTGTTCATCCCGAACGAGACGGTCGGCATCTCGCCGTCGTCGACCGCGCCCGCGGTGACGGACCTGGAGGACGACGACTACATCTTCCGGACCTGTCCGAGCGACGCGCTCCAGGGGCCGGTGATGGCGCAGGTCGTCGTCGACGAGTTCGACGCGAGCACGGCCGCGACGCTGTACCTCAACGACAACTACGGACAGGCGCTCGAGGAGTCGTTCGTCAACGCCTTCGAGTCGGAACACGACGGCCAGGTTCCGAACCGGGTCTCCTTCGAGCCGGAGCAGTCCTCGTACGCCTCCCAGCTCGGCACGGCGCTCAACGACAATCCCGACGTGCTGATGGTCGTCGGCTTCCCGCAGTCCGGGATCACGCTGTTCCGCGACTACTACAGCAACTACGCGAGCGACTACGGCGGGTCGATCATCGTGCCGGACGGTCTGATCGACTCCTCGCTGCCCGAGGAGGTCGGCAACGACATGGAGGACGTGTGGGGGACCGCGCCGAGCGCGGCCGGCCCCGGCGCGGACTTCTTCGCCAACCTCTACGAGGAGGAGTGGGGCAACAGCCCGGAGGTGTTCAACGCGCAGTCGTACGACGCGGCCGCGGTGGCCATCCTCGCCAGCGTCGCCGCCGACGCCGACCAACCGGACGGCACCGCGATCCGCGACAACCTCCGGACCGTCGCCAACCCGGACGGCACCGAGGTCGGCCCGTCAGAGTTGGCCGACGCCGTGAGCATGGTCGCCGACGGCGAGTCGGTCAACTACGTCGGCGCGTCCTCCCCGGTCGACTTCGACGACAACGGCGACATGCGCGCGGTCAGCTACGACGTGTCTCGGTACCTGGACGGCGGCCTCGAGGTCCAGCGGACCATCGAGTTCGAGAACTGAAGCGCCGCGCCGTCACACTCGACTTTTTCGACGACTCACGCCACGAGCGGCGCGTTTCGGGGTCGACAGTCCTCCTGGATCAGGGATATTTGCGCCGACGCAGGAGGGGGTTCGCGCGTGACAGAAGGACGGCGACGTGACAGAAGGACGGCGGCGTAGGACGGCAACGTGACAGAAGGACGGCGGCGTAGGACGGCGGCGTAGGACGGCAACGTGACAGAAGGACCGAGACGGGGACGGCTATCCGCCGAGGAACTGCTGGCGCACGTCGTCGTCCGCGAGCAGGCGGTCGCCGGTGTCGGTGTAGCTGTTCTCGCCCTGCGCGAGCACGTAACCGCGGTCGCAGCGCCGGAGCGCCGCCTTCGCGTTCTGTTCGACCATCAGGATCGCCGTCCCGTCGTCGTTGATGCGGTCGATGCGGTCGAACATGTCCTGGACGAGGTCGGGGGCCAGTCCCGCGGAGGGCTCGTCGAGCAACAGGAGGTCGGGGTCCAACATCAGCGCCCGGCCCATCGCGACCATCTGTCGCTGGCCACCGGACATCGTGCCGGCCTTCTGGTCGGAGCGCTCTCGCAGCACCGGGAAGCGGTCGTAGATCTCCTCGATCCGCTCCTCGGGCACCTCGTCGAGGATGTACGCGCCCATCTCCAGGTTCTCCCTGACGGTGAGCCCGTCGAAGACGTTCTCGTTTTGCGGGACGTAGCTGATCCCCTCGTGGATGATCTCCTCGGGCGCGCGCTCGTGGATCTCGGTACCGTTGAAGGTGATCGTCCCGCCCATGTACGTCGTCAGCCCGAAGACGGACTTCATCACGGTCGACTTGCCGGCGCCGTTCGGGCCGACGATGGTGACGTACTCGCCGTCGCCCACGTCCAGGTCCACGTCGGTCAGGATCTGGAGGTCGCCGTAGCCGGCGTCGAGGTCGCGCACCTGCAACAGCACGTCGTCGGGGACGTTCGCGAGCGGGTCGCTCTCGGCGTCCACGTCGCGGTCGGGAGCGCCGCCGCCTTCCGACGCCTCGCCCGACGAGGCGGCCGCGTCCCCGACGGAGGCTTCGCCGCCCTCCGCGTCAGGGATGACCCCTGCGGGGGCGTCCTCGGGGGCGCTCATAGCTCGTCCTCCCCGAGGTAGGCCTCGACGACGCGTTCGTTCGACCGGATCTCCTCGGGCGGTCCCTCCGCGAGGACGGACCCCTGATGCATGACGATGACGTGTTCGCAGTTCTCCATGATGACGTCCATGTCGTGTTCCACGAGCAGGAACGTGTACCCCTGCTCGCGCAGCTCGTGGATGCGGTCGAGCAGCTTCTCCTCCAGCGTTGGGTTGACGCCCGCGAGCGGTTCGTCGAGCAGCAGCATGTCGGGGTCGGTCATCATCGCGCGGGCCATCTCCAGCAGCTTCCGCTGGCCCCCCGACAGCGTCCCCGCCTCCTGGTGGGCGAGGTGGTCGATCTCGAAGAAGTCCAGCGTCTCCCAGACGCGCTCGCGGATCTCCGCCTCCTGTTCGATCACGTCGCCGCGCGCGACCGGCGTCACCGACTTCCAGAGCTGTTCGCCGACCTGTCCCCTCGGCGCGAGCATCAGGTTCTCCAGCACGGTCATCTCCGCGAGCTCGCGGGCGATCTGGAACGTCCGGACGAGCCCGCGGTTGGCGATCGCGTCGGGGCGGAGCCCCGTGATCTCCTCGCCCTGGAACTGGACGGTGCCCGAATCGGGGGTGTGCGCCCCCGCGATGCAGTTGAACGTCGTCGACTTGCCGGCGCCGTTCGGCCCGATCAGGCCGGTGATCGTCCCGGCTTCCACCTCGAAGCTGGCGTCGTCGACCGCGACGATCCCGCCGAACGTCTTTCGCAGGTTGCGAACGCGAAGCGGGATCTCCGCGGGCACCGAGGCGGCCTGTTGCTCGACGGGCGAGTCCTGCGTTTCGGGCTCGTCGGGCGCCTCCACGTCCGCGTCCTCGGGCACGTTCGTCTCGGGTTCACTCATCGGTCTCACCCCCCGATCCCGAGCGGTGCAGGTCCACGGCCGCGGCCGTCTCCGTCCGGTGGCCGAGCACTCCCTCGGGGCGGTGCTGCATCAGCAGCACTAGCACGACGCCGAGCAGGATGAAGCGGAACGCCGAGATATTTCCGACCGTGTACGCCAAAAGCGGCATCGGGTCGAGCGACCCGAGCGGCGCGACGGCGGCCGGGAACGTCCCCGGCGACCCGCCGAGTTCCAGCGCGTTACCGAGGATGCTGCCGATCGTCCGCGGCCCCTCGAACAGCAGGCCGACGAACAGGATCGAGCCGACGACGCTTCCGGTGTTCGACCCGGAGCCGCCGACGATCACCGCGACGAACACGTAGAACGTCACGATCGGTCGGAAGGAGTTCGGGCTGACGAACCCCTGTGACCCCTGCCAGAGGATGCCGCCGAGCCCCATCAGCGCACAGCCCAGCATGAACACCTTGATCTTGAACCAGCGCGTGTCCTTGCCGAGCGACTGCGCGACGAGTTCGTCCTCGCGGATCGCCTTCAGCACGCGGCCGAACGGCGAGTTACCGACCCGCCGCAGCAGCCAGTAGACGAGGACGACGAAGACGGCCATCACCACGACCCACGCCGCGCGCCGAACGACCGAGGTCTGGACCAGCGGGAACGTCATGTCGAGCGGTCCGCCGGCCGCGAACAGCGCGTCCGTGGGCGTGTCCGGCAGGTCGAGACCGCTGCCGCCGCCGGTCCCGAAGCCGAACGTGGCGACGGTCCAACTCGACAGCGTCGCGGAGTTGAGCGTCAGCCGGATGATCTCCGAGAGCCCGAGCGTCACGATGGCGAGGTAGTCCGCACGCAGGCGGAGCGCCGGCAGCGCGGCGAGCAGGCCGACGACCGCGGCGAGCGCCATCCCGCCGACGACGCCGATCGGTAGCGGGAGCCCGAGTCCCATCCCGGAGACCGCATCCGGAGAGGTGGACAGGAGCGCCATGCCGTAGACGCCCATCGCCATGAACCCGGCCACGCCGATGTTGAACAGGCCGGTGTATCCCCAGTGGAGGTTCAACGCGAGCGCGAGCGTGGAGTAGGCCGCGAACAGGAACGTGAGCCGGACCCACGTGGACACGAGCGCGTTCACCGTGCGCGGGCCGACCCCTTCGGAGGCGATCGTCAACACGAAGAACAGGAGGTACATCGCGAGCATCGTCGCGCCGACGATCCGCAGGTCGGACTCCTGGAGGGCGCCCACGACGGCATCCGTCACCGTCGCCGGCTCCTCCCCCTCGGCGGGGCCGCCGCCGTCCGCGGCCGGGTCACCCCCGGCGTCGGTGGCGGCGCTCATGCGGTCGTCACCCCCCCGAACAGCCCCTCGGGCCGGTACAGCAGCACGAGGATCATGATGACGAACGCGGCGGCCGCGTTGAAGTCCGAGGAGATCCAGATCAGCGAGACCTCGTGGACGAGCCCGATGACGAGCCCGCCCGCGATGGCGCCGTAGATGGACCCGATCCCGCCGAGGATCACCGCGGCGAAGATGAACAGCAGGAGGAACCAGCCGAGGTTGAACTCGATGGTGCCGCGCTCGAGCACGTAGAGGTAGCCGGAAACCCCCGCGAGCGCGCCGCCGAGCACCCACGTCGCGGTGACGACGCGCTCGGTCGGGATCCCCGTCACCAGCGCGAGGTCCTTATTGTCGGCCATCGCGCGCATCGCCTTGCCGAGTTTGGTCCGCTGGAGCAGGAAGTGGGTCCCCAGCATCAACCCGATCGCGACGATCACGAGGGTTATCTCGTGGAGGTCGATGCTCACGCCGTAGAAGGGAACCCCGACCCCCTCCGTCGCGGTGACGCCCCGGTTGCGCGCCCCGTAGACGAACTGGATCGAGTACCGGAGCGCCAGCGCGACCCCGATGCTGGCGATCAGGAGCGGGATCCCCCCGCGGTCGCGCATCGGCTTGTAGACGATCCGGTCGGCCGCCACCGTGACGAGCACCGTCGCGACCGCCGCCACGATCACGCCCACCAGGATCGCGACGGGGGCCTGAACGACCGAGGCGCCGATGGCGTTCGGTCCCGCGCCGCTCCCGGCCCGGACCGACAGCAGGTGACCGGCGCTGGACCCGCCCCAGCCCGCGATCAGGAGCGCGGCGCCCCAGCCGGTGAACGCCCCCGTCGTCACCAGGTCGCCGTGTGAGAAGTTCGCGAAGTTGAGAATGCTGTACGTCATCGAGAGCCCGATCCCGGCCAGCCCGAAGATGAGCCCGACGACGATCCCGTTCCAGACGAGCCCGCCGAACCGGAGCGCCGACAGCGATCCGCCGAACGAGCGCTGGGCCGTGATCGGGACCTCGACGCCGGCGAGGCGAGCGAGGAGGTCCGCCAGCAGCACCAGCCCGGCGACCCCCGCGAGGAACAGAAACGGTTTCCCGCGGACGGCCGCCCGCCCGCGTTGTAGTGATTCATTGACACCCATGCGTGATAGTCACACGAAAAGGAACGGGCCTACCTAAATAACCCTTCGCTCCGCCGGTCGCGGTTCCGTCGGCGACTGCGGGCGAAACGGGGTGGGGGGGATCGGCCGGCTGAGCGTCAGGTCCAAATGCGGGCCCGCCGAACGACCCGAACATGGAGATCCTCCCCGCGACGACGGACGACGTCGACGCGGTCGCCGACCTCTGGGTGGACCTCGCGGCGGACCAGCGGGCGCACGGCTCGCACCTGCTCGCCGCCGCGAACCGCGAGGCCGTTCGTGAGACGGTCGCGCGGCGGGCCGTCGTCGACGTGCTGCTCGTGGCGCGGGCGTCGGACGCGGACGACGTCGACGGGAGCGAAGGGCGGGTCGCCTCCGAAAGCGGCGAGGGACCGATCCGCGGGTTCGTCTCGGCCGCGGTCGAGTCGGGGACCTACGAGCAGGACGTGACGCGGGGCGTCATCGACAACCTCTACGTCGAGCCCGACGCCCGCGACCGCGGCGTCGGCGGCGACCTGCTCGCGGCGGCGGAGGCTGCGCTCCTCGACGCCGGCGTCGATGCCGTCGCGCTGGAGGTGATGGCCGACAACGCGGCCGCCCGCCGCTTCTACGAGCGCCACGGCTACGAACCGCACCGCGTGGAGGTAGAAAAGCGATCGATCGAGAACGGCGGCCGTGAGGGGGGCGGACGTGGAGAAAACGGCCGGGACGTCGCCGCGGACGGCGACCGCTGACCGGTGGACGACGCGCGGCGGGTCGGCGTGGGACCGCCCGACCCGGAAGCGATACTGACTCAAAGGAGGCCCGCCAAGCCGGGGACGCGCCAGAGGAGCATGGGCGGTTCATGCACTCGACTTGTAATCGAGACTTCCGGGGTTCAAATCCCTGCTCTGGCTCTCTTCCTTCGGTTAAGTGTCCAATCGTTCCCAAGAGGTCCGTCTAAAGCGCGATGCGAACGCCATCAGTAGCAGCAGCGCGATACTTCAACCCCGGCAGAGTTCGTCTGAAACAAGCTCGGCCTCCGTGAGCCGCTCGCGTCGCGTGACGCTTCAACCCCACAAGGGTTCGTCTGAAACTGCCGCCGTCCGGACTCGACGGGTCAGAGGTCCGCGGCTTCAACCCCACAAGGGTTCGTCTGAAACACCTCGTGCCCAGCAACATCGACATGACCGCGGTCGCTTCAACCCCACAAGGGTTCGTCTGAAACCCTAAGCGCATCCCGCTTGAGTGTGTCAGCGAGGCCGCTTCAACCCCACAAGGGTTCGTCTGAAACCGGTGGTCGGAGAGTCATCTTGAGGACGGTAACGTGCTTCAACCCCACAAGGGTTCGTCTGAAACCGGGAGCTCGAACTCTGGGACATGCACGCCATCAAGCTTCAACCCCACAAGGGTTCGTCTGAAACATACGTCAGGTATGCCCAGCGACACCGACCAGGACGAGCTTCAACCCCACAAGGGTTCGTCTGAAACTTGACATCGGGCTGGTCGCCGTAGATACTCTCGTCAGCTTCAACCCCACAAGGGTTCGTCTGAAACGGGTTGGAGCGGTTCGTCCGCGAGGCCGCGCTCGAGGCTTCAACCCCACAAGGGTTCGTCTGAAACGAGACGCGCAGTCGGCTAGTGTGAATACTGACACGGGCTTCAACCCCACAAGGGTTCGTCTGAAACGCGCCGCACCGACGACAGCGGTAGCCGTCGCGACGGCTTCAACCCCACAAGGGTTCGTCTGAAACTCGTAGGGGTTCGGCCGCGGGGAGAGCGTAAAGCGGCTTCAACCCCACAAGGGTTCGTCTGAAACAGCCAACCGTCGCCCGCACTAACCCACGCACGCGCTTGCTTCAACCCCACAAGGGTTCGTCTGAAACGACGATCGCGGAGGTCCTCGAGGAGCGAGGGGTCACGGCTTCAACCCCACAAGGGTTCGTCTGAAACGCGACGGGACGCACTCGGGCGTAGGCGGTCCGAGGTGCTTCAACCCCACAAGGGTTCGTCTGAAACGATGCTGGTCGGTGTCGTCATCATCGGGGCGATACTCGGCTTCAATCCCACAAGGGTTCGTCTGAA
Organism: Haloparvum alkalitolerans; assembly: GCF_055381565.1. Classification (NCBI taxonomy): domain Archaea; kingdom Methanobacteriati; phylum Methanobacteriota; class Halobacteria; order Halobacteriales; family Haloferacaceae; genus Haloparvum; species Haloparvum alkalitolerans. The sequence continues at coordinate 278,736 of NZ_AP043938.1, forward strand.
ACCTGACGGGTTGACCTCCTCACCGACCTCGAGCTCGGCTTCAACCCCACAAGGGTTCGTCTGAAACGCGACCTTCAGCCCCGCCATCGGCGTCGACGACCCGCTTCAACCCCACAAGGGTTCGTCTGAAACCGCCGTCTGCCGACGGATAAACCCGAGCGCGGACTGGCTTCAACCCCACAAGGGTTCGTCTGAAACGGATACCCCGTGTGAACTTCTCCAGCTTGAATCAGGCTTCAACCCCACAAGGGTTCGTCTGAAACATTCCGTTCCATCGCGATGCCTGACACGACATGGCGCTTCAACCCCACAAGGGTTCGTCTGAAACTGATGACGGATGTGACACTTGACGCGATGATGTTGCTTCAACCCCACAAGGGTTCGTCTGAAACCGTCCCGGATGCTGGATAGATCCTGCGGGACGATCAGCTTCAACCCCACAAGGGTTCGTCTGAAACTTTGGCATCTAGATCAGCCCTCCAAGGCCGGGGACGCTTCAACCCCACAAGGGTTCGTCTGAAACCTTCGTCGAGAATCCGGGTCGGTGGATCCGCGAAGCTTCAACCCCACAAGGGTTCGTCTGAAACGGCGCCCGCGCTTCGACTTCGAGTTCGACGAGCGGAAGCTTCAACCCCACAAGGGTTCGTCTGAAACGGGTCGTCTGGACCGTCGCCGCGAAGCTCGGCCTGCTTCAACCCCACAAGGGTTCGTCTGAAACCCCCAGGACCGTGTACAGGCGCGGCCTCTCGGCCGCCGCTTCAACCCCACAAGGGTTCGTCTGAAACTCGACACCGCTCCCGCGACTGCTCCGCCGCCCGACGTGAGCGCGCTTCAACCCCACAAGGGTTCGTCTGAAACCCGTCAGCGACCACCGCGGGCTCGTCGGGAGAACTAGCTTCAACCCCACAAGGGTTCGTCTGAAACGCTCGGGATCGAATGGACCGAGGTCGGATGTCACGAGCTTCAACCCCACAAGGGTTCGTCTGAAACCGTGCCGAATATGCGGCAGCCACCCAGGTAACGTGACCGTTTCCGGATGAATCTTTCCGTCGACCCTCGATAGTCCCTGAACCCCCGGGGGGTCGACAAGCGCTCGGCGGTCGGAGCCACGTCGGCCGCGTCGGCCGTGCTGATCGACTGCGTCGCGGCCGGCATCGAGAGAAGTCCGTCTCAGTGGCTCATCGCCGCGCCCAGTCGAGCAGCCGCTCGTAGAACGGCTCCGAGGCGAGCGCCTCCGCGTCGCCGACGAGCGTGAGCGCCTTCTTCGCCCGCGTGAGCGCGACGTTCATCCGCCGGTGGTCCTCGAATATCGGCCCGTCGAGGTCGCCGGTCGCGACGAGCGAGATCACGATCACCTCCTTCGAGGAGCCTTGGAAGCGGTCGACCGTGTCGACGGTTGCGTCCGTCCGGCGGCCGATCTCCGCGACCTGCGCGCGGAACGGGGCGATGACGCCGATGTCCTCGACGTCGACGCCGGCGTCGACGTACGCGTCGACGACGCCCGCGACGCGCTCCGCCTCGCGGACGTTCCTGTTCCCGTCCCGGTCGCCGTCGGGATCGACGAAGTTGACCCCGCCGCGGAGCGCCGGCGGGAGGTCGGCGGCGTCGGCGCCCAGGTCCGCGAGCGACTGGCCCGCGACCGCCGGCGTGGCGGGCCTGAGGTCGCCGTCGTAGAACTCCGCGGAGGCGAACGACTGGATGCGCTGACTCATGCGGTACTGCCGGTCGAGCATGACGCCCGCCTCGGGGTGATCCTCGATGAGCCGCTGAAACAGCGAGCGCTGCAGGTCGTTCTCCGCACGGACGACCGGCGGTAACTGCTTGTGGTCGCCCACGAGCACGAACCGCTCCGCGAGGTTCGTCGCCGCGAGCGTCCCCGGCTCGGTGAGCTGCGAGGCCTCGTCGACGACCGCGACGTCGAACGCCTGCTCGCGCATCACGCGGGAGCCGCAGGCCGCGGTCGTGGCCGCGACGACCGGCGCGTCGCCGAGCTCGCCGGCCTTCTCGCCGGGGTCGCCACGGCGCACCAGCCGCACGTCCTGCATGTCGCCGCGGACGCCCTGCTGGCTACCCACCCTGACGACGTCCTCGAACCCCTGATCGCGGAGGGCCTCGAGCGCGTTGTCGACCGCGCGGTTGGTGAACGCCGCCAGCAGGACGCGCTCGCCGGCGTCCACGAGCGCGCGGATCGTCCGCGCGATGGTGTAGGTCTTGCCGGTCCCCGGCGGGCCGTGGACGAGCGCGAAGTCCTCCGCGTCGACCGCGCGCGCCACGGCCTCGTCCTGCGCCTCGTTGTTGTCGATGAAGGGGTCGCGGTCGGCGGGCGCCGCGGAGAACTCGGGGTCTCGGCGCCCGAACAGCACGTCCTTCCGGCGCTCGTCGCCTTTCAGCACCGCGTCGTGGAGCGCGGTCAGCGATCGGTCGACCGAGATCTCGGAGGGGTAGACGTCGATCCGCCGCAGTTCGACCGGTTCGTCGGTCTCCACGACCACCTCGTCCTCGCCGAGGCTCGTGATCCGGCCGAGCTCCGCGTGGCCCGCGACGGGGTCGCCGTCGGAGGCGAGCGCCACGTCGCCCTCGCGGAGCTTCGAGACCGCGTCGCCGGGCGTTCCGGCGCGGAGCCGCCAGCGCCCGCCCTCGATCTCGGTCTGCCCGCGGGGGTCGAGGTCGATCAGCGCGCGGTCGTCCTCGGCGCGCTCGGCGGCGGTCTGCTCCCAGAGCTTCCTGTACTCGGCGTGGGTCTCGCGGCGCTCCTCCTCCAGCGCACGGTAGAACCGCGAGAGGTACGCGCGCTCCTCCTCGGGCAGGGGCTCGCCGATCTGGCCGGCCTTCGACTCCTGGTTCAGCCGGCCGGAGACGACCATGCAGGTGTCCTGCTCGAAGCAGTACTGACACTTGGCGTCCGCCTCGTAGCCGGTCGGGATGCCGGCCTCGGGGTCCGGGTCGTTGAGCGTCCGCCACTCCATCGCCGCGAGTTCGTTGCGCGTGCGGACGACGAACTTCAGAAGCCCCGTCCCGACCGAGAACTCCTTTGCCGGCGAGAGGTCGCCGGTCTCCTCGTTCCTGTCCAGCGCGGTGTTCTTGGTGTACAGCAGCGTCCCGGTGTCGGGCGTCTCACCGCGGTCGGCCAACATCAGCGCGTAGCAGGCCGCCTGCATCTTGTCGTGGAACCGCGGTTCGCGCTTGGTGTTCTTCCCCGTCTTCAGCTCCACGGGCGCGCCGCGCCGGAGCGCGTCCGCGCGGCCCTTCAGCCCGAACGTCGGCGAGATGAGCGTGTACTCAGAGCGCCACGTGTCCGTCTCCGTCAGCGTCCCCTGTTCGAGCCACCCCTCCACGGCGGCCGCGTTCCGGCGCACCTCGTCTTCCACCTCCGTCGGCTCGTAGCCGAGCAGGCCGAGTTCGAGGCCGGCTTCCTCGACGCGGTCCGCGACCGCCTCGTCGAGGTCGACGCCGCGCAGCAGGTCGCCGAACACCTCGTGGACGACGGTCCCCTTCACGACGGGGTAGTTCAGCGGGATCCCCGAGAGCTTGTTCAGGTAGTACATCCGCGGACACTGCACCCACGAGCGGACGCCCGTCACGTCCACGAGGAAGTCCGGTTCGAGGACGACCCACGACTCCTCCGAGGTGGTGTATCCCGCCTCGTCGCCGAAGTCGTCCTCCTCGGGGTCAGTCACCAGCAGCTCCATCCCGACCTCGGCGTGTTCGCCGGTGTGGGTCCACTTGCCCCACAGCGTCACCCGCACGGGGTCGCCGGCGCCCTCGTCGGGGCGCACGCGGAGCTCGCAGACCTCGCGGTCGCCGTACTGGGTCGAGACGGTGCGCACGTCGCCGACGTCCACGATGGGGCCCCGAAGCGTCACGGAGGGAGCCAGACGCCGGCCGCGAAAAACGCTGTCGGTGGCGGGACCGTGGGGGTGCGTCCGGACCCCGGCGGCCGCGCGCCGACACGGGGTCCGACGCCGCCCTACACCTCGTAAGCCGTCTCGCCGACGACCTCGCGGAACTCGCCGCGGCCGACCGACCGCTCCGGGTCGAACTCCAGAACGCGGACCGCGACGAGGCCGTCGAGGGCCTCGGGGTCGAAGTCCTCGACGCGCAACTCGGTGTCGCCGATGAACGCGATCCCCTCGCCGCTGGCGGGGTCGTACTCGGTGACGAAGACGCGCACCGTCGCGCCCGGCTCCAGCGAGGGGGTGTTGGTCCGGAACGACCAGCCCTTCAGGTACTTCTCGAACAGGCTCATGCGCGAGCCACCTCCTCGCTCTCGCGGTCGGGAACGTACTCGAGGCCGAAGCCGGTGAGCGCGGCGACGACGAACACCGCCACGAGCACCCAGCCGTGGAAGACGAACGGCCACACCTCGGCGGGGTTGACGAGCATCCCCTGGTCGATCCAGTCGAACGTGTCGGGCAGTCCCGTCATCGTGGTGTAGCCCGCGAGGACGCCGCCGGACCACGGGAAGATGTAGCCGAGCGCCGCCGTCTGTGCGTCGAGGATGTTCGCGCGGCGGTAGCCGTTGATGTTGAACCGCTCACCGATCTTGGCGATGTACGGCCCGATGGCGATCTCCGCGGCGGTGTTGATCGTGATCGCCGCGTTGACCAGCGCCGCGACGCCGACCATCGTCAGCTCGGCGCGGCGGACGGTCGTCGCGAGGTGCTCGATCGACCAGTCCAGCATCGCCTCGAACGCGCCGCCCTCGATCATGATCTGGGCGGCCGCGATGATGAGGAGGACGAGGATCGAGAGCGCGAAGAAGCCGGCCGCGCCGGCGTAGATGGACCCGCCGACGCCGGCGTTGCTCGGGTCGGAGACGATCTCGACGATCGGCAGTCCGCCGAGCAGGTCGGCGGCGGGCGCGTCGGCGGGCGCGCGGAACAGCAGGATGTCCGCGGCCGAGGAGAGGCCGAGCAGGAGGTTCAGCGCCGCGGCGACGATGATCCCCCACGAGATGGCCTCGATGATGTGCCGGCCCGCGACCGCGGTCGCGATGACGACCCCGACCGAGAGCAGGTGGACCAAGGCGAGCGGGCGCGCGCCCTCCAGCAGCACCTGCCGGGGGTCGCCCGCGACCTCGATGCCCGGCATGAGCGAGCTCGCGACCACGTACGCCGGGAGCGCGATCCCGGCGGCGACGATCGCGTACTTGAACCGCGAGGCGACGACGCCGCCGATGTCGGCGTCCTGCGTCACCGCGGAGACGATCGTCGTGTCCGAGACCGGCGCGAGGTTGTCGCCGAAGATGGCGCCCGAGAGGATCGCGCCGAACGTCAGTACGGGGCTGGCGCCCAGCAGGACGCCCGCCGGGAAGAACAGGCCGACGAACGCGACGGCGGTGCCGTAGCCCGTGCCGATGCCCGTCGCGAGGACGGCCGCGAGCACGAACGTCACGGCGGGGAAGACGGTCGGCCCGACGCCGAGCAGGTCGGCGATCCAGACCAGTCCGCCGACGAAGCCGCCGGCCTGCAGCGTCTCCGTGAACATCCCCGCCCACATCCACGCCACGATGGCGGTGGCGGCGACGCGCTGGGTCATGCCGTCGAAGATGGTGTTCGCGTACCCGGTCCACGAGCCCTTCACGAGGAACATCCCGGCGATGAGGCCGAGCAACATGCCGGCCACGAGCCCGGTGGTGTCGGAGACGCGCAGCAGCGCCGTCTGGACGACCGCCCAGACGATGAAGAAGGCGATGGGGAACGCGCTCGCGCCCCGCCCGCCGTAGAACTCCATCGCCGGCCCGTCGTCCGCGTCCGACCCGCCGAACTCCGTCGCGGGACCCTCGTCGGTTGCGGAATCTGCCATTGCTACGGGTTCCGTCCAGCCTCGGATAACAAAACCTCCGCGATCCTTGCCGCTTCCAGTCAGCGGGGCGGGAGGTCCGTCCGGCCCCGATAAATGCATTTATGTGCATATTTCTGTCCCCTATGACGGTGGGTTTAGACACGATCCCGTGCTCTTTTATCCGCGGCGGCGCGACGGGGAGGTATGACCGAGATCATCGACGGCGACGCCGTCGCGGGCGAACTCCGCGCGGAGATCGCCGACCGCGTCGACGACCTCGCGGCCGCGGGCGTCGAACCGGGGCTCGCCACCGTGCTGATGAGCGACGACCCCGCGAGCGAGACGTACGTCTCGATGAAGCAGCGCGACTGCGAGGAGGTCGGCATCGAGGGGATCCACGTCGAGGTCGACCCCGAGGCGCCCGCCGAGGAGCTGTACGCCACCATCGACGAGTTGAACGCCGACGAGTCGGTCCACGGCATCCTCGTCCAGCTCCCGGTCCCCGACCACGTCGACAAGCGGGAGGTGCTGCGCCGGATCCGCCCCGAGAAGGACGTGGACGGCTTCCACCCCGAGAACGTCGGTCGGCTCGTCGCCGGGAACGCCCGGTTCAAGCCCTGCACACCGCACGGCGTCCAGAAGCTGCTGGAGGCGTACGACGTGGAGACCGAGGGCGCCGACGCGGTCGTGGTCGGCCGCTCGGACATCGTCGGCAAGCCGATGGCGAACCTCCTGCTCCAGAAGGCGCCGCAGGGGAACGCGACGGTGACGGTCTGTCACTCCCGGACCGAGGACCTCGACGCGAAGCTCGCGACCGCCGACGTCGTCGTCGCGGCCGCCGGACTCCCCGAATTTATCGACGGCGACCAGCTCAAGGCGGGCGCGACGGTGATCGACGTGGGGATCAACCGCGTCGACGCCGACACGGAGAAGGGGTACGAGCTGGTCGGCGACGTGGACTACGACTCCGCGAAGGCTGTCGCCGGGAAGATCACGCCGGTCCCCGGCGGCGTCGGCCCGATGACGCGCGCGATGCTCCTGTACAACACGGTCAAGGCCGCCAGCGAGCAGCGCGGCGTCGACGTGACCCTTCCCTGATCGGCTGGTCGCGGCGGGCATTTCTGTCGGCTGTGTCGGGGGCGCGCTCAGAGCCGTCTCAGAACTCGAGCGCGATCGCCCGGCCGTCGCTCGCCAGCAGGACGACCTCCCGGTCCCCGTCGTCGTTCAGGTCCACCAGGAGGGGCCGAACCGTGACCGTCGCGTCGAGGACGCCGCGGGCGAGGACCCCGCCGTCGCGGTTCATCGCGACGACGGACCCCGCCTCGGTGACCGCGACCGTCTCGGGCGTGTCGTCGCCGGTGACGTCGCCGGTCGCGGGGGGTGCGACGGGGGCGTCCCCGCCGAACTGCTGTTTCCAGACCACCTCGCCGTCGAGCAAGTCGACCGCCCAGACGGCGCCGGTGCCGCCGACCGCGACCCGGCCGGCGTCCGTCCCTCCGGGAGCGATCGACGTGCCCTGCAGGCGCGCGTCGAACCGGGTACTCCCGTCGACCGTCTCGATCGTGGCGATCGATCCCTCCTCGGTCCCGACGGCGAGCACCGCGCCACGCCGCGTCTCCGCGGCCGTCCACGCCGTCGGCGTGCCGTTCCTCGGCGCGGTCCAGACCCGCTCGCCCGCGCCGTCGAAGCGGACGTACGACCCGTCCTCGGCGCCGGCGGAGACGACGACCGCGGGGTCAGCGGCGCTCGTCGCCCCGCCGTCGTCGGAGAACGACCCCACGAGCGGCGGCAGTCCGACCGGACCGTCCACCTCGCGCGTCCACGCCGTCTCCCCGTCGGCCTCGAGCACGCGGAGCGTCCCGGCCGCGGTCCCGACCGCGACCTCGTTCGCGCCGTCGCCCGTCACGTCGCCGACCGCCGGCGGAGCGATGGACGGGGCGGCCAACTCGGCCGCGAAGAGCGACGCCCCGTCGGCCGCGGCGAACGCCCGGACCCCCGGCTCCGCGGTCGTCAGAACGAACGCCTGCTCGCCGCCGACCGTTCCGGCCGTCACGCCGCCGATCGGCGCTCCGGCGGTCTCCCCGTCGGCGTCACAGGCAGCCGTCGGCAGGGACGCGTTCCAGGCGGACTCGCCCGCACCGTCGACGACGCGGAGCGTACAGGCGTCGCCCTCCGCGACGAGCGGGAGCGCGATCCGGACCTCCCCGCCGGTCGTCGCCACGGCCGACTCGTGGGCCGTGACGGCGTCGTCGGTCGGCTCGGTCTCCCAGAGGACGGTCGGTTCGGTCGCGCCGCCGTCGGCCCCCACGAACGCGAAGACCGCGGTTCCCACGCCGGCCACGACGGCGGCACCGATCACGAGCGACGCGAACAGGATGCGGCGATCCATTGCCCGCAATTGGGGAACGGCGGGCAAACCCTTGTCGGACCGTTCCGGGCCTCGGGAATTCGGCGCTGCTCGACGGGCGGGCGCGGCGTCGAACGTCCCCCCGGATCAGGCGTGCTCGGCGAGAAACGCGTCGATGCGTTCCCAGGTGAGCGTCGTCCGGGCGCCGCGTTCGCGCGCCGCGAGCGCACCGGCGGCGTTGGCGATCCCGAGCGCGTACGGCAGGTCGGCGTCGCGGAGATGAGGGGCTTCGGTGCCGGGGATCCCGCGTGGGCGGTCGGCGTCCGTTTCCGACGCGGTCTCCGCGGTGCGTCCGCCGACGCCTCCCTCGACGGAGCGACCGCCGTCGACCTCGCGTTCCGGCTCGTGGTTCCGCGCGGACTCGAAGCAGGCGCCGAGGAAGCCGGCGGCGAACGCGTCGCCCGCGCCGGTCGTGTCCACCACGTCCACGTCGTAGGCGGGTGCGTGCACGCGTTCGCCGCCGGGGAGCCGGACCTCCGCCCCGCCAGCGCCGAGTTTGACGACGAGCGCGGTCGACTCGGGGGCTTCGGGGTCGAGCGTCCCCGTCCGTCCGAGCGCGGCCGCCTCGCGGTCGTTGACGAACAGCAGGTCGCTCGCCGCGATGGCGTCCGCGTAGGCCCGGTTCCCCACCTGTCGCCCCGGATCGAAGCTGACCGGGACGCCCCGCTCGTGCGCGAGCGCCGCCAGGTCGCTCGCGGAGGCGGCGTTCTGTCCCGTGAGGTGGAGGTGGTCGCTCCCGGCGAGGTCGTCGGGGTCGAGGTCGGCCGCGCCGAACGCCTCGTTTGCTCCCTCGTTGGCGAGCACCATCACCTCGCCCGTCTCGTCGACGATGAGGTACTTGACCGAGGTGGCGCGGTCGTTCGCCACCATCACGTTCCCGGGGTCGACGCCCGCGCGGTCCAGTTCCTGGAGCGCGAGCGCGCCGGAGTCGTCTCCGCCCACGCTCCCGAACAGCAGCGTCTCGGCGTTGAGTCCGGTCAGCCCGACCGCAACGTTGGCGGCGCTTCCCCCGCCGGCCTGCTGGAGGTGGTCGATCCGCTGCTCGCCGTCCGGCTCGGGAAGCCGGGCGACCTGCATCGTCACGTCCCAGTTGATGTGGCCGGCACAGAGGACGGACGGGGGGTCGCGGTCGGCGCCGCCCCGGCCCGCTGTGGGTCCCGCGTCGGCCTCGCTCTCGGCGTCCCCGTCGGCGTCCTCGTCGGCGGCGTCGCTCACGTCTCGGCCCACGGCTCCGTCGCCCCCTCGCCGAACAGCTCGCGCATCAGCGTGACGATGCTCTCGGGCGGGAACTGGCCGCTCTCGGTGACGATGGCGTCCATGTACCGCGGCGGCGTCACGTCGAAGGCGGGGTTCTCGACGGTTACCTCGCCGATGGCCTCGCGGGCGTCCTCGCCGATCACCTCGGCCTCGTCGCGCATCTCGATCTCGACGGTGTGGCCCGCCAGCGTCTCCGGGTGGAGCTTGATCGTCTGGGCGGCGGTCATGATCGGGACGCCGCGCTCGCGGGCGTTGACGGCCAGCCCGGAGGTGCCGATCTTGTTGATCACGGAGCCGTCGGCGGCGATGGAGTCGGCCCCCACGAGCACGTGGTCGACCTCGTCGAGGTACCGACGGGCCGCGGAGTCGACGATCAGGGTGACCGGGACGCCCATCTCCCGGAGCGCCTCCGCCGTGATGTGGCCCTGGTTGCGCGGCCGCGTCTCCTTGACGATCGCCGAGATCTCCTTGCCCTGCTCGAGGGCCGCCTCCACGCACGAGAGCGCGTCCGTGGAGTGGCAGTGGGTCATGATCGTGTCGCCGTCCTGGAGGCGGTTGGCGCCGATCTGGCCGAGGTCGTCCTGCGCGGCGTCGAGGCGGTCGTCGAACGCCGCCGCAGCGTCCAGGACGTTCTCGCGGACGGTCGCGACGTCGGCGCCGTCCATCCGGCGGAGCACGTAGCGCAACGCGTTCGGCAGCGACACCGCGGTCGGGCGGGTCTCGTGGAGCCGACGCCCCGCGGCGCGCATCGTCTCGCGGAACTCGTCGGCGTCGTCGGCGTCCGTCGCGCGAGCCTGTGCCGCCAGCGCGTCGGCGGCCGCGCCCGCGATGGTGGCCGCGCCGCGGACCTCCATCGAGGCGATCGCCTCGGCGGTCTCCGCCACCTCCGGCGCGAGGTCGTGGTCGGTCATGCCCTCGAGGTTCTCGCCGCGGGTACAAATGGTTGGCCTCCGCGACCGGGCGAGGGAGCCCGTCGAGCCGGCCCCCGAGGACGCCACGGCGTGACCGCGGACGCAGGGCTTTACCCCCCAGCGAGCGAACCGACGGGCATGAAAGTCCGCGGCGAGCGCGAGTGCAAGGAGTGCGGCGCACGGTGGTCCTACTACGAGACGGGCGACACCGCCTGCCCGGAGTGCGGGAGCCTCCTGAGCGTCGGCGTCGGCGACCGGACGCTTCACACCGACGCGCCCGCGGAGCTGGACTTGACCCCCCACCGCGAGCGCTTCGGGGACGCCGCGGGGACGCTCCCCGCGGAGGGGGTCAGCGACCTGAAGCGCGACCTGCGGGAGTACCTCAGCCGGCGGGGGTTCGTCCGCGGCGGGGACCTCCTGCCGCTCGACGACGGCGTGCTCGCGGCCCGCGAACTGCTGCAGGCCGTCGACATCTACGACCGGCTCCGGGACCCGACCGACGACGACCGGACGTACCTGCTCGACCTGCTCGCGGGCGCCGACGACGGCGAGCGGCCCGCCCCCGAGGCCGTGCCGCCGAACATGCACGCCGCGCGGGGACTCGCGGTCGCGAACGCGGTCGCGGACTACCGCGACGACCTCCGGACCTACCTCGACGAGTATCCGGACGCCGAGGCGCGCGAGGCGCTCGGGTCGCTCCGCGAGCGCGTCAAGCGCGTCGAGTCGCTGCAGGGCGACGTGGAGCCCCGGGACGCGGAGGAACTCGTCCGCGCCGCCAACGAGGTCGGGACGTATCTCCGGGAGAACGACGAGGGCGCGCTGGCCGACGCCCGCGCGCGCCTCTCGGACCTGGAGCTGTAGGCGACCTCGCGGGCGGCCGAGGCCGGCGCCGCCGGCGGCGTCACGGACCGCGAGCCGTCACGCCTCGCGGCGGCCGAGGTACTCGTTGACGAGCGTCGGAACGAGGACGCCCACGCCGAGGAGAACGGCGAGAGTCGCCCACGACGGCGGGTCGGTCACGGCGTTCAGCGCGAACAGAAGGAGCACGGCCAGCACGATGCAGGCGGCGATCACGCGGTTCTCGCGGGAGACCATATCCGGCGTTCCGCGGCCGACAGAATAGGCGTTTCGCCCCGGAAGGCCACGGGGCGACCGGGAGGGGAGGTCGGCGTCCGCGCCGGCCTACTCGACGACGACGGCGCCCTTCATCCCCGACGCGCGGTGGGGCGTGCAGGCGTACTTGTGGACGCCCGACTCCTCGAACGTCTGCTCGAAGGTGTAGCCCTCCTCGCTGCTCAGATCGGACTCGAAGGAGTCGTCCTCAGCGGCGACGTTGTGCTCGCCACCCTCGCCGGTCCACTCCCAGACGACCGTCGTCCCGGCAGCCACCTGGATCGCCGGCGGTTCGAACTGGAGGCCGTTGCCGGCCCCGACCGCGACCGTCACCTCGTCCGCGTCGGTGTAGTCGAGCGTCGACTCGTAGTTGCCGACGTCGTCGAACCAGCCGTCGTAGCTCGGCTCCTCGTCGACCGGCTCGGGGCCGTCGTCGCCCCCGCCTCCGCCACCGGAGCCGTCCTCGGTCCCTCCTCCGCCGCCCCCGCCGGAACAGCCGGCCAGTGACACGCCGAGTGCGGTCGCGCCCGCGGCACGCAGCACCGTTCGTCGGTCGTACTGAGTCATACACGAACACGTTCGAGTTCGGGACTGATAAGCAAAAAACCGGCTCCCCGGGGCCGAGAATCGGGAACGGCCTTATGTCCGAGCGTCCCGAACTCGCCCCCAGCCTCATCCCCGATCCGACGGACGTAACGCAGATGATTTATGCCTCTCGACAGGAAATCGCGGGTATGGTGCGGGACCCGTCGCGTCGAGAGGAGCCGCCGCCGCCGAGCGACGTACTGGACGTGTTGAGCGACGACGCCGCACAGCGCATCATCGCCGCGCTCGAGGAGCCGATGACCGCGAGCCAGATCTCGGAGGAGTGCGACATCCCGCTGTCGACCACCTACCGGAAGCTGGACGCGATGACGGACGCGGATCTGCTGAACGAATCGACCGAGATACGGCGGGACGGCCAACACACGACGCGGTACGCGGTCGCGTTCGAGTCCGTCACCGTCGGACTGACCGACGACAGGGACCTGGTCGTCGAGTTCGAACGTCCGGAGGGCGGCGCCGACGAGCGGCTCGCGCACCTCTGGTCACAGGTCCGGGAGGAAACCTGAGATGATGTACGAGTCACTGCTGTTGATCGTCGCGAAGACCGCCATCCTGCTTCTGGGTGGGAGTATCACCTACTACGCGCTCCGGGCGTACGGCCGGACTGGTGACCCCTCGCTGCGGGCCCTCGGCGCAGGGTTCGGCGTCGTCACCTTCGGCGCGCTCGTCGGCGGGATCCTCCACCAGATCATCGGCGTCGAAGTGAGCGTCGGCGTGGCCATCGACAGCGCGCTCACCGCCGTCGGCTTCGCGGTGATCTTCTACTCGCTGTACATGGAGTGACCGCGGCGGGAACCGGCGGCCGGAACGCTCACTCCTCGCGACCGGTCAACTCGTCGAGTCGCTCGAAGTACTCCTCTCGCGGCACCTGATAGGCATCGCGGTAGTCCACTTGCCCCTCGTCGAACCGTGACGCCGCCGCCAGTGCGCCCGCGACCGCGTCCCCGCGGTCGTCGTACGTCTCCGCGAGCGCCTCGATTTCGGGTTCCAGGAAGAGGACGACGTGCCACTCGTCGGTCTCGTACTGGCCCGCGCCCGGGCGTCGCTTTCTGGAGCCGTTCGTGAGATAAATGGTCGGGAGACACGCGGCCGGGAACGCGTCCTCGGTGAACACGTCGGGCCGGTACGCGAGGATGACGCGCCCCTCGGACTCCTCGTTCCAGACGCGCCAGCCGCCGGGCGGCTCCGGGAAGCTCATACCCCGCGTTCGAGGCCGGGACTTGAAAGCGTCGCGCTCGTCGGCGGCCGACGGCGGCGCTCTCCACGCCCGTCGTTCGCCGCAGTCACCCCTCGCCGCGGTCCAGCCGCCATACCGCCCCCAGCACCGCGCTGATGAGCAGAAACGCGACCAGCGAGAGCCGGGGGATGGTGAACACGAAGAACCCTTCCCAGAGGACCGCGGAGCACGCGCCGCCGACCCCGCAGGAGACGCCGGGCGATAGCTGGAGGAACGCGTGGTACGCCGCGATCCCGATGCCGAGCGTCGACAGCGGGATCGCCGTCCGCCAGACCCCGGACCGCCCCTCGAGGGCCGCCACGCCGAGCACGACCACCAGCGGGTACATCAGGATGCGCTGGTACCAGCAGAACTCGCAGGGGACCAGCCCCAGCACCTCGCTGAAGTAGAGGCTCCCGGCGGTGGCGACCGCCGCGATGGCGGTCGCGGCCGCGAGCAGCGCTCTCGCGGGCGTGGCGGAGTTCGCGGACGTGTCGGAGACGGAAGGGAGGAACCGGGCGCGTGACACACCAGCCGGTAGCGAGGCAGTGCATAAATATCGTTCTGCCGCGGTCGGGGGGACCGCAGGACGGGAGCGGTGACGACAGGACAGGAACGGTGGCACGGACGGCGCCGCAACTCGCCGGTCAGCGGCGACAGAAGTGCTCGCTAGGGGATTTGAACCCCTGTCATCGGCTCGAAAGGCCGATATGATTGGCCGGGCTACACCAAGCGAGCGATTACCCTCTCGCGTCTCGACGGAGGGAGCATGGATATATAAATCCAGTCAATTCAACTCGTCGTACCCCTCAGGGATGTCGGTTTCGAGAGAGGGTTCGAAGGAGAGGTCGCCGTGTTCGGCCCGAGCGTGACACCGTTTGCAGAGCACGACGAGATTGCCCTGTACGTGTGCATCGCTGAGTTGATGGGTGTCCGATCGGTCGAAAAGCCGGACCGGAACGATGTGGTGGACCTCGAGTCGGTATTCGTCCCCATCGTGCCCGCAGTTGGCGCAAGCGGACGTCCGCGACCGGGCCTCGCGACGTGCCCGCGTCCAGCCGGGTCCGTATCTGAGGGTCCCTCCGCCTCGCCACATCGGGTTCGAGCGACCCGACCGCGACTCGCTCATTTTCTGCCGCGTCGACTCGGGAAGCTGACGACCCGAGAGCGCCTCGCCGATCTTCTCGCGCGTCGAACGTGTGAGCGTCCGCCCGCGCTGGCCCTCCGCGAGTCGTTTCCGTTCATCCTCGGAGAACTCTCGCCCCGCCATTGTCTCCGCGATTCGTCGTCTCACGTCGTCGTCGCGACTCGTCCCGTACAGCGGGTGGTCCTCACCGACGAGATCCCTCGTCTCTATCCCCCGCCTCTCCATCCACTTTCGGACCGTCCGAGCGGACACGCCGCACTCGTCCGCAATTTCGGCCTGTGTCCACCCCTCCCGGTGATACTTCAGCTCGAGCCACCAACCGCTCCGATACCGTTTCGCCATCGTCGACGTCTCCACCGCCCTGAGTAAAAAAAGCCGAACCGCGGACCGGAACTACTTCCCCTCGAACTCCGGTTCGCCGTCGCCCATGAACGCCGTGACGCCCTCCATCAGGTCGTCCGTGTTCATCAGGTGGCCGAACGCCTGGGACTCCACCTGGAGGCCGGCCTCGGCGTCGGTCCGGCCGGCGTGCATCGCGCGCTTGGTGTACTTCTGTGCGATCGGCGGGCCCGCGGCGAGGTCCTCGGCGAGTTCGACCGCGCGGTCCGCCAGCTCCTCGTTCCCGACGACCTCGTTGAGGAAGCCGTACTCCTCCAGCGTCTCCGCCTCGTAGCGGTCGGCGGTGAAGATGATCTCCTTGGCGCGCCCCTCGCCGACGATGCGGGCGAGCCGCTGGGTGCCGCCCCAGCCGGGCAGGAGGCCGAGGTTGTGCTCCGGCTGGCCGAGCTCGGAGCGCGCGGAGGCGACCCGGAAGTCCGCGCAGGTCGCGAGCTCCATGCCGCCGCCGAGACAGTAGCCGTCGATGCCCGCGACGACCGGCTTGTCCGACTCCTCCAGCTTGCCGAACGTCTCCTGGCCCTTCCGGGAGAGCTCGACCGCGGAGATGGGGTCGGCGCCGCCGGCCGCCATGCTCTGTACGTCGGCGCCCGCGGAGAACGCGCGGTCGCCGGCGCCCGTGAGCAGGATCGCCCGCACGTCGTCGTCCGCGTCGAGCGCGTCGATGGCGTCCGCGAGCTCGTCGAGCAGCTCGGCGCTTATCGTGTTCATCCGGTGCGGGCGGTCGAGCGTGATCCGGCCGACGCGGTCCTCGACGCTCACCTCGAGCGTGTCGTAGTCCGCCCCGTCGGGACCGTTCCCGTCCGCGTCGTCCGCGCCGTAGAAGCCGCCCGCGGCCGCGGCCTCGCGGAGGTAGTCGACGGCCTCGTAGCGCGCCTCGCCGGTCGCCTCGTGGAGCTCGTCGAGGGTGTCGACGAGCCCGTCGAGCCCCGCGCTGTCGGCCAGCTTCGCCGGCCCGTCCGGGAACCCGGCGCCGAGCATCACCGCGCGGTCGATCGCCTCGGCGTCGGCCACGTCGTTCGCGATCAGGCCCGCGACCTCGTTGGCCATGACCGCGAGCAGGCGGTCGCGCACGTCGTCGCGCGCGGCGTCCGTCGGGATGTCGACGCCGCCGTTCTCGTAGTCGTAGAACCCCTTGCCGGCCTTCTTGCCGAGCTCGTCCTTCTCGACCTTCTCGACGAGCAGGGGACACGGGCGATAGGCCTCGCCCAACTCCGAGTGCATGTAGTCGAGGACGTGATAGCCGACGTCGATCCCGACCTGGTCCGCGAGCTCGAACGAGCCCATCGGGAGGCCCATCTCGAACTTGGTCGTGGAGTCGACCTGCTCGATGGTGGCGTCGCCGGACTCGACGATCCACGCCGCCTCGTTCATCAGCGGAACCAGGATGCGGTTGACGATGAAGCCGGGGCTGTCCTTCCGGACCCTGACGGGCGTCTTGCCCATCTCCTCGGCGAGGTCCTCGATCAGGTCGAGCACCGCGTCGTCGGTGTGTGCGCCGGAGATGACCTCGACGAGCTGCATCCGGACCGGCGGGTTGAAGAAGTGCATCCCGCAGAACTGCGCGGGCCGGTCGGTGACCTCAGAGAGCTCCGTGATCGAGAGGCTGGAAGTGTTCGTGGCGAAGACCGCCTCGTCGGGCGCGTACTGTTCGATCTCCGCGTACACGTCCTTCTTGATCTCCATCTTCTCGGGGACGGCCTCGATCACCACGTCGGCGTCCGCGACCGCCTCCTCCACGTCGACCAGCGGCGTGACGCGGTCGAGCGCGGCCTCCGCGTCGGCCGACGAGATCTGGTCCTTCTCGGCGAGTTTGTCGAGCGACCACTCGATCTGCTCGTAGCCGTTCTCCACGAACTCCTCCTTGATGTCGCGCATCACGACCTCGTAGCCCGCGAGCGCGGCGACTTCGGCGATACCGTGGCCCATGTTTCCGGCGCCGAGGACGGTGACCCGCTCGACGTCTTCGATCTCCATGTGCGGGCGGTCGGCGGCGCCGCGGTTCAACGTTTCCCTTTTTGAAACGAACAACGATGAAGAAGTTTCTTCTCGTGGCCGGACGGCCGCGAAAGGGGTTTGAGCGTCGCTCCCCGAATTCCGACCGTGACGACCGACGATCCGGACTCGGCGGAGGCGCTCGACCCCGACGTGGCCGCGACGCTGCGGAGCGACGAGACGCTGGCGCCGCTGGTGGACAGACACGGCCCGCTGTCGGTCGAACCGGCGGCGGACCCGTTCCGGCGGCTCTTCGTCTCGATCATCAACCAACAGCTCTCGACGGCCTCCGCGGACGCGATCCGGGACCGCGCGTTCGCCCTGCTGGACGACGAGGTGACGCCGGCCGCGGTGCTGTCGGCCGACGAGGACGCGCTCCGCGAGGCGGGGCTCAGCGGGACGAAGGTCGACTATCTCCGATCGGCGGCCGCGGCGTTCGAGGGCGAGGACGGCCTCTCGCGCGACCGGTTGACGGGGCTCTCGGACGGCGAGGTTCGCGAGGAGTTGACCGCGATCCGCGGCGTGGGCGCGTGGACCGCGGACATGTTCCTGATCTTCGTCCTCGGGCGCGAGGACGTGCTGCCGCTGGGCGACCTGGCGGTGCGGAAGGGGATCGAGCAGGTGTACGCGGACGGCGCGGAGCTCTCGCGGGCGGAGATGCGGGAGATCGGCGACCGGTGGCGCCCCTACCGGAGCTACGGGACGCGGTACATCTGGGCGGCCTACGAGAACTGACCGGAGGCCCCGACAGCGGTTCGGGCGTGGCGAACAGCCGGCGCTTCGGTCGCCCGCGGATCCGGGAGTCCGCGACCGTCAGACTCCGCGGCGGTGCGCCGGACGCCCGCCGAGTTCGCCGCGGAGCGCGTCGTCAGGTCACGGGACGGGTGGCGCGGTATCGGACAAAAAGGCTCGCGCGGTGCTCCGCGAACGGTCGAACGCCGGGACCTACTCCTCGATGTACCGCTTCACTTCCTTCTCCTCCTGTGCGTCCGCGTCGGCGCGGCGACGCACGTCGACGCGGTAGTTCTCGAGGATGTCGCGGCCGAGGAGGAGCGGGTAGTCCATGTGGCTCCGGTCCTCGACGCTCGCGGTGACGGTGTGCTGGTTGCCGCCGATGCCGATGACCAGGTCGACGACCGGCCGCGCCTTGCCGGACTTCACGCTGCCGGACTTCACGCGCGTCATGCTCTTGATCGGGCCGGCGCCGATCTCGGCCGCCAGCTTCGTGTCGATGCTGGTCCGAGTCGCGCCGGTGTCGGACTTCGCCAGCGCCTGCGTGGAGCCGGAGGTCCCCGTGACGACGACCTCCTCGATGTAGCCGATCATCGGGAGCTCGTCCGGGGTCGCCTTCGGCTCCGGCGCCGAGGCAGGACGGGAGTCGTCGAGCTGTCCGGCGATCCGCTCGACGTCCTCGTCGTCGACCTCGCCGCCGACTCGCTCGATGGCGTGTTTGGCGATGTACGGCGCCGGGCTCCGACCCGTTGCCTTGAACAGCCCCTTGAACCCCGCGGTCGGGTTCACCTCCAGCACGTACCAGCCGTCGTACCCCTCCACGAGGTCGACGCCGGCGTAGTCGAGTTCCATCACCTCGGCCGCGTAGAGCGCGGTCTCGGCCGCCTCCTCGGGCATGTCGTCGGTCGCGTCCTCGACGGCGCCGCCGAGCGCGACGTTCGTCCGCCAGTCGCCCTCGGGCGCGTAGCGGTACATGGCGCCGACGATCTCGTCGCCGACCGTGTACACTCGGAGGTCGCGGTGTTTCTCCGAGTCGCGCTCGATCAGCCTCTGGAGGAACGCCTGCCGGTTGCCGACCTTCGGGTTAACGCGTTCGGTGAGGTCCACCTTCCACGTGCCGCCGCCGTGGGTGCCGATGGCCGTCTTGTAGACGCCCACGTCGCCGAACCGCTCGCGGTCCTCGTTGAGCCGGTCGTTCGAGAGCGCGAGCAGGGCGTCGGGAACGCGGATGTTCCAGTCGGCGAGCGTCGCCGCGGTCGCGAACTTGTGAACCGCCCCCAGCACGCTCTCGGGCTCGTTGAGCATCGGCAGAATGCGCTCGAACGTCGAGGCCAGCCCGAGCAGTTCCGCTGGCTGTTCGGTGTTCGACAGCAGCAGCCGGTTGGCGACGACGTCGACATCCGGCTCGACCGTCACCTCGCCGTCTTCGACCGAAATCGCGGCGTTCTCCTGTCTGAGCCACACCGGCTCGTGACCGAGGTCCTCGACCGCGTTGAGGATCGCCTTCGTCTCCTTGCTGTTGTGCAGCGACAGCACACCCACCCGCACCGGATCTGTCGTCATACGTGGTCGTCGGACGGGACGGTAAAAACTCCTCAGTTATTCCCTCGGATCGCGGAAACGATCGGCCGCGGCCGCACCGCCGGTCGGCCCCCGAGAGACCGGTCGGCCGAACCGTCGGACTCCGTCCGCTCAGACCGCCGAGAGGCCGCCGTCGACGACCAGCTCCGTGCCGGTCACGTAATCGGCCTCGTCGCTCAGCAGGTAACAGACCGCCCGCGCCACGTCCGCGGGGTCGCCGAACCGCTCCGCGGGGATCTCGCCCTCGTAGCGTTCCTCGCGCTCGGCGCCGACGGTGGGCACGTCCTCGGTGGTCATCGCGGTCTCGATCACGCCCGGTCGGACCGCGTTGACCCGGATCTCGGGGGCGAAGGCGTCGGCCATCGACTTCGTGAAGTTCGAGACGGCGGCCTTCGCGCCGTCGTAGACGGGGTGGTCGGCGTTGCCGTGGCCGGCGGCGACGCTGGAGACGTTGACGATCGCCCCCGCGTCCATGTGGCGGGCGGCCGCCTGGCCGCCGAAGAAGGTCCCCTTGGCGTTGACGTCCATCATCGCGTCGTAGTCGGCCTCGTCGACCGCCGCGTACGCCTCGCGCCGGAAGATGCCGGCGTTGTTGACGAAGCCGTCCAGCCCGCCGAACCGGTCCGCGGCCGCGGCGGCCCGGTCCAGGTCCGCGGGGACGGTCACGTCGCACTCCACGAACGCGGCGTCGCGGTCGGTCTCCGCGGGAACCCGCTCGTGCGTGGGGGTCCCGTCGAGCCGCGGTTCCTCGCGCACGTCCGCCACGACCACGTCCGCGCCCCGCTCGGCGGCGTGCAGACAGGTCGCGCGGCCGATGCCCGACGCCCCGCCGGTGACGACGACCGTTCGGTCCGTGAGGTCGATCATACCGACGCTTGGGCCGGTCGCTCCCTCAAAGTCACGGCCGGGCGGATCGGGGTCGCTGGCGCCGACCGCCGCGGTCCCGCGGTCGCCATATATATCCCCGCGGCCGTGCTCCGAGCGAGCATGAGCGACGACGGGTCCTTCACCTACAACGGCGGTGCGGTCGCGCCGGGTGAGACCCAGAACCTGCGATACGGCATCAGCGAGACGTACCTCGGCGACCCCGTCCGGATCCCCGTGACGATCATCAACGGCGAGCGCGACGGGCCGACCGCGTTTCTGTCGGCGGCCGCCCACGGGGACGAGCTGAACGGCATCGAGGTCGTCCGGGAGGTGGCCCACGAGTGGGACCTCTCGGAGCTGGCGGGGACCATCGTCTGTCTCCCCGTGCTCAACGTGCCGGGCTTCCTGGCCCAGCAGCGCTACCTGCCCGTCTACGACCGCGACCTGAACCGGTCGTTCCCGGGACGTGCGGGGTCGACGAGCTCCAAGCGGATGGCCCACCAGATATTCACGAACTTCGTCGAGCCGTGCGACCTCGGCATCGACTTCCACACGTCCACGCGCGGTCGGACGAACATGCTCCACGTCCGCGCGGACATGGCCGACGAGGACGTCCACCGGCTCGGGATGGCGTTCGGATCGAACGTCGTGATCGACAGCGAGGGCCCCTCGGGGACGCTCCGCGGGGAGGCGACCGCGGCCGGGATCCCCACGATAACCGTCGAGATGGGCGAGGCCCACCGGTTCCAGCGCGGCCTGATCGACGCGGCGCTCGCGGGCGTCGAGTCCGCCTTCGCGGAGTACGGCCTGCTGGAGCAGTCGTCGGTCCGGTGGCCGGGGTGGCGCACGATCATCGCCGGCTCGGACGAGAAGACGTGGATCCGCGCGGACGCGGGCGGCATCGTGGACATGCACTACGACTCCGGCGCGCTGGTCCGCGAGGGCGACCGCATCGCCACGATCACCAACCCGTTCAAGGACGACAACGAGCCGGTGGCCGCGCCGTTCACGGGACTGCTGGTCGGCGTGCTGGAGAACCCCGTCGTCTATCCGGGCAACCCCCTCTGTCACCTCGTCGAGCTGGACGAGCCGACCCGCCGCGTGGTCGAGGCCGAACAGGCGCCCGCGGACGCCCGCGGCGCATAGGCGACGGCGCGGCGACGGTGCCGACCCGGTCGGACCGCGCGCCACACGCCGTGTTAGAAACTACTAAACCACCGCGGGACCGACCCGCATACGGCATGAGTCAGTCGTACAATCGAGGCCTCATCGAGGACTTCGGCCGGTGGCGGGAGTTCTCAGCGGGGATGTGGGCCTGGATCTTCCACAAGTTCACCGGCTGGGTGCTTGTGGGCTATCTGTTCACCCATATTGCCGTGTTGAGTACCGCGATCCCGGCGGCGGGGGCCGAGGAAGCAGTGCTGACGGCGGGCGAGGACGTCTACACGCAGACGATCGTCACGCTGGAGGACCTGCTCCTCGTTCGGATCCTCGAGGTCGGGCTGCTCGCGGTGGCCGTGTTCCACATCCTGAACGGGACGCGGCTCCTGCTCGTGGACCTCGGCATCGGGCTGGAATCGCAAGACAAGAGCTTCTACGCGTCGCTGATCCTGACGGGAGCGATCACCGTCGCGTCAGTGCCGACGTTCATCGCGGGGGCCTTCTGAGATGGCCGAACGCTACTCCTCGTTCACGCCGGGCGGGACCTCGTGGCTCCTCCAGCGGATCACGGCCGCGTTCCTGATCGGCGTGTTGGCGTTCCACTTCTTCCTGCTCCACTTCGTCCACCACGCGGACGAGGTGTCGTTCCTGATGAGCGCCGGCCGCATGGAGACGTGGAGCTACTACTCGCTGATGGTGCTGTTCCTGATCACGGCGACGTTCCACGGCGTCAACGGCGTCTACAACGCGCTGATCAATCAGGGCCTGTCGGGCACCAAACGCACCGCGGTCAAGTGGACGCTGATCGCCGCGAGCGTCCTCCTGATCGCACAGGGGATCCGCACCGCGAACGCGTGGGCCGGAATCGGGATCTACTGACATGAGTACGGACGCACCACAGACCACGGACGAGACGAGCGAAACGAGCACGGAGGACGCGCCGGCCGAGGCGCCCTCCGCCGGCGACCGCCGCCGCGCCGAGAAGCAGGAGCGCGCGGCCGAACGCGCACAGGCGGACGCCGAGGCGGAGGCGGCCGCGGAGGCCGACGAGAACACGGTCCACCTCAAGGTCTTCCGGTACGACCCCGAGGTGGAGGGCAAACAGGAGCCCCGCTTCGACGACTTTCACGTCCCCTACGAGAAGGGGATGACCGTCCTCGACGCGCTGATGTACGCGCGGGACACCTACGACTCCTCGCTCACCTTCCGGCACTCCTGCCGGCAGGCGATCTGCGGCTCCGACGCCCTGTTCGTGGACGGTTCTCAGCGCCTGGGCTGTAAGACCCAGCTGTCGGACTTGGATATGGAGACGCCGATCCGGATCGAGCCGCTGCCGCACGCGGACGTCGTGAAGGACCTGGTCGTCGACATGGAGCACTTCTACGAGCAGATGGAGGCGGTCGAGCCGTACTTCCAGACCGACGACCTTCCCGACGAGGAACTGGAGGAACAGCGACAGAGCCGGGAGAACCGCGAGAAGGTGAAGATGTCCACGCGCTGTATCTGGTGTAGCGCGTGTATGTCCTCCTGTAACATCGCGGCCGGAGACAACGAGTACCTCGGGCCGGCGGCGATCAACAAGGCGTACCGCTTCGCGATGGACGAACGGGAGGGCGAGGAGATGAAACAGAAGCGGCTGGAGATCCTCGAACAGGAACACGGCGTCTGGCGCTGTCAGACCCAGTTCTCCTGCACGAACGTCTGCCCGAAGGACATCCCGCTCACCGAGCACATCCAGGAGCTCAAGCGGGAGGCCGTCAAGAACAACCTCAAGTTCTGGTAACCACACGATCACACATGCACGAACACGACGTCATCGTCGTCGGCGCGGGCGGCGCCGGCCTCCGCGCGGCCATCGCCGCACAGGAGGCGGGGGCCGACGTGGCCATCGTCACGAAGCTCCATCCGGTCCGGTCCCACACCGGGGCCGCGGAGGGCGGCATCAACGCCGCGCTCCGGGACGGGGACGACTGGACGGACCACGCCTACGACACCATGAAGGGGTCCGACTACCTCGGGGACGCCCCCGCGGTCGAGACCCTCTGTAAGGACAGCCCGAAGGAGACGATCCAGCTCGAACACTGGGGGATGGCCTTCTCGCGCGAGGAGGACGGCCGCGTCTCCCAGCGACCGTTCGGCGGTCTCTCGTTCCCGCGGACGACGTACGCGGGCGCCGAGACCGGCCACCAACTGCTCCACACGATGTACGAGCAGGTAGTCAAACGCGGCGTCACCGTCTACGACGAGTGGCACGTGATGAACCTCGCGGTCACCGACGAGGAGCGCCCGTCGGACCGGAGCTGTCACGGCGTCGTCGCCTACGACATCAAGACCGGCTCCGTGGAGGGCTTCCGCGCGAACGACGGGGTCATCCTCGCGACCGGCGGGCTGGGGCAGGTGTTCGACCACACCACCAACGCGGTCGCCAACACCGGCGACGGCGTCGCGATGGCCTACCGCGCGGGCGTCCCCATGGAGGACATGGAGTTCATCCAGTTCCACCCGACGACGCTCCCCTCCACGGGCGTCCTCATCTCCGAGGGGGTCCGCGGCGAGGGCGGCATCCTCTACAACGACGAGGGCGAGCGGTTCATGTTCGAGCACGGCTACGCCAACAACGACG
Source organism: Haloparvum alkalitolerans (assembly GCF_055381565.1). NCBI lineage: Archaea > Methanobacteriati > Methanobacteriota > Halobacteria > Halobacteriales > Haloferacaceae > Haloparvum > Haloparvum alkalitolerans. The sequence goes on from NZ_AP043938.1 coordinate 302,532, forward strand.
GCGAGCTCGCCTCCCGCGACGTTGTCTCCCGCGCCGAGCTGACGGAGGTCAACGAGGGCCGCGGCATCGAGGACGAGTACGTCCACCTCGACATGCGCCACCTCGGCGAGGAGCGCATCCTCGACCGGCTGGAGAACATCCTCCACCTCGCGGAGGACTTCGAGGGCGCCGACGGGCTGGAAGAGCCGATGCCGGTCAAGCCCGGCCAGCACTACGCGATGGGCGGCGTCGAGACCGACGAGAACGGCGAGACGTGCATCGACGGGCTCTACGCGGCCGGCGAGTGCGCCTGCGTCTCCGTCCACGGCGGCAACCGCCTCGGCGGCAACGCGCTGCCGGAGCTCATCGTCTTCGGACGGCGCGCCGGGCAACACGCGGCCGGCGACGACCTCGGCGAGCCGCAGATCACGACCGGCAAGAGCGACGACTACGAGCCCGCGGAGATCGACTCGCCGGTGCCCGTCGGCGCGGTCGACCCGGACGAGGGCACCGAACCGGCGGCCGCGGATGGCGGGGCCGCGGACGGGGACGCGGTGCTCGACACGGCGGTCGAGGCCGAGCGCGAGCGCGTCGAGGAGCTGCTCGACTCGGAGGGGATCAACCACGCGGAGGTCCGCTCGGAGGTACAGGAGACGATGACGGCCAACGTCAACGTCTTCCGCGAGGAGGAGGGACTCAAGCAGGCGCTCGCGGACATCCGCGACGCCCGCGAACGCTACCAGGAGGTCGGCGTCTCGGACCCCTCGCGGACGTTCAACACGGACCTGATCCACACCATGGAGACGCGGAACATCCTCGACATCGCGGAGGCGCTCACCGTGGGCGCGCTCGCGCGCAACGAGTTCCGCGGCGCCCACTGGCGCAAGGAGAACCAGCACCGCGACGACGAGAACTGGCTCAAGCACACGCTGATCACGTGGAACGACGGCGAGCCGGAGCTCGGCTACAAGCCGGTCATCCTCGAGGGCGAGGACAAGACCTACGAGCCGAAGGTCCGCTCGTACTGAGCGGGCTCCGGGCCGCGCAGGACCGGGCGCCGTGAGAGCGGCTGTCCGTCACGGGTCGAACTTTTCGCCCGCATTGCGGCGATCGCGGCGCGAACCGCGACTAACTCGAACGCGGATTAGTTCTGTATCCCCCGTCAGGCGGCCGCTCGTGGCGATACTCCCGTTTTCGACGTTCGTTGAATAGGGGGTTTATTATCGTCGAACCACAGTGGTCGAGTATGATGATGGAACCCGAGACAGCGACGGGCGCCACGACGCCGGCGCTCCCGCCCGAACTCCAGTCGCCGCGTGCGAAGCTGGTCTATCTCTACCTGACGACGAACGACGGCGCCAGCGTGGCGGACATGGCCGAGTCGCTGGGGATGAAGAAGATCTCGCTGTACAGCATCCTGAAGACGCTCCGCAAGGAGGGACTCGTCGAGGGGACCGACGACCGCTACGCGCTGGCCTGACCGACGACCGAACCGTCGGCGTGTGCCGCTTCCCGGTGCGGTCGATCCTCCGACCGTTCGGGACCGGCTCGACGCGAGCGCCGTACGACGCCTGATTCTCGGCCCGCCACCTGTTCCGGACGCCGTCAGGAGCTCCAGCCGACGGCGTTCCCGGACCGAACCCGTCGGCGCGAACTCAGACCACGGACAGCACCACCTGAAGCGCCTTCGGGGCCACGATCCCGACCGCGATCTGCGACCACATCGTGAACGTCGCGGGGTACTCCTTCGTGGAGGTGATATACTCCACCTGCGTGCGGTATCGCTCGTACTCCGCGGGCGGCTCCGCGACGTCCACGTTCTCGATCCGCCAGGGGTCGTCGATATGCTCGCGGGCCCGGCGGTCCAGCCGGTGGAGCTGCTCGCGCTTCTCCCGGTTCATGTATCGGTGGAGCGCGTAGATGCCCCACCCCATCGTCACCACGGCCGCGGCCCAGACCGCGGTGAATCCGAGGTTCGCGACCGCCCCCGGCCGTTCGAGTGCGGTGTACGCGAACACGCCGCTGAGGAGGAAGGGGCCGTAGAGCGCGACCGCGTAGCCGACGAGCCCGAGCATGAGGTAGTAGTACGCGAACTTCACGAGCTCCCCGAACGGACGCATTCCGCCGAGCTTCTCCGGATCGAGGAAGTCCAGATCCACCTCGGAGCGCAGCAGTCGCCACGGCAACAGCACCTCGACCGAGAGGTACGTCGCGAGGAACGTCGCGAACACCGGCACGTAACCGAGCGGCAGGATCACGGCGAACCGAAGGACGCGCTCGGGCCCGCCCACGGCGTACAGCTCCGGGAGCGTGAGGATCGCCACGGCGTTATACACCGTGAACGCGACGCCGACGAGGACGAGGGCGGCGGTGAGTCGGTCGGGGACGAGCGGCGCGAAGCGCTCGGTTGACGACGCGCGCTCGACGAGGTGGCTTCGCTCGACGGCACGGCCGTACCGCCGATACAGCGCGCCCGTCGCCATCGCCGCGCCGACGAGCATCGCGGCGTTGAGGAGCCTGAGCGGATTCGTGAGGTACACCACCTCGTAGCCCGCCCAGAGGTTGTACAGCTGCAACACGCCGTTCTCGAGCAACACGACGAGCACGCTGTACGCGGTGAGCGCGTTGATCGGTTCCGACGCGAATCGCTCCGGCAGGAGACGCCGGATCCCGATCCGGTCAAGCAACCGGACGAGGACCGGCGTCCCGGTAAACGTCGCTATCGCTCCCCCATCACCCGGATCGGTGGACATGCCTTGGGCTATCGACATGTGCTAATAAATCCTGTTCCGGGGCGCCGCCAGTCCGGACTTTCGCCTCGTCGTGATTCGCGGAGGGGTCGAACGCCGTCGGCGGTCGGGCCGGAACCGGACTGCGACGACCGGTGCGGTTTTGGCTCCGGACGGCGGAGTACGGGCGTGGACGCTCACCAGCGCGAGTTCGCGAACCCCTTCGGGATGGACGCCGACTGCCGCAACTGCGAGGCGCTCTGTGAGACGCGTCAGAACGTCGTTCACGGCTACGGCGACGTGGGCGGCGAGTTCGTGGTGGTCGGGGAGGCACCCACCGCGGGCGCGGACGCGGCGGGCGTCCCCTTCGTCGGCGACGCGGCCGGCGAGCGCGTCCTGTCCGCGTTCGCGGACCTCGGGTTCGTTCGGTCCGGGCCGGGCCTGGAGGGGTCCGGCGCCGCGGAGGCGGCCGATGTCGCGGAGGGGGCCGACGGTGCCGCGGACTCCGACGCGTCGGCCGGCGTCGAGCCCGACGTCCAGAACGTCTTCTTCACCTACCTGACGCGGTGTCGGCATCCCGACCGTGCGCCGGCCGACGACGAGGTCCTCGCGTGCGAGCCGTTTCTGAACGCGGAGATCCGGATGATCAACCCGCAGATCATCGTCCCGGTGGGGCAGCGCGCGCTGGAGGAGTTGGCGGTCGAGTACACCACGCGCCGCCCGGAGAGCTTCGACGCGGCTGCGGAACACGCCACCACGGTCCGCGGCCGCGGGTTCGAGCTCGTCCCGATGGCCGACCCGGAGACGCTGACGGACGACGACGTGGCGGCGTTCGTCGAGCACATGCGGGAGAACGTGCTCAGCCGCGACTACAGACAGACGAAGGGTCGGCAGAGTCGGTGATTCCGTCGCGGTCGACGCGGCCGCGCTCGCACGGCGAGCGGCGCGGTCGGTCCGTCGAAGCGGCGGGTTGAAGGGTCGCCCGCTCCGACCGGCGTTCATGACCGTCGTGGCCGTGCTGGCCGAGCCGCCCCGGGAGGGGCACGTTCTGACCCGCCTCGCGGAGACCTCGCCGCTGTCGGCCGCCGAGGCCGCCGACTGCTACGAGGCCGTGCTGCGCGATACCATGCTCGCGGTCCACCGCTCCGGGGGGGACCTGCTCGTGAACCACCCGACCGCCGACCAGCTGTCGGAGGGGGCGGGCGACGCGAGCGGCGGTGACGACACCGCGAGCGACGGGGCCGACCTCGCGCCGGAGGCCGAACTGCGCGCCATCGCCGCGGACACGCTGGCGTCGCTCGACGACGTGCGGTTCGAGCCGCAGGTCGGCTCGACGTTCGCGGCGCGCGCGGGCAACACCGTCACGCACCTGCTGCGCGAGGAGGGCGCTCGGTCGGTCGCGGTCGTCCGCCCGACGGCGCCGCTCCTGACCAGACAGATCGTCGACGCGGCCGCGATGAAGCTCCGCACCGCGGAGACGGTGCTCGGCCCCTCGACCGGCGGCCGGTGCTACTACGCGGGCTTCACCGACCCGATCGACTTCGCGGACGCGTTCGCGACGCCCGCGGTGACGACGCTCGCGGAGCGCTCCGCGGACGCGGGCAACGAGACCGAGTTCCTGGAGGCGACGCCGACGCTCGCGACCGGCGAGGACCTGGTCGACGCGGTCGCCACGCTGCGCGCCCGGTTCGCGGCCGAGCGCGTCGTCCCGAAACACGTCGCCGGATTCGTCCACGACCTCGGGTTGGACGTGGTCGACGGCGACGACGGCGACCCGACGCTGATCCGGGACTGATCGCGCTTCACGAGGGGAGTCTCGGGAGTCCAAAACGCAGTGGTGAGGGGGACGGTCCGAACGCGCGGGCGTCGTCAAGTTCGAACGCCCCAGCCGGCTCTCCGGACGACGCGTTTTCTGACTGTTCCGTTTCTGTTGCAGATTCCGCTGCTCTCGACAGCAGCATCCAGAAATCCCCACCGCGCCGCACTGCATCGCGGCAGTACCGCCCCGCAACCGCCCCGCAACCGCACGGCAACCGCACAGCAGGCGGCCGCGCCGCCGCCTCCACCGAAAATCGGAGCTTTTCGAGCAACCGGCGTGCAGTAGCGCGCGTTCCTCGCGCACGCCGACGCATATCGCCGGGATGTCGGGATCACTGACGGGAGCGGACAGGCTGACGCTGGAACGATGTCTCGACCCGTCTCCGGCTGCCGTGAGGGGCGACGGTCGCGGCGGACGGATGGCCGCCGGTCGGTCGCCGACCGACATTCATTAGTCGGGGCCCGGCCAACGCGCAGTCGCGGTGGGATGGCAGAGTGGCCCATTGCGCCTGCCTTGAAAGCAGGTAGCCTCACGGCTTCCTGGGTTCAAATCCCAGTCCCACCGTCACACGGTCGGCCGCCGCGGCGCTCCGTTCGGTCCGGTTCTCGCCCCGCTCAGTTCTCGACGGAGATGACGGTCGCGTCCAGCTTCTCGCGGAGGAACGCGTCGATGTCCGGGTCCGAGAGCAGTTTCCGGACCATCCGCCGCCAGCGCCCCGCCTGCTTCGAGCCGATGACGACCACGTCCGCGCCCTCCGCGGCGACCTCGTCGAGGATCGACTCCTCCACGAGGAACCCCTTGCGGACGACGTAGCGCGCGCGGTCGAGCGAGCCGAACTCCCGCTCGACGGCCCGCTTGAGCGCCATCCGGGTGACGTTGTGGCTGTCCTGATAGAGGTCGACGTGCAGCACCGTGAGGTCGGCGTCGCGCTCGTCCGCGATCCGGATCGCCTCGCTGAGGGTCGCCTTCGAGTGGCTCGACAGGGGGTACCGAACGGGAACCACGACCAGCGTCATGCCCGGGCAGTCGACCGGCGCCCTCAAAGAGTCTCCCCTTTCGGCACCGGCCGGCTCACTCCGCGGCGTCGGGGGCGGGGGTCGACCGCGCCCCCTCGACGATCCGGATCCGGCCCTCGATCTCGGGGTCGATGCCGTGCTCGCGGGCGTACTCCGCCAGCACCTCGTGCTGGATGCCGTCCTCGCCCGCGCGGTGGCGTTCCTCCAGCGTCGGGAACTCGTGGTCGGAGTGGAGCAGGTACTCGGAGGTCGCGAGCGTGTAGGTGGTGTTCGCTGCGATCGGGTCGCCGTCGACGGTCGCCTCGACCAGTTCCGCCGCCTCGGCGTCCCAGACGACGCGCGCGCCGGAGACGTGGCCGTGCCACCAGTCGTCCTCGCCGAAGTCCACGTCCGGCGCGGCCATCTCGCGGAGGACCGCGCGCAGTTCGGCGCCCGTCAGCTCGGTCACGACGACCGGCTCCTCGAAGGGGATCAGGCTGATCGTGTCCGCCTTCGTCACCGCGCCCGCGAAGGGATCTCCCTGCCGAAGTCCGCCGGCGTTCGAGAGGCCGACGTCCGCGTCGTGGGCCCACCGGAAGGCGTCCGCGACGAAGTTCCCGATCCGGCACTCGCCGCCGTGGACGACCTCGCCCGCGCGTTCGATGGGCTCGTCCACGTGCGCGACGACCTCGCCGAGGTCCGCCGCGGCCATGCGCCGCTCCAGCGCCTCGCGGAGGTCACCGTGCGGCGCCGCGCCGTCGCGCTCGTGGAAGGTCGCGGCCGGTGCATCTCGGGGGACTCCGTCCTCGGGTGCGTCGGCGGCACCGTCGAGGTCGACCTCGATCACGCACTGGCCGTTGACGCCCGGTCGGACGAGGAGGACGCCGTCGACGTACTCGTGTCTGCGGCTGTGGACGTGCCCGCCGAGAACCGCGTCCACGTCGAGTTCGCGGGCGAGGTCGTCGTCAGCGGAGCCGAGGTGCGAGAGGACGACGACGTGGTCGACGCCCTCGGCGCGGAGCTCCGCGACAGCCTCACGGGCGGCCGGGAGCGGGTCGTCGAACGTCAGCGGCGCCGCGAGGGGGTTCAGCGAGTCGGTCGCGGGGTCGGTGAGGCCGACGAAGCCGACGCGGTCGCCGCCCACCTCGCGGACCGCGTGCGGGACCACGCCCGCCTCGCGGCCGAAGGGGTCCCCGTTCTCGTCGCGGACGTTCGCGGAGACGAAGGTCGGGCCGGCGTCCGCCACGAGGTCGCGGAGCGCGTCCGGGCCGTAGTCGAACTCGTGGTTGCCGAAGGTGTCGAGCAGGGTGTCGGTGGCCGCGTAGAAGTCCGTCACCTGCCGGCCCTTGGCGACGAGCGAGAGGACGCCCGGCGCGGTCGTGTCGCCGGTCGCGACGACCGCCGCGTCCGGGCCGTCGAGCTCGCGGATCCGGCCGGCGAGGCGGGCGGCCCGCTCCGGAGTGTCGTAGACGTTCTCGATGTCGGAGTAGTGGAGGAGCCGAGCCATTCGGCGGAGAGTGGCTCCCCATCGGGTAAAAGGACTCGGAGTGGGCAGGCCCCGCGGGGGGACGTACCGCGGCCGCGACCGCTCGCGACCGGTCAGTCGCGTGACCCGAACCCCGCCGCGTCGGGGCATGAGCCGGTGTCCCACGGCCGGATCGCATTGAAAGCGCTTTTATGGTGTCCCACAGTATTCCGGGGTACAGCCTCTTCGGGGTTGATGATGTGCAGTGTCGTTAGGGATCGGCCACGGCACGAGCACGCGAGCCCACGGGGAGGAAAGGTGAACAACCATGGCAGTTTACGTAGACTACGACACCCCAGCCGACCTCGCAGAACGAGCCCTTGAGGCCCTCGAGGTCGCCCGAGACACCGGTAGCGTCAAGAAAGGAACCAACGAGACCACGAAGTCCGTCGAGCGCGGCAACGCGGACCTCGTCTTCGTCGCCGAGGACGTCTCCCCCGAGGAGATCGTGATGCACCTCCCCGAACTCGCCGAGGAGAAGGGCATCCCGGTCGTCTTCGTCGACACGCAGGACGAGGTCGGTCAGGCCGCCGGCCTGGAGGTCGGCTCCGCCGCCGCCGCCGTCGTCGACGCGGGCGACGCGTCCGACGACGTCGAGGACATCGCAGAGAAGGTCGAGGAACTCCGGTAACCCGCCATGAGCGCAGAAGAGGGCACCGGCGACTCGACGGCCGCGGAGGTCATCGAGGTCGTCGGCAAAACCGGGATGCACGGCGAGGCCATGCAGGTCAAGTGCCGCATCCAGGAAGGCTCGAACCAGGGCCGGATCATCACGCGAAACGTCCTGGGTCCCGTGCGGCTGGGCGACGTGCTCCAGCTCCGCGAGACTCAGCGGGACGCGGACTCCATCGGAGGGCAGTAGATCATGGTAGAGACACGAACGTGCGACTACACCGGCGAGGAGATCGAGCCCGGCACGGGCACGATGTACGTCAAGGTCGACGGCACCGTTCTCCACTTCGTCGACTCGAAGGCGGAGAAGAACTACTTCATGGGGCGTGAGGCCCGCGACCTCGAGTGGACCGAGGCCGGCCGCGCCGCCAAGGGCGAGAACGAATGAGCCACCACGACGAGCGGACCTTCGTGATGGTCAAGCCGGACGGCGTCCAGCGCGGCCTCATCGGCGAGGTCGTCTCCCGCTTCGAGGACCGCGGCCTGAAGCTCGTCGGCGGCAAGTTCATGCAGGTCGACGAGGAGCTCGCGCGCGAGCACTACGCGGAGCTCTCCGAGGAGCCCTTCTTCGAGGGCCTCGTCGAGTTCATCACCTCCGGGCCCGTCTTCGCGATGGTCTGGGAGGGCGCCGACGCGACCGCCCAGGTCCGAAGCATGGTCGGCGAGACCGACCCCGCCGAGTCCGCGCCCGGCACCATCCGCGGCGACCTCGGCCTCGACCTCGGACACAACGTCATCCACGCCTCGGACCACGAGGAAGAAGGCGCCAACGTCCGTGAGATCGACCTCTGGTTCGACGACGACGAACTCGTCGATTACGGCCTCGACACCGCCGCCTGGGTGTACGAGGACGAGGACCACTAGCGGACCGACGCGCGTCGCGACCGACGCGCCAATCCGCTTCGAACGTTTCCGATAGCGACTTCTTCACACACCACGTTTCCGGTGTAACCGAGCGCTTCAGCCGCTACATCCGCCGGAGACGGCGTTCGCGGTTTTCCACATCCGAATCGGGAACTCGGAACCAGCCGAAGTTCGAAACGCCTCGTGACCACGCCGAAACTTAGTGGAGCGGTGTGTTTTTATCTGTTTTTTGTCACTAGGTGGTGTTTTTGTGACTGCGGTCGGTGCTGCTGCCGGGGACAGGAACACCGAGAAAGCCCGAGCAGGCTGCCCCTTTCAGTCCCGCCCACCGCGACCGCACCGCGACCGCACCGCAACCGCCCCGCAACCGCCCCGCAACCGCCCCGCAACCGCCCGCAGGCCTCGCACCTCCCCAACCCCGGCCGCGGGCCGGCCGCGAACCGCACGACACCACAGGCGGCCGTGCCGCCGCCTCCACCGAATCGGAGATTTTCGAGCAGCCGGCGTGCAGTGGCGCGCCGGCGACCTCGCGCGGTCGCGGCGACACGCTCCGCAGTCGCGGCGACACGCTCCGCGGTCGCCGCGGCGCGCGCCGACAGCACCGCAAACACACCGTGACCGCACAGCACCGCCGCGAGTTTCAGAAATGCAAGTGTTCTGGACCAGTCTACACTACTCAGCATCGATCTCGACTGCGAACGCGCCGTGGGAGGCCGTGACGCATCCCGTCGCGGAACGCACCATTTATACGCGCCCCGACGGAACCTCGGGTCACGACTATGCCGAGTTCCAATGGGCCTCAGAAGGCGACCCGAAACAAGCTAGCGAACAAACCGCGGAACCGTGGCATTTCGCCGCCGCAGCGTGCCATTCAGGAGTACGACGAGGGCGACAGCGTCCACCTGAAGATCGACCCGAGCGTGCCGAAGGGCCGCTTCCACCCCCGCTTCGACGGCCGAACCGGGACCGTGATCGGCGAGCAGGGCTCCGCGTACAAGGTGGAGATCACCGACGGCGGCAAGGACAAGACCCTCATCGTCACGGCGGCGCACATGCGCCTCCAAGAGAACTGACGCGATGACGATCTTCAAGGAGAAGCTCGACGAGGAGACGATCACCACGGCGGAAGCCAAGGAGATCCTCGCCGAGATCGAGGCCGAGCGCGCCGACGACGAGGAGCGCGACCTCCGCTACGAGCTCGCGCGCGCCATCGAGCACGCGAACCGGTTCGCGCTCCTCGACGGCGAGGAGTCCCGCGAACTCGTCGAGGAGCTCGTCGAGCTCGAGAAGGTCGACGAGACGACCGCGATCAAGATCGCGGACCTGCTTCCCGAGGACCGGACGGAACTCCGCTCGGTGTTCGCCCAGGAGCGCTACTCGCTGAGCGGCGACGAGCTGGACGACATCCTCGACGTCGTCGCGAAGTACGCCTGAACGCCGGGGCCCACGCCCGGCAGGAACCGGGGCGTCCCGTCCGTGCGGTCGGTCCGGAACGCCGACCGCCGCGGGCGGTTTCTTAAGTATCACCTCCTCGTAGTGACGGGCATGAGTTCTCACGACGCCGGGACCGGCCGGAGCGTCTCGACCGCGGCGACCACCCGCCGCCTCCTCGCGGACGGCGGCGAGGCCGCCGACACGGAGTCCGACGGAGACTCGGCGTCCGGCGCGGTCGCGGACGAGGACACCGCAGACGGGGACGCTGCGGCCGACACGGCCGCGAGTGACGCCGCTTCCGATGGCGAAAGCGGGGAGTATGCCGTCCTGCTCGACGTGCTTCCGCAGGGTCGTCCGGGCGACGACCGCCCGCCATCCCAGAAGTCGCCGGTCGCGTACGCGCTCGGCGAGCCCCAGTTCCAGCTGTACGAGCTGACGCTGTCGTCCGCCGAGGAGCTCTCGGTGGGTGACCGGATCCGGATCGGACCGGAGGCGGCCGACGTGATCGACCGCTTCCGGGAGGTCGACCTCGGTGACCTGACGCACAACGCGGACGCGGAACTGGAGTACGCCGTCGAGGCGATCGTCGAGGCGAACGAGCGCCGCTTCGTCGACTTCTACAACGAGGCGGGACCGATCAGCCTCCGACTCCACCAGCTCAACCTGCTGCCGGGCATCGGCGAGAAGCTCAGGAACGACATCCTCGACGAGCGCAAGCGCGGCCCCTTCGAGAGCTTCGCGGACGTCGAAGAGCGCATCTCCGGACTGCATAGCCCCCGGGAGGTGATCGTCGACCGCATCGTCGAGGAGCTCCGCGAGGAGGACCTGAAGTACCAGCGGTTCGTCGGCTACGAGGGGTAGTGCCGTCCGCGGAGCCGCGGCCCCCTCGTCGAGGAGCCAGCACCCGAAAACGGGGGCTTTACCCGGAATCGTCGCGTAGCCGCGGGCAATGACCGACCCATCGACACCGGCGTCGCCCGACGCGGACGGGGACGGCCGGCCGACGGGCGACCGCGATCCCGACGCGCTGATCCGCCGTGCGGGCCTCGCCGTGGATCCCGATCAGGATCAGCACTTCCTCGTCGACGACCGCGTGCTCGACCGTATCCCGGGCTACCTCCCCGACGGGACCGACACGAGCCGCGTGCTGGAGATCGGCGGCGGTGCGGGCGCGCTGACCGACCGCCTGCTCGCTCTGGTCGGCGGCGGCGAGGGGGTCGGGGACGACGCGGGCGACCGGGGGCAGTCCGACGGTCACGGGACTCTCACGGTCGTGGAGCGCAACGCCGACTACGCCGGCTTCCTCCGCGAGGAGTTCGCGGACGCGGTCGCGGCCGGCCGGCTGGAGGTGGTGACCGGCGACGCCCTGGACGTGGCGCTGCCCGAGTTCACCGCCTGTGTCGCAAATCTGCCGTACGGCGCGTCCTCGGAGATCGCCTTCCGCCTGTTCCCCGAAAAGCGACCCATGGTCCTGATGTTCCAGCAGGAGTTCGCCGAGCGGATGGTCGCGGAGCCGGGGACGAGCGAGTACGGTCGGCTCTCGGTCTCCGCCCAGCACTACGCCGACGTGGAGATCGCGGAGCACGTTCCGCGCGAGGCGTTCTCGCCGCCGCCGGCGGTCCAGAGCGCGGTGGTGCGGTGTACGCCCCGGGACCCCGACTACGAGGTCGCCGACGAGGCGTTCTTCCTCGGGTTCGTGAAGGCGCTGTTCACGCAGCGCCGCAAGACGGTCCGGAACGCGATCCGGAACACCGCCCACATCTCCGGGCTGGGCGCACCCGAGGCGGTCGTCGAGGCGGCAGACGAGGACCTGCTCCGCAAGCGGCCGGGTGACCTCGCGCCCGCCGGCTTCGCGGCGCTCGCGGAGCTGGCGCGCGAGCACGGCCAGCCGGAGTGATCACCGTGACGGACCTCGCGCAACTGTCGCTGAACACGACGACGCGTCTCGCCGTCACCGTCGCCATCGTGATCTCGATCCTCGCCGTGCGGTTCATCGTCCGGCGATACCGCGAGCGCCGTGGCGGCGACCTCGGGGCGGTCCAGCGGCTGGTGTTGTCGACGGCCATTGCGGGGACCACCGCGCTGGGCGTCCTCGGGATGCTCGGCGTCTGGGAGCTGAGCGGCGCCCTCTACGACGCGTACGGCAACCTCGACCTGGCGGGCCAGGTCCCGGAGATCGTCCTCGCGATCGTCATCCTCGGCGGCGCCTACGCGCTGACGGACTTCGTCGGCCAGGTGATCCGCGAGATCGTGAGCGCGGGCGACTCGGTCTCGGACCATCAGCAGGAGGTGATCTACCGGCTCACGCAGCTGACGATCTACGCGGTCGCGTTCCTCGTGGTGGTCGGACTGTTCACCGAGAACCTCGGCAGCCTCCTCGTGGGGGCCGGCTTCCTCGGCATCGTGGTCGGGATGGCCGCCCGCCAGACGCTCGGCGCGGTGCTTGCCGGCATCGTCCTGATGTTCTCGCGGCCGTTCGAGATCGGCGACTGGGTCGAGGTCGGCGAGTACGAGGGCGTCGTCACCGACATCACCATCGTCAACACGCGGATCCGGACGTTCGACGGGGAGCACGTCACCATCCCCAACGACGTGATCGGCGGAAACCCGGTGCTCGACCGCACGAAGGAGGACCGGCTCCGCATCGAGGTCGAAGTCGGCGTCGACTACGAGGACGACCCGGAGCGCGCCGCAGAGGTCGCCGTCGAGGCGGTCGAGGGCGTCGACAACGTCCTGCAGATGCCGTCGCCGCAGGTGGTCGGCAAGCGGTTCGCCGACTCGGCGGTCGTGCTCGGCGTGCGCTACTGGATCGACAACCCCAGTTCCCGGAAGCGGTGGCGCACGCGCACGGGCGTCATCGCCGCGGTCCACGAGGCGTTCGCCGAGGAGGGGATCACCATCCCGTTCCCGCAGCGCACGCACTCCGCCCGCGAGGGCGGCGTCGGGGTCCGCCTCGACGACGCCGACGACCGGGGTCGGGGTGAAGAGGCCTCGGACGGGGGCGGCGACCGATGACCGACCTCGCCGAGCGCCGCGGTGCCGAGACGGCGGTCTACCAGCCCGCCGAGGACTCGGGCCTGCTCGCGGAGGCGGCGCTGGAGCGCGCCGCGGGCCGAACCCTGGAGGTCGGGACCGGCTCGGGGTGGGTCGCGGAGCGCGTCGCGACGGGGACCGACTGCGAGGTGGTCGCCAGCGACCTCAACCCGCACGCCTGCCGCGAGGCGCGCGACCGCGGGCTGTCGGTCGTCCGCGCGGACCTGCTCTCGCCGTTCGCCGACGGCAGCTTCGAGACGGTCCTGTTCAACCCGCCGTACCTGCCGACCGAGCCCGACAACGAGTGGTCCGACTGGATGGAGGCGGCGCTGTCGGGCGGTGAGACCGGCCGTGAGCTGATCGAGCCGTTCCTCGCGGACGTGGGGCGCGTCCTCCGGCCGGACGGACGCGTCCTGCTGCTCGTGAGCTCGCTGACCGGGTACGAGGAGGTGCTGGCGCTCGCGGAGGCGGCGGGGTTCGAACACGAGAAAGCCGTCGAGGAGTCGTTCCCGTTCGAGACGCTCACGGTGCTGGAGCTGACGCGGGAGTAGCGGAAGAACGCGCCGCGTGCCGCTGAGGGGCTCGGGACGACCGCGTCAGGCGAACGACCCGGCGTAGTCCGCGACGTAGCCGAACTGGTTCTCGTAGCCGTGCGCCGACAGCAGCACCGGGTAGAAGTCCTCGTCGGCGACGAGCCGCTCGCCGTCCGCGGCGGCGAACGCCTCGCCTGCCCGCACGCGCTCGAAGTTGCGCGCGAACACCTCGTAGTCCGCCGCCGGGGGCTTCGGGATCCGCTCCAACAGCCGATAGACGTCGATCTCGTCCCGGCCGCCGGCGTCGACGACGCTATCGGTGGCCGGCGCCGGGAGCGCGCCCGTCGCCGCGAGGAACGCCCGCGCGAGCCAGTAGGCGTTGTCCGCGGCCGAGTCGGTCCCCTGCTCGCCCGCCTCCACCTCGATGGTGTGCGGGTGCTCGATGAGGCGCCCCTCGGTGAACCGGTCGGTCTGGATGACGATGTCGACCGGCAGGTGGGGACAGACGCCGCGGGTCACCTCGTCCATCGAGTCGATCACGGCGAACGGCTCCGCGTACGACTGCGTGGAGTGGATCGCCAGCGTCGTACAGCCGGTCAGCTCCTGTTGCAGGCGGTGAGCCAGCCGCTCCTCGTGGGCGTTCCCGTCCGGGTCCCCGGGAAACGCGCGGTTGAGGTCCGTGTCGACGTACCGCTCGCCCGTCGCCAGCGCCTCCTCGTTAGCGATGATCAGTTTCACCGGCCGCTCGACGTCCTCGTCGTCGGCCAGCAGTCGCTCGACAGCTCGGACGCCGCAGGGCTCGTCGCCGTGGATCCCGCCCACGACCGCGATCTCCGGGGTGCCCTCCCCCACCTCGAACACTTCCATGGTGGATCCCAACACCCCGGCGGATAAGTGGGGTTCGGATCCGGCGGCTCCCGCGGGCGCCTCCGCCGGCGCCGGGGGACGCCTCACGGTCCGTGTTCGAGTCGCTCCGCGTACTCGCGGTCGGCCGGGTACGCGTCCGGGCGCGCGCCGTCGAGTTCGATGCGCCACCCGTCGATCGCCGCCGGGTCCGCGAGCGCGGCGTCCAGGGTCGCGCGGACGTCTCCCACGTCGACGCCGTAGAAGTCCGCCGGGACGCCCCGGAGGTACTCCAGCGCGGTCGTAAAGAGGCTCCGCATGCCGTCGTCGTCCGCGAAGTCCGCGCGCTTGTACGCGCCCGCGGCGACCTGCACCATCCCGTGGAGGTAGGCGGACTCGACGCGCCCGGCCCCGTAGTTGTACCACTCGTCCTCGAAGCAGTCGTGGGCGGCGTGGTACTCGCCGGCGTTGAACAGGCGGACGCCGTGCTCGGTCGCGCGCCGGAGGGTCGCGTGCTCCCAGACGCGGTCGTCCGCGCGCCACCCGGAGGGGTCGCCGAGCGGCGGGGCGACGCCCGGATCACGGGTGTGGTCGTCCATGGGCCGTGTTTGGTCCGCGGGCGCCTAACGGTTGCCCCTGGTCGGTTGGCGACTCGGCCGCGCCCCGTCACCCCGGCCGCGGACCGTCCGACTCGGAGACGGAGCGGCCACGAACCGACGAGTTAAACACGCACGCTCCTGTACCGGAACTCGCGTGCGAGGGTAGCCAAGTCTGGAAACGGCGGCGGACTCAAGATCCGCTCCTGTAGAGGTCCATGCGTTCAAATCGCATCCCTCGCATCGCCGGGGTCCACCCCCCGTGATGCGGAAGGGCGCTCTCGGGGCGTTCTTCCCTCGCAAAAACTCTGCACGAACTGCCGAGCGACGGGTGTCTCTCGCCCCCGACTCCCCGTGGTTCCGTTCGGGTCCACGATCCTCCATATGTGGATAAATGTCATCGATTCGTCGAGGGAAAGATACAAGAAAGAGCCTTGAACACGAATTGCCATGGGTGAGACACCCGCGGACGACCGTATCGAGACGCGCCGACGGACCCTGCTCGCGGCGGCCGCGGGTGGTCTGTCGGTCGGGGCGCTCGGCGGGGCACCGGGCGCCGCGGCCGCACAGGACGGCGACACGCTGACCATCGTTCACGACACGCACTTCCACGGTCGGTTCGAGGACGCCTCGGACGCCGAGAAGACCCTCGCGCGCTACTACGTCGAGGCGGCTCGGCTCCGCGAGGAGTACGGCAACAGCGCCTTCATCGGGAACGGCGACGACCTCGCGCCGTCGCTGCTGGGACTGGAGTACGAGGGCGCACACATGATCGAGGCGCTCAACTACATGGAACCGGACGCGGTCGGCGCGGGCAACCACGAGTTCGACTTCGGCATCGACGTGGCCGAGCAGCGGTTCTCGGACAGCGAGTTCCCGTGGACGGTCGCGAACCTCCGGACGCCGGACGGCGACGCCATCCCCGGCACCGACCGCTGGCTGACGATCAACCCCGGCTCCGTCACGCTGGGCGTCTTCGGACTCGTCGTCAACGGTTTCTACTCGATCACCGACTACCCGGAGGAGTACGAGGTCATCGACAACGTGGAGGCGGCCCAGGAGGCGACGACCGCGCTCAAGGAGAACATGGGCGCGGACTTCGTCGTCTGTGCGGCGCACATCTCCAGCGGCCAGCAGGAGCGCGTCGCGGAGGCGGTCGACGGACTCGACGCCATCGTGGGCTCCCACTCCGGGATCACGTTCGCGGGGCCGAAGGTGGTCAACGATACGGTCATCGCCGAGTTCGGCGACGAGTTCGACCACCTCGGCCGGCTCACGTTCGACATGGAGTCCGGGGACCTGTCCGACTGGGAGCGCCTCGACTTCTACAACTCCGAGGCGCTGGGCGACGACGAGAGCCCCCCGGAGGAGACAGAGAACTACACGCCGGTCGACGTGCAGTCGGTCGAGCCGGACCAGGAGCTCGCCTCGCTCTCCGAGGAATACCTCGGTCAGCTAGAGGACCGGCTCGGCGAGCCGATCGTCGAGTCCGAGGTGGAGCTGAACGCCACCTTCGACAACTACGCCATCGAGACCGGCTGGGGGAACCTGATGACCGACCTCGCGCGCGAGGTCGGCGACCTCGACCGCGAGATCGACGTGGCGACCCAGAACGGCGGCGGGATCCGGTCGGGGAGCACGTACGGCCCCGGCCCCATCACCGGCCTCGACGTGATGGACATCCTCCCGTTCCCCAACGAGATCGAGGTGTACGAGCTCTCGGGCGCACAGCTGTACGAGTACCTCGAGGGAGAAGTGCGCCCGCTCCCGAGCCAGTACGGCGCCCAGCCCGCCATCCAGGTGTCGGGCGTCTCCTACGAGTGGACCGGCCACGACGACGAGGGGGAGATCGACAACCTGTTCGTCGGCGGCGAGCCCTACGACGAGGACGAGACGTACCTCGTCGCGACCAACGACTACGTCGCGGGCAACTCCGTCATCGGCGACGGGGAGCTCGTCCTCCAGTCCGGGCAGTTCCAGGGCCCGTACACCATCGACAAGCTGGAGGAGCGCGACACGGTCGCGCCCGAGCGCGAGCACCGCATGATCCGCGTCGACGAGGACCTGGGCGACGCGGAGGTCTCCGTCGACGGCGACACGACGACGGTCACGCTGCCCAACCCCGAGGCCTCCGAGGGCGTCGTCGAGGACACCTACCGCGCGGTCTCGCGCACCGGGGCGGTCGTGCAGGCCGAGGGCGTCTCGGAGACCGACGACGCCGTCGAGGTGACCTTCGCGGCGGACGCGCTCGCGGACCTGGCCACCTCGGCCGAGGAGCCGGTCGTCCGCGTCTTCGGCGAGTTCGAGCCGAACGACGAGCACTACGGCTACGAGTCCGACGGCGAGACGGTCGACCTGCCGAACTCCTCGGGCTACGACGCGTTCAAGCTGAAGGGCCGGATCGACGCCGACGCGGCGGCACAGACCGGCGACGAGGCGACGGAGGGAACCACCGACGAGCCGGCCACCGAGGCCGACACGGCGGACGGCGGTAGCGATCAGGAGACGGACGCCGGCGGCGAGACGGGCGACTCCGCGCCCGGCTTCGGCGTCGGTGCGGGCGCGGCCGGCGTCGCCGGCGGCGCGTACCTCTACGACCGGCTCGCGGACGACGACGCGGCCGACGAGTCGGAGTAACGGCGCACGCCGACCGCCCCGAGTCGGCGGAACGGCGCGTCGGCCCTGTCTCGGCGACCGTCCTTCGTGCGGGCGGGAACGCCCGACGCTCTCATTTATCCGCGACCCCACACCCCACACGCGAATGACCCTCCCGGACCCGACAGACGGCCTCCCCGACCCCTCGGAGACGCCGCGCCGCGAGTTCCTGAAGGCGGCCGTCGCGCTCGGCGGCGCGGCCGGGCTGTCGGCGTGTCTGGAGGCGCCGCGGGCCGGTTCCGGTGCGGACGGCGGCGCCGAGGCGGACGGGACCGACGGGGGCGCGAGCGACCTCGCGGACGTACCGACCGGCGACCCCGCGGCGTTGCCCGACCGGCAGCACGCGTGGAACGACGCGCTCCCGACCGACGAGGACGGGAACGTTCGCCCGCCGCGACACCACGTCCTCCGGTACGCCGGCCTCGCGGTCGACCCGACGGACGACAAGGAGCGCGAAGCGGCCCGCGAAACGCTTCGAGAAGCGCTCTCGGCGCTCGAACGCGCGTTCGCGTGGTCGAACGAGGGGCTCCTGTTCACGGTCGGCTACGCGTCGGCGTACTTCGACCGGTTCGACGCGTCGCTCCCCGCGTCCGTCGACCTGCCCGCGCCGACGGCCCTGACCGACATGGAGGACCCGGCGTTCGACGAGGCGCCACTCCTGGCCCACCTCGCCAGCGACGCGCCCGCGGCGCTTCTGTCCGCGGACGAGGCGCTGTTCGGGGAGGCGACGACCGTGCGGTCGGGCGAGCGCGCGGAGTCGGTTCCGGACCTCTCCGGCGTGCTCGACCCCGTCGACCGCCGAACCGGGTTCGTCGGAGCCGGCCTCCCGCGGGAGCACCGCGGGGTCTCGGGGCTCCCCGAGGACGCGCCGATCCCGGAGGGCGCGCCGCTGATGATGGGGTTCCGGAACGGCTTCCGCGCGTCGCAGGCGACGGAGGACCGCGTGACGATCGCCGAGGGCCCGTTCTCGGGCGCGACCACCCAGCACGTCGCCGCGCTCCGACTCCAGCTCAACGCGTGGTGGCGACAGGAGAGCCACGCCCAGCGCGTCGCGAAGCTGTTCAGCCCGGTCCACGCCGCGGAGGAGCGCGTCGGCGACTGGGGCGAGAAGCTCGGCGCGGACCCCGCGGTCGCTGACCTGCCGGAGGATGCGGTGGCGTACGCCCGCGAGTCGGGCGTCGTCGGCCACGCGCAGAAGGCCGCCCGCGCCCGCGAGGACGGCGCGCCGCTCCTGTTGCGCCGCGACTTCGACACAACCGACGGCGACCACGCGGGCGTCCACTTCCTGACGAACCAGCGCCGGATCGAGGAGTTCGTCCGCGTGCGGGCGGCGATGACCGGCGCGGACATCGCCGACGAGACCGCGGTCGGGAGCCGCGTGAACAACGGCATCCTGCAGTACGTCTTCGTGCGCCGGCGCGGGAACTACCTGCTCCCGCCGCGGCGCCACCGCGCCCTGCCGACGCCGACCCCGGAGTGACGAACGCGACTCTCACGAACGCCGCCTGCCTCGACCCTCACGAATCCCCGCCCCACACGACCACATGACCGACGATGACATTCCGCACGAACCGACCGACGACGCGCAGTCGCCTGACCGACAGACGGGGATCGCCACCCGGCTCACCCGCCGCTGCGCGCTCTCCGCGGGCGCGGCCGGCCTCGCCGGCGCGCTCGCGGGGTGTGCGGGCGACGGGTCGGAAGCGGACCCGGGCGTCTCGAGCCCGGCCGAAACGGCGACGGAGGACACCGGGACGGGCGCCGGGGGCGGCCCGACGCTCGCGCGCGTCGAGGACCCGCCGGCCGCGGTGTACGTTCCGACCCACTTCGAGGCGATGCGACACCTCGACCCGATCCGGGCCGGCCCCTACGAGGTGGTGCCGATGGTGACGTATCCGCACGCCTTCTGGACCGTGACGGGCGAGACCGTCGAACGGACCGAGCCCTCGGGCGCCGAGGACGTCCACCTGATGGTGACCGTCCGCGACCCCGAGACGGGCGCGGTGATCCCCGCCGAGACCGGCCTCGAACTGACGGTCGGTCGCGAGGGCGAGTCCGGGTCGACGCACGTTCCGTGGCCGATGGTCTCACAGGAGATGGGCCTGCACGCCGGCGACAACGTGCCGCTCGGGGAGGACGGCACCTACGAGGTCGCGGTCCGGGTCGGAGCGGTCGACGCACGCCTCACCGGCGACTACGCCGGCCGCTTCGACGAGAGCGGCACGGGGACGTTCACGTTCACCTTTGACGACGAGTTCCGGAGCGAGGTGGTCGAGGGCATCGTCTACGTCGCGGAGGACGACCGCGGCCGCCGCGGCGCGCTGGCGAACGCGATGGCCCTGATGGGGTCGCAGGGGACCGAGGAGAACTCCGACACGGCGGAGGAGCCGCACCCCAACGGCGTCGAGCGCTGGGCGGGAGGCGAGGCGGGGCACAGATACGGCACCTACGAGCGCGCCCCGGACGCCGGGGAGCTCCCGCCCGCGGACGCCCTGCCCGGAACCCTGCAGGGCCGTCCCGTGACGGGCGACGCGGTGCTGGCGACGACCCTGGTCGCGGCGGGATCCCGGTTCGTCGACGGCGACGAGCGGTACCTCGCCGTCTCGCCGCGCACGCCCTACAACCGGAGTTCGCTCCCGATGACGGCGCTCTCGTACGAGCAGCGCCGGGCGGGCGAGGCGGTCTCGTCCGGCTCCCTCACCGCGACGCTGGACCACGAACTCGGGTACCACTACGGCGCCGCGCTGTCGGACGCCCGGACGGGAGACGCGGTGACGCTGACGGTCGACACGCCGCCGCAGGCGGCCAGACACGCCGGCTACCAGACCGCGTTTCGCGAGATGCCGCCGGTCGAGGTCGAGTTGGAGGTACCGGAGTGACCCGCGCCGGCGCTGGCGGGGACGACGGGGCGGGCGGTCCCGAGGTCCGCCGCCCGAGCGTTCGCCCGCTCGCGGCCGCCACACTCGCGTGTCTGCTGTTCGCGGGCGTCGGCCTCGGCGCGGCGGTCGGCCCGGCCGCGGCGGGCGACAACGTCGCCGTGTTCTCCGTGGAGCCGGAGACGACGACCGCGGAGCCGGGCGACACGGTCTCCGTCAGGGTGGGACTGGAGAGCCACGGCGCCTACGGCGACGCCGAGGTGGCGGCGGTGGACCTGTGGCTCGACTACCCGACGAGCCACCTCGCGGTCGAGCGCGTCGAGCCCGGGGACTGGTTCGCCGAGGCGTCCGCGGACGCGGCCGACTCGCCCGACTACGCCGAGAGCGTCCGAAACGCGGAGTCCGGGGTCGTGAGCGTCGACCAGTCGCTCCGGAACCCACGCGAGCAGGCCACGACCGGCGTCGCCCACTTCGCGACGGTTACCTTCCGCGTCCGGGATGAGGCCGACCCGGCGACGGCGCGGATCGACGCCTCGCGGAGCGAGGTCCTGCTGACGAGTCAGTACCCGCAGCCGGTCGCGGACGCCTACGCGGACGTGAACGTCTCCGGCGGCGGCCCCGACGCGGACCCGGCGTACGTCGAGGAGCCGGCGTTCGAGTCGTTCGGCGGCGGGGGGGAGGAAGCGAAGACGACGTCGGCGCCCGCGGAGACCGGTGATGGCGACTCGACCGGCGCCGCGGAGTCCGGGTCGGAGAGCGGCGTTTCGGTGCCAGGGTTCGGGCCGGTCGTCGCGCTCCTCGCGCTGCTGGCCGCGGCGCTGCTCGGCCGGCGCTGATCGCTCGGTTCGGTATCGACGGAAAGGTGAGAAGCCGGCCGCAGAAAGGGGACCAGACGCGCGCCGTCGCGGCCGTTTTTCTCCCCTATCAGGGGTGGAACTCGTCCTCGAACTCCTCGGGGCCCTCCTCGTCCGGCGGGACGAACTGGCCGGTCAGCAGGTAGCTGACGAGGAAGAACACCGCGAACCCGGCCATCACCGCGCCGACCGACTGCACGACGAACGGGATGTCGTTGTACCACGCCCAGCGGTCGACGACGATTATCGTCAGCACCGCGGCCGCGATCGCCTTCTGCTCGTCCGTCGGATCCGTCACGAACCCCTTCACGTCCTCGGCGAGTTCGCCGAAGAAGCCCATCTCAGGCACCCCCGTGGTCCCTGATGACCTCGCGGACGCGCGAGAGACCCTCCTCCAGTTCCTCGGTCGGGAGCCCGAACCCGATCCGGAAGCGGTTCGGGTAGCCGAACAGGTGCCCGGGCGCGAGCACGACGCTGGCCTCCTCGACGACCGTGCGACAGAAGTGTTCCGCGTCGTCGAAGGCGTCGGGGACCGTCACGAACCCGTTGACGCCGACCGGGTCGTGCCACTCCAGCCCGCGGGCCTCGACCCACTCGGCGACGGTGCGGCGGTGCTCGCGCGCGAGGTCGCGGTTCTCCTCGAGGATGCGGTCCTCGCGCCGGCCGAGCGCCTGCTTCGCGACGTGCTGGTCGATGATCCCCGGGGAGATGGTCGTGTAGTCCTTCCAGCCCCACGCGGCGTCGACGACCTCCTGCGGGCCGGCGAGCCAGCCGAAGCGCAGACCCGCGAGCCCGTACGCCTTCGTCAGGCTGGCCGTGGAGATGCCGTGCTCGCCGAAGGACGCCACGGGCGGCAGCGGGTCCTCCGCGAGGAGGCGGTACACCTCGTCACAGAGCAGGTAGGCGTCGTTCTCGGCGGCGACGTCGTACACGGCGCGCATCGTCTCCTCTGAGTGGTAGCGCCCGGTCGGGTTGTTCGGGTTGTTCACGACGACGACGGCGGTGTCCTCGCGGACGGCGTCCGCGACCGCGTCGGGGTCGAGCCGCCAGTCGTCCGCCTCTGAGAGCTCGACGCCGGTCACCTCGCCGAACGCCTCGGGGACGGCATGGAGCGCCTGATAGGTCGGCGTGACGACGACCGCGTGGTCGCCGGCGCCCTTCGCTCCGCTCCCCGCGCTCGGGCCCGACCCGAGGATGGAGAGGAACGCGAGGAAGTTCGCCTCCTGCGTGCCGCAGGTGAAAAGCACCTCGTCGACGCTCCGGTCGTACCGCTCGGCCACCGCCGCGCGGAAGTCGGGGTCGCCGTTGGTCGGGATGACGTAGCCCAGCTCGCCCGGGTTCAGGTCGAACCGCGAGGCGTCGAGCGACCGGATCCCGCTTTCCGCCAGCATGATGTCGGCCTCGTGTTCGTACTCCGCGAACCAGCGCTCGAGGCCGAACGGCGCGATGTCCATACCCGACGTTGGCGGCTGGCGTACGTCAAGCCTGCGGGACGCGACGAGGAGCCCCACGGCCTCGAGGAGCGGTGGCACCGCGACGGCCGCGAACCGCCATCCGTTTATCCCGGCCGCGCGAAGAGCGGCCAATGAGCGAGACCCTCGACGAGGACCTCTACCAGCGGACGCTCGCGCTGATCGAACCGGGCGAGATCGAGCTCGTCGGCTGCGTGGTCCACACCGACCTCGGCGGCGACGAGGATCTGGAGATGCACGAGCTGACGGTCGCGATCAACGACGTGCTCGCGGAGCTTTCGGGCAAGGGCGAGGCGTACATCGAGGCCGGCAACGACGACCCCGACTTCTCCTCGAACCAGTTCCAGGGGCGCACGCTCGACGACGAGGCGTTCGTCTGGGAGTGCCAGCAGCTCCTCCGGCAGGGCACCTTCGACCTCGTCTTCTACTACGAGGCGGACGTCGATCAGGACGCGGTCGTCGCGGAGCTCGAGGCCCTCGACGGCGTCGACCGCGTGACGCAGGTCCCCTGACGCCGCCGCGGCATTTCTGCACCACCACCCATGAGCGAGACCGTCCTGATCCCCGGCGGCCGCGACGTGCGCGCGAGTCTGGACGTCGCCGATTTCGACTCGGTCGACGACGAGTCCGCTGCCAAGTCCGACGCCGACGCCTGCGTCGTCGCCTGCCCGCCCCATCCCCAGCACCGCGGCCACCGCGGCGACGAGCGCCTGCGCGCGGTGAGCGACTTCCTGACGGAGCGCGGGATCGACTGCCTACGCTTCGACTACGGCGACTGGGACGAGGGGTACGGCGAGACGACGGACGCGGACAACGCCGTGGCGTGGGCCCGCGAGCGGTACGACCGCGTCGGCCTGTTCGGGTTCTCCTTCGGCGGCTGCGTCGCGCTCGTGACGGCCGCGAGCAACCCCGACCTCCGCGCGGTCGCCGCGCTCGCGCCCGCGGCCCGGCTCAACCCTGACACGGACGCCGTCGCGGCGCTCGACGCGCTCGCGGACGCCGGCACCCCCACGCGCGTCGTCTACGCGACGCGCGACACGACCGCGGACTGGAAGCCGGTCGTCGAGCGCGCGCGCGAACTCGGGCTGTCGGTCGCGGAGATCGACGCCGACCACTTCTTCGTCGGCAAAAGCGGGCAGGTCGCAAAGGCCGTGGGGCGTTTTCTGTCGCCGCGGTTGGGGAGCGCGGGCGATCCCTGATTGGCGGAGCCGGGCGCGCTTAATCTCTCTTGCGCTTGTGAGATATGACAAATATTTCAAAAATATTTAACCGTACCAGTTTATATCGTCCCAACTTATTGATAGTGCGTACAAGAATGGCAATAATATGACTGTTATCGGAGACATGACAAGAATAAGTGCGGATAATAAGATATAATAGACAACTTTACCGGATACAACCACTGCTTTGTCGAGTGGTTCCCATACTGTCCCTTTATTAGAGAGATAAATATAATAAACTCCGAATATCCAAAACGCGACAAGAATTATCATCGATAGAAATTCTGCAAACATACTGTTCTAATTGATGCATCAGCGTAAATTTGTTATGTCGTCTCTGAGGTCCCCACCACATCCCACTCAAAGACAATTATGGTGTGTGTTCTTGATTAATCTGGGTGTAAATAACTAACTTGACCGAATCTTATTTTAAGTAGACTACTCGGCGGTTAATCTCACCACGGCCTATAACCCGTATCTGTCGAAATACGCAGGCTAAGGTAAGCCTTAGCTATACCCCCGCCACCGCCGGCCGCACTCCTTGCACTTGAAGAATCGCGTCGGGGGCTCGTCGGCGGAGCCGGTCTGTTTGATCGTGTACCACGCCTCGCCGTGGCCGCACTCCTCGCAGACCACGTCGGTCGCGGTCGGCTTCCCCTCGAAGTTGGCGCCCTCCTCGGTCTCGATCACGTCGTCGTCGCTCTGCGCCTCGGTGGAGGTGAACTGCTCGGCGAGGCCCTCCTCCTGCTCGGACGTGGCGCCGCAGTCGTCGTTCTGACAGACCATCTCGCCGTCGACCGACACCATCATCGAGCCGCATTCGTCGCAAAACTGCATGGTCGTCGTAGGGGAGTGGCGCCCTTATGTCCCGCGTCTGGGCGGTGACGGCGGCGCGCCGGCGACCGCGGACGCGGTCAGCCGCGGTCGAACTGCGGCCCCTCCTCCGCGATCATGGGGCAGCCGCGCACCCGGAAGTGGTCCTCGTCTGTCACCTCGACGATCGCCGTCCCCTCGTGCTCGCAGGCGACGGCCGGCGGATCGGTGAAGTACGGACAGCTCTGGCAGTACTGCCGCTTGTCGACGATGTGGTCCGCGCGGTCGCCCCCTTCCTCGTCCTCGTCGACCGGAGTCGCACCGACGCCGGCCTCCGCGGCCGGCGCCGGACCGACCGGCGCCTCCTCCTCCTCGGAGAGCGCCTCCCACACGTCCTCGTCCAGGTCGCCGACCTCCATCTGCTCGAAGGGGTCGGTCTCTGACCCCTCCGCGCCGGCGCCCGCGTCCAGGTCCGCGAAGGGGTCTTCGGACTCGACGTCCGCGTCCACCTCGGCAAACGGGCTCTCGGGGGCGCCGCCCGCGTCGAGTCCGGGATCGACGTCGACTTCGACCTCCTCCGGGTCCAGCTCGGTC
The DNA here is from genome assembly GCF_055381565.1 of Haloparvum alkalitolerans. Lineage (NCBI taxonomy): Archaea > Methanobacteriati > Methanobacteriota > Halobacteria > Halobacteriales > Haloferacaceae > Haloparvum > Haloparvum alkalitolerans. The sequence goes on from NZ_AP043938.1 coordinate 328,038, forward strand.
AGGTCGCCGTCCCCGTCCGCGTCGTCGGGCGCGGTCCAGCCGACCTCCTCGTCCTCGTCATGATCGCCGTCGTCGCTCCGCGGGTCGTCGTCGCTCCACAGGTCGTCGCGGTCGTCGCGGTCGTCGTCCCACGGCCCCTCACCGTCGGTCATGTGCCGCCCTCGAGGATGTCGTCGGCCTCGGTCGACGGCTCCGACTCGCCTTCCAGCGCCGGGCGGTCGCCGACTATCAACCGCGCGGTTCCGAAGAAGCCGGACTTCGGTTCGACCGACTCGAACGTGCTCTCGCAGTGCGGACACCGCGGCGCCGCCAGCAGGCCGACGTGGACGGTGTTCCCGCAGTTGTCGCAGTCGGCGTCCGTCACCCCGTGGCGGTTCGCGACCGCGGCCAGCTCCGCGGCGGCCTCGCGCTGTGCACGCTCCGTGTCGAGCTTCCCGGTTCGCCGCTGGAGCCGAACCACCGCGCCGGCGAGACGGTTCAGCTTCTCCTCGACTCCGTCGAGCGTCTCCTCGTACTCCGCGACGGTCCCCTCGACCTCGTCGAGCTGGCCGTCGACCCGCGATTCGACGCGGTCGATCCGACTCTCCAGGGCGGCCAGGTCGTCGCGGAGCGAGTCCAACGAGCTCGCAAGCGGTGGGTGGGAGTGGTCCTCGGCCGCCTTCGACTGCACCTTTCGGAGCACCTCGACGACGCGCTCGCGGACGTCCTGTACGTCCCCCTCGAGGGTCGTCCTGAGGTCGTCGACCTCGGCTTCGAGCGACTCGAGGTCGCCCTCCAGCGTCTCGACGTCCGACCGGAGCTCCCCGGCGTCGCCGTCGGTGAGCTCGTCGACGCGCGCCCGAAGCTGCTCGACGGTCTCCGCGTCCGGCACGTCGATGTCGTTCTCGTCGGCAAGCCGGACGACCGCCTGCGCGAGGAGTTCCTCGCGGTCCATCTCCGTCGGGTCCTCATTGCCCCCGGAGAGCTCCTCGGGCAGCGTCATCGTCGCGCACCCACCATCTCTGTGTCCCGTTTACCACGCAGACGTAAGTAAGCTTCCGGGGGGTCCATCAGCGGATCTTCCGTACGTCGCTGATGTCGAGTCCCCCCTCGTGGATGTCCGTCTCGAAGCGGACGATGTTCTCCTCCTCCAGCCGCGAGAGGACGCCGCGGAACTCGCGGACGACCATCGTCCGCGCGCGCTGGGACCCGCCGGTCTCCCACGTGAAGCGGAACGTTCCCCCCACGGCGTCCATCAGCGCGCCCGTCTTCTCGGCCGAGAGCGCGTCCTCGTTGACCAGAAGCAGGATGAGGCCCTCCCAGTGGAACGCCGCCTTCTTGAGTCCCTTCAACAGCATCGCGATGTCGCTCCACTCGATCTCGTCGGAGACGGAGGAGACGAGGTCGGTGATCGAGTCGATGACGACCAGGTTCCCGGCCGCGTTGGCGCTCAGGTAGTCGCCGAGTGCGGTCAGGACGTCCTCGCGCCCGGACCGGTTGCCGAGCTCCTGGAGGGTCGTCGTCTCGCCCATGTACCAGTCCCGCGGGATCGGGCTGAGCTGGAAGTACGCGCCCGAGAGGTCGGCGAAGGAGATCCGGTCGATGGCGGCGTCGACGATCTCCTCGTCCATCGTGTACTCCATCTCGCGCCGGATCGCGGCCTTGTCCGAGGTGAACGAGACGTAGTGGACCTCCGGGGGGACGGCCGAGTCCGGCTCGAGGTCCCCGTAGTAGAGGTCGAACAGCTCCTGGTCGCCGAGCGCGAGCGCGTTCATCGCGGCGCTGGTGTAGAGGAACTCCCGTGCACCCGCACCGGATTCCCCCGACAGCAACACGACGTTGCCCGGCGGCGCGCCGCCGCCCAGGATGGAGTCGAGCCGGGCGACGCCGAACGGAATACTCGCCATGGGTGCACGCCTCTCGCCGGCGGTTTAGCCGTTACGGCACTCACATGCACCGCCCGGCCGCCACCCTCGCCGACGGGACGCGCCGACCGCCGTCACTCCGCGTCGGTCCGTGCGCCGCGATTCCGTCCGCGGACGATCCGCACGGTCCCGTCGACGCCGGCCGCGTCGAGCGCCGCCTCGCCCGCCGCCGCGGCCGCGTCCGCCCGCGAGGCGTCGGTGACGCCGAACACCGCCGGTCCCCACGACGACTGTCCGGCGCCGAACACCGCGGGGTCGTCGTCGAGCGTCGCCACGAGGTCCCCCACGGGCGGGCGGTAGACCCCGCCCTGCTCGTCGGCGTACCACGCGCCGTTGAGTCGGCCGACCTCCGCGACCGCCCCGCCGAACGCCTCCGCGCGTCCCTCCGCGATCGCCGGGAGCACGCGCCGCGTCACCACGCCCGCCACGCGGTCGGCGATTCCCGGCTCCGCGCGCTCGACGGCCGCGCGCATGCTGGCGTCCTCCTCGTCGCCGTTCCGACCCGGCGGCGCGTCGGGCGTGAGAACCAGAAAGCGCCAGTCGTCCGGGACCGGGTGCCGCGCGGCGACCGGCGGCACCTCCCAGCTCCCGACGTCGGGTCTGTCCGTCGTGAATCGGGCGGTGGGGTGGCCGGCGTCGAGGACGAACCCGCCGCGCTCGAACGCCGCGACCCCCACGCCCGACCGCCCCCCGCGGCCGAGTTCCGGCGCTCGCTCGCGGACGGCCGGCGCCCGGTCGTGGGCCCGCGCGACGCCCGCGAGGACCGCCAGGGCGAGTTGCGTCCCGCTCCCCAGGCCGGCGTGGCGCGGCAGCGTCTCGCGGAGCGTCACCGCCGCGCCCGGCACCTCCAGCAGCTCGCAGGCGCGCTCGACGTACGCGTCGAGGTCCGCCGCGAGTGCGTCCGGGTCCCGCGCCGCGCCGTCGAGGCCGAGCGTGGCCGACGGCTCGCCCGAGCGCTCAGCGTCCACGACCACGCGCGGCTCCACGAGCGCAACCCCGAGCGCGCCGTAGAGGCGCTCGTGCGAGAGGCTGAGGTTCCCGAACCCGAAGTGGAGTCGGGCGCCGGCGGTGACGCGAACCATACCCGTACCTCGGCGGCCGGGACAAAAAGGGCCGGCGACGGTGGCCGGGATTGCCTGTGGCGGGACGCGACGCGAATCGGCCGCCGAACGAGGACCGCGGACGCATTTCTGTCCCGGTTCAAAAGGGGGCATTTCTGTCCCGGTTCAGAAGAACCCTCTCCGCGGCGGTGCGTGATGGCGGACTTATCGAACCAGCGGCATGTTGTAGCTCGTCTCGGCGTCCATCACGTACTCCCACGTCGCCTCGCACTCGCAGGAGACCTGATCGAACACCGAGGGGTCCTGCCGGAGGTCGAAGTCCTTGATTGCGGTCTGGACGCGGTCGTCGCACTCGCCGCAGTTGTGGGCGCCGCGCTCGGAGCCGTGACCGACGGGGTCCGAGACGACGATGGCGTCGACGTCCGCGGTCGCCTCCAGCACGTGCGCGACGGTCCAGAGCCACGGCGGGCGGTAGCCGCCCTCGAAGAACAGCTCGTCGACCATCGTGTAGCGCTGGACGTTGCAGGGGTTCATCGAGACGGTGTGACACCCCTCGACGCCGGCACAGCGCTCGATGGAGTCGATCATGTCCGTGGCCGCCTCCGGCTCCGCGAGGAACGGCGGCTTGAGCAGGAGGTACGCCTTCACGCCCGCGCCGACCGACCGCGCTTCAGCGCAAGCCTCCTCGAAGTCCGCGAACTCGAAGTACTTGTTCACGCAGTCGCGGCGCACGCGGTCGGTCGCGGTCTCCAGCCCGACCGCCACGTCCGTCTCCAGCCCGACCTCGGTGAAGTCCGAGACGCGGTCGGCCTCGACGAAGTCCGGCAGCGACTCGACGACGATTCGCTCGCGGTCCGCGAACGTCTCGGCGATGGCTCGCCGAGTCTCGGCGGGCACCTCGCGCTCGTCGAGGAAGGAGCCGGACGTGTAGATCTTGATCAGGTCGGCCGGCTCGTCCGCGTTCTCCGCCTCGTGGTCGAGACAGACCTGAATCTGGTCCATCAGCGCCTCGTGTGCGACGCTGCCGCCCTCGACGGACTCCGCGACGTAGCCGCACATCGTGCAGCCGCCGGCGCGGGCCCACCGACAGCCGCCGGTGTTGAGGATGATCGTGAGCGACTGCTTGACGCCGTCGGGCGTGTTGTCCTCGTCGACCCAGACGCGGGTCGGCTCGTGGGGGTCGTACGTCTCCGACTTCTCCGCGCGGATGTCGCGCATCACCTCGTTGTGGGCGTCCATCCCGCGGCCCTGCTCGAAGGCCTCCGGGCTCGGCTTGCTCATTACCGGAACCGAGGCGGTCGCGGCGTAAAGCCGCTTCGTCCGCGGTCCAGCCGGGCCGCCCGGCGGCGGAACTCACGCTCCGTTCTCGTCACCGCTCCGGGCTCCGCTCCGGGACAACCACGCGGCCGCGAGCCCGGCACCGATCAGCGCCCCCGACGCGTTCACGAGCGCGTCCGCCACCGCGAACGACCGCCACGGGAGCGGCGCCTGCACCACCTCGACGCCGAGACCGAACGCCGTCGCCGCCAGCGCCGCCAGCAGCGCGGCTACCACCGATCTCGGGAGCGCGTCCGCCGATGGAAACCCGATCCGTTCACGGAGAGCGACGCGGACCGGACGAACCAGCGCGGCCGCGAGCGCCGCGTAGCCGAGCAGGTGGAACGGGTCCGTGAGGCCGACGATCCCGGGGTCGGCCGGCGCTTCGCCGGGCACCGGCACCACCGACGCCAAAAGCACCGCCGCGGCGACGGCGACCGCCGGGCGCACGCCCGCACGCGGCGCCTCGGGGGTGTCGCTCGTTCCCGCCCCGTCTGTCGGTACCTGCACCGTCCGTTCCCTTCGACGACGGACGGCAAAACGGCGCCGGTCCCGAAGTAACTGGAACCAATTACGCCCTCGCGAGAACGCCTAACTGGGTACGGCACTAACATAATGAACGACCATTACATGACCGACTACGGCGGATTCCGCGACCGCGTGGCACAGATCGACCTCACCGACGGGGAGGTGACCTACCGGGGGATCAGCGACGAGTACGCCGAGAAGTACATCGGCGCCCGCGGACTGGGGGTCAGGTACCTCTTCGAGAAGGGGGCCGACGTCGACCCCGACTCGCCCGAGAACCGGCTGGCGCTGATGACCGGGCCGCTCACCGGGACCCAGACCGTGATGAGCGGCCGGATCGCCCTGGTGACGAAGTCCCCGCTGACGGGCACCGTCACCGACTCGCACCACGGCGGCTGGTCCGGCGCCCGGCTGAAGTGGGCCGGCCTCGACGGCATCCTGCTGGACGGGAAAAGCGAGGATCCCGTCTACGCGGTCGTCGAGGACGGCGAGGTCGAACTCCGCGACGCCTCCCACATCTGGGGCTACGGCGTCCACGACACCGTCGACGCGCTGGACGACGAGGTCGACGGCGAGGTCGGCAAGAACGTCTCCGTCATGGCCATCGGTCCGGGCGGGGAGAACGGCGTCCGCTACGCCTGCGTCGTCAACGAGGACGACCGCGCCTCGGGCCGCGGCGGCACGGGCTGCGTGATGGGCGACAAGAACGTGAAGGCGGTCGTCGTCAAGGGCGGGACCAGGATGCCGAAGCCGGCCGACCCCGACACGTTCCAGGAGGGGTACCAGCAGGCGATGCAGGTCATCCGCGAGTCCGACGTCACCGCCCCGAACGAGGGCGGCCTCTCGCAGTACGGGACCAACGTCCTGATGAACATCACCGAGGAGATGGACGGGCTCCCGACGAAGAACGCAACGTACACGTCGACGCGCGCCTTCGCCGACGCCGAGGGCGGTTCCGTCGACGCCGAGGAGGTCTCCGGCGAGAACGTCCGCGAGAACATCCTCGTCGACGAGCCGACCTGCCACTCCTGCCCGGTCGCCTGCAAGAAGGAGGTCGAGGTGCAGGTGAACCACAAGGGGACGGACATGAACGTCCGGATGGAGTCGTACGAGTACGAGTCCGCGTTCGCGCTCGGCCCGAACTCCGGCCACTCCGAACGGGACGACATCGCCCTCATGATCGACCGGTGTAACGACGTCGGCGTCGACACCATCGAGGTCGGCAACATGATGGCGATGGCCATGGAGATGTCCGAGGAAGGCAAACTCGACGACTACGGCACCCTCGACTGGGGCGACTCGACGGAGATGGTCGACCTCATCGAGGACATCGCGCACCGCGACGGCGACCTCGCGGAGCTGCTGGCGGAGGGCGCCGAGCGCGTCGCCGACGAGGTGGGCGCACACGACAACAAGCTCTCCGTCAAGGGCCAGACGATCCCGGCCTACGACCCGCGCTGCATGAAGGGCATGGGCATCGCGTACGCCACCTCGAACCGCGGCGCGTGCCACCTGCGAGCGTACACGCCCGCGGCCGAGATCCTCGGCGTCCCCGAGAAGGTCGACCCCTACGAGTGGGAGGGGAAGGGCGAGCTCACCGCCACCTTCCAGGACCTGCACGCGGTGTCGGACTCCTTCGACATCTGCAAGTTCAACGCCTTCGCCGAGGGGATCGAGGAGTACGTCCTCCAGTACAACGGCATGACCGGCCGCGACGTGACTGAGGACGAGCTGTTCGAGGCGGGCGAGCGCGTCTACAACCTCGAGCGCTACTACAACAACCTCGCCGGCTTCGACGGCGACGACGACACGCTCCCCAACCGCTTCCTCGACGGGCACCCGGACGCGATCCCGGGACAGGGCGCCAGCGAGGGCGAACTCTGCGAGCTCGACGAGATGAAGGCGGAGTACTACGACCACCGCGGCTGGGTCGACGGCGTCGTCCCCGACGAGAAACTGGCCGACCTCGACATCGGCGTCGGCCCCGGCACCGGCGTCTCCACGGGCGGCACCGGCGCGCCCGCGGACGACTAAGCTCCGACCTTTTTCGGCGTCGGGTTCGCGCGGCGCAGGCGCCGCGCTCACCCGTCCTTGAAAAATGTCGATCAAAAAGTGGCCGCGGTCGGCGCTGCGGGCGCTTCGCGCCCTCGCGCCGCCGCGGTTCCACAACCTCGACAGAAACCGCGACCGCGACAGCACCGCTACCACCACAACACCGCGACCGCATCCGCACCGCGACCGTATCCGCACCGCGACCGTATCCGCACCGCGACCGCAGCTACAGAAACGTGTGCACAGCACCGCGGGAGTTGACAGAAAACCCCACTAATGAGGTCGCTCGACGACATCTCGGCGAAGAGCGGTACGCTCTGAAACCGCCGCTATCGCCGAAAACCCTAATCTGCTCGGCGGAGAGGCGACGCGCATGTCCCTCTCGCGTACCGCCACCGTTCTCGGCGTCGGCCTGACCGCGTTCCTCGTCGCCACCGTCGTCGTGACGGAACTCGCGGCGTCGGCCGTCGAGTTCTCACTGTTTCTCGGACTCCCTGCGGGCGTCGTCGCGGGGGCCGTAGCGGCCGGACTCGTCCACCGCCGGCTCTCCCGCGTAGCGTCACCCCCGGTTCGGGGCGTGCTGGCCGGCGTCGCCGCGGTGAGCTACGCCGCGTTCGCGCTGTTCGCGGTCCGGTACGCCGTCTCCGCGGCGCGGCCCTTCCTGTCAACCGCGACCGTGGCGATAGTCGCGGTGGCTGTCGGTGCCGTCGCGGGACTCGCTGTGGGCGTTCGCGCCGAGCGAGACGCCGACCCAGCAGACTGACCGCTCCCCCGCTCGGCACCGCCGCATCGCTTAAGTCGGTACCAGCGGATCCCTGGCGACATGGGGTATGCTCCGCTCACCCTCTCGAAAGCCCTCCGCACGCCGCTCGGGACTGCGCTCGCGGCCCTCACGGTCATCGTGTTGGTGTACAGCGTCCTCGTCACGGCCCGCATCCTCGCCGGCGTACTGTTCGTCGCGCTGGTCGCACTCGGCTACATCGCCTACCGGCTGCTCGCGGCGGTCGAAGCGGTCGCCGACGGCCACCAGCGGCTCGCCGACGCCCGCGAGCACGAGGCGTTCTCGCGGTCGTCGAACGCGCCGCCGTCCTCGGACGCGGGCGACGCCAACGACCCGGACGACGCGGCCACGGAGCCGTGACCGACTTCACGCGCTCCGGACCGCGGCGCGGGACCGACGCTCGCGTTCAGAAGTCGGCCGCGACGCTCGTCTGCATTCCGTCGGTGTTGAACGCGCTCCCGGCGCCCGCGTCGTCCGCGACGATGATCCCGGCGCCGGAACCGGTCATCTCGCCGAACTCGGCAAGCGCGCGGTCGGCGGCCCGCTGGGCGCTCAGCCCGTCCTCCAGATACCGCACCGCGCGCCGCGAGAGCGTGACGCGCGCGATGTCCTCACCCGCGCCGGTCGCGCTGGCGCCGCCCGCGGGCGAACAGAAGAACCCGGAGCCGACCTGCGGCACGTCCCCCACCCGGCCCGCGAGCGCGAACGAGCGCCCGCCCGTCGAGGTGGCGGCCGCGAACGTCTCGCCGTTGAACGCGACCGCGCCGACGGTGTCGTGGTCGGGCGCCTCGCGCTCGTCGCGCCCCCCGCTGGCGCGGTCGGCGGCGCCCGCTCCGTCCCCGCCGCTTCCGCCGGCCTGATCGCTCTCGGACCCGAACCGCTCGTGCAGCCAGTCGAGGTGCTCGCGCGGGCCGCCCCCCGGCGGGTTCTCCTCGGCGAACCGCTCGCGCTTCTCGGCGGTCAGCAGGTCCACGCCGGTCTCGACGCCGAACTCCGCCGCGAGGTCGACCGCGTGCTCCCCGGAGACGAACACGTGCGGCGTCTCCTCGAGGACGACGCGCGCCGCGGAGACGGCGTGCTCGACGCCCGGCATCGAGCAGACCGCGCCGACCGCGCGGTCCGAGGTCATCAGGCCGGCGTCCGTTCGCACGACGCCGTCCGACTGGACCGCGCCGCCGACGCCCGCGTTGAACCGCGGGTTCGTCTCCAACACCCGGACCGCCGCCTCCACCGCGTCGAGCGGGCTCGCGGCCTCGGTCCCGGTCGCCGCCGCCTCGTCGAGAACTGCCTGCCTGGGCTCCGGCTCGTCCGGACTGCCGCCCGCGCCGCCGTGAACGATGACTCGCATACGCGGGAGGATTCGGGGGACGGGGTTAAGCCTCGGGGAAGCGGTCGGGGAAGCGGTCGGGGAAGCGGTCGAGGATGCGGTCGGGGGGTACCGTCGCCATCGAGCGATCGCTCCCGCCTCCGGTGAGCGAACCATACCGTAATTTATGTGAGGGAGACGACGACAGTCGAAAGAACAGCGGACTGCCGACAGCATGCCAGACCCAATCCGAGTGCTCCACGTCGAGGACGATCCGAACTTCGGCGATCTGGTCGCCAGCTATCTCGAACGGGAGAGCGACCGGATAACCGTCGCCTCCGCCAGAAACGCGGAAGAAGCCCTCGAACAGTTGTCCGAGAAGCGACCGGACTGCGTCGTGAGCGACTACGACATGCCCGGGCGAAACGGCATCGAACTCCTCGAGACGGTCCGGGACCGGTATCCGAACCTCCCGTTCATTCTCTTCACGGGGAAGGGGAGCGAGGAGGTCGCTAGCGAGGCCATCTCGGCGGGGGCGACGGATTACCTCCAGAAGGGCGGCGGGACGGAGCAGTACGCCATCCTGGCGAACCGCGTCCAGAACGCGGTCGAGCGGCGCCGGTCCTCGCTTCGCGCCGAGAACCTCGAACGGTTGCGACGGCTCGGCGGGCGGATCAATCGAGCGCTCGTCCAGGCGTCCTCGCGCGACGAGATCGAGACGGCAGTCTGCCGGATCGTCGCCGACGCGGAGCCGTACCGGTTCGCATGGGTCGGCGAAGTCGACCCGGAGAGCGACCGCGTCACGCCGCGGGCCGAGGCGGGGACGGCCGACGGCTACCTCGAGGAGGTGTCCGTTCCGGCCGGAGAGGGCCCCGACCAGCCCGGCCCCGCCGCGGTCGCCGTACAGGAGAACCGGGTCGCCGCCTCGCAGCGCGTCGAGAGCGACCCCCTCTTCGATCCGTGGCGCGAGGCGGCCCTCGAGCGCGGCTTTCGGTCGGTCGCCGCGGTGCCGCTCGAGTACGACGGGACCGTGTTCGGGGTCCTCGTCGTCTACGCCGGTCGCGAGCAGCTGTTCGACGAGGCGGAGCAGGCCCTCCTCGCGGAGCTCGCCGCCGACATCGCCCACGCGATCCACGCCTGTAAGGTGCGTCGGGAACTGGAGCTCCGTGATCAGGCGATAGGAGAGGCACCGGTCGGGATCGTGATAACGGGGAACGCCGACGAGGGACAGCCGATCCGCTACGTCAACGATCGCTTCGAAGAGATCACCGGGTACGACGAGGCGGAGATCCGGGGTCGGAACTGCCGGTTCCTGCAGGGGCCGGAGACGCGGGAGGAACCCGTCACCCGGATGCGGGAAGCGATCGACGAAGACGAGCCGGTATCCGTCGAACTTCGGAACTACCGGAAGAACGGCGACCGCTTCTGGAACCGCGTCTCGATCGCGCCGCTCCGTGACGAGGACGGCACGGTGACGAACTACGTCGGCTTTCAGGAGGAGATCACGGACCGAAAGGAGCGCGAACGTCGGCTCGAACGACAGAACGAACGGTTCGACGAACTGGCGAGCATCGTCTCACACGACCTGCGAACACCGGTCGAAACGGTTCGCGGATGGCTCGAACTGGCGGTCGAGACCGGGGAGGTCGAACACGTGAAGCGGGCCCGCGACTCGATCGAACGGCTCGACGACCTCCGCGAGGACCTGGCCGACACGCTCCGGAGCCGGGAGGTCGTGAGCGAGACTCGGCGAGTGGGTCTGGGGCGACTCGCGGAGGACGCGTGGGCGCGCGTCGACGCCGCGGACGGGTCCGATCTCCGGGTGGTAGACCAGTTCGACATCACCGCCGATCCGGACGCGACGCGGCGGCTCCTCCAGAACCTCTTCTCGAACGCGGTCGAACACTCCGAGGGGGCCGTGACCGTCCGCGTCGGGCGCACCGACGGCGGGTTCTACGTCGAGGACGACGGTCCGGGGATCCGACCCGAGAACCGCGACGCGGTGTTCGAGGCCGGGTTCACGACGAAGGCGGACGGAACGGGGATGGGCATGGTGAGCGTTTCGGGGATCGTCGACGCGCACGGCTGGCGGATCGAGGTCGCGGACGCCGACGCGCTGAACGGGACCCGGTTCGAGATCACCGTCTGAACCCCACGTCGGCTCGGTCGGCTCGGGAACAAAGGGAACGCGGACCGCCCGGCCCGCGGAAGCGCTATCCCTGTGAACGACTACCATCGAATATGCCTTCGACGCTGATCCACGCCGGGTTCGCGGCGCTGCTCGCGGCGGCGCTGCTGACGGACGACTTCGACGCTCGCGCGCTGGCGGTCGTGGTCGGCGCCGCGGTCGTCCCGGACCTGGACACGTTCATCGGGCTGTGGCTGATCGACGGCGGCCACCGCGCCGTGCTCCACAACCTGCTGGTGCCGTCCGCGCTGCTCGTCGCGGCGTGGGTCGACGTACGGCGCGGGACCGACTCCCGGATCCTGGCCCGGTGGGGGGCGGGAGGCTGGCGGCTCGCGTGGGTGAGTCTCTTCGGCGGCTGGATCGTCGCCGCGGTGCTGCTGGACGCCTTCTTCAACGGCGCGAACCTGCTGTGGCCCGTCCACGACGAGTTCATCGACCTCTCGGGACACCTGCTCGTCTCCGACCAGCGCGGGTTCGAGCAGACGTTCATCGAGTTCGAGCGCACCGCCGACGGCGGGACCGCGGTCGGGAGCGACCATAGCCGGGGGTCGACGGGCGAGCAGCACTACTGGACCTACGCGGACATGGGCCCGGACGCGGACGAGGACACCGAGCGGATCGGCTACGTCTTCGACCGCGGGACGTACATGGTGATCGCGCTGGCGGGCTACGCGACCGCGGGCTTCCGGCTGTTGGAAGCGCGGCGAGGCGAGTGAGGAACTCGACGCACGCGTCCGTTTGCGGCAGTCTTCGCGGTCGGGAGCGAAAGCGGCAGGCACTTTAGGGCGCTCCAAGAAGCCACGAACGTTCATGAGCTACGACAAGGTCGACGTGCCCGAAGAGGGCGAGGCGATCACGCTCGCCGACGAGGAGACGGGCGAGCTGGACGTGCCGGCGAACCCGATCATCCCGATCCTCCACGGTGACGGTATCGGGACCGACGTCGGTCCCGCCGCCCAGAAGGTGCTCGACGCCGCCGCGGAGGCGACCGGCCGCTCCATCGCGTGGATGCGCGTGTACGGCGGCGAGAGCGCCCGCGAGAAGTACGACGAGAACCTCCCCGACGACACCGTCGACGCCATCCGCGAGTTCCGCGTCGCGATCAAGGGCCCGATGACGACGCCGGTCGGCTCCGGCTTCCGTTCGCTCAACGTCGCGCTCCGCCAGACGCTCGACCTGTACGCGAACGTCCGCCCGACCTACCACCTCGACGGCGTCCCGTCCCCGGTGAAGAACCCCGAGGAGATGGACATGATCACCTTCCGTGAGAACACGGAGGACGTCTACGCCGGCATCGAGTGGGAGGCCGGCACCGACGACGTCGAGCAGGTCCGCGACTTCCTCGAAGACGAGATGGACGTGGCCGACGTCATCCACGACGGCCCCGTCGGCATCGGCGTCAAGCCCATCTCCGAGTACGCCTCCAAGCGGCTCATCCGCGAGGCGTACGACTACGCGCTCGCGAACGACCGCGACTCGGTGACGCTCGTCCACAAGGGCAACATCATGAAGTTCACCGAGGCGCAGTTCCGCGACTGGGGCTACGAGCTGGCCGAGGAGGAGTACGGCGACGAGCTCATCACCGAAGACGAGCTGTGGGACGAGTACGACGGCGAGCAGCCCGACGACAGCGTGGTCGTCAAGGACCGCATCGCCGACAACATGCTCCAGCAGCTCCTGACGCGGACGAGCGACTACTCCGTCATCGCGACGATGAACCTCAACGGCGACTACATGTCCGACGCCGCCGGCGCCCAGATCGGCGGCCTCGGCATCGCGCCCGGCGTCAACTACGGTCACGGCCGCGCGCTCGCCGAGCCCGTCCACGGCTCCGCGCCCAAGTACGCCGGCGAGGACAAGGTCAACCCGACCGCGATGATCCTCTCCGGCCGCGAGATGCTCGACTACCTCGGCTGGTCCGACGCCGCGGACCTGGTCCGCGACGCCGTCGAGGAGACCATCTCCTCCGGCAAGGTCACCTACGACCTCCACCGCCAGATCGAGGGCGGCGAGAAGCTCGCCACCTCCGAGTTCGCCGAGGCGGTCGTCGACAACATCGAGAAGCTGTCGTAAACGGCTTTTCGGGCCGTACCGCGCCGTTCGGCCGTCTTCACGTATTTATCCGACCACTTCGACGGGGACGAGGAGGAAGCAGGTCGCGCCGACCGCGAAGGTGGCGATTCCGACCGCCAGCCGCGGCCAACCGAGCTCCGACTCGTCGACGGGGGTCGCGGGGCCGTTGAACGCGATGAACAGCGCAAAGAGGCCCCAGAAGGCCCACAGGCCGACCGATTCCTGCAGTCCCTTGTCGAGCACCCAGTAGAGGTAGCCCGCGATGGCGAACAGTGCGCCGGGGACGAGCGAGGCCAGCGTCTCCTGCCGCTCGCCGAGCATGGCCCGGGTCATGTGGCCGCCGTCGAGCTGTCCGACCGGAAGGAGGTTCAGGAGGGTGAAGAACATCCCGACCCACCCGCCGATCACGACCGGATGGACCGACGCGCCGGCGTCTCGACCGAGCACGGCCGCGATCCACGACAGCAACGGCGGGTTGTTGAACACGATCATCCGTGAGGACTCGCGGAGCACGTGGTCGGGAACCGCTATCGGGTCGAGCGAGAGGCCGATCGCGGTGACGAGGACCGTCGCGACGAGGCCAGCCACGGGACCGGCCACGCCGATGTCGAACAGCGCCTTCCGGGACGGCATCCGCCCCCGCATCCGGATCACCGCCCCCAGCGTCCCGAAGGGGAAGACGAAGGGGATCACGTAGGGAAGCGACACGTCCACGCCGTGGTAGCGACCGGCCGCGTAGTGGCCCAGCTCGTGGGTGAGGAGGACGCCCAGCACTGCGGCCGTGAACGGCCACGCGCGGAGCAGCGTGAGGGGGTCCTCGGTCAGCGTCGACAGCGGGACGTAGTACCAGCCGTAGGCGCCGACGAACAGCGTGCTCGCGACCGTCGCGAGCAGCATGACGGCGTTGAGCCACGGGATCCCCTCGCGGCCGCTGCCGTGCGGGTGGGCGACCAGCACGTCGGCCTCCGCAGTCGACCGGAAGTCCACCTCGTAGCCCGCCTCGTGAAACGCGGGCGCCACTTCGCGGAGGAGCGCGCGCTCCGGGAGCAGCGACTCCCCAACGTACCGGATCCGGTCGCCGTCGTGCCGCACGTCGTCCACCCGGAAGAACGTACGGAGCGACTCCGGCAGGGGAACCGCCCCTGACGCCGGCGCGCCCTCCTGGCTGTCTGCCATCACCGAAGCCTGGGTTCGGCCGCCAATAAACCCCGCGCCGGCGGCGCTCCGGGCGCGAACGGTCGAGAACGCGTCACTGATCGACGCTTTCGGAGGGGCGGTGCGGTCGAGGCGAGAAAGTCCGGAAGGGCGGGGAGGGCGCTGCCGGGGACCGAGGACCGAGCGCGCTCGCTACGCGGGCTCGACGCGCCAGGTGGTCGCGCCGGTGTAGGACCACTTCTCGACGGTGAGCTCCGTCGCGGAGTCGCGGAGCTTCACCATCAGGGCGCCGATCTCCTTCGGAGAGAGGTCGACGTCCTCGGAGATGAACTTCCCCTTGAAGTACATCTCGCCGTCCTGCGCCCGCTCGAGCAGGTACTCCTTGAGCCGCTCCTCCTTGCTCGCGGTCTCGGTCGTGCCTGCGTCCGTGGAGGGATTGGCGGTTGCGCTCATGACGTACCCCACGCTTACCCCCGCAGGGTGTTATAAACGGAGCAACGTTAGGGGACGTTCGGTCGCTTTTATCGTTCCGCCGACGTAAAACGAGGTGAAGGGACCTTTCACGACTCTTTTAGAACCCTCAAGAACATTCATGCGTCTTTTTGAGACGGTTAGAACGTATCGAGAACCTCCGCGGATTGGCGGCCAAATTCTCCGAGAAGACCCACCATTTCCGGAAATTTTCTCCCCATGATCGCCTGGGAGACCGGGCGCGCGGCGGCGGTCGAGGGTCACTCCTGCCGGTGGACCCAGAACTGTTCCGCCTCCGTGGTCTCCTTTTTGAAGATGGGGACGGTGTCCTTCAGGCGGTCGATCCCGTCCTCGACCGCGCGGAACGCCTCCTCGCGGTGGCCCGCGAGCACGACGACGAAGACGATGTCTTCCCCGTCTTCGATGACGCCGGTCCGGTGGTGCATCAGCACGCGAAAGACGCCGTCGCGGTCCTCGAGGTCGGCCGCGATGGCGGCCATGCGCTCGGCGGCGACGCCCTCGTACTTCTCGAAGGCGAGGTGCGTCGTCCGGTCGTCGTCGGGGTCCTCTCTCCCCCGTACGCGCCCCGTGAACGTGGCGACCGCGCCCGAGAACTCCGCGTCCGGATGGGCGGTCGCGCGCTCGACGAGCGCCTCCAGCGTGATCCACGGTTCGGCATCCTCGAGCGTCGCGATGAGCGCCTCCAGGTCGACGTCGGCGACCGCGTCCGGCGTCGCCACCACGTCACCGGGCACGCCCGTGGGGTCGCGGTCGTCGCCGATCAGGACCGTCGGCACGCGGAGCCGCGAGAAACCGGTCGCGAGCAGGTAGTCGTGGTCCGGCGCGAATCGGTCGAGCACGTCGGTGAAGTCCGACTCGGTGCCGGTCGCGGTCCACGTCCCGTCGGGGGCGAGCGAGGCCCTCGTCGCGCTCGACGACCGTCCGTCCGCCTCGACGGCCGCGTGCTCGACGACGGCGATCCGGCCCTCGAGTCGCGCCGCGAGCGCGTCGACGAGCGTCGCGGCATCCGGCCCCAGCACGGAGAGGGGTTGCATGGTGAAAGCCGAGGGGGCCACGGGCTTAGGGTTTTCCGACGCCGTCCGCGAGACCGGCGGGGACGGCGGCTCTCCCGCGGCCACGCCACGGCCCGCGGACGCCGCCCTTGCGCCGAGCACAATCGCTATTAATCATGAAGGATACGGACGGACGATGCACAAGCCACTGCTCGTGACCGACTTCCTCGACCGGGCGCGGCGCCACTACGCGGACGAGGAGGCGGTGCTGGCGACGGACGGGACGCGGTACACCTACGAGGAACTGGCCGAGCGCGCCGACAGGTTCGCGGCCGCGCTCCAGGCGCGCGGCGTCGAGAAAGGCGACCGCGTCGCGGTGTTGGACCCGAACACGCATTACCACCTCGAAGCCGCCTACGGGATCATGGAGACCGGCGCGGTCCACACCCCCCTGAACTACCGGCTGACCCCCGACGACTACGCGTACATCCTCGCTGACGCGGGCGTCACGGCCGTGTACGCGGACCACGAGTACGCGGGGAAGGTGCAGGCGGTCCGCGAGGAGGTGCCTGTGGAGACGTTCATTACGGACGACCCGGACGCGGTCGAGGGGGAGTGGGAGGACGCCGAGGCGGTGCTGGCCGAGGCGGACCCCGACGCCGCCGAGCGCCCGGAGATGCACGAAGACGAGGTGATCACGATCAACTACACCTCCGGTACCACCGGCGACCCGAAGGGCGTCTGTCGGACCCACCGCGCGGAGACGCTCCACGCGTACCTGATCAGCGTCCACCAGGAGATCGCCGACGACGACGTCTACCTGTGGACGCTCCCGATGTTCCACGTCAACGGCTGGGGCCACATCTACGCGATCACGGGGGCGGGCGCCCGACACGTCTGCGCCCGGGGCGTCGACGCCGGCGAGGTGTTCGACCGGATTCGCGAGGAGGACGTCTCCTACTTCTGTGCCGCGCCGACCGTCCTCAACTCGCTGGGCGAGTACCACGACGAACACGGCGGGGCGACGACCGGCGCCAACGACGTGCGCGTCGCGACCGCGGGCGCGGCCCCGCCCGAGGCGACGATCCGCACCATCGAGGAGGAGTTCGGCTGGTACCTCAAACACGTCTACGGCGCCACCGAGACCGGCCCCCTGATCACAACCTCGGACGCTCGCCGCCACTTCGCCGACGACTCCGAGGACCGCTTCGCGGTGAAGAAGACGCAGGGGATCGGCTACCTCGGCACCGAGATCCGGGTCGTCGACGAGGACGGCGACGACGTGCCCCCCGACGGCTCCACGGTCGGCGAGGTCGTCGTCCGCGGCAACCAGGTGATGGACCGCTACTGGAACAAGCCCGAGGCCACCGAAGAGGCGTTCTCGGAGCGCGCGGAGGACTACTACCACATGGGCGACCTGGCGGTCGTCGACGAGGACGGCTTCATCTCGATCCAGGACCGCAAGAAGGACATCATCATCTCCGGCGGCGAGAACATCTCCTCCATCGAGCTGGAGGACGCCGTCTTCGAACACCCCGCGGTCGCGGACGTCGCCGTCATCCCCGCGCCGAGCGACAAGTGGGGCGAGACCCCAAAAGCGTTCGTCGTCCCCGACTCCGGCGACTCGAACGACCCCGGCGTCTCCGCCGAGGACCTCCGCGCGTTCGTGAAGGAGCGCGTGGCGAACTACAAGACGCCGGGCGAGGTGGAGTTCGTCGAGTCCCTCCCCACGACCGCGACCGGCAAGGTCCAGAAGTACGAGCTCCGCGAGCGTGAGTGGGCCGAGGAGGACCGGATGGTGGGCGAGGGGTAGGCGAAGGGTAAGCGCGACTTCGCGGTCGGAATTTATGTACGAAATATAAGTAGTCTCGGGCGGATTCGAACCGCCGTCATGGGCTCCAAAGGCCCATATGATTGGCCACTACACCACGAGACTGGGCATCAATTTCTAAACGGCGGTCCTACCAAACGGTTGCGGTTTCGGTCAGTCCGACGCCGTCCCCTCAAAGGCCGCCTCCAGACACGCACAGGCGTCGGCCTCCGCGTCGAAGCAGTCGGGACACTCGGGCTCGCGGTCGATGATCGTGTCGAGGCGGTCGGCAACGGTGTCGTCGATGACGGCCTCCAGCTCGCCCGCCTCCTCGCGGAACTCCTCGACGCCGAGGACGTTCGCGAGGAAGCGCTCGATGATGCAGTAGGTCTGGAGCGCGTCGCGGGCGCGGACGATGCCGTCGTCGGTGAGCGTCACCCCCTTGTACTTCTCGTGGTCGGCGAGCCCCCGCTCCTCGAGTTTGCCGATCATCTCGTTGGCGCTCGCCGGACTCACGTCGACCGCGTCCGCTATCGCGCCGGTCGAGGCCGGGCCGTCCGCCTGTTTCTGGATGAGGTAGATCGCCTTGAGGTACTGGTCTGCGGTGTTCACGTGTCGCCTCCCGTCGTCGCCCGCCGGTCGATAGCCGATTCCCCGCCCGTCGACATCATGTTACCGGTCCTCCATGATCCGCGCGACCTCCTCGACGCCCGCGGCCTCGTCGGCGCGGATCGCCCGGAGCACGTCGAGGACCGCCTCGCGGTCGACGGACAGCTCCGCCTCGGTGTCCTCGACCGCCTCGATGAGGTCGTCGTAGAACTTGTAGGCCGTCTCCTCGTTACAGAGCTGGTCGTAGAGGACGCCGTCGAAGTCGTCGGGCTGCGTGCGGCCGTACCGGGCCTCGACGAGCGTCTCGATCTCTTCGAAGGGGACGCTCTCGACGTCGAGGTCGGCGATGAGGTCCTCCAGCCGCTCGCGGTGCTCGGCGGACTCGGTGGCCGCCTCCTCGAGCAGCTCCTCGATCTCGGCGTCCAGCTCCTCGTCGAGGCTCCGATAGTGGTGATACGCCCGCGCCTCGACGACCTCCTCCAGCACGATGCCGATCTGGAGGAGGCGCGCGAGCTGGTCGTCGGAGGTGATCCGGCTGCCGACGCTCATCGGCGGCGGTCACCTCGGGTCGTTGCTCCCGGTCGCATACACGTGCGTCGGGGCGACGCCGACTTAAGGGGTTCCCTCGGCGGTGGGGCGGCGTTAAAAAGTCGAGAGCGAACGGCGGGCGGGGACGTTCAGCGCAGGCGCTCGGCGACGAGCGCTTCGAGGTCCTCGCGGAACTCGTCGACCGCGATCTCCTCGAGGACGGGGACGAAGAAGCCCTCCACGAGCATGTTGCGCGCGGTGATCGGGTCGATGGAGCGGCTCTCCATGTAGAAGAGGTCCTCCGCGTCGACCTGCCCCACCGTGGCCGAGTGGGAGGCCTCGGTGTCGTGGTTGTGGATGATGAGCTTCGGCGACGCGTCCGCCTCGGCGTCGTCCGAGAGCATCAGCGTGTTCTCGCGCTGGTAGGAGGAGGTGTTCCACGCGTCCTCCCCCACGTCCTGGACGCCCTCGTAGACGGAGCGCGCCTCGTCGTCGAGGACGCCGCGCGTCACGAGGTCCGCGGTCGTGTTCTCGGCCTGGTGCCAGACGCGGGCGTTGATGTCGAAGTGCTGGTCCTCGTGGCCGAAGAACGCGCCGACGATCTGGCTCTCGGAGCCGTCGCCGTTGAGGTCGGTCTCGATGTCCGACCGCGTCAGCCGGGAGCCGAGGTTGCCCTCGATCCAGTTGACGGTGGCGTAGGTGTCGGCGTCGCCGCGCTTGAGCGCGTACGTGTACGTCTCCTCGTCGAGGTTCTGGAGCGACCCGAACTGCACGTGGGAGTTCTCGCCGGCCGCGACCTCCACGAGGTTCGAGAAGTAGCGCTCGCCCTCGACGGCGTCGCCCGTCTCGATCCCCTCGAGGATCGTGACCGAGGACGACTCCTCGGTGACGACGAGCGTCTGGCTGAACAGCGAGCGGGAGTTCATCTCCGCGCGGACGGTCACGTCCTCGGCGTCGACGCCCTCCGGGACGTAGACGAACGTGCCGGTCGTGAACAGCGCGACCGACAGCGCCGTGAGGTAGTTCTCCTGCGGGTCCAGTACGGAGCCGAAGTTCGCCTCGATCAGGTCGCCGTACTCCTCGAGCGCCTCCGTGAACGGGAGGACGACCGCGTCGGTGTCCTCGGAGCGCTCGGTCGTGTCCGCCTGGTTGAGCGGGTCGACCAGCGACTCGAAGTCGAGCGACTCCAGGTCGGTCCAGCGGTTGCCCGGCGTCTGGATGACGTCCGGGAGGTCCAGATCGTCGAGCGCCGACAGCGCCGCGAGGCGCGTCTCCAGGAGCCACTCGGGCTCGTCCCGCTCCTCGGCGATGCGCTCGACCGTCTCGGCCGAGATGCTGGCGGGTACCTGCACGGACATTATCCCAGGCTCCCCTCCATCTCCAGCTCGACGAGCCGGTTCAGCTCGACGGCGTACTCGATGGGCAGCTCCTCCGTGATCGGCTCGATGAACCCGGAGACGATCATCTGCTTGGCGTCGTCGTCGTCCAGTCCGCGCGACTGGAGGTAGAAGATGTCCTCGTCGCCGATCTTCCCGACGGTCGCCTCGTGGGCGACGTCGACCTTCGACTCGTTGATCTCCATGTACGGCATGGTGTCGGAGGTCGACTCGTTGTCGAACATCAGCGCGTCACACTCGACGGCGGTCGAGGAGTCCTCGGCGCCGTCCGCGATGTGGACGAGGCCGCGGTAGTTGGTGCGGCCGCCGTCCTTCGCGATGGACTTCGACTCGATGGTCGACTTCGTCTCGGGCGCGTTGTGGTACACCTTCGCGCCGGTGTCGATGTCCTGTCCCTCGCCGGCCATGGCGATGGTGATGTGGTTGTCGGAGGCGCCGCGGCCCTTCAGGATCGTGGAGGGGTACAGCATGGTGGCCTTCGAGCCCATCGAGCCCGAGATCCACTCCATGCGGCCGTTCTCCTCGACGATGGCGCGCTTCGTGTTGAGGTTGTACGTGTTCTTCGACCAGTTCTGCACGGTCGAGTACTGGACGTGCGCGTCCTCGCCGACGAACACCTCGACGCCGCCGGAGTGGAGGTTGAACGCCGAGTACTTCGGCGCCGAGCAGCCCTCGATGTAGTGCATCTCGGAGCCCTCCTCGGCGATGATGAGCGTGTGCTCGAACTGGCCCATCCCCTCGGAGTTCATCCGGAAGTACGCCTGGACCGGCATGTTGACCGTGACGTCCTCGGGGACGTACACGAACGAGCCGCCGGACCAGATGGCGCCGTGGAGCGCCGCGAACTTGTTGTCGCTCGGGGGGACGCACTTCGTCATGAAGTGCTCCTTGACGATCTCCTCGTGCTCCTGGACCGCCTTGTCCATGTCACAGAAGATGACGCCCTTCTCCTCCCACTGCTCCTGCATGTTCTGGTAGACGATCTCCGACTCGTACTGCGCGCCGACGCCGGAGAGCGCCTTCTTCTCGGCCTCGGGGATGCCGAGCTTGTCGAAGGTGTCCTGGATCTCCTCGGGGAGGTCCTCCCAGTTGTCCGCGCCGCCGCGCGTCTCGATGTCGGGGCGGATGTACGGAATGATCTCGTCGATGTCGACCTCGGAGAGGTCCGGCTGGCCGGGCCAGTCGGTCGGCATCGGCATCGCCTTGAACTGTTCGAGCGCGCGGAGGCGCCGCTCGAGCATCCACTCCGGCTCGTCCTTGTCCTCGGAGATGAGCCGAATGGTCTCCTCGGTGAGGCCCTTCTCCGTCTGGAACGCCGACTTCTGCTCCTTCTTGAACTCGAAGCGAGCCTCGGTGTCGGTCTCTTTGATGTGGTCTTCGGAACTCATTGTGTGTTGATTACGTTCGCGTGGACATTATACTGGTGTGTAATCACGAGTAGTTACGCCGCCTCGTAGACTTCCTCGCGGACCCAGTCGTAGCCCTTGTCCTCGAGCTGCTCAGCGAGCTCGGCGTCGCCGCTCTTGACGACCTCGCCGTCCAGCATGATGTGGACGTGGTCGGGCTCGACGTAGTCCAGGATGCGCTGGTAGTGGGTGATCTGGAGGACGCCCGTGCCCTGCTCGTCGCGGAGCGCGTTGATCCCCTTCGCCACGTCCTGCAGGCGGTCGATGTCCAGCCCGGAGTCGATCTCGTCGAGCACGGCGACGGCCGGCTCTAACATCGCGGCCTGCAGCACCTCGTTCTGCTTCTTCTCGCCGCCGGAGAAGCCGGCGTTGAGGTACCGCTGCATGAACTTCTCGTCCATGTCGAGCAGCTCCATCTTCTCGGAGAGCAGCTGCTGGAACTCCGCGACGCCGATCTCGCCCTCGTCCGTGGGGCCCTCCATTGGTGAGGAGTCGTAGCCGGCGTCCTCGTCCTCGTCGGCGTCGGCCTCCGGCTCCTCG
Organism: Haloparvum alkalitolerans; assembly: GCF_055381565.1. Lineage (NCBI taxonomy): Archaea > Methanobacteriati > Methanobacteriota > Halobacteria > Halobacteriales > Haloferacaceae > Haloparvum > Haloparvum alkalitolerans. The sequence goes on from NZ_AP043938.1 coordinate 350,177, forward strand.
TCCTCGAAGAGCTCCTCGCGCTCCTCGTGTTTGGCGTTGATCGCCTGCCGGAGGAAGTTCGTCATCGTGACGCCCTCGATCTCCGCGGGGTACTGGAAGCCGAGGAAGATGCCGAGCGCGGCGCGCTCGTTGGGCTCCAGCTCGAGGAGGTTCCAGGTGTAGTCCTCCTCGTCGATGTCCTCGTCGATGTCGGCCACGTCCGCCTCGTCGAGGTGGAGGAGGATCTCGCCGTCGGTCACCTCGTAGGCCGGATGGCCCGCGATGACCTTCGCGGTCGTCGACTTGCCCGAGCCGTTCGGGCCCATCAGCGCGTGGATCTCGCCGGATTCGACCCGAAGGTCAACACCGCGCAGGATCCGTTCGCCGTCCTCCTCAGCCACTCGTGCGTGGAGATCGTTGATTTCGAGAGTTGCCATGTGTAGTCTCGTGCCTCGTGTGTGTAGAGTGGGGACTGCCGAGGTTAATGGTTACGCATTCACCCCTGCAAATCCCCCGAATCTGGAAAATAATTTTCCGAATCAGAAAGGGCGACGGGTACCCCCGACTAGCGACCACACGGTGTCGGGGGTAGTCGAGATCCGACCGCAACGGGCGCTGGTCGACCGATACAGAAATCTGACTGACATAAACGACGATCCAACACCGTCTCGCCGCGATCGGCGATAGATTCGAGAACATATCGGCCGCAAACCGACTCAAAAACGTAGGTGCCGCGGAGTTGAGGGATCGTCAGGTAGTTACGCTTTTGAGTGCGGATCCGCTGTGACGGGTAATGACACGCGAAACGTGGGCGACGCGAGTCGGCTTCATCCTCGCGGCGGTGGGCAGCGCCGTGGGGCTCGGAAACGTCTGGCGGTTCCCCTGGATGACCGCCGAGAACGGCGGGAGCGCGTTTCTGGCGGTGTATCTCGGCGTCGTGCTCCTCGTCGGCGTCCCCGGCCTCCTCGCGGAGTTCGTGATCGGACGGCGCGCGAACCGGAACCCCGTGGGCGCGCTCCGGGACCTCTCCGGGTCGCGGGCGTGGGGCGCCGCGGGCGGGATCGCGGTGCTCGCCGCGACGGTGCTGCTCTCCTTTTACAGCGTCGTGGGCGGGTGGATCCTCCGGTACTTCCTCGAGAGCCTCGCGGGGCTGGCGGGCGCGGCACCGTACGCGGCCGAACCGGGCGCGCACTTCGCGGCGATCTCCTACGGTCCGTCCGCGGTCGCGTTCCACCTCGCGTTCCTCGCGATCACGGGCGTCGTCGTCGCCGCGGGCGTCCGGCGCGGCATCGAGGTCGCGACGAAGGTGATGATGCCCGCGATCGTCGTCCTGCTGGTCGCACTGGCGGCGTGGGCCGGCACGCAGGAGGGCGCCGCCGCCGGGTTCGCGTTCCTGCTCGGGTTCGACCTCGGGACGCTCCGCACGAACGCGCTCGACCTCCTGCTGCCGGCCGCGGGGCAGGCGCTGTTCACGCTCTCGGTCGGGGCGGGGACGATGCTCGTCTACGCCTCCTACGTCGGGGAGGACCGGTCGCTCGCGGTCGACGCGACGACCATCGCCGCGCTCAACACCGCCGTCGGCGTGCTGGCGGGGCTGGTCGTCTTCCCGCTCCTGTTCGCGCTGGAGGTCGACCCCGGCACGGGCGGCCCCGGCGCCCTGTTCGTGAGCCTCGCGGGCGCGTTCACCGCGCTCCCGTTCGGCACACTCGTCGCCGCCGCGTTCTTCGGCGTGGTGCTTCTGGCGGCACTCTCCTCGTCGATCAGCATCCTCGAGATCCCGGTCGCGTTCCTCGTCGACGAGTTCGAGGTCCCGCGGAAGCGCGCGGTCGCCGGCACCGGCGCGCTGATCGCCGTCACGGGCACGGCGAACGCGCTTCGCCCCGCGCTGTTCGAGTTCGTCGCCGGGCCGGTGGTCGACAACCTGCTCGCGCTCGGGCTCCTCGCGTTCCTGCTGTTCGCCGGATGGACGCTCGGCGACGAGGCGGTCGCGGAGTTGCGCGCGGGCGCGGGACCGATCGCCGCGGCGCTGGCGGTGCCGTGGCGCTACCTGATCGGGACGCTGCTGCCGGTTTTCCTCGCGTTCACGCTGCTGAACGCGCTCGGTGCGGGGCGCGTCGTCGGCGACTGGGGCGTCGTCGGAGTCGCCGTGGCCGCGGTCGCGGTCGCGGCCGCGATGCTCTCTCGCGCGCGGACGCGGTCGGCGGTCTGACCCCGCGGTCGGAGGAGCGGCGGTCCGACGCCGCGTTCAAAAAAGAGCCGGCTCAGACCGCGGTGACCCACGCGCGGTAGTCCGACTCCAGTTCGTACACCTCGCGGAACGCGCGCTCCGCGAAGTCCGCGATCCGGTTCGCGTCCGATCGCGCCGAGACCACCGCGTTCGTCCCCTCCGCCTCCTCCGGGCTCTCCAGTTCCTCGATGCGGAACTCCGGGTACTCCCCCAGCAGATCCTTCAACCGCTCCAGTTCGGCGTCGGTGCAGTCCATCACGACTTCCGTGCCCGCCACCTGTATCCACGGGGGAAACTCCCCGTCGGTCTCCGTGGTGTCGCTGTCGGGGTCGACGTCGATCGTCGTCACCGGACTGGACCGCTTTCTGTGTGCGGTCACGGCCTCCGCGTAGAGCTTTCGCCGCTCCGCCTCCTCGGCGGCGTCGAATCGGGTCATGGGCGTCAGTTGAACGGGACGGGGTAAAAAGCGGCCGACGCGGACCCGCCGCAACCGGGCCGGCGCGGAACCCGCCGTAGCCGGGCCGGCGCGAAACCCGCCGTGACCGGACCGGTACGAGCGCGGCCGACCGCGGGGCGTCGACGCGCCGGCCCCGCACCGCTTTTGAGGCGGGCCCGCGACTGCCGGGTATGAACCGCGCGGAGTTCGCCGCCAGCATCGACCACACCGTCCTCGGCCCCGAGACGACCTGGGGCGACGTGTGCACCGTCCTCGACGAGGCCGCCGCCCACGGGATGAACGCCTGCATCCCGCCCTGTTACGTCGCGGAGGCCGCCGCGGATCCGGCCTACGACGACGTGACGCTCGCGACCGTGGTGGGGTTTCCACACGGCCAACACAGCACCGAGTCGAAACACGACGAGGCGGTCAACGCGTGGGACGACGGCGCCGACGAGATCGACCTCGTGATCAACGTCGGTCGGTTGAAGGCCGGCGAGGACGACGCCGTCGCCGCCGACCTCGCGGAGGTCGTCGCCGCGGTCCCGGTTCCGGTGAAGGTGATCATCGAGACCGCCCTGTTGACCGACGAGGAGAAGCACCGCGCCTGCGAGGCCGCCGTCGAGGCCGACGCCGACATGGTCAAGACCTCGACCGGCTTCGCGGACGGCGGCGCCGCGGTCGCGGACGTGGAGCTGATGAGCGAGTACCTCCCCGTCAAGGCCTCCGGCGGCGTCGGCTCCTACGAGGCGGCGATGGCGATGCTGGAGGCGGGCGCCGAGCGGATCGGCGCCTCCTCCGGCGTCGAGATCGTCGACGGATACCCGGAGTAGCGTCGTGACGACCCGCCGGTCATGACGGCCCGCCGACGCGGCTACAGCGTCCCCGCGCCGTCTCCCGAGACGACGACCACCGGACAGTCGGCGCGGTCGGCCACCGTGGCGGTCGTCGAACCGAGAACGAACCGCTCGACCCGACCCCGCGTGGAGGACCCGAGCACGACCGCGTCGTAGTAGGACGACTGCTCGACGATGGCGGACGCCGGCGTCCCCTCGTCGACCAGCCAGCGGTCGACGCGCTCGAACTCGCCCAGCCGCCCGGCCGCGTCGTCGAGCAGCGCCTCGCCGTCGACGCCGTCGGCCGCGACGTGGAACAGTTCGAGCCACGCGTCCGTCTCCTCGGCCAGCGCCCGTGCGAGGTCGACGGTCGCGACCGCGTGCGGGCCGCTGCCGACCGCGACGAGGATCGAGGAGATGCGTTCGGGTGGCTCGGCGTCCGCCGGACACCTGACCTCGACCGACGCGACCGAGGGGAGCCCGCTCGCGAGACCGCCCGCGTCCGCGAGCGGGTCGACAGCCACCGGTTCCCCCGGGAGCCGTTCCTCGTCGCCCCCGCCGGCGTCCTCGGCGTTCATGGACTCGGGTTCCCCGCTATCCGTGAAAAGTACGGGGGTTCGCGCGCCGCGCGGGGATCAGTCGGCGTCCGCGTGGTCGTCTCCCGGCGCGGTATCGCTCGCCTCGTCCGCATCGGCCGGGTCGTCGCCGTCCCAGTCGGTCGCCTTCGATCGGGCGCCGGAGCCGAACAGCCGGTCTCGGAGGCCGCGGTCGTGGCGCTTCTCGGCCAGCAGCACGGAGCACTCCACGTCGTCGAGCACGCTCAACACGAGCGAGCCGCGGACCAGCCGCGAGAGCAGGCCCTTCTCGGTCGCACCGATGACGAGCATCGTGGCCTCGGCCGCGGCCTCCTCGATGCGCCGTTCCACGTCGCCGGACTCGACGCGCGTCGCGGCGTCGGCGAGCCCGTGGTCGGCGGCCCACTCCGTGAGGAACCGCTCGCCGGCGTCGCGGTCGTCCGCGACGTGCAGCAGGGTCACCTCGGAGCCGAACTCCGCGCGAAGCATGCGGGCGACGGCCGCCGAGAGGTCGGAGTCCGGACCGCCCGCGGTCGGCACCAGGATCCGCGAGGGGTCGAAGCCGCGGTCCTTGAACACGAGGAAGTCGCACGGCAGCGAGTGCGCCAGCTCGTCGATGGCCGACTCCGCGCGGCCGGGCGAACCGTGGGCGTCCGGCCCCCAGCCCATCACTGTCATGTCCGCGCCGAACCGGCGGGCGGCGTCGAACACCTCCTCGAAGGTGCGGTGTGAGAGCACGACGTGCGTCTCCACGTCCACGCCGAACGTCTCGGCGTCGGCTTTCGCGCTCTCGAGCAGGTCGTGGGCCGCGTCGTGGGCGCCGCGCTCGCGGGCCGCCTCGAGCGACGTCTGGTCCGGGACGTTGGCGATGTTCACCGCGACCACGGTGCCGTCGTTCTGGTTGGCGATCGCGGCCGCAAGCGAGATGAGGTGCTCCTCCGTCTTGGGGTTCGACAGCGGCACCATCACGCGGTAGCCGGTCGCGTCCGGCTGGACGCTGGTGGCCGCGGAGACGGCGGCGTCGGGAAGCTCCTCGGAGCGGTCGAGCACCCAGTCGGCCAGCACGCCGGCGTGTTCGACGCTCCGGCGCGCGTACAGCAGGTACCACAGCGCGGCGAACGCGACGAGCCCCGCGGACAGCAAGATGACCAGCGGCTCGATGTAGGCGATCAGCGCGAACGAGGAGATCGTCCCGATCAGCGGGACGATCGGATACAGCGGCACCTCGAAGTCGGGGTCGTACCCCTCCGGCTCCGCCTCGCGCATCACGATGAGCGCGATGTTGAGCAGGCCGTAGACGATGAGGTGAAGCACCGACCCCGCGGTCGCGAGCAGTTCGAGCCCGCCCGCGAGCAGGAACAGGATGATCAGGCCGCCGGTCAGCGCGATGGACTTGTACGGGGTCCCGAAGCGGGGATGGATCTCGTTGAGTTTCGGCGTGACGATCTTGTCACGGCCCATCGCGAAGTTGATCCGCGAGGAGGAGAGGATCGAGGCGTTCGCGGAGGAGGCGGTCGCCAACAGCCCCCCGATCAGCAGCAGCGAGGCCCCGACGGCCCCGAGCGAGTACCCGAGGAGCTCGTACTGACCGAACAGCAGCCGCGCGGCCTCGACGACCGCGGTGTCGTTGTTCGCCACCAGCTCGTTGGGGACCGCCGCGAGCAGGACCAGGAGGAACAGCGCGTAGACGACGGTGACGATGACGACGGAGCCGATGACCGCACGCGGGAGGTTCCGCCCGGGGTCCTGGATCTCCTCGGCGACCGAGGTGATCTGGACGAACCCCAGGTACGAGACGAAGACGACCGCGGTGACGGGGAGGACCTCGGCGGTCGCCCCCGGGGGTGCGATCGGCCGCAGCGAGTCGAGGTCCGCGTTGAACAGTCCGACGACGGTGAACAGGCCGAGGATCGCCAGCAGGAGGAGGACGATGGCGTTCTGGAGCCCGCCGGTCTCCTTGGCGCCGAAGTAGTTGACCCCGATGAAAAGCAGCGCGCCGAACAGGCCGATCACCTGCGCGGCCTCCAGGGAGACCGGACCGAGCGAGACGGGGCCGAGCCCGACGAGCGTGTTGACGTACTCGCCGAACCCGTACATGTAGAACGCGGAGGCGAACGCCAGCCCGAGCCAGTTGGCCCAGCCGGTTATCGACCCGAACAGCGGTCCGAGCGCCCGGTTGACGTAGAAGTACGCGCCGCCGGACTTCGGCATCGCGGTGCCGAGTTCCGAGGCCGACAGCGCGGTGAACAGCGCGATGACGCCGCCGATGACGAAGGTGGCGGCCGCGAGCGGGCCGGCCCGCGCGACCGCGGTTCCGGGCAGCACGAAGATACCGGCGCCGATCATCGTCCCGATGCCGATAGTGAGGGCCGCGAGCGGACCGAGGTCCTTGGCGAGTTCCTCGTCGGTCACGCGTGGAAAGCCCCCCGTAGAGAGCGGAGATGCGACCGGAGCGGAGCGCTCCGAGCGCGTGCAGTTCGGCGACCCCCAGGGTCCGGACCCGGGCGTCGGAGAAGACGATTCATACCGGCACCTCGTGCGCGAGCCGCTTAGTTGGTTCCGTTTGCGGCGAGGGCGGCATCGAGGGGCGCCTCTCGCTACCGTGATGGGTCGCCGCCTCGTGAACAGCGGAGCGGCCGTCGATCCGACCGATGCTCCCGGGACCTGCAGCGACGACACGACCGATACTGATCGGAGCACCGAGAAAGTTTTGTTTTTCTGTCAGGCTGTGCTTCTGTAACTGCTGTTGAGCCTGCTGCTCTAGACAGTAACGTCTAGAAAGCCCCAGCCGGCTCGACCGCGCCGGGTTCCGGCAGACGGTCCGGGCTGCCTGCAGTAGCGGGCTGCCGGGCTGCGACTGCCGTCGTCCCGCTCGTTCCTCGCGGGACCCTCGCTGCGCTCCTCGCTCTCCGCTTGGCGAGACAACCCGCGTCTCGCTAGCCTCCAGCGTGCGGTAGCGCGCTGGAGACACAGCCCGCTGCGGTGCTTGCGTCGTCCGGGCGGGTTCGAGCCGACTGCCCCTTTCAGTCCCACCCCCCGCACCGCCCCGCAACCGCACCACAGCCTCACACCTCCCCAGCCTCGGCGGTGGCGCGGCCGCGAAACCGCAGCGCGGGACAAACCGCGTCCCGCTGGTCTCCGGCGTGCAGTGGCGCGCCGGAGACACCGCAATGCGGCCGCGCCACCGCCTCCCCCGAAAATCGGAGATTTTCGAGCAGCCAGCGTGCAGTAGCGCGCTGGCGACCTCGCGCGGTCGCGGCGACACGCTCCGCGGTCGCCGCGGCGCGCGCCGACAGCACAGCACCGCAACCGCACCGCTCCGCGACCGCACAGCACCACACCGCCACGAGTTTTAGAAAAGCGAGGTGTCTGAACTCGTGTGTGACACTCAGTATCGCCCTCGGACAGGATGGCCGACAGTGACGGTCCGTCGTCGCGGAGGGCAGGTTACAAATCTCCCCGCGTCCATCCATCCGTATGGTCACCTTCCTCGCCGGCGGCACGGGGACGCCGAAGCTCCTCGACGGAGCGACGCGCCTGTGGGACCCCGCCGACGTGACGGTCGTCGGCAACACGGGCGACGACGTGGAGCTCGGCGGGCACCTCGTCTGCCCCGACGTCGACACGGTGCTGTTCCACGGCGGGGGCGTCCTCGACCGCGAGACGTGGTGGGGGATCGCGGACGACACGACGGCGACACACGACGAACTCCGCCGGATCGCGGACGCCGCGGGGCTGGCCGACGGCCCGCGCTACCTCGCCGACGAGGCGCAGACCGCCGGCCGCGACATCGCGCGCTGGCGGCGCTTCTCCGGCGTCGCCGAGTTCATGGAGATCGGCGACCGCGACCGCGCGGTGCACGTTACCCGGACGAGCCTGCTCGACGAGGGCCACACGCTCACGGAGGTCACGCGCACGCTCGCGGACGCGTTCGACCTCGACGTGGACCTCGTGCCGATGTCCGACGACCCGGTCGCCACCATCGTCCACACGCCGGCGGGCCCGCTCCACTTCCAGGAGTACTGGGTCGCGCGCCGCGCCGAACCCGCCGTCGAGGACGTGGAGTTTCGCGGCGCGGCCGCCGCGGACCCCTCGCCGGCGTTCGAGGCCGCCCTCCGCGACCCGGTCGTGATCGGCCCCTCGAACCCGGTCACGAGCATCGGGCCGATGCTCGCGCTCCCGGGCGTCGAAGCGGCGCTCCGCGAGACGCCGGTCGTCGCGGTCTCGCCGTTCGTGGAGGACGAGGCCTTCTCGGGCCCGGTCGCGGACCTGATGCGGGGGACCGGGCGGGACCCCTCCACGGCCGGCGTCGCCGACGCCTACCCCTTCGCGGACGCGTTCGTGCTCGACGACGCCGACGGGACCGAGTTGGACCGACCGACGGTCAGGACCGACACCGCCATCGCGGACGCCGACGACGCCGAGCGCGTCGCGCGGGCGTGCCGCGAGGCGCTGGAGCGGGCGGGGGCGGTCGCGTGACCGGAGCCGCTCGCTCGGGCCGGGGTCGCCGCGGTCGCCCCTTCGATCCGCCGCTGGCGGCCGCCAGCCTCAGCGGCGTCGCGGACGCCGCGTGGGCGCGAGCGGTCGCGGACCGGGTGGGCTGTGCGTTCCTCGGCGGCGTCTCGCTCGACCCCCCGAGTCGGGCGGCCGCGCGCGACCTCGTCGCCCGCGACCGCGAGGAGTTCCTGCCGGCTGACCCGGTCGCGTTCGTCGACGACCAGCTCGCCGCGCTCGAGGAGTCCGGGGCCGGCGCCGACCTCCGCCCCGCGGTGAACCTCCGGAGCGCGACGCCGGAGCCGCTCCGCGAAGCGGCCCGCGTCTGTGCGGACCGCGGCGCCATCGCGGAGGTGAACGCACACTGCCGCCAGCCGGAGCTGTGCGCCGTCGGCTGCGGCGAGCGCCTGCTCCGAGAGCCGGCCCGGCTCCGGGAGCACGTCCGAGCGGCCGCCGGCGCCGGCGCGACGGTGAGCGTGAAGGTCCGCGCGGAGGTGCCGGGCGTCGACCTGCCGGCGGTCGCCGTCGCGGTCGCCGAGGCGGGCGCCGACCTCGTCCACGTCGACGCGATGGATTCGGAGGCGGTCGTGGGCGACGTGGTCGACGCGCTCCGCGAGCGGGCGGGCGAGGGATCCGACCGGTCCGAACGCCCGTTCGTGATAGCCAACAACGAGGTGCGCGACCGCGCGACGGTCCGCGAGTACCTCGCCCACGGCGCGGACGCGGTGAGCGTCGGCCGGCCGACCGCACCGGACGCGGACGGCGCGGCGCTGGACCGCGTCGCGTCCGCCGTGGCGGACCTGACGGACGCGGGGCCGGATGCGGGCGACTCCCGGGAGGCGCCGCCGTGACCGACCGCGACCGCTCCGGAGACCCGGCCGACGACGCGCGCCTCGCGCTGCTGCTGGAGGTCGCGGGCACCCCGAAGCCCGGGAACGTCGACCGGGCGCGGGACCTCCCCGACCTCCGGTTCGAGCAGTTCCTCGCCGGCGCGGTCGGGGCCGGGGCGGGACTGGACCGCGCCGCCGCGGGAGCGCCGGTCGGCGCCGCCTTCGAAGAGGCGGTCGCGGGCATGCACGCCCGAGCGGGCGAGAACACGCAGTTCGGCTGCCTGCTCCTGCTGGTGCCGCTGGTGCGGGCGGCCGCGGAGACCGGCGACGGCGCGCTCACCCCGGCGGCCGTCGAGGAGGTGGTCGCGGGCACGACCGTCGACGACGCGGTCGCGTTCTACCGCGCCTTCGACCGCGTGGACGTGGCCGTCGGCGACCCGCCCGCGGACGCCCCGGCCCTCGACGTTCGCCGGGGGGCGGCGGCGGAGCCGGCCCTCCGCGAGCGCGGACTCACGCTGGCGGACGTGATGGGGCTCTCGGCCGCGCCGGAGGAGGGGGTCCCGGACCGGAACGCACAGGAGTGGGTCGAGGGCTTCCCGCGGACGTTCGATGCCGCCGACTCCCTGCTATCGATGGACGGGGCCGTCGGCGAGCGGGCGGCGCACGTCTTCGTGGACCTGCTCGCGGCCGAGCCGGACACGCTGGTCGCGACGAACCACGGGGAAGCAGTCGCCCGCGAGGTGTCACAGCGCGCGATGGCGGTCCGCGGCGACCTCGACGCGGCGGCGGAACTGGCCGAGGAACTCGTCGCGGAGGGGGTCAATCCCGGAACGACCGCCGACCTCACCTGCGCCGCGCTGTTCGTCGCGCTCCGACGGGGGCTGGACGCGTGACCCGCGACGCCGACTCCGACGCCGACTCCGACGGCGCCGACCTCGCCGACGCCGGCTGGCCGGTCGACCTGCGCGGCGTGACCGAGTCCGTCGTCGCCACGCGCGGGCCGAACGACCTGTGGAACCACGCCGCGCTCGGACTCCACGCGCCCGAGGGCGGAGCGGGCGGAAAGGGCGGAAAGGGCGGAGCGGACGGAGGAGAACGCGCCGCCGCCCGCGACCGCGTCACCGCGCGGACCTACGGCCGGACGCGGACGTGGCGCAACTTCACCGATCGCGGCCGGGGCGTCGTCCAGTTCACGAGCGACCCGCGCGAGTTCGTGGACGCCGCGCTGACGATCCGGGAGACCGAGGCGCCGGTGCTCCCGAACGCGGACGCGTGGGTCGAGGTGGCGGTCGAGCGGGTCGACGCCCGCGAGGAGAACGGGACGACGATCAGGGAGTGGGCGCTGGCGCCGGTCGAGAGCGCCGTGCTCGACGAGCGCGTGCCCACGATCAACCGCGGCTTCGGCGCGGTGATCGACGCGACGGTCGCGGCCTCGCGGCTGGACGTGCCGAGTTTCGACGAGGCGACCCTGCTCGACAGGCTTCGCTACTTCGCGGAGACGGTCGAACGCTGCGGCGGCCCCCGCGAGCGCGAGGCGTTCGCCCGGATCGACGACGCGACCGGCTGGCGCGACCGGCTGGACGGCGGCGACTGACGGCCGGTCCGGCTGTCCGCCGACCCCTCCGCTACAGCACCAGCACGAACAGCACGAATCCCGCCAGCACCGACCCCGTCAGCAGGACCTGCATGACCGCGGAGCCGAGCATCCCGAGCACCGTGTAGCCCGCGCGCCGGACGGCGTCCTCGCCGGTCTCGCCGCGGTGGAGTTCCAGCAGGAGCACCGCCCCGAACGAGCCGATCAGGATGCCGACCGGGCCGGTGACGAAGAACAGCAGGACGCCCGCGCCGGCCGCGATCAGCATCGTTCGCGTCGACGCGCCGGTGGCGCGGGCGGTCAGCGGCCCGGCGAACTGCTCCAGCACCGCGGCCGCCAGCGCGACGAGGACGAGGCTCGCGAGGAGGAGCGGACCGATCCCCTCGGCCCCCCAGACCGCGTACACGCCGACGCCCGCGAGCGACAGGAGGCCGGAAGGAAGCATCGGGACGACGCTCCCGACGACGCCCCCGAGCAGGAGCGCGAGCGTGACTCCCGTGACGAGCGTGGCCGGTTCGACCATGGACGTGGTACCTCCCGCGGGGACATAAGGGGTCCCGTCGAAGGTCGCCTTTCTGTCCGGCCGTCCCTCCGTCCCTGTCCCGCCTCGGTCGGCTACTCCGCGAACCGGTCCCGTTCCGCGTGCGCGGTCTCGTCGCCGTAGCGGTCCACCAGGGGCTTCGCCGCGTCGCCGAGCGCGCGCATGCACTGGCCGGTCGAGACGTAGTCGAGGCGGTCCGCGACCGCGTCCCACGCGCGGCCCTGAAGCACCTTCGCGACGAGCAGGCGCTCCTCGCGGGGAGAGAGGTCGCCGGCGCGAGCGGCCTCGCGGTCCAGCAGGTGCGCGAGCGCGAGGTCGCGGAACGCGCCGACTGCGGCGTCGTACATCCCCGGGCCGTAGGAGGCGCCGACGACGCCGCGCCAGTCGCGCGCGGACAGCGAGAGCTCCGGCTTCGCCGGACAGGCCCGGAGCGCCGCCCGGGCCACGTCCGGGTCGAGGTCGCGGTGGGCGTCCGACAGCGAGTCGCGGAGGCGGTCCCGCAGCGCGGCGGCGTGTCTGTCCAGAAGCGCCTCGCCGGCGGTCGATTCCGGCCGGACCATCACCGCGGAGTACTCGCCGGAGGCGTCGTTTCTCGTCGTGGAGACGTGGACCGTCCGGTAGCCCGCGCGGCGCCAGAACCGAAGCAGTCGCGGCGTCGCGCCGTAGCCGACGCCGAAGTAGTCCATCTCCGGCGCGAACTCGTCGTGGACGGCCTCGAGCAGCCGCGTGCCGAACCCCGAATCGCGGAGCGCGGGATGGGTCGCGATGCGCATCGTCCGGAGCCCGCGGGGCTCGCCCGCGTCCTCGTCGCGGAGCTGGCTCGTCAGCACGTCAGGAACCATGTTCCCGCGGACGCGAGACCCCTCGTACATCGACGTCCGGAGGTCCTTCGGGAGGGCCCCCTCGCGCGCCAGCAGATCGACGGCGACGACGTGCCCCTCGAACAGCAGCGCGCGCACCGAGAGGTTCGGCGCGTCGAGCAGTCGCGCGAGGTCGTTCGGCTCGGTGCGGTAGTGTGCGAGCACCAGCAGCCCGAACGCCTCGCCGAGCAGGTGCTCGTCGGCCAGCAGGTCGTCGGCGTCGAGCGCGCGGTACGCGGCGTCCTCCGGCGTCGCGTCCGCGACGGCCGCGTCGACCGCGGGCCGCGCGTCGAGCATGAGCGCGCGGAACGCCCACCCCTCCACGGGGTCGTCGCGCGCGTGGCGGATCGGCTCCTCGAGCCGCCGCTCCGTGACCGCCAGGTCGCTCGACGCGAGCCGGTCCGTGAACCGGACCGAGAACCCCCGCCCCGCGCCCTCGTAGCCGTGGACCGTCGTGCAGAAGGCGACCGACCGGGCGGCGAGCAGGCGCGTCAGCAGGCGGACCGGGACCGCGGCCGCCTCGTCGACGATCACGGCGTCCGGCATATCGCCGGGGGCGGTCGCCCCGCTGCCCCCGGCCTCGCCCGCCACGAGGTCCGCCGCGGTCGCCGGGGACGCGAAGCGTATGACCCCGCCGGCCCGCGTCTCGATCCGGCGGTCGTCGGTCGTTGCCCCCTCGTCGCCCTCGGCCGCACCACCGCCGGCACGTTCGCCGACCGCGTCGACCAGCGTCCGCGCGCGCTCGAACACCTCGGCCGCGTTTCTGAACGCGGGGGCGGTGACGAGCACGTCCCGGCCCTCGGCGGCCAGCGACCCGGCCGCGAGTCCGGCGGCGCTCGACTTCCCGCGACCGCGGTCCGACTCCACGACGACCGCGGCGCCGGGCGCCCGCAGGCGCTCGAACGCCCGGAGCGCGCGCCCCTGGTCCGCGGTCAGACACGCCTCGTAGGCGGCCGCGGGGAAGGCGGCGTCGGCGGGCGCGGCGCGGTCCGCGGCGAGTCGGTCCCGGCCGGTCGCGCGCTCCGGCGGATCGGTGAGTCCGTCGCGCTCGACCGCCGGCGGGGCGGCGTCCACGTCGACGACCCCGATGCCGGGATGCTGTCGGAGCGTGTCGACGAAGCGCTCGCGGAAGCGACCGGTCACGTCGTCGACGTCGAACGGCGGCACCGCGAGCGTCTCGTCGAAGCCATCCCGGACGGCGGGCCACTCCTCGAGCGGGGGCGTCAGCAGGACGAGCAGGCCGCCGCCGTCGACCGCCCCGACGACGCGCCCGAGCGCGTTCGGCGCGAAGTAGTCGTGGCAGTCGAGGATCACCGCCTCGCGGGTGCTCCCGAGGAGGGAGCCGGCGCCTCGGGGCGCGACCCGGTCGAACCGGAACCCTTCGCGCGTCGAGACGATAGTGATGGCGTCGTCCGCGATCCCCGCCCCCGCGACGGCGTCGAAGGCGGCGTCGGTGCCGGCCTCGCGGGCGCCCGCCAGCACGAGGACGCGGCGCTCGTCGCTGCGCTCGGCCTCCGCGCGGAGGTCCGCCGCGAGCTCGGCGACGACGTCTCCGTCCGTGGTCATGGTCCCGCCCTCGGTCGGGGCGGGCTTTGGCTCTTCGCTTCCGCGGTGCGGTTCGGATCGCCGCGGACGGACACCGAGGCGGGAGGCTTAACGCCGGGGCGTTCGTTCTCTCCGGCATGACCTCCATCACGCTCGTCGGGACGCGGCTCGCGGACGTCGGCCGGGAGTTCGTCTACGGCGGCGAGGCGCCGGGCTGTGAGGGCTGTCCGTACCGGAGCCAGTGTCTCAACCTCTCTGAGGGGACGCGCTACCGAATCACCGGCGTCCGCGAGAACGCGCAGACGCTGGAGTGTGCCGTCCACGACGCCGGCGTCCGCGCGGTCGAGGTCGAGCCGACCTCCGTGCCCGCGAACGTCCCCTCGCGCGAGGCGTACGCCGGGAGCAAGACCTCGCTGGCCGGCCCCTGTCCGCACACCGAGTGCCCGAGCCACCAGTACTGCGTCCCCGAGGGCGCGGACTTCGACGAGGACCGGAAGGTGAAGCAGGTGCTCGGCGAGCCCCCTCACGACACCTGCTACCTCGACCGTGACCTGACGCTCGTGGAGTTCGCGCCGGAGGACGAGTGAGTCGGGAGCACGCGCCGTAAGCGCCGCCCCGAGACCTGTGGGTCGGCCTGTCAGCGCCGATCGGACGCCGACGCTTCGCCCGGCAGCGGGAGCCGCCGGTAGACGGCGACCGAGAAGATGCCGAGGAAAGCGCCGACCACGCCGGTCGCGGCGACGGCGACGACCGCGACGACGACCACCGCGGCGACCGGGACGTCGATGCCGGCGCCCGCCGTCGCTCCCGGCGTCGTCAGCAGGGACAGGACGCCGAACAGGAGCCCGACCCCGCCCCCGACGACGCCGCTGAGGAGCATGTAGCCGAACGTGGCGAGCAGGTTGTGGCGGACGCGGGCCGCGCTCCGTTTCAGGCCGTCGACCGCCCCGAGGTCCTCGAGGACGATGGCGTGGCCGTAGAACTGCAGGAAGAACGCGACCAGCAGGTACACGAGGAACCCGACCGCGACGATTCCGAGGATCGCCAGCACGCCGATCCCGCCGGCGCCGGAGGAGCCGCCCTGCGCCATCGCGAGCACGCCGGTTCCGACGAAGGCGCTCGCGACGATCGTGACGACGCCCAGCGCGAGGTTGATCCCGAGCAGGGCGAGGTACGCGCCGAAGATGGAGACGTAGTTCGACTTTCCGGCCGCGACGAACGTGTCCAGCGACGTCCGACCGTCGATCGCCTCGTCCGCCATCGCGACGATGCCGCCCTGGAAGAACGGGACGAGGAAGACGATCCCGACCGAGACGACGAGCGAGACCACCGCCCCGAGGATCGGGTTCACCGCCTGCAGGGCGAGCTGTGGAAGCTGCAGCGCCGCGAGCAGGATCACGGGGACCAGTACGACCGGATTTCTGCGGAGAGCGCTCGGGCTCTCGCGGAGGGCATCGACGACCGCCATGGAAACCCGTCAGCGCACTCATACAAAAGGATGGGTAGTAGGGAGTCCCGAACAGACCGACCGGTGTCGAACGGGGAGCGACGAGACGGGACCTCGGACGGTCCGTTACTCGGACCGAGAACGCGCCGCAATCGTCGCAACCGTCGCCGTCGCAACCGTCGCCGTCGCAACCGCCACCGTCGCCACCGTCGTAACCGCCGCCACCGTCGCAACCGCCGCCGCACCCGGTCCGATCAGGGGTCGACGCGCAACAGCCACGTCTCGGGATGGTCGAGTTCGGCGTCCGTCGGGAGGTTCTCGGGGCGCTCCCACACCGCGCCGGCCGCGGCGAGGCTCCGGCGCTCCGCGACCGCCTCGAAGAAGGCGGCGCCGCGCTCGTACTGCCGGCGCTTCAGCCCGAGTCCGAGCAGTCGCCGGACGAGCTTCGCGACGGGACCGCCGCCCTGTCGGCGGGCGTCGAGCTTGCGCCGGAGGTCCGCGTACTCGTCGTCGAACGCGTGGTCCATCAGGAGCTCCGCGTAGCCCTCCACCGCGGTCATCGCGGCGTCGAGTTCGCGGAACGCTTCGCGGTCGAGCGCGCCGTCGGTCAGCGCGAGCACGCCCTCCTCCATGCGGGTTTCGAGGTATTCGGGGAGCCACGGCGCGGCGCCGAACTCCGCGGCATGGGTCACCTCGTGGAACGCGATCCAGCGCCGGAAGCGCGGGTAGTCGACGTCCAACTCCTCGGCCGCGTCCACGATGTTCGGGTGGACGAAGTAGAGCCCGTGAGCGGCGTCGGGGTCGTCCGCCAACAGCAGGGGGTCGTACTGGCCGAGGACGTTCCTGCCGAGGAAGCCGAGCATCACCGCCATGGTCCCGGTGTTGGCGACGCGGGAGGCGTCCGGGAGCAGGGGCGCGGCGCGGTCCGAAAGCGGCGCCATCACCGCGCGGAACGTGTCGAGGTTGGCGTCGATCCAGTGGTGGCGGTTCTGGATCTCGACGGTCTCGGGCACGTCGAAGGCCACGTCCGCGGTCTCCCGAAGGCGGTCGCGGGCGTCGCGCACGTCGGTCGCGTAGCCCTCGCGCTCCGCGGGCGGGAGGTCGAGCGTCCCCGGGTCGGTGCCGGCCTTCGCGGCCTCCGCCGCCCGGTCCCAGTCGACGACGCCGTCGCCGGAGGCGGCCGTCACCGCGCGGACGCTCCGAAGCAAGTTCATGGAGGGATTCGGGTCGCGCGACGCAAAGCCCTTGCGTCGAAGCGGGCGGCGATGCGGTCGGCGGGTTCCCTCGGCCGTCTCCCTCAGTCGACCAGTTCCTCGACCTCCTCCTCGACGGCCTCGAGGTCCTCGAACTCGCCGCCGCCGAGGAGCTTCCACGCCGCCACCGCCAGCGCGGCGAGGACGCCGACGAGGAGCGCGCCCTTGCCGAGCGTGCAGGCGGGACAGTCGCAGCCGTCCGCGCACATCGGGCAGGGACACGACCGGGTTTCGACGTCCGAGTCGCCGGTCGATTCGGCCCCGTCGGCCCCGTCCGCGGCGTCGGCGGTCCGCCCCGCACCGAGCGATTTTGGCCCGATCTGCACGTCGCCGTCGCCGAGCCTGATCTGCAACAGCGTGAAGGATTTGTCGGCCATGTGGTGCGTTTCGTCCGGCGCGGGTTTAACGGTGCTGGCGCGCCCTGCCGAGCGCCGGCTTCATTGCTTCCCCGTTCGAGCCCCCGGGCATGCACGAGTCACGGCGCGCGTTCCTCACCGACCTGCTGGAGACGCCGAGCCCCTCCGGCTTCGAGACCGCCGGCCAGCGCGTCTGGACGGCGTACGTCCGCGAGTTCGCGGACGAAGTGGAGACCGACGCCTACGGCAACGCGGTCGCGGTCCACGAGGGGTCCGGCGAGGGACCGACGCTGGCGTTCACCGGCCACGCGGACGAGATCGGGTTCATCGTCCGCGACGTGACGGAGGACGGCTTCCTCCGGATCGCGCCGGTCGGCGGGAGCGACCGCACCGTCTCGAAGGGCCAGCACGTCACCGTCCACGCCGACGAGCCGGTCCAGGGCGTGATCGGGCAGACCGCGATCCACCTCCGGGACCCGAGCGAGGACGAGTTCGAGGACATCAGCGCGCAGTTCGTCGACGTGGGCGCCGACAGCGACGAGGACGCGCGCGAACTCGTGGAGGTCGGCGACCCCGTCACCTTCTCGACGACCGTGCAGGACCTCGCCGGCGACCGCATCGCCGCGCGCGGGATCGACAACCGGACGGGGACGTGGACCGCCGCGGAGGCCCTCCGGCGCGCGAGCGAGGCCGACGCCGACGCGACCGTCTACGCCGTCTCCACCGTACAGGAGGAGGTCGGCCTCAACGGGGCGCGGATGGTCGGCTTCGACCGCGAGGAGGTGGACGCCTTCGTCGCGGTCGACGTGACCCACGCGACGGACAACCCGGACGTGGCGACGAAGCGGCGCGGCCCGGTCGAACTCGGGGAGGGGCCGGTCGTCACGCGCGGGAGCGCCAACCACCCCGAACTCGTCACCCTCGCGCGCGAGGCGGCCGAGGCGGCCGACGTGGACGTGCAGTTGCAGGCCGCGGGCACCCGGACCGGCACCGACGCGGACGCCTTTTTCACCTCGCGGTCGGGCGTCCCCTCGCTGAACGTCTCCATCCCGAACCGCTACATGCACACGCCGGTCGAAGTCGTCGACACCGGGGACCTCGTCGCTGTCGCGGAGCTGCTGGCCGCGATGGCGGAGCGCGCCGCCGGCCGCGAGGGGTTCGCGGTCGAGGTCTGACCCGTGCCCAGTGCCTCCGCCGACGGACCGCCAGCGAGCGTGCTGCTCCCGACCGTCCGGTGGACCGACGCCTGCGACCAGGTGGCCGCCCAGCTCCGAGCGGACGACGAACTGCTCGTCGTCTGCGACGACGCGTCCGACCCCGTGGCGGCCCGCCGCGACGACGAGACGCTCCCCGACGGCGTCCGGATCGTGCTGGCCGGCGAGCCCGAGGGCTGTTCCGGGAAGGCCAACGCCATCGCGGTGGGGATGGAAGCGGCGACTCACGACCGGATCGTCTGGACGGACGACGACTTCGACCACCCGCCGGCGTGGATCTCGACGCTGCTGGACGACTACGAGGCGCGGGGGCCGACCACCGAAGTCCCGTTCTTCGCGGGGAAGGACCCGCTCTCGACGTTCCTCGAGCCGATGAACGCGCTCGGCGGGTCGCTGTCGGTGCGGGCGGGCGGCATCGCGTGGGCGGGCGCCGTCGTCTTCGACCGTGCGGACCTCGACGAGGCCGCGTTCCGGCGGGACCTGCGCTCGGCCGTGAGCGACGACGGGACGCTGAGCGAGCACGTGGACGTGACGCCGGTGGGCCGGACGCGGCGCGTCCCCGCCGGCGGGAGCCTGCGGGCGACGCTGGAGCGGCACGTCCGCTTCGTGAAGATCATCCGGTTCCACGACCCGCGCGGGATGGTCGGGTCGGCCGCGCTCGCCGCGGTCGGGGCCGCGGCCGGCGTCGCGTTCCCGCTCCCGACGCTGGTGGTCGCCACGCTACTGCTGACCGGCGTGTACGCGGTCCTCGGCGTTCGGCGCTGGACCGCGCTGCTGGCGTATCCCGCGATGCTCGCCGCGCCGCTCCTGCTCGCGTACGGCCTCGCGCGCCGGACCTTCCGCTGGGGCGGCCGCCGGTACCGCTGGCGGGCGCGGGACGACGTGGCGGTCGTCGACCGTGGACCGCCGGACGACGGCCAATAACCACATTCATGCATATCTGTGGTCGAAGGAAGGAGCAAAGGGACCACGAACAAGAGGGTTTTTACCGATTCCCGACCCAGCCTCGCGCATGGAACCCCGAGGGGTCGAGGCGGGCGACGAACCGCGCGAGAAGTGCGGCGTCGTCGGCGTCTCGCTCGCCGAGCGGGAGGCGGCCAGACCGTTGTACTACGCGCTGTACGCGCTCCAGCACCGCGGCCAGGAGTCGGCCGGCATCGTCACGCACGACGGCTTCCAGCAGCACGGCCACGTCGAGCGCGGCCTGGTCGGCGACGCCTTCGACGAGTCGGACCTCGAGTCGCTCAGCGGCTCGACCGGCATCGGCCACGTCCGCTACCCGACCGCCGGTAGTCTGGACAAGTCCTGCGCGCAGCCCTTCTCCGTCTCGTTCAAGTCGGGCTCGCTCGGGCTCTCGCACAACGGCAACCTCGTCAACGCCGCGGAGGTGCGCGAGGAGTTGGCCGCGCTCGGCCACGCGTTCACGTCCGACGGCGACACCGAGGCCATCGCGCACGACCTCGCGCGCAACCTGCTCGACGAGGACCTCGTCCGCGCGGTCAAGCGCACGATGGGGCGCATCCACGGCTCCTACTCGCTGGCGATCATGCACGACGACACCGTCCTCGGCGTCCGCGACCCGAAGGGGAACCGGCCGCTGTGTCTCGGCGAGCTGGAGGACGGCTACGTGCTCGCCTCGGAGTCGGCCGCCATCGACACGCTCGACGGCGAGCTGATCCGGGACGTGCGACCGGGCGAACTCGTCGTCCTCGAACCCGACGGACAGGGGTACGACACCTATCAGCTCGTCCAGGAGGACCGCACCGCCCACTGCTTCTTCGAACACGTCTACTTCGCGCGCCCGGACTCCGTCATCGACGGGGGGCTCGTCTACGAGGTGCGCCGCGAACTCGGCCGGCACCTCTGGCAGGAGTCGGGCGTGGAGACGGACGTGGTGATGCCCGTCCCCGACTCCGGGCGCGCGTTCGCCTCCGGCTACGCGGACGCCGCCAACGAGACGACCGCGGACGGGGAGCCGCGCGGCGACGAACCGGGCGTCGAGTTCGCGGAGGGACTGATGAAGAACCGCTACGTCGGCCGGACGTTCATCATGCCGACGCAGGACGAGCGGGAGCGCGCCGTGCGGCTGAAGCTCAACCCGATCAAGTCCACCGTCGAGGGGAAGACGGTCACCATCATCGACGACTCCATCGTCCGCGGGACGACCTCGACGCAGCTGGTGGAACTCGTCAAGGAGGCGGGCGCGGAGGAGGTCCACCTGCGGATCGGCGCGCCGCAGATAATCGCGCCCTGCTACTTCGGCATCGACATGGCGACGCGCGAGGAGCTCATCGCCGCCGACCGGTCCACCGAGGAGATCCGCGAGGCGGTCGGCGCGGATTCGCTGTCGTACCTCTCGATCGACGCGGTCGCCGAGGCGCTCGACGCCTCGCGGGCCGACCTGTGTCTGGGCTGTGTCACCGGCGAGTACCCCTTCGACGTGCCCGACGAGGCGACCGACCGCGACGTGGCCCGCCCCGTCATCGACGCGCCGGAATCGGCCGGGGACTGACCCGGGTCACGCTGTCGGGGGGTTTCTGTGCCCGGCCGCGTCGCTGGAGGATTTCTGTCCCCGGCCGCGTCGCTGGAGGATTTCTGTCCCCGGTCGCGCCGCCGGGCGACGCGCACCGACCGACGCCGCCCGCGGCCGCTTTTCACGACGTGGGAACGACCGGACCCTTATTGCGCCCGTCACGCGAACGTGCAGGTATGAGCCGACCAGACACCGACACGCGAGTGGGGCGACGAGGGTTCCTGCGTGCGGGCGCGGCGGGGGCCGCGGCCGCGACCGGGCTGGCCGCGGGCGCCGGCACCGCCGCCGCGCAGTACGACGGCTGGTTCGAGGACGTGGACAACTACGAGGGCACCTACGACTACACCGGACAGGACGAGGTGACCGTCGCGGTCGGCGCCGGCGGCGGCCTGCAGTTCGAACCGGCCGCGATCCTCGTGGACCCCGGCGCGACCGTCGTCTGGGAGTGGACCGGCGAGGGCGGCGACCACAACGTCGTCACCGAGGGCGACGGCTTCGAGTCGGAGCTCACCGGCGAGGCGGGCCACACCTTCGAGCACACGTTCGACGACGCCGAGTCGGGCGACACGTTCCTGTACTACTGCGACCCGCACCGCGCGGTCGGGATGAAGGGCGCCGTCGCCGTCGGCGAGACCGACGACGAACTGATCGAACCCGGAAGCGGCGGCGGTGGCGGAACCGAGTCGGGCGGCGGAGAGGGCGGCGAGTCGACCGGAACCGCGACGAACGAGAGCGCCGGGGGCGCCGGCGGCGACGGCGGGAGCGCCGCGGCGTCGCTGACCGCCGACGACGCCGGCGTACTGGCGGTGGCGCTCGGCTTCGCGGGCCTGCTGTTCGCGGTCGGACTCGGCATCGTGGACATCGAACCGGAGTAGGGAGTCGACCGGTCGCGGAGGGACGCCTGTCGGAGTCGCATCGGGTCGAAAAAGCGCGCGGCGCCGGCCGCCCTCGGCAGTCGGCGCTCAGTAGACGTACTCGTCCTCGGTTATCTGCGTGTACGACGAGCGCCACTTGCGCTTGTTCCACTTGTAGGAGAGCAGTAGCTTCGCCGCGTCCCATCCGGCGGAGTACCCCCGTCGGAGCAGGCCCTCGTCGGAGTCGTCGGCCAGCATCGTGTTCGCGGCGCCGATGATCCTGTTCCAGTCGCTCGGGGTGTACGCCTTCACCATGTCCGCCATCGTCACGTTCCGAAGGATCTCGTCGCCGATGGCCTCCTTCCAGCGCCGGTTGTACGCCGAGAGGTCGCCCGCGGCCGCGAGTTCGCCCGCGATGGCGCCCGTGCGCACCGCGACGTGGTCGCCGCCCTCGTGGAACGCGGAGGTGGTGCCCATGGCGCCGCCCGCGACCGCGACGTCCGCGCCCGTCGGGGAGTCGATGGGGCGCGTCGAGGAGATGGAGTACGTCTCCGTCCCCCCGCGCTTGCCGGCGTCCTCGACCAGCGGGAAGTCCTCCTCGACGTCGTACTCGTCGCCGTACTGCCACTCCAGCAGGCGCTCGACGTACTCCGAGCCGGAGGGGACCGAGTCGTCCTCCGGCCGCAGGAGCTCGTACTCCTCCCGGTCCTCGACCGCGTCGAGGTCCAGCCCGATGGGCATCGTGAGCCCCACGCGGCAGACGCGGTCGCGGTTCGGGAACACCCACGGGTAGGCGGTCTCGCCGGGCATGACCCCCCACCAGAAGACGATAGCGTCCTCGACCTCCTCGTACAGTTCCTCGGGGAACCGTCGGTACTCCTGATAGGCGATGTGGTTGGCGTCCCGAGAGGCGAGCCGCTCGGAGGCCTTCTCGCCGTCGGGGAGGTAGCGGTCCAGCACGCGGTTCGTCACCGTGCGCTGGGGGCCGTCCGCGAGGATCAGGAAGTCGCCGCCGACGGTGCTCCCGTCTGCGAGTTCGACGACGTGACGGGGGTCGTCGTCGCCCGCGGCGCTCGACTCCACGTTCCGGACCGACGCCTCCACGCGGTACTCGGCGCCGGCGTCCTCAGCTCGTTCGCGCATGAAGTCGTCGAACCGAGCGCGGTGGAAGGTGTAGCCGAACTCGTCGTACGAGGAGTCGATGCCGGTGCTGTACAGCGTACAGCCGGCGTCCGGCCCGCGGAACTCCGCGCGCTCCAGTTCGTTCTGCACGACGCCCTCGGGGAACTCGTCGGGGTGGATCCCCATGATGTCGACCCAGTAGTTGAGGATCCCGGCGGCGTCCGTCGAGTCGGGACCGAGGCCCTCGCGGTCGGCTCGCGGGACCCCCTTCTCCAACACGATCGCGTCCGCGCCGCCGCTCGCGGCCGCGTGTGCCGCCGAGGTGCCGGCGGGTCCCCCGCCGACGATCACAACGTCTGCGCGTTCCATACACGTGAGCGTCGCGGTCAGGCTATTAAACCCACGGAACGGACGGGTATCCCGCCCTCTCACGGAGGACGAAATCGAGGCGTCCCGGCCGCGTCGGTGCGCCGTAGAAAAATATCCATCAACGATCGTGATTGGGAACTGGTGTCCATAATCGTGGGACTCCGCGTCGATAGCTGTCACATCTCAGACGAAAACGTCCGCGAACGGACAGGTATATAGGGCGCGTGGCACGTCAGCTCGTACCGATGGCACGTGAAACGTGGGCCACGCGGCTCGGCTTCATCCTCGCGGCGGTCGGCAGCGCCGTCGGGCTGGGGAACATCTGGCGGTTCCCCTTCCTGACCGGCGAGGCGGGCGGGGCGGCGTTCCTCGTCGTCTACCTGCTGTTCGTCGCCGTGATCGGACTCCCCGTGCTGCTCGTGGAACTCGTCATCGGTCGACGGTCGAATCGTAACCCTATCGGCGCCTTCGAGGCGCTCGAAGCACCGAACTGGAAGTTCGCGGGCGCGGTGGCGGGCTTCATCATCCTCTCGTACTACAGCGTCGTGGGCGGGTGGGTGATCCAGTACCTGATCGCCTCGCTCACCGGCGCGTACGCCGCGAACCCGGGTGAGTACTTCCTCTCGACCGCGAGCGGCCTCAACGCGGTGGCCTTCCACGCGCTGTTCATGGGGCTGGTCGCCACCGTCGTCGCGCTGGGCATCCGCGACGGGCTCGAGCGGGCGGCGAAGGTGATGGTCCCCTCCATCGTCTTCCTGCTCGTCGTCCTCGCCGGCTACGGCTCGACGCTCTCCGGCGCCGGTGCGGCGTACAGCTACTACCTCTCGCCCGACGTCGGAACGATCGTCGCCAACGCGACGAGCCTGATCCCGGACGCGGCGGGACAGGCCTTCTTCACGCTCTCGCTCGGGATGGGCGTGATGGTGACGTACGCCTCCTACCTCGGCGAGGACCGGAACCTGTTCCGCGACGCCGGCACCATCGTCGTCATCGACACGCTGGTGGCGTTCCTCGCCGGTCTCGTCGTCTTCCCCTTCCTGTTCACGCAGGGCGTCGAGCCCGGCTCCGGCGGCGCCGGCGCGGTCTTCATCAGTCTCGCGACGGCGTTCGCCGAGCTCCCGGCCGGCGGCGTCGTCGGCGCGGTGTTCTTCTTCATGCTGGGCATCGCGGCGCTGACCTCCGCCTTCTCCATCCTCGAGGTGGTCGTCTCCTACGTCGTCGACACCTACGGCGTCGACCGCAAGCCGGCGACGATCGCCATCGCGGGGATCATCTTCCTCGTGGGGATCCCGACCGCGCTCGACCTGACGTACCTCGACACCTACGACCTGCTGGCCAACAACATCCTGCTGATCCTCGGCGGGCTACTGTTGTCCCTCTTCGTCGGCTGGCGCTACGCCGGCGAGGCCATCGACGAGCTGCGGAAGGGCAGCGGCGACGCGACGCTCTCGGTCGCGTGGATCTGGATCGTCCGGCTCCTCGTTCCGGTCGTGCTCCTGTACACGCTCTACCTCGGGATCGAGGGCTACGCCGAGTTCCTCGCCGAGACCTACCTCGCGTAGTTCCCGACCACGACACTTTTTCGGCACCGACGGCCGACGCGTCGCAGTTCCCCGGCGAGCGACGCCGGCGCGGCCGAATTTATGGTGTGTGGTAACGTGTCTTTCCTCAATCTTTAACAGCTATCCGACCAATCCTGTACCGAGGAGGATTCACAATGAGCCACGAACTCGACCCACTACCGTACGACTACGACGCGCTGGAACCGCACATCTCCGAACAGGTGCTCACCTGGCATCACGACACCCACCATCAGGGCTACGTCAACGGTCTCAACAGCGCCGAGGAGACGCTCGCGGAGAACCGCGAGGAGGGCGACTACGGTAGCACCGCGTCCGCGCTCGGTAACGTCTCCCACAACGGGAGCGGTCACTACCTCCACCACCTCTTCTGGAACAACATGTCGCCGAACGGCGGCGGCGAGCCCGCGGGCGCGCTCGCGGCCCGCATCCAGGAGGACTTCGGGTCCTACGAGGGCTGGAAGGGCGAGTTCGAGGCGGCCGCGTCCGCCGCGGGCGGCTGGGCGCTGCTCGTCTACGACCCGGTCTCCAAGCAGCTCCGGAACCTGAAGGTCGACAAGCACGACCAGGGCGCGCTGTGGAGCGCACACCCCATCCTGGCGCTGGACGTCTGGGAGCACTCCTACTACCACGACTACGGTCCGGCCCGCGGCGAGTTCATCGAGAACTTCTTCGAGGTCGTCGACTGGGACGACGTGGCCGACAACTACGAACACGTCGTCGAGAAGTTCGAGTAACCCCGGCGTCCGCGGTTCCGCCACAACCTTCGCTTTCTTTCGATACCGACGCCCGAGCGATAGCGCTC
Organism: Haloparvum alkalitolerans; assembly: GCF_055381565.1. NCBI lineage: Archaea > Methanobacteriati > Methanobacteriota > Halobacteria > Halobacteriales > Haloferacaceae > Haloparvum > Haloparvum alkalitolerans. Next base: position 375,627 of record NZ_AP043938.1, read on the forward strand.
CCGCTCGATGATGGCGATACTTAGTGGAGCACGGTGGAAATCTTGCCTTTCTGTCAGATCGTGGTTTTTCTGTGCCTGCTGCAGGTCCTGCTGCTCTAGACAGCAACGTCTAGAAAGCCCCAGACGGCTCGCCCGGCCGCGTACCGGCAGACGGTCCGGGCGTTCCGTTGCGTCTCTCAGCAACGCCCGACGGACGGGTCCGGGCTGCGACTGCCGTCGTCCCGCTCGTTCCTCGCGGGACCCTCGCTGCGCTCCTCGCTCTCCGCTTGGCGAGACAACCCGCGTCTCGCTAGCCTCCAGCGTGCGGTAGCGCGCTGGAGACACAGCCCGCTGCGGTGCTTGCGCCGTCGGGGCCGGATCGAGCCGGCTGCCCCTTTCAGTCCCACCCACCGCCCCGCGACCGCACAGCGCCGCAACCTCACACCTCCCCAGCCTCGGCGGCGGCGCGGCCGCGGAACCACAACGCACAGCAGGCGGCCGCGCCGCCGCCTCCCTCGCGCGGTCGCGGCGACGCAGGGTCGCCGCGGCGCGCGCCGACAGCACAGCACCGCAACCGCACCGCTCCGCGACCGCACCGCACCGCCGCGAGTTTCAGAAAAAGCGAGGTTTCTGAATCGGTCTGCAACACTAAGTATCGGTTCGTTGCGGGGGCATGCACGGTCGCGGATCGGTCGCGGGCGGGTCGACCGGAGCGCCGGGTTCCTGACACGCCGCCGCGACCTGTCTCCGAGGACCTTTGAGGAGGGCGCTCGAAGCCGGGGCAGATGCAGGACCGAGGGATCAGGGTATGAGCGATGCGGGCGTCCCCAGGCGGGGCGACGGGGTTCGAAGCCGACTCCGGGGGTTGCAGAACTGGGTACTGCTGGAGGCCGACCGGCTGCTCGTGACCGCGGCGCTGCTGGTTGGCGTCTATCTCGTGCTCGACCCCGCGGCACACGCGGTCCCGACCGGGTCGGACGGGCTGGAGTCGGGCCATCGCGTCCAGGGACTGCTCCGCTCGATCCTCGGCGGGGTGTTCCTGCTCGTTTCGATCGTGGTCTCGACCTCCTCGCTGTTCGTGACCCAGGAGCAAGGCCCCCTCGGCCAGCAGCTCGACCGGATCGAGGAGGTCGGCAGCCTCCGCCGGGAGATCGAGAACGCGGCGGGCGTGACGGTGACGCCCGCGGACCCGACGAACTACCTCATCGTGCTGGTCGACGCGGTCGCGTCGAAGACGGGCGAGCTCGCGGACGACGTGGCCGAGGCGGACGCCGACCTCCAGGCGAACGTCGAGGAGTACCTCCGCGAGATGGCCGAGCAAACCTACGACCTGGAGTCTCGGCTCGAGGGACGGGACGACACCGTCTCGCTGGTGCTGGCGACCCTCGATTACGATCAGGTCCTCCTGACCAACCAGCTGCGGCAGCTACGCGCCGAACACGAGGAGGTGCTCCCGCCGGAGGCCGACGAGACGGTCGACGACCTGCTCGCGCTGTTGCGCCACTTCGCGGCCACCCGCGAGTACTTCAAGACGCTCTACTTCAGCCAGGAGTTCGCGGCGCTGTCGAAACACCTGATCTACGTCTCGCTCCCGACGATCCTGCTGGTGTCGTTCGTGCTGCTCCACACCGGCGATTTCCCGGACACCCATACGGCGACGACCGTCGTCACCACGGTCTCGATGGCGCCGTTCATGCTGCTGTCGGCGTACGTCCTCCGCGTGGCGACCGTGACGCTCCGGACGCGGTCGACCGGCCGGTTCGCCTTCGAGCGCGACCGCCCCGACGACGTGCTGGAACTCGACGGTCCCGACCGATAGCCGGCGGACGTGTCGCGGCCGGCGACCGCCCCTTCGCCGGCGCGTCGCCGCGGGGCTGCCGGCGGCCCTGTGAGCGGGCCGCACACGAGGGGGCTCCCGAAACGGTTTAGGAGGATGCTCGCACACCTTCGGTATGCCGACGGATCCCGATACGGGGTACGACCCCTCGCTGGGTCGGAAGTTCGTTTTCGTCACCGGAGGTGTCATGTCCGGGCTCGGCAAGGGAATCACCGCCGCCAGCACCGGCCGACTCCTCGAGAACGCGGGCTTCGACGTGACGGCGGTCAAGATCGACCCCTACCTGAACGTCGACGCCGGAACGATGAACCCCTACGAACACGGCGAGGTGTACGTCCTGAAGGACGGCGGCGAGGTCGACCTCGACCTGGGGAACTACGAGCGGTTCCTCGGCGTCGACATGACCTCCGACCACAACGTCACGACGGGCAAGACCTATCAACACGTCATCGAGCGGGAGCGCGCCGGCGACTACCTGGGCAAGACGGTCCAGATCATCCCCCACGTCACCGACGACATCAAGCGTCGGATCCGCGAGGCCGCGGAGGGCTCCGACGTGTGCATCGTCGAGATCGGCGGAACGGTCGGGGACATCGAGTCGATGCCGTTCCTCGAGTCGCTCCGACAGTTCTCCCACGAGGAGGACGAGGGCGACGTGCTCTTCACCCACGTCACGCTCGTTCCCTACTCGCAAAACGGCGAGCAGAAGACCAAGCCCACACAACACTCCGTCAAGGAGCTCCGGAGCATCGGCCTCCAGCCAGACATCCTCGTCGGGCGCGCGGACGACGAGCTGGACCCGGACGTGAAAGAGAAGATCGCGCTGTTCTGTGACGTGCCGACGGAGGCGGTCTTCTCGAACCCGGACGTGGAGGACGTCTACCACGTCCCGCTGGTCGTCGAGGACGAGGGGCTCGACGAGTACGTGATGGAACGGCTGAACCTCGCCGACGAGGCGCTCCCGAAGGCGGAGCGGTCCACGCGGTGGCGCGAGCTGGTGACCCGCGACCGCGAGACGGAGATCGACGTGGCGCTGGTCGGCAAGTACGGGCTGGAGGACGCGTACATGTCGATCCACGAGGCGCTGAAACACGCCGGCATCCACACCGAGACCGAGGTGAACGTGCTGTGGGTCGACGCCGACGAGATGGCGGAGAAACACACCGAGCGCCTCCAACAGGCGGACGGTATCGTCGTCCCCGGCGGGTTCGGCTCCCGCGGCACGGAGGGGAAGATCGAGGCGATCCGGTACGCCCGCGAGCACGACGTTCCCCTGCTGGGGCTGTGTCTCGGCTTCCAGCTCTCCGTGGTCGAGCACGCGCGCAACGTCCTCGGGATGGAGGGCGCCCACTCCGCGGAGCTGGACGAGGAGACGCCGCACCCCGTCATCGACCTCCTCCCGGAGCAGTACGAGACCGAGGACATGGGCGGCACGATGCGGCTCGGCGCCCACGTGACCGACATCGACGAGGGGACGCTCGCCCACGAGGTGTACGAGGCCGACTCCTGTACGGAGCGGCACCGACACCGCTACGAGGTGAACCCCGAGTACATCGACGACCTGGAGACCGAGGGACTGGTCTTCTCCGGCCGCGCGGACAACCGGATGGAGATCCTCGAGCGCGAGGACCACCCCTTCTTCTTCGGCACGCAGGCGCACCCCGAGTTCCGGTCGCGGCCCGACCGCGCGAGCCCCCCGTTCGTGGCGTTCGTCGAGGCGGTGCTCGACCTGGCGGACGCCGCGGCCGACGGCGGCGCGGACGACGCGGACGGCGCGGCGAGCGAATCGGCGGACGACACGACGACGGAATCAGCGGACGCACCCAACGAGGTTTCCCTATAAATGGTTGACGCGGAGGCATTCATCGACGAGGCGGTCGCAGAGATACGCGAACAGGTCGGCGACTCGAACGCGGTGATCGCGCTGTCGGGCGGGGTCGACTCCTCGGTCGCGGCGACGCTCGCCTACGAGGCGGTCGGCGACCAGCTCACCCCGGTGTACGTGGACACGGGCCTGATGCGGAAGGGCGAGACCGAGGAGATCCGCGAGACGTTCTCCTTCATGGAGTCGCTGCGCGTGGTCGAGGCCGCGGACCGCTACTTCGACCGGCTGGAGGGCGTCACCGACCCCGAGGAGAAGCGGAAGGTCATCGGCGACCAGTTCATCAAGGAGTTCGAGCGCGAGGCGCGCGAGGTGGACGCCGACGTGCTCGTGCAGGGGACCATCTACCCCGACCGCATCGAGTCCGAGGGGAACATCAAGTCCCACCACAACGTCGGCGGGCTTCCCGAAGTCGTCGACTTCGAGGCCATCGTCGAGCCGGTCCGCGACCTCTACAAGGACGAGGTCCGCGAGGTCGCCCGCGAACTCGGCCTCGAGGAGATAATCTCGGAGCGCATGCCGTTCCCCGGTCCGGGGCTCGCGGTCCGCGTCGTCGGCGAGGTGACCCGCGAGAAGGCCGAGGTGGCCCGCGAGGCGTGCCACGTCGTCGAGGAGGAGCTGGAGGAGTACGAGCCGTGGCAGGCGTTCGCGGCCGTGCTCGGCAAGGCGACCGGCGTGAAGGGCGACAACCGCGTCCACGGCTGGGTGGTGGCGGTGCGCTCCGTCGAGAGCCGCGACGGGATGACCGCCCGCGCACAGGAGATCGACTGGTCGACGCTCCAGCGCATCCAGAGCCGGATCACCGGCGAGAACGACAACGTGGCGCGCGTCCTCTACGACGTGACCCACAAACCGCCCGCGACCATCGAGTACGAGTGATGGCGGGAGCCACCACCCGCGCCGTCGTCGCCGGCCCCGACGAGCACGGCCTCGGCGACGCGCTCGAGGCCGAGGGCGCCGCCGTGACGCGCATCGAGGCCGAGGTCTCCGCGAGCGTGCTGGAGGAGGCGGGCATCGCGGACGCCGACCTGCTCGTCCTGACCGACGTGGAGGAGGCGACCGGCATCCCGGTCGCGAAGGAGCTGAACCCGGACGTGCGCGTCGTCACCTACGCCAACCGCTCGCTGCCGGAGTTCGTCGCCGCGGTCGCAGATCTTGCCGTCGACCCCGACCTGCTCGACGCCGCGACGGTCGCCGAGGAGCTGCTCGCCGACGGCGACGCCTGATCGGGGGAGCGCGGTTGGGTGCCGTCGCAGTTCGGTGCCGTCGCAGTTCGGTGCCGTCGCAGTTCGAGGGATGTCCGTTTCTTCTGGAAGAAAGTATTTGATACTGCAATAGGGAACCCCGTCATGATCAGGCGGCTTCTCTCGGCGGTTCTCGGGGCGATCGTCGTGCTTCCGCCGGTCGTTCTCGATCCGTGGAACTACGGATACGTCTGGGTCGCCGTCGGCGGCGCGGTCGTCGGGCTGGCGGTGGCTCAAAGCTGGTGGCAGTGGGAGCTTCGCACGCCCGCGGTCCTCGCGGCGCTCTGGCTCGCACTCGTCTACTGGCACGTCCTCACCTGGCAGCCGCCGGAGTCGGGGCTCGGGGCGGGAGCGTTTCCCCCACAGCGCACGCTCGTCTACGCGTGGCCGGGGCTCCTCTTCGTCGGAGGTCTCGTCGCCGTGATGGAGCGGAACCTCCGACTGATGAATCGGAACGAGTGAGAGGTCCCTCCGCATCCGGTCAGCGACCACGTCCGCGGCCATCCGTTCGGTTTGGTTCAGTTCGCGTCGCCGTCCGCGGAGGACGCTCGCGCACAGCCGCCAGCCACCGAGGTTTTACGCGCCCGCCCCGTCGGTCCGGAGGTGAACGAGAACGACGTGCTCGCGAGCTGGGCGGACCGCGCGGGCGAATACTCCCCCGACTACTACGCCCACTACGGCGCGGACGAGCGCAGCGAGCGCGTCCGCGCGCACCTCGACGAGCGCGTCGACGCCGACGCCGCGGTCCTCGAAGTCGGCTGTAGCGCCGGCCGCCACCTCGAACACCTCCGCGAGGCCGGATACGCGGACCTCCACGGCATCGAGATCAACGAGACCGCCTTCGACGTGATGGCCGACGAGTATCCCGACCTGTTCGCGGCCGGCACCTTCCACGCGGCCGCGGTCGAGGACGTGTTCCCCGACGTCGCGGACGACCGCTACGACGCCGTTTTCTCCGTCGAGACGCTCCAGCACGTCCACCCCGACAACGCGTGGGTGTTCGACGACCTCGTCCGCGTCGCCCGCGACCTGATCGTCACCGTCGAGATCGAGACCGGCGAGGAGGGCGGGCCCGCCCCGTCCGCGGACGCCGCGGACGACGACGCGAACGTCAACTACGTCGACGACGACGTGCCGCTCTACTACCGCGACTGGGCGTCGGTGCTCGGCGACCGCGGCTGCGAGCAGATCGCGGCCGAGACCGTCGGAAACGACACGCTGCGCGCGTTCGTGCCGCCGGCCGCCGACGACTGACCGACACGCTCACTCGGATCGTGCCTCGTCGTACCGCTGAACCAGCGCCCCGACGTACCAGAACTTCAGCAGGACGGACCCCAAGCCGCCGAGCACCGCCCGAACCGGGTTCCCGCGGTAGGCGGCGACGAACGCGTACGCCGTCACGGGGAGGTTGAGCAGGTTGAGGACGCTCGGGTAGGCGGTCGCGAGGACCGGCTCCCCGCGCTCCTCGGTCCACCACCGCTCCGCGAGCACGACCCGCGTCATCCACGCGTCGTCGTCCGCGGGCGGCGAGAACAGGACCGGGTTGACGACGGTGAATCCGACCGCAGCCCCCGCCAGTTTCCAGTCCCGCCGGTAGACGGCGTAGAGGAGCGCCGGGAGGATCAGGACCCGGCTCCAGCCGCTCTTCGGGTTCGAGTGCCGTTCCCAGAACGCCGCTCGGAGTCGTGAAACCGCGGTCATACGTACCGATACGGCCCGGTTCGCAAAGAGTTGGAGGTCGGTCAGCGACCGACGGACGCTCCGACCGCCGCCGGCCCGCCTCGCCCTACTTCCCCCACTCGGCGACGCGCTTCGGGCGGTCCGAGACCGCCATCACGTCGAGGTCGTCGTTCGCGTGGTCGAGGGCTTCGAGCGCCGCCTTCGCGCTCGCGTGCGTCGAGAAGTAGGTGATCTCCTCCTCGACGGCGACCTCCAGCAGGTCGCGCTGGCGGGAGACGATGAGGTCGAGTTCGCCGGCCTGCGCGGCCTCGATGAGGTCCGTCGCCTCGCTCAGCTCGAAGTGCTCGGCGTAGCCCTCGACGAGCGCCTCGCCTTCCTCGGTGTCGGGGTCCGGGAACTCCTCGGCGGAGAGATCGACGACCGCGGTCCCCGACTCGGGGATGGGCTTGCCGGTCGCGTCCTGCGCTTTCCCGTACGCCTTGCCGAAGGAGGTCGCGGTGCCCATCACCTCGCCGGTGGACTTCATCTCCGGGCCGAGCCGCGGGTCCGAGCCGGGCAGGCGGTCGAACGGGAGGACGACCTCCTTCACGCTCAGGTGCTCGGGGATCTGCTCGTCGGCGTCGATGTCCGCGAGCGACTCGCCGGCCATCACGCGCGCGGCGAGCTTGGCGATGGGGACGCCCGTCGCCTTCGAGACGAACGGGACCGTGCGCGAGGAGCGCGGGTTCGCCTCCAGCACGTACACCTCGGCCTCCTCGGCCGGGTCGTGGACGCCCGTCACCGCGAGCTGGACGTTCAGCAGGCCGACCGTGTCGAGCGCGGTCGCGATGTCCTCGGTCACCTCGCGCACGCGGCCGAGGGTCTCCTCCGAGAGCGAGCGCGGCGGGATGACGCACGCGGAGTCGCCGGAGTGGACGCCCGCGCTCTCGACGTGCTCCATCACGCCGCCGAGCAGCACGTCCTCGCCGTCCGAGACCGCGTCCACGTCGAGCTCCACCGCGTCCGCGAGGAACTGGTCGACGAGGATGGGCTTGTCCGGCGAGACGCGCACCGCCTCGTCGATGTACGTCTCCAGTTCCGCGTCGTCCTCGACGACGCGCATCGCGCGCCCGCCGAGCACGTAGGAGGGGCGCACGAGGACCGGATAGCCGACCTCGTGGGCCAGCTCCAGCGCCTCCTCGCGGCTGGTCGCGGTGCCGCCGACGGGCTGGGCGATGCCCAGCTCGTCCATCAGGGCGTTGAACCGGTCGCGGTCCTCCGCGAGGTCCATCGCTTCGACAGAGGTGCCCATGACCTCGCAGTCGAGCCCGCGGCGGTCGAGTTCGGCCTCCAGGGGTTCGCCGACGTTGACGGAGGTCTGGCCGCCGAATTGGACCATCACGCCGTCGGCGCCCGTGGACTCGACCACGTCCGCGACCTCCTCGGCGGTGATCGGCTCGAAGAACAGGCCGTCCGAGGTGTCGTAGTCGGTCGACACCGTCTCGGGGTTGTTGTTGATCACGTGGGCGTCGATGCCCATCTCGCGGAGCGCGCGGACGGCGTGGACCGCGCAGTAGTCGAACTCCACGCCCTGCCCGATGCGGATCGGGCCGCCGCCGACCACCACGACGCTCTCCACGTCGGGGTCGATGCGGAGCTCGTCGTGGTACGCCGAGCCCGCGCTCGCGCCGCCGTCGCCCGCGAGGTACTCCGGCAGCCGCGAGGAGTAGTAGTACGGGGTCGTCGCCTCGAACTCGCCGGCGCAGGTGTCGACCTGCTTGTAGCTGCGGTCCGGCACCGCGGCCTCCACGTCGTCGACGGTCGTGGCCCCCTCGCTGCCCGCTCCGCCCTCGCCGCCGGCCGCCGCGGCGGCGGTCGCTGCGCCGGTCGCCACCTCCGCGGCGGAGCTCTCGCCAGTCGTCGCGCTCGCGGCGACCTCGGCGTCGGTGAACCCGGCCTCCGCGGCCGTCACAAGGTCGCCCTCCGCGGCCGCCTCGGAGGCGTCCGCGACGGTCTCGAACCGCTCGACGTACCACTCCTTGATCCCCGTCAGGTCGACCACCTCGTCGACCGAGAAACCGCGGTCGAACGCCTCGAAGATGGCGTACGGGCGGTCCGGCGTCGGCGTCTCCAGGTAGTCGGTCGCCAGCTCCTCGTCGCTCACCTCGTCCCACTCGACCGCGGGGTCGTACTCCGAGGAGCGCAGCGCCTTCAGCAGGCTCTCCTCGAAGGTGCGGCCGATGGACATCGCCTCGCCGGTCGACTTCATCGCGGTGCCCAGCTCGAAGTCCACGTCGTCGAACTTGTCGATGGGCCAGCGCGGCACCTTCGTGACGACGTAGTCGATGGCGGGCTCGAAGGCCGCGGTCGTCTCCCCGGTGATCTCGTTGTCGATCTCGTGGAGGCGCTTGCCGAGCGCGACCTTCGCGGTGACGCGGGCGATGGGGTAGCCGGTCGCCTTCGACGCGAGCGCGGAGGAGCGCGAGACGCGCGGGTTCACCTCGACGACGCGGTACTCGCCGCCGGGGGTGCCGTCGTCGCGCCACGCGAACTGGATGTTACAGCCGCCCTGAATGCCGAGTTCGCGGATGACGCCGAGCGCGGCGTCGCGCATCTCCTGGTGGCCGTCGTCGGGGATCACCTGCGACGGGGTCACGACCGTCGACTCGCCGGTGTGGATCCCCATCGGGTCGAGGTTCTCCATGTTGCAGATGATGATACAGGAGTCGTCGGCGTCCCGCATCACCTCGTACTCCAGCTCGACCCAGCCTGCGATGGACTCGGTGATCAGCACCTCGCCGTTCCGCGAGAGGCGCAGCCCCTTGCGGACGCGCTCGACGAGCTCGTCGAACTCCTCGACGACCCCGGAGCCGGAGCCGCCGAGCGTGTAGGTCGTCCGCGCGATGACGGGGAGCCCGCCGACCTCGTCGACCGCGGCCTGCACGCGCTCGCGGAACGCCGCCTCGTCGAAGTCGGTGACGGACTCGCCCTCGGAAAGCGAGATGGTCGTGGACGCGGGGACGGGCTGGCCGATGTTCTCCATCCGCTGGCGGAAGAGGTCGCGGTCCTCCGTCGCGTAGATGGTGTCCAGCGGCGTGCCCATGATCTCCACGTCGTGTTCCTCCAGGATGCCCTGCTCGGCGAGTTCGGCGGTGACGTTGAGTCCGGTCTGGCCGCCGAGACCGGCGATCACGCCGTCGGGCTGCTCCTCGCGGATGATCTCCGCGATGGCCTCGGGCGTGATGGGCTCGATGTAGACGCGGTCGGCCATCTCCGGGTCCGTCATGATCGTCGCGGGGTTGGAGTTGACCAGAACGACTCGGGCCCCCTCCTCCTGGAGGGCGCGACACGCCTGCGCGCCGGAGTAGTCGAACTCCGCGGCCTGTCCGATCTGGATCGGTCCGCTTCCGATGAGGAGGATCGTGCGGTCCTCGGACGCCGTACCGTCCTGAGACCCCTTCGAGTCGGTCATCACCTCTCCGTGGTGCGCACATCGTAATAAGGTCGGCGAAAGAGTGCGAATCTCGCAGGAAGATTTCGAATTTCGCAAGGCATGGTGTGACGTAGCACGCTCGGCGCGGTAGCGAGGCGGCCGCGAGGCTGAACGCGGCGGTCAGGCGTTGGTCGCGGGCTCGTACCCCTCCCAGCGGAGGATGTCGGCTGCGCGGTCGGCGTCCGCGAGCAGGACGCTTCGCGCGGCCGGGAGGTCGTCGTCGGCAAGCTCCTGTGGGACCGCGAGCGTCCCGGTCGGCACGTCGTCGTCGCCCGCGACCGGGATGTGGCTCCGGTCGAGCTTCATCACGAGCGGCGCGTCGAGGCGCTCCACGCCCTCGCCGGTGGCGTAGAGCTGTTCGTTGACGCGCTCGTGGTCCGCACGGCGGATGACCGCGCGGTCGCCGTCGTGCGGTTCCACGTACAACTTGCCGAGGTAGTAGCCGCTTGAGAAGCGTTCGAACATGCTGTGCATGTGAGTGTCTACCACGGGTGGGTATAAGCCTTGTCGACAACCCTTATACCGACGTACGAGGCGACCGGTTCCGGACCGCGGGGCCGCCGCGACGGGAGCGATGCGGCCGGGGCGTCCGCCGCGTCATTTATGCGGCTACCGGATGAGTCGAGGAACGATGTACGACAGCATCCTCCTGCCGACCGACGGAAGCGAGGGCGTCGAGCGCGCGACCGAGCACGCCATCGAGACCGCCGAGCGCTACGACGCGACGCTCCACGTGCTGTACGTCGTGGACAGCGACGTGGTGAACGCCTACTCCGGCGACGAGTTCGTCCACGAGTTCGAGGGCGTCGAACAGACGCTGGAGGACACCGGGCTGGAGGCCGTCGGCGACATCGCCGAGCGCGCGGCGTCGGCCGGCGTCGACGAGGTCGTCACCGAGGTCGTTCACGGCGACCCGCACGAGGAGATCCTCCGCTACATCGACGACGAGGACATCGGCCTGACGGTGATGGGGTCGAAGGAGCGCTCCGGCGACTACCGCCGGATGCTCGGCTCCGTCACGGAGCGCGTCGCTCGCGGGTCGAGCAGGCCGGTGACCATCGTGAAGACGAGCGTCGCGTAGCGCGGTCCGCCCCATCGAGACGGTCGCGCGATCCTCGGTCGCGCCTTAGAACACCGCGAGCGCGCCGCCGACGAGCAGGATGGTGACCACGAGGCGACCGAGGCTCCCGAAGAACGTCGCGACCGCGAACTTCCGATAGTCGCGCTCCAGCACCGCGAACGCGTAGATGGAGATCGTGTCGGGGAAGAAGGGGACGCACAGCGCGAGCGCCAGTCCGGCGTAGCCGTACCGGCGCGCGACCGTCACCGTGCGCTTCTGTGACCACTCCACCACGTCGAACCGCGACCGCTCCAGCCACCGGATCACCGGGCCCGCGCGCTTGGCCTCCTGGCCGAGGTGGAACGCGAACAGGCTCCCGAGCGCCTTGCCGGTCGCGCTCACGAGCATTATCAGCCCCAGCACCGCCCAGTAGGGGATCCCGAGGTCCAGCGGCGCCGCCAGCACCACCTCGCTGGGGCCGGGCAGCGCGAAAGCGATCAGGAAGGAGTAGACGAAGATGACCCCGAGCCCGCCCCAGCCGGTTGCCGACTCGACGGCGCTCTGTGACACCGAGACGATCGTCGACCAGATCGTCTCGAACGCCGCGGCCGACAGAAGGGACTCGAGCGCCACAGCGCCTGCGAGACCGTCGAGCGCGGCTATCGTCCGGAGGGCGTCGAGCGTCGCAGCCGGGAGGAGGGTACCCACACCCATTCGCCTCGGCGTTCCCGGCGTGCGGTGTTAAACCTGTTCGATTCGGTCACGCGACGCGCTCGCCCGTCCGCAACCCGCGTCAGCCGGCGGAGCGGTTCCGGTGCTCAACAGGCCGCGTACGTCGCATCGAGCGTCCCGGCGTTCTCGTTGACGACCACCTCGAAGTGCCCGTGGCACTCGCTGGTCACGACGGTCAGCGTCGCGGCCGCGTCGCCGAGCTCGGCCCGTACCGGAAACTCCCGGACACCGTCGTACCGGTCGGCGAGCGTCTCGAACGCGTACGCGACCGTCGTCGCCTCCGGGGGCACCGCGACGGACTCGTCGAACAGGGGCTCGTCCCCGGAGGCTTCCCCGTCGGGCGGTCTCACGACGACGCGGACCTCGTGTGTCTCGTCGTCCCGGTTGTCCAGCCGGAGGCGTTTGTCGTAGTCGGGTTCGTTTGCCGCCTCGTGCCACGGCGCGGCGTCGTCGCTCCCTCCGCTCTCGTCGGTCCCCCCTTCGGCCGACGGCTCCGCGGCGGTCCTCGCGTCCTCCGCGGTCCGCGTACGGGTCGGCGTCGCGGTCGGCCGGTCCGTCCGGTCCGAGCGTCCGTCGATGTCCGCGCAGCCGGCGAGGGAGGCGACGCCGACCGCGGCTGCTGCGAGCACGCGCCGTCTGGAGGGCATACGCCGGCGTTCGTCGGGTCGATAAAGGGCCTTGTGGGTGGGGAGACGGTCGGGGCCCTGATCGGCGACGTGACGGAGAGAGAAACGGCTGCTTCGGCGCCCTACTCGTCGACCGCGACGGACTCGATCTCGACGTCGCGCTGCGGCTTGTCGCGGCGGTCGGTCGGGAGCGAGCCGATCTCCTCGACGACGTCCATTCCGTCGATGACCTGCCCGAAGACGGCGTGCTTGCCGTCGAGGTGCGGCGTCGCGTCCAGCGTGATGAAGAACTGCGAGCCGTTGGTGTTCGGGCCGGAGTTCGCCATCGAGAGGATCCCCGGGCCGTCGTGGGTGAGGTCGTCGTGGAACTCGTCGTCGAACTGGTAGCCGGGGCCGCCGCGACCGGTCTCCTCGGGGTCGCCGCCCTGGATCATGAAGTCGTCGATGACGCGGTGGAAGACGATGCCCTCGTACAGCGAGTCGCCGCGGACCTCGCCCGTCTCGGGGTCCTCCCAGGTGTTCGTGTCGACCGCGGGCTCGGCGTCCGCGGCGGGGTCGTGACGCGCGAGGCCGAGGAAGTTCTCGACCGTACGCGGCGCGCGGTCCTGGAACAGCTCGACCGTGATGTCGCCGTAGTTCGTCGACAGCGTGACCTGTGGGTTGTCGGGGTTGGAAACCTCTCGTGCCATGAGCGACGGGAGGCGGGCCGGGCGGAAAACCCTGCCCATCGCGGGTCGCGTGCGGTCGATCGTCTCGCGGTTTTCACACGGAGCCGACCGAACGCGGAGCCCTTTTGTCCGCGGGCGGGCGATGGGCGGGAAATGGCTTCCACAGCGACGCTGACGGTTCTCGCGACGCTCACGGGGCTGGCCGTGGGGTTCCTGTTCGCCTTCCTCCGCGTGCCGATCCCGGCCCCGCCGGAGCTGCCCGGTATCATGGGGATCGTCGGGATCTACCTGGGCTACAAGCTCGTCATGCGGCTGGACGTGGGGTTCGACCTGCTGGAGTCGCTCGGTCTCTGAGCGGCGGCCGCGAACGGAGGTCCGGTTTCGGACCGCGGCGACCGCGAACGGACACCCTCTTGTAGCCCCGCGGTCTCGAACGGACGGACATGTTGATCGCAGGCACCGTGGTCGCGGACGCGGACACGGTCATCGAGGACGGCGCGGTCGTGACGGAGGGATCGCGGATCGCCGCCGTCGGGGAGCGGGCGGACCTCGCCGAGACGTATCCGGACCACGAGCGGCGCGAGGCCGACATCGTCGCGCCGGGACTGGTGGGCGGGCACGTCCACTCGGTGCAGTCGCTCGGGCGCGGCATCGCCGACGACACCGCCCTGCTCGACTGGCTGTTCGAGGCGGTCCTGCCGATGGAGGCGGCGATGGACGCCGACGCGACGCGGGCGGCCGCGGAGCTGGGCTACCTGGAGTGTCTGGAGTCCGGCACCACGACCGTCCTCGACCACCTCTCGGTCCACCACGCCGAGGAGGCGTTCGAGGCCGCCGTCGAGACCGGGATCCGCGGTCGGCTCGGGAAGGTCCTGATGGACCACGACTCGCCGGAGGGGCTCGAACAGGACGCCGAGGCGGCGCTCGCGGAGAGCGAGGCGCTGATCCGGGAGTACCACGGCGCGGCCGACGGGCGCGTGCGCTACGCGATGACGCCGCGGTTCGCGGTCTCCTGCACCGAGGAGTGCCTCCGCGGCTGCCGGGAGATCGCGGACCGGCACGACGGCGTCACGATCCACACCCACGCCAGCGAGAACGAGGACGAGATCGCGGTCGTCGAGCGCGACACCGGGATGCGCAACGTCCTGTGGCTCGACGAGGTCGGCCTGACCGGGCCGGACGTGACGCTCGCCCACTGCGTCCACACCGACGAGGCCGAGCGCGAGGTGCTCGCGGACACGGACACAGTCGTCACGCACTGTCCCTCCTCGAACATGAAACTCGCCTCGGGGATCGCGCCGGTGCAGGACTACCTCGACCGCGGGATCACGGTCGCGCTCGGCAACGACGGCCCGCCCTGTAACAACACGCTCGACCCATTCACCGAGATGCGGCAGGCGAGCCTGCTCGGGAAGGTCGACGCGCGGGAGCCGACCCGGCTTCCGGCTTCGACCGTCCTCCGGATGGCGACCGAGGCGGGCGCCCGCGCGGCCGGCTTCGAGCGCATCGGCGCGCTCCGCGAGGGGTACCGCGCCGACCTGATCGGCCTCACCACGGACCTGACGCGTGCGACGCCGCTTCACGACCCGCTCTCCCACCTCGTGTACGCCGCCCACGGCGACGACGTGACGTTCACGATGGTCGACGGCGAGGTCCGCTACGCGGACGGCGAGCACGTCGGCATCGACGCGGCCGCGGTCCGCGAGCGCGCGACCCGCCACGCCCGGCGCATCGGCGAGGAAGCGGGCGTGCTCTGAGGGCGCCGCACCCGCTGCCGGCGATCCGGACCCCGGCCCCGCGACAGCAACCGATAAGTCGCGCTCGGCCGCCGGTTGAGGCATGCAAGTAGACCTCGGCAACGCCCTCGGCACGACGCCCGGGCTCTCGGAGGGGACGCTCGACCGACTCGACGACCGCGTGGCCGACGCCCACGAGCGGATCGCGGCCGGCCGCGCGGACCGCGAGTTCGGCTACGCGAGCCTCGCGCTCCCGGAGACCGCGGACCCGGACGCGATCCGTGCCGCAGTCGAGCCGTTCGGCCGTCCCGCGGCCGTGATCAACGTCGGCATCGGCGGGAGCGCGCTCGGGGCGGCGACCCTCTCGAACGCGCTCGACTCGCCGACGGACGCCTACTTCCTCGACAACGTCGACCCGGAGCACGTCGACGGGCTGCTGGCCGACCTCCCGCTCGAGGACGCCGTCGTCAACGTCGTCTCCAACTCCGGCACGACCGCGGAGACGCTGGCGAACTTCCTCGTCGTGCGCGAGGCGATGGCCGACGCGGGCGTCGACTGGACCGAGCGCACGTTCGTCACCACCGGGCCGGAGGGGAACCTCCGCCGCCTGGCCGAGAGACACGACCTCCCGGCGCTGGACGTGCCCGCGGGCGTTCCCGGTCGGTTCTCCGCGCTCTCGACGGTGGGACTCGCCTGCGCCGCGCTACAGGGCCACGACATCGAGGCGGTACTGGCCGGCGGCCGCGACGCGATGGGCGGGCTGTCGGGGTCGCTGTTCGAGACGCCGGGATACGCCTACGGCGCGGCGACGTACGCGCTCGCGGAGCGCGGCGCGGCGACGAACGCGGTGATGCCCTACGCCGAGTCGCTGGAGACGTTCGCCGAGTGGTTCGCCCAGCTGTGGGCCGAGAGCCTCGGCAAGGACGGAGTCGGCCAGACGCCGGCCCGCGCGCTCGGCGCGACGGACCAGCACTCCCAGCTCCAGCTCTACCGCGCCGGCCCGCCGGACAAGCTCGTGACGATGGTCCGGCCGCGCGATCGCTCGGACCGCGCCATCCCCGAGACGGACCTCGAGGGGCTCTCGTACCTCGGCGGGGCCTCGCTCGGGGAGCTGCTGGACGCCGAGTTCGAGGCGACGGAGGCGAGCCTCGCGGCCGCGGACGTGCCCAACGTCCGCGTCGAGATCGACCGCGTCGACGAGCGCTCGCTGGGCGAACTGCTGTACGGGATGGAGGCGGCCTGCGTGCTCTACGGCGAACTGGCGAGCGTGGAGACGTTCACCCAGCCCGCGGTCGAGTGGGGGAAGAAAGCGGCCCGCGGCCTGCTCGGCGGCGGCGACTTCCCGGAGGCCGACGCGGTCGCCGAGAAGCGGGAACTGCTGGTCGGGGAGTAGTTCCGGAGCGCCTATACGCCGCCTCGCCCAACCGAGGGGCAATGACGCAGGCGGACGAAGGCCCCGACGCGGCCCCCGGGACGGCGTCGAGCGACGCCGCGACCGACGCGCGAGTCGGGGGTCCGGAGTCGGAGGAACTCGTCACCGACCCCGCCGCGGCCGCGTTCCGGCTCGGGCAGGCCGTCCTCGTCGTGCTGGGGGCGTTCTTCGCCGCGGTCGCGGTGACCGGCTGGGGAACCGACGCGCTCGTCGGCCTCGGCCTCCTGACGCCGGAGACGTCCCTGCACACGATCGCCCAGACGGTCCTGCAGTTCCTCGGGTTCGGGATCGGCGTCGCCGGCTTCCTCGCGCTCGCCGACGAGCCGGGGCTGATCAGGGTCCGCGCGCTCGACCGGCGGGACGCGCTGTTGATCGGCGGCGGGGTCGTCGTGCTGCTTGTCCTCCAGTTCGCGCTGCTGTACGCGCTCCAGGTTCTCGGCCTGTCGACGGGAGAGAACCGGGCGATGCTGCCCGGCCGCGAGGACCCGACCTACTTCCTCTACATGGTGGTCGTCTCGGTGCTCGTCGTCGGCCCGGCCGAGGAGCTGCTGTTCCGGGGCGTCGTGCAGGGGCTGCTCCGGCGGGCGTTCGCCGCGTGGCCGGCGATCCTCATCGCCGGCACCGTCTTCGGCCTGATCCACTTCCCGTCGGTGCAGGGGGGCACGGTCGAGGCGCTGCTGTACGGCGTCGTCGCGACGCTGCTCGGCTGTCTGCTGGGGTACCTTTACGAACGCAGCGGGAACCTCGCCGTGCCGTCGCTCGCGCACGGGCTCTACAACGCGACGCTGTTCGGGATCCAGTACGCGGCGGCCGTCGGGGTCTGAGCCCGTTCTCGAAGCGCCCGGGGCGCGTCAGGCGCCCTCGACCAGCCGCTCCAGATGCTCCGGCGGGACGGCGCCGCTCGCGGCGTACTCGTCGTAGACCCACGTCGGGACGCCGGTGACGCCGGCGCGCTTCGACTCCTCGAAGGCCGCCGCCAGCCGGTCGTGCCACTCCTCGTCGGCGACCGCCTCGCGGATCTCCTCGGGGTCGAGGCCGACGTCCGCGGCCACGTCGACGATCACGTCGGGGTCACCGATGTCGCGACCGTCCTTCCAGAGGGCGTCCAGCAGCGCCTCGTCGAACGCCCGCCAGGACTCGGGATGGGTCTCGCGGACGTACAGCGACGCCTGCTGGGTGTTCCACGAGTCCACGTCCTTGCGGAGCTCCTGGGCCATCTCGGCGTCGTAGCGGTCCTGGAGCTTCCGGACGTTCTGGCGCGCCTGTTCGTAATACTCCTCGTCCTTCCCGTCGTCGGCGGCCGCGTCGATCTCGCCGTCGGGGCCGCGCTCGCGCCCGCGGAGGTCGAAGGGGTGCCACTCCAGCTCGAGCGGCTCCTCGCGCTCCTCCTGGTAGCGGTCGAGCGCGACGCGACCGAGGTAACAGAACGGACAGACGTAGTCGGAGTAGACTTCGAGGGTGGTCTCGCTCACGTTCGATCAAGGGGGTCGACGCCCGAAAAGGCGTTCGTGGTCGGCGCGCCGCGCGCACGACCGCGCGGGAGTCGGCGAACGGCCACCTCCTTTTTGAGGATGGGGTCCCGATGATGTTCGATGAGGAACATGAGTTCCACACGCGACCCCGTCGTGCTGGCGGTCGACGACGATACGGAGGTGCTCGAGACGTACCGCCTCTGGCTCCGTGACGGGTTCGAGGTGCGGACCGCCCCGGACGGGGAGACCGCACTGGAGACGCTCGGCGACGACGTCGACGTGGTCCTGCTCGACCGCATGATGCCCGGCCTCTCCGGCGGCGAGGTTCTCGACCGGATTCGGGAGCGGGAGGTGGACCCGGCCGTCGTGATGTTGACCGCGCTGGATCCCGACTTCGACGTGGTCGAGATGCCGTTCGACGCGTACCTCACCAAGCCGACGACGCGGGAGGAGCTCCGCGGCGCCGTCGAGACGCTGATCGAGCGCGAGAACTACAGCGCGAAGCTCCGTGCGTACTGCTCGCTCGTCGAGCGCCGGGCGACCCTGGAGGCGAACAAGTCCGACGCCGAGCTACGCGACCACGAGGGGTACGCGAGGCTGCAGAACCGGATCGACCGGTTGGAGTCCGAGCTCGGCGAGGACCTGGAGCTGGACCACGAGGGGTTCGTGGCGGTCGCACAGGAGCTGTAGCCCCGTTTGGACCGCAGGACTGTTATACGACCGCGGCGGAGTTACGGGGAGAATGACGCCCTCCCCCGCCACGACCCGTCGGGCGGTGATCGCCGGCTCGCTCGCCGGACTCGGCACCGCGAGCGCCGGCTGTCTCGGCCGCGTGCGCAACATCGCCGGGCGTGACGGGAGCACGCAGATGACCCTCGATGTGTACACGACGCCCGCGGACGCGGACCCGCACGGGATCCGCGTCGCCCGCCACCTCGAGGAGCACCTGCGCGCGGTCGGCATCGACACCCGCGTGAACACGATGGCGGAGGCGGACCTCTACCGTCGTGTCCTCATAAACCAGGACTTCGACATTTACGTCGGACAGTTCCCCGCACAGCAGCGGATCGACCCGGACGCGCTCTATCCCTTCTGTCACTCCGAGTTCAACCCGGAACCGGGGTGGCAGAACCCCTTCGGCGTCACCGACCTCACCATCGACGACCTCCTCGAGGAACAGCGCGGCGCGGCGTCCGACGACAGGCCGGCCGTCGTCGACGATCTGCAGCGCGAGATCGCCCGTCAACAGCCGTTCGTGACGGTCGCGTTCCCGGACGCCCTCACCGCGGTCCAGCGAGGGCGCTTCGAGGGCTGGCGACGCGGCGGGCGGGTCGCGAAGCCGATGCGGCTTCTCTCCCTCTCGCTGTCGGGGGACGACGAAGGGGCGGACGGGACGGACGACGGTGACGCGACCGGGGGCGACGGGTCGGATCGGCCCACGGAGACGACCGCGGAGGCGACCGCGGACGGCGGGGCCGCGGCGGACGCGACGCTCCGGCTCGTGACGACCGATCCCCGCGTGGCGGAGAACAGGAACCCGATCGCTGCGGAGTACCGCCGGCACGGCACGTTCACCGAACTGCTGTACGACTCCCTGATCCGGACGCGCGGGGACGAGCGGATCCCGTGGCTTGCGCGGGACGTGTCGTGGCTCGACGAGGAAACCGTGCGGGTCTCGCTCCGGGAAGCGACCTGGCACGACGGCGAGCCGGTTACCGCCGCGGACGTCGCCTTCACCTACGCGTTCCTCTCGGACACCTCGATGGGGAACGCGGAGGCGCCGATCCCCGCGCCGCGCTTCCGCGGTCGGTCGACGCTCGTCAGGACGACCGATGCCGTCGACGACCGGACCGTCGACGTGACGTTCGCGGACGCCAACCCCCGGGTCGGCCTGCGGGCGCTGACGGTCCCGATCCTGCCGGAGCACGTCTGGAGCGAGCGGACGAACGTCGCCGCCATCGCGGGGATCGAAGTCGACGAGCAGACGACCGACGCGCTCGTGTGGGACAACCCCGACCCGGTCGGGAGCGGTCCGCTCCGGTTCGTCGAAGCGTCGCCCGGCGAGCGTGTCGTCTTCGCGCGCAGCGACGACCACTTCCTCGACCGCGATCCCGACGGCGTTCCGGCGGACCTGCGGGGGAAGCCGGCGTTCGACGAACTGCTGTTGAACCTCGTTCCGTCCGACATCGCGGCGGTCGAACACGTCGCCGACCGCCGCGCCGACGCCACCGTCTCGAACCTCGGCCCGGAGGCGGTGCCGCGGATCGGACGCGAGCCTGACGCGACGCTGGTGAGCCGGCAGTCGGCCGCGTTCTACCACGTCGGGTTCAACGTCCGCAGCGAGCCGCTGTCGAACCCCCGCTTCCGCCGCGCGGTCGCCGGCCTGATCGACAAGGCCCACGTCGTCGACGAGGCGTTTCAGGGGTACGCACAGCCCGCCGCCTCGCCGCTCGCGAACGCCGACGAGTGGCTCGCCGACGACCTCCGGTTCGACGGACGCGACCCGGAGACCCCCTTCTTCGGGACGGACGGCGCTCTCGACGTGGAGGCGGCCCGGGAGGCGTTCCGCGAGGCGGGGTACCGCTACGGCGACGAGGGCGCGCTGCTCGTGAGGGAGCCGTGATCGAACGCTCCGCGGTGCTGCTGTCGGTCGTGGCCTACCTCGCCATCTCGACCGTGTCGCTGTGTCTGATCGTCGGCGTCGCGACCATCGGGCCGGGCCGGCTCTACCGGCTCCGGCACGACGCACTTCCCCGGATCCGAGAGGTCAGGCCGCAGATCCTCCTTCTGGTGGCGGTACTCCTCGTCAGCGCGGTCGCCCGCGAACGCCTCCAGGTCGTCTCGCAGCTCTACGGCCTCTACCTCACCGGCGCCATCTTCGCGTTCGAGGGGGAGTTCGTCGCGTGGCTGCAGGCGACGTTCGCGACGCCGCTTCGCACCCTCTACTTCTCGTGGGTGTACGTCTACGGCTACGTGTTCCTGCTCGTGTTTCCGTTCGTCGCCTACGGCGTCCTCGACGAGTCGACCACGCTCAAGCGGCTGATGACGGCGTACGCGCTCAACTACGCCATCGGGCTGGTCTGTTACACCGTCGTCTACGCTCACGGGCCGCGCAACATCATGCCCGACATGGTGCAGCCGCTGCTGTTCACGTTCAACCCGGACGTGCTGGCGCTCACGAGCGAGATCAACGAGAACACGAACGTCTTCCCGTCGCTGCACACCTCGCTGGCGGTCACGGTCGCGCTGTTCGCGCTGCTGACGCGCCGCGAGTACCCGGGGTGGGCGGCGATCGCCACGCCGCTGGCGCTCTCCGTGGTGATCGCGACGATGTACCTCGGGATCCACTGGCTCGTGGACGTGATCGCCGGGACCGCGCTGGCGGTGGGCTGCGTGGTCGCCTCCTACCGGTTCGTCGCGCCCGCGGCCGGCGAGACGACGGAGGACACGGCGTCGGTCGTGGAGTGACGGGACGGCGTCACGTGGCCGTCTCACTCCCGACGCTCGGTGATCACTCCGCGCCGACCGGTCCGAACTCGTCGACGGGCATCACGCTGTAGTCGACCGAGAGGGTGTCCTTCGTCGCGCGGATCCGGCCGACGAACGAGGAGATGTCCTCGAGCCGGCCCTCCAGCACGAACAGCTCCATGCAGTAGTGCGTGCCGACGTGGCTGTGGAAGTTGGCCGCCACGAGCGACTCGTGTTCGTGGCGGAGGTGCATCATCCGCTCCTCCACGCTCGTCGTCTCGTAGTCGAAAAGCACCGTGACGACGGCCATCAGCTCGCGGTCCTCCAGCTTCGCGTCCTCGAACTCCCCGAGCAGGTTGCGGGAGGCCTCGCGGACCACTTCGCTGCGGCCGGTGTAGCCGTGGTCCTCCGCGAACCCGTCCAGCCGCTCCAGCAGTTCCTCCGGCATCGAGACGCTGACGACGGTCATGTATTAACATCTTCGGCAAATGTTGTTAATCCTTGTGGTCTATACGCTCTCGAGACGCCAGCTGTTCACAAGACCGCGGACGGTGGGGCGGTGTCGGCGACGATTGCCGGACGCGTCCGGGAGGAAACCTTGAAACCGGTGCTCGCCAACGTGAACAGTATGTCACGCCGCACGCAGACGGACATGAGCCGCCGGACGTACCTGCAGATCACCGGCGCGTCGGCCGCGACCGGACTGACCGCCACCGCCGGCTGTATCGGCGGGGGTTCCGCCGGAACGATCACGCCGGGGACCGCCCCCGGGTTCGCCCCGTTCGAGATGAAGCAGGACGGCGAGCTCGTCGGGTTCGACGTGGACCTCATCGAGGCCGTCGTCGGGGAGACCGACTACGAGCTGGGCTCGTGGGAGGAGTTCGAGTTCGACTCGCTCATCCCCGCGCTGACGAACGAGCGGATCGACGTGATCGCGGCCGCGATGACGATCACCGAGGACCGCCAGGAGACGATCTCCTTTTCGGACCCCTACTGGGAGTCCGACCAGTCCGTCCTGGTCGTCGAGGACGGCGACTTCCAGCCCTCCGGCTGGGAGGACTTCGAGGGCCGCACCGTCGGCGCGCAGTCCGGGACGACCGGCGCCGACCAGGTGCAGTCGAACCTCATCGATCCGGGGATCATCTCCGAGGACGACTACTCCTCGTACGACAACTACGTGTTCGCGGTCGAGGACCTCGAGAACGGCAACATCGACGCGGTCGTCATCGACCTTCCCGTCGCCGAGACGTTCGAGTCCCAGCGCGACGTGACGATCGCCTTCATCGAGGAGACAGGCGAGCAGTTCGGGTTCGGCGTCCGGCAGGACGACGACGACGTGCGCGAGGCGCTCAACAGCGGGCTCGCGACCGTCCGCGAGGACGGCACCTACGAGGAGATCACCAACCGCTGGTTCGGTCAGGAGTAGGCGATGAGCGCCACGTCGACGCTCGCGCTCGTCGCGGCCGACAGCCCCGCGTCCGCCGGGACCGTCGCGGCGGCGCTCACGGCGCTCGTGGACGGCGCCGCGGCGCCGCCGCTGCAGATCGGCGAACTCGAGGACTGGGCGTTCGTCCTCAGAAACGCCGACTACCTCCTCGTCGGCGCGCTGATGACGGTCGGGCTGACGGTCGCGTCGATCCTGCTCGGCTTCCTCGTCGGCTTCCCGGCGGGCGCGGTCGAGACGTACGGGGAGGGGCTCCCGAAGCGGCTCGTCGAGAGCGTCGGCGTCGTCCTGCGCGGGACGCCGATCGTGGTGATCCTCGTGTTCATGTACTTCGTGCTGGGAGTGCCGTCGATCGACCTCGGCGTCGTGACGCTCTCGGGCGCGGTGATGTCGGGGATCCTCGGACTCGGGCTCCGCAGCGCCGCCTACCAGTCGCAGATCTTCCGCGCGACGCTCGGCAGCGTCGACGACGGCCAGCTGGAGGCGGCGCGCGCGGTCGGCATGTCGCAGTTCGAGGCGATCCGCCACGTCGCCGTGCCGCAGGCGCTTCGCCGCTCCGTGCCCGGGTTCCAGAACGAGTTCACCATCGTCCTGAAGGACACGAGCATCGTCTTCGCCATCGGGCTGGCCGAGCTGTTGACGCGCAGCTACGACCTGTTCGTCGAGCGGACGACCGCGGTGCTCGAGGTCATCATCTTCATCAGTGCCATCTACTTCGTCCTCACGTTCACGACGAACCGCGCGCTCGACTACCTCGGCGACTACTACGCGATCCCCGGAGGTGAGTCGGCGTGAGCGACGCTGACGCCGACGCGTCCGGGGCCGACGCGGCCGACGCGACCGACGCGAAGGTCGGCGATGCCGACGCCGGCGACGACTACCTCCGCGTCGCGGACGTCTCGAAGTGGTACGGCGACGAGCAGGTGCTCGACGGCGTCTCCTTCGAGATGGCCCGCGGCGACGTGACCGTCCTGATCGGCCCCTCCGGGTCCGGTAAGTCGACGATGCTGCGCTGCGTCAACCGCCTCGCGGAGGCGCAGGAGGGCGCCATCTTCCTCGACGGCGAGGAGGTGACCGCGCCCGACGTGGACGTCGACGAACTGCGGCGGGAGGTCGGGATGGTGTTCCAGGACTTCAACCTGTTCGCGCACCTCACCGCGCTCGACAACGTCGCGCTCGGGCCCCGCCGCGTGCTCGACCTCTCCGAAGCGGAGGCGGAGGAGCGCGCGCACGCCCAACTCGAGCGCGTCGGCCTCGCCGACCAGACGGACTCCTACCCCGCGGAGCTGTCCGGGGGACAGAAGCAGCGCGTCGGCATCGCCCGCGCGCTGGCGATGGAGCCGAAGCTGATGCTGTTCGACGAGCCCACGAGCGCGCTCGACCCCGAGCTCATCGGGGAGGTGCTGGAGGTGATGCACGACCTGGTCGCGGACGGGATGACGATGCTCGTGGTGACCCACGAGATGAGCTTCGCGCGCGCGGTCGCCGACGAGATCGTCTTCCTCGATAACGGCCGCGTCGTGGAGCGCGGTCCGCCCGAACAGCTGTTCGAGAACCCCGAGATGGAGCGGACCGCCCGCTTCCTCGACCGCATCGCGAGCCACGACTGATGGCCGACACCACCCGCCCCGCGGACGTGAGCGAACCGGGAGAGGGGGTCCCCTCCGCGGGCCGCGTCCTCTTCGTCGCGGCCGGCGTCGTCTTCTGGGGCTGGCTCCTCGCGACTTGGGTGAACCGCTGGCTGGGCGGTCCCGTGGTTCCCGTCGGGGAGCCGTTCGTCGCCCCCGGAACCGTCGAGAGCGCGCTCGCTGTGGTCCCCCTGCTGTCGGCGTACGCCGGCGACCTGGCGTTCGTGACGAGCATCTCGCCGGAGGTCGCCCGCGGGCTGTGGCTCACGGTCGTGATCACGGTCGTCAGCCTCGCGGTCGGCTTCTTCATCGCCGTCCCGCTGGCGGTCGCGCGCGTCTACGGCCGCGTCACGGCGTACGTCTCGCTCGCGTACACCGAACTGCTGCGCGGGACGCCGCTCCTGGCGCAGCTGTTCGTGCTCCACTTCGGGCTGGACATGGGACAGTACGTCCCGGACGCGCTCTCGGGCGTGTTCGCGCGCAACGTCGTCTGGGTCGCGATCCTCGGGTTCGTGCTCAACGGCGCCGCCTACCAGGCGGAGTACATCCGCGGCGCCATCGAGAGCGTCGAGGAGGGGCAGCTGACGGCCGGCCGCGCCATCGGGCTTTCGAAGGCCGAGACGATCTACTACGTGGTGCTCCCGCAGGGGCTCCGCTACGCGATCCCCTCCTGGACCAACGAGTTCGTCTACCTGATCAAGTACTCCTCGCTGGCGGCGTTCATCACCGTCCCCGAGCTCTACTACCGGGCGTTCGAGATCGCCTCGGACACGTTCCGCTACCCGATGATCTTCGCGGTGACCGGCCTCGCGTACCTCTGTCTGGTGTTGACGGCCTCCGAGCTGATGGCCCGCGTCGAGGACCTGGTCGCGATCCCCGGCGTCGGCGGCGATAGAGAACGGTGAGAGGTGGGTGGCCGAGCACCGGAGTTTGACCGCTCGGTCGACGTCGGGTTTTGCGTGATCAAGCGTGCTGCTTCGCTTATCGGTACCAGCCAGACAGCCTTCGACCGGCCTCGTCCTTTCAGTCCACCAGGACGTGGTTTGCGGAACAGGTCGTTGCGAGCAGTTGCTCGGTGGGTCTCTGTTCCGGCTGTCGAGTCAAGCGTAGCCTCACGCCTCCCCAGCCTCAGCCGGCCGCGGCCTCCGCGGTGCTCCGGCCACGGCCGGGTTTCCCTCGCGCGCGTCGGGGTCACGCGCGCCAAGTGTGGGACAGCCGGCGAGGCGACGTGTCGAAGAACGAGCGATCACGCTGCACTCACGGCGGGAGTTGCGCCTCATCTGTGAAAAACGTCCGTTCGGCGGCGGTGCGGTGCTGTTGCGGTGCGGTGCTGTTGCGGTTGGCGCGCGCCGCGGCGACCGCGACGACCTACCAGGCGTATTCTTCCCGCGGGTCGACCGCGTCCCGCTCGCGGTCGAAGACGTGCTCGCCGTCGACGAACACGTGCTGGGTGCGGCTGCCGTTCTCGTGGAAGACGCCGTCCCAGACGGCCACGTCCGCGTCCGTCCCCTCCTCGAGGGTGCCGACGCGGTCGTCGATGCCGAGGATCTCGGCCGGAACGCGGGTGACGGCCTCCAGGGCCGCGCTCTCGGGGAACCCCTCTCGGACCGCGAGTCCGACGCACACGTCGAGGTGGTGCTGCGGGACGACGGGCGCGTCGGTCTGGATGGCCACGTCGACGCCGGCCTCGTGGAGGATCGCGGGCGTCTCGAAGGTGATGTTCCGGAGCTCGTACTTCGCACCGGAGTAGAGCGACGGGCCGACGACCGCGGGGACGTCGCGCTCGGCGAACTCCTCGGCGACCAGGTGGCCCTCGGTGGCGTGCTCGATGGAGAGGTTCTCGACCCCGAACTCCTCGGCGATCCGGAAGACGGTCATGATGTCGTCCGAGCGGTGGGCGTGGACGCGGAGCGGGAGCCCCTCGGTGAGCACGCGGGCGAGGTTCTCCATGCCGAGGTCGCGCTCGAACGGTTCGCCCTCGTTGCGGGCGTGTTCGCGGCGGTCGACGTAGTCCTCCGCGTCCATCAGCGCCTGCCGAAGCGTCGCGGCGACGCCCGGTCGCGTCGCGGGCTGGCGGCCCTGCTCCTCGCCGTGGAAGCGCTTCGGGTTCTCGCCCATCGCGGCCTTCATGCCGTCCTCGCGGATCAGCATCCCGTCGGCGGTGCGGCCGTACGTCTTCATCGAGCAGATGACGCCGCCGACGACGTTGCCCGACCCCATCCGCGCGGAGACGGCGGTGACGCCGTTCTGGAAGGCGTGTTTGAGCTCCTCGTCGCGCGGGTGGAAGCCGTCGAGCGCGGAGACGTGCGGCGTTACCGCGTCGGTTCCCTCGTTGATGTCGCCGTCCTCCGGTTCGCCCCACTCGGCCATGCCGGCGTGGCTGTGCGCGTCGACCAGTCCGGGCGTGACGTGGGCGCCGGCCACGTCGATCTCGGTCGCGTCCGCGGGCGCGTCCACGTCGCCGACCGCCGCGACCTCGCCGTCCGCGATCAGGAGGTCGCCCTCGACCGTCCCGGTCTCGGTCGCCGTGTGGATCAGCCCGTTCGTCAGGAGATACATACCCGACACTGCCGGGCGGGGACACAAAACGTTCCGGTCGGGGCCGGCACGGCCGGTTCCGGTTCGACCCGAGGGGCCGGACCCGCGCCCCGCGACCGCCTCAGCAGGAGCAGTAGTACTCGCGGTCGGTGAACTCCGTCTCGATGAGCTTCGCGGCCGGGTCGGGGTCGGAGGGACGGTAGACGCCGGTCGTGAGCGTCCCGGACTCCTCGAACCCGCCGGACAAAAGCGATGCCCAGTCGGTCGTCGAGAGGACGTCCCAGAAGGCGTCGTCCGTGGCCAGCAGCGAGAGGTAGTCGCGCAGGTAGACCCAGCGCGCGTCCTCGATCCCCTCGGACTCGTAGGTCGCGTCGGTGACCGCCGCGTACGCCGCCATCGGGAGGTTCGCGCCCGCTGCGACGGGCATGGAGATCCACTTCCACGGGCGCGTGTTCACGTCGAGCAGGAGGTACTCCTCGCGGTCGGCGTCGTAGACGAACTCGGCCTCGCTGATGCCGTAGTAGTCCGCCTCGTCGAGGACCGACAGCGCCCGGTCGCGCAGTGTCGGGTCCTCGACGCGCTCGACCAGACACGAGGTGCCGAACGACCGCGGGAAGCGGACGCGGGCGTTGCCGACGACCGCCAGCGCGTCCTCGACGCCCGAGGGCGGGACGTACGACGCCAGCGATCGGTCCTCGCCGGTCGCGACGTTCACGCGCTTCTGGGCCATCACCTCGACTCCTTCGGCCTCGGCGGCCTCGACCACGTCCGCGAACTCCTCGCGGTCCGCGACCTCGATCACGTTCGTGCCGAACGCCTCCTCGAACTCGCGTTTGAGCGCCGGCTTGACGACGAGCGGGAAGCCGAGCGCCTCGGCGGCCTCGTCGACGCTCGTCTCGGAGAGGCGGTGCGTCTCCGGATACGGAACGCCCAGCTCCTCGCACGTCGCGTAGAGCCGGGACTTGTTCAGAACCGCGTCGAGCACGTCGGAGTCGGCGAACGGGAGCCGCACTCCCTCGGGCTCCGCGGCCGCGTACGACAGCGCCCACTCGTCCATGCAGCCGAACGCGACGACCTCACGGCCGACCGCGTCGACCACCGCCTCCACGTCCTCGCGGAAGCCCTCGAGGTCGTCCAGTGGGAACGTCACCTCGCCGGCGAAGTCGATCGCGTCCGACGGCGGCGCGACGCCGTCGCCGTTCCTGTCCAGCGCGATCACGGGCACGCCGTGCTCCGAGAGCGCCCGGGCGACGCTCAGACCGGTGATGTGCGCGTTGCTGACGAGCGCCGGCGGTCGGTCGAAGGTGACTCCCTCCAACTCGTCGCGGAGGGCCGCCGTCGAAAGAAACTCCTCTGCCATGGCCCAACTTGGCCGTCGCCGCCCAAAAGCGCACCAGATCCGGACACCCCTGCCACCGTCGGTGACGGCCGACGAGTCGCGGCGCGACGCCCTTTTGAGCGCCGACGCCCTTCCTGAGGTATGAGCGACACGACAGGTGCGCCCGACCGGGCCCGACGGGCCTTCTCCGACCACGGCTCCTTCGAGGCGGCCGGCGAAGGCGACCGCTACGTCTCCACGAGCACCGCGTTCGACGGCGCCGTGACGCCGGCCGCGGCCGAGGACGGCCGGATCCGCTTCGACGTGACCGTCACCGTGCCGACGCTCGGCGCGGCCGCGGCCGATCACGTCGCGGACGTCGTCGAGGACGGCTGGTTCGACACCTTCGCGCAGCGGGTCGCCGATGTGGGCGGGGTCACTCGCAAGTCGCGCGAGTTCGACGTGGACGTGACGCGGCACGAGGAGACGGTCGTCGTGGAGACGTCGCTGGTCGACATCAACGAGGGGCGCGGCGTCGACGACGCGGCGGCCGTCATCGACTTCGTCGAGGGGACCTACGTGCAGGGGATCGTTCCGGGCTACGAGTACGAGGGCCCGGCCGCGTCGCTGCTGTCGAAGGCGCGCCGTCAGGGACAGGCCGGCGGCGCGCCGTAAGACGGGGAGCGCGTTTCCGCACGAGTGCGCGGACGGACGTGGGAGCTCACAGCTGACGGAATGGCGAACAGGCGGCGGGACGCCCCGCGTCTCCGCGGCGCGGCGGCTCCGGGTCGGGTCGCCGCACGACCGCCTCGTTCGACCCGGGCGAACGGTCAGAGCACGCGCCGTCTGGCGCGGCATGGGTCAAAAGGGTACGCCGACCCGTCGCCCCCGGGTACAGAGCGCGTCCGCGCTCGGGCGAGGCGCATTTGGGCGAGACGCGTTCGGGCGAGGCGCATTTGGGCGAGACGCGTTCGGGCGAGGCGCATTTGGGCGAGACGCGTTCGGGCGAGGCGCATTTGGGCGAGACGCGTTCGGGCGAGCCACGCTCGGGCGAGGCGCGATCAGTCCATCGCGATGTACGTCTGCGTGTTCTCGACGCCGCTGATGCCCTGAATGCCGGTCGCGGCCACCTCCTTGACCGCGCCCGGCGAGTCCACGTTCACCTTCACGACGAAGTCCACGTCGCCCGCGACGACGTGGACCTCCTCGACGCCGTCGAGGTCGCTCATCGACGCCTTCAGCCGGTCCGCCTCGCCGGTGTTCACCTTCACCATCACGTAGGCGACGACCATCAGGCCTCACCTCCCGTCACCGAGGTGACCGCGTCCGCGTCGCCGACGAGGAGCTGGCGCACCTCGTCCAGCACGGAGAAGTCCGCGAGGACGGCCACGCGGTCGCCCACCTCCAGCGAGTCGTCCGCGAGGGGCACGCCGAGCGGGTCGTCGCCCTTCCCGAACGCGAGGATCCGCGCCTCGGCGGGGAGCGCGACCTCCGAGAGCGTGTAGCCGGCCATCGGCGACTGGTCGGTGACGGTGAACAGGAGCACCTGCAGGCTCTGGGCGATGTCGGCGATCGCCTGCACGTTGCCGCCGAGCAGGGCGTTCTTCGCGCCGATGGCGCCGAGCCGCTCGGGATAGACGATCTCGTCGACGTCCGATGCGTACTTCTGGTAGATCTCCTCGCGGTAGTCCTCGTCGATGCGCATCACGGTCCGACAGCCGTGATGTTTCCCGATCATGCAGGCGGCGAAGTTGACGTTGAGGTCGCCCGTGAGCGCGCCGAGCGCGTCCGCATCGTCGATTCCCGCGCTCTCCAGCGTGTCCTCGCGGGCGCCGTCGCCGACGACCACCTCGAAGCCCGCCGACTCCGCCCGCTCGGCGGTCTCGGGGTCGAACTCGACGACGGTGACCTCGTGGTCCTCCTCGCGCAGGACTCGCGCGGTACGGAGGCCGACCCGCCCGGCTCCGACGATGACGTACTTCATGGAGTATGGTAACGACCCCCTCGACAATAACCGTGTCCCCGGTGAGCCGGGGTTCCGCCGACACGGTGTCCCCGACGGGGGGAACGCTTTTGAGCATTGTGAGAGAAGAGCACGCATGGTTCACGCGTACGTGCTGGTCAAGGCGGACGTGGGCGCGGCCGCCGACCTCGTGGAGACGATCCGCGGGGTCGACGCGGTCGCGGAGGCGCACGTCGTCGCGGGCGACTGGGACCTGATCGCCGAGGTCGACGCGCCGGAGGTGTACGACGTGCTCTCGACGGTCTCGGAGCAGGTCGGGCGCCTCGACGGCGTCGTGGACACGAAGACGTACGTCTCCATGGAGGAGTAGCCCGGCTTCGCGGCCGGCGCGGGGCCGGACCGAGTCGCACGAAGGAACGGCGCGACGAAGCCGACAGGGGGAAATGCGCCGCGCCCGTAACGCGCTCATGGCCTCGGTGCTTCAGGTCGTCCTCCTCGTCGGACTCGTGGCGGCGCACACGCTGGCCGCCGCGGTGATGACCCGCTTCTTCCGGCTGCAGCTGGAGACCGACTGGGGGACGGCGATATACGCCGTGACGCTCGTTCCGATCGTCTTGCTCGTGTCCACGCTGGTCTTCACGGGGCCGTTCGGGATCGGCGTCGATCTGGGGAGTTCGGGCGCGGTCTTCGCGGTCCTCGTGTTCATCCCGGGCGCGCTGGGCGCGGCCGTGGACTTCCTCTACGTCGAACCGCCGGAGGAGTACGAACTGCCCGACGTGGAGTCGTAGTCCCGCAGTTTCGGCGGCCCTGCGCCTACCCGTCCGCGAGCGCGTCGGCGACCACGCGCTCGACGCGGTCGATCACCTCCTCGGGCGACCGCGTGGCGTCGACGCGAACGAACCGACCCGGCTCCGCCTTGATCAGTCGCTCGTAGTTGGCCTGCACCGTCGAGAGGTACTCGCGCTGCTCGAACTTGTTCGTCGCGCCCGACCGCTCGGCCGCGCGCTTCGCGTCGAGATCGAGGTAGATCGTCAGGTCCGGCTTCCGAGAGAACGCCTGATGGATGCCGCGGACGTACTCCAGCGGGCGTTCGATCCCCGACTCCGCGAGCGACGCCGCCTGGTACGCGAACCGCGAGTCGGAGTAGCGGTCGGAGATCACCAGCTTCCCATCCGCGATCGCCGGACGGACCGTCTCCGAGAGATGGGCCGCGTGGTCGGCGGTGTAGAGGAACAGCTCCGCGAGGGGGTCGGCCGCGTCGTCCTCGATCGAGCGGTAGACCGCCTCACCGTACCAGGTGTCCGTCGGCTCGCGGGTGAACACCGCCTCCGGGTGCGAGGCGTGAAGCGCCTCCCACACGGTGGTCTTGCCGCTCCCGTCGAGCCCCTCCAGCGTGATCAGCATATCCGTCTCTCGCGGGGCGGCCCCCATAATCGGGTCGGTTCGGCGGTCGCTTGCGGGTCGGTTCGGCGGCCGTCCCCGCGGTAGGTTTACGGCGAGTCCGCCCCAACGCGAGTGCATGCAGGTGCTCGTAGCCGGCGGCACGGGATTCATCGGGTCGTACCTCTGTCGCGAACTCCTCGACCGGGGCCACGAGGTGACCGCGCTGGCGCGCTCGGCGGAGGGTGCGCCCGAGGGCGTCGACGTCGCGGTCGGTGACGTGACCGACCCGGAGACACTCGACGAGGCGGTCGCCGGCCACGACGCGGTGGTGAACCTCGTCGCCCTCTCGCCGCTGTTCGAGCCGTCGGGCGGCAACGAGATGCACGACCGCGTCCACCGCGCCGGGACGGAGAACCTCCTCCGCGCCGCCGAGGAGGCGGGCGCCGACCGCTTCCTCCAGATGAGCGCGCTGGGGGCGGACCCGGACGGCGACACCGCCTACATCCGCGCGAAGGGGGCGGCCGAGACCGCCGTCCGCGCGAGCGACCTCGACTGGACGATCTTCCGGCCGTCCGTGGTGTTCGGCGACGGCGGCGAGTTCGTCTCGTTCACCACGCGGCTGAAGGAGCTGTTCGCGCCCGGCGTTCCGGTGTATCCGCTGCCGGGCGGCGGCCGCACCCGGTTCCAGCCCATCCACGTGGAGGACCTCGCCCCGATGCTCGCGGACGGCGTCGAGAAGGACGAACACGTCGGCGAGACGTACGAGGTGGGCGGCCCGGAGGAGTTGACGCTCCGCGAGATCACGGACCTCGTCTACGAGGCCGAGGGAACGGGGATCAGCATCCTCCCGCTCCCGATGCCGATGGCCAAACTCGGCCTGACGGTTCTCGGCGCGATCCCCGGGTTCCCGATGGGTCCCGATCAGTACCGGTCGCTGAAGTTCGATAACACGACCGACGACAACGACATCGGGGCCTTCGGCGTCGACGAGGACGACCTCACGACGCTCGGCGAGTACCTCGGCGTCGCGTAGCGGTCGCGCCCGGTCCGCGACCGCTCGTCGACCGCCCGTCGCCGAGCGACCACGCCGCGCGCCCGTCAGACAACGACCGTGATCGGGGCGTGATCCGCCCGAGACGGGGGGTCTCTGGGATGCCATACCGTCCTCGGTCCCCGTCAACGCCTCCCTACTGCCACTCTCACGCCGTGATAATCGGGCCTTTCCGGGCGTCTAGACGGCCATATTGCCCGAATACGCCGATTTGAGCCATCACAAGGTTTATATCCGCGATCCTACTGTGCTTCCTTCAAAGACCATCAGGGGACATCATGAAACTGGCAATGATCGGATTCGGACAGGCGGGGGGCAAAATCGTCGACAAGTTCCTGGAGTACGACAAGCGGACCGGTTCCGAGATCGTCCGCGCCGCGGCCGCGGTCAACACCGCGAAGGCGGACCTCATGGGCCTCGAGCACATCCCGGAGGACCAGCGCGTACTTATCGGCCAGTCGCGGGTGAAGGGCCACGGCGTCGGCGCGGACAACGAACTCGGCGCGGAGATCGCCGAGGAGGACATCGACGAGGTGCAGGGCGCCATCGACTCGATCCCGGTCCACGAGGTGGACGCGTTCCTCGTCGTCGCCGGGCTCGGCGGCGGGACCGGTTCCGGCGGCGCGCCGGTACTGGCCAAGCACCTCAAGCGCATCTACACCGAGCCGGTGTACGGACTCGGCGTGCTCCCCGGTAGCGACGAGGGGGGCATCTACACGCTCAACGCGGCGCGCTCGTTCCAGACGTTCGTCCGTGAGGTGGACAACCTCATGGTGTTCGACAACGACGCGTGGCGGAAGACGGGCGAGTCCGTGCAGGGCGGCTACGAGGAGATCAACGAGGAGATCGTCCGGCGGTTCGGCATCCTGTTCGGCGCCGGCGAGATCCAGCAGGGGCAGGAGGTCGCCGAGTCCGTCGTCGACTCCTCCGAGATCATCAACACCCTCTCCGGCGGCGGCGTCTCCACCGTCGGCTTCGCGGAGGAGGAAGTCGAGGAACAGAGCTCCAGCGGGCTTCTCTCGCGGCTTCGCGGCGGGGAGGGGGACGAGGAACTCGACACGGCGCACACCACCAACCGAATCACCAGCCTCGTGCGCAAGGCCGCGCTCGGCCGGCTCACCCTCCCGTGTGAGATCGAGGGCGCCGAGCGGGCGCTGCTCGTGATGGCTGGCCCGCCGCAGTACCTCAACCGGAAGGGGATCGAGCGCGGCCGGAAGTGGCTCGAGGAGCAGACCGGCTCGATGGAGGTCCGCGGCGGGGACTACCCCTACCGCGGCGCGGGCTTCGTCGCGGCGGTCATCCTGCTCGCGGGCGTGACCAACGTCCCGCGCATCAAGGAGCTCCAGCAGGTCGCCATCGAGGCCCAGGACAACCTCGAGGAGATCCGCGAGGAGAGCGACGACAACCTCGAGACCCTCGTCAACGACGACGAGGACGAACTCGAGTCGCTGTTCTAAGGCCCGGGTTCCCCGCCCGTGGACGTTTTCCTCCCGTTTTCGACCGACCGCCCCAAGAGCCGGCTGGCCGACACGCTGACGCCGACCGAGCGTGAGTCGTTCGCCCACGCGATGCTGGCGGACGTGCTCGACGCGGTGGCGGCCGCGGGCGGCGATCCCCACCTCCTCGCCACGGCGCCGCTCGACCGCGACCGCGTACCCTCACCGGCTGGCGCCGACGTATCGGTCACGGTCGACGACCGCGCACTCACGCCGGCGGTGAACGCGGTGCTGCCGGACGCTCCCGGCGACGGTCCGGTCGCGGTCGTCGTCAGCGACCTCGCGCTGGCGACGCCCGACGCGGTCGAACGCCTGTTCGACGCGGCGCCCGACGGCGGCGTGGCGATGGCGCCCGGTCGCGGCGGCGGGACGAACGCGCTCGTCGTCGCCGACCCCGCCTTTCGGGTCGACTACCACGGCGCCTCCTGTCGCGACCACCGGCGGATCGCCGGCGAGGCCGGCGCGGACCTGCGGGAGGTCGACTCCCGTCGGCTCGCGACGGACGTCGACGAGCGCACGGACCTGGCCGAGGTGCTGCTCCACGGGGAAGGCGCCGCCCGCGACTGGCTCGTCGACGCGGGGTTCGAACTCAGGATCGACGGCGGCCGCGTCGGCGTGGATCGCGCCGACGACCGGTAGCCGACCGACCTCGGTCCGCTCGCCCGCGCGTGCCGGGACTGATACGCTTTTGAGGGTCGCCCGACGAGGTGGGGGCGTGTTCGAGGGCGTCGACGCGTACGACATCGATATCTCGGTCGACGGGGAGGCCGTCGAGCGGTTGCTGGCGGTCGGCCCCGGCGACGTCGAGGCCGCCGACGCGCTCACCTTCTCGCGGAACGTCTTCATCCCGCTGACGACGGCCTGCCGGTACACCTGCACGTACTGCACCTACTACGACGTCCCCGGCGAGGCGAGCCTGATGAGCCCGGAGGAGGTCCGCGAGCAGTGCCGGATCGGCGCCGACGCCGGCTGCACGGAGGCGCTTTTCACCTTCGGCGACGACCCCGACGACCGCTACACCGCGATCCACGACCAGCTGGACGCGTGGGGGTTCGACTCGATCCACGACTACCTCTACCGCGCCTGCGAGATCGCCCTGGAGGAGGGGCTGCTCCCCCACTCGAACCCCGGCGACTGCACCGAGGAGCAGTTCGCCGACCTCCGCGAGGTGAACGCCTCGATGGGCGTGATGCTGGAGACGACCGCGGACGTCGCCGCCCACAGCGGCGGCCGCCGGAAGACGCCGGGCCAACGCCTCAACACGATCCGGGCGGCGGGCCGGCAGGGGATCCCCTTCACGACCGGAATCTTGGTGGGGATCGGCGAGACGCCCCGCGACCGCGCGGAGAGCCTGCTGGCGATCCGCGACCTCCACGAGCGCTACGGGCACGTACAGGAGGTGATCGTGCAGAACGTCGTGCCGAACGAGCGATCGGACTTCGCGAAGCCCGACCTCGACACGATGCGACGGACGGTCGCGATGGCACGGGCGGCGCTCCCGGAGGCGGTGTCGGTGCAGGTGCCGCCGAACCTCTCGCCGGCCGCGGAGCTGGTCGACTGCGGCATCGACGACCTCGGCGGCGTCTCCCCCGTGACGGACGACTACATCAACCCCGAGTACGAGTGGCCGGCGATCCACGAGCTTCGGGACGTGGCCGACGCCGGCGGCGTGCCGCTCCACGAGCGGCTCCCGACCTACGACCGCTACCTCCCGGCGGACCTGCGACGGGACGAGGCCGACACGGCTCCCTCGCCTGCGGCCGCGGGTCGGGACGAGTGGGTCCCCGGATCGGTTCGCGATCGGATCGAGCGCGACGACCCGCACGGCCGCCGACTCCGCGCGGTCGCCGCCCGCGACGCACCGCTCCCGGTCCGTCCGAGACCGACCGACTGATGTCGCTGCCACC
Source organism: Haloparvum alkalitolerans (assembly GCF_055381565.1). Classification (NCBI taxonomy): domain Archaea; kingdom Methanobacteriati; phylum Methanobacteriota; class Halobacteria; order Halobacteriales; family Haloferacaceae; genus Haloparvum; species Haloparvum alkalitolerans. The sequence goes on from NZ_AP043938.1 coordinate 411,643, forward strand.
AGACTCTTTATAAATGCGTCCTACCCTCTCGGTATGGTGTCACTCCTGCAGCTCGGTGCCGTACTGGACGCCGTCGACCTCGGGTCGATAGCCGTCTCGGCGGCGCTGTTCGTCGCCGGGTTCGTCGTCGTCTACCTGCTCGGCATGGCGCTGTTCGTGCCGGCGGTTCGGCGGCTGCTCGGTTCGAAGGGCTTCGACGAGGCGGTTCGCAGCCTCGCGACGAGCGTCGCGCGGGCGGTCGTCTGGGTGGGCGCGGTCGCGATCGCGTTCACCGTCGCCGGCTTCGGCGCGTTCCTGTCGGCGTTCGCGGTGTTCGGCGGCGCGATCGCGCTCGCGATCGGCTTCGCCGCGCAGGACCTGCTCGGCAACTTCGTCGCCGGCGTCTTCATCCTGAAGGACAAGCCGTTCGAGGTCGGCGACTGGATCGAGTGGGACGGCAACGCCGGCCGCGTCGAGGACATCGACCTGCGCGTCACCCGCGTCCGCACGTTCGACAACGAGCGGGTCACAGTCCCGAACGGCGACCTCGCTAACGACGCCGTGACGAATCCGGTCGCCTACGAGACGCTGCGCCAGAAGTTCGTCTTCGGCATCGGCTACGAGGACGACATCGACGCCGCGACGGACATCATCATCGAGGAGGCCGAGGCCCACGCCGACATCCTCGACGACCCCGGGCCGTCCGTCCGACTGGTCGAACTCGGCGACTCCGCGGTCGGCCTCCAGTCGCGCTGGTGGATCGAGGACCCGGATCGCGGCGACTTCGTCCAGGTGCGTTCCGAGTACGTGCAGCGTGTCAAGGAGCGGTTCGACGCCGCGGGCATCGACATGCCGTACGTGCACCGCGAACTCACCGGCAGCGTCGAGGTCCTCGAGCGCGCCGCGGAGTGACGAGCGGCGGCTTCCGCCCCACTTCGAGCGGAGCGGAAGTTCCAAGCTCGACAATCGGGTAGTACCACCTGATGAACCCTACGGACTGGCGAACGTACCTGGTGACGCAACGCTCCCTCTCGTCGGGTCGAACGACGGAGGCGGTCGTGGAGGCGGCGCTGGACGGCGGCGTCGACGTCGTCCAACTGCGCGAGAAGGACGCGGACGCGCGAACGCGCTACCGGCTGGGCCGACGGCTCCGCGAACTGACCGCCGCGGCCGAGGCCGACCTGATCGTCAACGACCGCGTCGACCTCGCCGCGGCGCTCGACGCGGACGGCGTCCACCTCGGCCAGTCGGACCTGCCGGTCGAGGTCGCACGGGAGCGACTCGGCGACGACGCCGTCGTCGGCTGTTCGACCTCGACGGTCGAAGAAGCCGAGGCCGCGGTCGCCGCGGGCGCGGACTACCTCGGCGTCGGCGCGGTCTACGGCACGTCGTCGAAGGACGTCGCGGACGCGAAGGACGGCGTCGGTCCCGAGAGAGTCGGCGAGATCGCGCGCGCGGTCGACGTCCCCGTGGTCGGTATCGGCGGCATCGACGCCTCGAACGCGGCGCCGGTCGTCGAGGCCGGCGCGAGTTCTGTGGCCGTCATCACCGCGATCACGGGCGCAGACGATCCCGCGGCCGCCGCTCGCGACCTGCGTGAGGCCGTCACAGCTGCTCACGGGGGGCGTGGCGATGACTGATCCGACCGACGGACCGGTCGCCGCGACGCTGGCGGCGGTCGCGGACGAGGGGCCGCTCGTCCAGCACCTCACCAACGAGGTGACGATGAGTGAGACGGCCAACGTCACGCTCCACTGGAACGCGCTGCCGGTGATGGCTGACGCGCCGAGCGAGGCGGCGGAGATGGCCACCGGCGCGGACGCGGTGCTCCTCAACACCGGTCGCGCGACGGCCGACGAGGTGGACGCGATGGTCGAGGCCGGAGCAGCCGCTAACGACGCCGGGACGCCGGTCGTTCTCGATCCGGTCGGCTACGGCGCGACGAGCCATCGAGTCTCGTCGGTCGGACGCATCCTCGACGCGATCGCCGTCGACGCGATCAAGGGAAACGCGGGCGAGATCGGCGGATTGGCGGCCGAGCTGGTCGGAACCGACGCGACGGCGGAGATGCGGGGCGTCGAGTCGGTCGGGACGGAGACCGACCTCGCCGACGCGGCGCGAGCGCTGGCGACGGAGACGGGAGCCGTCGTCCTCGCCTCCGGTGCGGTCGACGTGGTCGCGGACGCGACGGCGGCGTACGCCGTCCGGGCCGGCCACGAGCGGATGGGGACGTTCGTCGGCTCGGGCTGCATGCTCGGGAGCACGGTCGCCGCTTTCGCCGCGGTCGCGCCGCCGCTGCGGGCGGCCGTTCACGCGAGTGCGGTCTACGGATTGGCGGGCGAGCGCGCGGCCGCCGAGGCGAGCGACGGACCGGCGACCTACCGCACGGCGTTCATGGACACCGTCGCCGCGGTCGCGGATGATCGTCCCGCGGTCGATCTCGACGAGCGAATCGAGCGCGCGTGAGGCGAACAGGCGGCGCGTCGACGAACCCGGGCCGGCGCGCCGCGCTCCCGCCGTGACCGACCCGGGCGAGCCCTCAGGTCACGGCGGCGGCTGGTTCGTTCCGGTACAAAAGGGTCCGTGCGAAGGGTCCGTGCGAAACCCGTCCGCTACCGGGTTGCCGCCTTCCACTCGCGGAGCCCGACCCGCTCGCAGTCGAGTTCCTCGGCGGGCGCCTCGGTCGCCGCCCAGACGAACAGCGGAGCCACGCTCTCGGGGTCGCGCGCGTTCCCCTTGCCGGTGAGGTCCGTGGCGACGACGCCGGGATCGACGACGCCGACGGTCGCGTCGAGGTCGGCGGCGAAGCCGCGGGCGATCCCCTCCGCCGCGGCCTTCGAGACCGCGTAGGGACCCATCCCGCTCCGGCTCTCGGCGGCGACGGCGCCGGACGGAACGATGATTCGGGCGTCGTCCGCGAGGTGTGGGACCGCCTCGACGACCGTGGCGAAGACGCCGCGGGCGTTCGTCCGCATCGCGTCATCGAAGTCGGCGTATGAGGTCTCCTGGAGCGGGACATCGCCCGGCGCGCCGTGGATGACCGCCGCGTTGGCGAGCACCACGTCGAGGGGGCTGCCCTCGCGGACGGCGCCTTCCAAGAATCGCTCCACGTCGAACTCGTCCCGAACGTCCGCGCGCATCCCCCACGCGCGGCCGTCGGGATCCGCGTCGGCGTCCGCGTCGGCGTCTGCGTCCGCGGCGTTCAGGTCGTCGACCGTCGCGTCGACCGCATCGGCGTCGCGCCCGCAGACGGCGACGAACGCCCCGGCCTCGACGAACGCCGCGGCGACGGCCCGTCCGATCCCGCTCGTGGCTCCGGTAATGACGACCGTCGTGTCCATGCCCGCCGTTGGCCCGTCCGGACCTTAGTGATGCCGTCGCCTCCCGGGGTCGCCCGTCGAGCCGCGGCCGAGGTTTATACCTGCGACGGTCGAAGGAGCGGTATGGACGTGGCCCCCGACATCGACTCCCTCGCGGGCGAATCCGTCGCGGTGATCGGCGGCGGGTTCGGCGGGCTCTCGACCGCCTGTTACCTCGCGGACGCCGGCGCCGACGTGACGCTGTTGGAGAAGAACGAACAGCTCGGCGGGCGCGCGAGCCGGCTGGAAGCCGAGGGGTTCCGCTTCGACATGGGCCCCTCGTGGTACCTGATGCCTGACGTGTTCGAGCGCTTCTTCGGCCACTTCGACCGGGCGCCGTCGGACTACTACACGCTCTCGCGGCTGGACCCGCACTACCGCGTCTTCTGGAAGGACGGGGACAGCGTCGACGTCCTGCCCGACCTGGAGGCGAACAAGGAGCTGTTCGAGTCCTACGAGCCGGGCGCCGCCGAGGCGCTGGAGCGTTACCTCGAGAAGTCCGAGCGCAACTACGAGGTGGGGATGGAGCACTTCGTCTACGAGGACCGGCCGAACCTCCGCGACTACGTCGACCTCGACGTGTTGCGCCACTCGTGGGGGCTCTCGCTGCTCGGGACGATGCAGGGGCACGTCGAGAACTACTTCGAGCACCCGAAGCTCCAGCAGCTGATGCAGTACACGCTGGTGTTCCTCGGCGGTTCGCCCACCAACACGCCCGCGCTCTACAACCTGATGAGCCACGTCGACTTCAACATGGGCGTCTACTACCCCGACGGCGGGCTGGGCGCAGTCGTGGACGGCGTGGTCGACCTCGGGGCGGAACTCGGCGTCGAGTACGTCACCGACGCGGAGGTGACCGCCATCGAGGGTCGGCGCGGCGGCTTCGCGCTCGACGCCGCGAACGGCGAGCGGCACCTTGCGGACATGGTCGTCTCGGACGCCGACTACGCCCACACGGAACAGGCGCTGTTGCCGCCGGAGAAGCGCCAGTACACCGAGGCGTACTGGGAGTCGCGGACGTACGCCCCGTCGGCGTTCCTGATCTACCTCGGCGTGGAGGGCGACCTGCCCGAACTCGCCCACCACACGCTGGTGCTCCCGACCGAGTGGCAGTCGCACTTCGACACCATCTTCGAGGACCCCGGCTGGCCCGAGGACCCGGCCTACTACCTCTGTGTCCCCTCGGAGACCGACGAGACGGTCGCGCCCGAGGGACACAGCAACCTGTTCGCCCTGGTCCCCATCGCGCCCGGCCTCGACGACACGCCGGAGATGCGCGAGCGGTTCCGCGACCTGGTGCTCGACGACATCGCCGAGAACGCGGGGACGGACCTCCGCGACCGCATCGTCTTCGAGGAGACCTTCTGCGTCAGCGACTTCGCGGACCGGTACAACAGCTATCAGGGCTCCGCGCTCGGGCTGGCCCACACCCTGCGCCAGACCGCGCTGTTGCGGCCGCCGCACCACTCCGAGGCGGTGGACGGGCTCTACTTCACCGGCTCGACCACGACCCCCGGAATCGGCGTGCCGATGTGTCTGATAAGCGGCCAGCTCACGGCCGAGCGCGTGAGCGAGACGCACTGATCCGATGAGCGACGCATCGGGGGGCGACGCCGACGCGGACGCCGGCGGATCGGGGTGCGGCCGCTCCGACGCCGACCGGTCGCCCGGCGAGAGCCTCCGCTACCTGCTGACGCTCTCCCGCCCGCGGTTCTGGCTCTACCTCGCCGGTCCGGTGGCGGTGGGGGTCGTCTACGCGGCCGAGACGCCGGCGGACCTGCTGGCGCCCGCCGCGGTCGGAATGTTCGCCTACTTCCTGCTTCCCGCGAACGTCCTGCTGTACGGCGTCAACGACGCCTACGACGCCGAGATCGACGCCCGGAATCCCAAGAAGGCGAACGGCGACGCGGCGGGCGCGAACGCCGACTCGACGGCTCCGGGCGAGGCGGCGAAGGAGGCGCGCTGGCGCGGGGACCCGCTCGCGGCCGCCGCGGTCGCCGCTTCGGGGCTGCTCGGGCTGGCGACGTTCGCGCTCGCGCCGCCGCTCGCGTGGCCCTACCTCGCCGGCTTCTTCCTGCTCGGCGTGGAGTACAGCGCGCCGCCGCTCCGGTTCAAGACCACGCCGCTTCTGGACTCGGTCTCGAACGGCCTCTACATCCTGCCAGGCGCGGCCGCCTACGCGACGGTCGCCGGCGCCCACCCGCCCGCGCTCGCGCTCGTGGGGGCGTGGCTGTGGACGATGGCGATGCACACCTTCTCCGCGGTCCCCGACATCGAACCGGACCGCGCGGCGGGAGTCACCACGACCGCGACGGCGCTCGGCGAGGCACGCACCTACGCCTACTGTCTGGTCTGCTGGACCGGCGCGGCGGCCGCGTTCGCGGCGCTCGACATCCGGTTCCTGTTCGCGTTCGGCGTCTACCCCCTCTTCCTGTCGTGGGTGGCCACGAGCGACGTGGCCGTCGAGCGCGCCTACTGGTGGTTCCCCCTGGTGAACGGCGTCGTCGGCGCGGGGATCACGATGGGCGGCCTGTGGCTGCTCGTTCCGGCGACGGAGGTGATCGCGTGAGCGGTGACGGGGCCGGGTCCGCGAGCGCGCAGGCCCCGGACGCCGACGCGGACGCGTCGAGCGCCTCGTCCGCGGACCGCCTCCGCGCCGCCGTCCCCGACTCACGTGCCGCATTCCAGGCCCGCTTCGACCGCCTCGTCCGCGAGAACCGGTTCACCATCGCGGTGCTGTTCCCGGCGGTGGGGGCGGTGACGCTCGTCGCCAGCGCGGCGGGGTGGCTCCCGGACCCGCTCGCGTTCAACCCGTGGTTCGTCCTGTTCGGCGTGCTGGTGATGCGCTCGCCGCTCGTGGCGGGCGTGCTCCCGCTCGTGGACCGCCGGGCCGCCGGGTGGATCGGCCTCCTGACCGCCTACACCTACGCCATCGAGACGGTCGGCGTCCGGACGGGGTGGCCCTACGGCGGCTTCTCGTACGGCGTCGACCTCGGACCGATGCTCGGCGGCGTCCCGCTGGCGCTGCCGGTGTTCTTCCTCCCGCTCGTGGCGAACGCCTACCTGCTGTGTCTGCTCCTGCTCGGCGGCCGCGCCGCGCGGGCGCTCCCGCGGCTGCTCGTGGTCATCGGCGCCGTCGTGACGATGGACGTGGTGTTAGACCCCGGCGCGGTCGCGCTCGGGTTCTGGCGCTACGACGCGGCGGGCGCCTTCTACGGCGTCCCGCTCTCGAACTACCTCGGCTGGGTGCTCTCCGCGACCGTCGCCGTGGGCGCGCTCGACCGCGCGTTCGACCGCGAGGCGCTGACGGAGCGCCTCCGCGACTGCGAGTTCATGCTCGACGACATGGTGAGCTTCGTGATCCTCTGGGGTGGGATCAACCTCTGGTTCGGGAACTACCTGCCGGCGCTGGTCGCGGCCGGGTTCGGCCTCGCGCTCGTCCGCGCGGACCGGTTCGACGCCGCGGTGCTGGACCCGCGCGGTCGGTGAGGGCGTCGGAAAAGGCGGCCGGGGGCGGTCGGTCAGTCCTCGCCGAGTCCCGCGACGACGGCGACTCCGCCGCCGACCGCACCGAGCGCGAGGGGGTAGACGACGCCCGCCAGTAGCACGGCGGTCACCGCGTCCGGCGCGATGGATCCGTCGTACGAGAAGAGGAACGCGCCGACGACGGCGAGCGGGAGGTAGCCGACGACCGCCGCGGCGCCGGCGAGCGCGCCGTCGGCCGGTTCGTCGGCGCCGTCGAGGGCCACGACCGCGAGGCCGGCCCCGACGAGCAGGACGACCGGCACGAGGTACAGCAGCGCCAGCGAGCCGCCCTCCGCGGCGGCGATGAAGTTCTCCGAGCGGGGACCGCCCAGGCCGCCCTCGAAGCGCGTGCGAACGAAGTGCGCGTTGTAGAACAGCCAGCCGACGGCCTTCCACACCGGGATCGGATCGCTTCCGAACAGGTCCGCGAGGAAGTTGACCCCCTGCAGGCGCTCCTCGACAGAGCCCGACTGCCAGACGTAGGTGACCAGGTAGCCCAGCAGGTAGGCTGCGGCGCCGGCGGCGGCACCGGCGGCGAGCGGAACGCGGTCGGAAAGCGATCTTTCAGTCATACTTGCCGGGTTCGGGCGCCGCGACTAATGGCTGACGGCCGAGCCCGGGCCCTCCCGGCTCGCTCACAGGATGTCGGTGCCGCCGTCGGTCGCCTCGCGCCACTCCGACCGCGAGATCGTGTAGCGGACCTCGTCGAACACGCCGCCGTCCACGTCGACGAGCGTGTTGCGGAGCCGGCCCTCGCGACGGCCGCCGAACCGGTCGACGTACTTCCCGATGGCGCGTTCGGACTGTTCGTTGTCCGGATGGTGGGAGACCGCGACGACCTCCAGGTCGAGGCGGTCGAACGCGAGTTCGCAGAGCGCGGCCGCGCGCTCGCCGGAGTAGCCGCGGCCCCAGAACCGCTTGCGGAGCCAGAGGCCGAGGACGGCGGTCTGCCGGTCCCACTTCAGGGCGATGCCGGTCGTGCCCGCGATCTCGCCGGCGCCGTCCTCGCCCTCACGCGGCCGGAGCACGTAGCCGGCCGCCTCGCGATCGTCCCACTTCGAGCGGCCGCGGTCGAGGAACTCCGCGGTCTCCTTGGGCGTCTCGTGGGGGCTCCACGAGACGTACTCGGTCACCTCCTCGATGCCGGGGTCGCTCGAACAGATCTCGTACAGCTCGTGAACGTCGACGCGCTCGGACCACCGCGGCTCGAACCGGAGGCGCTCCGTCTCGAACGTCTCGGGGAACATGCGCCGAGGGTGACGCTCCGGAACATAAAGACTACTCCGGGAGTGAGAAGGACCCGCACGGTTTCGTCCGCCGCGACGCCGTCGCTCGAGGGGTGCGAGGCCGGTAGACGAGAACCGCGACGCCGACCGACTACGACCGCGACGCCAGGTACCGGCCCCACTCCTGGCGGATGGCCTCCCGCTTGACCAGCAGGAAGCCGCCGAAGATGAGGACGAAGCCGACGACGGTCGGCACCGCGATCACCTCGTCGAGGAAGAGCCAGCCGGAGAGGGCCGCGAACACCGGGGCGACGTAGGAGACGAGGTTGATCTCGATGGGGCCGAGGCGGTCGAGCAGGTCGAAGTAGATCAGGAAGCCGGCCGCGCTGGCGGCGACGGAGAGGTACGCGAGCGACGCGACCGCCTCCCACGTCCAGGCGATGTCGGAGACGGACTCGCCGAGGCCGAACGCGAGCAGGTGCATCAGGGCCGCGCCCAGGAGCATCGACCACGCCTCCATCGTCTCGATGGGGAGGTCCGCGTCGACCGCCCGCGTCAGCACCGATCCGAGCGCGAAGGCGGCGGCCGCGAGGAACACCAGCAGCTTCGCGCCGGTCCCCTGGCCGAGCAGGTTCCCGGGGTTCGGCTGCGAGAGGACGACGACGCCCGCCAGTCCGATGAGGAGGCCGACCGTGCCGATCAGGGTGAGGCGCTCGCTCGGGAGGAACGCCCGCGCGAAGACGGTCGTGAGGACCGGCGAGAGGCTCACGAGGACGGCCGCGACGGCGCTCGTCACGTTGGGGTCGGTCTCGCCGATGAACAGGAAGGCGTGGTAGGCGGCGATGAGCAGCGTCGCGCCGAGCGCGACGAGCGTCCACTCGCCCCGAGTTCGGGGGATCGGGTCGTCGACGACGACCGCGGCGTACGCGAGCATGATCACGCCGGCCACGTCGTAGCGGATCGCCGCGAACAGCACCGGCGGGAAGAACTCCAGCCCCGCCTTGATCGCCATGAACGCCGATCCCCACACCGCCGCGAGGACCAGGAACAGCGCGAGGTTTCGGTGTCGGCTCACAGTGTCCGTCCACGCCCGGGCGTCCTTACGGTTTCGAAGCGCGACGGCGTTGCCGCGGGCGGGGGACGGGATCGCTTCCGGGCGGTCGGCGGGTCAGGCGGCGCCGCCCTCCGACCTCACTCCAGCCGCCGGTCCCGGAACGCCCGGATCACGTCCTGTCTGGCGACGATCCCGACGATCCGCCCGTCCTCGTCGACCACCGGCAGGCGGTTGATGTTCGGGTCGTCGCCGGAGAGCAGGTCGAGGATCTCGCCGACGTCGGCGTCGGGTTCGACCGTGATCACCTCGGTCGTCATCACCTCCGAGATCTCGCGGCCCGTGTCCCGCACGAAGTCGAGCCCGACGTCGAGGTCCTCCCACGGCGGATCGACTTGATAGGTGAGCGTGTCGACGAACGGCGGCAGACCCACGGGGATCCAGAGGGTCTTGTCCTCGGGTTCGAACAGGTCCACGAGGTCGGACTCCGTGACGACGCCGAGGACGTATCGGTCCTCGTCGACGACCGGAAACCCGGAGAACTCGACGCGGGCGAACCGCTTGAGCACGTCGGCCACGTCGTCGTCGGGGGCCACCATCTGCACGTCGGTCGTCATCAGGTCGCGCGCTTGCATGCGCAGAAAATCGCCCGCCCGGGACGTAAGTCGTTCGGCGGCGTTCGTTCCGCTTTCCGGTTCGCCGCCGATCTACTCGCGCCGCAGCGCCGGGTTCGTGACCGCGCCGCGGGCCGCGGAGCCGAAGTCGCGACCGTACTTCGCCAGCACGCCGCCGTCGTAGACCGGCTCCGGCGGCTCCCACTCCGCGCGGCGGGCCGCCAGCTCGTCGTCGTCGACGGCCACGGTCAGGTCGCGGTTCGGGATGTCGACGGTCACCTCGTCGCCGTCCTCGAGCAGCGCGATCGGGCCGCCGTCCGCCGCCTCGGGCGCGACGTGGCCGATCATCGGGCCGCGCGTGCCGCCGGAGAAGCGCCCGTCGGTCAACAGCGCCACGTCGTCCTCGTGGCCGGCGCCGACGACCGCGGCCGTGACGCCGAGCATCTCGCGCATCCCCGGGCCGCCGGTCGGCCCCTCGTTGCGGATGACGATCACGTCGCCCGAGGAGATCTCGCCGGTCTGGACGTACTCCATCGCGTCCTCCTCGTTCTCGAAGACGCGCGCGGGTCCCTCGTGGTAGAACTCGTCCTGTCCGGTCGCCTTCAACACGGCGCCGTCGGGGGCGAGGTTCCCCTTCAGGATCTTGATGGCGCCCTCGGGCTGTTTGGGCTCCTCGACCGTGTAGAGGAACTCGGCGTCGATCTCGTCGTCGTCGGGCAGGTCGAGGCGGTCGAGCTCCTCCTCGATGGTCCGTCCCGTCACGGTGAGCTGGTCGCCGTGGATCAGGTCCGCCTCCAGCAGGCGCCGGAGGACGATCGGGACGCCGCCGACCTCGTGGAGGTCGTTCATCACGTGAGCGCCGCCGGGCTGGAGGTCCGCGATCTTCGGCGTGCGGCGGGAGATCTCGTCGAAGTCCTCGATGGTCAGGTCGACGCCCGCCTCGCCCGCGAGCGCGAGCAGGTGCAGCACCGCGTTCGTGGAGCCGCCGACCGCGGTCTGGAGCGCGATAGCGTTCTCGAACGACTTCCGGGTGAGGATGTCGGAGGGGCGGCGGTCCTCCTCGACGCACTCCAACACGAGGTCGCCCGCGCGCTCGGCCACCTCGTAGCGCTCGGGGTCCTCGGCGGGCGCGGACGCGGAGCCGAGCGGCGCCAGCCCGAGCGCCTCGGAGATGGAGGCCATCGTGTTGGCGGTGAACATCCCGCCGCACGAGCCCGCGCCGGGGCAGGCCTGCCGCTCCAACTCGTCCAGCTCGTCGGCGTCCATCTCGCCCTGCGCGTACGTGCCGACGCCCTCGAACACCTGCACGATGGTCACGTCGCGGCCGTCGTGCTGACCGGGCATGATGGAGCCGCCGTAGAGGAAGACGGAGGGGAGGTCGGTCCGGATGGCGGCCATCAGCATGCCGGGCAGGTTCTTGTCACAGCCCGCGACCGTCACCAGCGCGTCCATGCGCTCGCCGAAGGAGACGAGTTCGACGGAGTCGGCGATGACCTCCCGCGAGATGAGGGAGGCCTTCATCCCCTCGGTCCCCATCGAGATGGCGTCCGAGATGGTGATGGTGCCGAACTCGATGGGCATCCCGCCCGCGGCGTCGACGCCGTCGAGCGCGGCGTCGGCCACGTCGTCGAGGTGCACGTTACAGGGCGTGATGTCGGCCGCGGGGTTGGCGATGCCGACCATCGGCGAGGAGAGGTCGGCGTCGTCGAACCCCATCGCGCGGAACATCGCGCGGTGCGGCGCCTTGTCCGCCCCTTCGGTCACGTCGCGGCTCCGGAGGGATTCGTCCTTCTCGCCGGCGAACCGGTCCTCGTCGCGGTCGTCCGGGTCGTTCCCGTCGCCCCGCGGCTGCTGCTGGCTCATACGGGAACCTCGCGCTCGGTCCGGTTAAATCGTCGCAAGGAAACAAGGGTTGCAAGCGTCGGGGAAGCGCCCCCGATCGACTCACGCGAACGCTTCGAGAACTCCCGCCCCGTCGGTGCTCGTCGCCACGTCGGGCAGCGTCGCGCGCTCCGGGTGCGGCATCAGCACCGCGACCGTCTCGCGCTCGCCGAGGACGCCGGCGACGTTCCCCGTGGAACCGTTGGGGTTCGCGGCGTCGGTCGCGTTCCCGTCCGCGTCGCAGTACCGGAACAGGACGCGGTCGTCGGCGACGAGGTCGTCGTAGGCGTCGTCGCCGATCTCGAAGCGCCCCTCGCCGTGGGCGATGGGGACCTCGATCACGTCGCCCTCGTCGTAGGCCGCGGTCCACGGCGTGTCCGCGCGCTCGACGCGGAGGTGGACCGGCTCGCACTGGAAGCGCGCGGAGGCGTTGGTGGTGAACGCGCCCGGCGTCAGTCCGGCCTCGGAGCCGATCTGTGCGCCGTTGCAGACCCCGAGCACGGGGACGCCCTCGGCGGCCGCCTCGCGGACTTCCTCCATGATCGGCGCCCGCGCGGCCATCGCGCCGGCGCGGAGGTAGTCGCCGTAGGAGAAGCCGCCCGGGAGGACGATCCCCTCGGTGTCGTCCGGCAGGCCGTCCTCGTGCCAGACGCGCTCCGCGTCGACGCCGAGGTGGTCCAGCGCGCGGACGGCGTCGCGGTCGCAGTTGGAGCCGCCGAACTGGACGACCGAAACCGTCACGCTGAACACCCCGCGTGGGCGGCGTCAGTGACGGTTTCGATCGTCGCGACGACCGAGACCGTCATCGTTCCTCGACCGCGACCTCGTAGTCGTGGATGGTCGGGTTCGCCAGGAGGCGCTCGGCCATCTCGTCGGCGCGCGCGGCCGCGGCGTCCGCGTCGTCGGCCGACAGGTCGATCTCGAAGCGGTCGGCCGACCGGAGCCCCGACAGCTCGAAGCCGAGCCGCTCCAGCGCGTCCTTCGTCGTCTCGGCCTCCGGGTCGAGGACGCCCCGCTTCAGCCGGACGGTGACGGTCGCGGTGTAGTCGGTCATCAGGATGTAGTGCGGGGTCGTGTGCAAAAACCGTTTTGGAAACGCGCCGATATGCACGTACCTGTGTATCTGCGTCGGAGCGCGGGCGGTCGAGGTCCGGAGCACTCGGCCGATGGGATGCCGTGGCAGACCTGGCGCGGAGCGAAAGGGGCTAAACCGTCCGGTGCCTCGGTAGGTCCATGGTTCCGCTCGAACCGACGGAGGTGGTCGCATGACGCGCGAACTGACCGAGATCACCGTGGTCGGAGGAGACAAGACGGGACTCATCGCGCGGGTCACCACCCTCCTGTTCGAGCGGTCGATCAACATCGAGGACCTCGACCAGGCGGTCCGGGACGGGCTGTTCCGGATGACGATGCGGGTCGACGCCTCGGACCTGGACACCTCCCGCGAGGAGCTCCGGCGCGCGCTGGCGGACCTGGGCCGCGAGCTGGACGTGGACATTCAGGTGCGGTTCCCGAACGACCGCGAGTCCCGGCGGATTGCGCTGCTCGTCACGAAGGAGAGCCACGCGCCCGAGACGCTGCTGGAGGCCGAGCGAAACGGCGACCTCGCGGAGGACGGGGAGGCGGAGATCCCGGTCGTCATCGGCAACCGCGGCGACCTCCGCGGCCTCGCGGAGCGGTACGACAAGCCCTTCTACGACGTGGGCGACGGCAACGGCTCGCCGGACGAGGACCGCATCCTCGACCTGCTGGCCGAGTACGACGTCGATCTGGTGGTGTTGGCGCGCTACATGCGCATCCTCGGGCCGAACGTCGTCTTCCGGTACGAGGGGCGGATCCTCAACATCCACCCCTCGCTGCTGCCGGCGTTCCCCGGCGCGCAGGCGTACCGACAGGCGAAGGAGGCCGGCGTCCGCGTCGCGGGCGTCACCGCCCACTACGTGACGACCGACCTCGATCAGGGGCCGGTCGTCACGCAGCGCGCGTTCGACGTGCCCGACGGCGCGAGCGTCGACGACATCAAGGCCCGCGGGCAGCCGCTCGAGGCCGAGGCGCTGCTGGAGGCGGTCCGGCTCCACCTCGCGGACGCCGTCTCGGTCCACAAGGGCCGCGTCCGCCTGCGCGAGGACGCCGACGTGGACGCACAGCTCGGGCTCCCGACCTCGGCTCGCGAGGCGAACCCGGACTCGCCGGTCGACGGCGAACCCGTGCGGTCGCCGCCCGCTCCGTCCGACGACTGAGCCGCACCGCTTTACGACGACGCCTTTTTGCCTGCTTCACGCGACCCCCGACCCGATGAGAACTGGGCCCGGGAATCGCGGCAGGAGCGAAATGGTCGTCCTCCTGCTGTTGGCCCTGCTGGCGGTCGTCGCGCTCGCGGTCTTCCTCTACTACGTCTTCGTCGTACTCTCGGGGCTGCCGAACCCGGTTCCGACTCCGACGACCGGGTGAACGGCCCGGATCGACCGGGGCGGGGAACCAGCAGCCCTTTGCCGGTCGGGGAGGTACGCGGGGTATGGACGCGGAGGAGGGGCCGGCAGGCGTCGCGTTGTTCGTCGACGGCCCGAACGTGTTGCGCGAGGAGTTCGACGTCGACCTCGACGACGTGCGCGAGGCCGCCGAGGCGGAGGGGCAGTTGGTGACGACGCGGCTCTACCTCGACGAGCACGCCACGCCGGGACTCATTCAGGCGGCGGAGGCGCGCGGCTACGAGGTCGTGGTCACGAGCGGCGACGTGGACGTGAAGCTCGCGGTCGACGCCACCCGGTACGCCGCGGAGGAACGAGCGGGCACCATCGCCATCGCCTCCCGCGACACGGACTTCAAACCGGTCGTCGAGACTGCCAACAGCTACGGCATCCGGACGCTCGCCATCGCGCCGGGGACGTTCGGGCGCTCGGACGCGCTCCGCAACGCCGCCACGGAGTCGGTGACGCTCGACGGCGACGCCTGACGGACAGCCTTTTCAGACGGTCACACGAGGACGGGAACGACTCGGGGTCGGACCAACGGACCGGGGCCGGACCACCGGACACCACGATGAGCCTCCACGCCGCGGTCGCGGCCGTCGCCGGCGGGCTCGCCCTGCTGGTCGCCGGGAGCGACCGCACCGTCGCGGCTGCGGGGACGCTCGCGGACCGGATCGGCTTCTCGACGTTCCTCGTCGGCGTCACCGTCGTCGCCGTCGGCACCTCGCTGCCGGAGATCGCCACCGCCGCGTACGCGGCGGCGTACGGCGTCGGTTCACTGGCGGTCGGCCACATCGCCGGCTCCGCGACCGCGCAGATCACGCTCGGGATCGGGCTCGTCGCGGTCGTCGCCTCCTTCGAGGTCGCCCGCGAGAACGTCCGGCGCTACGGCGGCGGAATGCTGGCCGCGATGACGGTCATGCTCGTGGCGGTCGGGTCGGGCGACGTCTCCCGGATCGAAGGCGTCGCCATGGCGGCGCTGTACGTCGGCTTCCTCTCGCGGCGCGTCGACGCCGAGGTGTACGTCGAGCGCGCGCCCGGCACCGAGGAGACCGAGACCGTCGCGCACCCGGTCGCGTGGCTCCTAGTGGGACTGGCGGCGGTCGCGGTCGGCGGCCACCTGCTCGTCACCGGCTCCCGGGAGCTCGCCGCGACGCTGGGTGTCTCCGCGCACGCGCTCGGCCTGCTCACCGGCATGGGGACGACGTTCCCGGAGGTCGCGGTCGCGCTCGCGGCGGTCAGACGCGGCCGCGGCGACATCGCTGGCGGCACGCTCCTCGGGTCGAACATCACCGACCCCCTGTTCTCGCTCGGCGTCGGCGCCGCGGTCGGCGGCATCACGCTCGGCGACCCCCGGACCGCGACGCTCGCGACCGCCTACATGCTCGTCGCCTCCGCGGTCGTCGTCGCGCTGCTGTACCGCCGCGAGTCGCTGACGCGACTGCACGGCGTCGGCTGCATCCTGCTGTACCTGCCGCTCGTGGCGGTGTGAGGAGCCCTCTCGGCGACAGCGGTTGAGAAAAACGGCGGTCAGGCGTCGACCGGGTCCGCGAACGCGTAGACGGTGTTGTGGCCGGTCACCTCGACGTCGAGAACGTCGCCCACCTCGACGCCGCGGTCGGGCGCGTTCTGGACGATGATCTGTCTGTAGGCGGAGTCCCGGCACTTCACGGAGTCTCCGGTGCCTTCCTCGACGACCAGTACCTCGCGTTCGGTGCCGACCATCGACTCGTAGGCCTCGCCGACGACCTCCATCTTGAGCTCCGACATCGCCTTCGAGCGCTCCTTCTTGACGGTGCCGCCGAGGCCCTTCATGTCCGCGGCGTCCGTGCCGGGGCGCTTCGAGAAGCGCGTGACGTTGATCTTCTCGGGGCGGACCTCCCGGAGCAGGTCCATCGACCGCTCGTGGTCCGCGCTCGTCTCTGTGGGGAAGCCGACGATGAAGTCCGTCGAGAGCGTCCACTCGTCGAGGCGGTCGTCGAACGTCTCGACCACCTCGCGGAACTTGTCGACGCGGTGCTGGCGGCGCATCGACTCCAGCACCTCGTCGGAGCCGGACTGGACCGGCGCGTGGACGAAGTCGTAGAGCTTCTCGTTCTCGGCGAAGACGTCCGCGAGCTCCTCGTGGATGCCGTGGATGCCGCCGGGGTTGGCCATCCCGAGGCGGACCCGGAACTCACCGTCGATGTCGCAGATGCGGTCGAGCAGTTCGGGGAGCTTGCGCTCGCCGTCGTCCCAGCCGTAGACGCCGGTGTCCTGTCCGGTGATCCGGATCTCCTTCGCGCCGGCGTGGACGAGCGCGCGGGCCTTCTCGACGTTCTCCTCGACGGAGGGCGAGTCGACGCGCCCGGTCGCGAACTTCGTGATGCAGTACGAGCAGTTGCTCATGCAGCCGCGCGCGATGGGGAGGATGCCGACGACGCCGTCGAGCACCGGCTCGGTGTCGGGCGTGACCGTCGGGCACTCGCCGTTGAGCACGTGGTCGGGGACCTCGTCCCAGTGGAGCACCTCGGCGTCGATGCCGGCTTCGCGGAACTGCTCGCCCTGCGCGAGCGCCATGCAGCCGGTGACGACCAGATCCGCGGTCTCCTCCTGGAGCTCCTCGGCGCGCCGGAGCATGTTCCGCTCCGTCTTCTCGACGACCGTGCAGGTGTTCAGAATGGCGACGTCGGCATCGGCCGGTCCCTCGGCGGGGTGGTGGCCGCCGTCCCGCAGTGCGCGCTCGATCTCGCG
The DNA here is from genome assembly GCF_055381565.1 of Haloparvum alkalitolerans. Lineage (NCBI taxonomy): Archaea > Methanobacteriati > Methanobacteriota > Halobacteria > Halobacteriales > Haloferacaceae > Haloparvum > Haloparvum alkalitolerans. The sequence goes on from NZ_AP043938.1 coordinate 428,479, forward strand.
GCTCTCACCCCGGTTAGAGGTGCAGCCGTACGTCTCGATGTGGTACGTCGCCATCGCTTACCCGATGTAGCGCGCCCGCGGGCAAAAGGACGACGGATTCCGGCTGGCTCTCGACCGCTCCCGGGCGCGAATGCGGGACCGAGCCACGCTACCGGTCCGCAACCGCGCCAGCCGTTGTCGCGGCGCTCCGCGGCCGGACGAGTTTTCCGTGGGGGGTCGAACCGATACACATGGGCTTTGGCAGCTACGATGAATCCGAGCAGGAAACGGGGAACCAAACCGACGAGGACGACGATTCCGAGGCCGTCAGCGTCCACGAGCACGACCACGAGGGCGAGGTCTCCTTCGAGAGCGAGGCATCCACCGACGACCTGGTCGGTCGCCTCTCGGAGATGCGCGACGAGGACGAGGAGTAGGAACTCGACGGTCGCTCGGTGTACGCCGCCGTTTCCGACCGTAACGCTGCGTTTTGACCTTCTGGACCAGCAACAGCCCGATACTGAGTGATGCAGACCGATTCCGAAATCTCGCTTTTCTGAAACTCGTGGCGGTGCGGTGCTGTTGCGGTGTGGTCGTGAGCGGTTGCGGTGCCGTGCTGTCGGCGCGCGCCGCGGCGACCTTGTGTCGCCGCGACCGCGCGAGGGAGGCGGCGGCGCGGCCGCCTGCCGTGCGGTTTCGCGGCCGCGCCGCCGCCGAGGTTGGGGAGGTGCGAGGCCTGCGGTGCGGTTGCGGTAGGTGGGACTGAAAGGGGCAGTCGGCTCGATCCGGCCCCGACGACGTAAGCACTCGCGCCGGGCGGTGCTGAGAGGCGCGAGCGCGCAGCGAGGCGCGGCCGGTCGAGCCGACTGGGGCTTTCTGGACGTTGCTGTCCTGATCAGCAGGATCGACCACAGACACAGAAACAACGAATTCTGACAGGAAAAAGACAAAACCACGCCGCTCCACTCAGTATCGCCCTCGAACACGACCTTGGTTGGGAGTCCGAAGCTCCGAGTTTTAAGTGAACGCACGGAAACCGACCAACCATGTTCGAGATCGCACCGGTTGACGCCGGGCTGATCGTCGCCGGTCTGTTGCTGGCGTTCGTCGGCGCGGCGGTGTCGGTCTACGCCGTGACGCTGACCGGACTGCTCGTGGGGGCGGGCGCGGGGTACGCGCTGGCGCCGACGCTGACGGGGTTCCTCGCTGTCGAGGGCGCGGTGCTCTCGGCGGTCGCGGTGCTGGGCGGCGCGGCGGTCGGCGCGTTCCTCGCGTACTCCGGACTGTCGTTCGCGGTGCTGGGGATCGGCGCGGTCGTCGGCGGGTTCCTCGGCCGGTTCGTGGCGGGGCCGCTGTACGCCGGCGGGGCGGGCGGGCTGGAGGGGACGCTCCTGCTCGCGGGCGCCACGCTCGCGGGGGTCGCGGTCGGCGCCGTGTTCGGCTTCGTCCTCACGCGCTCGACGCTCGTGTTCTCCACCGCGTTCATCGGTGCCGCGTTCGCCACTCGGTCGCTGACGGTCGCGTCGTTCGAGGCGGCCGGGAGCGAACTCGCGCTCGAACCCCTGCTGTTCGACCCGGTCGCGCCCGCCTTCCTCGGGGTGTTCGCCCTCGGCGTGCTCTCGCAGTTCGGGCTGTTCAAGCTCGGCTACGTGACGAAACTCGTCGCGCTGGTGCCCGGCGCGCGCCGCTGGACCGCGAGCGACGACGACAACTGACCGGGGTGGTCCCCGCGCCGGCACACGGCGGCGGTGCGCGCGGGCTCAGTCGTACTCGTAGAAGCCGCGGCCCGTCTTCTTGCCGAGGTCGCCCGCGTCGACCTTCCGCTTGACCAGGTAGGCGGGCTTGTAGCGGTCGCCGAGCTCCTCGTGGAGCGTCTCGCTGGCGTCCAGCACGACGTCGAGCCCGATGTGGTCGGCGAGTTCGAGCGGGCCCATCGGGACGTTCGTGCCGAGTTTCATCCCCGTGTCGATGTCCTCCTTCGTGGCGACGCCCTCGTCGTACGCGCGGACGCCCTCGTTGATCCACGGCATCAGGATGCGGTTGGTGACGAACCCCGGCTTGTCGTCGGACTCCCACGTCTCCTTGCCGAGCGCCTCCGCGAACGCGTGCGCGAACGCGACCGCCTCCTCGGCCGTGCGCTCGCCGGTGACCACCTCGACGCCGGTCATGATCGGGACCGGGTTCATGAAGTGGAGGCCGACGACGCGCTCGGGGCGCTCCGTCGCGCTCGCGATGGTCGTGATAGAGAGCGTGGAGGTGTTCGTCGCCAGCACCGCCTCCGCGTCGACCACGTCCTCCAGGTCCGCGAAGATGTCCTGCTTGATCGCCATGTCCTCGACCGCCGCCTCGACGACGAGGTCCGCGTCCGCCAGGTCCGCGAGGTCGGTCGTCCCCGCGATCCGGTCGCGGATCGCCGCCGGGTCCTCGTCCAGCTCGCCCTTCTCGGCGAGCCGGGAGAGGCTCGACTCGATGCTGTCGAAGCCGTTCTCGACGTACGCCGTCTCGATGTCGCGCATCACCACGTCGTAGCCCGCGGTCGCGGCGACCTGCGCGATCCCGTTGCCCATCGTGCCGGCGCCCACGACGCCGACCGTCTCGATGTCGTCCAGCCCTCGCATGGGTGTCCCTGCCGACTCGGGGGTGGTAAGCGTACCGGAGCGCCGGTTCTTCCTGTCGAGAATCGCGGAGAAAGCTTCAAGTGCCGGATCCGCGAACGGCCGACAACGGGTGACAGAGCTTGGCCGACGACGCCGACGCTGACGCCGACGCTGGCTCCGACGCTGATGCCGACGACCAGCCGAGCGGCGAACCTGTCCCGACCGACCTGAAGTGGGTCGGTCCAGCGACGGCAGACGCGTTCGCGGACGCCGACCTGACGGCCGCCGACGTGACCGACAAGCGCGTCTCCTACCGGATCCTCGTGGAAGCGGGCGTCAACCCCGGCGTCGCCGCGAAGATCCGCCGCGAGCACTCGCTGTCGTGGTCCTTCGAGGCGGGCGACGGGCTCGCCAGCCGGTCGACGCAGGTCCGCGGCTTCGGCGACGAGGAGGCCGCGTGGGTCGCCGCCTCCTCGGGCGACTGGGAGGAGCGAGCGGACGCGGCGGCCGAGGAGCGATCGGCCGAGGACGCGAATGCGGACGAGGCGGCGTGGGTCGCGGACGCGATGGGCGGCGGCGCGGACCCCGCGGAGACGGACGGGAGCGGCGACCCGACCGCCGCCGAGGCGGCGTGGCGCGAGCGCTCGGCGCCGACCCCGACGACGGACCTCGACGCGGTCGACGAGGCGGCGGCGGACCTGCTGGCGGAAGCCGGCATCACCTCGGTCCGGAGCCTCGCGACCGCGGACCCCGAACACGTCGCCGACGTGCTCGAACTCGACCCCGACGACGTGACCGCGTGGTACGAGGCCGCTCGCCGCGCCGACGACTGAGCGGATGACGCCCGACCGCCGCCGGGCCGTCGAGGACCGACTATTTACTCATCGAGTAGTAAGCGTTTTTGTACTCGTAAGGAGCGTTCACAGGGACCGAGAACCGCTCTGGAGAGCGCTACGACATTCGTTCTAAAAACGGTTCCCACCACAGTCTTTTTATCCGATCTTACCGCAGTTCGAACCGATGATACCCCACGCGGACGAGGCGATAACGCGCGACGGGAAGGCGCTGATCCTCGCGTACGACCACGGGCTCGAACACGGGCCGGTCGACTTCGACCCCAACCCGGCGACTGCCGACCCAGAGCGGGTGTTCGAACTCGCGGGCCACGATGCGGTGACCGCGCTGGCCGTACAGAAGGGCGTCGCGGAGGCGCACTACGACGACTACGCGGACGACGTCTCGCTCCTCCTGAAGCTCAACGGTACCTCCAACCTCTGGATGGGCGAACCGGACTCCGCGGTCAACTGCTCGGTCGAGTACGCGGACGAACTCGGCGCCGACGCGGTCGGGTTCACGCTGTACGGCGGCTCCAACCACGAGGTCGAGATGGCCGAGGAGTTCCGCGACGCACAGGAGGCCGCCCGCGACCGCGACCTGCCGGTGGTCATGTGGTCGTACCCCCGCGGCCAGGGGCTGAAGGACGACACCGCGCCGGAGACGATCGCTTACGCGGCCCGACTCGGACTGGAACTCGGCGCGGACATCGCGAAGGTGAAGTATCCCGGTTCGCCCGAGGCGATGGAGCAGGCGACCAGCATGGCCGGCCCGACGAAGGTCATCATGTCTGGCGGTTCCAAGACCGACGACCTCGCGTTCCTGCAGACGGTGAAGGGGGCACTCGACGGCGGCGCGAAGGGGCTCGCCGTCGGGCGGAACGTCTTCCAGCGCGAGAACCCCGAGCAGATCCTGGACGCGCTGGAGGCGGTGATCTTCGGCGGGAGCGAGCCGCGCGAGGCGCTCCGGGAGGCCAACGGCGAGGTTCACGACGCCGCGCTCGACTGATGGGGGAGGACGTCGTCCCCGACCGCGAGCGCGTCGTCGAGGCCGTCTTCGACGCGGTCGCCGAAACCGCTCCCGAGGTCCGCGCCGCGCTCCCCGGCCGCCGCGTCGAGAGCGGGACCGAGAACCCCTCCGGCGAATCGGTGCTGGCGGCCGACGAGTACGCCGACGACCTGCTGGCGGAACGGATCGCCGCCGTCGACGGCGTCGGGACCTACGCCAGCGAGGAGCGCCCGGAGCCGGTCGACTGCGGCGAGGGGCTCAGCGTCGCGGTCGACCCCCTCGACGGCTCCTCGAACCTCAAGTCGAACAACGCGATGGGGACCGTCGTCGGCGTCTACGACGCCCCGCTCCCGGCGCCCGGCACCGCGCTCGTCGGCGCCGGGTTCGTGCTCTACGGCCCGATCACCACGATGGTCGTGGCGACCGAGACGGGCGTGCGCGAGGAGGTGATCGGCAACGGCGCGGGCGCGGACGCCGCGACCGACGCGGGCGCCACGCCCGCGTCCGGCGTCTCCCGCGAGGTCGTAACGGCGGACCTGACGCTCCCGGAACGACCCACCGTCTACGGCTTCGGCGGGCGCGTGCCGGACTGGCCCGACGACTTCCGCGCGTTCGCCCGCGGGGTCGAGGAGGACCTCAAGCTCCGGTACGGCGGTGCGATGGTCGGCGACGTGAACCAGGTGCTCACCTACGGCGGAGTCTTCGCGTATCCGGCGCTCGCGGACGCGCCGGACGGGAAGCTCCGGCTCCAGTTCGAGGCGAACCCGATCGCCTACGTGGTCGAGCGGGCCGGCGGCGCCTCCTCGGACGGCGAGCGGTCGGTCCTCGAGGTGCCGGCCGGGGACCTCCACGAGCGCGTCCCGCTCCACGTCGGCAACGAAGCCCTGATCGACCGGCTGGAAGCGGCGCTCGGGTAGGCGGTCCGCCGGTACTCGCGGCGGTCGGTATCCCCGAGCCCGCGGTCGTGCATGGAAAACCATTTGCGATCCGGCACAAATTTTGCGCGCATGAAGGTGCACGTAGGCGAGGGCGCGACCGCGGACGAGGCGGCCGCCATCGCGCAGTCGCTGGCCGACCACCTCGGCGCCGACGTCGAGGTGTACGTCGGCGAGGCGGCCGACCCCGCCGCGACCGCCGCGCCGAGCGAGCCGGAGTACCCCCTCGACGACGGCCGCGGTCCGACCGACCGCGAGCGGGACCTGCAGGCGGAGATCGACGACATCCTGCAGGGCGGTCCCGAGAAGTACAAAGAGCGGCTCCCCGAGCAGGGGAAACTGTTCGTCCGCGACCGGCTGGACCTCTGGTTCGGCGGCGAGGGCGGGACGGGCGGACCGGGCGACGCGGCCGCCTCCGAGGGGGCGCCCACCGGCCTGCGGTTCGAGGACGGGAAGTTCGCCGCCTTCGACGACTGGCACCCCAGCTCGCCCGACGGCGACGAGTACGACGAGGGCGACCGCGTCCCCGGCGACGGCCTGCTGACCGGCGCCGCGGAGTTCGAGGGCCGCGACGTCCACTTCATGGCCAACGACTTCACCGTGAAGGCGGGGTCGATGGCCGCGAAGGGCGTCGAGAAGTTCCTGCGGATGCAACAGCGCGCGCTCAAGACGGGGAAGCCGGTGCTGTACCTGATGGACTCCTCGGGCGGCCGGATCGACCAGCAGACCGGCTTCTTCGCCAACCGCGAGGGGATCGGGAAGTACTACTACAACCACTCGATGCTGTCGGGCTACGTCCCGCAGATCTGCGTGCTCTACGGCCCCTGCATCGCGGGCGCGGCGTACACCCCCGTCTTCGCGGACTTCACCGTCATGGTCGAGGGGATGTCCGCGATGGCGATCGCCTCCCCGCGGATGGTGAAGATGGTCACCGGCGAGGAGATCGAGATGGCCGACCTCGGCGGGCCGCGGATTCACGCCGAGGAGTCCGGTTCCGCCGACCTCGTCGCCCGCGACGAGGAGCACGCCCGCGAACTCGTCTCCGAGCTGATCACCTACCTCCCCGACCAGGCCGGCGAGAAGCCGCCGCGGGCCGAGACGAAGCCGCCGAAGTTCTCGCCCGAGGGAATCGACGAGCTGATCCCCGAATCGCCGAACCGCGCCTACGACGTGCACGACCTGCTCGACCGGATCGCGGATGCGGAGTCCGTCTTCGAGCTGAAGGGGTCGTACGGCAAGGAGATCGTCACCGCCTTCTGTCGGATCGACGGCCGCCCGGTCGGCGTCGTCGCCAACCAGCCGACCGAGCGCTCGGGGGCCATCTTCCCGGACGCCGCCGAGAAGGCCGCGGAGTTCATCTGGACCTGTGACGCCTACGAGATCCCCCTGCTGTACCTCTGTGACACGCCCGGCTTCATGGCCGGCTCGCAGGTCGAGAAGGACGCCATCCTCGAGAAGGGGAAGAAGATGATCTACGCCACCTCCTCCGCGACCGTCCCGAAGCAGACCGTCGTCGTCCGGAAGGCGTACGGCGCGGGGATCTACGCGATGGGCGGGCCGGCCTACGACCCCGAGAGTGTCATCGGGCTCCCCTCGGGGGAGATCGGAATTATGGGTCCGGAGGCCGCGATCAACGCGGTGTACGCCAACAAGCTCGACGCGATCGACGACCCCGAGGAGCGCGCGGAGCGCGAGCAGGAACTCCGCGAGGAGTACCGCCGCGACATCGACGTCCACCGGATGGCCAGCGAGGTCGTCATCGACGAGATCGTTCCGCCCTCGGAACTGCGCGCCGAACTCGCCGCCCGCTTCGACTTCTACGCGGACGTGGAGAAGGACCTGCCCGACAAGAAACACGGGACGATCCTCTGAGGCGGCGCCGCGGCCGACCCCACACCTTTTGTCTCGGCGCCGCGACCGCCGAGCATGGTCACCGTCGGGAACAAGGCCCCGGACTTCATCGCGCCCGCGGTCGCCGACGGAACGGCGGTCGAGTTCGAGCTGTTCCGGCGCGTCGAGGCGAGCGAGGCCGTCCTGATCTACTTCTACCCGGCCGACTTCGTGCCGACCTGCACCGCGGAGCTGTGCGGCATGCGGGACGCGGGATGGGCCGCCGTCGACGGCCTGTCGGTGGTCGGCGTGCGCGGCGACTCGCTGTACGCCGGCGTCGCATACGCCGACCGGTTCGAGCTGCCCTTCCCGCTCGCGATGGACGAGAGCGGGCGCGTCGCGGCCTCCTACGGCCTGCTCGCGGACGCGTGGGAGGGGCACACCGACGTCCCGCGACGGGCCGCGGTCGTGGTCGACGGCGACTGGACGGTCCGGTTCCGGGAGGCGGCCGGCGACGCGCTCGACAGGCCGGCGCCCGGTCCGGTCCAGAACGCGACCGCGACGCTGCGCGAACTCGGCCTCGACGCGGACCGGCCGCGGGTGAACTACGACGGGCCGTGGTGAGGCGTGACGGGGAACGTAACGACTATCCCACCCGCTCGCGAACCTCGAGTATGGACTGGCCACACGACCCCGACGGCGAGCAGGGGAGCGAGGGCATGCGGAATTACGGTCACGCGGTGCTCGCGAAGAAGATCGACGAAGAGGAGGACTTCCCGCTCTCGGCGGCCGACTACGTCGAGGAGTTCGGGGACCACCCCATCCGGATCGACTACGAGACGGTCGTCTCCGTCGAGGAGATCTTCGAGCACGTCGAACAGGAAGAGTTCGCCGACTTCGTGGAGTTCCACCAGGAACTCGGCCGCGCGATGCGCGAGGCCGGCTACTGGTTCTACGAGGGCCCCGAACAGTTCGTCGACGGCTCGGCCTGAACGCGGCCGGCGTTCTCGACCGTTCTCTCGCGTGGACTTCCGATCGGCGAGCGGCCGCTCAGTCCTCGGTAGCGCCACTGCGTCTCGGTACCGCCTCTCACGCAGCCTTTTGGCCGCGGACGGCGACGCCTCCGACATGCCGCACGTCGGCCCCGACGCGTTCGGCCGCGCCATCCGCGACCACGGCCGCGGCGAGCGCGACGCGCCCCTGATCCACCGCGACGGCGACGAGACGCGCGAGCACCCCGTCGAGGCGTTCTACTTCACGCCGCCGGACCCCGACGACCCCGGCCAGCGGTGGCTCGACGACCGGCTTCGGGGACCGCTCGTCGACCTCGGGGCGGGGGCCGGGCGCCACGCGCGCTACTATCAGGAGCGGTTCGAGACGGTCGCGGTCGAGCCGAGCCCCGCCCTCGTGGAGACGATGCGCGAGCGCGGCGTCCGGGACGCTCGCGAGGGCGACATGTTCGACCTCCCCGCGCAGTTCCCGGCCGACCGGTTCGGCTCGGCGCTGGCCAACGGGACCCAGCTCGGGCTGGCGCCCTCACAGCGCGCGCTCCGGAAGTTTCTCGGCGACCTCGCGCACGTGACGACGAGCGACGCGACCGCGGTGGTCGACTGCTACGACCCGGAGTACGAGGCGACGCGCGAACTGCTCGGCTACCGCGCGGACCCCGAGCCGGGGGTCGGTCGCCGCGTCATGTGGTTCGAGTACGAGGGCGACGCCGACCCCGCGCTCGTCTTCCGGCTGTTCGCGCCCGAGAAACTGCGGGAGGCGGCGGTCGGAACCGCGTGGGCGGTCGCGGACGTGCGCCGCGGCGACGGCGAGAGCACCCACCACTACCGGGCGGCGCTGGCGAAGCGGGACGCCTGAACCGGCGGAGTCCCGCCGACGGAGCGGCCGGGCGCCGCTCACCGCGCGGATGGTCCGAGCCGCGCGCTCACCACGCCGTCAGCGCGCGCCGTCCGTAGTCGTTGAGGAGGATGGCGAGGAACGCGAGCACCCCGGTGATCGCGAACGCGCCGCCGACGTAGAACACCGAGTCCATGCTCACCTCGACCATGAGCCACCCGGCGAGCATCGGGCCGACGACCGACCCCGGCCGCCAGACCAGTTCTCGGATGCCGAAGCTGGAGGCGACGCCGCCGTCGTCGGTTCCCTCGTCCGCGAACAGCGCCATGCTGGCCGGCTCGCGGAAGGAGTCGACCACGCCCAGCAGCCCCGAGAGCCCCACGAGCGGGAGGTAGGCGGGCGGCGTCTCGCCCAGAAGCGGGAGCGAGGCGGGGACGCCGAGCGCGGCGCCGACCTCCGGCGCGAAGGGAATGGCGAGCGCGACGAGGCCGTACCCGCCGCCGCCACAGAAGACGAACAGGGCGCGGCCGTGGTCGTCCGAGAGCCGGCCGGTGAACAGCTGGCCGACCATGTTGGTCCCCTTCTCCATCGCGACGGTGACCGCGACCGCGAGGCCCGCGACGCCGAGCCCGCCGGCGGCCATCGTCGTCCCCGCGTAGATGGGGATCCACGTCCGGACCATCGTCACCGCGAACGCGTACTGGAACCGGAAGCTCGTGATCGTCAACAGCTTGCGGTTGAGCGCGAGGTCGCTGAACGGGAACCCCTCGACGCGGGTCTCGTCGGCGTCGAGGTAGACGTAGAGGCCGGCCCACGCGACCGCCATCATCGCGACGATGAGCGTGAAGATGGGGTCGAAGCCGAGGGCGTCGTAGATGGCGCCGGCCGACAGCGAGCCGAGGATCGAGGCGGCGAAGGACGCGGCGTTGGCGCGGCCGATGTGGTGCGCGCGCGTTCCCACGTCCGCGATCTGGCCCACCAGCGAGAGGCTCATCAGGCCCGCGCCGGTGACGGCGACGCCCTGCAAGGCCCTGACGAGGATAAAGGAGAGCGAGGAGTCGACGACCGGGAACAGCGCGTAGACGGCCGCGCCGACCCCGAGCGTCCACAGCAGCACCGAGCGCTTGTCGAAGCGGTCGCCGGCCCACGCCAGCGGGACGACGGCGACCGTCTGCGCGAACGTGAAGCCGGTCGTGTAGAGCCCGATGACGAACCCGGCGCTGATGGTGACGCCGAGGACCGTCGTCGCCTGCGGGTCGAGCGTGTTGATGTAGGTCGGCAGCAGCGTCAGCAGCGTGACGAACCCGAATCCCTCCGCGAAGCGAGTCAGGTAGAGCGCGTAGAACTGCAACCGGTCGTCGCGGTCGGTCACGTCCCAACCGGCGACGGGCGCCTGAAAAGGGGTTTCGGTTCGAAAGCGGAGCGCCCGGTCGGCGTCCGAGAGCCGCGGCCGCGACCATCGACCGACGCCGCCGGAGCGCCGCACGGCCAACGCTCAAGGCGGCCGGCCGCGACCATCGACCATGACGGACCTGGTCGACACCTACCTGGAGAACCGCTCGCGGATCCAGCCCAACCACACGAACAACTACGACACCGCCCACGGGGGCAACGTGATGAAGTGGATGGACGAGGTGGGCGCGATGTCCGCGATGCGCTTCGCGGGCGAGACCTGCGTCACCGCCAACATCGAGGGGATGGACTTCAAGCGCCCCATCCCCGTCGGCGACACCGCGGTGATCCGCGCGTACGTCTACGAGGCCGGCCGCACCAGCGTCCGCGTCCGCCTGCAGGCGTTCCGCGAGCAACCCCGCACCGGCGAGACCGAACAGACCACCGAGTCGACGTTCGTCTTCGTCGCGGTCGACGCCGACAACGACCCGACGCCGGTCCCCGAGCTCACCGTCTCCACCGACCGCGGCCGCCGACTCAAGGAGGCGGCGCTGGCGACCGACCAGGGGGAGTGATCGTCGGCGACTCGGGGGATCTCTCCGAGAACGCCGAAAGGCTCAGAAGCGTTCCGCGCCAACATGACCCATGGGAGACCGTAGCTGCAAGCGCGTGTTCTGTCCGGCGTGTGACGCCCCCGCGACGGACATGGACGAGGAGTGTCCGGAGTGTGGCGCGTCGCTGGAGACGGAACCAGCATAGCCTCGGAAGCGAGTGACAGAATTTTCTCAGAAGCGGCTGGCAAAAAGGGTCGGAAAAGGCCTCGCTGTCGCTCGACGATTAGTGTACGGGCCGGGGGGGAGTTGAACCACGGTCGTACCGCTCGCTTCGCTCGCTTTACTCTCTGGTTCAACGCCCTCCACTCCTCACACGGCCGCCGCTCGCGAACGTTGCTCGCGGCGACAGAAACGGGCCGGGAGGGAGTTGAACCCCCGACCGACGGATTAAGAGTCCGTCGCTCTCCCTGACTGAGCTACCGGCCCTCACTCCTTCGTACCGGCGTCGCCCTAAAAGGCGTTTCCTTTTGGCGGTCCCGCGTGGGTGGTCCGCACGCCACATCGCGGGACGGCACCGCGGTCGCCTTCGCCACGGCAAACAGAACGGAGGGCGCTCGCAACGGCGGATACGGGGCCGTCGGGGTCGCAAGCGCGCCTGTTAAGTGTCGGCCGACCCGAGACGCGACAACCAATGAGTGCAGGCTCCGGTGGTTCATCGCGGACGCGGTACGCGATACTCGGGTGTGGGAGCGTGGGCCATGCGGTCGCGGAGGACCTGACCGACCGCGACCGGGACGTGCTGATACTGGACCGCGACGAGAGCCGAGTCGAGGCGCTGCGCGACCAGGACCTCAACGCACAGGTACAGGACATCGCCGCTGAGGGCGTCGGCGAGGCGGTCGCGGACCGCGACATCATCCTGATCCTCGCCTCGGACGTGGAGGCGAACAAGGAGGCGGTGAAGGCCATCCGCGAGCGCGGCGGCGAACACTACGTGGTCGTGCGCGCTTCCGACCCCGTCAGCGAGGACGAACTCCGCGACCTGGGCGCGGACGTGGTGATCAACCCCTCGACGGTGATCGCCGACTCCGCGCTCCGCTCGCTGGAGACCGGCGAGTTGGAGTACATGGCCCGCCAGCTCGCGGACATCCTCCGCGAGACCGGCGAGTCCGACGGCCGGCTGGCGATCCTGACCCACGACAACCCCGACCCGGACTCAATCGCCTCGGCGACGGCCCTGCAGGCCATCGCGGAGGCGTACGACGTCGACGCGGACATCCTCTACACGGGCGACGTGGGACATCAGGAGAACCGCGCGTTCGTCAACCTGCTCGGGATCGACCTGCTCTCGCGCGAGGAGGCCGATCCGCTCGACGCCTACGAGACGATCGCCTTGGTCGACCACGCCAAGTCCGGCGAGCCGGAAATGGAGATCGACGCCGACGTCGACGTCTACATCGACCACTACGAGGCCGACGCGGAGGTCGACGCCCGCTTCGTCGACGTGCGCACGAACGTCTCCTCGACCTCCACGATCCTCACGAAGTACCTCCAGGAGTTCGACCTCTCGCCGTCGGAGGCGGTCGCCACGGCGCTGCTGTACGGCATCCGCGCGGAGACGCTGGACTTCAAACGCGACACCACGCCCGCGGACCTGACCGCGGCGGCGTACCTCCATCCGTTCGCGAACCACGACACGCTCGAACAGGTGGAGTCGCCGTCGATGAGCCCGGAGACGCTCGACGTGCTCGCGGAGGCGATCCAGAACCGCGAGGTGCAGGGGAGCCACCTCTTCTCGACGGCCGGCTTCATCCGCGACCGCGAGGCGCTCGCGCAGGCGGCCCAGCACCTCCTGAACCTGGAGGGGATCACGACGACGGCCGTCCTCGGCATCGCCGACGAGAAGATCTACCTCTCCGCGCGCTCGAAGGACATCCGGATCAACATCGGCAACGTGCTGCAGGAGGCGTTCGAGGACATGGGCGACGCGGCCGGCCACTCTACGCAGGGGTCCGTCGAGATCCCGCTCGGCATCTTCACCGGCATCGAGACCAGTGACGAGAACCGCGACACGTTGCTCCAGCTCACCGAGGAGGCGGTCCGCCGCAAGCTCTTCGACGCGATGGGCGTCGAGGGCTCCGAGGGATCGAACGGGTCGTAGAGCGGCCGTCGGGGACGCCGCGGTGACGGCCGCACTCAGGCGATGTCCCGGCTGGTGTCCACCTCGACCGCGTCGGCGAGCTTCACCTTTATCGGCTCGGTGAGCGCCGCGCCGTTCCGGAACTTCGTCACGTGGAGCCGGTTGTCGATCGACAGCGAAGTGTGGCTGAGCTCCAGCGAGCAGACCACGTCCGCGAGCGCCAGCGTCCGGACGCGACCGTCGTCGAGTCCCGGCTCCTCCAGGCAGTGTAACAGCGCCGCACCCCCCTCCGCCTCGACCGCGTCGCTCACGGCCGCGACGACGCCCGCCCCCCGCCGGCGTTCCATCCGTTCGAGCGGGTTCATCACGTCGATCACGACCCGGCCGCCGGTCGGCAGGTCGCGGAGGACGCCGGCGGGGTCGGTCGCGAGGGCCTCCGCGTCACACTGGCGGACAGTGACGTCCTCGACGCCGGCGGCCGCCAGCGACTCGCGGACCGACCGCTCCGGGCGCAGCGTCGTGAGGTACAGCGTCGGGCCGGCCGCCGCGAAGGCGGTCGCCAGGAGTTCGCTCTGGGACTCCGGCGGCGCGACGAGCGCGACGACGCTCCCCGACACCAGCCCGCCGTCGAGCCGCCGATCGAGGATCGGGACGCCGGTCGACAGTCGCGTCACGCGTCAGACGGCCGCTTCCTCGGACTCCTCCTCGCCGCGGTCGAGGCGCTCGATGACGTCGTTGACGAGGATCACGTCGCCGACCGCCCGAACCCACCGATACGGAACGATGACGCCGGTGTTGCGTCCGATGTCCGTCCCCGCGAACAGCTCGCCGTTCAACTCCGCCAGCGCGAGCCCGGTGACCGACTCGGCGTCGAGGTCGAGGCGCACGTCCTCGACCTCGCCGACGAACACGCCGTTGTTGGAGTAGACCTCGCGGCCGACGAGGCTCGTGATCTCCTCGGGAACTGCGTCCATACCCGTGTGGTCACGAGCGCGCCTAATAAGCGTTCGTTGTCCGCCGACGCGCGTCTGACGGTCGGACGGGAGAGGCGACTTCCCCTACGAGGTCGGCTGCTCTCGCGGTGCGATCAGCTCGATCGGATGCCGGGCCGGCCGGTCCAACAGCGCGTCGAGCTGTTCGCCGCAGGAGGTTCCGGTCGCGACCAGCGTCCGGTCGCTCCCCCCGAACTGCTCGACCAGCGGCTCGCCCACGTCCAGACTCAGCTCGTAGTAGTCGGCCTTGTAGCCGAACGAGCCGGCCATGCCGCAACACTCGGTGTCGGACTCCAGCACGTCGAAGCCGGCGCGCTCCAGCACCTCGGTCGCGTGGGCGGCCACGCCGACCGTCCGCGCCTGACAGTGCGGGTGATAGGCGACCTCGCGGTCGCGGCCTCCTTCGTCCCCCCCGCCGTGGACGAGCGCGTCGAGCCCGCCACCCGCGTCGTTGTCGATCAGGCCGTGCACGTACTCCATCGCGTCGTAGGTGCCCTCGGCGATCCGATCGAAGGCAGCCGGCGCCAGAAACTTCTCGTACTCCGAGCGGACCATCGCGAGGTCGCTCGGCTCCACGACCACCAGGTCGCGGCCGGCGTCGAGGTGCCCGGCGACCGCGTCCGAGAGGGCCTCCGCCCGCGCCTCTGCAGTCGCGACCATCCCCTGCGAGAGCGGCGGCCGGCCGCTCGGCGGCAGGTCCGGGACGCGGACGTGGACGCCGAGGGCTTCGAGGGTCCGAACGGTCGCCTTCCCGCGGTCCGGATCCACGTAGTTCGTGTACGTGTCGGGGTAGACGACCGCCTCGCGCTCGGCCTCGTCGGCGGCGACGGCGGGGCCGCCCCGCGCCGCGAACCACTCGACGAGGCTCTCGGACGCGAACTCCGGGAGATCGCGCCGGCGGTCGATCCCCGCGACGCGCTCCAGGACTGACCGGACCGGACCGGCGTTCGCGAGGCGGTTCGCGACGGGGGCGGTCCGGTGGCCCCATTCCGCCAGCGTCGCGTAGTTCCCGACGAGCCGCGTGCCCAGGTCCAGGCCCGCGGGCTCCTCGTCCGGCGTCAGCCCGTCGACGAGGTGGTCGAACTCGCCCGCGCCGGCCTCGCCGCGGTTGATCCGGTCGCGGACGACCGTGTTGATCCACGGGATGTCGATCTCCACCGGACAGCCCGGGACGCACCGCGAACAGCCGGTACAGAGGTCGTTGAACTCCGCGGCGGTGTCGAGCCCCTCGATGCCGGCCTCCCAGCCGCCAGCGATGCCGCCGGTGTACGTCTCGCCGCCGAAGACGTGGCCGCCGACGCTCCGGAAGTTGCCGCAGGAGTTCGCGCAGGCGCCACACCGGATGCAGTAGAGCGTCTCCTTCAGGTCCTCGTCGTCCCGCATCGCCAGTCGCCCATTGTCGATCAGGACGAGGTGGAACTCGCGGTCGGGGTTCGCTTCTCCGGAGGGGCCGGGTTCTTCGTCGACGAGCGGCGCGTCCGGGTCGGAGAAGTCCGGCACCGGGCTCGCGGTCGGCGGGGTCAGGAGGGAGGTGTAGACGGTCAGGTCCTGGCCGGTGCCGGAGCGACCGAGCAGTTCCACGAACGGCTCCAGGTCCTCGACGGTCGGGATCACCTTCTCGACGCCCGCGACGGCGACGTGGGTGTCCGGCGTCGTCGCGACCTTGCGCGCGTTCCCCTCGTTCGTCACGAGCGCGATGGAGCCGGACTCCGCGACGACGAAGTTCGCGCCGGTCATCCCCACGTCCGCGGTGCGGATCGTCTCCCAGAGCTTCTCGCGGGCGAACGCGGTCAGCTCCTCGGCGGTCTCGGGCGGGTCCGCGAGGTCGAACTCCGCGGCGATCAGCTCCGCGATGGCCTCGCGGGGCTTGTGCGCGGCGGGCCCGACGAGGTGGGAGGGGGACTCGCCCGCCAGTTGGATCACCCACTCGCCGAGGTCGGTCTCGACGGCGTCGACGCCCGCCTCGGCGAGCGCGTCGTTGACCTCGATCTCCTCGGTGGTCATCGACTTCGACTTCACGACGGTGTCGGCGTCGCCGACGGTCTCGGTGATGTACCGGTTCGCGTCCGCGGCGTCGTCGGCGACGTAGAGCGTGCCGCCGTTGGCCTCGACGCTCTCGCGAAGGTCCTCGATCAACTCCGGCAGGCGCTCGATGGCGTCCTCCTTCGTGGCGCGAGCGCGGCCCTTCAGCGTCTCGTAGTCGGGCAGGTCCCGCACCGCCTCCCGGCGGCCCTCCTCGTGGCTGCGCGCGTGGTGGCCCACGGAGTCGCCCTCCTCGCGCATCACCTCCCGGATGCGGGCCGCGCGGTCGGACTTACTCATCGTCGCCCTCCGCCCGGTCCGCGGCCGTCGCGTCGTCGCCGTCGTCGCGGTCGTCGCCGTCCTCGACGACCACGACGTGCACCTCGCCCGGCCCGTGCGCGCCCACGACGAGTTCGCCCATGTCCGCCGTCGCGCTCGGACCGGTGGCGAGCACGCCCGACCCGCCGTTCCGCAGGACCTCCCCGTACTGCGCCACGGCGGCCGGCACGTCCGGGAGGACCGCCGACTCCCGCACGACCGCGACGTGTCTGAACGGGTAGAGGCTCACGGGCTCGACGCCGGCGGCGTCCGAGGGGAGGTGGACGCTCCCGGTCTCCGCGACCGCGAACCCCGCGGGCGTGACGCCCGTGTCCGCAGCCTCGAGGTCGCCGTTCGTCGGCGCCGTCTCGACGGCGTCGGGCAGCGCGAGGCCGTCGCCGAGAGGGACGCCGACCGCGTCGCCCTCGACCGCCGCCGCGACCGCGTCCGCGCAGTCGGCCGGCGTCGCCCGCGAGTGCTCGACACCGAGGTCGTCGAGCGCCCCGACGAACGCCGGCGTGTGTGTCTGGCTCATACCCACACCTTCGGCCCGCGGTACAAGGATGTTCGCTCCGCGGCGGTCCGCGTCGGGACCGAGGGGACGGCAACACCGACCGCGGTGTTACATAAATGGCGGCGGAACGCAGTCCGGAAGCCTCACGACGCACAAAACCCGCTCGAAAAGGACGACGGATGACGAGAGCCGACCGCGCGACCGTCCTGATTACCGGCCGCCGTCGGTGTAGATCCGGTCGTCGACAACCCGGTCCGCCGCCGCGTTGGCCTCGGCGGGCGAGGGGCGGGTGCCGTCGGCGACCGTCTCCGCGAGCTCCGTCGCGAGCGCGTAGACGGCGCGGCCGTCCGCGCGCGTGGCGACGCGCTCGAACGTCGGCTTGTAGCTCGCCGCGCTGCGGGAGCCCTCCTCGTCGAGGCTGGCGTCGATGGCGTACTCGAGCTGTCGGACCGCTTCCTCCGGGCGCATGGGGAGACGTACCGGTTCGGTCCTCTTAAGGGTACCCTGATTCGGAACCGAGTTAATCGTCGGGGCGATCCGCGGCCGGCGAGCGCGGTCGCGTCACCGAACCGACGCGTATACGGGGCGCGGTCGCGCAGGGCGGGTATGAGCGAGGATCGGGCCGAGGACCGGGCGACGGTCGCGGAGCGCGCGGCGCGGGCGGGGTCGCGCGTGGCCCACGAGCACTTCCGAACGGACATCGCGGTGGAGACGAAGGCGAGCAAGACCGACGTGGTGACGGAGGCGGACCGGGCCGCCCAGCGCGAGGTGATCGACGTGATCCGGGGGGCGTTCCCGGAGGACGCGATGGTCGGCGAGGAGGACGACGAACTGAAGGCGGTCCCCGAGACCGGCGCGGCGTGGGTCATCGACCCCATCGACGGGACGAACAACTACGTCCGGGGGATGCGGACGTGGGCCACCGCGGTCGCGGCGGTCGCGGACGGGGATCCGGTGGCGGCGGCCTCGGCGCTCCCGGCGCTCGGCGACGTGTACACCGCCGACGAGTCGGGCGCGTACCGCGACGGCGAGCCCGTCGCCGTCAGCGACGTGAGCGACCCCGAGACGGCCGCCGTCGTCCCGACCATCTGGTGGCCGCGCGAGGAGCGCGACCAGTACGCTCGCGCCTGCGAGGCGATCGTCTCGCGGTTCGGCGACCTCCGGCGGTTCGGCTGCGCGCAGGCCGCGCTCGCTTCCGTCGCTGAGGGCGCCATCGAGGGCGTGATCACCAACGTCGACTGCAACCCGTGGGACTCCGTCGCCGGCGTCCACATGATCCGGCGGGCCGGCGGCACCGTGACCGACCTGGACGGCGACCGCTGGCGCCACGACTCGACCGGGCTGGTCGCCTCGAACGGCGCCCTCCACGACGAGGTGCTGGCGGCCGCCAACGAGATCGACCCGCGGTAGCCGTCTCGGCGCCGGCGCCGTCCCCGTCGGCCTACTTCCCGAACTCGTCCAGCGTGGTCGGCAGCCCGCGGCGCACGTCGCTAATCAGGGTGTCCGCCTCCAGGCCGAGGACGCTCGCGGCCGCCCGGCCGACGCGGTCGGTGGCCGGAGCGGGCGCGTAGACGCCGAGGCGCCACTGGTTGCGCTGGGCGGTCCGGAGCGCGGAGACGAGCGGCGACTGCTTCTCCAGCCGCCGGACCTCCCCGCCGACGACCACGCGCGCGGTGGACTCGCGCATCGACGGCTCCGACGGGACGTCGAGGATCACGTCGGCGTCCGTCACGCCCGCGGTCGCGGCGATCTCCGCCTCGAGGTCCCGCACCCGCTCGTGATCGGCCTCGCGGACCGACTCCGGCACGTCGCCGTACTCGGCCCACACCGCGCGCTTGTAGAGGTCGCGTCGGTCGTACCGGCCGACGAGGCCGCCGCTCTCCGGGTTCGTGCGCAGCGCGACGAGCAGTTCGTGGTCGTCCATCCGCCGCACCTGTCCGGCAGTCACGTCCGGCGCCTCCAGCAGGCGCTCGGCGGCGCGCCGAAGCATGGCCTTCGAGATCCGCGCGACGTGGTGGGTGTAGACGACAGGATTCATCAGCGCCCGCGCCAGCAGGAGGCTCTCGGCGGTCTGGACGTTCCCCTCGTCGAGGACGAGTTCGCCGTCGACGAACGTCAGCTCGCGGACCAGCCGCCCTGTGTCGATGGTGCCGTAAGGGACGCCGGTGTGGTGGGCGTCGCGCACGAGGTAGTCCATCCGGTCCACGTCGAGTTCCCCCGAGACGAGTTGGCCGAACTGTCCCTCGCCCGCGACGAGGTCCGCGACGCGGCTCGGGTCGAGGTCGTGCTCGCGCAGGACCTCGCCGACCGCCCCCTCCGCGAGCAGTCCGTCCACGTCGTCGTGGTACTTGCCCGTGTGACGGTGGGTGAGCTCCTCGATGTTGTGGCTGAAGGGTCCGTGACCAACGTCGTGGAGCATCGCGGCCGCCTCCACGCGGTCGGCCCGCTTGCCGTCGACGCCGAGGTGCGCGAGCGCCTCGGAGGCGAGGTGGTAGACGCCGAGGCTGTGCTCGAACCGGGTGTGGTTCGCGGAGGGGTACACGAGTTGGACCGTCCCCAACTGCTTGACGTGTCTGAGCCGCTGGACCGCCGGCGTGTCGAGGAGGGCCGCGGCGACGCCCTCGACCTCGATGTGGTCGTGGACGCTGTCCTTAATCGTCGTCATGGGCGCGCTTCGCGGCGGAGGACTAAAAGGAATTGCCGCACGGACCGGCCGTGACGCCCGGTCGCACGGCTCCCGTGACCCGGTCTTGAAGTCCGGGGACACCCTTATGCCCTTCTGTCGCCTCGGTTGGGACGAAACATGATGCAGACGACCCACGCGCTGGCGGGGATGGCGCTCGCGGTGCCCGTCGCCCTGCGGTCGCCCGAGCTTGCCCCGCTCCTTCTGGTGGCCGGACTCGTCGGCGGCGCCCTGCCGGACCTGGACCTCTACCGGGGGCACCGCCGGACGCTTCACTTCCCCGTCTACTACACGGTCGCCGCGGCGCTCCTCGCGGCCGCGGCGGCGGTCGCCGGCGGCCCGTGGCTCCTCGCGGCGGCGGTGCTGACGGCGGCCGCCGCGCTCCACTGCCTGATGGACGTGTTCGGGGGCGGGCTCGAACTCCGCCCGTGGGAGGGCCGGTCCGACCGCGCCATCTACGACCACGCGCGCGGCAAGTGGATCGCGCCCAGACGGTGGATCCGGTACGACGGCTCCCCCGAGGACCTGGCCATCGCGGCGGTCGCCGCCGCGCCGGTGCTGTACGTGGCGGATGGGCCGCTATGGATCGCGGCCGTCGGAATGCTCGCGGTCTCGGCGGTCTACGTGGCGCTTCGACGCCGTCTCCCGGAGATCGCGGCGGCGCTCGCGTCCCGGGTGCCGTCGCGCTTCCGGGAGTACGTGCCGCGTCGCTACTTCGAGTGACTGGGACGGGTCTCGCTTCGAGCGGGAAGAGGGCCTCGGCGGCCGCGGCGTGGGCCGGTTAAGGAGGGTTTTTCCCTGCCGGGCGTGTACGGGACGCTAATGAACGCACGCCGAACGACGCAGGACGGAGGGCGATGATGCAGGGCAACGACCAGCAGGCGTACGACCGCGGGACCTCGCTGTTCTCCCCGGACGGCCGGATCTACCAGGTCGAGTACGCCCGCGAGGCGGTCTCGCGCGGCGCGCCGAGCGTCGGCGTCCGTACCGAGGACGGGGTCGTCCTCGCGGCGATGAGCCGCGCCTCCTCCTCGCTGATGGAGGCGGAGAGCATCGAGAAGCTCCACAAGCTCGACGACCACGTCGGCACCGCGAGCGCGGGCCACGTCGCGGACGCGCGCCAGCTGATCGACTTCGCGCGCCGGCAGACGCAGATGAACCGGCTCCGCTACGGCGAGCCGGTCGGCGTCGAGACGCTGACCAAGCACGTCACCGACCACGTCCAAGAGAACACGCAGCTGGGCGGCACGCGCCCGTACGGCGCCGCGCTGCTCATCGGCGGCATCGAGAACGGCGAGCCGCGCCTGTTCGGCGCCGACCCCTCGGGCACGCCCCACGAGTGGAAGGCGACCGTCATCGGCGGCGGCCGGCAGGACATCCAGTCGTTCCTGGAGGAGGAGTGGAACGCGGAACTCACCGTCGAGGAGGGCGTCGAACTCGCCGTGCGCGCCCTTCGCGTCCACGAGGAGGACCTCGACGCGGACGACATCTCCGTCGCCACCGTGACCGAGGACGGCTACCGCGTCCTCTCGGAGGACGAGATCGACGACGTCGTCGCCGGCCTCCCGGACGAGGACGACGGCGAGGACGCGACTGACGACGACGCGACTGACGACGAGGAGTAACGCGACCGCCCCGCCGAGCCGGCGCGCATCCGGCCCGGCGACGACATTTCTTTCATTGCGCGTCCCCACCGGATCCCATGACACGCGTCGACCGGTTGATCGCCTATCCGGTGAAGTCGATGGACGGAGCCGACCGCAAACGGGCGCGACTCCCGGAGGACGCGCCGCTCGCGGGCGACCGCTCGTACGCGGTGCTCGAAGCGGACGCGGACCCCGAGACCGCCTCCGTCGGCGGCGGGGGCGGCTACGTGAACGGCAAGAGCGAGCGCCGCGTCCACGAGGTTCGCGCCTCCTACGACCTCCCGCAACCGGCCGACGCGACGCCCGCGAGCGTCACGCTCGCGACGCCGGACCGCGGCCCGCGGACGTTCGACCTGCCGGGCGGGACGGAGGCCATGGCCGCGTGGCTCGGTGAGCACTACGGCTATCCCGTGCACGTGGTCCGCGACGACGGCGGGTTCCCCGACGACGCGAGCGCGCGCGGCCCCACGGTCGTCTCGCGTGCGACGCTCGCGGAGGTAGCCTCGTGGTACGACGGCGTCGACGCCGACGAGATGTGTCGGCGACTGCGACCGAACGTCGTCCTCGCGGACTGCCCCGCGTTCTGGGAGGACCGCCTGTTCGCCGACCGCGCGTCGCGGGTCCGGTTCCGAGTCGGCGACGCCGAGCTGCTGGGCGTCAACCCCTGTCAGCGGTGTGTCGTGCCGAGCCGCGACCCGGACACCGGCTCCGAGACGCCGGGGTTCCGGGAGACGTTTCTGGAGCGCCGCCGCGCCACCATGCCCGAGTGGTCGGGCGGCGACTGGTTCGACCACGACTTCCGGCTGATGGTGAACACGGAGACGCCGGCGGCGACCGCGGGCGCCGAGATCGCGGTCGGCGACGAGGTCGAGGTGCTGGGGACCACGTCGGCCCCGGAGTCGGCGTAGCCGTCGCTGGCCGCCGCGAACTGGCGGGCCGTCAGTTCGCGGGCCGGGTCCACGCGGGCGCGGACCGTGGCTGGCCGGTCGCCGTCGCCCGCGACGCCCGGCCGTGGACCGATCGGCGCCGTCTCCCTTTTGAACGTTCGGCCGGCGCGAGGCGCTACAGGCCCGTCAGCTTGTCCCGGCGGTAGAGGTCGAGCTCCTGGACCGTTGAGCCCTCCTGGCCGGCCGCGAACGCGATCGCTTCGGCGACCTCCTCGGGTTCGGTGACCTCGCCGGGGTCGAAGCGCTCCTCGAACGCCTCGCCGTCCGCCTCGCCGAACCGCGTTCTGACCTCGCTCGGGTTGATCACGGAGACGCCGACGCCCTCGTCGCCGACCTGCGCCGCGACGCTGTGGGCGAACCCCCGGACCCACCACTTGGTGGCGGCGTAGACGGGGTTGTACGACCGCGGATACTGCCCCGCGAACGACCCCACGACGACGAGGTTCCCGGACGCCGCCACGAGGTGCGGCAGGGCCGCCCGCGTCAGGTAGAACGTGCCGTCCACGTTGGTCTCCTGCATCGCCTCGTAGGCCTCGTCGCTCATCGTCGCCACGTCGCTCCCCCGGCCGACGCCCGCGTTCGCCACGACGGCGTCGAGGCCGCCGAACCGGTCGACGGTCGCCTCGACGGCCGCGACCACCTCGGCGTCCCGGCGCACGTCGGCGGGGGCGACCAGCACCGCGGCGTCGTGCCGGTCGCGCAGATCGTCCGCGAGCGCGCGGAGGTCGTCCTCGCTCCGCGCGCAGAGCGCCAGATCCGCCCCTTCGGCGGCCAGCGTGCGCGCGGTCGCCGCGCCGATGCCCGAACTCGCGCCCGTGACGAGCGCCGTCGATGTGGACAGGTCGACCATGGTCCTCGGTAGCACCCGTATGCTCCTGGCTCCGCGTTCTCCGGCGATCTTCGCCGGCTGTTGACGCGTCGGAACTGCCGAGACCCCACGCTTTAGGACCGCAGCCGGCAAGGACCAGCCATGCACGTGTTACGAGGCGGACGCGTCGCGGACGCCGACGGCACCCGCGAGGCGGACGTGGCGGTCGAGGACGGCGAGATCGTGGCGGTCGGGGACCTCGGCCGCGGCGAGACCGAGACGGACGTCTCCGGGAAGGTCGTCGCACCGGGGCTGATCGACGCGCACGTCCACCTGATGATGGACGGCCGGCCGGACGTGGCGAGCGCGACCGACGAGAGCGCCTACGAGGCCGCGTATCGCGCGACGGAGAACCTGTCGGCCGCGCTGCGCGCGGGCGTCACGACCGTCCGCGACCTGGGCGCGCGCGACACGCTCGCGCTCGACGCCGCCCGCATGGTCGAGGAGGGCGTCGTCGACGGGCCGCGCGTGCTCGCGTGCGGACAGAACGTCATCATGACCGGCGGCCACGGCCACTGGTTCGGTCGGGAGGCGGACGGCCCCGCCGAGGTGCGGAAGGCCGCCCGCGAGCAGCTCCACCGCGGCGCGGACGTGATCAAGTGCATGGCGACCGGCGGCGTCCTCACCGAGGGCGCGGTCACCGGCGCGCCGGAGCTGACGCCGGACGAGCTGGAGGCCGTCGTCGACGCGGCGGCGCCGACGAACACGCCGACCGCGGCCCACGCCCACGGCGACGAAGGGATCCGAAACGCCGTCGAGGCGGGGATCACCAGCATCGAGCACGGCACCTTCATGAGCGCCGAGACGGCGGAACGGATGGCCGAGAAGGGGACCTACTGGGTGCCCACCGCGAGCGCGCTCCACGGCATCGTCGAGAACGGCGTCGAGGCGGGGATCCCGGAGTCCGCGGTCGAGAAGGCCGAGGTCTCCGCGGAGCACTTCGCGGACGCGTGGGACCGCGCGCTCGACGCCGGCGTGACGGTGGCGATGGGAACCGACGCCGGAACCCCGTTCAACGACTTCGCGGAGATTCCTCAGGAGATGGTCCACATGGTCGAGTACGGGCTGTCGCCGGCCGAGGCGCTGGAGGCGGCGACGGTCAACGCCGCCGACCTGCTGGGTCTCGACGACGTGGGGCGCGTCGCCGAGGGGCACCGCGCCGATCTCGTCGTGCTCGACGCCGATCCGAACGAGGACGCGACGGCCTGGCAGTCGCCCGAGTCCGTCTTCGCCGCGGGCGACCGCGTCGCCTGACCGGCCCCGGCCCCGACGGTGGGGACGGCCATCGTCGCATCCGCCGACCGGCCGCGGTCATAAGCGCTTTTTACTGCCGGAGCGGGCCTTCAGGTAATGGGCCGTCGGCCACTCCTCGCTATCGCGCTCGTCGTCGCCGTGTTCGCGGCGTCGGGCTGCGGCGCCGCGGCGGTCGCGGCCGCCGGTTCGGCGGGCGGCAGTTCGCCGGTCGCCGCCGCCGCGGGCGAGCGCCCGGCGCTGGGCGACTCGACGGCGCCCGTGAGCGCCGCGGCGCAGGACGGGAGCTTCGAGCGGAGCGTCGTCCGCATCAGGGTGACCGCGGAGGGCGACGGCGTCTGGACGTTCCGGTACGAGCGACCGCTGGAGACCGACGACGAGCGGGAGGCGTTCGAGTCGTTCGCCGCGGAGTTCCGCGAGAACGAGACCGACCGCTATCGGGCGTTCACGGAGGACGCGCGCGGGCTGGTCGCCGACGGCGAGGGGGTCGTCGACCGCGAGATGAGCGCCGGGAACTTCTCGCGTGACGCGTTCGTGCGCTCGAGCCTCGGCAACGACATCGGCGTCGTCGAGCTCTCGTTCACGTGGTCGGGGTTCGCGGCGGTCGACGGCGACCGCGTCGTGGTCGGCGACGTGTTCGAGGGCGGCATCTACGTCGGGCCGGACCAGGAACTCGTCGTCGAGCCCGGCGAGGGGCTCGCGTTCGCGAGCGTCGACCCGCAGGCCACCCAGTCGAACCCCGACTCGCTGACCGACAGCGACACGGTCACCTGGAGCGGCGAACGCCAATTCACCGACCGTCGGCCCCGGGTCGTCCTCCGGCCCGCAGCCGCGATGGAGACGACCGACGGGACCGACGGAGGGACGGTGGGGGGGACCGGCAGCGCGCCCGCGACCGGCTCCCCGGTGACGGGGGAGGACGGGCCGTGGAGCGATCGGCTCCCGCTGCTGGCGGCGCTGCTCGGGGTGCTCGCGGTGCTGTCCGGGGCCGGACTGCTCGCGTCCCGATCCGCCGGTTCCGGCCTTCCGGGACCGATCGGGTCCGGATCGGGGGACCACGGCGCCGGGAACACCGCGGACGCCGCGAACGGGGCGGACGACGGGGCGGACGCAGGGGCCGGCGACGAGGGGGCGACCGGGGGAGAAGCCGCGGCCAGCGGGGCCGCGGCGACCGCCGAGCCCTCGGTCCCGGACGAGGAACTGCTCTCGGACGAGGACCGCGTCGTGCGACTGCTCCGCGAGAACGGGGGACGGATGAAGCAGCACCGCATCGTCGACGAGACGGGCTGGTCGAAGTCGAAGGTGAGCGTCCTGCTCTCGGAGATGGAGGAGGAGGGAGCGGTCTCGAAGCTCCGCGTCGGCCGCGAGAACGTCGTCAGCCTCGACGGGTCCGAACCGTCCGCGGCCGGGTCGCCGTTCGACGAGGAGTGACCGCCACGTCGGCCGATCGGACCGCGTCACGGCGGCACAATGTGGGGGCGAAACGCAACTGTTTTACTCGGGACCGGCATACCGAAGGGTGTACGCGACACCGTCGCTCCGATGGTGTAGTCCGGCCAATCATATTGCCCTCTCACGGCAATGACCAGGGTTCGAATCCCTGTCGGAGCATTTCTCTCGACGCCGCCACGACTAGCCCCGGCCCTCCCTCGACGCCACGCCGACTAGCCTCCCCTCTCCCTCGACGTATCGCGCTCGGAACTCCCTCGCGGGGACGCACCGCGATCGTCCCGCGTCACGCCGTCGCACGGCGATCCGAGATCGGAGCCGTTTTACGGGCCTCCGGCCAAGCCGTGAATGCGAAGACG
This sequence comes from Haloparvum alkalitolerans, assembly GCF_055381565.1. Classification (NCBI taxonomy): domain Archaea; kingdom Methanobacteriati; phylum Methanobacteriota; class Halobacteria; order Halobacteriales; family Haloferacaceae; genus Haloparvum; species Haloparvum alkalitolerans. Next base: position 454,642 of record NZ_AP043938.1, read on the forward strand.
GACGCTCCGATAGTGTAGTCCGGCCAATCATATTGCCCTCTCACGGCAATGACCAGGGTTCGAATCCCTGTCGGAGCATTTCTCTCGACCCCAACCCGACAGCCGCGGCCCCGTGGAACGGGTTCGACCGCGGTTGGGTCACGCCTCGCCGCGGTAGATCGCTTCCAACTCGTCGACCGTCCGGTCGACGGAGAACTCCTGCACGGCCTCGCGCGTGTCGCGGCCCCCGGTCAGGCAGTCCTCGACCGCGTCCCGCATCGACTGCACGTCGCCGAACGCGAAGCGGGCACCGTTGTCCGACCCGATGGTCTCGTCGAAGGGCGCCACGTCCGCGGCCGCGACCGGCGTGCCGCAGGCGTTCGCCTCCAGCGTCGACAGCCCCAGCGTGTCGCAGGTCGAGGCGGTGACGAAGACGTCCATCGAGGCGTAGAACTCCGGGAGCCGCTCGCGAGGGAAGAAGTCCCGGAACTCCACGTTCGCGGGGGCGTCCCGTTCCAGCGACTCACGCTCCGGTCCCTCGCCGACGATCACGTATCGGTACTCCGGCATCGCCTCCGCCAGCCGGAGTATCTCGTCGACGTTCTTCTTGGCCGAGAGGCGGCCGCTGTAGCCGATCACGGTCTCGTCATCGGGGAACATGCCGTCCGCGCCGGGACGGAAGGTGTCCATCTCGATGCCGACCGGGAGCTGTCGGTGCTCCACGTCGCGCCGGATCCGGGAGGTGGAGGCCGTCACGCAGTCGAACGACCGCAGGAACCGGTTCTCGTAGGCCACGTAGAGTCGCCCCGCGAAGTCCGCGGCGGTCTCCACCTTGAGCCCCTGGATCAGGTAGTCCTCGATGGGCGTGTGGTGGGTGTACACGGACGCGGCCCCGCGCTTGCGCGCGTACCGCCGGCCCATCAGGCCGGTCGAGGCCGGACCGTGACAGTGGACCACGTCGAACTCGGGCAGCGAGGACAGCCGCCGGTACAGCGGGAGCCGGTACTGCTCGTAGAAGGGGTTCGGGAGCGACGGGACGGGGAACTCGTGTGGACCCGGCTCGTAGTCGCCGTCGGGGTAGACGACGGACACCTCGTGGCCGCGGTCCTCCAGGCGATCCCGCCACGCCTGAATGGTGTAGGTCACCCCGTCGATGCCGGGGAAGTAGCTGTCGGTGAAGAAGCCGATCCTCATGGCTGGTCGGTGTCGCACGGGGTCGTTCGGCGTCGGCGGTCCGGGCTCATTCGTCCACCACCGCGTCGACGAACGCTGGCGCGCCGTTCTCATACGTCGGGCGCTCGTCGAGCGCCCGGAGGCGTTTCGCCTGCGTCACGGCCTCGCCGACGGAGCTCGCCCGGGCGACGCCCTCGATCCCTCGCTCCGCGGCGCCGTCCGCGATCGCCTTCTGGAACGGCAGGAACGGGTAGATCACGCAGGGCGTCCCCGCGACCACGGTGTCCGCGATGGAGGAGAAGCCGGTACAGACCACCACGTCCGCGGCGGCGGTGTACGGCGTCATCGTGGGCTTGGTCTCCCAGTCGTCGTCGCCGACGGTCCGCACGTCGAGGCCGTCCGCCTCCAGTCGCTCGCGGATCGCGTCGAAGTCCTCGCCGTGCGTGCCGGGGCTGAGGAGGACGTCGTACGGCTCGACGGCGTCGTCGGGGTCGCCCTCCTGTGCCAGCGGGCCGACGCGGGTGATCCCCTCGGGGGCCGGCTCGTCGGGCCACAGCGAGGTGACGACGATCCCCTCCGCGAACCGGAGCGAGACCTCGTTGTAGACGGCGAGCGGGGTGCCCCAGACGGGCCCGAACAGGTCCGTCGTCAGGTGGTCGATGCGGTAGAAGTCGAGCCCCTTCCGCGCCGCGCAGACCGCCGCGAACAGGTCGTCGGTCACGAGCACGTCGGGGTCCTCCGCGTCGAGCCACGCGGACAGCTCCCGCGTCCGGCGGACTGCGGAGGGCGCCAGGTCGAACAGCGAGTGGCGCAGGAAGTCGACCGGCCCGTCCCCCTTCACCGCCACCGTCGTGAGGTCCGGGTGGTCGAAGCCGTTCAGCTCCACGAACGGCTTCCCCTGCCCGCCCCCGGCCATCGCCACCTCGATGCCCCGGGACTCGAACTCCTTGGCGACCGGGATGGCCCGGGCCGCGTGGCCCGCGCCGTCACACCAGTAGACGATCGCCACCTTGTCGGTCATACGTGGCCCGTTCTCGCGGCCCGTATAAATCGGCCGCGACATCGCCGCGGTCGTCGACGAGGGTGGAGGGGGACCCTCGCCGCTCCCGGACCGGAGTACCTAACAGGCCGCACGCCCGGAGTCGACCCATGGACGACGCCGGTTCCGAGGAGAAGAACGTGGTGTTCCTGGTCCTCGACTCGCTGCGCAAGGACCGGATCTCGCCGTACAACGGCGACGTGGAGTTCACGCCCCACATCGGCGACCTGGCGGACGACGCCGTGGTGTTCGAGGACGCGGTCGCGCAGGCGCCGTGGACGCTCCCGTCGCACGCCTCGATGTTCACCGGCGAGTACCCGTGGGAGCACGGCACCACCCACGCGCGGAGCTACTTCCCGGCCGACCGCGAGACGTTCGTCGCCCGGTTCCGGGACGCCGGCTACCACACCGCCGCGGTCACGCCGAACGTCTGGATCACCCCCCACAAGGGGATGACCGACGACTTCGACGAGGTGGAGAACTTCCTCGGGACGGCGGACAACCCCCTGAGCGTCCGGCTCTCGAAGCTCGGCGCGCGGGCGTTCCACGCGCTCGGGTCGGGCACGCGCCGCCTGATCGGGCGCCAACTCGACCGCGTCTTCCGCCTGTTCGACGTGGACGACTCCTGTAAGTCCGCGGAGACGGTCGAGGCGGTGGAGGACTTCCTCGACGACCGTGCGGGAGAGAAGGCGGAGCCGTTCTTCCTCTACACGAACCTGATGGAGCCGCACGAGCCGTATCACCCTCCCAAGCGCTACCAGGAGAAACACGGCGTCGACCCGGACGCGGCCATCCCCCACCGACAGAAGGACGTGTTCACGATGGACGACATCGACTACGACGCGCTCCGAAAGGTGTACGACGCCTCCGTCGACTACACCGACGACCTCGTCGGGCGGGTCCGCGACGCGCTCGACAGGAACGGGCTCGCCGAGGACACCGTCGTCGTCCTGCTGTCGGACCACGGGCAGGCGCTCGGCGGCGCGGACGGGAGCTTCGGCCACCAGTTCACGGTCTCGGAGCCGGTCACGAACGCGGTCCTGCTGGTCGACGACCCGGACCGCGATGCCGGTACCGAGCCGGGGCTGACGGAGCTCCGCCGCCTCCACGACCTCGTGCCGGGATGGGCGGGGATCGCGCCGGAGCCGGAGCGAGGGAGTGCGGTCGCGGAGGTCGCGCGGGGCGGCATCGAGTACCCCGAGAACTTCACGGGCTTCATCCCGAGCGAGGCGTGGGACGACTACTACTGCAAGTACCGGTACGTCGCGGACGCGGACCACAAGGTCGTCAAGCGGATCGACGCCGACGGCGCCGCGACCTACGCCGCGGTCGACCGCGGGAGCGGGGAGTCGGTCCCCGTCCCGGCCGACCTCCGCGCTGAGGTGGACGCGATCGGCGACGTGGACGTCGACGCGGACGCCGACGCGGACGCCGAGCGGGGCGGCGGCCCCGAGGCGGACGAGGAGATCGCGGAGCGGCTCGAAGCCCTCGGGTACAAATAAGCCGCGGCGACCCCCGCCGCCTGGCGAGGGAGCCGCCCCGGGCGGGCGAAACGGGCAACCCTTTTGCTCCGGGGGGCGAGGTGCCGACAACCACCGGGCGTCGCCCGCGGGACCGCGCTCCGTCGCGTCGACTCGCGAGCGGGGGAGCGCCGCCGCACGCCGTCCGGCACTCACGACGCTATGAACGTATCACGACAGGTCGGTCGGAAGGGGGTCTTCTGGTTCGCGGTCGCCACCGTCCTGTTTCTGGCGCTGGTGTACCTCGCGGACCTCGACAAGTTCCTCGGGTCGATCCGGGCGGCCGACCCGCGCTTCTTCGCGGTCGCGCTCGGCGTCGGCTTCTCCTCGCTTTTGGTGTGGGCATGGGTCTGGCACCGCTTCTTCGGGCAGATGGGGATGGAGACGACCGTCTCCCGCACCCTCCGGATGTTCATGACGGGCCACTTCCTGAACTCCATCACGCCGCTCGGGCAGTTCGGCGGGGAGCCGGTGATGGCGTACATCGTCTCGGACAACACCGGCACCGACTACGAGCGCAGCCTCGCGTGCGTCGTCTCCGCGGACCTGATCAACGCGGTCCCCTTCTTCACGTTCACGCTCGGGGGCGTCGTCTACCTCGCGCTGCGGGGCGCGCTGACCGGCTTCCTCGCGGACGTGGGCGCGGCCGCGGTCGTGCTGCTGCTCGCCGCGTCGCTGGTGGCGTACCTCCTCTGGTCCGACGACGCGACGCTGTCGGGCGCGGTCGTCGCCGCCGTCGACGCGGTCGAGCGCCGGGTCGACCGCGGGGAGGGGTTCTTCGAGTCGATCCGCGAGCGCGTCCGCAACATCGAGTCGTCGTTCCAGGAGGCGGGCAGCGACCGGCGCTTCCTCGTGACGACCGCGCTCGGCTCGCACCTCGCGATCCTCGCACAGATCGTCTCGCTGTACTTCGTCCTCCTCTCGCTGGGGCTGGAGCCGGCGTTCGTCCCGCTGTACTTCATCGTGAACCTCTCGGTGATCGCGACCGTCTCGCCGACGCCCGGCGGCTCCGGCACCTACGAGGCCGCCTTCTCCGGACTGGTGACCGTCTTCTACGCCGTCGACCTGTCGGTCGCGCTGACCGCCGCGGTCCTCTTCCGGCTCACGACCTACTGGCCCGGCCTGCTCGTCGGCTACGCCTCGATGCTCACGCTCCGGGACTGATCCGCAGCTCGCAGGGGGAGTACCGGCGGAACTCCGCCGGAGTGGTTCATTAACTACCGACCGAGTACATGAAGAAAGAGTTTTTCGCACGACCCTCGCAGACGTGCGTATGGATCACACCCCTCGACGCGAGGAGGACGTTCCTCGACGCGAGACCGCGGAGACGCCCGCGTGGACGCGCGAGCAGGCGGCGGGGCTGGATCGGGACCCGGACGCGGTCGCACCGGTCATCTACCCGCCCGAGCACGACACCTTCGGCGGCCTCCACGTCTGGGACACGTGGCCGCTCCGCGCCCGCGACGGGAGCCTCGCGGAGGTCGGCGGCTACCGCGTCCTGATCGCGCTCACGACGCCGGACGACCTGCTCCCGGGCAAGCGACACGACGTGGCGCGCCACCACTACTTCTACGCCGCGGACGGCGAACACTGGACCCACGGCGGGCCGGTGTTCGGGGAGTCGGACGATTCGGAGCCGAACGACCCGCAGCGCCCCGAGAGCGTCGACGACGAAGGCGCGTCCACCGCCGTCCCCTACGGCTCCCGCCAGTGGGCCGGCTCCGCGATGTACGACGCCGAGGCGGACGAACTCTACTGCTACTACACCGCGGCCGGCCGCCGGGGAAGCGACGAGTTGAGCTACGAACAGCGCATCGCGGGCGCCTCGGGGGGATCCATCTCCGCGACCGGCGACGGCGTGGAGATAGCCGGCCCGTGGGACCACGAGGTCCTGCTGGAACCGGACGGCGACCACTACGAGCGCGAGGCCCAGTCGCGGGGGATGACCTACACCTTCCGCGACCCGTGGTTCTTCGAGGACCCCGCGACCGGCGAGACGTATCTGCTGTTCGAGGCGAACACGCCGGTCCCGGAGGGGTCGGACGCCTGCGGCGGCGACCCCGCCCAGCAGGAGTTCAACGGCAGCGTGGGCGTCGCCCACTCCCCGACCGGCGACCCGATGGACTGGGAGCTCCGGCCGCCGCTTCTCGAGGCCGTCTGCGTGAATCAGGAACTGGAACGCCCCCACGTGGTCGTCCGCGACGGTCGGTACTACCTGTTCGTCTCCAGCCACCTCCACACGTTCGCCCCCGGGCTGGAGGGGTACGACGCCCTCTACGGGTTCGTCGCCGACTCGCTCGGCGGCGACTACGAGCCGCTGAACGGCCACGGGCTCGTCGCCACCAACCCCGCGAACGCGCCGTTCCAGGCCTACTCGTGGGTGGTCTACCCGCACGCGGACGAACTGCTCGCGGTGAGCTTCTTCAACTACTACGACTACGCCGGCGAGAACCTCGACGGGGTCGCCCACCTGCCGGAGGAGGAACAGCTCCGCCGGTTCGGCGGCACGCTCGCGCCGACGCTCCGCCTCGACGTCGCGGACGCGGAGACGCGCATCGCCGGCACGCTGCGGCACGGTCACCTGCCCCTCCCGGACGAGGACCTGGAGCCCGTCGAGCGGCGGCTCGGGGCGACGAGCGCGACGGGCGCCTATCGGCGGTAGCTCCCGGTCGCTGGGCCGGAGACGACGGAGGTCGCCGCTGACTCCCCCTCGGACGCGTGTCCCGTGTCGAGTGTCGGAACCCGCCGAACGGGGCTGCAGCACTCGACCGTTCCTCCCGGAACCGCGACCGCACCGCGACCGCACCACAGCACCGTGGTCTCCGCTTCACTCCTCGGCCCCCTCAGCGTGCCAGCCCGGTTTCTCCCTTCGGAAACGCGGTCGGGCGCCCGCCATTTATGTCACTCGCGGGCCAAGTGTGGCCGATGTCAGCACCCGAGACCGGCGACGACGCACCGCGGTTCGAAGCGACGCTCGGCACGAGCGACCACGAGGCGTTCGCGCTCGCGGACCGCCTCGGGGACGGGCCCGTCGTGCTCGCGTTCTTCCCGGGCGCGTTCACCCCGCCGTGCACGAACGAGATGGTGGCGCTTCAGGAACGGCTCGGCGACTTCGAGGAGGCGGGGGCGACCCTCCTCGGGGTGAGCGCGGACTCGCCGTTCTCGCAGGGCGCGTTCCGCGACGAACACGGGATCGAGTTCGACCTCGTCAGCGACATGGCCGGGGACGCGATCCGGGCGTACGGACTGGAGATGGACATCGCGGAGCTCGGACTGTACGGGATCGCCAACCGCGCGGTATTCGTCCTCGACGCCGACGGGGCGGTGACCTACCGGTGGATCGCCGACGACCCGACGAACGAGCCCGACTACGGCGCGCTACTGGACGCCGTCGAGGCGGCGTAGGACCTCGCTTCGACCCACGACGGCCGACATAAGTAGCTCCCGCGCCGAGCGGAAGCCATGACCGACGAGAGCCGAGCCGCGACGGACCGTGTGCCGACCGACCGACCGCCGGCCGACCACCCCCTCGACCTTCCTCGAGTCGGACTCGGCACGATGGGCATCGAGGACCCCGCCGCCGTCCGGGCGGCGCTGGACCTCGGCTACCGCCACCTCGACACCGCACAGATCTACGAGAACGAGGCGGTCGTCGGCGAGGGGCTGGCGGCCGCGCTCGGTGGCGCCGGCGATTCCTCCGCTCCCGCCCTCTCCCGGGCGGACGTGACCGTGGCGACCAAGCTCTGGATCGACGCGCTGGCTCCCGACGCGGTTCCGGAGAGCGCCCGCGCGAGCGCCGACCGGCTGGGCGTCGACGCCATCGACCTGCTGTACGTCCACCGCCCGCGCGGCGGCTACGAGCCCGAGGGGACCCTGTCGGCGCTGGCCGACCTCGTCGACGAGGGGCTCGTGCGCCACGTCGGCGTCAGCAACTTCGAGCGCGACCAGCTCGACCGCGCCGTCGAGGTCCTCGCGGACCGCGGGCTCCGGCTCGCGGCCCACCAGACCGAGTTGCATCCGCTGTATCACCGGCCTGAACTGCTCGACCACGCCCGCGAGCACGGCTACCCGGTGGTGGCCTACTCGCCGCTCGCGGGCGGCCGCGCCGGAGAGGTCGAGGCGCTCCGGACCGTCGCGGAGAAACACGGGACCACGCCCGCGGCGGTGTCGCTGGCCTGGGTCCTCGCGAAGGACCCGGTCGTCGCGATCCCCAAGGCCTCGAGCGAGGCCCACCAGCGCGCGAACCTCGCGGCCGCGGCGCTCGAACTCGACCCGGAGGACGTGGCTCGGATCGACGCGATCGACCGCGAAGAGGAGCTGTATCCGGAGTAGCGCCGGGCCGATCCCGCGTCGGCGACCGATCAGGCCCCGTCGCGCCGCGACTTCACGAGCATGTACGCGACGACGGGGACGATGGTGAACACGAGCGTCGCGAGCGCCCAGACGGCGGGGTAGCGGACTCCCTCGGAGCGCGCGTCGCGGTAGATCCAGACCGCGAACCCGACGACGACCGCGTAGAGCACGCCGTAGTACGTCAGCGTCCGAGCCGTCGCCAGGTCCACGAACAGCGGGTCCATCGCGTCCCCGTTCGCGCGCGGGGCGAATGAGCGTGACGGTCGGGGGCCCGGACCGCGCTACGCGTCCCCGTCCGGGATCCGGCCGACGGCGGGGTCCGTGAGGTCCGCGGCCATCACGAAGTCCGGTTCGTCGGCCACCGGAACGCGGGCGGCCGCCGCGTCGCTGACGACCGCCGCCGCCTCCGGCACCAGCACGCGCGTCCGGTCGGCGCCGGCGGCCGCCGCGTCGCGAGCGATCCCCGCCAGCAGCGCCGCGGCCGCCTCGGCGTCGCGCCACGCGGCGACGCCGTAGATGGCCTCCGTTATCGTCTCCGCGTCCGCTCCGTCGTCCGTCTGGCCGTCCGTCTCGCCGTCCCCCGCCTCGCGCTCGTGGGTGTACGACCGGTAGCTCATCCCCGCGACGCCGCCGTCGTGGACCGCGAGCAGGCGGTCGTCGGCCGCGGCGGCCGCCAGTTCCTCGCGCGTCAGCGCCGAGAGCGCCCACGACTCCTCGGCGTCCATCGACAGCCCGCGAAGGTGCTCGCGGGCGGCGCTGTCCGTCCAGAAGCTCCAGGCGGCGTCGGGATCGGGCGCCCCGGCGGTCCCGCTCCCGGTTCCGGCGACGGGGAGGTCGGGGGTCGCCTCGGCGTCCGGTACCGGCTGAAGGAACCGGAACTCCGTGCAGGGGTCGAAGCCGACCGCGCGCGACTGGCCGAGGCCGGCGACGTTCCACGAGAACACCATGTTGCGGCAGACCGTCGCGCCGCGCTCGCGGCCCCAGTCGAAGACCGCCCGCGAGAGGTGTCTGGAGACGCCGAACCCGCGGGCGGCGGGGTCGACGCGGATCGCCTGCCCCCACGCCTCCCACTCCGAGAGCAGCACGCCCTGGATACAGCCCACGACGCGCCGCCCGTCGACAAGGTTCGGGTCCGCCGCCGGGTCACCCTCGACGGCGTCCGCCACGGCCGCCGGCGGCAGCGTGACGACGAACGTGCGCCGGTCGGGGTCGTCCGCCTCGACCCACCGCGGGAACGCCTCCGGGACGTAGTCGCCGTGTCTCTCGCCCCAGGTGTCGCGGGTGAAGGCGGCGACTGCGTCGGCGTCCGCCGCGCGGGCCCGCCGGACGGAGACGGGGTCGTCGTCGGTCATCTATCGCCAGGGCTGGGACTCCTCGGTCAGCTCGCCGGCCAGGTTTCGCCCCATCGCGTCGGCCGGGTTCTCGGCGTTCGCCAGCGCCCACATCAGCTTCACCTTCGCGGTACCGGGGAGGGTGTCGCCCGCCTCCACGACGCCGGCGTCGAGCAGGTCGCGGCCGGTGTCGTAGACGCGGTCACAGACCCGGCCCGCGAGACACTGGCTCGTCATGACGACGGTCGTTCCCGACTCGACCAGCTCCTCGACCCGCGGGATGAGGGCCGTGTGGACGTGGCCGAGTCCGGTCCCCTCGATCACCACGCCGTCCGCGTCGTCGAGGTAGTCCCACGCGGCCGGGTCCATCCCGGGCGTGAACTTCACGAGCTCCACGTCCGCCGCGAGGTCGGCCGCGAGCGCGAGGTCGGTCGCGCCGCGCTCGGCGTGCTCGCGCCGGAAGGAGACGCCGGCGCCCCCGTCGGCCGCCCCCTCGTCCGACCCGCCCGCCTCGCTGGCGGCCGCGTAGTCGACCTCGCCGAGCGGCTTCGCGCCGACCGTCTCGAAGGCGTCGCGGCGCGAGGTGTGGTTCTTGCGGACGCGCGTGCCGCGGTGGAGCGCGCAGCGGTCGTCGCTCTCGGTGGCGTGCATACAGACCAGCACCTCCGAACAGTCGGCCTTCGCCGCCTCGACGGCACACACCGCGTTCATCACGTTGTCGGAGGAGGGGCGGTCGGCCGAGCGCTGCGACCCGGTGAAGACGACCGGGACCGGCGTGTCGAGCATGAACGACAGCGCGGACGCCGAGTACTGCATCGTGTCCGTCCCGTGCATCACGACGACGCCGTCCGCGCCCGCCTCGATCTCCTCGCGGACCGCCTCGGCGAGGTCGACCCAGATGGAGGGGTCCATGTTCTCCGAGAGGATGTTCGCGACGACGCGGCCGCGGTAGTTCGCGCGGCCGGCCAGGTCCGGGACGGCCCGGAGCACGTCCTCGGCGTCGAAGCGCGCGGTCACCGCACCGGTTCGGTAGTCGACGGTCGAGGCGATGGTGCCGCCCGTCGAGATGAGCGACACCGTCGGGAGCTCCTCGTCGAAGCTGATCTCCGAGACCTCGCCCGGCTCGTTCGCTCCGCCCTCGTCGACCTCGTGGACGCCCGACTCCAGCACCTCCACGTCGGCGGCCTCGCGGTCGATCCCCACGTTGTAGCCGCCGTCGAGCTTCACGACGAGGTGGTCGCTCGTCGAGGAGGGCATCAGCACGCCCTCGTTCGTGACGTCCGCGCGCTCGACGCGAACGCGATCTCCGGGTTGCATGTGGCGGAATTCCCCGCGGTCGGACTTCAATCCAACCGTTCGGGGCGGCGGGCCGCCGACCGCGACCGCCGGCGCCGTCGCTCGCGGTCGCGGAGCGGCCGGTCAAAAAATCGCGGTTCGCGAGTGAGGAACGCGGCTGCGTTCGGGCGCCCCCGCGGGCGCGGAACGCGGCTGCTCTGTCGCCGACTCAGCCGAAGAGCTCGCCGAGCCCTTCGCCCTCGTCGCCGTCTTCCTCGTCCTCGTCTTCCTCGGCTTCCTCGGCGGCCTCCTCCTCGGCCTCCTCGGACTCCTCGGACTCTTCCTCGCCACCGGCGGAGCCGCTCGCGGCGGCGCCCGCGGCGGGCGCGGCGGCGGCCGTCTCGATGGCCTCCTCGATGTCGACGTCCTCCAGCGCGGCGACGAGCGCCTTGACGCGGGACTCCTCGACGTCGACGCCGGCGGCTTCGAGCACGCCGGTGATGTTGTCCTCGTTGATCTCCTCGCCCGATTCGTTCAGGATGAGCGCAGCGTAAACGTATTCCATTGTTGTGATCTCCGTTGGTTATCCGAACATCGCTCCGAGGCCATCGCCGCCGTCGCCGTCCTCCTCGTCGTCGGAGTCGTCGGCCTCGTCGGCGTCCTCGGATGCGGTCTCTTCTTCGTCAGCCTGTTCCTCCTCCTGCTCGTCGGCGGCCGGGGCGGGCGCGGCGTCCACGCCCTGCAGCTCCTCCGGCAGCGCCTCCTCGTCGTCGATCTGCGCGGCGAGCGCGCGGAGCTGGGCGTCGGCCTTCCCGACGAGGTCGGGCACGACGTCCGGGCTCTCGACCTCCGCGTGGAGCGCGACCGACTTCGCCTCGCCGGAGCCCTTCGCGAGAAGGGTGCCGACGGTGGCGGCGGTCGGGTACTCCGCGTTGAGCGAGAGGTTGCGGCCCGCGGCCGCGGCGGACTGGATGTCCGCGCGGTACTCGTCGACGTCGATGGCGAGCTCGTCCGGCTCGAAGAGGACGCCTTCCGAGAAGACGCCCTTCAGGTCGAGCCCGACTTCCTTCGGCTCGATGCCGAGTTCGGTCAGGACGTTGGCCAGGTCGTCGGAGACGACCTCGCCCTCCTCGAGGACCTTCGAGTCCTCGGTGACCTGGATCGAGCCCTCCTGGATGCGCGCGGCGGCGCCGACGGTCTGCAGTTCGCCGACGAACGGACCGGGGTCGACCCCCGTGTCACCCTCGGGGATGACGATGTCGTTCGGGGCGACCTCGCCGGCGTTGATCGGGGCCGGCGTCTTCGAGGCCTCGAGCTGCTTGTAGAGGCCGAACGGGTTGTCGTTGGTGCCGATGAGCGCCACCTGTCCGGCGACGTACTGGGTGAGCTGCTCGACGCCCTCGTCGACTTCCTCCAGCGCGCGGACGACGAGCGTGTTGCGGCTCATCCGGACGTCGGCGGAGCCGTGCAGCTCGCGGCGCATGGCCTGGAGCTGACGGCTCGGGATGCCGGCGACGCCGACGATCCCGACGGACGCGAACGAGTCGATGAAGTCGACGAGCTCGTCGACCTCCTCGCGCTTCCACTCGGGGATCGTGTCGGTCTGGCGGACGGAGCTCATACCGGGACCTCCTCCGCGGGACCCATCGTCGTCTTGACGTAGATCCCGTCGATGTTGAGCGGGCCCTTCTCGAGGTCGGCCTCGAGACGGCGGATGATGACGTCGATGTTGCTCGCGATGTCCTCCGCGTCCATGTCCTCCGCGCCGACGCGCGTGTGGAACGTCCGGCGGTCGCGGGACCGGAGCTGCACCGTGTTCTTCATCCGATTGACTGTGTCGACGATGTCGTCGTCCGGCTGCAGTGGGGTAGGCATCTTCCCGCGCGGACCGAGGACGGTACCGAGGTACCGACCGATGTCCTGCATCAGGCTGGCTTCGGCGATGAAGAAGTCGGTCTCATCGGCCAGGTCCTTTGCGCGGTCGTCGTCGTCTCCGAGGTCTTCGAGGTCGTCGCTGTCAAGCACTTCGTCAGCGACATCCTCTGCGCGGACGGCGGTTTCGCCCTCCGCGAAGACGACGATCTGTGTCTCCTGCCCCGTTCCAGCCGGCAGCACGACGGACTCGTCGATGCGGTTCGACGGATCGTTGAGGTCGAGATCTCGAAGGTTGATCGCGAGGTCCACCGTTTCACGGAAGTTCCGCTCGGGGGCCTCGTCGAGAGCCTGAGATACTGCCTCCTCTATTGTGTCTGCCATTTTTCACCTCCGTAGTACGCAGGTAGCTCCTACGGGTCAGTGAAACAGGCGAAGCCTGTCTCATCGGATAGTGGCCCATGCCGCCCTTAAAGCCGTCGAAGGGGGGTCGGGCGTGTGACCGCTTCACGCGCCTGCTGGCGGGGTCCTCGGACGGTTTCTCTCCCCCGGACGTGCGGCCGTCCCGCGCGTCGCGGCGACGGTGTTGGCGGCGACGGTGTTGGCGGCGCCGGCGGCGGACGGACGCCCTACCGGTCGATGCCGCCCTGCGCCTTGATGTCCATGATGTGGCGGACGTTGAGGTAGATCTCCTCGGGTGAGGTGTCCTCGTCCGGGTCGTACAGGTCGGAGACGCGGTAGAGGATCGCCGCGACCTGCCTGCTCTCGGAGCTGTCGCCGCGGACGTCCTCGGCGACCGCGCGGAGCAGCTCCCGCTTCTCGTCGTCGGGGGAGAACTCGGCGTCGGAGTCCGGCGCCATCTCCCAGTCCGGATCGTCCTCCGCCTCGGTGGCGTCGCCGTCCGTTCCGGTGCCCTCCTCGCTCATCGCTTACCTCCGGCGGCTCACTTCGCGCCGGCGGACGACGCCGGCGTTGTTCGCGACGTTCTCGGTTATCACCTTGAACGCGTCCGCGGTCTCGCCGCCCTCCAGTACCACGGGCTCGCCGCCGTCGCCGCCGGTTCGCACGTCGGGGTCGAGCGGAACGCCCCCGAGGAACGGGAGGTCCTGCTCCTCGGCGAGCTGCTTGCCGCCACCCGCGCCGAAGATCTCGTGGAAGCCGCCGCAGTCGGGACACTTGAAGCCGGACATGTTCTCGGCGATGCCGAGGACGTTCGTGTCGTGTTTGCCGAACATCCGGAGCCCCTTCGTGGCGTCGTCGAGCGCCACGTCCTGTGGCGTGGTGACGATGACCGCGCCGGTCAGCGGGAGCGTCTGGAGGATGGTGAGCTGGGTGTCGCCGGTGCCCGGCGGGAGGTCCATGATCAGGTAGTCGAGCTCGCCCCACTCCACGTCCTCGACGAGCTGCGTGATGATCTTGTGAACCATCGGGCCGCGCCAGATGACGGGGTCGTCCTCGCCGGTGAGGAAGTCCATGCTCATCAGGCGCATCCCGTACTGCTCGGGCGGCGTGATGGTGTCCCCGTCCGTCCGCGGTCGCTGGTCGGCCGAGACCATCCGCGGGACGTTCGGGCCGTAAATGTCCGCGTCGAAGAGGCCGACCTTCGCGCCCATCTCCGAGAGCCCGGCCGCGATGTTGACCGCCATCGTCGACTTGCCGACGCCGCCCTTCCCGGAGGCGACCGCGATGACGTTTTTCACGCCCGGCATCACCTGCTCGGCGGGCGAGAACTCCTCGGGGACCGACGCCGAGAGGCGCGGTTCGAGCCCCTCCGCGGTCAGGACCTCGCGTACCCGCTCCGCGATCTCGGTCTCGTGGGGAGCGTACGGCGCACCGAGCGCCAGCGAGACCGAGACGGCGTCGCCGTCCACCTCGAGATCGTTCACCAGCCCGAGCGAGACGATGTCGTCGCCCAGGTCCGGATCCTCGACCTCCCGAAGGAGGTCACGTACCGCGGCTTCGTCCATGTCCGAGGCGAGGGGAGTGAGCCGAATAAGGGTTCTGTAACCGGGCCTTCGGGCGGGAACGGGCGCAGTTTCGGGTCGGCGGACCGCCGCGCCGACAGTTACTCGATCCGCGTTCCGGGGTCGCCGCCCGACAGGAACGCCGACAGCTCGTCGGGGCCGAACACGAACGCGGGCGCCTCGAGCGCGAGCAGCTCCCGCACCTTCGCGGCCATCCCGCCGGAGACGTCCGTCGCGTCGCTGGCGCCGAGCACGTCCGCGACCGCGTCGAAGTCGTCGATGACCGGGATCACCGCGTCGTCGGCGTCGAGCACCCCGGGGACCGTCGAGCAGACCCCGACGCGGTCGGCGGCGAGCCCCTCCGCGAGCGCCACGACTATCTCGTCGCCCGACAGCACCGTGACGCCCTCACCGGCCGTCGCGATCCCGTCGCCGTGGAGCACCGGGACGAACCCCTCCCCCAGCAGCGTCGCGGTCGCGTCCAGCGGGAGCGTCAGGTCTCCGTTCGCGTCCCGAGCACCGGCGGAGAGGGGATGGACCGGCACCGCGGGGACCCCCCGCTCGCGGAGGCGCTCGAGGACGTGCGCGTTGAGCCGCTTCATCGCGCCGTGGATGTCCGCCACCGCCGCGGCGTCGCGCGTGCCCGCGGTGGTGGAGACGCCGTGTGCGCTGGCGTGGTGGTGGCCGAAGCTCCCGCCGCCGTGGACGACGACGAGCCGGTCGACCGCGCCGTCCGCGAGCGCGCCGGCGACGGCGTCGCAGGCGGCGTCGAGCGCCGGTTCGTCCAGCGTTTCGGGGCTGTCCTTCTCGGTGATCAGGCTCCCGCCGAGCTTGAGGACGACGGGGGCGTCCGCGGGCGGTGCGGAGGAATCGCCGGCGGCCGCGGCGTCGTCGGCCATCACTCGCCCTCCACGCGGACGCCCTCGGTCGCCAGTTCGGCGCGGAACGACTCCTCACAGCCCTGCGTGAACGAGAGCGCGGTCTCGGTCCTGTCGGTCGAGTCGAGCGCGACGATGCAGCCGCCGCCGCCCGCCCCGGTGAGCTTCGCCCCGTACGCGCCCGCCTCGCGGGCCGCCCACACCATCGCGTCCAGCGAGCGCGAAGAGACGCCCAGCGCCGACAGCAACCCGTGATTGAAGTCCATCAGCTCCCCGAGCTCGTCGAGCAGGTCCGGCGAGGGGCGCTTCTCGGGCGCTGCATCCGCGAGCAGGCGTTCGCCCTCGCGGGTCACGTCGCCGATCGCTTCGACGGTGTCGGCGGCGAAGCCGTGGCGCTCCTTCAGTTCGCGGACGCCCGCCACGAGCGCGCCGGTGTCGCCCGCGCCGCCGTCGAAGCCGACGACGAACGGGAGGTTCGGCGCGTCGATGCGCTCGCAGTCGTCGCCCTCGACGCGGACCGCGCCGCCCATCGCCGAGCAGAAGGTGTCCGCGCGCGAGGCCTGCCCGTCCTGCACCTCGAACTCCGCGCGGTAGGCGCGCTCCGCGACCTCCCGCGTCGGGAGGGGCTCGCCGAGCGCGCGCGTCGCGGCGTCGATGCCCGCGACGACGACCGCGGCCGAGGAGCCGAGGCCGGCCCCGAGGGGGATCGCGCTCTCGACGGTGATGTCGAAGCCGGCCCCGGGCGCGTCCGCGGCGTCGCGCGCCTGCGCGACGGCGGCGTCGATGTAGCCCATCGCGGCGTCGACGAGCGACCGCTCGACGTCCACGTCCGGGCGCCCCTCGGAGGAGCCGTCGTACTCGACGGTGAACCCGTCCAGCGAGAGGTCCTCGGCGGTGACGCGGACGTGGTCGTCGTCGCGCGGTTCCACGGTGACGGTCGCGCGCCGCTCGACGGCACACGGCACCGCGGGCTCACCGTAGACGACGGCGTGTTCGCCGAAGAGATAGACCTTCCCCGGCGCACTACAGACGGTCATACGCGGTCTCACAGCCCCCGGGGTAACAGGCGTTGCGCTTGGACGTGAGCGGATACTGACTGTTCGATGTGTCAGACGGCGATGCAGCGTGGCGTTCTGGTGTTGATCCTGCTGTTCTGGACTGCAACAGCTCGAAAGCCCCAGCCGGCTCTCTCTACTACTGATCTTTCTCGGTTATGGGTCCTGCTGCTCTGAACGGTAACACCCAGAAAGCCCCAGCCGGCTCGACCGGCCGCGACACACTCTGCGCTCCTCGCTCTCCGCTTGGCGAGACAACCCGCGTCTCGCGAGCCTCCAGCGTGCAGTAGCGCGCTGGAGACACCGCTCGCTGCGGTGCTTGAGGCGTCGGGGCCGGATCGAGCCGACTGCCCCTTTCAGTCCCACCCCGCCCCGCGACAGCACCGCACAGCACCGCGACCGCACAGCAGCCTCACACCTCCCCAACCTCGGCGGCGGCGCGGCCGCGAAACCGCAGCGCGGGACAAACCGCGTCCCGCTGGCCTCCGGCGTGCAGTGGCGCGCCGGAGACACCGCAGGCGGCCGCGCCGCCGCCTCCACCGAAAATCGGAGATTTTCGAGCAGCCAGCGTGCAGTAGCGCGCTGGCGACCTCGCGCGGTCGCGGCGACACGCTCCGCGGTCGCCGCAGCGCGCGCCAACAGCACAGCAACTGCACCGCCGTCGAACGAACGTTTTTCGCGGATCGGGCGGAACTCCCGCCGTGAGTGCAGCCTAATCGGCCTCCTCACAGCGCATCGCCTCGCCGGCTGTCCACCGTCTGGCGCGCGCGAATAACGCCGCGAGAGAAGCCCGACCGCGGCCGGAGCAACGCGGAGGCCGCGGGCGGCTGAGGTTGGGGGGTCAGAGGCTACGCTTGTCTCGACAGCCGGTGTAGAGAATCACCGAGAAACCGGTCGCGACGACCGACTCGCCAAACCGGGTCCTGGCGGATTGAAAGGGCAAGGCCGGTCGCGGGCTTTCTGGCTGTTGGAAACAAGCACAGCAGCACGCTTGATCGCTCTAAAAGCAGCGTATGGCGAGCGACGTCACCACCTCATTCAGCCGTCTCTCGCCGATTGTCGGCGTGTGAGCGGACCCAGAGCTCGCCGATCCGGGAGAGCGTCGTCCGGTGGGACTTGCCGTGTGCCTCCTGTTCGATGTAGCCCTTCCCGCCGGGGCCGAGGCGGTCGACGTTGTAGATGACCTTCGAGCGGAACGAGTCGGTGTACTCCTCGTTGAGGTCGGCCGCGAGCGTCTCCGCCAGCTCGGAGACGGAGTCGAACTCGCCGTGCTCGCCGAGCGTGAACAGGATGAGCTCCTCGAACGGCTTGACGTTCTGGAAGGAGGCGACCGGGAGCTCCACGATGTGGTTGTCGCCGATGCGCTTCGCGCCGATAGTGGTGCCGCGCTCGTCGAACTCCTCCAGAAGCGACGTGGTGCTCGCGAGCCGGCGCTCGATGCGGTCGCGGTCGACGGCGGCGTCCGCTCCCTCCGCTCCGTCCGCGCCCTCGGCCGCGTTCCGGAGCTCCTGCAGGAGGTCGCGGCTCTCGCGCAGCTCCTCGGCGAGCTCGGTCTCGAGGTACTTCTCGGGGGCGGTGTAGTAGGTGTGGATGCGGTCGCGGTCCGCCTGTCGCTCGACCATGATCGAGTGGGCCGCGGTCGCGAACGCGAACGAGACCGGGCGCGGCATCGAGCAGACGTTCACCCACACGTCGCCGCCGTCGTCCAACTCCGCGTTGATCAGGTCGAACGCGCGCTCGAAGGCGGCGTCGTAGTCGTACACGTCTGCGATGGACTCGCGGACCGTCTCGGCGCCGAGCAGGTTCTCGAAGTCCGTCTCCAGTTTGCGCGCGATGTTCCGCGAGTACTCGACGTTCGCCTCGCTCCCGACCGACCCCTCGAGCAGGATCACGCGGTCCACGTCGAACTGGTCCCGGATGAGCGGGGCGATCAGCCGGTCGTAGTCGAAGCCGACCGGGACGACGTGCGTCTCCATGTCCGTCCGGTACGACGGCGGGGGTTAAAACCGCGTCCGTCCCCCGCGTGCCTCGTTCGTCCGTGTTCTCTCGCACGAACGCCTTCGGTCCCGTTCCCGCGCGTCGGCCATCCCCGAACGGTCTAAGTGCGCGCGCGCCCGACCCCGAACCAATGAGTCTACGGCCCGCGTGGCTGACCTTCCGGCGGTACGCGGCGGCGACGACCGCGGTCACGCTGACGCTCGTGAGCCTCGGCGTCTACACCGCGGCGACGGGGTCGGGGCTGGCCTGTCAGGCGCAGTGGCCGCTCTGCTCGGACCAGCTCATCCCCGCGCTGACGATCAACCCCGACTTCATCGAGTGGTTCCACCGCGTCTGGGCGATGGGCACCGGCTTCGCGATCATCGGCCTCGCGGCGTGGTCCTGGCTCGGCGACCGGGAGCGGCGCGTCCGGCTCGCGGCGACGGCCGCGGTCGCCATCCTCCCCCTGCAGATCACCGTCGGCGCGGTGACGGTGACGGTCGGCGGGCTCGTCCCCGGCGGCTACACGGTGTCGACGCACGCCGCCCACCTGCTCGTCGCGCTGACCATCTTCACGCTGCTCGGGCTGGCGACGCTGTGGGCGTTCCTCGACGAGCGCGCCGTCACGGCCGCGCACCTCCGGCGCGCGCTCGGACTCGGCGTCGGCGGCCTGCTCGTCACCGCGCTGCTGTCCCGCGCCGTCCCCCTCCTGACCTACTCGCCGGGGGCGCAGGGGTGGTTCTACGCGGCCGGCCTGCTGGCGCACATCGGGCTGCTCTCGGCGGTCGTGCTGACTCCGCACGCCGCGGTCCGGGAGACGGTCGCCCGCCGGACCCGCGGGCTGGCGGGCGCCGCGCTCGCGCTGCTGTTCCTCACGCTGCTGCTCGGCCGCGACCTCGTGCTCTACACGGCGACGTGGCGCCTGATCAACCAGGTCGCGCTCGTCGGCGCGCTCGTCGGCGCGGTCGCCGCGCTGCTCGTCGTGCGACGCGGAGCGGCGACGCCGGACGCCGCGGCCTCCGAGCCCGGTGCCCCCGCGAGCGACGACTGAGAAACGCGCCTCGCCGCGGGTCCGCGGTCGCGGGGTGGCCGGTCCGTGGCGTTTATTTCCGTCCGCCGCCCGGTTGCTGGCATGCAAACGGCGGACCACGCGACGGTTACCGGGCTCCCGCCCGGGATGGCGGCCGCCCGGGACGAGCTGACGCCGATGCTCTCCCAGTACGCCGACTGCTGTGCCGCCCACGAGGACGCCCTCGTGCTGTTTCAGGTCGGCGACTTCTACGAGGCCTTCTGCGAGGCCGCCGAGGAGGTGGCTCGCGTCTGCGAGGTGACGCTCACCCAGCGCGAGGACTCCACCGGCGAGTACCCAATGGCGGGCATCCCCATCGACAACGCCGCGGGCTACCTCGATTCGCTTTTGGAGGCCGGCTACCGCGTCGCGCTCGCCGACCAGGTCGAGGACGCCGAGCAGGCCTCCGGGCTGGTCGACCGCGCGGTGACGCAGGTGATCACCCCAGGGACCGTGGTCGAGGACGAACTGCTCGCGTCCGGGACGACGAACTACGTCGCGGCGGTCGCGCGGGACACGGCGGAAGACCAGAACGGCGCCTACGGCCTCGCCGCGGTCGACGTGGCCACCGGCGAGTGTCTGGTCACCGGCGGCGACCGCGAGACCGTGGCGGAGGAGCTCGACCGCGTCGATCCCGCGGAGCTGCTGACCGGCCCCGGCGTCGAGCCCTTCTCGGACGCGGAGACGGAGGCGGACCCGATGACGACCGCGGCACCGGGCGACGCCTTCGCGCGCCGGACCGCCCGCGATCGGTTGGAGCCGTACGTCCCCGGCCCGGAGAACCGCTTCGCCGGCACGGCGGAGCTCCGCGCCGCGGGCGCGGTGCTCGCGTACGCCGAGTACACCCAGGGCGACGACGGCCCGCTGGAGTACGTCACGCGCGTCCGGCGCTACGACCCGCGCGACCATCTCCGGCTGGACGCGGCCGCGCGCCGGAGCCTCGAACTGTTCGAGAACCGCGGGCTCGGTGCGAGCGACACGCTGTTCGACACGCTCGACGAGACCGCCTGCGCGCTCGGCCGGCGGTGTCTGGAGCGCTGGCTCCGGCGCCCGCTCGTGGACGTCGACCGGATCGGCGCCCGGCACGACGCAGTCGCCGACCTCGCGGACCGGTCGCTCGACCGGGACGCGGTGAGGGAGGCGCTGTCGTCCGCCTACGACCTCGAACGCCTCGTCGGGCGGGTCTCTCGCGGCCGCGCGAACGCCCGCGACCTGCGCTCGCTGGCGGCCACGCTCGCGGTCGTCCCGGAGATCAGGGCGGCGATCGCCGGCGGCGAGGGGGGAGCCGGAGGCGGAGACGACGCGGCCTCCGCGCTCGACGAGCGCCCCGACCACCTCCGGGACCTCCGCGACAGGCTCGACCCCCTGACGGACGTGCGCGACCTGATCGAGGAGGCGATCGCCCCGGATCCGCCACAGGAGATAACCGAGGGCGGCGTGATCCGCGAGGGGTTCGACGCGGAACTCGACGACCTGCGCGCGACGGAGCGCGAGGGGCGAGAGTGGATCGCCGACCTGGAGGCGGCCGAGCGCGAGCGGACCGGCATCGACTCGCTGAAGGTCGGCCACAACCAGGTCCACGGCTACTACATCGAGGTGACCGACGCGAACCTCGACCGCGTGCCGGACGACTACCGCCGCAGACAGACGCTGAAGAACGCCGAGCGCTACTACACGCCCGAGTTGAAGGAGCGCGAGGAGGAGATCGTCGGCGCCGCCGAGCGCGCGGACGCGCTGGAGTACGAACTGTTCGCGGAGGTGCGCGAGTCGGTCGCGGCGGAGGCCGACCGGATCCAGGCCCTCGCGGACGCGCTCGCGGAGACGGACGCGCTGACCTCGCTCGCGACGGTCGCGGTGCGGCACGACTACGTCCGTCCGGAGGTCGTCGCTGATCCGGACGCGGGCATCGAGATCGAGGGCGGGCGGCACCCCGTCGTGGAGCGGACCGGCGAGTTCGTCCCCAACGACGCCGACCTCCCGCGGGGGAGCGTCGCGCTGATCACCGGCCCGAACATGAGCGGCAAGTCGACGTACATGCGGCAGGTCGCGCTCGCGGTCGTGCTCGCGCAGGTGGGGTCGTTCGTCCCCGCGCAGGCGGCCAGACTGCCGGTGCTGGACCGCGTGTTCACGCGCGTCGGCGCCTCCGACAACATCGCCGGCGGCCAGTCGACGTTCATGCGCGAGATGAGCGAGCTGACGGAGATCCTCCACGACGCCACCGGCGACGCGCTGGTGTTGCTCGACGAGGTGGGCCGCGGGACCGCGACGACGGACGGCCGCGCCATCGCCCGCGCCGCCGCGGAGTTCCTCCACGACGAGCTCGGCGCGACCACCCTCTTCGCCACCCACTACCACGAACTGACCGACCTCGCGGACGGCCGCGAGCGCGTCTGCAACCTCCACTTCACCGCCACCCGCGAGGACGGCGACGTGACGTTCCTCCACCGGGTCGCCCGCGGCGCGTCCTCCTCCTCGTACGGCGTCGAGGTCGCGGAGCTCGCCGGCGTGCCGCCCGCGGTCGTGGACCGGGCCCGCGACCTCGTCGACGACTCGGACCGCGGTGGGTCGTCGGCACCCGAGGAGCCGGTCGGGTCGGCGGACTCGACGGACGAGGGCGAGCGGACGGGGCCGCCGGAGCCGCCGGAGCCGCCGGAATCGGCCGCGGACCCCGCCGACGCCACGCTGGACGCGTTCGCGGAGAGCGACGGTCCCGACCGGCCGGCGGACGCCGGCGCCGGGAGCCCCGACGCGGACGGCGACCGCGACGAGGCGGCCGCCGAGGTGCTGGCCGCCCTCCGGGAACTGGACCTGGCACGCACGACGCCCATCGAGGCGCTGAACGCGCTCCGCGACCTGCAGGAGCGCGCGGAGCGATGACCGGACGGTCGGGCGGCGGGCCGGCCGACCCCTCCGAAGAGCCCGGCGACGCCCGCGTCCGTCGGCTCGGCGACGCGACCGTCGACCGCATCGCGGCGGGCGAGGTGGTGACGCGCCCGGCGCGGGTCGTCGGCGAACTCCTCGACAACGCGCTCGACGCGGGCGCGGGGCGGGTCGAGGTCGCGGTCCGGGGAGACGGCACGGAACGGGTCCGCGTTCGCGACGACGGCAGGGGGATGAGCCGCGCGGACGCGGAACTGGCCGTGGAGCGCCACGCGACGAGCAAGCTCCGGGACGGCGAGGATCCGGTCGGCGTCACCTCGCTCGGCTTTCGGGGCGAGGCGCTGCCGGCCATCGCCAAGGCCGCCCGGCTCGAACTCGTCACCGGCGACGGCGGCGCGCAGGGGACGCGGGTCGTCGTGGACGGCGGCGAGGTCGCGGTGTCGGACGCCGGCCGCGCCCGCGGCACCACCGTGACCGTCGAGGACCTGTTCCGCGACCGTCCAGCCCGCCGGGAAGCGCTCGCGGGGCCGGAGACGGAGTTCGCGCGGATCTCCGACCTCGTGGCGGACTACGCGCTCGCGCGGCCGGACGTTGCGTTCACGCTCGTTCACGACGGCCGCGAGACGCTCTCGACGCCCGGGACGGGCGCGAGCGACGCGCTGCTCGGTGTCTACGACCGCGACGTCGCCAGCCGGTCGACGGCGCTGGACGCCAGCGTCGCGGTCGCGGACCTCGACGGAAAAGTCGGCGTGTCCGGCGCGCTGGCGTACCCCTCGGTCACCCGGGCCTCGCGCGACCACGTCCGCGTCGCCGTGAACGGCCGACCCGTGGAGAACGCGCGCCTCGCGCGGGCGGTTCGAGCCGGCTACGGGCGCCTGCTGCCGGACGGACGGGAGCCTGTCGCGGCGGTGTCCGTCTCCCTCCCGCCCGAGGCGGTCGACCCGAACGTCCACCCCGCGAAGCGCGAGGTCGGCCTGCGGGCCGGCGACGCAGTCGCCGACGCCGTCGAGACCGCGGTCGGCGACGCGCTGACCGGCGCGGACCTCCGACGCAAGGCGGAGGTGGCGACCGGCCTCGACGCCGCGCTCTCGCCGATGGACGGCGCCGACCCGTTCGCGGCGTTCGAGCCGATCGGCCAGTACGCGGACCTCTACCTGCTGTGTGACGCCGGCGAGGAGCTGGTCGTGATCGACGTCCACGCCGCCCACGAGCGCGTCAACTACGAGCGTCTGCGGCGGGCGTTCGACGGCGAGGCGGTGCCGACCGCGGCGCTGGACCCGCCGGTCACGGTGTCGCTGTCGGCCCCGGCGGTCGCGGCGGTCGAGGCGCACGGCGACGCGCTCGCGCGACTCGGCTTTGACGCCGAGGCGTTCGGCGGCGGGACGGTTCGGCTCCGCTCGGTCCCGGCGCCGTTCGGCCGGGCGGCGGACGCCGACGCCTTCCGGGACGCGCTCGACGCGCTCGCCGACGGCGAGTCGCCCGCGGACGCGCGGGACGCGCTGCTGGCGGACCTGGCCTGTCACCCCTCGCTCAAGCGCGGCGACGCGCTCGACGGCGGGGACGCCCGCGCGCTGCTCGACAGACTCGGCGAGTGCGAGCGCCCGTTCGCCTGCCCGCACGGCCGGCCGACGACGCTGTCGGTCGAGGAGGCGACGCTCGCGGAGGGGTTCGAGCGACGCCCGCGGCGCTGAAGGGGCGGTCGGCCGGAGAAAACGCCGCGCGGTCGGCGGGGGGCGCGGCGCGGTCGGTCCGTCGCGATGCGGGCTCTGCCGTGCGGTTGTCGCTCGATGCGTCCGCCGGGTCGGTCGGCGGGCGGTGCGTCTCGCGTGCGGTCTCCGTTCGGTGCGTCTCGCGTTCGGTCGCCGTTCGATACCGTTCTCGAGTCCTGTACGGCTCGCGGGATCGGCTGCCGATTCCGTCCGTGTCCCCGTTCAGGGCAGTCGGCGGGCGGTGCGCGTGCGTCGTCCGTGTGTCGAGCGTCGGTTCAGTTGGGCACCACCTCTCGACCTATGGTAACAACCCGCATGATAAGAACCTTGTGGCGCCGGCTCAAAAAACCACAAGAGGATTGTCACGTTCGCGGGCGTCGACCTACCACGCCTTGCAGTCGGCACAGACGCGGTCGCCGTCGTCGAGCCACCGGCGCTCGACGGTCGCGCCGCAGCGCTCGCAGGCGACGCCGTCGGTGGTCCAGTCGGCTGTCGGCGTCGCCGGGTCCGGATCGACCGCCGCGTCGCCCGGGTCGGCTTCCGGGTCTTCGGCCGCGTCGACGCTATCGGTTTCCGAGTCGGCGGCGGCATCGCCCGAGTCCGTATCGGTCCGCTCCGACTCCGAACCGTCCTGCGTCGACTCCGCGGGCGCGTCCGACGACGCGTCGGCCTCCTCGGCCGTCTCGTCAGTCTCGCCCGCCTCGTCAGTCTCGCCCGCCTCGTCAGTCTCGCCCGCGAAGTCGTCCAGCGAGCGGTCCTCGGGCACGGTCGATCAGGCCTCCCGGCGCAGGCGCTCGACGACGAAGTCGGTCTCCAGTTCGCCGAGGAACTCGCCGAGCCGCGGGCCCTGCGTCTCGTCGAAGAAGAGGCGGTAGCCGGCCGCGAAGAAGTCCGAGACCTCGATGTCGTGTCTGCGGGCGGTCTCGTACATCTCGCCCTGGATCGCCTCGCCGTCGTGGCCCGCCGCGACGAAGTCGGCGAGGTCGTCGAGCGCGGCCGCCACGTCCGCGTCGAACTCCGCCGCCGGGAGCTCCGTCTGCAGCCGGTAGTTGTACTCGTTGTCCATGCGCTCGGCCCACGCGCGGGCCTTCTCGACGCGCTTGAGCGCGTCCGCGACCGCCCAGTCGGGCGTGTCCGCGTCGAAGTGCCCCTCGTCGCGGGCCAACTGCTCGCGAAAGTCGAGGTCCTCGACCATGCCGAGGACGGCCGCGAACGTGTACGGGAGCCGGACGCGCTCCTCGCGGACCTCCTCGACCACGAAGGGATAGGCGCGCTCAGCGAAGCGCGTCAGCTCCTCGTCGTCCACCTCGCCGAAGTAGGCGCGCTCGAAGCGGTCGAAGCGGTCGACGAGCTGGTCGAGCCGCTCCAGGTTCAGGTCGCGCGCCTTCTTCGGGTCGAGCGCGAAGAAGTAGCGCAGCACCTCCGGCTCCAGCAGGTCGAGGATCTCCGGGACGGTGACGATGTTGCCCGCCGACGAGGAGAGCGCCTCGCCGTTCAGCGTGAACCACTCGTACACCATCGGCACCGGCGGCTCCACGTCGAGGACGTTCTCCGCGATGTCGACGCCGGAGGGCCACGACCCCTCGGCGTGGTCCTTGCCGAAGGGCTCGAAGTCGACGCCGAGGACGCCCCACTGGCCGGGCCACTCGAAGCGCCACGGGAGCTTCCCCTCGCGGAACGTCGCGGTGCCCGCGTGGCCGCAGCCCTCGATCTCGTTGCCGCCGGCCTCCATGCCGGTGCACTCGTACTCGACCGTGCCGGCCTCGAGGTCGACCGCGGTCACCGCCTCCGTCACCTTGCCGCACTCCGCGCACACCGGGTTGAACGGGACGTACGTCTCGTCGACCTTGTCCTGGTACTGTCCCAGGACCTCTCGGGCGTCGTCGACGCGCTCGAGCGCCTTGCGGACCACCGGCTCGAAGGTGCCGTCCGCGTACAGGTCGGTGTTCGAGACCATCTCGACGGGGACGCCGAGCCGGTCGGCGTCCGCCTTGAGGAGGGACGCGAAGTGGGCCGCGTACGACTCCTTCTCGCCGAACGGGTCCGGGATGTCCGTGTACGGCTTGCCGAGGTTGCGCCCGAGCGCGCCCGCGTCGACCTCGCCGAGACCGACGATGTTGCCGTCCGGGTCCGCGAGCTTTCGCGGCACCTTCCGGAGGGGGTCCTTGTCGTCGGAGGTGAACACCTGCCGGACCTCGTGACCGCGCTCGCGCAGGACCTCGGCGACGAAGTAGCCGCGGATGATCTCGTTGAAGTTGCCGAGGTGCGCGACCCCCGAGGGCGAGACGCCGCCCTTGATCACGACCGGATCGTCGGGGTCGCGCGCCTCCACGGCGTCCGCGACCGCGTCCGCCCAGAAGGCGTGATGGGTCGGCTCGCCCTCGCCGTCCTCCGCTCCCGGCTCGCTCGCATCGTCGCCCGTCGGCAGCGTGTGGGGGTCGCGGCGGTCGTCGGCGCTCATCTATTCCTCCTGCGCCCAGTAGGTCGGCTCGGCGGTCCCCTCCGGCACCACGTCGGTACCGCTGTGCTCGCCGCGGAGGACCGCGTCGACCAGCACCTCCGGGTCCGTGCCGTCGAGCACCAGCGACCGGATGCTCGCCCGGTCGATGAGCTTGGCCGCGAGCAGGTCGACCGGCGCGGACGCGCCCGCGTCCCGGCTCATGGGGACGACGATGTCGACCAAGTCGGCGGGCGACAGCGACGCGAACTGCTCGGCGTCGGAGGTTTCGTTGGGGTCCGCGTCGTAGACGCCGTCGGCGCTGGTGGCGTACACGAGCAGGTCGGCGTCGACCGACTCCGCGAACGCAGCCGCCACGGCGTCGGTCGTCTGTCCGGGCATCACGCCGCCCATCACCGCCACCTCGCCGCGGCGGAGCGCCGCCGCCGCGTCGTCGTACTCCTCCGCGGGCGAGAGGGTCGCGCGCTGGCCCAGCGCCGCGATCAGGAGGCGGGCGTTGAGCCGCGTGACCCCGATGCCGAGCTTGTCGAGCTGGACCTCGTTGGCGCCCAGCTCGCGGGCGGCGCCGATGTAGTCGCGGGCGACGCCGCCCCCGCCGACGACGACGCCGATCTCACACCCCTCGTCGGCCAACGTCCGGATCGCGTCGGCGTGGGCCGCCACGCGGTCCGAATCGAGATCCGGCGCGAGCACGCTCCCGCCGATAGAAACGACGACTCTCATTACGGATGAGTTCCGCCGTGCCGCTCTTAAGGATTATCAAGCCCCGCCGAGCGCGACGGGCGGTTGCGGGACGGTGCGGGAGCGACTCCGGCCGCCCTACCGTCGGCCGCAGATGCTCACCAGGTCGTGGAGGTCCGTCACCTCGTAGGTGGGCTGGCGGCTCAACTCGAAGTCCCGCCGGTGCGGCCGTCGGATAAATGCGGAGTCAACGCCCGCGTTGTCGGCCGCCTCGATGTCGGACTCGTTGTCGCCGACGAACAGCGCGGTGTCGGCCTCGAGGTCCTCCAGCGCGCGCTCGATGTAGTACGGCGAGGGCTTCTTACGCGAGAGACTGGCGATCGTCGGCTCGCGGCCGTAGGCCGTCCCGAAGTGGGCGTCGAGCCCGAAGTGGTCGAGCAGGAAGTCCACGGTCGCCTGCTGGTTCGAGGAGACGACGCCGAGTTCGGCGTCGAACTCCCGGAGCACGTCCACGTCGTCGTAGGGCGTCTTGCGGCCGGACCGGGCGTCGCGCACCTGCGCCTCGCTCGCCACCCGGTCGCGGAGGGTCCAGAACTCGCCGGGGTCGAGGTCGTACCGGTCGCATAGGGACGCCAGGTCGCCCGGCGTCACGCCCGCGGCCACGTCGTCCACGTGGGCCAGGTCCGGGTCCTCCACGCCGGCGCTCTCGAAGGCGTCCCAGGCGGCCTCGCGGAGCGTGTCGAACGGCGTCCGACCGACTAACACCCCGTCGTTGTCGAACACGACGGCGTCGTACATGGCCGTACGTCGGCGAGGCGCGCGGAAAAAGGTTTCACCGGCCGGGTCACCCCGGTTCGGGCCGGAACGAGGCCGTGACGGGCGCCTCCGCACCGCGCACCGCGCCCTACTCGTGGACCGACTCGCCGCGGTGGAGCCGCGTGGCGATCGAGAAGGTCCCCTCGCGCTCGCGGCGGGTCGGGAAGTGGGCGGCCATGTACCGAGCGAGCGCGACGAGCAGGAGGCGGCGCTCCGCGGGGTCGTCGCGGCGGTCGTACTGCGAGAACGCCGCCTCCAGCGCCTGGAACGTGTGGAAGTTCGCGTCCTCGACCAGCAGCGCGTTGCCGAGTTCCGCCTTCAGCCGGTCCGGATCGCCGCCGCCGTCGAGGTAGCGGGCGGTCGCCCGCGCCGCCGCGTCGACCTCGCCCTCGGTCTCGAAGCACAGCCGGAGGTCAGAGAGCGCCTCCTCGGGGTCCGCGTCCGGCGCCGGGTCGGGATACGGCGCGGGCGGCGTGTTGAGGAACCGGTCGAGGTAGACGTTGACGGCCGCGTCGACGACGCCGCGGTAGAGCTCGGGGGCGTCCACGCGCTCGCTGGTGCGGTGGACCGCATTCGCGTAGGTGAACGTGTGGTGGACGGTGTTCCAGTCGACGAACTCGTTGCTCGTCCCGAACCGCGCGACCCGCGTCGCGGCCGCGTACGCCACCGCGCCCGCGAGCTGCTCCACGGTCGCGCCGTTCCTGATGGCCGCCGCCAGCGCGTCGAAGATCGGTTCCGGCTCCGATCCGCGGAGCGTCTCGGTGAAGTCGTCCGGCTCGGTCCATTCTTCGCCCTCTCCGGCCGCGACGAGGTCGTCGAGGCGGTCGAACAGGTCCTCGCACATGCCGGCGAGGTCGTCGGGGCGGCGCCACTCGGCCAGCTCCTCGCTGCGCTCGGCGCCCGTGAGGTTCTCCACGAGGCTCGACAGCACCGCGTCCGCCTCGTCCCAGCCGATCCGGTCGAGCGCCTCGGTCGCCTTGTTGAAGTGGTCGAACGCGTGACCCGTCGAGAGGTAGCGGTGGTCGGTCGCCGCCGCGGCGACGATCTCCGCGAGCTCGGCGTCGTCGTAGCCGCAGGCGACCGCGGTGCGCAGACACCGCTCGGCGCCGTCCGGGTCGCGGACCTCGACGCAGTCGCGGAACCACTCCTTCAGGCGGTCGTAGGGGACCTCGCGCGTGTCGAACTCGTCCTCCTCGAACTTCGGCGGCTCGTCGGCGCAGTCGCTCGCCACCTCGGTCAGCCCCTGATACATCGCGCGCTGGCGGTCCTGCGGGTCGAGGTCCCCCGCGACGTTCGACAGCGCCGTGAAGATGGTGAGCCCGGACGACCAGCCCCCCTGCCGGTACCGCGTGCCGAACGCGACGCCCGCCTCCAACTGCTCGGACACCGGCACGCCGGCGTCCGCCAGCCCGACCGCGGACTTGGCGATCACCAGCCGAATGTTCCGCTCGAGGCCGTCCTCCAGCCGCTCCCGCCAGTGTTCGGCCGGGGGACGGTCGCGCTCCGGGTTCGGGTTCACGTAAACGGTGCCGTCCTCGACCAGGGTGGGGTACGTCTCCACGTCGTCGGCCCACGGGTCGAAGGTGTTCCCGCAGGAGAGCTCGAAGCGCGCGTGGTGCCACTCGCAGGTGAGGATCCCCTCGTCGACGGTCCCCTCGGTGAGCGGGAACCCCATGTGCGGACACCGGTTGTTCACCGCGCGGACCTCGCCCTCGTGGTGGAACACCGCGATCGGCACGCCGTCGAGCGCGACCAGTTCGCGGCCCGACTCCCGCAGTTCGTCCAGCTCGACCGCCGCCTCGTGCGTCTCGGGAACGCTCATGATCGTTCGTACTGGATCCCGGGCCATAACCGTTCCCTGAAGCGCGTTCTTGTAGTTTATCTTATGTATCTGCCGCCGGCGGACGGTCTTATATAGCCGAGCGTCCTATCGGTCCCCGTGCAGCGCGCCACCGTCCGCATCGACCCGCACGTCCACTCCGAGGACAGCTACGACGGCCACGAGCCGGTGGAGCTGATCTTGGAGCACGCGGCGGACATCGGCCTCGACGCGGTGGTCATCACGGACCACGACACGATGAGCGAGTCGCTCCGCGCGGCCGAGTTGGCCCCGGAGTACGGCCTGATCGGCATCCCCGGCGTGGAGGTGTCGACCGCGCACGGCCACCTGCTCGCGCTCGGCGTCGAGGAGATGCCGCCCCACCGCGCCCCCTACGACGAGACGGTCGCGTGGATCCACGACCACGGCGGCGTCGCGGTCGTTCCCCACCCCTTCCAGCGGTCGCGGCACGGCGTCCGGCGCAGACACGTCCCGGTTCCGAGCGACGAACCAGACGGGGCGGCAGGAGACGCCGCCGGCGGGGACGGCGACGCCGACGCGGAGGCCCCCGACCGCGTCCCCCCGCGGCGCGGCGTCGACGCGGTCGAGGTGTTCAACGCCTGGCTGTTCACGGGCTACCGCAACCGCAAGGCGCGGCGGTTCGCGACGGTCCACGACCTGCCGGGCGTCGCCGCCAGCGACGCCCACACACTCCAGTACGTCGGCCGCGCGTTCACGGAAGTGGAGATCGAGGGCGCGGCGTCCGCGGCCGAGGTGACCGCCGACGAGGTCCTCGACGCGGTCCGCGCGGGCTCGACCACCGTCAGCGGCAAGCGCGCGCCGGTCCCGATGGCGGCGCGCCACTACGCCATCGCGGCCGCGCGCAAGTCGGGTTACTACGCGAAGACGGGCGCGGTCAGAAGCGCCGCGACTGCCAAGTGGGCGGCGTTCCGCGCCGCCTCGACCGCCCGCGTGGGCGCGCTCCAGGGCGCACACCGGCTCGCGCGGATCGCGTCCTGGCTGCGCTGAGCGTCGGTTCCGTCACCCCCGTCGGTCCCGTCTCACTCCTCTCGTCGACCGGTCCGCGTCCGCCCGATCGAGACCGCAAACCCATTTATGGGGCGACACGAAGCGCTGGACGATGCCCTCCACGACGGATCCGCGAGAAACCCTCGCGACCGACGCGTGCTCGCTCCCCGACGGCCGGACGCTCGCGTACGCCACCTGCGGCGCGCCGGACGGCGCCCCGGTCGTCGCCCATCACGGCACGCCCGGGTCGCGGCTGTTCGCCGCGCTGTTCGACGAGGCGGCCGCCGCGGCGGACGTCCGGCTGATCGTCCCCGACCGGCCGGGAGCGGGACGCTCGTCGCCGCCGCCGAGCGACTGGACGTGGCGCGACTGGGGCGCTGACCTGACGGCGCTGCGCGAGGCCGCGTCGATCGACCGCGCGGCCGTCCTCGGGTTCTCCGGCGGCGGGCCTTTCGCGGTCGCGGCGGCGGAACGCGACTGGGCGACTCGGCTCGGGCTGGTCAGCACCGTCGTCCCGCCGGCCGACAACGGCCTCGTCACGCTCTCCCGGGTCCCGTACGCGGTCCCCCTTCTCTTCCGACTCTCCGCCGCAGTCGCCCGGGTGGTCGGATCGGACGCCGTCGTCGGCCAGTACACCGATCGCGACGTGCCGGAGCCGACCGCCGCGGCCGTCGCGGCGGACTTCCACGAGGCGCTGCGGCAGGGACCGGGCGTCGTCGCCCGCGAGACGCGGGCGTTCGGCGACCGCTCGCTCGATCCCGGCCGACCGAGCTGTCCCGTCCGCGCGTGGCACGGGACGCGCGACGAGAACACGCCGGTCGGCCCCGCGCGGGAGTTCGTCGAGGCGACGGGCGGCCGACTCGTCACGTCCGAGACCGACCACCTCGGGACGCTCCTCGACCGCCGTCGGGACGCGCTCGCGTGGCTCGGCGGGGAAGAATAGTGGAGGAATAGCCGCCGGAAGCGGACCGACCGCGTTCAGTCGGCCGTGACGGGCGAGCGCGAGGTCGCCAGGTCCAGCACGTCGTCGAAGAAGTCGAGGCTGTCGTTCGGGCCGGGGTTGGCCTCGGGGTGATACTGGCGCGTGATGATGTCGAGGTCCTCGCTGTCGAGCCCCTCGGGGGTGTCGTCGTTGACGTTCACCTGCGTCACCTCGAGCGGGCCGGGGTCCGCGACCGTGTAGCCGTGGTTCTGGGTCGTCATCACGACGCGGTTCGTCTCCAGGTCGCGGACGGGCTGGTTGACGCCGCGGTGGCCGAACGCCATCTTCTCGGTCGAGCCGCCGAGCGCCGAGGCGACGATCTGCTGGCCGAGGCAGATGCCGGCCAGCGGCACGTCGCCGGCGAACGCCTCCGCGACCGCCTGCGCGGCCTCGAAGTTCTCCGGGTCGCCCGGGCCGTTGGAGACGAACACGATGTCGGGGTTCACGGCTTCGACCGCCTCCGGCGTCGCGTCGTACGGGAGCACGTGCACGTCCGCGCCGCGGGCGGTGAGGTTCTCGATGATCGAACCCTTCGCGCCGCAGTCCAGCAGCGCGACGGTGTAGTCGCCGCCGCCGTCGTGGACTTCGGGTTCGTCGACCGACACCTCCGCGCCGATGTCGGTGTGGTCGCTCATCGGCACGCAGGCCTCCATCTCCGCGACCGCGTCCTCCGGCGTCGCGTCCTCGCCCGCCGCGATCCCGCAGGCCATCGCGCCCTCCTCGCGGACGCTCGTCACGATCTCGCGGGTGTCGAGGTGGTCGATCGCCGGGACGCCCTCGCCGGCCAGCCACTCCGCCACGTCGTCCGTGAACTCGCGGGCGATGGCGGCGCTCGGCTGGACGGTGTCGGACTCGAACCGCTCGGCTCGGACGCCGTAGTTCCCGATCAGCGGGTAGGAGAAGGTGAGCACCTGCTGGGCGTAGGAGGGGTCGGTGAGCGACTCCTCGTACCCCGTGTACGCGGTCGTGAACACCAGTTCGCCGCGGGTCTGCCCCGGAGCACGCGCGCGCGCCTCGAACACGCGGCCGTCCTCCAGCGCGAGGTAGGCGTCCGTCATTACGAGATACGTACGGAGGAAGCGTAATAAGTGCGTCGTTCGAAGTAGAGTTACGATATTCGTAACGAGTAAGTGGCGGGGGGCGTACACTCGGGCATGGACGACCTCGACCGGCAGATCCTCTCGATCCTCCGACGGGACGCACGAACCCCCTACACGGAGATCGCCGAGCGCGTCGGCACCTCGGAGGGGACCGTGCGGAACCGCGTGGACAGGATGACCGAGGAGGGGGTCATCGAGCGGTTCACGGTGACGACGCGAACGGGGAACGTGAAGGCGATGATCGAGATCTCGGTGCAGATGAACGTCGACACGAGCGCGGTCGGCGAGCGCATGACCGACTGGGAGGAGGTCGACTTCGTCTGGCAGGTCTCCGGCGAGGAGGACATCGTGCTGATCGTCGACGCGGTCGACACCCGCGCCGTCAACGACCTGATCTCGCAGGCGCGCGAGATGGAGGAAGTCAAGTCGACGAAGACGCGGCTGATCCTCGACGAACGGCTCGGATGACTCCGATCGAGGCTCCGTCTCGGCCACGGTCCTGACGGTCGCGATCCGCCGGTCGGGCGACTGAATCTCAGTAGCTCGGCGATTCCTCGACCTCGCCGTCCCGCGCGTTGACGACGCGCCCCAGCGTGAACAGCGCGTCCGAGAGCCGGTTGAGGTAGGCGACGACCTCCTCGTTCGTCTCCTCCGCGCGGGCGAGCGCGACCGCGCGCCGCTCCGCCCGCCGCGTCACCGCGCGGGCGTGGTGCAGCGCCGCGCCCCCCTCGCCGCCACCGGGGAGGATGAACGACCGGAGCGGCTCCAGCTCCTCGTCGAAGCCGTCGATCCAGTCTTCGAGCTGTTCGGTGTGCTCCGGGCGCACGCGCGGGTCGTCCTCGTCCGGGTCGGGATTCGCGAGGTCCGCCTGGACGATGTGGAGGTGGTTCTGCACCGCCTCGAGCACCTCGTCCACGTCGTCGTAGCCGGTCGGGCGGACCGTTCCGAGGAGCGCGTTCGCCTCGTCGACGGTGCCGTAGGCTTCGATCCGCGGGTCCGTCTTAGAGACCCGCTCCATCGTCCGCAGGTCCGTCTCGCCGGCGTCCCCGCGGCCGGTGTATATCGTCATGCCAGCGTGCGCTCCACGTACTGCACGATGTTGGCGCTCTCGCACATCGTCACGCCGCGGTCGCCGTCCACGAGGACCGGGACGCCGCGCTGCCCGCTCACCCGGCGGACCTCGTCGCGGTCGGAGTGGAGCGCCTCGACCCACTCGGTGTCGTAGTCGACGCCCGCCGTCTCGAGCGCGTCGTGGACCTTCTCGCACCACGGACAGCCGTCCAGCGCGTACAGAGTGATCGCCATGCCTGACGTTGGGCCAGCGTCGGCATGAAGGTTGGCCACGGGCGCGGCCGACGGGACGAACCCGGTGCCGTCAGGGCTCCCCGCCGCCCAGTTCGCGTCGCCGCTGCTTGTACCGGTCCGGGAGGAGGTCGACCGCGGTCACCTCCTCCAGGGCCTCGTCCTCCATCCGGCGGTACTCGGACCGGTTCGCGGGCGGCTGGTACGTCTCGAGCGCGTCGAGGACCGCCTCGGCGGGGATCGTCGACCCCTCCCCGGTGCCGTTCGCGGCCAGGTGGTTCCAGACGGCCTCCTTGGCGACCCGCTCCAGCTCGGCGCCGGTGTACCCCTCCGTTCGCTCCACGAGCTCCGCCCAGTCGCTCTCGTCGAGGGCCGGCGTCGCCTCCCGCCGCCCGAAGTTCACCTCCAGGATGGCGCGCCGCGCCTCGGCGTCCGGGCGGAGGAACGGGATCGTCAGGTCGAACCGCCCGGCCCGCTTGAGGGCGGGGTCGATCTTGTGCGGCTCGTTGCTGGCGCCGATCCAGATCACCTCGCCCTCCAGTTCCGGGTCGGACATGAACTGCAGGATGCGCGCGAACAGGCGCTGGTCGACGCCGCTGCCGGTCCCGTCCCCGCGCTGGCCGAGGCTCTGGTCGATCTCGTCCATGAACACGACGACCGGCTTCAGCGAGCGGATCAGCTCCAGCGCCCGCGAGAGGTTCCGCTCGGACTCGCCGACCCACATCGACCGGATGTCGCCGAACTCGGCGAAGTTGACCCCGCAGGCGTTCGCGAACGCGCGGGCGACCATCGTCTTCCCGGTGCCCGGCGGACCCAGGAACAGCAGGCCGTTCGGAAGCGAGCGCCGGACCATCTCGGAGTCGCCGGCCTCGTCGAGCAGTTCGGAGATCGTCAGCAGCTTCCGGCGGACCGGCTCCAGCCCGCCGACGGCCGCGAACGCCTCCTCGGGGTCCGTCGACGGGTCGGGCTCCGTGACCTGCAACAGCCCCCCGCTCTCCTCGGAGAGCAGGTCCCGCTTCGCCTCCGTCACGTACTCCATCGTCAGCTCCCCGTCCCGTTCGGAGCGGGCCTGTAAGACGAGGTTCTCGAGGCCGACCCTGTCGAGGCCCGACGTCCTGTTCGCCAGCGTCGCGAGCTTCTCGTCGATGCGGTCGCCGAACTCGTCGCTGAACCGGACCGGTTCGCCGGCCGCGTCGAGGCGCACGCCGGGCATGTGGTCGACGCGCGACCCCGTGAAGAGGGTCGTCAGGAACTTCAGCCGGGCCTCGGCCGTCTCGGGACGCGGGACCTCGATCGTGTCGACGTGGCTCGTCCCGGACCGGAGGTCGTCGTTGAGGGAGTCGGTCCCGTCGGCCAGGAGGACCACCTGGTTCTCGCTCCGGAACATCTCCGGGGACTGGGCCCACCGCTGTATCGCGTCGGTCAGGACGTTCCGGTTGACGTTCGTGGAGTCGGGCGGGACGAGCAGCTGCAGGTTGTCCACGATGACCGAGACGCCACCGTCGTAGCCCGCCCCGAGCAGTCGTTCGATGACCTGCAGGTCGCGGTCGAGGGCCTCCTGCGGGCTCCGGGCTCGCCCGTCCCGGAGGTCGAGGTCGTCCTCCTCCAGCACCTCGAACGGCGTCGGGTCGTCGGCCGGCGTCGAGTCCCCCCTGATCGGGTCGGAGAAGCCGTTCGAGAGGGAGTAGCGGACGACCCAGTCCTTCCGCGCGGCCGCGCTCCGCTCCAGCCGGTCGATGACCGGCGTGAACCCGCGGTGCGGGGAGAACGCGTAGTCGTGGACGTTGCCGACGAGCATGAACACGCGGGCGACGTCGGCACGTTCGTGCTGGTGGAGTTCGGCCAGCCACTCGGGGTCGGGCCCCAGGAACCCCTCGTCCATCCACAGCCGCTGGAGGTCGGGGTTCCCGTCCATGAGGAAGCTGTCCAGCCAGTCGGGCGGGCTCCCGTCGCCCCCGTCGTGATCGCCGCGGAGCCAGGGCGGGGCCTCCCCCCGCGGGAAGTTCTTCTCGGCGCGGTCGCCCGACAGGACACCGAACCGATCGTCCAGATCCCGAACGAAGCGGTCCGCCCAGTCGGGGAGAGCGGAAAACTCGACGCCGTCGGCTGGCTCACTCATAGTACTCCTCCACGTCGGCCTCGATCTCCCGTATCGAGTCGGCGTACTGGTCCGCGAACCGCCCGGACCCGACGGCGTCGAGCCGCGACTCGTAGTACCGCCTGATGAGCGCCAGGTACTCCTCGTGGTGTCTGTGGAACTCCGACTCCGCGACCGCCGCGTCGTGGCGCTGCTTGGCCGCTCCGCGGGCGCGCGGCTCGATCCGGCCCAGCACCGCCTGGTCCTCGCGGCTCAGCTGGGAGCGGTGTTGTTGGGCCAGCCTGTCGTCGCCGATCGCCTTCGTCGTCCCGTCGATGGACCGCTGGACCGACTCCAGGTCCTCGACCGTCGACCGGAGCGTCGACAGGCGGTCCTCGAGGTCGGACTCGCGCTCGCGGGCCGCGTCCAGCACGCGCTCCCACTCTGACTCCCGCCTGTCGGTGAGCGCGCCGATGCGCTGCTCGCGCTGTCGCGCGAACGCGATCGCGCCCTCGATGTCGGAGAACGACCCCGAGACGGCGACCGAGGCGTCCTCCAGGTTCGCGCGCTTCCGCTCCAGGCGCTGTCGCAGGTCCGCGGCCGTCTGCTCCCCCTCCCGAGCGTCCGCCCGATACCCCTCGCGGACCTCCCGGAGCGACTCGCGTTCCGCCTCGAGGAGCTCGGTCCGCGTCCGCTCGTCCTGGTCCGGCGCGTCGACCGCCTCCAGCGAGGACAGCTCCTCGTCGACCTCGGATAGCCGGTCGTCGAGCGCGGACGCGCGCCGGTCGTCGGCCTCGGCCAGCCGCTCCAGATACGCGACGTTCCGCTCGATCCACGCGAACTCCTCGGCGATTCCCGCCTCCACGTCGGTCCCGAGGTCCAGGCGACGCAGATACGCACCCAGCTGCTGGTGGTAGCTGGGCGCCTCCTCCACGAGGCGCTGGACCCGACGGTCCTCCTGCTGGAGTTCGACGAGCGTGTCCAGGGAGTCGATCCGGCGCTCCAGAACCTCGATTAAGCCGTCCCTGAGCGTCCGTCCGGCGGACAGCAGCTGTCGGCGGAACTCGGCCTCCCGCCGTTTGTACTGCACTCGCTCCTCGCGCCGGTCGGCCTCGCGGCGCTCCCGCTGGTCGCCCCGGCGTTCGCTCTCGCTCGCCCGAGCGCGCGCTCGGTCGGCCGTCTCCCGCGCGCGAACGGTCTGGTAGTACCCGCTTCGCACGAGCGCGTCCCTGGCCGCCGGCCCGAGGGGGTCCGGCGCGTCCCGCATCAGCTGCGAGAGGTGATCGCGCGCGTCGTCGTGGCCGAGCGTCTCCAGCGCCGCGACCGCTTCCCGCGCTCCCGCCGGGTCGCTTTCGCCGGCGTCCGCGGCCGCCTCGGCGACCGGGTCGGCCGCCGCGAGGATCACCTCGTTCGAGACCGCATCCAGCGCGGCGGCGACGACCGGATCGTCGGGGTCGCGGTCGTCCAGGAGCGCCGTCAGCCGCTCCGCGAGGTCCTCCGGCCGGGACCGTATCAGCTCCGCCACCGCGGCGGAGACCGTCGCCTCGTCGGCCGACCCGCGCTCGCCGATCTCCTGGAAGAGCGTCCGGATCTCCGCGTCCGTCGCCGCCACCTCGTCGTCGGTGACGTACCGGACGCGGTCGCGGTAGCGAACGTCGGGGCGCTCCTCGACCTCCGCGTCGAGGCCGGTGAGGACCGAGCAGAGCGCCCGGACCGCCTCCCGTCGTTCGGGACCCGTCTCCTCCGCGGCGACGTCGAGCAGCACGTCGACCACCGCTCGAACGCCGGTGACGCCGTCGAGGGTCTCGATGACGTGTTCGATCGACTGGCGGTACTGGGGGAGGTCGCGCAGCCGGTCGACCTCCTGGCCGAGCGCCTCCACCGCGACCTCCGAGAGGGCGATCTCGTTCCGGAGCCGGCCGGGGAGCTGTTCGCGGTCGGCGCGCTGGTAGGCGTCGAGCGCCTCGACCGCCTCGGTCAGCGCGAACTCGTCGTCGCCCGGCAGCTCCGCCGACCACTCCTTCAGGTTCCGCAGCGCCGTCATCATCACCGACTGGTCCTTGCTGTTCCGCAGCGGAACCAGGTGGTACAGCAGGACGTCGAAGTCGGTCTCCGAGAGCGACCCGTCGCCGAGCAGCCGGAGCGAGCTCTTGACCTCCTCCGGCGGCGCCGTCTCCGAGAGCAGCTGGTTCAGGGACCGCTGCTGGTTGAAGTTCGTGACGACGTCCGCCGTCGGCGAGTCGTCGGTCGGGGCGCTCCGGTAGAGGTCCTTGAGGGCGTTCCTGACGCGCGGTGGATAGCTCCCCCCGCGCCGGGAGCGCTCGGCCTCGGCGACGATCGCCGAGAACAGGTGCGGCTCGGACGACCGGTGGTTCCGCACCCAGCCGACGACCGCGGACAGAAAGCTCACGGCCTGTCTCGGCGGGTCGGACGCTCCCGCGAGGTTCACGAAGAGGACCTCCAGGAGCAGTCGCCGGTCGTCGGCGCGCATCTCCCGGAACCGGCGCCGGAGGGTCCGCTTGCAGAGCCGTCGAACGTCCCGGTCGTCGTCCCAGAGCCCCAACACCAGCGCGCGCGTGACGCGCCGGTCCCCCGGCGGCGCGTCCGCCAGCGTCTGCGCGTCCGCGTTCCGCTGTGCCGCGTCCCCCCGTCCCGCACTGAGCCGGCGAACGGCGGACGACACCGCCGACGCGCCGCTCATGTGTCCCCCTCCCTGTTCTCGTCGCGCTGCCGGCGATCGGCTGGCTCGCGTTCCGCCGGGCGCTCCTCGTCGTCGGCCGCCACCTCGGGCGCCCCCTCGCGGAAGCCGATGGGGAAGACGTCCTCGCCGATCGGGAAGCGGTCCGAGTGAAGCTCGAACCAGTCCTTCTCGGTGTACGGGACCGGCGTCTCGGGCTCGACCGCCGGTCGCTGTTCGGCCTCCGCGACCGCTTCGGCGACCTCGTCGACGGTCACGGGATCGGAGAGGTGGTAGTCGTTTCGCGCCGGGAGGTCGGGGTCACCGTGGACCGACTCGCCCGCCGAGACGGCCGGCGGCGGTCCGGCCGCCTCGCCCGCGTCGAAGTCGGCCTCGGCCCCCCGTGCCGACTCCTGGCGGTCCGTCGTCCGAGCGACGTCGCTCCGGGTCTCCTCGACGTCGGCCGCGGTTCCCTCCCAGGTCTCCTCGATGCGGTCCGTCGACCCCTCGATCTCCCGCTGGAGCGACTTCGAGTCGTTCAGAAGGCTCTCCGTCCCGTTCAACAGCTCGTCCCAGTTCGACCGGTTCCGCTCCGCGTCGCCGGCGCGGCGGGGGCGCTGTCTCATCGCTCCTCACCGCCCTCGACTCGCTCGGCGGCCCGGTCCGCCAGTTCTTGGTCGACGTCCGCGACCCTGTCCGCCTCGACGGCCCGCCTGAAGACGCTGTCCAGCCGCCACTCCGTCTCGTTGCGGCGGTACTGGCGCGTTCGCGCTCGCTCCGCCGACTCGACCGCCGCCACGTCGGCCTCCGGGACCTCCGCCCTCGTCCGCTCGCCGAGGGCCGCGAGGTCGTCGTGGTCCGCGTCGAGCCGGTCCGCGAGCTCCCTGACGTGCTCGGCCTGGCGCGTTCGCCGGTCGAGCGCCTCCGACTGCGTCTCGGCGAGGGACCGGAGCGTCCCCCGGAGCGAGTCGGCGCGCGACCGAGCCGTCTCGCCCCGGTCCCGCAGCGTGGCCTCCCGCGACCGGGCGGACTGTCGCACGCCGGTTAACTCGCCGACGATGTCGTCGACCCGCGCCTGGACGCGGTCGTACTCCTCCCTGATCTCGCGGAGCTCCGACTGCCGGTTCTCGAGTTCGCGCCGGTAGCCGTCGATGCGCTGGAGCGAGTCCTCGAGGTCGCTCTCGAGGTCGCGGTGATCGTCGCGGAGCCGCCGCAGTTCGTCCTCGAGGTCCGAGATGTCGGCGGTCAGCCGCCGGAGATCGGACTTGCGGTTCGAGAGCTCCGTCTCCGCCTCGTTCTGCTTCCCCTCCAGCTTCTCGATCTCCCGGTTTATCTCGCCCATCTTCCGTTCCCACTCGTCGTGTCTCCGCTCGTACTGCTCCCGCCAGTTCTCCCCGGAGAAGTCCCGCGGTGACGGCTCCTTGCCGTCCAGCTGCCGGAACTCCCGCTGGAGCGACCCGACCTCCTGTTCCAGGCTGGGGATGACCTCATGTTGCAGCTCCTGGATCCGGTTTTCGACGTCGTCCTTCTCCCGTCGCGCGCTGTCCAGGTCCCCTTCGGCCGCGTCGATGTCGCTCTCGACCGCCTCGATGTCGCGCTCGATCCGCTTCGCCTCGTCGCGCTCCGTCTGCACCTCGTCGCGCAGGGAGTCGATCCGGCCGACGAGCTCGCGGATCGCTTCCTCGAGCTCCTGCAGCTGGTCGAACAGCGGCGCCAGTTTCAGCATCCGCGTCGCCCCCTGCGACCGGAACTCGGCCAGGTTGTCGACGCTCTTCGACGCGGCCTCGGCCGCCTCCAGGCCGGCCCGCTTTCGCTCGTCCTCCGTCGACGCTCGCTCCTCGGCCCGGTCGCGGATCTCGCGGTCGATGTCCGTCGCCGTGGACATCGCGTCGAAGCGGGCCTCGATCCGGTCGGCGGTGGTGCGGCGCTGCGACTCGCGTTCGACCTCCGACTCGTAGCCGGCGTCGACGAGCGCCTCGCGGGCCGCACGCCGCAGTTCCCCGTCGTCCGCGTCGAACGCCGGGTCCAGCAGGACGTCCACGATCTCCCGCGACTCGAGTCGGTCCAGCGCGTCGACGAGCCGGAGCCGTTTGTCCGCGTCCCCCTCGGCGGCGTCCCAGAGGTCGGCCGCGACGTCGACGAACTCGACGAGCCGGTGGTCGGCCGCGGCCTCGAGTTTGGCGTCGGCGACGGCGCTTTCCCCGACGTCCTCGGCGTCGATCTCCCACAGGAGCCGCTGGATCTCGGGCGGCCGAACCGAGAGCCACGCGCTCGCCGCGTGCGCGCGGACCGCCTCGGAGTAGGAGGAGGACTCGACGATCGTCTGCAGCGTGGACCGGACCGCCTCGTCGACGCCGAGCTCCGCCTCGGTGAAGAACACGCCCCGCATGTGGTCGGTCTGAGCCGGAGTCTCCGTCTCCTGCCGGGGCTCCAAGCCGACGAGGACCGACTCGAGGACGTCGATGCCCGCGTGCACCGCCTCGTCCTCGTGAGCGTCCCGGAGGAGGAACGAGCAGACGTCGTCCGCGCAGCCGCGGAGGCCGGGGACGTGCTCCAGCGTCTCGAAGGCCGAGACGACGACTTCCTGCCGGCTCTCGATGCGCGGCAGCTCACGCAGCCACTCGACGATGGCGGGACCGACGTACCCGGACATCACGATGCCCGTGACCATCGAGGTCGGCAGCTCGTCGAGGTCGCCGGCGAGGTCCTCCTCGAGCAGTTCGATGGCCTCCTCCGCCGTGCGCCGGTCGTCGAGCTGTTTCGCCCACGTCTCGTAGGCGTCGAGCGCCGCCTTCTCGACCGCGGCGTCGTAGTGGTTCCGCAGCGGATAGAGGACGTCGACGACCATCCGCGTCGGAACGTCCGCGAGCGGTTCGTCGCCGAGCGTCCGCAGCAGCGAGACCCGCGACTCCGCGCCGAGATTCGGGTCGACGAGCCGCTGCTGGATGTCCCGTTCGCGGAACGCCGCGACGCGCTCGTCGGACTCGCGGTCCCCGACCTCGGCGAGCCGTCGGAACTCCTCCTCCGCGGCCGAGATGCCCTCTGAGGAGGTGTCGTACCGCAGCAGCGACTGGACCTCGTCCAGGAACGCGATGAACACCTCGGGGTTCCGGTGGCGGAGCTGATACGCTCGGTCGCCGAGCGCGCGGACGCCCTCCTCGGACTCGATCCCCGCCGCGGTCCGCGTGCCAAGGTTCCGGACGAGCCGACGCAGCCACCGGGACTGCTCGTCGGCTTCCAGTTCCGACAGCGCCTCCAGCAGCCCCGCCCAGTCGAACTCCTCGTCGAGCGACGCGAGGCCGTCGTCCGTCGTCGTCGCCACCGCCACGAGGTGCCGCGGCCGGAGCTCCCCGGGGTCGACCCCCGACTCCCCCTCGCGGTTCGAGAGGAACCGCTCCAGCTGTTCCGGGTCGGCCTGCCCTCGGTCGGTCATAGGAAGGCGACGGCGAGGACCCCCGCGGCGGTGACGGCGAGGAGCGCGACCTTCGCGTACTCCAGCGCGGCGGGCGTCTGGGTCGCCTCGAGCTCGGCGACCGTGGCCTGCAGCTCGTCGACGCTCGAGGCGAGATCCTGGTTCGAGTTCCGGATCGCCTCCGAGACCTCGTCCTGGACGGTCCGGTTCCGGTCGGCCTGCTGGCGGATCTGGTCGAGGACCTCCGCGGACTGGCGCTCGAACTCGGAGGCCGCCTCCTCCATCGGCGTCGCGATGCCGTCCAGCTTCTGTATCGCCTGCGACTGCCGCTGGTTCAGGTCCGAGAGGGTCTCGCTGACCTCCTCGAGGCCGGCCAGCGTCTCGGGGACGTCCTGCGCGAGCATCTCCCGCGTCTCCGCCTCCTTCTGGATGGTCTCGTTCAGCTGCTCCACCGTCCGCCGCATCGCCTCGGAGTTCTCCTGGAGCTGCTCCAGGCGGGACTTGAGCGCCTCGGAGTTCTCCCGCTGGGTGATCGTGTGTTCGGTCTGCCACTCCTCGAGCCCCTCCATGGACTCCTCGTACACCTCCTCGACGCGCCGGTGCTGGGCGGCCCATTCGGTGAGGATGTCCGTCGTCTCGTCGAGCAGCTGCTGCTGTTCCTGCCGCCAGGTCTCGACGTTGTTCGCGACGCGCTCGACGGGCTCGGCGGCGTCGTCGAGCGTCTCGCCCCACTGCCGGAGCCCCTCGAAGTCATCGACGGTGCCGATCGCAGCGGAGAACCCGCCGACCGCCTCGTCCATCCGGTCGAAGACCGCCTCGAAGTCGTCGCCGATCTCGTTGAGCTCCTGTTGTGACTCCTCGAGCTTGTCGACCTGCTCGGTCACCGCCTGGTCGACCGACGCCTCGATGCGGTCCGCGTTGTCGTCTAACGCCCCCTTCATCTCGTCCTCGAGGGACTCGAGCTGTGCCTGCTCCTGCTGTTGGGAGCGGTAGAGGACCGCCCCGAGACCGCCGGTTCCGACCAGGATCGATGCGACGATGAGTAGGTTTCCAGTAGTTACCATGATCAGTGTGCCTCCGTGATGCCCGCGCGCCGGGCCTCCCGTTCGAGCTCCGTCAGCAGCTGCCGTCCGCCCCGTCTGAGGTCGGACTCCGCCAGGTTCCGTTCGAAGCCGTCCGTGTCGACGCCGGCCTCGCTCAGTTCGTCGATGAACCGCTCGGCGTGGAGCGAGACCAGGATATCGACTAACCCCTCCACGACGTCGAGCCGCTCCTCGAGGTCCGGGTGCTCCGTGCGAACCCGGTCCGCCACCTTCCGCACGACGCCGAGGTTCAACAGGAGCTGTAGCTCCGAGGTGTCGATGGGCGCCGCCAGCAGTCGTTCCGTGACGTCGACCGCGGTCTGCCCGTCGACGGCGGCACCGTCCTCCTGAACGTACTGCATCAACCTCGACAGCCGGTCGTAGAACCGGCGGTCCCTGTTCGACAGCGCCGCGTCGTCCTCGAGGAACGACTCGAGCCGCTCCCACCGACCCAGGCCGGCGAGCGACTCGACGTATGCCGTCGCCACGGCCTCGGCATCGTCCTCCGACGCGTCGGGGAAGACGCCGTCGGTCGACTCCGCGACCTCGACCACCCGTCTGGCGTTGTTGCGCCGGCTCCCGATCCGCATGAGGAACCGGGCCGCTCGGACCTCCTGGCCGAACTCCTCCTCGAGCCGTTCGACGTACTCCTCGGCGGTCTCGAGGTCGCCGACCCGGAGCCTGTTCTCGACCGCGTTCCGACACACGGCCGGGTCGGGATGGTCCTCCAGCAGCGCCGCCCAGACGTCGAACGCGTCGTGCCAGCGCTCGTCGGTTTCGGCCGCCCTGGCGGCCATCATCCCGGTCTCTCGGTCGCTCTCGCCCGAGACGTAGGTGTCGGCGTCGTACGCGGTCAACACGTCGGTCGCGATCTCCCGGCGCCCCGCCGCATCCGCCGCCTCGAACAGCTCGGGGCCGACGTCGAACAGCTCCGCCGCGGGGAAGAGGTACGTTCGGTAGAGTTCGAGCGCGTCCTCGCGGCCGGTGTCGGTCCCGCACAGCAGCGCCTCGATGGAGGCGGCGATCAGGCGCCCGTCGATATCCGCCGGATCGGGCTCGCACTCGCGGAGCCACCGCTCGACCGCGAGGACGATCTCCGGGTAGCACTCCGCTCGGCGGCCGAACTCCACGAGCGACTCCAGCCGGTCGACCCCCTGTTCCGGCTCCCAGCGGTTCAGGCTGCCCCGGAGATGTCGTCGAAATCGCTCCTCGAGGCCCAGGTCGTCCGCGACCGCGAGCAGCGGGACCGGCGTCCGCAGCGAGGTGCGGGCGTCCAGCGCCTCGGCCACCAGGTCGGCAGCCGCGTCCGGCCGCCCGCGCTCCCGTAACGCCCTCGCGACGGGGACGACCGGCACCGAACCGACGTCCAGCGTCGAGAGACGAGCGATCTGGTCGTCGGTCAGCGGGACGCTCGCGCCGTGGATGGCCACCGTCCGCAACAGCAACCGGCGCCACTCCGACCGCGCCATGCAGAACTCGA
Organism: Haloparvum alkalitolerans; assembly: GCF_055381565.1. NCBI lineage: Archaea > Methanobacteriati > Methanobacteriota > Halobacteria > Halobacteriales > Haloferacaceae > Haloparvum > Haloparvum alkalitolerans. Next base: position 499,631 of record NZ_AP043938.1, read on the forward strand.
AGCGGTCCGCGTCGAGGCCGCCGGACGCGTCCCCGCGACCGGCCGTCAGACACCAGTCGAGGAGGTCGTCGTGGGGACTCCGCGGAACGTCGACGTCGGGGAGGTCCTCGGCCCCGAGGCGGAACTCGACGATCAGTCTCGCCGCCTCCACGAGGCCCGACGCGTAGCCACCGCCGCGATAGTCGACGCGAAGGAACCGATCGACCGCCTGAACGACCGCCGGCCGGTCCAGCGATTCCGGATCCGACCCGAGCTGCCGGTCCAGCCGGGTCAGCCGATCCAGCGCGGTCGCGTACTCCCGGGACCCCTCGACCGGGGGCGGCTCCAGATCCACACCACCGTCGGCTCGGACCGCCCCCCGACCGGACGCGTCGTCCGATCGCCTGACAGGGACGTGACTTTTGTCACCAGATGACACAGAACGCACACCGAGTCGGACTCACTTATATCCAACGTCATATTATATCTGACATCAGCCGGGAGTTCCGAACCCGCATCGACCCGCCGTCGCCGGACGTGTGCCGACCCCGACCGGCGCGGCCGCGAGTCGGCCGCGAGCGGGACGCACGCAACCCGCCGCCACCCAAACACCCAATTGGGCGGCCCGGGTACGGCGCCCCATGCCCGACCCCATCCCGCTCGATGCGTACCACGACCTCCGCATGCCGAACGACGTGGCGGTCTCGCCGGACGGCGACCGCGTCGCGTTCGTGGCGGACGAGATGCACCCCGACCCGGACGAGCGCCACAGCGCGCTGTACGTCGCGCCCGCGGACGGGTCTCGTGACCCCCACCGCCTCTCGCGCGCGTCGGACGCTCGCGCTCCCGCGTGGTCCCCCGACGGCGAGCGGCTGGCCTTCCTCGCGGCGCGCGAGGATGACCTCGACCGCGGGCGCGGACGCGACGCGGACGAGGAGGCGGACGAAGAGACGGGCGAGGAAGACGCCGAGGGGGGAGCGGACGACGACGAGAACGACGGCCCGAACGGCGACGACGAGCCGAAGCCGCAGGTGTGGGTCTTCGACCTCGCGCTCGGCGGCGACGCCCGGCAGGTGACCGACCGCGAGGAGGGCGTCCGCGAGTTCGACTGGGGGCCCGAGGGCGAGCGGCTCGTCATCTCCGCGCGCGACCCGACCGTCGAGGAGCGCGAGTACCTCGACGCCCGCGAGGAGGGCGGTCCGGTCGAGACGGAGCGCCTCCAACACAAGTTCGACGGCGTGGGCTTCACCGACACCGTCACCACCTACCTGTTCGTCGTCGACGCCGCGACCGGCGAGGAGACCAGACTCGACGACGCCTACGGCGCGGGCTCCTCGGAGCCGATCATGGGCCTCCAGCCGGCGTGGGGCGCGAATGACCGGATCGCGTACGTCTCCGTCGACCGGGAGGACCCGCCGGGCGAGGCGACCGACCCCGACGACACCCTCGCCGCCGACGTGTACACCATCGCGCCCGACGGCACCGACAGGCGGCGGCTCACGGGCGGGACGCTGCGCTGCTCGAGCCCCGAGTGGTCCCCCTCCGGCGACCGGGTGGCGTTCGCCGGCGGCAACCCGACGAACTGGTACCAGCCGACGGAGGTGTACGTCGCGGCGGACGGCCCGGACGCGACCGACGGGAGGGAGGCGGACCCGGGGCCGGCCTCCGTCTCCGGGTCGCTCGACCGCACGGTCGCGCGGTTCGGCGCGCCGCGGTGGCGCGACGCGGACACGCTGGTCTGCCCGGTCGCCGACGAGGGCTGGACCCGTCTCGTCGAACTGCGCGCGGACCGCGACGAGCCCGTCCGCGTCTTCGACTCGCAGGGGCGCGACCGCACCCTCGGCCGGTTCGACATGGCCGGCGGCACGGTCGCCTGCACCCTCTCCAGCCCCCAGGGCGGGTCCGACGTGTACGCGGTCGACGCGGACGCGCTCGCGGGCGCCGACGAGGCGGACCTCCGGCGGCTCTCGCTGCTCAACGAGTCGTTCCTCACCGCCCACGAGCAGCCGACGAGCGAGCGGGTCGCCTTCGAGAACTCGGACGGCGAGTCGGTCGAGGCGGTCGTCTACCGGCCGCCCGGCTTCGACCCCGACGACCCCGACCCGGCCCCGACGGTCGCGGCGATCCACGGCGGCCCGATGTCCTACGACGCGCCGACGTTCCACTTCCCGCACGCCTACTGGTGCTCGCGGGGCTACGTCGTGATCCGCGTCAACTACCGCGGCTCCACCTCCTACGGCAGCGAGTTCGCGGAGGCGCTCAACGGCTCCCGCGGCGAACTCGAGTCCGACGACGTGATTTCCGGCGTCGAGCACCTCGTCGACCGCGGCTACGCCGACCCCGACCGGCTGTTCGTCACCGGCTTCTCCTACGGGGGGATCACGACCGCCCACATCGTCACGCGGACGGACCGGTTCGCCGCGGCCGCGCCCGAACACGGGATCTACGACCTCTACTCCACGTTCGGCACGGACGACAACCACAACTGGCACCAGTGGGAGTTCGGACTCCCGTGGGAGAACGTCGACGCCTACCGCGAGCACTCCTCGATCACGGACGCCGGCGCGATCGACACGCCCCTCCTGATCACCGCTGGCGGGAAGGACTGGCGCTGTCCCCCCTCGCAGGCCGAACAGCTCTACGTGAGCGTCAAGAAGCGGGGCGTCCCCGCGCGCCTCGTCGTCTATCCGGAGGAACACCACAACGTCGGCGACCCCGAGCGCGCGACTCACCGCGTCCGCGAACTGACGGAGTGGTTCGAGCGCCACGACCCCGCGGTCGAGGCGGACGACGAGGCGGGGACAGCCGACTCCTAACGGATCCGACCCGCCCCTCGAAGCTCAGAGGTCGTGATACGCCTCGATCGCCGACCGGAGATCGTCGGGGATCGGCATCGAGGAGCCGTCCTCGTCGACGATGACCTGCACCGTCTCGGCCTCCGCCGCGACGCCCTTCTCCGTCCTGATCTCGTAGGACATCGGGATCGACGACCGGCCGAGCTCCGGCACGTCGAGCGAGACGGTCACCGATCCCTCCTCCAGCGTGACGGGCGCCCGGAAGTCCACCGACAGCGTCGCCAGCACGCTCGGGATCCCGTCGAGACCGCGGTCGGTCACCTCCCTGAAGTAGTCCGTCCGCGCCTGCTCCGTGTAGGTGGCGTACACCGCGTTGTTGACGTGGCCCATCGCGTCGATGTCCCGGAACCGCACGTCGATCTCCGTCGTGAAAGCGGGCATGCTCGCTCACTCGCGGAGACGCCCCATGTAGCCACCGGAGCCGGCCGGGGCCGGCCGGGGCGGCCGGAGGAACCCAAGCCGGGCGCCGGTCAGCGGAACAGCCGCTCGCGGAGGGACCGCGAGGTGGGGCGCTCCGCGAGCAGGACCGACGCGTCGAGGTTCTCGAGCACCGAGAGCGCGAGGGAGCCCTGCACAACGCGCGAGAGCAAGCCCTGTTCGGTCGCCCCGACGACGACGAGGGTCCGGTCGGCCGCGGCCCTTCTGATCGCCGGTTCGACCGCCCCCGTCTCGACGCGGATCTCCGCGTCGTCGAGGTCGTGTTCGGCGGCCCACTCGCCGAGGAACGCCCGGCCCGTCTCGCGGTCGTCGGCGACGTACAGCAGCGTGACGTTCGCGCCGACCGCGTCCCGGAGCGCGCGGGCGACCTCCGCGGACAGGTCGGAGGAGTAGCCGCCCGCGGTCGGGAGCAGCACCTCGCTCGGGTCGAACGACCGCTCGTTGAGCACGAGCACGTCACACGGGAGGCTCTGCGCGAGTTCGTCGAGCGTCCCCTCCGCGCGCCCGCCGGCCAGCCGCGTGCCGCCGTAGCCCATGATGAGGGTGTCGGCCTCGTGGTCCCGCGCGGCGTCGAACACCTCCGCGACGCCCTGGTGGGAGAGGATCGTCCGCGTTTCGACGGGGACGTCGAACCGTTCGGCGTCCTCCCTGGCCTCGGCCAACAGGCGTTCGGACTCGTCCATCACGCCCCGGCGGCGCTCGGCCGCGGCCGCCAGCGACGTCTGGTCGGGGACCTGCACGACGTGCGTCGCGAACACGGTCCCCCCCTTCGCCTTCGCGAGCGCGCCGGCGAGCGTCATCAGCGGCCCCTCAGTGCGCGGGTTCGAGAGCGCGACCATGACCGTCGGCCCCGCGTCCGCGTCCGGCGTCGTGGCGACCGACTCCTCGCCCTGCGTGCCCGCCGAGACGTGACGACCGAGCAGCCCCTGTCCCTCCGTATGGCGGTTCGCGTAGGCGACGTACCACAGCACGGAGCCGACAACGAAGACGGCCGAGAGGGCGAGCTCGCGGAGCCCGACGAACGCGAGCAGCCCGAGCGAGAGCACCACCCCGAGGATCGGCGTCACCGGATAGAGCGGGACGGTGAAGTCAGGGTCGTACTCGGGCGCGTCCGTCTCCCGGAAGACGATCAGAGCGGCGTTCATCAGCGCGTAGACGACGAGGTGGAGCACGCTCGCCGCCTTCGACAGCACCTCGAGGTCCTGTCCGAGCAGCGCGATGAACGCGAGGATCATCGCGCCCGTCACCACGATGGACCGGTACGGCGTCGCGAACTTCGGGTGGATGTCGTTGAGCCAGTCGGTGACGATGCCGTCTCGCCCCATCGCGAAGTTGATCCGCGCGGACGCGAGGATCGAGGCGTTGGCGCTCGAGGCCGTCGCCAGGAGCGCCCCGACGGTGACTATCCCCACCGCGATCGCCCCGTACTCGCCCGCGAATGCGACCTCCGTCGCCTGCGTCAGCGGCGCGCTGGTGCTGAGATCGGTCCACGGCACGACGCCGAGCATGATCGACACGAGCACGGCGTAGATGACGGTCACGATCGCCACGCTTCCGATGACGGCGATCGGGAGGTTTCTGCCCGGGTTCTTCAGCTCCTCGGCGACCGTGGCGATCTTCGCGTACCCGAGGAAGGAAACGAATACGAGAGCCGTCCCCGGTAGAATGGCCCCGTAGCCCATCGGCGCGACGCCGTCAGTGCCGAGCAGGGTCGCGGCGTCGAACGCGAGCCAGCCGCGGACTGCGAACAGCGTCAGGATCCCCAGAAGCAGCGTCACGATGACCGTCTGCACCCCGCCGGTCTCCTTCGCGCCGACGTAGTTCACGAGGACGAACGCGGCGCCCGCGAACAGCGCGCCGACCTGCACGTCAGTGAGGAACAGCACGCTCGGCATCGGCGCCAGCGTGGCGAGGTACTGACCGAACCCGATGCTGTAGAACGCGGAGGCGAACGCGAGCCCCATCCAGTCGCCCATCCCGGCGATCGAGCCGAACAGGGGACCGAGCGCCCGGTTCACGTAGTAGTAGCCGCCGCCGGCCTTCGGCATCGCCGTGCCGAGCTCGGAGACGGAGAGGGCGTTGACCATCGCCACGAGCCCGCCGACCACGAACGAGACCACGACGATGGGGCCCGCCGCCTGCGCGGCGACGCCGGGGAGCACGAAGATGCCGGCGCCGATCATCGTTCCGATCCCGATGGTCATCGCCGAGACCAACCCCAGGTCCTTCGCCAGTTCTTCGTCGGTCATCCGTGGTCCTCCGCGCCGAGGCCCGGGAGCGAGATCACCGGAACCGCTGGGTCCGTGACGAGCTTCACCGCGGTATCGCCGGCGACGAACTGAACGAGCCGGCTCCCGCCCCGCGGACGTACGACGACCGCGGTCGCACCGACGGACGCCGCCTCGTCGAAGATCGTCTCGACGACGTCCGTTCCGAACGCCGTCCGCGTGTCCACGGCAACCTCGCTCGCGAGGGCCGCCTCGACGACCGCGAGGCAGGCGGCCGCGTCCTCGCGCCGCTTCTCCAGCGGCGCCTTGTCCATGGTCCCGCCGCCCTTCTCGATCACGTGGAGAGCGGTGACCCGCTGGATGCGGTCCACGTGCGGGCGAAGCGCGTCACACGTCGCTCGTGCGTCCGACTCGCTCGCGACCGGGAGCAGCACGTGGTCGAGAAGCGCCACGTCACCGCACCCCCCGGACGATTCGTAGCCGCCCCGTCTCCACGGTCGGTCTCGGACTGTGGTCACGATCGTCGGGAACGGAACGAGCGGCTGTCCACCCCACGCTGCGTTCGATCGCTTCGACGAGAGTCATTGTCGGACCGTCGGAGACGTCGAATATAATCGTTCCGATAGAATTACTCGATGAGCAGAAATGACCGGGTTATATTTTTGATTCAGTAACACGTGTGCACTTCCCTGGCTGAATCGGCGTCATACTGAACCGCGGGATAAAGTGGATCCCCGTGGTACGCGCCGTATGGACTACCGGCTCGACGACATTGATCGGCGCATCATCTACGAGCTGATGCGCGACGCCCGAACCACGTCCGCGCCGACGATCGCAGAGCAGGTGAACGTCTCGGCCGGTACGGTCCGGAACCGGATCGACCAGCTCGAGGAACACGGCATCATCCGCGGCTACACCGCCGGGATCGACTTCGAACGCGCGGAGGGGCAGTTGACGAACCTCTACGTGTGCAACGCGCCGGTCTCCGAGCGAAAGGCGCTGGCGCGGGAAGCGCTCGCGGTTCCCGGCGTCATCAACGTCCGCGAACTGATGACCGGGCGACGAAACCTCCACGTCCTGGCGGTGGGAGAGAACACCGAGTCACTCCGGCGCATCACGCGCGCGCTCTCGAAACTGGGGATCGAGATCGAGGACGAGACGCTGATCGAGAGCGAGACCGACGGGGCCTACGCGCCGTTCGGCCCCGACGACGAACCGCCCACCACCGACGCCACCGACTTCATCAGTCTCGCGGGCGACGCGAACGTCGTCGATGTGACGGTCTCGGAGGACGCACCCATCGTCGGACTCACGCTCGAGGCGGCCGTTCAGGAGGGGCTCCTCGACGACGATGCCCTGATCATCGCCATCGAGCGCGGCGATCGCGTCCTCACGCCGCACGGGACGACCACTGTCCGAGCGGACGACATCGTCACCGTCCTCTCGCGAAGCGGGGACACGGCGTCCGTCCTCGAAGCGTTCGTCACCGAGGAACGGACCGCCGCAGAAGAGTGACGAGAATCGGCCCATCGATCTTGCCCGTAGAGCCCACCCAGCCACGCCCCTCCAGAAAAACGGTCACAGAAACCTTGTGTATCTCGATATACGATTTATAGACTGCCGATCGTCGGCTTTTCGCGACGCGGCCGGCACCGAACCAACATCTTCAATTTCCCGCCGCGTGCACGTCCGCGTATGAGCCTCGAAGCGGAGGTCGACTGTCCCAACTGCGAGGAGACGCGCTCGTTCTACCGGTCGGCGGCGATGAACCTCCACCTCGGCGAGAAGACGAAGTGGCGCTGTCCGGAGTGCGGCTACGGGTTCGTGCGGATCAACGGCATCAGCACGCTCCCCGCATAGCGGCGGTCCCCTTCTTCGACGCCTCGACCCCGGGAGTGACGACGCCGGAACGGGCGTCCGCGCGGACCGAACGCGGGCGGCCGTGTCTCCGGCCTGTCGAGACGGGGGAGTGAGGGAGGAGTAACTCTCACACGCGCACGCGTGGGGGCTACGGGTCGACGGACAAGTCACCGCACGGTCGCCACGGCATCACCGATCGGTCGGAGGACGAGCGTCCACCTCCCGGCGACCGCGGCACGCGTCTCGGTACGGGGCGCTACGTAGGCGGGCAGGGTGCGCTGTCCCGTGCGCCGCGGCTCAACCGTTCCTCTCGCGCCGTCGATCGGACCCGATTTCGGAGGATCTCCGACGAACTCGCCGAGAATCGTCCGGATCCGCCGACCGCCGCCGATCAGATAAACGACATAGTGCGATACAGAATCGGTGGCTGACGCTCGCTCCGCCGACAGAAGGTCCGGTCGGAGAAGCTCCGCAGGAGGTGTGAGACCTCTACGACTCGCGGACGACGTCGGCCTCGAGGACGCCGACGCCGTCGACTTCGGCGCGGACGGTGTCCCCGTCCTCGATGACGCCTGCGCCCGGCGTGCCGGTGTTGATCAGGTCGCCGGGCTCCAGCGTCATCACCTCGGAGTGAAACGAGACGAGTTCCGGCGGCGAGAACAGCATCCGGTCGAGCGTGTTCTCGGCGATCACCTCGTCGTTGATCACCGTGCGGACGGTCGTCTCGGCCAGTCGGTCGACGCTCGCGGGCGCGGACACCCACGGGCCGACGACGAGGAAGGAGTCGAAGCTCTTCGCGCGCGTGAGGAACCGGGGGTTGCGCTGGAGGATGTCCTCGGCGGTCATGTCGATGACCGGGACGAACCCCGCGACCACGTCCGCGAAGTCGGCCTCGTCGACGCCCTTGCAGGTGCGGCCGATGACCACGCCGAGTTCCGCCTCGGCGGTGACGCGGTCGGAGACGTCCCGCGGCGGGAGTCGGATCGGACCACCGGGGGCGGTGACCGTCGTCGCGGGTTTCAGAAAGCTCGCCGGCTCCTCGGGCCGGACCTCGTCCAGATCCGCCGCGTGGTCGGCGTAGTTGAGCCCGATCCCCCAGAGCTTTCCGGGGTCGAACGGCGCCGCGAACCGGACGTGCTCAGTCGGGCGGGGCCTCGCGGGGAGCGCCGACATCGGAGGTAGGTCACCGGTCGCGGCGGCCGCGAGGGCGTCGGTCGTCGTCGCGTCCGCGGAGTAGTCGGCCGCGGAGAGCGGAGCGAACCCCTCGGCGTTTCCGAGGAGGGGCCGCCCCTCGACCGTCCGGGCGATCCGGTGTGTCTCGCCGGACATCACTCCTCCCGGTCGGTCCAGAACTCGAAGCCGCGGCCGGGCGCGAACACGTCCAGCCCGACCGCGCGCTCGTCGCCCGCGTTCTCGACGCGGTGGGACTCCCACGCGTCGAGGTGGACGGAGTCGTAGGCGGCGAGCGTGACGGTCTCCGTCTCGGTGTGAACCGTCAGCTCCCCCTCCAGACAGACGCAGACCTGCTCGTTCTCGTGGTCGTGCATCGGCGAGGAGTGGCCCGGCGGCTTCTCGAACCACTCGAAGGAGAAGCGGTCGCTGCCTGCGAGCGCGGCCCGCTGCCAGCCCTCGTCCGGTTCGTACGTCTCGGCGTCGTCGAACGACACATGATCCATGCAGGGTGGTGGCGTGTGGCGACAAAAGCGGTTGCGGTCGCCCGGGTTCCTCGCCGCGGTCGATCGGATAAACCGGCGGTCACGATAGCGAACGTCCGATGGACCGATCAAAAACGTCGGAAAGAGCCACGCGGCTCGGCGGGGACGGACGGAATCGGAGGAGGGTACGAAGAACGATCGTCGGTACGGGTGCCGGCTTACGTCTGGGTCTCGGGGTTCGCGAAGCCGACGCCGCCCGCGAGGATCGCCGTTCCGGCGAGGACGGTCGCTCCGAGCACGACGAAGCCGTCGTCCGGGCTCAACCCGGCGATCGACGCGGCGACGTCCACGACGAACACCGTGATGAACAGGCTCAAGATCGCGAACGCGAGCATGACGAATCCTGCGACGAGCGCACTGGCTAACGAACCGAACGCATCGAGAATTCCCATGGGACTTCGTTCCAGACCACACGGAAAGGCGTGGCTATCCCTCACCGATTTCGACCGGAACCGCCGCTCAGAGGTTTGCGTTGCCGGCGCCGCCGTCGATGACGACGGACTGCCCGGTGATGAAGCCGGACTTCGGCGAGGAGAGGAACGCGACCGTGTTCCCGAGTTCGATGGGGTCGCCGATGCGGTCGAGGGGGTTGTTCGCCCACTCCTGGAGCCCCTCCTCGTAGGAGTCGTACTCCCCGCGCTCGACGGCGGCGTTCACGAGGTCCTCGATGCGGCTCGTCTCGTGGGGACCGGGGAGGACGGCGTTGGCGCGTACGTCGGGCGCGAGCTCCTGCGAGAGCGTCTTCTCCAGCCCGATGACGCTCATGCGCACGGAGTTCGAGAGGACGAGCCCGTCGATGGCCTCCTTCACGGAGCGGGAGGTGATGTTGACGATGGTGCCGCCGTCGCCCTCCTGCAGGGGATCGGCGGCCGCGCGGGTGAGGCGGACGACGCTCATCACGAGCAGTTCGTACGCGTTCTCCCAGTCCTCGTCGTCCGTTTCGAGGAACGGGCCCGAGGGCGGGCCGCCCGCGGACGTGACGAGGTGGTCGAGTCGGCCGAACTCCTCGAGCGTCTCGTCGACGAGTCGCTGGATGTCGTCCGGGTCGGTGAGGTCGCCCTGTACGGGGTGGACGGTCGCGTCGCCGGCGGCCTCCGCGCGGAGGTCCGCGGCGGCGTCCGCGAGTCGGTCCTCGTCGCGACCGTTGATGACGACGTTGACGCCCTCGCGGACGAGCGCCTGCGCGGAGGCGAAGCCGAGTCCGCTGCTCGATGCGGTCGTGAGCGCGACGTTCCCGTCGATCTGTAGGTCCATACGGCGTCATTCGCCGCGTGTGGCATAACCGTTGTCGCTGGGGCCGGCCGCCGCCGCGTTCCGAACGCTTTTGTGTGGCGCTGGCGCCCGCGGTCGATCTCTCGGCGAAAGGCTTTGGCCGGCCGGGCGAAATCCCCGACCATGGTGAGCCACGATGGTCGGTGAGGCCCGCGATCCGGAGACGGACGAGGGGCCGCTCTCGGGCGTGACGGTGCTCGACGCCTCGCGCGTGCTGGTGGGGCCGTTCTGTACGATGCAGCTGGGCGATCTCGGCGCGGACGTGATCAAGGTCGAGCGACCGGGGACGGGCGACCAGACGCGGGACTGGTACCCCCCGACGTTCGACGCGGCCGACGGGCGGGCGGGAGCCGACGCGGACGATCCCGGCGAGAGCGCCTACTACGTCAGCGTCAACCGGAACAAGCGCTCGGTCGAGTTGAACCTCGCGAGCGAGGCGGGCCGCGAGGTGTTCCGCGACCTCGCGAGCGAGGCGGACGTGCTCGTGGAGAACTTCCGCGTCGGCAAGATGGCCGACTGGGGCCTCGACTACCCCGACCTCGCGGCGGAGAACCCCGGCCTCGTCTACTGCGGCATCTCGGGGTACGGCGAGTGGGGGCCCGACCGCGACAAGCCCGCCTACGACATCATGATGCAGGCGCGGGGCGGCCTGATGTCGATCACGGGCGTCGAGGGGGGCGCGCCCGTCCGCGTGGGCGTCGCGCTCGCGGACGTCGGCGCGGGGATGTACGCCACGCAGGCGATCCTCGCGGCGCTTTTAGAGCGCGAGTTGGGCGACGGGACGGGCCAGAAGGTCGACGTGAGCCTGCTCGACGGGCAGGCGGCGTGGATGAGCTACATGGCGACCAACTACTTCGCCTCGGGCGACCCGCCGGGCCGGATGGGGAGCAAGCACCCGACCATCGCGCCGTACCAGGCGTTCGAGACCGCGGACGGCTACGTCGTCGTCGCGTGTACGTCGAACGCCTTCTGGGAGCGGCTCTGCGAGGCGCTGGACCGCCCGGACCTGCTGGCCGACGAGCGCTTCGCGACAAACGCGGACCGCGTGCGGAACCGCGAGGCGCTGGACGCGGCGCTCGACGCGGCGTTCGCGGAGTGGACGACCGCCGAGGCGGTGGAGACGTTGGAGGCGCACGACGTGCCCGCGAGCCACGTCCGCGACATGGCGGAGCTGTTCGCGGACCCACAGATCGAGGCGCGGGGGATGCGCGTGGAGATGGACCACCCGACCGCGGGCAGCGTGACGATGCCGGGATCGCCGATGAAGTTCTCGCGGACGCCCGCGACCTACCGCCAGCATCCCCCGCTGCTGGGCGAGCACACCGAGACGGTCCTCCGGGAGTTCGGCTACCGGGACGCCGACCTCGCGGACCTCCGCGAGCGCGGGGCCATCCCCGAGGAGTAGCGGGACCTCCGCCCACCTCCCGGGAAGGCGGCGGCGACCCGCCACAAGGGCTATATCTGTTGCCGCCCAGAGGACAGGTATGAGCAAGCACTTCGAAGACGCGCGGTACTACCTCGGACGAGCGGTCGAGCACGCCAAGGAGGGCGTGAAAGAGGAGCTGGAGCCGGTCGAGCAGCGCGTCCGCGACATCGTGGGCGACGAGGAGGAGCCGGAGCCCTCCCGCGTGGACGCCATCATGGCCGACCTGAAGGAGCTCGAGCAGCGCGCGGAGGGCGAGGCCCGCGAGGCGGTCGCGAGCGCGCGCGAGAAGCTCGACAACTACCGCGGTCGCGGCGAGTCCGCGGACGCGGACGGCGAGTAATCCGCGACCGCCCCGCCGCGGCGACCCGCCCGCGTCTCACTCCCGAGTCCCGGCCGCCGCGTCGGGGCCGTAGCGCTCGTCCACCCCGCGGACGTCGAACGGGACCTCGTTCTCGCGGAGGAGGGTTCTGAACCGGCGGATGCCCTCCGCCGCGTCGACCGACTCCGCCCGATAGTGGCGGATCGGGTGGCGGATCCACGACGGCTCCCAGTGCGCGTACACGTCGGTCGTGTCGCGGTCGGGGCCGACGTACAGCGCGAGGTGAAGCTGGTGGTCGCTCCACAGCGCGCCCTCGGGGTACCACGCCCAACTCGCCTCGGTCACCTCCGGGTCCGTGGCGTACGCGCGGTACTTCAGCGAGGAGAGCAGGTTGCGGACGAAGCCGAGGCGGTGGAGCAGCGCCTCGACCTCCTCGTGCGGCATCGCGAGCGTGCAGGCGTACTGATCCCGCGGCGTCGCCCGCTCAGCGTAGAGGCCGACGAGCGACAGCGGCGCGTGGAGCAGGCCCGCGACCGCCTGCCGCGCCCGCTCCGCGAACTCCAGTTCGTGGGTCATGCGTGACCGATGGACGGCCGCGCCCTTCAGTCCCCCGCGAGAAGTAACCCTTAAGTCTCGGCCTCGGGGTCGTCGGCGGACTCCGACGTCACGATCTGTCCCACGACAAAGTAACCCTTAAGTCTCGGCCTCGGGTACGAAGTGATGCACGCGGGTTGGTGGTCTAGCCCGGTTATGACGGCTCCTTCACACGGAGCAGGCCGGCGGTTCGAATCCGCCCCAACCCATAACTTAAACACCCTTTCTCTAAGAAACGCTCCCCTCCGGAGTACAGAGGTTCTTCCGCATTTCCGGTCCCTAGGAGACTGTTGGACGCCTCACGCACTTTATCCCACTGTCTGTGGTGCTTCGTCAGTAAGGACCTCTGCTGGCCTGACAGATTTTAGAGTATTGAGACTAGAAGTCGCCACCTCAATGCGCCAATCCTTCATTCCGGGTCAAGAGAGAGAAGATCCACGGAGATATTGTCAGTTTGACTCGGAATCATCAATAGATGCTGTCCTGAGGTTCTCCAGAACGTTTTCACCGTATTTCTCATTACTCAGTTCTCTGGGGCTTACATCTCTCATTCTTGCTTCAAGAATCGTAATGAATGGCCGGAGAAGATTGTGAACAGTACCTTTCTTACTCATGTTGACTCCGGCAACGGACTTGTCCATCACACTATATAAATAATGCTCGTACAATCGCCCATCAACATCATACATAATCCGAAGAATAAGAACATTCCTGAGAAGGAAATCGTTGTTCACTATCCCTTCGTTCCATGCAAGAATCATTTCGAGTCGATTCACACCTACTCCCGATTTGGGAATATCGTATAGAAGCGACTCCATGGTCGTTAACCTCGCTGCGACGATTATCAGTAATCCAACTGAAAGTGCAGCCATTACGTACCCTGGTGTTCCTGAGAATACTCCTGCAATTGCGATAGAAAATGCAAACACGGCCTCCCCATTCGATATTAATCTGCCCGAAACCTCGTGCGTCTTCTCAATATAGTCTCGTAACTGCTTCTCATCTCTTTCTTTTTCAAGTTGCACGACCTCACTGTTGAGATATTGTTCTCCTCGATCCACAAAATCCGCACGTACCTTTTCACCAAACCAGATTCCCGGATAGTATTCAAAAGCGGTCGTACTCCACTCTGAGACTGGAAAAATACGACCGACAAGTTTGACGGATTTCGTAATCCACCCAAGCGGAAAGAGTATAGCGATAAACAGAATAGTGAAGGTTTTGACCGCTGCTTCCTGCGTTGAATTGAATATCAATCGGAGACCTAGGAATAGAATTACCAAGACTAAAATCGCTATACCGGTAGTTAGAATCGCCCACCAAGGAAGGATCATTATTCGCCTGAGTTGAGAGGCGTATCTCGTAATAGGTTTAATGGTATTGGGTTTGATATTTGAAACGGACTCATAGATCCGTAAGCGGGTAAACTATGACTCGGACTTCTCTTCTGCCAGAACATTGCCGGAGATTGGTCTAGGCTCACTTCACAGTAGCACACTGGTTATGGTAGTTCTGAGTGGTGAGTTATGCACCCAGCATGTACTGATGAGATACCCTTCAAACTCCCCGCCTCACAAGCCTATAAGCCGTCACCGACGACCACCTACCCATGCGCGTCGTACTCACGGATCGGCGATTCACGGATCAGGAACCCTACCGCGAGGCGGTCGAGGCGGCGGGGGGCGAACTCGTCGCGGTCGAGGCGGAGACGGAGGCGGAGGTGGTCGCGGCCTGTCGGGACGCGGACGTGGTGGTGACGTTCAAGGCGCCGATCTCGCGGGCGGCGATCGAGGCGATGGGCGACTGCCGGCTGATCATGCGCAACGGCGCGGGGTTCGACAACGTGGACGTGGCGGCCGCGAGCGAGCACGGGATCCCCGTCTCGAACGTGCCGGGGTACGGGAACGACGACGTGGCGAGCCACGCGATCGCGCTGATGCACGCGGCCGCGCACGAGATCGTCCACGCCGACCGCGACGTGCGCGAGTCCGAGGGGTGGGGGGAGCGCCGGCCGATCAACCCGATGTACGGCCGGACGTTCGGGATCGTCGGCTTCGGGCGGATCGGCCGCGCCGCGGTGCCGATGGCCCGCGGACTGGACATGGACGTGATCGCGTACGACCCCTACGTCGACGACGACGTGTTCGAGGCGTTCGGCGTCGAGCGCGTCACCTTCGCGGACCTGCTCGACCGCGCGGCGTGCGTCTCGATCCACGCGCCGCTCACCGCGGAGACGCGAGGGCTGTTCTCGACGCCGGAGTTCGAGCGCATGGCCGCGGACGCCGTGCTCGTCAACACCGCCCGCGGGCCCATCGTCGACGAGGCGGCGCTGGTCGAGGCGGTCGAGGAGGGGGCGATCTACGCCGCCGGGCTGGACGTCTTCGAGACGGAACCGCCGACGGACACGCCCGCGCTCGCGTGCGACCGGATCGTCTGCTCGCCGCACCACGGCGGAATGTCGCCGCGCGCGAACGAGCGCTGCGTCGCCATCGGCCGCGAGGAGATCGTCCGCGCGCTGACCGGCGAGCACCTCCGGAACGTGGTCAATCCCGAGGTGTTCCAGCGGGGCGAGGGGCTCGTCAACCCCGAACGCGACGCGTGGAGCGAGTGAGGGGCGCGTGGGACCGCGTCGAGCGCCGCGCGGTCGCTCCCGGTCTCCGCGCCGCGAGGGTAGGTTCTTGTCCCCGGGCCTCGAGCTCGACCCATGAACGAGGCGGCGGTGTTCTCGGGCGTGCTCACGGAGCTCGAGGAGCGGAACTACGACCCGCTCGTCCACGTGCCGGAGGCGCACGCGGAGACGTACGCGGACGTGCTCGACCGCGCCGAGCAGCACCGGATCACCATCCGCGGCCGGTATCCCGACGTGCTCGGGTTCACGGAGACCGACCGCGTGTTCGCGGTCGAGGTGAAAGGCGACGAGGGGCTCCTCCGCGGGATGGGGCAGGCGCTCACCTACCAGCGCGGCGCGCACGTCTCCTACCTCGCGGCGGAGGCGACCGCGGTCGAGGGCCACGCCGACCTGCTGCACGCGAAGGGCGTCGGCACCATCGGCGTCGACGACGGGGGCGTCGCGGCGTGGCGTGACCCGCCGGCCGCGGAGTCGACCGCGGAGGTGGCCGACGTTCGCGGCCAGCTGTCGCTGCGCGCCGGCGGCGCGGAGTTCGGCGGCGACGTGACGACGCTCAGCCTCGCCCAACCGCTCAACTACCTCGCGCCGGTCGTCGCCGTCGACCGACACGGCCCCCTCCACCGCGACGAACTCGGCGACGTGCTCGCCGAGGAGTACGGCTTCGGCGCCGGCGACGCGGCGGTCGCGGGCGCGCGGGCGCTCGGCCTGCTGACGACGGCGACGCCGCACGACCACACCGACCAGGGCGACCTCGCGGCGACCGTCCTGCGCGGGTACGGGGTCGAGGACCTCGACGACCTGCGACTCCGGAAGGACGAGACGCGGGGCAGCACCGTCGCCGCGGTCCACGAGCCGCTCGCGGTGCTGCTGCGGAACTGCTTCACGCGCCACCCGGAGTTCGGACTGCTGCTCGAGGCGCTCCGGAAGGAGGGGCCGCGCGCCCACTTCCTCGACCTGCTGGAGCGGCTGGTCCGCGAGTACCCGAACGTCTTCCTCGGCACCGTCTGTACCGCCCGCGGCCGCGAACGCGCCCGAACCCTCATCGAGCGGGGCGAGACGGCGCGGCTGTACGAGGACCGGGACGTGTGGGCGGACGTGGTGCGCACAAACGTCCTCTTCAACTTCGTCCAGCAGCTGAAACACGTCGGCGTGCTCGCGCCCGAGACGCGGAGCCACGGGAGAGCGATGGCCGATTACGACCCGGACGAGAAGCCCTGGGTCCTCGCCGAGCGCTGACCCGGGACTCGGAGGTTCCGCTCCGCGGGCGAGCGCGCGGACAGACCTTTATCGGACCGCCCCTCACACCCTGCAACGATGCCGAGCACTCCCCGCCCGTCGACGGCGGTCGCACTCCTGTTCGTCGTGCTCGCAGTCGGTGCGGTCGGCCCCGCGATGCTTCCGGGAGCCGCGGGCGGCGGCGCGGACGACCCGAGCGACGCGGCGACGGAGCCCCCCTTCCACGTCGTCCACGGCGAGGCCGGGACGGGCGACCGGACGGCGGTGTGGCCCTACACGAGCCGTGCGCGGGCGTTCGAAACGCGCACGCTCCCGCTGAACCTGATCGTCAAGGGCGACGTGGACGCGACACGTCGGCACCTGGAGCGGTCGAGCCGCGGGGACTGGAACGAGACGCGGGGCGACTTCGAGGACGAGGGGGTCGGCGAGGGGTACGTCCGACCGAACGGCACCGCGACCGCCTGGGGCCAGGCCACGGGCTCGACGCGGCTGACCTACGTCGTCGGCCCGGGTGAACGGCTCGACGAGGGACAGTGGCTCCTCGAGAGCTACCAGCTGCACGACGGCGACTACCTCGGGGCGCGCCACCACATCCGGGCGTACACCGCCCCGGACCCCGACGAGGAGTGGACCGCGATGCAGGCCCA
This sequence comes from Haloparvum alkalitolerans, assembly GCF_055381565.1. NCBI lineage: Archaea > Methanobacteriati > Methanobacteriota > Halobacteria > Halobacteriales > Haloferacaceae > Haloparvum > Haloparvum alkalitolerans. Next base: position 516,829 of record NZ_AP043938.1, read on the forward strand.
CCGCGAGCACTGGGACTGGTTCCGGCTCAGACACACGGTCGGCAGCGTCGAGGAGTCGCAGTCCTCCGTCGAGCGCGAGTTCATGGGCCGGTGGTTCGTCTCGGACGTCTACCGGACCTACCTCGCCAACGAGGGCGGGTCGGACGCCGACGGCTGGGCGACCGTGGTCGAACTCGGCCGGGAGCCTCCGGCCAGCGGCTCCGCGCCCGCGGCGATCGGCGCCGACGCAGCCGACCGCGCGGACGGGTCCCCGATCGGCGGGGCGACCGCGACGGCGGTCCTGATCGTCGGCCTCGCACTCGGCGGCCGGCGGCTGGACCTCGTCGAGCGAGCGGACGCCGCCGTCGGCAGGGACGTGCGGCGCGCGCTGACCCTCGCGGCCGCGATCGTGGCCACGTTCCTGTTCGTGCGGTTCGGGTCGGTCGGGCTCGAGCGGACGACGCCGCTCCCCCCGAAGCTCATCGCCGCGGCGTTCTACCCGGTCGTCTTCGCCGGCATCCCCGCCGTCACCTACCTGCTGTCGCGCCAACTCGACCGGCCGCTCGCCTTCTCGGCTGCGTCGGTCGGCTTCCTCACCGCGGTGCTCCTGGACTACACGTATCTCGGCGTCACGGTGCTTCCCCTCGACGCGCTGATCCACCGCGCCGGGCTATCGGTCGCGCTCGGCTTCCTCGCCGTCGGCGCCTCGTGGCCGGAGCGCGTCGACCCCGACCCGTCGCGGCACCTCCGGCTCGGGGTCCTTCTCTGGCTGGCAACGCTGGTGCTACCGCTGCTGCGGTTCGTCTGAATCGGGTCGGTTCCGGCCGACCATCGGGGGTCAGCCGCTCCGGTACGGGCGCTCCCACGTCGGCGTGGCGAGCGCGTACGCGCCGACCCCGACGAGCAGGACGAGGTAGTGGAGCCACTGCGGGAGTCCGAGCCGACCGAACAGCGACGCGCTCGCGACGATCCACGCCAGCAGCAGCGCCGCGTCGACGATCAGCCGGTCGCGGTTGTGTCGGAGGAACCCCAGAAGTCGCTTCCGGCGCGAGGCGACGAAGGGCCGGTCGTCGACCGGCGCCGATCCCTCCCCGTCGACCTCCGGAACGGCGGGGGCGGCCTCCGAACGCGTGTCGTCGCCGCTCATGGGCGGGCTTCGGACGCCGTCTCAAAAAGGTCACCGCGGCGGTCCGACGCGTCGGCGAGGGTCGCGACCGCCGACCGGTGGTTCGGTCCCGGGCGGCGGCCCGAGACCTGACCGATGTCGGTCCGCGCTACAGGAAGTCCTCGATGTGGTCCGCGACCTCTTCGGGAGTGTCGCCGACCGGGACGCCCGCGTCGTTCAGCGCGTTGATCTTCGACTCGGCGGTGCCGGTGCCGGAGCCGGAGACGATGGCGCCGGCGTGACCCATGCGCTTGCCCGGCGGCGCGGTGCGGCCCGCGATGAAGCCCGCGACGGGCGTGTCCATGTGCTCGCCGATGAAGCGGGCGGCCTGCTCCTCGTCCTCGCCGCCGATCTCGCCGCACATGACGACCGCGTCGGTCTCGGCGTCGGCCTCGAACGCCTCGAGCGCGTCGACGAAGGAGGTGCCGATGATCGGGTCGCCGCCGATACCGACCGCGGTCGTCTGGCCGATGCCGCGGCTGGTGAGGCTGTCGACGACCTGGTAGGTGAGCGTCCCCGAGCGGGAGACGAGCCCGACGTTCCCGTCCGCGAAGATGTTGCCCGGCAGGATGCCGAGCTTCGCCTCGCCAGGCGTGATGATGCCGGGGCAGTTCGGCCCGAGCAGGCGCGTGTCGGTCTCGCCGAGGCGCTTGTTCACCTTGGCCATGTCCTGCGTCGGGATGCCCTCCGTGATGGCGACCGCGAGGTCGAGATCCGTATCGAGCGACTCGAAGATGGCGTCCGCGGCGAACGCCGGCGGCACGAAGATGACGGACGCGTCGGCGTTCTCCGCCTCGACCGCCTCGTCGACGGTGTCGTAGACGGGGACGCCGGCGACCTCCTGACCGCCCTTGCCGGGCACCGCGCCCGCGACGACGTTCGTCCCGTACTCGATCATCTGCCCGGCGTGGAACTTGCCCTCACCGCCGGTGATTCCCTGTACCACGACGCGCGTGTCGTCGTCGACGAAAATGCTCATTGGGTCACCTCCTGTGCGTTCTCGACCGCACGCTGGACGGCGTCCTCCAGCGTCTTCTCGACCTGCACGAGGTCCGTGTTCAGGATCTCCATCCCCTCCTCGGCGTTGGTGCCGGCGAGGCGGACGACGACCTTCTTCGGGATCTCGTCGAACTGTTCGAGCGCCTCGTTGATCCCCTTGGCGACCTCGTCGCCGCGGGTGATCCCGCCGAAGATGTTGAAGACGACCGCGTCGACGTTCTCGTCGGAGAACACCATGTCGAGCGCGTTCGCGACGCGCTCGGCCTTGGCGCCGCCGCCGATGTCGAGGAAGTTCGCCGGCGACCCGCCGTAGTAGTCCACCAGGTCGAGCGTCGTCATCACGAGGCCCGCGCCGTTACCGATGATGCCGACGTTGCCCGACAGGCGGACGTAGTCGAAGCCGTACTCGCCGGCCTTGCGCTCGAGGTCGTCCTCGTAGGACTCCTCGGCCATCTCGGCGAGTTCGGGCTGGCGGAACAGCGCGTCCTCGTCGATGTTCATCACGGCGTCCGCGGCGACCACGTCGCGGTCGCTCGTGATCATGACGGGGTTGACCTCGATCTCCGAGGCGTCGCTGTCCTCGTAGAGGTCGTACAGCGTCGAGAGGATCGACGCCACGTCCAGCGCCACGTCCGCGTCGACGCCCGCCTCGTAGACCACCTTCCGGGCCTGGTAGGGGTGCAGGCCGAACGCGGGGTCGACGTGCTCGCGCGCGATGGCGTCGGGGTTCTCCTCGGCGACCTCCTCGATGTCGACGCCGCCCTCAGTCGAGACCATCAGCACGGGCTTGCCCTCGCCGCGGTCCATCGTCACGCCGACGTACAGCTCGTCGACGAAGTCGACGCCCGCCTCGACGAGCACCTTGTCGACGGTGTAGCCCTTGAGGTCCATGCCGAGGATCTCCTCGGCGTACTGCTCCGCCTCGTCGCGGTCGCCGGCGATCTTGATGCCGCCGGCCTTCCCGCGTCCGCCGACATGCACCTGTGCCTTCACGGCCGCCGGGTACCCGATCTCGTCGACCGCGTCGAGCACCTCGTCGACGCTCCCGGCGAGCCGGGACTCCGGGACCGGGATCCCGGCGTCGGCGAAGATATCCTTCGCCTGATATTCGTGGAGCTTCATTAGCGTGTAAAGGGGCGTCCGACGGGCGCTTAAAACCAGTTATTCGCCGCGAGGGGGATCCACACACTCCCCGGCGGATGGCGCCGCGGTCGCGGCCCGATGAGGGAAGAAGTCGGCTCCTGACCGGCAGCGACCCCACCTCACGCCGCCGAAGGTGATTTATGTCATCGGCATGAGGTGGTCCGTGATGCCACCTGACGATCCTCCGGGGTCCGCGGGCTCGGACGACGAGCCGGACCCGAACGACGAGCGTACCGAACCGACACGGGACGAACCGGCCGACGCGGACGCGGAGTCGGCGGACACGGACGCCGAACCGTCGGACGCCGAGCCGGCGGACACCGAGGACCAACAGGGGCCGGACGCCGAAGCCGGTGGGTCGGACCCCGAGGAGTTCGGTGAGGCCCCGACGGATGACGTCACGACCGGCAGCGCGGCAACGGATGACGCCACGACCGGCGGCGCGACAACGGATGACGTCACGACCGGTGGCGCTGCGATCGACAGCGAGGCGGCCGCGTCCTCGGCTGACGACACGTCGCTGGCCGCGATCACGCACGTTCTCGCGCTGTTCACGTGGGTGATCGGTCCCGTCATCGTCCTCGTGGTGAGCGAGGACGAGTTCGTTCGCGAGAACGCTCGTAACGCGATCAACTGGCAGATCTTCATGACGATCTACTCGATCATCGGGCTGGTCCTCACGCTGCTCGTCGTCGGGGTGTTCGTCATGCTGCTGGTCGGGCTCCTCGACCTGATCTTCTGTGTCGTCGCCGCGGTGAAGGCGAACGACGGGGAGGCGTGGTCGTACCCGCTCACCCTCGATCTGGTCTGAGGCGGCCGCGGTCCCCGGTGGGGGTCGCCCGCCGCGGACCTCGTCGGCTACCAGACGAACCGGAACAGCACGAGGAAGGTGACGTAGGCGCCGACCGTCGAGATGACCGGCACGGCGTTCTGCATCATGATGACGCGGCCGGTGGTCGCGGGGTCGAACAGGTCCGCGGCCGCGGGGATGTCCGCGGGCTCCTCGTCGCCGATGTCCGGGGCGGCGTCCCCCGGATCCTCGGCCGTCAGCGCGCCGACGGAGACCTTCGTCTCGCCCTCGCCGCGAATGCTCTGTGAGACCGTGACGGTCCGCGTCGCGCGGCCCCAGCCGAGGCCGACGATGGACATCGTCGCGATGATGACGAAGGAGGCGGGGATGCCGATCGCCGACAGCCCGGTGACGATGGCCGAGGAAACGACCGCGACGATGATCGACGCGGTCAGCGGTAGGTTGGTGATGTCGTTGCCGAGCGTGTCGAGCGTCCGGCGCGCGATGGTGAACGCACCGACCGCGACCGCGACGCTGCCGAGCACGATCAGCGGTTCCAGGTCCATCCCCGCCCCGACCAGCGGCGCGATGGCGTTCGCGATGTTCGAGGTGCCCGAGGAGAAGGCCATCAGACAGCCGATCAGGATGACGACCACGGAGCCGACCGCCTCACGGCGTGTGGTGTTCTCGCCCGGGACCAGTCGCGGGACGACCCCGCTCCGATCGACGGTGAACAGCGGCCCCTCGCTGGACTCGATGGCGACGCGGCGGTTGATCTGCGGGTAGAGGTACCGGCCGATCATCCCCGAGACCCAGAAGCCGATGATCGGCGCGACGATCCACCAGACGGCGATCTCGCCCATCACGGCCCAGTCGAGCGAGCCGGTCGCGACGCCGAGCCCCGCGATGGCCCCGACCGCGGTCATCGAGGTCGAGGCCGGGACGCCCGCGTAGTTCCCGATGAACAGCGCCGCGCCGATGAAGAACAGCACGACGATGCTCGTCTCCAGCGTGAAGATCCCGCCGCGGGTCACGAGGTCGTTCCCGAGCGTGTCGACGACGCGGCGGCCGATCGTCCACGCGCCGATCGCGAAGAACACCGACATCAGCGCCGCGGCCCCCGTCTTCGAGAGCACGTCCGAGCCGACCGCCGGACCGAACGCCGGCCCCGTCGTCGCGCCCCCGATGTTGTACCCGACGAACAGGGCGACGACCAGGCCGAAGGAGATCAGCAGAAGTTCGATCATACCGGAACCAGGGGGCGACGAGAATTAAACGCCCGGTCTCGCGTGCGAGTCGAACCCAGGCGCTCCGGTCCGCGGGAAGCGGACGCTATTACCGTGGGGAGTACGAACTGGCGGTATGAACGATTCCTGTAGCCGCGACCCGCCCGCGGTGGTGGTCGGCCGATGAACCCGAACCGCGTCGACTTCATCGTCGACCTGCTGTACGGGCTGATGATCTTCGTCGCGGTCGTCCTGATCGCGTACGTCGAGACGCTGATCGGCGTCGCGTTCGGGCTCGGGGTGCTCGCGTCCTACGCCATCCACGTGGGCTGGAAGATGGCGCGGTTCGACCCCGACTGGATGACCGAAGAGGTGACCGAGAACGTCGAGGAGACGCTCAACCGCGAGGTCGAGGCGGTCATCGAACGGCTCGAGGAGGTCAACGAGCGGGTCGACCGGCGCCCGCGCACCGAGGAGGTCGAGGAGAAGGTCGGCGAGGTCTCGGACGAGGTCGAGGAGACGGTCGAGAAGAAGGTCGACGAGGTCTCCGAGAACGTCGAAGAGGCAGTCGAGGAGAAGGTCGGCGAGGTCACCGAAGAGGTCGAGGAGACGGTCGAGGAGAAGGTCGGCGAGGTCACCGAGGAGGTCGAAGAGACGGTCGAAGAGAAGGTGGACGAGACGGTCGAAGAGAAAGTCGACGAAACCGTCGAGGAGAAGGTGGACGAAACCGTCGAGGAGACGGTGGAGGAGACGGTCGAGGAGAAGGTGGACGAAACCGTCGAGGAGAAAGTCGACGGAGCCGGCGAGGGATCGGGCGACACCCCGAACGAGTCAGACGACGACGAGGGAGAGGACGGCGAGGACGACGACAAAGCGTCAGACTGACCGTTCGCGTCGGGACGTGCTTCGCTCGCGGTCGCCCACACGTTCATCTTCGCGGCGTGGTCACTCCCCGACCGACTCGTCTCCGAGACGGCCCGGAAACGCGAGCGCGACCGCGCCGAGGACCGCGAAGAACCCGATCAGGAACAGCCCCGGCTGGACCAGCACGCGCTGGGCGACGACCGTTCGCGGCTCCGGTTCCGTCGTGTAGGTCCACAGCGCGTATTCGGTCCCCCCGTCGGCGACGACGGTGAGCCCCGAGGTGGCGTTCGGCGACCGCGGGTACGCGAGCGTGTCGACGCGCTCGTCGGGGTTCCCCGTCGCCCAGACGTTCTCGTCGGCCGCGCGTGCGCGGTCGAACGCCTCGCGGACGGCGGGGTCGAGGTCCTCGTAGGCGACCGCCTCGGGAGCGTCCTCGCCGAACGCACCGTCCGCGGGCGCGACGTTGTGCACGTACCGCTCCGCGGCCGCCTCGTCGGAGACCGGGAGGTACAGCGGGTTCACCATCAGGGCGACGCCGAGGAGGACCAGCACGACGGCGAGGACGCGGCGCATACCCCCTGTTCGTCGGTCCGCCCCTCACCTCTTTCGGTGACCAGAGGCGACTCGTCGCGGTGTCGACGCGGGGCGTGAAAGAGCGCGATACTTAGTGGAGTACGGTGGTTGTCCTGTTTTTCTGTCAGACAGTGGTTTTTCTGTTTCTGTTGTAGGTCCTGCTGCGCTCGACAACAACGCCCAGAAAGCCCCAGTCGGCTCGACCGGCCGCGCCTCGCTGCGCTCCTCGCTCTCCGCACAGCCCGCTGCGGTGCTTACGTCGTCGGGGCCGGACCGAGCCGTCTGCCCCTTTCAGTCCCACCCACCGCCCCGCGACCGCACCGTAGGCCTCACACCTCCCCAGCCTCGGCGGTGGCGCGGCCGCGAAACCGCACCGCAATGCGGCCGCGCCACCGCCTCCCTCGCGCGGTCGCGGCGACACGCGGAGCGGTCGCCGCGGCGCGCGCCGACAGCACAGCACCGCAACCGCACCGCTTCGCGAGTTTCAGAAAAGTGATGTTTCTGGATCGGTCTGTAACACGCAGTATCGCGATTTTTCACCGATACGGCTGACCGATCAAGCCCACCGGAGACCCGAGACATCCGGAATCTCCAGCGGACTGGTCGGGTAGGGACCGGTCGCGTCGGGGTCGTTGAACACGCCGGGCGCCACGTCGTTCGGGGCGTCGGGGTACAGCAGGGCCGCGAGCAGTTGGACGGTCTCGCGGCCGGCGCCGAGTTCGAACTGGCCGCCCCCGTAGAGGCGGATTCCCTCCTCGAGACAGAACTCGACCGTCTCGAACAGCGACTCCACGGAGCCGAACCGCGAGGGCTTCACGTTGCACCAGCCCGGTTCGACCGGGAGGTCCCGGAGGCTCGCGAGGCCGGTGACGGGGTAGTCGAACGCGAGGCGGTCCGCCTCCGGTTCGAGCAGGGGCGCGGTCGCGTCGGTGAACGCGGCGTCCTCCACGACCGCGTCGCCGAAGGCCTCGAGCACGAGCTCGTACAGCTCCGGGTCGGCGGGCACGTCGACGTCGGTTCCCTCGTACCAGCCCTTCAGGTCGACGACGCGGACGGCGTCGGTGTCCGCGAGCGCGGCGACCAGGTCCTGGGTCCACGCGGGCGTCGGATCGAGCTTGAACTCGCGGTCCGGGGCGTCCGCGAGCAGTCGCTCGACGCGGTCCGCGGTCGGCGGGTCGCCGAGCCGCGTCGAGACGACGAAGCGGAGCGGGTCGGCCTCGCGGTCGAGCACCGATCCGAGATCCGTGTCGGCCTGCCGGAGCGCCAGGTCGAGCGCGGCGCTCTCGTAAGCCCACCGGCGGTAGTGTCGGGGTCCCTCGCCCTCCGGCTCGCGCGTCGGGAACAGGTCGATGTCCGCGAGGTGCGCGGAGAACTCGTCGACCGTCCACTCGCCGGTCAGGCCGAAGGCGGGCGCGTCCGCGAGCGCCTCGTGGTCGGCGGGGTCGTAGCTCACGTCCTCGCCGCGCCCGACCGCGCCGTCGCCCGCGAGTGCGACCTCCGTGGTCACGCGCTCGAAGTCGCTGGTCGTGTCCGCGCGCAGCTGCTCGCGGGACTCCTCCTCGATCCGGAGCGGCAGGTCCGCGACCGCGTCGTAGAGGGACATACCCGCCGTTCGGTCGCGGGCGCCTTAGCTCCCCCAGCCGAGCGCGTGGCGTTCGGCCTTCCGCACCCGAGTCGCCAGCGCCAGAAACAGCGGACCGACCGTTAGGACGACGGCGCCGGCGGCCGCGACCTGCAGCACCGTCGTGGTCCACCACGGCGTCGACCCGGCGTACGGGACCGCCGTGTGCGTCACCGAGCCGGCGAGCGGGACGAAGTAGTCCATCAGGAGGTCGACCGTGTACCACGCGGTCGCAATCCCGACCGCCTTCAGCGGGAAGTCCGTGATACGGTGGAGTAGGAACGCCTGCACCGCCATCGCGACGTGGCTCACGAACAGGAACGCGTACATCGCCGGGTGAGTGTACGCGAGAAAGCCCGGCGCGAACGCGGCGAGCACGTACGGCGTCCACAGCCCGAGCTTGATGTTGCCGACGAACGCCAGCGCCGAGAGCGTGTCGTTGGGCTTCCCCACCGCCCACGCGGCGAGCGCGAGCGCGATCAGCAGCGTCGCGCCGGGGCTGTCGGGGACGAAGGCCCACATCTCGACCGGCGTCCGCGCGAACTGCGCCCGGTAGTACCAGAAGCCGAACGCCGTCCCGACGAGGTTGATCGCGACGATGACCCAGACGAACCGCAACGCGACCGCCTCCAGGCGCGCCGGCAGCGGCGCGAGCCAGCGCGGGAGCGGGTCGCGCTCGGGGGGATCGGTCGGCGTGCCTCGCGTCATGTGCTGACGGTCGCACGGGGGCGACAAAGCGATGGCGGTCGGCCGTGCCGACGCCGTGGCCGACGAAAAGGGCTATGGGCCGCGGGCGGGAACGTCGGGCCATGCGCCTGCGCTACCTGTTCGCGCTGTTTCTGTTGATCCCGCTGGCGGACGCGCTCTTCCTCGTCGTCGTCGCGGACGCGGTCGGCTGGCAGGTGACGGTCGCGCTCGTCGTCCTGACCGCCCTCCTCGGCACCCTGCTCGTTCGCGCCGAGGGGCGGCACACGCTCGCCCGGATCCAGCGCAAGGCGGCCAGCGGCGAGCCGCCGACCGACGAACTGCTCGACGGCGCGATGCTCATCGCGGCCGGCGCGTTCCTGCTCACCCCGGGACTGGTCACCGACGCCCTCGGGTTCCTGCTCGCGCTGCCGCCGACGCGCATCCCCCTCCGCGCCGGGCTCAAGCGCTTCGTCGTGGTCCCGTACCTCGACAGGCAGACCGGCGGCTTCGCGACCGGTAACGTCTGGATCGGCGGGTTCCCGGATGGCGACGAGTTCGACGGCTTCGGGGGAGTCGGTCCGACCGGCCCCGACGCGCCCGGCCCGGGCGGCTCCGGACCCGCCGCCGACGGGGCCGAGGACGGCACCGACGGAGCGAGCGCGGAGCCGACCGGGAGCGCGAACGGCGGCCGAACGGACGCCGGCGACGACGTCGTAGACGTCGACTACACCGTAGAGGACGGGAACGACGAGCGCCGAGAGTAGCGTCGTGCGAAGCGGTACCACGTCGAAAACCGACAGACGACGGCGTGCTGCTGAAAGGAAACGCTTAAACGATTACCCGCGCAACGAATGAATGCGCTCACCTGGGCCAATAGCTCAGTCAGGTTGAGCGCTCGGCTGATAACCGGGAGGTCCACGGTTCAAATCCGTGTTGGCCCACCTACTTCCCTGGCCGTTTCCGGCCGGGGGAAATTGGGGCCGGGAACTCCCCAGCCACCCAATTTCGGTATTCTAACGGCATTGAGAGCCCACTATATCGGGGTGTCCCTGCTCGTTCTACCCTGCACCTGGGTAGCGTACCGCGATCTTCGTTACCGGAGGTGCCGCGGCATGATGCGGCTGCAGTCGACCGCCGAACGCGGGGTCTGTCATGATCAGAGATACTCCTCGTAATCGGGTTGCGGTATCGGACGAGCGTCGAGAGTCGGTGGCGGTGAGTCTCGACGCGGATCCGCTATCTCGGTGCCTGTTTGGAACTACTCCGGTTCGTCGATTCACGGTCGACACCGAGCGCCCGAGATGCGGCCGCAGAGAGGGTAATTCCGCATTCGTTGACAGTCACCGATTCCTCCGTGGCGGCCGCGAGCAAGTCTCGAAGGCTGTGCCGATATGCCTGTGACCGATCTTCGAGGATCCGCGTTGTGTCCTTTTCCGAGTAACTCACGGCTCGATGTTTGGCGTACACCTCCGCAAACGCCCGACGAGAGGATGCGTCCGCGAGCCGCACTACTTCCGGGAGACCGCTCATCTGCGTTTTTGGACCCGCCGGCGCGCCTGCTGCGACGAGCACACGCCCCAGGATAGCGCCGTCAGTCGCGGGAGTTACCTTTGGCGGCCGGTCGTCGTCTGCGCGGCGGTGGACCGTCGCCTGACACCCGACGGCCTCGATCGCGTCGACGAGCGTCTCGACCGGGACGCGGCGGCCGGGCGTGAGGGTAGGCAGGTACGTCTCCGCGGGAATGGAGCCGCCCGCGAGGACGTGCGCGAGCAGCTCGACGAGCGAGTCCAGCATGTCGGGTTCGGGGTCGATCCATCCGTGGGCGTGGGCTGTCTGGATGCCCCGAACGGGAGCCGGCCGGCTGCCGTTGAGCCACCCACGGACGCGGCCCGGCGGGAGTTCGAGCGCGTTCCCGACCGCGACGCGGCCGGCGTTCGGGTGGTCGGCCGCGTACTGCTGGACGCGCCGGTAGTCGAGCACCTTCTGGAACGGGTCGGGATACTCGCGAGCGGAGTATGTTCGAGCGACTGCGGCGGCCGTGATTGGCATGCGGTATGAGTGAATAATGGGGAACGCGCTTCGATAGCGCGCTAGTTGATGTCGCGGGTGAACAGCGTCTGCGAACTGGATCCGTCGTTCGAGGTCCAGATGACACGCGCGGTGTCACCCTCGGAGAGACCGGTCGCACTTCCGGTGTCTACTCCGTCAATGGCGCCTCCGCTCGTGGTGTACTGGCCGCTCGCGGATCCCGAACTGGATGCGACGACCGTCACGCTGGATCCGGCTTGCACGTCGCCCGATCCGTTCCAGACGGCTTCGGCTTCCTCGCTCGTGGTGTTGTAGCCATAGGCGGTGTTGCCGCTGACGGTTACGCTCAACTGACTCTCGGAAACACTGTCACCACCCTCATGGGAGATGGTTAGCGAGGTCACGTCAACGTCGGACCCACCGCTGTTGTTGATCGTCGTCGTTCCCTGATCACCGGCGAAAGACACAGACGGGCTCTGCGTCTGCAGCGAATCGCCGAGCCCGAGCACGAATGTCCCGATGACGGCCGCGAGGATGACAGTAATCGCGACCATGAGGATGACCCCAATGACCGGCGAGACAGCACGATCGTCCGTGAATATGCTACGTATTTCCATCGTTAGTTACTCGGTGCGGTGGAGCTCCCCACAGTCTGGGAACTGGAACCATCGTTGGAAGTCCAGACGATGCGTATCTCCTCGCCAGACCACGCGCCCGCATCAAATTGGGTGCTCGTGATATCTGCCGCAGCATCGCTCCCGAGAGTTATCGAACTCCCGGCGCTTACCGTTCCGTCAGCCTCCGGCCACGTTCCTTCATCCGCCCCCTCCACGTTGACCGAAAGCGTCGAGTTGTCGATCGAGTCGCCGCCCTCGTGGGCAATCGTCACGTTGTCCGCGGGCGTGTCACCGTAGTCGAAGCCGAAACTCGCGGACGGACTTGTCTGCTGCACCGAGTCACCGAGACCGAGAACGAACGTCCCGATCACGGCGGCGAGAATCACGGTGATGGCGACCATGAGGATCACGCCAATAACCGGACTCACCGCCCGATCGTCTGACAGTAGGTTGCGTAGTTGCATTGGTGTATCGGACACACCAACCCGAGCGAAAGAGGTAAGGTCTAACAGCCAAACCTATTAGATGACCAACGGGTTCTCGGAACCCACTGGTCGGCCCCCCTTTCGTACCGAGTCGTGTGCGTCTAGCCGCAGGAACTCCTCTCCGAGACTTATATCTGTGGGATTGGGTATCAGAATTAATAATTAGTGCGCTCTGACACGATCGGCATCGGAAAACTGTGTGGTGATCGGGGCACCAGAGCGACGACCATACCGAATGGAGCGATCGTCGCGGTTCGCGGAGCGCGTCGACGGCATCTCCCCTCCGAAACGGAACTTTAATGCGCGAATCAGCCGCAGGTGGAACCAAGAATGCTCCCCCTGCAGCTCATAGACAGTTTCCTGCTGGATTACCACGTGGGGCACGTACTGCTCTTGGCGTTCGCAGTCACGACGCTCGGGGTGCTACCGCTGAAGTCCCAGGAGGCGCTCGCGGCCAACGTGACGCTGTTCGGGCTCATCTTCATGATCATGCCGTTCACCCTGCTGCCAACCGTGTACGTCCTCCTCGGGATCGCGTTGATCCTGATCGGGCCGCTGCTGTGGACGACCGCGTCCGAGTGACGGCGAGCGTTCCGCGAACCAGCCCCTTTTTCACCGCAGGCGGTTACCCACCTGCATGATCACGGTACGGGCGCCGGCGACGAGCGCCAACCTCGGCAGCGGCTTCGACGTGTTCGGGGCCGCGCTCTCGCGCCCGGCCGACGTCGTCTCCGTCGAGCGGGCCGAGACCACCACCATCGAGGTGACGGGCGTCGGCTCGCAGTACATCCCCGAAGACCCCGAGGAGAACACGGTCGGCGCGGTCGTCGAGGCGCTGGACGCACCCGCTCACATCCACATCGACAAGGGCATCCGGCCCGCCTCCGGACTCGGCTCGTCGGCGGCCAGCGCCGCGGCCGCGGCGGTCGGACTCAACGAGCTGTACGACCGCGGGCTCTCCCGCGAGGAGCTCGTCCCCATCGCCGCGGAGGGCGAGGCCGTCGTCTCGGGCGTCGCGCACGCGGACAACGTCGCGCCGGCGATCCTCGGCGGCTTCACGGTGACGACCGGCCACGGGACGCACTCCGTGGACGCCGACGTACCGCTCGTCACCTGTCTGCCGGAGGTCGCGGTCTCGACCCGCGACGCGCGGCGCGTCGTCCCCGAGAACGCCACCATGGACGAACTCGTGGAGACGGTCGGCAACGCCGCGACGCTCGCGGTCGGCATGTGCCGCTCGGACCCGAACCTCGTGGGGACGGGCATGGACGACCCGGTCGTCACGCCCGCCCGCGCACGGCTCATCACCGGGTACGAGGACGTCCACGAGGCGGCGGTCGCGGCGGGCGCGACCGGCGTCACGGTCAGCGGTGCCGGCCCGACCGTCATCGCGGCCTGTCCGGAGGAACGCCGCCGCGACATCGCCGCCGCGATGGTGGACGCGTTCGCCGAGGCGAGCGTGGAGTCGCGCGCCTACCAGACCCGGATCGGCGAGGGGGCGACCGTGCTGGACCGGGACTGACCGCGCGGAGCGCGGCCGCTCGTCGCTGTCCGAGCGTCGGCATCGAAACGGTTCGCGGGCGGTCCGCGAGAGAAGTCGGTCGCAGTCGGCCAGTCAGACGCCGCGGCCTTCGAGCCGCTCCTCTTCCGGGATCGAGTCCTTCGACTGGCCCTTCATCCCCTTGCCGATGTCGCTGGCGATCTCCGCCAGCTCCTCGGGGTCGTCCCAGTTGTTGACCGCCTCGACGATGGCGTTGCCCATCTCGACGGGGTCCTCCGCGCCGAAGATACCGGACCCGACGAAGATGCCGTCGCAGTCGTAGTGCATCATCAGCGCCGCGTCCGCGGGCGTCGCGATGCCGCCCGCCGCGAAGTTGACGACCGGGAGCCGCTCCTGCTCCGCGGTCTCGTGGACGAGTTCGCGCGGAGCGCCGTGCTCGCGGGCCCACTTCTCGCGCTCGTCGTACGCCAGGCCGGAGATCTCGCGGATCTGGCGCTGCATCGTGCGCTGGTGTTCGACGGCCTGGTTCACGTCGCCCGTGCCGGCCTCGCCCTTCGTGCGGATCATCGCCGCGCCCTCGTTGATGCGGCGGAGCGCCTCGGGGAGGTTGCGCGCGCCGCAGACGAACGGCGACGTGAAGCCGCGCTTGTCGATGTGGTACTCGTCGTCCGCGGGCGTCAGCACCTCGGACTCGTCGATCATGTCGACGCCGAGCGCCTCCAGGATCTCCGCCTCCTTGAGGTGGCCGATCCGGGATTTCCCCATCACCGGGATCGACACCTCGTCGATGATCTCGGTCACGTTCGCGGGGTCGGGCATCCGCGCGACGCCCCCGCGCTTGCGGATGTCCGCCGGGACGGCCTCCAGCGCCATCACGGCGACCGCACCCGCGTCCTCTGCGATCCGTGCCTGCTCGCGCGTGACGACGTCCATGATAACGCCGCCCTTCTGCATCCGCGCGAAGCCTCGCTTCACGAGCTCCGTTCCGCGTTTGAGCTCCTCCAGATCCGTTGCGTCGGCCATACCTGAGATAGGACCGGCCACCACTTAACGGGTTGCTTTCACGAACCGAGCGGGACGATGCGGTGGAAAAACAGTTTTGTATCAACGACGAAATGGAACTCAACGTGAACAACGAGATCGGGAGCGGGGGGCTGCGCGAGTGGATCCAGCAGCCCGGCGTGGTTGACGTGGGGGTCGCGGCCGCGTACCTGGTGGGGATCGCGGCGACTGCGACGTTCTTCACCGGCGACGTCCTCGCGGCCGCGTGGAGCAACGAGGGACTGCTGTTCGCGGCGTTCGCGCTGCTGTCGGAGGTGCTCGGCGGTCCGCTCCGCGCACAGGTGAGCGTGTTCGGCGTCGCACTCGGCGTGTCCCTGGTGTGGGCCTTCGACACGTACAAACGGTATCAGACGTTCGCGCCGCTGACGCTGCTCGGCGCCGCGGCGTACGCCGCCGGCGCGCTCCGCCCGGCGCTGATCGGCGACGTGACGATCGGGACGGCCTCGCTCGGCGTGGTGGCGGTCGTCGCCGGCGCGCAGGCGGGCGGACTGCCGCTCGTGCAGCGCCTCGTCGGGCGCGCGAAGCGGCTGCGCGGCGTTCCGCCGGTCTCCTTCCGTCGCGCGCCCACGCTGCTTTTCGCAGGCGTCGTCGCGACGGTCGTGGTCGGGCTGGCGGACCTCCACCTCGGGCTGGGGACCGGATCGCCCGGGCTCACCGCCGTGAACGACGTGCCGGTACACGGCGCGACCGGCCTGGTGCTCGCGCTACTCTTCTACAAGTTCACGCAGTACGACAGCGACGTGAAGATCGTCCAGCTCGGCCCGGCGCGGTCGGGGAAGACTTCGATGATCGGCGGCCTCGCGGGCGACGTGGACCGCGAGGCGCGCGAGGGCGACGGCGACGGCTCCCTCGACGAGATCCGGTCGCGGCTCGAGGACGAACGGCGGTTCCCGAACCTCACGGACGAGGTCACCTACCACGAGTTCAGGTACATGTCCAACCGACCGGTGTTCCGGAAGCGGCACACCATCAGCACGCTGGACTACCCCGGCGAGAAGCTCACGGGACAGGGGTCGGAGGAGCCGCTTTCGGACCGGATCATCAACTACCGGCAGCGACAGGAGCCGTCGCTGTTCGGGCGGCTGACCGCGGCCGTGAAGCGCTTCGTCCCCCTCGACGAGCGCGAGGACTCCTGGGACGAGGGAGTGCGCGACCTCGAAGAGGACGCCGCACACGAGATGATGGCGCTCGCGAAGCTCGTCGACGCGGCCGACATCGTGGTGTTCACGATCCCGCTGGACGACTTCCTGAGCCGGGCCATCGAGCGTGGCAACACGCCGGGGTACCTCGACAGCGTCAAGCTGATCGAGCCGGCCGAGGCGGACGGCGAGTTCGTCGTCAGGACGCCGGACGGGAGCGCGGACCGCGTCCACCGAGAGGCGGGGGAGCTTCGGTACGCCGACACCGGCGAGCCGTACCCGGACCCGTGGGGCGAACTGGAGTACCTCCCGCGGACGCCCGACGGCAACTACTACTACGTCGCCCGCGACCGCTCGGGCCGCGACGAGTACAAGGAGGAGTACAAGGAGCTCATCAGGATCCTCAACGACGACCGGCGCAAGAGCTTCGTCTGGACGACGACGATGTCGGACCTGATCAACGAGGACTTCCTCAGCGTCTACGAGGACGCGTCGCGGCTGGCCGACCGCTCCGGCCACGGCGGCGCCCTCGCAGAACACGTCGAGCGAGCGAGCGAGGCCGGGCTGTTCGACACGACCCCAACCGAGTTCCTCAGACACGACCGACAGGGACGGAAGGTCCACGCGCGGTGGATCCAGAAGGAGTACATCGAGAACGCGTTCCCGGAGTTCGACCAGATGCTCTCCGACACGTTCGAGGCGTTCGTCTACCCGGTCTGGTTCGAGATCGACGAGAACCGGACCGCCACGGAGACGCCCGGCATCGAGATCAAGAATGACACGATCCTCCAGGGTTCGGACCTGGTCCTCGACCGGTTCGAGAACCGGCGGCTGCTGGAGCAGGCGTCGCTGACCGGCGGCGACGACTCCGTGATCGAGTCCGGCTACCGCGTCATGTACGCCGCCGCACAGGAGGCGATGGAGGACGCCCGCGACGACGCGGCCGACCGAAGCGGCAGCGCACGCGTCGACGGACCGCAGGTCGCCTCGGACCCGGAGGCCGGCGGACCGACCGACTCCGACCGGGACGGCGGGCCCGACCGCGAGTCAGGCGGGGCGGCCGTCGATGTCGAGTAGCCGCGTCTACGCGGTCGCGAGCGGCCAGTGTCTCGTCCGCGGCCCCGAGGGCGTCGACGAGACGGAGCGCGACCTCGTCCAGCGGGACTTTCACGCCGGCGTCCGGCTCGTGGTCGACCCGGAGCGGGGGGAAGTCCGCGGCGTCGTGCCCGTCCGGCGTCGTTCGGAGGAACTGTTCTACGCGGTCGTGTGCCCCGACGCGGACGAACCCCTCTCGGCCGGGACGTTTCACGCCGCGGTCGCCGAGGTGTTCAGCCGCCGCGACCGGTGGGCGATCCGCACCGACACGCCGGAGGGGGAACCGTTCCGGCGGTTTCTCGGGAGCGCGGGGAACACACCGACGGAGGAACAGGAAAGCGAGACGGCGGGGCCGAAAGGCGGGACGACGGAGGACGCGCTCCCGGAGGAGTTCGAGGACCTCGCAGAGTCGGTGGCGTCCCTGCTGCGGGAACGTGACGAGTCCGACCCGCCCGTCACGGTCGGTGTCGGCACGTTCGGTGCGGGGCTCGCGCTGCTGGACGCGCTTCGCGAATCCGGCCTCGACCCGGCGTCGGTCGGAGGCGCCGTCGTCGCACGGACCGCGCGAACCGACCACCTCGCGCCGGGGCTCGCCGTTCGGATACGGGACGACGAGACGGGGATGACGGTCCTCAGTCACGAGCGACGAGGTACCGAAACCGAGGAGTCCGGCGGCCCGGACCGCACGCCTGGCGTCCACGGCGATGCGGAGACGGCCGACGGGGCTGAGACGGCTGACGGGGCGGAGACGGCCGACGAAGCTGAGACGGCCGACGGGGCGGAGACGTCACGGCCCGACGAAGAACGGGCGTTCGGGCTCGGCGGTGTCCTCACCGGCGCGGGACTGCTCGGCGGAGTCCTGTTGATCGTCGGCGGGGTCGCCGGCGGCGCCCCGCTGCTCGGGGCGGTCGGGACCGGCGTGGCGGCGGCGACGCTCCTGCTGGTGTGGCGATAACGCCCCCGCGGGAACTACCCGGAGACTTCCTCGAGCAGGTCGTCGAAGCCCTCGGCCGGCCGTCCCGCGGTGCGATCGACGTTGAAGCGGTCGGTCGGAACGACCGCGACCGTCCCGAAGGCGGCGTCGTCGACGCCGAGCCGGTGGACCGCGACGGTCCGCTTGAACACCCGGCTGTCCGGGGCCAGTCCCTCCGCCTCGGCGACCGGCCCGGCCTCCGTGGTCGCGAGGACCACGTCGGTCCCTGCACGGTCCCCGAACCGCTCACACAGCGCTGCGAGCGTGTCCGTTCCCTCGGGAGCCTCCTCGTCGGGACCGGGCGTCGGCCCGACGAGGAGTATCGTGTCGGCGTCCTCGAGGCGGTCGAGGATGGAGCTGTGAGTTCCCTGCAGCGCCCGGCGGACCGGGACCGGGACGAACCGTCGGAGGTGATAGCGGACGCGCGCGACCCCACGCGCGACGCCCGCCGGAAGCACCGCCGGCCCCGGGTCCGGGTCGACCTCGCCGATCTGGTCGGTCGTCCATCCCTCGGACTCGATGATCACCGTCCGGAGGAAGAGCCGCTCGGCGAGGTCGTCCGGAACCCCGGGCAACCCGCGGAACATCGAGGAGACGAAGCCGAACGCCACCGAGGAAGCGAACCGGTCCTGTAGGTCCGAGAGGCTGTCGGGCGTGCTCGCGTCGACCAACTCGCCGTCGCCCTCGATCGGGTAGCCGTGTCGATCCAGCTCGACGGCCTCGTAGAGCCCGCCGACGACGTACGGCTGGTACTTGTACTCGCCCGCGAAGTCGGGCGGCGAGACGACCACCGTCGTCCGCCGCTGGTCGTAGCGCATGAACACCGACAGCGCCCCGACAAGTACGACACCCGCCACCGCGACGAGGAGCCTATCCAGCACGCCACCCACGGTCGTCGCGTAGTCGACGACCACGACCGCGGCGACGGCGGTCATGCCGTAGCGGAAGGCGCCGCCGGCCGCGGGGAACTGGATCCACCGCAGCTTCTCTACCGGGGAGAGGTCCGGCGGGCGCTTGACGCCGTAGAACCGGGAGGAGGTGGCCGTTCCCGACAGGAGGCCGGCCGCGAGCCCGACCGCGGCGGCCCACGGCGTGCGGACCACGGCCTCGGCGAGGCGGCCGGTCTGGTCGACGAACAGGCCGAGCGGGACGCCGACGCCGACCAGCACGAACAGCGCCTGCACGCGCTTGGTCCCGTCGAGACAGAACAGCAGCAGCCAGCCCGCGAGCAGACCACAGACCAGCAGCACCGGCACGTCGAGGTTGCCGCCGAACGGTCCGCCCAGCACCGACGTGAGCCCGTAGATGAGCCCCTCGTCGGTCCAGACGCGGTCCGCAGCCGTCACTATCGGTCGCGTGGACAGGGCGAGCAGGACGAACGACCCGACGACGGTGGCTAGCTCGAAGGCGTCCTTTGACTGAGACATGGTGGCGGAACGCTCGCCTCAGTCGTCGGCCTCGGTCGCCGTCTGAGTGATGTCGATGCTGCTCTCGTAGGTCCCCGTCGTCAGCATGTCGAGGAAGATGTCCCGCGGGTCGACGTCGTCGTCGGACTGGTCCGCGATCATCACCTCGGACATGAACTCCTGGTCCACGTCCCGGACCGTGTCGCGGGCGACGTAGGCGCCGAAGTCGGCGCCCCCGTGCGGCTCGCCGTCCGCGGTGGCCCACTCGTGCATCGTGCTCCAGCGGTCCCACATCCCGCCGACGCCAATGGTGTGGTGTGCGGGGATGAAGCCGCCGCTTGCGCTCTCCTCGTAGAGGTCCTTGTAGCCGTTCCCCTTGGTGACCAGCTTGAGGTTGTCCAGGAACAGCCCGCCGATGAACGTCACCATCGTGATCTCGTCGCGGTCGCCGGCGCTGTGGCGACCCACCTTGTACATGCTGTTGTTCGCGACTTCGATCTCGTCCTCGAACGCGTTCCGGACGGCCGGGTAGTGCTCGTTCATCACGTCCTCCTCCTCGTAGGCCCTGGAGAGGTAGACGGGGTTGATACGGATGTTCCCGAAGTTGGGCTCGACCTCCTGCCCCTTCGCGGTCGGACTGAGGTCGTTGATCGGGGCGCGGCCGTCGTCCCCGTTCAGGAGGCTACGGACCGAGTTGACGAGCTCCCGAACGATCCGGTCCTCGTTCGCCTCGAGAATGTCGGACTCGGCGATGTCGTGTGCCCCCGCGACGTGTTCCTGCTTGGCCTCCTCGTGGAACACGTACGGATGGTCGTCGTCGTCGGACCGGCCGACGCTTCCCTCGAGTTCGACCTCGTAGCGACCGCGGTAGTTGCGGGCGAAGTCGCGCCCGTACGTCTCGCGGCCCTGGTCGTACTCGTGGGCCTTGGGAAGCTCCACGTCGCTGAGCTCGACGCTGCCACGCGAGAGGCCGCGGAGAAGCTCGAACCGCTGGATGAGGCCGGGCGCCTCGTCGTTCTCGCCGGTGAGCTTCGCCAGCTGGTCGCCGGACTTCGCGTGCTCTTTCGCGATCGGACCGAGGTATGCCTCCACGAGCGTGCGCGTCGTCGCCGTCTCGAAGTCGTCGGAGACGGAGCTCGGGTCCTGCGGATCGACCGCGTCCAGCGAGAGGACGCCCTTGAGCAGCGTGCCGGGGTCCTCGGCGTCGGTGTTGCGCAGCGCCTTCGAGACGGTGGTCTTGGTGCCGGCCGCGTCGAGCCCCTGCGGGAGGGAGATGGTCTTCGACTCGGCACCGCGACCGTCCGTCGTGTAGGTGAGGCTGTGAGAGACGAACTCCCCGC
The DNA here is from genome assembly GCF_055381565.1 of Haloparvum alkalitolerans. Taxonomy (NCBI): domain Archaea; kingdom Methanobacteriati; phylum Methanobacteriota; class Halobacteria; order Halobacteriales; family Haloferacaceae; genus Haloparvum; species Haloparvum alkalitolerans. The sequence goes on from NZ_AP043938.1 coordinate 537,522, forward strand.
CCTCGCTGAACGCCGACTCGAACGCGTCGACGAGCGAGTCGATCAGCTCGTCGCGTTTCGTCTCGATCTCGGACTCGCGCCGGAGGCGGTCGCTCGTGAACCGACAGCTGAACGTCTCCTCGACGGACGGGTCGGGGCTGTTCGGGTTGATCTCGAACCAGCCGGTCTCGCGGGCGGAGGTGACGTTCGTCTCGAACTCGTCCGAGCGATCGTCGCCGCGGCCGATGCCGAGGAAGCCGGTCCCGTGGTTCAGCTTGTGCTTCTTCGCGGACTTGACGAAGCCGAAGCCGCGCTTGATCTCCGCGACGTCGATCTCGCCGACGCCGATCTCGTCGAGCTTGTCGTTGAGCGGGGCGACGCCCTCGATCTCCATCCCGTCGAGCGGGCCGATCCCGTCGAGCGTCACCGCGTCGACGCCGTCCTCCGTGGAGGCGCTCTCGACCTTCTCGACCGCGTTCCCGACCTCGTCGACGAGGTCGTCGATCGCCTCCACGACGCTCTCCTCGTGCTCGTTGATCGCCGCGAGGGCCTTCGCGTCGTCGTAGGCGGTCTCGTTCCACTCGTTCGCCCGCTTCGTGAGGTCGCCCGCGACGGTCTCGTGGAACTCGGACAGCTCGTCGACGGTGGTCCGGAGCGACTCGCGCTGGCTCCGCCAGCCGTCGATCATGCTCTCGAGGCTCGGGTCCTGGAACCGATCCATCAGCAGCTCCGTGTCCGGGTCCATGATGACCTCGCGGATCGCCGTCCTGACGACCTCGGCCTCGCCCTTGTCGAGGTCGGTGTGCTCGGGCGTGATCGCCGACGTCGCGCGCCAGATGCGCGCCCGCGTCTCGATGTTCGTCAGCTCCGTCTTGAGGATCTCGACGAGGTCGTACCGGAGCTCGTCGTCCGGGCTGATCTCGGTGAACTCGGGCGTGTTCTCCAGCCGGTCGCGAATGATCCCCGGCACGTCGTTGACGAAGTCGACCGCCTCCGCCATCGGGTCGACGCTCTCGCCGTCGTCGCCGTCGGCCTCCCCGTCCGCGTCCGGCGGCCGCACCATCGGCGCCGTGTCGATCGTCTCCTTGATCTCGTCGACGAGGTCGCCCAGGTCGGCCAGCTCGAGCGCCTCCTGTTCGAGCAGGGTGCCGCGGATGTCGTCCTCGATCCGACCGCGGAGCTGATAGGCGGCGTCGCGACCCCACTCCGTGTCGAGACTCCCGAGACCGCCGCCGCGGAACTCCGCGCCGGCCGACTCCGGGAACATCTCGGTGAGGTACTGCTCGATCACCTCGTAGAGGTCCGCCTCGTTCTCGAGTTCGGACTCCTTCGCGTCGAGCATCTCCCCGACCGCGTTCTCCGCCGCCTCCCGCATCTCGAGGTCGTACTTGATCGTGTACGGGGCCGCGAGCGTGAACGGCGTGTACCGCGGCGGGTTGGTCGCGATGTCCGTCGTCGGCGTGATGTAGGTGGTGAAGTTGCCGCTCCGCACCCCGTTCTGATGGGCGAGGATCGAGCGGACGACCCCCATCTCGAAGTCGTGGTTGTTATCCTCGAGCTCCTCGAGGTGGGGGACGAGCGTGATCGTCTCGAACGGTCCCTCGCCGGTGAGGTGGGCGTACTCCAGCTCGGAGAGGGCGGCGTGCGCGTTGGTCTTCTCGAGGCCGCCCGCCCCGTCGTGGGGGAGCACGCCGAAGAGGTGGACCTGTTTGTCGCCCCCCTGCAGTTCGCTGGCGAGGTCGAGCGCCATGCCGGAGCCGGTCCCGCCGCCGAGCGCGGCGACGATGTAGACCTGCTCCTCGCCGTTGCCGCCGGGCACCACGCTGTTGTCGGTGTACTCGGCGATGTGGAACAGCAGCTTGCTCACGGAGCGGCGTCGGAGCACGCCGCCGGAGAAGCCCTGGTCGTTCACCTTCGAGAGCGGCTCGCGTCCCTGCTCGAGCCACCAGCTGGTGAGCCCCTGGTCCTCACAGAGGTTCCGCACCGCCGGCGGCGCCGTGAGCGACTCGGCGAGCCAGGTGTCCGGGACCATCTCGCTTATCAGATGCGGCCCGTCGAACTCGACGAAGCCGTCCCGAGGACGGTAGTCGGTCCCGTCGTAGGCGTTCTCGACCTTCTCCTCGACGACCGAGGACCGGTCCGCGTGGAACTTGTCGTCGGTCGCGGAGTCGATGACCGTCGCCCGCAGCGTCGCCGGCTCCGGCTCGTTGTACTCGTCCGTCTTCATCACCTCCTCGAGGATCCAGTCCTGCTGCATGAAGCGGTAGACCACCCGACTCCCGCCACCCCCAATCCCGATCAATCTGTCAGGAGTACTGCACCGTGGCATAACAGATGCCATGTTACTCATCACATATAAAACCCGTTTAGTACGGGGATACTGCCACCGATTCGGTGAGCGCTGACGGGGCGGAGACGCCGGTGAACGGGCACGGCGCGGCCGTTCGCTGATCGCGGGAACGCACGGCTGGACGCCGGTGTCGCCGTCTGACTTCCGGACTTCGAACTGTCGGGGACGGCCGAATTCGTCGACGGAACACGTATCAGATATGCGACCTTCATAACCCTTTTGTCAGTTCACAGATTTACGCAGACTATACACATGTTAGGGACACGACCGTCCGCCGGGGCAGAGGCAGCCGCTCGAGCTGCTTCGGAACGCGCCGGAGGCGTGAGGGTGTCGGCGTGGGGACGCCCGCGAAGTGACGGTGTTTCGGTGTGCGGACCGCATCGAAGCGCCGGAGGAGAGACATGAACCCGCAGGAACGTCGCGACTTCGCCTGGTACCTCGGCGGCATCTTGCTGACGACGCCCGTTCTCGCCCACCTGTTCTACAACATGTGGCTCGGCGGGGGGTACCTGCTGGCGCGGTACCTGACGATCGTCCCGTTCGTCCCGGACGGCGTGACCGGCGTCGAGGCGCTGCTCTCGTTCGGCTTCGGGGTCTACCTCGGTCTGCTGGCCCTCTACTCGAACGACTACCGGAAGCGGTACCAGGGGCTCCTGCTGCTGTCGGGGCTCGTGGTGCTCGTCGGGGGGCTGACGATCGGCGGTCTCGGCCTCGGGATCACGCCGCTGAACGCGGCCGCGCTGGCGGCCGGGACCCTGCTGGGGATCGTGGTCGAGGCGGTCCGCTCCGAGGCGCTCGGTCTCGAGGGGGAGCTCCGGCTGGTGAACCTCGGAAAGAGCTCCGTCGGCAACGCGGTCCGCGACGACGACGAAGCCGCGCAGTTCCGCGTCGCCTCGCTGGCGCTCGTCGTCGTCACGGTCCTCGCGGTCGTCGTCGGCAACGGGCTGTACCTCGTCGTCAGCCCGCCGGGCCTGGAGACGTACTCCTTCTCGGCGGCGTACGTCGTCGCGTCGCTGGTGTTCTTCTACTTCCTCCACGGGTTCATCACGCTCGACCCGACCGGCGAGAGCGAGCGCGCGGACCCGGACACGACCTCCTTCGAGGTCATGGGTCCCAAGCAGTCGGGGAAGACCTACTTCGCGCTCGCGCTGTTCCTCGAGGTGCTGAACAACGAGGACAAGTACGACCTGGAGGGGCGGAGCAAGGGGATCCGGTCGCTCGTCAACGAGTACAACAACGCCGGCGATGACCTCCGGTGGGACATCGCGAACACGCTCCCCGACGAGGCGGTCCCGCTCCGCTTCGAGTTCATCGCGCGGTCGCGGCTGAACCCCTCGCGGATCAAGGTGAACATGCTCGACCACCCCGGCGAGATCCTCCCCGACGTGAGCGAGAACCTCTCCGGCGAACGCACGGTCACCGACGGCGGGTCGCCGGACGAGGACGAAGAGGAGTCGGACGGACCCGCGGTGTCGCTGCCGGAGAGCGCGGCCGACGAGATCCCGGCCGACGAGGTGCTCGACCGGCGCGACGACCCGGACGAGTCGTCGGCCGACGAGGAGCCGGACGCCGAAGAGGACTGGTCGCGACAGGACGCGGGCGACGGAAGCACGCTCGACAACGGGACCGCGAGCGACGTGGACGCGGTCGAAACGGACGACGTCGACGTCAGCGGGGACGAGAACGGGACGGAGGACGAACGCGGCGGCGCTGACTCGGCGACCGAGACCGCCGCCTCCTCGACGGCCGTGGACGACGCCCAGTCGTCCGTCGATCCGGACGCCTCGTCGGTCGACTCCGACACGTCGACGGTCGATCCGGACGCCTCGACGGTCGACCCGGAGGAGGAGCCGGAGGCGACCGACGAGGAGCCGTCCGGCGATGCGACCGAGCCCACGTCGGCCTCCGCGGACGCAGAAGCGGAGGAGACCGAGCAGGCGGCCGACGACGAGGGGACGGCGGACGAGGACACCTCGACCGCGAGCGTGAACCGCGAGCCCGTCTCCGCACAGGACAAGGTGATAAAGCGCGTCGAGAACAACGTTAAGGAGTCGAACAAGCTCGTGTTCCTGCTCGACTCGGAGCGGTTCCACGGCCACGTGCCGCCCGGCGCGTCCTCGGCCAACATGCACGTCGAAGACTTCTCGGACATCGTCGAGAACGTCGACGTCGACGACGTGGTGCTCGTCGCCTCGAAGGCGGACTTCTTCATCGAGGAGTGGCAGGAGGAGAAGGGCCATCAGGCGCGGCCCGGATCGAGCGCCAAGCGGTTCGAGAGCTTCCGCGAGTACGTCGCCGAGCAGCTGATGGGTGACCTTCAGGTCAAGGGGCTCGCGCGGATGGTGAACGCCTCGACGATCCACCCGGTCTACTTCGTCACGGAGGAACGGGACGGCGAGCTCCAGCCCAAGCCGGACAAGCAGGGGAACATCCAGCCGGTCGGGGTCGAGAACGTGCTCGAGTCGATCATCAGCTCCTGATCCGACGCATGGGCACGCTTACCATCTACGGAACGCAGGGGAGCCAGATCGAGCCGGAGACGGGGACGGACGTCCAGGCGGAGGGACGCCTCGCCGCCCACATCGACAACTCGGTCGACCTGTTCCTCGACCCGGCGTCGAACCGCGTCGTCGCCTACGTCCGCGCGCGCGTCAGCGGCTCGCGACCGAATCACTACCACGCCGAGTACGTCGGCGAAGACGGGGAGAACGTCCTCGCGGGGCTTCTCGACCGGCTGCGGGCGCTCGCGGACGACGACGACCCGGCCGGCGACCACGAGTGGACGCTCCTTCGCGACCGCGACCGGTTCAACCTCGCGTGGTGGGCCGTCGAGCTCGAGGACCCCTCGCTGGACGACCTCGGCGTCGACCTCCGAAAGCGGCTCGCGATCGACCAGCTGCTCGAGGAGGGGACGGACCTCGACTTCGGCGTGGCGGGCTACCGGGCGGCCGCGACGGCGCTGGGGTACTACGCCCGCCGGTCGGGGTCGACGCCCTCGATCGGCGTGAGCAGCGGGGGACGGATCAGTCCGGTTCAGTCGGTCGACCTCGTGTTGGCCCCGGGCGAGTACGAGGGGCTCACGCCGCTGACGGACGGGACGGAAGCGGCGCTCCGGAGCAAACAGGAGGACATCGAGGGACTCGTCAGACAGGACTACGAGAGCCGGGCGCTCGACGCGGTCGACGAGCTGTCGGCGACCGACGATCTGAGCGCGTGGCGGCTCCACCAGGACCTGACGGCCCTCGAGACGTACCTCACGTCGCTGTGGACCGACGACCCGAAGTCGGTCGAGGTCCGCTCCGACGCGGCCGAGCGCGTCGCCGAGACGGTGACCGGACTCCAACACGAGGGGCAGACGGGCGAGCTCCCCGATCCGCGAATGCTCGATGCCGAAGCCAAAGTGGGCGTTCGCGACCGCGTGCTCGAACGACTCGCGGAGGAGCGCGACCGCCTGGAAGCGGAGCTGCCGGAGCGAGTGCGCGGAGAGTTCGACGCCGCGACCGACGACCTGACGAGCAACACGATCACGACCGTCACGCACTCGATCGAGGCGCTGCTCGACGTGTTCGACGGGCATCGAGAGACGGTGCCTGACTCGTGTCCGGAGCCGGCACACCGGATCGTCGACCGGCTTCGGGAGCTCGAGGCGAACACAGCGCTCCCGGCCCGAGAGCGCGACGAGATCCGGAGCGAGGTGGAAGCGGAGCTCACAGAGACGCTCGAGGCGCTCAAAGAGCACAAGCGGTCGCAGTTCCTCGACCGGTTCGACCGCTGTCTAGAACAGGTCGAACTCGCGGACGTCCGCGACGACCACCTCGTGGCGTCGATCCGTCGCGTCGTCGAGGGGGACGAGAGCGTCGACGCCGACTCGGACCTGCTTGCGCGTTTCGCCTCGGTCGTCGACGACGTGGAGTCGGCGGACGTGTTCACCGACGACGAGCGACGCGACCTCCGGTCGGAGTTCGTGGGGCGGATCGAGGACCGCGTCGCACAGCTCAGGGCGAGCCGCGAGACCACGCTTCGAGAACAGCTCGAGGCCCAGCTCGACGAGATCGAACAGCGGAGCGGGAACGAGCCGATCGACGCGGTGTACGAGCGGCTCTGGACCGCGAAACAGCAGTGCACGCTCGACCCGAGCCGCGACGTGGACGACCCGGCCGTCCGGAAGTTCGCGACCCTGGTGGCGCGGCTCAATCAGGACGAGGTCATCACCCAAGATCGGAAGTCGGAGATCCGCGCGGACCTGAACGAGCGCATCGCGTCGGAGCTGGACCGGATCGAACGGCGCAAGCGCGAGGACGCAGTCGAGCGGGTCGGGGACGAGCTCGACCGCGTCGTCCCCGCGATGCGGGCCGAGTTCGGGGAACAGACGGCCTTCGAGCGGCTCGAAGCGCTCCGTCGGTACGTCAACGGCGACCGCGACCGCCTCGACGAGGGCCATTTCGACAAGATCGTCTCCGAGGTGGACGAGTTGGACGGCGCCGAGAACGGCGTCCTCGACGTGGAGGACATCCGTGAGGCCAGATCCGAGATCCGGTCACGCATCGAGGACCGACAGGCGGAGATCCGACGCGAGGAGAAGAACCGCCTCGCCTCGGACCTCGAGTCGGCGGTCGACGAGCTGCTCGACCACTCCGGTCTCTCCGCGCGGACGAGGCTGGAGATACTCGACCGCGTTCACTCGTTCTGGACCGAGAAGGGAGGGAACCACTCGACGAGCTGGAGCGAGGTGGCCGTCGAGGTCGACCGGCGGCACGAGGAGTCCGTCGCGTCGCTGTACGACCGGATCACCGACGACCTCGAACAGGTCCGAAACCGGCGCAAGCGCACGATACTCACGGACGAACAGCGCCGGACGCTCAAGAACGAACACTTCGAGTCCACGCTCGGGGACGCCATCGACCGGGCGAAGGCGGAGTACCGCGACGCCGTAACCGAGCAGTTCGAGGGCGAGATCAGGGACGCCGTCGCGGGGCTCAACAGGTACGAGTCGGACCTTACCCGGGTGCGAGAGGACCTCGAGACGCTCGAGGCGACGAAAGCCCTGCTGGAAGGGTCGACGCGGCGGGGCGGGTCGGCGGCCCCCGACCGGCTCCGCGAGTTCGTCGAGGAGTTCCGCACCGACGACCTGTTGCGGCCCGACGAGGAGAAGCAGCTGCGCGAGCAGTTGCTGGCGGTACTCGAGGAGCGGATCGAGGAGCGCCGGGAGCTCGAGACCGAGCTCCAGGAGGGGACGTTCCGCGACCTGCTCGAGGACTTCCGGGAGGAGGACCTCCAGCCGAACGAGCGGCTGGTGGCGCTCTTCCAGTTCGAGCGGCTGCTCCGGGAGACCGACGGAGCGGTCGAGCAGGAGTACATCAGGAACCCGCAGGTGCTCCGGGAGCGCCGGGAGAGCCTCTCGGAAGGAACGCGCCAGGACCTCGTCGAGGAGATAGCCGAGGTCCGAGCCGAGATCGCCGGCGAATACGCGGCGACCGTGATCGACGACATCGAGACCTCGCTGGAGAACTACGTCGAGGAGACCGGCGACAACGTGGACACGAACCAGGGGCTCGAGAGCTTCAACCAGTTCCTCTCGGGCTCCGAGTTCGATCCCCAGATCGCACAGCTCATCGCGGCGAAAGACCAGTTCGAACAGGCGCGGGGGCTGCACGCGACCGGCGCGCTTCCGGACGAGGAGTACGGAGAGGTCACGGAGGCGCTTCACGAGAAGACGGAGGAACTGAAGACGGGCGAAGTCGCCACCGGCGGACGGCTGGGTGGCGTATCGTCGAAGCTTTCCTCGGTCGTGCCGTCGGTCGGGCTCCCCGACAGGAAGACGCTCGCCACGTTCGGGGCCGGGGTCGCCGTCGGCGTCGTCCTGACCGCGGCGGCGGTCGTGCTCACCGTCGGCCTCGCGGGCATCGGCCCCGTGCTCGCCCTCTCGGGGGCGGTCGCGGCGCGGCCGGTTCCCGAGGCGCCCGGGGCGCTCGGTGAGGACGCGCCGGAATAGGTCGACGCCGGAGAGCGGTCGAGCCGACACGAACTCCCGACTCACACGATGACCTCGCACACCGCACTCACGCTCGGCGGACCGACCTCGGCGGTCTCCGTGACCGTCGGCGGCGGGCCGGCGACACCACTGCCGGTCGGACAGAGCGTCATCCCCGGCGTCCCGGACCTCTTCCTGGCCGTGTTCGTAGCCATCATTCTTCTCGCCCTCGCGGGCGCCGTCCTCTTCGCGTACACTCAGCGGTCCCGCGGCGACCGCGCGGAGGAGTGGTCCAGGCGGGACGCCGAGCAGGCCAGGAAGCGGGCGGAGGAGGTCCTCGACCGTCTCGACGACCTCGTCGACGGTGACCTCGACCCCGGGAAGTGGGAGATCCCGCGACGGAAGCTGGAGGTCAGCGGCGAGGCGCTGGAGGCCGGCGAGTACACGAAGGCCCGCCAACACGCACAGGGCGTGCTCCGGGCAGCGCGGCGGAACGCGGAGAACGCGGTCGAGGCCGCGGAGCTGACCGTCGAGGATCGCGTCCCCGGCGCCGACATCGAGCGGGCGACGGACCGACTCGACGCCGCGAGGAGCGCGCTCGAGTCGGACCAGTACGCGGAGGCGTTCGTCCGGGCGCGTGAGGCGGACGAGGCCGCCGATCCGGATCTCAAGGAACTGGTCGAGACGGCACAGGCCGCCGCGGAGGCGGCCGCGTCCTCGGAGGTGGAGGCGGAGGAATCGCCCGCGGCCGCCGAACGGAGCGCGACGAAACGACGCGAGAGCCGGGACGCGTACGCCCGCGCGCTGGAGATCGCCGAGGACCGCGACGAGGAGGAAGTCGCCGAGCGGCTCCGGGAGGAAATCGCGGACGCGGAGGACGCGCTTCGGGAGGCCGAGAAGCGCCGAGCCGTCGTGCGGATCCGGGAGTCAACCGAGAGCGCGGCCGAGACCGCCGACAACGGGAGCGCGCTCCGGGAGAACGGGGAGTACCGCGACGCCGCCGACACGTTCGCGTTCGCGGCCGAGGAGTACGAACGGGCGCTGTCGATGGCGCGCGAGCACGACCTCTCGTCGGCGATCGACCGGATCGAAACCGGCCTCGAGTGGACCCGCGGTCGGGAGACGGCCGCGCGGCTGGACGCCGCGGAGGCCACGATCGACGACGCGGCCGAGCGCGTGAGCGAGACCCCCGAGGCGGTCAGCGAGGAGATGTCGACGCTCATGGAGCGACTGGAGGAGGACACACACGCCGACGGCCGGGACGAGCGCGTCGACGCGTTGCGGCGCGAGGCGGGCCGCGTCAGGCTGATCGCGAACACCGAACGCCTCGAGGAGCTGATCGAGGAGGCTGAGTCCAACATGACCGTCGACCGGATAGAGACGGCGGTCGACAAGTACGAGTCGGCGCTGTCGGCCGCCGAGAAGGGGATCGAGGTCGCAGAGGAGAGGGGCTTCGACGACGAACAGGAGCGACTGGAACGGCTCGCGGAGCTTTGCCGCGTGAGGCTCGATGACCTCCGAGAGTGACCGCCCCGCGGCGGGGCGACGCCCCGTCGCGTCGGGAGGGTTTCCGCGAGTCGCGCTCCGTCAGATCGAACGGATGGACTGGCGGACGTTCGAACACGTGGTGGGCGACCTCTGGGAGGAGATGGGGTACACCACGGTCGTCCGACAGGGGAGCAACGACCGGAAGATCGACGTTATCGCCCGGAAGCGCGGTCCGGGCGGGAAGACGATCGCCATCCAAGTCAAACGCTACGACTCCCGGACCGGAAACGACGTGACGCGAACCGAGGTGCAGGAGTACTACGGCATTCACACGCAGATAGACGCCGACGAGTGCATGATCGTCACGAGCGGCGAGTTCGCCGACGACGCCGAAGAGATCGCGGAGCGGCTCGGCGTGCGCACCGTCGACGGCGAGGAGTTCCTCCTGGCGATGGAGCGGCACGCCAGCCTCGCCTTCTACGCCGAGCACGCGACAGCGCTCGGGATCGAAGTCGGCGACGTGTGGGCGGAGGTCGCCGCCCGCAGCGAGCGGTCGGTTCCCGGCCGGGTCGGAACCTACTGTCGGTCGACCCTCGGGCGTGCCGAGGTGCTCGCGGGACGCGCGAGCCGCGAGGCCGGCGAGACGGTCGACCGCTGGCAGAGCGCCGCCCGCCGCGCGCGCGTCCGCCTCCGCGGGTTCGACCCCGCGATCCGGGCCGAGCACGACGACGGCGACCGTGATCCCGCGGCCGGAGGTGCTGGAGACCCCGACGCGACGCCGGAGTCCACACCGGCTTCCGATCGGCTGCGGGAGACCGGGCGGCAGCTCCTCTATCGCGGCACCGACCGGATGCGTGCGCCGCCGGTCTCCTGGTCGCCGGGCGGTCGGGCGCTGCTTCCCGCGGCGGGAGTCCGACCCCGGCTCCGGCGGGAGCGATGGTTCACCGGATCCCGACAGACGGCCGCGTGTCTGATCGCGGCCGCGTGCTGTCTCCTCGCCGCCGCGGCGGCCCTCGCCGGCGTCGAACTCACCGTCGGCGGACACCCCCTCGAGGCGATGCTCGTCGTCGGTGGAGCGGTCGGCGTCGTCGGCACCGCAACGCCGAGCCTCGCGCTGGCCCGAACCCCCATGGAGGCCGCACGGGTCGCGTACGCGCCACTGATGGCCCTACCCGTCGCCGCGTGGGTGGTCCGCGGATACCCGCCGGTCTCGGGGTCGGTCCACGGCCTCACCGCGGTCGTCGTGGCGGCGACCGCGGCGTTCCTGCTCCACACGCGGGTCGCGTCCGGGCGTGCGGCCGCCGCCCCCGCGTTCCGCCTCCGCGACGCCGAACCCGGCTACGAGCCGATCCACAACCCGGTCACGCTCGCCGGCCTCGCGGGGTGTGGCCTCCTCTGGTCGACCCTCGCGCTCGCGCTCGTCGACGCGGCCGGGATCGTCGGCGTCGGAGCCGGACCGCAGCGCGTCCTGGCGGTGGCCGGACTGTTGGTCGTGACCGTCGCGTGTCTTGGGTACGTCTGGAACGGCGGCGTCGTCGGCATCACGGCCTCCGTCGTCGCCTTCGGGGGCGTGGTCACCCTCGCGTCGACGCGCGGGGCGGTGCCGCTCGCGACCGGCGTCGACGCCGGCGTCCTGTTCGGCGGCGTGCTGTCGCTGCTCGTCGCCGCGACGTACCTCCTGCTCCACACCGAACACCGGACGGTCGCGCGCTGGCAGGTCCTCGTCGGCGGCCTCGCGGCCGGGTTCCTGCTCGAGATGACCGACTACTGGCCCGTCCGCGCCGTCGCGCGGTCGTACGAGACCGTCGGCGGCCGAGCGCTGATCGCAGCGACCGCGGTCGCGGCGACCGCGCTGTTCTGTGCGGTGCTGTGGCTGGAGCGACGGGCGATACGCGAGACGCTCGAGCGGTGAAGCGATAAAAAACGAAGGGCCGCCGGACCGCGGACGCGCTCGCCGCGAGCGCGTTACTCGTTGCCGAACATCTGGCGCATCATCGGGTGCATCTCCATGAGCTGCTCCTCGGCGATCTCCTCGTACAGCTTGTACGTGATGGAGACCGCGAGCAGCAGGCCCGTGCCGGAGACGCCGCCGACGGTGCCGAGCATGTTCGCCATGACCGCGAGCAGCCCCACGAGGGCACCGCCGATGACGGTCACCTGCGGGATGTACCGCTCCATGACCTTCTCGACGACCTGCGGGTTACGCCGGAAGCCGGGGATCTGCATCCCGGAGTTCTGGATCTGCTTCGCGGTCGCCTCCGGGCCCATGTCCGTCGTCTCCACCCAGAAGATGGCGAAGATGGCGCCGCCGACGACCATCACCGTCAGGTCGATGGCGACGCGGACGGCGATCATCCACGGCTCCGCGGTCGTCTCACCGAGGAACCACATCCACTGGCCGGGCTGCTGGATCGGCGCGACGTAGTAGAAGAACCCCGAGATGGGGGTCCCCTGGTCGTTGTACGCACCGAGCCACGTCGGCATCGCCGCCCACTGGGAGTTGAGGATCTGGCCGAGGAACTGCACGTTCGCCTGCAGCGCGCGAACGAGGATCATCGGCAGGACGGACGCGTAGATGAGCTTCACCGGGAAGCGACCCCGTGCGCCCTTCACGCGGGCGTGCGACAGCGGGATCTCCACGCGGACCGACTCCGCGTAGACGACCACGCCGAAGATGAAGATCGTCGTGAACAGCGCGAGCAGGCTCCCGGGCTCGAAGAGGAGGCTCTGGAGGCCGTCCGCCGTGAACGGCGAGCCGATCTCCTCATTGCCGGTGATGATCGCGACCCAGCGGGCGAAAAAGCCCGACTGGCCGAGCGCCGAGAAGCTGAAGAAGCCGCCGACGAGCTGCTGGCTCACCGCCGCGATGATGAACAGCCCCACGCCGGAGCCGACGCCCCACTTGCTCACGATCTCGTCCATGAACAGGATGAGCACGCCGCCGACGAAGATCTGGGCGAAGATCAGCACCTGGACGGCGAAGACGCTCACGCCGAGCGCGCTCGCGACCGTCTGGTCGACTGGCAGGAAGCCGCCGGAGAACACCATCGGCGCGGCCGTCAGGCCCGTGACGATGAACACCAACAGCTTCTGGAGCCCCTGGTAGAGCACCTGGTCGCGCGGGTCGCTCGTGTCAAGCCCGAGCAGGTTGGCGCCGCCGAGCAGCTGCAGCACGATGGACGCCGTGACGATGGGTCCGATCCCCACCTGCAGCAGCGAGCCGGACTCCCCGGCCAGGATCGAGCGGAACTGGCCGAAGAAGTCGCTGCTCTGGCCCGCCGCCAGTCCGAACGGGTTGATGTTGGTGAGGAAGAAGTACACCATCAGGATCCCGGCGGTCCACAGCAGCTTCCGCTTGAACGGAACGTGGCCCTCGGGACGCCGGACTGTCGGCATCCGCGTGAGTACCGGTTCGGCGGCGTCCTTCCAGCTCATACGTTACGCCTCGTCGCTCTCGTCGTCTGAAGTGTCTTCCGCTTCGTCGGCGGTCTCCGCCCGCTCGGAGAGGACGGCGTCGCCGCCGGCCTCCTCGATGAGCTCGACCGCGCCCGCGGTGAACGCGTCGGCGGTGACGACCAGCTCGTTGCGGACCTGACCGCCGCCGAGCACCTTCACCACGTCGACCTCGTGACCGTCCTCGACGACGTCGCGCGCGTCGATGACGTACGCGTCGCCGTCCTCCTCGGCGAGGTCGTCCGCGGCGTACAGCGCCGCGTCCTCGTCGAGCTTCTGGACCTTGACCTCGCGGACGTCCGCGCGGGCGTCCTCGGGTCGCTTGAAGCCGTGCTTGCCGAGCGGTCCGTAGTTGTGGAACTCGTGTTTGGCGCGTCCCGCCGCGCCGCGGCCGCCACGGTGGCCGGCGCCGCGCCGGTTCTTGTGGGAGCCGCCGCCGTGCGTGCGGGAGCCGCGCTGTCGTCGTTTCTTGCTCATCGCATGTCCTCCAGTAGCGCGTCGATCTCCTCGGTGGAGTGACGACCCAGCTCGCCGCCCTCGATGGTCGGGTGCTTGATGCCCTCGTGACCACCGCGGGGCGGGTGCAGACGGACGGTCGGGGAGAGCCCCTGCTCGCGCAGCGTCGTCTCCTCGTCGACCAGCGCCGCCGCGAGCGCCTCCAGGTCGTCGTAGTCGGTGTTCTCGTCGATCCACTCGTCGTCGACGTCGGCCTCGCCCTCGAGGGGCTCGCCGCGTCGCGCGAGCGTGGCCGCGACCGCGTCGACGCTCGGCTCGCCGAACGCCACGAAGTCGTTGACCTTGGTGATCATGCCGCGGTAGGAGTCCGTCTCGGGGACGAACGTCGCGTGGTTGACGCGACCGATGTTGAGCATGTCGAGGGTGTCGACGACATCCTCGCTCATGTTCACGTCGCCGCGGATCTGAACGAGCGCCTGCATCACTCGCTCACCTCGTCGTAGTGGACCTCACGGGCGTGCTCCGGCGTGCGCGCCGCCGCCGCGTTCTCCAGCGCGTTGAACGTCGCCTTCGCGAGGTTGACCGTGGTGCGGGTGTTGCCGTCGGAGCTGGTCCAGGCGTCCTGCACGCCGGCCAGTTCGAGGATGTTGCGCACCGTCTCCGCGGCCGCTAGCCCGAGCCCCTGCGGGGCGGGCTTGACCTCGACGGTCACCGAGCCGGCCTTCCCCTCCGCGCGACGCGTGAGGGAGTTGGTGCCGCCCGGCTGGTCCTCCCAGGACCCGGAGCCGCGGTCGACCTTGATGATGTTCAGCTTCGCCACGTCGATGGCCTTCTGGATGGCGCCGCCGACCTGCTCGTCGCGGGCCTGCGCGTAGCCGAGGTAGCCGTCGCGGTTACCGACCGCGACGACGCAGCGGAACTTCACGCGGCGCCCGGAGTCGGTCATGCGCTGGACCATGTTGATGTCCAGCACTTCGTCCTCGAGCCCCGGCAGGAGCTGGTCGACGATCTCGGCCTCCTTCAGCGGGAGCCCCGAGTTCAGCGCCTGCTCCATCGACGAGATCTCTCCTTCCTGTACCTTGCGGCCGAGGCGCGTCCGCGGCTCCCAGCCGTCGTTGTTTCTACTCATAGTCCTCCTGGATGGTGGCGAGCACGTCGTCGAAGTGCTCGGGCAGTTCCGTGGCGTCGAAGTCCCCGCTGTAGAGCGGCTCGTCGAGCTGCTCGGCGTAGTCGGCGATGTGCTCGCCGCGGTTGCGCGACCAGTCCGCCAGCACGCTCTCGCTGTGGGGGATCTCGAGCCCCGCGTCGATCGCTCCTTCCTGCACCGCGAACACCTTTCCGCCGGGCGTCGCCGTGTTGAGACCGATGTCGAGGACCGCCTCCTCGAACCCGTCCGCCACGGCGCGCGCACCGAGCAGGTACCCCGTCAGGTACGCGCTGGGGAGGTTGCCCGTGGGGGCGTCCCAGCCGTACTCGTCGAGGTCCTCGCTGGAGGCGCTCGCGTGAATCTCGTCACCGTTCTGTCCGGGGGTAGCCAGCTGCGCCCTGACGTGAGCGTTGCTCACCCGGGCGACCAGGCGAGGCTTGCCCGATTTCAGCAGGCGCAACCTCTGATGGTAATCCGTCCGGACCTCACGGCGCCGTCGCATCGGCACCTTGTATCGTGGTCCTGTCGCCATTAGTTCGTCACCTCGTATCCGTAGTTGTTCTCGATGTACGCCTCGAGACGGGCGACGTCGTCGAACTCGCCACCGCCCGCCTTGTTGTACAGCGTGCGGTACTCCGACGCGTCGAGGACGTCCTCCTCGTCTCGAAGCTCCTTCAGGCGCGCCCGCTGTGCGCGGATGCGCGCCTTCCAGTCGTCCTTGGTGTTCTGCCGCGCGCCGGACTTCCCCTTGCGGGAGCCGGCGCCCTTGCGGTGACCGTACGAGCGCTTCTCGGCGCGCTCGCGGGCCCGGCCGCGGGAGTTGGACTTGGCGTCCTTCGCGCGGATGGTGCCCTGGTCGATGAGTTCGCGGACGTCCTCTCGGGTGATGGCGTCCTCGATCTCCTCCTGTGCCTCGGGGTCGAGCCAGACGCGGTTCTCGCCGACGTCGAGTTCGTCGGCCGCGAGCCGCTTCTGTGCGCTGAGGTCGCTCATTGCTCGTCAACCTCCACTTCGACGTAGGTCGGATTGAGCACGCGAATTTCGCGTTCCTCGGCGATCTCCTCGATGCGCTCGCGCTTGCGAGCGCCGACGGAGCCGCCGATGCGGACGGCCTGCGTGTCGCCGTCGACGCCCTCGAGGTCGTCCGTGTTCTCCACGCGGACCTCCTCGAAGCCGCTCGGGTGCAGGTCGCGGGCCGCCTTCGGCGAGCGGAAGCCCGCCTCGACGGTGTCGCCCTTCCCCTTCATCCCGCGGCGCTGCTTCGAGAGCGTGCCGCGGGGGCGTCGCCACGACGTGGGGACGCGCTTCTTCTTGTGGTAGTCCTGACGGTTGAACTGCGGTTTGCCCTCGCGGTGCTTCTGGGCGAGCGCGCGCGCAGTGTCGTCGTCGAGCTCCGGCGTCTTGTCCGCGTGACCGCGGGGTCGGAGCTCCGTTTCGGTTTCCTCCTCGGATTCGGCCTCGTCGGCCTCCTCCTGGGTCTCGTCTTCGATCTCGGCTTCGGTCTCCGTCTCGACTTCGAGGCCACCGACGTCGGCCTTGATACGCGCGGCGAGCGCGTTGCCGATGCCGTCGACCTCCGCGAGTTCGGACTGCGAGGCCGCCTTCACGTCCTCGACGGTCTCGTAGCCGGAGTCGCGGAGCGCCTCGGCCTTCGAGGGACCGACGCCGCTGATGTCTTCGAGTTCGTCTGCCATTTAGGCTCCTCCTTTCTGGGGCTTCTCGACGATGTACACGCCGTCCTGGAAGACGCGCGTGTCCTTGTCGGTCACCTTCGTGAGCTGTTCGATGTCGGCGGCGGTCTGTCCCACGTCCTCCTTGCTCGGACCGGAGAGCGTGATCTCTTCGCCGTCGACCTGTACGTCGGTGTCTCCGCGGACCGGCGTGCGCCGGGCCGCCTTCTCGCCGAGGAAGTTCTCGATGACGACCTCGTCGCCCTCGACGTCGACCTGCATCGGGAAGTGGGCGTAGAAGACTTCCATCTTGTACTCCCACCCCTCGGTGACGCCGTGGATCATGTTGGCGACGTGGCTCTCGAACGTGCCGACCGTCGCGTTCGTCTTCGCGTCGTCGTTCTCGGACGCGACGACGACCGCGTCGTCCTCGACGGAAACGTCCACGTCGGGGTACCAGAGGCGGCGCGTGACGCTGCCGTTCGGCCCCTCGACGGTGAGGTCGAGGTGGTCGAGCTCGGCGGAGACGTCGTCCGGAATCGTGATTTCGACTCTGTTCATTGTTAGTAGACGTATGCGATCACTTGGCCGCCGATGCCCTGTTCGCGGGCCTCGTAGTGGCTCATGACGCCGTGGCTCGTCGTGACGATGAGCGTCCCGTAGTCACGGGCGGGGAGGAACCGCTTCTCCCACTTCTCGAACTCGTCGGCACCCGCGGAATAGCGGGGCTTGACGGCGCCACATTCGTTGATCGCGCCTTTCAGTTCGACGTCGAAGACGCCGGCTCGGCCGTCGTCGACGAACTCGAAGCCGTCGACGTACCCGCGGTCGTAGAAGACCTCGAGGACCGATCCGATGACGTTCGACGCGGGCTCTACCGTGTACGACAGATGGCCAACGCTCTCGGCGTTATCGAGTCCGGCGAGCGCGTTGGCGAGGGGGTCGTTGCCTGCCATGATTAGCTGTACTTCTTGAATCCCATCTCGCGGGCGACCTCGCGGAAGCACTGCCGGCAGAGGTTGATGTCGTACTTGCCGACGAGCCCCTGATTGCGGTCACAGCGCCGGCAGGAGTGCTGCTGGCCCGTCCGCTTCGTGGCGTGCTCGCCCGTCTGTTCGTTTGCGTCGCTCTCGCTCATTCGCCTACCTCCACGTCGAAGTTCTCCTCGAGGAACGCGGACGCGTCCTCGGGCGTCATGCGGTGGCTGTCCGGGATCGACCGGGTCTCCACGTCACGCTTCGTGACGCGGTAGCCGGGCCGGACGATAGTCGCGGTCACGTCGAGTCCGTAGATGCCGACGTTCGGGTCGTACTCCTGGCTCGGGAAGTCGGTGTGGTCCTCGACGCCGAAGCTGAGGTTGCCCGTCTCGTCGAACTGCTTCTCCGAGACCTCGACGATCTCGAGGGCGGTCTCGAGGAACTCCGCGGCCGCCTCCTCGCGCAGCGTCACCTTGGCGCCGATCGGGTCACCCTTGCGGATGCCGAACTCGCCGACGGTGCGCTTTGCGGTGGTGCGGACGGAGTCCTGTTCGGTGATCTCCTCGATGATGCGCTCGGCCTCGGCGAGCGGTTCCCCGCCC
This sequence comes from Haloparvum alkalitolerans, assembly GCF_055381565.1. Classification (NCBI taxonomy): domain Archaea; kingdom Methanobacteriati; phylum Methanobacteriota; class Halobacteria; order Halobacteriales; family Haloferacaceae; genus Haloparvum; species Haloparvum alkalitolerans. The sequence goes on from NZ_AP043938.1 coordinate 555,615, forward strand.
TGCCCGACGCCCATGTGCACGACGACCTTCTCGATGCGCGCCTCGCGCATGGCGTGGTCCGCGCTCATTCGTCATCACCCGTGAAGTTCTCGTCGATGACCACGACGTACTCCTCGACCGTCTCGAAGTCGCCGTCGTCCGCGGTGACGGTGACGGCGTTCGAGCCGGAGCCGAGGGTCACGTCGATCTCGTCGATCTCGCCGATTCGGCCGGCGTGCTGACCGGAGACGGCGGTGACGAGGGCGCCCTCCTCGTAGGTGAAGTGGGCGACGATCTCCTTCGTCTCGTTGTCGACGACGATGGAGTCCTTCGTGTCGTACTCGCCGGCGTCCTCCGCGTCCACGCGCACGTTCGTGCCGTCGTGGAGCGTCAGCTGGACGTCGCCGCCGGGAACGGCCGTCTTGTTCGAGATGCGGCCGAGCCGGCTGCTCGCGGCGTCCTCGTCGACGGGGGTCAGCGCGAGCCGACCGCCCTCGTCCGGGAACACGCGGTAATACTCCTCCCGCTCGGTGAACGCCAGGATGTCGAACATCCCGATGGGTCGCGCCTCGTCGGAGACCGCGTCGCCGTTGACCAGAACGGAGTCCTGGTTCAGCGCGTAGCGGGCCTCCTTCCGGCTGTCGACGTATCCGAGCACGTCACGCAGCAGGATGAGCAGCGGAACGCCGGCCTCGCCGTGCGGTCCCGCGCCAGCCTTCACCGTGAAGGTCTCGGTCTTGCGTTCGACCGGCCAGGAGTTCGGTACTGCCAGTCGCTTCTGGTGGTTCGTCATTCGTTATCCTCCTGGAGACGCGCCTCACGGCGGTCGTCCTCGAGGTCGAGTTCCGTCACGCGGACGTTGCTCGCCGGGAGCGGGCGCGGGGCCTCCTCGCCGTCGGCCTTCTCGACGGTCACACCTTCGACGGTGATGACCGCGTCGGTCAGGTCGACGTCGAGCACCTCGGCCTCCTCGCCGGCGGCGTCGCCGCGGAGCACCTCGACGGTATCGCCCGCGTTCACGCGGACGTTGCGCTGGCCGTACTCCTCACGGAGCTCCTCCGAGAGGGTGGCACGGACCTGCTTTTGCCGCTCGTGGAGCGGCGCGTTCTCCGTCTGCTTTCGTTGTTTGCGTGGCTGTCGCGTCATGATTAGACGATCATCGTCGCGGTCGAGGCGATGCTGCCGAAGCGCTCGGCGACCTCGCGAGCGATGGGGCCCTTGATCTCCGTGCCCCGCGGCTCTTCGAGGTCGTCGATGACGACGGCCGCGTTGTCCTCGAACTTCACGCGCGTGCCGTTCGGTCGGCGGATCGGCTTGCGCTGGCGGACGATAACCGCCTCCAGCACCTGCCGCCGCATCTCCGGAGTCCCCTTGGTGACCGAGACGGTCACCTTGTCGCCGATACCCGCCTTCGGGTGGCGGTTCTTCGTACCGGAGTAGCCGTGGACGCTGATCACTCGCAGCTCACGGGCGCCGGTGTTGTCGGCGCACGTGATCAGCGAGCCGCGTTCGAGGCCCTGCGTGACGTCGGCCTTCAGCGCCTCCATCACTCGTCACCTCCGATCTGGACGACGACGTGGGACTTCGTCTTCGACAGCGGTCGCGTCTCCGCGATCTTCACTTCGTCACCGACTTCGACCGAGTCCAGCACGCCCGGCACGTGTGCCGGGATGCGGGAACGACGCTTCATGTACCGGTCGTACTTGGGTACGAAGACGTCGTATTCTCGCTCGACGATGACGGTCTTTGCCATATCCGTCGACACGACCGTGCCCTCTCGGACCTGGCCGCGGACGGACAGCTGCCCGTAGAACGGGCACTTCTCGTAGTCGTAATCCTCCGGGTTTTCCGGTTCCGGAGGCGTGGGTACGTCGATTCCTATCGCCATGTAGAGACACCTCGTTCGGTGCGTTCGGCGGGTCGTGAGAGCAGTTGGTCGCCATCCACCGTAACGTAGACCACGTCTTTGCACTCGCCTAGGGAGCGGCTCGCCGACTCGGCGCCCGCGTGGGCTACCGAGGCGGACGGGCCAGACTGGCGAGGGCGTACCCCCGCAGTATCCGGCCCGAGTTGGGACGTGGACCCCGGCCCCTTTCGAGAGCCGGCGGCTTCATCTGTGCGCGTCGTGACGGAATCTCCGAGCGCGAACTCGAACGTCGTGCCCGCCTTGGGCACGCGCTTGTCCCCCGACTGCGTCCGCACGACGAGCGTGCGTTCGCTCTCACGCAGGACGCGGCCGGCGACGCTGGAATAGGCGTCGCTGGCGGCGGCGGCCACCCGAACCGGGAGGCCGACGAGTTCGTGTCGCGTGAGCGTGTCGGGGGAGATCATTCGTTATTCGTCGTCGAAGTCGCCTTCTTCGCGCTGGATCGTCTTGATCCGCGCGATGGTGCGGTTCAGTTCGTTCATGCGGCCCGGACTCTCGGGCATCCCGCCGGCGGCCTGCTGGGCCTTCACGTTGAGCAGCTCGGTCTCGAGCTCCTCGAGCTCGGCCTCGCGCTCTGCGGCGGTCATGTCGCGAATTTCGTCAGTGTAGAGGATGGCCATGTATTACTCCTCCGTTTCCTCGGTCTCGGCGTCGGCGTCCGCGTCGGACTCCTCGTCCTCGTCGGCCGCCTCCATCTCCTCGACCAGTTCGGCCGCCTCTTCCTCGACGTCCTCCTCGAGGTCCTCGAGCTCCTCGTCTTCCGGCGTGGTCTGCTCGATCTCCTCTTCGGGAGCGACGTCGGTCGCCTCGGGCGAGGTCTCCTGGGTCTCCTCGACGACTTCCTCGACGATCTCCTCGTCGATGACGTCCGTCGGGTCCTCCTCGGGCACCTCGACCTCCTCGTCGGCGCCCACGTCGGGCACCTCCTCGGGTTCCTCCTCGAGGAGGGACTCGACGCCCTCCTCCTCGATCTCCTGTTCGACCTCGGGCGCCTCGACGTCCTCGTTGATGTCGAAGTCGTCGGGCAGCTCCGCACCCGGCGGGATGATCTTCACCGTGACGCCGATGGTGCCGAGCTTCATGACGGCGACGCCCTGCCCCTCGTCGACGACGTCCTCCGCGGGCTCACCGTTGTGCTTGATGTAGCCGCGGTTGAACTTCTCGACGCGGGAGCGCGCCCCGGTCACCTTGCCGGAGAGGACGATCTCGGCGCCCAGCGCGCCGGACTCCATGATGCGGTCGATCGTGGTGTGACCGGCCTTGCGGAAGTACCAGCCGCGCTCTAAGGCGTTCGCGAGACGGTCCGCGACGATCCGTGCGTTGAGGTCCGGTTCGTCGACCTCCTGCACGTCGATCTGCGGGTCGTCCATGTCGAACCGCTCCTCGAGCTCGGTGGTGATCTTCCGGATGTTCTTCCCGCCCTTGCCGATGACCATGCCGGGCTTCTCGGCTTTGAGCTGGATCTGCGTGCCCATCGGCGTCTTGGCGATGTCCATACCGCCGTAGCCGGCGCGACCGAGTTCGTCAGCGAAGAACTCGTCGATCTGGGCGCGCTGAAGGCCGTTTTCGATGAACTGGTGTTCGTCTGCCATTAGTTGTCCTCCTCGATGATGAGCTCGACGTCACAGAGGGTCGTGTTCCACGGCGAGGCGCGGCCGAACGCCCGGGGCTTGCGGCCCGGTCGCTCGCCGACCTTGTGCGGCGCGACGTGCTTGATGACCATCGCGTCGCCGTCGAACCCCTGCTCGGTCGCGTTGTTCTTGACGTTGGTGAGCAGTTTGAGGAAGTCCTTGGAGGCCTTCTCGGGGTAGCGGCCCGCGTCCCAGCCGTCGATGTCGCCCTTGTGGCCGACACCTGTGTTGTGCTGTTTGAACGGGACGGACTGCTCCTCGTCGATGACGGCCTGGAGGTACTCCTCGGCCTCCGTGACCGTCTTGCCCTTGAGCTGTCGGGCGATCGCCTTGCTGTGCTTCAGGCTGATGGGCCGCTCGCGGAGCATCCCCTTGGCGGTGGTCTCCGGGTCGGCCTCGACGCTGTAGTTGATTCCCATGGGTTACTTGAGGGGCACGAACTTCGAGGACCGGGTCGCGCCGATGCCGGCCTGTCCGTGCTCGACGGTGCTCCGCGTCAGGTGGAACTCGCCGAGGAAGTGGCCGATCATCTCCGGCTCCACGCGGACGCGCTCGAAGCTGTGTCCGTTGTAGACGGAGAAGGTCAGGCCCACGAACTCCGGGAGCACCGGCATGTCGCGCAGGTGCGTCCGGATCGGGTTATCGGCCGTCTCCTCTTCGGTGCGGCTCCGGGCCTTCTCGAGCAGCTTGCGCTTCTCGGTGCCCAGTCCTCGGGTGATACTTCGCCGCTGGCGTGCGGGGAGCAGTTCCGCGACCTCGTCGAGGTCCATCTCCTGGAGCTCGTCGAGCGAGTGACCGCGGTAGGCGAACTCCTCGCCCTCGCGGCCGATGCGGTATTCGGAACTCATTTGTTGCTACCTCGTCCGGTTCGCTTGGATGCGATGTCGCCGACCTTCCGTCCCGGCGGGGCGTCCCGCGAGACGGACTTCGGCTTGCCGGGGTGCTGGCGGCCGCCGCCACCGAACGGGTGGTCGACGGCGTTCATCGCCACACCACGGACGCGCGGGTACTTCGTGCCGCGCGATTTCATCTTGTGATGCTTGTTGCCGGCCTTGACGAAGGGCTTCTCCGTCCGGCCGCCGCCCGCGACCACGCCGATGGTGGCGCGGCACTGCGGGTCGAGTCGCTTGACCTCGCCGCTGGGAAGCTGAACGACAGCCACCTTGCGGTCGTGGGTCATCAGCGTCGCCGAGACGCCCGATGCGCGGGCGAACTTGCCGCCGTCGCCGCGGTTGCTCTCGACGTTACAGACCGGGACGCCCTCCGGGATCTCCGCCAGCGGCATCGTGTTGCCGGGCTTGATCTCCGCGGAGACGCCGATCTCGATCGTCTCGCCGACGCTCACGCCCTCGGGCGCGAGAATGAGCCGGCGGTCGCCGTCCTCGAACTCGACGTCCGCGAGCGGTGCCGAGCGCGCGGGGTCGTGTTCGATGCCGACGATCTCGCCGGTGACCGTGTCGGTCTCCTCCGGCGTCTTGTGCGACAGCTCCGCCTTGTAGCGGTGGGACGGGGCCCGGAACGTCGGGCCGCCGCGTCCTCGCCGCTGTCCCTGAATTCTTCGTCCCATCTTAGAACACCCCGATGCGGGAAGCGATCTCGGTGGCGTCGTCGTCCTCGGAGAGGCCGACGGTCGCCTTCTTCGTCCCCTGCGGAGTTATCTGCGTGTTCACGTCGACGACCTCGACGTCGTAGCGCTCGGAGATGGCGTCGCGAATCTCCGGCTTCGTCGCGTCGATGTGGACGACGAACTGGAGCTTGTTGTCGAAGTCCATCTCGTCCATCGCCTTCTCGGTGACGATGGGGTGCTCGATGACGGTGCTCATCGCTCCGCCACCTCCTCGAGCGCGCTCTCGGTCCAGACGGTGAGTCGGCCCGGGTGCGTCCCGGGCGCGAGGTCCTCCGCGTTCACCTCGTCGGCCGTGGCCACGTCGGCGCCCGCGAGGTTGCGGGCGGCGCGGGACGGCTCCTCGCTGGTGACGAAGAGGATCGACTTCGGCTGGCTGTACTTCCGGCCGCGGAGCTTGCCCTGGCCGGCGCGGACGGAGCGCCCCTCCTCGGCGCGCTCGATGTCCGCGTAGACGCCGGCGCCTTCGAGGAAGGCGACGACCTCCTTGGTCTTCTCCAGGTCCTCGAACGCGTCGGAGACGACGAGCGGAAGCTCCGCGTCCTCGTCGAACGCGTGACCGCGCTCGGCGACGATCTCGGCGTCCGCGGTGGCCGCGATGGCCGAGCGGACGGCGAGCTGTCGCTCCTTCTTGTTGAGGTCCTTCGACTGGTCCTTCTCCGCCTTCGGCGGGTGAGCGCGCCGGCCGGATTCCGCGAAGGGAACCCGACGGGCCTGCCCGTTCTCGCGCGGGACGTGCGCCATCCCGCGACCCGAGCCCGGCGACTCCGCGGGCGTGCGGAGGCCGGCGAACTCGTCGGCGCCGTAGGCCTGCTTTCGGTTTGCCTGTGCGACGGTGACGGCCCGCCGGATCAGGTCCGGTCGGAACTGCGTCTCGAAGACGTCCGGCAGCTCGACGCTGCCCTCGTCCCCGCCGTCCAGATCGCGTACTGTTGCCTTCATAGCTTATCCCTGGTTGGATGCGGTGGAGACGTACCGGACCTCGGGGTCGAGGCGCGGCTGGTCGTTCGGTCGGATGGCCGGGCGGAAGCGGAGAAGCCGCTTGTTCGGACCCGGAAGCGAGCCCTTGATGAGCGCGTAGGAACCGTCGACCTCGCCGTAGTTGACGAAGCCGCCGTCGACCGAGGCGTCGTCTCCCTCGCCGAAGTCGATCAGGCGCTTGTTGAGCTCGGTGCGCTGGTGGTAGCCGGTCTGGCCCTGCTGGGGGACCGTCGAGCGAACGCGCGACGGGTTCCACGGGCCGAGGTTACCGATCCGGCGCCGCCAGCCCTGGCGGGCGTGCTTGCCCTTTCGCTTCTGGACGCCCCAGCGCTTGACGGGGCCCTGGGTGCCCTTCCCCTTCGTGATGCCCGAGACGTCGGTGTACTCGCCGGCGCGGAAGACGTCGCCGAACTCGTGGGCGCCGCCCTCCTCGACCAGGTCGAGCGCGAAGTCGACGCGGTCCGCGACGGAGCCGCCGCCGACCCGCGTCTCCATGACGTCGGGCTTCTTCTTGGGGACGTTCGCGAGCTCGGCCGGTACGGTGTGGGTGATGACGCGGACGTCGTCGACCGCGCCCTCCTCCAGCAGCGTCCGGAGCTCCTCGGCGTCCTCCTCGAAGGTGTCTTCCGCCGGCAGGTCGAGCGTGCGGTCGAGCTCCTCGTGGAACTCGGTCGCCCAGACCTCGGTGACCGGCTTCTGTCCGTACGGCGTCTCCTCGTAGGCTCGGAGGGCGACCGCGTACATCGGCGGCGTCTCCACCACCGTCACGGGGACGGACTCCTCCATCCCCTCACGCGGCGAGTTGGCCTCGTCGTTGACCATCACGACGTGGGTCATCCCGGCCTTGTAGCCGGCAAAGCCCTGCAGCGCAGGGGAACCCTCGTCGTCGGGCCACGAGCGGATGCGAGGCACCTCGCTCGCCGCGCGGGTGCGCGGACCGAAACCCAGCGAGCCTTTTCGTGGTCGGCTTGGTTGTGGCATTGGTTACTCCGTGAGTCTGAGAGCGCCCAGTGACGCGAACATCGCTTCCTCCGTTCGCACCACCGCGCTCTCCTGTCGCGGGATCGTGTTCAGCCAGAGGTCGAACCCCGGATCGGGCTCGACTGGGCCGCCGTCGGCGGCCCGGACGTCCTCGGGGGATACCCCGAGGATCGCCGGAAGCCCTCGTCCCGGCGCGCCGAAGACGACGGCGGTGTCGTCGGTCGACGTGCGGGCGACGAGTTCACCGAGTCGCGAGACGGAGAGCTCCTCCCCGTGTCGCGACGTGGCGACGGCGAACTCCTCGCGTGCGAGTGCGTCCGGCAGGTCCGCGCCCACGACCTGGAAACCGTCCTCCGGCTTCCCGGCGATGCGGGCGCGGACCGGTTCTCTCGAAGAGATCCTGATGGTAACGCGCTCCCCCTGCTCGACCTCCATATCGGAGGGGACGAGCAGCGAGATCGGGTGTTCCCCCAGCGGGGAATTGACCCGAACGCGGCCTTCAGATCCGACCTCGGTCACGAGTCCCTGTGTTAACGACTCGTCCCCGCCAGGGGCCGAGCCGGTCCGTGACTCGACGCGGAGCGGCGGCAGCACGCCCGCGTACTGCAGTTCGTCGCGCTGCCCCCAGAGCTCCTTCCGGAGGTCCGGGGGCGTCGCGGCGTACCGCAGCACGGTGCGGACGAATCCGCCACCCCATCGGCGCTCGCCTTCCCGGTCCGGGAAGACGACGAGCCGGCTCGCCCCGAAGACCGCCGCCGCGCGGGCGACGTATCCGAGCTTGCGAGTTGCCTCGCGTTTGTCCTCGGCTTCGCGGACGAGCGAGGACGGCACACACAACGTGAGTCCGTCCATGGGTCGCCTCGTCACTAGACTGTATCCACAGTTTCCGATCCACCGGTAAAAGCGTAGCGGTCCGTATTCCGGACTGTGGCGGGTTCACACGCCCCCTGAGCGGCGTTTCGCCGTGTGAACGCGTGACGATGGGAGGACGGGCTCCCCGATCTGGCGGTATTTATTGAGTCTTCGCGGGCACGCACGCGAGAGCCACAGGTCCGACAGTCCGGTGCTGCGACGCCCCGGCGCGACCGCGAACCGTGCCACCGGACGGCGAACGACCGCCGGAACGGAACCCTTATGTTCGCGTCGGCGGTTAGCAATGAGTGCGAAGCACGCACCGGTAGTGTAGTGGTATCACGCAACCTTGCCATGGTTGCAACCCGAGTTCAAATCTCGGCCGGTGCACCTTCTCTCCGACGCCGCCCGCGTAGCGAGCGGCTCGTCCGCCGCGCCCTCAGTCGAAGCCGCTCACCAGCGTGACGACCCACTGCGCCGGGTCGCGCTCGGCGCGGACCTCCACGCGCGTCACCCACTTCACCCACTGGAAGCCGCGGCGCCCGGGCGCCACGAGTCGGACCGGGGCGCCGTGGCCGTGGGAGAGCGGCTCGCCGCCGACGCGGGTCGCGAGCAGGGCGTCCTCCGCCTCCGCGAGCGGGAGGCTCCAGCGGTAGCCCGTCACGGAGACGAACCGCACCCACGCGGCGTCGCCGGTCGGCCCGCCCGCGGCCGCGAGCAGGTCGCCGACGCGGACCCCCGCCCAGCGCTGGACGGTGTACCAGCCGCTCGTGCAGTCGAGCAGGGCACGGGCCGCGTCGCTCTCGACGGTCGGTACGTCGCCGGCGCCCCCGGTTACCCCGCCGTCTCCACCGCTCTCGCCACCGCCGCTGCCCTCGCCACCGCCGCTGCCCTCGCCACCGCCGATTCCCCCGGCCGCCGGGTCGACCGCGAAGTTGGTCGGAGTCGCGACCAGCCCGGACACCGCGAGCCGGTAGGCGTCGCGGTCGATCGGGTCGGGGTCGTCCGCGACCCACGAGGTGACCGGAAAGCTCGCGTTGCCCGCGCCCTCCCGCGGCTGTGACCCCGTGAACCGCCGGTCCGCGCCCGCGGTGTCGAGCGCGGCGTTCAGGACGCCCTGCGCGCGGTACGCGAGCACGCCCGCACCGAGCAGCACCGCGAGCCGGAGCGCGTCGCGGCGACCCTCCGTGTCCGCCAGGCGCGGTCGGCGGGCGCGCGTGCTCGCGTGCGCCGCCACGAGGGGGACGAGCGCGAGCCCGAAGCCGACGTGGACGGACAGCAGCGTCCAGTAGGAGAGCCGGACGTCCAGCCCGAACACCCACGCGACTCCGGTGGCGAGCGTTCCGACCGCGGCGACGAGCGTCAGCGCCGAGAGGACCGTGGAGGGGACCCAGCGGTCGCGGTCGGTCAGCCGCCCGCCGACCCGCGCGAGCTTCCAGCCCAGCAGCGCGACGAACGCCAGCCCGAGCGCGCGGTGGAGCCAGAACAGCGGCCAGCCCGCCGGGACGCCGACCGTGAACGAGGCCAGTCCGGTGGCCGCCTCCGCGAGGACCACGGCGAGCAGCGACCAGTCGACGACCCGCGGCGGCGGCTCCAGCCGGGCGAGCCACCTCGCGGCCGCCGCGCGGAGCGCCATCGCCGAACGGTAGGGTCGGCCGCCACAAAAGCCCGCGGCCGGGGTCGGAGCGACCCCGTTCGTGTGGAGCCACGGCCGGCTTCGACCGTCCCGGATCGCAACCGTCCTCACCGTCCTCACACAAGGGCGCACGTGACCCTCCACTTCGAGGACCTGGACACGGAGACCCGCTTCGGCCTCGGTGAGGCCACGCTCACCGAAGCCGAGATCGTGGCGTTCGCGGAGCGCTTCGACCCGCACCCGTTCCACGTCGACCCCGACGTGGGCGACGAGTCGCCGTTCGGCGGGCTGGTGGCGTCGGGGCTCCACACCTACTGCGTCTGCAACCGGCTCGCGACCGACGCCCTCTTCGGCGACCTGGCGTTCCTCGGCGGAATGGGCGTCGAGGAGCTCCGCTGGCACCGGCCGGTCCGCCCGGGCGACACGCTCACCGGGACTACCGGCGTGATGGAGCTCCGCGCCTCCGAGTCACACCCCGAGCGCGGCTACGCGGACCTGTACACCGAGGGCGTGAACGGCGACGGCGATCGCGTCGTCTCGTGGACCGCGCTCGGGATGGTGCGGCGCCGCGACGCGGCCGTCGAGGAGCCGCGCGGGGCTACGGCCGGGAGCGACTCCCGCAAGTAGCACGACGACGGGACGGACTCCGACGGAGCGTTTCCGTCACAGGTCCGGTTGATCGTGGCGGCCTCGGCCGGAACGTCCCAGCCGGTTCGACCGCGCCGGGTTCCGGGAGACGGTCCGGGCCGCCCGCAGAGGCGGGCTCGCGGATCGACCGGCGACGCCGCCTCCTTCGCCTGATCGCGGCGACACGTGGTCGGCGCGGTGTGCGATGGTCGCACGACGCCGCGGCCGCCCCAACACCGCGTCAGCACAGCACCGCCCCAGCATCGCACCGCGTCAGCACCGCACCGACTCAGCACCGCACCGACTCAGCACCGATGTCGGACCGCACCGGCTCCTACGTCACTCCACCGGCCCGGCCGCGCTCTGGACGCGCCAGCCGCCCTCCACGTCGCCCTCGCGGTCGACGTACGCGATCTCGGTGGTCTCGGTGACCGCTGCGCGGTCGGTCTCCCCGGCCGCCGTCTCGACCGCTTCGACCCGAAACTCCACGTCGAGGCTGTCGCCACAACAGCCGACGTCGACGAACTCCTCGCGGACGTCCCCGACCGACACGGTGCCGAGCGAGCGTCGGAAGTAGCTCCGGTAGCGGTCCGCCTCGAACTGCTCGCGGGCCCAGTCGCTCGCGTTCTCCGGATACGAGAGCACGACCCGCGTCGCCCGCGGTGGATCAGTGTCTGCCATGTGTTACCGTACGGTTCGGGGGCGCCTAGAGGTTTCGCCGAGGTCCGCGAGCCGCGGTCCTCGCCCGGAGCCGCGAGGGGGATCGCTCCGCCGTCGGCGTACCGCTCGCACCGCCACGTTCGGAAGATAAGAAGGCTTATTCGGCCGGCAGGACGACCCCGGGGCATGGTCCAGATCGACGTACCGGAGGTCGACTACACCCGGTACACGAACCGGCAGCTGGTCGCGATCCCGCTCGCCGTGCTGGTGGTCTCGCTGGCGGTGATCGGCGGCTGGTACGTCGTGACCGGCGCGCCGGCGAACCTCGGCGTCGAGTTCACGGGCGGCGCCGAACTCCGCGTGACCGCCGACGACGCGGGCACCGACGCGGCGGACGCGCGGCTCGACGACGCCTTCTCCACCGAGCCGTCGTCGATCCAGTACATCTCCGGGGACGGCGCCTACGTGGTGACGTTCCGCGACGCCGACCTCCCGGACGACCCCGAGCAGCGACAGGAACGGCTGAGCGCGCTCTCCGAGGAGGCCGAGGCGTCCGGCTTCAGCGTGGAGAGCGAGAGCTTCGTCTCCGCGAGCTTCGGGGCCGGCGTCGCCACGCAGGCGCTGGCCGGCGTCGGCGTCGCGTTCCTCGGCATGAGCGTGCTCGTCTTCGCGATGTTCCGCTCGTTCGTCCCCTCGCTCGCCATCGTCGCCTCGGCGTTCTCCGACCTGCTGATCCCGGTCGCGATGATGAACCTGCTCGGCATCGAGATGACGCTCGGGACGGTCGCCGCCCTCCTGATGATCATCGGGTACTCCGTGGACTCGGACATCCTGTTGAACAACTCCGTGTTGCGTCGCACCGGCGGCTTCTACGAGTCGGTGAGCCGCGCGATGCGGACCGGCGTGACGATGACGCTCACCTCCATCGCCGCGATGCTCGTGATGACGGTCGTCGCGTGGCTGTTCGGCATCACGCTGCTCCGCGACATCGGCATCATTCTCGCAGTGGGGCTGAGCGCCGACCTGATGAACACCTACCTGATGAACGTGAGCCTGCTGCGCTGGTACAAGTTCGAGGGGGTGAGCCGATAGATGCTCGAACCGGTCAAGAAGCACTGGCGAGTCGCGCTGTTGGTCGTGGTCGTCCTCGCCTCGACGGTCGTGCTGTTCGCGCCCCAGTTCGCGCCGGAGACTGGCGTCGCGGCCGACGAGAACCCCGCCGACGCCAGACAGGGGATCACCAACCTCCAGTTCGGACTCGACCTGGCGGGCGGGACGCGGATCCGCGCGCCGTTGGAGGGATACACCGCGACCGACGTGAACTTCGACGGCGACGACCCGCCGGACGTGGGTCGGGCCGTCGCGGACGGGCTGTCGGGGACCGACAGCACCGACATCTCGGTGACGCGGAGCACCCAGCGCGAGGGGTACGGCACCATCGAGGTGACCGACGCGAACGTGACCGAGGAGCAGTTCCGGACCGCGGTCGAGGCGGCCGGCTACTGGGCCGAGGACACCGAGGTCCGCGTCGGCGTCACCGAGGAGACCCGCAACGCGGCACAGGACGTGATCCAGTCGAAGATCAACGAGGCGGGCCTCTCCGGCGGACAGGTTCAGCAGGTCACCGACCCCAGCGGGCGCCACTACATGCAGATCGAGGTGCCCGGCGAGGGGCGCGAGGACGTGATCGAACTGCTGGAGGACCGCGGGACGGTCCGACTCGACATCTACTACCCGGACCCGGACGCTGAGGGCAACGCCACGCGCATCCGGAACGCGCTCGTGCGCGACGACTTCGACGAGATCGGTACCGCGACCCGCGACCAGCGGAGCGACGTCGCGTACGTCCCCGTCACCATCGTGGGCGACGCGCCGGAGGGACAACAGTCGCCCGCGGAGCAGTACCAGGCGGCCGTTCAGGAGGCCGACGCCGCGGCCGGCCGCGGGCAGGGGACGCGGTGGCGCTGTAACACCGACGACTACACCGAGACCGAAGACCCCTGCCTGCTGCTCGTCGTCGACGACGAGGTGGTCAGCACCTTCGGGATGGACGACGGCCTCGCCGACAGCATGCGCGCCGGGACGTGGGCGAACGACCCGAACTTCCGGCTGACGACCGGCAACGAGGAGGGCTCCTTCGAGCGCGCACAGGAGGTCTCGATCAACCTCCGGGCCGGCGCGCTGCCCGCGGAGCTCAACATCGGCGGCGAGGGGTCCGTCTCCAGCATCTCCCCGACGCAGGGGGAGAGCTTCCGGCTCTACTCGCTGATCACCGGGATCATCTCGGTGTTCGCGGTCGCGGGCATGGTGTTCCTCCGCTACCGCGAGAAGGAGGTCGCGCTGCCGATGATCCTCACCGCGCTCGCGGAGGTGTACGCGCTGCTCGGCTTCGCGGCGCTGGTGAACTACCCGATCGACCTGGCGGTCGTCGCCGGGTTCATCGCGGTGGTCGGGACCGGCGTCGACGACCTGATCATCATCGCCGACGAGGTGATGAGCGAGGGCGACGTGAACTCCCGGACGGTGTTCGACTCGCGGTTCCGCCGCGCCTTCTGGGTGATCGGCGCCGCGGCCGCCACAACGATCATCGCCATGTCGCCGCTGATGGTGCTCGGACTGGGCGACCTCTCCGGGTTCGCCATCTTCACCATCCTCGGCGTGCTCATCGGCGTGCTCATCACGCGCCCGGCCTACGGCGACATCCTGCGGACGCTGCTGACGGAACGGTAAGGCGGCCCGTCGTCGGGAGCTTTTTTCTGCCCGCGCTCGACGACCAAGCGATGCCCGCCACGGACCCCGCTTCGAGCGACGCGCCGTCGACCCGGCCACCGGACGGCCTCGACCCCGGCGTCCGCCGCGACCTCGTCTACCTGCTCACGCGCGCGGTCGCCACGCTCGGGGCGATCCTGATCCTCGGCACCGCCGCGATCGTGTGGCCCGGCGCGGCCGCGACGCTCGTGGTCCTCCAACTTGGCGCGCTGGCGCTCGGCCTCTCGTGGCTCGGGCAAGCCGTTCCAGAGGGGAGCGACGGGTAGTCTCAGAACTCGTCCAGTCCGGACTGGGCGGCCGCGTCGAGCAACCGCTCGCAGGTGCGCCACGACCGGCGTGCACAGTCGGGCACGTCGCCGTGTTCGTCGACGTAGGCCTCCAGAAACTCGACGGTGGTCGCGTCGCCCGGGTAGCCGCTTCCGGGGTCGGCCTCGTGGCGCTCGGCGACCGCGGCCATCCGCGCGTCCCGCTCCACCTTCGCGACGACGCTGGCGGCGCTCACGACCGGGTGGGACTCGTCCGCGCCGTGTTCCGCGGTCACGTCGACGTCCGGCCCGCCGCGGTCGGCGACCGCCTCACGGACGCGGCGCCCGAACCGGTCCGCGAGCACGTCGCCGGCGTCGACGACGACCTCCGGGGGGTCGTCCTCGGTCGCCTCGGCCCCCGGCCCGTCGTCGTCCGCCGCCGAGAACAGGTCGGCGAGCGCCCGCGCCTGCGCGGCGACCGTCAGGCCGTTCATGTCGGTGTCGGGCGCGTCGATCTCGGCGGGCTCGACGACGCCGATCCCGACTCCGACGGCCTCGCGGTCGCGGAGGGCGGCGGCCAACTCCTCGCGGCGGGCGGGGGCGACGCGCTTGGAGTCGTCCACGTCGTCGGGCAGCGTCTCGGGGTCGACCCGGACGGCCGCCGCCACCATCGGTCCCAGCACCGGTCCCTTGCCGGCCTCGTCGACGCCGATACAGATCACGGTCGAAGAACGCGGCGAACGGTCATAGGCGTTTTCCGTCGGCCGTCGCGGTCAGTCCCGGAAGAACTCCGCGTCCTCGAACGGCTCGTCCTCGCCCTCGACGGCCAGCACGTCCAGCGCCGTCACGACCGCCTCGACGCCGAGTTCGCCCGCGAGGCTCGGCTCCGTGCGCCCCTCGTCGCCCGAGATCAGCTCCTTGATGTAGAGCCCGCCCGCGCCGTGGACCTCGACGGTCGCCTCGCGGGGGGCCTCCAACTCGGCCGTCATCTCGTAGACGTCGCGCTCGCGGGTGAGGTTTGCGCGCCGGTGGTCGACGCGGTTCGGCGTGTACTGTTCGATGGTCGCGCCCTCCAGCGCGTCGACCGCGGCCGCGAGGTCGGCCTCGCTCACGTCCGCGCCGAACTCCACGCGGGCGCGGTAGCGCTTCGAGGCGTCGTGGCGCTTGACGCGCTCGACCATCTCGTAGGTGGCGAGCCGTAACCCCTCGACCTCGATCTTCCCCTCGGCGAAGGCGTTGATGTCCGCCTGCAGGCGCTCCACGTCTGCCCGGCGCCGCTGCGGCTCCTCGACCTCGATCACGAACGGGCGGCCGGTGCCGAGCATCAGCGCGTCCACGTCCTCGCGGCCGGCGCCGTGGAACGTCGCCTGGGTGCCGCCGAGCACGTCTTCGACGACCGGCGCGGTCAGCTCCTCGACGCTGTGGGGGTAGAGGTAGCCCGTCCCGTCACAGTGGTCGCAGGGCTGTCTCCCCTGTCGCCCCGAGCCGTCGCACTCCCGGCAGGGCCACTCCGTCTGCGGGATGTCGCGCTCCAGCTTGCGGTAGCGGCCGTAGACGAACGTGGAGTTCACCTTCGCGTCGGCGGTCCCGTCCTCGAGGTTCAGCGTGAACTGGACGTGCGGGCGGTCGAAGGAGACCTCCGCGTCGGTCAGGCGGCCGACGCGCTTGCCCACCTCGCGGTTGAACTCGGACTTGAACGGCTCGCCGGCGTCGGCCTCGAGGCCGCACTCCTCGCGGAGCAGCGCCTCGTTCTCCTCGATCAGCGGCGGCGTTCTGGTGCCCACGTTGTAGGTCGAGAAGTCGACGTCGCCGACGGCCTCGACGGCGCGCTCGGCCCACTCGTCGAACGCGGCGCAGTGGCCCTCGCAGACCCAGCAGTCGGCGGTCTCGACGGGGTCGAAGTCGGCGTCGTCCGCGAGCGCGTTCGCGACCCGGAGCGAGCGCCCCCGCTCCGCGTTCGAGAGGCCGAAACTGCGGTCGGCGACGAGCCGACCGAGACAGGCGTCACACACGGGCCCGGTCGCGGCGGCGTCGGCGGCGACCTCGAGTACGTTCATACCTCCTCAAGCGGGCGACCGCGTAATTGCTTTTCTGACGGCGCTCGTCACTCGCCGGCGGCCGTCCCGGTCGCGGGCGTCCGCGTCGTCCGGTCGCGGTCGGTCTCGCGGCGCGCGTCGTAGGCGCGCTGCGTGCCGGCGCCCGCGACCGCAGCCAGCGCGACCAGCGCGGCGACGGGGTAGCTCGCGGCCAGCGCGACGACCACGGGCAGCGCGGCCAAGGCGATCAGGACGCCGAGGCGGGGCACGGCCGCGGCGTCGGGCGGTGCGGCGCCGCCGGCGGCGAGCGTCGCGGCGGTCGTCTCGCGTGCTGTGTCGGTGCGTGCGTCGGTTCGTGCGTCGGTGCGTGCGTCGGCGTGTCGGGGTCGTACCATCGTCGGAGTCGTGTGACGCGATGCCCTCGCGTCGGGGGTGGGTCGGTCGGCGGCTCAGTCGGCGGCTCAGTCGGCGGGTCGGTGCCGTGGGTCGGTCGACGGGCTGGTCGGCGGCTCGCTCGTTCGAGCGGCCACTCAGCGGCGGGTGACATCGTGCACCCCCACGAGGTCGGCCAGGTCCGCGGTCGCGGCGCCGTTCGCGAGGCGGACGCGCACGTTCGCCTCGACGGTGAGGTCGTTGAGCCGCGGCTGGAGGCCGGTGACGTCGACGTCGATCACGTCGGCGTCGGCGGCGCGGTCGAGCTTGGTTCGGACGCCGGCGTGGAGGTCGCCCGCGGCGTCGCGGGGCACCTCCAGCCGCACGGCGATCCGCTCGGTGCGGTCGGCCTGGTGGGTTGCGGCGGCCATACGGGACCGGAAGGGGGTCGAACCCTCGCGAGTCGCGCCGGTGCGACCGGTCCTGGTGGCCGAACGGGGACGAAAACGGCGTACTCTCCGATGTGGGGGTCGAGAGAGCGAAGAAACCGTCGCCGTCCCGCGTCCGGCGGGGGTTACGCGGAGACGGCGTCGACGGACGCGACGACCATCCCGCGATACCCGGCGACTCCGCTCTTCGGGAGCGGCGTCGTCCAGATTGTGTTCGGGGTGGTCATCGTGACTCACTCGTGACGTGTAGGGGAGGTATAATAAATGTATCCCGGGGCAGTCAGGCGTTCACACGGTGATTCGCGTCCATCAGTGATCAGGAGTGATCGCTTGCTGCTCCGGAGGGGTCGTGGGTCGCTCGTCCGCCGACGCCGCGGCCGGCGCTTTCGCGCCGCTTAACCGCGGCCGCGGCTCACCGTCATTCATGACCAACGCGCTGGAGATCGACGGCCTCCGCAAGCGGTACGGGGACGTCGAGGCGCTGAAGGGGGTGTCGCTGACGGTGCCGGAAGGGTCCTTCTTCGGCCTGCTCGGTCCCAACGGCGCCGGCAAGACGACGTTCATCAACGTGCTCGTCGGGCTGGTGCGCGCCTCCGGCGGGGACGCGTACGTCTTCGGCAACCACGTCGAGGACGACTACCGGGAGGCGCGCGACCGCATCGGGCTGGCGCCACAGGAGTTCAACGTCGACCGCTTCTTCCCCATCCACGAGGTGTTAGAACACAAGGCCGGCTACCACGGCGTTCCGGAGGACGTGGCCGCCGAGCGGGCCGAGCGCGCGCTCAAGCGCGTCGGCATCTGGGACAAGCGGGACACGCGGTTCGACTGGCTCTCCGGCGGGATGAAGCGCCGGTTCATGCTCGCGCGGGCGCTCGTGACCGACCCCGACCTGCTCATCCTCGACGAGCCGACCGCGGGCGTCGACGTCCAGCTCCGCAGGGACCTCTGGGAGCTCGTCACCGAGCTCAACGACGACGGCACGACCGTCCTGTTGACGACCCACTACATCGAGGAGGCCGAGCGGCTCTGCGACGAGGTGGCGATCCTCGATTCCGGCGAGGTCGTCACCGTCGCCTCGCCCGAGGAGCTGATGGACCGCGGCAACGACCGCATCGTGGTCACGCTCCGGGACCCGGCCGTCGCGGTTCCCGATGCGGTCGCGGGCGACGACCGGATCGAGCGCGTCGAGGTCGACGGCGACCGGCTGGTCGCGGTCGCACGCCAGGGCGGGCTCGTCGCGCCCGACCTCGTGCGCGCGCTCGACCGCGAGGGGTTCGAGATCGTCGACCTGGAGATCCGCCGGACCTCGCTGGAGGAGGTGTTCGTCGACATGACCAGACAGGGCGAGGCGGTCGGCGACGGCGAGAGCACGGACGGCGCGCCCTCCGGGAGCGCGGCGCCGGTCGCGGCCGACGCGAGCGGGGGCGGTGGTGGCGGTGGCGACGTGAGCGAGAGCGGCGTCGCCGAGACGCCCTCCGCGGAGGCGGAGCGATGAACCGCGTCGACCTCACCGGCTTCCTGACGCTCGCGAAGCGGGAGGTGCTGCGGTTCGTCCGCCGGCCGCGCAACACGTTCGCGCCGCCGTTCATCACCAACGTGCTCTACTTCTCGGTCTTCGGCGTGGTGCTCGGCGAGCGCGTCGGCACGGTCGCGGACGTGCCGTACATCCTGTTCATCCTCCCCGGGCTGGTGGTGCTCGGCGCCGTCTCGAACGCCTTCGAGAACGCTTCCTTCTCGATCTTCCACGGCCGCTGGAACGAGTACATCCACGAGGTGCTCACCTCGCCGCTGTCGTACGCCGGCATGGTGTGGGCGTACGTCCTCTCCTCGGCGCTGCGCGGGCTGCTCGTCGGCGGCCTGATCGCCGGCGTCGGGTGGGGGATCGTCTCGGCGCTTTACCGGCCGGTGCCGGTCGAACATCCCCTCTATCTGATCGCGTTCATGCTCGTGATCACGCTGCTCTTCGCGAGCCTCGGTGTCGTCGGCGGGCTGCTGGCAGAGGACTTCGACGACCTCACCGTGATGAACCAGTTCATCCTGCGCCCGCTGGTGTTCTTCGGCGCGGTGTTCTACTCGCTGGGTGACCTGCCGCCGGCGCTGCGACAGGTGTCGCTGGCGAACCCGATGGTGTACATGGTCAACGGCGTGCGCTACGGTTTCCTCGGGTTCGCGGAGGTCGACCCCCGGCTCTCGCTGGCGGTGCTGGCCGGGATGACGGTGGCGGCCGTGCTCCTCGACGTGTGGCTCTTCGAGCGCGGCTACGGGCTGACGGACTGACCGCGGCACCGCGGGCGGCGGTGCTGTTTCTGTCGCGGTTGCGGTTCCGCGGTTGCGGTTCCGCGGTTGCGGTCCCGCGGTTGCGGTCGCGGTTACGGTCGCGGTTACGGTCGCGGTTGCGGTCGCGGTTGTGGTGCGGTTTCCGTCGACGCTGTAGTACCGCGGCGGCGCGAGGGCGCGCAGCGCCCGGAGCGCCGACCGCGGGCCCTTTTTGATCGACATTTTTCAAGGACGGGTGAGCGCGCCGCCCGCGGCGCGCGAACCCGACGCAGAAAAAGGTCGGGGTGCGGTTTCCGTCGACGCTGTAGTACCGCGGCGGCGCGAGGGCGCGAAGCGCCCGGAGCGCCGACCGCGGCCACTTTTTAGTGGAGGTTTTTGCGACGGGGGTGAGCCGCGGCGTCTTCGACGCCGTGGCGGTTCCCCGTCGCAAAAACGTCCTATTGGAACCCGATCCGGCCGCTGCCGGTGTCCCGGAGGGCGTCCTGGCTGCCGCCCTTGAACTGCTCCTCCACGTTCTCGTAGTAGCGGAGGATGTCCTCGTTGATGGTGGGGCGCACCGACTCCATGGCGCGCCGGAAGTGCTTCATCTCGACCTCCTCGGCCTCGTCGTCGTCGCGGAGCGCCTCGATGGCGGCCTCGCGGGCGATGCCCTCGAGGTCGGAGCCGACGTAGCCGTCGGTGATCTCCGCGACCTCGCGGAGGCTCACGTCGGGGGCGAGCGGCGTGTCCTGGGTGTGGATCTCCAGGATGCGCTCGCGGCCCTCCTCGTCGGGCTGGCCGATCATGACGAGGCGGTCGAACCGGCCGGAGCGGAGGAGGGCGGGGTCGATCATGTCCGGGCGGTTGGTGGCGCCGATCACCATCACGTCGCCCATCTCCTCCAACCCGTCGAGCTCGGTGAGGAGCTGGTTGACGACGCGCTCGGAGACGTTGTTGCCCATCTCCTGTCCGCGGGAGGGCGCGAGGCTGTCCAGCTCGTCGAAGAAGATGATCGTCGGCGAGACCTGCCGCGCCTTGCGGAAGGTCTGTCTGATCGCCTTCTCGGACTCGCCGACCCACTTCGAGAGGAGCTGTGGCCCCCTGACGGAGATGAAGTTGGCGTTCGTCTCGTTGGCGACCGCCTTCGCCATCAGCGTCTTACCGGTCCCGGGCGGGCCGTACAGCAGGACGCCTTTCGGGGCGTCGACGCCCATGCGGTCGAACTTCTCGGGCGAGGTGAGCGGCCACTCGACGGACTCCTGGACCTCCTGTTTCGCCTCGGTCAGGCCGCCCACGTCGTCCCACGAGATCTTCGGGAGTTCGACGAGCACCTCGCGCATCGCGGAGGGCTCGACCTCGTTGAGGGCGCCGTCGAAGTCCTCCCGCTTGACGATCATGCGGTCGATGAGGCTCGGCGGGATGTCCTCCTCGTCGAGGTCGATCTCGGGGAGGTACCGCCGCAGCGCCTTCATCGCGGCCTCCTTCGTCAGGCTCTCGACGTCCGCGCCGACGAAGCCGTGGGTGTCGTCCGCGAGGCGGTCGAGCGAGACGTCGTCCGACAGGGGCATGCCGCGGGTGTGGATCTGGAGGATCTCCTTGCGGCCGACCTCGTCGGGGACGCCGATCTCGATCTCGCGGTCGAACCGGCCGGGGCGGCGGAGCGCGGGGTCGACGGAGTCGACGCGGTTCGTCGCCGCGATGACGATGACCTGTCCGCGCGTCTCCAGCCCGTCCATCATCGTCAGCAGCTGTGCGACGACGCGGCGCTCGACCTCGCCGGTCACGTCCTCGCGTTTGGGCGCGATGGAGTCGAGCTCGTCGATGAAGATGATCGACGGCGACTCGTCTTTCGCGTCCTCGAAGATCTCCCGGAGCTGCTGTTCGGACTCGCCGTAGTACTTCGAGATGATCTCGGGGCCGGCGATCGAGAAGAACGAGGCGGAGGTCTCGTTGGCGACTGCCTTCGCCAGCAGCGTCTTCCCGGTGCCCGGCGGGCCGTGGAGCAGGACGCCCTGCGGCGGCTCGATGCCGAGCTTCTTGAAGATCTGCGGGTGCTTCATCGGCAGCTCGACCATCTCGCGGACGCGCTGGATCTCGTTTTGCAGCCCGCCGATGTCCTCGTAGGTGATGCCGCCGCCGGTCTTCTCGAAGCCGGAGATCGGCTCCTCGCGGAGCTCGACCTCGGTGTCCTCCGTGATCATGCAGACGCCGTCAGGCTCCGTCTCGACGGCGATCAGCGGGATCGCCTGTCCGGGCGAGCGCATGAACGGGTGGTTCGTCGAGGACATCACCGGCACGATGTCGCGCTCGACGACCGGCCGCTTGAGGATCTGGCGTTTGACCATGCCGGCCGCGTCGGAGCCGAACTGGACGGACGCCTCCTCCGGCGGCGCGAGGACGAGCTTGTCGGCCGTCTCGGCCTCCGCCTTCCGGATGGTGACGCGCTCGCCGATGCCCACGTCCGCGTTCTGGCGGGTGAAGCCGTCGACGCGGACCGTGTCGGTGTTCCAGTCCTGCCGGTCGGCGCGCCACACCTTCGCGGCGGTGGTCTCGCCGCCCTCGATCTCGATGATGTCGCCCGGCGACAGCTTCAGGTGGAGCAGCGTGTCGGGGTCGAGGCGGGCGATACCGCGACCCGAGTCGTTCGGGTACGCCTTCGCCACTTCGAGTTGCACTTCGTTCATGATTGGCTCGCGGGGATACTGCGTAGGTCCGCGCGGTCCGGGGATAAGTCTGTTGTCCCCCCGGACACCGGGTGCTCGACTGGCGATTCCCGGCCGCCGCACGACCACGTCCGTGTGACCATGTAGCACGGTACTGTCCGCGGGTACAAAACCCCGTCGCTGCCGTGGGTTTTTCTCCCATACCCCGCCCCCGCGCTCAGCGAAGCCGACCGCGGAACGGCTCCGCTCCCGAGCGGGAGGCTCTTTACCCGGCCGCGCCGACGCTCGAGCATGAGGACGCTCGCGTTCGACGGCCGCACCGGCGCGGCCGGCGACATGATCTGCGCGGCGCTGATCGCGGCCGGTGCCGACCCCGCGGTGCTCGACCCCGTCGAGGACGCGCTCCCCGTGCGCTACGAGGTGGGAGAGACGACGAGGAACAGCATCCGAGCGACGACGGTCGACGTGCTCCTCGCCGAGACCGACGGCGGGCACTCGCACGACCATCACGACCACGGCGAAGCGGATCATCGACACGGCCACGGCGAGGACGACCATACCCACCAGCACGCGGAGGGTTCGGGGGTCCACCGCACCTACCCCGAGGTGGTCGAGGCGGTCGAGGCGATGGACCTCCCGACCGGGGTCGCGGAGGACGCGCTCGCGGTCTTCGAACTGCTCGCCGAGGCCGAGGCCGCGGTCCACGGCACGGACCTCGCGGAGACGCACTTCCACGAGGTCGGGGCGGACGACGCGCTCGCGGACGTGGTCGGCGCGTGCCTGCTGCTCGACGACCTCGACCCGGACCGCGTCGTCACCGGGCCGGTCGCCGCCGGCGGCGGCGAGGTGGAGATGAGCCACGGCGTCTACCCGGTTCCCGCGCCCGCGGTCGTGGAGGTCGCCGAGCGCTCCGGGCTCGCGCTGCGCGGCGGGCCGGTCGAGTCGGAGCTTTTGACGCCGACCGGCGCGGCCATCCTGGGCGCGCTCGCGGAGCCGGTCGCGGAACTCCCGGCGATGACCGTCGAGGCGGCGGGCTACGGCGCCGGGCGGAAGTCGTTCCCGGAGCACCCCAACGTCCTCCGCGCCGTCGTCGGTGAGGCGGTCCCCGACGGGGGCGACGACGCGGCGGACCCGCACGCCCCCGGCGACCACGGCCGCGACCACGGGGACACCGACCACGGCGGCACGCACGGCCGCGGGGACACCCACGGCCACGACGCCACTCGCGACCACGGGAACGCGCACGGTCACGACGCCGCCGAGCGCGGACGGCGCGACGCCGGACTCGTCCGCGACGACGTGGCGGTGCTGGAGACGAACCTCGACGACGCGCCGCCGGAGGTGCTCGGCGGGCTTCAGGAGACGCTCTCGGACGCGGGCGCGCTCGACGTGACGGTCCTGCCGACGACGATGAAGAAGTCCCGGCCGGGTCACCTCGTGAAGGTCGTCTGCGAGCCGGGCGACGCCGCGGCGGTCGCGGAGCGCCTCGCGCGCGAGACGGGGACCTTGGGGGTCCGAGAGTCCGCGGCCGGTCACCGCTGGATCGCCGAGCGCGCGTTCGAGACGGCGGAGGTAGTCGTCGATGGCGAGACCCACGAGGTGGCGGTGAAGGTCGCCTCGACGGCCGACGGCGAGGTGTACGACCGGAGCGCGGAGTACGACGACGCGGCCGCGGTCGCCCGCGAGACGGACCTCCCGATCCGCGAGGTCATGCGCCGCGCCGAGAACGCGGCCGGGAACTGAACGGGCCCCCGAGCGAGATCACGGGGGTTCACCGTCCGGGAAGCGACGGTACCGCCCAATCAGAAGAGGGTGGTTGGCTCCGAGTCCTGGAACTCGTGGCCGTGCAGTCGTTGCGGTACTGTGCGGGGAGAGACTCGAAGTGCTAGCGGCTCGACCCGGTCCGGTCACCGAAATCTCCGGGACCCACGGCTCGCTGCGTCTGCCGTTCAGTCGTCCAGTTCTTCGACCAGCCCCTCGGGGGGATGTTCGGCGTCGCTCTCCTCGCCGGGGGTTTCGGGCGGCGCGTCGAACTCCGGGTCGAACAGGCGGAGCGCGGTCTGGATGGTGGTCCAGTCGTCCTCGCCGGCGGCGTCGCGGAGGGATTTCGTGGGCGCCGCGAGCAGTTGGCCGACGAGCGCGTCCGCGAGCGCCTCGACGGTCTCGCGCTGCTCGGCGGTGAGCCCGCCCTGCGTCTCCAGTTTGGTGAGCGCCGTGTCGACCTCGCGGGCCTTGGTGCGCTCCGCGCCCGCGTACATCGCGGAGATGACCTCGTCGGCGCGCTTGCGCTTGAACGAGTCGAGCAGGCGGTCGAGCTCGTCGTCGATCATCGCCTCGACCGCGCGGGCCTCCGCCTCGCGCTGTTCGCGGGTCCGGCGCGTGACCGACTCCAGCGCGTCGATGTCGTACAGCGTGACGCCGTCGAGGTCGTCCGCCGCGGTCTCCACGTCGCGCGGCTGAGCGATGTCGATGCAGACGACCTCGCCCGCGTCGGTCAGGTCGCCGCGGCCGAGGACCGGTTCCGGGGCACCCGTCGCACTGATCACGAGATCCGCAGTCGGGATCACCTCGACCAGTTCCGAGAGCGGGAGCGCGCGCGCGTCCATCTCGATCTCGCCGGCGACGTGTTCGGCGTGCGGGACGGTCCGATTGGCGACGACGACCTCCGCGGTCGGAGTGTCCGCCAGAGCGCGGGCCGCGAGCGTCCCCATCTCGCCGGCGCCGACGACAACCGCGGTCGCGCCGGCCAGATCCAGTTCGCGCGCGGCGAGTTCGACGGCCGCGGAGCCGAGCGAGACGACGCCCTCGTTGATCGCGGTCTCCGTGCGGGCGCGCTCGCCGACGTGGATGGCCTTCGTGACGCTCTCCTCCAGCATCGGGCCGATGCCGCCCGCGGATCGCGACTCCTCGTAGGCGGTCCGCACCTGGCCGAGGATCTGGTCCTCGCCGAGCACGAGCGACTCCAGTCCGGCCGCGACCCGCATCAGGTGGCGGAGGCTCTCCTCGTGGTCGAGGTGTCTGACGGCGCCCTCGCGCACCTCCGGGGCGAACGTCGAGAGCGCCGCGGTGCCGTCGGCGGCCCTGTCGGTGACGACGTATGCCTCCGAGCGGTTGCACGTGGACACGGCGTACGCCTCCGAGACGCCCTCACGGGCGAGAAGGTCGGAGACGGTCGCGCGGACCGAGTCGCCGCCCGCGGCGTCGATCTCGTCGACCGACGCCCGGGTGTGAGCGACGCTGACGCCCGTGATTACGCCGGTGTCGATCATGCGTTGCACGTCTCCTGGACCACCCTGTTGGCTTCTTCCCGAGCGTTTGCGTCGCCCGCTTGTAAAGCCTTCCAAACCGGCCCCGACCGCACGACGGCGCGGACCGCGTCCCGTCGCGTCTCGGGGTCGACCCCCGCCGCCTTCAGCTCCGCCCGGATCTCGCCGGTCAGCGCCGCCATCGCGCCGGCACCCTCGAGTTCCGCCTCGATGCGCTCGCGGAGGTGCTTGGCGAGCGCCGGACTGGTCCCGCCCGTCGAGACGGCGACCGTCACCGGGTCGTCCGCGACCGTCGCGGGGACCACGACGCTCCCCGCGTCGCGCCCACCAGCCTCGTCCGTCCGGTTGACCAGCGCGCCAGCCGCCCGCGCGGCCGCCTCCGCCGCCGCGTTGACCGCGGGGTCGTCCGTCGCCGCGACCACCAGCGCCGGGTCGGTCCGTTCGACCCAGTCGCCGACCGCGTCGGCGTCCGGGGCCTCGCGGATCAGGTCGACGGCCCCGGCGTCCCCGTCGGCCACCCGATCAGTGGCCATGGTCCGCAGCGCGTCCGAAAAGGCCGGGCTCACGACGATTACCGACGCCTCCGACGCGAAGCGGCGGACCTTCCGGGTCGCGACGCTCCCGCCGCCGACCACCAGCACGGTCTCGCCGTCGAAGTCGTGGAACAGGGGGATCATGGATGTCGAGGAACTCCGAGAGGGATCAGGCCGTGTTCGAACTCGCGCGCTCGTCGATCCGGATCCCCGTCTTCTTCAGGATCCGCGTCGAGAACAGCGTGTCCCAGTCCTCGTCGCTCACGTCCCAGTAATCGTCCATCACCTCTTTCACCTGCTGGACCCGCCGGTCGCTCTCCGCCTCGGAGCGCCCGTGGGTCATCGCGAAGAAGTTGTACGGCCAGACGCCGTCGTGGCGCGGCCGCTCGTAGCAGTGAGTGACGAACTCCAGGTCGGCGACGACCGGGCCGACCTCGTCGAGCACCTCGTCGGGGACGTCCCAGACCGTCATCCCGTTCTCGGTGTAGCCGAGCGCGTAGTGGTTCGGGATGACGCCGACGCGGCGGACCTTCCCCTCCGCGTCGAACCGCTTGATCGTCTCCACCACCCAGTCGGTCTCCGCGCCGACCGCCTCGGCGACGTCCGCGTACGGCGTCTCCGTGACCGGCAGCCCGCCCTGAATCTCCACGACGAGGTCGCGCTCGGCCGGCGTCAGCGTCTCCCGCCCGGAGGGCTCGACCGCGGGACCGAGCTCCGAGAGGTCCACGTCGCCGTCCGGAACCGGCCCGTCGAGCAGGAACTTCGCGCCGACGTGGAACTCCTGAATCTTGGGCAGGTCGTACGTCTCCTGTCCGGTCGCGGCTTCGATCTCCGCGAGCACCTCCGCGACGCGGTCCGCGCCGTCCTTGTCCGGGTCGGGGTGGTCGGCCACCGAGACGACGAACCACATGTTGAGGTGCGGGTGCTCGCGCTCGTAGTTGTGCGCGACCGCGGGGAACTCGTTCACCGTCTCCGCGACCTCGTCGTACCGCTCCTCGGGGGCGTGCATCGCCACCAGCGACGCGGCGCCGCCGATCTCCTCGGCGTTGACGAGCGCGCCGAACCGAGAGAGGACGCCCGCCTCGTCCAACTCGCGCACGCGCTCGCAGAGCTCCGGACCCGTCACCTCGACGCCGCGATCCCGGAGCGCGGCCGCCGCGGGCTCGAAGGGGCGCTCGACGACCGGGAATCCCCCCTGAAAGGCGTTGAGGATCGCCCGGTCGAGCGTCGACAGATCCGCGTCGACCTGCTTCATACGCGCCCTGAGGGCCGCGGCGGATTAAGGGGTTCGGAGCCGCGGCCCGTCGAGCGGACTCAGCCGTCGAGGTCCCGCGCGATGTCCGCCAGCGACCCGCTCGGGCCGGCGTCCACGTCGTAGACCGCCCGGTCGCCCGGCAGCCGGAGCCCGTAGGCGTCGCCCGACTCCACGACGTCGAGCAACAGGGAGTCGTCCTCCTCGCGGTCGTGCTCGCGCAGCCACGCGACGAGGCGGTTCTCGCCCTCGCCGGGGGTCCGCGCGAGCCGCCGGTTGTCGTAGGCGCCGCGGATCAGGCGACCGCTCGCGTCCGAGACGATCCGCGCGTGGTAGGTCTCGCGCTCGACGATCAGCCGGACGAGGTCGCCGTCCGCGAGCCCCAGCGCGTCCGCGAAGCCGGACTCGACGCGGCGGTCGAGTTCGTCGTCGTTCGGGAGACGCACGCAGGGCTTCCGGGTACCGCCGCTGCGGGCGACCGTCACGCGGACGGACGCGACGCTCTCGTCGTCGGAGGTGACGCGCGCCATCGAAAAGGTGGGTCGGCTACTCCTCGTCGCCGTCGTCGCCCTCGCCGAGCGCGGCGGCCACGTCGCCCTCGCCCTCGACGACCTTCACGTTGATCTGGGCCACGTCCTCGGCGACCTCGGCGCCGCGGACCGTGACGCGCTTGCGCTCGCCCTCGCGGGACGGCTCGTAGCCGACGCCGCCCTCGAGGAGGAGCTCCTTCAGGCTCGTGCCGGGGACGTCCGCGCGCATCGGCCGCCCGGTTTCGTCCGAACCGCCGGTGATCTCGACCGTGAAGCCGTCGAGGCCGACCGCGGCCCCGTCGGCCTCGTCACCGAGGCTCAGTCCGAGAAACCGATTGGCGTCCTGTCCGTCGACCTCGCGCTGGAACGTCGCGCCGGTGTCGGGGTCGGCGACGACGACCTGGAATTCTGCCATGCGGGAAACGACAGCCCGACCGAGTAAAAGTACGTCGGATCCGCGGCCGCACGAGAGCCGTCCGCACGGGTCGGCCGTCTGTCCCGGTCGCGACCGGGCTGTTTCTGTCCCAGTCGCCGCCAAGTCGTTTTCCGTCCCCGACGGAGTGGGGGTCCGAACCCCGCGCAGCCGTTCCTTATTTCTCCGTGAGGGCGTCGACCCCAGTGACCACCGCCGGCGTCCCGCCGCCCCACGGCCCCGCCGCGAACGCCGTCTCCAGCGCCCGCGCGACGCGGTCGGGGTCGGACGGCCCGCCCGCCGCGGCGAGGCTCCCGACGCTCTCCGGATCGAAGGTGACGCCGAGGGCGTCGTACACCGGCGTCAGCACCTCCGCGACGGCCGGTTCGTCGCTCGCGACGACGACCAGGCAGCCCGACACGAGCGCGGCGTCCTTCTGGACGCGCTGTGCCAGTCCGGCGACCTTGCCGCCGTCCGCGACCCGGACGGAGTGGTCGCCGGGACAGAAGGACGCCGCCGGCTCGCCGCGCGCCACGTCCGCGCCGAGGTCGCGGAGCGTCTCCAGGAGCGTCTCGGTGGCCGTCGCGTAGCGCTCGTCGAGTCCTTCCCGCATCTCCGCGAGCGGGACCGCGACCGCGAACGCGAGCGTCTCGCCGGTGTACGCGACCGCGCGCCCCCCGACGCTCCGCTCGACCGGCTCGTAGCCGCGCTCCAGCGCCGCCGCTCGCGCCGTCGGGAACCCCTCCTGCCGGGCGTCGCGTCTCCCGAACGCGACCTGTCGATGCGGCGCCCGGACGCGAACCCGGGGGATCCCGTCCGCCGCGGTCGCCGACAGCATCGCGGCCGTCGCCTCGCGGTCGTCGTCCGGCGTCCCGGCCCGACCTCGCACCACGCGCATACGTTCCCTCGGCGGCCGAGCGACAAAAGCCGGTCGGGGACCGACGCCGCTTTGCCGGCCGACCCCCGAGATCCGAGCGATGAGGGTCACGCTGCCGGGCGCGGTGCTGGCGCGCTATCCGCGCTTCTCGCTGTACAACTCGCCGTACCCCGCCCACGACCGCGGAAGCGCGGTGGACCTCTACCCCGCGGGCGACGACGGCCTCTCGCCCGTGGCGGGCGTCGTCCGCGAGACGCGGACCGTCGGCTGTCCGGACCGCTCGTACGCCGCGGAGCGAGACCACCTGATCGTGCTCGACGTCGACCCGGAGTGGGCCGCGGCGGCGGGCGTCGCGGACGGTCTCCTCGCGCGGGTTCTGCACGTCGACCCGGCGGTCGAGCCCGGCGACCGAGTCGCGGTCGGCGACCGCCTCGGTCCGATGGTTCGGTCGGGTTTCTTCGGCCAGTGGGTCGACAGACACGTCCATCTCGGCTTCCGGCCGGCGGACGCGAACCCCCTCCGCGCGAGCGGGTCGCTCCCGGTCGACCTCGGCGTCGACGTGGCGCCGGCCGCGTGGGACGGCACCGGTCGCGTCGTGGAGACGGGACCGACGCACGCGGTGCTCGACGCGCCCGCTCATCCCGCGCCGGGCGAGCGGTTCGCGGCGCTGGCGAGCGACGGGGGCGTCCCGCTCGACGGCGGGTTGCGCCACTACGCGGGCGGCGGCGCGCTCGGAGCGGTCGCCGGCGCGGGAGTCGCCGGCGGTGGGGACGGCACGGAGCTCTCGCTCCTCGGCGAGCCGGTCGGCGTCGCCGACGGCCGCGACGTGCGGTGGAACCGGGTGGCGATACGCGCGAACGGCGAGCCGGCGGCGGGGCTGTCGCTGTTCGCGTCGCGGGAGCGGCTCGGGGCCAAGCTGGTGCTTCCGGAGGCGCCGCTGGCGGTGGGCGACGAGGTCCGCGTCCGGATCGCGCCGACGGACGACCCGGTGCGGTTCGGGGTGGGACGGTAGAGCGAGGGCGCGTCGACCGCGCGAGGGGTGACGGAACCGCCGCTATCGGCGACAGAAATGGCGAACGGCCGGCGCTCGGACGGTCCGCAGGTCAGGTCCCGCGGTCGTCGTGACTCCGCGGCGGTGCGCCGGACGCCCGCCGAGTTCGCCGCGGAGCGCGTCGTCAGGTCACGGGGCGGGTGGCGCGGCATGACTCAAAAGGGTCAGCCCCAGCGCTCCCGGTGCCGGCGCTTCGCCGCGCGGTAGTAGTCGTCCTCGCGCACGCGGTCGAGGTGCGTTTCGAACACCAGCGCCGCCTCGCGCTTGTCGGAATCCGCCCACCGCTGCGGCTCGCGCTCCGTCCCGTCCTCGTCGTACTTCCGCCCGCTCGGATACGTCGCGTAGCGCATCGCCCGCGTGTACCCCATCCGAAGGTACTTGCGCGCCATGTCCATGCCCACGAAGTCCCCGCGCTCGCGGTAGTCGCGGAACTGCTCCTCGATGGCGGTCGCCGCCTCGGCGGCCGTCTCGCGGTCCGCGTACCCCCACAGCGGCAGGAGTTCGGACTTGTACGGCTCGACCTTGAACGCGCCCTCCTCGCCGCGGCCGACGCGGTAGCACTCCGGGCGTTCCCGGAAGTCCACCGCGTACTCCGGACCGTCGTCGCGGGTCGGCAGGTCGGGCCACGCGTCGGACACGCGGGGCGGTACGTGCGGGGCGGCCACGAACGTTGCGGCCGGAAACTCCCCGCCCGTTCGACGCGATTCCCGGAGTTACAAGCCGGCCGACACAGAGGTCAGGGACATGAGTCAGGAGCCCACGGACCTGCCGCCGTTGCCGGACGGCGCGGCGGCGTTCATGGAGGAGCGCATCGAGGCCGAGCACGGCTACCTCTCGTGGCTGAACACGGGCGTCGAGTCGGTCGAGCGCGGCCGGATCGTTCTCACCATCCCCTACGACGACAAACTCACGAACAGCGACGGGGAGACGATCCACGGCGGCGTGGCAGCGACGCTCGTCGACACCGCCGGCGGGCTGGTCCAGCGGACGGCGTTCCCGGACCCCCTCGACGGCGGCGTCGCGACGGTGAACCTCAACGTGAACTACCTCAGACCGGCGACCGGCGACCTCCGGGCGGAGGCCGAGGTGGTCCGCGCTGGCGGCTCCATCGGCGTCAGCGACATGCGCGTCACCAGCACCGCGAACGGCGAGACGCGCGAGGTGGTCGTCGGGCAGGGGTCGTTCCGGCTGTTCCGGGAGGACTGAGAGGAGGGCCGGACGGCGCCGCCGGTCAGCGCCCGAAGCCGGGAAGGTCGTCGAGAACCGCGTCCGAGTTCTCGACCGCGTCCCGGAGGGCGTCGAGGCCGGGTTCGCCGACGCGGTCGGGGTTGGCGTGGACCCGCACGTCCTGTTCGCCGAGCGGGACGAAGCCGAGCCCGAGCCGCTCCGCGGTCGCCCGGAGGCCGACGCCGGCGTCCGCGTCGCCCGCTGCCACCTTTCTGGCGGGGCTCTCGTAGGCACGGACCGCGAAGCCGAAGCCGTCGACCGCCTCGGTCACCTCGCGGCGCTCGACGCCGCGCTCCTCCGCGAGCGCGGCGAGTTCGTTCGCGAGACTGGTTCTGAGTCCCGAGTCGGTCGTCCGGTTGACGAACCGGAGGTCGCGGTCGACCAGGTCCGCGAGTCCGGTCACGTCGTCGGGGTTGCCGGCGGGGACGACGAGTCCCCACTCTCGCGTCCAGCCGCCGAGGTCGACGGCGTCCACCTCGCGCTCGACCGGCCCGGCGGTGACCGCGGCGTCCGGCAGCCCGTCGCGGAGCCTGCGGAGCCCCTCGCGGGAGCCGACCGGGAGGTACCGCGGGCGGTCCACCTCGTCCAGCAGGCGGTTGAGCGCGGGGTCGTCCTCGCCGACGCCGAGCAGGGTCGGCGGGCGCACGTCGGGCGAGAACAGCTGCACCTCGACCGCCTCGCCCTCGTCGAGGTAGTCGGTGTCCGGGTCCACGGCGACGACGCCGTCCGCCTCCACGAGGCTCGTCGTCGCGCCGGACCCCTTGTCGACCGGGTACGCGAGCGGGGCGGCGTCCGGCCGCTCCAGCAGGCCGACGGGCATCAGCCTGAGTCGCCCCTCGCCGTAGCGCTCGCCCGCCGCCATCCGGGCGGTCACGGTCGCGGTCGCCGGCTCCGGCTGCCCCGCCGCCTCCCGGACTGCCGGCGCGACGAACGTCCGGAAGATGGTGAGCGCGGAGACGGGGTAGCCGGGGAGGCCGACGTACGCCGACTCGCCCGCCCGCTCCGCCTCGGGCGACCGGTCGAGGCGCCCGATCAGCATCGGCTTGCCGGGCTTGACCGCGACCCCGTGGAGCAGCAGGTCGCCCCGCTCCTCGATGACGCGGTAGATCACGTCGACCGCGCTCGCGGAGGTCGACCCCGACGACAACACGAGGTCGCACTCGTCGGCCGCCTGCGTCAGCAGGCGCTCCATCTCCGCGTAGTCGTCGCCGGCGTGCGGGTAGAGCTTCGCCTCGCCGCCGGCCTCCTCGACGCCCGCGGCGATCGTCGTCGAGTTCACGTCGTAGATCTGTCCGCGCGCGGAGTCGAGTTCCTCGCCCAGCCGGACCAACTCGTCGCCGGTCGAGACGATGCCGACCGTCGGCTTCCCGCGGACCGGCACCGCCTCGCGCCCGAGGGCGGACAGCAGGCCGATCTCCCGCGGCGTGAGTCGCGTGCCGGGGCCGAGCGCGCGGGCGCCGGCCGCCACGTCCGCGCCCGCGACCATCACGTGGTCGCCGGGCGCGACCGAGGTGCGGAAGGCGATCCTGTCTGCCGTCCCGTCGTCTCCGTCCGCTTCTCCGTCGCCGCCGTCCGCGCCGTCGCCGCTCGCCGCCTCCCTCACCTCGTCGGTCCGCTCGACCATCACCACGGCGTCGGCGCCCGGCGGCATCACCGCGCCCGTGGATATCTCGGCGCAGGTGCCGGGGTCGACGGTCACGTCCGGCTCCGCCCCAGCGTGGACCGCGCCGATCAGGTCGAGTTCGACCGGGTCCGCCTCGTCGGCGCCGAACGTGTCGCGGGCCCGCACCGCGTAGCCGTCCATCGACGCGCGGTCGAAGCCCGGCACGTCGAGGTCGGCGTCGATCCGCTCCGCGAGGACGCGGCCGCGGGCGTCCGCGAGCGGGACCGACTCCGGCTCGGGAGCGAGGTCCAGCGAGTCGATGACCTCGCGGGCCGCCGCCGGCTCCGCGAGGTCGCGGAACTCCTTGCGCTCGCTCATTCGGTCGCCTCCCAGATCTGTACGTCGACCGCTTCGCCGGCGTCGATCCCCTCGCGCCCCTCCGGGACGACGACCCAGCCGTCCGCGAGCGCGACGCTCGAGAGGACGCCGGAGCCGCTGGCGCGGGTCGGCGCCGCGGTCGTCGCGTCCCCGTCCTCGCTCAGCCGCACTCGCGCGAACGTCCGCGTCCCGGGCTCGCTGGCGATCTTCCTGTCGAGCGTCGCGCGCCTGGTCGGGTGCGGCGGCGCCTCGGTCCCCGCGACCGCCGCCACGACCGGCCGCAGGAACTGGACCGCGTTGACGATGCAGGCGACGGGGTAGCCGGGGAGACAGACGACCGGCGTCCCGTCCGCGACCCCGAGACACACCGGGTGGCCGGGCTTGAGCGCGACGCCGTGGACGAGCACCTCGCCGACCGCGTCGAGCACCTCGGGGATCAGGTCGCGCTCGCCGACGGAGGAGCCGCCGGTCGTCACGACCACGTCGGCGTCGAGGTCGCGCTCGACCGCCGCGCGCAGGGCGTCCTCGTCGTCGGTGACCACGTCCCGGTAGCGCGTCTCGGCCCCCCACCGCTCGGCCATCCGGGCGACGGTGAGTCCGTTCGTCTCGATCACCTCGCCCGGACCGGGGTCGGACTGGACCAGCTCCTCGCCGGTGGGGATCACGGCGACCTCGGGGGCCTCGTAGACCGGGACCTCGGTCAGCCCGACCGACTTCAGCAGGCCCAGGTCCGAGGGCCGGAGCCGGTGGCCGGGTTCGTAGAGACGCTGGCCCTCGGCCACGTCCTCGCCGGCCGGCCCGACGTTCTCCCCCTCGGCGACCGCGTCGAACGTCTCCACGTCGCCGCCGACCTCCTCTACTTCCTCGATCATCACGACGGCGTCGGCGCCCTCCGGGAGCGCGCTTCCGGTGTGGACGCGGGCGGCTTCGCCCGGACCGACCGCGGCGTCGTCGCCTCCGGGAGCCTCGGAGCCCGCGCCGCCCGTTCGGCGGAGCACCTCCGGCGAGCGCCCGGACGCCCCGAAGGTGTCCCGTGCGCGAACGGCGTAGCCGTCCATCGCGGCGCGGTCGTAGCCCGGCACCGGCGCCGGGGCCTCGACCGGCTCCGCGACGACGTGCCGGTCGGCGTCCGCGAGCGGGACCGTCTCGACGCGCCCGTGGGGCGTCGCCGCGCCCAGCAGCGTCTCGCGGGCGTCCGCGACTCGGGTCCGGTCCTTGAACCCGGTCTCGTGTCTGTCGTGGCTCATGCGTGGCGGTTCCGGGCCCGACGGCAAAAACCCCGCCGACCGCGTCGGACTGGCCTCCGGTAGCACCCGCGAGCCGGCTACGACAGCACCTGCGGGCCGAACAGCATCACCAGCAGCGCGACCAGCATCGTCAGTCCGACGCTGACCGTGATCGACCGCGTCAGCGCGGGACGTGCCTCGACCGGGAGACGGGAGACGACCGCCTCGGTCGCGGTGCGGAGGATCCGCCCGCCGTCCAGCGGGAACGCCGGGACGCAGTTGAAGATGGCGAGCTGGAGGTTGATCCAGCCGGTCCAGAACAGCAGGTTCGCGGCGAGGAACACCCCGCCGTCGCCCAGCGCCGACAGCGGACCGGTCACCTCGTAGAAGGCGGAGTTGCTCCCGACGAACCCCGCGAAGTTGTACTGGATGCTCGGGTCGACGACCGCGAGGAACGGGAGGACCGTGACGAGCAGCAGCGTGCCCAGCAGGCCGCCCCCGGCCTCGCCGCTCAGCAGGGAGAGGTAGTAGTCCGCGGGGTAGCCCGTCATCCCGAGGCTGTCCACGCTCACGCCCGAGACGCCCGGCGTGGCGAAGATGCCGAGGAACGCGCCGCCGTCCTCCTCGTGCGTGCCGAGCTCCACGGCGTAGTTCGTCCACTCGTAGCCGCCCTCGCCGTCGCCCGCCGTCCGGTACGCCTGTACGGTGACCTCCTCGCCCGGTTCGCGCGCGTCGAGCGCGGCGGTCAGGTCGTCGTTGTCGACGACGCGCTCGCCGTCGACCGACGTGACGACGAGATGGTCGCCGGCGGGCGCGCCCGCCGCCTGGAACGGCCCCTCTTCCGCGACCGCGACGAGCGCGCCGGCCGGCGCGGTGACCGTCTCCCCGTCGGCCGTCTCAAGCGTCACCACGGGATCGTCGGCGGCGGCGATGGCCTCACGCAGGCCGCCCTCCGTGCGGACCGCGGTGCCGTCGACCGCCACCACGGTGTCGTTGACGCTGACGCCGGCCGCGGACGCGCCGTCGCCGGCTCCTCCGCCGGACCCGTTCGACGGCGCGGCGAACGGCGATGTCTCCGCGACGCTGGTCACGAGCAGTTCGCGCTCGACCTCCGTCGTCGTGCCGTCGGAGAGTTCGACGGCGACGGTCTCCGCGTCGGTCGTCTCGAGCCGCTCGGAGAGGTCGGAGGCGTTCGCGACCGGCTCTCCCTCCAGCGCGACGATGCGGTCCCCGGCGCCGATGCCGGCGTCGGCGGCCGGCGAGCCGGGGTAGGTTCCGCCGACCGCGGCGCCAGGCGCGACGGAGATGGCGCCCGCGACCGGGCCGAAAAGCAGCGCGAACGCCAGCGCGACGACGACGAAGTTGGCGGTGACGCCGGCGGCGAACATCCGGGTGCGGCCGCCGCGGTCGACCTCCTTCGTGGACTCCTCGTCCGGTTCGACGAAGGCGCCGATGGGGATCAGCGTGAGCAGCGCGACGCCCATCGAGTCGATCTCGATCCCCTCGACGCGGCAGAGCAGGCCGTGGGCGCCCTCGTGGACCACCAGCGCGACCAGCAGGCCGACCACGATCTCGGCCGCCACCGTCAGCGGGAGGAACTCGTTGACGCCGGGGATGATCAGCACGTTCTGCGGCGTGTTGATCCCGGTCGGGGCCGGCGGGTTCGCCACGATCGAGACCGCGTTGGCGACGAGGAGCACGAACATCCCCGCCATGATCACCAGCGCGGCGCCGACGCCGACGTTGGCGACCGCGCGCCACAGTCGCTTCGGGCCCGCGAGGCGGTCGAGCAGCGCACGCCCCCGCTTCGTGTGGATCGTCGTCAGCGGGCCGGAGACGCGGACCGCGTCCGGGAGGTACCCCCGGTTGCGCAGCCACATCGCGGCCGCGGTGTACGCGAGGATCCCGAGCAGGATCCACTGCAGGGTATTCATTGTCCGCGGTTCGGGTGCGTTCCGGGTAAGCCGTTCGGTTCCCGGAGTTTCGACTCGAACCGACCGCGCCGGGCGCACGGGTCGCGGCTCCCGAGGGGGACGCGCCGGTCCCGGCAGGTATCAACACACAAGTACCCGCCCCCCGAACGGCGGTGCATGAACGCGCTTCTGGACTTCGTGGTTCGCGTGGTCGGCGACGTGGGGCGTCTCGGCGGCGTCTTCGTCGAGCAGGTGCTGACGAACGGCGACCCGATCTCGATCGCCGTGTTCGTCGTCGGTCAGCTGTTCATGGTCGGGGCCATCGCGGCGCTCGGATACGCCGCACTCGGCGCCCTGCTCTCGGAGATCGGCGTGGACCTTCCGGCGCTCGGCGCCGGCGCCGCGGAGTAGTCAGCGGGCCGGCAAGGGGCAAGTCAGTCCCGTTACCCGCCTCTTTTGACGACGCTGTCCGAACCGGGAGCCATGGATCCAGACCTGGACCGGTTCAACTCGCGCCGGTCGACCGTCTACGGCCAGCGCGGCGTCGTCTCGACGAGTCAGCCGCTCGCCTCGCAGGCGGGCATCGAGACGCTGCGCGACGGCGGTAACGCCTTCGACGCCGCGGTGGCGACCGCGGCCGCGCTCAACGTCGTCGAGCCCACCTCGACGGGGCTTGGCGGCGACGTGTTCGCGCTGTACAAAACGGCCGACGGCGAAGTCGGAGCGATGCGCGCCTGCGGCGGCGCCCCCGCGGACGCCACGCTGGAGAACGTCCGCGAGGCGGTCGCGCAGGACCCCGACGCCGACGCCGACGACCCGGCCGACGCGGAGATGCCGGACACCGGCCCGCTCGCGGTGACGGTCCCCGGCACCGCCCGCGGGTGGGAGGCGACGGCGGAGGAGCTCGGGACGAAGGACCTCGGCGAACTGCTCCAGCCCGCGATCCGGTACGCGACCGAGGGGTACCCGGTCTCGGAGGTCGTCTCGGCGCAGTGGCAGCACGGCGAGGAGCTGTTCGAGACGCCAAACGCCCGCGAGGCGTTCCTGTTCGACGGCGAGGCCCCGGAGACGGGCCAGACCGTGCGCCTGCCGAAGCTCGGCGCCTCGATGGAGACGATCGCCGAGGAGGGCGCGGACGCCGTCTACGAGGGCGAGATCGCGGAGGCCATCGCCGACGAGGTGCAGGAACAGGGCGGCTTCATGACCGTCGACGACCTCGCCGCCTTCGAGGTCGAGTGGCCGGAGCCGGTCTCGACGACGTACAACGGCGCCGAGGTGTACGAGCTCCCGCCGAACAACCAGGGGCTCATCGCGCTGGAGGCGCTCAACGTCGCCGAGCAGTTGGGCGCCGGCGAGTACGACTACGACTCCGCGGAGCGCGTCCACTACTTCTCGGAGGCGCTGAAGGTCGCGTTCCACGACGGCCACCGCTACATCACCGACCCCGACTACGAGGACCACCCGCCGCTCGCGTCCGAGGCGTGGGCCGAGAAGCGCGCCGCGGAGGTCGGTCCGGAGGCGAACCACGACGTGAGCTTCGGCGTCCCGAACGCGGGCGACGCGGAGGACGCGGACACGGTCCTGCTCACCGTGGCGGACGACGAGGGCAACGTCGTCTCGTTCATCAACTCCCGGTTCGCCGGCTTCGGCTCCGGAGTGGTCGCGGGCGACACCGGCATCGCGCTCCAGAACCGCGGCTCCTCGTTCTCGCTGGACGCGGACCACCCCAACCGCATCGAGCCGGGCAAGCGCCCGTTCCACACCCTGATCCCGGGGCTCGTGGAGTTCGACGAGGACGACTGGGCCGCCTTCGGCGTGATGGGCGGCTACATGCAGCCGCAGGGGCACGTGCAGGTGATCAGCAACATCGTGGACTACGGGATGCCCCTCCAGCGCGCGCTCGACGAGCCGCGGTGGCGCTACCGCGAGAGCGGCGAACTCGCGCTCGAACCGCAGTTCGACGACGACGTGGCCGCCAAACTCGTCCGGAAGGGCCACGACGTGCAGGTGCTCTCGCCCGGGCTGTTCGGCGGCGCGCAGATCACCCGCAACGAGGACGGCGTGCTCTCCGGCGCGACCGAACCCCGCAAGGACGGCAACGCGCAGGGGTACTGACCGGCCGCGTCGCTGGCGGGGATTTTTCTGTCGCTACAGGATTTCCGTGGATGGGGGCCTTCTGTAACTGCGGTCCTTCTGTAACTGCGGGCCTTCTGTAACTGCGGGCCTTCTGTAACTGCGGGCCTTCTGTAACTGCGGGCCTTCTGTAACTGCGGGCCTTCTGTAACTGCGGGCCTTCTGTAACTGCGCCGGCCGAGACCGCGGCCCTCGCCCGCCCGATCAGTCCACGTCGCGGAGCCCCTCGCCGACGATGCCGCCGAAGTAGCCGCAGACGGCGAAGTAGACGACCGCGACCGCCGCCAGCACCGGGAGCGAGATGGGCCAGTCGATGCCGATGACGGCGGCGGGGATGGTGATCCCGGGGACCGACGCGAGCGCGCCGGAGAGCGCGCCGACCTGCCAGCCCGCGCGGTCGCCGTCGTGGAGGTACGCCGCGACCGTGCCGCCGACCGCCGGCGAGAAGGGGACGAACACGAGGGGGACGGTGATCGCGGCGCCCACGCCCGCGCTCGGAAGCGTGTCCATGCGCCTCCTCCGCGGTCGAGGGACAAAACTCCGGCGCGACGCGCCGACGCGGGAGCGGGGCGGCCGCGGCCGGCCGGCGCCCTTACTCGGGGTTCGACTCGTCCGCCGCGAGAACGCGCTTGAAGACCGGCAGGACCCACTTCACCTGCGCGCCGTCCTCCACGAAGACGAGCGTGCGCGGCGGCCGGACCGCCTTCGGCCTGACGCGGAGGCCCTCCTCCGCAGCCGCCTCCGCAGCCGCGTCGGGAGCGGCGAGGAACTCGACGCGCGCGCGGTCCGACTGGACGTACACCTCCGCGAGCGGGGGCTCATCCCGTCCGGCGTCGTCGTCCGGTCCGTCCTCGGTCCGGCGGACCGCGTACGCCAGCGCGCCGTCCGCGGTCGGCTCCACGTCGGGGTCGGCGTCGGTGACCGTCAGGTCGCGGAGCCGGCCCTCGTTCCCCTCGATCTCGGAGGCGAGCAGCTGAGCGATCCGGACGCCGTCGTCGAGGCGCTCGTCGACCATCAGGCGGCCTCCCCGCCGGCGTCCTCGGAACGGTCGTCGACCCCCTCGCCGGTTCCGCCGTCGGCCCTCTCGCTCGCTTCGTCGCCGACCTCCCCGCTCGCCTCCGCGCCGTCCGCGAGCAGTTCCTCGCGGACGGTCCCGGCCAACGCCCCCACGTCGACGTCGTGCTCGCGGGCGTACACGACCGCGGCGGCCTCGAGGGTGATCGCCAGCGTGCGCTGGCGCTCGTTGATCGCCGCGACCGCTTCCTGCTTGTCGATGCCGGCGGCGACGACGGCGTCGAGCGCGCGCTCGAACGTCGACTGCTCGCGGAGGATCGACTCGTCGGGGACGAAGTTCTCGGGGACCGACGCCTCGCCGGGGTCGAACTGCGGGACGAGGTCGCCGTCCTCGACCGCGACCAGCCCGCGGCCCTGCGCCACGTCGACGAGGCGCTTGGCCTGATCGGGGGAGAACCAGTCGCGGTCCAGCGAGAGCGCGACCACGAACTCCCCCTCGCCGAGCCGGTCCTTGCCGGACTGGCGGAACGGGACGGCGACGGCGGCCTCCAGACTCATGTCCGCACGACCGGCGCGGACGCCGGTAAACGTATCGAAGCGGCCGGCCGGAACCGCCGGCGGTGCGGGATAGGGGGCCACAGCCCCGAGTCGAACGGTTCAAGTATTCGCTCGCCGTTCGCTGTACGTATGAAGGACCAGGGACGCTCCAAGCGGAAGCGAACCGGCGGCCGACTGAAGCACTCCAGCGACAAGAAGCGCCACCAGCTCGGCCGCGAGGCGACCGAGACGACGCTCGGCGAGCCGCGCCTCCAGTACATCGACTCCCGCGGCACCGGCAGCAAGGTCAGCGCGCTCTCGACCAACCTCGCGCAGGTCACCGTCGACGGCGAGACGGTCTCCGCGGAGATCGAGGACGTCGTCGACAACCCCGCGAACGTCAACTACGCCCGCCGGAACATCATCACGAAGGGCGCCATCATCGAGACCACCGAGGGCCGCGCCCGCGTCACCTCGCGTCCCGGTCAGACCGGACAGGTCAACGCCGTCGCCGTCGAGGAGTAACGGTCCCGTTCTTCCGATTTTTCTCCGCGCCGACAGCGGTGCCGCGGGCCGTGGCCGTCCACCGGAGATGATCCTCCGAGGCTACCGATCCGCCCCTCGATCAGTCGATGAACAGGTCCGTCCCCGGGAGCGCGGACGCCGCCGCCGGCAGCGCCGCGAACCAGTCGGCGTCGAACACCGTCGCCTCCCCGGACGCGATCCGGAGCGGCTCCGCCGCCGTCGGCTCGGGCTCGGCTCGGAATACCACGAACCGTCGCGACGCGGTCGCCTCCCCGTCCGGCGTGACGAGGTCGATCCCCCACACTCCCTCGACCGCGTCGAGAGTCCCGGCGACGCCGGTCGCCGCGAGCGCGCGCCGTGCTGCCGCGGCGTAGTCGTCGTTCGCCGCCACCGTCTCGACCGGGAGTTTCCACGCGCAGTCCGCGGTCGCTTTCCGAAGCAGAGCGCGACCGTCCTCGTCCTGGATGCCGACGACGGCCATGTCGTCGTGCGTCGCGAGCTCCGCGACCGCTCCGCGATCGGCGGTCTCGGTCTCCACGTGAAACGGGACGTCACGCTCGCGGAGGACGGAGAGGTCGGTGAAGGCGTCGGGAACGGAGTCCGGTTCGGCGGTCGCCGCATCGTCGCTCGCCGCATCGTCGGTACGCGGAGATCGGTCCTGTGTCATGAGTGGCTCCGCCGCCGTCAGGTCCGGCCACGAGAATCGGACGCGCCGACCGGCCCCGTGATCCCGGGCTCACGAGCGGTGATACCCCGATATCGGCTCCGCGACCAAGAGCCCGGCGATTTATTTCCAGGTTATTGATCTACGTAAGAATTCGGAGCGGAGGGACAAAAATCCATCGCCGCGTGCCGGCCGACACGCGCCGGTGGCCGGCCGCTCCGGGCCGGGACGCGGCCGTCGGACGGTAGGTGCCGCGCCTCGCGCCGCCGTCTAAAGGTATTTCCCCGCGCGTCCCCGACGAGTCGCCAATGCGGATGGAACTGCGGGTGTGCAAGCACTGCTACGACGGTTCGCACGGCAACGACCACAAGACCGCGGTCACCCGGGACATGGTCAAGTGCGCGGAGCGGATCCGCGAGTACAAGGATCTCATCGGGATCGACTCGCTGTACATCACCTACGTGAAGGAGGGCGACACCGGCGGCGCGGAGGCGCTGCCCGCCATCGTCGCCTCCATCGAGGGCAAACAGATCCAGCTGTCGGACACCCAGCTCGTGATGGAGGACGAGGAGGAGAACATGCTCGTCTACCCCGAGGTCGAGGACATCCTCGAGGTGCTCACCCGGAACATCGACCAGATCGAGAACCAGACCCGCAACGAGGTCGGCGTCGACCTGTCCGACGAGACGCTGGAACTCGTCGGGTGACGCGCGGCGCCGCGCGTCGCCGACGCGGGCGCTCGCGCACCGCCGCCGTCCCGCCGACGCCTACCTTTTAAGCGCGAGCGCCGCCCGAGGGGCGGTATGCTCGACAGGCTGCTCGGCCGCGCCTCGCTGAAGGAGCGCATCGAGGAGTTGGAGGAGGAGAAGCGCCACCTGGAGCGGCGCGCCGAGGCCGAGGAGGAGCGCCGCAGCGAGGCGGTCGCGGACCGCCAGCGCGCGGAGGAGCGCGTCAACCGGCTGGAGGACCGGATCGAGGAGCTGGAGGACCGCGTCGAGCGCGGCGGGGCCGAGGCGGTCGACCTCGAGTTCCGCTGCGTGACCGACGCGAGCGGCGAGCGCGCCGCGGAGATCCTCTCTCGGCTCCGCGGCGTGGAGACGGGGCCCGAGGGCGCGCTGACGGCGTTCGTTCCCGACGAGAACGCGCTGCCGGAGGCGGTCTCCGAGATGCTCGGCGACCGCGCGCCGCTCGCGCGCCGGGCCGCGCCCGCGGTCGTGGTCGCGGACGACGCCGGCCTCGTGAGCGCCGCGCTCCGGCCGCCGCTTTCCCCCGACGAGGCCTTCTGTGAGTGGGACGAGGCCTTCCGGCTGGAGGAGGCGTGGTTCCGCCCGACCGGCCGACTCGGCTTCGGCCTGATCCGCGCGGACACCTTCGCGGTCGGCACCTACGAGGCCGGCGAGCGCGTCGACGTCGAGGGGTTTCACACGGACGTGATGGAGGGCCACTCGAAGGGCGGCTTCTCGCAGGGCCGGTTCGCGCGCCGGCGCGAGGGGCAGATCCACGACCACATCGAGGAGGCCCGCGAGGTGCTCGCGGAGGTCCGCGCGGACGTGGACCGGGTGGTGCTCGTCGGCGAGCGGAGCGTGCTGAGCGAGGTGCGCGATCTGGCGGACGCGACGGACGTGGCCGACGCGACCGGCGACCCGGAGGCCGCCCTGAACGACGCCTTCCGAGACTTCTGGACGACGCGCGTCTACGGGATCTGATCGGGGTACTGGGACACCGCCTATCGTCTTGGTGCCGGAAACTGTGGCGGTGCTGTGCGGTCGGCGCGCGCGAGGAACGCGCGCGAGGGAGCCCGCAGCCGCGGTCGCGTTGCGTTGCGGTCACGCGACCGCGGCTGCGGCGAGGCTGGGGAGGTGTGAGGCTGCGGTGAGGAGCGGTTGCGGTGCTGTTCGGGGTGGGACTGAAAGGGGCAGTCGGCTCGGTCCCGCCCGGACGACGCAAGCACTCGCGTCGGGTGTTGCGGAGAGACGCGAGCGCGCAGCGAGGCCCGGCGGGTCGAGCCGGCTGGGGCTTTCTGGGTGTTGCGGTTCCAAGCAGCAAGATCTGCAACAGAACAAGATTAGTCGTACAGAGAGCCGGTTGGGGCTTTCTGGGTGTTGCTGTCCGATCAGCAGAATTTCCGCATGGAGCCTCCACGCTCCTTCGCGTCTCGCCCCGGAAAGGATGCTTTCAAGCGCCCGGTCGCCGAACCGGGAGGCATGTACGAGGGACTCAAGGGGTTCAGGGAGTTCTACCCCGAGGAGCAGTCCGCCCGCGCCGAGGTCGCCGCCACGCTGGAGGCGGTCGCGGCCCGGTACGGCTTCCGCGAGATCGCCACGCCCGCGCTGGAGCGGACCGAGATGTACGTCGACAAGTCCGGCGAGGAGATCGTCGAGGAGCTCTACCACTTCGAGGACAAGGGCGGCCGCGACGTGGCGATGACGCCGGAGCTCACGCCGACCGTCGCGCGCATGGTCGTCGGGAAGGGCCAGGAGCTGTCGAAGCCGATCAAGTGGGTCTCCACGCGCCCGTTCTGGCGCTACGAGCAGGTCCAGCAGGGCCGGTTCCGGGAGTTCTACCAGACCAACGTCGACGTGTTCGGCTCCGCGGAGCCGGAGGCCGACGCCGAGGTGCTGGCGTTCGCGGCCGACGCGCTCACCGAACTCGGGCTGACCGGCGACGACTTCGAGTTCCGCGTCTCCCACCGCGACATCCTCGGCGGCCTCGTCCGCGCGCTCGCGGACGACCCCGAGGCGGTCGACACCGGGGCCGCGATCCGCGCGGTCGACAAGCGCGCGAAGGTCGGGGACGCGGAGTACCTCGGCCTGCTGTCGGACGCCGGCCTCGACCGCGAGACGGCCCGGGAGTTCGACGACCTGATCGCCGGGGTGGAGACGGTCGACGACCTCGACGCGGTCGCCGAGGCGGGCGGCGACGACGTGACGGCCGCCGTCGAGAACCTGCGAA
This sequence comes from Haloparvum alkalitolerans, assembly GCF_055381565.1. NCBI lineage: Archaea > Methanobacteriati > Methanobacteriota > Halobacteria > Halobacteriales > Haloferacaceae > Haloparvum > Haloparvum alkalitolerans. Next base: position 599,396 of record NZ_AP043938.1, read on the forward strand.
ACGTGCTCGCGGCCGCGGACGACTTCGGTGCCGCCGAGTTCTGTAAGCTGTCGCTGACGACCGCCCGCGGGCTCGACTACTACACCGGCGTCGTCTTCGAGTGCTTCGACTCGACCGGCGAGGTGAGTCGGTCGGTGTTCGGCGGCGGGCGCTACGACGACCTGATCGAGAGCTTCGGCGGCCAGCCGACGCCCGCGGTCGGCGTCGCGCCGGGCCACGAGACGCTCGCGCTGCTGTGCCAGCGCGCCGGCGTCTGGCCCGACGAGGAGCTGACGACCGACTACTTCGTGCTCACCGTGGGCGACACGCGGAGCGAGGCCGCCGCCATCGCGCGCGACCTGCGCGACCTCGGGCACGTCGTGGAGACGGACGTCGCCGACCGGAGCTTCGGCGCCCAGATGGGCTACGCCGACTCCATCAACGCCGAGACCGTCGTCATCGTCGGCGAGCAGGACCTCGCCAACGACGAGGTGACGATAAAGGACATGGGCTCCGGCGACCAGACGACGGTCCCGGTCGACGAGTTCCCCCCGGAGGAGGGGCGACCCACGTACGAGGACTACGAGTAGCGCCGGTCGCTCGCGGTCGACGTCCGGTCTTCAACCGCGGCCGCTTCCGACCGCGCCCGCTACCGACCGCACCCGCTACCGACCCCGCCCGCTTCCGACCGCGGCCGCCACGGTTTTTCCCCTCCGCGCGCAACGCCTCGTTCATGTACGACGACGTGCTGCTGCCGGTCGCCCCTGACAGCGACGCGAGCCGAGCGATCCCGCACGCCGCCCACGTGGGGGAGCGCGACGGCGCGACCGTCCACGTGCTGTCGGTCGCCGACACCGTGGTCGAGACGCTCACCGGCCCGGAGGTCGGGTCCCTCGCCGACCGCGTCGAGAGCGCCGCCCGCGACCGCGCCCACGAGGTCGAGGCGGAACTGGAGGACCGAGAGGTAGAGACGCGGACGCACGTGGTCCGCGGCCGTCCCGAGGAGGTAATCACCGAGGTGATCGAGGAGCAGGGGATCGACCTCGTCGTCATGCCGAGCCACACGCGCACGGGCGTCCAGCACTTCCTGCTCGGTTCCGTGGCCGAGCGCGTGGTCAGACACGCGCCCGTGCCGGTGACGACGGTGCCGATGAACGACCGCGCCGCCGACGACTCGTAGGTCCCCCTCGCCGCGGAGCCGCGTCCTTTTAGCCCGCCCGTCGCCTGCGTCGGTCCGTGCGCGCGTTCCGCATCGCCTACGACGGCCGCCCCTTCTCGGGCTTCCAGCGCCAGCCTCGGGTCCCGACGGTCGAGGGCGCGCTGTTCGACGCGCTCCGCGACCACGGGGTCCTCGGCGCGGACGACCACCGGCCGCCGGGGTACGCGGCCGCGGGTCGGACCGACGCCGGGGTCTCCGCGGTCGGCCAGACGGTCGCGTTCGACGCCCCCGACTGGCTCACGCCGCGCGCGTTCAACGGCCAGCTCCCCGGCACCGTCCGTGCGTGGGCGAGCGCCGAGGTTCCCGACGGATTCCACGCGCAACACCACGCTGCACGGCGGACGTATCGGTATTACCTCCACGCGCCCCGCGACCCCGATCCCGGGCTCCAGACCGGACGGATAAACGACGCGCGCGTCCGCGCCGCGCTCGACCGACTCTCGGGCCGTCACGACTTCGCGAACTTCACGCCCGACGACGAGGGGACGGTCCGCGACCTCTCCGCGAGTGCGACCCGAGAGGGGGACGCGCTGGTGTGCTCCTTCGCCGCCGACGGCTTTCCGCGGGCGTTCGTCCGGCGCGCGGTCACGCTGGTCCGTGCGGTCGGGACGGGGGACGCCGACCTCGCGGACGTGGACCGAGCGCTCGACCCCGAACCGCTGACGGGGCGACGGGCGTTCGGCGCCGCGCCGCCCGAACCGCTGGTGCTGTGGAACGTCGGCTACGACGAGGCCGCGGTCAGAGACGGCCTCCCGCGTCCCGACTTCTCCGTCGACCGCGAGGCCGCCGAGAGCGCCCGAGCCGCGTTCGCGGAGCGCCACGTCGACGCCCGGACCGCGGCCCGAGTCACCGGGGCGATCCGGGACCGCGTCGGTCGCGGGCCCGGCGACGGATAGCCGCCTCAGTCCGCGCTCAGTCCGCGCCCAGCCCGACCCGCCGCGGGTCGGCGGTCGGCGACGCGGTCGTGACCGCCGAGACGGCGACCGTGAGGGCCGCGGCCAGAACCATCAGCGCGAGCGCGTAGTCCCACCCGGCGTAGCTCCGGGGGAGCGCGGGGACGAGAACGAGCAGGAGATACGCGACCTGCGGGACGACGATGCCGGCGACCATCCCCCACAGGGTCGCGCCGCGCCAGTAGAGGGCGAGGATGACCGGCGGGGCAAGAAGCGCGAACCCGGAGAAGGCGGTGTCGCCGACCTCCACGAGCGTGCCGGGGCGCGTGAGGCTCGCGAGGAACGCCAGCGTCGCGAAGAGGGCGACGCCGACCCGGGCGACCCACGCCTCGCGCCGCTCGCTCGCGGCCGGGTCCACCAGCGGCCGGTAGAGGTCCCGCGTGAGGTACGACGACCCGGACAGCAGCATCGAGTCGGAGGAGGACATCATCGCGGCCATCGCGCCCGCGACCACCAGCGCCGCGAACCACGTCGGGGTGTACGCGTTCAACAGCACCGGGAGCACGTTCGCGCCCTCGGGCACCTCGACGGGAAGCCCGGCGGCCCACGCGCCGAGCATGAACGCGGGGACGAAGAGCAGCAGCACGAGGACCGGCCACAGCGCGAACGACCGCTTCAGCACGCGCTCGGACCCCGCGACGAAGAACCGCTGGTTGATCTGCGGGAACATCGTCACGCCGAACGCGATGGTGATCGCCGAGGAGACGATGAACCCCGGCGTGTACGTGCCGCCGCCGAGGCTCGCGAAGTCGGGCCGGGCCTCGACCATCGCGCCCGTCGCGGCGCCGAGGCCGCCGACCGAAGAAAGCACCCAGACGACCGCGACCCAGACGACCGAGAGCATGAACAGCCCCTGGATCGTGTCGGTCCACGCGACGCCTCGCATCCCCGCGATACCGACGTACGCGACCATGAACGCGGTGATCAGCGCCGCGCCGCCCCAGTAGGGAATCGCGCCGCCGGTGAGTCCGGCGATGGCCTCGCCGGCGCCCATCTGCTGGAGCATCACGTACGGGAACAGCCACAGCAGGCTCACGCCCGCGACGAGCGCGCGGAGCCCCGCCGAGCCGAACCGGTCCCCGAGCAGTTCGCCGAGCGTGAGGTAGCCCTGCGCTCGCCCGATCAGCCACTGGCGGTAGCCGATGACGTACCACAGCACCGCGAACAGGACGCCGTCCATGACGCCCATCACGAGGATCCACTCCGGCCCGGCCGCGTACGCGAGGTCCGGCCCGCCGAAGAAGGTGAACGCCGACAACAGCGTCGCGAACGTGGTGAACAGCAGCACCACGGTCCCGAGCGACCGCCCCGCGAGGTAGTAGTCGGCGGCCGTCGACTCCGCGACGCGGTAGGCGGCGAGCCCGACCGCGAGCGCCACCAGCAGGTAGCCGACGACGACGCCGAGTTGCACCGCGAGGCTCACGCGCGCTCACCCCCGTCCGGTCGGTCACCGCCGCGGTCGCCGGTCCGCCCCCCTCCGGAGGCGGGCGCCTCCGCGCCGGACCCCCCGTCCCCGTCCGCGCCCGCGGTCGGTCCGAAGTCCACGGTCATCCCGCGGTCCCACGCGCCCCCGGCGAACCGCGCGAACAGGACCGCACACAGACACATCCAGCCGACGTGCCACCAGACCCACACCGGGAGGCCGGCGACCACGCGGTCGACCCCCCAGAGGAACCAGGGCACCGCGAAGACGATCAGCACCGCGAACGTCGGAATCCAGACGAGATCTCGATTCAGATCTGCCATCGTCGACGGGAAACACACCAACCAGTAATAAATTCTGCTGAAGTCCACCGAATAGCTCATTCGAAGAAATTTTTTCTTCGGACGGGGCGATCGGTGGCCGACACGATAGCTATTTCCCCGGCTCGGACCAACTTTACGAGGTGGCGGCACGGCCGCCATTCATCATCATCAACACGCCCCGGAAGGGAATCTCACATGGAAGACACAGCAAAATATCTCATTCACGCGACCATCGCGGCCGACGGGGTGGTCGAGCGGTCCGACGTGGTCGGCGCGGTCTTCGGACAGACCGAAGGCCTGCTCGGCGACGAGTTGGACCTGCGCGACCTCCAGCAGTCGGACAAAGTCGGCCGGATCGACGTTGCGATCGAATCGGAGAACGGACAGTCGTTCGGAGAGCTCACCGTCGCCTCGAGCCTCGAGAAGGTCGAGACCGCCATCCTCGGCGCCGCCCTCGAGACGATCACGCGGATCGGCCCCTGCGAGGCCTCCGTCGAGGTGACGAGCATCGAGGACGTCCGCGCGGCCAAGCGCCGCGAGGTCGTCGACCGCGCGAAGGAGCTGCTCGCGTCGGGCTTCGAGGAGACCTCGCTGTCCAGCGACGACGTGCTGGAGGAGGTCCGCGACGCCGCACGCGTCGAGGGCGTCACCGAGTACGAGGGCCTGCCCGCGGGCCCGCGGGTCGGCGACTCCGACGCGGTCATCGTCGTCGAGGGGCGCGCGGACGTCTCGGCCCTGCTCGACGCCGGCATCAAGAACGCGGTCGCCGTCGAAGGGACGAACGTCCCGGACGCGGTCTCGGACCTGACCGCGGACCGCACCGTCACCGCGTTCCTCGACGGGGACCGCGGCGGCGAGCTGATCCTCCGCGAGCTGGGACAGGTCGGCGACGTGGACTACGCCGCGTTCGCGCCGGCGGGCCGGTCCGTCGAGGACCTGGACCGCGGCGAGGTGCTGGAGGCGCTCCGCGCGAAGGTGCCGTACGCGACCGTCGCCGACGAGCCGAACCTGCGCGAGGCCGCCATCGAGGCGGACGACGGCGGTTCGGCGGCCGACGGGTCGGACGCGGGGGCCACCGAGGAGCGCGGGGACGGAGCGTCGGCGAACGATCAGCACGCGGCCCACGATGCCGACGAACGGAGCGACGACGACCGCCGCGCCGAGGAACGGGATGCTGACGAGCGGAACGCCGAGGGATCGGCGGCGAGCGACTCCGAGGCGACCGAAGGCGGTGCGACCGAAGACGACGCGACCGAAGGCGACGCAGTCGAACCCGACGCGACCGATCGGGAGGAAGAGCGGTCCACGGCGGGCGAGTCCGAGAGCACCGAGACGCCTGCCGCGACCGGATCGGCCGACGACGGCGCGCGCTCCTTCGAGGAGCACGTACAGGAGGTGGTCGACTCGGGAAGCGGCCGCGCACGGCTCCTCGACGCCGACGGAGGCGTGCTGGCGGAGGTAGACGCCGAGGACGCCTTCGATGCGGTCGCCGACGCCGCGGAGCCGCCCCACACCGTGGTGCTGGACGGCACCGTGAGCCAGCGCCTGCTCGACGTGGCGGCACAGCGCGGGGTCTCGGAGCTGTTCGGCACCGCGACCGGCGACTTCGTCAAGAAGCCGGTCGGGACGCGCGTCCGGACCTCGGGCGACCTCCGCGCCGAGGCCGCCTGAGGGCTTACTCTTCGTCGATCCGGTACAGCAGCGCGTCGCCGTCCGGGTACGCGTCCGCGCGACGCCCCGCGATCTCGAAGCCCGACCCCTCGTAGAGCGCCCGCGCCGCTTCGTTCTCCGGAGCGACCAGGAGCGTGACGGGACCGGCCGCCGCGGCTATCGCGGTTTCGAGCAGACCGCGGGCCCGACCCTGTCGCCGGAAGTCAGGTGCGATCGCGATCTCGCCGATGTGGAGCGCGTCCGGACCGTTGACGGGCAACAAGTAGCCGACGGGCGTGTCGGGTCCCGCCCCGGCGTCGGCGTCGGTGGCCCCGGCGGATTCCCTCCCCGCGACCGAGACGAGCACGTCGCCCATCGCGAGCCCGTACGCCAGCAGGTCCGGGCTGGGGTCCCGAAGGTGCGTCTGGAGGCGTTCGACCGCCGCGGCTTCTGCCGGCCGGGCGTGTCTGACGCGCGGGTCCGCGGTCGCCTCCGCGGCGGTCACGACAGCATCACCCCGAACGCGAGGGCGACCGCGACGAGCGCCCCCGAGAGCGTCGCGAGGAAGTTGACGGTCTGGTTGCCGATCCGGTCGCCCTCGACAAGCGCGCCGAGAAGGCTGTCGACGGTCATCCCCGCGAAGCCGGCCCCCACGACGACTCCGCCGCCGACCAGGGGGTCGCCGACGGGCATCCCTATCGCGGCGAGCGCGCCGACGAGCCCGGCGCCGGCGATGCCCGCGAGTTCGCCCTGCAGGGTGATCGCGCCGTCGGTCCCCGGCGGCACGCGTTCGAGCGTGGTGACGAGCCGAGGGTTGTCGAAGAGGCCGCCGATCTCCGAGGAGAGGGTGTCCGCCATCGCGGTCGCGACCGCGCCCGCGAACGCGAAGACGAAGGGGTCGGCGGGCATCGCCGCGTGGTCGGTCGCGGCGTAGCCCACCACGGCGACGAGCGCGACCGCGGAGTTGGCCAGCACGTTGCCCGTGCCGCGGGCACCCTCGTTCTCCTGTGCGACGCCGCGCTCGGCCTTCTCCTCGAAGCGGAACTTGGAGGCGAGCCCGCCCACCGCGTAGAAGGCGATAAGCGCCGCGAACCAGCCGAACCCGCCGAGCACGATGGTGACGAGGCCGAGCAGCACGCCGGTGAGCATCCCCGCGACCGAGGCGGTGCCGAGCGCGTAGGAGACGTAGCCGAGCGCGGCCGTGACCGCCAGCGCGACGCCGATCCTCGCGAGCGTCACGTCGCCGACGAGCGCCGCGAACAGCCAGCAGAGCAGCCCCACGGAGACCATCACGACGGGGTCGTCCTGCTCCAGCAGGACGCTCCGCAGCAGCGCGGCCGCGAGCGCTCCCGAGGTGGCGAGGAAGACGAACGCCGGCAGCCGGACCGCCTCGCCCGCCCCCGCGGAGACGACGACGAGCGCGAGGAGGCCACCGAGCGACCCGAGCAGCACGAAGCCGGTCGCGTGGAGGAACCCCTCGTCGGTGTACTCGCGGGACGCCTGCGTCCCGAGGTTGCCGACCCCGACGATGAGCACGGCGGCCGCGAACACCGAGGGCGAGAGCGAGACGGCCGGGATGCTCGCGAACACCGCGAGCCCGGTCGCGCCGAGCGCGAAGCCCGCCAGCCCGTTGAGCCGGCGGTCCCGGCGGTCGCCGGGGCGCGCGAACAGCTCAAACAGCCGACCCTCGCGGACCGCGAACGCCGCGAGGACGGCCACGGCCGCGAACGGGGCGGGGGTCGCCGGACCCAAAAGGGGGGCGGCGAGCGCGAGCAGCGACACCGCCGCGAACGCCGCGGCGCGCCGTGTCCTCCGATTCACACCCCGGGATTCCCCCGACGCGCACTTAACGGTCCCGAACCGCACACTCCGTGCGGCCGCCCGGATCCGGCGGACGGACGCCGACGCCGGGATCAGGACCGGACTCGCGAACTCCGGGATCCGGACCGGACCCGCGAACTTTTGGCCCGGGGTCGCCACGAGTCGAGCGTGGGAATTTACGACGCGTACCTCGCCCTCCGCCACCGGTTCCACGACGCCGCCCCGCCGGCCCACGTCGCGGTGGTGATCACCGAGCGCGACCTGCTCGAACAGGGCGCCTACGAGACGCTCTCGGACGCGCTCCGATGGGCCGTCGAGTACGGGGCCGAGCGCGTGACGGTGATGGTCTCGGTCCTCGACGAGGCGGTCGTCCCGACGCTCGAACGCGAGCTCCGCGGGGTCGACGCGCCCCGCGAAGTCGCGGTCCGCGCGCCCGACGACACCGAGCGCGCCGACGCGCCGATCCGGATCAGCATCGGGCTCGGCGGCAAGCGGGAGTTCGCGGCCGCGGTGCAGTCGATCGCCGAGGACGTGGCGGCCGGTGATCTGTCCCCCGACGCCGTCGACGAGGCGGAGATCTCCGACCGGCTCGTCTTCCCCGCGGAGCCGGACCTGGTGATAAAGACCGGCGCCGAGCGCCTCTCCGACTTCGCCATCTGGCAGTCGGTCTACTCGGAGCTCTACTTCACGGACGTGAACTGGCGGGACTTCCGGAAGCGGGACTACCTGCGGGCCGTCCTCGACTTCCAGAACCGCCAGCGCCGGTTCGGCCGCTGATCGGAGCGGTCGACTTTTCACCCCGAGTCGCCCATCCGGAAGCGTGGAGCTTCACGTCCGGTACGAGGGCGACGACGACCCCGACAAGTGCACGGCGCGCAAGCTGGCGCGCTTCGACCTGGCGACCCTCCACCGGTCGGACCGTGCGACCCCCTACGGCGTCGTCCTGAACCCGCACGCCGAGCGGGCGCTCTCGCCCGCGGACGCCGACGCCGGCGAGGGAGTCCTCGTCGCGCTCGACTGCTCGTGGGAGTCCGCGGGCGAGAAGCGGTTCTCGATGCCGGGCGAGCACCGCGCGCTGCCGTACCTCGTCGCCGCGAACCCGGTCAACTTCGGGCGCCCGATGCGGCTCACGACGGTCGAGGCGCTCGCGGCCGCGCTCTGCATCTTCGGCGAGCGCGACCACGCCGAGCGGGTCCTCGCGAAGTTCACGTGGGGCGAGACGTTCCTCGAGTTGAACGAGGAGCCCCTTCGCCGGTACGCCGAGTGCGAGGACTCCGCCGAGGTCGTGGCCGTCCAGCAGGAGTACCTCGACCGCGGCGAGTGAGGCGTCCGGGACGGCGCTTTGCCCCCGAGAGTGCGGTTTATCCGAGCGGTCAGTCGAACATCCCGGTCGACATGTAGCGCTCGCCGCTGTCCCAGAACACCGTCACAACGAGCGGCTCGTCGCCGGCGTATCGGCCCTCCTCGCGGAGGTCCTCGGCGACCGCCGTCGCGGCGAGGTTCGAGGCGCCGGAGGACTGCCCGACGAGGATCCCCTCCTCGCGGGCGAGCCGGCGGCACTCGGCCTCGGCCTCGTCGACCGTCACGGCGTGTAGCTCGTCGATCAGCTCCACGTCCAGGTTCGGCGAGACGAACCCCGGCCCCATCCCCTGGAACTCGTCGCCGGTCGGCTCCTCGCCGGCCAGCACCGCGCTCTCGGCCGGCTCGACGGCGTCGATGCGCACGTCGGGGAACGCCTCGCGGAGTCGGCGCCCGACGCCGGTGAGCGTGCCGCCGGTGCCGACGCCGGCGACGAGCGCGTCCACCGTCCGGTCGCCGACCTGCTCCAGTAGCTCCGCGGCGGTCGTCTCGTAGTGGGCGCGGGGGTTCGCGGGGTTCTCGAACTGGTGGAGCTGGACCGCGCCCCGCTCCGACTCGATCTCGTCGGCCCGAGTTCGCGCGTCCGAGATGTCTCCCTCCACGAGCTCGATGTCGGCGCCGTACGCGCGCATGATCCGGCGGCGCTCGGGCGACTTCGAGGCCGGCATCACGATGATCACGTCGTAGCCCTTCGCGGCGCCGGCCATCGCGATCCCGATGCCGGTGTTGCCGGAGGTGGCCTCCACGATGGCGTCGCCCGGACGGAGATCGCCGGCCTCCTCGGCGGCCTCGATCATGTACGTCGCCGGGCGGTCCTTCGCCGAGCCGCCGGGGTTGCGCGACTCGACCTTCGCCGCGACCGTCGTTCCCGCAGGCGACCCGACCCGGACCAGCGGCGAGCCGAGGCTGTCCAGGATGTCGTCGTTCATCGGTTCACCGTTCGCCGCCGCGACGTAAACGCCCACCGGACCGCGGCAAACGCGTGGGAGACCCGCCCGCGGTCGGTCCGTGGCGACCCCCGATAGACCGGCTCACACCGGCCCGGATTCGCCGGGACTGCCGGGTTCGCCGGCGCCGCGTTCCTTTTGAGGGTCGGCCGCGTACTCGCCGACATGAGCCTGCAGACGCTTCAGCCGAGCGAGTCGTGGGACGCGGCCGGACAGGAGGGCGTCCTCGACGCGCTCGCGGCCGAGGAGTACGTGTTCAAGGTGTGGGGCGGCGACTGGTGTATCGACTGTCGCCAGCAGCTCCCGCAGTTCGCGGCCGCGCTCGAGGCCGCGGGCGTGCCCGAGGAGCGCATCGAACACCACCCGGTCGAGAAGACCCCGGAGGGAAAGGCCGGCCCCGGCGTCGAGGAGTACGGCATCGAGCTGATCCCCACCGTCGTCGTGGAGCGCGACGGCGAGGAGGTCGCGCGGTTCGTCGAGGAGGAGGACGAGCCGATCGCGGCGTATCTCGCCGCGCGACTGTCCGAGACGGCCGAGGCGGAGTAACCCCCGAGAGAGCCGTTTCGCCTATCAGGGCCAGTTGCCGCCCTGCTCGTAGGCGTCGACCACGCGCTCGATGGCGACGACGTACGCGGCCGTCCGGAGGTTCGGGAGGTCGTACTCCTCGTAGGCGTCGACCAGTCCGTCGAACCCGTCCGAGATGACCCGCTTCAGCTCCGAGTTGACGCGGTCCTCGGTCCACGAGAAGCGCTGTCTGTTCTGGACCCACTCGAAGTACGAGACGGTGACGCCGCCGGCGTTCGCCAGCACGTCCGGCACGACCCAGACGTCGCGCTCGGCGAGCACGTCGTCGGCGTCCGGCGTCAGCGGTCCGTTCGCGGCCTCGACGACAACGTCCGCCTCCACGCGCTCGGCGAGGTCGGCGTCGACCGCGTTCTCCAGCGCCGCGGGGACCAGCAGGTCTACGTCGAGCGTCAGCAGCTCCTCGTTGCTGATCGCCTCGGTGTCGCCGTAGTCGGCGACGGAGCCGGTCTCACCTTTGTGCGCCTTCACGGCGCGCGTGTCGAGGCCGCGGGGATCGTAGATCCCGCCGGAGGAGTCGGAGACCGCGACGACGTTCGCGCCCACGTCCTCCAGCAGTTTCGCCGCGACCGAGCCGGCGTTGCCGTACCCCTGTACCGCGACGGTCGCGCCCTCGATCTGCTCGCCGATCCAGTCGAACACCTCGCGGGCCGCGAGCATCACCGACCGACCGGTCGCCTCGACGCGGCCCGCGGAGCCGCCCGATCCGGGCGCCTTCCCCGTGATGACGCCAGGCGCCGTGGTGTTCTCGAGCGTCTCGTAGGTGTCCTTGATCCAGTTCATCTCCCGCTGGCCGGTGTTGACGTCCGGCGCGGGGATGTCCCGGTCCTCACCGATCATCGGCCGGAGTTCGGTCGCGTAGGCGCGCGTCAACCGCTCCAGCTCCGCCTCGGAGTAGTCGTCGGGGTCGATCTCGATCCCCCCCTTCCCGCCGCCGTAGGGGATGTCCACGACCGCGCACTTGTACACCATCCAGCCCGAGAGCGCCTTCACCTCGTCGCGCGTGACGCCCGGGTGGTACCGGATGCCCCCCTTGTACGGCCCGCGGTCGCCGTTGAACTGCGCTCGGTAGGCGCGAACCGTCTCCAGCGACCCGTCGTCGCGCTCGACGGTGAGGTTCGTCTCGAGGACCCGCTCGGGGTTGCTCAGGCGCTCGATGACCCCCTCGTCGGCGTCGAGATACGCGGCCGCGTCCGCGATCTGCTCCTGCAGACTCTCGAACGGATTGGCTTGGTCCGACATACCGAAATCGGCTTTTGCCGCGGAGTTAACTGTGTCGTCTCAGCGTCGCACTCGCCGCAATATCTGCGTCCAGCGTGGTCTCCTCGGTATCCGTGCGCCGCCGGCGGGGATCAGCGCAGTCCCGCGGCGCGAGCGCTCTCCAGAACGCGCTCCGCCTGCGCGATGAGGGGCGCGTCGATCATCTCGCCGTCGACCTCGAAGACGCCCTTCCCTTCGGCGGCCGCCTCCTCGCGGGCGTCGAGGACGCGCTCGGCCCACGCGACGCGCTCCGGGTCGGGCGTGAACGCCTCGTTGATCGGCGTCACCTGAGCCGGGTGGATCGCCAGCTTGCCGTCGTACCCCAGCTCGACCGCGAACCGTGTCTCCTCGCGGAGCCCCGCCTCGTCGGAGAAATCCGTGAACACGGTGTCGATGGCGTCGACGCCCGCGGCGCTGGCCGCGAGCAGCACGTGCTGGCGGGCGTACAGCACCTCGGTTCCCTCGTCGGTCCGCGTCGCGCCCACGTCGGCCGCGAGGTCCTCCGCGCCGAAGACGACCGCCGCGGTGGCGTCCGCGGCCGCGATCGCCTCCGCGTGGAGCACGCCCGCGGCCGTCTCCAACAGCGCGAACACCGCGGGGTCGAGGTCCCGCTCGGCACAGAGGGCGGCCGCGTCGTCGACGCGCTCGGCGGTCTCCACCTTCGGGAGCATCACCGCGTCGAGCCGGAGTTCGCGGTCGGGGGGCGCAGCTTCGTCGGCCGTCGACTCCGTGCCCACGAGCGCGTCGAGGTCCCGCGCCGGCTCCTCGGCGGTCAGCCGGACGCAAACCTCGGCGTCGGGATCGAAGTCGGGCGCGGCGAGCACCTCGCGGACGGCCGCGCGCGCCTCGTCCTTTCGCGTCGGCGCGACCGCGTCCTCCAGGTCGAAGCAGATCACGTCCGCGCCCGCGGCGGGCGCCTTCCGCATCAGGTCGGGACTGTCGCCGGGTGAGAACAGCAGGCTTCGTCTGGCCATACCCTGTCTGTCGCGCGAGACGACAAAAAAGGTCGAACCGCGGCGCGCGCGGCCGCGAGCGGTCGCGGTCCCGATGGCCCTCGCACGTTTCGGGCCCGCGGAGGCGACAGACATTTGGTCCGCTCGGGGGACCTGCCGGGCATGAGCGGACGCTACTACGAGGAGTTCACGGTCGGGGAGACGATCGAGCACGCGCGACGGCGCACGGTGAGCGAGGCGGACAACCAGCAGTTCTGCGACATGACGATGAACCAGCAGCCGCTCCACCTCGACGCCGAGTTCGCGGCCGACACGCAGTTCGGCGAGCGGTTGGTCAACGGGCTCTACACCATGTCGCTCGCGGTCGGCGTCTCCATCCCCGAGACGACGGACGGCACCATCGTCGCCAACCTCTCGTACGACGCGGTGGAGCACCCGAACCCCGTCTTCCACGGCGACACCATCCGCGCGCAGTCGACGGTGACCGACAAGCGGGAGACCAGCGACGGCGAGCGCGGCGTCGTCACGATGCACGTCGAGGCGTTCCGCGTGGAGGACGGCGAGGAGGACACCCTCGTCTGCGAGTTCGACCGCACGGTGCTGTCGCTGAAGCGGCCGGACGGGGACTGATACTGATCCGGCGGCGTTCTCGGCAGGCTCAAAAGGAACGGTAACGGGGACGGTCGGCTCGTGTGGCGGGTTTGCGGTTCGAGCGCTCTCGCCGGCTCTCTGTACGACGATTTTTCTGTGTCTGTTGGAGATGCTGCTGCTGGGGGCAGCAACGTCCAGAAAGCCCCAGCCCGCTCTCCGTACGACGTTTCTGCGATCCCTGTTGATCCTGCTGATCGGGACGGCAACACCCAGAAAGCCCCAGCCCGCTCGACCGGCCGCGGCACGCTCTGCGCTCCTCGCTCTCCGCACAGCCCGCTGCGGTGCTTGAGGCGCCGGGGCGGGATCGAGCCGGCTGCCCCTTTCAGTCCCACCCCGCGACCGCACCACAGCCTCGCACCTCCCCAACCTCGGCGGCGGCGCGGCCGCGGAACAGCACCGCACCGCAGGCGGCCGCGCCGCCGCCTCCCTCGCGCGCGTTGCTCGCGCGCGCCGACCGCTATCAGGGTTGTTGCCGATCACTGAAATCAGGGTTGTTGCCGATCACTGAACGGGCAGCCGGTGCCGAACGCTCGGTATTTCTGTTGGGTGCGGTGAACGCTCCCGCTCGCGAGTCGGGGAGCGGCTCAGGCGTCCTCGCGCGAGGGGAGGTCCGGCTCGAAGCCGACCGCCTCGACCGCGGCGTCGAGGACGGCCTCGACGTTCTCGCCCTCGGCGACGCTCATGTAGTGGTCCGCCTCGACGTCCGTCGAGCGGTCGCTCTTGTTACAGACCGTGATGACGGGCACGGCGTCCCCGAACAGCTCCTCGACCTCCGCGAGGAGCTCGAGCTGCGACTCGATGGGGTAGCCGCAGTCGCCGGAGGCGTCGAGCACGAACAGCACGCAGTCGGCGAGGTGTTCCAGCGCGGAGACCGCCTGCCGCTCGATGTCGTTGCGGTCCTCGACCGGCCGGTCGAGCACGCCCGGCGTGTCGATGATCTGGTAGCGGATGTGGTCGCGCTCGAAGTGTCCGATCTGGACGCCCTTGGTCGTGAAGGGGTACTCCGCGATCTCGTTGGACGCGCGGGTGACGGTGTTGACGAACGAGGACTTCCCCACGTTCGGGTAGCCGGCGACGACGATGGCCGGCTCGTCGACGTTGATCTCGGGGAGTCCCTTCAGGTCGTCGCGGGCGTCCCCGACCGCGCGGAGGTCGTCCTCGATCTCGTCCATGATGTCCGCCATGCGCGCGAACGCCTGCTTGCGGTGTTTGCGCGCGACCTCGAGGTTCGAGTCGTTGATCTTCGACTGGTACTCGCTGCGGATCTCCGCGATCTGTCGCCCCGCCCACGTCACCTCCGAGAGCGCCTGGCGGAGGCGGTCGACGTCGACGATGGCGTCGGCCAGCTCGTAGTAGAACGGGTCGACGTCGTACTCGAAGTCCGGCCACGACGTGGACACGTTCTGGAGGTTGTCCGAGAGGATGTTCGCGGCGGTGGTGAGCATCGACAGCTGCGCCTCGTGGCCGCTCTTGGCGTGCCCGGCCCGGGCCGCCCGCGAGAAGGCCTTGTCGAGGAGTTCCTCCGAACGAGGGGTCGTGGGGAGGTCCTCAAATATCATGTTGCCCGGTTTTGACGGCCGCCGCGTATAAGACCGTCCGTTTGGGGCCCGCGCGGCTTCTCGGAACCGAGCGCCGCGTTCGACGGGCGAACGCACTCGCCGCGTGACCGTCGGTCCCGTGGGTTCCGTTACCGCGAGTCATGCCCTACGCGCATGATTCAACGAATACTTATGCGCCAATGGCATATATGCGGTCGATGACACGCGAGTTCACGCCGACCACCTACGAGGACATCGACCCGGACCGCCGGCCGTCGTTCCGGCTGGCGCTGGTCCCGGTGCTCGCGGTGGTCGCGTTCCTCGGGATCGGGTCGGCCGTGCTGGGGTTGGACCCGCACGTGCCGCTGCTGTGGAGTATCGTCTTCGTCGGCGGCGTCGGGCTGTACGCCGGCTACGAGTGGGAGGAGCTGTTCGAGGGCGTCGCGAACGGCCTCCTGATGGGGCTGCAGGCGCTCCTGATCATCTTCACGATCTACGCGCTGATCGCGACGTGGATCTCCGCGGGGACGATCCCCGGCCTGATGTACTACGGGCTGTCGATCCTCACGCCGCGGACGTTCCTGCCCGCGGCCGCGCTGCTGGCTGGCGTCGTGGCGTTCGCCATCGGCTCCTCGTGGACGACGGTCGGGACCCTCGGCGTGGCGTTCGTCGGTATCGGGACCGGGCTCGGCGTCCCCGCGCCGATGACGGTCGGCGCGGTCATCTCCGGGGCGTACGCGGGCGACAAGCAGTCGCCGCTCTCGGACACGACCAACCTCGCGGCCGGCGTCACCAACACCGACCTCTACGACCACATCGACCGCATGCAGGCGGGGACGCTGCTGGCGTTCGGGATCGCGGTCGCGGCCTTCGCGGTCCTCGGCCTCCGCGCGGCCGGCGCCATCCCCGAGGGGCAGGTCGCCGCGATCCAGACGGCGCTCGCGGGCACCTACGAGGTTTCGGTGCTCGTGTTCCTGCCGCTTCTGGTTACGTTCGGCCTCGCGCTGCGAGGGTACCCCGCGCTCCCGACGCTCGTGGCGGGCGCGTTCGCGGGCGTTCTGACCACGATCCTCCTTCAGGGCGCCGGCTTCGTCCCCGCCTGGGAGGTCTTCATGTACGGCACCGCGCCCGAGTCCGGCTCCGAGCTGGTGAACGAGCTGCTCGCCTCCGGCGGGCTCACCGGCTCCGCGTGGACGATCACCGTCGTCGTCGCGGCGCTGTCGCTCGGCGGCCTGCTCGAACGGACCGGCGTCCTCGCGGTGCTCTCGCACGGTCTCGTGCAGGGGATCCGCAGCCCCGGCGCGCTCGTGGCCGGGACCGGGTTCTCGGCCATCGCGATCAACGCGCTCACCGCCCAGCAGTACATGAGCATCGTCCTGCCGGGCGTGACGCTGCGGAACGCGTACGACGAGTTCGGGCTCGACAGCGACCAGCTCTCGCGGGCGGTCGAGGCGGCCGGGACGCCCACCGGCGCGCTGTTCCCGTGGCACGCCGGCGCCGTCTACATGGCGGGCGTGACGGGCGTGCCGACGCTGGAGTACGCCCCGTTCTACTTCTTCGGCTTCCTCTCGCCGCTGGTGCTGTTCGGCATCGCCGCGACAGGGATCACGATCCCCGACGTGGTGTACACCGGAACGACCGCGCCGGCGGACGACTGACGGGACCGACCACGACGGGAGTGGTGAGCGCTCACGCGCCGGGGGCACACGATCCGACGGATCCGCACGTTTTTGCCCCCGGCGGCGAAGGGTGAGACATGAGCAGCAGGCGGCGGAAGCCCGACTGGCTCAAGATGCGACCGCCCTCGGGCCGGCGGTTCGCCGAGATCAAGTCGACGCTCCGCGACCGGAACCTCAACACGGTCTGTGAAGAGGCCAACTGTCCGAACCTCGGGGAGTGCTGGTCCGGCCGCGACGGCCCCGGTTCGGGACCGGGAACGGCGACGTTCATGCTGATGGGCGACCGCTGCTCGCGCGGGTGCAACTTCTGTGACGTGGAGACCGGCGGGATGGAGGCGTTAGACCCCGACGAACCCGAAAACGTCGCGGACGCGGTCGCGGAGATCGGACTGGAGTACGTCGTGTTAACCTCCGTCGACCGCGACGACCTCGCGGACGGCGGCTCGGCCCACTTCGCGGAGACGATCCGCGCGATCAAGGAGCGCGACCCGGAGATCCTCGTCGAGGTACTGATCCCCGACTTCGGCGGCGACCCCGAGGCGGTCCGCCGGATCATCGACGCGGAACCGGACGTGATCGCTCACAACGTCGAGACGGTCGAGCGCCTCCAGTGGCCGGTCCGGGACCGCCGCGCGGGCTACGAGCAGACGATGGCGGTGCTCGACCAGGTCGACCGCGAGTCCGACATCTACACGAAGACGAGCGTCATGCTCGGCCTCGGCGAGTACGACCACGAGGTGTACCGGACGATGCGGGACCTCCGCGAGGTCGGCGTCGACATCGTCACGTTCGGCCAGTACCTCCAGCCGTCCCGCTCGCACCTCGACGTGTTCGAGTACGTCCACCCCGACGTCTTCGACACCTGGGAACGCGTCGCCGAGGAGGAGCTCGGCTTCCTCTACTGCGCCTCGGGGCCGATGGTCCGCTCCTCGTACAAGGCCGGCGAGCTGTTCGTCGACGCGCTCGTCCGCGAGGGAGCCACCGTCGACCAGGCCCGGTCGCGGGCACGAGCGGGCGACTGAGCGGGCGGTCGGGGGGTTCCCCGGAACGCCCCAGCCGGCCGACACGGACTCGCCGCGGCGGCGACAGCACCGCAACGGCACTACGACCGCGACAGCACCGCGTCCGCGACAGCGCCGCATGTCCCGCGAGCGCGCCGCTCGGACCCGATCCCGTGGAAGGGACGCCCGGATCGGTGAGCCTTTTCTCCCGTGAACGTCAGGGGCAGGCATGGTCAGGCGCCGCGTCTACACGAGCCTGTACGCGAGCCTGCTTTTCACCGTGCTCGGGCTGGTCGCATGGGCGACGGGACAGGCGTTCGTCTTCCCGAGTTTGGGCCCGTCGGCGTACCTCCTCGCGTTCGATCGACGGGCCGACCGCGCCCGGAGCTATCGAGTCGTCTGGAGCCACCTCATCGGCGCGGCTGCGGGGTTGCTGGCGTACTCGTTCATCGCGGAGGGCGTCACGCTCACCGCGTCCACACCGCCGTTCTCGCCCGCGGGGCTCCGGCTGGCCGCCTCCGGTGTCGTCTCCATCGCGCTGACCACCTGGGCGATGATCGCTACCGACGCCAACCACGCGCCCGCCTGCGCGACGACGCTCATCGTCTCGCTCGGCCTGCTGTCGACGCCGCGGGCCGCCGCGGTCATCGTCGCTGCGGTCGTCCTGCTCGTCACGATCCACCACGCGGTCGTCGCAGCCGCCGGAACCGTCCGTAGCCGGCTGGAGTGACGCCGACGACCCGGAGCGACCGCCGCGTCGGGACCCCCGCGTATCCCGCCGACACCGGGCGATTTATTGTCGTGTGAACGCGTATCACGACCGTGCCGAAGGTTCTGTGTCCCGACTGCGAGCGTCGGATCGCCATGCACGAGCTCGAGACGAACACCGTCGCCCAGTCGAGCGGGTTCGCGACGACGTACCGCTGTCCCTTCTGCCGCCACGAGGTCGAGGACGTGACCGAGCACCTCGTGTAGCGGGGGGCAGTGACGGCCGCGCGGTCGCTCCCCTTTACTTATAAATGGGGACGCACCGAGGGGCCGAGTATGCAGACGATCTACCTCGCCGCGGCCGGAGGTGTGGCTCTCGTCGCTCTGCTGGCGTTACTGCTGTGGCGGCGCCGGTCGAGCGGAGCCAGCGAGTCGGCGCGCGCACACAAGGCAGCACAAAAGCGGGAGCCGCCCGTGGAACTCGGCGAGACGGTCGAGTTCGGCGTCACGGAGATCACCGACCACCACTCGGGCAGCGAGGTCGCGGTCGGCAAGGTGGAGGGGTTCGTGATCTTCGCGGAGGAGATCCCCGGCGACGTGAGCGAGGGCGACGTGATCCGCGCGACGGTGCTCTCGTTCAACGAGGGGCGCACGTCCGCGGACGCCACCTTCGAGGGGATGGCCTGACTCGCGGTCGGCACGTCCGGCGGGCGCCCGCGAACGGCCCTACTCCTGGAGGTCGAGTTCGAACTGCTCGTTCTCCGTCACCGCGTTGAGCACGACGGAGGTGTTCGACTCGCGGATGTCCGCGTCGGTGAGCAGCGTCTTGATCTGGTCGTTCATCCCGTCGGTGTCGGTGAACTTGCCGATGGCGATCACGTCGTAGTCGCCGGTCACCTCGTAGACGCTGACCATCTGCTTCTCCTGCCGGAGGCGCTCGGTGATGTCCGGGAGCGCGCTCCCCTCGACTTTCAGCTGGAGGATGGCGGTCACGTCGTAGCCGAGCTTGTCGTAGTCGACGACGGGAGTGTACCCCTGCACCACGCCCTCGTCCTCCAGGTCGCGGAGGTGGTTGGACACCGTAGTCACCGACACGTCAAGGTCTTCCCCGAGGCTGCGGAGGCTGGCGCGGCCGTTTCCGAGGAGTTCGTTCACGAGTTCCGCGTCGAGGTTTTCGTACGTCATTACATCTCCCGAGGCGCGGAGGGGTTTAGAACTTTACGAACATCCAATTTCGATTTCTGCTCGGCGGTTCATGCACCAATCGATAAGACCTTTATATTGGGTATACTGTGTCTATCCGTCCAGAACATGACGGACGACCACGCCAAACCCGACGGCGGGCTCACCGACAAAGAGCAGGCCGTTCTCGACCGCATCGACGAGGAGAACATCGACTTCCTGCGGCTCCAGTTTACCGACATTCTCGGTGTCGTGAAGAACGTTTCCGTGCCGGCCCACCAGGCCGAGAAGGCGTTCACCGAGGGCATCTACTTCGACGGCTCCTCCATCGAGGGGTTCGTCCGGATCCAGGAGTCGGACATGCGGCTCGTGCCCGACCCCGAGACGTTCGCGGTGCTCCCGTGGCGTAGCGAGGCCGACGGCGACGGCGGTGCCGCGCGGCTGATCTGCGACATCGTCACCACCGAGGGCGAGCCGTTCGTCGGCGGTCCGCGGCAGGTGCTCAAGTCCGTCCTCGAGAAGGCCGACGACATGGGATACACCGTCTCCATCGGCCCGGAGCCGGAGTTCTTCCTGTTCGAGACCGACGAGAACGGCAACGCGACGACGATCCCCCACGACAACGGCGGCTACTTCGACCTCGCGCCGAAGGACCTCGCCTCGGACGTCCGCAAGGAGATCATCTTCACGCTGGAGAAGATGGGCTTCGAGATCGAGGCCAGCCACCACGAGGTCGCGGAGGGCCAACACGAGATCAACTTCAAGTACGACGACGCGCTGACGACCGCGGACAACATCGCCACGTTCCGCGCGGTCGTCCGCGCGGTCGCGAGCCAGCACGACCTCCACGCGACGTTCATGCCCAAGCCCATCGCGGAGATCAACGGCTCGGGCATGCACAGCCACATCTCGCTGTTCGACGAGGACGGCAACAACGCCTTCGCGGACGACGACGACGAGTTCAACCTGAGCGAGACGGCCTACCAGTTCATGGGCGGCATCCTGAACCACGCGCCCGCGTTCACGGCCGTCACGAACCCGACCGTCAACTCCTACAAGCGCCTCGTCCCCGGCTACGAGGCCCCCATCTACGTAGCGTGGTCCGACACGAACCGCTCGGCGCTCGTCCGCGTCCCCGACGCCGCGGGCGTCTCCGCGCGCTTCGAGGTCCGCAGCCCCGACCCGTCGTGTAACCCCTACCTCGCGATGGCGGCGCTCATCGGCGCCGGCCTCGACGGCATCGAGAACGAGGCCGACCCCGGCGACCCGGTCCGCGAGGACATCTACGAGTTCGACGAGGCGAAGCGCGAGGAGTACGGCATCGAGACGCTCCCGCCGAACCTCGGCGCCGCCGTCGAGGAGCTCGAGAGCGACGACGTGCTTCAGGACGCGCTCGGCCCGCACGTCTCCGAGAAGTTCGCGGAGGCCAAGAGCCAGGAGTTCGCGGAGTACCTCACCCAGGTCTCCGAGTGGGAAGAGGACCGCTACCTCGAGACCTTCTGAGCGGGCCGCACCGCCGGACCGGCGGTCCCCCGGTTCGATTTTTTCTCCGCCGAACGGCGTCGCCGCGACCCGGCACCGTGCGCGTGCCGTCTCGGCCAGGCATTTATGAGCGCCGCGGGAGTGCGTGATGGCGATGAACGCCCGGACGCGACTGGGGTACAACCTGATCGCCGAGTCGGAGGCGTACGGTTACACGCTCGCGGTGTGGGGCGCCGGCGCGCTCCTGATCGACGCGTTCGGCGTCCCGGACGTGTGGGGCGTGCTGGCGTACGTCGGCGGCGCGCTCGCCGGCTTCGCGCTGCTCGCGGAGGTCGCGTGGGGCGGCATGGCCGACGAGATGACCGTCGAGCGCTCGCCGACCTCGCGGGTGGCGTCCGCGATCCACCTGCTGTCGACCGGCGGGACGCTGCTTGTCGCCCGCGGCCTCATCGTCGCCGTCGGGAGCGCCGGCGGCGGCGGACGCCTCGCCTTCCTCCTCGTCGGCGTCGCCGTGACCGTGACGTACAACCTGCTGTTGCTCGTCGAGGAGTTCCTCGGCGGGCGACTCGACTGAGCGGCGCGCCCGCGCGGCGGCGATCCGGGGCGGCCGACTTACGCGTCGAGCCCCGTTCCGCGGCGGTCCGCGACGCGCTCGCCGACGGCGGGCGCCGCGAGGATTCCCGCGGTCGCCGCGGTCGCCATGGCGGCCGCGAGCGGGAGGGGCGGTTCGACGGCGAGCACCCCGAGCCACAGCGCGCCGGTGATGACGAGCGCGGGGACGGCGACGGGGAGCGTCACGGCCGGCTCGTCGCCGTCACAGACCCGCCAGCCGAGCGCGCCGCCGAGCCCCGTCCCGAGACCGACCGCGCCGTCGAGCACGCTCCCGGGGTGGCCGGTCGCGGCGGCGACCGCGGCCGCGGCGGCACCGGCGCCGGCCGCGACCAGGAAGACCGGCGTGGGGTCGAGCGCGTCCGGGTTCGGATCGGAGCGGCCGGCCGAGGCGGTCTCGGCCCCGGCGCCCGCGCGCCGCATCAGCCACAGGCCGCCGAACAGGACGCCGGTCCCGAGCGCCACGCCCGCGACCACGTCGACGAGGTAGTGGACTTCGATGACGACGCGCGAGAGCGCGACCGCGCCCGCGAGGCCGCCCCCCACGAGCAGGCGCGTCCGCCGATCGGGCCGGTCCAGCAGGGTCGCCAGCCCGAGGTAGGTGATCGTCGCGCCCGTCGCGTGGCCGCTCGGGAAGCCGAACCCGTCCGAGGCGGTCGTCCCCTCGAACCACGCGCCGGCGGCCCCCGGGAGCCAGCCCGGTGCGGGCGTCGGGGTCGCCGCGGCCGGCGGGCGGGGGAGGCCGAACCCCACCTTCAGGAAGGTGAGGATCGCCAGCGCGCAGGTGGCCAGCGCGACGAGCGCGGCCCCGGTGCGCCGCGGCGCGGGGGCGTACTCCGCGGGCAGGAACCAGTAGACGAGCGCGAGCAGGCCGAAGACGAACCACGTGTCCGCCAGCGTGGTGACCGCCGCCCCGAGGACGACCGCGACCTCGGGGAGCGCCTCCACGACGACGAACTCGCCGACGCTCCGCATCCTCAGTCCTCCCCGCGGTTCCGCACGTAGTCGAGGGCCTTGCCGGGCGTCTCCAGCGCGTTGAGCCCGACGCCGACCATCACGAACAGCGTGTAGAGCCCGAGCGTCGAGAGCCCGAGGACCACCATCGCGGCGATGGCGTAGATCCCGTCCATCCAGTAGAACGCGCCGAGCGTCAGGACGGTGCCGTACAGCAGCACGAGATACGGCCCCCAGCCGCGGGCGTGTCCGCGCCGCATCCGCTTGCGGACGTAGGCTTTCAGCTCCGTCTCCAGCCGCGGGCGGTCGACGGTGCGGCGCTCGACGTCGTCCTCGAACTCGTCGAACTCCGCGCGGAGCCGCTCCACCTCGGCCTCGAGCGCCGAGACGTCGGGCGCGCCGCGGGGGCGCTCCCCGTCCTCGCCCGCGCCGGCGTCGCCCTCGCTGCGTTCGCTCATAACCGGGGGTCGGCCGGGACCGTCAAGGGCGTGTCGGTCGGCGAGTCCCGCGGGCGCGAGCGGCGACGCGACCGGGTCGTGCGTGAAGCCCGGTTCGCGGCCGGCCGCCAGCACCACGTTGACGACCGCGCCGACGATGACGACCGTGGCGGCAAGGTAGAGCCACGTCACCAGCAACAGCACGCCGCCGATGACGCCGTACACCTGATACTGGCCCGCGCTCGCGGCGTAGAGCTGAAACCCCGCCTGCAGCGCGGTCCACCCGACCGCTGCGAACGCCGCGCCCGGCACCGCCTCACGCAGGGTCACGGCGGGGTAGGGCAGGATGAAGTACATCGGCAGGAACACGAGCGTCAACAGGCCGGGAAGGACCGCGATGCTCAGCAGGCGGAGCACGGGGACCACGTCGAGCGCGGCGACGGCGGTACCGGTCACGACCATCGCCGCCATCCCGACGCCGACGCTGAGCGCGACCGTCGCGGCGTCCCGCAACTGGTCGAGGAAGGAGACCGACTCCTCGACGCCGTACACCTGCAGGAACGCCGTATCGAGCCCGCGAAACACCTTCAGCGTCGACCACAGCAGGACGGCCGCGCCGAGCACGGTGGCCCCGCCGCGCCCCGCCGCGGACGCGAGCGCGCTCTCGATCACGTCCTGGCCCGAGGGCGTCAGGAAACCGCTCGTCACTTCGAGCACCGCGCTCGCGAACGTCTCTCCGAACAGCGCGCTCGCCAGCGCGACCAAAAGCAGCAGCGCGGGGATCAGCGAGATGAACGCGTAGTAGGCGACGCCCGCCGCCAGAAACGTCACGCGCTGCTGTTCGGTCACCTCGACGATCCGACGGCCCGTACTCACGAGGGCGGCGAGTTCGGCGCGCACGTCGACCGGTTCACGGCACGCGGTGAAAAATCGGCCGGGTGTCGTCGGAGCGTGCGGTCCCTCGGGCCGCCGACGCTACCCGTCCAGCGCCGCGGCGCGGATCTCCGGGACCGACGCCGGCGTCTTGAACGCGGTGCCGTGGTAGTGGGCCCGCGTCGCCTCGTGGCCCGCCTCGCGGAGCCGGTGCAGGAAGTCGTCCATGCCGATGGCCGGCTCGCTCCACTGCTTGTAGAGGCGGTGCTGGTCGTAGTGGGTCGGCGTGTCGAGCTCGGTCGCGACGCCGTCGAGCAGCTTGCGCGCCCGTTTCGCCTCGCCCATGTCGTCGGTGACGGCCGCCCGCGTCGCCCGCGCGAACTCCGGGTCCGCGACCGCGCCGAGCCAGAGCGGGCCCGCGGTCAGCACGCGCTCGGAGTCACAGTTCGGACACGTCTCCGGGGGGGTCGGGATGAGTCCGAACTCGTGCTCCCGGACCAGACAGTCCTCGCAGTGGTGGACGAAGCCGAGTTTCTCTATCTGACCGTCCGCGGCCTGCGCGCCCGACTCCAGCTCGAGGTAGGTGCGCGCGTAGTGTCTGGAGACGTGCGAGAGGATCGGTCGCGCCGCCTTGTCGTAGCGCGCCGCGGTCCGGACCATCGCGGACAAAAGCGTCCGCAGCCCCATCTCGGGGTGGTAGTCGGTGTTGCGCGGCACGGCCCCGTACTTCCGGATACCGCTGTTGAGGTGGGCGCCACACAGCGGCGCGGTGTCGGTCGCAGTGATACAGACCAGGTTCCGGCCGTTCGCGAAGGCGGCGTCCGCGAAGGGGACCGGCGTCCCGTAGGGGTCGACGTCGATCACGTCGAAGACGCGCTCGTGCATCAGCGCGTTCACGTCGCGGTGGACGACCTCGCCCTCGAGGTCGTTGCGCGCGAGGTTCTCGCGGGCCAACTCGACCGCGTCGGGGTCGACGTCCGCGCAGGTGACGTCGTACCCCGCGGCGGCGGCGCGAACCCCGCGGATCCCGGAGGCGGCCATCGCGTCGAGGTACGACGCGGCCCGCGGTTCGCGGTCGGCGTACGCCCGCAGGACCGCCACGGTCACGTCCCGGTTCAGCTCCTGCGTCGGGTTGAAGAAGACGCCCTCGCCGGTCCCCTCGCTGGCGCCGTCGCGCGACTCGGGCACCTCGACGGTCACGCCGCCCTCCTCGACGTTCATGGGACGACGTTCGCGGATGCGGGTGAAAAGCACCGCGCTCCGCGTCGAGAACCGTCGCCTCGCCGGGCGCCGGTCGCCCCTATCGGCCGCAGGACTCCGCCGTGTCACCGCCGACGCCCCGGAAGCGGAGCGCCGTCAGGACCAGAAACGGCGCGAGGAAGACGGCGGCGACCGCGGCGCCGTAGGGAACGCCGACGGCGCCGAGCGGCGTCGCGGCCGCGTCCGCGACGAGGAACCACGCCATCATCCCGAGGATCGCGGCGGCGCTGCGGGCGCTCTCGCCCGCCTCCCAGTCCGTCAGGAGAACGAACGGGGCGACGAGCGCGACGCCGAAGGCGATCAGGAAGACCGCGACGAGTGCCCCCTCGCCGCCGGCCCCACCGCCCGCGCCGACGCCGACCCACTCGGCGACGCGGACGGCGTCGCCCGCGAGGTACTGCGCGCCGAGGACCCACAGCAGGACCCCGAAGATGCCGAGGAGGATCCGGAGCCCGCGGGGGAGCGCAGCGGCGCGCGTGCGGACGGTCGCCCGGAGGCCGTCGAACATGCCTCCGGCTACGGAAACCCGGGCCAAAGGGCTGACGCTCGGGAGGCCCCCCTCGGGAACGCCGACCACCGCACCGACGGGGTTTAGGAGCGCCCGGCAGAAGCGGAGGGCGTGGACCCAGTCGACGACTGGCGCGAGGCGCTCGAGGCGGCCGGAGAGCTGACCGGCCCGATAGCCGCCGCCATCGTCGACACGCACGGCGACCGCGGGAAGCGCGCCATCGAGGCGGTCGCCGAGGAGCGGGTGAAGCAGTACCGCGACTTCACCGTCGTCGTCGGTCACGAGGACGAGTACGTCGTGGAGGAGGGCGAGTGCGACTGCGCGGACGCCACCTACAACCTCGACGCCGAGGACCCCGACCAGCGGTGCTGGCACGCGCTCGCGGTCGACGTCGCCGAGCGCGTCGGCGCGGTCGACCACCACGACATGTGGTACTCCGAGGTCCGCGAGTTCCTCTGACCGCGGCGCTTTTACCCGCTACCGACCTACGCCCTGACAACTGTGGCCATCACGGACAAGATCTACGTGAAGAACCACCGCCAGCTCGCCTCCCAGCTGGAGACGTCCATTCCGAAGGGGGCGTTCTCGGGCGCGACGCTGGACCTGCTGTTCACGGGCGAGGGGCTCTCGAAGCTCGACAGCACCACCCGCGACCGCGTGCTGGACTTCGCGGAGGACTTCCTCGACTGCGACTGCGACCAGAACCCCTACTGCGGCTGTCCGGAGCGGAAGTTCGTCGCCTACCTGCTGGAACTGCGCGCGCAGGGGCTCGGCCCCGACGCCATCGTCGACGTGATGACCGACGACTACATGGTGTACGCCTACACGGGCGACGTGCGCTCGTTCCTCGACACCGCGATCCGCCGCATCGAGTCGGTCGAGGCGCTCGCGGACGTGGAGGGCGACGCGGAGATGGCCGAGAAGGCGCGGCAGGCGAAGCGGGCGCTCTCCGGGTAGCGAGGCGGCCGCGGGCTGAAAAACGGTCCGGCCGCGTCAGCCCAGCCGGAACGAGGGCTCGTCGGGTTCGCCGTCGAGCTCCTCCAGCTGGATCACGTCCTCGTCGTCCTCGTCGAGCTGTTCCTGCAGGTAGGTGACGTAGCGTTTGTGCTCCTCGAGCTGTTCGCGGAGGTGGTCCGCCTCCAGCTCCAGCCGCTCGTGCTCGCGGATGAAGCTCTTGGGGACCTCGACCTTCGGCGGGAACGACTCCGTCTCGTCGTCGCCCTCCAACTCGCCTTCGGGGACGATCCGGACGCGCCCGTCGTGGGCAACCAGCGTGTCCACGTAGTCGCGGAAGACGGCCGACAGCGAGATATCCCGCTCCTCGGCGATGTCGCGGAGGGTCTCGAACGCGTCCTCGTTGACGCGGAACGAGATGGTCTTGTTCTTGTTGCCCATTGGGCGACTATCTCAGCCCGTTCCACTTAATGGTTTGTCAGACGCTACCGCGGTCGCTCGGCGACCCGGCGTGGCGGTCGCACGGCTGCGGCACGGAGGCGTGTGCGAAAATCGGTGCGGCGGGGGAGAACGCGGCGGGCGTCGGAGCGCGCCGGCCGTTCCGGAGCGTTACGCCTCGGGGGCGTCGGCCGAGTCGGTCGCGTCGCCGGCGTCCGACTCCGCCTCCTCGCTCGCCAACTCCTCCAGCGCGGACAGGGCCGCGGCCTTGTACGTCTCGGGGTCGAGATCGTACTCCTCCTCGGCCATGCGCGCGTACTCGTTCCCCTCGTCGTCGAACCGGGCGACGCGTTCGAGCGTGCGCTCGGCCGCCTCGGCGACCCAGCGGTCGCGGACGGTCGCGTCGACCTCGGTGATCGACTCCGGGCGGACGGAGACGTTGATCGAGCCGTCGTCCGTCTCGTACGTCCGGGGCTTGCCCACGACTGCGACGTAGGCGGGCGGTTCGAGATCGCGGAGCGTGGAGGCCGCCTCGGGCTGGTACTGGCCGGCGTAGACGAAGAACGTCCCGGTGGGGTCGACGATCCGACCCTGCCAGTACTCGCTGTCGTCGCCGACGTCCTCCTTCTCGGTCAGCGTGCCGACGAAGAAGACGCGGTTCGCGCTCTCCCCGGTCGGGAGCAGCGAGTAGACCGGCGCGCGCTCGTCGTCGGACTCCTTGAACGTGTAGCCGGCGTCGTTGAACTCGCGGGCGAAGACGCGCCGCGCGACCTCGCGGGTGGGTGCGCTACCGCTCATCTCAGATCGACCTCGCTTTGACCAGCGCGGCCTCGGCATCGATCTGCCCGGGCTCCTCGGCGTCGTTGACCAGCACGTAGCGTCCGAGCGTCGGGCCGCTGACGCGGTAGTAGCGCCCCAGCAGGTCGCCGGCCATGTCCTCGGCGACGACGGTGGTGTCGAGCGCGTCCATCGCCATGTCCTTGGCCTCCTCCAGCGTCATGCCGGTGAGCTCCTCGGTGGCCTCGCGGTCGAAGATGACCTCGTGGACCTCCTCGCCGTCGTCGAGCACGCCCTTGATGCGGAGGTCGAACTCGCCCTCCACCTGGCCGTGCTCGCTACAGCGGCCGTTCTGGAGGACGCGCGTGCAGTCCTCCTCCGGGCAGCGCTTGATCAGGCCGGAGCCGGACTGGATGTCGACCAGGGCGCCCTCGACCGTCTCGGCGTTGTCGCCGACCTCGATCTCCTCGTCGATCTCGGTGATGCCGGTCGTCCGGTTGAGCTTCACGGAGTAGCGGCCCTCGTACTCGTCGGTGACGACGTTCGTCAGCTCGTAGGCCTGTCCCTCCTCCAGCTCGGGGAGCTCGGAGGTGTCGAAGGAGACGAACTTGATGGTGCCCGACTCGTCGCCGAGCAGGCCCACCTGTGCGATGGCGTCGCTGCGGGGCTCCCACAGCTCGACCAGCGTCACGCGCAGGTCGACCCACTGTTCGTCCTCGTCGATGTCGTTCACCTGGACCTGCTCGCTGCCGCCGCGGCCGAGCTCCTCGCGCTCCATGCCGGCCTCGTCGAGGTAGCTGTTGATGACGCTGCGGCGCGCCTCGTCGACGGGCACTCTGTACTCCGTGACGAGGTTCTCCAGCCGCTCTTCAACCTCGTCCGGCGAGACGTCCAACTGGTCCGAAAACTGTTCCGCGATCTCGTCCGCGTGTTGTCGCAGTTCGCTCATGGGGTTCACTGCCTCCGGTCGTGTTTCAAGGGGAGGCACATGGCCGTTGGTGCGGAATGGCGTAAAAGGTTTCGCGACCGGGGTGGAAGTGGAAACCGACGGAAGGAGTCCGAGAACGGCGACGGCGTCAGACGGCCGTCGGCTCTCCGCGGGCTCCGTTTCGAGTGGAACCCGGTGCCACGGGTGGCGTTCGCACGGTCGGATCGAGAGGCCCGGCCGCGCCAACGGACCTTTGTCCGCGGCCGCCGAACGGTCGCGCATGGACGACCGGCTCGGGCGCGTCATCCGGCAGCAGCTCCGCAAGGCCGGCCGCCAGTTCGAGGAGGCGAAGCGGGCGTACGCGGAGGGGCGGGACGACGAGGGGGAGCCGGACCGCTCGGGCGCGGAGCGGTACGACCTGCCGACGGACGCGGCCGGCGACGCGCGGATCGTCTGCCGACGCCACGCCGAGAAGCGGACGGTCGCGGTCGGCGCGGACGGCCGCCCCGAGTGCTTCGAGGCGGGCCACCCCGACTGCGAGGGCTGCGCGGAGGACGTGCGGGACGGCTACGTGGAGACGTGGGCCGCGGACCGGTCCTGAGGGCTACTCCTCGGCCGGCGTCGCGGACTCGGCGTGCCGCTCGATGTTCGCCCAGACCTCGCTCATGCGCTCGCCGGTGAGGTCGATCAGCGCCTCGACCTCGGGCTCGCAGTCGCCGGGCGCACAGCCCAGGTCGCGGATCGCCTTCGTCGCGGAGACGTGGTGGACGTGGACGAGGTCGTCGTCCGCGCACTCGTAGATAACCGTCGTGCAGGGGAGCAGGCCCGCAAGCGTCGGGTCGATGGCGAGCGCGTCCCGGGCGATCTGGGGGTGACAGACCACCAGCAGCGCGGTCCGCTCCACCTCGTCGCCGAGCATGCCCGCGATCATCTCGTCGAGTCTGGTCACCTGCACCGTCTCGAAGTCCGCCAGCTCGTGTTCCAGTTGCACGAACGGGACGGCGTCCTCGAAGGGCGCGTCGAGGGTCGTGTGGAGCGCCTCCTCCACGGTCGGGGCGGGAGCGTGGCTCATAGCGGGGAAGCGGGCAGCAGGGACATAAGGACTGCGCCGGACCGCGGTCGGCGCTCGAGAAGCGTGGTCCGGAACCGCGCGGGACTTCGGAACACAAGGAGTGGGAACGAGCACGGAGGGATTCGAACCCTCGACCATCGGATTAGAAGTCCGACGCTCTATCCTGGCTGAGCTACGTGCCCTCGTCCGGTGTCTATCCCCGGCCGGTAAAAAGCGGTTAGGTTCCGCGGTCGACGCGCTCGGGTCGCGGCCGCGGGCGGCGCTCCCGTGGCGCGCCGCCGACGCGTCCGCGGGCGCCACCGGCCGCGGCGCGGCCCGCAACAGCAGACATAAGTCCGCGACGCGGGTAGCGGGACCGATGAGAGTCATCGGCACCGTCGGCCTGCCCGGCAGCGGGAAGGGGGAGGCCGCGGCGGTCGCGGAGGAGCAGGGGGTCCCGGTGGTCGTCATGGGCGACGTCATCCGGGCGGAGTGCCGCCGCCGGGGACTCGACCCCGCCGAGCACCACGGCGAGATGGCGGGGCGGCTCCGCGAGGAGGAGGGTGCGGACGCGGTCGCGGCCCGCACGGTCCCGCGGATCCGCGAGGCGGCCGCCGAGGACGACGCCGACGCGGTGCTGGTCGACGGCCTCCGATCGATGGTGGAGGCGGAGCGCTTCCGCGAGGCGTTCGGCGACGACTTCACGCTCGTGGCGATCCGCGCCCCCTTCGACCTCCGCGCCGAGCGCCTCCACGAGCGCGGGCGCGACGAGTCCGACTCCGACCTCGAGGCCCTCCGCGAGCGCGACGAGCGCGAACTCGAACTCGGCCTCGGCGAGACCCTCGACGCCGCGGACGTGGAGATCGACAACACCGGGTCGCTCGCCTCGTTCCGCGAGCGCGTACGCGAGGTGCTCGGCGTCGTGGACACCGCCGAGAAAGCGGAGGGCGAGCGATGATCTACAGCGTCGACGTGCGGATCGAGGCACCGGTCAACGACACGGAGGTGACCGACCGCGTGGCCGACGCCGTCCACAACGTCTTCCCGGAGGCCGACCTGACCCACGAGCCGGGACTGCTCGTCGCGGAGGCGCACACCCTCGACCCCTTCTCGGACGTGCTCCACGAGCAGGAGATCCTCGACACCGCGCGGCGCGTCTTCCGCGACAACGCCACCGAGACCGGGTTCTCCTTCCGGCTCAAGAAGCAGGCCGCCTACGAGGGCGTCGTCAACTTCGCGGTGGGCAACCCCGACGAGTTGGGCGACATCTCGGTCGAGGTGACCGTCCGCGATCCCGAGGTCGGGGCGTTCATCGACTACGTCGCCCCCGAGACGGAGGAGGGGGCGCCCGTCGACCCCGACCGCGAGTACGGCGACCGCTACGACCCCGACGCCGACGACTACTGACGTCCCGACGGGGCAGCCGTCCCGAACTTTTCTCGCGAGGAAGATGCGCTACTTCGCGTTCTCGACCTGCTCGCGCGCCTCGGCGGCGAGGTCGTGGGCGCGGTCCGCGTCGCGCGCCTCGGCGTAGATCCGGACCTTCGGCTCGGTGCCGGAGGGCCGCACCAGCACCCACGCGTCGCCGTAGTCGAGCCGGTAGCCGTCCTTCGTGTCGAGGTCGGCGTCCGCGTTCATCGCGTACTCGGCGGCCGCGTCGAGCATCCGGTCCAACTCCGGTTCCGCGTCGTAGCCGACGTTCTCGCGGACGTTGTGGTAGTCGGCGAACGGCTCGACCACCTCGCTGGCAGTCCGGCCGTCCGCGAGCAGTTCGAGGAACTTCGCGCCGATGTAGGCGCCGTCCCGCGTGAGCCGGTACTCGGGGAAGAAGACGCCGCCGTTCCCCTCGCCCGCGACCGGGACGCGCGTGCCCGCCGCCTGTAGTTCGCGGGTCCGGGTGATGATGCTCGTCGCGCCGATGGGCGTCAACTCGAGGTCCGCACCGACCGCCTCGCAGACGTCGACGAGCCGCTGGGAGACGTTCACCGCGGCGACGGTGGCGTCGCCCGGCTCCAGGGCCGCCTTCGCCAGCGCGGCGATGGAGGCGTCGCCCTCGATGTACCGACCCCGCTCGTCGACGAACACCGCGCGGTCCGCGTCGCCGTCGTGGGCGATCCCCACGTCCGCGTCCGCGGCCCGGACCAGCCGTCGGAGGTCGTCGAGGTGCTCCGGCACCGGTTCGGGCAGCCGCCCGGGGAAGTGGCCGTCCGGCTGGGCGTTCGTGGTGACGACCGCACAGCCCAGCCGGCGGAAGACCTCGGGGTTCGTGAGCGCGCCCGCGCCGTGGCCGGGGTCGACCGCGACGGTGAGGTCCGCCGCGTCGATGGCGGCGCGGTCGACGCTCGCGACGACCTCGTCGACGTAGCTCTCGGTGACGCCGTCGACGCGCGTCTCCTCGCCGACCGCGTCCCACGTCGCCTCGTCGTACTCCTCGCCGAGGATGTGGTTCTCGACGCGTTCGAGCGCGTCGACCGAGAGCTCCACGCCGTCGTCGCCGACGAGCTTGATGCCGTTGAACTCCGGCGGGTTGTGCGAGGCGGTGACGAGCACGCAGGGGACTCCCTCCGCCTCGCAGTAGCGGCTCACCGCGGGCGTGGGCGCGACGCCGAGCCGGTCCACGTCACAGCCGACCGCCGCGAGCCCCGAGGCGACGGCGTTGGCGAACAGTTCCCCCGTGGTTCTGGTGTCGCGGGCGACCGCGACGCAGTCGGCCTCCCACACCGTCCCGGCGGCCTTCGCGACGCGCAACGCGAACGTCGGCGACAGGTCCGAGATGGCGACCCCGCGCGTGCCGCTGGAGCCGAACAGCTTCATGCCCGAGAGGTGACCGGCCCGGGGGAAAGCCGTTCCGAAGGCGCCCGCGTGAGCTCCCGTCGGACCGCCCGTTTCCCGTCGGACCGGACGGCGTGTGCTAATCCTTCACACTCATATACCTGCGGTGCGTATCTCGCGACATGGACGCGAAGCGTCTGGAGGCGGCGCTGGCCGAGGAGTTCGGCGGCACGGACGCGGAGCAGCGCGTGGTGGCACGACAGGCGCGCGACCTCGCGGACTCCGGCAAGCCGAAGCGCGACCGCGGCCACGCCCTGACCGTCCCGGACGTGCTGCGGCACCTCTCGGACGCGCCCGACGACGCCTCCCTCCCCGAGCGCTGGAACTGGTGGATGGGCGCGCTCGACACCGCCTACGGCGGCTACGCCCCCTTCACCGTCCGCGTCGTGGAGGACGACGGAACGGCCGGCGTGAACCGCTAGGGGATCGACCGCCGGTCGCGGCGCCGACCCGACGCCCGCCCTTACTTTCACTTTCACTCCGCCCTTGGCTCGGTTATAGGTAGCAACGCGGGCATCTCGAGGTATGGACTCCCGAACGACCCCCTCGACGCGGTTCGCCGGCCGCGCACGACTCGACGTGACCGACTGCGAAGCCGACCGCCTTCCGGAGCGCGCCCGCGCGAACGACGTCCGCGGTGCCGAACTCCACCTAGAGCGCCGCGGGGGCAAAACGTACCTCGTCGCGGACGAGACCCAGCGGTAGGGCCGCTCGCTCCCCGGAACCGGTCCCCCCGCGGAAGTCGGCGGCATCCTTTTGTCCCGAGCGCGAGAGTCACGTATCGTGCCCCTCCGCCGCTTCGGCGGCCGACGCCGCGCCGCCGGCGCCGCCTCCCCCGCCGTCGCGCTCGGCGGGATCCTGCTGGCGACGGCGCTGGACCCGACCTTCTCGTGGACGGCCG
Source organism: Haloparvum alkalitolerans (assembly GCF_055381565.1). Lineage (NCBI taxonomy): Archaea > Methanobacteriati > Methanobacteriota > Halobacteria > Halobacteriales > Haloferacaceae > Haloparvum > Haloparvum alkalitolerans. The sequence goes on from NZ_AP043938.1 coordinate 632,628, forward strand.
ACGCGCTCTCGGACCTGGGCGTCCGCGCGCCGAGCGCGCTCGCGTTCAACGCGTCGCTCGTCGGCGGCGGCCTGCTCGGACTCCCGTACGCGCACCTGCTGGCGGAGCGCGGCGGCCGTGCGGTCGGCGTCTCGTTCGGCGGCGGGACGCTCTGTCTGGCCGGCGTGGGGCTCTTCCCGAGCGGGACCGCCCTGCACGCGCCCGTCGCCGTCGGCTTCTTCCTGCTCGCGACGGTCGCGCTCGCGGTCGACGGCGCCGCTCGCCGCAACGAGTCGACCGGTCGCCTCACCCTCGCCCTCGCGGCCGGCCACGTCCTCGCGTGGGTGACGTGGGGCGCGGGGCTCTGGCCGGCCACCGGCCTCGCACTCCCCGAGTTCGTCGGCGCGCTGGTCGTGGCGGCGTGGGTGTGGCTGCTCGGGCCGGTCCCCGCGCTGGTGGACGGTCGAACCGACTGCGAGCGATGAGCGGGAGACCCGGACTCGACAGACACTAACGCCCTCGTCCGGTAGGGTCCGGCGATGGAGTTGGAGTTCCTCGGCGGCGCCCGCGAGGTCGGTCGGAGCGCGGTGCTCGTCGACGACCGACTGCTGCTCGACTTCGGCACGCTGGCCGCCGAGCCGCCGCAGTACCCGGTCCGGACGCCGGAGCCGGAGGCGGTCGTCGTCTCGCACGGCCACCTCGACCACGTCGGCTCCGTGCCGGCGCTGCTGTCGGGGCGGCGTCGCCCCGCGATCCACTGGACGCCGCCCACCGGGGAGCTCGCCCGCACGCTCGCGCGGGACACGCTCAAGCTCCGCGGCAACAGCCCGACCTGCCCGTTCACCGCCGAGCACGTCCGCCGGCTCGGCGAGGTCGAGCGGTGCCACGGCTACCGCGAGCCGTTCCCGGTCTGTGGCGGAATCGCCGCCGGCGGCTACGAGGTGACGCTGTACGACGCCGGCCACATCCCCGGCTCCGCACACGTCCTGGTCGACGACGGCGAGACGCGGCTGCTGTACGCCGGCGACTTCCACACCGACGACCAGCGCCTGCTCTCCGGAACGACGGCCCGCCCCGACGCGGACGCGGTCGTCTGCGAGTCGACCTACGCGGACGTGGATCACGAGCCGCGTGCGACCGTCGAGGACCGGTTCGTCGACCGCGTCGAGACGACGCTGTGGGAGGGCGGCACCGTCGTCGCGCCCGCGTTCGCCATCGGGCGCACGCAGGAGCTACTGCTGGTCTGTGCGGCCCACGACCTCCCCTGTTACGTCGACGGGATGGGGACCGACGTGGCGCGAATGCTGAAGAACCATCCGGGTTTCGTCCGCGACCCCGACGCCCTCCGACGGGCGATCGCCCACGCCCGGTTCGTGGACGGCCGCGACGGCCAGCGCGAGCGCATCGCCGACCAGCCCGCCGTCATCGTCACCACGAGCGGGATGCTCTCGGGCGGGCCCGCGATGACGTACGTCCCCGCGGTCCGCGCGAATCCGGTCAACGCGGTGACGATGACCGGCTATCAGGTCGAGGGGACGCCCGGTCGGTCCCTGCTGGAGACCGGCAGCGCGGAGATCGACGGCCGCGTGATGCAGGTGAGCGCGACCGTCGAGGCGTACGACTTCTCCGCGCACGCCGACCGCGGCGGCCTCCGCGAGTTCCTGGACCCCTACCGCGGCGCGGAGGTACTGGTCGTCCACGGCGACGACGCGCCCGGCTTCGCGGAACGGCTCTCCGCGGACGGCCACGACGCGAGCGCGCCGGAGTTGGGCGCGACCGTGACGGTGTGAGCGCCGCGGCGTTCGCTCCGTCGTCGGCCCGTCCATTTCTGTGATGGCGGTCCGCGGTGACTCCGCGGTCACCGTCCGTTGGTCACGCTACCGATCGCTCGTTCAGAAGGCGATCGGTGCGCCGAGTCACATCACTCCGGACGCGATCAGGACGTACAACAGCGTGAACAGCGTCGCGTTGTAAAGCCCGTGAGCGAGACTCGGAACGAGGATGTTGCCGGTGTACTCGTAGCTCGCGCCGAAGACGTAGCTCGGCACCAGAAGCACTCCCAGCGACAGCAGGTTCCCGGCCGGGTCGCCGCCGCTGAGCGCGAACCAGTGCAGGCCGGCGAAGACGGTGCCCGCGAGCACCACGGAGGCGACGGGACCGAACACCTCGCGGAGCCGTCCCTGGACGACGCCGCGGAACAGCAGCTCCTCGCCCGGACCGACGAGGAGGATCGAGGCCGGGATCATCAACAGCAGCAGTTCGGGGCTCTCCAGCGCGATCTCGACGGCGTTGTTCTGTCCCGTCTCGGCGCCGATGGACTGCGCGAGCAGCCCCGCGATCGTCCCGGCGATCATGGGGCCGCCGACGAACGCGGCGAGGTACGCGCCGACCGCGGCCGCGCCGTCCCGCAGGTTCGGCCACGCGAACCCGACCGAGAACGGGACCCCGGGCCCCCCATCTCCGAGCAGGTCGTTGACCGCGGCGCTGACGCGCTCGCGGTTGCGGACGTACGCCAGCGCGACCAGCACGCAGCCGACGCCCTGGACGAACGCCAGCGAGAGCACGATGTTGAGCGTCGGCGAGATGTCGACCCCGGCGATCACCAGGGCGAGCGCGGCGACGTTGAGGAGGAGGAACCCGAAGAAGAGCCCCCCGGCCCCGAGCACCAGGCTGCTCACGACCGCGAGCAGCGCGGGGAGGGGACCGGTGGCGGCGGTGGCACGACTCATGTCCCCCACTTGGGGTCGGCGAATGGTTAACGATTCGCCTGCGACCGGTCCCCGCCGGGTCCGTCTCGGCGGCCGCTTATCGCCGCGTTAGCTCGTACTGCGTCACCGCGAGCGCGGTGCGCCCGTCCCGACAGTCGCCGTCGACGACCGCCGCCAGCAGCTCGTCGTAGTCGGCCGTCCGCACCCGGATCGACTCGTTGTGGTCGAGCGCCTGTTCCGCGGTCGGCTCGCACCCGGTCGCGACGAAGTGATGGTGGACGGAGTTCGCGATGCCGTTCGACGGCTCCACGGAGATCAGGTGCTCGAACGCGTCGGCCTCGTGGCCGGTCTCCTCCGCGAGCTCGCGGGCGGCGGCCGCCTTCAGGTCCGCGAGCGACCGGTCGCCGTCACCGCTCCCGTCGCCGTCCTCGGGCTCCACGCCGCCGGCCGGAAGCCCGCGGTTGACGCGGTCGACCGCCTGCCGCCACTCCTCGATGACGACCACGTCGCCGTCGGGCGTGAACGGGAGGACCACGACCGCGGGCGGCTCGTCGACGTAGTGGTACTCGCCGGCGGCCCCGTCGGGGAACCGCACCTCGTCCCGGCGCACGTCGAAGCCGGGACACGCGTAGTCGATCCCGGTCGCGGTCGTCTCCCACGCCACCTCCTCCGTCGCGGACTCGTCGGTCATACGCGCCGCTCCGCTCGCGCCGGACATAAAACGCGGCGGGTCCGTCCGCGCGCCGGAATCGTTCGAAGGACGCTTGTACGCCGCGGTCGGTAGATCGGCCATGAACGTCCTCCTACACGAGGGGCACGAGCACACGGAAGCCGCGACCGCCGCGGTCGGCACGGAGACGATGGCCCTCGCCGCGGTCGGCGTCCTCCTGATCGCGGCCGCGATCGGGTACGCAGTGTTTCGGTTCGGGGAGTAAGCCGGTCGCGGACGGGTCGTCGCGGCAGTTGGGACGGACCAGTCGGTAGAGCGCGTAGAAATGCGGGAGAAGTGGGCCGGCACGAATTTGAATCGTGGTTACGGCCACCCGAAGGCCGAAGGATACCAAGCTACCCCACCGGCCCGCACTCTGAGTGACGGCGCACATTCCTTTAACCCTTCCGAAACCGAGAACTCCGCGACAGGCGATCCCACGCTCGCCGTGTCGCCCGCCCGCGGTTTCACGCCGAGTTCACTCCTCGCTTCGGGGCTCGAAGTAGCGGTCGCGATGGGCGCGACAGCCGGGGTTGAACGCGGCGCCACAGTCGGGACAGGAATCCCCGCAGGCGAAGTACTCCGGCGGCGTCATGGTCGCGCCGCAGACGCCGCACAGCACCGCCGGCTCCGAAAAGCGATCGCGGGGCCACGGCTCGGCGGGGTGGTCCGCGACCGCGTCGTGGCAGCGGTCGCAGGGGTAAAAGGCCCCACAGCAGCCGAACCGGAGCGCGACCACGTCCACGGGGTCGTCCCAGTGGGCGCATCGCGTCTCGGGATCGACCGCGACGCCGCGGAGGGGCACAGGAAATCGCGGGTCCGCGGCCGGGGGCTCGGTCGTGCGGCGGTCCGCGTTTCGGTCGTGATCGCTCACGCCGCTCGCGTCGGCGCCCGCGTCCTCGTCGGTCCGCTCTCCCATCTTCAGTAGCTCGTGTAGCCGTCGGTGTCCAGCCAGTTGTGCGCGACGGTGATCGCGTGGTCGGCGTGGAGCAGTTCCGGGCCGACGCGAACCCGGCGCTCGGCGGTCTCGGCGAGCAGGTCGGCCTCGGCGTCGGAGAAATCGAGGTGGTCCGAGAGGACGAAGACGGGGTCCGCGGGCGGTTCGGCGTCGACGAGCGGATCGCCGTCCTCGTGAAGCTGGACGACGGTCCCCTCGCTCGCGGCCGCCTCGAGCGTCTCCGCGACGCCCATGCGATAGAGTTCGACGCCGGGCGAAACGTCGGCTGGCATGTGGCCGATGGCGCCGTCGCGCTCCTCCAGCGCGCCGCGGACGCGCGCGGCGATGTTGCGCTCGTCGGGATGGAGGTGACGGAGGTCGCTCGCGTCGAAGCGGACGGTGAACTCGTCCGCGAGGACGAGGTGGACGCGCACGTCCTCGCGGATGCCGTGCGAGAGGAACACCGCGGAGCTGACGCACCGACACAAAAGGTCCAGCCGACCGGCCGCGCCCGCGAGGTCGTCCAGCGCGAAGTCGGGAGTCGTGGGGACGTCGTGGCCGATGACGAGGAACTGGCGCATGCGCGAGCGTCGGCCGCGGAGGACAAAAGGGGTCCGAAGAGGTCGGGCGGGAGGGCGCGAAGACGGGCTACCGGTACTGGTTCAGGCGGCGCTTCAGCCGCTTCGCGGCGTCGCCGGCGGCGCGGAAGTAGGCCGCCTCCTCGTCCCGGCCGGCGCTCGCGGCCGCGTCCTCGCCCGCGAAGATGATCCCGCGCGAGGAGTTGACGAGGCCGACGTCGACGCCGTGGCCCTCGCGCGGCGCGAGGCCGTGCTCGACCGCAGCCTCCGCGTCGCCGCCCTGCGCGCCGACGCCGGGGACGAGAAACGGCAGGTCCGGGACCGTCTCGCGGACCGCGGCCAGTTCGTCCGGCGTGGTCGCGCCCACGACGAGGCCGACGTTGCCCTTCTCGTTCCACAGGTCCGCCAGCGCGGCGACGCGCTCGTAGACGGGTTCGCCGGAGGCGAGTTCGAGGTCCTGTAAGTCCGCCCCACCGGGGTTGGAGGTCCGACAGAGCACGAACACGCCGGCGTCCGCGCGGTCGAGGAACGGCTGGAGCGAGTCGCGGCCCAGGTAGGGGTTGACGGTGATGGCGTCGGCGTGGTCGAGCAACTCGGCGTACTGCCGCGTCGTGTTGCCGATGTCGGCGCGCTTGGCGTCGAGCAGGACGGGGACGCCCTTCCCCGCCGCGTACGCGATCGTCTCCCGGAGCGCGCGCCAGCCGTCGGGGTCCTCGTAGAAGGCGGCGTTGGGCTTGTAGCAGGCCGCGTGTTCGTGGGTCGCGTCGATGATCCGGCGGTTGAACGCCCACCGCGGCAGGTCGGCGTCGCGCAGGAACTCCGGGATGCGGGACGGGTCCGGGTCGAGGCCGACCGAGACGACGCTGTCGGTCGCGTCGATGCGCTCGGCGAGGCGGTCGAAGAAGGGGTCGGTCATCGTTCCCCGGTGGTTCGGCCCCCGGAGTAAGCGTTTCTGTCCGGCGGCGCGGTCGGCCGGGACGGCCCACCGTCGCGGTCGTCCCTGCGCCCCGCCGCGGAGCCCGGAGCCGAACCCTTTTGCACCGCGAACGCCCCGGAAGAGGTATGACCGACGACGCCGCGGACGCCGCCGATGCCGCCGACGCGGACCGAGGAGGCGACGCCGAGACCGTCGCGGACGCCGAGGCCCCGACGGGCTCGCGGGACCGCTTCGCGACCCTCTGGGACCGCGTGGAGGCGGACCTCGAAGCGACCGCCGAGGAGTACCGCGAGGCGGACTGGGACGTGACGACGCTGGACGTGGGTGACGTGACGCCGCTCCCCTCCGCGCGCCCGAACGCCGACCGCGACCGGGTCGGCCTCGACGCGCTCGTCCCCGGGAAGCAGTTCGACGCGCTCCGCGAGACGGTCGACGACCACGCCTTCGACGAGTACGAGACCTACCGCGCGGCCGCGGGCGACGTGACGTTCCTCGTGCTCGTGATGCGCGACACGGACGCCGGCCTCGCCGTCATGCTCCCGCTGTTCTACGTGCGCGAGGAGGCCGAGGCGTGGCTGGAGGCCGCCCGCGAGGACGGCGAGACCAACACCTACGTCCGCCCGCTCACCGACGACGAGCGCGTCGTCTTCCACCACGAGGACCCCGAGCCCTTCTTCCCGCCCGAAGCGGGCGATCAGGCGTCGTAGGAACAGCGGTCGCCGCAGTCGCCGGCACACCCACAGTCCTGCTCGCCACAGCCGTCACAGCAGCCGGTCCGCCGGTAGAGGAGGGCGGCGACGGCGATTCCGGCGCTGCCGATCAACAGGCCGGGAACGGGACCGAGGATGGGGAGCAGAACCGTCCCGTCATCGATCACGCCGATACCGTATCCCGCGAAGCCGCCGGCGAGAAGCATCGCGAGGACGCGTCCGCTGGCGACGGTGTGGACCACGAAACCGGGATCGAATCGTCGCCCCGGTCCGTCCGTCTCGGAGGGCATGCGTCGCGGTTCGCCCGTTCGGTCTGAAAAATTGACGGTTCGCTGACGTGGATCCTCGTGGGTTCAGAACACGTCGCCGAGCGCCTCGGCCGCCAGGTCCACGCCCGTCTCCAGATCCGGGCCGAGCGGCGCGCCGACGACGATACCGTCCGCGTGCTCGGCCAGTTGCTCGCCGCGCTCGCGGACCTCCGCGGGCGTGCCCGCCAGACAGAAGGCGTCGACCATCGCCGGGGTTACCGTCTCGAACGCCGCGGAGAACTCGCCCGCGCTGATGCGGTCGCCGATGGCGCTCGCCGTCTCGCGGTCGACGCCGTGTCTGTCCAGCACCGGCGGCGCCGCGCCCGCGGCGATGAACGCGACCGGGGGCCGGGCGGCCTCGCGGGCGGCGTCGCCGTCCTCCGCGACGGAGACGGCGGCGTAGGCCACGAGGTCGAACGCGCCGCGATGGTCGGGCCGGTCCGCGAGGCCGTCCGCGACCTGCTCGCGCGCCCACTCGAGGTCCGCGGGATGCGCGCCGTTGAACAGCAGGCCGTCGGCGTGCTTGGCCGCCATCTTGCACATGTGAGGCCCCTCGCCGCCGACGTAGACGGGGAGGTCGGCGCCCTGCGGGGGTTCGTAGTTGAGCCCCGCGTCGGTCGCCTCGAAGGTCCCCTCGTGGTCGACGCGCTCGCCGGCCCACAGCTTCTGGGCCGTCTTGAACGCCTCCAGAACGGGGCGAAGCCCGCGCTCGTCGGCGAGGCCGAGGTTCGAGAGTGTCGACGGGTCGCCCGGTCCGATTCCGAACACCGCGCGCCCGCCCGACACCTCGTCGAGCGTCGCCAGCTTCGAGGCGAGCGTGACGGGGTGGGTCTCGACCGGGTTGGCGACGCCGGGACCGAGTCGCACGTCGTCGGTCGCGGCCGCGAGCCGCGAGAGCACAGCCCACGGGTCGCGGTTGTTGTAGTGACACGTCGAGAAGACGGCGTCGTAGCCCGCCGCCTCCGCGCGCTCGCCGAGCGCCACTAGTCTGTCCATCTCGTGTTCCGGGGTGAGTTCGATGCCGAACATTGTGATCAGTCTCGGGTCCCGCTCAGCCGTCGTACTCCCAGCCGCGGAGCGCCTGCCGCACGAAGTCGGTCTCGACCTCGCGGTAGTGCTCGTCCGAGCCGTCGTGGTCGCCGAATTCCCAGTCGCGGACGACGACGACCGGCGTGCCGTCCGCCCCCTCGCCGGCGACGAGGTTCGCGGCGCCCGCCAGTTCGTCGACCACGTTCTGGACCGTCACGCCCAGTTCCCGTCCGTCGCGGTCGTGCTCGCCGCGCCAGTCGCGGCTCGCGGGCATCCCCGCCCAGCCGAGCGCGACGCCGCGCTGGCCGTGTCTGAACGGGCGACCCGAGGTGTCCGTGACGACGACGCGGTCCGCGGACAGCCCCTCGCGGAGCCGCGCCGCGCTCTCGCTCGGGCGCTCGGGGAGCAGCAGCAGGTCGCCGTCGCGCACGTTCGAGCGGTCGATGCCCGCGTTCACCGTCACGTGGCCGAACCGGGTCGCGGTGAGGAGGAACGGCGCCTCCATGATCAGCTCCGTCGACTCCTCGATGACGGCCTGCGCGAACCGGGGGTCCTTCTCCTCGCCGGTCACCTCGGCCAGCCGGGCCGCGACCTCTCGGGCGCGGGGGCTCGCGGGGAAGTCCTCGAGGTCGACGACGCGCCCTTCCGCCTTCGAGACGACGGTGCTGGCGACACAGACCACGTCGTCCTCGCGGAGGTCGACGCGCGCCTCGACCATCGCCGCGAGGTCGTCGCCCGCCCTGATCTCGGGGAGGTCGGGGACGGCGAACAGCTCCATGCCCTCGTCTCCGCGCCCGCGCTCAAAAACCCCGCCGGTAGTGGCGCGTGCATCCGGTGTTCCCGGACGGCCCGAGCCGTCGACCCCCTCAGACCACGTCCCAGCGGTCGGTGATCAGCCCGTCCACGCCCGCCGAGCGCAGGGTCTCGGCGTCCGCGGCGGTCTCGACGGTCCAGCCGTTGACCGCCAACCCCTCCTCGCGGGCGGCCGCGACGACGCCCGTCCCCGTACAGAGGCGGAGCGAGGGATGGACCGCCTCGGCGTCGACCGCCCGCGCGGTCCGGAGCGCCGCGTCGGGGTCGCTCGAACACAGCACGGCGAGCCGCGCGTCGGGGTCCGCCTCGCGAACCTCCCGGAGCGCGGGCCGCGAGAAGGAGGAGAACAGCACCGGGTTGGCGGCGCGGCCCGTCGCGCGGAGCGCCGCGTCGGCCAGTCCCGCGGTCTTCAGCTCCACGTTGACGAGCAGGTCGTCGGGGACCGCCGCGAGCAGGTCCGACAGCCGCGGCACCGGCTCGCCGGAGTCGAGCACCTCCAGCCCGCGGAGGTCGGCGTAGCGCATCTCCGCCACGGAGCCGGTGCCGCCGGTCACCCGGCTCACGTCGGGGTCGTGGAGGACGACCAGTTCCCCGCTCGCGCACCGGCGCACGTCGACTTCCACCGCGTCAACGTGCGGGGCCGCCTGCCGGACCGCGGCCACCGTGTTCTCGGGATACTGCCCGGCACAGCCCCGGTGGGCGAACACGCGCTCGGCCGCGTTCTCGCCCGCGCTCTCACCCTCGGCCGCGTCCCCGGCCGCGTTCCCGTCGCTCATACGTCACGTTTCGTGGCAAACGGTATCAATCCTCGGCGGAACGGCCCGGAGGTCGCCGTCGACCCGGGACAGGACGCTTTTTACCGCCGAGCCCGTGGAACCGAACGGGCGGCGGTGACGAAGGGTTACCCCCACTGAGCCCCTTGTGACGATGGGTTTTCTCCCGAGCCGCCCGCGACAGTCGCCGAGCGGCGGCACTGTGCAACGGTTCCCTCTCCACCCGCGGAACCGCGGGACCGCGGCTCGACCGACCGGAGCGAACGTGAACGGTCTGGCCGCGAGCGCGCCGCAGTCGGCCGGTTTCCAGCGGAACCGAAGGGGCTCCGTCCGCGCTCCCGATCCGGCCGGGTCCAGCGTTCCGCGGCGGACGAGGCGCGGACCGTTCCACGAGCGCCGTCCGAACGTTCAAAGGGGATACCGCGGCATCCGCCCCGTGACCTGACCGCAGGCCGGGGCCGAACGAGACGGGCGCGCAGCGACCCGGTCCCGGAGCGAGGAGCCACGCTGCCTGTTCGCCATTGCCGTCGAGAAGTAGTTGGATCGGGGGACGCTCCCGCCGCCGCGCTCGGGGCCGCGGCCGGGAGCGACCGGGCCGCGAGGCGGTCGCGCTCAGTAGGTCGCCGCGCGCTTGTCGAGCCCGGCGGCCTCGATGTCCTCGCCGTCGACCGAGGAACGCAGGCTGTCCATCCCGTCGTCGCCGTCGATCTCGAAGTTCGCGTCGTACAGCTCCTGGACGCGCTCGTACTCCGCGTCCGTGAGCGGCGGCACGTCGCTGGCGGCCGCCCACTCGTCGATGTCCTCGCGGGTGCGGAACGTCGGCGTGACGGACGCCACCTCGTCGTGGGCGAGCAGCCACGCGATGGCCGCCTGCCCCATCGTGCGCTCGCCGCTTCGTTCGAGGAACCGCAGCGCCTCGACCTTCTCCCAGCCGGTCTCGTACCACTCGGCCGGCCGGTGCGAGCGGTGGTCGTCGTCGGCCAGCTCCGTCTCCGGCGTCACCTGCTCGTTCAGCAGGCCCGAGGAGTGCGGGACGCGCGCGATGACGGAGGTGTCCGAGCCCGTCTCGCGGATCGTGTCGATGAAGTGCGCGCCCGGCTCCTGCTCGAAGAGGTTGAAGACCGTCTGGACCGCGTCGAAGACGTCCATCTCGACGGCCGCGTCGCCCTCGGCCAGCCAGCCGATGGAGGGGCCCAGCGCCCAGCCCAGCGTGTCGACCTTCCCCTCCGCCTTGAACTCGCGGAGGACGTCGACGACCTCGGGGGTCACCTCGTCGACGTTGGCGTTGTGGAGCTGGAGGAACTCCACGTGGTCCGTCCCGAGCCGGTCGAGCGACTTCTCGAACGCCTCGCGGAGGTACGTCTCGTTCAGCTCCTTCGGGAGTTCGCCGTGACCAGCCTGCGGGTTGTCGTAGAAGTCGTAGCCGATCTTGGTCGCCAGCGTCACCTCGTCGCGGTGCTCCGCGAGCGCGCGGCCGATCAGCTCCTCGGAGTCGCCGTGCCCGTACACGTCGCCCGTGTCGAAGTAGGTTATCCCCTGATCGAGGGCGTACTGGACCATCTCGACCGCCTGATCCTCGGTGCGGTCGCCCCACCAGTCGGTGCCGACGACCCACGCGCCGAACCCGACCTCGCTCACCTCGACGCCGGAATCTCCGAGTTCGCGGTAGTGCATGGCTCACGGTTGGGGATCCGCCCACTTAGCGGGTACGGTTCCTCCCACGCGGTCGGTCGCGTCGGGGGGATTTATGTATCGGCGCGGGGCGGCGAGTCGCGTGCGACGGACCGCGGAGCGACGCGTCCGCGATGTCGTCGCACAACCGAACCCCTTTGAGGGTTCCCGGTCAACTGACGGCGATGACAAAGCGACACGTCTCCCTGCCCGACGCGGCCGAGGCCGGGGTCCGGGGCTTCATCGACGAGGTGGACGAGCGCCTTTCCTCGGACGAGGACACCTGTGAGGTCGTGCGCGACGTGTTGATCGATCTCCACGGCGACCGCGAGGCGTGGGAGGCGTGGCAGGCGGGCGAGTCGGTCTCGAAGGCCGAGCGCGTCCGGCTACAGGGGTACGACCCCTGTAACGCGACGCTGGAGTCGGAGTACTACGCCGAGAAGGACGAGGACCGGTTCCAGCGCTCGAAGCACCTCCAGTGGCTCTGGCGGCAGTTCGACGCCACGCCGATGGCGGACAACGTGGCGTTCGCGCTCCGGTTCCGCTCGATGCTCGCGGACCACCTCTTCGCCGACTGCGGGGACGACTGCCGCTTCTTCAAGGGGATCACGTTCACCTACGGCCACAACATCGAGGTCGGCGACAACGTCGTGGTCCACGACGACGTTCACCTCGACGACCGCGGGAAGCTTACGATCGGCGACCGCGCCTCCATCTCCGACGGCGTCCACGTCTACAGCCACGACCACGACATCGTCGACCAGACCGAGGTCCGCAACTTCCACACGGTCATCGAGGACGACGCCCGCGTCACCTACGACGCGATGGTCCGCGCCGGCTGCAGAGTCGGCGCCAACAGCGTCGTCGGCGCACGCGCGGTCGTCCAGGGGGACGTGCCCGCCCACCACATCGTCGTCGGGATGCCCGCCAAGAGCATCCGCGTCAAGCCGGGGTGGGAGTCCGTCGCGACCGAACTCGAGGACGGCCGCCTCCCCACCCGGCAGGACGAGCGCGAGATCCCCTACGACCTCGGCGACGACCTCGCGGTGTTCGACGAGTTCGGGCGCGACCTGAACCCGCCGGACGCCGGCGAGTAGCGGGCCGGGGCACCGACGAGCGCCGCGGCCGGCCACACGCCTTTTGCCCGCGGCCGCCCCAGCGAGGATCCATGACCGAGACGCCAGCGTGGCGGGACGACGCCACCGACCTGACGCTTCGCCTGCTCTACCAGTCCGGCATCGCCGTCTCCGTCGACGGCATCGTCGCGAACCTCGCGGCGCTCGCGGAGAGCGCCCCGCCGGCGGACGCGGTCGAGGAGGCGGTCGCGAAGCTCCGGAAGCGGGACCACGTCCGCGCGCTCTCCGAGGCCGACCGGTTCTACCTGCTGACCGACCGGGGCCGGGAGTACGTCGAGGCGGAGGTCGACGCCGAGGCGTTCGGCTACGTGGACTGATCGGGGGCCTGCGACCGCGACGGCGGCCCGCAAGGGCTACCTCTCCGGAGCCGTCAGGGTCGGACATGGACGAGGAGACGGTGGACGTGGCCGCGGCCTTCGACGACATCGAGGAGTTCTGGGCGCCGAAGATCGCCGCCGAGTTGAACGGCCAGCAGGTGAAGCTCGCGCGGCTCAGCGGGACGTTCGACTGGCACCGCCACGAGGCGGCTGACGAGCTGTTCTACGTGCTCGACGGCACGCTCCGCATCGAGTTCCGGGACCGCCCGGACGCGACGCTGACGGCGAACCAGCTCCGCGTCGTCCCCGCGGGCGTCGACCACCGGCCGGTCGCCGAGGAGGAGGTCCGCGTCCTGCTGTTCGAGCCGGCCGGCACGCGCAACACCGGCGACGTCGAGACCGAGAAGACGCGCGAGGCGGAGCGGCTCTGAGCGGCCGCGGCGCTCGCGGGTCGACAGTTCTCGAAGAATGCACCGTCCGGGAATTGAACCGGAATCAGGCGGTCCGGGCTGCCTGCGGTGGCGGGCTGCCGGGCTGCGACCGATAGGGTTCAATCCCGTCGGTGATCGTCTCGCTTCGCTCGAAGAATGCACCGTCCGGGAATTGAACCCGGGCTATTAGCTTGGGAAGCTAATGTCCTACCACTGGACCAACGGTGCGTGCACCACTGCGTACCCGACGCCCGCACTTGAACGTAGCGCTTCGGGGTGCTCCCCGGAGCCGGCGGCGCCCCCGAGTCGGCGCGCGTCACCGCGTCCCACATCCTTATCGCCGCCGAGGGCCACCACCGCCACATGTCGACCGACAGAGACGCCGACACCGGCGCTGGCGGCGATCCGGATCCCGAGCGCGTCCGCGAGCGCCTCGACGCGTTCGCGCCCGCGCTCGGCCGGACGTGGACCGGAACCGACCCGTGGGAGTTCCTCACCGAGTTGACCGCCATCGGGAGCCGGATGGGCGGCAGCGAGGGCGAGCGCGCGGCCGCGGACCTCGTCGCGGACGCCTTCCGCGAGGCGGGGCTCCGGGACGTCCACACCGACGCCTTCGAGATGAACGCGTGGCGCCGCGGCGGGACGACGCTGGAGGTGACGACGCCGGCGCGGACCGGCGGGGACGAGCGAACGCGCTCGTTCGAGGCGCTCGCGCTCCCGTACTCGCCCGCGGGCGCGGTCGATGCCGAGCTGGTGGACGCCGGCTACGGCACGCCCGACGAGATCGACGAGGTGGACGTGGAGGGGAAACTCGTCGTCGCCTCCACGACGACCCCCTCCGGCGGGCGGTTCGTCCACCGGATGGAGAAGTTCGGCTACGCGGTCGGGGCGGGGGCGGCGGGGTTCGTCTTCGTCAACCACCTCGACGGCCAGCTCCCGCCGACCGGCTCGCTCACGTTCGGCGAGGAGGCCGAGGCGCCCGCGGTCGGCGTCTCGAAGGAGACAGGCGCGTGGCTCCGCGAGTACGCCGCGAACACGCCCGGCGAGACCGCGTCGGTCCACTGCTCGGTCGACGCCGAGACGGTCCCGGGCGAGAGCCGGAACGTGGTCGGACGGACCGGCCCGGACACCGACGAGCGCCTCCTGCTCGTGGCCCACTACGACGGCCACGACATCGCGGAGGGCGCGCTCGACAACGGCTGCGGCATCGCCACGGTCGTCACCGCCGCGGGGATCCTCGCGGAGGCGGACCTCGAACTCGGGGTCGACGTGGTCGCGGTCGGCTGCGAGGAGGTCGGGTTGCTCGGCGCCGAGCACCTCGCGGCGACGACGGACCTTGATTCGGTCGCGGGCGTCGTCAACGTCGACGGCGCGGGGCGGTTCCGGGACCTGGTCGCGCTCTCGCACACCTCCGAGGCGACGGGCGCCGTCGCGGAGGCGGTCTCGCGGGCAACGCGGCACCCAATCGAGGTGGAGGGCGAGCCGCACCCCTTCTCGGACCAGTGGCCGTTCGTGCGCCGCGGAGTGCCCGCGCTCCAGCTCCACAGCGACTCCGGCGAGCGCGGCCGCGGGTGGGGCCACACGCACGCCGACACGCGAGACAAGGTCGACGACAGGAACGTCCGCGAACACGGGATGCTGACGGCGCTTCTGGTCGCGGAGCTCGCGGAGCCCGACACCGACCTCCCGCGGCTCGACGTGGACGAGTTGGCCGACGCCTTCCGCGAGGCCGACTTCGAGACCGGGATGCGCGCGGCCGACCTCTGGCCCGCCGGCTGGGAGTAGGACCGGCTGGGCGTCGTCGTCCGGTCAGTCGCCGTCCGCCGGCGTCGGCGGGCGCGCCCGCTTGTGGTCGCTCGCCGCGTGCCGGGCGAGCAGGTCCGCGACCGTCTCCTCGGCGACGCCGAGGCGGTCGGCGACGGCCAGGCCGGCGAGGCCCTCGTCGACCGCCAGCCGGAGCACGGGGTCGACGACTTCGTAGGGGGCGCCGAGCTCGTCGCGGTCGCACTGGCCGAGGAGAAAGCCCGCGGTCGCGGGGCGGTCGAGCACGAACGACGGCACGTCCAGCGCCGCGGCGAGCGTCCGCACCTGGGTCTTGTAGAGGTGGCCGAGCGGCAGGAGGTCGGCGGCGCCGTCGCCGTGTTTGGTGTAGTAGCCGAGCAGGCGCTCCGAGCGGTTGGTCGTTCCGAGCACCAGCCGGTCCGTGGCGTTCGCGGCGAGGTACGCGACCGCCATCCGCAGGCGTGCGACGAGGTTCCCGGTCGCCACCGGGTCGCCGTGGAGGTCGAACCGCTCCGGCACCGCCGAGCCGAACGCCGCGACGAGCGGTTGGAGGTGGACCGTGTCCAGCCGGATCCCGAGCGCGTCCGCGAGCGCCTCCGCGTCGCGAGCGTTCGCGTCCCCCGTCTTGTTGGAGGGAAGCGCCAGCCCGTGGACGCGCTCGGGACCGAGCGCCTCGACGGCCAGCGCCGCGGTCACCGTCGAGTCCAGCCCGCCGCTCATGTTGACCACGACCCCCTCGGCGTCCGCGGCCGCGACCGACCGCCGGAGGAACGCGCCGATCCGCTCGCGCTCGGCGTCGGCGTCCACCTCCGGGACCGGGTCGACGGCCGCGCCGCGGGCGCCGCCGTCGGCGCTCACGCCGTCACCGGCGGCCGCCGCGTCGCCCCCCACGGGGGTGGTTCCCCGAATCGGCTCGTCCATCGGAAGCCTCGATCGATCACTCATCTCAAAACGATCCAAACGTGCGTTTTCTTCTCACTCTTTTCGAATAAGTATCATCCATCTATATCGGAGTTGATGTCCCACTACGGAAAAATGTCCCGTACAAACGATTTAAGGACGTATCGCCGGCAGGGGCGCAGCAGTCGCGACCACGAGGACGGCCGGCGGTCGGCCCGCGAACACGGTCGACGGGCGGTCGGTTTCCTCCCGATCTCGGCGACGGATCGCCGGTTCGGCGTTTCGGACTGGCCGAAAGTTGAAAGATCGTCAAACGTCTTCCAAATCGTATTGAGCGTGTCCATATTTGTTCTTTCTCGGATTTCTCTTAGCTTGTTCAACAGTATAAGGCCGTATTATGCGAACGTTTATCTATTTCTGTCCGGTTCGTTCCTCCATGTCGACGGTACAGCTGAGTTCGACCCAGAAGCGGATCCTCTCGTCGCTCGTCAACCTCGCGGAGGGGGACGAACGGGCGGTTCGGGGGCGTGACATCGCGGAGGCGGTCGACCGCAACCCGGGAACGATCCGGAACCGGATGCAGAGCCTGCGCGCCCTCCAGCTCGTCGAGGGCGTTCCGGGTCCCAAGGGCGGCTACCGGCCCACGACGGAGGCGTACGAGACGCTCGACGTCGACCGGCTGGAGGAGACGGCGCCCGTCCCCCTCGAGCGCGAGGGCGAACCGGTCCCGGACGCGACCGTCTCGGAGATCGACTTCACCAGCGTCCACGACCCCGAGCGGTGTCGCGCGGAGGTCGTCGTCCGCGGGCCGATCGGCGCCTTCGGGATCGGCGACGAGGTGACGGTCGGGCCCACGCCCTCGGCGGACCTCCGCGTTTCGGGGATCGTCGAGACGACCGACATCGGGGAGAACGTCCTCCTGATCGACGTGGCGTCGATCCGGACCGAGCCGGACGACTGAGCGGTCCGGCTCCGACCGGTCCGCCACGCCGTGCCGCGCCCGGCGAGGGTTTATCACCGCTCGCGTGCCGGGAGGCGTATGGACACCGACGGAAACACCCTCCTCAACGCGGCGCTCGGCGCGGCGACCGCGGTCGTGCTCTCGTGGATCCCCTTCTCGCCGGTTCTGGGCGGCGCGCTGGCCGGATACCTGCAGGGCGGCGAGCCGACGGACGGGGCGAAAGTCGGGGCGCTCGCGGGCGGCATCGCGAGCCTCCCCATGCTGTTCGTGTTGGGCCTGATCCTGTTCGTCGTCCCGTTCGTCCCCGAGCCGGGGATCGCCGCGGCCGGCGTGCTGTTCGTCCTGTTCGCGGTCGCCCTCTCGCTGGTGTACGGCGCCGCGTTCGGCGCGCTCGGCGGCGTGCTCGGTATCTACGTGCGGGACGAGTTCTGATCCGACCCCTTCCGGCGAATCGCCGTCACACCGGTCGATAAATGCGGAACTGCGGCCGGAAGATAAATGCAGAAATGCGGCCGCGCGGTAATCCCCGAGCGACCGGTCAGTGCTCGCCGCCGGTGCCGCGCCGGGCGGAGGAGAGGTCGATATCGAGGTCCGCGAGCAGTTCCTCCGCCTCCGCGCGCTTCTCCTGGTGGTCCGCGAGGAACTCCTCCATCAGCTCCGCGGCCTGCTCCTTGCAGCCGCCGCAGAGCCGCTCGCCGCCGGCGCACTCCTCGTACACCTCCTTCGCCAGCCCGTCGTCGTCGGCCGCCAGCAGGTAGGCGTACAGCTCGTAGACGGGGCACTCGTCCGGCTTGCCCCCCTTCTCACGCTGTTCCTCGGCCGTGGACCGGCCGCCGGTCGTCGCGGCCTTCACCTTGTCGTAGCCGTCCTCGGGGTCGTCGAGCAGCGAGATGTGGCTCGCGGGGATGGAGGAGGACATCTTGCCGCCCGTCAGCCCGGACATGAACCGGTGGTAGATGGAGGAGGGCTGCCGGAAGCCGAAGCCGCCGTGGTCGAGTTCGACCTCGCGGGCCAGCTCCTCGGCCTCGACCCGCGAGAGGTCGAACGCGTCGACGTGGCCCTCGAAGACGCGCTTGTCGCCCTCGACGGCGTCGATCAGCGCCTCGAACGCCTCGTCGGTCGCGTTCCGGTTCAGGAACCGCACCCGCGGCCGGAGCGGCTCCTTCCCGCCCGCCTCCAGCTTCCGGAGCGCGCCCTCCTTCGCGTCCGCGAGTTCCGGGACCGGGCCGTACTCGCCCAGCCACTCGACGGCGTCCTCACACCTCACGTCGGCCCCGTCTCCGTCGGTCTCCTCGCCGTCCTCGTCCCCGGCGCCCGCGGCGAGCGCGTCGTAGGCCGCGCGCACGAGCTGGCGCTCGTCGTCGTCCAGTTCGAAGCTCGCGAACGCCTCGGTCACCTTGAAAAAGCGCATGCGGACCGCCAGGTCCCGCGTGAGCCGAACGTGCGGGTCCTGGTCCGGCCCGACCGGGATGACGGTCGGCTTCGGCTCGTCGACGAGCTGGGGGTAGAGGATGTCCGCGGTCTGGGTGATCACGCTCTGCAGGTGCGAGATGTTCGTCTCGCCGTCGAAGCCGTAGATGGCCTCGAACTCCGAGAAGTTGGCCTTCGAGCCGAGTTCGAAGCCGAGGTCCTGCACCTCGCGGTTGTCGGACTGGCGGTAGAGCTCGCCCTCCTCGGCGTCGAACCCGAGCGCGAGCAGGCTCAGCAGGTAGTTGCGCGCGTGCTCGTCGATCTCGTCCCACGACATCCCGCGGGCGGAGTGCGCCTCGAGGTCGGCGATCAGCCCGAAGGCGTCGCCGCCCTGCTTCTGGTGCCAGATCAGCTCGTCGAAGACCAGCTTGTGGCCGATGTGCGGGTCGCCGGTGGGCATGAAGCCGGACAGCGCCGCGAACGGCTCGTCGTTGGCCATCGCCTCGGCGACCGCGTCGTACTCGCGGTGGCCGAAGATGACCCCGCGGCGCATCAGGTAGTGGGGGGTGGACACGTCGGGGAGCACGTCGTCGAACTCCTCGATGCCGAACTCCTCGAAGAGGTTCCGGTAGTCGGCGACGGTCGACGACCCCCAGGGGTCCAGCTCCACGTCGTCGGCGCCTGCTGCGGTGTCGGTGCCTCCGTCGGTCGCGGCCGGCCGGTCGGCGGTGGCGGGGTCGGAGACCTCGCCCTCCGGGACCGCGGTCGCGTCCTCGCGTGGGTGGGTGTCGTCGGTCATGGCGTCACTCGTGCTACCGAACGGTAGTCGATGGAGTTCGCTCCGGCCAGCGCAAAAACCATTCGCTTGCGGACCCCGCCGGCGAGCCGCACGTCCAGCGACAGCTCCCGCGGCGCGAAGACGTGGTCCGGCTCCACCACGCGCACGAGGTGTTCGGAGTGGGGCAGGTCCTCGACCGTCTCCACGTCCAGGTACGTCCGGAAGTCGGCGCCGAACTTGAAGCCGGTCTTGGGGACCATCTCGCGGGCGCGGAGGTCGACGTAGGTCCGGAGCCGGCGGTCGAACCGCTCGCCCTCGACGGCTCGTCCGCGCGCGACCACGGCGTCGTAGTCGGTGTCGGGGGACCGCTCCCGGCCGTCGGAGCCGCCCCCGTCCGAGACCGCCCGGTCGAGCGTCAGCCGCCCCTCCGCCGCGAGCGCCGCGGCCTCGACCAGCGAGAGCTGGAGGGCGCCCTCGACCGCCGCGTCCCGCCCGGAGAGCGGCTGGCCGTAGAAGCCCCGCTCGTGGAGGCGCTCGGGCGCGTCCCAGACGATCACGCGGTCGGACAGCAGCGTCCCGGCCAGATCGCCCGGCGGCTCGAAGTCGGTCACGCCCGACAGTTCCGGCTCGGTCGCCGCGAAGTACGTGATGTCGCTCTCCTCGTCGACGACGGCGAGCGTCTGGCCCGCGATCTCGGCGACCGGGATCGGTTCGCGCTCGCCGACGACGCGAACCCGGTGTTCGACCGACTCGGTCCCGTCGCCGGGGCCGGAGCCGCGCTCGAAGACGACGAAGTCGATAGCGTCCGCGTCGCCGGCGTGGTTGGGGTCGGCGGCCGCGAGTCGCCCGCCCGGCCACTCCTCGCGCGTCGGCGAGAGATAGAAGCCGCGGTCGCGCAGTTCCGCGTAGACGAGGAATCGGACGGCGAAGCGGTCGGCGGCGGCCGCGGCGTCCGCGAAGAACCGCTCGAAGCCGAGTTCGTCGCCGTCGACGATGACCGCGTCGAGGTCGCCCCGGAACAGCAGGTGGGCCGCCTCCACGCGCGAGAGCGCGATCTCGTTGCCCGACAGCGGGCGGCCGTACCCCCGGGAGTCGTGGAAGCGCTGGCGCGCGTCGCCGCCGACGCGGACGGCGTCGCCCCGAAGCGTCCCCTGTGGTTGCATGCCCGAAACGGCGGCCGGGCGGCGTAAACGGGTTGCGGTCGCGCGTCGGTCGGGACGGTCGCTCAGAGCCGCGGTCGCCCGCCGTCGGTCGCGGTCTCCCACCGGTCGCAGGTGCCGTCCAGACACCGCCGGCCGGTCGGCGTCTCGAACACCGGCAGTCCGCAGGGGCAGTCGTCGACGACGGTCCCCGAGGGGACCGAGAACGTCGTCTCGCAGTCGGGGTACTCCTCGCAGCCGAGGTAGACGCGTCCCGGCGCGGTCCGGACGCGGAGGTCGGCGCCGCAGTCCGGGCAGTCCCAGACGCGGTCGAACCGCTCGGTCACGGCGTCCGCGAGCGACTCGCACCCCGGGTCCAGACAGAGCCGGAAGACCTCGCCGCGCTCGACGCGGATCCGGGGGAGGCCGCAGTCCTCGCAGGTCCCCTCCGTGACGGTCGCGCCCGCGGGGAGACCCCAGCGCTCCGCACACCCCCCGCAGACCACGTCGCCGCCGGTTCTAACGAGCGGGCCGCCGCAGTCGGGGCAGGTGCCGACCGGGGTGCCGGCCTCCGTGACCGGGAGCGCGCGGGCGGCGGTCGCCTCCTCGGCGACGACTCGGAGCGTCGACCCCCCGTCGCGCGCGGTGACGGTGAAGGCGTCGCCGTCGCCCTCGACGGTGACGGAATCGGGGCGGGTGAGCCACTCGACGGGCTGGTAGCCGTCGGCGTCGTGGACGAGCGTGGTGTCGTCGGGCTTGATCAGGACGACGACGCGGCCGCGCTGGGTGCGCTGTCGGTCGCCCGAGAAGGTGACGGTGCAGTCGCCGGCGAGCACGCGGAGGCGTTTCGGCATGCGACCCCTTCGCCGCGGTACCCGACTTCAGCGTTCGCACGAACGCGGAAATACGGGGACGAGACGAACTGGAGGGTCACGAGGGCATGGTGGCGGAACGCGTCGACGACCGCGGTACTGTAGCGGTCGGCGCGCGCGAGGAACGCGCGCGAGGGAGGCGGCGGGCCGGGCGCGATGCGGTGCGGTTTCCGCGCCCGGCCCGCGGCCAAGGCTGGGGAGGTGTGAGGCTGCTGTGCGGTCGCGGTGCAGGGTGGGACTGAAAGGGGCAGCCGGCTCGATCCCGCCCGGACGAAGTAAGCACCGCAGCGGGCGGTGTCTCCAGCGTCGCCGTGAGCGCGGTGCGGAGCGAACGGCGGCTCGAAAATCTCCGATTTTCGGCGCGCTACTGCACGCTGGAGGCTCGCGAGACGCGGTTTGTCTCGCCAAGCGGAGAGCGAGGAGCGCAGCGAGGGTCCCGCGAGCTTGCCGAGTGGGACGACGGCAGTCGCAGCCCGGCAGCCCGCTACTGCAGGCAGCCCGGACCGTCTGCCGGAACCCGGCGCGGTCGAGCCGGCTGGGGCTTTCTGGACGGTGCTGTTCCAAGCAACAGGATCTACGACAAAACGAGATCAGTAGCAGGGAGAGCCGGCTGGGGCGTTCTGAGTGTTGCTGTCCAGATCAGCAGGATCTGTAGCAGTCACAGAAAATACGTCGGACGGAGGGCCGGCTGCGTCTTTCGAGACGTTTCGGACCCACCCAACAAGCTCCACAACCGATCCGGAACCGCCACCCGCTCGCTCCGGCTCCGAAACCCGTAGGTACGCCCGTCCCCAACCACCACCAATGAGCCTCGACGCGGACTGGCGCGCCGGACTGAACGCCGTCGACGCGCGCCTGATCGACGAGTACCAGAGCGGGTTCCCCGTGACGGAGCGACCTTTCGACGCGGTCGCCGCCGATCTGGCCGCCGAGACGGGCGCGGACCTGACCGGCGCCGATGTCCTCGACCGCGTGCGCGACCTGCGCGAGCGCGGCGTCTTACGGCGGTTCGGGGCGGTCCTCAACCCGCCGGTCATCGGCTCCTCGACGCTCGCGGCCGTGCGGGCGCCCGAGGACCGCTTCGGGGACGTCGCGGACGCGATCAACGCCCACCCGCAGGTGAACCACAACTACCGCCGCGACCACGAGTGGAACATGTGGTTCGTCGTCACCGCGGCCTCCCGCGAGAAGCGGGACGCGATCATCGACGACATCGAGACGGAGACCGGCTGTGAGGTCCTCGTCCTCCCGATGCTGACGGACTACTACATCGACCTGGAGTTCCCGGTCGTCAACGGGGACCGGTTCGCGCGGGAGTCGCTCTCGGAGACCGCGGTCTCCGCGACCCGCATCTCGGAGGAGGCGCGCGGCGACCTCACGCCGCTGGAGGCCGCGCTCCTGCTGGAGATCCAGGACGGCTTCCCGCTCTCGGAGACCCCCTACCGCGACGTGGCGGCCGCGGTCGACGACGCGCTCGGGGCGGACGGGACCGCCACGGTCGCGGACGTGCTCGCGGCGGTCGAGCGCCTGCGCGCGGACGGCTGCATCAAGCGCATCGGCTGCGTCGTCAACCACGTCGTCACGGGCTTTCAGAACAACTGCATGGTCGTCTGGGACGTGCCGGACGACGAACTCGACGCCCGCGGCGAGGCGGTCGGCCGCCTCCCGTACGTGACGCTGTGTTACCACCGGCCGCGGCGGCCGGATCAGGACTGGCCGTACAACCTGTTCACGATGATCCACGGCCGCGAGGCCGCGGCGGTCGACGCGAAGGTGGACGAGCTCGCGGCCGACCACCTCCCGTTCGACCACGAGCGCCTCTACTCGACGGAGACGTTGAAACAGACCGGCGCGCGCTACGAGGACCTGCTGCCGGGCGGGTCGTAGCGACCGGTTCGAAAACCGCCCGCGACCGGCCGCGGTCGGTTCGCGGGGGAGCCGCGGCCTCTAGGCCAGGAACACGTGCCGCGGCTGGTCCGCGAGCACGTCGCGGCCCCACTGGACGGTGTTGCGGAAGTCGTCCGAGCGGAAGAAGGCCATCGCGTCCTCTTTGGCGGCCCACTGGCTCGCGATGAACATGTCGTTCTCGTCTTCGACGTTGACCATCAGGTCGGTCTCGAAGTGCCCGTCCATCCCCTCGAGCTTCTCGCCGACCGCGTCGAACTTCTCCACGAAGTCCTCCTGGTGGTCGGGCTTGACGGTGTAGAACATGCCCATCGTCCCGAAGCCGGACTCCTCGCCCGCGCGGGCGACGACCTCGGGGAGCTCCGAGAGGAACCCCGCGGCGGTCTCGGCCGCGGAGGCGGTGTCCCAGATGGAGACGACCGCGGCGCGGTCGGTCGCGCGCCCCTCGTAGACGGCGGTCTTGACGTGCGTGCCGTAGTGGTCGAAGTTGGCGCGGAGCCCCTCGACCTCCTCGAACAGCTCGTCGGGGTCGGCCTCGCTGTAGAGGACGGTCGCGAACACGTCCTCGCCGTGGGGTTGGCCCGCGTAGATGTCCAGGTCCGCGAGTTCGCCACGGATCGACTCCGCGTTCGCGTCGCCGCCGTGGCCGCTCGCGGTCTCGCCGCCGGCGTGGTCGCCGCCGCCGTGGTTGCCGTGGTCGTGGCCCCCGCCGTCGCTCCCGCCCTCGTCGGAGCCGTGCGGGTGGTCGCCCTGCCCGCCGGAGCCGGAGCCGTGCGGGTGGTCGCCGTGGGCGGCGCCGCCCTCGCCGTGAGCGCGTCCCCCGTGACCATCTCCGCGCTCGTCCTCGCTCGCCGGACAGGTGCCGGTCCGGTCCTCGTCGTGGTCCGCGGTCGGCACCTTCGCGCCGTCGAGGAACGCGCCGAGGTCCGCGGGCGGGAACCGGCGGCCGACGTAGAACTCGCCGAACTCGCCGTACCGGGAGGAGGCCTCGTCGAAGCGCATCTCGTAGACGATGTCCTTGATGTCGGCGGGGTCGGAGCCGAACAGGGTGACGCCCCACTCGTGGTCGTCGAAGCCGACGGAGGAGGCGATCACCTGCTTGATCTTCCCGGCGTACTCCCGCCCCACGTCGCCGTGGCCGGACATCAGCTCCGCCCGGTCCTCGAAGGAGAGGTCGTACCAGTTGTACTCCTCGCCGCGGCGCTTGCTCATGGGGTAGAAGGAGACGTACTCGTCGTCGGGGATCTCGGGCTTGAGTTTCCCCTCGATGTAGCGGCGCAGGCCCTCGTCGATCTCCTCTTCGTTGCCCTCGAAGTAGTCGTCGGAGACGTAGCCCGATACCTCGGTGACGGAGACGTAGGAGGTCTCGCGCTCGGTGAACTTCGCGAGGGCAGTGTCCTCGAACCGGCGCTCGATGGCCGAGAGGTCGTCGAGCGCGGGCCGGAAGTGGACGAACAGCAGGTCCGCCTTGTGGCCGACCATGCCGAAGACCGCGGAGTCGCCGGCGTCGGCGTCCGCGACCGCCTCGCGGTGGACGAGGAACTGCTCGCCCTCCTCGACCGCCCGCTCGCGTTCTCGCTCCGGGGCGTCCCGCCACGCGTCCCAGTCGACCGTCCGGAAGTCGTGGAGGGCGTACCACCCTTCGTCGGTTTGTGGGGCTTCGACCATACCCGTGCTTGGACGGCCGGGCCTTAGGGGTTTGCGAGTCGGCGCCGCCGGAACGGGACTCGCGCCGGGTACCGAAGTCGGCACACATCGCCGGACTCCCGCACGGATTGCCGACGTCGGTGACGGTCGCCGCGCGGGCGGGCGAGATAGCCACAAACACCGCCACTTTCTCCGAGGTTTACCGCGTGGGGGGCGTATCGCGGCGCATGTCCGAGCAGATGCGCTTCAACCTCTTCACCATGAACTCCGTCGAGCACGTCTCGCCGGGGTCGTGGACGTATCCGGGCGACCAGTCGCACCGGTACACCGACCGGGAGTACTGGACCGAGGTCGCCCGCACCGCCGAGCGCGGCGGGTTCGACGCGGTGTTCTTCGCCGACGTGCGCGGCATCTACGACGTGTACGGCGACGACCGCGAGACCGCCGTCGAGAAGGCGGTCCAGACGCCGGCGAACGACCCGCAGCTCGTCGTCCCCGCGATGGCGGAGGTGACCGACGACCTCGGCTTCGCGGTCACGCGCTCGACCACCTACACGCACCCCTACCAGCTCGCGCGGGAGTTCTCCACGCTCGACCACCTCACCGACGGCCGGGTCGCGCTCAACGTGGTCACCTCCTACCTGGAGTCCGCGGCCGCGAACCTCGGGCTCGACGAACGCATGGACAAGGAGACGCGCTACGACCGCGCCGCGGAGTTCCTCGACGTCTGTTACGCCCTGTGGGAGGACTCGTGGGAGGACGACGCCGTCGAGGTCGACCGCGAGGCCGGCCGCTACACCGACCCCGAGAAGGTCCACGCCGTCGACCACGAGGGCGAGCACTTCTCGGTCCCCGGTCCGCACGGCTGCGAGCCCTCGCCGCAGCGCACCCCCGTCATCTATCAGGCCGGGTCCTCCGACTACGGCCGCGACTTCGCCGCGCGCAACGCGGAGGCGGTGTTCGCCAGCCAGCCCACCGAGGAGGGCGTCGTCGAGTACATGGAGGACGTGAAGGCGCGCGCGGCCGACGCCGGGCGCGACCCCGAGAGCCTCCGGTTCTTCATCGGCGTCGTCCCGGTCGTCGGCGAGACCGAGGCCATCGCGGAAGCGAAGTACGACTCCTACAAGGAGAACGTCGACGTCGAGGCGACGCTGGCGCTTTTGTCCGGCTTCCTCGACATGGACCTGTCGGAGCTCGATCCGGACCAGAAGGTCGAGCACATCGAGACCGACGCCATCCAGGGGACGATGAACGCGTTCACCTCCTCACAGCCCGACCGCGAGTGGACCGTCCGCGAGGTCGCCGAGTTCTCCGGGCTCGGCACCACCTCGCCGAAGATCGTCGGGACGCCCGAGCAGGTCGTCGACGAGCTGGAGTACTGGTTCCACGAGGTGGGCGTCGACGGCTTCAACGTGAAGGAGGTCGTCCGCCCGGACTCGCTGCAGGACTTCGTCGACCTCGTCGTGCCGGAGCTGCGCGAGCGGGACCTGATCCGCGAGCCGGACGGCTACGAGGGCGACACGCTCCGCGAGAACACCACCGGCGGCGGCCCGCGGCTCCCCGCCGACCACCCGGCGAGACGGTAGCTCCGACCCGACGGCCGGAACGGGAAAACGCACGACTGCGCGCCGGCCGGACGCGGTCCGAAACGGGAACTGATGCCGCGCTCGTCACGCTTAAGTGGATACGGCGGCTTCTCTCGGGTGACGCTTCGTCTTGGAGGGCCGAAGCGTCAGCGGGGACCTATCTAGGGCGGCAGGCCCGCGCCGATTCGGCGCGGGCTTCCCCTTTCGTTTTGCGCCGATCGCCGAGTCGAAAGCCGACACGCTTACTCGCGACCGGGAGGTACGCCCGGCCGTGATCGTCGTCGCCACCGAGGACTTCCGGCTCTATCACGACCTCGTCGACGAGCTCCGCGAGCGCGGCGTGACCTTCACCACGATCCGGCCGGGCGCGGAGGTCCCCGAGCGCGCGACCGTGGTCATCGCGACCGACGACGACGAGGTCGACCTCGGCGGGCGCGAGGACGTGACCGTCGTCGCCGCGGACCCCGACGAGCCGCGGACCGCGGTCGACGAGGCGCTGGCCACGCTCCGGGGCGGCGGCGGGCGGACCGTGGTCGGCGTTGACCCCGGTCCCAGCCCCGGCATCGCAGTGCTCGTGGGCGACACGGTCGTCGCCGCGTTCCAGGTCCCGCTCGCGGACGCCGTCGACACCGTCCGCGAGGAGGTCGCGGGCGCGCCGGACCCCCTCGTTCGCGTCGGCGACGGCGACCGGCTAAAGGGCGCCCGGATCGTGAACGACCTCCCCGACGACCTCGCGGTCGAGCTGGTCGACGAGACCGGGACGACGCCGTACCTCGGCGCCGGCGCCCGCGGGATGGCCGACGTGCTCGCGGCGGTCAACGTCGCGCGCATCGCGGGCGAGGCGGTCGACCGGCGGGAGATCGAACCGACCGAGGGCGAACTCCAGCGGATCAAAGACGAATCGCGTCGCCGCTCGGCCGGCGGGCGGACCATCGACGAGGCGCTCGCGCGCGAGGTGGCCGCCGGCGAACTCTCGCTCGAGGAGGCCATCGAGAAACACCGGGACGGAGGCGGGGACGGGACGGACGACGGGACGGAAGCGGACGACGGGACGAAAGTGGACGACGCGACGGAAGCGGACGACGCCGCAGAAATGGACGACCCCGAGTAGGCCGTCACTCCCCGTCGGCCGGTCCCCCGTCGTCCGCGTACCGCTCGTAGAACTCCTCGACCGTGCAGTCGAACCGCTCGAACTCGTCGAAGTCGCGCTCGTGGTGGCGGATCACCTGTTCGACGATCCAGCGGCTGAACGTCTCGGAGTAGCACCACTCGCCCCCCTCGTCGTCGACCGCGAACCGGTCGTCGGTCGAAAGCGCCGCGAACAGGTGGTAGAAGCCGAGCACCACGTCGCCGAAGTCGCGGGCGTTCGCCCCCACCTCGCGCCGCTTCTCGGCGAGCTTCTCGCGGCCGGCCTCGGTGATGGCGAAGTACTTGCGGTCCGGCTCGTCCTCGCGCTCGATACGCTCGGTGTACCCTTCCTCCTCGAACTTGTAGAGGATGGGGTAGACGGAGCCGTAGGAGGGCTCCCAGTGACCGCCGCTGATGTCGGTTATCTCCTTGAGGAGCTCGTAGCCGTACCGGGGTCGCTCCTCCAGAAGCTCCAGCGCGAGGTAGGAGATGAGTCCCTTCGGCGGTCCGCTGTTCCGCATTTGGCCGGGATTTCGCCGGTCTCTCCGAAAGGGTTTCGGTCCGGACGGAGCCGGCCGTCCCGGCCGCCGACCGGCGGGGATTTACCGCCCGGGCCGCTACCGTGTGCCATGAGTCACGTCCCGACCGCGTCCGTCGATCCAGACGCCCTCCCGCCGGACGCCGACACCGTGATCTGCCGCGTCGGCGAGGTCGGCACCAAGAGTGAGCGCGTCCGCTACGGGATGCAGTCGACGCTCGGGGAGAACCTCCGGGCGCTCCTGTCGGACCGCGGGATCGAGGGGTCCGTGAGCCACCGGCGGAACCGCCCCCTAATCGAGACCGCGGAGCCGGCGGCCGCGACCGAGGCCGCCACCGACGCGCCCGGCGTCGTCTCCGCGAGCCCCGCGACGACGGTCGACCCGACCCTCGGGGCAGTCACGGACGCGCTCGCGCGAACCGCCGAGGCGACCTACGCGGGCGGGTCGGTCGCGGTCCGCGTCAACCGCGTCGGGACCGACTACCCGTTCACCAGCGAGGACGCCGAGCGCGAGGGGGGCGCCGCGGTGCTGGACGCGCTCGAGGCGCGGGTCGGCCGCGAGGCGGGCGACGCCGAGGGCCGACCGGCCGTCGACCTCGACGACCCCGACTACGTCGTCCGGGCGGAGGTCCACCCGGACGCGGCGTACGTCTTCGGCCCGAAACACCGCGGCCCGGGCGGGCTCCCGCTCGGCTCCCAGCGTCCGCTCGTGAGCCTGCTGTCCGGCGGGATCGACTCCCCCGTGGCCGCCTTCGAGGTGATGCGCCGCGGCGCGCCCGTGCTCCCGGTGTACGTCGACCTCGGCGACTTCGGCGGCCCGGACCATCGCGCCAGGGCGGAGGCGTCCGCGCGGACGCTCGCGCGCTACGGACCGAACCACCTCGACGAACTCCTGGTCGTCGACGGCGGCGACGTCTGTGCGGACCTGGCGGCCCTGCTCGAGCAGGGCCGGATGCTCGTCTTTCGCCGGTTCCTCTACCGCGTCGCCGCGGAGGTCGCCGCCGACCGCGGCGCGACCGGCGTGGTCACCGGCGAGGCGATCGGCCAGAAGTCGAGCCAGACGACCCAGAACATGAGCGTGCTCGACTCGGTCACGGAGTTTCCGGTCCACCGCCCGCTTTTGACGGTCGACAAGAACGAGATAACCGAGCGGGCAAAGCGGCTCGGCACCTACGAGGCGGCGTCGATCCCCGCGGGCTGTAACCGGTTCGCGCCCGCCCAGCCCGAGACGAACGCGGGCCTCGACCAGATGGCCGACATCGAGCCGGCGTGGCTGGAGGAGCGCGCCCGCGCGGCCGCGACAGGCGCGGAGCGCGTGTCCCTCTCGCGGTGAGGCGCCCGCCGTGAGACCGCGGAGCCCGCGATATTCGTGGTGTAGCGTCCCGGACGCCGGGGAATCCTGCCACGGTGGGGTGTGTTTTTGAGGGTGGGAGGCGATCGGGACGGTATGAGCGATCGAACGGTTCAGCTGTCGGCGGAGCGCTACGAGCGGTTGGAGGGGCTCGCGGCGGCCCGCGGGCGCACCGTCGAGGAGCAGGTCGCCGCGCTGGTCGACGACGCCTGCGACGGCGCCGGCGACCGGCCCGCGCCCGCGGACCTCCCGCTCGGGGTCTGCGACGGCGACGAGTGACCGGGGGCGACCACCGGCCGGGCGGCGGGGATGGCCGTCCCGTCGCGTCCCCGTCGTTGCATAAATATCTGTCGCCGGTTCCGGTCGAGATGGAACCCGCCCGGGGTCCCTTATATCGGACCGGCCGTACATGTTGGTGGGCAGATCCCACTGACATGCACCCGACCGGTTCGCCGGTCCTCCCAAGCCTGCCCATGTGTGAGCACGGCGTGCCGGAGACGGCACGCGACCTTGTCTGTCTCTCGCGTCGGATCCCGCTCCGGCGCCTCTCTCTCTCCGTCGCCAGCGGATCGCGTACCGGTTGCGTCGACCGCCGTGGGCCGCGTCCGCGGGCGACCTCCCGATCTTCGCGACGGCTCGACCGACGGAGCCCCGGCTCCGTCGGGGCACAGAAAGAACGGCGGTCAGATCAGAAGCAGCGGTCAGATCAGAAGCAGCGGTCAGAGACGGAGCGCCCGTCCGACTCGCGCCGCCGACTGCTCAGGTCATCGCGTTCGCGATCTCCTCCTCGAAGGCGACGTAGCCGCGCAGCAGGTGCGCGGCCGCCTCGTAGAAGCGCTCGTCGGTGGTCGTCAGCGTCTCCTCGGCGCAGTCGTCGATCCACTGCGAGAGGTGCTCGTCGTGGAAGACGCGCTGGAAGCCGAACGCCTCCTCGTCGCCGTCCCGCTGGCGCTCGATGAGGTAGCGCAGGAAGGCGAGTTCGACCGCGACGTGGTCGTTCTCCTCGGGGTACTCCTCCGGGGGGGTCCAGCCCGACGCCCCGTAGGAGGCCTCCACCTTCGCGAGCCCCTCGCCGCGGAAGTCCGTATCCGTCCGGAAGTAGGTCTCGTGGGGGAGGACCGGCGGCCGCGGGCCGACGAAGACGCGCGTGTACTCCGGTTCGAGGTCCTCGCGCACGTCGGCGGGGTCGCGACCCTCGTTCTCGGCCGCGAACTCCTCCAACTTCGCGAAGCCGCGGTCCAACTCCTCGGAGACCTCGCGGTCGGGAACGGTGAACTCGCCCTCCAGCAGCCGCTCCAGCAGCTCCTCGGGCGGGTAGTCCGCGAACGCGTCGATCAGGAAGTTCACGAGCTCCAGTCGCGCCTCGTACAGCGCGCTCTGGTCGACGCTCATCGGTCACCCTCCGGGCCCGCGCCGCGACCTCCGGGGCCGGTGTCGGGGCCGTCGCCGGAGCCGAACAGCACGCGCGGCCGGCAGTCGTCGCAGTAGTCGAAGATGTTCTGTCCCTCGGGCGCCATGCCGGCGACCACGTCGCCGACCTCCTCCTGAACCTTCGCGGCAGAGCCCTCCGAGGCGAACGGCTTGCCGCACATCGCGCACTCGCGCATCGCGCCGTCGAAGACGACGCGCCACGGCTTGCCCTCGTTGCGCTCCGGGAGCTGGTCGAGGTGGAGGCCCGACTCGACGGTGATGGCGTCCTCGACGCAGCCCTCCTCGCAGAGCCCGCAGTTGACGCAGCGCTCGTGGCTGAACAGCAGGTCGGCGGTCTCGGTGTCGCGGTGGAGCGCGTCGGTCGGACACATGTTCGAACAGGTGGGCGTCAGCGTGCAGGCGTCCGACACCTCGACGCTCCCGAAGTCCTTCAGCCCGCGGATCACCTCTCGCTCGGGTTCGACGTGTTCCAGGATCGCCCGCACGCTCTCCAGCGTCCACGCGTGCGAGTCGAAGTCCGGGTTCGGCCGCGGGCCGAGGTCCGGACCGATAGTGGACGGGCCGCCCTCGCCGGGGGCGTCGCCCGGCACGGTACCGCCGTCGGTGGCGACCGCGTTCGAGCCGTCGGCGTCGCCCGGGCCCACCTCGATCCGGCCGGTCGCCTCGTGCTCGCCGGCGGGAACCGGCGTCTCCTCGAGCGTCTCGACCACGAACCGGCCGAGTTCCTCCTCGAAGGCGCCCGGCTCCTCGACCTCGGGCGCGAAGAAGCCGACGCGCTCGCCGAGGCCCAGGTCGCGGGTCGCGCGGTTGAGCCGGTCGACGAGTTCGGCCTTCGGGTCGGGGCCGGAGTGGAGACACTCGCCGCCGCAGCCGACGATCGCCACGCCGGCCGCGCCCGACGCGAGCGCGTGCATGACGTGCCCCTCACCGACCGTGTCCGTGCAGTTCACCTGCACCGGGAGGATCGGCGGGTAGGTCACGTCGTCGCCGCGGGCGGCGCGGCGGCCGAACTCCGAGAGCGCCTCCGCGGCGCGCTCCGAGCAGACGAACGCCACGACCGGCGTCTCGACGCCCGCCTCGCCCCCGCGACCGAACAGCCAGCCGCCGTCGTCGTCGACGGTGGGGGTGACGAGCGCCTCGACCTCGCGGGCGATCCGCTCGTTGGAGGGCTCGCGCAGTTGGACGGCGCCGGTCGGGCACGAGGAGGTGCAGGCGCCGCAGTTCTGACACGCGGTCTTGTCGAAGGAGACCTCGTCCACGCGCGGGCGCGAGACCGCCTCGTGGGGGCAGGCGTCGACGCACTCCGTACAGCCCTGCTTGCTGGAGGCGCCGGCCGCGCAGACGTCCATCGCGAGGTCGAGGAAGTCGGGCTTGGAGACGCCGCCGAGCAGGGAGGTGACCGCGGAGACGGTGCCGGCGTCGACCGGCCCGGTGTAGAAGCCGACGCGGCCGCCGCGCGCCTGCCGGGTCGCGGCCGGCCAGACGACCTGGTCGGCCGCGATCTCGCGTGCGGTGCCGTCGACCGCGATGGCGTCGACCGGGCAGCACTCCTCCCAGTCGCCGCGGGGCGCGTCGGGGTCGATGTCCACCGGGCGCGCGGTCATGTGCTCGTCGGGGCCCTGCTTCAGACACTTCATACAGGAGATGCAGTCCTCGGTGACGCCGGCCTGCAGTTCGACGCGGAAGTCGCCGAACTCGCCCTCGACGCCGACCGGCCGCCCGCGCTCGACGGTCACCTCGTCGAGGTCCGGGGCGTCCGAGAGGTCCTCGCCGTCGGCCACGAGCGTCACGTCCGCCTCCTCGGCGAGCGCGACCGCGGCCTCGGCGTCGCCGACGACCAGCACGTGGCTCCCGGCCTCCTGCGTGTGGTTCCCGGGGGCGGCCTCGTGGGCCATCCCGGCGGCCGCGGCGTTGACCATGCGGGCGGTCTTGTCGGTCGCGGCCGACTCCTCGTGGACCCAGCCGGCGCCCTCGCGCTGGTCCACGAACTCGACCGCGTCGGGGTGGACGCCGAGTTCGGTCGCCGTGTCTCGGATCCGGTCCTGCGCGGCCGGCTCCGGGCACGTGACGACGAGCTCGTCGAGGTCGCGCTCGTCGACGACCGCGGCGAGCCCGTCGAGCCCGTCCCCGCAGAGCATGCTGGAACTCGCCGCGACGTCGACCCCCTGGACGCCCTCGCGGGCCTCCTCCAGGTCGATGTCACAGGAGTCCGCACACGAGCAGACGAAGGTCCCTGTCCTCATTGCCCTCGAGTTACCGACTCAGCGGCATAGACCTTGCCCCCTCGGCCGGCCTGTCCGCGAAGAGTTTATAAGCCCCTGAGAAACCGTGACATACTGTCGGTTTGCTTATCATTCTCCGTGCTGTCGGCCGGTTTTGCCGGATGGTCCCCCGTCCGTGGTGGCAAAAGATTAATAACCGAGAGTCCGTGCCTCGGAACGCATGCTAGGCGCGCCGACGCGACCGCAGCGACCGGACGGAGCGGGGGGCGGCGCGGACGCCGCCGTATCCCGCGGCTGCCGGGGTCGATCGTGCGAGCGCGCGAGGCAGCAGCCATGAGTACATCCGAACCAGTAACCATCGACCTCGACCGACGCTCGTTCATGAAGGCGTCCGCGCTCGCCGGCGCGGTCGCCCTCGGGGGCGGCGCGACGGGACAGGTCCTTGGCCAAGACGAAGAAGAGTCCGGCATCGGCGACGACGCCGAGACCAGCAAAGTCATCTGTAACTACTGTTCGATCGGCTGCGGGTTCAAGGCCGTCAAGGAGGGCGACGCGTTCGTCGGCCAGGAGCCGTGGCACGAGAACCCGCTGAACAACGGGTCGCTCTGCTCGAAGGGCGCCGGCATCCTCGAGACGGAGCACTCGCCGCGCCGCCTCAAGCACCCGATGCGCAAGGAGGACGGCGAGTGGAAGAAGGTCTCGTGGGACGAGGCGTACACGCAGATCGCCGAGACCTACGAGGAGACCGTCGAACAGTACAGCCCCGAGAGCGTGATGTTGCTCGGCTCCGCGCACCACTCCAACGAGGCGGCCTACGCCTCCCGGAAGTTCGCGGCGTTCCTCGGGACCAACAACGTGGACCACCAGGCGCGCATCTGTCACTCCACGACCGTCACCGGCCTCGCGAACACGTGGGGCTACGGGGCGATGACCAACACGATCAACGACTACCGCAACTTCGACCTGCTCATCATCATCGGGCAGAACCCCGCGGAGGCCCACCCGGTCGTGATGCAGCACATCCTGGAGGGGCAGAAGCGCGGCGGCACCGTCGTCTCCATCGACCCGCGGTTCACGAAGACCTCGGCCCACGCCGACCACTACTACCGGATGCGGCCCGGGACGGACGTGGCGATCATGATGGGCCTGGTCAACTACATCCGCGAGCAGGGCGAGCTCGACCAGGAGATGCTCGACGAGCGCGTCATGGGCTGGGACGACGTCGAGCCGGAGCTCGGCCAGTACGACCTCGAGACCGTCTCCGAGCTGACGTGGATCGGCGAGGACGAACTCGCCGAGCTCGGCGACCTGATGATCGAGAACAAGCCCAACATCCAGATCGAGTGGGCGATGGGCGGGACCCAGCACAACAACGGGACCCAGAACATCCGCTCGTACGCGCTCACGTCGCTGGCGACCGGCTCCGCGGCCCGCTCGGGCGGCGGCCTGCAGGTCATGCGCGGCCACGCGAACGTGCAGGGCGCGACCGACCTCGGCGTCGAGTCGTCGATCCTGCCCGGCTACTACGGCGTCGGCGCGCCCGGCTCGTGGCAGCACTGGACCAACGTCTGGAACCGGAGCCCGTGGACCTCCGGGGACATCTCGGCCCAGGAGCTCCACGACGACTACTTCGCCACGATGGACGCGGAGACGTACGAGCTGATCAACGGGGAGCCGCCGTCGTCCGACCGCGATGCGAGCTTCCCGGACACCGACGGGAACATGATGTTCCACCGCGGTCTGACGGTGGCCCGCTGGTACGAGGCGGCGCTCGAACAGGAGGACCGCCTGCTTGAGTCGGAGCTCTACCAGCCGGACCCGGTGAAGATGGCCTTCTACTGGGGCCACTCCGCGAACTCCATCTCCGAGATGGACAAACAGCGGAAGGCGATGGAGGCGCTCGACCTGCTGGTGGTCGTCGACGTGTTCCCCTCGGTCGCGGGGACACTCTCGAAGGAGGACAACGTCCTCCTGTTGCCGGCCTCCAGCCAGTACGAGCACGTCCGCACCCTGACGAACACGCACCGCTCGGTGCAGTGGTCCGAGCGCGTCGCGCCGCCGGGCCACAACTCCAAGCCCGACCTCCAGATCTTCCAGGAGCTCGCCGACTACCTCGGCTTCGGCGAGCACTTCGACTGGGGGACCGGCAACGAGATCCACAACGGGCGCTCCTCCTACGAGGACGCGCTCCGCGAGATCAACCTGGGGACGCGCTCCATCGGCTACCAGCAGCCGCCGGAGAAGCTCCAGCAGCACGCCGAGTACGACTGGGCGTTCAACACGGAGA
The DNA here is from genome assembly GCF_055381565.1 of Haloparvum alkalitolerans. Taxonomy (NCBI): domain Archaea; kingdom Methanobacteriati; phylum Methanobacteriota; class Halobacteria; order Halobacteriales; family Haloferacaceae; genus Haloparvum; species Haloparvum alkalitolerans. The sequence goes on from NZ_AP043938.1 coordinate 667,601, forward strand.
CGCTCCGGGCCGACAAGCCCGGCCTGCCCGTCTCCGGCGACTACTGGTCGCTCCCGTGGCCCTACTGGGGCGGCGACCACCCCGGGACGCCGATCATCTGGACGTCCGACCGGGACCCGCGCGAGGGCGGTCACGACTTCCGGGCCAGTTGGGGCGTGCAGGCCCCGACGCCCGAGGAGTGGGACGCCATGGCGACCGACAAGGAGTACCCGATGCAGGAGACGTACGACGCCGAGGGCGAGGAGGGGCTCAACATGCTTCGAGACTCCTTCGAGCCCGACTGGTGGGACGGCGAGATCCAGGGCGTCCCCCAGTACCCGGCGTTCACGACGACGCTGCCGGACGACATCACCGAGCCGGACCAGCCGTCGCTCCCGCAGGAGTACGCGCTCCGCGAGGACACGTCGCCGTACGACGCGGCCGTGGAGCTCAACGAGAACTACGGCCACAACCACGACCTCGACTGGTGGGAGCAGTACGACTTCGCGCAGCCGGACGCGCCGACGGGGCGCGGCCGGGCGCGCGCGGTCGTCTGGAACTTCCTCGACACCGTGCCGGTCCACCGCGAGCCCATCGAGAGCCCGCGGGCGGAGTTCGTCCAGGAGTGGCCCGCCAACGGCCAGCAGCACAACTTCTGGCGGCTCGACCAGAACAACGCCGACGTCCAGGAGCAGGCGATGCGCGAGCTGGACGGCGTCAGCGACGACGCCCAGCAGATGATCCTCACGTCCGGCCGGCAGGTCGAGCATCAGGGCGGCGGCGCCGAGACGCGGAACAACCGCCTGACGGCCGACCTCCAGCCGCACATGTACGCGGAGATCCATCCCGAGATCGCCGAGGAGATGGACCTGGTCGGCGGCGAGGACCACGTCATCATCCACCCGACGAACCAGGGGAAGAGCTCGATCCTGGTGAAGGCGAAGGTGACGCACCGCCCGAACCAGGAGGAGATCTTCCTCCCGTACCACTGGGGCGGCGTCTTCGCCGGCCAGAGTCAGGTCGACCAGTACCCCGAAGGGGCCAAGCCGATGGCCATCGGGGACTCCGCCAACATCGTCACCGCGTCCGGCTTCGACGTGGAGACGCAGATGCAGGAGACGAAGGCCGGGATGGTCACCATCGAGAAGGCCACCGAGGCCCGCATCGAGGAGTACGGGATGGAGTTCATCGACTACCCGCAGGACGAAGACCGGCTCGGGCTCCAGAAAGGCTACGACGTGCGTGATTGGGACATGAACGAACAAGCGTTCGGAGACGACTGACAATGTCAACAAACGACTCCGGGGCGCGGATGAGCGACGGTGTGATGAGCACCGGCGAGGGCATGCGGATCTTCCCCGACGTCGAGGCGTGTATCGACTGCGGGTCGTGTGTCGTCGCGTGCAAACGCACCTACGACGTCCCCAACGACGAACAGCGTATCGACATCTCGACCATGCTCGAAGGGCAGGAGGGTGCCGAGGGGTACAACGCCCGCCAGACGGCGGCGCTCTCGGAGGGGCAGAGCCCCGGCGAGACCTCCCTGCCGATGCAGTGTTACCACTGTGAGAACGCACCCTGCGTGTCGGTCTGTCCGACCAACGCGCTCCAGAAGAACGACGACGGCTTCGTGTCGGTCACCGACGACCTCTGTGTCGGCTGCCAGTACTGCCTGTCCGGCTGTCCGTTCGGCGCGCCGCAGTTCCCCGACAGCGAGGGGACGATCACCTCCGAGGTGTTCGGCACCGGCGGCGTGATGGACAAGTGTACGGGCTGTCGCGAGCGCCAGCACGCCTCGAAGGGACCGGCCTGCGCCGAGGAGTGCGCGACCGACGCCATCCTCGTCGGCTCGACCGGCGACATCGTCGACGAGCTCGACAAGCGCGACAGTGGATCGTTCTTCAACGAGACCGCCCTGAACATCATCTTCGGGGAGGAAGAGGCGGAAATGTTCGACAGACTATGAGCGACGATCCAACCACCGACGGCGCGGACGGCGGCGACGAGCCGGCGGCCGACGCCGACGGTCACGGCGGCGCGGAGTCGACCGACGGGGCGGACGGAGGCGGCGGGCTGAGCGACGACGCGGCGCTGCTCGTCAGCGCGGTCGTCGGGCTGCTCGTGGCGAGCGGCTCCGTCTGGTACGTCGGTCAGCAGGGGGTCTGGTTCGAGGCGCTCCAGCGCGTGCGGCCGACCGTCTCCGGCGGCGGCGTCGGCTCGAGCTGGGTGTACGGCGTCAGCGGCGAGACGCTCGAGATCGCCCTGCTGAACGGCGCGATCAAGCTGATCCACATCGCGGACATCGTCCTCGGGGCGTTCATCCTCGTGCTGCTGTTCATCCACTGGGCGGCGTTCCACCGGCTCGCGGCGCGGATGCAGCCGCCCGCGGGCAGCGAGGAGCCGAGCCGCGAGGCCGCGGTGACCGACGGGGGGGAGCGATGACGAGCCTCGACCACGGGAAGTTCTCGAAGGTCACCACGACCTTCCACTCGCTTTTAGCGCTCACCGTGTTCCTGCTGTTCTTCACGGGGTACGCCATCGCGTTCAACGCGGAGCTGTGGTGGCTCCTGGAGCTGATGGGCGGCAACGCGGGCGTGCTGGCGGTCCACCGCGCGGCCGGCTTCGCGCTCATCGCGCTCACGACGACGTGGGTGCTGTACATGCTGCTCAGCTCCTCGGACGGCGCGCCGATCGGCGACCTGCTGCCCGACTTCTCGAACGACCCGCAGGCGTTCATCCAGGACGTGCAGTTCGCGCTCGGGCGCGCCGACGAGCGGCACCCGGCCGCGCGCCAGTTCGCCGGCTACAAGGCGGAGGAGATCCCGCTGCTGTCGTACGTCGGCAAGGGCGTCATCGCCATCTTCACCGTCGAGCTGCTGCTGCTGATGGTCTCGGGGCTCCTCATCTGGCAGAAGTCCTGGCTCATCGGCGTCTACAACTCCCAGTCGGCCGCGATGGCGTTCGTCGCCTTCCACGGCCTGCTCGGCATCATCATGCTGATGGGGATCATGTTCCACACGTTCGAGCACGCGATGCACCCCGCCTTCTACCCGGTTGAGATGAAGGCGTTCCTCCCGAAGGAGGAGACGCCCGGCTTCCACGGCGACCCCGACGACTACGAGTCGACGGGCATCGAGAAGCTCCGCCGGAAGAAGAGCTGGCGGCTCGCGGTCAACGTGTTCGGCGCGGCCGCGGTGCTCGGCATCGTGAGCGTCCTGCTCTCGTCGGTCACCTACGGGGGCTACCCGGTCCCGAGCGAGCTCGCGTTCAACGAGGGAAGCCTGCTGCGGACGATCGGTATCAACGTCGGCTTCCTCGTGCTGTTCGCGGGGCTCGTGCTCTCGATGTACGGCAACGTCCTGCGCGCCCGCTACAAGAGCCAGCGCGGGGCCGAGTCGGACGAGGGCGCGGGCGCGGCCGCCACCGACGGCGGCCGCCGCGACGACTGACGGGCGCTGGCTGCTGCCCACCCCTTCGCGGCCGGACGCCACTGCGTGCGGCCGCGGTTCGGTTGCGATGCGGTTCCGACGTGCGTCCACGCTGATTTTTCTTCGGTCGCGGCGGTTCCATGTGATCCATATTAATGGGACGACCGCGTTCGGAGAGCCGACACCCTCCGATGATCGCCGCCACAACGATACTCGTCGTCGGCGTGTTGCTCGTCGCGCTGCTGTCGCAGTTCCACGGCTACCGGCTCGGCGGTGTGCTGGTGCTCCCGCTCGTCGCCGTGTACACGTTCCGCGAGCCGTTCTCGCCGCTCGTGTTCGCGGTCGCGGCCGGCGGTGCGTGGGCGACGCTGTGGGCGGTCCGGGAGTACACGCTGTTGCACGGCCGGCAGGTCTTCCTCGTCGGCGTCGTGGCCGGAGCGGTCGTCTCCGTGCTCGCGACGCTCCTGTTGTGGGCGGCGTTCCCGGACCGGATCAGCTACGAGGACGCCGAAGTCGTCGGGAGCATCTTCCCCGGGATCGCGGCGTACAACGTAATGTGGCAGGATCCCGCGGACCGCCGCGAGGACCTGACGCTGTCCGTGGGCGTCTTCCTCCTGTTGCTCGCGGTCGGGACGATCGCCGTCTACCTCGTTGCCGCGCGCGGGTTGCCGACGCCGCCGGTGCTCCTGTTGCCGACGAGCGACGCCGTGGCGCTGCTCGGCGTCGAGCCGGTCGGGACGCCGACCCCGCGGATCGTCCCCGCGTGGCTCTCGGTGAGTCTCCTGCTCGCGGACGTGGCGGTGTATGAGGGGTTCCGCCGGCGCTACGACCTCCGGCTCGCGGGGATCGTTTTGATACCCCTTCTGGCGATGTTCAGTCTCCGATACGGCCCGACCGTTCTCGTGTACGGCGTGGGCGCGGCCACGGTCTTTTGGATGCTGTCGCTGGTCCACTGGACGACGCTGCTGTACGGCCGGAACCTGCTTGCGGTCGCGCTGGCCGGCGGGCTGCTGGTCGTCCTGCCGGTCGGCGTACTCGAGCCAGCCGCCGCGCCCGGAATCACGCTGCTTTTCATCGGCGTGTTCGTCGGCATCGGTGCGTACAACCTCCATCGCGTCGCCCCCTCGAACCGCTCGGCGCACATCCGGATCTCCGCGGGGCTGTTCGTCGTCTTCTACGCCGTCCTGCTGGCCGTCGTCCCCGTGCCGCGAACCGGACTGAGCAGCACGTTCGCTCCGGCGTACGTGGCGCTCGGTGCGGTGATCGTCGGGTTGGCCGCGGTCGAGATAGCGCGGCTCGAACGGTCCAGGCCCGACGCGCACGCGTTCGCGAGCGAGTCGGTGTTCGCCGAGGGACTGCCGGCCGATGCCGACACGGAGTCGTCGCCGCTAGTCGCGCGGCGGGAGGGGGACGACTCGTGAGCGACCGACGGCCCCTGCGGGACCGCACGGCCGGCGTGGTCCGGCGGCTCGCCCGGAGCGCGTTCCGGTTCACGCGCCGGGGGCGCGCACACTTCGAGCGCGTCGAGGAGGTCCCCTACCGGGTGACGGTCTCGGGCGTCCGCGGCAAGTCGACCGTCGTCCGGTGGCTCAACGAGGCGCTCGTCGAGCGCGGGCTGGAGACGTACGCGAAGGTGACCGGCGACCGCTCGTTCTCCTACCACGGTCTCGACGAGTACGAGATCGAACGCGACGGAGTCACCCGCCTCTACGAGAACGAGCGGGAGCTCCGCGCCTACTGGCCGGTCGAGGCGGCCGTCGTCGAGAACCAGGGGATCCGCGAGTACACGACGCGGCTCGCCAACGAGCTGTTCGACCCGCACGTCGTCGTGTTGCTCAACGTCCGCCGGGACCATCAGTCGACGCTCGGCGACGACCTGACGGACATCGCCCGCGCGTTCGCGCGAACCGCTCCCGAGGAGGCGGTCGTGATCAGCGGCGACCGCAACGACGCGATCAACGACTACCTCCGCCGGGAGTTCGACCGGCAGGGCGTGGAGTTCCGGGTGGCGGAGCCGCCGCCGGACTCGCCGTTCGCGGACACCTTCGGCGCGCAGTCTGCGTTCGTCGTCGACGAGACGCTGCGCGCGCTCGGGCTCGACCCCCTCAACCCGGGTCGCGTCGAGTCCCTGCTGACGGAGCTACAGAGCGACTGGCGGTGGCGGCGGCTCGCGGGCGGCGGACTCGTCTGTAACGGCGCGATGATGAACGACATCGAGTCGACCGAACTGCTCAGACAGCACCTCACGGAGCGTCTCGCGGAGCCGACGGTCACGCCGTTCCTGTTCACGCGCCGGGACCGGTCCGGTCGGACCGCGGCGTTCGTCCACTACCTCGACTGGCTCGCGGACGCGGACCTGATCGACCGCGTCCACGTCGCGGGCACGCACGCGGCGGTGGTCGAGCGGCGCGCGGCGCCACGGGTGATCCGCCACGACCTCTCGACGGACCCCGAGTGAGTGCTGGAGGCGTGTCTGGCACACGGCGACCCCGTCTACCTGATGGGGAACACGGTCCACCCGTTCATGCGCGACCTCGCGGCCGCTATCGACGAGCGCGCGATCGAGTGAACGCGACCGGCGGAGCGAACACCCCGACGGACGGGCGACCGTCAGAGCCGTTCGCCCTGATAGCTCCCGTCGTAGGTGCCGGAGTGGTCCGCGCGCGCGAGCACCAGTTGCGCGATCCGGGCGCCGCGCTCGACGGAGAGGTCGTGGCCCACTCGGAGGAGTCCCTCGCCGACGCCCTCGTAGCCGGCGTCCCACACCGCCGTGTTGAGCATACAGGAGTTACGCAGGAGCGAGGACCGCGGGTAGACGAAGCCGACGTGGCCCTCGGGGATCCGGACCGGCTCGCCGTACCGCACGACGTACGCGCCCGGCTCCAGGGCGTAGCGGTCCTCCGCGTCCGGGTCGATCCGTGCCCGGTCGCCGACCGACTTCCCGTCGGGCTCGATGCGGCCCGGTTCCGTCTGCACGAAGGCCTCGCCGAGCGTCAGGTCGACGCCGTTCGGCTGGACCTGCTCCTCGTCGAGGTCCGCGCCCGCGCGCTCCAGCGACTCCGCCACGTACGCGCCCGATTCGAACATGCCCGAGGGAGCGGGGCCGCGGCGCAAAGTCGTGTCGACTCGGGACGCCGGTGGAGCGGCCGCCTCACGCGAGCGCAGAACCGAGATATTGAGTGTTCAAATCATAATAGGGGATGGGGAAGACACCCGTTCTCTTACCGCCGTTTCGTGTGGCGATTCCACACGGTCGTTATGCGGAAAACTCGCGGGATTTATATCCGGGGCGACCGCATCTCGGATCGATATGGGACAGACGATTACGGAGAAGATCCTCGATAACCATCTCGTCGAGGGCGAGCTGACGCCCGGAGAGGAGATCGGTATCGAGATCGACCAGGTGCTCACACAGGACACGACCGGCACGATGGTCTGGCTCCAGTTCGAGGCGCTGGAGATGGACGAGGTCCAGACCGAGCTGGCCGCGCAGTACTGCGACCACCAGACGTATCAGTTCGACTTCAAGAACACCGACGACCACCGCTTCCTGCGCTCGGCGGCGGGCACGTACGGCGCCTACTTCTCCCGGCCCGGGAACGGCATCTGCCACCAGGTCCACAAGGAGAACTTCGCGGCGCCGGGCAAGACGCTGCTCGGCTCCGACTCGCACACGCCGACCCCCGGCGGGCTCGGCCAGCTCGCGATCGGCGCGGGCGGGCTCGACATCGCTGTCGCGATGGGCGGCGGCGCCTACTACGTCGAGATGCCCGAGGTCGTCAACGTCCACCTCGAGGGCGAGCTGCCCGAGTGGGCGACCGCGAAGGACATCGCGCTCCACCTCCTCGGCGAGCTGACCGTCAAGGGTGGCGTCGGCAAGGTGTTCGAGTACACCGGGCCCGGCGCCGAGTCGCTCTCCATCCCCGAGCGGACGACGATCACCAACCTCGGCACCGAGCTCGGCGCCACCTCCTCCATCTTCCCGACCGACGAGAAGACGAAGGACTGGCTCGCGAAGCAGGGCCGCGAGGACGAGTTCGTCGACCTCCAGCCCGATGCGGACGCCGAGTACGCCGAGGAGATCACGGTGAACCTCGACGACCTCGAGCCGCTCGTCGCCGCGCCGTCGATGCCCGACAAGGTCGCCCCCGTCAGCGAGTACGAGGGCACCGACGTCGAACAGGTCATCATCGGCTCCTGTACGAACGGCGCCTACGAGGACATCCTGCCCGGCGCGAAGATGCTCGAGGGCCGCGAGGTCGCGAAGCACACCGAGATGATCGTGGCGCCCGGCTCCAAGCAGGCGTCCGAGATGCTCGCTCGCGAGGGCTGGACCGCGGAGATGATGGCGGCCGGCGTCAACTTCTCCGAGGCCACGTGCGGTGCCTGTATCGGCATCGGCCACGTCCCCGCCTCCGACTCCGTCTCGCTGCGCACGTTCAACCGCAACTTCGAGGGCCGCTCCGGCATCGAGGACGACTCCGTCTTCCTCTGCTCGCCCGAGGTCGCGACCGCCGCGGCCATCGCCGGCGAGATCGTCGACCCCCGCGACCTCGCGGACGAGCTCGGCGACCTCGAGGCGCCCGGCCTGGAGATGGGCGAGTCCTACGGCCCCGGCATGGGTCAGGACGACCCCGACATCATCACCCCCGAGGAGGCCATCGACGACGAGCTGATCAAGGGCCCGAACATCGGCGACGTGCCCATCCGTGAGGGCATCGACTCCGACATCAGCGGCGAGGCGCTGCTGAAGATGGAGGACAACATCACCACGGACCACATCATCCCGGCGACGGCGGACATCCTCAAGTTCCGCTCGAACATCGAGAAGCTCTCCGAGTTCACGCTCTCGCGCGTCGACGACACGTTCGCCGACCGCGCGCTCGACGCTGACGGCGGCGTCCTCGTGGCCGGCGAGAACTACGGTCAGGGCTCCTCGCGCGAGCACGCCGCGCTCTGTCCGATGTTCCTCGGCATCGAGGCCGTCTTCGCCCAGAGCTTCGCCCGCATCCACAAGGCGAACCTGTTCAACTTCGGCATCGTCCCGCTGGAGATCGACGCGGAGACGTACGAGAAGATCGACCAGGGCGACGACATCGAGATCCTCGACGACGTGGACGCGGCCGTGCGCGAGGGCCAGGAGACGTTCACCGCCCGCGTGAACGACGACTGGGAGTTCACCGCGGAGCTCGACGCCTCCGACCGCGAACTCGACATCCTCGCGGCCGGCGGCAAGCTCTCGTGGACGAAAAAGCAGCACCAGTCCGGCAGCGGCGCCGCGCCCGCCGACGACTGAGGACCGCCAACCGCCCCGTTTTTGCCGATTTTTCGCGGACCGCGAGCGCCCTCGCGAGCGCCTGGTGCGTCGCCGTGGCCGTCCGCCGTCGGGCTTATGAGTCGACCGCCCCTGAGCCGAGGCGTGCACGAGGAATCGGCGAACGTGACCGTCCGCGGGGCGCGCCGCGAGGACCTCCTGTCGGTGCTCCGCATCGAGCGCGCCTGCTTTGCGGACCCGTGGCCCTACGACGCCTTCGAGCGGCTGGTCGAGGAGCCGGCGTTCCTCGTCGCGGTCCGCGAGGGCGCGGTCGTCGGCTACGTCGTCGGCGACGTGATGCCCAACGCCGGCCGCGACATCGGCCACATCAAGGACCTCGCCGTCCATCCGGACGCGCGCGGTCGCGGGATCGGTCGCCGGCTCCTCCGGAACGGGCTGGTGCAACTCGCCGGGGCGGGCGCGGTCGTCGTCAAACTCGAGGTCCGGGAGAGCAACGAGGTCGCGCGGTCGCTGTACCGCGACGAGGGGTTCGAACCGGTGCGGCGCGTCGGCGGGTACTACGGCGACGGCGAGGACGCGCTCGTTTTGCTGCTCGACCTCGGCGAGTGGGGCGCGCAGTAGTCGGAGGTCGGCGACGCGGCGGGAGGATGGCGACGCTCAGAGCTCGCGCGCGACGAGTTCGCCCCACGGCTCGAAGCCGTGGCGGTCGTAGAAGGCCCGCGCGCGCTCGTTCGCCGGGTCCACGTCGAGGACGACCCGGTCCAGCGGCAGGTCCTGGTCCCGGGCCAGCGCGAGTGCCGCGTCCATGAGGTCGTCCGCGACGCCCGTCCCGCGGTAGGCGGGGTCGAGGTACACCTCGTTTATCACCGCGGCGTCCCAGACGAAGGCCATCGTCTCCGGGAGGAGGAAGACGTAGCCGACGACGCCGTCGCCGTCGTCCGCGACCGTGAGACACCGCTCGTCGGAGGCGCGACAGCGGTCGACCCACGCGAACCACTCCTCGCGGTACTCGTCGGTCAGTTTCTCCGCGTAGACTGTCGCCTTCTCCTCGCCGCCGGTGTTCTCGCCGAGGCCGGTCTCGAAGGCGCGCTTGCACGCCCACAGGTCCGCGGCGTCCGCGTCCGCGTACGGTCGGATCTCCATGCGGCGCCTTCGCCGACCGCGGCCGTGAGGGTTGCGACTGCGGAGGGGCGGTCGGTGCGGTTCGGAACCGGGCGTCCGCGCTCGAGGCTCGACAGGTGTCGTACCCACCTTTCGATACCCTTTTGCGGGTCTCGGACGCACCGTGAGCCCATGAGCGAGACAGCCCGCGAGGAGCTCGCCCGGCGCATCGCCGGCGAGATCACCCTGAGCGACGACCCGGGAGCCACGCTGCGCAAGTGGCGGACGGACTTCGACGTGTCCCAGACGGAGCTGGCCGACCAGCTCGGGGTCTCCTCGTCGGTGATCTCCGACTACGAGAGCGGGCGCCGGGAGAGCCCCGGCATCGGCGTCGTCCGCCGGACCGTCGACGGGTTGCTCGACATCGACGAGGCCCGCGGCGGCGGCCGACTCCGGCAGTACGCCCGGGTGCTCTCGGCGGGCTTCGAGAGCGACATCGTCCACGACCTCCGCGAGTACGCGACCGCGGTGCCGATGGACGAGTTCTACGACGCGATGGGCGCGACCGAGATCGTCTCGGGCGACCGCGACCACGTCTACGGCCACACGGTGATCAACTCCATCGAGGCGATCACCCGCCTGTCCAGCGAGGAGTTCTACCGGCTGTACGGCCAGTCGACCAACCGCGCGCTGGTGTTCACCGGCGTCAGCCGCGGGGAGTCGCCGCTGGTCGCGATGCGCGTCGTCACCCCGACGCCGAACGCGGTCGTGCTCCACGGCATCGAGGAGGAGGACCTGTGGCCCCACGCCGCGGACCTGGCCACCATCGACGGCTTCTCGCTGGCGGTCACGACGCAGGACTTAGACGAGAGTCTGGAGACGCTGCGGGAGCTGTAGGCGGCGGACGCTGCAGCGCCGAGCCGAGCCGCGACCCTACTTCACGAACTGCAGCAAGTCGTCGCGTTTCGCCTCGTGGAAGCGGTTTCTGAGACACTCGTTGAGCGCCTCGATGTCGCCGCGCTTGGCGCAGATCGGGGCGATCGCCTCGCCCTCCCACTGCTGCCACGGCGGGTAGAAGCCGAGGCGGTCGCAGATGGCGTCGAGGCGCTCGTCGCGGTCGTCGACCTTGTCCATCTTGTTGACGGAGACGATGGGGTCGATCCCCACGTCCCGGAGGAACGACACCATCTCCACGTCGTGGGGAACGTTGCCGCGCTCGGCGTGGCGGTCGATGATGTCGACCGCGCTCTTGCCGTCCACGACGACGACCCCCGCGAGGATGGCCTCGGCGTTCTCCTCGACGTACCGGACGATGTCGGTCTTGATCGCCTCGCGGCGCTCGTCCTCGACGCCGGACATGAAGCCGAAGCCGGGGAGGTCGGTGAACATGAAGTCCTGGCCGGTCCAGTCGTAGTGGTTGGGCTGGCGCGTCACGCCCGGCTTCCCGCCCGTGTCGAACGAGTGGCCCGTCAGCTCCCGCATCAGCGTCGACTTCCCGACGTTCGACCGCCCCACGAGGACGACCTCCGCGTCGCGGTCCGGTCGGTCTTCGAACATACGCGGCGTAGACGGTCGAGGCGGTTAAACGCCGCGTGTACGTGTGGCGGATTTCTCGGGAGCGGTCTCCGCGGATCCGCGAGGTGGAGGTGGTGCGAGTTTGGATTCTTCGCGCGATGCTCTCTACTACTGATCTGGCTCTGCTGCTTTGGACAGCAACACCCAGAAATCCCCAGCCGGCTGCCCCGTTCAGTCCCACCCCGCACAGCCCCGCACCGCAACCGCACAGCACCGCAGCCTCACGCCTCCCCAGCCTCGGCCGCGGGCCGGGCGCGGAACCGCACCGCATCGCGCCCGGCCCGCGACCTCCCTCGCGCGGTCGCGGCGACGCGCGTCGCGGTCGCCGCGGCGCGCGCCGACAGCACCGCACGGTGTCGCGGAGCAGAGCGTCCGAACGGCCACGGGCGGGGGGTTCCCCCTCCGCTTCCGAAGCACTCATTCGCGTTCGTCCCTCTTCTCCCGATAATGAGTCATCAACTTCCCGACGTACAGGCGAGCGAGCCGGACGTCGCGGTCGGCCTCTCGCAGGTCGGCGTGACCGGCGTCGAGAAGCTCGTCAAACTGGCGCGCGAGGACAAGCGCCCCATCGTCCTCATGGCCGAGTTCGAGGTGTTCGTCGACCTCCCGAGCGGTCGCAAGGGGATCGACATGTCCCGCAACATGGAGACGATCGACGAGATCCTCGAGGAGATCACCCGCGAGGAGGCCTACCGCGTCGAGGACGTCTGCGGCGACGCGGCCGAGCGCCTGCTGGCGAAACACGACTACACCTCCACGGCGGAGGTCCGCATGGAGGCGGACCTGATCACGCGCGAGGAGACGCCCGCGTCGGGCCGACAGACGCAGAACACCGCGCGGATCATCGCCTCCGCGGAGGCGACCGAGGAAGGCACCCGCGAGGAGATCGGCGCCGAGGTCACCGGCATGACGGTCTGCCCCTGCTCGCAGGGCATGTCCGAGTCCCGCGCCCGCGACAAGCTCCACGATCTGGGCGTCGACGAGGAGACGACCGAGGAGTTCCTCGACGCCGTCCCCCAACCCGGTCATTCCCAGCGCGGACACGCGACGCTGACCGTCACCGCGAACGGCGATCCCGAGGTCGACCTCGGCGACGTCATCGACATCGCGCGCGACGCCATGAGCGCCCGCATCTACAACATGGCCAAACGCCCCGACGAGGACCACATGACGTTCGCGGCCCACTCCGACGCGAAGTTCGTGGAGGACTGCGTCCGCGCGCTCGCCGAGAGCACGGTCGACGAGTTCGACCATCTCGATGACGACGCCGTGATCCGCATGGCCCAGTCGAACGACGAGTCGATCCACCAGCACAACGCGCACGCCGAACGCGAGGTCACGATGGGGCAGCTGCGCGCCGAACTGAACGGCGACTGACCGAGGCCGTCACGTCCTCCTCCCTCCCCTCCATCTCCTCCCGGCCTCACCCGAACCGCAGCGGCTCCGCCTCCTCCCACCGCGGCTCGAACTGCGCTTTCACGTCGGCCGCGAACTCCGGGTCCTTCAGGTCGATCATCGCGAACGGCTCGTCCTCGGAGAGCGGGTGCGGCACCTCGATGCAGGTCTCGACGCCGTCGAACAGGTTGAACGTCCCGTCGACGCCCTCGGCGGTCCGCACCGCGAACCCGTCGTGGTCGGCCAGCTCGGCCGTGTAGCGCCGCCCGACGCTCCGGGGGAGCTCGTCGACGACCGCCGGCGACAGCAGGACCCTGATCTCGACGCCCCGGTCGAGCGCCGCCTCCAGCTGTTCGGTCACCTGCTCGCCGATCGACCCGAGGTCGAACCCGACCGTCGGCCCGCCGGCGACGACGACCATGCGTCGCTCGGCGGCCGCGATGCGCTCCAACAGGAGGTCCGTCGTCTCCTCGGCCCCGACCGCGGCGGTCCAGAACTCCCCCTCGACCGGCTCGGCGGACTCGAGCTCCGTCGAGAGCTCGTCGACGACGGACTCGTACTGCTCGGCCCGCTCGGCCAACTCCCGCTTCTTGGCGTCGAGCAGTCGGTCCAGCGCTGCGTCCGGCTCCACCGCGACGTACTTCTTGGGCCGGCTCGCCGCCTGACTCCTGACGAGGTCGTGCTGTTCGAGGCTGTTGAGCACGTCGTAGATGCGGCCCATCGGCACCTCGCTCGCCCGCGAGAGGTCCTTCGCGGTCGTCGGTCCGGTCCGCAACAGCGCGCGGTAGGTGCGCTCCTCGTACTCCGAGAGCCCGAGGTCCCGTAAACTCGCCATACCGGACCGACTCCGCCGAGACTCATAAACGCACCGGGGGTTTACCGCCGTGCCCTCCGACGACGGAGTGCTCGAATCGGTGCGGAGCCGGCGTCGATTCGCGCTACGCGATTACGTCCGCGACGCGCGCCATCAACTCGTCCGGGGTTGTCGCCGGGTCGGCGGTCCGGTCGCCCACGCGGACGACGGCGGCCCCCTCCTCGACGTCGAGCGGTCCCGCGCCGCGATGCGCGTTCGGGACGACGACCTTCTCGTGGTCGGCGACCCGCAGCGCGGCCCGGTGGAGGTCGCTGCCCGGTTCGGTGCCGACCGCGACGAGCGTCGACCCGCGCGTCAGCCGGCCGACGAGGCTGCCGTAGCCCGCAACCTGGACGCCGAACCGGTCGGACGCGCCCGCGAACGCGGCGGCCGTCTCGCGGGCCACCGCCTCGTACCGCTCCTCGCCGGTGACGAGTGAGAGGTCCAACAGCGTCTCCGCCATCTCCACGTTGCCGTCCACGGGTCGGAACGGGCGGTCGAGGAGCGCCTCGCCCTCCCGCGGCCCGTCGACGAACGACCCACCGTCGTGGAGGCGCTCGATCGCGCGGTCGGCGACCGTCCGAGCGAGGTCGGCGCCCTCGCCGAGGACCGACTCGGCACGGACGAGCGCGGCGACGACCCGGGCGGCGTCCTCGAGCAGGTCGGTCTCGCCCACGGCGTCGCCGGCGCGGAACCTGGTGACTGCGCCAGTCTCGGCGTCGATCAGGTCCCGGCGGAGGACGCCCAGGATCCGCTCGGCGTACTCGCCGGCGCGCTCGTCGTCGGTGTAGGCGTGGAACGCCAGCATGGCGTCGGCCGCGAGGGCGTTGCCGCCCGCGTAGACGGTGAGGTCCTCGCGCGGGGCGTCGAGGTCGGCGCGGTCGCCGGCGCTGCGGGCGTAGTAGGCGCGGCCCATCCCCGGCCCGAGGCTCCCGCCGACGCCGACGCCGGTCCAGAGGTCGTCGGTGAGGAACGACACCGCGCCCGCGGCCGGCTCGCGGTAGGCCTCCTCGCCGGTGTAGAGGTAGGCGTTCGCGAACGCCCGGAGGACGGCCGCGTTCGTGTCGAGGGGCTTCTCGTAGTGCACGTCGGTCCAGTCGCGGCCGCCCGCGTAGCGGAAGAAGCCGCCGGCGACCTCGTCGGTGAGGTGGTTCCGGACCGCATCGAGCGTGCGGAGGGCGCGGTCGCGGTCGCGCTTGAGCGCGAACTCGACGGTCCGCGGGAGCGGGAACTTCGCGTCGTCGCCCCAGCCGGCGTGTTCCTCGTCGAACTTCACGTCCAACTGCCCGACGAGGTGCTCCTCGATGGCCTCCGTCACCTCGCCGGCCGGCGGGAGGTCGCCCGCGAGCGCCCGCGGGACGCGCCCGGCGTCGGCGCCCTTCTCGGCGTACATTTCGCGGACCGAATCGAGCACCTGGCGCATGCCCTCGGGGTCGAGGTAGCCGGCGCCCGTCAGCAGGGTCCCGTCGGGCGCGAGGAAGACGGTCGAGGGGAACCCGCCCATGTTGTACCGCTCGCGGACGCGGGGGTTGCGGTCCACGTCGACGCGGACCGGCACGAAGCCGTCGTTGACGTTGGCCGCGATCCGCGGCTCCGCGTACGTCTTCGCCTCCATCTCGTGACAGTCTGCACACCACGTCGCCGTGAGCGAGAGCAGCACCGGCCGGTCGGTCTCCGCGGCCGCGGCGAACGCTTCCGGGCCCCACTCGCGCCACTCGACGCGCGTCTCAGTCATGGCCGGAACTGGGAGGGGCGCGAGGGTAAGCGCTTCGAGACGGCGGGGGCGACCCGCCCGGTGCCGGCGTCGGAGGCCGCCGACCGGGGTTCGTAACGCCTTACCGCGGCGAGCGCCGCGCTCCTCTATGAACGCGATCCACGTGGCCGCCGGGACCGGCGTCGCGCCCACGGAGATGGCCTCCTACGACGCGGCGCTCGCCGACGCCAACCTCCACAACTACAACCTCGTCTCGGTCTCCTCGGTCGTCCCGGCCGAGGCGACCGTCGAGGCGGTCGACCGCGCCCCCGACCTCGGTCCGGCCGGCAACCGCCTCACCGTCGTCGAGGCGCGACGGACCGTCGGCCCGGAGGGCGCGAGCTTTCGGCAGGGCGACGTGGCCGGTTCCGCGGAGGGCGAGACGGTCGCGGCCGACGCCGACGAACGGGAGAATGGGTCCGAGATGGACGCCGTCGTCGCGGGCCTCGGCTGGGCGACCGGGCCCGGTCCGGGGCTGTTCTACGAGGTGACCGGCACCGACGCCGCGGACGTACGCGAGCGCATCGACGCCGGGTTGGACGCGGGCGCCGAACTCCGCGACTGGACGCTCGACGACCGGGAGTGTCTCGTCGAGGCCGCGACCCCGACGCCGGACGCGTACACGACGACGGTCGTCGTGGCCGCGTACGGCGAATCGGAACCGGTGCTCTGAGGCGCCGAGCGACACCGCCGACGCCTTTTTACCTCGCGTTCTCCAACTCCCCTCACCCTCAATGAACGGAAACAACCCCTACGCGGGCGCTCCCGGCGTCGCGGGCGCCGGCGAGCCGGAGCCGGTGGACCTCTCCCCTGACCAAGAGCGGGCGCTGCGGACCGCCGTCGCGGGGATCGTCGACCGCACGGAGTCGTACCTCCCGGACGGCTACATCGTCGGCTCCGAGCTGTCGGTGGGCACGGGCGGGGCCACCGCGACGGTCGCGGTGAACCCACCGGCCGGTCACCCCGTCTCCGCCGGGTTCGCGCCGGACCCGGAGGAGCTGGAGACCGGCATCGAAGACACCGACGCCGAGGAGGTCGCGAAGGGGCTCGCGGCCAGCGCGGCGGTACAGGTGATGAACGCGGTCGGCGACGGCGAGCTCACGCCGACGGCGAAGTAAGACGCTGCGTCAGTCGCCGCCGGGCGCTCCCGGACGGCGGTCGCGGTCGAGATGCTGTCCTTCTGCGGACGGAGTCACGCCGAACAGCGCGTAGGCGACGAGCGTCGCGGCCACGACCGCGCCGACGCCCAGCCCCAGCGTCGCCGACGACCCCACGACCGGCGCGGTCGTCCAGCCGGCCAGCAACGGGACGGGGATCGCGGCGAGGAGCCAGTCGTACTCCGACCGGCTCGGTCCGCCGTTGCCGTCGTTGCCGTCGATGCCGTCGATGATCGCGTCGCCACTATGCACCATTCGTCTCACCCGGTCGGATCGCACGGCTGGAACTCACTTAGAAATTGTCCCGCCCGGAGACGGGGAACCGGTTCGCGGCCGGACGCCGCGGTGCCGGTATCGAAGGAGGCGTCGGTACCGGTGGGTCAGTACTGGTAGTGGATCGCGCGGTCGGCCGTCTCCTCGGCCTGGGCGAGCTTCTCGCGGGCGTCCTCGAAGTCCTCGCGGCGGACCTCGGTGCGGCCGTCGCGGATGGCGAACATCCCCGCCTCGGTCGCCAGTGACTCGATGTCGGCGCCGCTGTAGCGGTCGAGGTCGGCCGCCAGGTCGCGGAGGTCGATGTCGTCGGCGACGTTCATCTCCTCGGTGTGGATGTCGAGGATGCGGCTCCGCCCCTCGGCGTCGGGCTTGGGGACCTCGATGAGGCGGTCGAACCGGCCGGGCCGGAGGATCGCCTCGTCGAGCATGTCGAAGCGGTTGGTCGCGGCCATGATGCGGATCTCGCCGCGCTCGTCGAAGCCGTCCATCTCCGAGAGCAGCTGCATCATCGTCCGCTGGACCTCCGCGTCGCCGGAGGTCTTCGAGTCCGTCCGTTTCGCCGCGACGGCGTCGATCTCGTCGATGAAGATCACGGCGGGTTCACGCTCCTGCGCCAGCTCGAAGAGGTCGCGGACGAGCCTCGCGCCCTCGCCGATGAACTTGCGGACGAGTTCGGAGCCGGCCATCTTGATGAAGGTGGCGTCGGACTCGTTGGCGACGGCCTTCGCGAGCATCGTCTTACCGGTCCCCGGCGGGCCGTGCAGCAGGACGCCGCTCGGCGGGTCGACGCCGACGGTCTCGAACACCTCGGGGTTGTCGAGGGGGTCCTCGACCGCCTCGCGAACCTCGCGGATCTGGTCGGCGATGCCGCCGATGTCCCCGTAGGTCACGTCCGGCGACTCGTCGACCTCCATCGCCTGCGCGCGGGCGTCGGTCTCGTCGTCCAGCACCGTCTGGACCGAGAAGGAGTCGTTGATCGCGACGCGGTCGCCCGGTTCGAGGTCGCCGTCCATCCGGGTGGACGCCTGCGTGAACACCTCCTGGTTGTTGCCGTGCTGCTTGATGACGATGCCGTCCTCGGTGATCTCCTCGACGGACGCGATGTACAGCGACGAGGTCTTCAGCACCTCGTTCTCCCGCTTCAGCTCGTCGACGTCGTCCTTGAGGTCGTCGCGGCGACCCTGCGCGTCCTCGAGCCGCCGCTCCAGCTCCTCGTTCACCTGCACGATCCGCTCGTAATGTTTGCGGATCGCCTCCAGCCGCTCCGCCTCGGTCATCTCGGGGTCCAACTCGAGGCGGGGACGGTCCGGGAGTGATGGGCTGTGGGACATTCGTTGCCCGCGCTACGGTTCGCGCGTAAATGTGCCTTTGGGTCGGCGAAACGCGACCCCCGAGCGGTATCCGGAGCCCGCCGCCCCGGAGCGCGTCCCCGCGGAGACCTCCGCCCGCCGTCCGGGCGTGCGGATCGCCGCGGTCGAAGCGGTGACAGAAACGGACTGTCGGCGGTCGCGGCCGGCGAGTGAGAACCCGGCTGCGGCGGTGGGCTGCGGGCCGGGAGCTCAGTCCGACGCGCGGCCGCCGCCGCCCGAGAGCACGTCGCGGCCGTCGCCGGTGATGCGGTAGACCACCTCGCCGCTGACCGACTCCACCAGCCCGGCGTCGCGGAGCGCGTCGCACCGCCGCTCGACGTGGGGCGCGTGGAGTCCCGTGTTGCTCGCGACGAGCGCCGGGTAGTCCGCTCCCGACTCCGCGAGGTACGCGAGCACTCGGACGTCGGTGCTGTTGAGGTCTGCGGACGGGTCTCCGGCTGCGCCGTGGGACATGATCGTGACAAATGTTACCATTGGCCATATACCTTGCGCCCGTTCCCGCCGGTCGGGAGCCTGCACGCGGAGAGGTCGCTCGCGGGGCGGCCGCTCACCGCCCGAACGCGAGGCGGGAGATGTCGTCCGCCCGGTT
The DNA here is from genome assembly GCF_055381565.1 of Haloparvum alkalitolerans. Classification (NCBI taxonomy): domain Archaea; kingdom Methanobacteriati; phylum Methanobacteriota; class Halobacteria; order Halobacteriales; family Haloferacaceae; genus Haloparvum; species Haloparvum alkalitolerans. Next base: position 686,349 of record NZ_AP043938.1, read on the forward strand.
CATCAGCACCGTTCCGAGCGTCGCGGTGACGAGCACGTAGCCGACCGTGAACGCGGGGAGCGTCTCGCGGAACACGGGCGTCGTTCCGGCGGCGGCGAGGAACGCCGCGATCACCAGCGAGAACTCCCCGCGCGGGGCGAGCGCGCAGCCGACCCGGACCGCGCGCGTGGCGTCGAGCCCGTACGCGCGCCCGGCGAGGTACCCCGAGACGAGCTGGCCGGGGACCGTCACCGCCACCGCGACGGCGACCGGGAGCGCCGTCGCCGCGAGCAGCCGCGGGTCGGTCGCGGCCCCGACCGCGAAGAAGAACAGCGCGGCCGAGAGGTCCCGGACCGGGACGACGAGCGTCTCGATGCGCTGTACGTGGCTCGTCCGCCCGAACGCGGTACCGACGAAAAAGGCGGCGACCGCCTCGCTGACGCCCGAGACGATCCCGAGGCCGGCCACGAGCGCCGCCACGCCCAACACTCCGAGCAGGAACAGCTCCGACGAGGTCGTCGAGAAGGCCCGCTCCAGCCGATCGGCGCCGTAGTGCGCGATCGCGACCACGACCCCCACGAACGCCGCGGCGGTCCCGAGCGAGCGCAGTAGCGTCTCCGGCTCGGCGACGCCCAGCAGCACCGCCGACAGCACCGCGAACGCGGCCGCGGTGAGCACGTCCTCGATGACGACCACCCCGAGGATGGCGTCCGACTCCGCGTCGGCGATCCAGCCGAGGTCCAGGAGCGACTTCGCGATGATCACCGTCGAGGAGTTGAAGACGATCAGCGCCAGGAACGCCGACTCCAGCAGCGACCAGCCGAACGCGAGCCCGATCAGGACGCCGATCGGGGCGCTGATGAGCACGTCCGCCGCCCCGGCCCGCACGAACTGCGCTCGGTTCGTGAACAGCTGTTCGAGGCTCAGCTCCAGTCCGACGAAGAACAGGAGCAACACGACGCCGAGTTCCGCGAGCAGCCGGAACGTCCCCGGGTCGCGCACGAGCGACAGCGACAGGTCGCCGACCGCGGGCGCGAAGGGGCCGACCGCCAGCCCCACGAGGATGTACGCGGGGATGACGGAGTAGCCGAGCCGTCGGCTCGCGCCGCCCGCGGCGGCCAAAAGCACCAGCACCGCGCCGGCGACCGCCAACGGGGGGAGCGTCGGGAGCCCTGAAGTACCCTGAAGCGAGAACGCGGGGAGGGAGGCGGCGGTCACGGTCAGCCCTCAGTCGTCCGCGGGCGTCGGGTCGCCGCCGTCTCCGTCCCCGGTTCCGCCCTCGGTTCCGTCCCGTTCGGCGAGCATCGGCGTCCCGTCCGCGCGTGGGCCGAGCGTCGGGCCGTGGGGGCCGTCGTCGGGGTCGATCCGGCGGCGTTTCTCGTAGTCCGTCGAGCGCTCGACCGGGACGCGGCCGATGGCGGTGATCATCTCGACGTAGTCGTCGAAGCTCCGGTACTCGCCGTACTGCCCGCCGGCGCGCTTGGTGATCTCCTCCGAGAGGATGGTGCCCATGAAGTCGTCCGCGCCGCAGTTGAGCAGTTTGAGCCCGTGCTCGTCGCCCGACTTCACCCACGAGGACTGGATGTGGTCGACGTTGTCCAGGAAGAGGCGCGCGACCGCGACCATGAGCTCGTCCTCCGCGAGACTCGCCCCGCCGTCCACGACGCCGTGTCTGTAGAGGGGCGTGTTCTCGTGGACGAACGAGAGCGGAACGAACTCCGTGATTCCGCCGGTTCTGTCCTGCAGGTCGCGGACGACCTTCAGGTGCTCCACGCGGTGGGCCGCGTTCTCGACGTGGCCGTACATGATCGTCGCGGTCGTCGGCAGGCCGGCGGCCATCGCGCCCTCCATCGCGGCGACCCAGTCGTCCGTCCGGATCTTTCCCGGGCAGATCACGTCGCGCACCTCGTCGACGAGGATCTCCGCCGCGGTGCCGGGCGCGGAGTCGAGCCCCGCGGCCGCGAGTTCGCGGTAGACGGCCTCGTAGTCCCAGTCGGTGCCGCGGCGGGCGTGGTACGCCTCCTCCGGCGTCATCGAGTGGAGGTGCACGTCGTCGACGGACATCGCCGCCATCTGCTCGAGATACGTCCCGGGGTCGGTCGCGTACGCCGCGGGCGGCTTGTAGTTCACCGCGCTCGCGGGGTCGTCGTACCCCTGGAGGATCTCGTGGTGCTCCTCGTTCAGCGCGAAGGCGGGGTGGAGCCCGGAGACGGAGGTCACCTCGTAGATGCCCATCTCGAGGGCGTCCGCGACGACCGCCCGCGACTCCGCGGGCGTCTTCGTGAACCCCGAGTGCTCGACGTCCGCGTCCGCCTCGAACGCGTGAGCGGTGTTCTTGAAGTTACAGAACAGACAGCCCGTGTTGCAGGCGGTGGTGACGTTGTTGTTGAGGTTGGCGACGAACGTCACCTCGTCGCCGACGACCGCGGCCCGCCGCCGGTCCGCGGCCTCCAGCACCTGCTCTTTGCGTTCGGGGTCGATCCCCTCGCGGTCGGTGCCGGTGGTAATCAGCTCGATCCCGTCGTCGACCGTCAGCCGGTCGCCCGCGCGAGCCTTCGCCAACGCGTTCTCGAAGGACTGGTCCGTCTCGGGGACCACCTCGAACTCGACCGCCTCGGGGTCGACCTCGCGCGCGTCGGTCATGGTTCCCCCTCACCGTCGGGACGTAAAAAGCGGGGCGGTCAGCGGAGAACGCCGCCGGGAGGTCTCAGTCCGCCGCCTCTTCCTCGTCGAGTCCGGGCGCGGCGCTGGGGTCCACGTCCGCGGGCTCCTCGCGCTCGCCGCCGACCACCGTCTCGCCGTCCTCCGTCTCGACGTAGGCGTCGTCCGCGAACCCCGCCTTCGCGTTCTCGTACTCCGGCTCCGTCAGCTTCTCGGGCGTCTCGGGGGCCTCCGCGATCCCCTCCGGCGGGCGGAACTCCCCGAGCGGATCGTCGATGGTGATCCCGTGTTTCGTGAAGAATTCCTCGTAGCGGCGGTAGTGGGGTTCGATCTCGTCGCCGGGGATCTCCATCATCTCCGTCCAGCCGTGGTTGAAGAAGTCGAAGTTGGCCTGGACGTGGGTGATCTCACGGGCCTTCGCCTCGGGGAAGCCGGCCTCCAGCGCCGTGAGGTAGGTCTCCATCGTCGCGTCGAAGAAGTCGTCGAGGTGCGCGCGGCGCTCCTCGCGGCGCTCCTCGTCGGCCTTGTTGAGGAAGATGGTCGTGTGGAGGTCGACGAGCTTGTCGTGGGCTGCCTCCCCGATCACCGGCGCGGTGAGGGCCTTCTTCGCGGCCCAGTGGCGGACGTTCTGGCGGATCTTCATACCCCAGCATTGGTGCCGTGAACCCTTCAATGTGTGGCGAACGGACCGAACGAGAGGTCCATCGGCTGCGAAAGGCGGGCGATTGCGGAAGGCCGGCGACCGCGGCGGACCGACGACCGCGGAAGCCCAGCGACCGCGACCGACGATCGGTCGGCGACACGCGGTGGATCCCTAATATTCGGTAAGGGGATCCCTTGAATCCCCATGAGAGAAACTCTCGTTCCCGGATTCGGATAGCAATCCACATTAACCCCGAATACGAACGGCCGCTTATGACCGAATCGTACGTGATCATCGGCGATGGGGTCGCCGGGTCCTCCGCGGCCGAGACGCTGCGAGAGGAGCAGCCGGACGCCGAGATCACCGTGCTCACGGACGAGGGCGAGGCCCTCTACAATCGGATCCTGATCAAGGAGTTCGCGAAGGGGAAACTGCCCGCGGCGCCCATCTCCATTCACGACGAGGAGTGGTACGCGGAGCGGGACATCGACCTCCGACTCAACACGCTGGTCGTCGACGTCGACGTCGAGGCGGACGAGGTGACGACCCACGAGGGCGAGACGTTCGCGTACGACAAACTGCTCTTGGCCATCGGCGGCACGCCGACCCAGCTCCCGGTGGACAACTCCGACGCCGAGGGCGTCCACCACTTCTGGACGTTCCAGGACGCCCGCGCGATCAAGGAGTCCGTCGAGAGCGCCGAACAGGGCGTCATCGTCGGCGCGGGCCTGCTCGGCATCGACTTCGCGGCCATCTGCGGCGCGCAGGACGTTGAGGGGAAATACCTGATGCGCGGCGACTCGTGGTGGCGGTACGCCCTCTCGAACGAGGGCGCGGAGATCATGCACGAGGCGATGCGCGAGCGCGGCGTCGAGCCGGTGTTCGACTCCGGCGTCGACCACTTCGAAGTGGACGACGACGGCCGGGTCGAGGCCGCGGTCGACCCCAACGGCGACCGCTACGACTGCGATTTCGCCGGCGTCGCCATCGGCCTCAACTTCAACACGGAGATCGTCGAGGAGACGCCGATCGCGACGGACAACGGAGTCATCGTCGACGAGTACATGCGAACCAACGTCGACAACGTGTACGCGGCCGGCGACATCACCGAGTTCCACGACGTCATCCTCGGCGAGCGCGCGCAGAACGGCGCGTGGGGCTCCGCGAAGGAGCAGGGGACGGTCGCCGCCAAGAACATGGTCGACTACGGCTCCGAGGAGTTCCGCTGGGTCTCCTCGTACTCGATCACGCACTTCGACTTCCCGTTCCTCTCCTTTGGCCACCCGACCCTCGGCGACGACGAGGTCGAGGCCACCACCGGCGAGGGCGAGTGGCGCAAGCTCGCGCTGAAGGACGGCAAGATCGTCGGCGGCGTCCTCATCGGCGACCTGGCCCCCCAGTCCGCCTACAAGCAGCTGATGCGCGAGGAGCGCTACGTCGCCGACCAGAAGGAGACCCTGATGCAGGAGGGGTTCTCGGTCGACGACCTGAAGGCCGCCTCCGAGCAGTAGACGCCGCGAACCGTCCGTTCTCCGTTTCCCCGTCCGCGGCCGCGGTCGGGCGAGCGCGTTCCCCGCAGCCCGAAGCGAAGCCGTTTTCGCCCCGCGCAGGTATCCTCGCGTATGGACAGCGGCGGATCTTCGGACATGACGTTGGCGTTCGAGCTCGAGGCGTTAAAGCGGCTCGCGGACCCGAACGCCGTGTTCAACGGCGCGCGCCAGTGGACCGAGTACGTCGGCGTCGTCTCCGAGAAGCCGACGTACGTCGTCACCAACTTCACGCGGAAGCACCGCGTCCGACAGGACTTCTTCTCGGGCCCCCGCGGCGTCGAGGAGAGCCTGGAGAACATTTTGCGGCAGTTCGACACCGATCGCCACGTCTTCGTCGGCACCAGCGAGGAGGACGAGGCGGTCGCGGAGGCGGCCGGCTGGGAGTTCCTCGACGTCGAGGCCGCCGCGGAGGCGGCGGGTTGGACGCTCGCGGGCGACGACCCGGAGGAAGAGTCGTCCGCGGAGTCGACGCGGGACGACTGGCCCTGAGACGGGGTGCAGAATTTCTGGGTTCGAACTTTTCCAATTCCCGTTGTAGAGTCTGTTGACCGGAATCGGACGCTCAGAACTTCTCAATCGGCTCGTCCTACTGCGGTTTTTCTGGGTCTGTCGTAGATCCTACTGATCTGGACAGCAACGTCCAGAAAGCCCCAGCCGGCTCGACCCGCCGGGCCTCGCTGCGCGCTCGCACCTCTCCGCCGCGCGGGACAAACCGCGTCCCGCTGGCCTCCAGCGTGCAGTAGCGCGCTGGAGACACCGCCCGGCGCGAGTGCTTGCGTCGTCCGGGCGGGATCGAGCCGGCTGCCCCTTTCAGTCCCACCCACCACACAGCACCGCCCCGCACCGCAACCGCACAGCAGCCTCGCACCTCCCCAGCCTCGCCGCAGCCGCGGTCGCGCGACCGCAACGCACCGCAGCGCGACCGCGGCCGCCGCCTCCCTCGCGCGCGTTTCTCGCGCGCGCCGACCGCCCCGCACGGTACCCCGAACGCACGCGAACGAGCCATTCCCGCCGCGCGTGCAGTCTGGTTGGCCGCCGTCAGAGTCCGGTCCGCGCGTGGGCTGTTCGTTCTCGGAGAAATCGGCGGCGAAAGTCGACGAACGTCCGCCTTGTCGGAGATCGATCGTCCCGCCGCGTGGGAGTCGAGCGGGAGGCTTTTCGTCGGAGAACCCGAACCGAGGGGTATGGCTCAGGCGACCACGGAGTTCGGCGAGTGGCCCCTCAAGCGGCTGATGACCGAGGTCTGCGGCTCCGGCCCGAAGTCGGCCGAGGACCTCACGCGCGCGCAGGCCCGGGAGGCGTTCGAGCGCATCCTCGCGGACGAGCCCGACCCGACGACGCTGGGCGCCTTCTGGCTCGCGAACCGCTGGAAGAAGAACAACCCCGAGGAGCTGGCGGCGTTCACGGACACCATGTGCGAGCGCGTCGAGTACGCGGAGCCCGACTGCGACCCCGTCGACTGCGGCGCGAACTACGACGGGAAGGAGCGGTCCGCGCTGCTGGGCGTCGCGGCGGGCGTCGTCGCCGCCGCGGCCGGCACCCCGGTGGTCGCCCACTCCGGCGACCGCGTCCCCTCGCAGAAGGCGGACGCCTACAAGCACGTCCTCGACGAGTTGGGCGTCGCGACCGAGCTGACCCCCCGCGACTCCGCCGCGATGGTCGACGAGGTCGGCTTCGGCTTCTACTACCAGCCGGCGTTCAACCCCGCGATCGACGACCTCTGGGAGCGCCGGGACATGATGGGCGTCCGGACGTTCGTCAACACCGTCGAGACGCTGGCGAACCCCGCGGGCGCGTCGGTCCACCTCGGCTCCTTCTACCACCTCGCGTTCGCCAAGAAGGTGATCGAGACGTTCGAGGCGAGCGAGTTCCACGACCTCGACCGCGTCCTGATGTTCCAGGGGATGGAGGGGTACGACGACGTGCGTCCCGGCTACACGAAGGTCGCCGAGTGGGAAGCCGTCGGCACCGAGGGCGGCTCCAGCTTCGAGGACTTCGAGATCGAGACCGCCGAGTACGGGATGGACTTCGAGACCGAGGACCTCGGCGTCGAGGACGTGGCCGCCGACTCAGCGACCATCACCGAGGAGGTGCTCGCCGGCGAGCGCGAGGACCGCTTCGCCGACGCCGTGGCGCTCAACGCCGCGCTCCGGATCTACGCCCGCGAGGACGCCGACACCATCGACGAGGGACTGGCGGCCGCCCGCGAGGCGATCGCCGACGGCTCCGCGGCCGCGACGCTGGAGGAACTGCAGGCGTTCTGAGACCCTGCGCTCGGAGCGACTACTCTTCGACCACGGTGAACCGGGCCGCGAACCGCCGTTCCCAGTCCTCGCCGCGCGCGTCGATCTCGAAGCGGTACTCGCCGGGCTCGAACGCGACCGCCTCCTCGATCCCCGCGCCGGGACCCGGCTCATCGGCGGCGTCCACCGTGACGCGACCGCCGAGGTCCCAGCAGTCGCCGTAGCGAAGGACGCCGCCGAGGTCGGTCCGGATCTCCCGACGGTCGGCGGAGACCCACTCCCCGCCCTCCCGTCGCTTCACGGCCCAGTGGTCCGGCCCGAGGGTTACCTCCTCGCCCGACCAGTTGCAGAGCTCGGCGGACAGCGTCTCGCCGAGCGCGACCGTCTCCGGCTCCGCCCGGAGGTAGACGCGCTCGTCGCCGTCGAGCGCGTGGTAACACCGGAGGCCCGCCGGACAGGCCTCCCCGCGGAACGCCGAGGACTCCGGGTCGGGAAGCGCGCCGTCCGGCACCGGCGGGTCGTCGCCGGCTTCGACCGCGAACAGCGCGGCGTGGACGAGGTCGCCGGGGTCGGGGGCCGCGACGACGAAGGCGTACCGGCCGGGGCGGAACGCGACGGTCTCCCCGGCCGTCGTCTCGTCGTCCGGCGCGTCGCCGTCGACGGCGAGCTGCACGTCCCACTCGTGGGTCTCGCCCGGTTCGACGTGGTCCTGATAATCCTCGATGGCGTCGCGGTCGGTCGCGGAGCGCCACGCCCCGTCGCTCCGGTCGTAGCGAAGCACTTCCCAGTGGTACGGGCCGAACGGGACCGCCTCGTCGGTCCGGTTGTGGAGCCGCATCCGCACCGTCCCGCCGAGCGTCCCGACCTCCGAGACGGGTTCCAGAAGGACCGCCTCGTCGCCGTCCGACCGGTGGTAACACCGCACCTCGTCGTCGGGGTCGATCCACCACCCGGCGTCGGCGAGGTCCGGGCACGGCTCCGTGTAGAACCGCGAGTCGATATCGACTTGCTCCGGGGACCCGGGGCGGTCGGTAGTCGTGTCGTCCGCCGTCGCGGCTCCGTCGTCACTCGGGGTCCCGGCGGTCGGCGCGGTACGGTCGGCACAGCCGGCCAGCAAGGCTCCGGAGCCGACGGCTGCGAGGAGGGCGCGGCGTCGCATGGAGGAGACTGCTCGCGGGGCCGATAAGTGTCTTCGGGGCTACTCGGTCGAGCGCGCACTCGGGAAGTCGTCGAACGACTCCACGCGGTAGTCGCCGAGGACGCAGCGGCCGCGCTCCTCGTGGCCGAGGCGTTCGACGTGGACCGCGTCGAGGCCGGCGTTCCACGCGGCGCCGACGTCGCTCGCACCGTCTCCGGCGTAGTAGCCGCGGTCGCCCGCGGCGGGGTCGACGCCGAGGTCGGCCATCGCCAGTTTCACCGGGTCCGGGTCGGGCTTCCAGCCCGTCTCCTCGGTGCAACAGACCACGGTGTCGAAGTGGTCGCGCAGGTCGAGTCGGTCGAGCACCGGGTCCGCGAGGAACTGCTGGCAGTGCGTGACGAGGCCGGTCGGCCCCTCGACGCTCGCGAGCAGGCGCGCCGCGTCGTCGTGGAGGTAGGTCGCCTCGGCGCGGGCGCGGGGGTCCTCGTTCGCGTGGAATGCCTCCCAGAACGCCGCGGGGTCGACGCCCCACTCGCGGAGCGTCCGGTCCCGCGAGCCCCCGAGCCCATGCCAGAGGACCCGCGCCTCGGCGTCCGAGAAGTCGCGGCCGAGCGCGTCGCCGACGCCGTCGAACACCTCGCGCGTGTAGCGCCACTCCGCGTCGACGAGCGTCCCGTCGAGGTCGAACAGGTGGAAGTCGTAGGCGTCCGCGACCATCGGCGGGAGGTAGTCGGTCGGCGGACATGGCCCTTTCGGAGGCGGACCAGTCCGCGCAGGGCCGGCTTCGCTCAGACGCGTCGCCGCGCCAGCACCGCCGTCAGCGCCACCGACAGCGCGGCGACCGCGGGGCCGAAGCCGGGCGCGCCGGCGTCGGTTTCCTCCGTGGTGCCGTCGGCGCTCGCCTCCGCGGGAGCGACCGTCGCCGTCGCGGTCGCGTCGCCGAGTGCTATCGTCGTCTCGCCCGGCTCGTCGAGCGAGACGGTGGCGCTGAACGTCGTCGACTCGCCCGCGTCGAGCCGGACCGTCTCCGTCGACACCGTCTCGCCGCCGACGACGAGCGCGAGGTCGCGCTCGGCGGGGATCGCCTCGTCGTTGCCGACGGTCGCGGTGACGGTCACCTCGTCGCCGGCGGTCACTCGGTTCGGCTCGACGGCGAGGTCCGAGACGGTCGCGGTCGCGGGCTCCGTCACGACCACCGTGAGGCGCGTGCCGCCGACCGCCACCTCGTGTTCGCCCGGCTCGGAGAACTCGCGTTCGAAGGGCTCGACCAGCGTCTCGTTCGCCCCGATCCGGCCGCTTCGGGTCTCGACCGGCTCGCCGTCGACGGTCAGCGCGAGGTCGTACTCCCCGGCGACGCCGCCGGTGTTGACCACGGTCGCGTTCAGTTCGAGCGTCTCGCCGGTCACGAGCCTGACCGGGTCGCGCTCGACCGGGCGGTTGCGGTAGGGGCCGCTCGCGCGGACCGCCTCCGCGTCCGCGAGCGAGAACCCGATCCGGGCCGGGAGCCGGCCGAACGCCTCGTCGTGCGCCTCGCGGTCCCACGTCCCCGGGACCGCGTCCGTCGTCGTGTATCGCTCCGCGCTCTCGCGGGCGTCGCCGCCCGCCGCCTGCCCCACGTGCTCCAGGAATCGGTCGCCGGTGACGGGCTCCCCGGCGGCGTTCAGTTCGCGGAAGACCGTCCCGAGCGACGCCTCGCCGTCGGTCGCCAGCCGGATCCGGCGGTCGATCTCGCCCGCGACGAGGCCGCCCTTCGTGTACTGGGCGTAGTTCGCCCACGTCCCGGGGTCGGACAGCACCGCCGACGCCTGCGGGTCGCGCTCGCCGCGCGCGAGGACGCTCCGGAAGTCGGCGAACTCCGTCTCGCCGCGCTCCAGCGTCAGCAGCGCGGCGTAGTAGGTCGCGGACGCCTCGGTGAACCACCGGGCCGACGCGGTCGTCTCGTAGCCCTGCCTGGTGTGGACGTACTCGTGGACCCAGACGTTGTCCGCGGTGTCGAGCCGCTCCTCGTCGCGGACCCACACGTCCGCGTCCCCCGTCTGGAGCCCCCTGACGCCCCACGTGACCTCGCCGGTCGGCGCCGCGACGGCGAAGACCTCCGGGTCCCGGTCGCCGACCTGCATCGCCCCGGAGGCGTGCTCGAGCGAGTCGAGCACCGCGGCCGGCGGTTCGGCCATCTCGGCCGCCTCGGGGACGATCAGTCGGAACCGCTGGCCGTTCGCCTCGCGCGTGACCGTCTCGTGCGGTCCGAGAAAGGCCATCGCGCGGCTCGCGGCGCCCTCGCCGTCGACGCGGTTCTCGCGGACGAACTGCACGTCCCGCGTGCTCCGCCAGCTCGCGCCGATCGCGGGCGGGCGGACGAGCGCCCAGTCGCCCGCGTCCGCGAACAGGTAGTCGCCGCGTCCCCCCAGCGGCCCGCTCTCGTCGACCGTCCGGTTCGCGGGCATCCGGTAGGTCAGCGTCGGCTCCTCGGTCGTCCCGTCCCAGCGCCAGACGCCGTCGCCCTCGCTCGCGAACCCGTCCGCGCGCACGTCCCGTGCCCCCGCCGGGAGCGTCAGCCGGAACTCCGTCACCGCGTCCGGCAGCGACACGCGCGAGGTGGCGCCGTACTCCCCCCGAGCGTCGACCTGCCGGAGCGCGCTCTCGAGCCGGATCGCGTCGCTGCCGGTCTGGTCGGTCAGGTCCGGACGTCGGCGGTCGAACGCCTCGTCGGCCGGAGCCGTCCCCGCGACCGTTTCGGCGGCGGCCGCGGTCTGGGCCGACGCGCCGGCGTCGGCGACCGCGGCGTCCGCGGACGCGTTCCCGCCGACCGTCCCCGCCAGCGGCGCGGCCGTCACCGCGACCGCCAGCAGGACCGCGAGCGCGAGCCGTCGGTGCGTCTTCATGGCGGAGGAAGGATCGGGACCCGCTTAGTGGTGGGGGATCGAACCGGCGCCGCGGCTGGCGGGCGGTGTCAGAAAAACGGTGCTCGACGCGGGGTGGTTAGGTGACGGTCACGCGACGTTGAACCCCTTCTCGCGGAGGAAGTCCTCCACGCGGCCGGAGTGGTTCCCCTGAAGTTCGATGGCGCCGTCCTCGACGGTGCCGCCGCAGGCGAACTTCGATTTGAGGTCCGACGACAGCGAGTCGAGGTCCACGTCCTTGGGGTCGAATCCTTCGATGACCGTTACCTCCTTACCGTATCTACGCTCGTCGATGCGGATGCTGATCTGCTGGGACTCCTTGGCGACGTCCTCGCAGACGCAGAGTTCCTGGGGCAGCCCGCACGTCGAGCAGACTTCCGACATTACAGCCTGAGACTACTGGACGGCGGTATTAAATAGTGTCGGGAGGGGGCGCCGTGGCGGTCACAGGAACCGCCGCACCACTGGCGTCGCCTCCAGCGCCAGCCGTCGGACCGTCCGCACGGCCGCGTCGGCGCTCTCGCGGTCGACGCCGTCGCCGTACCGCGCTCGCTCGTAGGCCTCGCGGACGACGGCGGTCCGCTCGTCGACCCCTCGAAGCTCCAGCGCGTCGAGGTACGCCCGCGGGGTCTCACCCGGCCGCCGCGCGCGGTAGCGCCGCTCCAGCAGGTACTCCAGCCGCGCGTACGCCCGGAGGGCGTCCGAGTCGGGGTCGCGCCGCCGGAACGGGAGCCGGAGCCACAGCGCCCGGTACGTCCGGCTCGTAGCGCCGACGTGGTGAGCGCCCGCGACGACCCCGAGCAGCAGGAGCAGGCCGTACCCGACCGCGTCGCGGTCGACCGGCAGCCCGCCCCCGTCCTGCTCGCCTTCCACCTCGGCGCCGGTCACGTCGGCCGAGACCGTGTCGATCCCGCTCGCGCCGGTGTCGTCCGGGTCGAGGCCGGCGGGACCGGCGGCACCGGGGCCGCTGACCTCCGCCTCGTCGCTCCCGTTCGTCTCCGTGTCCGTGTCGTTGCCGTTCGGCGCGTCGGTCGGCGTCGTCGGGGTGGACGCGGGGTCGTCCTCGGGGTCGGGCGCGGTACGGTTCGTGTCGACGCCCTCCTCGCCCGCGTTCCGCGCCTCAGTCAGTCGCACGTTGCGGGCGTCCGCGCGCTCCGTGCTCGGCGTGGGGTCGAACCGGACCCAGCCGTGGTCGGGGACGTACACCTGCACCCACGCGTGGGCGTCCTGTCCGCGGACCACCCACTCGTCCTGCGCGACGCGCTCGCCGGGGCCGTACCCGGTGACGAACCGGGCGGGGACGTCCTGCGAGCGCAGCATGGCGACCATCGTCGTCGCGAAGTAGACGCAGTAGCCGGCGTCCATCTCGAAGAGGAACGCGTCCGCCACGTCGCCCTCGGGGCGCTCGACGGTCAGCGAGTACGCCTTCGACTCCTCCAGGTAGCGCTCGACCGCCCGCGCCGTGTCGTAGGGGTTGTCGGCGCCCGCCTCGGTCCGTATCTCGCCGGTCAGCTCGCCGACCCGGTCGGGCGTGCTCTCGGGCAGTTGCGTGTAGCGCTCCTCGATCCCCTCGGGATAGTCGGTCCCGGCGGCTCGGAGCTCGCCAGGCGTCGCGACGAGGACCTCGCTCTGGACGTCGATCGTGTCGCCCTCGGGGACCGTGGTGCCGGGCTGGATCCGCCCCTCGCCGTCCACCTGCGCGCTCCGGGCCGTCTGCCCGCCCACCGAGACGGGGCTGTGCGCGGCGGGGATCGCGTCGAGGTCGGTCTCGGCGGTGACCGTCTGATCGACCTGCACGGTCGTTCCCGGCGGCCCCTCGACCGGGCCGTCGTACGGTTCGGCCTCGCCCGTTCGCACCCAGCCGTCGCCGGTGTAGCGGTCGAACGTCGACGTGCTCCAGTAGGCCTCCTGCGTGCTCTCGACCGTGAACCGCACCTCCGGGGAGAGCCGCACCGACCCGGCGACCTGCACGTCGTCCTGCGTCCCCACGAGCGACGACTCGATGCCGGGCGTACCGCGGTCCGACAGCAGCGGCTGCGTCGCGCCGCCGGGGACGACCGCGACCGTCGCCGACAGCAGCACCATGGCCGCGAGCACGGTCGAGAGCGTGCCCCGTCGCGCCGCGAGCGCACCCGGCGCCGACAGCGTCGTCAGCCCGGCCGACAGCGCCGCCCCGACGACGCCCGCCAGCGTGGCGGCCGTGCCGGCGTCGCCGGTCAGCACGAAGAAGCCGAGCGCGCCGGCCGCGACCGAGGCGCCGGCGACGTGGCGGCCGCGCGCCGCGAGGTACCACGTCAGGAACGTCGGCACGGGCGCCAGCGCGAGCGCCCACAGGTCGGCGGCGGTCAGCCGAAGCACGGAGAGCCCCGTCAGGAGGGAGACGGTGTCGAAGGCGACGTTCCGCGCGGAGAACAGCGCGCGCTGGCTCGCCGGTACCGAGAAGTAGTAGGCCGCCAGCCCGGCGACGAACAGCCCGCCGGTGACGAGCACCGCCGCCCGCGGGGCGAGCACGCGCGCGACGGCGACGCCCGCGACCGCGGCGACCGCGACCGCGAGCCGCGCGCTCCCGCCGACCACGTCGGTTATCGACAGGAAGACGCCGACGTAGGCCGCTGTCACCAGCGCGACGCCCGCCGCGGCGGGCTGGACGAGTCCGGCAGGCACCAGCCCGAGGGGACCGACGCCGCCGTGGGCGTCCTCGCCGTCGGGCGGTGTGCGGCCGCCGTCGGCGAGCGCGTCGCCATCCCCAGCCGGCGGACCGCCGCTCACCGCGGGTCACCCCCGTCGGTCGCCGGCCGCGCGGCGTCGTCGGGCGAGCGCGCAGCGGCCGTCACGGCGGTCTCGGCGTCCCCGTCCGCGGGGAGCAGCGCCTCGAAGGGCGTCTCGGCGTCGTCGACCCGGACGGTGGTCCCGGTGCGGTCCGCCTCGATCACCACGTCGGCGTCCGCGTCCGGCACCGCCCCGCGGGGGGTCCGCGCCAGCAGTTCGAGCAGGCGCCGACGGCCGTCCGGGCCGCCGTCGGTCGAAACGCGACCGTTCGGGACCGCGACGTCGACGGGGACCCCGTCGTCCAGCAGCGCCAGCGCGACGCTCGCGACCGCGCTCGCGAGGTCGTCGGCGGCGTCGCCGCGGGCGCCGCCGCGTATCGAGACGCGGCGCTGGTCGGTCTCGGCGGCGAACTCGTTGACGATCAGGTCGTCGCGCTTGGCGGTCGCCGCCCAGTTCACGTCCCGCAGGGCGTCGCCGCGCGCGTACTCGCGCAGGCGGTCGAACTCGTTGCGCTGCCGGCTCGCGCCGAGCGCGTCCTCGCGGTAGAGCTCCCGGCGGAACCAGCCGACGACGGGGCGCCGCTCGGGGTACACCAGCACCGACTCCGTGCCGCGACAGAGCAGGTCGCGCTCCAGCAACCCGAACACGTCCGTCGCGGACAGCGTGACGGGCCCGAGCGTCCGGTCGCCGCGCGCGTCGTAGGTCACCTCGTACCGGACCGGCTCCGCGCCCACCGTCGCGCGCGTCGGCGCCTCGGGGCCGTCGAGGCCCTCGCCCAGGTCGTCGCGGACCGCCGCCACGAAGGGCGCGTCGAGCGCCTCGCGGAGCGCGTCGCCGTCGCCGAAGCGCAGGACGACCTCGTGGGTCGCGCCGACGAAGTCGTCGGGCGGGAGCCGGCGGCGAACGCTCGGCGCGTCGAGCCGCGAGAGCTGGACCGCGCCCGCGACGACCGCGACGATACCCGGGAGCACGACCGCGTTGAGCGAGCGGGCGCCCGACAGTGCAGCCATCCCGAACCCGACGGCGACGATAGCGAGGACGACGCGGCCGCGGCGCGTGAGCCGGAGGTCCGAGAGGGCGCCCATCGGCTCACTCCACGGCCACCGAGTCGAGCGCGCTCGCGACCACGTCCGCGCCCGTCCGGGAGCCGGACTCCGGCCTGATGCGGTGCGCGAGCACGGTCGGGGCCTCACCCTGCACGTCGTCGGGGATCACGTAGTCGCGGCCGTCGAGGACGGCGCGGGCCTGCGCGGTTCGCAGGAGGGCGATGCTCCCGCGGGGGCTCGCGCCGAGGGCGGCGTGCTCGCGGGTGTAGGCGGTCAGCCGGGAGACGTACGAGCGGACCGGCTCCGTCGCCTCCACGTTTGCGACCGTCTCGCGGGCGCGGCGGAGGTCCTCGACGGTCGCGACGGGCTCCAGCGACTCGACGGGGTGCTCTCCGGCGGGGCGGTCCTCCCCGTCCCGGCCCTCCCCGCCCCGGTCGCCGGAGACGCGGTCGAGGATCTCCGCCTCCTCGTCCGGGTTCGGGTAGCCGAGCCGGAGCTTCTTGGTGAACCGGTCGACCTCCGCGACGGGGAGTTCGTACGTGCGACCCGGCTCCACGTCGTTCTGTGTCGCGATCACGCAGAAGGGGTCGGGAAGCTCGCGGGTGACGCCGTCGGTGGTCACCTGCCGCTCCTCCATCGCCTCCAACAGCGCGGACTGCGTCTTCGGCGGCGCGCGGTTTATCTCGTCGCCGAGGACGACGTTCGCGAAGACGGGGCCGGGCTGGAAGTCGAACTCGCTGGTGCGCTGGTTGAACACGTTCACGCCGGTCACGTCCGAGGGGAGCAGGTCCGGCGTGAACTGGACCCGCTTGAACGAGCAGTCGACGGAGGCGGCGATCGCCTTCGCCAGCGTGGTCTTGCCGACGCCGGGCACGTCCTCGATCAGGAGGTGCCCGCGCGCGAGGATCGTGACGAGGATGTGCTCGACGGCGTCGTGTTTGCCGACGATCACCGACTCGACGCTGTCGACGATCCGGTCGGCCAGCGCGGCCGCCTCGTCGGTCGCGAGCGGCGTTCGACGGGCGAGACCGCCGTCGGATGCGTCCGTGGCGTCAGTCATGTGAGAACCCGCGGCTGTCGACCGTCATGGCCGGCCATGTAAAACGATTGTGGGGTACTCACACGGACCGTGGTTCTCGGTGGCACGTACCGCTCGGTAGGGGTTCCGACTACCTAAGGGTGCGGTTCGGCTCCGTGCGCGCACGACCGCGGTCGGCTCGCGATGCCGCCGTCCGCGAACGAGACCCACGAACGAGGCGATTTCTGCACCGATCGAGAATTAATAGTACAGAAACGTGGATCGAAGCGGGCGTTGTTGCCTCTTCAGGACCCCGTCCGGACGGCCGCGATAACAAAACATTAGGTACGGGGCCCGTAGTTGCGCACATGGCCCGACGGAAGCCGCCGCTGCACGCGGTTCACGAGGACCGTGGCGCTCGCTTCACGGACTTCGGCGGGTGGGACATGCCGGTGGAGTTCGACTCCATCCGCATGGAACACTCGGCGGTCCGCGAGGCGGCCGGCATCTTCGACGTCTCCCACATGGGGGAGGTCGAGGTCGCCGGACCGGACGCCACGACCCTGATGCAGCGGCTGACGACGAACGACGTGACCGCGCTCGACCCGGGCGACTCCCAGTACGCCGCGATCACCGACGCGGAGGGGATCATGCACGACGACACCGTCGTCTACCGACTCCCCGACGGGACGCCCGCGGGCGAGGCGGCCGACGGCCGGGTCGCGGCCGGTCGCAACGGCGACGAGCCGGCGTACCTGTTCATCCCGAACGCGGGCCACGACGACGAGGCGTACGCGCGCTGGGTCGAGTACCGCGACGAGCACGCGCTCGACGCCGACGTGGAACTGACCACCGGGGAGTGGGCGATGGTCGCGGTGCAGGGCCCCGACGCCCCGGAGCTGCTGTTCGAGGCGACCGAGGTCGGCTCCGAGGGCATCGAGAGCACCGCGGGCGGCGCCGACGCCGCGGCGGTGCGCGACCTCTCGAAGTTCGAGGCGACCCACGCGGCGGTCGCCGGCGTCGAGAGCTGGGTCGCGCGGACGGGATACACCGGCGAGGCCGGCTTCGAGGTGCTCTGTCCGGCCCCCGACGCGGAGGCGGTCTGGGACGCGCTCGACTGCCAGCCCTGCGGGCTCGGCGCCCGCGACACGCTCCGCATGGAGGCCGGCTTCCTCCTGTCCGGACAGGACTTCGACCCCGACGAGGAGCCCCGGACGCCCTACGAGGCCCGCATCGGCTTCGCGGTGAAACTCGACACGGAGTTCGTCGGCCGCGACGCCCTCGAACGACAGAAGGAGGAGGGCGTCGACGAGAAGTTCGTCGGCGTCCGCCTCCTGGACCGCGGCGTTCCGCGGGGCGGCTACGCGGTGACGGACGGGTCGGGCGGCGACGCGGACGACGGCGAGGAGACGACCGGCGCGGAGGTCGGTCACCTCACCTCCGGCACGATGAGCCCGACGCTGAACGAGCCCATCGGGCTGGGCTACCTGCGGAGCGAGTACGCGGACGCGGGCGAGCGCGTCGGCGTGGTCGTCCGCGGCGAGGAGAAGCGCGCGGAAGTTGTGATCCCTCCCTTTATCGACACATGAGCTTCGAGACTCCCGACGACCGACGGTATCTGGAATCGCACGAGTGGACGACGACGGACGGCGACACCGTCCGGTTCGGCATCTCCGACTTCGCACAGGACGAGCTCGGCGACGTGGTGTTCGTCGAGCTGCCCGACGCCGGCGACGAGGTGACCGCCGACGAGGAGTTCGGCGTCGTCGAGTCGATCAAGGCCGTCTCGGACGTGTACGCGCCCGTCTCCGGGGAGGTCGTCGCGGTCAACGAGGACCTCTTCGACGCGCCGGAGTTGCTCAATCAGGACCCCTACGGGGAGGGCTGGCTGATCGAGGTGGAGCCGGCCGACGACGCCGACTTCGACGCCCTGCTCTCGCCCGAGGACTACCGCGACCAGATCGAATGACGACCGGAACCAACGGGGGACGCCGATGAGCGGCCGCGACTACGGACAGAAGGCCGGGAGTCCGTACGCGCCCCACACGGACGCGGAGACGGCCGCGATGCTCGAGGCGGTCGGCGCCGACGACGAGGACGACCTGTTCGACATCCCGGACGCGGTGGCGTTCGACGGCGAGTTCGGGATCCCCGCGCGCTCCGAGCGCGAGATCCGCGCCGAGCTCCGCGAGACGCTCGCGGACAACGACGATCTCACCGAGTTCCTCGGTCGGGGCCATTACTCCCACTACGTCCCGAGCGTCGTCGACCACCTCGCGGACCGCGCGGAGTTCCTGACCAGCTACACGCAGTACCAGCCGGAGATCGCGCAGGGGTTCCTGCAGGCGCTCTTCGAGTACCAGTCGATGCTGGTGGAGCTGACGGGGCTCGGCATCGCCAACTGCTCGATGTACGACGCCGCGACCGCGCTCGGCGAGGCGGCCACGCTCGCGGACCGCGTGCGCTCCACGAGCGGCGACGTGGTGCTCGTCCCCGAACAGCTCCGCGAGGGGAAGCGCTCGGTGCTCGAGAACTACTGCGACGGCGCGGACCTCGCCGTCGAGGCGTACCCGATGGCGGACGGCAACGCCGACCTCGACGCGCTCGCGGAGCGCGCGGGCGAGGACGTGGTCATGGTGTACGCCGAGAACCCGACCGTCCGGGGCTGCATCGAGGAGCGCCTCGCCGACGTGGGCGCGGTGGCCGACGAGACGGACGCGCTGTTCGTGCTCGGCTCCGACGCCGTGGCGCTGTCGGTGCTGGAGGAGCCCGCGGCGGTCGGCGCCGACGTGGTGGTCGGCGAGGCCGGCGCGCTCGGCCTCCCGGCCGCCTACGGCATGGGCCTCGGGCTGTTCGCCTGCCGCGAGGAGTTCCTCCGGCAGGTGCCGGGGCGCCTGGTGGGCGCCAGCGAGGACGCCGCGGACCGGCGCGCGTACACGCTGACGCTCCAGACGCGCGAACAGCACATCCGGAAGGAGCGCGCCACCTCCAACATCTGCACCAATCAGGCGTGGGTGGCGCTGCGCGCGGCGATGCACGCCGCGCACCTCGGCCCCTCGGGGCTCGTCGAACTCGCGAACGACTGCGTGCGCGAGGCGGCGTCGCTCGCCGAGCGCATCGACGACCTCTCGGGCTACGGCGCGCCGGTCCACGACCGCCACCACCTCCGGGAGTTCGCGGTCCGGACCGACCAGCCCGCGGCAGCGGTCGCCGGCGACGTGGAGGCGGCCGGCTTCGCGGTCCACACGATCGGCGACCACCTGCTGCAGGTGTGCGTCACCGACCTGAACGCGGACGCGGCCGACGAACTGGTCGCGGCCCTGGAGGCGGCAGCATGATCTACGACCAGGCCAGCTACACGCGCGAGGAGGAGGCACAGCACGAGCCGCTGCTGGCGGAGAAGGACGAGACGACCGTCGACGTGCGTGAGGAGTCGCCGCTCCCCGAGGAGCTCACGCGGGAGGCGGTGACCCTGCCGGAGCTCTCCGAGCCGGAGATCGCGCGGCACTACACCCGGCTCTCGCAGATGAACTGGGCCATCGACGCCGGCGCCTACCCGCTCGGCTCCTGCACGATGAAGTACAACCCCAAGTTCACCGAGGACGTGGCGGCCAATCCCGACGGCGCGGTCCACCCGGACCGCTCCTCGCGGTCGGTGCAGGGGACGCTCGAAGTGCTCTACGGCCTGCAGGAGTACCTCGCGGAGATCGGCGGTATGGACGCCGTCACGCTCCAGCCGCCCGCGGGCGCGGCCGGTGAGTTCACCGGCATCCGCGTGGCGAAGGCGTACCACGAGGCGAACGGCGAGGGGAACCGCAGCGAGGTGATCGTCCCCGCCTCCGCGCACGGGACGAACTTCGCGACCGCGGCGCTGGCCGGCTACGACGTGGTCGAACTCCCCTCCGACGAGGACGGCCGCGTCGACCTCGACGCGCTGGAGGCGGCCGTCTCCGAGGACACCGCCGCGCTCATGCTGACGAACCCCAACACCGTCGGCCTGTTCGAGCGCGACATCACGGAGATCGCCGAGATCGTCCACGACGCCGGCGGGCTGCTCTACTACGACGGCGCGAACCTCAACGCGCTGCTCGGGCGCGGCCGCCCCGGCGACATGGGCTTCGACGTGATGCACTACAACGTCCACAAGACGTTCGCGACGCCCCACGGCGGCGGCGGGCCGGGCGCGGGCCCGGTCGGCGTCGTCGACGAGCTCGCGGAGTTTCTCCCGACTCCGCGCGTGCGTGAAACCGAGTCGGGTTCGGGCTACGAGCGCTTCGAGCCCGAGCACACGATCGGGAAGGTCCAGGGCTTCGAGGGCAACTGGCTCGTCCTGATCAAGGCGTACGCCTACATCGCCCGGCTCGGCGACGAGGGGCTCGCGGACGCCGCGGCGAAGGCCGTGCTCAACGCGAACTACCTCGGCGAGCGGTTGGACCTCGAGATCCCGTACGGCCCCTACCACCACGAGTTCGCGGCGACCTCGGGCGACCGCGACGCCGCGGACGTGGCGAAGCGGATGCTCGACTACGGCGTCCACCCGCCGACGACGAAGTGGCCCGAGATGGTCCACAACGCGATGTTGACGGAGCCGACCGAGATCGAGAACAAGTCGTCGCTGGACGACCTCGCGGCGGCGTTCAACCGCGCGTTCGCGGACGACGACGAGACGCTCGAAAACGCCCCGAACCGCACGACTGCGGCCCGTATCGACCAGACGTCCGCGGCGCGGAACCCGCGGCTGTCGTGGCAGGCGCTCGACGGCGAGTGAGCGGACGCGGCTTCGCGGTCGGACCCCTCGTCGCCGCCGTGCTGTGGGGCGGCATGTACGTCGTCAGCAAGTGGGGGTTCGAGACGATCCCGCCGCTGACGCTGAGCTTCCTGCGGCTCGCGGTCGGCGCCGCGACGCTGCTGGTCGTGGTGCGCGTCGTCTCGCCGTCGCGGTCGTTCAGCCGGCGCGAGTGGGGCCAGTTCGCGGGGCTGGGCGCGATGGTCGCGCTCACCATCGTCTCGCAGTTCGTCGGCACGGACCTCACGACCGCGAGCCAGGGGTCGCTGTTGACGGTGCTGACGCCGCTTTTCACGCTCGCGTTCGGCGTGGCCGCCTTCGGCGAGGCGGCTGGACCCAGAAAGATCGCCGGCATGGGGCTGGCGGCGCTCGGGACGCTGTTCGTGCTCGCGGGGCAGTACGACCTGACCGCGATCCCGGCGGGCAACCGGACCGGCGTCGCGTTCCTCCTGCTCGCGAGCGCCGGCTGGGCCGCCTACACGGTGTGGGGCAAGCCGCTGGTGCGGCGCTACTCCGCGCTGGAGACGGCGACCTACTCCACCCTCTTCGCGGTGCCCATGAGCGCGGTGCTCGTCCCCTGGGAGCTGTCGACGACCGGCGTCGACCTCGCGGCGGTCCCGGTCACCCCGGCGCTGGTCGCGGCGGTGCTGTACCTCGGCGTGCTCAGCACCGCCGGGGCGTGGTACGCGTGGTACAAGGGGTTGGAGTTCGTCGACGCCGGCACCGTCGCGGTGTTCTTCTTCGCCCAGCCGGTCGTCGGCGCGGCGCTCGGCGCGCTCCTTCTGGACGAACCGGTCGGGCTCGGCATGGTCGCCGGCGGCGCGGTGATGTTCGCGGGGATCTACCTCGTCTCGACCGGCGACGCCACGTCGTGAATCGCCTCGGGGTCAAGCCCCGAGGCTTCCTGTTTCAACGACGCGCTTTGCAGACACCGTAGTGGTGTCCGTAGGGAGCGCAGTCTCCACAGGCGTGTCTTCGGGCCATCCCAGCCCTAATTCAGAAAAGCCGCGTTGAAGAACGTTCATCGCCGCATTCGCGTCACGGTCACACTCGAACCCACACGATGGACACGAATGTTCCCTAACCCAGATTGGCTTCGCCGTCTCCACGCCGCACGACGCACATTCTTTCGTCGTTCCTTTTGCTTCGACTTGCACGACGTGACAGCCGTACAGGTCCGCCTTGTATTCCAGCAAGAAGATGAACTGTCGCCATGCTGCATCCTGCCTGGTGCGGGCGTTGTGCGACTGTTCGAGCATCCCCTTCACGTTCAAGTCCTCAACGAACACGGCGTCGTATTCACCGACGAGCCACGTCGTGATCTTGTGCTGGTAGTCCAGCACCTTCCGCTTGATGTGACGCTTCACTCTCGCCACTTCCCGACATTGCTTCTCGTAGTTGTTCGAGCCTTTCTCCTTCCGCGAGAGTTTGCGCTGCTCGCGCTGGAGTCGTTCGTACTCGGCTTCAAGGCCGAGCCAGTCCACGGTCTTGCCATCCGACGTGTGGATGTAGTTGAGGATGCCGAGGTCGATTCCAACGCTGTTGCTCGCGTCCAACGAGTCCACGTCGGGCTTCTCGGGCACGCCAGCATCGTCAGTTTCGAGGCCGAAGGAGACGAACCACTCGCCGGTTGTCTCCTTTTTGACTGTGACTTCTTTGATGTCGGCTTCGTTTGGAATGTCGCGGTGGTAGCGGATGGTGATGTCACCGATCTTGGAGAGCCAGAGTGTCGCGCGTCGGCCACTCGTGTTTTTGAGTTCGAAGCCGGACTGCGAGAACGTCATACTCTGGAACTCCCGTGGTGACTTCCACTTGAGCTTCCCCACCTTGTTCCCGTTTTGTTTCTGCTCGGAGAGGCTGTCGAGGTTCTGGTAGAACCGTGTGACGGTTCGTTGCAGAGCCTTCGAGTTGACTTCCGAGAAGATGGGGAACTGGTCTTTCCAGCTGGGGAGTCGGGAGTGGTGTTTGTACGCGGAACCGATGTTGTCGGCGTCCACGTTCTCGTACTCGTACCGGGTGTAGTTGTACGCTTGGCGATGAACGTCGATGTGACGTTCCAGTTCAGCCGCTACCTCTTGTGTCGGATATGCGGGGTAGCGGTGACTGTACTCCATCGCTATCTCCCAATTGGAGATGTGTTTAGTTAATGGTTTGTATCACGAGTTGTCGGATTCAACCCCGGGGTCAAGCCCCGGGGCATTCTCCTTGCATTCTGTAAAGAGGTCCGGTGCGTTCGCCGCGGACGGCATGCGGACGTTACACTCTTTCGTCGTTCGTGCTCATCTGTAGTTCTCGTGCTCGACGAGTGGGATGTCGCCGTAGTGGGTATCGGCGGACAGCACCGGCTCGTCACGTTCGATCGCTGTTGCCGCGACCGCGGCGTCAGCCTTTCCGATGCCCGGACCGTCTCCCTCCTCCGTGGCGGCCATCCGCTCTCCGAGGAGCCGCCCTGCGCGTCGCGAAATGCTCGGAGTCATGTCGACTACGGGGTAGGAATCGAGCACGGCATCGACCTGTCGCCGCTCCGTGCTCGTGTTCGCGACCTTCCCCACGCCGATGTAGAGTTCCAGAACGACGACGGAGGGGATAATCAGTGGTACCTTCTCAGCTTCGAGTTCGCGCTCCTTTTCGACTGCAGCGTCGACGTCGTCGATAACGTCCAGTAGGAAGCTGGTGTCGACGATCATTCGAAGCGCTCCGCGATGTCGCGGACCTCATCGCGGTCCCGCTGATCGGCCTCATCGATCGCTTCTCGCATCTCCTTCACCTGATCGTCGTCAAATACGTCGCGGAGATCTCGGAGCGACCGTCCCCCGATGAGCCGGTCAACGGCGTCGCTGAACGACTCGTTGTCGTGTTTCGTACTCCGAATACGTTCGTACACGTCGTCGTCGAGCCGTATCTGATGCGACATCTTTTCGTTGACATCGTTGACACTCCGCGTGAATGAGCCTTTGGGTGCTCTCTGCTCCGACCTCGACGCTCTTCGTGAAGCCACTGCTTTGCTTTCGAGGAATCTTCCCCCCGAGATGCTGTAGTTTCGCTGGACGCCCGGCTTTAAGCGGGTCCGCTCGCAACGAGGCCCATGGACGAGGTGGACCTCGACGAACTGGTGTCGTCTTTGACCCCGCGCGAGGAGAACCGGACGATAAAGACCTACCAGAACACGGTCGCGGTCGCGTGCCCGGCCTGCGAGGAGCCGTTCGACGACCTCGTGGTCTGCAAGGAGAACCCGACGAGCCTCAACCTCTCCCAGCAGCTCGACTTCTGCGTCGGCACCGATGACGGGCAGGCGCTCATCTTCACGCACAAGAAGTAGCGCTCGCGGCCGGTCGAGCCGGCTGGGGCTTTCTTGGTGTTGCTAACCAGAGCAGCAGGATCCACGACAGAACGAGATCGGAAGCGGCGGCTGGTGTCGTCGGTGGACGGACACTGGATTTCGACACTCGATTCGGGCAGATATTGTTCCATGTTACCGCACCTCATTTAAGGCGGCTTGCCGTCCTAAAACCGATTAACGAATAATATCATTATTGTTCATTAACTTTATCACCCTCCTCCCGGTCTCTCCCGGTGTCGCATGAGCGTACCAGTATCCGCATCCGGCGTACATCGCCACGGCGCACGGCCGACCGACCGCACCGGCAGACGACCACCACAACCACCCACGTATCCAGATGCCCCGAACTGACGACACCGACACGACGCCCACGACGACCCGAGCGACGAACCGCACGCCGACCGATCCGACGACCGCGGAGACCGCGACCGAGACGACCGCTTCTGGGCAGCGTCCCGACCCCGAGACGGACGCGCCGCTGGTCCCGATGCTGAACGGCCCGACGACGCGGCCCCAGCCCACGATAGCCACGCTCCAGCGCGAGCTGTCCGCCGTCAACCGCCGTCTGGACCGGATCGAGGAGTACCTGCAGGAGAACTCGAACTGATGCACCCCTCAGAACTCGACGACGACGTCTTCACTCGCGACGTGGACAACCCGGCCGGCCGCGAGTTCCGCCGGCTGCTGGACGAGCAGGACTACGTGTTCGCGCCCGGCATCTACCACGCGCTCGACGCGCGGCTCGCGGAGATGGCGGACCTCGACGCCGCCTACATGAGCGGCTACTCCACCGTGCTGGGGCAGTTCGGCTTCCCCGACCTGGAGATGGTCACCATGACCGAGATGGTCGAGAACGCCAAGCGCATGGTCGAGGCGACGAACCTCCCCGTCATCGCCGACTGTGACACCGGCTACGGCGGGATCCACAACGTCCGCCGCGCCGTCCGCGAGTACGAGAAGGCGGGCGTCGCCGCGGTCCACATCGAGGACCAGACCTCGCCGAAGCGGTGCGGCCACATCGCGGGCAAGCAGATCGTCTCCCGCGAGGAGGCGCGCTCCCGGTTCGAGGCCGCGGTCGACGCCAGACAGAGCGAGGACACGGTCGTCATCGCGCGCACCGACGCGTACGGCTCCGCGAATGGCGACTGGGAGGAGCACCTCGAGCGCGGCCGGATCTACGCCGACGCCGGCGTCGACATGGTCTGGCCGGAGATGCCCGACCCCTCCCGCGAGGACGCGGTGCGGTACGCCGAGGAGATCGGCGAGACGCACCCCGACCTGGACCTCGCGTTCAACTACTCCTCCTCGTTCGCGTGGAGCGAGGAGGAGGACCCGCTCACGTTCCAGGAGCTGGGCGATCTGGGCTACAGCTACATCTTCATCACGCTGTACGGGCTCCACTCGGGCGCCCACAGCGTCTACGAGGACCTCTCGAACATCGCGGAGAACGCCGAGGAGGCGCAGTTCGACCTCGAGGAGCGCTACCTCGGCCACGAGACGGAGAGCCACCACGAGCTCTCGTTCGTCCCGCACTATCAGGAGACCGAGGCCGAGTTCGACCCCGAGGCCCGGCGCAGACAGGAGGAGTCCGCCGGCTTCAGCGAGGAGGAGAGCGACCCGATCACCGCGGACGGCTCGGCGGGGAGTGACGACTGATGGCGGACGCGGAACCGACGACCGCGGACGCCGCCGAGGCGGCCGACCCGAACTCCGAGTCCGTCACGCTCCGTCGGAGCCAGCTCGCCACCCCCGGCTCGGACCCGCAGATGATCGAGCGCGCGCCCGACTCCGGCGCCGACGAGGCGTTCCTCGACCTCGAGGACTCCGTCGCGCCCCGCGAGAAGGTCGACGCCCGCGAGAACGTCATCGAGGGCCTGATCGAGTACGACTGGTCCGACACCCGGCCCTGCTACCGGATGAACGGCGTCGACACGCGGTGGTTCTACGACGACGTGATCGAGGTCGTGGGACGGGCCGGCGAGTTCCTCGACACGATCATGGTGCCGATGGCGAACAACCCGGAGACGGTCGCCACCGTGGACAACCTGCTGACGCAGGTCGAGCGGAACAACGACCTCCCGGTCGGCGGGATCGGCCTGCAGGCGCAGATCGAGTCCGCCGAGGCGATGACGAAAGTCGGGGCGATCGCCGGGGCGAGCGACCGGCTGGAGTCGCTCGTCTTCGGTCCCGGCGACTACACCGCGAGCGTCGGCGCGGCCGGGCTCACCATCGGCTCGGGGGGCGGCTACCCCGGCCACTACTGGCACTACCAGCTCGCGCGCATCGCCCACGCCGCGAAGGCGGAGGGGCTACAGGTGATCGACGGCCCCTACGCGGAGATCGAGGACACCGAGGGGTTCCGCGACTCCTGTCGGTGGGCGAGCCAACTCGGCTGTGACGGCAAGTGGGCGATCCACCCCTCGCAGATCGAGCCCGCCAACGAGACGTTCGCGCCCGACCCCGCGGAGGCCGAGAAGGCCCGGCGCATCGTCGAGGCGTACGCCGAGGCGAAGGAGGCCGGGAAGGGCGCCGTCTCCGTCGACGGCGAGATGGTCGACGAGGCGACCGACAAGATGGCGCGCGGCATCGTGGCCCGCGCCGAGCGCGCCGGCATCCTCTGAGCCGGCGGCTGAGCCGGCGTTCTTTTTTCCGCTCGCAGGCGGCTATCGCGTCAGGTAGGAGACGAGCCGACAGTTACCGAGCCGGTGGTTCTCCAGCGGCCCGCTGGCGGGCGCCGAGTCGAAGCCGTCCGAGACCGCACGGAACACCGCCTCGGGGTCGTCGTTCCACTGCCAGAGCCACCGCGTCCGCGCGAGCAGCCGGAACTTGCGCGTCGTCGACAGCGACGGCGTCGTCGACAGCGTGTCGTAGTTCAGGCCCCGGATCAGCCGGTGGTGGTCCGCGTACAGCACCGCCGCCAACAGCACGGCGAGCTGGCAGTCGTCGGGGAGGTACCGGATGCCCGCGACGCCCTCGGCGTAGAGGTCCTCCGTCCGGTCCAGCAGGTCGCGCATCGCGGCCGCAACGCGGTCGTCGAACTCCAGGTCGAGAATCTGCTCGACCGAGGCGTCGTGGCGCTCCAGCGTCTCGACGGGGAGGTAGACACGGTCGCGCTCGCGCACGTCCTCGCCCACGTCGCGCAGGAAGTTCGTGAGCTGGAACGCCTCGCCGAGCTTGGTCGCGTGCGGGAGCGCCTTCTCGGGCTTAGCGACGTCCATCACGGCGGTCATCATCCGGCCGACCGCGGCCGCGGAGCCGTCCATGTACGCCTCCAGGTCCGCGTACGTCTCGTAGCGCGAGCGGTCGATGTCGGCCGCCATCGCGTCGATAAAGACGTCCACGTCCGAGGGGGCGATGCCGTGGTCCTCGCGGAGATCGGAGAAGGCCGCCAGCACGTCCTCCTGCGGACCGTCGCCGGCCGGCTCCTCGCCGAGCGCGACACGGCGGATGCGCTCCAACTCCGCGCGCTGCTCGTCGGGCGGCGCCGTGTCCGCGGCGTCGACCACCTCGTCGGCGACCCGGAAGAAGCCGTACAGGACATACGTCGGATGGCGGGTTCGCTCGGGGAGCAGCCGGGTGGCGACGTGGAACGTCTTGCCCGTGCGCTGCTGGATCCGCTTCCCGCGAGCGACCCGGTCGTCGGCTACCATCCTGTCCCCGCCGGACGAGTCTCGCGGGCGAGCGTGCGGAGGTTCATGTCGGTCGTTAGTACGGCACGTGGGGACATAATTGTTCGTCCGAGCGGGCGTTGGGATACCGGTCGGGAGCGCGGACCACCGCCGAACGACTCGGGAGTTCGAAACGTTCGCGGGTCAGTAGAAGGTGTCGCTGCAGTCGTAGACGACGCCGTGTTCCGGACAGACGTACTTGCAGTGGCGGTGCCGCATCGACGCGCCACAGACCGGGCAGGGACGGCCGCGCGGCGTCTCGACGGCGCAGGCGTCGGCCGTCGCATCGCCCGCCGCCGAGTCGGATGCGGCCGCGCCATCCGCCGCCGACTCGGCCGTTGAATCCGTCGGATCGCTCGCCATGCCCGACCGTTCGGGCCGCCGGCTATTAACTCCCGGCGTGGCGACCACGTCCGGCGCCGATCCGGGATCCGTGCGGGTTCTTAACACGCTCCGTCTCTAACGTCGGTTATGGACCGACTCTCCGCGCCCGCGGAGTCGCTCGCCCGCCGTGCCGCGGTGCTCGCGCTCGCATTCGGCGCCTCCGGAGCGGCGGCCGTCGCGGGATCGTTCGTCGTCGCGGGCGACGGTCCGGCGTTTCTCGTGACGGCGGTCGCATCGACGCTTCTGTACCTGCTTCCGGACGCGCTGGTGACGTGGGGGATCCTGACGCTCGGCGAGTACGGGCGCCCCCTGCTCGCGGTCGCGGCCGCAGTCGGGACGGTGGCGCTGTTCGCGGCGCTCGTGGCCGGCGTCGTACGCCTCGCCGGACAGCTGAACCGGAGTCGAGCGGACGCCCTCTTCGGTGCGTTTCTCGTCCAGACCGTTGCCGCCTTCGCGCTCACGGTCCGTCCCCTCGCGGCGCTGGCCGCGGGGGCGGCGGGCGGCGTCACGCTCGCGGTCGCCGGGCGGGCGGTGACGGACCCGGACGCTCGCACGGTGCCCGACCGCCGCGCCGTCCTGCGGGCGGTCGGTGCGGCGGGAGCCGCAGCGGGGATCGGCTGGCTGGTCGCTCCGCGGGCCGCGGACCTGCCGGACGAGACGGTCGAGGACGAAGGGGTCCTCGCACTGCTGGAGGCCGCCGACGAGCGCTCGCTCGGCGTTCCGGGCATCGACCCGCTCGTCTCCGACGGTTTCTATCAGGTCGACATCAACACGTCGACGCCGGTCGTCGACCGCGAGGCGTGGGAGCTGACCGTCTCCGGCGGGCCGACCGAGTTCGCGGTCGACTACGACGAACTCACCGACCGCGAGGGAGAGCACCGGTTCGTCACCCTGCGCTGCGTCAGCGACGAGTTGAACGGTCGGACGATGGACACCGCGCTGTGGACGGGGATCCCGGTCGCGGACCTGCTGGCGGAGGCCGACGCGCCCGAGGAATGCTGCGTCCGGATCGAGGCCCACGACGGCTACTACCAGGGGTTCCCGCGGGCCGCGCTGGAGCGCGGCTTCCTCGCGTGGCGCATGAACGGCGAGCTGCTGCCCCGCGGGCACGGCCACCCCGTGCGACTCCTGATCCCGGGCCACTGGGGCGAGATCAACGTCAAGTGGGTGACGGGGATCGAGGTCCGCGACGAGGAAGTCACCGGCTACTGGGAGGAGCGCGGCTGGCACGGGACGGGACCGGTGGAGACCGTCGCGAAGATCCACGCGGTCGAGCCGCGCGGGGACGGGACGGTCCTCGTCGGCGGGCACGCCTACGCGGGGACCCGCGGCGTCGACCGCGTCGAGGTGTCGACCGACGGCGGCGAGACGTGGACCGACGCGACGCTCTCGGACCGGCTCCCGGGGGCGGCCCCGGCGGACGGCGAGGCACGGGTTGAGGGGGTCGCGGCCGACGCGTGGCGGATGTGGCGTCACGAGTACGAGGCCGACGAGCCACACGAGGTCGTCGCGCGGGCGGTCGAGCCGGACGGCACCGTCCAGCCCGCCGAGGAGTCCGACGCGTTCCCCTCCGGAGCGACCGGCTGGGTGCGGCGAACCGTGGAGCCCTGAGGCGGCGAGTGACCCACCGTCCCTGAGGCGGCCGAAGACCCCTACGAGCCTTTCCGGCTCACGGTTTGGCAAGGTTTACACCGACCCACACCGTCGCGCGAATCATGAGTGGTGTCCCCGAACGATCGGAGATCGACGCGGCGTACCAGTGGGATCTGGAGAGCATCTACGAGAGCGACGAGGCGTGGGAGGCGGCCTACGAGGCGGTCTCGGAGCGCGTCGAGGAGCTGCGGGCCTACGAGGGGCGCGTGACCGAGGACGCGGCGACGCTGCTGGAGTTCCTCGAGCTCCGCGAGGAGATCCTGCGCGAGGTCGCGCAGGTGACGACGTACGCCCGGCTCCGTAGCTCGGAGGACACCCGGAATCAGGAGTATCAGGCGATGTCCGCCAAGGGGTCGTCGCTAAGCTCCGAGGCGTCGAGCGCCACCTCCTTCGTCGAGCCGGAGCTCCAGTCGCTCTCCCGCGAGGAGGTCGAGGCGATGATCGACGCGGAGCCGGGACTGGAGACCTACGAGCACTACTTCGACGACGTGCTCCGGATGAAGCCGCACACGCGCTCCGCGGAGGTCGAGGAGGTGCTCGCGGACCTCTCGGAGGTGACCGACGCGCCCTCGGAGATCTACTCGATGCTGACGAACGCGGACCTCACGTACGGCGTCGTCGAGGACCCCGAGGGCGAGGAGGTGGAGATCACGCAGGCGAACTTCACGAAGCTCCAGACGAAGCCGGACCGCGAGTTCCGCAAGCGCGTCCACGAGACGTTCTACGAGGAGTGGGCCGGCGTGCGCAACACGGTCGGCACCTCGCTTGAGAAGGCGGTCCGGAGCCACGTCACGAACGCGGAGATCCGCGGCTACGAGACCGCCCGCGAGGCCGCCCTCGACGGCACCAACGTCCCGACGGACGTCTACGACAACCTCGTCGACACCGTCGACGACAACCTCGACGCCCTCCACCGCCACGCCGAGTTGAAGGAGCAGGCGCTCGGCGTCGACCAGCTGGAGAGCCACGACCTCTACATGTCCCTCACCGGCGAGGAGGGACCGGACGTGGAGTACGAGCAGGCCCGCGAGTGGGTGATCGAGGCGGTCGCGCCGCTCGGCGAGGCGTACCAGGAGCGCATGCGCGAGGGGCTCGACAGCCGGTGGGTCGACGTCTTCGAGAACCGCGGCAAGCGCTCCGGCGCCTTCTCCTCTGGCACCTACGACACGCAGCCGTTCATCCTGATGAACTACCAGGACGACATCGCGTCGATGTTCACGCTCGCGCACGAGCTCGGCCACTCGATGCACTCGGAACTGGCCGGCGACGCGCAGCCGTGGCACGACGCCAGCTACGAGATCTTCGTCGCGGAGATCGCCTCCACCGTCAACGAGACGCTGCTGACCCACCACCTCCTCGAGACCCTGGAGGACGACGAACTCCGCACGCACGTCCTCGACGAGTACCTCGAGCGCTTCCGCTCGACGCTGTTCCGCCAGACGATGTTCGCCGCCTTCGAACAGGAGATCCACGAGGTCGTCGAGGACGACGGCGCGCTCACGCCCGACGCCTTCGACGAGATCTACGGCGACCTGAAGGGGCGCTACTACGCCCCCGTCGAGCTCACCGGCGGCATCGAGCGCGAGTGGGAGCGCATCCCGCACTTCTACTACAACTTCTACGTCTACCAGTACTCGACGGGCATCGCCGCCGCCGCGGCCATCGTCGACCGCATCCTCGACGAGGGGGACGAGGCGGCCGCGGACTACCGCGCGATGCTGGAAGCGGGCGGCTCCGACTACCCCCTCGAAGTGGTCCGCGAGGCCGGCATTGACATGGCCCAGCCGGAGCCGGTCGAGTCCGCCATCAGGATCTACCGCGACTACCTCGACGAGATCGCGGGGCTGCTAGACCTGGAGTAGACGCTCGCGCGAACCGGTCTTCCGCGCATCATTCCGGCGGTCGCTTCTGCGCGCCGCTCAGTGACCGCTACTCCTCGCGGCGCTCCGAGAGGTGCTCCCAGATCTCCGTGCAACCGGCGCCCTCCGGAAGGCCGTCAAGATGCTCGTCGTCGCCGGAGTCCTCCTCGCCAGCGGCGTCCGCGTCGCTTTCGGCCCCGCCGTCGGTCGCGTACAGCTCCGGCGCCACGTCGGCAGAGGCGTGTTCGCGCACGCCGCGTCCCTCGTCGGTCATGTCCGGGCCTACCGCCGCGGCCCCCAAGAAGGCGGCCGGCGGCGACAAACTCGGACGCCGCTCGCCGATAGCGTCGATACTTGTCCGCGTCCGTGACTGTCACCCCGTCCGACACGCCGGCAACGGTTGCGACCGTCGCCGGGATGAGGCGTCCGCGGGGTGAGGAACGGGCATGGACACCTCCGTCCGCGTCTTCGACGACGGCGCGTGGATCTCGGTCGGCGGCGACCGCGCGGTCGGCGTCGCCGATGTCTGGCGCCTCGACGCCGCCTGCTGTGACTGTGACCGCTCCGACGTGCTCGTGGAGGCCTTCGAGAAGGCTCGCCGCGAAGACGGGATCGTGGAAGCGCGGACCGTGGGACGGTGTCTGGACTGCGGCGCCTCCGGCCGCGTCGGGTGGGTGCGCGTGGGTCACGTCGATGAGGACGGGTTCGCCGTGGCGGAGCGTCCGGCACGTGTCGAGTGATGGCGATACTCGGCATCGCGCGGAGTTTTTGTCGGGTCCCCGTCCCGGGGTGGTGTTTTTGTGACTACTGTCGATACTGCCGTGCTGGACAGCACCACCCGGAAAGCCCCACCCACCGCAACCGCACCGCAGCACCGCCACAGCACCGCCACAGCACCGCCACAGCACCGCCACAGCATCGCAGCACCGCCACAGCATCGCAGCACCGCCACAGCATCGCAGCACCGCCACAGCATCGCAGCACCGCCACAGCATCGCAGC
Source organism: Haloparvum alkalitolerans (assembly GCF_055381565.1). Classification (NCBI taxonomy): domain Archaea; kingdom Methanobacteriati; phylum Methanobacteriota; class Halobacteria; order Halobacteriales; family Haloferacaceae; genus Haloparvum; species Haloparvum alkalitolerans. The sequence continues at coordinate 718,987 of NZ_AP043938.1, forward strand.
ACCGCAGCACCGCCACAGCACCGCGTTCGTCCGGACGCTTTTCAGGGATCGGGCGCGACTCCCGCCGTGAGTGCAGCGTGCTCGCTCCGGGTGGGGGTTCTCGGACCGTCGATCCCCCACCCTGGTGTGCGATCTCGGTCCCGTATGGCGACGGCTAACAGGGCTGGATCTCGTCCCCCTCGACGCGACGCTCGTCGTCGGCGGTGACCTCGTAAACGGCTTCGCTCGCGCTGTCGGCCTCCGCGCTGGCCGTGGAGTACCAGTAAGGGTGCTGGAGCTCCACGCGGACGTGCTCGTCGGTACGGGCGACGACCGCCGCCTCCCTGCTCGCGGTCGTCGGGGTCGTTCCCCAGTTCTCCAGACAGTCGGCCGCGGACAGGCGGTCCTGCAGGTACGCCTCCTCCGCGGCGAGGGCGCGCTCGGTCGCCTCCTCGTCGCCGACGGGGGGGTTCGGAGTGGGGGTGGGAGTGGGCGTCTCCGTGCGCGTCGCTGTCGGCGATTCCGTCCCGTCGGAGGCGGGGGGCGCCCCGAGACAGCCCGCGGAACCGACCGCGACAGCGCCGACCGCCGCGAGGAGGCGACGCCGGGGGTGATCGGAGGGCATACGCGGCGGAAGCGCGGGACGTCATAAGTGCTTTCTCCGCTGAATAGGCAAAAATCTCCGCCATCTCGCGACGGTGACCCCCTCGGGTCCCGTCCGCGGTCGCGCGAATGGTTGACGCGGCGGTCCCCCCTTTTCTCCCGACGGGCACACCGGGGATCCATGCCGACCGACGTCGAGCGATGGAAGGAGGACGTGTACGGCGAGGAGATCCGCGAGCACATCGAGCGCTTCGCCGAGGCGGGGTTCGACTCGATCCCCGACGACGAGCGCGACGCGTGGTTCGAGCGCTTCAAGTGGTACGGCCTGTACCACCAGCGCTCCGGCCAGGAGTCGTACTTCATGCTCCGTATCGGGCCGCCGAACGGCGTGCTGGAGCCGGGGCAGTTCCGCGCGGTCGCGGAGATCGCCCGCGAGTTCGCGACCGGGCCGGTCGAGAACCCCGAGTTCGGAAACGGCTACCTCGACGTGACCACCCGACAGGCGATCCAGCTCCACTGGATCAACCTCGAGGACGTGCCCGACGTCTTCGAGCGCCTCGAGAAGGCCGGGCTCTCCACGCAGCAGGCCTGCGGCGACTCGTGGCGGAACATCGTCGGGTGTCCGGTCGCGGGGAAGGACGAGGCGGAGTTCGTCGACGCGCTCGGGCTGGCGACGGACCTCCACGACGCGTTCAAGGGCGACGACGCGCACGCGAACCTCCCGCGCAAGTGGAAGGTGAGCGTGACGGGCTGCCGCGAGGGCTGCGGCCAGGGCGACATCAACGACCTCGCGTTCGAGCCCGCGGAGGCGGAGCGCGACGGGGTGACCGTCCGCGGGTACAACCTCCGCGTCGGCGGCGGGCTGGCGCGCAACGAGCCCCGGTTCGCGAAGGACTTGGAAGTCTTCGTCACCCCCTCGGAGGCGGTCGAGGTCGCGGGCGCGGTCAGCGCGCTGTTCCGCGACCACGGCGACCGCGAGGACCGCTACAGCGCCCGCGTGAAGTTCCTCGTCGACGAGTGGGGGATCGAGAAGTTCCGCCGCGTGCTCGTCGAGGAGTACGTCGACGGCGACCTCGCGCCGGCCGGCGAGGACCTCCGAGAGAGCTACTCGTACAACGCGGGCGGGGCGGGGACCGACGACCGCGGGCGTGCGGAACCCGACCGCGGCCACGCCGACCACGTCGGCGTCCACGCGCAGGCGGACGGCGACAACTACGTCGGGCTCAACGTGCTCGTCGGGCGCATCGGCGTCGACGACGCGCTCGCGCTCGCGGACGCTGCGGAGACACACGGCTCCGGCGAGGTGCGGCTCACGCAGCGGCAGAACGTGATCCTCACCGACGTGCCCGACGACGCGCTCTCCGCCCTGCGGGACGAGCCGGTGCTCGACCGGTACAGCCCGGACCCGCACCCCTTCCAGCGCGGCTCCATCGCCTGCACCGGGACGGAGTTCTGCTCGCTGTCCATCGTGGAGACGAAGAACCGACAGGTTCGGTTCGCGCGCTGGCTCCGCGCGAACGTCGACCTCCCCGACGACGTGGAGGATTTCCACATCCACCTCTCCGGCTGCACCGCCTCCTGCGCGCAGCCGCAGATCGCGGACGTGGCGCTTCGCGGCATGAAGACCCGGAAGGACGGCGAGCCGGTGGAGGCGCTCGATATCGGACTCGGCGGCGGGCTGGGGGAGGACCCCACGTTCGCGCGGTGGGTCGTCCAGCGCGTGCCGGTCGACGAGGTGCCGGGCGCCATCGCGAGCCTGATCGAGGCGTACGCGGAGCGCCGCGAGGGCACGGAGTCGTTCCGCGAGTTCGTCGCCGCCCGCGACGGCGAGGCGCTCGCCGACCTGATCGAACCCGCGGAGACCTCCTACGAGGACCCCTTCATGCACAACACCAAGCGGACCTGGTACCCCTACGCGGAGGAGGACGCGATCGAGGACAGCCCCGCACCGACCGCGCCGGACGACACGCCGCTCCGGAGCGACGACTGATGCCCGACCGGATCTCTCGCGTCACCGGATACACGACGCTCGATCTGGTCGAGGGCGAGGCAGTCGGCGCCGACTGGTCCGCCGAGGCGCTCGGCGTCCTCGACGCGACCGCGGATCGTCGAGACCCGGACCACGTCGAGTTGCGCGTCGAACTCGACGGGACCGACCTCGCCGGCGTCGAGGATCTCCGCCACCACGCGGACGTGCTCCGGCTGACGCCCGAGCAGGCCCGAGCGGTCGCCGAGGACCTGCGGAGCCACGCCGACCGCGTGGCGGCGTCCCGGGACCGGACCACCGGCGACGTGAACGCGGACTGAGGCGGGCGACCGAGCCGCGCAGCGTTAGTTCCCGAACAGGATCGCTGCGTTCAGCACGGTCGCGAAGCAGACCCACGCGAGGTAGGGGACCAGCAGGGCGGCGGCCCGGCGGTCGACGCGGGCGAAGGCCGCGACCGTGGCGCCGACGAGTCCGATCAGGAGGACCAGCACCGCGAGCCCGAGGTCGAGGCGCCGCAGCCCCCAAAAGACCGGCGACCACGCGACGTTGACGGCCAGTTGGACCGCGAACAGCCCCAGCGCGAGGCGGGCGTCGCGGTCGGTCGGGAGAAGTCCGCCGCCCCCACCGATCCCGGCCGCGCTCGCGTCCCGCGATCGCCCCTCGCGGTAGACGAGGTAGGCGCCGATCCCGAGCAGCGCGTACAGTATCGGCCAGACGACGCCGAAGGCCCAGTTCGGCGGGTAGAAGACCGGGAGGTCGAGCGCGCGGAACCAGGCGGCGTCGGGCGTCGTGAAGGGAACGCCGAGCGCACCGAGGACGTTACAGGCGACCGCGGCGCCGGCGGCGGCGAGCGTGTCGCGGCGGGTCCAGTCGGGGGCCATGGCCGGGATACGGGAGCCGTCCCCATAACCGATCCCTCGGGTTCCACAACGCACTTACGCCGGTCACGCGGAGTGAGGGACATGTACGCAGTCGTCGGCGGCGGGATCGCCGGCCTCGCGGCCGCCTACCGGCTCCAGGAACGCGGCCACGAGGTGCAGGTGTTCGAGGCGTCCGACGAGGTGGGCGGGCTCGCGGCGCTCCACGAGACCGCCGGACAGCCGATCGAGAAGTACTATCACCACCTCTCGAAGTCAGAGGAGACCATCGTCGAGCTGGCTGAGAAGCTGGGGGTCGGCGACCGGGTCGAGTGGCGGATCGGCGAGAACGCCTACTACGTCGACGGCGTGGTCCACCCGCTGGACAAGCCGTGGGAGATCCTCGCGTACCCGCACATGAGCCTCTACGACAAGTTCCGGCTGGCGCTCCTGACGCAGGAGGTCGACGTGCGCGGCGGGATCCCGTCGTTCGACACCTACGACGACCTCACCGACTTCGAGGACGTGCCGGTCGACGAGTTCCTGATCGAGCACACGACTCGCGGCGTCTACGACCACTTCTTCGAGCCCCTGCTCGACGCCAAGTTCGGCGACAGAAAGGGGGACGTCTCCGCGGCGTGGCTGCTCGGGCGGATCAAGTTCCGCGGCGAGCGCGACCTCCTGCGCGGCGAGGTGCTCGGCTACCTCGACGGCTCCTTCGGCGTCCTGCTCGACGCGCTGGTCGACGCGGTCGGCCGCGAGAACGTCACCACTGGCGCCCGCGTGACGAACGTCGGCTTCGCGGACCCGCGCGTCGCGGGCGCCGGGGGCGCGACGGTCGCGGGCGGCGACTCCGCGGAGAGTGCCGACCCCGCGCCCGACGCCGACCTCCGCGGCCCGGTCGAGACCGTCACGGTGGAGACGGCCGACGGCGAGGCGGTCAGGGAGGTCGACGGCGTCGTCGTCGCGGCGATGCCGAACGTCCTCGAAGCGCTCACCGGCTACGCCTGCGACATCGACTTCCAGGGGGCGGTCTGTGCGACGGTGACGCTCGAGGAACCCCTGACGGACACCTACTGGCTCAACGTCGCGGACGAGGCGCCCTTCGGCGCGCTGATCGAGCACACGAACTTCGTCCCGCCGGAGCGGTACGGCGGCGACCACCTGCTGTACGTCGCGAGCTACGTCCAGTCACGCGAGGAGCGGAACTGGCGGGACGACGACGCGGCGCTCGAGGAGCGCTGGCTCGACGGCATCGCCGACCTGTTCCCCGACTTCGACCCCGACGAGGACGTGCGGGAGTTCCGCGTCGCGCGCAACCCCCGAGCCGCCCCGGTGTACGAGCGCGGCTACCTGGAGAAGGTGATCCCCTACGACCTCGCGGACGCGGTCGCGCCCGGCGTCTACTACGCGGGGATGGCGAGTCGGGCGCAGTACCCCGAGCGCTCGCTCAACGGCGGCATCCTCGCGGGGTTCGAGGCGGCCGACCGCGCCGCGGAGGGGGCCGAGGCGCCGATCGATCCGGCCGTCGAGGCCGACGCGGGGGAGTAGATGTACCTCTCGCACGCCGTCCGGAGCATCAGGCGCGACCCGCAACCGGACGAGGAAGTCGGCCTCGTGGTGGAGGTCGACCCGGACGCGGTCGGGAGCGACGCCGCCGAAGGTGCCTCGACCGCGAACGCGTCGACCGACGACGCGGCCGGGCCGGAGCCGCTCCGGGAGGCCGTCGCGGCGGTCGAGGGCGCGGTCGTCCGCGATCTCGGGTTCGACGCGTGGCTCGTCAGCGTGCCGGAGACGGGGGTCGACGCGCTGTGTGAAGTCGACGCCGTCGTTCGGATCGAGACCGACGCGACCATCACCCTCGACCCCGAGCGTCCCGCAGAGACCGAAGGCGACGGTCAGGGCATGTAGCGGACGCTCACCACGCCGGGCTCCGAGCGCACCTCGACCCGGTTCACGCCGAGCCGGGCGGCCCGGGAGAGCGTCCCCTCGCGGTCCTCGACCACGTCCGCGACCGCCTCCTCGGTGCCCTCCTCGGGGACGGTGAGTACGTGGATCTCCCCCTCGCCGGCGCGGGGTTCCGTGGTCAGTTCGCCCACCGCCTGGTCGGCGGCGATCGACCGCTCCTGGGTCGTCGGCGGCTCGCGGCTCTCCTCGATGGCGACCGTGCGGCGCGACTCCACCTCGACGAGCCGGTAGGTCACCTCCAGCGGCGGGTCCGGGGCGACCCGCCCCTCGACCACGTCGTCCTCGTCGAGACCGGGGTTGTCGCTCAGCGTGTGTACCTGCCCGTCGTGGACGTCCTTCAGGACGGCGTCGTCGTCGTCCGCGTGCGTGACGAGGAAAACGCTCTCCTTGGCGGTGTCGTCGTCGGTCATTGCCCGTCAGTAGCCGGCCGACACTTTTCGGGGTTTCGGGCCGGAACGGCGCAGCCGCGGCTCGCGGGCGGGCGAGGATCGCGGGAGAACCACCGTCGGGAACCGGCCGCTACAGCGCCTCGACGGCGCCGCCGTCGTCGCGCTCGCGGAAGACCTGCCCCTCGATGAGCGTGACCATCACGTCGTCGTCCTCCCACGCGTCCGCCGCGAGGCCGGCCTTGCGGCAGGCGCGGGCGAGGAACTGCTCGGCGCTCCAGCCGTGCTCGACCGGGAGCGTCGGGTAGAGCCACGACTGGTCCCCGCCGGCGTCGATCGCGACGCCGTGGGTGCCGACCTCGAGGTCGGCGAGGGGGTCGTCGGTGAGGACGGTGTTGGAGACGATACAGACGGAGACGTTGAGGCTGTCGAGCTCCTTCGGCCCGACCTCGGAGCCGCAGGAGTCGTCGGACGCGGCCGAGATGGCGGCGTCGACGATGGCGTGACCGAGCTGGTCGGAGCCGCGATAGGCGCCGGCGCACCCGCGGAGCTGACCGCGACCCCGCGTCGACTGGAGGCGCACGAAGGCCCCGGTCCGGTTGTAGAAGGCGTCCCGCATACAGCCGGGCTGTTCGCGCTGCCCCTGCCGGACGAACGCCTCGACCGATTCGCGGGCGAGTTCGACCGCACGAGCGCCGTCCTCGTAGGAAACCTCGACGGTCTGCGCCTCGGACATGTACGTTTGGTAGTGGTGTGCTGACTTGAACCCTTCCCTTCCGGCCGGACGATAATGAAGGATCTGGCCGGCGCGGTCGATGATTCGTCGCCGACACGCTCTCGACGGCGACGTATCGTCGGAAACATCGGGGTCGTCGCGGGGACTGTTCGGGGTCCTCGAGCCTGATCGGTCCCGGCGGAGGTCTCGGTCGGCCGTGTGTCGGCGCCCGCGTCGCCGGGACCGTGGCGCGCACTCGTCCGACCGAACGGCTTATTCGCGCCGGTCCGCTACCCCGAATCGGGCAGAGGGAGCCCGACTCCCGTGCGTTACGCATGAGGAAAGTCCCCCCACCGACCGGACGGGCGACCGGGCGCAAGCCCGGAGTCGGAGACGGCTGGCTCTGGAACAGAAACGAGACCCCCCGCCCCGACCGATGAGGTGCGTCGGCCGCGTCGCGGCCGGCGGCGTCCGCGGTCCGCCGCGGACGTGCGAACCGACCCGCGAGGGAAGGGAGCGAACCCACCGAGGGAACAGGTGACGGTCCCGTCGCCACGCCGCGGAAGCGGCGACGGGCGGGAAGGGATGGAACGGCGAATCCTCGCCGGTGCAAGTCCGCGCCGTTTGGTAGTCCGGTCGAGGCGCGGACGCTCAGCCGAATGTCGGGCCGAACAGAAGGGGGCTTACTCCCCTCAGTCCGTTCTCGAGCGCCGAGCGGCGGCGCCGTCGCTCGCCTTCGCGGTCCAGCTCCGCGGAAAAGCGCGGAAGCCCTCACACAGACCCGTACCGTTCTCGCGCCGGCACCACCCGGCGCCGGACTTCCGCACCGGGGGGATTTGCCGGGTTCCATAAAGGATCGCCGGTGGGCGCAACACTCAGTCGACCGCCGGCCGCCGCGACTGTAGCTTTTTGAGTCCGCCACTCCTCGGGGGAGACATGGCCGACGACGAGCCGGCGGACGACGACGCGGTCGACGCCGACGACCTGTTGGACCGGACCGGCTTCGACGCGGACGCGAGCGTGCTCACGCGGCGGCAAGCCGAGGTGCTCGCGCTCCGCGAGCGGGGACTCAGACAGATCGACGTCGCCGACCGGCTGGGAACCTCCAGGGCGAACGTCTCGAGCGTCGAGGCGAGCGCGCGGGAGAACGTCGAGAAGGCCCGCGAGACCGTGGCGTTCGCGGAGGCGCTCGCCGCGCCCGTCCGCGTGGAGATCCCGGCCGGAACGGACCTCTACGACGTTCCGAGCCGGGTGTACGACGCCTGCGACGAGGCGGGCGTGAAGGTGGGCCACACCGCGCCGGACCTGATGAAGGTCGTCGGCGACGCGGCCGGGGACGCGGTGCAGGGCCGGGAGGTCCGCCAGCGGCTGTTCGTCACCGTCGCCAGCGACGGCACCGTGCGCGTCCGGCGGCCGTAGGGGCGGCCGGACGGAAGCGGTCGGGGCGGCCTGATCGGGCGATCGGTCCCGCCGAGGCGGACAGAAGGCTCAAGAGCGCACCTGCCCGAACTCGCCCCATGAACGAGCCGGGGATCGACGGCGTCCTGCTGGATCAGAGCGCGCTCCGGGACAGGATCGACGACGGCGTCCCCGAATGGGTCGAGCGGCACTACGAGACGTTCCGCGCGTCCATGCTCGGGGAGCGGAACGACACCCCGTTCCCCTGTTACTTCGGCATCGAGGCCGAACGCGAGGGCGACCTGCTGTATACGGTCTGTGACTCGCTGACCGACCCCGCGGCCCTGCTCCGGCTGCGCGACGCCCTGCTGGAGTACCTCGACGCCTACGAGGACCACGCCGAGCGCGCGCCGCTGGTGACCTACTTCCGCCCGCCGGCGGACGATTTCTCGGAGGCCGACTACCACGAGGCGCTGTGGCACGTTCTGCAGTTCCTCCACGTCCACGACCCCGAGCCCTGGCCCGAGGACGTGCCGACCGACCCCGACGACCCCTACTGGGAGTTCTGTTTCGGCGGCGAGCCCCTGTTCCCGACCTGTCGAGCGCCCTTCTACGACGAGCGTCGGAGCCGGTACTGCCCGGTCGGACTGGAGATAACCTTCCAGCCGCGGGCGGTCTTCGAGGGCGTCACCGCCGACACGGAGGCCGGACAACGGGCCCGCGAGGTCATCCAGGGACGGCTGGAGGAGTACGACGGCGTCTGTCCGCACGCGGACCTGGGCGACTACGGCGTGGCCGGCGACCGCGAGTGGCCCCAGTACCTCTTCCGCGAGGAGGAGGACGAAGCGCCCGACGCCTGCCCGATGACCGTCGACCGCGAGCATCCGAAGGTGGACGACTGGCTGTTGGAGCCGGGTGCGTGGCGGCGGTTCGACTCGGGGGACGACGGCACCGCGCCGCGCGACCGCGGCGGCGCGCCCGCGACCGACGGGGGCGTCCGCGATGTCTGAGGACGGCGAGCGGCGTCCGCTGGATCGAAAGCTCGACGACGCCGTACTCCTGCTGATCGATTTCCAGCGCGGATTCGACGGGCCGGCGTACGGCGAGCGCAACAACCGCGACGCGGAGGCGGTCGCGGCCGACCTGCTCGGGCGCTGGCGCGAGGCGGGGCGGCCGGTCGCGCACGTCAGACACGCTTCCACCGAGTCGGGCTCCCCGCTCCGCCCCGAGTCGCCGGGCTTCGCGTGGAAGCCGGGACTGGAACCGCTCGACGGCGAGGCGGTCTTCGAGAAGTCCGTCAACGGCGCGTTTCTCGACACGGGGCTGGAGGAGTGGCTCCGCGAGCGCGGCGCCGAGACGCTCGTCGTCTGCGGGCTGACGACGGACCACTGCGTCTCCACCACGGTCCGGATGGCCGAGAACCGCGGCTACGAGGTGTTGCTCGTCCGGGACGCGACCGCGGCCCACGAGCGCGAACTCGACGGGGAGCGCATCGATCCGGAGACGATCCACTGGACCGCGCTCGCGCACCTCAGCGGGGAGTTCGCGGAGATAGTCGAGGCCGCGGACCTGCAGTAAGTCGGGGCGTGAAGGACCGACTGCGTGGCTGCGAGACGACTACGCGTAGGGGTCCTCGGCGTCGAGATCGCGCTCGTCGCGGTACTGGTCGACGAACGCGCTCACGTCGAACTCGTGCATCATCCCCTCGAACTCGCGGAGCGCGCCCTCGTCCTCGCCGTGGCTGACGGCGTGTTCCATCAGCTCGATCACGAGTTCGACGACGACCTCGTGGAGCCGGCGGGCGTCGAAGTCGGCCACCCACACGAGCGCGTAGCCCACGTCCGCGTCCTCTGAGGCGTCCTCCGCGACGACCGCCTCGGGGAACTCCTCCATCACGATGCCCATGAGGTGCGGGGTGCCGAACTCCCGCATCTCCTCGCTGGTCGTGTCGATGGCCTCCCGCAGCACCTCGACCAGGAAGTCGGGGAGGAAGCGCTCCGGGGGATGGACGTCCATCACGACCGCGTGCGCGTCGCCGCAGTCACACTGGTACTCGCGCATCCCGAGGTCGAGGTCGCCGAAGCGGACCGTCTCGCCGCAGGGAAGCTCGATGACGCTCCCCTCGCCGGGGACGCGTGGGTCGGACATACCCGCCGTTGGCCGCCGTCGCGGGTAAAAGGCGCGGATGCGGGTCGAAGGGACGGAGAGGAGGGGACGTGCGACCGCGCTACTCGAAGTCCTCGTAGCCGCCGTTCTCCTCGTCCGCTTCGTCGGCGTCCTCCTCTTCCTCGTCCGCCTCGTCGGCGTCAGCGGCCTCCGAACCGCGCTCACCGCCGTGCGTCTCGACTTCGGCCTCGATCTCGATCTCGACGCCGCTCGCCTCGTAGCTCGCCTCGATCAACTCGGCGTCCTCGCGCTCGACCTCCAGTTCGTCGGCGTCCACTTCCACCTCTACCTCCAAGTCGACGGTCACGTCCTCGGACATGGCGGTCGACGGTTCGGCCGCGAACAGGAAAGGTGCTCCGGCGGTGCCGCCGGCTCCTGCGCCGCGGCGGTCGCGGCGGTCGCAGCGTGAGACCGCGGCCGAGTCGCGACGGTCGCGGCGCGACGATTGCGGCCGAGTCGCGGCGTCAGACCGCGGCCGAGGCGGTGCCGCTTCCGCCGAGCGTGACGCGGTCGCTCACGCTGGCGAAGGCGGTGCCGAACATCCGGAAGATCGCGACCTGCCCGTAGAACTGCAGGAACGGGAGGAGCACGATCCCGACGACCGTGACCGCGAGCACCAGGGTGGCGATCCAGAGGACGAACGTGACGACGATCGGCAACAGCACCGCCACGAGGTACTCCGTGCTGAAAAGCACCGGCCGGAGGATCGACACGTCGAACGCCGCGCCCGCCGAACCGCGGGCGGCGTAGGCGGTCAGCGCCGCCGGCACGGCGTAGTAGACCAGGAACAGCACCGGCAGGAACGCCAGCGCGGCGATCGCGCCGAGGCTGCCGACCAGCGCGCCGGCGTCGCCACCGATCGCGCCGCCGGCGCCGAGCACGACGAAGACGAACACGAAGTAGACGAGGAGCGGGACGATCGTGTACGCGAGCGCGATGGCCGTCGCGACGATCCCCTTCACGAGCAGGTCGCCCCACGCCTCGAACTCGGGCGGGTCCTCGGCGCCCGCGACGGTCGTCTCCAGCACCTGTACCAGATACCCCATCAGCGCGAACGCCGGGATCAGCAGGAACGAGAGGAAGCCCAGCACGCCGCCGATGATCACGCGTCCGATCCAGTCGCCCCGAACGGGGTACGAGAGTCCGTCTTCGAGCATGTCGGCCGAACATCCCACACTCAATACATAAACGTTGCGACGGATCGGCGTCGGACGCCGCCGCCGTCGGTGCGTTCTTGCCTCCCGCGACCCATCGCGGGGCATGGACAAGCAGGCCGTTCGCGAGTCGGTCTGGGACGCGCTGGAGGCAGAGGGGATCGCGCGGTTCCCCTTCCCGCCGCACGGCCGCATCCCCAACTTCGCGGGCGCGAGTGAGGCGGCGGAGCGACTGGCGGCGACCGAGGAGTGGGCCGCCGCGGCGACGCTGAAGTGCAACCCCGACGCGCCGCAGCTGCCGGTTCGGCGGGCCGCGCTGCGGGCGGGGAAGACCGTCTACGCGGCACAGCCCCGACTCCGGGACCCGGAGCCGTTCCTGGAGCTCGACCCCGACGCGGTGCCGGACGTGGACGACGCGACCACCGTCTCGGGCATCTCCGAACACGGCGTGCCGGTCGGGCCGGAGGACGTCCCCGACATCGACCTGATCGTCTCCGGCTCCGTCGCGGTCACGCCGGCGGGCGCGCGGGTCGGCAAGGGCGAGGGGTACAGCGACCTCGAGTGGGCGATGCTGGCCGAGCTCGACGCCGTCGGCCCCGAGACGACCGTCGCGACCACGGTCCACGAGCGACAGGTGCTCGACCCCGCCGACGCGCCCGCGCCGGACGCCCACGACGTGCCGATGGACCTGATCTGTACCCCCGAGCGGACGATCCGCACGGGGACGCCCTTCGAACGCCCACGGGGCGTGGACTGGGACGCGCTCGACGACGAGAAACTGGCGGCGATCCCGGTGCTGGCCGAGCGCGCGCCCGAGTGAGAGCCGCGACGGGCGCCGCGCGACGCGGACCGCCCGTCCCCGCTTTTTAAGCCGTCCGCGGGAGAGAGACGGACGTGCGACTGGTACAGGTGATGATCCCGGCCGGCAAGCGGGCCGCGGTGATCGACGCGCTCGACGAGGAGGGGATCGACTACGTCGTGACCGACGAGACGAGCGGCCGCGAGTTCACCGCGGTCGTCACGTTCCCCCTGCCGACGGCCGCGGTCGAACCGGTGCTCGACCGGCTTCGCGACGCCGGCATCGACGAGCGGACCTACACCGTCATCGTCTCGGCGGAGACGGTCATCTCCAGACGCTTCGAGCAGTTGGAGGAGAGCTACGCCGAGCAGTCGGACCGGAGCGAGGACCGGATCGCGCGCGAGGAGCTGCAGACGAAGGCGGAGAACCTCGTCTCCGGCACCGGCACCTACGTCCTGATGACGGTCGTCTCCGCGGTGATCGCCACCGCGGGACTGCTCCTCGACTCGCCCGCCACGGTGGTCGGCTCGATGGTGATCGCGCCGCTCATCGGCCCGGCGATGTCCGCGGCGGTCGGGACCGTGGTCGACGACGACGAGCTGTTCCGGAAGGGGATCCGGCTGCAGGCGCTCGGCGTCGGGCTCGCGGTCGCGGCCGCCGCCGTCTTCGCCGCCGGCCTCCGGACGCTGAATCTCGTTCCGCCGGGGATGGACCCGCTGGCGCTCGCGGAGGTGTCGGAGCGACTCGCGCCGAACGTGCTGGCGCTGGCAGTCGCCATCGGCGCCGGCATCGCGGGCATCGTCTCGCTCATCACCGGCGTCTCCTCCGCGCTCGTCGGCGTCATGATCGCGGTGGCGCTCATCCCGCCGGCCGCGGCGGTGGGCATCGGCATCGCGTTCAACATCCCCCGGCTCGCGATCGGCGCGGGCGTGCTGGTGCTCGTGAACGTGCTCTCGATCAACCTCGCGGCGCTCGTGATGCTGTGGTACGAGGGGTACCGCCCGGACTCGTGGTTCCGACAGGCGGAGGCGAAGTCGGCGCTGATCAAGCGCGCGACGGTGCTCGTGGCCGCCATCGCACTCCTCTCGGTGTTCCTCGGCGGCGTCACCTACGACGCCTACGCGGCCGCGACGACCGAGGAGCAGGTGCGGACGGCCGTCGGCGAGGAGCTGGAGCGCGCGGAGGCACAGCTCGACCTGCTGGACCTGGAGCTGCACCGGACCGGGACCGTCCCGCCGCTGGAGCTCGAACGCGTCACCGTCACCGTCGGCGCCGAGCCCGGCGGAACCGTCTCCGGGCTGGCCGACCGGCTCGACCAGCGGATCGAGGCCGCGACCGGCACGTCCGTCACCGTGGAGGTCCGGATCGTCGCGGTCGAGCGAGCGACCTGAGCGCCGGAGAGCGGCCGAACCGGCCGAGGGCGACCCGCCGGCCGTGACACAAACCGCTCTTTGTGTCAACGGCACGTTAAGGGAGCCGGGGTGCGACGGGTCGCGTATGGACGGACGAACACGAAAGCTGCTGGCCGCGCTCGCGGCCGTCGCGCTGCTGGCGACCGCCGGCTGCGCGGGGCTCGCGGGCGGGCAGACGGACGCGTCGACGACGAGCGAGGACGCCCCCGAGCGCACCATCGAGGTGAGCGCCGGCGGGGAGGCGACCGCCGAACCGGACCGCGCCACCCTGACGGTGTCGGTGCTCGCGACCGGCGACAACCCCGAGGAGGTGCGCCAGTCGCTGGCCGAGCGCGACGACGGCCTGCGCGACGCGCTGATCGAGTGGGGCGTCGCCGAGGACCGGATCCGCACCGAGTACTACTCCATCCGCGAGACGCGGGAGTCCCGCGAGCGACCGAACGTCACCACCTACGAGGGCCAGCACCGCTACGAGGTCGTGCTCCACGACGTCGAGGCGGTCGGCGAGGTGATCGACGTGGCCGTCGACGCCGGTGCGGACGGCGTCGACCGCATCAGCTTCGGTCTGAGCGACGAGCGCGAGCAGGAACTCCGCGAGGAGGCGCTGGAGAACGCGATGGAGAACGCCGACGCCGACGCCGCGGTGCTGGCCAACAGCTCCGGGCTGACCGTCGACGGCGTCTACGCCGTCTCCACCGCACAGACCAGCGTCAACCCGTACACGACGCGGTACGCGGCAGAAACGGCCGAGGCGGGCGACGCCGCGACCGGCGTCGAGACCGGCGACGTGAGCGTCTCCGTCGACGTGCGCGTCGTCTACGAGGCGAGCGAGAGCTAAGCAGTCGGTCGGAGCGGTTCGGACCAGTCGTCGGACGATTTTTCTGGATCAGTCAAGCGCGCTGCTGTGCTCACCGCCAACATCCAGAACGCCCTCGACCGCTCGCCATACGTCGGTTTTTGTGTGATCAAGCGTTCTGCTGTGCTTGCCGACAACACCCAGAAAGCCCTCGACCGCTCGCGGGCGCTCAGCGACATATCGGCGCTCTCCGGCGGGCGAGACAAACCGCGTCTCGCTGCTCTCCAGCGTGCAGTGGCGCGCTGGAGACACCGCCCGCGCCGATAGGGGTCGTCTGAGCGCCCGCGACCGGCCTCGCCCTTTCAGTCCGCCAGGACCGGGATTGTGGAGTCAGCCATCGCGGTCAGTTGCTCGGTGACTCTCTACGCCGGCTGTCGAGTCAAGCGTGGCCTCACGCCTCCCCAGCCTCAGCCGCCCGCGGCCTCCGCGATGCTCCGGCCGCGGGCGGGCTTCCCTCGCGCGCGTCACTCGCGCGCGCCGAGCGTTGGACAGCCTGCTGGGGCTTTCCGGGTGCTACTGTCCCGGTCAGAAGTATCGACGTCCGGGTGAGAGACGCCGCAGCCACCGACGTCCGTGACCTATTCGTCGCCCAGCGCCGATTCGCCGACCGCGTCGTGGCCGTCGATGACCGAGGTCCCGCCCATGTACGGCTGTAGGGCCTCCGGGACGTCGACGGTGCCGTCGTCGTTCTGGTAGTACTCCAGGATCGCCACGACGACGCGAGGGACCGCGAGCCCCGAGCCGTTGAGCGTGTGGAGGTAGTCGGCCGACTCGTGGTGCTCCTCGCGGTACCGGATGCCGGCGCGGCGCGCCTGGAAGTCCCCGAAGTTGGAGACCGACGAGACCTCCAGCCATCGACCCCCCTGCTCGGGGCCGTCCGCCATGTCGTCGCCGGGCGCCCACACCTCGATGTCGTACTTCTTCGCCTGGGTGAAGCCGAGGTCGCCGGTACACATCTCCAGGATGCGGTACGGGAGGTCGAGCCGGCGGAGCACCTCCTCGGCCTCGTCGAGCAGGCCCTCGAAGCGCTCGTCGCTCGCCTCGGGCTTCACGAAGTTGACCATCTCCACCTTGTTGAACTGGTGGACGCGGACGATGCCGCGGGTCTCGGTGCCGTGCTCGCCCGCCTCCTGGCGGAAGTTCGGCGAGTAGGCCTGATACTTCAGCGGGAGGTCCTCAGACAGCAGGATCTCGTCGCGGTGCATGTTGGTGACGGGCACCTCCGCGGTCGGGAGCAGCCAGAGGTCCTCGTCGTCGTACTCGTCGGCGTTGTCGCCCTCGATCCGGTAGGCGTCCTCGGTGAACTTGGGGAACTGGCCGGTGCCGCGCATCGACGCCGAGTTGACCGGGATCGGCGGGAACACGTCGCGGTACCCCTGCTCGCGGTGGACGTCGAGCATGAACTGGACCAGCGCGTGCTCCAGCCGGGCGCCGTCGCCCTTGGCAAAGTAGAAGCCGCCGCCGGAGACCTTCGCGCCGCGGTCGAAGTCGAGGATCTCCAGCTCCTCGCCCAGGTCGTAGTGCGGAACGACCGTCTCCGGGAGCCCGCGCAAGTCGTCGAACCCCTCGCGGCGGCGCTCGACGTTCTCCGACTCGTCCGCGCCGACCGGGACCGAGTCCTGCGGGATCTGCGGGAGCTCCAGCAGTCGGCGCTCCAGTTCGGTCTCCAGTTCGTCGGCGCGCGCCTCGACCTCCTGCAGCTCCGCCTTCAGCTCGCTCGAGCGCTCGATGGCCTCCTGGGCCGCCTCCTCCTCGCCGGACTGCTTCAGCTCGCCGATCCGCGAGGAGACCTCGTTGCGCTCGTGGCGCAGGTCGTCCCCGCGCGACTTGAGCTCGCGCCACTCCTCGTCGACCGCGAGCAGGCGGTCCAGATCCACATCGACGCCCTTCTGTTCGAGGGCAGCCCGCACCGTCTCCGGATTCTCCCGGACGAACTGTCGCGACAGCATTTGTCCTCCGTTCCGCGGGACGGCGGAAAACCGTATCGGAGCGTCGCCACGGCGGCACAGACCACCGAAACGTTCAGAAAGCCGGCATCGAAGCCGGAGAGCCGACCCGTCTCAGAGCCCGGTCGGGTGGTCGATGAACGTCGTCTCCAGCCCCCAGTCCTCGGTCAGTTCCTGCAGTCGGCGCACGCCGAACGTCTCCGTCGCGTAGTGGCCCGCGAGGAAGACGTTGATCCCCGCCTCGCGCGCCTCGTGGTACGTCCGGCCCTTTCCCTCGCCGGTGACGAGCGCGTCCGCGTCCGCCGCGACCGCCTCGTCCAGCCAGTCGCCGCCCGCGCCCGTCACCACCGCCACGCGGTCGATCCGGTCCGGGCCGAACGCGAGCGTCCGCGTCTCCGCAGGCCCCTGGTCGAACCCCGCCAGCGTCGCCTCCACGTCCGCGACCGACAGCGGCCCCTCGTCCGCGGCGACGGTGCCGACCGTCCCGATCGTCTCCGGTCCGACCGAGCCGAACGGCTCGCGGTCGGTCACGCCGAGCGCCGCCGCCACGCCCGCGGCGTTGCCGAGCTCCTGATGGCCGTCCAGCGGGAGGTGCGAGACGTACAGCGCCACGTCGTTCTCGATCAGGGGGGCGATCCGGCCGTACGCGCGCCCCGTCACGCGCTCGATCCCGCCCCACGAGACGCCGTGGTGGGCGACCAGCGCGTCCGCCCCCGCGTCGACGGCGGCCTCCGCGGTCGCCTCGACCGCGTCGACCGCGAAGGCGACGCGCTCGACCGTCCCCTCCTCGGGGCCGACCTGCAGGCCGTTCGCGCTCGCGTCCAGGTCGGCGTACGCGGCGGTGTCGAGTCGCTCGTCCAGTCGGTCGACGAACGCTGAAAGTTCCATGGAGGCGCCTCGCGGCCCGAGAGGAAAAGCGGGGCGGTCGCGGCGGGGAGGAACGGCGACGGTGGTAGTGGGTGCTGTGGCGGTGAGGTAGCTGTGGTGGTCGGTGCTGTGACCCGTATCGATGCGGTCGGCGCGCGCGACCCTGACGCGCGCGAGGGAGGCGGCGGCGCGGCCGCCTGCTGTGCGTTGCGGTTCCGCGGCCGCGCCGCCGCCGAGGCTGGGGAGGGGCGAGGCTGCGGTGCTGTGCGGTCGCGGGGCAGTGGGTGGGACTGAAAGGGGCAGCCGGCTCGATCCGGCCCCGGCGCCTCAAGCACTCGCGGCGGGCGGTGCGGAGAGGCGCGAGCGCGCAGAGCGTGCCGCGTTCCCGCGAGGCACGAGCGGGAGCCCGTGAGTCGCAGCCCGGCAGCCCGCTACCGCAGGCAGCCCGGACCGTCTCACGACGGCCGGTCGAGCCGGCTGGGGCTTTCTGGGTGTTGCTGTCCAGATCAGCAGGATCGACAGCAGTTTCAAAAACGTCGTACAGAGAGCCGGCTGGGGCTTTCTGGACGTTGCTGTCAAGATCAGCAGGATCAGTAGCAGACACAGAAAAAGCGCCGTATAGAGAGCCGGCTGGGGCTTTCTGGACGTTGCTGTCACGATCAGCAGTCACAGAACCGGGGACACGGAACCGGAGGCACGGAACCGCCCGGACGCGGCGGCGCGCCCCGTCTCACGTGCTCGACCGCGGTCTCAGGCCGGGACGGTCTGGACGTACCGCCGGAGCGTCTCGCCCTCGGCGTCGCGCAGTTCCACCACGAACTGCTTGCCCGTCGCGCCGTCGGTCAGTTCGGCCTTCCGAAGCTCGAACTCGTAGGGGGGCTCCGAAAGCGTCACGAGCTCCTCCCCGCCGGTCGTGACGACGACGCGGTCGGCGCCGCGGACGGCCTCCAGGTGACAGGCCACGAGGTCGCCCTCGTCCTCGCAGATCACGTCCGCGCCGGCGTCGGGGGCGGCGTCGCCGCCGTCCGCGAGCGGCGAGGCGTACTCGAACATCATGACGCCGGGCGTCACGGTGCCGGCGAGGAGCACGAGCGTCAGGAAGACGGACAGGTTCAGCTTGGAGGCCTGTCGCGCGAGGAACCGGGCGACCGGGTGCTCGGCGGTGCGCCGGAGTCGGATCGCGGCCGGGACGACCCCGAGGTGGGTGAGCGGCCCCCAGACGATCAGGAGGAAGCCGTACGCCATCGTGTAGGTGAGGAACCCCCAGTCCGGGCGGTACGAGAGCAGGACGCTCGAACCGGTCCAACAGAAGAAGCCGAACACGACGAGCGTCCCGCTCTTCAGCCAGCGCCACGCGGGCGTGTTGGCGTAGTAGACGCTCAACAGGTCCCGCCAGAGCTGGCGAACGACGCGTCGGAGGCCGGCCACGGGCGCTGAGGCGCGGTGGATGATCGACATGGAGTGTGTGGGGTGATCCGGACGGAGCGAAGACGACTCGCGACCGATCGGGGCGTCAGGCCCCGATCGACCACAGCTGCGTGAGCAGGTACCAGTTCAGGACGTACGCGGCGACGAACGCGGCCATGAACACCAGACAGAGGACGAACGTCCCCCGGAGCTCGACGGCGTGGACCGAGGTGCCGCCGTCCGGCGTCAGCCCGCCCTCCGCGTGGAGGTCCGTGAGGTCGCCCCCGCTGTTGTCCGCACCGAACAGCAGCGACCCGACGGTCGCGACGACGAACAGGATCCCCGAGAGGATCGCCAGCAGCGCGAAGACGCCGAACAGCGCGAACAGCGGGCTCGCGGCCGCGAGGCTGAAGTCGGTGCCGGGGATGTTCCGAACCACCTCGGCGGTGCGGCGCGGGACGCCGTAGAGGATGCCGGCGTACATCAGCATCAGCGTCGCGACGCTCATCGTCCCCGCGTAGGCGTAGGGGACGAGCGACGCCAGCCGGTCCGAGACGAACTCCCGGCGGAACATCGTCTTCACGACGAACAGGGTCAGCCCCATGAACGTCAGCGTCGTCCCGAGCGCGACGGTCGCGTGGAAGTGGCCGACGGTCGCGAGCGTGTTGTGCCAGGTCATGTTCACCTGCATCTGGCCCATCACGACGCCGGTGATGCCGCCGAGGAAGCCGAACAGGATGACGCTGAACACCACCGACGAGAAGACGGGGTTGCGCCACGGCGCGGACGTGAGCCAGCCGAACAGCCCGCCGCCGAGCCCGCGCTGGCGCCGCCCGGCCTCGATGCCGGCCGGGATGGCGAACGCGTGGATCATGCTCGCGAAGGCGGCGCCGTAGAAGGCGTAGGAGGTGTTCCAGACCCGCCAGCCGGTCGACATCCCGGGGTCGACCAGCAGGTGGTGGGCCGCGCCGAGGTTGATGAAGAACAGGTAGAGGATGAACGCCGACCGGGAGACCTTCTCGCTGACGACGACCGCGCCCCCCACGACGTGCGTGAGGAAGTACCAGACGGTCACCATCGCCAGCAGGTTGATCTGCTGGGTCCCGTGGCCGACGATCCAGTAGAGCTGGCGGTAGATGCCGACCTCGACCGACTCGATCAGGCCGACGCGCCAGACCAGCGCGTACGCGAACGCCGCGATGCCGCCGAGGATCGCCTCCACGGCGATGACCCCGGTGACGAACGCGCCGAACGTCACCAGCGGGAGCGTCTTCGTCGCCGCGCCGCGCTTCTCCGTCCAGACGGCCGCGAAGAAGGGCAGCGCGGCGACCGTCGCGCCGAGCAGGAAGACGATGGCCGTCGCGTAGAACCACGGCGACACCGGGAGCGGCACGTACGCGGTCAACAGCGGCGCCTGCTCGGGCGCCTCGGTGAACCAGATCGAGAGGTTCACGCCGACCGCGCCCGCGACCATCACGGCCCAGCCCGCCTTCGCGAGCGTCGTCAGCGGCAGTCGGCGGCCGAGCACCATCGGTCCGCCGACGTACAGCACCGCGATCTCCATGAACACCATCCAGAAGATCAGCAGGTTCCACGCGTGCAGGCTCAGGTGCGTGTAGAAGTCGCCGGGTTCGAGCAGGCCGATCAGCTCCCAGCGCGTGGTCGCGACGGTGAACGCGAAGCTCCCGCCGACGACCAGGGCGATCACGGCCGTCACGCCGAACAGCTTGACGTGCTCCTCGACCGAGCGGTGGACGTCCAGCCCGGTCACCGAGCAGCTACGATACCCCTCGGCGTCGTACTCGTTGCCGAACAGCGCGCGTAGGGTACCCAGCATCTCAGGCCTCCTCGACGACCAGCGTGCCGTGCATCGAGCGGTGCCCCTGCCCGCAGAACTCGTTGCAGATCACGTGGTAGGTCCCCGGCTCGTCGAACGTCATGGGGATCACCCACTCGTTGCCCGGGAACACCTGCAGGTTGATCTGCTTGCTCAGCGTCTCCTCGGGCCGGATCGAGAACCCGTGCTGCACGTCGTAGGCCCCGAGGTGAACGTCGTACTCGCGGCCCGCCTCCAGCACGACCGGGAGCGCGTCCCAGTTGTAGCGCATCGCGCCGACGTACACCGAGTCCTCGGGCGGCACGAGCCCGCGCTCGGTCTCCTCGGCGGCGTCCTTGTACTCCTGCACGCGCTCTCGGTACGCGTCGGGCTCAACGTCGTACGTCTCGCCGATGGGGTTCTGGTCGCCGAACTGGGTGAAGCCGCTCATCCAGCCGAAGATGCCGACCGACCAGAGGCCGGCGATCCCGAGCCAGATCGTCTCGCGGCGGTTCACCGGCTCGTCCCACCAGTTCCCCTCGGGCGGATCGAGTGGTGCTGGCATGCGTGATCACCTCACGGGCAGCGACAGCACGTCCATGATCCCCCAGCCGACGTATGCGACGAGGAAGAACAGGAACGCCGCCGCCGCCAGCAGCCAGATGCGGTTGTAGAGGCGCTGCATGAACGGCGCGTCCGCGGGTCGTTGTGCGCTCATTGGTCGCTCACGGACTTCGGTTCTCGCGGATTCCCACTGTGGGTTATCGCGCACATGTTCGTCCGGCAGTCCCGCCGATCGGGAATCGCGAGGTCCGCGGGCCGCCCGGGTCGGCCGGGTCGGAACATCGGCCCGGTGCGGGTCACTCCTCCCCCAACACCGACCGTCGCGAGTTCGTCACGACGATCAGGCTGCTGCCGGCCATCGCAACCGCCGCGAACAGCGGGTTCAACAGGCCGAACACGGCCAGCGGGATCGCGACCGCGTTGTAGCCGAGCGCCCAGCAGACGTTCTCGCGGATGCGCCGGCGCGTGCCGCGCGCGAGGTCGAAGACGGTCCGCAGGGAGCCGAGGTCGCCGTCCACGACGGTCACGTCCGCGGCGTCGGCCGCGCGGGCGGTCCCGTCGCCCATCGCGACGCCGAGGTCCGCGGCCGCCAGCGCCGGCGCGTCGTTGGTGCCGTCGCCGACCATCACCGTCGTCCCCTCGGCCGCGAGGCGGCGGACGGTCGCGGCCTTCCCGTCCGGCGGGACGCCCGCGAACACCTCGTCGACGGCCGGGTGCTCGCGGAAGCGGTCGGCGCTCCCGCCCGCGTCGCCGGTGAGCACGCAGACGGTGCGGTCCGCGAACGCCTCGACGGCGTCGGTCCACGCCTCGCGGACGGGGTCCTCGACGACGACCACGCCGCGCGCCGCGCCGTCCCAGCCGACGACGACCGGGAGCGCCCCGCGCTCGTCCGCGGCCGCGACCGTCTCCGCGAGGTCGCCCTCGACCGGGCCGGCCTTCTCGGCCACGAGGTCGGGGGTGCCGACGACGACCCGATTGCCGTCGACCGTCGCCGCGACGCCCTCGCCCGGATGGCGAGTGAAGTCGGTCGCGTCGGGGATCGTCGCGGCCCCGACATCGGCGGCCGCCTCCCCCGCCGAGTCGGCGCCGTCCGCCGCCGCGGCCCCGCCGTCCACCGCGACGCCGGCGGCCGCCTTTTTCTCGCTCCTGGCGGCCGGATTTCTGTCGCCGCTGTCGCGGTCGCCGTCGTTGCCGTCGCCGTCCGCCGCCGCCAGCACCGCGTCCGCGACTGGGTGGTCCGAGAACCGCTCCGCGGCGGCGGCGTAGCGCAGCGTCTCGACCGCGCCGACCACCTCGGCCACGCGCATCTCGCCGGTGGTGAGGGTGCCGGTCTTGTCGAAGACCACCGCGTCCGCCTCCGGCGCGGTCTCGAACACCGTGTCGTCGGTCACGACCACGCCGCGGTCGAGGGCGTCGCGGAGGCCGGCCGACACCGCCAGCGGCGTCGCGAGCCCCATCGCACAGGGACAGGAGACGACGAGGACCGTGAGGCCGGCAAGCAGGGCGGCAGCGACCGTCGCGCCGGTCGCGAGCTGCCAGAGGGCGACGGCGGCCCCCAACACGAGTACGAGCGGGACGAAGACCGTCGCGAGCGCGTCCGCGAGTCGCTGCACGCCGGGCGTCGTGCTCTGGATCTCCCACAGCGCGGCGGCGATGCGGTCGGCCGTGCTCTCGGCGGCCGGTCCGACCCGGACCACGAGCGCGTCGTCGACCGCGACGGCGCCGCCGACCACGCCGTCGCCCGGCCGCTTCGTGACCGGGAGCGACTCGCCGGTGAGCACCGACTCGTCCACGTCCGCGACGCCCTCGGCGACGGTGCCGTCGACCGGCACCCGGTCCCCGGGCCTGACGAGCACCTCGTCGCCCGGCTGCAGGGCCGCGACCGGGACCGGTTCGCGCTCGCCGTCCTCGCCGAGCCGCGTCGCCTCGCTCACGCGGGCCGCCGTGAGCGCGGAGAGCCGCTCGGTCGCGGCCGCGCGGACGCCGGACTCGTAGTAGCGTCCGAGCGTCACGACGAGGACCACGGCGACGCTCACGTCGTAGTAGAGGTGGGTGCTCCCCGCCGCCAGCGCGACGGTACTGTACGCGTACGCCGACAGCGCGGCCACGGAGACGAGGAGGTCCATGTTCGGCCGGCGCGTCCGGAGGCTCACCCACGCGCCGCGGAGCACCGGCGCGCCGGTGTAGCCGACGACGACCGCGGTCGCCAGCGCGATGAAGACGAGCGGGAGGTACTGTCCCACTGCGGTCGTCGTGTCCACCTCGAGGACGCCGGTCTCGACGCCGACGTAGCTCGGGTACAGCGAGAAGAGGTACCACGGCATCACCAGCACCGCGAAGAACCCGCCGACGACGAGCCGCTGCACCGTCTCGTCGCGCCGGTTCCGGCGGGCGGCGCCGCCGCCCGATTCCGCGTCCGGTCCGGCCGGTCCCGTGCCCGCGTCGGCGTCCGCCGGACGGACGGCGTAGCCGTATCCCGAGAGCGCGCCCGGCAGGTCCGCCTCGTCGATCCGGTCGGGGTCGTAGGTGACGCGGGCGGTCTCCGTGCCGTAGTTGGCCTCGACCGCGTGGACGCCGGCGGTCTCCTCGCCCCGCAAGGAGAGGAACGCCTCGCAGGTCGCACAGTGCATCCCCTCGACCGAGAGGAATGCCCTCGCGGCGTCGTCGGGACCGTCGGGGGCGCGCTGCGAGGCGGACGCCGCTTCGTCGGCGCTCGGCCGGCCGGCGACGGCGTCGCGGTCCGCGCGGTCGGGGTCGTCGAGCGCGCGGGCGACCTCCAGACAGCCGCGGCAGCAGAAGGCGCCGTCCACGTCAGCGGCCGTCAGCGGGCTCCCGTCGGTCGGCAGCCCGCAGAGGCGACAGGTTCCCATCGGGAGACGCTTCGGGCCGGGTCCCCGAGGCGGTGTCTGCGAACGTGTTCGGGCGGCGGCCGCGCCGCCGGGGCTGTCCCGCTCGGGAGGCCGACCGCGTCACGGGTCCGGGTCGTAGATCTCGGGGCGTTCCTCCCCTTGCACCTCGAGGACGCCGAGCAGCCCCTTGCGGACCACGCGGGTCAGCGAGTGGTCGACAATCTTGATCGGGCCGGGGACCGGCGTCTCGATCTCCGCGGCGGCCACGGTGCCGGGCTCGACCGGCGTCGTCTCCACGAACCGGCCGGGGTCCGAGACGAGGTCGCCGTCGCGGTAGAGCTTGTCCCAGACGTTGCCGATGGCGTGCCACGAACTGCTGAGGTTCGGCCCGCCGTTGGAGAGGTAGATCCGGACCCGATCGCCCTGCTCGACCGGGATCCGGCCGTAGCCGTCCTCGGTGAACGCGTACGCCTCGCCGTTGAACGCCATGTAGGTCGGCTCCTCGTTCTTGGCGGCCTCCGTGCTCCACTCGTGGTGACCCTCCTCGCCGGCCTCGCCGTTCGTGTAGATCTCGTGTTGGCCGAAGTAGAGTTCGCGGTCGACCTCCGGGAGCCCCTCCTTCGGTTCGACGAGGATGGCGCCGAACATGCCCGCGCTGATGTGGTGGTCCATGTTCGGCACCGCGCAGTGGTAGATGTGGACGCCGGGGTAGGTGGCCTTGAACTGGATGGTCGCCTCCTCGCCCGGCCCGATGGTCGTCGCGTCAGCGCCCCCGCCCGGGCCGTACACCGCGTGGAAGTCGATGTTGTGCGGGAGGTTGCTGTCCTCGGGGCTCCGCAGCGTGAGGTTCACGGTGTCCCCGCGGCGGACGCGGACCATCGGCCCGGGCACCTGCCCGTCGAAGGTCATGTAGTCGAAGGTGACGCCGGGTTCGATCTCGGCGGTCACCTCCTTCGTCTCCAGCGTCACGTCGTGCGTGCGCGGCGAGTTCCAGTCCACCGGGTCGGGGACGTCCGTCGGGTCCGCCGCGATCCGGTCCACGTCGACCGACGCTGTCGAGTCGAGCGAGTCCGTCGCCTCGGTCGCCGGCGTCGCCGCCGCGGCGTCCGCGCCGTCCTCGGTACAGCCGGCGAGCGCCGCCACCGCGCCGATACCCGCCGCTTTCAGGAACGAGCGCCGTCTGCTGTAGGGATGTCGCGTCATTGGGTCTCCCTCCGGTTGGTAGTTGCCGGAGTTACCCCGTATAACTGCACAAATATTCCCAATTCGCGGGTAGATACCTGAACATCTGCGGCGTGCAATACTTAAAGGGCGTTCGGATTCCTCGAAGCGTGTCGGAACATGTTCGACGGGGGCGCGGCCGAAGCCTCGGCGCTGCTCGCGGCCGCGCGGTCGGAAGAAGAGAGCGGGGCACGGCGCCGGGAAAAGCGCGCGTCGGGAAGCCCCGAGCCGCCTCACTGCGCCGCAGCGTCGGCGTCGACCTGCGGCGGGAGGTCCTCCACGAACTGCTTGACGACGACCTCCTCGGCGCGGTGGAGCGTCTCGCTGCAGGTGGACTTCGCGAGGTCCACGCGGTCGGCCAGCTCGGTGAGCGAGCAGGTGCGCGGCGTGTCGTAGTAGCCTTCCTCGACCGCGCGGAGGAGCAGGTCCTGTTGGGTCTCGGTCAGCAGCTGGCTCGCCTGCAGTCGCTCCTGGATGTACTTGACGCGGAAGTTCAGCCCGAGCTCGTCGAACTGCCGGCCCAACTCGGAGAGCCGGTCGTGGGCGCCGGTGACGTCGATGGTCGCGTCGCCGTTCTCGATCTCGACGGGCATCTCGATCGGGATGCCGGACCGCTTGGCCGCGATGAGCAGCATCGGCGCCGAGGTCTCGAACTGCACCGTCACCTCGTGGTCGGCCCGGCCCATCACCGACATGTCGGTGACCGAAGGGTGCGACTCCATCGCGTCGAGGACGGCGTCGACGTCCGGGGCGGTTATCCACACGAGCGCGAACCCCGGCCCATCGCCCGGGAGCGCGGCGATCACCTGAAACGTCGCCGCCGGGAACTCGCGGGAGACGTCCGCCACCCACGGGCCGTCCGGCAGGTCGACGACGAGGCGTGCTTGTGTCATAGGTCGTGTCCTTGTGTGTCCCGGGTTGTCGGTGGGATGTGCCGGCCCGTCGGCGCGTCGCGCCGACCGCGAACGGCGGCGCGTCGCTCCGACGGGAGCCGTGATCGGTTCGGGCCGCGGGCGCGGGCGCGGAGTGCGGGCCCGACCGCCGCGGCGCGAGCGCTACTCCACGTGAACGGCGCCCTTCATCCCCACGCTCTCGTGGGGGGTACAGACGTACCGGAAGGTGCCGCTCTCCTCGAACGTGTGTTCGAAGGTGTGGCCCTCCTCGTCGGTCAGCTCGGACTCGAAGGCGCCGTCCTCCTCGGTGACGTTGTGCTGTCCGCCCTGCCCGGTCCACTCCCAGACGACGGTGGTGCCGGTCGAGACGGCGACCGCCGGCGGGGCGAACTTGAGGCCGTCGGCGGCGCCGACCTGGACGGTGACCTCGTCCGCGTCGGTGCGGTCGAGCGTCGCCTCGTAGTTGTCCACGTCGTCGAACCAGCCGCCGTAGTCCGGTTCCTCGGAGAGGTACTCGCCGCCGCCGTCGCCACCGCTATCCCCGCCGCCGTTACCCCCGTCGCTACCGCCGCTTCCGCCATCCCCGCCGCCGCTCCCGCTATCGCCACCGCCGGAACAGCCGGCCAGAAGCGTCGCGGTCGCGGCGCCGGCCGTCACCTGTACGAAGCGTCGTCGGTCGAGGTCGTGCGTGGTCATCGTCGGACAGGTAGGCGTTCGAGGGCGACTGAAAAGGGGGCGGCGGCGGTTCCTACGGCGCGATACCGTCCGCCGAACACGTTCGGTCGCCGCACTTATACCCGTCAGAGCGGCACCGCCTCGCCGCCGCGGACCTCACCCTCGGTCAGGTAACACTGCGGGTCGGGCGCGAACAGGTCCCCGTGGACGGTGAGCGCGCGCAGGCGCGAGCCGCCGCGACAGAGCGAGCGGTACTGGCAGTCGGCGCACCTGCCGGTCAACCGCTCCTCGCGGTTCCGGAGCGCGCCGAGCAGGGGGTTCGCGTCGTCGCTCCAGAGCTCCCCGAAGGGTCGTTCGCGGACGTTCCCGAGGCTGTACCCCTGCCAGAACTGCGTGAGGTGGACGTTACCGACGGGGTCGACGTCCGCGACGCGCTCGCCGGCGGGGTCGCCGCCGTTGCGCTCGAGATACGTCCGGATCCGCTCGGCGTGGTCGCGCCCCAACTCGCGGTCGGCGTACTCGATCAGGTAGCCCGCGTCCGCGTAGTTGCCGACCAGCAGGGTCTCGATCTCCTCGCCCGCGTCGTGGTACTCGCGGGTGAGGTCACAGAGCCGGCGGACCGCGTCGCGCTTCGCCGCGGGGGACAGGTCGGCGTCGACGATCCCCTTCCCGCGACCGCCGTAGTCGAGATGATAAAAACAGAAGCGGTCGACGCCGACGTCGACCAGCAGGTCGATAACGCCCCCCAGGTCGGCCGCGTTGCGCTCGGTGATCGTGTAGCGCAGTCCCGTCTTGAGCCCGGCGTCCAGACACGCCTCGATGCCGCGGACGGCGGCGTCGAAGGCCCCCTCCTTCCCGCGGAAGGCGTCGTTGCGCTCCGGCAGCCCGTCGACCGAGACGCCGGCGTACCGCAGGCCGGCGTCCTTCAGCGCGCGGGCTTTCTCCTCGGTGATCAGGGTGCCGTTGGTCGAGAGGACCGGACGGATCCCCGCGGCGCTCGCGTGCGCGACGAGTTCCGGGAGGTCGTCGCGGACGAGCGGCTCCCCGCCGGAGAAGAGGACGACCGGGACGCCGAAGTCGGCGAGTTGGTCCAGAAGCGCCTTCCCCTCGGCCGTGGAGAGCTCGCCGGGGATCGTCTCGGTGTCCGCGGAGGCGTAGCAGTGGGAACAGTAGAGGTTACACTGCTTGGTCGTGTTCCAGACGACGACCGGCCGGTGCTGTTTCCGCTCGGTGATCTGGTCGGCCGCGGACTCGTCGGCGGCGTCGTAGCGCAGGCCGTCGCTCTCGGCATCGAGCCCGCACAGGAGCTTGCTGATCGAGATCACGCGCCGTCACCTACCCCCGGGGTCCCCTCGGTCTCCTCGTAGACGCGCGGCTCCGGCGGCGCGCGGTCGGCGGCGGCGTCTCCGCCCGCCGCGTCCCCGGCACTCCGAGCGTCGTCGCCGTCGCCGTCGGCCCCCTCCGCGCCCTCCGCCAGCGAGTAGGTGGAGTACCGGTGGGTCTCGTCGCTCGGGCAGACCCACACGTCGCGGGCGTACCACGCGAACAGCTTCCCCGCCTCCTCGTGGGCGGTGTCGGGGTCCGGCGCGGCGATGGTGCCGACGTGTTCGAGCGGCTCCGCGGCCGCCTCGCGGACGAACACCTCCCAGCGTCGCTCCGTCGTCGCCCGAGGCGCCGCCTCCTCCGTCCGCGTCGCTTTCTCGACCATGGTGGGCGATTCGTCGCCCCCGAATAAATCCGGTTGCGGGCAGTTTCAGCCCGTGGTAATCCGGGCGAAGGTGTTCGGTCGAGGACCGAAGGGGCCGGCGCCCCGACCTCCCGACGACCGATGTTCGACGACCTCGACACCGACCGCCGGCCCCTGGTGCTGATCTGGGAGGTGACACAGGCCTGCGAGCTCGCCTGTCGCCACTGTCGGGCGGACGCGCAGCCGGCGCGCCATCCCGACGAGCTGACCACCGCGAAGGGGAAGCGGCTCCTCGCGGACGCCGCCGACTTCGGGGACGGGCAGCTGGTCGTGCTCTCCGGCGGCGACCCGCTCGCGCGCGAGGACCTGTTCGAGCTGATCCGCTACGGCGACGAGCAGGGCCTCCGGATGACGATCACGCCGAGCGGGACGCGGTCGCTGACGCCCGAACGCGTCCGCGACCTCGCCGACGCCGGGGTGCGGCGGATGGCGCTCAGCCTCGACGGCGCGAGCGCGACGACCCACGACGCGTTCCGCGGCGAGGAGAGCTTCGAGGACACCCTCGACGCCGCGGCCGCCGCCCGGGAGGCCGGCCTCCCGCTGCAGGTGAACACGACCGTCTGCGCGGACACGGTTGGGGAGCTCCCGGCCGTGCGCGACCGCGTGCGCGAGCTCGGCGCCGTGCTCTGGAGCGTCTTCTTCCTCGTTCCCGTCGGTCGCGGCCGCGTCCTCGACCCCATCGCACCGGACCGGGCGGAGGCGGTCATGGAGTGGCTCCAGGAGGTCGCCGCCGAGGAGCGGTTCGGCGTGAAGACGACCGAGGCGCCGTTCTACCGCCGGGTCGGGCTCCAGTCGGAGGGCGACGCCGGCGGCGCCCGGCGCCGCGGGGGGATCACCGCCGGCCGCGGGTTCGCGTTCGTGAGCCACACCGGCGAGGTGTACCCCTCGGGCTTCCTGCCGGAGTCCGCGGGCAACGTCCGCGAGCGCTCGGTCGTGGACGTCTACCGGAACGCGGACCTGTTCGAGGCGCTCCGCGACCCGGACGAGTTGACGGGCAAGTGCGGTGCCTGCGAGTTCCGGCAGGTCTGTGGCGGGAGCCGGTCGCGCGCGTACGCCGAGACGGGCGACCCGCTGGCGAGCGACCCGCTCTGCCCGTACGTCCCGGAGGACTATGAGGGAGACCTGCCCGCGCGACAGGCGGAGGCGGGCGGGAAAAGCGGCGCCGGAACCGACGAGCTCGTCGACCCGGCGGACTGAGGCAGGGCCGTTCCCCTCCGTCCCTCCGTTTCCGCCCGCCGGCACACCGATGCGCCTTTGCTCGGCAGGGTCCAACGCCGGGTCGTGCAATCGGCGGCCACGGAACTGCTCGGTCTGCTCGCCGAGGTGGCGCCCCGGCTGGCGCGGGTGACGCTGTTCATCGCGGTCGGGGTGACCGCCGCCAACGTCGCGGTCGCGTTCGGGCTGGTGCGCTACGTCGCCGGGTTGTCGGGGCTGTTGACCCGGCCCGCGAACCTCCCCGACGAGGTCGGAACGGCCATCCTCACCACCGCCGCGTCGACGACCGCCGGCTACGCGACGCTGGCGGAGTACCGCGAGGCGGGGCTGCTGGACGACCGCGCGACGCTGGTGGCGGTGACCATCAACACGTTCTTCGGCTTCGTCCAGCACGTCTTCACCTACTACGTCCCGGTGTTGATCCCCATCCTCGGCTGGTACACCGGCGTCCTGTACGTCTCCGCGCGGGCGGGCGTGGCGCTGGCGATAACGGTCTCCGGGGTACTCGCCGGCGGCGTCCTGCTCTCGGAGCGCAACGTCGACCGATCCGCGCTCGCCGACGTCGAGGCCGGCGGCCCGGACGCCGACGACCGCACGTCCCGCGAGCGCGTCCGCGACGCGCTCTCGAAGTCGGCGAGCACGCTCGGGCGGATCGTGCCGCGGCTCGCGGTCGTCTACACGCTCGTCGTCGCCCTGATCACCTACGTCGACGTGGAGGCGCTGACCGCGGTCGCGGAGCCGTTGACCGCCGCGGTCGGCCTGCCCGGTGCCGCGGTGGCCGTCGTCGCCATCTACTCGCTCGACACCACGGCGGGCGCGGTCGCCATCGCGCCGCTGATCGGCGGGACGTTCACGCCGGCGCAGGCGGTCGCCACCATGCTGCTCGGCGGCATCGTCTCCTTCGCGGTGTCGACGTTCAAGCGGTCGATACCCTTCCAGTTCGGCATCTGGGGGCCGGAGTTCGGGGCGAAGGTCGTCGCGGTCAACACCGCGCTGAAGGTGCTGTTCATCGGGATCGCCGTGGCGCTGCTTTTGGCGTCCGGCGTCTGAACCCGGCGTGACGGTGTCGTGAGCGGCCGAGGCGGATCGGGGTCGACGCCGTCCTCTACGCGCGATATCGCACCCCCTCCCCCGCACGCGTTGCTCGCGCTCACCGACCCCACCGCTCCCTACAGCATCGCCCCGCACAGCACCGCTCCCTACAGCATCGCCCCGCACAGCACCGCTCCCTACAGCATCGCCCCGCACAGCACCGCTCCCTACAGCATCGCCCCGCACAGCACCGCTCCCTACAGCATCGCCCCGCGTTCAGTAGGGCCAGCGGCCGCCGGTTTTCAGCTCCGTTACGTACCCCTCGTCGATGGATTCGCGGATCGCAGCACGGGACTTGTGGGGGACAGAGGTGCCGGCGTCCGCGAACCGAACCGTCGCCTCGGCGACCTGGATCGCCACCTCCGCGAGGTCGCGGCGGTCGAGCTTATCGAGCGTGTCGGCGTGGGTGTGGCCCCACCCGCGACCGGACTGCTCGGAAGTCGTCGACGCCATCACCGCGGGGATCCCCTCCTGTGCGAACGCCCACTGGTCGCCGTGCGGCGAGATGGTCGACCCCGTCGACAGCGGCGCGCCGAGGTCGTCGGTCACGGCCTCGAAGACGCGCCGCATCGGCTCGAACTCGTTGTAGCTCACGCGCAGGTTCCGGGAGTTGCAGGCGCCGTCGAGGTTGACGACGCACTTGATCTCCTCGTGTGGCGTCGTCTCGGCTGCGTGGTAGGCACCCCACAGCCCGATCTCCTCGGCCCCGAAGGTGATCAGCCGGACGCGCGTGTCCAGGTCGTCCTCGACGGTCGCCAGCAGTCGACCGACCTCCGCGACGAGGGCGGAGCCGGCGCCGTTGTCGTTGGCGCCGTCGGAGATGTCGTGCGCGTCGACGTGCGCGGTGAGGAGGACCGCCTCGTCGGTGTCCGGTCCCACGTCCGCGACCGCGTTCACCGAAGTCGTCGGCTCGTTGCGGCAGTCGACCGCGATGGAGACGGTCGGGCGGTCGGTGGCTCCCTCGCTTTCCCCCTCCACATCCTCGGCGAGCCGGGCCAACCGCTCGCCGACCTCCTTCGAGACGCCGACCGCGGGGATCGGGCCAGGACGGTTGTGGTAGCCGATCTCGCCGGTCGGCGGGAGCGCACCCTCCAAGTGATTCCGGAAGACGAACCCGACCGCGCCGCGCTCGGCCGCGTTGACGTACTTCTCCATCCGGTGGATCCACCGGTCCGCCTCGTCGGGCGTCCGCGAGGACGCCATCGCTATCGCTCCGTCGAGGTCCTCGGCGACCGCCTCGAACTCCTCGACGGTGCCGGTCCCCACGTCCACCAGCGGCGCCTCGACCTCGCCCGCGGGCGTGCCGGGGAGCGCGATGACCGCGTGGCTCCCCTCGTGGGTACGCTCGACCGGGTCCGGTCCCGGTCCGGTGACGGCGAGCGAGGAGTCGCCGCGCCACCAGCCGGGGATCTCGAACTCCTCGAGCCCGGCGTTGCGGAGGCCGGCGGCCTCGTACGCCTCGACGACGCGCTCGGCGCCGCGGCGCTCGCCCGCCTGTCCGGCCATGCGGTTGCCGATGTCCGCCAGGTCGGTCAACAGGTCCCACCCGAAGTCGCTGGTCCGCGCGTCGCCGACGACGCGGTCCGGAAGCTCGGTCATGCGCGCACCCACGGCGGTTCCACAAAAGGACGTTCGGGTTCCGGCCGGGGAGGCTGGTTCCCCGGCGTGATTCTCGATCAGACGGGGGCGAAGAAGCCGGATCAGTCGTCGACGATCACTTCGACGGGGCCGTCGTCGCCGTCGGCCTCCTCGTCGGGGCTCGCGGCGTCGGCGGCCGCGCTCTGCTTGCCCTGCCAGTAGAGCCCGAGCGCGACCGCGACGACGACCCACGAGCGCGGGTTCGCGAGGTTCAGGGTGTAGCCGACGCCGAACGGCTTCTCGACGAACATCCCCTTGCCGGGCTGCCAGTACGACGAGAGCAGGCGGCCGAGGCTCGGCCGCTCGAAGTTGTACGGGATACCGAAGAGTTCGCCGGAGGACGGTTTGTCGCTCATACCTCACGTCTCGGGCGCGGGGGATAAATCGTTTCGGCCGACGCTCGCGATGCGGTCGTGGTGCGTTTGCGATGCGGTCGTGGTGCGTTTGCGATGCGGTCGTGGTGCGTTTGCGATGCGGTCGTGGTGCGGTTGTGGTGCGGTCGTGGTGCGGTTGTGGTGCGGTCACGGTACCGTGCTGTCGGCGCGCGCCGCGGCGACCGCGAAGCGTGTCGCCGCGACCGCGCGAGGGAGGTGGCGGCGCGGCCGCATTGCGGTGCGGTTCGCGGCCGCGCCGCCACCGAGGCTGGGGAGGCGTGAGGCTGCGGTGCGGTCGCGGTGCTGTGCGGTTGCGGTGGGTGGGACTGAAAGGGGCAGCCGACTCGATCCGGCCCCGGCGCCTCAAGCACCGCAGCGAGCGGTGCGGGGAGCGAGGAGCGCAGAGCGTGCCGCGGCCGGTCGAGCCGGCTGGGGCTTTCGAGGTGGTGCTGTCCCGATCAGCAGGATCAGTAGCAGACACAGAAAACGCGTCGTAGGGAGAGCCGGCTGGAGCTTTCTGGATGTTGCTGACCCAAGCAGCAGGATCTGCAGCAGATCCATAGTAGCCAGAACCGGTCGAGTCACCCCGAGCCGCTCACCGATATCGGCCGCGGCCCTCGACCGTCCGCAGTCGCTCCAGCACGGCCGCGTCGCCGACGCTGGCGTACCCCTCCTCGACCGCGTCGACCAGCGCCTCGGGCGCGGTCGCGGTCCCGTAGACGGAGCCCTCGAAGACGTGGAGGTCCATGGCGTGGTCCTCGACGTGACCCGAGTGGTAGCCGAGGCCGAAGTCGATCAGGTACGCGCGCTCGTCGTCCACGCGGACGTTCCGGGTCGTCGGGTCGCCGTGGACCAGCCCCGCCTGGTGGAGCCGCGCGAGGTGCTCGCCGACCTCGCGGGCGCGTTCCGGCGAGAGCCCAGCCGCCAGGTCCGCGTCGCCGACGTGCTGGAGCGTCAGCGTCGCGTTCGGGAGGTCCACGTCGTGGACCAGCGGGGTCGGGACGCCGACGCGGCGCGCCTCGCTGGTGAGCCGCGCCTCCGCGGTCGTGCGCTCGCGTCTGAGCGTCGCGTCCAGCTCCGGGTGCCGGTACGCCTTCGCGACGCGCCGCTTCACCACGCGGTCCGTCTCGACGAGTTCGACGACCGCCTCCGCACCGCGATTGGCGGGGGCGCCGCTCGCGGACGCGTCGCTCGCGGAGTCGGTCCAGCCGGCTGCGCCGGGCGATACGTCCGAGGTCGGGGCCGTACCCGTCCCCGGCTTCGCGGCGGTCGTCGGCGTCCGCGCGACCGCCTCGTCGCTTCGCCACGTCACCGGCACCTCGTCGGGCCGGAAGTCGGGATCGACCGCGGAGTCGGGGACCGCGAGCGTGTCGCCGGCCGCGGCCATCTTCGCGCCCAGCACCGCGATCATGCCGGCGTTGTCGCGCAGGAACCGCGGCTCGGGCGCGTGGAAGTCGGCGCCGCGCTCGCGGCACATCGTCGCCAGCATCTCCCGCAGGCGGTCGTTCTGCCCGACGCCGCCGCCGAGCACCAGCTCGTCGGCGCCCGTCAGCGAGAGCGCGCGCTCGGCGACCTCCGTCAGCATCGCGAAGACGTGCTCCTGGAGCGAGAAGCAGACTGCCTCCACGGCCTCGCCGTCGTCGTAGGCGGCCTTCGCCGCGGACATGATCCCCGAGAAGGAGAAGTCCATTCCCTTGACGACGTACGGGAGGTCGAGCAGGTCGTCGGGGTCGGCCTCCGCGGCCGCGGCCTCGACCTTCGGCCCGCCGGGATGGCTCCAGCCGGCGTGGCGCGTGAACTTGTCGATGGCGTTGCCGACGCCGGTGTCCATCGTCTCGCCGAGCACGCGGTAGCGCCCGTCGTGGAAGCCCAGCAGGTGCGCGTTCGCGCCCGAGGCGTTCAGACACACCGGGCTCTCGAAGCCCGACTGGTGGCGCCCGATCTCCAGGTGCGCGACCATGTGGTTGACGCCGACCAGCGGCACGTCGAGCGTCCCCGCGAGCGCCCGCGCGGCGGTCCCGACGGTCCTGAGACAGGGGCCGAGGCCGGGACCGCGGGAGAAGGCGACCGCGTCGACGCTGTCGGGGCCGTACTCCGCCTCGGCGTAGTCGAGCGCCTCGTCGACGACCTCGGGGATCGCGTCGGCCATGTGCTCGGCCGCCTCGCGCGGATGAATGCCGCCGCTCTCGGGTTCGTAGGCGTCGGAGAAAATCGCGGTCTCGTCAGCGTCGGCGTCGTGGACGGCCGCGCTCGCGCACCACGCGGTGCCCTCGATGCCGAGAACGATCATGCGGCTGGCCGATCAAGCCTCTTCGGCTTCCGCGTCCGCGTCCTCGGCGCCGATCTTGTTGCGTTCGAGCATGTGCTCCTGCTCGACCTCGGTCGCGAACTCGGCGCTGTCGTACACCTTCGCGTAGCCGACCGTCTTGCGCATGCCGAACTTCGTGTCGAGCTCGTGGACGACGACCTCGTCCGAGCCCTTGTCGAGCGTGGCCGCCAGCGAGTCGCGGACGGAGAGGCGAGAGGGCGTGGCCTCCTCGTGAACGATCTCGAATCGAACGTCCGTACGGTGCAGCATCGGGTTCTCCTCCTCGGAAATGATGTCGACGTCCATAGTCAGTTACCACTACGTCCCTTCGAAAGCAGTAAAAGGATTTCGAAGCGGCCCCCTCGCGGCCGGACGCGCGTCAAGCGCGGCGGTCGCGGGGCCGGGACCTCGCCGGCTCCTGCCGGTCACGCGTCCGCGACGCCCAGCGCCGCGAGCGCGCCGTCGACGTCGCCGTCCAGCGCGCGGAACAGCGCCCGGGCGTCGTCCACCTGCTCCGGCGTCACCTCGACGCGGACCATCCCCTCGCCCGGCTGACCGTAGACCACGCTCGACCCGATCGGGGCCGCGACGATGGCGGGCAGCGCCGCCAGGTCCTCCTCGCCGATCACCTCGATGAGGGTCCGTTCCGGCGCCAGGAGGGCCTTCCCGAGCGCCTCCAGCAGCTTCAGCGAGAGCTCGCCCGCGGGGTTCTCGACGACGACCCGCCGCTCGCCCGCGCCGTCCAGCGCCTCGCGGATCTCGGCGGCCACCTCTTCCCGTTCGGTCTTACCGTCCACGAGCGCCACGTCCGGCTCGCGGCCGGCGTTCCTGAGGTGGTAGGTGACCACGTCGCCCACGGCGATCAGCGGGGCGTCGGGCGCGGCGTGGGCCTCGCGGGCGGCGTCGGCGTCCGCGATCAGCCGCTCGGCGTCGGCGTACACCGGACCGAGCGGCTCCTTGAACGCGTCCCGGAGGTCCCGCGGTAGCGAGAGCATCGGCGCGGGTCGGTCAGCGGACCTTCAGCGCGTACGACCCGGGCTCGGAGACGTTCATCTCCGTGGCGATCTCCGACTCCTCGGGATGGTTGATGATGACGTAGCCGGCCCAGTCCTCGGTCAGCGAGGAGGAGCCGCACAGATCACACGTCTGCGAGTCGGGGTCGTTGACGTAGTGGCACTCCCGGCAGGCGATGCGGTCCTCCGCCATCAGTCGGCCTCCTCACCCGTCTGCTCGCGGTGACGGCGCTCCGACTCCAGCCACTCGTGTTTCCCGAGACCGGGCTGTTTGGCCGTCAGCCCGATCTTCGAGTCCCGCGGGTTGCGCTCGTCGATGCTCTTGGTGACGACGCGCACGCGGACGGCGTCGTCCACGCCGAGCACCTTGTCGGAGTCCGAGGAGGCGAGCTGCTGGTTCGCCCCGTCGAACGTGAGGTACTCGTCGGTGATCTGCGAGACGTGGAGCAGTCCGTCGACCGGACCGATGCCGACGAAGGCGCCGAACTCGACGGTCTCGACGACCGTCCCGTCGACGACCTCCTGCATGTCCGGGTCGAAGGTGAGCGCGTCGAACTCCACCTCGTAGTAGACGCCCGGGCGGTTGGGCAGCACCGCCCCCTCGCCGACGTCGTGTACGTCGATGACGCTCACGACGCTCCCGACGTCCTCGTCCATTCGTCCTTCCAGTTTGTCCTGGAGGAGTGCCTTCACCCGGTCGTCGGTGACGTCCGCCAAATGCTTTGGCGGCACCTCCACCGTGTCCTTGAGTCGAACTCGCTTGTACATGCGTGGGCTATGGTTCCGTTATCGCCAGTGTGTTCCGACCCCTTAAACCGATTACTGGTACGTCCCGCGCCAGCACTCGGTCCTGCAGGGGGCCGTCGTTCGTCACGACGTAGTCGACCCGGCCGGCCGCGGCCAGTTCGACGAGCGCGTCGTCCGCGTACGATGCCTCGGTCTCGATCCGCTCGCCGCGCCGCGCCAGGTCCGCCCCGACGCTCGCGGCCTTCGCCTCCTCGCCGGCCCCCTCGCGGAGCCGGTCCAGCTCGGCCAGCACCGCCACGGGCACGACGACCGCGTAGACCCCGAGGAGCCGGTCGAGCTCCTCGAACGGCCGGACGTTCGCCTCCACCGGCGCCATCAGGGCGCTGGTGTCGAGCGCGACGGTCGGGGCGGCCTCCGGCTCCGCCTCGGCCTCGACCGCGTCGGCGTCCTGCTCCGACGCCCCGCCGTCTGCGTCCGTGTCGTCGTGGTCCGGGTCGGCGCTCGCCACGGCCTACTTCAGCGTCCCAACGCCGATGAGCCGCCACCGCGCGCCGACGCGGCGGTTGATCGCGATCTGTGCGCCCTCGGCCGCACAGACCGGACGCTTCAGGTTCACCTCGCACTCGCCGCCGCGCGCGCTCGTGACGGCGCCGACGGTCGTCGCGGTGCCGACGGTGAGCATCAGCGGCTCGCCGGTGGAGATCTCCTCGACCTCCCCCTCGCCGACGATGCGGTCGAGCAGGTCGACGTCCATCTCGAACGCCTCGCGCGTCGGCGGCAGCGTGCCGGGTTCGCCGGCGACCTGCCCCGCCAGCGCGTCGCCCTTCGTCAGGCTGGGGTCGAGCCCCGTGCCGACGCCGAGCAGTCCGCCGGGCGAGGCGGTCTCGACCTGCTCGTTGCCGGACTGTAGCGAGCGGACGCTCGTCTCCAGCGGCTCCCAGCGGGTCTCGCCGCCCTCCTCGACCTCGCGGCCGGGGCGGAGCTGTAAGTCGTCGCCGACGTCCAGCGTCCCCTCGACGAGCGAGCCACCGACGACGCCGCCCTCCAGTTCGTCGAACGTCGCGCCCGGACGGTTGATGTCGAACGAGCGCGCCACGAACATCCGGGAGTCGGCGTCCGGGTCGCGGTCGGGGGTCGGGATCTCCGTCTCGATGGCGTCGATGAGCAGGTCGAGGTTGACCTCCTGCTGGGCCGACACCGGGACGATGGGCGCGCCCTCCGCGACGGTCCCCTCGACGAACTCCTGGATCTGCTCGTAGTTCTCGACCGCCCGGTCGCGGTCGACCAGGTCGACCTTGTTCTGGGCGATGACGATGTTGTCGATGCCGATGATGTCGAGCGCCATCAGGTGCTCCTCGGTCTGCGCCTGCGGCACGTCCTCGGTGGCGCTCACGACGAGCACGGCGCCGTCCATGATCGACGCGCCCGACAGCATCGTCGCCATCAGCGTCTCGTGGCCCGGCGCGTCCACGAACGAGACGGTGCGGACGACCTCGCTCTCGGAGCCGTCCTCGCACTCCTCCTCGACGGTGTAACACTCGGGCTCGTCGACGCCGGGACAGCGACGGAACGTCGCGTCCGCGTAGCCCAGCCTGATGGAGATTCCGCGCTTCATCTCCTCCGAGTGCTGGTCGGTCCACGAGCCGGACAACGCCTGTACGAGCGTCGTCTTCCCGTGGTCGACGTGACCGACGAGTCCGATGTTCACCTCCGGTTGTGTGTTAGGTTGTGTCACCATAGACCTCCTGTGAGAGTAATCTTGCGTGAATTTCGCCCCGTGCGAGTGATAAAGTTGCTGTTATCGGTGCGGTCGCGGCTTGCGGATCCGCCGCGTGGTTCGACGGTCGCAGCGACCGCGGGCGGCCTGCCCCTCGCGCTCCCGGACGGCGACCGACAGACGAAAGACGACCGCACACGACGATCCGACCATGAGCGAGGAGCGCGAGCCGGTGAAGCCGAGCGACCTCGGCGGCGAGGGGCCGCCGGTCGAGGAGAAGCCCTACAAGATCGTCTTCGAGGCGAACAAGTGCTTCGGGGCGGGGCGCTGTGCCGAGGCGTCGGACAACTGGGAGCTGGACCTGGACACGGGGCTCGCGCGGCCGAAGTCCTACTACGTCGGCGAGGACGAACTGGCCGAGAACGTCCGCGCCGCGGAGCTGTGCCCCGCGAAGAAGGACCAGGGGATCATCCACGTCGTCGACCGCCGCACCGACGAGGAGATCGCGCCGGACCCCCACGGCGACGGGACGCTCTCGGTCGACTGGTAGGGCGTCGGCGCCGGCGTCCGATCAGGCGCCGCCGTCCGCGTCCCCGACCGAGAGCAGCGCGGCGCCCGCGGCCACCGCCGCGAGGCCGGCCGCGAGCAGCGCCGTCTCTCCGGTCAGCCCACCACCGACCACCAGCGCGCCGCCGAGCGCGACAAGCAGCCAGACGACCGACCCGCCGTCCGTCGCGTTCATAAAGAGCCCCTCGCGGCCGCCCCGTAAATCGGTGGCGGAGCGAGGGACGGCCAGGCGGACGGTCTCCGCCGCACCGAAAGCGGTTTCCCCGCGCCCGCGGATGGTTCAGAACGCGCGGGGGTGGCCGAGCCTGGCCAAAGGCGGCGGGCTTAAGACCCGCTCTCGAAGGAGTTCGAGGGTTCGAATCCCTTCCCCTGCATTCTCCGACCGTTCGTGGCTGAGGCGGTGAGCCTGCACTCACGGCGGGAGTTCTGCGGGATCCGCGAAAAGTGTTCGTACGGCGACGGCTGCGGTGCCGTGGCGATGCCTGGTGGCGCAGTCGCGCGACCGCGGCCGGGCGAGGTCGGGGAGGCGCGAGGCTGCTGTGCGGTCGCGGGGCGGTGAGTGGGGCTTTCTGGATGGCGCTGTCCCCAGCGGCAGGGTCGACAGTAGTGACAGAACCCTCGTGGGGAAGCCGGCAGAACGCGATCCGCGGGATCTGCGACGGACCGAACGACGACGGGCCGAACGGCGACGGCCCCGGACGCGGGCCTTACGTGTCGCGGACGTTCCGCCCCTCCGGCGCGCCGAACGACTCGGAGCCGGTCACCGGGTCGCGCTCGTAGACGACCGCGCCGCGGCGGACGGTGAGCTCCGGGAAGACGCCGCGCCAGCCCTCGAAGGGCGTCCACTCGGCCTTCGAGTGGAGCGCACCCGCCTCGATCTCGCGGCTGGTGGCCAGGTCCACCAGCACGAAGTCGGCGTCGCGGCCCGCCTCGATCCGGCCCTTGCGGTCGAGTCCGAAGATCGCGGCCGGGTTCGCGGCGGTCACGTCGCGGACGCGCTCCAGCGGCAGGTCGCCCTGGCGAACGGACGCCAGCAGGAGCGGGAGCATCGTCTCGACGCCGGGGACGCCGCTCGGCGCCGCCGCGAGCCCCTGCTCCTTCTCCGCGACCGTGTGGGGCGCGTGGTCGGTCGCGACCACGTCGACGGTGCCGTCGCGCAGGCGCTCGAAGACGGCCCGCCGGCGCTCCGTGGCGCGGAGCGGCGGGTTCATCCGGCCGTAGGTCCCGAGCCGGCCGGCGTCCTCCCGCGAGAGGAACAGGTGGTGCGGCGTCACCTCGCAGGTGACCGGGGCGCCGTCCGCGGCCGCCTCGGCGACGGCGTCGATCCCCTCCGGCGTGGAGGTGTGGGCGACGTGGATCCGGCCGCCGGCGTCCAGCCCCGCCTCGATCGCGCGCTCGACGGCGACCGCCTCCGCGGTGGCCGTGCGGTAGGCGGACCAGCGGTCGGCGTCCGCCGCGCGGCCGATCCCGCCGAGGTCGCCGTCCATCGCCTCGTCGTCGAACAGCGTCGCGTCCTCCGCGTGGACCGTCACGGGCACGTCGCGCTCCGCGGCGGCCGCGACGGCCTCCGCGAACAGGTCGGCGTCGATCCCCATCTCGCCGGTCGAGTCCGCGAGGAACACCTCACCGAGCGCGAGGAGGGGGGCGTCGAACAGCGCGTCGGGGTCCCACTCCGCGGTGACGCCGCCGTTGATCCCGTAATCGACTAGCGCGTTCCCGTCGGCGAGCGCCGCCTTCTCGGCGAAGGCGTCGCCGTCGACCGTGGGCGGCGAGGTGTTCGGCTGGTCGACCACGGTGGTGACGCCGCCCGCGGCCGCCGCTTGCGAGCCGGTGGTCCACGTCTCCTTGTGGGAGCCGCCGGGCTCGCGGAAGTGGACGTGGACGTCGACCGCGCCCGGGAGCATCGTGCGCCCGCGGGCGTCGACGACGCGCTCGCCGGGTTCGGGTTCGAGCCCCGACTCGACCGCGGCGAACGCGCCCTCGCGGACCCGCACGTCGCGCACGCGTCCGTCCGCCAACTCGGCGCCGGTGATGAGCATACGCGAGGGTCGGCGGGAGGCCTCATAACGAACGGGGTTCGGGCGCGGTGCGGTCGGCGGAGCAGTCGCCGCAGTCGCCTCAGTCGTCGCGGCGCTGCCGCATGCTCTGTCTGGTGAACTGCGGCTTCGCGCGGATCCCCCGCCGCTTGCGGAACGAGCGGTAGAGCGCGACCGCCAGCGGCGCCGACAGCGCGAGCACCACCAGCGCGAGCCGCCACGCCTCCGCGAACGAGTAGAGGATAGTCGCCGAGAGCACCCCCACGGCCAGCAGGACGGAGTAGGCGATCCGCATCGCCAGCTTGTCGAGGACCTTCGTCTCGTCCTCCAGCGTCACGTTCACCGAGAGGTCGCCGCGGTTGACGGTGTCGAGGGTGTCGTCGAGCTTCGGCGGGACGGTGAACAGCGCGCGCGTCGTCTCTTGGATCTGATCGCCGGCGTCCTCGGCGAGTTCGCGGGCCGTCTCCTCGTAGTAGCCCTGCTCGCGCAGGTAGTCGGTCGCGGTCTCGATGAAGTCGAAGTCGGGGTCGAGCGTGACGCAGACCCCCTCCACGACCGTCGCGACGCGCAACACGAGCGCGAGGTTCCGCGGGAGCCGCAGCGGGAACTCGTAGATGGTCGACTCCACCTGTTCGATGATCTGGTTGACGCGGTACTGCTCGATGTCCTCGCCGCGGGCGTCCGCGATGGCCAGCTCCAGCACCTCGCCCATCACCTGCCGGTCGGCCTCCGGCGAGAGCGTCCCCAGCTCGATCAGTGTGTCGAGGATCGCGTCGGTGTCCTTGCTCGCCACGGCGACGTAGAAGTCGACGATCTTCGACTGGACGAAGGGGTCGACGGTGTCCGACATGCCGAAGTCGTAGAAGACGATCGCGCCCGACTCGTCGACCGCGAGGTTGCCGGGGTGCGGGTCGGCGTGGAAGACGCCCTCCTCGACGATCATCCCCAGGTACGCGCGCTGGAGCGCCTCCGCGAGGACGGTCGGGTCGTGGCCGTCCTCTCGGAGCTGTTCGACCCGGTTGATCTTCGTCCCGGGGACGTACTCCATCGTCAGCACGCGCGGGCCCGACGCGCCGGGGTACGACGACGGGATCCGGATCCGGTCGTCGTCCGCGAAGTCCTCGCCGATCTCCTCGAGCATGCGGCGCTCGCGGCGGTAGTCCATCTCCTCGCGGATCGTCTCCGCGAACTCGTCCGCGAGGTTCTCCAGCGAGAACGCGCGGCCGCCGCCGAGGAACCGCTTCAGGAGGGGGAGCCCCCACCGGATCGCGCGCAGGTCCGCCTCCACGAGCGGCTCGATCCCCGGCCGGCGGACCTTCACCGCGACCTCGTCGCCCTCGTAGGTCGCGCGGTACACCTGCCCCAGGCTGGCGCCGCTGATCGGGTCGTCGTCGAAGTCGTCGAACGTCTCCGCGACCGGACCGAGCTCCTCCTCCAGCACCGTCTCCGCCTCCGAGAACGGTGCCGGCGGCACGTCGTCCTGCAGTTCCTCCAGTACCTCGATGTACGCGGGCGGGAGGATGTCCGGCCGCGTCGACAGCAGCTGGCCGAGCTTGATGAACGTGGGGCCGAGCGTCAACAGGATGTCCAGGAGCACCGCGGCGCGCTCCTTCTGCGTCTCCTCGTCGACGGTCCGGCTCCCGCCGAACAGCAGGAACCGCTTGCGGTCCCGCCAGTAGGCGGCGATCAGCGGCGAGAACCGTCGGACGACGACGAGGAAGCGCCAGTAGGCGCGAAGGTTGACCAGCGTGACCACCCGTCAGTCGTCGACCGGGATCTGCCGGCGCTCGCCGTCCGTGCGCTTGGGGAGCGTCACCTCGACGACCCCGCGGTCCATGGCGGCGTCCGCCTCCTCACCGACCGCGTCCGGCGGAAGCGGCAGCTCCGTGTCCAGGAACAGCGGTCGGTCCTCGCGCACGTAGCGGAACGCCTCCGGGGTCCGCTTCTCGCGGCGGGCCTCGATCACGAGGCGGCCGCCCTCGGCGACCACGTCGGTCGTCTCGCTCGTCGCGCCGGGCAGGTCGAGGACCACGAGATACGCGTCGTCGGACTCCAGCAGGTCCGCGAACACGGCTTCCGGAAGGTCCCGAAGCGCGTCGCGTAAAGCAGACATACCCGCACTTGGGGTGGCGCGTCGAAAAAGGGTGGGGTCGACACGCGGAGCGCTACGGAGCCGCTTCTGTCTCGGTCGCCGATCCCGGTCTTGGAACGGCACCACCCAGAAAGCCCCACCCACCGCCCCGCGACCACGCGGCAGCGCGCGATAAACGGGCAAACGTCCCTCACCAAGCGGGCCGGTTTCTCGACCGGGGTCAGAGGTCGTGCGTCTCGCCGTCGACCGCGAGCGGCTCCGCGAACGCCTCGTCGGCCGGGTAGAAGTGGGCGAGGTGGACGAGCCGCGTCTCGTCGGCGTTCAGGTCCTCGCCGAGCGCGAGCGCGCCCTCCCGCGTCATGTGCTTCGTGCCGAACGTCCGGGGGACGCCGTCGGGGCCCTCGTGGCGCCCGCCGAGCGGGTGGTGATCGCACAGCGACGCCGGGACGATGGCGTCCGCCAGCAGGAGGTCGGGGTCCGCGAGCGCCTCGCGGGACGCGTCGGGAACGTCGTAGCTCGTGTCGCCCGACAGCGAGAGCTTCGCCCCCGTCTCGGGGTCCTCGATCGCGAGCCCGTAACAGCGCAGCGGCGGGTGGTCGACGGGGACGAAGGTGAGCTCGAGCCCGCACGCCTCGAACGGTTCGAGGGGGGGCCGCGCGTGGACGCCGATGCGGTCCTCCAGGTAGTCGTACTTCCGACGGATCGTCTCCGCGACGCTCTCGTCGGTCGCGGGGTCGGTCTCGTCAGGGGCGTGGACCGGGAGCCCGTCGAAGACGCGGTAGACGTTCCCCAGCCCGTCGAGGTGGTCGAAGTGGATGTGGGTGACGACGCCCGCGTCCGGCAGCGGCACGTCGTTGTCGAGGAACTGCCCCCGGAAGTCCGGACTGAAGTCGACCAGCAGCGACTTCCCCGCGCGTTCGTTCTCGACGTGAACGGAGAACCGGGAGCGGGAGACGCCGCGCTCGCGGGCGGCGACACAGGTGTCGCAGTCGCACCCGACCGTGGGCGTCCCCGTCGTGTCGCCCGTGCCGAGGAGCGTGACCCGCATACGCTGGGTCCGAGGACGCGCTGGCTCTTAGTGTCGGGGGTCGCGGCGACCGGGAGTCGCGGCGACTGCGGGTCGTGGCGATCGCGGGCCGAGACCGGATCGCCGGCGACCCGCCCGACTAGACCACGCGGTTCGCGTACCCCTCGCCGCGCGTCTGCC
Source organism: Haloparvum alkalitolerans (assembly GCF_055381565.1). NCBI lineage: Archaea > Methanobacteriati > Methanobacteriota > Halobacteria > Halobacteriales > Haloferacaceae > Haloparvum > Haloparvum alkalitolerans. The sequence goes on from NZ_AP043938.1 coordinate 763,258, forward strand.
GCCGGAGGCTCTCGGCGACGATGGCGCCCACGCGCTCCCCGTACTCCCGGTGCGCGGCCGCGGCGTGGGGCGTGACGATCACCTCCTCGCGGTCCCACAGCGGGGACGACTCGGGGAGCGGCTCCTCCGCGAACACGTCGAGCGCGGCGCCGCGGATGCCGGATCCGGCGTCCGCCGCGTCACCCGCCCCGGCGTCGTCGGCGTTCTCCTTCCCGGCGCCGTCCCCCCGTTCCAGCGCCGCGACCAGTGCCTCCTGGTCGACCACGCCGCCGCGAGCGACGTTGATCAGGTACGCGTCCGACCGCATCGCCGCGAACTCGGCGGCGCCGATCAGCCCCTCCGTCGCGGGCGTCAGCGGCACCGCGAGCGCGACGAACCGCGCGTCCGCGACCGCCTCGTGGAGTCGGTCGCTCGGGTACACCTCGTTCACCCCCTCCACGGGCGTCGGCGTGCGCTTGACGCCGACCACGTCCATCCCGAGCGCGTCCGCGCGGGCGACGATGCCGCGGCCGAGCCCCCCGAGGCCGACGACGCAGATCCGCTCGCCGCGCAGCGAGAACGGTTCGTCGTGGGCGGGCCACGACCACTCCCGCTCGCGCTGCCGGTCGCGGTAGACGTGGAGCCGGCGCGCGAACGCCAGCATGTAGCCCGCCACCGTGTCGCCGACCGAGTCGCCGTGGATGCCGTTCGAGTTCGTGAGCGCGACCCCCTCGCGCTCGAAGCGGTCGAAGGGGAACCGGTCGACCCCCGACTGCACCGAGTGGACCCACTCCAGGTCCGTCTCGAGGAACGCCGCGTCGTACGCGAACGTCACCAGCGCGTCGCAGTCGGCGAGCGAGAGCGACGGCGGGGCGTCGTCGGCACCGTCCCCCGTCTCGTCGCCGTTCTCGCCCGTCGCGTCGGTGGAGCCGCCGCCGTACGCGCCCTCCTTCGAATCGGGGACGACCCCGACCGTCACGTCGAGGCCGTCGGCGGCCGCCGCGTCCGCGAGGTACTCACACAGCGTCGCGGGCGGGAACACCGCGTCGACCGAACCGTGTACGCCGAGCGTGTCGACCATACCCACGCTGGGACGACGACCGACATAAAAGAAACCGTGGCGGCGACCGCGGCCCGTCGTCCACGCTGACCCGCGCTCGCGTGACCTACCGCAGGAACTCGATCGCCGCGCCCTGCCCGAAGCCGACGCAGAGCGTGGCGAGCCCGCGCTCCGCGTCGCGCTTCTCCATCTCGTGGAGGAGCGTGACCGGGAGGCGCGCGCCGGAGGCGCCCAGGGGGTGCCCGATGGCGATAGCGCCGCCGTTGACGTTGTAGATCTCCTCGTCGACGCCGAGTTCGCGGCGGGCGTACTCGCACTGGGAGGCGAACGCCTCGTTCAGTTCGACGAGGTCGTAGTCGTCGATCGTCGTGCCCGCGCGGTCCAGCAGGCCGCGGGTGGCCGGAACCGGGCCGATCCCCATGACGGTCGGGTCGACGCCGGCGACGTTGTTGGTGCCGACCTCGGCGAGCACGTCGAGGCCGTGGTCCTCGGCGAACGCCTTGCTCGTCACGAGCGTCCCCGCCGCGCCGTCGGAGATCTGCGAGGAGTTGCCCGCGGTGACCGTGCCGTCGCCGGTGAACGCCGGCGAGAGCGACGCGAGCGTCTCCGCGTCGGTGTCCGGGCGGATGCCCTCGTCCTCGGTGACGGTCCCCGCCTCGGTCTCGACCGGGACGATCTCGTCGTCGAACCGCCCCTCCTCGGTGGCCGCGGCCGCGCGCTGATGGCTCCGGGCGGCGTACTCGTCCTGCGCCTCGCGGCTCACGTCGTACTCCTCGGCGACCTTCTCGGCGGTCATCCCCATCTGCAGTTGGAAGACGTTGTACCGGTCCTGCAGGTCCGGGTGGAGGTGCTGGTAGGAGTCGCCGTCCATCGGCACGCGGGACATGTTCTCGACGCCGCCCGCGACGATGCAGTCGCGGTTCCCCGCAGCGACCGCGTCCGCCGCGGAGATGATCGCCTGCATCGAGGAGGCACACCAGCGGTTGATCGAGGCGGCGGGGACGTTCTCGCCCAGTCGGTCGGACAGGAGGGCGATGACCCGCGCGACGTTGTTGTCCTGCTCGGTGCGCTGCTGGGCGACGCCCCACATGAGGTCGTCGACGTCGTCGCCGTTCAGGCCGGCCTCCTCGAGGATCGTGTCGATGACGGCGATCGAGAGGTCCTCGCTGCGCACGTCCGCGTAGACGCCGCCCTCCTTCCCCTGCGGGGTTCGCCGCGCTGCCGCGATGACCGGTGTGGTCTCGTCGCTCATGGGTCCGACGACGTTCGTCACGGTCTTAAACCCGCGTGGAACCCTCGAAAATCCTCTCGAAGTTTGTCGTTTATTCAGCGCCGCGAGGGACGGCGCCCGCACGCGACGGTCGCGCGTGCGTCAGCCTGTCGGGGCGCACCCCGGTTCGACGCCCTTAAGCGGCCACCGCACCTACTCTTTCCGGATGAGTGACCCGGCCCTCGACGTGGTCGAGTTCGTCTTGACGACGCACTTCTACACGGAGAACCGCGACCTCGACGAGAACGATCTGCCCCCGCGCTTCCGCCAGGTGTTCTGGAGCGACGGCGCGGACGACGAGCGACCCGGCGGCGTCGAGCGGCCGCTGACGGCGACCAGCGAGAGCACCCGCACCGCGACCGGCGTCGAGCGGCCGTGGGAGGCCGTCTCCGACCAGCTGTTCACCCAGCGCACGGAGTTCTCCGGCGAGATCTCGCTGACCCAACCCGAGATGGCGCTGGAGTGGTACGCCGACCGCGCCGGCGAGGAGCGGATCGCCAGCAACCCGACGCTTGCGGCCGCGCTCGCCGACCACCCGGACCTGACGCCGCCCGTCTCCCGCGAGGACGCCCGCGGCAACATCCGACCCATTCAGGCCGACCGCGTCTGGATCGACGCGCTGCTCGACGAGTACTTCGACGAGGACGAGGACGCGGAGATGCTCGACCTCGTCAACGTCCGCGCCCCCGAGGAGATCGAGACCACCCTCGACGACCTCGTGCTCACGGGCGATCAGGAGGGCGAGATCCAGAAGATCGTCAAGGCGATCGAGCACCGCGAGTACCTCGCGAGCATCGGCCTCCGCGAGATCGGGAAGCTCCTGTTCGTCGGCCCGCCGGGAACCGGCAAGACCACCGTTTCGCGCGCGCTCGCCCACGAACTCGGGCTCCCGTTCGTCGAGGTGAAGCTCTCGATGATCACCAGCCAGTACCTCGGCGAGACGGCCAAGAACGTCGAGAAGACCTTCGAGGTGGCCAAGCGGCTCTCGCCGTGTATCCTCTTCATCGACGAGTTCGACTCCGTCGCGAAGACGCGCCGCTCCGACGAACACGCCGCGTTGAAGCGCGCGGTTAACACCCTTCTCAAATCGATCGACGACATCTCGCTCGTCCGCGACGAGGTGCTCCTGATCGGCGCGACGAACCACCCCGACCAGCTCGACGCGGCCGCGTGGCGCCGCTTCGACGAGATCGTCAACTTCCCCAAGCCGGACCAGGGCATGCGCGCGGACATCCTCCGCGTGGTCACCCGCGAGATGGACATCGCGGACTTCGCACCGGAGGAGGTCGCGGACGTGACCGAGGGACTCACCGGCTCCGACCTCCGGATGGTGCTGCGCGAGGCCGTCCTCGGCGCGCTCACGGAGGACCGCCGCACCATCACGCAGGAGGACGTGATGGCGGCCGTCCGCGACTTCGAGGAGCGGGACAACCTCAAGAACATGGACATGATCGAGGGCGAGGGCGCCGAGCTGACCGGCGCCGCCTCCGACGGCGGACACTCCCACGACGACGAGGGACACGACCACGACCACTGACGGCCGAGAGGCGTGTGGGCCCCCGCGACGGGGGACGCTCCCGACGCTCGCCGTCACCCGCCGTTCCGAGGATTATCAGCTCTCGGAAACGTAGTAGCCTATTTACATTTCAGCGACATAGCGTGTTCCATGTCGGTCCCACCGGGAGGCGGCCCGTTCGAGGTCCTTTTGCTACCACCGGACCGGGAAGGGGTCCTCAACGCTCGAGCGCTCGAGCGGTCGCTCCCGGACGCGAACGTCCGGCTCGCGTCCTCACTCGCGGACGCCGCCTCTCGGTACGACGCCGCGGTGGACTGCGTCGTCTCCGGGTTTCGGGTGCCGGGCGGAACGGCCATCGACCTGCGCGAGCGGGCGGGGCTCGACGCCGACCGAACGCCGCACGTCGTCGTGGTGGAGGCCGAAGACGGCCGCGTCCCGGTCGAGGCGGTCGGAGAGCAGTTCGCGGATCTGGTTCCAGCGACCGCCGAGGACGACGCGACCGCGGCGGTCCGTGAGAGCATCGAAACGGCGGTTTCGGAGCGCCGTTCCCCGCGCCTGGCCGGGGACTGGCCGTCGGACAGGCGGGCGCTGAACGACCGGAAGGCGAGCATCCTGGACCAGTTCTTCACGAAGATCCCGCAGCACCTGTTCGTCAAGGACGCGTCGGCCCGCAACGTCATGATAAGCGAGGCCGCCGTCAGCCGCCGCATTCACCGGCTGAGCGACGACTATCTGGGCAAACGGGACATCGACGGCGTCGTGCCGGTCGAGGAGGCACGGGAGCCGTACGAGGACGACCTCGCCGTCATCCGAACCGGCGAGCCGATCCTCGAGAAGGAGGAGTACTACCCCACGAGCAGTCGGTGGTTCCGCACCTCGAAGGTCCCGTGGGAGGAGAACGGGGACGTCGTCGGCGTGCTCGGCGCGTCACAGGAGATCACGGAGGAGAAGAAGCGCGAGCGGCAGCTCGAGATCGTCAACCACCACGTCCGACACGCGATGCGGAACGACCTGAACGCCGTCGCGGGGTGGATCGACGTGGTCCGGAACCGCGAGGACGGAGACCGCCATCGAGAGGACGGAGACCGCCATCGCGACGACGAAATTCTCGACCGCGTCTCCCGGATCACGGATCGGCTGTGCAACAGGGTGGAGAAACAGCAGGCGATCGTGGACGCGGTCTCGGCCGAGCCGGAGCCGGCGCCGCGGGATCTCTCCGCAGTCGTCGAGGGCGAGCTTCGAGCGGTCGCCGACGAGTACGAGTCGCTCCGCATCGACGCCGACATCGAGCCGGACGTGACCGCGGTCGCGGACGAGGGCGTCGATCAGGTGGTCAGAGAGCTGATCGAAAACGCGGTTCAGCACTCGGAGGGGCGGGTCCCGGAGATCGGCGTCACGCTCCACGGAAACGGGGACCGAGCCGAGATCCACGTGCGGGACGACTGCACGCCGATCCCGACCTACGAGCGGGAGATACTGACGGGAGAACGGGAGATCGACCAGCTCAACCACAGCTCGGGGCTCGGTCTCTGGCTGGTTCGGTGGCTCGTCGAGAACTCCGAGGGCCGGGTCGAGTTCGGACGAACGGACGTCGGGGGGAACGACGTGGCCGTCACGTTCCCGTCCCCGGGGTAGCGGCGCGGACCGATCAGGCCGCCAGGTCCGAGAACTCGGCCGCGGAGGTCCGGGTTCCCTTCGAGATGACCACGTCGCCGACGCGCAGCGTCGTGTCCAGGTCGGGACCGACGAGCCACCCGTCGTCCGGGCGGCGGATCGCGAGCACGCTCTGAGAGACGTCCGTCGCGGGGACGCCGGCGACCACCGCCGTCCCCGCCAGCTCGCTGTCCTCGCGGACGGTGACGCGCGTGAGGATCTCGTCGGACTCCTTGACCGCGAGTTCGACGACGGGGTGGACGTCCAGGTCCCGCAGCACGCCCTCAGTGATCTCCAGGGCCGCGTCCGAGATGGTCTCGGTGGCGACGCCGAGGTGGATCAGTCCCCGCAGCGAGACCGGGTCGTCGGCCTCCTTGGCCGCGCGGAGGGTCCACGCCTCGAAGCGCGACTGGAGCGCGTCGACCTCCACCTCCAGGTTCGTCACCTCGTCGGCCAGCTCCTCGTTGTCGAACAGCACGGAGCCGTACGCCAGATCGACCGCCAGCTCCGAGAGGTTCTTCATCAGCACCACGGAGTCGACCGCGCGCTCGAGGTTCTCCACGTCCGGCTCGGCCGGCTCGGCCGGCTCGTGCGGATCGCCCGTGGTGTGCTCGTAGACGCCGTCTATCGCCTCCTCCGGCCCGCGAAGGATCGTCACGTCGTCGGCGTGCAGACGCGTCTTCGGACCGGGGTTGAGGATCCAGTCGTCGGCGCGCCGGATGGCGATGACGCGGACGCCCGTCTCCGACTCCAGGTCGATGTCCTGGAGCGTTCGCCCGGCGTACGGCGAGTCCTCGGTGACGGTCGCGCGGACGAGCATCTCGACGGCCTCCGAGAGCGCGCCGCGCATCGCCTCCGGGAGCCCGATCTCCTCGATGACGATCTTCGCGATGTCGCCCGCGGCGTCGGAGACCTTGTCGGCGCCGGCGACGACCCCGAGGACCGGCGCGAGCGCCTCCGCGTCGTCCGGGCTGCGCGCCGCCATCATCAGGCTCATCCGAGCGCGTAACTGGAGCACGTCCATCTTGTTCTCCAGTTTCAGCACCTCCCGGGCGACGTTCGGACTGCGGTGGAGGACCGCCGAGTAGGAGAGGTCGATGAGCAGCTCCGCGGTGTCTTTCATCTCCACGAGCAGGTCCTTGACGCTCGTGGGCTCGTATTCGACCGTCTCCGGGGGCCCGCGCCCCTCGAATCGTCCCATGGCCGACAGTCCACACGGCGTGGCAAAAGCCTTGTCACGACCGCCCTCGGGCGGTTCCCGGCGGCGACCGCGGACGGTCGCGGTCGGCGAGCCCCCTACGACTCGACCGCCGCGAGCGCCTCGCGGGCGCGCTCGGTCGGGCGGTACGCCGGGTCGGCACCGGGCGCGGCGTCCGCACCGGCCGGCCCGTCGCTCGCACCGGCCGCCCGCTCGGCGAGGTCCAGCAGCGCGAGCCACCCCAGGAGGTCCGCCGTCCGGTCGCGCCAGATGTCCGTCCACTCGGCGGGGTTCTTGTACTCCTCGTAGGTGGGGACCGCGTCCCGCACGCGCTCGAAGACGGCGGCGGCGTCGAGCGCACCCTCGCCGGCGTCGGCGGCCGCGACGAGTGCCCGAAGCGCCTCCGGCGCCAGGCTCACCCGGCGCAGGAACGCGTCCCGGAGGTGGTCTGGGTCGGGGTCGGCAGGCAGGCGCTTGAACCCGGCGTCCGTCTCCGCGGCGAGTTCGAGCGCGCGCAGGAAGGTGAGCCACGTCCGCGCCACGTCGCGCGTCTCGTAGCCGCACCGCTGCTGGAGGCGGGCACAGCAGTCGTCCTCGTCGCCGGGGACGAGCGGCACCGCGCGCTGGGCGTCCGCGACCGCGTCGAGGTCGGCCGGCGGCGCGGGCAGCAGCTTGAACCGGGCGTCGACCATCGTCTCAGGCCTGGCCGAACGACTCGGCGAGCAGTTCCTCGTCGGTCTCGCCGCGGACGTAGGTCGGGCCGTTCACCACGTCGACGGTGACCTTCGCGGGCGCGAAGACGGTCTCGGGGATCTCGTGGAAGTCGTAGTCGGCGTCCGCGAAGATCTCCGCGAACGGGCGGCCGTACTCCTCGCCGGCCGTCGAGACGACCTCGCCGAAGCGGTCGTCGTCGCGGGCGACCTGCAGGTACACCTCGCCGCCGTACGCGACCGCGTCGTTGGTGCGGCCCATCGCCTCGTCCTCGTCGTAGGTGACTGGCGCGACCGGCGCGCGGCCGGAGGCGGTGAGCACGTCCGTCGGCTCGTAGCCGAGTTCGAGCAGGCGCCACACCGCGAGTTCGGGGGCGCGGGCGGCGGCCGTCACCGATCCGACGGTGGAGCCGGTGGCGTACGTCGGCAGGAAGACGCCGGAGGGCTCGACGCCCGCCAGGTCGGCGACGTGCTCGGCGACCTCGTCGGTCGGGAGCTGCGTCGACTCGACCGCGAGCGTCGCGAACTCCGACTCGTCGTAGTAGCCGACGCGCTCGAACTCCGTCTCGCGGCCCACGAGCGCGCGGGCCGGCCCCGAGCCGAGCCCGGAGTAGTCGTCGAACTCCAGCTCCCAGCCGGCCTTCTGCGAGCAGAGGAGCGCGACCGCGGGGTGGTCGGTGGTTACCTCGACGTAGGGGCGAGGCGCGCCCGCGACCTCGTCCACCGCGGTCGTCACGTTCGCCAGCCCGGCGGTCTGGATCTCGGTCAGCAGGACGCCGGCCTCGATGCCGCCGTCGGCCTCCACGCCGAAGTCGATGGCCGTCGCCTCGGAGTCGAGGTCGTACGGCGTCACGTTGAGCTCGCCCGCGAAGTCGAGGGCCTCGTCGACCAGCTCGATCGCGGTCCGGTTGATGCTCTCCATACCCCGTCTGGGTCCTCCTCGCCTAAGGGGTTTGTCAGTCGACGCCGCGGTCGGTCGGGACCCGAACCGACCGAACCGCCCTTGTGCGTCCCGCACCGACCTCGACCGTGCACCCCGTCGAGCGCTTCCAGACCGGCCTCCTGATCGTCGCGATGGGGGTCGGGATCGCGCTCGGGCAGCGCGCCAGCCTCGCGGCCGCGGCGGACCGCGCGGTCCTGCCCGCGCTGCTCGGCGTCCTCTTTCTGACCTTCCTCGGCGTGCCGCTCGGGGCGGTCCGCGGCGCGCTGGCGAACCGCCGGTTCGTGGCGACGAGTCTGGGGTTCAACTTCCTGTGGACCCCCCTGCTCGCCGCCGGGCTGGCGACGCTGTTCCTGCGCGACCATCCGGACCTCTGGGTCGGCCTGCTGATGTTGCTGGTGACGCCGTGTACCGACTGGTACCTCGCGTTCACGGACCTGGCGGACGGGAACGTCCCGCTCGCGACCTCACTCCTGCCCTACAACCTCCTCCTGCAGGTGGCGCTGTTGCCGGTCTACCTCTACGTCTTCGCGGGCGCCGCGGTCGACCTGCCGGTCGCGGCGCTGGTGGAGGCGGTGCTGTTCGTCCTCGTCGGGCCGCTCGTCGGCGCGGCGGTCGCGCGCCGGGCCGGCGCACGGCTCCGGAGTCGCGCCTGGCTCGCGCGCGTCGCCGACCGGACCGGCCCCGCGCAGGTGGTCCTGCTCGCGGTCGCGGTCGGCGCGATGTTCGCCTCGCAGGGCGCGCTCCTCCTGGAGCGACCGCTGGTCCCTGTCCTGATCGGCGCTCCCCTGCTGGCCTTTTTCGCGGTCAACTTCCTCGCCGGGACGCTGGTGAGCCGCGTGTCGGGGTTCGACTACGAGGACCGGGTCTGTTTCGCCTGCACGACGCTCGCGCGCAACTCCCCCACCGCGCTTGCGGTCGCCGTCGCCGCCTTCCCGGACCGGCCCCTGATCGCGCTCGCGCTGGTCGTCGGACCGCTCGTGGAGCTGCCGCTGTTGAGCGTGCTGACCAGAGTGCTGCGCGCGACGCGCGGGGACGGCTCCACCCCGGCGTCGGCCTGATCACCCTACCGGTCGCGCCGCGCCTCGCGGCCGAGGTGCTCCTCGACCGCGGCGACCTTCTCGTCTGCTGAGGCGTCGACGGTCCGCTTGTCGTCGACCTTCAGGAACGTGGAGACGCGGTCGCCGTCGACCGCCTTGTGAGCCGCGCCGACCGCGTCCAGCAGGGTGTCGACGTCGTCGGCCTCGATGACGGTCCCCATCGGGTTCGTCTCGTAGGCCACGTCGTAGTCGTCGAGCGCGGCCACCGCCTTGGCCACCTCGCCGGACATGCTGTCCTCGATCACCGGTGCGACGCTCAGGAGTGCGACCACGGTCATGGGTGATAATTCGGCCGAGGACGACATAAATGGCGCCACGGCCCGTCGCGCGCGAGTCAGAAAGTCCGGCTCAGAAGGGCGCCTCCGGCCCCTCGTCCGGCTCCGCGGCCGGGTCCGTGTCGGGGGTTTCGAGCCCGTACTCGCGCTCGTACGCCTCCAGTCCGCCGCGGAGGCTCTCGACGCGCGCGTCCGCGGTGCCGGCGTACGAGCCGATCAGCCGCGCCGCCTGCTTGCTGGAGACGCCGTGGGGGCAGACCGTGACGACGCGGTCGGCGCCCGAGAGCGCCTCGACCCGCGCGGAGAGCTCCGTGAACGGCAGGTTCTCGCTCCCCGGGATGTGCCCGCGTTCGAAGGACCGCGGCTGGCGGATGTCGACGATGCGGAGGCCGTCCGGAGTCGGATCGGCGTCGCTCGAGTTCCCCTCGGCGGAAGCGTCGAGCAGGGCGGCCAGCTCGTCGGGGTCGATCTCGCCGTCCATCAGGGGAGCGGGCAGAGGCTCGCCGTGAAGACGGCGCGCTCGTCGGTGTCGTTGCGGGCGCCGTGGACCGCGCCGCGCTCGTGGGGGACGACCGCGGGCGCCGAAAGCGCGGCCTCGTGGTCCCCCTGAATTACGGTCGGCTCGCCCTCCAGCACGTGGAAGACGTTGGTCGAGTCGGCGTGCTCGTGGGGATCGAGTTCGGCGCCCGGGCCGAGCGCGAACAGCTTCACCAGCACGTCGTCCGAGACGAACAGTTCGGCCGTCTCGACCTCCCCGTCCGCGGGGTCGAGGTCGGCGACAGCGTCGGCGTAGCGGTCGAGCGTCATGGCTCCCGGTTGCCGGCGCGCAGTGAAAAGGTGTCGGGGGCGTTCCAGTCGGCGGGCCCGCCGCCGCGGCTCGCTCGGAGCGGCGGCGACGGTCGTGTGCCTCGGTGCCCGCGGCTCTCCGAATCCCGATTCGCCCGGATCCCTAACCCCGGAGCGGCACAAGCCGGTCGGTCGCCGACCGGGTCGTGCCGTTCCAACGGGAGAGTCGCGGCGGAGGGAACCTCATGCCATCGTGGTGAGGCGAGGCGTCCGTCGATGCGGGGAGTGCTATTCCGCGGTCGCGGTCCCGCCCTCGGTCCCCTCGTAGGTGACCTCGATGCCGTCCGGCACCGGCTGGAGGATGTACGTCCCCGTCTGGCCCCGCTTGACCGGCGTGAAGTCGGCGGTGAAGACGGTCCGGGTGTTCTCGCGGACCTCGAACGACTCGTTGAACGTCAGCGGCGCCTCGCCCGGCGTCTCGACGGTCGCGTCGCCGCCGTCCGCGAGCGTGGCGTCGATCTCGTCGGCCACGTCGAGCTGGAGGAAGGCGTACTCGGCGACCTCCAGCTCGTGCTCGCCGACGAGCTGCGTCTCGCCGTTCTGGAGCTGGACGAGGTCCGCCTCCTGCGGCTCGTCGAACTCGTGGTACTCGCGGCCGGACGAGTCCTCGTCATCGTCGTCCTCGCCGTCCTCCGTCTCGGTCGCCGTCGACTCGCCGTCCGCGTCCTCGGCGGTCGACTCCTCGTCCGTCTCGCCGTCGCTGTCGTCGTCCCCGGCGTCGGCCCCCTGCGGACCGAGCCAGATGCCTTCGACCGTGACGACCAGCGACTCGAAGTCGCCGATGTCGCCGGGCTGGTCGGTGACGCGCGTCGCGAGCGTCCCGGTCGCGGTGCCGATACAGCCCGCGAGGGCGGTCGTGCCGAGCGCCGCGGCGCCGGTCGCGCGCAGGTAGCTCCGCCTGTCAAGTGTGGGTGTGTTTCGGTTCATGTCTGAATATGGATGACTGAAAGCAAATGGTTGTCGGCCGACGGCGGCTTACGCGTCGCCGTCCGTCTCGTCGTCGTCAGCGTCCTCGGTCTCCTCGTCCTCGGTTTCCTCGTCGTCCGACTCGTCGCTGTCGTCGTCAGTCTCTTCGGTCTCCTCGTCAGCGTCGTCCGCGTCTTCCTCATCCGCGTCGTCCGCGTCTTCCTCATCCGCGTCGTCAGCGTCTTCCTCATCCGCGTCGTCAGCGTCTTCCTCGTCAGCCTCCTCGTCCTCGGACGGGGTCACGTCGCTCAGCGCCGTGCCGAGGTTGTCGATCTCGCCGTCGAGGAAGGCGTGGATCGTGTCGTGGATCTGGCTCACGTGGTCCGGGACCTGCTCGGGCATGTCGCTCGGCGGGCCCGCGTTCCCGGGGCGCTCGGAGGCGTTCGGGCCGCGGTCGGTCCCGTTCGCGCTTTCGTTCGCGCTCTCGTTCGCGTCGGCGTCGTTCTCCTCGTCGGCCGCGTCGTCAGCAGCGCCAGCGTCGTCGGCCGCGCCGGAGCTGCCCGGCGCGTCGCCGGCGTTCTCGTTCGCACTATCGTTCGCGTTCGATGCGTCCGCGGGCATCGCGGCGCCGGCCGCCGCGCCGATACCGGCGAGGGCGACCATCGCGACCACCGCGACGACTGTGAGCTTTTTCGCGTTCATCGCACTCTCCCCTCGCTGCGGGAGGTACTTGAAGGGGGTAAGCGCCGAAGTCGGGTTTCGGCAGTTTGAGCCCGTCTGAAGCCCATTTAAGCCCGATTAAACGCGGTTCCCCCGTCCGCGTTTCGGCGGCCGGTCTCAGCGGCCCGGGTCGGTGACCGCCCGGTCGGCGCGCGCGCCGGTCGGGCCTCGGGCGACCGCCGCCGATCGGAGCACCACCGAAGGAGCGCCCGGTAGGAGCCCCGGCGGGAGCGCCCGGTAGGAGCACCACCGTAGCCACCACGCTTACGCGACGGGCGACCCATGCGGCGTCCATGACGAGCGACGAAGCGGAGTCCCGGGACCGACCCCTCCCGGATCCCTGGACCGAGGTCGAGTCGCCCGACCACATCGTGTCGAAGTACAGCCCGCGGGAGCCGGCGCTGTTCGAACGCGCCGACCGCGAGCGCGCGGTCCACATCCGCCCGGACGAGCCGGACCTCCCCCACGCCGACCGCCGCGAGTGGGTCGTCGGGCTGGTCCGGGGGGACGCGGAGAACTTCGTCGACGCCGAGCCGATCGCGCGGGTCCACGGACGCGGGGACGCCTACCACGTCGCGGTCGCGTTCGCCGAGGCGTACGAGGAGGCCGTTCCCGACACGGGCGACGACGCGGCCGCCATCGCACACGCGAGCGAACGGGCGGAGCGGGAAGCCGACCGCCTCGCCGAGTGAGCGGTCCACGAAACGGACAGCCTCAGGCCTCGTCCGCTCGCTCGACCTCGATCGCCACGTCCGCCGAGTCGACGCCGATGCGCGCGAACTGCGTGCGGACGTGTTCCTTCGCGGCCGCCAGCGCCGCCTCCCGGGTGTCGAACCCGCGCGGCGACGGCTCCTCGAACGCGACTCGGATCTGGTCGCCGTCGACGAGCAGCGGGGAGCCGCCGCTCTCGACCTCGTAGAAGGAGTCGCAGACCCAGACGTAGGGGGCGTCCTCGTCCGGCGCGCCGGCGTACGTCGGCGGCTCCTCGCCGCGCTCGAACACCGTCCCGGTCAGCTCGGTGCCGCCGCCGCGACCGCGCACGAGTATCATGGCCGAAACTACGCACCGCGGGAGCAAAAGGCGTCGGTTGCGGCCGCGGCACCGGGGTCGGAGGTGCGAGACCGGCGGGACGCGGGGACCGGCGAGGCGCGGGGAAAGCGATTTGCCCGTGGGCGGTCGTGTGACGGGCATGACCTTAGAGGACTTCGAGGAGTTCTCCGGCGACGGGGACGACGGCGCCGACGCGGACGGCGCCGGCGCGGCGACCGGATCCGGAGACGGCGCCGGGGGCGACGCCGAGGCCGGAGCGGGCGGGGGGGGAGCGGACCCGGCCGCCGCGGACGCGGGCGCCACCGCGGACGACGGCTTCGAGCGCTACGACGCCGACCCCGCGGGCGAGGACGCCGGCCTGGGCGTCGTCTCCGTCTCGCAGGGGCTCCGCGTCGCGGAGGACGCCGAGGAGACCGTCCTCCGCGCGTTCGTCACCGCGGGGAACCGCGAGTCCGTGCGCCTCGGGAAGTACCTGCTCGTCCCCTATCCGGACGGCGAGCGCCTCTTCTGTCGGATCACGGGACTGGAGTACGCACAGGAGTTCCAGTCGGACGACGCCACCGAGATCCACGCGCGCCGGCAGATGCGCCGTGAGGAGTTCTCCGAGCGCGACTACAAGTTCGTCGCGGAGCTGGAGCCGGTCGCGGTCGTCTCCGGGTCGGGCGAGGACCTCTCGCGCCGGATGACCGACCGCGTCCCGAAGCCCGGCGCACTCGTGCAGGAGGCCGCCGACGCCGCCGAGATCAAGACCGGGCTGAAGATCCCGGAAGACGGGGTCTTCCTCGGCCATCTCTCGGTCGGCGGCGAGAAGATCCGGACCGCGGCGAGCCCCCCGACCGTCGACTACCGCGTGAAGGACGACTACGCGGACGGCGACCCCCTCGTGTTCAGACACACCCTCGTCGCGGGCGGGACGGGGTCGGGCAAGACCCACGGCTCGAAGAACGTCCTCCGGCAGTACCTCGACGCGGAGCGGACCTATCCCATGGACGACGGTCGGGAGGCGCGGATGGCCGTCGTGCAGTTCGACCCGCAGGACGAGTACGCGCAGATGCACGACGACAATCCCGATCTCGGCGACGCGTTCGCGCGCCGGCTGGAGCGCGAGGGGGTCGCGTACGGCGGCCACGACGACACCGTCGCGCTGATCCCGACCTCCCGGAACGCCAACTACCCCGGCGAGGGCCACCGCGCCGAGCAGGTGCCGTTCACCATCCCGTTCTCGCTCGTGTCCGACATGCCGTGGCTCGTTGCCGGCTCCAGCCTCAACGACAACCAGTACCCCGCGCTGTTGACGCTGATCAACCGCTTCTTCCGCGACTACGGCGATTCGGGCACCTACGAGCAGTTCCTCTCGTATCTCGACGACCCCGCGCTCCAGGAGGAGCTCCACGAGTCCGGCCGCGTCCACGAGGCGACCTTCGACGCGGTCAAGCGCCGCGTCCGCGGCGTCCCCGGCGGCGTCTTCGACGGCGACGCCAAGCCCATCACCGAGCTCGACCACACGCTCGTTCGTCCGGGCGGGCTGACGGTGGTGCCGACCTACCACCTGCCCACGTCCCGACAGAAGGAGATGTACGTCCTCGCGGTGTCCGCGTTCCTCATCGACGACAAGCTCTCGAACGACCCCGACAGCGACCGGATCAAGGAGACGCCCCTGCTGGTCGGGATGGACGAGGCCCACAACTTCCTCGCGGAGGGCGACAACGTCCAGTCGCGAAAGGTGATCGAGAAGTTCACCGAGGCCGCAAAGCAGGGCCGTAAGGAGCGACTCGGCCTGTTCCTGATCACGCAGGACCCGCAGGACGTGGCCGAACCCGTCTTCAAGCAGATCAACACGAAGATCGTCTTGAACCTCGGCGACGAGGACGCTATCTCCAGCGTCAACATCCCCTCGAACCTCGCCGGCAAGGTCCCGTACATGGAGAAGGGCCAGATGGTCGTTTACTCCCCCGACAACTCCGAACCCGTCGAGTTGACCGGTCTTTCGAAGTGCGTGACGCGGCACGACTAACTCCGACCTTTTTCTGCGTCGGGTTCGCGCGCCGCGGGCGGCGCGCTCACCCGTCCTTGAAAAATGTCGATCAAAAAGGGGCCGCGGTCGGCGCTGCGGGCGCTGCGCGCCCTCGCGCCACCGCGGTACCACGAACTCGACAGAACACCGCAACCGCGACGCCTCAGCACCGCAACCGCGACGCCTCAGCACCGCAACCGCGACGCCTCAGCACCGCAACCGCGACACCTCAGCACCGCAACCGCGACACCTCAGCACCGCAACCGCGACGCCTCAGCACCGCAACCGCGACGCCTCAGCACCGCACTGCGACCGCAGGAGCACTGTACTCCAACGCGTTGCGTTTGTGGGGCCGGGTTAGTCGGTGGCCACCGGCGTCGAGACCGCGGTCGCGTCGGCTTCAATCGCTTCCGGGCCCGCGATCGGGAGCGCGTGCAGGTAGTCGTCCAGGTCCAGCGCGAACCGCTCGTCGGTCGCCGGGTCGACCCAGCGGAGGTCGAACTCCGACCCGTGTTCGGCACCGCCGTCACGGACGACGTGGGTCCACGCGTCGCGCGGTTCGTGGACCGTCGCGTGGAAGAAGTGGCGGACGTACCGCCTCGGCGGGTCGCGCCGCCGCGTCCACACGTCGCTCACGAGGTGCGAGACGTCCGCGAGCGTCGCCAGTCCCGTCTCCTCGCGAACCTCGCGAAACAGAGCCTCGCCCGGTCGCTCGCCCGGTTCAAGCGTCCCCTTCGGGATCTGGAGGCCGTCGTGACCCGGCCCCTCGAAGACCAGCACCTCGCCGGTCGAGCGCGTCACGTACGCGCAGGCCTTCCCGACGTACGTCGGATCTTTTTGGTTCATGTTCACACGAATCACGATCAAACTCATAAATCCCCTCTGCGGTAGCGTATAAGGAACCCAAAGGATCGGCGTAACCGCGAATTTTCTCGGCACTCGTAGCCCGAGATCGTCCGCATTCGGTTCTGGTGCGGTCGCGGTGTTGCTGTGGTGCAGTCGCGGTGCGGTGCTGATGTGGTCGCGGTGCGGTGCTGATGTGGTCGCGGTGCGGTGCTGATGTGGTCGCAGTGCGGTGCTGATGTGGTCGCGGTGCGGTGCTGATGTGGTCGCAGTGCGGTGCTGATGCGGTCGCGGTGTTGCTGTGGTGCGGTCGCGGTTGCGGCGCTGACGTGGTCGCGGTTTCCTGTCGAGGTCGTGGAACCGCGGCGGCGCGAGGGCGCGAAGCGCCCGCAGCGCCGCCCGCGGCCCCTTTTTGATCGACATTTTTCAAGGACGGGTAAGCGCGCCGCCTGCGGCGCGCGAACCCGACGCAGAAAAAGGTCGGGGTGCTACCTGACGACCGTCACGGGGCGGTCGGCGTTGCGCATCACGGACTCGGCGACGCTCCCGAGCAGGACGCGCGAGACGCCGGAGCGGCCGTGGCTCCCGATGACGATGCCGTGGGCGTCGATGTCGTCGGCGACCTCGACGATCGTGTGCGCGGGACGACCCACCTCGACGCGAGTCTCGACCGCGCGGTCGACGCTCTCCGCCGCGTTCGAGACGATCGTCTCGCCGCGCTCGCGGGCGGCCTCGTACCACTGCTCGACGGCCCCGGGGAACGTCCCCTCCGGGGTCGAGGCGGCCTCCGCCGGGTTGATCACGTGGAGCAGCGTCAGCTCCGCGTCGGGCCACTCGTCGGCCGCGAACCGCAGCGCCTCGGCGGACTTGTCCGACCCGTCGACCGGAACGAGGATCCGTTTGCTCATGGCCGGGGGATCGCTCGGCGGCGTCAAAAAAGGCCGGCATGCGGCGAGCTGTCGCCGGTCGGGAGCGACGCGTGCCGTTCAGAAGATGTTCGCCTGCTGGTAGACGGAGATGCCGTTGTCCGTGATCTCGTACGGCTTCGTCTCGCGGGAGTGGTTGGCGTCGCGGATCTTCTGTATCTCGACCGCGAGCCGCGTCTCCCGGAAGTCGGAGGGGCGGACGTACTGGAGGACGAACACCGCGTCGGTGAGGTACTCCACGATGCCGTGTCTGGAGGCGTAGGCGTTCTCCTCGCTGGCCTCGGAGGTGAGCATCGTCGTCACGCCCGCCTCCTTCAGCGACCGGGTGAAGTCGAACACCTCCGAGCGGCGCTTGGCGGGGTGGTCGTACATCATCTCCAGCAGCGAGACGGAGTCGAGCACCAGCCGTTCGGCGCCGAACTCGGAGATGAGGCGGGAGAGGTCGTTCCGGATCGACGCCAGCGAGTTCGCCATCTCGATGGGGTCGAGCGCGACGACCGCGAGCAGCCCCTCGTCCTCGTACTCGCGGAAGGGCCAGCCCTTCTCCTCGGCGGTCGAGAGGATCGCCTCCCGGCTCTCCTCCAGCGTGATGTAGACCGCCTTGTCCCCGTTCCGGAGCGCCTCGTGGAGGAACTGCAGCGCGAACGTCGTCTTGCCGGTCCCCGCCGAGCCGATGGAGGCGATCAGCGAGCGCCGCGGGACGCCGCCCAGGATCATGTCGTCGAGCCCCTCGATGCCGATGTTGATGCGCTCGATGTCCGACTCGAACTCCGCCTCGTCGAAGTCGGTCCCCCCACCGAAGCCGCCGCCCCCACCGCCACCGAAGCCGCCGCCCCCACCGCCACCGAAGCCGCCGCCCCCACCGCCACCGAAACCGCCGCCCGCGCCTCCGCCGTCCTCGCCGTCACCGAACTCCGCGAACCCGAACTCGTCGCCTCCACCCCCGGTTTCGGGTGCGGTTCCGCCGGCGTCCGGGCCGTCGTCGCCGCCGAAGTCCGCGAACCCGAACTCGTCGCCTCCGCCGGCGGGGGAGCCTTCGGAACCACCGAACCCTCCCCCCTGGTCTCCTGCCGACTCCCCGGGATCGCCGAACCCCTCCGCGGTTTCCTCGGTGCCGGGGAATCCCTCCGCGGACTCCTCCCGGTCGCGGTCGAGGCCGTCGCTCTCGGTCGAGCCGTCGGTATCGGCGGTATCAGCGGTGTCGGCGGTATCAGCGGTGTCAGCGCTATCGGCGGTGTCGGCGGTGTCGCCCTCGCTTTCGCTCGAGTCGGGTTCGTCGTCGGCCGCGCCGCTCTCGCCCTCGATCTCGCGCAGCGCGCGTTCGAACCAGTCGTCGTCCTCGCTCATGGGAGCGGCGTGCCGCGTCGCCGCGGCGTCCTTGTTCCCCGGACGGCGGCCGTCGGCTTGAAGGTTGCCCGCCGACCCGTACCCGGTCCGCTTTAGTCGCGGGGTGGCCAAGGCCCGGTCATGCAGGTCGGGATCGTGGCGCAGCGCGAGAACCCCCGCGCCGCCAGCCTCGCGGACGACCTCCGGAGCGCGCTCCGCGAGCGGGAGGTAGGGGTGTGGTTCGACGAGGCCACCGCGGCGGCGCTCGACGCGCCGGAGGCCGGCCGTCCGATGGACGCGTTCGACGGGGCCGACCTCGTCGTCGCCGTCGGCGGCGACGGGACGTTCCTGTTCGCGGGGCGCCACGCCGGCGGGACGCCGATCCTCGGCGTGAACCTCGGCGAGGTCGGCTTCCTCAACGCGGTCCCGCCGGACGACGCTCGGGAGACGGTGCTCCGCGAGGTGGACGCCTATCGCGGCGACGGGATGAACCCCCGAGAGGTCCCCCGCATCGCGGCGCGCGTCGAGCGCGAGGGATGGAACTCCGACCCGGCGGCCAACGAGATCGTCGTGCAGGGGCCGCGACGGGGCCACGGCGGCGGCACCGACTACGAGGTCCGAGTCGACGGCTCGCTCTACTCCGGCGGCCACGCCGACGGCGTCCTGATCGCCACGCCGACCGGCTCGAGCGCGTACAACCTCTCCGAGGACGGGCCGCTCGTCCACCCGAGCGTCGACACGCTCGTCGTCAACGAGATGTGCGCCGCCGAGGGAATGCCGCCGCTGGCGGTCGAGGCGGACAGCACCGTCACCGTGACGCTGACGGGCGAAGGAGCCACAGGCGTCGTCATCAGCGACGGCCGCAACCCGAAGGAGGTCGACGCTCCCGTCTCCGTCACCGTCGAGCGCACCGATCCGCCGATGCGGATCGCCGGCCCGAGCGCGGACTACTTCGAGGCGCTCGGAAAGCTCTCGTGAACCGCCCCCTCGGACTCGCCCCGTTCGCGGGCGAGTCGCGACTCGACTGCGGACTCGTGGCCGCGGGCGGCGTCGCCGCCTTCGCGGCCGGCTACCTCGCCACGGCCCTCCTACTCGGCGGCGTCGGCGTCCTCGACCACGGCGGCGACAGGGCCGCCCGCCGGCTCGCGGGCGCCGGCGGGTCGGTGCTCTGCTGGAGCTACTTCGCGGTCGCGTTCACCCGCGCGAAGGGCGGACCGGTCCTGAACGCCGTCGCCTATCCGGTCGCGACCGCGGTTCTCGCCCCGTTCGCGCTCCGCTGGGCGCTGTTCGGTCCGGACTGGGCCGGCCTCCGCGAGCGCGTCGGCTTCTTCCTGTTCCGGCCGGACCTCCTGCTCGACGCGGCCGCGCTGCTCGTCCCCGGCGCCGTGACGTTCCTCGCGCTGCTGTCCGCGTGGGGGGCGACCCTGAGCGACGCGGAGATCGACGCCTGGCAGCGCGAGCACCTCCGCGAGGAGTTCTACGACGCGTTCGTCGAGGCGTCCGACCTTGACGCGGAGTGAGGAAGGCCAGAAGACGTCGGGAGAGCGCGAGGTAGGTCCGGTCTTGTCTCTGGCGTAGATCCCGCGGACCGGCACTGCGACACTCGGAAAGTCCCAGCCGACTCCCCTGCCACGTCGGCGTTTTTTGTTTTTGCTGTCCTTTCGGCTGCGTGGAACAGCAACACCCAGAAAGCCCCAGCCGGCTCGACCAGCCGCGGCACGCGCTGCGCTCCTCGCTCCCCGCCGCGCGGGACAAACCGCGTCCCGCTGGCCTCCAGCGTGCAGTAGCGCGCTGGAGACAACGCCCGCTGCGGTGCTTGAGGCGCCGGGGCCGGATCGAGCCGGCTGCCCCTTTCAGTCCCGCCCCGCACAGCACCGCAACCGCCCCGCCACCGCCCCGCAGCCTCACGCCTCCCCAGCCTCGGGCTGGACGCGGCCGCGGAACCGCACCGCATCGCGGCCGCGTCCAGCCCTCCCTCGCGCGGTCGCGGCGACACAGGGTCGCCGCGGCGCGCGCCGGCAGCACAGCACCGCATCACCACCACCGCAGCACCGCACCACCACCGCACCACCACCGCACCACCATCGTACCACCACCGTACCACCACCGCCACTACACCGTCCTCCCCCGGACGCTTTTCAGCGATGCCGAGCGATCCCCGCCGTGAGTGCAGTCGGGGATGGGCGCGGACCGTCAGGGCGCTTCGTCGCCGTAGCCGACTCGGCCCGCGTCCGCGAGGGCGCGCTCGGCGGCCGCGTCGACGTCGAACTCCCGGCCGTCGACCAGCTCGCCGTCCCGGATGAGTGGCTCCAGCAGCGGTTCCGCGTCCGCGGGCCCCTCGCGGTCGGCGAGCCCGACGCCGTGGCCGCCGTCGGGCGTGCGGTAGACCTGCTTGACGCCGGAGAGCTTCCCGCGCTTGGAGACCGGCTCGCCGTCGACTTCCACGATGTCGAGCGCGAAGTCGACCGGGTCGGCGTTCGAGACGGTCCCGCCGACGCCGAACCCGTCGGCGACGTCTCGGAGGCGTCGGAGGTCCGCGGGCCCGAGACCGCCGGAGACGTAGAGGTCCACGTCCTCGTGCCCGCGGACGTCGAGCTCCCACGCGACTTCGCGGAGGATGTGTCGGAAGTCGCCGCGTCGGGAGCCGGTGGTGTCGAGTCGGACGCCGTCGAGGCGGTCGCCGAGCGTCTCGACCGCGCGCAGCACCTCGTCCTTCTCGTCCGAGAAGGTGTCACACAGCGCGATCCGGGGGGCCCCTTCCTCGACCGTCTCGTCGAAGGCGGCCCACGCCGCCTCCTGGTTCCCGCGGCCGAAGCAGATCATGAGCGCGTGCGGCATCGTCCCGCCGGCCTCGCGGCCGAGCAGGTCGCCCGCCGCGACGTGCGAGAAGCCGTCGAGGCCCGCGACCAGCGCCGAGCGCTCGACGGCGACGGTCATCGCGGGATGGACGTGTCTGGCGCCGAACGACAGCACCGTCGAGTCGGGCGCGGCGACGCGGCAGTCGAGCGCCGCCGTCGCCATCCCGGAGGCGTGCGAGAGGAAGCCCAGAAGCGAGGTCTCCAGCCGCGCGAACGTCAGGTAGTTCCCGCGGATCCGCAGGACTGGACCGCCGTCGAACAGTCGTCCCTCGGGGATCGCGTCCACGTCAACGTCGTGGCCCGAAAGCAGCGCGGCGGCGTCTTTCACCCCGGCGAGCAGCTCGAAGTCGCCCGTCGGGAACTGGTCGGCGGTCACCTCCGCGACCACCTCCGGGTTCCGCCCCGCCGCCTCCAGCACCGCCTCGGTCCGCTCGAAGTAGGCGTCCGTCGCCCGCCCCGACGCGATGGCGTCGGCGCCGACGATGTCGAACTCGGTCATGCGTCGCGCTTCGCCCGGCGGGCGCAAAAAGCCACCCGGGTCGCGGGCGCCGCCGTTTGTTCGTCGGTCGGCGCCGGTTCGCGGTCGGCGCCGTTCTACGTCCGCCGCGCAACCAGCGTGGCCGCCACGACCGCGATCGCGGCGGCGAGCGCGCCGAACCCGGGCGCGTCGTCGCTGGTCGTCTCGCTACTCGTCGGTTCCGTCGTTCCGTCCCCCTCGCCGTCCGCCGGCGGCTCGTCGGTTCCCGTCTCCGTCGGCTCCGGCTCCGCGAGGTCGATGTCCGGGCGAAGCTCGAAGACCGCGTCGGGGTCGGGTCCGTGAGCGATCGTCACGGTGGTCCCGTCGCGGTCGATGCCGTAGGCGCCGCGGAAGGGGCCGTCGGTGACCTCCCGAACGCCGTTCTCGCGGTGGGTCGCGTCGTGTGCCGCGAGCATCGCGAGGTACGCCTCGTGGAACTGCGCGGCGTCCTCGGCGGACTCCCACTCCGTCACCCAGACGTAGCCGTCCCGCGGCTCCTCGCCCGTGTCGTCGCGGTAGGGGTAGAGCTCGTCGTTGGCCCAGCCGTCGGAGGGCGGGGAGACGTAGCTGTAGTCCTGGTACGGGTGGGAGGTGTCGAACAGCAGGCTCCGGTCGATCGTGTCGGCGTCGTAGCGCTCCTGCTGGTACCAGAACATCGCGAAGATCGACGCCTCGCCGACCGTGTCCGCGCCGTCGACGCCCTGTCCCTCGTACGTCTCCCAGCCGCCCTCGGCGGTGTCCTCGAAGTCGATCGGCGTCGGGGCGACCGGCTCGCGGCGGATCGTCTCCGCTGAGGCGTTGGGCGGCGCGGCCATCAGCTCCGCGACCGCGCTCCATCCCTCCTCGGCCACCAGTTCGTCGACGTACGCCGGCCCGTCGGAGTACGGCTGGAGCAGGACCAACAGGATCCCGAGGTTGGGCTGGCTCGCGCTCCCGTCGCCGCCGTCACCGCTCGACGGCTCGTCGAGGCACGTCCACTCGTCGTCGCACCGCTCCGCGTACCGGGCCTCCAGGTACGCCGCCTCGCCCTCGACGATGCCGTCGATGCCGAGGTCGGCGTCCTGCGTGGCGCCGGCGTATCGGGGGGCGGTGAGGTCGTGGTACTGGTCCTGCATGCCGTGTGCGAGCTCGTGCAGCAGCGTCGCCGGCGAGACCTGCACCTCCTCGCCGTCGGGGACGACGATCACGATACGGTCCTGTGCGGGGGAGTAGAACCCGGCGACCGACCCCGAGAGCGTGGAGTCGATCTCCTCGCCGGAGGAGCCGTCCTCGCCGATTATGAACAGCCCCTTCCACACCTGGTCGTTCCAGCGCTCGTAGGTCGCGTTCGACGAGCCGTTTCCGACCGACTCCGCGTACTCCGTCCGGCTGATCGTCTCGACCGGCACGTCCTCCCGGAAGGTCCGGTTGCGGAGGTGCTCGACGCGGGCCATCTGGAGGTCCGCGAACCGGTCGAGTTCGGTTTCGTTGAAGCCGTCGCTCCGGTCGACGTCGGGGTCCTCGCTGTAGTGAACGCCGTTCCAGCACCCGATCAGGTCGTTGTCGCTCTCGTCCTCGCAGGCGGCCGGGTCGGTGGCCTGTACGCTCCGCGGTGCGTCCTCGAGGCCGGTGCTTGCGGGCGTTTCGGAGGGGGAAAGCGTCCCAGCGCCGTTCGCGCTCGGTCCGGACGCGGCGACCGCGGCCGGCGCGACCAGCGCCGTCACCAACAGGGCGGCGACCAGGGCAGTGAGAACCCGTCGCATACCCCTCCTAACGGCCACCGGGGTAAGTACCTTGGCGAAACCCGCCCTCCGCCGGGTGCGGGCCGCGAACGGTTTTTGTCGGCGGCCGCGGAACCCGCACCCATGGGCTACGACCCGAGCGAGACGGCGGTCGTCGTCGTCGACATGCAGAACGGCTTCTGTCACCCCGACGGGAACCTCTTCGCGCCGCCCAGCGAGTCCGCGATCGGACCGGTAACGGACCTGGTCGATCGGGCGCGCGCGGCCGGCGCACGCGTCGTCTACACGCGCGACGTGCATCCCCCCGAGCAGTTCGACGGGAACCACTACTACGACGAGTTCGACCGCTGGGGCGAACACGTCGTCGAGGGGACGTGGGGCGCGGAACTGCACGACGACCTCGACGTGCGGGAGTCGGACCTGGTGGTCGAGAAACACACCTACGACGCGTTCCACGAGACCCAGCTGGCGGGGTGGCTCGACGCCCACGGCGTGAACGACCTGCTGATCTGCGGCACGCTCGCGAACGTTTGCGTGCTCCACACCGCGGGCAGCGCGGGGCTGCGCGACTACCGCCCGGTGCTGGTGACGGACGCGCTTGGCTACATCGAGCCGGACCACAAGGCGTACGCGGTCGACCACGCCGACTGGCTGTTCGGCGAGACGACCGCGCTCGCGGACGTGGCGTTCGACTGAGGAGTGGCGCCACCTCCCGGCTACCCCCCGAAGCCGGCCCGGACCCAACAGCATATACGCGCCGAGCGGCAACCGGTGACGCAACGATGGCCGGGCGCACGCACGTCCTCAGAGCCGACCTCTCGGCGGGCACCGTCGAGCGCGAACGCGTGCCCGAAGAGTGGCACCGCCGGTTCCTCGGCGGGAAGGGGCTCGGCGCGCGCTACCTCTACGAGGAGCTCGATGCGGGCGCGGCGCCGCTCGGCTCCGAGAATCTGCTCGCCTTCTGCGTCGGTCCGCTCTCCGGGGCGCTGCCCGGCGAACCGCGCTACGCAGCGGTGACGAAGTCGCCGCTGACGGGGCTGTTCCTCGACTCCTACGCCGGCGGGGAGTTCGCGGCCCGACTGGCCGGCTCGCTCGACGACTGCCTCGCGCTGCTGGTGACCGGGGAGAGCGACGAGCCGGTCCGGATCGAGATCGAGGGCGGCGAGGCCGACATTCGGCCGGCCGAGACGTGGGGGGAAGACACGGTCGCGACCGCGGAGGCACACCCCGACGCGGCGGTCGCGTGCGTCGGCCCCGCGGGCGAGCGCGGGGTCGCGTACGCGACGATCGCCTCCGACGCCGGCGACCACCACGCCGGTCGCGGCGGCGCGGGGGCCGTGATGGGCGCCAAGGGGCTGAAGGCGGTGTTGGCGCTGGACGGTCCGCCGGAACCGCCCGAGCCGCTCGCCGCCCTCCGCGACGAGTACGGCGAGCGCTTCGCCGACGAGGAGACGGGGCGCTGGCAGGCGGCCGGCGAGACGCTCGAATCGGTCGACTTCGCCAACGAGGTGGGCGCGCTCGCCACGGAGGGGTGGCAGAAGGGCCGCTTCGCGGGAACGGAGGACGTGGGGATCGAGGCCGCCAAGGACGCCGCCGTCGGTCGCGAGAACCCCGACGACGCGGTCCCCGGCGGCTTCCGGGTCGAGACCGACGCGGGGGAGACGGTCCCGCGCGGCGCCGCGCCGATGACGCTCGGCGCGGGCCTCGGCGTCGACGACTTCGACGCGGTGGCGGCGCTGGGCGAACTGTGCGACCGCCTCGGCGTCGACGTGATCTCCGCGGGCAACGCGGTGGCGTGGGCCGCGCGCGCGGCCGAGTCCGGCGCCGTCGAAGCGGACCTCTCTTTCGGCGATCCGGACGCCGCGCGGGCGCTGATCGAGGCGATCGCGACCGGCGCGGACGGCCCCTGTGAGGCGGGCGTCGCAGCGGCGCTCGCACAGGGGGTCGACGCCGCAGCCGCGCGGTTCGGCGCCGACGACATCCCGACGGTGAAGTCGATGGAACTGCCGGCGTACGACCCGCGAGCGGCCGCGGGAATGGCGCTGGCGTACGCCACCAGCGACCGCGGCGGGTGCCACCGTCGCGCCCGACCCATCGAGGAGGAGGTGTTCGACGCGTGGGACCGCGAGGACCGCGTCTCGGCCGTGATCACCGCACAGGACACCCGGTCGCTTTTGTGGAGCCTCGTCGCGGACGACTTCGCCGGCGAGACGATGTGGCGCGACTGCGGCGCGCCGTTCCTCGCCGCGCTGGCCGACCACACCGGGATCGACTACCCGACCGACCCGACCGCGATCCGGCGGACGGGCGAGCGGATCTGGACGCTGGTCCGGCTGTTCAACGTCCGAGAGGGCGCCGACCGCGACGACGACGCGCTGCCGGACGCCCTGCGCGAGCCCATCGCGGACGGTCCCGCGGCCGGGAGCCGGATCGATCCGGAGGGGTTCGCGGCCCTGCTCGACGCCTACTACGCGGCCCGCGGCTGGGGCGCCGACGGGGTTCCGACCGCCGAGACGCTCGACCGCCTCGAACTGGCCGGCGTCCGCGACGCGGAGACCCCGACCGCGAGCCGCGACCCGCCGACGCCGTCGGCGGGCGAGGAGGAAGACGGACGCCCGCCGGCTGACGCGACCGCACCGACGAACGACGCCGACGACCCGGACACGCCATGACAGACACCGACCGCATCGACCTCGACGAGTTGACCGACGACGCGACCGACGACGAGCCCGACGCCCGGCGGGGCGACTGGTTCTGGCAGGGCGAGGGCGACCCCGACGCGGAGCCGGACGCGCCGGAGCGCGACCCCGCCGAGTCCGGCGTCTCGCGGCTGATGGAACAGGAAGCGGAAGCCGAGCAGTCCCCGGCGACGGACCCCGACGCGGACGGTGACGACCCGGATACTGACGACCCGGGCGCTGCTGGTGACGATGCCGACCCGGACGCTGCTGGTGACGACGCCGATTCGGGCGCTACTGATGACGCCGACGAGGCGGCCGCGATCCCCCGCGTCCCCAGGGAGAACGCCGACAAGCCGGTCGGCGTCCCCTCGGGCGTCGGCGGTGCGGGCGCCGGCGCCGGTCCCGGCTCCGCGATGTCGACGGACGAGGCCACGGAGGCGACCGAGAGCACCGAATCCGGCGACGGGAGCGCGCCCGCGGACGGCCCGAACCACGAGGCGGGAACGAACGCCGCCCGGAAGGCGGTCGCGGCCGGCGCGGCCGAGGCGAAGGGTCCCCACGGCGGCGGCGCCGACGACATGACCATGGCGCTGTCGTTCCGCGCGATGTCGCAGCTGTCGGACCCGCAGCTCACCGTCGCGAAGGCCCGCGAGTGGGCCGACTGGGTCGGCATCGTCGGCGAGGTGGAGGCGCCCGTGATCAACAAGTTCCAGCGCGAACACCGCGTGGACGCCGACTTCTTCAACGGCACCGGGACCGGGCCGGCCGAGCGGCTGGCGAACGTCGGCGAGACCTCCATGTTCTACGCGAAGCGGATGGTACTGGTCGGCACCGAGGCGGACCGCTGGATCGCCGAGGAGGCCGGCTGGGAGTTCGTGCCGTTCGAGACGGCCGCGGAGAAGGCCGGCTGGGACCACGAGACGTAGCCCCGCCCGGTCGCTCGCTCGTTCGGGCCGCCGCGGCGGGACCCCCGCCAACCAAACTGTTTAGACGGTGCTGTCCCATGTGGTTCACGTCATGTCGATGCGAACCGCCTACGAGCAGAACAAGTTCGTCCTCGTCGGGGCCCTGCTGTTCGCCGGCTGGACGGCTTTGACGCTGCTCAACGTCGCCAACAGCATGGGGTCGATCTCGACCAGCAACTGGGTCGGACAGCACGGCATCGGCGGCATCGTGGGTATCGCCGCCCTGCTCGTCATCCTGGCGTTCACGCTCACCGCCTACGGCACGCTCGCGGAGCCCGAGCCCGCGCCGGCGGAGTGGCCCCCCGAGTCCGAGTAATCGTGCGGGTCGAACTCACCGACCGGTTCCACGAGGCCGCGGCCCAGTGGGCCGACGAGCGCGTGATGACCGAGGCGGCCGCGCTGGAGTCGAAGGCCGAGCAGGCGGTCCTCGAGATCGAGCACCTCGTCACGGGCGCCCACGAGGTGGAGTTCGAGATCGAGGACGGCGTCCTCGTCTACGAGCCGAGCGACGACCTCGCGGCGTTCCTCGAGGAGCAGGCCGAGACCGCCGGGATCGAGCCCGAGACGGTGCTTGCGCTCCACGTCGACCTGTTCGCGGGGGCGTTCCTCTCCGAGGACTCCACCGGCCCCGACGACCCGGGCGTCACCGCCGACTTCGACCCCAACCCGAACCCCGGCGGACGCTGACGGCGACGTTTTTGCGGCAGCACTTCTGTGGCGGCTTTTTTGCGGCAGCATTTCTGTGGCGACGTTTCTGTAGCGGCGGCTCGCACCCACTCTTACGTCAGCACTTGACTGCGGGCCCACCGCGAGCGTGACGCCGCAGGAAAGAATTATACCCTCGAACGTGGACAGTGTAGGTATGCGCAACCACACCGACTGGCGCCCGCGTCCCGCCATCGAGGAGATCGAGGGGTTCGAGACGTGGACCCACACCGCGCCCCACGAGATCAACGAGGGGGACGTGGAGGGCGACCTCGACCTTTCCGACCTGATCGACGACGACGCGGACGACGAGTAGCGCCCGACCGGTTTTCCACTCGCTGCGGCCGTTTCTGACACCTCCCGCGACCGCCGATGCGGTTACGGACCGTCGCTCGCCTCGAGCGACGCGCTTCCCGCTCGACGGCGAGCACGCCATCAGTCGTCGAACCCGATCCGGTCGCCGATGTCGTCGATGTGCTCGGCGATGTCGTCGCCGACGGACTCGCCGGGGAGGATGTCGCCCAGTCCGGCGCCGAACGCGGCCGCGGCCCAGACGACGCTGATCCGCGCGACCGCCTCGAAGCGCGTCGGTCCCGCCTCGAACAGCCGCCCCCACAGCACCATCAACAGCACCGTCGCGATCAGGGAGACGACGAGCACGCCCACGAGCCGACGGGGGACCACGCCGAGGATCGGGTTGTTGATCTGCACCTGCCGGAAGTCGGCGCCGTACAACAGGCCGACGGTCATCGCGACGACGAAGACGGCGTTGCCGAGGAACATCACGGGCACCGGGCCGACCCGGACGCTCGCGAACCACGCCGCGATCTCGAAGACGCCCCCCTCCACGAGCAGCGGGAGCGCGAACAGCACCGCACCGACGAACGCCTCCGCCATGTCGCGGGTGGTGTACTTGCTGATACGCTCCGTGAACGCGGCGCTGCCGGGCATCCGCTCGACCAGCGAGATGGTCTGTCGGACCTTCCGGCGCTCGTCCGGGTCGTCGACGACATCCTCCAGCGCGTCGAGTTTCGCCAGCAGGTCGTCGACGTCCGGGTTCTCGGGACCGTGGTCACCGCTCGCGGACGTCGGATCGCTTCCCCCGTCCCCGCCCGCCGACGGTCGGTCGTCGCTCATGCCTGCCCCGTCGGTAGGTCGCGATAAATAGCTGGCTCCGCTACTCGTCCCGCCGCGCTGCCGCAACGCCGACCGCGGCGCCGACGAGGTGGCCGTACGCGGCCGCGACGCCCTCCAGCCCGCGGACCGCGGAGAGGTCCGCCGCCACCTGCACGCCGACGACCGCGACGAGCACGGCGCCGGCCCCCGCCGCCGCGATCCGGTGCCGGTCGGTCCCCGACGCAGCGGCGGGCGACAGCAGGTCCCGCGACCGGACCGCGACGTACCCGACGAACGCGAACCCCGCCGCGCTCGCACCCGCAGCCCCGCCCGCCAGCGGCCCGAGGTTGTACAGCACCACCGACCCCCCGATCGCGAGGTACGACGCGGCCCCAAACAGCACGAGGAACGTCCGCCGCCCCGCAAGCGAGACCACCAGCCCGCCGAACAGCGCCGTCAGCGCCGCGTTGGTCGCGGCGTGACCGGGGCTCGCGTGCGCGAACGGCGCGAGCAGCCACCCCGGCGAGGGGTCGGCGGTCGCGAGGAACCAGAAGACGTGCGCCTCACCCCCGACGCGAACCACCGTCGTTAGCTGCGCGAGGTAGACGACGCCGTACAGCGCCGCGACCGCGACCGGCAGCAGGAAGTCGCTCGGGATTATGGTCCAGTTCCTCGGTGGGTCGTCGGTCACGATGGTGAGGTGGGGTGCCGACGAGAAAAGCCCTCGCCGTAGTAGCGCCGCTACGCGGATGGACTGCTGTAGAAATTGAGTGGGACCGCTGAGAGTCGAACTCAGGTCCTACCGACCCCATCGGCAGAGGATACCACTACCC
Organism: Haloparvum alkalitolerans; assembly: GCF_055381565.1. NCBI lineage: Archaea > Methanobacteriati > Methanobacteriota > Halobacteria > Halobacteriales > Haloferacaceae > Haloparvum > Haloparvum alkalitolerans. The sequence continues at coordinate 792,986 of NZ_AP043938.1, forward strand.
CACGGTCCCGAACTACACCCGAAGCAACGAGAGTCCCGTAATTAAGAACTTCGCTTCGCGCGCCCCGTGTCTCACGGTGTCGTCCGGCAGTGTCGGGCCGTAGTCGCCCGGTTCAGTCCTCGTTCGCGTCCCGCGGGACGACGAGGTCGCCGTCGTCGCGGACCGCGAGGCTCGCCACCGCGTCACCCTCGTAGGCGGCCAGTCCCTCGGCGCGGCCGAGGACGTAGCCGTCGCGGTCGACGGTCGCCTCGGCGCGCGGCTCCCCAGTGGGGGAGACCACGTCGGCGACCGTATCGCCTGCTTCGACCGCGTCCCCGGCCGCGACGCGGTGACGGAGCAGGCCCGCGGTCTCGGTGCGCGGGCCGCGGAAGCGCCGGACGGGGAAGTCGACGGGCGCGTCGGGGATCCCCTCGCCGGGCGCCGGGAGGTCGTCGGGTACGTCCGCGGCGTCCAGCAGGCCGAACTCGGCCGCGACGGCGTACACACCCGCGACGCCCGCGGCGCGGGTGTCCTCCTCGACGACGCTGTGGGCGCCCAGCTCGACGGTGATCGCGGGCACGCCGCCGGTGTTGAGCGCCGCGCCGGCGGTCGAGCGCTGGAGGCGCTGGTCGAGGTACTCCTCGGCGGGATATTCGGTCAGGACCGGGAATCCGAAGGCGTCCGCGAGGCGGTCGAGGTCGGCGGCGAGCGCCTCGGCCTCCGCCTCGGTCCGGCGCTCGCCGTAGAGGACGCGGTCGCGGATGGTGAACGGCACCGAGCCGACGCCCGCGGTGTGGAGGTCGATCAGCGCATCCGCGGCGACTTTGGGACTGGCGTCGACCGCGAGGTCGTCGCCGGTCTCCGTTCCTTCGTCGTCGTTCTCCGCCTCTCCGTCGTCCCCGCCCGGCGCGGGCTCGCCGACGATGGCCTCGTAGAGCCGGCGGTCGATCCGCTCTTGGACCTCCGGCGGTCGGCTCGCGTCCCGCTCCGCGTCGGGGAAGTGTCTGTTCGGGTCGTCGTCGCCGTAGTAGGTGTGGCGGGCGTTGCGCCGGAGGCCGGCCGGGGAGACGACCGGCACGCAGACGACCGCGCCCGCGAGCCGCTCGGGCAGGTCCTCACGCATCGCGTCCTGCGCGACCGCGACGCCGGTCGCCTCGTCACCGTGGACGCCGCCGGTGAGCCACAGCGTCGGGCCGTCGTCGACGCCGTTCGCGATCAGGATCGGGAGACGCTCTGCGCCGCCGGTCGGGAGGTCCGTCACGTCGAGCCAGCCGCGGGCGAGTTCGCCCGGGGCCGCCTCCGCCGTTCCGAGGTGCATGTGCGCCGGTATCGCGGCCGGGACAAAAGCGTCAGCCTCGCGGTGCGGGACGGGGGGTTCCGCGGGGGAGCCGACCGCGGACCCGGAACGGCGCGCCTACAGCAGGACGCGTTCGAGGTCGACGACCGTCCCCGAGTCCGCGTCGGGGTCGCCGACCAGCCGACCGAGACAGACCGCGCTCCCGTTCGGCGCGAAGCAGGCGACGAGCGGGGCGTCGTCGGCGCTCGCGGTGAGGTCGTCGGGCGCGTCCAGCACGCCGGGGGCGTACACCGGCGCGCCGTGTGCCACCTCGCGGGCCGCGGAGGCGGCGATCTCCACGCGCGGCAGGTGCGTCAGCGCGTCCTCCGCGGGGCGAACGACCTCGCGGAGGAAGTCGGCGTCGCCCTCGCGGGCCCACGCCAGCGCGTCCGTCAGGTCCTGGAGGGTGTGAAGGTCGCGGTCGTCGAAGGGGTCCGTGGCGGTCCGGCGGAGGTGGCCCATGTGCGCGCCGGTCCCGGCCGCCAGTCCGAGGTCGTGGCAGAGTTTGCGGACGTAGGTACCCGACTCACAGCGGATCCGGATCAGCGCCTGCCGCTCCGCGACCTCGAGCACGTTGAGGTCGTGGATCGTCCGAGTGCGGAGCCGGCGGGTCACCGCGCTCTTGCGGGGCGGCTTCTGGTAGATCTCGCCCTCGAACTCCGCGGCGACCGAGCGCAGGTCCGCGGGGGCCGGCTTGTGCAGTTCCAGCACGGAGACGTACTCCTTGGTCCCCTCCAGAAACACCTGGGCGGCGCGGGTCGCGGTCCCCGTGAGGGTGGGCAGACAGCCCGTCACCTTCGGGTCGAGCGTCCCCGAGTGCGCGACGCCGTCGATCCGGGGACCCTCGGGGTCCAGGTCCGCGAGCGCCTCGTTGATCAGGCGCTTGACCCACGCGGAGACCTGGTGGGAGGAGGGGCCGGCGGGCTTGTCGAGGTTGACGACGCCGAAGCGCAACAGCGCGGCCGGCGAGCGCTCCGCGGGCGCGGCGCGGAGTGGATCGCCGTCGGCGCCGCCGGTCGCGGGAGTGGCGTCGACGTCGTCGGTGTCTGTGTCCGTCACGGTGGGTTGTGGGGAGTGGGGCGGCTGGGGTTAAAAGTCGTACTCGACGCCCTCGACGGGGTGTTTCCCCTCGTCGTGGGTGGGGTCGTACGCCTCGACGGTCGCCACGAGCGCGTCGAGGAACCGCTCCGGCCCCCAGCGCGCGGTGTTGTAGACGCAGTCGTAGATGGAGAGGTCCTCGATGGGGATGTTGTAGTACTCCAGGTAGCGCTTCGCCTCCGAGGCCTCCCGGCGCTGCGTTTCCTCGAGGGCCTGCTCGACGGTTTTGCCCTCGCGCTCCGCGATGCGCTCGGCGCGCACCTGCACCGGGGCGTCGAACCAGATCCGGAGGTCGGCGTGGTCGCCCGCGAGCCAGCCGGCGAGCCGCGACTCCAGCACCACGTCGTCGCGCTCCGTCGCGACCTCGTACAGGCGGCGGTCGAGGTCGCGGTCGATCTGGGGGTCGTCCTCGGCGTGCTCGTTGAACTCGACCGGCGTCATGTCGTGCTCGGCGGCCATCTCGCGGAAGATGTCGCCGCCGCTCACGTGGTCGAGGCCGAGCGCGTCCGCGAGCCCCTTCGCGTTCGTGCTCTTCCCGCTCCCCGGCGGGCCGGAGACTGTCAACAACATATCCTCACTCCGCGTGTCCGACTCAAAACGGTTGCCGTTCACGGGCCGGGTGCGAGGCCGTGACGTGGCGGTTTCGGCGACCGCGGGGCGACCTCGCCCCGCGACCACCGCGTTTTTCTCGGCCGACCGCGAACGGTCGCCAGTGTCCGACCCCGTCACCACCGGCTGCGATCCCGTCGACGACCTGCTCGGCGGCGGCTTCGAGCCCGGCGTCGTCACCCAGTTGTACGGCCCGCCGGCGGCCGGCAAGACGAACCTCGCGCTCGCGGCGGCGGTGGAGGTCGCGGCCGGCGGCGGGCGCGTTCTCTACATCGACACCGAGGGGCTCTCCATCGACCGCTTCAGGCAGATGGTCGAACACCGATGCGAGGAACCGGTCGAGGAGGTCGCCTCGCGGCTGATCATCACCGAGGCGTACGACTTCGAGGACCAGGCCGAGGCGGTCCGCGACGCCGCGGAGTTCGCGGAGGAGGTCGACCTGATCGTGCTCGACTCCGCGACAGGCTTCTACCGCATCGAACGCGCTGGCGACGCGCACGGCGGCGACTCGCTCCGACAGGTGGCCAAACAGGTGACGCACCTGCTGTCGCTGGCGCGCCGCCACGACCTCGCGGTCGTCCTCACCAACCAGGTGTTCTCGGACCCGGACTCGGACCGCACGCGGCCGCTCGGCGGCAACACGCTCGAACACTGGACGGGCGCGATCCTCCGCATCGACCGGTTCCGCGGCGGCAATCGCCGCGCCACGCTCGAGAAACACCGCTCGAAGGCGGCCGGCGACAAGGCCGCGTTCCGGATCACGGACGCGGGCGTCGAAGGGACCGACGAGTTCTCCGCCTGAGGCGCGGTCGAGCGAGCCGACCGGAACCGCAGTTCAAAAAAGCCGTATCGCGCGTGCCGAGCGCGCCGCGCCGTGCAGTCGATCCGTCGCTACAGCTCGCCCAGCTTGCGGAGCAGCTGGCCGCGGTACTGCTCGTCGGCGTTGATCCCCTTCAGCTCGAGGACGTTGCGCTCCAGTTTGTCGAGCGCGACGTGGAACGCGTGCTCGGCGCCGTACCCCTCACCGGTGCCGGCGACCTGGCCCTCGCTGGTGCGGAGCCGGATCTGACACTGGATCAGGGGCGTGCCGCGGAGTTTCTCCTTGTGCTGGTGGAGGCGGACGTGCGCGTGGAACACCTGCATCGCGCCGTACTTGTCGGCGACCTGCTCGATGGCGTCGACGACGTGCTCGCGGGAGATGTTGTCGAGCAGGTTGATGTTCGTGATCTGGACGTCCATCGACTGCTCCTCCGTGAACGTGAGCGAGCGGAGGATGTCCGTCTTGGTGATGACGCCCGAGACGGTCTCCTCGGAGGCGGTCGGCGTGACGACGAGCCCCGAGACGTCGTTGTCGAACATGCGCTCCAGCGCCGCCTTCGTCGTCTCGCCGGGCTGGGCGGTGAGGACCGGGCTCGACATCACGTCGTAGACCGGGAGGTCGAGCATCCGGTCGATGTCTCCCGCGCGGTCGCCGCTGCCCTGCCGCTCCTGGTCGCGGACGACGAAGTCGACGATGTCGTTGGTGGTGACGACGCCGGTCAGCTGGTCGTCCTCGTCGACGACGGGGAGCCGCGAGACGCTGTGTTTGCGGAGGCGGTTGATCGCCTGTCCGACGTGCTCCTTCTCGCCGATGGTGACCACGTCGTCGGTGTACACCTGCTCGACGGTGTTGGCGTCGAAGCTGTCGATGACGGCCGCCAGGATCCCGTCCACGGTGACGATGCCGAACAGCTTCTCCCCCTCGTAGACGGGCGCGGCCTTGACGTTCCCCTCCAGCAGGAGCCGCGCCGCCTCGCGGATGTCCTCGTGGCGGTCGATCTCCGGCGCGGGGGTCATCACCGCCGACACCTTCGTGTCGTCCTCCATCCGGGACCGCATCAGCTGCTTTTCCCCGACGACGCCGGCGTACTCGCCGCCCTCGGTCACGATGATCCCCTTCGGGTTCTCGCGCTCGAAGATGGAGCGGACCTTGGCCAACCGCTCGTCGGCCTCGACCTCGACGTACTCCGGCACTGCGATATCGGCAATGTTCATGGTCCAATCGGGACCTACGCCGGGACAGGTATTGAAAGTGGGGGCATTCGGAGTCGCTCCGCGGACCGCCCTCGACACGGCGAGGGCCGACTCACGCTCGCGCCGCGGGGCCGGCCTACTCCGCGGTCGACCGCGCGATGTAGACGTCGTAGGTGTCGTCCGCGGCGACGGTCGGGCCCACGTCCGCGACCGAGGAGACGATGTGGCCGGCGTTCTCGCTGCCGATGAACACGACCGAGGCACCCGCCTCCTCGGCGCGTTCGCGGATCGCGGTGGCGATCCGGCCGCTCTGGGCGTGTTTGCCCACGACCTCGTGGTCGAACGCCGCGTTCGGCGCGATCGACGTGACCGACTCGCGGAGCCGCTCCAAGATCCGGTCGCGGTCGTACGCCTCGTCCTCGTCGAGCCACCGGTCGCGGGCGTACGCCTCGTTGTTCTTCGGGATCACCGCGAACGCCAGCACCGGCTCCCCCGTCGCCGCTCCCAGCGTCGCGGCGCGCCGCAGCGCCATCCGGGAGAGCTCCCCACCGTCGAACGGCACGAAGTGCGTCATGGGGAACACGTCGCTCGCGGGCGTCAAAAGGGCTTGTGACGGTGGTCGGGAGGAAGAACTATCGACGAACGGCGGCGGCGCTCTCCGGTGTTGAGTCGACGAGAAATGGGTTGGGGCGGATTTGAACCGCCGGCCTCCTCCATGTCAAGGAGGTGTCATAACCAGACTAGACCACCAACCCGCTCGGGGGCTTCCTTGACGCGTTTCGACGTACCCGGCCAGTATAAATGAACCTTTCGAATCGCCGGCCCGGATCGGCGTTCCGTCACCCACTTATACGCCCGACGATCCGCCGTCGGCGGGGGTTCGCGGTCGGTCGCGGTCGGTCGCCGCCGGCCGCGGACGCGCCGCGTGCTCCCGCCGTGACGCGTCCGCACCGTGCCGGGGCCGGCGAGAAAGGCCGACGCTGTCGCGGGATTCTCGGTTCGATTTGTAGATGAATACCGATACTTTAAGGCTCCTTAGTCTGATTCGCTCTCCCATGGGTGTAAGCGACACACAACCGTCGGCGATCGAGCGGTTCGGTCTCCGGATGGCGACGATCGTGGAGAACGTGATGCCGAGCCCGTTCCTGTTCGCGATCATCCTCTCGTACCTGGTGTTCCTCGCGGGGATCCTCGTCGAGGGGAACGGACCGGTCGAGATGGTCGGCTTCTGGTACGACGGCTTCTGGGCGTTCCTGACGTTCGCGATGCAGATGACGCTCATCCTGATGACCGGCTTCGTCATCGCGTACCACCCGCGGGTGAACGACCTGATCGTGAAGCTCGCGTCCGTCCCCAACTCGGGGAAGGGAGCGGCCGCGCTCGTCGGCGCGTTCGCGATGGCGATCGCGTGGCTCCACTGGGGGCTGAGCCTCATCCTCGGGGCCATCTTCGCCCGCGAGATGGGGAAGGCCGCCCACGAGCGCGGCATCGACGTCCACTACCCGATCCTCTGTGTCGCCGGCTACATGGGCCTCGGGCTGACGTGGCACTGGGGACTGTCCGGCTCCGCGCCGCTGCAGATCAACACGCCCGGGAACGCCTTCATCGAGCAGGGTATCCTCGACGGCGTCGTCGGCACGTCGATGACCATCTTCTCGCCGTACGCGCTCCTTCTGACGGTCACCTCGACCCTGTTCGGGGCGGCGATGCTCTACCTGCTCGCGCCGACGGGCGACCGCGCGCGCGGGATCGCCCACTACGTCGACGAGAGCGAGCTGTTCGACGCGGCCGCGGACGGCGGTTCGGACGCCGCGCCCGCCGAACCCGACGAGCAGGTCAGCGACATCGTCGAGAGCGACACGATCGCGGACCGGCTCAACAACAGCCGGATCCTCGGCGGCATCATCGGACTGACGGGCGTGCTGATGGTCGTCAGCCAGCTGCTCGCCGGCGGACTCGACGCGTGGACGCTGAACCTGGTCAACTTCATGTTCCTGTTCGGCGGCCTGCTGATCTACCTGCGGCCCCAGCACTACCGGGAGAAGTTCGGCGAGGCGGCGGGCGCCGCCGCGGGGATCATCCTGCTGTTCCCCTTCTTCGCCGGCATCCAGGGGATGATGAACGCCTCCGGCCTCTCGCAGACGCTCGCGGACGCGCTGTTCGCGGTCTCGACGCCCCAGACGTTCCCGATCGTCGCGTGGATCACGGGGAGCGTGGTCAACGTGTTCGTCCCCTCCGGCGGCGGCGAGTGGATCGTCCTCGGCCCCTCGGTGATCGAGGCGGCGAACAACCTCGGCGTTCCGGTCGGGAAGGCGACGATCGCGTACGCGGTCGGCGACGCCCACACCAACCTGCTGAACCCCTTCTGGGCGCTGCCGCTGCTGGCGATCACCGGCGTGAAGGCCCGCGAGATGTTCGGCTACGCCATCGCCATGCTGCTGCTGCTCGTGCCGTTCCTCGCGGTCGCGCTCACCGTCATCCCGTACTGAGCGCGACGGCGGACCCCGGACGCCCGGCCCGCGCGCCGGATCCCCGGTTCTTCAAGTTCGCCGACGGTCACCCTCGGGTATGGTCGACCTCTCCGCGCGCGCAGCGCGCCTCGACGCGTACCTCGACGACCGGGACCTCGACGTCGTCTGGTTCGCGCGACCGAACGGCTTCGCGTGGCTCACCGGCGGCTCGAACGTCGTCGACGGCGACGCCGACGTCGGCGTGGCCGCGGCGGGCTACGACGGCTCGTTCCGCGTCGTGACCGACAACATCGAGGCGGACCGGCTCCGGGACGAGGAACTCCCGGACGCGTTCGCGGTCGAGGAGCGCCCCTGGCACGAGGGGTCGCTGGCCGAGGCGGTCGCCGCGCGTTCGCCCGAGGCCGCGGCCGCGGACTTCGACGTGCCGGGGTTCGATGCCGTCGACGCCGGCCGGCTCCGACAGCCCCTCACCGAGGGGGACGCGGAGCGGTACCGCGAGCTGGGTCGGGAGGCCGCGGCGGCGCTGGAGACAGTCTGTCGCCAGCTGGAGCCGACCGACCCCGAGTACGAGGTCGCGGCCGGCCTCGAGATCGCGCTCGCCTCGCGCGGCGTGAACACCCCGGTCGTGCTCGTGGGCGGGAGCGAGCGCGCGCGGTCGTACCGCCACTACACGCCCACCGACGCCGAGCTCGGCGACTACGCGCTCGTGTCGGTCACCGCCGAGCGCGACGGGCTCTACGCGTCGCTCACCCGCTGTGTGGTCTTCGACGCCCCCGACTGGCTCAAGGGGCGCCACTACGCCGCGAGCCGGGTCGAGGTCACCGCGCTGGCCGCGACGCAGGCGGCCGCGCGCGGCGACCTCACGGACGGCCCCGAACCGGATACCGCCGGCGACGTGTTCGCGGTCGTCCAGGACGCCTACGAGGCGGTCGGCTTCGAGGGCGAGTGGCGCCACCACCACCAGGGCGGCGCGGCGGGCTTCGCGGGCCGGGAGTGGATCGCGACCCCGGACGCCGACGACCCCGTGACGGCGCCGATGGGCTACGCCTGGAACCCGACCGTCCAGGGCGCGAAAAGCGAGGATACCCACCTCGTCACCGACGACCGCGTCGAGAACCTCACTAAGACCGGTCGGTGGCCGACGATCGCGGTCGACGCGGTCGACCTCGACGGCGTCCCCGACCTGACGCTGGAGCGGCACGCGCCCGTCGTGCTGTCCGGCGACGACGAGGTCGACGACGCGGACGAGGCGTCCGGGGACGATACGGGACCCGCGTCCGGAGACGGCACGGAACCGGCGTCCGGGACCGGAGAGTAGTTCGACGCGCGTCGAACGAGAGGCTCGACGCCATCGGATACCTTTTTGGTTCGGTCGGGGGAAGCGACGGTATGGGACTGGACGACGACGCGCGGGAGTACCACCGCGAGGACCCCCCCGGAAAGATCGAGATCGCGACGACGAAGCCGACGAACACCCAGCGCGACCTGAGCCTGGCCTACTCGCCGGGCGTGGCCGCGCCGTGTCTGGACATCGACGAGGACCCCGAGAAGGCGTTCGAGTACACCGCGAAGGGGAACCTCGTCGGCGTGGTCTCCAACGGCTCCGCGGTGCTGGGGCTCGGCGACATCGGCGCGCAGGCGAGCAAGCCGGTGATGGAGGGGAAGGGCGTCCTGTTCAAGCGGTTCGCCGACATCGACGTGTTCGACGTCGAGCTGGACATCGCCGAGGTCGACCCCTTCGTGGAGGCGGTCGCCGCGATGGAGCCGACGTTCGGCGGGATCAACCTGGAGGACATCAAGGCCCCCGAGTGCTTCGAGATCGAGCGCCAGCTCCGCGAGCGGATGGACATCCCCGTCTTCCACGACGACCAGCACGGCACCGCGATCATCTCCGGCGCGGCGCTGCTGAACGCCGCCGACATCATCGATAAGGACCTCTCGGACCTCGAGATCGTCTTCTCGGGCGCGGGGGCGTCCGCGATCGCGACCGCGAAGTTCTACGTCTCGCTCGGCGCCGAGAAGGAGAACATCACCATGTGCGACTCCTCGGGGATCATCACGCAGGAGCGCGCGGACGCGGGCGACGTGAACGAGTACAAGCGGGAGTTCGCGCGCGACGTGTCGGGCGGCGACCTCGCGGCCGCGATGGAGGACGCGGACGTGTTCGTCGGCCTCTCGGTCGGCGGCATCGTCTCGCAGGAGATGGTGCAGTCGATGGCCGACGACCCCATCCTCTTCGCGATGGCGAACCCGGACCCGGAGATCACCTACGAGGACGCGAAGGCGGCCCGCGACGACACCGTCATCATGGCGACGGGGCGCTCCGACTACCCGAACATGGTGAACAACGTGCTCGGGTTCCCGTTCCTGTTCCGCGGCGCGCTCGACGTGCGCGCGACGGAGATCAACGAGGAGATGAAACGCGCCGCCGCGGAGGCGCTCGCGGACCTCGCGCGACAGGACGTGCCGGACGCGGTCGTGAAGGCGTACGGCGACGACCCCCTCCAGTTCGGCCCCGACTACGTCATCCCGAAGCCGCTCGACCCCCGCGTCCTCTTCGAGGTCGCGCCCGCGGTCGCGCAGGCGGCGATGGACTCCGGCGCGGCCCGGACCGCGGTCGACCCCGAGGAGTACCGCGAGCGCCTCGAGGCGCGGCTCGGCAAGTCCCGCGAGATGATGCGCGTCGTGCTCAACAAGGCGAAAAGCGAGCCGAAGCGCATCGCGCTCGCGGAGGGGACCGACGAGAAGATGATCCGCGCGGCCTACCAGCTCTCCGAGCAGGGCATCGCGGAGCCGGTGCTGCTCGGCGACGGCGACAGCATCCGCCGGACCGCGGACGAGCTCGGGCTCTCGTTCGAGCCGGAGATCGTCGACCCCGACGCCCACGAACTGGAGCCGTACGCCGACCGCCTCTACGAGCTCCGGAAGCGCAACGGGATCACCCGCCGCGAGGCCGGCGAGCTGGTCCGCCGCGACACCAACTACCTCGGCAGCGTGATGGTGGAGATGGACGACACCGACGCGATGTTGACCGGGCTCACCCACCACTACCCCTCGGCGCTCCGGCCGCCGCTGCAGGTCGTCGGCTCCGCCGAGGACGCCGATCACGTCGCCGGCGTCTACATGCTGACGTTCAAGAACCGGGTGATCTTCTGTGCCGACACGACGGTCAACCAGGCGCCCGACGACGAGGTGCTCGCGGAGGTCACCAAACACACCGCTGACCTGGCCCGGCGGTTCAACGTCGAGCCGCGGGCGGCCCTCCTCTCCTACTCCAACTTCGGCAGCGTCGACAACGAGGGCACGCGCAAGCCCCGCGAGGCGGTCGCCCGGCTCCACGACGACCCCGAGGTGGACTTCCCGGTCGACGGGGAGATGCAGGCCGACACCGCGGTCGTCGAGGACATCCTCGAGGGGACCTACGGGTTCTCGGACCTCGAGGAGCCCGCGAACGTCCTGATCTTCCCGAACCTCGAGGCGGGCAACATCGGCTACAAGCTCCTCCAGCGCCTCGGCGGCGCGGAGGCCATCGGCCCGATGCTGGTCGGCATGGACAAGCCGGTCCACGTCCTCCAGCGCGGCGACGAGGTGAAGGACATCGTCAACCTCGCGGGCGTCGCGGTCGTCGACGCGCAGGACTGACGACCCCGCACCGCCCCACGCCGCGGTCCCGGATCGGCCGCCGATCCGACCGGTAGGGGCCGGCTGCGCGCGGTAACGGCCGCGTACCGTAATTATCTGTTCTGAGAATTTAGACAACGCCTTGATACGTCCCGGATACGGACGGAGGACCAGAAACGGGCGTCACGCCGGCGAGCCGGTGTGGGCGCGCGTTCGTCCAACCATGAACATCAAACAGCTATTCACGGACGACAGGGCAGTCTCGCCGGTCATCGGCGTCATCCTGATGGTCGCCATCACGGTGATCCTCGCGGCCGTCATCGGTACTTTCGTGCTGGGACTGGGTGACAGCGTGCAGCAGAGCAGTCCGAGCGCGAGCTTCGGCTTCGACTTCAACAGCGACACGAACGTGACGATCAGCCACGAGGGTGGGGACTCGATCCCCGGTGAACAGCTCGCGACGACTGCAGACGGGAGTTCCCTGGCCGGCAATGACTGGAACACAACGGGAACCGTAAATGCGGGAACTTCAGTCGAGTTGAATAATTCTGCTAACTGGTCCGGTGAAACGGTCCGCGTGATCTGGACCTCCAACGACGGCAGTTCGAGCCAGACCATCGCCAGCCGCGACGCGCCGACGGTCTGATCCCGAAGATTCCCTTCAGTTTTTGAATTCAGTGCTCCTGTGAGCCACGGGCTCACGGCTCGAAGCAGGGTTATCCGTCCCCGTCGCGTTTCTCTACTGAAGACATGAACATCAAGCAACTATTCTCGGAGGAGCGGGCGGTGTCGCCGGTCATCGGCGTCATCCTGATGGTCGCCATCACGGTGATCCTCGCGGCCGTCATCGGGACGTTCGTGCTGGGGCTGGGCGACTCGCTCCAGCAGAGTTCGCCGAGCGCGAGCTTCGGCTTCGACTACGTCGACAACGGCACCGACTACGACGCCACCGTCACCCACGAGGGCGGGGACAGCGTCCCGATCGACCAGCTGTCGGTCACCTTCACGAACGCGAGCGGCGCCTCGGTCACCGAGGACTGGCAGGGGAGCGGCCCCGTCACCGCCGGCGACGGCAGCACCCACACGAACGTCGGGTCCGGCTCCGACGTGCGGGTGATCTGGACCGCCAACGACGGCAGCTCCAGCCAGACGATCGGTCGCTCGACCGCGCCCAACTGATCGGCGCGCGAACCGCCGCGGTCCCGGCATCGGACCGGCTCCGCGGCGGAGCGACGTCGCTCCGGCGGTCGGGAGGTCCCCCGCGATCCCGGCCGTCTCACGATCGATCGACCGCCGATAGCCGGAAAGAAAGGTCCTGAGAGCGACGCCTATTTATCCGGGTCATCCCATGGTTGCTCCATGCCGACGAATAGCAACGACGAGATCGGACGCAGAGGCTACCTGAAGTTCGCGGGGGCGGCCGCGGCGAGCGTCGGGCTGGCCGGCTGTGCCGGCGACGGCGCGGACATCGACACGCCCACGGAGACGGAGATGGGCGGGGGCGACGAGGACACCGAGACGGAGACGGAGGACACCTCCGACGAGCCGTTCGAGGCCACCGTCACCCAGGGCCAGATGGCGACGACGCTGGACCCGCACAACCACCGCGAGACGTCGACCGACAACGTGCTCCTGCAGGCGTACGACCGCGTGCTCTTCCGCGACGCGGAGGGCCGCATCGTCGAGCGCCTCGCCACCGACTGGGAGCGCGTCGAGGACGGCCACGTGCGCTACACGCTCCGCGAGGGCGTCACCTTCCACAACGGCGACGAGCTCACCCCCGAGGACGTCGCCTACTCCATCCGGCGCGTCGTCGACCCCGAGACCGGGCTGGAGAGCCCCCAGCGCGACCAGCTGGCGGGCATCGTGGACGCGGAGGCCGACGAGGAGGAACACGCCGTTCACGTCTACTCCGACGGCCTCAACCCGATGGTGTTCTCGCTGCAGGCGTCCTACTGCCTGATCCTCCAGCAGTCGTGGGCCGAGGAGCGCTCGCAGGGCGAGATCGCCCAGAACATCAACGGCACCGGTCCGTACCGGCTCGTCAACTACGAGGAGGACGTCTCCGTCGAGTACGAGCGGTACGAGGACTGGTGGGGCGAGGCGCCCGACGTGGACGCGGTCACCTTCCAGGCCGCCGAGGAGTCGAGCGCGCGCGTCTCCGAACTGCAGGCCGGCGAGACGGACCTCATCGTGAACGTGCCGCCGCAGGACGCGCCGACCATCCAGGACGGCGACGCCGGCAGCATCGAGGCGGTCCCGAGCACGCGCGTGCTCTTCCTGGTCCACAACCAGGCGAAGGCCCCGTTCGACAGCGCGGCGTTCCGGCAGGCGATGAACTACGCCATCGACCTGGAGTCGATCATCGAGAACGTGCTCGACGGCTTCGGCGACCCGACCGGTCAGCCCACCCTGTCGGGCTACGTCGGCCACGCGGACGACGTGGACCCGTACCCGACCGACGCCGCGGAGGCCGAGGCGCTGATCGAGGAGTCCGGCTACGCGGGCGAGGAGATCACCCTCCACACGCCCGTCGGGCGCTACCTCGGCGACGTGAACGTCGCGCAGGCGGCCGCGGGCTACATCGACGACCTCTCGAACGTCTCCTGCTCGGTCGAGCAGCGCGACTTCGGCTCGCTCGCCAGCGAGATCCTGGACGGGTCACGCGACACCTCGCCCGCCTTCTTCCTCATCGGCTGGGGGAACACCACCTTCGACGCCAGCCAGACGATCCTCCCGTGGCTCACGAGCGGCGGGTCGATCAGCCACTGGGACCAGTCGAACGTCGACGGGTGGATGGAGGACGCGGGCAACGAGTCCGACGAGGAGGCGCGCGCGGAGCTGATGGCCGACTCGAACCGGACGGTCAGCGAGGAGGCCGCGTGGACGTTCCTGCACCGTCAGTACAGCGTCTACGGCATCAGCAACCGCATCGAGTGGAACGCCCGCGAGGACGAACAGATCTCGGTCGAGGAGTTCACACGGGCCTGACCCGACGGTCATCTACTCGATGTCTCTCGCAAAGTTCCTCGTTCGACGCAGCCTCCAGGGGCTGTTCGTCATCTGGGGGGTCGTCACCGCCGTCTTCATGCTGCGGTTCGTCACCCCCGGCAGCCCGGTCGACTTCGTCGCGCCGCTCGACGCCTCGCCCGAACTCCGTGCACGCATCGCGGCCGAACTGGGCCTCGACCAGCCGATGTACGTCCAGTACCTCGATTACCTCTGGGGCCTGCTGCAGCTCGATATGGGGTACTCGTACATCTCGAGTACGCCCGCCGCGGCGCGGGTGTTCGCGCGCCTGCCGGCGACCGTCGAGCTGGCGGTGGCGGCGACGGTCGTCGCCGTCGTCTTCTCGATCCCGCTGGGCGTCATCTCGGCGACCAACCGGCACGAGCCGGCCGACTACGCCGCGACCGGCTTCTCGCTGGTCGGCATCTCGACCCCGAACTTCTGGCTCGGGATCATGCTGGTGCTGCTCGTGTCGGTCCAGCTCGGCTGGTTCCCGACCGGCCGGCGCGCCATCGGGCTCTGGCCGGCGGTCCAGCTGATCTGGCAGGAGGGGACTCTCGCCGGCATCCTCGTCTGGCTCAGGTACATCACCCTTCCGGCGATCACGCTCGGAACGTACTTCACGGCGCTCATCACGCGGCTCACGCGGTCGGGGATGCTCGACGAGCTCGGCAAGGAGTACGTCCGCGCGGCCCGCGCGAAGGGGCTCCCGGAGACGCTCGTGCGCTACAAGCACGCGCTCCGCAACACGCTGATCCCGATCATCACGATCCTCGGCCTCCAGCTCGGGACCCTCATCGGCGGCGCGGTGATCACCGAGGCGGTGTTCACCTGGCCCGGTCTCGGCACGCTCGTCATCGACGCGATCAACTCCCGCGACTGGCCGATAATCCAGGGGTCGCTGATCGTCATCGGCGCCGGCTTCGTGATCGTCAACACGATCGTCGACGGACTGTACGCGTACGTCAACCCGCAGGTGGTCTACGAATGATCTCTCGTCTCGCCGCACACACGAACGCGCGCTGTGGCGCCCCCGCGCGCCACGTGGTGGTACCGTGATCTCCGACCGACTCAAGCGGAACCTGAAAAAGGAGTTCCGCAACAGCCTGCTCGCGAAGGTCGGCGTGTTTCTGATGCTGCTCGTCGTCCTCTCGGCGACGTTCGCGCCGCTTCTGGCGCCGCACAACCCGACCCAGACGAACCCAGAGCAGGCACAGCTCCCGCCGCTCGGCTTCGAGTCCGAACGGGAGACCAGCGAGTTCGTCGACGGCGAAGTCCAGACCGTGAGCCGCTCGGTCGAGGGGTCGCTGGAGCACCCGATGGGGACCGACGCGGTCGGCCGCGACATGGCCTCGCGGATCCTCTACGGCGCCCGCACGTCGCTGCTGGTCGGGCTGATCGGCTCGGCGGTCGCCGCCATCACCGGCGTCACGGTGGGGCTCACCGCGGGCTACTACGGCGGCCGGATCGACGACGGGCTGATGCGCTTCGCGGACGTGATGCTGGCGTTCCCGTCGCTCGTGCTCGCGGTCGCGCTCGTCGGACTGTTGGGGCCGCTGACGCTCCCGATACCCGACCCGTTCGTGACCGCCGGGCTCGCGGACGGGATGCCGGAGACGTTCGTCTTCCCCGTGACCGTGACGCTCGTCGTCGCGCTGGTGAACTGGGTGTGGTTCGCCCGGATCGCTCGCGGGGAGGCGCTCTCGCTTCGACAGGAGGAGTACGTGAAAGCCGCCCGCAGCATGGGCGCCAGCGACGGGCGGATCATCCTCAGACACGTCCTGCCCAACAGCTTCACGCCGATCCTCGTGTTGGCGACCATTCAGGTCGCCGCGATCATCCTGCTGGAGTCGGCGCTGTCGTTCCTCGGCTTCTCGGGGACGAACCTCTCGTGGGGCTTCGACATCGCGCAGGGCCGCAACTACCTCGCGACCTCGTGGTGGATCGCCTCCATCCCCGGGCTGGCCATCGTCGCCGCCGTCATCGGGATCAACCTGATCGGCGACTGGCTCCGTGACGCGTTAGACCCCGGCATCGAGGGCGAGTCGGGGGGGATGTAGATGGCCGACGACGACATCCCCGACACGGTGGCGACCTCCGAGGAGGACCTCCTCCGCGTGGAGAACCTCGAGACGCGCTTCTTCACCGAGGAGGGACAGGTCAACGCCGTCGACGGCGTCTCCTTCGCGGTGCGTGAAAGCGACGTGTTCGGCATCGTCGGCGAGTCCGGCTCCGGCAAGTCGGTCACCGCGCTGTCGCTTCTGGACCTCGTGGAGTCGCCCGGCCGTATCACCGGCGGCCACATCTGGTACCGGAACGCGGACCTGGCCGAGGAGCATCGCGAGCGCACGCCCGAGGCGGTCGACGGCGAGTTCGTGGACGTGCTCCAGCTCTCCGAGGGGGAGCGTCGCGCGCTGCGCGGCCCCTCCTTCTCGATGATCTTCCAGGACGCCATGTCGGCGTTCAACCCCTCGCTCACGGTGGGCGAGCAGATCGCCGAAGCGGTCGAGGTGCAGCGCCGCGCCGAGGCGAACCCCCGGTCCGTGCGCTCGAAGACGCAGGGGTACGGGCTCGGGAGCTACCTCTCGGGGCTCGTGCTCCCCCAGCGCGACTTCGTCAACCGACAGAGCAAGCTGGAGGCGATCGAACTGCTGGAGAAGGTCGGCATCCCCGACCCCGCCGAGCGCGCCGACGAGTACCCGAGCCAGTTCTCGGGCGGCATGCTCCAGCGCGCGATGATCGCGATGGCGCTCGCCGGCGAGCCGGACGTGCTGGTCGCCGACGAGCCGACGACCGCGCTCGACGTGACCATCCAGGCGCAGATCCTCAACCTGCTGAAGGACCTGCAGGCCGAGACGGACATGAGCATCGTCCTGATCACGCACAACCTCGGCGTCGTCGCGCGGATGTGCGACCGCGTCGGCGTGATGTACGCCGGCGAGATCGTCGAGCGCGGCACGCTCGAGGACGTGTTCGACGACCCGGTCCACCCGTACACCCAGGGGCTGCTCGGCTCGGTCCCCGACCTCGACAGACCGGGCGATCGACTCCACCCCATCAAGGGGAACGTCCCCGACCTGATCGACTCGCACATGGACGACCGGTGCTACTTCGCGGACCGGTGTCCGAAGGCGATGGAGCGCTGTCTGGACCCGCCGGGCGAGCGACAGGTGGGCGGTGAGCACGCCGCCCGCTGCGTCCTCGTCGACGGCGAGTACGACGAGAGCGAGGCGCTCGCGGACGGCTACTTCGAGGGACCGGCCGCCGGCGACTCGGCGGCGGGCGAGGGATCGACCGCGGACGCCGCGGCCGAGGAGGCGACGAGCGATGACTGACCACGACGAGCCACACGACGACGCCGCCCGCCGCACCGACGAGCCGCTCGTCTCAGTGCGGGGGCTGGAGAAGTACTACTACGAGCAGGACACGCTGATCGACCGCCTGCTCCGCAACGACCCGGTGTCGATCAAGGCAGTCGACGGCGTCGACTTCGACGTCTATCCCGGCGAGACGCTGGGCGTGGTCGGCGAGTCCGGCTGCGGGAAGTCGACGACCGCGGAGACGCTGATGCGCCTGCGCGAGCCGACCGGCGGCTCCGTCACCTTCGACGGCGAGGAGGTGTTCGAGATGGACGGCGACCGGCTCTCCGAGTTCCGGAAGCGCGCGCAGGTGATGTTCCAGGACCCCTTCTCCAGCCTGGACCCGCGGATGACCGCCGGGCAGATAATCCGCGAGCCGCTGGAGATCCACGGCGTCGGCACCCGCGAGGAGCGCCGCGAGCGCGCCGCCGACCTCCTGGAGCGCGTCGGCCTCTCGGCGGACCAGACCGACCGCTACCCCCACGAGTTCTCCGGCGGCCAGCGCCAGCGGATCGGGTTCGCCCGCGCGCTCGCGCTCGAACCGGAGTTCATCGTGCTCGACGAGCCGGTCTCCGCGCTCGACGTGAGCGTGCAGGCGCAGGTGCTCAACCTGCTGTCGGACATGCAGGCGGAGTTCGACCTCACCTACCTGTTCATCGCGCACGACCTCTCCGTCGTCCGCCACATCTGCGACCGCGTCGCGGTGATGTACCTCGGCGAGGTCGTCGAGATCGGGCCGGTCGACGAGATCTTCGAGGACCCGGACCACCCCTACACCGAGGCGCTGCTGGAGAGCGTGCCGCGCGCGGACACCGACGAGCGCGACCGCGAGGTGCAGGCGCTGCGCGGCGACGTGCCCTCGCCGCGGAACCCGCCCTCGGGCTGCTCGTTCCGGACGCGCTGTCCGAAGGTGATCCCGCCCGAGGAGGTCGACCTCCCGCAGCGGACGTACACCGACGTGACGACGCTCCGGAACCGGATCGAGCGCGAGGGGCTCGACTTGGAGTTCGTCTGGGAGTTCGCGGGCGACCCCGACCGCGAGGACGTGTCCGCGTTCAAGGAGACGATGCGCGAGGAGCTGTTCGAGTCGTTCGAGGAGGACGTCACGGGCGAGGACGCGGCCGTCCTCGACGAGGCGTTCGAGGCGCTGGCCGCGGACGAAGAGGAGACGGCCGCCGAGATCCTGCGCGAGCGCTACGCCTCGGTCTGCGAGGCGGTGAACCCCGAACTGCCCGACAGCGCTCACCCCGCGGCCTGTCACCTGCGCGACCAGCCCGCCGACGTGCGCGAGGCGGTCGCGGCGTGGGAGGCGGAGGGAGACGACGCGCCCGCCGGCGCGGTCGGCGACGGCGCGCCCGCCGAGGACGCCGGCTCGTCGGCGGACTGATCGCCGGAACCGGTCCGATCGTTTTTCGAGGAGCGTTTTTCGCCGTGAACGGCGACGTCGCGGGGTGTGCCGTCAGGACTCGCGCCACTTGTGGCCGCACTCGACGCAGGTGAACAGCCGCACCTCGTAGGAGCCGCCCGGCTTCGGCAGCATCTCGTAGCGGGCCCGGTCGCCGTCGCAGTCGTCCGCCGGACAGGGCTCCCGCATCGTCTCGGTCGAGTCGTGGCCCGCGTCGGCCACGTCCGGTGCCCCGTCGTCCCGCTGCCCGTCCTGCGTCGTCATCGCCGCCTCCGCTTGCGAGTTCCGCGGCTCCTGGTTCTCACAGGAGCGACACACCCACGCGTCGCCCTCCGTGTGCATCAGCGAACCACAGTCGTCACAGAATCGCATCTGAACGACGGATACGCGCGTGTCGGATAAATGTGTTAACGAAGCCGCGGGAACGGGAGGGAGTCCCACTGATCCGCGTCGCCCCGCACTGCACCGCCACACCGCCTTGTACCGCCCCGCACCGTGACGGACCGTCTACCCGGTGTTCTTCATCCCGGCCGCGATGCCGTTGACGGTCAGCCGGAGGGTTCGCTCCTCCGCGTCGGTGCGGTGGGTCTGTTCGAGCAGGTGCGCCTGCAGCACGTTCAGGGGGTCGACGTAGGGGTTCCGGCGGTCGAGGCTCTCGCCGAGCCACTCGCGGCGGACGAGTTCCTCGCGCCCGGAGATCTCGCGGACGAGTTCGACGCCACGCTCGTACTCCCCCTTCAGTTCCGGGAAGAAGCGCTCGCGGAGGTCCTCGTCCGCGAGGGCGGCGTACTCGCTGGCGATCTCCATGTCGGTGCGCGCCATCGCCATCGCGGCGTTGTCGAGCGTCGTGCGGAAGAACGGCCACTCGTCGTACATCTCGCGGAGGGTGTCCAGGTCGCCGCCGTCGTCGAGGTAGGCGTCGATGCCGGTCGCGAGCGCGTACCAGCCCGGCAGGATACACCGGGTCTGGGTCCACGAGAACACCCACGGGATCGCGCGGAGGTCCTCGACGCTGCGGTCCTCCGAGCGGGAGGCCGGCCGCGAGCCGAGGTTGAGGTCCTCGATGACGGTGATCGGCGTCGCCTGCTCGAAGTAGGAGACGAAGCCGTCCGACTCCAGCAGGTCCCGGTAGGTCTGGCGGGCGGTCGGCGCCATCGTCTCCATCGCGTCGATCCACGCGTCGGGGATCGCCTCCTCGGGTTCCTCGGTCGCCTCGTGGCGGGCGCGGATCTGCGCGTCGAGCATCTGCTCCAGTTCGCGCTCGGCGATGCGGGGGTTGGCGTACTTCTCGGCGATGGCCTCGCCCTGCTCGGTGAACTTCACCTGCCCGGTGACCGTCTCGTTGGGCAGCGCCAGCAGCGCCTCGTTCATCGGCCCGCCGCCCCGGGAGATAGAGCCGCCGCGGCCGTGGAACAGGCGGAGGGTCACGTCCTCGGCCTCGCAGAAGCGCGCGAGGCGACGCTGGTTCTTGAACAGGTCCCAGTTGGCCGCGAGGAAGCCGTTCTCCTTGTTGGAGTCGGAGTAGCCGAGCATCACCTCCTGGACGCCGCCGCGGGTTTCCAGCGCCTCCGCGTACGCCTCGTTCTCGAACAGCGTCCCCATGATGCGCTCGGCGCCGTTGAGCGCGGACTCCGTCTCAAGCAGGGGCACCACGTCGAGCCCGCAGTGGTCCGGCAGGGAGACGACGCCGGCCTGGTCGGCGAGGAACAGCACCTCCAACACGTGGCTCGGCTCCTCGGTCATCGAGATGCAGTAAGTGTCGATGGCCTCGACGCCGAACTCCGACTGCCACTCGCCGAGCGCGGTGAACCGCTCCAGCACGCGGGCGGCCGTGTCGGACACCGCGCCCGGCTCCGCGGGGTCGACGACCGACTCGTCCTGGAGGATCGCCTCCGTGAGGAACTCGGCGCGTTCGTCCTCGTCCATCTCGCCGTAGTCGATGCCTTCCTCCGCGGCGGCCTCCGCGACCGCCTCGGTGTGGTTCTCGCGGTGGTCGCGCAGGTCCAGCGAGGCCAGCGAGAAACCGAACGTGTCGATCCGGCGGCGGAGCGGGTCCAGATACGTCTCCACGAGTTCCGCGTTGCGGTCCGCCGAGAGGCTGTCCGCGACGGCGTTCACGTCGTCCAGAAGCTCGTCGGGGCCCTCGTAGCCGCCGGGGCGCACGTCGCCGACGCGGTCGAGGCGCTCGCGCATCAGCCGGAGCTTCTGTCGGTACGGCTCGTCGGGATAGCGCTCGACGGCCTCCTCGGTGATCCGCGGGAAGCGGTCGCGGTCCGCGGTCAGCGACCGCTCGAAGGCGGCGGTCGTCCCGTAGCGGTCGCCGTCCTGGCTGAACACCGCCGAGAGCCGCTTCAGCTCCTCGCGGTAGCGCTCGATGACGACCGCGCGCTGCCGCTCCAGCGTCTCGGTCGTCACGTCCGGCGTGACGAAGGGGTTGCCGTCGCGGTCCGACCCGGCCCACGACCGGAACTCGAACAGCTTCGGCACGTCGAGGTCGGTCTCGTAGCCGGCGCTCCCGTCCCCGCCGGTCCCGCCGTCGGTCGCCCCGCCATTCGCGTCGGCGGAGGCG
Organism: Haloparvum alkalitolerans; assembly: GCF_055381565.1. Taxonomy (NCBI): domain Archaea; kingdom Methanobacteriati; phylum Methanobacteriota; class Halobacteria; order Halobacteriales; family Haloferacaceae; genus Haloparvum; species Haloparvum alkalitolerans. Next base: position 814,455 of record NZ_AP043938.1, read on the forward strand.
ACCGCGTCGGGGAGGCCGTCGCCGTCCCCCGCGGTCAGCGCCTCGGCCACGTCGTCGTAGATGGTGCCGACCACGTCGTAGAGCGTGTTCTCGAGGTACCACTGGACGTTGCGCGCCTCGTCCTCCGGCTCCGGGCGGCGTCCGCGGACCTGCCTGGTCCCCCAGAGGCTCGTCACCTCGGCGTCGATGCGGCGCCACAGGTCGGCCCGCTCGCCGTCGGTGAGGTTTCGCTCGTCGAGCTCCTCCAGATGGCCCGCGATCGACCGGAGCTTCGCTTTCACGGTGCCGCGACGGGCCTCCGTCGGGTGGGCGGTGAACGTCGGCTCGATGAGCACGTCGTCGAGCAGGTCGCGCAACTCCGCGGCGTCGACCCCGTCCTCGGCGAGGTCGGCGGCCGTCCGCGAGAGCGCGTCCGGTAGCGCGTCCTCCTGTCGGCCGTTGCGCACGGCGCGGACGCGCTCGCGCTCCTCCGCAAGGTTGATCAGCTCGAAGTACGTCGTGAACGCGCGGGCGACGATGCTCTCTTCCTCCGGCGAGAGCTCGTCCAGTTCCGCCCGAAGGGCCTCGCGGGAGTCGAGGTCCCCCTCTCGGTACGCGATCGCCGCGGTCCGGAGGTCCTCGACGGTCTCGAAGGCCTCGGTCGAGGTCTGTTCCGACAGCACGTCGCCGAGCAGGGCGCCCAGCTCCCGAACGTCCTGCCGCACGCTCCTGTTGTGCAACTCCATGGCAAGGAGTATCACGCCCGCCCGGTTAAAAACACGTATGAGGCGAAGAATTGCCTCGCCTATGAGTTAATCATGAAGGACCGACCGTCACGCAGGCGTGCGTTTCTCGATCCGGTACGCCGCGCCGTCGAACGCGACCGTCACCGCCTCCCGGTCGTAGCCGACCGCGTTCGTCGCGACGCTGCGGCTCGTCCGGAGGCGGATCCGGTCGAGGGCCTCTCGTAGCTCCGACCGGAACGCGAGCGTGTTGCGGAAGCCGGCGTACCACGGCTGCATCACCTGCTCGGGGATGAGCCGGCGGTCGAACCCCGCCTCGGTCGCGTCCGCCGCGACGCGCTCGGCGACCAGGTCCCGGGGGCGCTCCGCGTCCGCGCGGGTCTGGTCCGTAACGACCAGCTCCCCCCCGGGGCGCTCCGTCTCGGCGTCGGTCGTCGGGGTGACGACCGTCTCGTCGCCGACGAGTTCGAACAGCGCGGCCGGGTCGCGGTCGTCGACCGAGATCCCGACGCGCGCCGCGTAGGTGCCGCCCCCGAGGTGACTGACGCCGTCGGTGCCGCCGAACACCAGCGCTTCCCGTCGCTCCGTCTCCCCGGTGTCGAGCCCGTCGCCGCCGTAGAACGTTCGGTCCCACGTCTCGGTGTCGCCGGGCTGCACGAAGCCCATCGGCTGGTTGATCCCCCGCGGGGCGATGTGGAACCACTCGCCGTCGACCAACTTGTGGAGGCTCCAGTCGTAGGGGTTCCCGCCCGCGATCTCCTCGCCGTGGTTGACGTACGTGAACCGGATCCGGCCGGGCGTCTCGACGCGCTCGGCGCTCGGGTACAGGTACGTCGGCGTCGACGCGTCCGCCTCGTGGAACCAGCGCTCGCTCGTCCCGTCGCTCGCCCAGGTGCCCGCGAGGTCCGGCACCGTCCGGTCGGCGAACCGGGAGTCGGCGCTCGGCCCGGGCGCGCCGCGCTCCCACAGGGTGATCGCGAAGCCGCCCTCCGGGGCGGACTGCCGGTAGCGCGCGGGCTGGAGGCTCCCCTCCCCCTCCCGGTGGCCGACGACGACGTACTCGCCGTACAGCGTGTCCCCCGGTTCGAGTCGGAGCACCTCCGGCAGGTCCGGGTGCGTGACCCCCGCAGCGGGCCGCCAGACGCCGGCGTCGGTGCGCTCGACGCTCGGGTCCGTCTCGATCAGGTCGCTCTCGGCGGTCGGGAGCAGCTGAAGGTCGCCGCGATAGCTCGTGTCCCGTAGCTCCACGTCGGCGTACTCCGCCGCGTCGGCCCGCAGCGGCGCGTGGAACGGCGGAATGTCGAGAAATCGGACGTGTTCCACGAACGGCGACTCGTTGGTCGCCGTGGCGGCGATCCGGGCCGGGCCCTCCGCGCTCGCCGACGAGAGGACGCGGAGCCGCACCGCGACGCCCTCGTCGGTCCGGTAGCGGACCCCGGTCAGCGCCCCGGCGCGGTCGGCTCCGGGCATGGTCAGTCGCTCGAACTGCGCGAACCCGTCCCCATCGGGGAGGTCGAGGTGGTCGTGCTGCTCGCCGGCCGGCGGGGGCGTCGCGACGCTCGGCGCCCCGTCGGTCGGGGGGCGGTCCGTCACTGCGTCGGTCGCGGGGTCGGTCGTGCGGGTAGCGGGGTCGTTCTCGGCCGGGTCGTCGGCCGCGTTACAGCCGGCCAGGCCGGCGGTGCCGGCCGCGAGGAGGGCGAGGAGTCGGCGACGCTGCATGGACGGACGGTCGGCCGCCCACGATAAATGCCTTCAGGAGGCACAAACGGCCGTTTGCGTCTTCCCGCGCTCTCGGATCCCTCGACGGGGCGGACTTGCCGGCGTCGTCGACGATCGACGGCCGTTCCCGCCGGACCGTTCCCACGTCGCCGGAGGCTTCGTCATGCTTTTTACCGGCCCGACCAAGGTTCCTCCATGAGCGAGGACGACAAGTATCCGGCCGAGTCCGGCCGGCGGCGGTTCGTGAAAGGCGTCGTCGGCGGCGGCGCGCTCGCGGGGGTCGGCGCCACCGGGTCGGCGACCATCAACTCCCTGACGACCTCCTCCGGGACCGGCGGGGGACAGACGACCGCGATGGCCATCGAGCGCGTCGGCGGTCCCGCTCCGCGCGGGATGCCCCAGATCCCCGTCGAGATAACCGACGACGGGTACATCCGCGGCAAGTGGCCCGAGACCGCCACGGAGACCCAGGAGGGCCAGGAGATCACCGTCGCGAAAGAGGAGATGCCCGGCGGCGTCACCTACTCCGGCGAGTGGTTCCAGTACTGCGGGATCGAGAGCTACCAGGGGATCCAGCCCGAGTTCGAGTCGGACAACATCTTCAAGTCCGCGGCCGGCGGCTACGACTGGCAGGGCAACGCCTACGAGAACGGCGACCCGATCCACCGCGACGACTTCGAGGACTACACCGAGTGGGGCAACGGCATCGGCGCCGACGGCGTCGGCAAGCCGGCCCTCGCCACCTGGCGCTCCGAGGACACGGACAGTTCGATCACCGCGGTCGTGCTGCGCTCCCCGCGCGTCGAGGAGGCGGCCCAGGACGACGAGTGGCTTCAGGCGTCCACGGAGGACGGCTTCATGGCGTGGGTCAACGTCTGCACCCACTTCTGCTGTATCCCGGGCTACAAGAAAAACGAGGAGTCGGCCCGCTACGACGCCGCGAACGGCGTCTACTGCCAGTGCCACCAGTCGGTGTACGACCCCTTCAGCATCGTCGAGACGCTGTTCGTCGCGCGCCCCCGGACGGACTAGAGCGAACCGCACCGAATCGGGTCGCGTCCCCCGAACCGCCTCGCTTTTCTCGCACCCGACCGCGTACCTGCCGGTTCGCCGGTCGCGACCCGGCGGTTTTTGGTCACCGACCGCGCACGTGTCCCCATGACCGATGACGACGCCGGCGGTTCCGACGACGACTTCGAGGCGGAGATAGCGGCGGCTCGCGACCTGCTCGACGGCGAGGGGATCGACGCGGCCTACGTCGGCGTGGTCCGCGACGGCGAGGTGGACACGACGTTCGCCCAGCGCACCGCGGACCCCGAGCGCGAGGGGCTGCGCGCGCTCGCGCTGGCGGCCGCCCACCTCCGGCTCGTCGCCGACGAGGCGGGCGTCGACGCGTCGACGGTGGCCGCCGACGCCGCCTCGCTGGCCGAGCGCGTCGAGGAGATCCCGGGGTCGACCGAGACGCTCCCGGACGAGTAGGACGGATCGCGGTCGCGCAGGGCGTCACTCCTCGAGCGGCAGCCACGGCGTGACGAGGTCCGCCCCCTCGACGTGCCACCGCTCCTGAGGGCCCGCCGCTGCGCGCCGGAGTTCGATCACGGCGTCGAAGTCGGCGGCGACCGCGCGGGTCCGGTCCGCGTCGAACGGCGCCGACAGGTGGTAGTGACCGACCCCGTTCGCCTCCCGGACGGTCTCGCGGAGCGACGCGACCGTCTCCGCGCCGCCGGGCGACTCGAGCAGCGGGGCCAGCGCGGTGACCCCGAGCCGGAATCGACCTGGCTCGTCGCCGCTCTCCCCGGCGGCGGCGTCGACCGCCGCCGGGACGGACGGCGACGGCGCGGACGGCGCGGTCGGAGCGGCCGCCGACCGCGTGTCCACCGCGGCGTCGATCACCCGACCGCCGTCGGGCAGCCAGCGGTCCGGATCGGTCTCCCCGACCGCGATCAGGACGCGGTCGCGACCGGCGTCCGGAGACCCGAACAGCCGGCGGCTCGCGGCCCGGTGGGTGGCGGCGTCGGTCGCGCCGACGACCAGGAGGTTACAGCCCCGCCGTTTCAGCCGGGCCAAGTGCTGACGGACCCGTGCCCGGTCGCGCCGCGTGGACTCCATACGCGTCTCGTCTCGCCGAAACGGCATTAGTTTTTGGGACGAGACCGTCGAATATTCTGGGGATACGCCCCGATGGCCGGCGATCGGGGCACTGATCGTCGGCGGACGCGCGCGATCGATCACCGACACGTCGGGACCGATCCCGATAGACGATCAGTCCTCGCCGAGCCGGCGGAGCTGGACCGAGACGCCGGCGGCCGCGACGAACAGCAGCGCGAGGTTGAACGCCGCCAGGACGATCGGTTGGTAGGCCGGGTCGACCCACGTCCGGACGGTCGCGCCCGTGTACCGGTAGAAGCCGATCGCGGTCACGAGCGCCACGAAGACGAACGCGCCGAGCGCCGCCTTGTCCAGGATGCTCCGGAGGCGCCGCGTCCGTCCCTCGTCCTCTCTCCCCGGGTCGGGGTCCTCGTCCGGGGCGGCGTCGACCGCCGGCGCTCCGTCGGCGTCCGGCCGGTGGTCCGAGCTCGCGTCCGGGTCGGTCGGGGGCGATGCGTCAGCGTCGGCGTCTGGAGTGTCTGTCATCGGGAGTCACCTCGGTCGGCTCCGCGGCGGCGCAGGCGGCCGGCCAGCACGAACGACAGCAGCGCGACGACGGCCGCGACCGCGCCGAAGCCGGGCGTCTCGCCGCCGGTCGCCTCCTCGCGCTCCTCGGGCCGCGGCTCGGGCTCGGACTCCTCCTCGGCGAAGTCCGCGGCGCTGAACGCGACGGACTCCGTGGTCCGGTTCGCGCTGATCGTCTCCCGCGGGTTCAGGTTCGCGACGCTGCCGGCCTCGTCCACGACCACGCCGTCCGCGCGGAGCATCGCGTCGACGTAGTAGTTGTACTCGTCCGGCACGGTGACGGTCACGTCGACCGTCTCGGTGCGCCCCGGGCGGATCTCACCCACGGTCGCCGTCGCGCGGTCGGCGACGACGTTCGAGTCGCTCTGTCTGAGCAGGACCGCGAGCTCCACGGCCTCGGAGGGGTCGTCGCCGCGGTTCGTCACGGACGCGGTGATCCGGAGCGTCGCCGTCTCGCCGTCCGCCTCGTCGACGGCGACCGCGAGCGTCGGCCAGACGCGATGGTCGGCGAAGCCGACGCGGCGGTCGGCGTAGGCGGGCGTCAGCGCCGCGACGCCGCGGACGGTGCCGCTGTCGCTCGCCACGCGCTCGCCGTCGGCGAAGACCGTCGTCTCGATCCGATAGCCGCCCTCCCGCGGAACGACGAGCGTCCCCGTCGCCGAGACCTCGCCGTCGCCCGTCACCTCGCCGAGCCCGACCCGCCGCTCGTCGACCAGCAGGCCGGAGTCGGCGTCGACCGCGCGGTAGCGGACGCTGACGTTCTCGAGGGGGCCGCCGCGGTGACGTAGCCCCGTGTCGATCCGCAGCGCGGCGGTCTCGCCGGTTATCTCGCCCGGGGCGACCGCCGTCTCCGCGACGGCGAGGTGCCCGGGGGGCGCGTTCTCGGACCGCGGGTCGTCGAGCGCGTCCGGGGCGGCGAGCACCAACCCCGCGGCGCCGACGAGGAGGAGGGCCGCGACGACCGCCAGCGTGGACTCTCGGTTCACGCGCTCACGATCCGACCCATCGGATAAGTGCTTTCTCCCGTCACAGGGCCAACACGTTGGGGCGGCGCGGATACTTTTACGCCGGCGCGGCCCGACGCCCCCACCATGACGACGTACGTGCTCGCGACCGACTCCGTCGACGCCAGCGCCCGGATCTGCGATTACCTGCACGAGCGGCTCGCGGCGGACGACACCGTCCACGCCGTCAACTCGAAGCGCGGCGGAGACGAGACCACCGCCGAGGAGATCCGGTTCGGCGAGGACGCGCTCAACGTGGTCGCCTCCCGCCTCGGCGCCGCGGCGACCGTGGAGACGCACCAGTTCGTCCGCGGAAACGCCCCGGCCGCGGACGTGCTGGAGTGTGCCGAGGAGGTCGAGGCCGACGAGGTGCTGATCGCCGTCCGCCACCGCACCCCGGCGGGGAAGGCGCTGTTCGGTAGCGTCGCGCAGACGATCCTGCTGGAGGCGGAGCGGCCGGTGGTCTCGGTGCCGCGGGAGTAGCGGGCGCGGCCACCGGCTCACGACGCGTGCCGGCTACAGGTCTCGCACGGCCGCCACGGCCTCCTCGACCGGCGGCGCGTCGAACCGGTCGGTTCCGGTGTAGGCGTTCGCGCCGGCGGCGTACAGGTCCGCGACCGCGCCCAGCACGTCCTCGGGGAGCCGACGCGGCTCGGCGTCACACAGCGTCCGCCAGTCGGCCACGTCGCGCTCGGCGACCTCGGCCTTCGCGTCCGCGACCGCGGCCACCCAGTCGGGATCCGCCCGCTTGTACCACTGCCGGACGACCTCCTTGGACACCTGCTGGCCGTCGTAGGAGAACCGGTTCTCGTCGAACGTACCGACCACGTCCGCGACCAGCAGGTCGCCCTCGTGGTACAGACACTCGATCTTGCCGTCCTCGTGGACGAACCCCGCGTCCTCGGCCCGCTCGGTCACGACGCGGTTCACCTCGCGCGCGAGGTCGGCGAGCGCGTCGACGTCGGCCGCCCCCGCGATCCGGTCCGCTTCCTCCTGCGTGAGGTAGCGGTCCTGTTCCTCGTACTTCGTCGAGAACTCCACGACCGGCTCCGGGAGGTCGACGACCGCCTCGGGCCACTCGTCGCGGTCGAGCCCCACCTCGCGGGGATCGCGGCGCCCCCGGAGGCTCGAGCCGACCGGCACGCGGTTGCGGAAGACCACTTCGAGGGGAACGAGGTAGTTCTCACCCGCCGCGTCGTGGTAGGCGCCGTAGTCGTAGCCGGAGGGGTCGGTCTCGGCTTGGTCACCCTTCCCGCCGACGTACGGCAGGTCCGGCACCTGCGTCAGCGCGATGGCCATCTCGGTCGGCGCGCCGTCGGCCTCGGCGAGCGGGACGACCGCCGACTCGGGGACCGCGTCCGCCGCCGGGTCGGTCCCCGCGGCCGGGTCCACGACGCCCCGGTAGTGGGTCGGGACCCCGGCCGCCTCCAGTAGCTCGAAGTTGTACGCGCCCATCGAACAGAGGCTCGCGCCCTTGCCGGGGATGGCGTCGGGCATCCGCCCCCAGTCGAAGACGGAGTAGGCGTCGGTGAACACGAACCGGCCGCGGCCCAGGTCGGTCGCGGTCGCGGGCTCGGCGACCCGGAACTCCTTCACGCTCGTCATACCCGAGAGCGTGCGCGCCCGCCCCATGAATCTTTCACTTCTGTGGTCACCCGGCCATGAATCTCCGCCCAGATATCCATAAATGCGGATCAGTCCGTGGTCGCCGAGAGTTCGCCCGGAGGGAAACCGACATACCGGCCGCGACCGAGTGACGGGTATGACGGTCACGCGCACGGTCGAGCTTGAGGGCCACATCATCGACTCGGGGACGATGCAGCGCGCGTTCGCGGCGGTGATGGATCTCGGCGGCTCCTTCGACGTGGAGCAGTTCGACGTGGGACGCCACGAGGACGAGGAGTCCTACTGCCGGATGGCGGTGTCGGCCGACGACGAGGCGACGCTGAAGGAGATCCTCCACGAGCTCCACCAGAACGGGGCGGTACTGGAGAACCCGCCGGACGCCACGCTCGTCGCGGCGCCCGACGACCGCGTCGTGCCGCCGAGTTTCTACTCCACGACGAACCACCCGACGGAGGTGCGCTACGAGGGCGAGTGGCTCCCGGTCGAGCACATCGAGATGGACTGCGCGCTCGTCGTCGACCCCGAGGGCGGTCCCGACGGCGGGCCGCGCGCGTACACGAAGGTGCTCAACGCGGTCGAGGAGGGGGACCTGATCGCCACGGACGAGGCGGGGATCCGCGTCAACCCCCCCGAACGCCCCCGCGGCGGCGAGGGCGCGTTCGGCTTCATGCAGGGCGGCGTCTCGGCGGAGCGCCCCTCCGAGTCGACCATCCGCGAAGTGGCCGAGGAGATCCGCGAGGTGAAAGCCGACGACGGCAACGTCCTCGTCGTCGCGGGCCCGGCGGTGATCCACTCCGGCGCCGGCGACGACCTCGCGCGACTGGTCGAGGCCGGCTACGTCGACGCGCTCTCGGTCGGCAACGGCTTCGCCACCCACGACATGGAGCGGTCCATCTACGGCACCTCGCTCGGAATGAACGTCGAGACGCTCGAACACCCCCGGAAGGGCCACAAACACCACATCTGGGCGATAAGCGAGGTGATCCGCGCGGGGGGCATCGAGCCCGCCGTGGAGGAGGGACTCGTCACCGAGGGCGTGATGTACCAGTGCGTCCAGCAGGACGTTCCCTACGTGGTCGCGGGGTCGATCCGCGACGACGGCCCGCTGCCGGACACGATCACCGACGCGGTCGCGGCCCAGGACGCCATCCGCGAACAGGCCCGCGAGGCCGACATCGTCCTGATGCTCGCGACGCTGCTGCACTCGGTCGCGGTCGGCAACTGTCTCCCCTCCACGACGAAGACGGTCTGCGTGGACATCAACCCCGCCACGGTGACGCAGCTGCTCGACCGGGGCTCCGCGCAGGCGGTCGGCATGGTCACCGACATCGGCACCTTCGTCCCCACGCTGGCGGAGTACGTGATCGAGGGGGAGACGGACCTCGGCGTGGCCGACGACTGAATCGGGCCCACCTCGGTTCCGGCTCAGTCCCGGACGTGGATCGAGGAGCCGAGGTACTTGTGGAGGGCGTCGTCGACGCTCTCGGCGCGGAAGTCTTCGAGATTCGCGGCGACCGACTCGCGGAGCGCGTCGAGGTACGCCTCGTCGGTGCGCAGTTCTCGAAACGTGACCGCGGTCACCTCGACGCCGAGCCGGTCGCTCGCGACCGACCGGAACCGCTCCGGAGCGCCGAGTTCGCCGCGCCAGAGCCGGTCGCGGAAGAACCGCCAGTCGGACGCCGCGGCGTCGGCGCCCGCGGACGCGCCGCCGGAACCGTCCCCCGACTCGGGGCCGGATTCGGAGGCCGTCGGCGGCGTCGGCGCGGGGATCTCCATCGTCGTCTCGAAGCGGTTCGGCGACACGCGGACGCCGTCCGGCTCCAGGCGGAACTCGACGGTGAAGACGTAAGCGGCGTTCATGGTCGGGACGCGTCCGGGCGGCGATCAGTACTCGTCGTTACAGAGGCCGGCGAGGCGGAGGTCCTTCTCGGTGATACCGCCGGCCTCGTGGGTGGTAAAGCGCACCTCGACCTCCCCGTACCGGACGACGATCTCCGGGTGATGAAACGCCTCCTCGGCCACTTCGCCGACGGTCCCGGCGAAGGAGACGCCGTCGAGGTAGTCGTCGAACTCGTAGACGCGGACGATCTCGTCCCCGTCCCGCTCCCAGCCCTCCGGGAGCCGCCGGTCGACCGCGTCGTCGTCGAGTCGTTCGGCCATGTGCGTGGCGTGCGCTCGGGAGGGGTTAAGCGTTCGGGCGCCCCCCTCGTCGGCCCTCCGGCCGGTTCGGTGGGCTACTCCTCGTCGGACCGCTCGGCGAACTCCTCGATGGCGTCGTCGAGCGCGCCGTCGAGGGCGTCGTCGATCCGCTCGGACTCGATCGGAACCACCCGCCGCTCGAGCGCCTCGTGTTTGAAGTAGAGCAGCTCCACGCCGACGACGAGAACGACCAGCACGAGGACGGCCGAGAACGTCTCGGGCTCGCGGGTCCGCAGGTTGTTCGCCATCAGCGGGAGGAACAGCCCGGCGCCGAGCGCGCCGACCGCGGGCGGGGCCGGGTGGACCGACTCGTGGTCCCGCTCGCGGAGACAGAGCAGGCTCATCGCGCCGAACACGACGATGAACGACAGCGACGCGAACGACGTGATCGCGTTGAGGCTGCCGACCGCGGTGAACGCGGCGGTCACCGCGCCCAGGAGGGCCAGCGTCCGCTCCGGCGCGCCGTTCGCGTCGCCGTCGCCCACGCGGTCCGGCAGCAGGTCGTCGTCGAGCATCCCCTTCGCGAGGTGCGCCGAGGAGAACATCGTCGCGTTGATCGCGCTGCCGGTGGAGAACAGCGCCGACAGCGCCAGCACCGTCCCGCCGAGCGCGCCGAGGCCGTAGGGGGTCAGCATCGTCCGCGCGGCGTCCTTGAGCGCGAGGTGCGGGTGGCTCTCCAGCGCGCCCGGCGCGAGGCTCACCGTGACGACCGCGACGAGGACGTAGACGAGCACCGCGGCGGGGATCGCGACGAACACCGCCCGCCGGATGGTCCGCTCCGCGTCGGCGATCGACTCCTGGTCGTAGAACAGCAGCTGCCACCCCTGGAACGCGACGAACGAGACCGCGGCCGCCACCACCGGACCGACGCTCGAGAGCTCGCCGACCCCGAAGGCGAGCCCGGTGCGCGGCGCGGCGCCGAGCGCGTAGGCGACGCCGAGGGCGCCGAACGCGAGGAGTATCGCCACCTTCGCCGCCACGAGGAGGTTCTCCGCGCTCCCCGACGTGCGCGCGCCGGCGAGGTTGAGCGCGACGAATCCGGCAACGGCGAGCACGGAGACGACGGGGCGCGCGGGGACGCCGCCGACCGAGACGGGGACGCCCACGAACGACACCGCGAACTCGCCGAACGCGAACGCGTACATCGCCATCGACCCGACGTAGCCGAACAGCAGCGTCCAGCCGAGCATCCCCGCCAGGTCGGAGTTGCCGAGGTAGCACTGGACGAACGTCACCGAGCCGCCGCTGTTGTCCGTCATCGCGTTGAGGCGGGTGTACGAGTAGCCGGCACACAGCGAGACGACGCCGGCCGCGAGAAACGCGACCCACGCCGCCCGCGTGATCCCCGCGACGACGCCGAGGACCGCGTAGATGCCGCCGCCGATCATCCCGCCGAGCGCGATCGACACCGCCTCGGTCAGCCCGAGATCGTCGCCGCCCATGCGTTCGCAGGGTCGCCGCGGGCGGCCAAAAGTCCGGTGGCGGCCCGGCATCGGCACACGCGACCGCGTGACACACAAGGCCTATCCTGACCGCGCGTCTTCGAGCGGACGTATGCTCTCCCGGCTCCGCGGCGGCTTCGAGCGCGCCTACGAGCGGCTGCTGCGGCGAGAGATCGGCGAGACTCCCACGCACGTCGCGATCATCCAGGACGGCAACCGGCGGTACGCCCGCGAGCAGGGCGAGGACGCGCCGGAGGGCCACCGCGCCGGCGCCTCCACCACCGAGCAGGTGCTGGACTGGTGTGCCGACCTCGAGGTGGCCGAGCTGACGCTGTACGCCTTCTCGACGGAGAACTTCGACCGCCCTGACGAGGAGCTGGAGCCGCTGTTCGACTTGCTGGAGGACAAGCTCCGCGAGTTCGCGGACGCCGACCGCGTCCACGAGCGGGAGGTCTGCATCCGCGCCATCGGCGACGTGGACCGACTCCCCGACCGCGTGCGCGAGGCGGTCGCGTACGCCGAGGAGCGAACAGCGGGGTACGACGAGTTCCGGCTCAACGTCGCGCTCGCGTACGGCGGCCGGAACGAGCTGCTGTGTGCCGCCCGGGACGTGGCGAGCGACGTGGCGGCGGGCGACCTCGACCCCGCGGCCGTGGACCTGGCGGAGGTCGAGGACCGGCTCTACCGCCGCCCGGTCCGGGACGTGGACCTGATCGTCCGGACCGGCGGCGACGAGCGCACCTCCAACTTCCTGCCGTGGCACGCCAACGGCAACGAGGCCGCGGTGTTCTTCTGTGCCCCCTACTGGCCGGAGTTCTCGCGGATCGACTTCCTGCGGGCGGTCCGCACCTACGAGTCGCGCGAGGAGTCGTGGCAGCGCGCGCGCACGGACCGGGCGGTCGCGCTGGTGCGCGCGGTCGCGGAGGCGGAGCTCTCGGAGGCCCGGTCGGTCGCGGGGCGGCTCCGCGAGCAGCTCCCGAGCGGCGCGGCCGACCGGCTGGCCGACGAGGTGGCGCGCCACGACGCCGCGAGCGAGGAGACGGTCGACTGACCCCCACGCCTTCGAGGATCGGTCGTCGCCCTCAGAACCGCGTCGACGCCGGAGCCGGCGGCATCGCGCGCTTGTGGGCGGTCGACTGCACCTGCTCGACGACCGCGTCGACCTGCGCCGGCTCGACGCCGAGTTCGCGGGCGGTGGCCGCCCGCGAGAGCGGGCCGTCGACGTGGCACGCGAGGATCGCGTCCAGCGTGTCGTAGTCGATCCCCAGCTCCGCCTCGTCGGTCTGGCCGGTCCACATCCCCGCGGTCGGGGTCTGCATCACCAGGTCGTGGGGGACGCCAACGTGGGCGGCCAGCTGGCGCACCTGCATCTTGTAGAGGTTGCCGATGGGGTTGCAGTCGACCGCCTGGTCGCCGTACTTCGTGAAGTAGCCCGTCATCGCCTCCGAGCGGTTGCCCGTGCCGAGGACGATCCGGTCCTCGGCGTTGGCGACGAAGTAGTTGAGCACCGCCCGCGTGCGGACGAAGACGTTCCCCTTCGCGGTGCGGTCGGCGGCCGCCTCCGGGACGGCCTCGAAGAACCCGTCCGCGATGGGACCGATCTCGATCACGTCGTACTCGATGCCGAGGTTCGCGGCGACGCGCTCCGCGTCGCTCATCACGTCCGGGTCGTTCACCTCCGAGGGCATCGTGATCCCGTGGAGCGCCTCCTCGCCGAGCGCCTCGACCGCGAGGTAGGCGGTGAGCGTGGAGTCGATCCCGCCCGAGAGCCCGAGCACCGCGCCCTCGGCGCCCGCGGCGTCGACCGTCTCCGCGATGAACGAGACGATCCGGTCGCGGGTCGCCGCCAGTTCCTCCTCCGAGAGCCGCAGGTCGAGCGGCGGCTCCGCCGACAGCAGCACCGACTTGTCCGAGCGCTGAGTCATCGGGCGACGGTTCGGCGCGGGGCGACTAATAAGCACTCGCCGGCCGGTCGGACGTGGACGAACGTCCGGTTCTGGGCGGTTCTCGTGGCGCCACGACGCGCCTACAGCAGCCCCTCGTGTTCGGCCAACAGCAGCCCCTCGAGGGTGGCGTCGTTCGTCGGCGGCTCGCGGGCGACCTCGACCGCCTCCTCGACCGGCACCGTCCGCGGGATCAGGAACTCGTTCGTGTCGAGCGCGCGCTCGACCGGCTCCAGGTCCGCCGCGAAGACGTACCCGCGCTTGTGTCTGAGCGCGCCGGTCGAACACCACGTCTCCTGCAGCAGGCTCGTCGACCCGGGCGCGAAGCCGGTCTCCTCGGCCAGCTCGCGCTCGGCCGCGGCGGTGAACGACTCCCCCCGCTCGACGATGCCCGCGGGGAGTTCGAGGTGAGTCTCCCGGACCGTCGGCCGGTACTGCTCGACGAACAGCACCTCCCCTTCGGCCACCGCGACCACGACGGTCGCCGGCGGCAGCTCCGCCCAGTAGTAGTCCTTCAGGCTGCCGTCCGGCTGCTCGACGCGGTCGTAGCCCGCGGTGATCCAGCCGGTCTCGTACTCGACGGCGACCTCCTCGACGGGCCACTCCGGCGCGCCCGGCAGCGAGTGCTTCCGCCCGTCCGCGAACGCGGGGTGGTCGCGGAGGTCTGCGGTCCTGTCGCGGTCGTCGCTCATGCGGACTCCCGCCGCACGGTCGCGTAATAGCGGTTCCCCTCGTACTCGATCCGGACGCGGCCCTCCGCGACGACCGCCTCGGGCACGCGCTGTGAGAGCGCGTCGACCTCGTCGAAGGGCGTGTGCGTGAACGACTCCTTCAGCCCGTAGGGGCCGGTCTGGTACCCCTCCGAGCGGCCGTCCTCGCTCGCGAGCGCGCCCGTGAGGTAGGGGTAGCGGCGCTCGGAGACGTCCGTGACGTTGACCGCCGGCCCCTCCTCGTCGGTCGGTTCGACGACGAGGTGATAGGGCTCGCCGGTGCCGAGGTACCCCGGCAGCGCCCCGAGCGCGAGCAGACCGACGACGACCAGCGCGATGACGACGATCAGGTTCCGCGTGACCCGGCGCATGGCACCGCTTGGGCCGACGGGCGAATACGGGTTTCGCAACGCCGACGCGCTTTAGCCGGTTCGCGCCCGTCCCCCATTCGTGGAGTACCGGTTCGAACTGGCGCTGTGTGCGGCCCTGGAGTCGCCGGACCGCGTCGTCGCGCGCCAGCTCGGCGCCGCGGTCGCCGCGCCCGGGTCCCGCGTCGTCGACGTCTGCCTGCTGGAGCCCGGGCCGGGGTTCGACGAGCGCGCCGCCGTCGCGTCCGACACGATCCCGCCCGCGGCGGTCGAGGCGCCCGTCGGTCCCGGCACGGCGGTCCCGGTCCGCGACGCCTTCGAGACGGACCCCGGACGCGCGGCGGGGATCGTGGACGCGGCGGTCGAGGCGGGCTACCTCGAGCGCGAGCGGCGCGACGGGGTCGACTGCGTCCGCGCGACCGCGCGCTACCCCGGCGACTGGGTCGGGTCGCTGACCGCGGTCGAGAACAAACCCGACCTCGGCCGGCCGGGCGACCTGGAGGCGCAGTTGCGCTTCGACGTCGCGCTCGGCCTGTTCGACGAGGTGGTGCTCGCGACCGCCTCCTACGTCACCCGCGCGCACCTCAACCGGATCCCCGACTCGGTCGGCGTCTGGCGCTTCGATCCCGAGACGGGCGAGCGCGAGGTGGTCCGGGAGGCCACGCCGCTTGACCCGACCGAGCCGGGCGTGGAGATCCGCGAGGAGCGCGGCCTCCGGACCGACGTGGCGCTCGTCGACGCCGCGGCGAAGGCCCGCAAGCGCCGTCGGATCGCCGAGCGCGCATACGGCAAGGGGTGGCGGCCGGCGCCGCCGGCGTGCGCCCGGGCCGCGGTCACCGCGGACGGCCGCCCCCGGTGCGAGCACTTCGACCGCGTGGTCCACCCGGGCGGCGAGTGCGGCGAGGGCTGTCCGGCGTTCGAGGCGGACGAGGGACCGGACGCGGACCTCGCGGCGCTCCGTGACGCCCGGAGCGCGTGGGTCGCGGACCCCGACGGCGTCGGGCCGCGACGACAGGCGGGGCTGGGGCGGTTCGGCGAGTGACGGCAGCCGGGCACGGGCGGCGCGACGCGTGATGGCGGCCCGTCGGTCGCGCCGGATCGGTCAGTCGTGAAGCCGCCGGTGGACCGCCGCGATGGCCGTCGCGGCGAGGAGCGGCGGGACGACCGCGAGCGCGGAGGGGGCCGCATAGAGCGCGCCGACGACGGCGGAGGTCGTCGGTTCGCGTAGCTCGGCGGGCGCGGAGATCAGCAGCGCGAGGTAGATCGACGCGAGGAAGCCGAACCCGGCGAGCGCGAGCGCGGCGTCGTAGCGGTCGTCGACCGACTCCTCGCGGCGGTGGCGCCTGGCGACCAGAAGCGTCGGCGCCAGCAGCGGCCCGGCCGTCAGAAAGCCCGCGAGGACGAACAGCGTGCGCGTGAACGACGCGAGCCCGCCGGTCGTCAGGTCCTCGGTGTTGCCCATCTCCACGACGAGCGCGAGCGTCATCACGACGGCGATCAGCGCCGCCGCGGCCGTCCCGACGAGGACGTAGACCCGGAAGAGCCACGACCGGCTCGCGAACAGCGCGTAGGGGATCGCCCCGAGGGCGCCCCGGTAGCTGTCGAGCATCGCCCCGGAGTAGGATCCTCCGCGGCTTAACCCCCGCGGGACGGGGTCGTCGGCTTCCTCGCGCCGCGGCGTCCGGAGGTCGCCCTCTCGCCGCGAGCCGGTCTTATAAGGCCGGGCGGGCCGAGGCCCCGGACATGCACACCGCACAGGAGCTCACGCTCGCGCGGCTTCCCTCCGGGGTCCCGATCCGCACGACGGTTCACGTCTACGGCGAGGCGGTCGCGGAGCACGGCGAGGACGCGACCGACCCCACCCGGATCGCGGACGCCGACGGTCCGATCGTCTACGCGCAGGCGGCCCAGCACGGCCGCGAGGTGAACGGCGCTGAAGTGCTCCGCCGACTCCACGAGCGCCTCGTCGGCGGTGAGGCGGGGGACGAGTTCTCCGGAACGCTGGTCGCCGTGCCGGTCGCGGACCCGCTGACGTTCGACCGCGTCTCCTACACGACGCCGGAGGCGCTCGACTCCGTCAACGGGAACATGAACCGATGCTGGCCGGGCGACGCCGACGGGACGATCCACGAGCGCATGGCCGCGAAGCTGTGGGCGTACGCGGGCGGGGCGGACGCCATCGTCGACCTCCACACCGGCTCGCCGACGATGCTGACCCACACCGTCTACATGCGCGGCGACGAGGAGTGTCGGGCGCTCGCGGAGGCGTTCGGCACGGACCTCCTGCTCGCGGAGGCCGCGGGCGACGACGCCGACACGGAGTGGGCCGAGCGCGACTTCGGGGGCAAACTCCGCGTCGCCGCCACCCGCGAGGGGATCCCCACGATAACGCCCGAACTCGCCCACAGCCGGGAGGTCGTCGAGGACGCGGTCGAGGTGGGAGTCGCGGGAACCCTCAGCGCGCTGCGACACGCCGGCGTGCTCGCGGGCGAGGCGGCCGAATGGTCCGGAACGGTCGCGAAGAACCACCTCGGGCGCGTCCGGGCGGCCGACTCGGGGCTGTTCGTCCCCCGCGAGGACCTCTCCACCGGCGACGCGGTCGCCGCGGACGAGCGCGTGGGGACGCTGTACGACCCCACGACCTACGAGACGCTGCAGGTCGCTCGCACCGACCGCGCGGGGATCGCCTACTCGGTCGCCCGCGAGGCGACCGTCACCGCGGGCGGTACCCTCGTCGGCGTCGCCGAGGTGCTGGAGCGCGCGGCCGGTAGCGTTTAGGGCGACCAAAAACAGAAACGCTTATGTAGATTAGGCCCACCTAAACCAGTGTGAACACCACGGTCGATCGGCGACGCCCCGTCGTCGAGCGCGTCGACGTTCACCCTGTCGGGCCGTCCGAGCGGTGCCGTCCCGCCGAGCGCCGCGTGCAGCGTGACGAGCCGTACGTCCGGGGAGGGGGTGGTCGGAACGCGCGGACGCTCACACACGACTGACCACCTTCGGGCCCGGCCGACCGTCTCCGTCGGTCCGGCCGCGGCCCGCTCCCGAACGCCGCGTGGCTGCTGCCGTTCGGGACGCCGGCGTCGATAGTCGCCGGCTGCGGGACGGTCTCCGCGTCCCGCACTCGGCCGACGCACGTCGGCCGCCGGGGAACGCCGTGGGCATCACCCGTTCCCCACCGGACGCGCCCATTCGCGACCGCGCTCGCCCGCGACCGCGGCGGCGCGTCCCCCAGCCGCCCCGACCCCCGCCCGGGGCGGCCGTCTGTCCTTTCGTCCATCGTCACTCGGAGCGGCGCCGCCGACCACCCGCCCGTCCCGTGGTCGCGCTTCGCACGCGCCCCCCGATTCGTAACGTATATCCGTCACAGCGCGGTACGCAGAAATGCGCGTCCGGGTTAGGGTAGTGGACTATCCTTCAGCCTTGTGGAGGCTGAGACGCGGGTTCGATTCTCGCACCCGGACCTTCTCCGAGCGATCGGCCGCTTAGGCGCGGCGTTTTTGATTTTTGACACGTGACCCACCCATATAGGTAAGTAGCCACAAGTCGATCCTATCCCACATGTCTGATGCCAAACCATCCGGAACGCTCGCCGAACTGTACGAGGACCGCATCGGGACCGCGCGGACCGACGACGAGGTCCGCGGCTACTGGCTGTTCGCGCTGGGGGTGCTGTGTGGCGCCCTCGGCGTGATCGTCTTCGCCCTGACGGAGCCGCGAACGGGCGTTCGGGCGCTCGGGTACGCGCTGGTCGCGCTCTCGCCGCCGCTTGCGATGCTCGGGGCGGTCGTCCGGTTCCCGCTGCGCCGGTCGGCGACGACGCTCGCGGCGCTCGGAACGCTGTTGACCGCGCTCGCGGTCGTCTACTTCCTCGTCGTCTTCCCGGACGGATGGTCGCGAAGCGGCGGCAACGGCGTGGTCAACGCGCTCTACGCCGCCGGCATCGTCCTGATCGGACTGGCCGGCGCGGTCGTCCCGATGGTCACCGACCCGGTGTACGAGGAGGTCGAGACGCTCCGCGAGGAGTCGGCCGGCACCGCCGCGGAGATGGAGGAGACCGCCGCGGAGCTCGACGAAACGGCCGCGGAGCTGGAGGAGACGCAGACGCGCGTCCGCGAGTTGGAAGAGGAGCTGGCCGCCGCCAGCGCCGAGCTGGAGACGCTCCGGACCAGCCGCGCGCGCTTCGAGCTCTACGAGGACCGCGCGGGCGAGACGCGCTGGCGGCTGCGCCACCGCAACGGCAACGTCATCGCCGACTCCGGGCAGGGATACAGCAGCCGACAGAAGGCCCAGCAGGGGATGCACAGCGTGATGCGGAACGCGTTCGGCGCGGGCGTGCTCCGGATCGAGCCCGACGAGGGCCAGGAGGATGCGTCCGACGCTGAGGAGGACGGCGCTGTCGAGTCCGGCGAGGCGGACGCGGAGCCGGTGCCCGCTGACGCGGACGACCCCGACGTGGCGGTCCCCACGGAGGACGAGGACGTGGCGAGCCGGGCCACCTTCGAACTGTTCGAGGACGCCGAGGGGGGCTGGCGCTGGCGGCTCCGCCACGAGAACGGCAACGTCATCGGTGACTCCGGCGAGGGGTACGCCTCGAAGTCGAACGCGAAGCGCGCGACCGCCCGCGTCCGCGAGCACGTCGCGGGCGCCGACTACCTCCGGATCGACCCCGCAGCCTTCGAGATCTACCGCGACGCGGCCGGCGACCACCGCTGGCGGCTCGTCCACGAGAACGGCAACGTGCTGGCGGACTCCGGCGAGGGCTACTCCTCGCGCTCGAAGGCCCGACAGGGACTCGACAGCGTCCGGTCGAACGCGCCCGACGCCGACGTCGAGAACGTCTGAGGCGGCCGGTCCGTCGACCGGTTTCCCGACCCCGGCGCACACCTTTATGTGAGTATCGAGACACGGTAACACGTTCCATGAGTGCAACGTTTGAGGTCTTCGAGGACAAGCGCGGGAAGTACCGCTGGCGGCTCCGACACGAGAACGGGAACATCATCGCCGACTCCGGGCAGGGCTACGCCGACGAGCGCGGCGCGCGCGAGGCGGTCGACCGCGTCCGCGACTACGCGCCCGAGGCCGACGTGCTCGACGTCGAGGACGCCGCCTTCGAGGTGTACGAGGACCAGGGCGGCGAATGGCGCTGGCGGCTCCGCCACCGCAACGGCAACATCCTCGCGGACTCGGGCGAGGGGTACGCCTCGCGGTCGGCCGCGGAGGACGCGGTCGACGGCGTCAAGCGCAACGCGCCCGGCGCCGACCAGGAGGAGACGGAGGACTGACCGCGGCGCTGCTCGTCGGCGCGCGCCTCACCGCAGCGGCCCGGCGTCGTCGGAGCCGGCGGCGCCCTCGCTCGGAAGCACGCGCTGCCGGAGCGACGCCGGGCGACCGCCGGTCTGGATCACGTTGAACGCGGTCATCAGGTCCGTCCGCGAGACGAGTCCGACGAGGTTGCCGTTCGCGTCGATGACCGGCAGGCGCCCCACGCCGTGCTCCTGAAGCAGTCGGAGCGCCTCCATCGCGTCGGTGTCGGGCGTGACGCTCTTGATGTCCCGCTCCATGATCTCGGCCACCTCGTAGGCGTCCCGCTCCACCTCGCGGACCTCGCGGGCGTCCTCGAGCGTGACGAGGCCGACGAGGTCGTCGCCGTCCAGCACCGGGTAGCCGGTGTGGCGCTCGCGGAACATCCGGTCGACCAGCTCCGCGACGGTCGTCTCCTCGGAGACCACGTCCAGGTCCTCGCGGGGCGTCATCACGTCCGCGACCTGCACGTCCTGGAAGGCCGCCTTCAGCGTCGTCTGCTGGGCCTCGCCGGAGGCCGCGATGTAGATGAAGAAGGCCAGAAGCACCAGGAACAGGTTCGAGAACAGCCCGATGATGCCGAGCAGGAACGCGAACACCTTGCCGACCTCCGCGGCCTGCTGGGTCGCCTTCGCGTGCGGCTTGCCGCGCGCGAGCAGCGCGCGGAGCACGCGGCCGCCGTCCATCGGGAACGCCGGCAGCATGTTGAAGACGGCGAGCACCACGTTCAGGACGGCGAGATAGCCGAACACGAGAAGCAGCGGGTCGAGGCCCGCGGGCGTCGCGAGGAACAGCCCGTAACAGACCACGCCGACGCCGATGCTGGTGATCGGACCGGCGACCGCGATCCAGAACTCCTGTTTCCAGTCCTCGGGGAGTTCGGCGAAGTTGGCCATCCCGCCGAGGAGCCAGAGCGTGATGGAGTCGATGGCGTAGCCGTAGCGTATCGCCACCAGCGAGTGACCGAACTCGTGGACGAGCACGCCCGCGAACAGCCCCAGCGCGGACGCGAGCCCGATCAGCCACGGGGTCGTCCCCGCCTCCAGCGACGCGACGTCGATCCCCGCGCCCATCGTCTCGTTGACGACCGTCGCGATGGCCGCCACGTCCGAGCCGATCAGGTACGCGAACAGCGGCAACACAAGCAGGAACGTCCAGTTGAGCTTGATCGGAATGCCGAACAGGCGCCCGATCGTGATACCTCGCATGCCTCGCCATTGGCGGGCCGCGCTGATAAAGGCGGGGCGAGCGGTGCCGCGGCCGGCCGAAAAACCGTTCCCCGACGCGCCGCGGACCGGCGAACCGGCCTTATAAGTCCCGCCGGCCGCGAGGGGAGGTATGAGCGACACCGACGGCGACACCGACCCCGACGGCGACACCGACGGCGGCGCGGCACCGGAACCCGTCATCCGACGCGACGGCGAGATCGAGTACGAAGTGGTCGGCGCGGCCGACGGCATGGGGAAGGGCGTCCTGATCGGCGAGGAGCACGGCGCGCCGAACTTCGCGCTCCGGAAGTTCCTGATCGAACCGGACGGCACCGTCCCGCGCCACACCAACGAGGTCGAGCACATCCAGTACGTGCTGGCGGGCGACTACGTGGTGGGTATCGGCGACGAGGAGCACCGCGTCGGCCCGGGCGACTCCCTGCTGATCCCCGCGGGCGTCGAGCACTGGTACGAGAACGACGGCACGACGCGGGCCGCGTTCCTCTGTACGGTGCCCCACGGCGACGACGCCATCGAACTCGTGGAGGAGTGATCGGGGGACCGCGATGACGGGGGAGACGAGGACGCGCGGGGCGCGACCGTGACCCCGGCCGACGCCGAGGCGAAGGCACGGGCGTACTACGACGCCATCGACGCCGGCGACTACGACCGCCTCGCGGCCCTGCTTCGCCCGGAGTTCGTCCACTACCGGCCGGACCGGACCCTCGAGGGGCGAAGCGCCTTCGTCCGGTTCATGCGCGACGAGCGTCCGATGACCGACACCACGCACGCGGTCGACGGCGTCTACCCCGAGGGGATCGGCGTCGC
This sequence comes from Haloparvum alkalitolerans, assembly GCF_055381565.1. Classification (NCBI taxonomy): domain Archaea; kingdom Methanobacteriati; phylum Methanobacteriota; class Halobacteria; order Halobacteriales; family Haloferacaceae; genus Haloparvum; species Haloparvum alkalitolerans. Next base: position 836,201 of record NZ_AP043938.1, read on the forward strand.
GGTACGGGGGCGGCTCCGCGGCCCCGACGGCGAGGACCTGTTCGCCTTCGTCGACGTGTTCGGCTTCGAGGACGGCGCGGTCGCGGCGCTGGAGACGTACACCGAGACGCTCGACGACTGACGGTTGTGCAACCCTTCGAGACCGGAAGCGCTGCTGTACAGCACGTACCTGGCGGTCGGCGCGCGCGAGAAACGCGCGCGAGGGAGGTCGCGGGCCGGCCGCCTGCGGTGTCTCCAGCGCGCTACTGCACGCTGGAGGCCAGCGGGACGCGGGTTGTCCCGCGCTGCGGTTTCGCGGCCGGCCCGCGGCCGAGGTTGGGGAGGTGCGAGGCCTACGGTGCGGAGCGGGGCGAGGTGGGACTGAAAGGGGCAGCCGGCTCGACCCGGCCCCGGCGCCTCAAGCACCGCAGCGAGCTGTGCGGGGAGCGAGGAGCGCAGAGCGTGCCGCGGCCGGTCGAGCCAGCTGGGGCTTTCTGGGTGGTGCTGTCCAGATCGGCAGGAGCTACGACAGAAACAGAAACGTCGTCCAGAGAGCCGGCTGGGGCTTTCTGGATGTTGCTGTCCCGAACAGCAGGATCAGTAGCAGACACAGAAAACGCGTCGTCGGGAGAGCCGGCTGGGGCGTTCTGGGTGTTGCCGTCCCGATCAGCAGGATCCGCAACTGAGACAGAACAATCGCCGTCCAAAGAGCCAGCAACCGAGACGGAAACCTCCCCAACCCCGTCCACGCCCGAACGCAATCCTTACCGCCGCCCCTCACCGACTGCGTCCATGCGCGAGCAGTTCGAAGTCCGGAACCACGACGGGATGGGCCGGCTCGGCCGGCTGGAGGTCCCGCGGGCGGACCAGACCGTCGAGACGCCCGCCCTCCTGCCCGTCGTCAACCCGAACGTGCTCACGATCGAACCGCGGCGGCTCCGCGAGGAGTTCGGCGCGGAGATCCTCATCACCAACTCCTACATCATCAGGAACACCGACCGCGTTCGCGAGCGTGCGCTGGAGGAGGGGCTCCACGAGCTGCTCGGCTTCGACGGCGCGATCATGACCGACTCCGGCTCCTTCCAGCTGGCGGAGTACGGCGACATCGACGTGACGACCGAGGAGATCCTCGAGTTCCAGCGCGCCATCGGCTCCGACATCGGGACGCCCGTCGACATCCCCACGCCGCCGGACGTCGACCGCGAGACCGCCGTCTCGGACCTGGCGGAGACGAAGGACGCGCTCGCGGAGGCGGAGACGGTCGACACCGGCGAGATGCTGGTCAACGCGCCCGTGCAGGGGTCGACGTATCCCGACCTGCGCGAGGAGGCGGGCAGCCACGCGGCCGCGACCGACCTGGACGTGTTCCCGGTCGGCGCGGTCGTGCCGATGATGAACGGCTACCGCTACGCGGACATGGTCGAGGCCGTGCTGGGCGCGAAGCGCGGGCTGGGCCCCGCCGCGCCGGTCCACCTGTTCGGCGCCGGCCACCCGATGATGCTGGCGCTGGCGGTCGCCTGTGGCTGCGACCTGTTCGACTCCGCGGCGTACGCGCTGATGGCCCGTGACGGCCGGTACCTCACCGTCTCCGGTACCGAGCAGCTGGAGGAGCTCCGCCACTTCCCCTGCTCGTGTCCGGTCTGTGCCGAGCACACGCCCGCTGACGTCCGCGGCGCGCCCGACGACGAGACGGAGCGCCTGCTCGCCGAGCACAACCTCCACGTCACCTTCGAGGAGATGCGGCGGATCAAGCAGGCCATCGCGTCGGGGAACCTCATGGAGCTCGTGGAGCGCCGCGCTCGCGGGCACCCCAGGATGCTCGACGGCTATCGGACCCTTCTGGACCACGCCGAGCAGGTGGAGGCCCACGACCCCGTCTCGAAGGGGAGCTTCTTCTACCTCTCGCGGGAGTCGGCCCGCCGGCCCGAGGTCGCGCGCTACCACGACCGGATCGAACGCCTGCCGGTCCCCGACAGCCTGCTGCTCACGCAATCGAAGGCGCCCTCGGACCACGACTTCGACGAGGCGTGGCGGGTGTGGCCGCCGTTCGGCCCCGCGCCCGCGGCGCTCTCGGAGACGTATCCCCTCACCGCGACCGTGCCCGAGCGCGCCGACCCGGACCTCCAGCGCGCGGCCGCGGCGGGCGTCGCCCGACTCGTCGCCGCCAATCCCGAGGCCGACGTGACCCTCGCCCACGACGACTGGGACGAGCGCGCGCTCGCGGCCGTCCCGGACGCGGTGACGCTGGAGAACCTCGCCGAGTTGCACCGATAGCGAAGCGCGAACGCAACGCAATTGACCGTCCGCCGTCGAGAACGGGTATGACCGACCACTTCGAGGTCCACGAGCGCGACGGCGCCGCCCGACTGGGCGAGTTGCGCCTCGCGGACCCGGTGACGACGCCGGCGCTCGCGGACCCCTTCCTCGCGGACGCGGGCAGCCTCTGGGCCGCCGAGCAGGAGGTTCCCGACGGCGACGACGACGCGCTGACCGTCCTCCCGCATCGCGCGTTCCCCGCCGGCACCCGCGACCCCGTCAAGGAGTCGTTCCGGGTCGACGGCCCGGACGTGGACTACCCCAGCGCCGCGGTCGTGGCCGCGGACGACGCCCGCGACGTGGGCGCCGACGCCTACCTCCTCTCGGACGCCGAGGGGTTCGTCGGCCACGCCGCGGCGTTCGTCGAGGCGATCGTCGACGTGCGCGAGACGCTCCCCACCGACACCGCCGTCTTTCTGTCCGGCGTCGCCACGCCGCGCAACGCCGCGACGCTCGTCTACGCGGGCGTCGACCTGCTGGACGCGACGAAGGCCCGCGCGAGGGGACTGGAGGGGATGTACCTCACCGACGAGGGCGAGTACTTCCTGGAAGACCTCGAGGGACTCCCCTGTGCCTGTCCGGCCTGTGCGACGCCGCGGGAGGCGTTCGACCGCGCCGACTGCGCCGCGCACAACGTCAACGCCCTGAAGGCCGAACTGCGCCGGATCAGACACCGGATCCGCGAGGGGCGGCTCCGCGACTACGTCGAGGGACAGGCCCGCCACGACCAGTGGCTCACCGCGACGATGCGCCGGCTGGACGACCAGTGGGCGTACCTGGAGGAGCGGACGCCGCTCATCCGCGATTCGGAGCTGACGGCCGCGACGGAGGACACCCTCTCGCGCGTCGAGATCCAGCGCTTCGCGGACCGCGTCACCAGCCGCTACCGCAGCCGGCTGACGGACCACCCGCTCGTGCTGGTCCCCTGCTCGGCGACGAAGCCCTACTCCGACTCCCAGAGCCACCGCCAGTTCCACGACGCCATCCAGTGGCGCGGCCACGTCGCCTCCATGACCTCGCCCATCGGCGTCGTCCCGCAGGAGCTGGAGACGACCTACCCCGCCCAGCACTACGACAGCGTCGTCACGGGCGACTGGTCCGGCGACGAGATCGAGTTCGTCGCGGAGGTGCTCCGGCGCTACCTCGAGCGCAACGACTACCCGCGCGTGATCGCGCACGTCCCGGAGGACGGCTACCGCGAGATCTGCGAGCGCGTCGCCGCCGAAGTGGACACCCCCTTCGAGTACACCTGCGTCGACCACCCCACGACGGACGAGTCGCTCGGCGAGCTCAACGCCGCGCTGCAGGGCGAGGAGGCCTACCGCAAGCGCGAGCGCGAGCACGCCACCGTCCGCGCGATGGCGGACTACCAGCTCGGCGACGGCGCCGGCGACGCGCTGTTCCCCGCGGACCTGCGGACGACCGGCCGCTACCCCAAGCTCCAGTCGTGGACCGACGGCGTCGGCGACGACGGCACCCAACTCGCCACCATGGTCCCGCAGTACGGCGTCCTCTCGTTCACGCTCGCGGGCGGGAAGCGCTGGGTGGAGAGCGACGCCCCCACCAAGCGCGTCGAGATCGACGGCTTCGTCCCCCGCGGCTCGGTGCTCGCGCCCGGCGTCCTCGACGCGAGCGACGACATCAGGCCCGGCGACGAGGTCGTCGTCGAGGGCCCGAAGGCGTTCGCGGTCGGCCGCGCGTCCATGAGCGGCCCCGAAATGGTCGACTCCTCGCGCGGCATCGCGGTCGAGATCCGGCACTCCGAGGAGAAGTAGGGGAGCGCGGTCGGCGGAATTTCTGAGAGGGCGGGAGTCGTTCGCCGCTCGTCGAGTTCTCCGAAACCTGACGGTTCGTTCGGAGCCAGTCCGCCGCGTTCGCTAATCCGAGCCACCATCTAGACTGGCCAGGTCGGAAGCGAGGGCGTCCCGTTGTCCCAGCGAACCGCCTCTGCCAGCGCTGGCAACTGCTGAAGTCGGTCATCGAGGACCGCGAGTGGATGCTCATCGAGAAACGCCGCGCTGTGCCGATCGACCGGCGTGTCGTCGTAGTTGAGTTGGACGTGGCAGGGCCCGAGATCCGGATGGTCGGCGTCCTGGTGGAACCCGAGCATCAGGTTTCGGTCCGGCTCGACCCAGTTGATGCGGTAGTACTCGTGGTCGACGCCGGCGGGGTACCAGAAGCGGATCTCCAGTCGTGCGGCCGCCGCGTCGTACGCGTCACTCAGGAACGTCGTCGGATCGACATCCGCGATGACGTACCGGGGCCGCCGTCGGGACGGGCGATACTGCACCGTCTCACACCCGGCCTGCCTCGTCAATCGGTCGTGGACGTCGCGGAGAAGGGTCCGCTGCGTATAGCGGTCGCGACCGGCGAGGAAGATCATCGTGAGAGCGGAGGATTAGCTCGTGGCCCGGTCAGCCACGTCGGTCAGTCGTTCGCGAGCGGCTTCGACGTCGGAGTAGAGTTCCAGCGCGTGCTTGATGAGGCGACGATCCGCCTCGTTCTCGCGCCAGAACGCGATGACGTCGCGGCGGTCGCGAAGCTCGGCACTCGCGAGGTCCCCGTCGGCGAGCGACTGTTCGAGCTCCTCCCACGTCTCGACGTCGTAGGTCGCCTGCCATTCCTCGATCTCCTCGGTGATCGCCGCCAGTTCGCTCCGGAGATCCTCGCGCGTGTTCTCCTCGATGAGCGTGCGGATCTCCTCGAAGAGCAGTCGCGTGTAGTCCGGCTGGTAGCGCGTCGTCTCGCCGGCTTCGACGCGGCGCAACTGGCCCTGCTCGACGAGGGATTGGAGCTCCTCGTTGGTCGTGCTCCAGGCGGCGTCGGCCTGCTCGCTGACCCAGTTGATCGACCGCGGTTCGCGGAGCGTCTCGGCGACCGCTCGAATGCGTTCGCGGGCGCTCATCGACTCGGTCCACGATCGGACCCCATCTTCCGAGGGTTCGGACATGCGTGGCACCTCTTGGAACGATGTTGGTGTCCTACTCGCATATATGTTTGTGGACCCTTGCATAATCGAGAGAAAGCTGCGAGTAGAGGCGTCCGGAGGTCGAAAGGGGATACAGATGGAAGCTAGCCGGTCGCCAACGCCTACCCCTGCCGCGCCACCTCGTGCCGCCCGAAGCCGTACCGCAGACGGTTCGCGAGCCGGCGCGAGAAGCGGCCGTCGTTCCGCGAGTCGAACCGCTCCGCGAGCGCCTGGTAGATGAGCGGCACGGGAACCTCCTGTTCGAGCGCCTCCTCGACGGTCCAGGTGCCGGTGGAGCCGCCCGCGACGTGGTCGGCCACGTCGCCGAGGTCGGATCCCTCCTCCGCGAACGCCTCCTCGCAGAGTTCGAGGAGCCACGACCGGATGACCGCGCCGTTGTTCCACGTCCGCGCGACCGACTCCATGTCGAGGTCGTAGCGGCCGTCGTGGAGCAGTTCGAACCCCTCGCCGTACGCCTGCATCAGCGCGTACTCGACGCCGTTGTGGACCATCTTCACGTAGTGCCCCGCGCCGGACGCGCCCATGCGGTCGTGGCCGTCCGGGCCGGTCGCGACCGCGTCGAAGACGGGCGTCATCGCCTCGTAGGCCCACTCGGGACCGCCGACCATCAGCGAGAAGCCCGCCTCGGCGCTGGCCGGGCCGCCGGAGGTGCCGCAGTCGAGGTACGCCGCCTCGGTCGCCTCCGCGCGGCGGACCGATTCCTCGAAGTGGGAGTTGCCGCCGTCGACGACCACGTCCGCGTCCGTGAGGTGCGGATCGAGATCCGCGAGCGTCCCGTCCACGGGGTCGCCCGCGGGGACCATCAGCCAGATCCGCTTGCCGTCATCGCCGCTCCCCTCGTCCAGTCGGTCACACAGATCCTCGACCGAGTCGGCCGGGTCCGCGCCCCGCTCGGCCGCCTCCGCGGTCGCCTCCGCGGAGAGGTCGAACGCGACGACCTCGTGGCCGGCGTCGAGCGAGCGGTTCACCACGATCTGGCCCATGCGGCCGAGTCCGATGACGCCCAGTTGCATACGCGAGCGGTCGGCGTGCCCCGAGGTAGTGGTTCCGGTTCGGGGGAGCGACGGGAGGACTCCGGCGTGAACTCGACGCTTTCACCCGCGAAACCGCCGACAGAAATCGCCCGCGCGGACCGCGCTTCTCCGGCCGAGGCGCCTATCCGCTCCGCTCGTAGCGGTTGCGGACGACGATCGCGGTCGCGTTCATCGTGACGAGGACGATCAACAGCGTCACCACGCCGGCCGCGACGACGCCGTACCGGAACTCGGCCTGCGGGAAGTTCGCCCACGCGTAGATCTGCATCGGCATCGCGCTGAGCTTACTGAACAGGCTGTCGGGAGCGCTGAACACGGTCGTCGCGGCGCCGATCATGATGAGCGGCGCGGTCTCGCCGATGGCGCGTCCGAGCGCGAGGATGGTCCCGGTCAGGATTCCGGGCAGCGCCTCCGGGAGCACGACGTTCTTCGTCGTCTGCCACCGCGTCGCGCCCATCGCGTCCGAGCCCTGCCGGAGCTCGTCCGGCACCGCGCGGATCGCCTCCTGTGCGGAGATGACGGTGATCGGGAGGATCAGCAGCGACAGCGTGAGCGACGCCGTCACCGCGGTCCCGTAGCCGAATCCGAGCAGGTTCGCGAACAGCCCGAGCCCGAGCAGTCCGTAGACGACGGAGGGAACGGCGGCGAGGTTGGCGATGTTGACCTGGATCAGGCGGGTGAGAACACCGATAGCGCCCGTCTCGGCCGTGTACTCCTCGAGGAACACCGCGGTGCCCACTCCGAGCGCGAACGACAGGAGCGCGACCAGCGCGATGATGATGACGGATCCGACGATCGCCGGGTAGAGGCCGGCGTCCTCGGGCGTCCGGGAGGGCGCCTCGGTCACGTAGCCCGGGTCGAGCCACGGGTCCGGCGCGGGGAGCCCGAGCGTCTGGACGATGAGGGCGCCGACGAGCGTCCCGCCGACCAGCAGCGCCGGCAGGGCCAGCCCCGCGATCCCCTCACCGGCCGCGATCCGGCGGTCGAGGGACGCGAGCGTCGGAACCGCGGTGGTGACGGTGACGAGCAGGGCGGTCTCCGGCGCGGTGCCGACCGTCCCGGCGCCCAGGCCGGCCGCCAGCCCGGCACCCAGCGAGCCGAGACCGACCGCGGCCGCGGCACGGGGCCGACCACGGCGGGCGACGAGCAGCGCGCCGGCCGCCGACAGCGGGACGGCGATCGTCCACACGAACAGCGGGAAGTCCGTCGGATAGGTGTCGATCACGGGCCGGAGCGCCGCCGCGAGGACGACGCCGACCACGGCGACGGGGACCGCGAACGTCTCGAGTCTGGGACGGTCACGGACCCGACCGAGGCCGTACAGCGCCGCACCGGGGACCACGCCGATCGTGTACGCGAGGAACCAGAGCCGGGCGTCGAACACCAGAAACAGGATGCCGATGACCAGCCCGAGCGCCGCGCCGCCGACCACGCGGCCGATCAGCCCGAACCCGACCGCCCCGACCGGCTCCCGACTCGCCGCGAGCGTGAGGATCGCCGCCACGGGCGCGACGACGACGAACAGATACCCGAGTTGCCACGAGAGCCGCGGTATCGGGGCGACGAGCGCCTCGAAGGCGGTGAACGCGGCCGCGACAGCGACGAGACCGCCGCCGAGCGCGACCAGCGCCTTCCGCGTCAGATCGGGGTCGTTCGCGGCGTACAGACAGAAGCCGACGTACGGGAGCACGAGCGCGAGGAAGTAGGTGAGGAGCCACGCCGGACTGGCGTTCGCGAGGTCGAACGCGTCGACGGCGACGTACACCAGAAGCACCGCGAGCGCGACGAGTCCGACCACGGAGGCGCCCAACGAGAGGTACTCGAAAGCGATCCCCTTGATGCGGCTGACCTCCCCGAAGTCGACCTCGTCGGCCGCGTTGCGGGGACCGCCGGCGTCGTCGGTGGCGCCCGCGTCGGACGCGGTGTCGTTCGTCGCCATTCAGTACTCCTCCCGATAGCGGTTGGCGATCCGGTCGCTGATAACGTTCATGATGAGGGTGAGAACGAACAGTGCGAACCCGAGTGCGAACATCGAGCGGTACGGCAGCGACCCGCCGACGAGGTCGCCGTTGGCGATCTGGACCATCGCGACGGTGATCGTCATGCCCGGTTCCAACAGGACGTCGCCCGGGGTGACGTAGGGGATGCCCATCAGCCCCGTCCGGACCGACGGGAGGTTCGCCTGTGCGCCCATCGCGACCACGACCACCATCGTCTCGCCGATGGCGCGCGAGACGGCGAGGATGTACGAGGAGGCGATCCCCGAGATGGACGCCGGGACGACGATGCCCGTCGAGACTTCGAACTTCGTCGCGCCGAGGCCGTAGCCGGCCTGTCGGAGTTCGTCGGGCACCGCGCTCATGGCGTCCTCGCTGATCGACGAGACCATCGGGATGGTCATGATGCCGATCATCAGCGAGGCGGACAGCGCGTTGAACGTGCTGATCTCCGGGAAGAGCGTCGCCTTCAGCGCCGGCGTCACGTAGACGAGCGCGAAGTAGCCGTACACGACCGTCGGAACGCCGGCGAGGACCTCGAGGAGCGGCTTCAGGATCGACCGCACGCGCGGGGTTGCGTACTCGCTGAGGTAGATGGCGGTGAGCGTGCCGATGGGGATCGCGACGAACGCGGCCGTGATCGTCACCACCAGCGTCCCGACCAGAAGCGGGATCAGGCCGAACGCCAGCGACCCGCCTCGCGGGTTGGGCGACCAGTTCACTCCGGTCAGGAAGTCGACGACCGGTACCTCCGAGAAGAACACCACTGCGTCGGATAGGAGCGTGGCGAAGATGGCGACCGTGGTCAAAAGCGTGAGCACGGCACACACCGCAAAGAGGCCGCCGTAGGCGCTCTCCCGGACCCGCTTCGCGCCGCTCGCCCGCGACAGGTCGGGGGCGTCCGCGTCGCCGCTCACGCGGGATCACTCCGCGAGGGTGGGCGGGGCCCCGAGGGGGCTGTTCTCGGCGTCGACTCCGGGTCCGTCGTCGGCCGGTGCGTCGGTCGGCACATGGGGCTCTCAGTTGTTTGCTTCTTCGATGGCAGACTCAAGCTTTTCCATCTGCTGCTCCTTCGTCTCCTGCGTGCTCGGCACGTAGCCCACGTCGCCGGCGACGAGCTCCTCGTTGGTCGTCTGCTCGAGGAAGTAGCGCGCGAACTCCGCGACGTGGTCGTTCCCGAGCGACTCGACCGAGGGGTAGGTGTACAGGCTACGCGAGAGCGGCTGGTACTCGCCCGAGGAGGCCGTCTCCAGGCTCGGCTCGACGCAGCCGTCGCCGTCGTCGATGCCCAGCGCCTTCACCTGGTCGGGGTTCTGGTAGTAGTACGAGAAGCCGAAGTAGCCGATGGCGTACTCGCTGCCCTGGACCCCCTGCACGATGGTGTTGTCCTGCTCGGTCGCCTGGTAGTCGTCGGTGTGGCCGCGCTCCTCGCCCTGCACGTTCTCGACGAAGTAGTCGAAGGTCCCGGAGGTGTCGGCCGCGCCGTAGCGCTCGATCTCCTCGTTCGGGAACTCGTCGCGGACCTCGTCCCACGTCTCGGCCGCGTCTGACTCCCAGATCTGCGCGAGCTCCTCGACGGTCAGACAGTCCACGAAGTCGGCCTCGTTGTTCACGATGACCGTGAGCGCGTCCGTCGCCGCGACCAGTTCGATGTACTCCACGCCGTTGTCGGCGCACAGCTCCTCCTCCTCCTCGGCGATCTCGCGGCTCGCGTTGTTGAAGTCGGTCTCGCCGACGCAGAAGTGGTTCTGGAAGCCGCCGCCGGAGCCGGTCGAGCTGATGTCGATGCTGACCCCGTCGTGTTCGGACGCGAAGTCCTCCGCGATGGCGCTCATCAGCGGGAAGACCGTGCTCGACCCGGCGATGTTGATGTCGCCCGAGAGCCCGTCGTTCCCGCCGCCGTTGCCGTCTTCCTCGGTCGTACAGCCCGCAAGCCCCGCGGTCGCGGCCGCGCCGGCCGCCGCGACGAAGTTCCGCCGGGTTCCCCACGTCCGCTTCGTGTCGTCGGTGTTGTCGACCATCACCCGTAACGAACGCTGGTTCGGGTATGAAGGCTACTATGAGTGCTACCGACCGTTCAGACCAGTATATATCCCTATATCCTCTATATAGACAGATGCAGAACGGACGGGGTATTCGTCAAAACGCCAGAAAAACGAGGTTTCAGGGATTCAGATGCTCTGTGGGAACTGTTGTCATTCGATAGTCGATCTCTGATGGAACCGAAGACCACCACTTCTGACGTGTCGCCTCTCGACTATATATCCCTCCTCGCGGGACGGGACCGCGGCCGGCGGAGCGCCGGGGTTTAGGTCGCGGGAGGCGGAGCGTCGGGCATGGACGAACGCGTCCGCGAGCACGCCGAGGTGCTCGTCGACTGGAGTGCGCGGATCGAGGCGGGCGACGACGTGGTGCTCGACGTGGCCGAGGACGCCCACGAGCTCGGCGTCGCGGTCGCGGAGAAACTGGGCGAGCGCGGGGCCAACGTCGTTCCCACCTACGGCTCCGACGAGGTGACGCGGGCGTACCTCCGCGGACACGGCGGCGAGTTCGACGAGGACCCGGCCCACGAACTCGCGCTCTACGAGCGGGCGGATTCGGTGCTCCGGATCGGCGGCGGTCGGAACACGACCGCGACCGCGGACGTGCCGAGCGAGACGCGCCGCGCCTACCGGACCGCCCGACAGGGCGTCCGCGAGGCCCGGATGGACACCGACTGGGTCTCGACGGTCCACCCGACCCGGAGCCTCGCACAGCAGGCCGGCATGGCCTACGAGGAGTACCAGGCGTTCGTCTACGACGCCGTCCTCCGCGACTGGGAGGCGCTGGCCGACGAGATGGCGACGATGAAGGACCTGCTCGACGCCGGCGAGGAGGTCCGGATCGTCGTCGACCGCGACGACCGGCCGAAGACGGACGTGACGATGTCGATCGACGGCCGAACGGTGGTCAACTCCGCGGCGTCGGTCGCGTACGACTCCCACAACCTCCCCTCCGGCGAGGTGTTCACCGCGCCGTACGCCACGGAGGGGCAGGCGTTCTTCGACGTGCCGATGACGATCAACGCGACCCGCGTCCGGGACGTGCGTCTGACCTTCGAGGACGGCGAGGTGGTCGACTTCGCGGCCGAGACCGGCGAGGAGGAACTCGCCGCCATCCTCGACACCGACGCGGGCGCGCGCCGCCTCGGCGAACTCGGCATCGGGATGAACCGCGGCATCGACCGGTTCACGGACTCGATCCTCTTCGACGAGAAGATGGGCGACACGATCCACCTCGCGGTCGGTCGCGCCTACGACGCGTGCCTGCCCGCGGGCGAGTCGGGCAACGACTCCGCGGTCCACGTCGACATGATCGCGGACGTGAGCGAGTCGTCGTTCATCGCGGTCGACGGCGAGGTCGTCCAGCGGAACGGCACGTTCCGGTGGGAGGACGGGTTCGAGGGATAGGGACACGAGTTCGCGGTGTGTGACCGCCCGCATTTCCGCCCTCCTCCGCCGTACCTGTGGGGCACGTCACTATCCGGTTCCCGACCGGCTCACTCCACCCTGACCGTTCGCGACGCGCGAACCGGCATCAGGGGGAGGTCGGGGAACGTCGTCTCCACGACGAACTCCAACTCGTCCGCGGTCGGGGTGCCGAACACGCCGACGGGGACCGCCGTCCGCCCGTCGAGGTACGTCGTCGTCTCGTTCATCTCCACGTCGTTGACGGTCACGCGGACGCCGACGCGCGCGCCGCCGCCGCGGTTCCGCACCGTCACCTCGACCATCTCGTTCTCGCCGACGGCGACCGTCTCCGGGAACTCCCCCCAGTCCACGTCGATCCGGGGGAGTTCCGCCGCGGCCTCGACGATCCGGCTGGCGACGCCCTCGGCCATCCCCGCGGCCTCGAGCGCGTCGGCGCCGGCGTCCGCGACCGCCGCGGGCGAGGCGAAGCCGGCGTCCGCCAGCGTCTCCGCCCGCCCGGCGCCCACGCCGTCGATGGCGGTGAGCGCGACCGCGTTGCGGGAGACGCCGTGCTCGACGCGGGCCTCCACGCGCGTCCCGAGGTTGGCGGCGCGGGGGCCGGCGAAGGCGTCGAGGAACTCCCGGAGCGCGGCGAGCAGGCGGAGCGCGTTCCGCCGGATCACCCACGCGTCCGAGCGCAGGTCCGAGGGGACCGAGTCGACCGTCGACGCGTGGAGGATGGCCAGCACCTTGCGGTGACCGTTCTCCAGGTCGGTGTCGACGCCCGCGGCCGAGAGCGCGCGGTCGACCGCGTCCGCCTCCGCGGACCGCGCCGAGACGGAGTCGAACTCGTCGGCGGCCGCGACCGCCTCGAGGATCGCGTCGGCCGTGACCGCGTCGCAGTCGGCCAGTTCGCGGAACCGCTCGGCGGTGTCGAGTCGGAGGTAGTACTTCGAGGCGAGCCGGCCGAGCTTCGAGGGGGAGATCCCGAGGTTCTCGTCGGTCTCCGCGAAGCCGGCGTCGACCAGCGCCTCGACCGTCTCCCGCACGCGCTCGCGGACCGCCTCGAAGTCGTACGCCTCGGGCTCCGACCGCGCGCGAACGTAGTAGAAGGTGGTCTCCAGCCACCCCATCACGTCGTCGAGCCCGCGGATCGTCCCCATCGCGATCTCCGCGTTGAGGTGCGCGTCGAGCTCCTCGGCGAGCCGCGACTCGATCTCCTTCCCCTCCGAGAGCAGGCTCCGGTACTTGTCGGCGTCCGAATGGTCACACACCACCCAGCCGTACCCGACGTCGTCGTAGCCGGGGCGGCCGGCGCGGCCGAGCATCTGGACCACGTCGATCGGCGAGATGTCCGTCTCGCCCTCCAGCGGGTCGTGGTACTTCGTGTCCCGGATCACCACACAGCGGGCGGGGAGGTTGACGCCCCACGCCAGCGTCGAGGTCGAGAACAGGATGTCGATCTTCCCCTGTTTGAACCACTCCTCGACGCGGTCGCGGTCCTCCTTGCCCAGCCCGGCGTGGTGGAAGCCGACGCCGTCGAGCACCGACTGCCGGAGCGTGTCGTTCGACAGCTCCGTCGCGTCGTTGTGGAACTCGTAGTCGCCGCGGGCGCCGACCGGCACGTCGCGCTCGGTCAGCTCGTCGCGGGTCTTCTTGGCCGCCTGCACCGTGTCCTGTCGGGAGGAGACGAACACGAGCGCCTGCCCGTCCTCGCGGACGTGGGGGATCGCGAGGTCGAGCGCGCGGTAGAGTCGGCGGTACTTGTCGGCGAACGCGTTCGCGCCGTGACTGTACGTCTTCACGCCGGTCTCCAGGTCTACGGGCCGGTACTCGTCCCCGAAGGCGTAGGTCGTCTCGGGCGGCGCGTCGAGCCACTCCGCCACGTCCTCGATGTTCGGCATCGTCGCGGAGAGCGCGACGATCCGGGGGTCTCGGAGCCGGCGGAGCCGCGAGACGACGACCTCCAGCACCGCACCGCGGCGGTCCGAGTCGAGCAGGTGGACCTCGTCGATGACGACGCAGTCGACCGCGTTGATGAAGTCGTAGCGCGCGGAGTCGTGCTTCCGCGTCGCGGAGTCGGCCTTCTCGGGCGTCATCACGAGGATGTCCGCGCGCTCGGCGCGGCGCGGGTTGAGGTCCCGCTCGCCGGTCACGACGTAGACGGAGTAGCCCAACTCCTCGAAGCGGTCCCACTCCGCCTCCTTCTCGTTCGTGAGCGCGCGCATCGGCGCGATGAACAGCGCCGTGCCGCCCTCCCGCAGCGTCTTGCAGATCGCCAGCTCCGCGAGCGCGGTCTTGCCGGCGCCGGTCGGCGCGGCCGCGACCACGTTCCCGTCCGTCTCGAGGATGCCGGGCAGCGCCTCCCGCTGCATCTCGTTGAACTCCTCGAAGCCGAACGCGTCCGCGAACTCGGGCAGCGCCTCGGCCACCCGCGTCGGCACCTCGCCCTCCGGAGACCTGCCATGCATTACCACAAACCGGGCGCCTCGGGGGGAAAGGCGTTTCTCAATCGGTCGCCAACGCCGGCGCATGCCCAGGTGGCTCCACAGCGGACGCCGGCGCGACATCTGCGCGCTGGTCCACGAGGCGGGCGAGATCCGCGCGCAAGCGCTCAAGAGTCGCCTCGCCGAGCACGCGGACGAGCGCGTGGACCCGCGGACGTTCAGGCAGACGCTCGACGCGCTGGAGAACAGGGGGTTCCTCGCCGCGCGCGTCGACGGCATCGCGGACGTGTACCGCCTCACCGACGAAGGAGAAAAGCGGCTGCTCGACCACTACGAGTGGCTGACGGAACGGATCGAGAACGCGGCGGCCGAGGACTGAGCGCCATCCACAACCGCAGTGAGGGACCGACCCAGCGTCGACGGCTGTCCGTTCAGTGATCGGTGCGGTCGGCGCGCGCGAGGAACGCGCGCGAGGGAGGTCGCGGGCGGGGCGCGCTGCGGTGCGTTGTGGTTTCCGCGCCCCGCCCGCGGCCGAGGCTGGGGAGGTGCGAGGCTGCGGTGCGGTTGCGGTGGGTGAGACTGAACGGGGCAGTCGGCTTTCGAGGTGGTGCTGTCCCGAACAGCAGAGTCCGCGACAGACACGGAACACCCGCAAGAGGGAGCCGACTGGAACGTCCGAACCGAACGACGCCCCCGCGATCGGACCGCCCTCGTCACCACACCCTACGAAAAGTCCCGCGAGCGGCCGCGAGACACGATCAATCGTCCGCGGCGGCCGCCGGGTCGCCGTGGGTGACCTCGTCGCCGAGCAGGTCCATGAACGCCGCGAGCCACTCGGGGTGGTCGGGCCACGCCTGGCCGGTCACGAGGTTCCGGTCGCGGACGACGCCGTCGACCCACGAGCAGCCGGCGGCCTCGACCTCCGCGCGCACCGCCGGATAGGCGGTCATCTCGTACCCCTCCAGCACGCCCGCGGCCGCGAGGATCTGCGGGCCGTGACACAGCGACGCGACGGGCTTGTCCGCCTCGAAGAAGTGTCGGACCGCGTCGAGCACCGCGTCGTACGTCCGGAGGTACTCCGGCGCGCGGCCGCCGGGGACGACGAGCGCGTCGTAGTCCGCCGGGTCGACCTCGGCCATCGTCGCGGTCAACTCGAAGTCGTGGCCGCGCTCCTCGAGGTAGGTCTGGTCGCCCCGGAAGTCGTGAACCGCGGTCTTGACCGTCTCGCCCGCCTCCTTCTCGGGACAGACCGCGTCGACGCTGTGGCCCACCGCTTCGAGGGTCTGGTACGGGACCATGATCTCGTAGTCCTCGCCGAAGTCGCCGACGATCATCAGGATCTGCTTGGACATGGTAACACCGATCACACCTACGCGGAGCAGCGAGATAAAGTTTAAATTGAGGATCAAGTTTCACGAGTCCGGAGAACGCGAGACGGTGGTCCGGGTCCGTCTCGGAACCGGACTCAGATCACTTTCGTCAGGTCGTGAACGACCCCCGCGACCGCGTCCATCGTCTCCTCGTCCACCTGAGCGACGCGTTTCGCGATTTCCTGATGAGGAAGCACATGGAGCGACCACGGGCTAACGTAGCTCGGATACGTCTTGAGTTCGCCCTGGGTCAGCGAATCCGCGGTCAACTCGACCGCCGTCTCGCGGTTCGTGGAAGTGACGACGGCGACGGTGTATCGGTCTCCGTGGAACGGGCGGTTCCGGTTGGACACGACGAGGTACGGTCGAACGCCGCTCTTGAACGTCGCCGGTGCGAGAACGACGCTTCCGTGTGCGTACGCCATTCGTTACGCGTTCTCTCCGAGGTCCGGTGCCGACTCGGCCCACTCATCGTCGTCGCCGTACGCGTCGTCGCCGTACGCCGCTTCGATCTCCCGGAGACTCACCGCGTTGGCGACCCGCGAGGCCGCGACGTCGTCAGCGACCGCCCAGTACGAGTCGACCTTCCGAACGAGACCCCTCTCCCGAAGCCGGGCGAGCGTCTTGTGGACGCTCGAATGGGGAACGCTGGTCATCTCTGCCAATTCCTTGGGAGAAAACCCCATGTCCGGGTGGTCCAGAAGGACCGAGAGGAGCTCGTGCGCGTTCGTCTCCGGTTTGATCGGCGGCGTCTCGTCCGCCGGGTCGAGCTTGATCGGCATAGGTGTCCGCGTCTGTCAGAGTACGTCAGAGATCGTCATAAACGTTACCCGTCAGGACGGAGGCGGATGTCGCTACCGCCGATCCGAGGACTCGAAACGGATGGGCCGGTCACTCCAACTTCTCCTGCCACTCCTGGACCTTCGCCAGCAGTTCGACCGGCGGCGTCTCGTTGACGTCCACGTCCGCGAGCGCGTCGAGGACCGCGGCCGTCTCCGGGTCGAGCGCGGGCTCGTCGGCGGCCGCGGACCCCGCTTCCGGCGCGGACGCCGCCCCGGCCGCGGCGGTCTCGCCGCCGTCCGCGGCGCTGGTCGCGCGGTCGGCGTTCGTCCGCGCCGCGTCCCCGTCGTCCGCGTCGCCGCCTGCGTCGCCGCCGCCCGCGGACGCGAACGATCCGGAGGAGAGGTCGAAGACGACCTGTTCGGTGTCTCCGCCGGATCCGCCGGTCGCCGCGCCGCCGCGCCCGCCCGCGGAGCCGCCCCGCGCCTCGATGGCCTTCTCCTGCCGGAGGCGGTCGAGGACCTCGCCGGCACGGTCGACCACGGGGTTCGGGACGCCCGCCAGGTCCGCGACGTGGATGCCGTACGAGCGGTCGGTGGGCCCCTCCTCGACCGTGCGGAGGAACGTCACCTCGCCGTCGCGCTCGTCGGCCGCGACGTGGACGTTGTGGACGCGCGGGAGGTGGTCCGCGAGCGTCGTCAGCTCGTGGTAGTGGGTCGCGAACAGCGTCTTCGCGCGCACCTCGTTGTGGAGGTACTCGGTGGCGGCCCACGCGATGGAGATGCCGTCGTAGGTGGCGGTGCCGCGGCCCACCTCGTCGAGGATGACCAGCGAGTCCTCGGTCGCGGAGTGGAGGATGTTCGACAGCTCCTGCATCTCGACCATGAACGTCGACCGCCCCTGGGCGAGCTCGTCGAGCGCGCCGACGCGCGTGTAGACGCCGTCGACGAGCCCGATCCGGGCCGACCGCGCGGGGACGAACGACCCCACCTGCGCCAGCAGGGTGATAAGCGCCGCCTGCCGCATGTAGGTGGACTTCCCGCTCATGTTCGGCCCCGTGACGATCAGGAAGCCGCGCTCGCGGTCCATGTGGAGGTCGTTCGGCACGAAGTCGGTCGTCCGCTCCACGACTGGATGCCGACCCGCCTCCACGTCCAGCGGTCCCGGCTCCGCGAGCGCCGGCCGCGTCCAGTCGTTGGCCGCGGCGTGCTCCGCGAACGACGCCAGCGCGTCCAGCTCCGCAACCGTCCGCCCCACGTCCTGCAACAGGGAGGCGCGGTCGGCCACGCGGTCGCGCAGGGACTCGAACAGCTCGTACTCCAGGTCGCCGCGGGCCTCCTCCAGCCGCATGACCTCCCGCTCGCGCTCCTCCAGCTCGTCGGTGACGAACCGCTTGGAGTTCTTCAGCGTCTTTATCTCCCGGTAGTGGTCCGGGACCTCATCCGCCACGGACTTGCCGACCTGGATGTAGTAGCCGTCCGTCTTGTTGCGGTCGACGGTGACGTGCGAGAGGCCGTACTGGCGCTTCTCGCGCTCCGCGAGGGTGTCGAGCCACTCCTTGGCCGCCTCGTGCTCCTCGATGATCGCGTCGAGCTCCTCGTCGTAGCCGCGCTGAAACAGCCCGCCCTGCGTGACGGTGCTCGGCGGGTCCTCCGCGAGCGCCTCGTCGAGCTCGTCGTGGAGCGCGCGGGCGGCCTCGCGGTCGGGCCGGTCGAGCACCGCGGCCACCGGCGAGTCAGCGAGCGGCGTGTCGGAGACGGCGTCCGCGAGCGCCGGCAGGAGCCCGAGCGTGTCCCGGACGGACAGCAGCTGGCGCGCGCCGGCGCTCCCGCTCGTGGCGCGGGCGGCGAGCCGTTCGAGGTCGTAGGCGCCCTCCAGCACCTCCCGGAGCCGGTCGCGGGCCAGCGCGGCGGACGCCAGCGCCTCCACGGCGTCGAGCCGGCGGTCAAGCTCCGCGCGGTCGCGGCGCGGGCGGGTGATCCACTCCCGGAGGAGCCGCCCGCCGGGGCTGGTGACGGTGTGGTCGACGGCGTCGACCAGCGACCCCTCGCCGTCCCCGCTCATCGTCTCGGTGAGTTCGAGGTTGCGCTGCGTGGTGGCGTCGAGCTCGACGTGGTCGTCCGCGCCGTAGGCGGTGAGTCGGGTCATCGACGCCAGCACGCCCGCGCCGGTCTCCTCGACGTACGCGAGGGCCGCGCCCGCCGCGCGGAGCGCCGGCTCGGAGTCGAGGCCGACCGCGTCCGCGGTCTCGTCGCCGAACTGCTCGCGGACGGCGTGTTTCGCGCGGCCGGGCGCGAACGCCTCCGCGTCGTGGACCGAGAGCGCGGCGTCGACCGCCTCGCGGATCGCCGACAGCGTCGCGTCGTCGTTTCTGACGGCCGGCCCGGGCAGCACCTCGACCGGGTCGAAGCGGTAGAGTTCGGCACGCGCCTCGCCGCGGTCCGCGACCTCCGTCACCAGAAATCGGCCCGTCGTCACGTCGGCGAAGGCCAGTCCGTAGGGGCCGTCCGCGTCGGTGTCCGCGCCCGTGTCGGGGCCGGCGCTGGAGCGATCTCGACCGCCGGACCCGGCGCGCACCACCGCGGCGAGGTACTGTGCGTCGGCGTCGGTCGTCTCCAGTAGCGTTCCGGGGGTGACGATCCGCGTGATCTCGCGGGCGTGGCCGCCGTCCTCCGTGTCGTACTGGTCGGCGACCGCGACCCGGTAGCCGCGCTCGACGAGCGCCTTCAGGTAGGGGGTCAGCTCCGAGAGCGGGACGCCCGCCATCGGGTACGAGGAGCCGTGCGAGGACTTCTGGGACACCTTCAGGTCGAGCTCCTCGCCGACCGTCTCGGCGTCGTCCGCGAAGAACTCGTAGAAGTCGCCGCACTGCATCGCGAGGAGGTCCGCGTCGGCCTCCGCCTTCAGCGAGAGGAACTCCCCGACGATCCCTTGAGCCATACCCGTACTCCCGCCGTGGCGCGCTAAAACCCTGCGGGTCGGCGCGGGTGTGGGGACCGATCCGTCGCGGCGCGTGTCGGCGGGACGGCACCGCCGCTCTGCGGCTCGGCGGCTGCCGCGTCGTTGACCCGCCCCTACCCGGTGGGTCCCCGACGCGACGTGTCGGATCCCCTCGCCCGACTTTGAAGCTTTTCCGTTCCGTGACGGGGGGAGACGACCGCGAGCCCCGGCCCGCGGCTACCGGTCCAGCGCCGTCGGGTTCACCGCGCCCGGTCCCTCCCCCACGTCGTAGCCGCGGCGGAGCGCCTCGCCCATCTCCCCGACGCTCGCCTCGACCGCGGCCCGGAGCGGTTCCCCGCGGGCGAGCCGGGACGCGACCGCGCTCGAGAGTGTGCAGCCGGAGCCGTGCGTCGCGCGCGTTTCGACGCGAGGCGACTCGATGCGGAATGCGTCGATGGCTGCGCTTCCGCCGTCCCCGCCGGAGCGGCCGGGCGACAGCGCCAGCACGTCCACGACGGCGTCGCCCGGCAGGTGCCCGCCCGTCACTAGCGCGGCTTCGGCGCCCATTCCCACGAGGTCCCGCGCCGCGGCCGCCGCCGCGTCGGGATCGGTCACCTCGCGGTCGGTCAGCACCGCGGCCTCGTCGGCGTTGGGGGTGACGAGCGTCGCCGCCGCGATCAGGTCCTCGTAGGCGGCCTCCGCCGCGGGCGCCAGCAGGCGGTCCCCCGTCGCGGCCACCATCACGGGGTCGACGACGAGCGGGGCCTCGGCGCCAGAGAAAGCCTCGGTCACGGCGGCGACCGTCTCCGCGGTCGCCAGCATCCCGGTCTTGACCGCCCGCACCGCGAAGTCCTCGCGGACCGCCGCGATCTGCGCCGCGACGTGGTCGGTCGGGACCGGATGCACGTCCGTCACCCCCTGCGTGTTCTGTGCGGTCGTCGCCGCCACCGCCGAAGTGCCGAAGACGCCGTGAGTGCTCATCGTCTTCAGGTCCGCCTGGATCCCCGCCCCGCCGCCGCTGTCGCTGCCCGCGACGGTCAGCGCCACCGGCCGCGAGACCGGATCGTACGCGTCGGTCATGTTCGGTCGATAATAATCTCTCGGTTGTATTAGCTGGTTGTGGTTCGGGACAGTGGCGTGACCGCGCGGTTGCGGAGCGGTTGGAGGTGGTTGCGGGGCGGTCGCGGTACTGTGCGGTCGCGGTACTGTGCGGTCGCGGTACTGTGCGGTCGCGGTACTGTGCGGTCGGCGCGCGCCGCGGCGACCTTGTGTCGCCGCGACCGCGCGAGGGAGGCCGCGGGCCGGCCGCCTGCGTTGCGGTTTCGCGGCCGGCCTGCGGCCGAGGTTGGGGAGGTGTGAGGCCTGCGGTGCCGTGCGGAGGGTGGGACTGAAAGGGGCAGCCGGCTCGATCCGGCCCCGACGACGCAAGCACCGCAGCGGGCTTTGCGGAGAGCGAGGAGCGCAGCGAGGCGCGGCCGGTCGAGCCGGCTGGGGCTTTCCGGGTGTTGCTGTCCAGATTAACAGACACGCCAGCCGTTCAAAAATCGCCTGCGTATAGAGAGCCGGCTGGGGCTTTCTGAGCATCTCGCTCCCGGACACCGGAACCAGCATCTCGGACAGAAATATCGACACGGAATCACCGGGTACGAACGGTGAAGGGCCTTTATCCGCCGTGTTCGCCTAATCAGTATTCCGCGGCGTCCCAGCGCACGTCGTCGTACGTCCGCAGGCGCTCGGCGTCGAACCCCTGCTCGAACTTCCGGCGGAGGGAGGCCTTCTCCTCGGCGCCGATCCGCGCGAGCTCGTCGGCCTTCGCGACCGCTTCGGGCGGGCCGCGGGCCGCGGCCACGTCCGCGAGCGCCTGCGTCGTGAGCGCGTCGCGGACCCCGGGGTCGCGGGTGAACGCGTACGGCGCCTCCACCTTGTAGGGCACGTCGGTCCGCGGGTCGTAGACCACCATGAACGTCGTCTCGTACGCCTCGGGGTCGAGTTCGCGGTCGATCCCGAGCGCGTCGCCGTCCGCGGCCATGTGGCGGTCCGTGCCGCCGCGGGCGCGGAACCACGTCGTGCAGGTGAGCTCGTCGGTCTGGAGCTCACCGTCGTCGTCCCGGCGCTCCAGCAGGCGGGTGAAAAGCGCCGCGTCGTCGGGCCACGGCGCCTCGATGCCCTTCGCGTTCAGGACCCGGACGACCGCGCGCCCGGAGGGGTTCTTCACGAACCCGGCGAGGGGCACGTCCGCCTCGACGGCGCGCTCCACGAGGCGGACGTAGTTCTCGATGACGGCGCTCGGCTTCGCCTCGCGGGCGAGGTCGCCGAGTTCGGGGTCGCGGTCGACCCAGGTGAACAGCTCCTTCGGGTAGATGGGGCCGTCGAGGACGAGCAGGTCCGCGACCGCGTCGAAGTGCTCCAGGGCGTGGCTGCTCTCGGCGAGGTAGAGCGCGAGCGCGTGGACGACGCTCTCGGCGTAGCGGTTGACGGTCGGGACGTGGAGCACGCGCTGGCGGGTGTGGCCCTCGTCGCGCGGGAACCACTCCGTGTCGTGGTCGGTGGTCGTGTCCGCGGAGTGGACCGTCGCGACGATGGTCCGCGAGCGGTGGAGGCCGAGATCCGTCGGCTCCGAGGCCATCGCGGCGTGGGCCACGTCGACCACCAGCCCGTTCTTGAACGTCGTGGGGTTGATCGTCCCCGAGTCGAGGCCGTGCGTCGTCGGGAACGGGCGCTCCGTCAGCGCCACGTCGTCGACCGCGACCCGGCGCTTCGCGTGGTCCGCGACCGGTTCGAGGACGGTCCGCCCGTCGCGGCGCAGGTCCGGGAGGAAGTCGCTCCAGACCCGACTCGCGAGGTCCTCGTGGTCGGTCGTGTCGACGTTGCCCGCGATGGAACGGGCCAACCGCGCGATGTTGTCGACGTGGATCGGGTCGAGCGTCACGTCCTCCCACGGGGCCGTCGGCGACTAAAAGGGGTCGGTCAGGGGGTCGGGGATCCGGATATCCTTCCCGTTTGTCCATTACTGTTCGGGAAAATGAGGATCTTCCCAGAAATGGCCGGTCGAGGACGGCTTTCGATCGCCGAACGTCAGTTTTTGTTCGGTTCGAGTGGACGGTTTGCGAACGGTTGGCAGAATTTCTGACTATAGTAAATTATTTACGAAAACCCTATTAGCCGGGCGTCGGACTTCCGGGTATGCACAGGAGGGTTCGCGGATGAGCGTGCTCGAGACGGATCCCGAGGACACGATTCGCGTGATCGACGAGGACGGCGAGGTCGTCGGCGACGTGCCCGACCTCTCCGAGGAGGAATTCGTGGCGATGTACCGCTACATGAAGCTGGCCCGCCACTTCGACGAGCGGGCCGTGAGCCTCCAGCGGCAGGGGCGGATGGGGACCTACCCGCCGCTGTCGGGGCAAGAGGGCGCCCAGATCGGCTCCGCGCTCGCGCTCGCGGACGACGACTGGATCGTCCCCTCGTACCGCGAACACGGCGCGGCGCTGGTTCGCGGCGTCCCGCTGAAACAGACCCTGCTCTACTGGATGGGCCACGAGGACGGCAACCGGATGCCCGAGGGCGTCAACGTGTTCCCGGTCGCGGTGCCCATCGCCTCGCAGATCCCTCACGCCACCGGCGCGGCGTGGGCCAAAAAGCTGCAGGGCGACGACGACGTGTTCCTCTGTTACTTCGGCGACGGCGCCACCAGCGAGGGCGACTTCCACGAGGGGCTCAACTTCGCGGGCGTCTTCGACACGCCGACGGTCTTCTTCTGTAACAACAACCAGTGGGCCATCTCGGTCCCGCGCGAGCGCCAGACCGCCTCCGCGACGCTGGCCCAGAAGGCCGAGGCCTACGGCTTCGAGGGCGTCCGCGTCGACGGCATGGACCCCCTCGCCGTGTACAAGGCGACGACCGCGGCCGTCGAGAAGGCCCGCGACCCCGACGAGGGACGGCTCCGCCCGACGATGATCGAGGCGGTGCAGTATCGCTTCGGCGCGCACACGACCGCGGACGACCCCACGGTCTACCGCGACGAGGACGAGGTCGAGAAGTGGAAGGCGAAAGACCCCATCCCGAGGCTGGAGAAGTACCTCCGCGCGGAGGGGGTCCTCGACGACGACCGCGTCGCGGAGGTCGAGGCGTCGGTCAAGGAGCAGGTCGCCGACGCCATCGACGCCGCGGAGTCGGTGCCGCGGCCGGAGCCGCGCGAGATGTTCGAGCACGTCTACGAGGCCCTGCCGCCCGAGTTGGAGCGGCAGTACGAGGAGTTCGCCGCGGTGCGCGAGGAGTACGGCGACGATGCGTTCCTGGAGGACTGAGATGACGGAGACACAGAACCTCACGCTGGTGCAGGCGGTACGGGACGGACTGTTCACCGAGATGAGCGCGGACGAGGACGTGGTCGTCCTCGGCGAGGACGTCGGCAAGAACGGCGGCGTCTTCCGCGCCACCGAGGGCCTCTACGACGAGTTCGGCGGCGACCGCGTCATCGACACGCCGCTGGCGGAGTCGGGCATCATCGGCGCCGCGGTCGGGATGGCGGCGATGGGGATGCGGCCGGTGCCGGAGTGCCAGTTCTCCGGCTTCATGTACCCCGGCTTCGACCAGATCGTCTCCCACATGTCGCGGTTCCGCACCCGGAGCCGGAGCCGGTTCACGCTCCCCATGACGTTACGCGCCCCCTACGGCGGCGGGATCCGCGCACCGGAACACCACTCCGAGTCGAAGGAGGCCTTCTACGCCCACGAGGCCGGGCTGAAGGTCGCCATCCCCTCGACGCCGTACGACGCGAAGGGGATGCTCATCTCGGCCATCCGCGACCCCGACCCGGTCGTCTTCCTCGAACCGAAGCTCATCTACCGCGCGTTCCGCGGCGAGGTGCCCGAGGCGGACTACGAGGTGCCGCTCGGCGAGGCGATCACGCGCCGCGAGGGCGACGACATCGCCGTGTTCACCTGGGGCGCGATGACCCGGCCGACGATGGAGGCCGCCGAGAGCCTCGCCGAGGAGGGGATCGAGTGCGAGGTCGTCGACCTGCGCACCGTCTCCCCCCTCGACCGCGAGGCGATCGTCGAGGCGTTCGAGAAGACGGGCCGCGCGGCCGTGGTCCACGAGGCGCCCAAGTCGGGCGGGCTCGGCGCCGAGATCACCGCGACCATCCAGGAGGAGGCGCTGCTGTACCAGGAGGCGCCGGTCAAGCGGATCACCGGCTTCGACGTGCCGTTCCCGCTGTACGCGCTCGAGGACTACTACCTGCCGAGCGCCGCGCGCGTCGAGGCGGGCGTCAAGGAGGCGGTGAACTTCCCATGACGACGAAGGAGTTCAAGCTCCCCGACGTGGGGGAGGGCGTCGCCGAGGGCGAACTGGTCAACTGGCTCGTCGCGCCGGGCGACACCGTCACCGAGGACCAGCCGGTCGCGGAGGTGGAGACGGACAAGGCGCTCGTGGAGATCCCCTCGTCGTACGACGGGACCGTGAAGGAGCTGCTCGTCGAGGAGGGCGAGATGGTCCCGGTCGGCGACGTGATCATCACCTTCACCGTCGACGAGGAGGGCGACGGCGGCGAGCAGGCGGCCGAGGAGGAAGCAGCCGGCGGTGCGGAGGCCGCAGAACCGGTCGACGAGGAGGCGGCCGCAGAAACGGCCGCCGCGGAAGAAGAGGACTCCGCGGACGAGCCGGCCGAGCCGCCGGCCCCCGACGGACGCGTGTTCGCGCCGCCCTCGGTCCGCCGGCTGGCGCGCGAACTCGGCGTCGACCTCGGCGCCGTCTCCGGGTCCGGACCCGGCGGTCGCGTGAGCGAGACGGACGTGCGCGCCCACGCCGAGGGCGGCTCCGGGGCCGGGACCGCTTCCGAGGCGAGCGGGAGCGGCGAGCCCGCGCCCGAGCCGGCGTCGACCGACGCCGGCCGGAAGTCCGCGGTCTCGAAGCGCGGGGGGGAGGCGACGGCGTCGGGCGCGTCCGACGCCGTCGAGCCCGCCGGCCGCGAGACGACGCTCGCGGTCCCGGCGACCAGAAAAACCGCCCGCGAGGCGGGCGTCGACATCGACGACGTGCCGACCGACGAGACCCGCGACGGCGAGGCGTTCGTCACCGCCGAGCAGGTGGAGGCGTACGCGGCCGCACGGCGCGGCGAGGGCGCGGCGGGCGCGGCCGGTGAACCCGAACCGGCG
Organism: Haloparvum alkalitolerans; assembly: GCF_055381565.1. Lineage (NCBI taxonomy): Archaea > Methanobacteriati > Methanobacteriota > Halobacteria > Halobacteriales > Haloferacaceae > Haloparvum > Haloparvum alkalitolerans. Next base: position 861,660 of record NZ_AP043938.1, read on the forward strand.
GCGACCCCGGGCGCGGCGGCAGAAACCGAGACCGCCGGCGCCGACGTCGCCGGCCCGCAACCGGAGGAGACGGTGCCGTACCGCGGCGTGCGGCGCACCATCGGCAAGCAGATGGCGCGCTCGAAGTACACCGCGCCCCACGTCACCCACCACGACACCGCCGAGGTGGACGCGCTCGTGGAGGCTCGCGAGACGCTGAAGCCGAAGGCCGAGGCGGAGGGGGTGAAGCTCACCTACATGCCCTTCGTGATGAAGGCCATCGTGGCCGGCCTGAAGGAGCACCCCTACCTCAACAGCGAACTCCGCGAGGACGACGAGGAGATCGCCCTGAAAAACTACTACAACATCGGCATCGCGGTCGCCACCGACGCCGGCCTGATGGTCCCCGTGGTCGAGGACGTCGACGAGAAGGGGATCTTCGAGCTGGCCGAGGAAGTCAACGACCTCGCGGCACGCGCCCGCGAACGGAAACTGAAGCCCGCGGAGATGAAGGGCGGCACCTTCACGATCACCAACTTCGGCGCCATCGGCGGCGAGTACGCGACGCCGATCATCAACTACCCCGAGACGGCGATCCTCGGCCTCGGCGCCATCGAGAAGCGGCCCGTGGTCCGCGAGGTCGACCCGGACGACTCGTTCCTCGGCGACGAGGGCGGCGAGGAGGTCGTCGCGGCGCCGACGCTCCCGCTCTCGCTGTCGATCGACCACCGCGTCATCGACGGCGCCGTGGCCGCGCAGTTCGCCAACACCGTGATGGACCACCTTGAAAGCCCCCTGCTGCTACTTGACTCATAATGGTCGTCGGAGACATCGCGACCGGGACTGACGTACTGGTGATCGGCGCCGGGCCGGGCGGCTACGTGGCCGCCATCCGCGCCGCGCAAGAAGGCCTCGACACGACGCTGGTCGAGAAGGACGCCTACGGCGGCGCCTGCCTCAACCGCGGCTGTATCCCCTCGAAGGCGCTGATCACCGGCGCCGGACTGGCCCACGAAGCGGGCAACGCCGAGCACATGGGGATCCACGCCGACCCCGCCGTCGACATGGCGGGCATGCAGTCGTGGAAGGACGGCGTCGTGGAGCAGCTCACCGGCGGCGTCGAGAAGCTCTGCAAGGCCAACGGCGTCAACCTGGTCGAGGGGACCGCCACGTTCGCCGACGAGAACAGGGTCCGCGTCGCCCACGGCGGCGAGGGGCAGGGCTCGGAGTCCATCGAGTTCGAGCACGCCATAATCGCCACCGGCTCGCGGCCGATCCAGATCCCCGGCTTCGAGTACGCCGAGGACCACGTCTGGTCGGCGGAGGACGCGCTCGCGGCCGAGACGGTCCCGGACCGGCTGGTCGTGGTCGGCGGCGGCTACATCGGCATGGAGCTGGCGACCGTCTACGCCAAACTCGGCGCGGACGTGACCGTCGTGGAGATGCTCGACGACATCCTCGTCCCCTACGAGGACGACGTCTCCCGGATCGTCCGGAAGCGCGCCGAGGATCTCGGGATCGAGTTCCACTTCGGCGAGGGCGCGAGCGGCTGGGAGGAGGGCCCGGACGGCGGCTACCTCATCTCGACCGAGACGGAGGACGGCGAGGAGTCGAGCTACGCCGCGGACAGGGTGCTGGTCGCAGTCGGCCGCCAGCCGGTCACGGACACCCTCGAGTTGGAGAACGCCGGGATCGAGACGACCGAGGGCGGCTTCATCGAGACCGACGACCGCACCCGGACGAGCGTCGAGCACGTCCACGCGGTCGGCGACGTGGCCGGCGAGCCGATGCTGGCACACAAGGCCTCGAAGGAGGGGATCGTCGCCGCGGAGGTGATCGCGGGCGAGCCGGCGGCGCTCGACCAGCAGGCGATCCCCGCGGCCGTCTTCACGGACCCCGAGATCGCCACGGTCGGCATGACCGAGGCCGAGGCGGTCGAGGCCGGCTACGAGCCCGCGGTCGGGCAGATGCCGTTCAACGCCTCGGGGCGCGCGCTGACGACGGGCCACACCGACGGCTTCGTCCGCATCGTCGCCGACGAGGGGAGCGGCGTCGTGCTCGGCGGGCAGATCGTCGGCCCGGAGGCCTCGGAGCTGATCGCCGAGGTGACCCTGGCGATCGAGATGGGCGCGACGCTCGAGGACGTGGCGGCGACGGTCCACACCCACCCCACCCTCGCGGAGGCGGTCATGGAGGCCGCGGAGAACGCGCTGGGGCAGGCGATCCACACCCTGAACCGGTAGGTCGACGCCGCGGGTCGACCCGGGCCCGGAACGCGGGGAACGGCGCCGCCGCTCGCGGGCGTCGTTCCAAACGCCGGCGGGAGGCCGGCGTCGATACCACTGCCAAGCGGTACGACTCACGTCCCGGGCGGCGGGGCGAGTGAGTCACCAGTACGTGATCTCCGGGACCGTAAATATTTTGTCGTTAGTACGAAATACGCGCCCTCGGGAGTTCTACCGACCGTTCACACGGGGTAGATCGACCGGAGTACGTCAGCCGATGATCTGAAACTCCCGGCCGGCCGCGGCGTCGCCCGGGAGCCCCCAGAAGACGAACCGGTGAACGCCGGGGCCGAGCGCTGGGCAGACGCGCAGCCCCTCGGGACCGAGCGCGGCGATCTCCGGCTCGCGGAGCCGGACCGACCACGCGTACCCCCCGCCGCTGCCGACCGTCCGCACCTCGTCGGGGAACGCGGGGATCGCCCCGTCGGCGCCGCGGACCTCCTGCCAGCCCGCCTCCGTCCGGCGCTGGATGCTGACCAGTTCCTTCGGGCCGATCTCGATTTCGGCGTCCGAGAGGTTCCGGAGGGTGACCCGGAGCTCGTTGCCGTAGCTCTGTTGTGTCCCCTGTGCGGCCAGCTCGAAGCGGTGTCCGTCCGGCGTCCGCGCGGTGACGTACTGGACCGCGTCGTCGTCGAACGGCGGGTCGAAGCGCTCGAACCCCTCGTCCGAGCACTCGAGGCTCGCGGGCGTTCCCTCGGGACCTTGCGGACCGTCGCCGGCCGCGAAATCCAGACAGCCGGCGGTCCCGGCGACCCCCGCCCCGGCCGCGGTCAGCAGCGCGCGTCGCGAGAACTCCATAGTCGCCATAGTCGCGGCCGGGGTTTCAACGCCGCGACTCGCCGCGGCGGCCGGTTCACGCCGGGGACGGCTACCCGAGGATCCCGCCGACGGCGCCGGCGAGCGCGCTCGGGATCGCACCGAGAAGAGTGAACGCGACCACGACGAGCAGGAGGCTCCCGCCGAGCGCGGCACCGAGGGGGCCGATCAACCCCCCGGCCACGGCCAGCAGGACCCCGATCAGGATCCCCGCGACGGAACCGGCCAGCAGCCCGTGCCACGCCCCCCGGAGGAGGCCGCCCCCGGCGAGATAGCCCGCGACAAACCCCCCGACGAGCCCCGCGAGCCCGTGTCCCAGCACCGGAACGATGACGGCCAGTACCTCGGCGAGCAGCATCGCGGCGAACCCGTAGACGACGGCCTTCCAGTCGGTCATGACCGCCCGGAGACAGCGCGGTGGCAAAAGCCCCACGCAACGTTGTGAACGGCTACCCGTATCGTTATCAAAGACACACAGATAACCCCCGTTTCCTGTCAGCAGCGTTAATAAGTCCACGCGGGCTACCGTCGGGTATGAGCGACACGAACGGGCCCGACGACGCGGCGTCGGGCGATCCTGGAGACGGGGCCACCCTCCGACTGTCGGTCCCGGACATGGACTGCCCCTCCTGTGCCGGGAAGGTCGAGCGGAGCGTCCGCGGCCTCGACGGCGTCCGCGAGGTGGACCCGCGGCCGACGAGCGGCGTCCTGATCGTCCGGTACGACCCCGACCGGACGACGCCCGCGGCGGTCGAGGACCGCGTCGAAGGGGCCGGCTACGAGGTGGTCGACGAGCGGACGACGCGCCTGTCGGTCCCGGATATGGACTGCGCCTCCTGTGCCGGGAAGGTCGAGTCGGCGCTCGAGGCCGCGGGCGTGACCGGCGTCGAGACGAACCCGACCGCGGGCGAGGTGTCCGTCGTCCACGACCCCGAGACGGTCGACGAGGCCGACCTGATCGCGGCCGTCGAGAGCGCGGGCTACGAGGTGGTCGAAGCCGGCGCGGGCGGTTCCCCGGGCGGCACCGGGACCGAGTCGGCCACCGCGGCGTTCAGAACCCGGCGCGGGGTCGCGACCGGGGTCGGGGCGGTCCTGCTGGCGGCGGGACTGGCGCTTGAGTGGGCCGTCCCGGGCGCGAACCCGCAGTTCGCGACGGTCGGCCCGTGGACGATAACGGGCGCGTGGGTCGCGTACGTGCTCGCGGTGGCGGCCGCCGGCCCGCCGATCCTCCGGAACGGCTACTACTCCGCGAAGACCCTGAGCCTCGACATCGACCTGCTGATGTCCGCGGGGATGGCGGGCGCGCTGGCCATCGGCGCGCCGTTCGAGGCCGCCACGCTGGCGGTGCTCTTCTCGACCGCGGAGCTCTTGGAGCGCTTCTCGGTCGACCGGGCGCGGAACTCCCTGTCGGCGCTGATGGAGCTGTCGCCTGACACCGCGACCGTCCTCCGCGACGGTCCGGAGGGAGAAACGGAGGAGACCGTCCCCGCCGAGGCGGTCGCCGTCGGGGAGCGCGTCGCCGTCCGGCCGGGCGAGAAGGTCCCGCTCGACGGCGTGGTCGTCGCGGGCGAGACCGCGGTCGACGAGTCGCCGATCACCGGCGAGTCGGTCCCCGCGGACAAGGAGCCGGGCGACGAGGTGTACGCCGGGTCGATAAACGAGGCGGGCTACGTCGAGGTGGAGGTCACCGCGACCGCGGACGACTCGACCATCGCGCGCGTCGTCGACCTCGTGGAGTCCGCGACCGCCGAGGACACCGAGGCCGAGCGGTTCGTCGACCGCTTCGCGGGCGTCTACACGCCCCTGATCGTCGGCCTCGCGGCGCTCACGGTGGTCGGCGGGACGCTGTTCGGTGCCGGCGGCTTCACCGACTGGTTCGTCCGCGGGCTCGCGCTTTTGGTGATCGCCTGCCCCTGCGCGTTCGTCATCTCGACGCCCGTCAGCGTCGTCTCGGGCGTCACCGCGGCGGCCCGCAACGGCGTCCTGATCAAGGGCGGCAGACACCTCGAGAACGCCGGCGACGTCGAGACGGTCGCGGTCGACAAGACCGGGACGCTCACCACGGGCGAACTGTCGGTCACCGACGTGGTGCCGGTCGGTCACGCCGACGAGGCCGACGTGCTCTCGTGTGCGGCCGCGCTGGAGCGCCGGAGCGAACACCCCATCGGGAACGCGGTCGTCGCCCGCGCCGAGGAGGCGGGGCTCCCCGACCGCGAGGTGTCCGGCTTCGAGGCGCTGACCGGGAAGGGCGTCCGCGCCGAGGTCGACGGCGAGACCCACTACGCCGGCAAGCCCGCGCTGTTCGCGGACCTCGGCTTCGACCTCGAGCACGCCCACCTGCGCGCGGACGGCGGGGCGATGATCGGGGAGGGCGAGGAGGGCGAGAAGGGAGCCGAGCAGGACCCACTCACCGACGAGACCGCCGCCTGCGACCACGAAGCGGGCGCGTACGTCGACCTGATCAACGAGACCATCCCGCGGCTGCAAAAGGAGGGCAAGACCGTCGTCCTCGTCGGCACGGAGTTGGAGATCGAGGGCGTCGTCGCGGTCGCGGACACGGTCCGCCCCGAGGCGGCGTGGGCGGTCGACCGCCTGCACGAGTTGGGGATCGGCCGCGTCGTCATGCTCACCGGGGACAACGAGCGCACCGCCCGCGCCATCGGCGAGCGCGTCGGCGTCGACGAGGTGCGCGCGGACCTGCTGCCGGACGAGAAGGTCGACGCGGTCCGCGAACTCCGCGAGGCGAGCGACGGCGGCGTCCTGATGGTCGGCGACGGCGTCAATGACGCGCCCGCTCTCGCGGCCGCGACGGTCGGCGTGGCGATGGGCGCGGCCGGCACCGACGCGGCGCTGGAGACCGCCGACGCCGCGCTGATGGGCGACGACCTCACGCGGCTCCCCTACCTCGTGGACCTCTCCGCGCGCGCCTCGCGGGTGATCAGGACGAACATCGCCGCCTCGCTCGGCGTCAAGGCGCTGCTGGCGCTCGGCGCGCCCTTCGGCTACGTCTCCATCGCGATGGCGGTGCTGGTCGGCGACATGGGGATGAGCCTCGGCGTCACCGGTAACGCGCTCCGACTCGGTCGGGTCGAGCCCGCGGAGCCGCCCGAGGACGCGGTCGCGGTCGCCGAGGCGGCCGAGAGCTGATCGGAGGCTTCCGCCGCCGAAACTCCCGAGCACATTTATCCGGGCCGCCTGAATCGCCGCTCGATGGCCCTCCAACTCAGACACGCCCTGCTCGCACTGGTCCCCGGACTCGGACTGGCGGCGGTCGTCGCCAGCTTCCCGATCGCGATCGACGCCGTCGACCTCGACACCGCGGTCGTCTACCAGCTCCAGCTGCTCCGGAGCGTCGGCTTCGTGCTGACGCTCGGCGTTGCGGCCGCCGCGGGCGCCGCGATCGCCCGCGACGGCGGCGTCGAGGCGGGCGAAGCGGACGGCGGAACGGGCGCCGCCGTCGCGCCCCTGTTCGCCCTGTTTCTCGGCGGCGGCCTGATCGGCCTGATCGCCGCCTACCTCGTGCTCGCGTTCACCCTGGCGGACGGCAGCACCGCCGGCCCGGTGTGGGGACCGATCCTGACGCAGACGTTCCAGTCGGCCGTCCCCGTCGCGGTCGCCGGCGTCGCGGGGGCGTCGGTCGCCGCGCTCCGACGCGCCTGATCGGGCGGTCGATCTCCCGCCGAAGAAACACCGCCGACAGAAATACGCCGACAGAAATACGCCGACAGAAACACCGCCGACAGAAATACGCCGACAGAAACACCGCCGACAGAAATACGCCGACAGAAATACGCCGACAGCCACTTAGCGCCCGCCGCAGAACGACCGGCATGGACATCGTCGAGGCCCTCCGCGCCGACGACGCCGCGGTCGCGGTCGTCGGGGCGGGCGGCAAGAAGACCACGATGTACGCGCTCGCGGAGCGACTCGACCGGGCCGTGGTGACCGCCGCCGTGCGGATCCCCATCTTCGACTCCCACGTCGGGGCAGTCGCGGTGACCGAAGACCCGGTCGGTCGGCTGGCGTCCGCCGAAAACGGGGAGTTCCCGCTCGGACTCGTCCCCGAACGCGAGCGCGAGGACCGCTACCTGGGCTACGACGCCGCGGTCGTCGACGACCTGATCGCGGCCCACGACGGCCCGGTCCTGATCAAGGCCGACGGCGCGCGGATGCGCGAGTTTAAGGCGCCGAAGGAGACCGAGCCGCAGATCCCCAGCCGGACCGACGTAGTCGTTCCCGTCGCGAGCGCGAGCGTCGTCGGCGAGCCGCTGACCGACGAGCGCGTCCACCGCCCCGAGCGCGTCGTCGCGGTCGCGGAGGCGGCGGGCGTCGACGCCGCGGTCGGCGAGCCGGTCACCCCCGAGGTCGTCGGCGCCGTCCTCGCGAGCCGCGAGGGCGGACTGAAGGGCGTGCCGGAGGGCGCGACCGCGATCCCGCTCGTGAACAAGGTGGACGACGACGCCCGCGAGGCCGACGCCCGCGCGGTGGCCGCGGCCTTCCACGAGCACCACGACGGCGACGTGCCCGTCCCGCACGTCGTCCTCGGGCGGCTGATCGACGGCGCGGTCGCGGACGCGGTCTGAGCGGAGTGTTCCGTCGGCGGTCGGACCGCGCCGGGTCTCTCTCGCGCTCGCCGGCCGAAGGGAAACCGGCTTGCGCCCCCGGCGCGAAGCCGCGGGTATGCCGACGGGAGCCATCGTCGCCGGGGGGCGCTCGACGCGCTTCGGCGACGCGGACAAGGCGGTCGCGGAACTGGCGGGCGTCCCCATGATCCGGCGCGTCGCGAACCGACTGGCGGGGGCGGACGCCCCCGTGGCACCGGGCGCCGCGCGCGCGTCGGGCGGCGACCCGGTCGTGGACGACCTCGTGGTCAACTGTCGCCCGGACCAGCGCGAGGCCATCGACGCGGCGCTGGAGGGGTATCCGCTCCCGGTGACGTACGCGCCGGACGCCGACCCGGACCAGGGGCCGATGGCGGGGATCCGGAACGCCTGCCGGGCGGCGCCCGGGGAGTACGCCGCGGTCGTCGCCTGCGACATGCCGTTCGTCGACCCCGCGTTCCTCGCGCACCTGTTCGACGCCGCGGCCGGACACGACGCCGCGGTGCCGCAGCTCGACGACGAGTGGTTCCAGACGACGCAGGCGGTCTATCGCGCCGACGCGATGGCGGACGCCTGCGACGCCGCGCTGGAGGCCGGCGCCCGCAAGATCATCGAACCGCTGTTCGAACTCGACCACGTCGTCGTCGGCGACGCCGAGATCCGCCGGGTCACCGACGCGCGCACCTTCGAGAACTGCAACACGCGCGAGGAACTGCTCGCCGCCGAGCGCCGGGTCCGCGAGGAGCGTTGAGTCGGGAAACCGACGCCCCGAGTCGGCTCCGCGCGGCGCCGCGTTGCCTGCCGACCGCCGCGCGCTATCGACGCCTATTCCTCCCGGCCCGTCCCAGCGCCGACATGCTCAACTACGTGACGACGAACCCCGGGAAGGTCCGCGAGGCCGAGGAGTACCTCGGGACCGAGTCGGTCGGCCAACTCGAGTTCGACTACACGGAGATCCAGGCGTCCGAACTCGGGCCCATCGCCGCCCGGGGCGCGCGCGAGGCGTACCGCCACGCCGGCGAACCGGTGCTCGTCGACGACGCCGGGCTGTTCATCGAAGACTTAGACGGCTTCCCCGGTCCCTACTCCTCGTACGTCGAGGACACGCTCGGGGTCGAGCGCGTCTGGGCGATCGCCGAGGAACTGGCGGACCGCCGCGCCTCGTTCCGGTGCGTGCTGGCCTACTGCGACGGCGAGGGGTTCGCCGCCAGCCCCGACCCGGTCGACCGCGGGGACCGCGTCGCCGCGGCCGCGGCCGGGCCGGACGGAGAGGGCGAGGACGGCGACGCACGCGACGACCCGCTCCCGGTCAAACTGTTCGAGGGCGCCGTCCCCGGCCGCATGGTCGCACCGCGCGGCGACGGCGGGTTCGGCTACGACCCGATCTTCGAGCACGACGGGGCGACGTTCGCGGAGATGGACGCCGCCGAGAAGAACGCCGTCTCCCACCGCGGCCGCGCGCTGGGCAAGTTCGCGGAGTGGTTCGCGGAGCGATAAGTCGCCCGGCGGCCTCTGCGGCCGCCTTTGCGGCGTTCCGAGGTTTCTGTCTCGACCGCGGATGCTACCGATCGGGACGGCAACCGCCCGGCACCGCGACCGCACCGCAACGTACCGCGACTGCACCGCGACCGTACAGCGCCCTCGCCCCACCTCTCTCGGCGGGGGCGGGTCACTCCGTCAGCGGCATCACGACCCCGAAGACGACGACCGAGATCAGCGCGATCACCGGACCGAGGAACTCCATCGTCAGGAACACGGTGTTCAGCGTCTCCGTCGCACCGCCGGTCGCGTGGAGGCCGTACTCCGCGAGCGCGCCGGCCACGAACAGCGCGCCGCCGACCAGCGCGCCGCCCTTCGTCATCCGTCCGTAGTCCGCGTCGCCGTAGCGTCCAGCCATACGCGCCACCGAGTCGATGACCCCAAATATCGGTTTCGGTCCGTCTTCGCGTCGGCCGAAACAGCCACTCGTCGCCGTCCCTTCCGCCGGTTCGGTGCCATCCGTCTCCCCGTTCGCCACCGCGAGCGCCTCGAAAGGTTGACAACGGCCGACCACCGCAGGGGGGACATGAGAAAGACCGTCGAGGCGTTCGCGGCCGAAATCGTCGAGCTCGTCGCGCTCGTGGTCGGTACCGGCGCGCTCTCATCGATTGGCGTCTACCTGGAGCGTCTCGGGCTCGCCGCGGTGACGGCGGGCGACGTGACGGTGGGCGCGTGGATGCTGTTCATGGGCACCGTTCTGCTGTACGGCGGCGCGTACCTGCTGGGCTACGAGACGCTCCTCCCGCGGGCGAAGCGGCTGCTCGCGAACCCGGCGGAGTAGCGGGACGAGCGCGGAAGCGGCCCCTTACAGTTCCTCGGCCAGCACCGGCGCGACGGAGACCGCGGAGCAGGCGCGTTCGAGCGTGTCGGTGCCGACCACGCGCTCGACGCCCGCCCGCCGGAGCTTCGTGACCGCGTTGCTCGCCAGCATGGGATGGACGCAGGCGGCGAGCACGCGGGCGGCGCCGCGCTCGACGAGCACTTCGACCGCCTCGCTCATCGTCGACCCGGTGGCGACGATGTCGTCGACGACGACCACGTCCCGGTCCGCGACCGGCGCGTCGGACGGGGAGATCTCGACCTCGCCGGTGTCGCGGTCGCGGTGCTTCTCGAAGAAGTCCGTCTCGCCGGCGCCGTGGGCGTCGCGGACGGTCTCCGCGATGTCGGTCGCGCCCTCGTCGGGCGCCAGAAAGAGCGGGTCGTCGAGGTCGGGGAGCGGCGCCGCGAGGACGCCCGCGGCGTCGACGACGGTCGTCGGCGCGTCGTAGTAGTCGGCGACGTTCGGCTCGTGGGGGTTCACGAGGACGACGCGGTCGGTCCCGGTCGAGACCGCGCGCGCCATCGCGCGAGCCGATACGGGCTGCCCGTGCTTGAACGCCTGGTCCTGCCGGGCGTAGCCCATGTACGGGACGACGGTCGTCACGTCCGTCGCGCCCGCCTCGCGAACCGCGTCCTGTAGCTGGAGCAGTTCCACCCACGCCTCGTCGCTGTCGGTGCTGGCGACGACGACCGCGGCGTCTCCGGCGAACTCCGGGACCGACGCGAGCCCCTCCCCGTCCGGAAACCGCTCGTAGGTCGGCGTCGCGAGCGAGCGTCCCGTCTCCGCGGCCAGCGCGGCCGCGAGCGTCTGGGCGCTCGACCCGGGTACGATCATGGCTATCGGTTCCGCGGACGCGCTTAAACCGGTTTCCTTACTCGCGCGGCCGCTCCGGCGACCGAGCGCCGCGGCTCGGCGGTCGAAAACGGGAGGATGAACCGGACGATATCTTTCTCACGTCGTTGAAAAATGCACCGGCCGAGATTTGAACTCGGGTTGCAACCATGGCAAGGTTGCGTGATACCACTACACTACCGGTGCGCTTCCCGTACCTGTACGTGTGCCGCTGTCCTACTTAAACCTGTCACATTCGGACGACGGCGTGGGGGGCCGCCAGCACGTTTCGATCGCCGGGGCGGCGACTCAGCGCCCGTCCGCGGCCCGAACCGCCGTGACCCCGCGGACCTCGCGGACGCCGACGGTGCGGTGGCGCCAGCCGTCCCCGGCGTCGACGCAGAGCGTTCCGGCGTCGGTCGCCGCGAGCGCCAGCCCGGGACCGTAACCGACCGCCGCGACCGGGTCCGACACCGGCAGCGACGCCGCGTCCCACGCGTCGCCCGCGAACCCGTCGCCGACGTGGACCGAGAGGGTTCCCTCCTCGTCGACCGCGAGCGCGTGGCCATCGCCGTCGGCCGCGATCGCCCGGAAACCGCCGGCGAGGGCGTCCATCCAGCCGTTGCCGAGCCAGTAGAGCCCCGTCGCCGTCGCCGCGAGCGGCACGCCCGTCCCGGCCACGTCGCGAGCGTCCGCGAGGCCGACGCGCTCCAGCGTGTCGCCCACGACGCGGTGGACGCCGTCCGCGCCGGCGACGAGGGGGCCGTCGACCGCGGTCGGCTCCTCGACGCGTCCGAGCCTCGTCCCGGCGGCGGTCTCCGCGACGTGGTCCGCCTCGGTCCCGACCGCCGCTTCGGGGTCGACTCGGTGGACATCGCCGTCCGCGGTCGCCGCGACGAAGGCACCGTCGTGGACGCCGACCGCGGCCGTCGGACCGAGCCCCGTCGACGTGAACTCGAGGGAGGCGTCGGCGCGGCTCCCTGCGGGTGCGTCGGGGGCCTCCGCGCTCGACGGGAGTCGTGCGACCAGCAGGTCCTCCGCCGTCGCGAGCGCGAGGCGTCTCCGGGGCCGCCCGTTCGCGTCGGCGTCCGCCTTCGCGGGACCGCCGGCGACCGCCACGTCCCGCGCGTCCGCGCGCTCGGCGATCCCGAACTCGCCGATCTTGTCGGCGGAGACGGCGACCCGGACGAGCCCCATTCCGGCCGCGAGGTAGACGTCGGTCCGGCCGGCCGACCCGGCGTACACGCGCTTCTCGGCCAGCGAGATGTCGTCCTCGGCGGGCATCGTCGGCAGTGGGGCGGCGCCGGCCGAGAAGGTGTCGGTCGGCGACGGGAGCGCGGAGAGGTCGGTCCCTCGCGCGGGTCCGTCCGCGCAAGGGCCAGTACTTGCCCCCGTGCGAGGGACTTTTGCCGGCCGGCGTGCAGGTCGAGGTATGAGTGAGGAGCCACCGTCGGAGCGGCACTCGCCGGTCGGCGAGCCGGTCGTCCGCGCCGACCCGGAGGTGACGGGCGAGCGCGCCGCCGAGGCGGTGGGGTTCGACCCGACCGACCCCGACAGCGTCTCGGAGGCCGCCGACACCGTCGCCCGGTTCGCTGCGGGCGCCGTCGGCGGCGACGACCACGTCCTGATGCTCCGGGGCGCGGCCGCCTGCGCGGCGCTGGTCCGCGGCGAGGGGTCGTACAAGGCGGCCGCCGAGCGCGCGGGCGAGGCCGTCTCCGTCTCCTTCATCCGCAAGTGGGCGCGCGTCCACGACCTCCCACAGGCGATCCGCAGACACGTCGCCCGCGGCCACATCGCCCCCACCGCCGCCAAGCACATCGCGCGCGTCGGCGGCGACGACCGCTACCTGCTCGCGTGGGCGGTGCTGGACGGCGACCTCACGGTTCGGGAGATCCGCTCCGCCGCCTCCGCCGTCAACGACGGCGCCGACGCCGAGGACGCGCTCCGCGAGGCGGGCGTCGTCCCCGGTCGGCTGACGCTGGACCTGCCGGTCGCGGAGTACGTCGAACTCCGGCGCCGCGCCTCCATGCGGAACGAGGAGCCCGGCGCGGTCGTCGCCGACGCGCTGCGCGAGTACTTCTCCGAGTAGCGGAGCCGGAGCGGGATACCGGGCCCGGAGCTACGCGCCAAGGAACCGTCGCGCGGTCGCCCCGATCGTCTCGCGTGCCTTCTCGACTTCGACCCACGCGACCGTCTCGTTCGGGAAGTGCGCCTCCGCGATGGTGCCCGGGCCGAACAGCACCGTCGGCACTCCCGCCGCCACGTAATGGCGCGAGTCGGCGCCGTAGGTCGCTCCTCGCGGGTCCGTCTCCGGGAGCCCGGTTTCTTCCATCGCGGCCCGCAGATCCGCGACGACCGGCTCGTCGGGGTCGACCTCGGCCGGCTCGAACTGGACCGAGAACCGCTCGAACCGCGGCGGATGCTCGTCGAGCCACGGGTCGTCCGCGGTCGCGGCCGCCAGCCGCTCGCGGAACCGCTCCTCGACCGCCGCGACCGTCTCGCCGGGCGCGACGCCGATCCGGAACTCCGCGGACAGCGTTGCCGGGACCGTCGACGCCCACGACCCCGCCTCGACGCGCCCGCAGACCACGGGCCACGCGACCGGGAACCGGTCGTAGAGGGGGTGGGTCACCGTCCGGTTGCGTTCGGCCTCGAGGTCCATGAAGGACTCCCGGACCGCCTCGAAGCGCGGGAGCACGTCCTCGCCGACCCACCGCGTCGCGGCGTGGGCGCTCCGCCCGTCGAGTTCCAGTCGGGCCATCAGGCTCCCCTCCGTGGCCACCACCGGCCGGAGGTCCGTCGGCTCCGCGACCACCGCGGCGTCGCGCTCGAAGGGGTACGGGTTCGCGAGCGCCGCGGTCGCGGCGCCGTAGCCCCCGTCCTCTTCGCCGGCGACGGCCTCGACCACGACCCGGCCGTCGAGGTCGACCTCGCCCGCCTCCGCCGCCGCGCGGAGGTCGAGCGCCGCGCCCACGCAGGCCGCGAGTCCCGACTTCATGTCGGCCGCGCCGCGGGCGGTCAGCGTCTCCTCCCCGGAGCGCGCTCCGTCCCCGTCCGGTCCGCCGCGTCTGATCGGCTCGAACGGCTCCGTCTCCCACTCCGACCGCTCGACGGGCACCACATCGAGGTGGCCGTTCAACAGGAGCGTGGGAGACGCGTCGTCGCCGTCGAGGGTCGCGTCGCCGAACGCCAGCGCGCCCGCCACGCTCCGGCGTCCCTCGGTGTCGATCGCGGCGGGGTCGTCCGGGAACGAGGGGTGGTCGGCGAGCAGCGTCGGGTCGGCGTCCCACGTGTACGTCTCGAACCCCAGCGCGTCGAACCGCTCGCGCACCCACGCGGCCGCCGGGGCCTCCGCGCCCGCGGTCGTCGCGAACCCGCAGAGTCGGTCCGTGAACGCCCGCAGATCGAACTCCATAATCGGGGGTCGCGGGAGGGGAGAATAACGGTTGGGGTCGGCGGTTCGGGATCGTGCCACATCGCCGGAGTTGGGCGTGGCGGTCCGGCACCGAACCCGGCGCCGGCCGGGTTTTGTAAACGCTTATGCGTGCGCTGACGCAACCGAGAGGTGAGGGCCGGTAGCTCAGTTAGGGAGAGCGTCCGGCTTTTAACCGGACGGTCGGGGGTTCGAATCCCTCCCGGCCCGTGCCCAGGTCTCGACTCGCTTCGTCTTCTTCGCTTCTTCTTTCGATTCTTCTTTCGCTTCGGAATCCCGGATTCCGCTCCAGAGTCTCCGATCCTGCGCTGTAGGTCGGCAGGACGACGCACCGCAGCCGGCGCGATGGAGCTGCACTCACGGCGGGAGTTCCGCGCGATCCGCGAAAAACGTTCGGCCGGCCGCGGTGCTGTGCGGGGCGGACGGTCGCGGTGCTGTGCGGGGCGGACAGTCGCGGTGCCGAGCTGTCGGCGCGCGCGAGCAACGCGCGCGAGGGAGGGCTGGACGCGGCCGCGATGTGGTGCTGTCCGCGGCCGCGTCCGGCCCGAGGTTGGGGAGGTGCGAGGCTGCGGTGCTGTGCAGTCGCGGGGTGGTGTGCTGTGCAGTCGCGGGGCGGTCGCGGGGCGGTCGCGGGGCGGTCGCGGCGCTGTCGGGGTGGGACTGAAAACGGGCAGCCGGTTCGACCCGGCACGACGACGCTGTCACGAGCGTGTCGAGCGAGAGTCAGCGAGTCGCAGGCGGCCCGCGACTGCAGGCAGCCCGAACCGTCTGCCGATGCGCGGCCGGTCGAGCCGGCTGGGGCGGTCTGAGTGTCGCTACCCGGATCAGCAGGCTCTGTGACCGAGACGGAAACGGAAACCCGCCGTGCGAAAACTCGACGCGGTATCTCTGGGTGGTGCTGCCCGCAACGCCAGCGGTCGTGACCGAGGCAGAGACGGAAGACGGTCGGGGAGCGCTCCATCGAGAGCGTTCCTGCTGCGCCGCTGCGATCGGCAGAGGCTCCGGCTGAACCTGACCCGCGGAGGCCGCGAACCACGCCGGAGAGCGGCTCACGCCGCCGGTCAGCCGTCGAGCGCATCACGGAGAAACGCCACCTGATGACCGATCGCGGGCTCGAAATCGGCGGCGTACGGCGACCAGTGGTCGGCGGGCATGCGGACGAGCGTCGCGTTCGGGAGGGCGTCGGCCGCGCGCTCGGCCTCGCTCGCGGGCGCCTGCGCGTCGCCGGTTCCCGCGAGTAGCAGCGCGGGAACGCGCACGCCGTCGAGCGCGTCGTCGCGGAAGCGGGCGAGCGAGAGCAGCGACCGGGCGGGCGTGGCGTTCCGCCAGTCCGACTCGCGGTCGACCAGGTCGAGGTACGCGCGCTTCGCGCCGGGACCGGTCACGACGGCGTTCGCCTCGGGGTCGCCGACGATCGGGACCTCGACGCCCGCGCCCGCCCAGCCGCCGACGCGATCGCGGACGCCCGCCGCCACCGCCCGGAGAAACTGTTTCGTCCCGCGGTTGCGTCGGAGGAAGGCGCGCCCGTCGAGGATCGGCGTGATCGCCATCGCGGCGTCCACGTCGGCGCGCTCGCCCGCGAGTCGGAGCGCGTGGGCCGCACCGAGGCCCGCACCCCAGAGGACCGTCTCCGGGCCGACCGCGTCGACGCGCCGCGCCCGGTCCGCCGCGGCCGCGAGGTCGGCGCGCTGGCGGGCGGGCGCGATCCGGCGGTCGTCGCCGTCGCTCGCTCCGAACCCGCGGTAGTCGAAGGTGAACGCGGCGTAGCCCGCCGCCGCCAACCGCTCCGCGACCGCCGGGAGCCCGGCGGTGCGCTCGGCGCCCACGTCCGGCGCGAGCACGACGAGCGGCGGGTCGTCGGTCGAGGCGGGGAGGTGAAGGACGCCGCGACAGGTCGCGCCGCCGCTCTCGAAGGCGAGCCGTCGTGTCGCGTACCGCTCGCGGGCGGGCCGGTCGAGGTCCCGCTGTGCGCGGTTGATCGGGTCCCGGCGAGTCACGCGCCACCCTCCGCATCGGGGTCGCTCTCGGCATCGGGGTCGCTCTCGGCATCGGGGCCACCCTCCGTGTCGGGGCCGCCAGCGTGCGCGATCGTGTCGACGACGCGCGCCGAGAACTCCGTCTCGGTGATCTCGTCCGCGAGCAGCGCGCGGAACCACTCCGGCTCCGCGTGCCACGTACCGAGCACGTCGCCCGGGGCACGGACGACGGTCGCCTCGACGCGCGTCGGCGCCCACGCGCCGTCCGCCGCCAGGTCAAGCAGGGCGTTGCAGGCGCGGCCCACCTCGCGGCGGTGGACTTCGTTGGCGGGAAACGCCGTCAGGTAGGTAACCGTCAGCGGGTCCCGCGAGTCGACGGACTCGACGCTGACGCCGTGGCTCCGGAGCTCGTCCGCAACGGGCGGCCGCTCGCCGTCGTGCTCGTCCGCGGTCATGCTCCAAGTGGCGAGCGCCGACGGTAAATCGCTACCGCTCGCGGGCGTGACGCCACGGCCGGAGCGACCAACGCGGTCGCTCGGCGGGACAGGAATGCCGCGGGCGGGGACTCGCCCGAGGGGCGAGTCGGAATGTCAGAGGCACACGATTTCGGTACCCGCGCGGCGTTCGTTGCTTTCGAAGCCGGGATTATAACGTCTCGGTGAAACTCCCTTCACCTCGTGTTTCGGCGCAGACAAGTTCCACGGCGCAACGATCCAGACCCACACGGTACGTTTTTCCGTTTCGCCTGACAGTATCCGGGGATGACCACCGAGCCTCCGGTGGACGCGGTCTCGGACGCCTTCGCCGTGCTGAGCGACGAGACCCGGCTGGACGTGATCCGCGTGCTGGGCGACGCCGGGGGGACGGGCTCGTTCGACGCGCTTCCCTTCTCGGAGCTCCGCGACCGGGTCGGCGTCGACGACAGCGGCCGGTTCAGCTACCACCTCGACAGGCTCGTCGGACGGTTCGTCGAGCGGACCGACCGCGGCTACCGCCTCCGCGTCCCCGGGATCCAGGTGTATCAGGCGATACAGGCGGGCGTCTACGCGGACCACGAGGACGTCGGCCCGCTGGAGACCGACGTCCCCTGTCCGGAGGCGTGCGGCGCCGACTGCGTCTGTCGCTACGAGGACTTCCGGTTCCGCCTCGAGTGCGCCGGCTGCGAGGCGTTCCGCGTGCGCTACCCCGTCGACCCGCACGCGTTCGGTGACGACCTGCCCGCGGACCTCCTGCGGGCGGCCGACCGCCGGCTCAAGCGCGACACCTTCTCGATGGAGCTCGGGTTCTGCCCCTACTGCGCCGGCCCCGTCGACATCGAGTACCGCGGTCAGCGTCGCCGGCTTCGGGAGCCGACCGAAGCCGGGAACCCCGTGGCCAGCCGCCGGACCTGCCGGCGCTGTCACTGGTTCATCGACTTCCGCACCTCCGTGGTGGCGCTGATCAAGCCGGCCGTCGCGGGCGAGTTCGCGGCCGCGGGCGTCGACACGTTCGCGGTGCCGCAGTGGAGCGACGCCTACGAGTGGGAGGAGACGGTGCTGTCCGAGGACCCGCTCCGCGTGGAGCTGACGATGACCGTCGAGGGCGTCACCCGCGTCGTGACGTTCGACGGCGAACTCGACGTGCTGGCGGTGCGGGACCCGGACGAAGCCGGTAGCGGGCGGTAACCTCCGCGGTCGCCAGTCATAACTTTCGTGACAGCGACAGCGAACCATGACCGACGACCGGCCGGCGACGCCGTCCGAGCGGTTCGCGTCGCTGGCCCACGAGACGCGCCTCGCCATCGTGCGCGAGCTCGGCGGACCCGCCGAGGACGGCGACGGCTACGTGACGCTGCCGTTCTCCGCGCTCCAGGACCGGGTGGGCGTCGAGGACAACGGCCGGTTCGCCTATCACCTCGGGAAGCTCCGGGGCACGTTCGTGGAGCGCGTCGAAGCGGGGTATCGCCTGACTCGCCCGGGGATCGACATCTATCAGGCCATCCTCGCGGGCGCGTACAGCGTGCGCGAGGACCTCGGCCCGTTCGAGACCGACCTCCCCTGTCTGGGCGACGACTGCGAAGGGACGCTGCGGTGTGAGTACGCCAACGATCGCTTCCGGCTCTGGTGTGGCAGCTGTGACGAGGTGCTCGTCCGCTACGTGCTGGTGGGGGGCTGTTTCGGCGACGACCTCCCCGCGAACCTGCTCGAGACCGCGAGCAAGCGGATCAAGCGGGACATGCTCTCGCTCCATCAGGGCTACTGCCCGTACTGCGCCGGCTCCGTGGAGCTCCGGGCGCTCGGCCCGGTCCGGAGCCTACGGTGGTCCGACTCCGCGGACGCGTTCCGCTACGACTGCACGCGGTGCCACTGGTGGATGCAGACGCGCGCCTCCCGGGCCGCGCTGGTGCTCCCGCAGGTGGTCGCCGCGTTCGCGAGCGAGGGCGTGGACCTGTTCGAGTGGCCGCACTGGGACGCCCGCGTCGAACGCCAGGAGGCGGTTTCGAGCAGGGACCCGCTGACGGTCCACGTGCGGCTCACCGTCGAGAACGTCACGCGGGAGATGGTCCTCGGTCCCGAACTCCGGATCCAGTCGATCGAGACGCCCGCATGACCCTGGTCCGCCCACACGACTGCGTCCGCTGCGGCGCGACGATCCGCCCCGGCGAGGAGTTCGGCGCGGTCGACGTGCTCGACCCCGACGGCGACCTCGAAGTGCTGCTGTGTCCCGACTGCGCGGCCGCGCTTCGGCGGTTTCTGGACGGCGATTTGGCGGCTGACTCCGCGGGTTCCGACGGCACTACCGACGCCTCCTGACCGCGGCCGACGCTCGCGTCCCCTCGCGCTCCGCAACCCTCCTCGGAGTTTCTAGCGGGAGTGGTGACGAGGCGGTCCGAGCGGTGGGGTTTCGAGCCGCCGTTCGCTCCGTACCGCGCTCACGTCGGCGCCGGCGACATCGCGCGCGTCGCTCGCGCGCTGACAGCGCACGCGCTGCAGTGGAAGAGCACCGCCACGACACCGAATCGAAGTGCTCGCCGCTGCAGCCGGGGTCCAGCATCCGGAAAACGGGAAGAAGACGCGATGTGACGAGATCAGCCGCAAAACCCCTTCATTTCCCCTCGAACCGACGGATTGCGACCGCGAACGCGAGCCGCCACGGGAGCAGGAACGCCAGCCCGATCCCGACGTTCACGAGGACGAACGTCGCCGGCGCGTCGCCCGGAAGCATCGGGGTCGCGCGGAGCCCGGCCCCGAACAGCGAGGTCGCCGTCCAGACGACGGTCACGCGGAGCGTCGTCGCGTGGAGGTCCGTCGAGACGGCGCGCGCGTACACCCCGCCGAGCGGCGCGACGGCCGCCCACGCCAGCAGGAACGGGAGTGCGGTCAGCGCCGCGTGCCGCGGGAACGCGATCGGGTTGATCGCGTGCGCGAGCAGGCCGACGCCGAGAAACGCCGAGATCGCGGCGGCGTCGCCGACCGCGGCGACGACCGCGGTGGAGCGGGGGAGCCGCGGTGCGGCGAGTCGCGTCCGGGTCGCGTCCGCCATTCAGACCACCACCGCCTCGGCGACGACCGCCGCGAGCAGCAGCCCGAGGTAGGCGTTCGACGCGTAGAACGTCCGGAGGGCGGCCGCGTCCGTCCCTCGGTCGTACTGCCGGACGAGCGACCGCAGGAAGACGCCTCCGGCGCCCGCGGTCGTCACGGCGTAGAGCGCGCCGAACTCCGCGACGACGCCGAGCGCGACCGCCGCGACCAGCGTGGCGCCGAGCCAGTAACAGGTCCGCCGGCGCGTCGCCCGGACGCCCGCGACGACCGGGAGCATCGGGTAGTCGGCGCGGGCGTACTCCCCGCGGTGCGCGATGGCGAAGTTGTAAAAGTGCGCGGGCGTCCACAGCACCACGACGCCGGCCAGCAGGACGGCGGGGAGCCCGATCCCGCCCGTCACCGCGGCCCAGCCGATGAGCGCCGGGAGCGCGCCGGATCCGCCCCCGACGGCGGTGTTCCAGCGCGTCGTCGGCTTCAGCAGGACGGTGTAGACCACGGCGTAGTACACGATCGCCCCGGCGGTCAACAGCGTCGCGAGGGGGGTGACGACCGTCCACAGCAGCCCCAGGGACGCCGCGGCGAGCGCGAGGCCGAACGCGGCCGCGCGCCGCGGCGGCACCGTCGCAGTCGCGACCGGCCGGTCCGCGGTCCGCGCCATCTTCCGGTCCCGCTCGCGCTCGAACAGGTGGTTGAACGTCCCGGCCGCGCCGACCGCGAGCACGCCGCCGGCCAGCGTCGCGACCACGGTGACGCCGTCGACCGCCGCGCCCGTGGCCGCCGCCAGCGCCATCCCCGCGAGCGCGAGCAGGCAGAGCAGCCACATCAGCCGCGGCTTCGTCAGCGCGAGGTACGCGCGCAGGCGGTCCGCGGGACCGTTCGGAGCGGTCGCGTCGACCGGCGACGGCCGGGAACTGGCCCCGGTCGGCGTGTCCTCCGCCGTCGCGTCCGGGTCGGCGACCGTCGCGTCGAGGTGTCGGACCAGCACGACGAGCAGCACGGCAAACGCCGCGACGCCGCCGAAGAGGTGGATCCTCCCGACGCCGACGCCCCACCTCGCGGCGTCGAAGCCCCCGACGCGCCCCGCCAGCCCGACCAGTCCCTGGACCGGGACGCCGACCGTCGCCAGCGCGAGCCCCGCACGGACGCCCGTCGCGCGATCCTCGCGCCGCGCGTAGACGGCGGTCGCGGCGACCAGCGCCCAGACTGCGGCCGCGAGGGCGTAGTGGCCCCACGCGACCCATGCGAGCGGCCCGGACGCCGCCGCTTCCCCCGCCGTCGCGGTCGTCGCGCCGAGCGCGAGGACGAGGTACGTGCCGACGACGCTCGCCGTCAGGAGAGTCGTGAATCGTGTCGCGCCCATACGCGCACGCTCGAACGCCGGCACCCCGGAGCTTCCGCCGAAGATGTTCGGGCCGGGGGACACACTGCCTCACCGCCCGGAAAACCGGCCCGAGGCGACCGCCGGTCACTCCGAGCAGGAGCAGCGCGACGGGTCCTCGCCGCCGTCGGCCGCGGGCCTCTCGGCGTCGTGATCGTCGGAACCGCCGCGTTCGGTGGCGCGTCCCTCGCTTCCGCCGGCGTCCCAGTCACCGACGCGCTGCGCGACCCGCCGGCGGGTCACCGCCCCGACGCGGTCGGCGACGTCGTCCACGAGGTCGAACAGGTCGTCCTGCACGTCGCTGTCGTCGTCGCGGACGGTGGGTCCGTCGCTCCCCTCGCTGTCGAAGTCCGGATGGACGGGGATCTTCGAGAGCACCGGGACGCCGTAGTCGTCGCGGATCGACGCCGCGCCGCCCTCGCCGAACACCTCGTGGGTGTCCCCGCAGTCGGGGCACCGGAACGCGGCCATGTTCTCGACGACGCCGAGCACGGGCGCGTCGTGGTCCTCGAACAGACGGAGCCCCTTGCGGGCGTCCGCGACCGCCATCTCCTGTGGCGTCGTGACGATGACGACGCCGGCGACGGGCAGCGACTGGAGCAGGTTCAGCGAGGCGTCGCCCGTTCCCGGCGGGAGGTCGACGATCAGGTAGTCGAGCTGCCCCCACTCCACCTCGTTGACGAACTTCATCATCACGTTGTTCACCATCGGCCCGCGGAGGACGGCCGGCTGGTCGTCGCCCGGGAGCATGTGGTGGGCGCTCATCACGAGCACGCCGTCGGAGCGCGGCGGGACGATGTCGCCGTCGGGCATCACGCCCGGCTCGTTCTCGGTGGGGAGCAGCCGGGGGACGTTCGGCCCGTGCACGTCGGCGTCGAGAATGCCGACGCGGGCGCCCCGCTCGTCGAGCCCGGCCGCGATGTTCGCCGCGACGGTCGTCTTGCCGACGCCGCCCTTGCCCGACGCGACCGCGATCACGTTGCGGACGCCGGGCAGCACGCTCCGGTCGAAGCCGTGCGCCTCGCCGACGCCGGCGCTCAGGTCCGGATCGAGACCGGCGTCGGCGACGACCTCGCGGACCCGGTCGCCGATGTCGATCTCCGCCGGGGCGCAGGGCGCGTTGAATGCCAGCGAGACCTCGGCGGTGCCGTCGCTGACGGTCACGTCGTTGATGAGCCCCATCGAGACGATGTCGTCGCCGTTCTCGGGGTCCGCTACCGCTCGGAGCCGCTCGGTCAGTTCTGCTTCGGTGATGGTCATGGGTTCGTGGTGTCGGTCGGACCGCGGTCGGTCGGCGGGCGATGCGGGGTCGGAGTCGGTCGGCGGGCGGTGCAGCGTCGGGGGCGGGCGGCGGGCGGTGCAGCGTCGGGGGCGGTTGGCGGGCGGTGCAGCGTCGGGGGCGGTCGGCGGGCGGTGCAGCGTCGGGGGCGGGCGGCGGGCGGTGCAGCGTCGGGGGCGGGCGGCGGGCGGTGCAGCGTCGGGGGCGGTCGGTGGGCGGTGCGGCGTCGCGGTCGCTCGCTGCGCCGGGGCGGGCTCAGAAGAACACCGCCCCGATGACCAGCGTCGCCACCAGCAGGCTCCCCCACAGCACGGTCGTCAGGCCGGCGAGGTAGCCCACGCCGAGCAGGTTCGCGAACCGGTCGCTCGGGTCACCGAGGAACCACGCGCCGACCATGACGTACACCGGCAGGAGGACGATGCCGAAGATCAGGTACGTCCCCGGGCCGACGAACGGCAACGTGTAGTCGGCCGAGCCGGCGAGCAGGGGGAGCAGAAGGGGAGCCAGTGCAGCCGTCATCCCTCCACCTCCCCGTGGTCCTCGATGGCGTGCAGTTCCACGACCGGGATCACCTTCGAGACGACGAGGAAGAACAGCACCACGATCCCCACCGTCCCGACGAGCGCCGACAGCTCGACCGTGGAGGGCGTGTACGCGCCCGGAACGCCCGCGTAGAGGTCGAAGTGCGCGTGCATCAGCCCCTCGACGACGAACAGCACCTTCTCGATCAACGTCCCGGCGAGCACGCCGACCGAGAGCGCGACGAGCAGCGGGAGGCTGAACAGCGAGGGGCGCAGCGACGCCGCGAAGACGTACAGCATCGCGACGACCACCACCCCGATCGCGGCCCAGTAGAGCGGCGTCGCGATCTTCACCTCCGTCGCGTGCTGGAGCGTCGTCGGCGCCGCGAAGATCCCCGTGATCACCTGCTGGAGCTGGAGCCACAGGAACAGCAGGCTGAAGAAGCCGAGCCACTGCCCGAGCCCGCGGAAGACCGCGTCGGGGATCAGCGCCTCCCAGCCGTACGCGTACCGGAACGCGGCCGCGACGATGATGATCCCGCTCACCGCCGAGGTCAGCGCGATGGAGAGGAACGACGGCCCCTGCACGCCGCCGGCCCAGCCCGCCATCGACGGCAGCAGCGCGAACAGCCACGGGATGACGCCGCCGTGGAGCAGCAGCGGGGCCATGATGATGATCGCGAACGCGATCCACCAGACCATCCGCTCGACGACCGCGTCCTCGGTCTCGGAGTAGCCGACGAGGAGGACGTCGTAGATCGGGTCGAGCCGGCTCGGCAGTCGGTCGCGCAGGCGGTGGAGGTCGTAGCGGATCGTCAGCCCGAGGTACGTCGCGGTCAGCACGAAGTACGCGGTGATCACCGTCACGTCCCACATCAGCGGCGACCACTGGACGCGGGTCGGCCACGCCGGGATGACGCTCGTGACGAGTCGGTCCGGCCGGCCGACGTGGATCAGGATGAAGATCCCCGCGCAGGTCAGCGCCGCGATCGTCAACAGCTCCGCGAGCCGCGCGACGGGCTGGTAGGTGTCCATCCCGAGCAGCCGGACCGCGGCCGACAGGATGATCCCGCCGTGAGCGATGCCGACCCACCAGATGAACGCGCCGATGTAGAGCCCCCACGGCACGCCGCCGCCGGAGCCCCAGTCGGCGAGGTTCGTGACGACCAGGCCGTGCCGGAGCTGTTGGAGGTAGAAGAACAGCCACACGCCGATCATGCCGAGCGCCACGGCCAGCGCCGCGAGGTAGCGCGTCGAGACCGTCCGGATCGGCCGAACGAGCGTGTCGCGGTCGACGCCGGTCACGTCGACGCTCACGCCGTCTCACCTCCCGCGGCGGCGCCCTGATCGAGCACCTCCTTCCGGTCGTCGGTCAGGCCCATCTCCTCGTAGGTGACGGGGCCGTCGACCTGCCGGGCGTCCTGCGAGGGCGCGTTGCCGACGAAGGTGACGTTGGGGTCGGTGCCGCGCTCCTCCAGCAGCTGGAACGTGGAGACGGTGTGCTCCTTCCGGTTCGGGTAGTCCGACTGGTCGTTCTCCTGCGACTCGCGGTACTCCCGGAGGTGCCGGTTCGGCGGGCTCTCCGGGTCGTTCAGGTCGCCGAAGTGGATGGCGTCCATCGTGCACGCCTCCTCGCAGGCGGTGGTGCCGATCTTCTCCTCGCCCATCTGGCCGTCCTGTCTGTCGACGCAGAAGGTGCACTTGCCCATGACGCCCTCGGGCGGCCGGGAGCCGACCCACCGGCCGCGGTCGTCGATCTGGTGGTCGTCGTCGATCTCCGACTCGGGCACGTCGGGCTCGCCCCACTGGAAGTAGTTGACGCCGTAGGGACACGACACCTCGCAGTAGCGGCAGCCGATGCAGATGTCGTAGTCCGTCAGCACGAGGCCGTCCTCCTCGCGAGTGTGGCGGGCGCCGACCGGACACACCTTCGTACACGGCGAGTCCGTGCAGTGCTGGCAGGTTCGCGGGAGGAAGTTCGTCTCCTCGCCCTGATTCTCGTCCTCGAAGGCGAAGACGTACATCCAGTTGGCGCCGCGCGAGAGGTTGTGCTCCTGGTCGCAGGCGACCATGCAGGCGAGGCAGCCGTCGCAGTTGTTGAGGTTGATCGTCATCCCCCAGCGAGTGCCGTCGCCGTCCTCCTCCTGGGCGGCGGCCGCGCCGGGCGGGCCCCCGTCACCGCCTCCGGCGCCGCCGGTGCTTCCGAGCCCGCCGAGTGCGAGCGCGCCCGCGGCGGCCCCCTTCTTCATCACGGAGCGCCGGGACTCCTCGTCGTCGGGGTCGAAGCCCTCCAGCGCGTCCCCGAGGCGGTCGAGGAAGCCCTCGCTTTCTGCGCCGCCGCTCCCGTCGCCGCCGGCGTCGCCCCCCTCGCCCGCGGCGAGCGCGTCGGGGTCGGGGAGGTCGATCTCGCGGTCGTCCACCTCGAACTCCTCGACGATCCGGTCGTGGTAGCGCCGGTAGAACGCGGCCTCGCTCAACTCGCCGGCGGTGACGCGCTGAGCGTCCCGCGCGAGCTCCAGCCCGAGGTCCGTGTCGTAGTCGGTCTCGTCGAGGAGTCGCCTGTGCCGCTCCTCGTCGTCGGGTGGCGTGTCGATGTCGTCGTCAGTGCTCATGGTCGGTCCTCCGGGACCCGACCGCGCGCGGCCGGCGTCGTCGGGCACGCCGCCCGGGACCGCACGCGACCGACGCGTCGGCGTGACGGGTCCGTACGCGAGCGTACGGCGGCCGCCCGGTCAAGCGTGCACCGCGTTCCACGCGGCTGAGAACGACTGCGAACGCGTTCGCCGGCTGTCGGATAAAGGGGGACGCAGTCGGCGGAGTCCGGTCGCACGGGCCGGTCCTCGAACCGGTTCGGCCGGAAACCGTCGCGGACGCGCCGAGGGCGATCGGCCCGCCGCGGACCGGTCTACGCCCCGTCGGCCGCGGTCGTGCGCCGGGGGACCGGCAGCCGACCGACGATCCGGCCGAGCAGCGCGGTCGGCCGGAGCGGGCGGGCGACGAGCGAGACGCCGACCAGCAGGACCGCGAGCGCGACCGCCTCGGCCGAGGGATCGACCGCGCGGGCGGCCTCGCGGAGCCACAGCGCCGCGGTCACGCCCGCGACGAGCGCGGCCGGGAGCAGCGCCGTCGCGGCGACCGCGCGGATCGAGGGGGCTGCGGGCGGTTCGCGGCGGCCGACGCCGCCGGGGCCGGTCGTCTCGCGTCCGCGCCGTCGGGTCGAGTCGGATGGGGTCATGACTCGTGTAAACGATGGACCGGAACCCCGATAAGTGTAAGCAGAAAAACAATTATGTACCGGAGCTTACTGAAACTCGTTTGAGGAATCCGCGGCCTGCGCCGGGCGATACGCCGCCACCCGGGCGACCGCGCTACAGGCGGTCGCGACCGAGCAGCAGGTACAGAACGATCCCCAGAAGCGGCGCGAGGAAGACGACGATGGCCCAGAGGAACGCGGGGTGACTGCTGTTGGACTCGGCGTCGCTGTACGTCCAGACGATCAGCGCGACGTGAGCGACGAACAGCAAGATGCCGATCAGGCCGAAGATCGCTCCCGCGCCGCCCTGGAGGGCTATCGATGAGAGCATCGTCAGGGGATCACGGCCGGGACGCAAGTTCCTTGTGGTGGCGCCGGCCCCCGCCACTCGTTTCATAAGTTCTACAAAAATTCGGTTCGGGCAACGGTTATGGGGCCGGACACGCCACTTAGGGGCATGAGCGAGGCGAGCACGTCACCGGAGCGGGACCGGCGCGGTCGACGCGAGGCGGACGCGGAGGAGCTTCTGGCCTGCGACGACTGCATGTCGCCCGCGGACGCCTTCTCCGTGGTGGCCAGCGAGACGCGGCTGTCCATCCTCGAGGCCCTCTGGCGGAGCGAGGAGACGCCGGTGCGGTTCTCGGACCTCCGCCGAGAGGTCGGCATGCGCGACTCCGCGCAGTTCAACTACCACCTCGGGAAGCTCACGGACCAGTTCGTGGTGCGGACCGACGAGGGGTACGACCTCAGACACGCGGGCAAGGCGGTCGTGCGCGCGGTGCTCGCGGGCACCTTCAACGAGTCGCCGGACGTGGAGCCGTTCGGCGTCGGCGACCCCTGCGTCGCCTGCGGCGCGGAGCTGCGCGCGAGCTACGCCGACGAGACGTTCGCGGTCGCCTGTCCCGACTGCGGCAAGCCCCACGGGAAGTACGCGTTCCCGCCGGGCGGGCTCAACGACCGCGACGAGACCGAACTGCTGCGCGCGTTCGACCAGCGCGTGCGCCACCTCCACTGCCTGGCCGCGGACGGCGTCTGCCCCGAGTGCAACGGGCGGATGACCACGAAGATCGTGGAGGCGGACGACCCCGACGAGGCGCCGCTCGGGCTCTCGGTCCACGTCGAGCACGTCTGCGCGCAGTGCCGCCACCGGCTCCGTTCGTCGGTCGGCCTCTCGCTTCTGGACCAGTCGGACGTGGTCTCCTTCTACCGCGAGCGCGGCGTCGACCTCTCCGCGACCCCCTACTGGACGCTCCCGTGGTGCGTCAGCGACGAGTACGTCGAAGTCCTCGACCGCGACCCGTGGGCGCTCCGCGTGGCCATCCCCGAGGGCGACGAGACGCTAACGGTGACGCTCGGGCCGGACCTGGGGATCCGGGAGGCCGAGCGCGGGGCGTAGTCGAGGCGGACAGGACCTTTCGAGACGCGGATCGGACGGCGGCTCGAGCGTCTCGGTCTAGAAGCCGTCCTCGAAGACGAACGTGCCGTCGCGCTGGACGACCTCGCCGTCGACCTCGATGACGGAGTCCTCGCTCATGTCGACGATCATGTCGACGTGCTCGGCGGACTCGTTCAACTCGTTCTCCTCCGGCACGCAGTCCTCGTAGGCGGAGCCGACCGCCATGTGGACGGTGTCGCCCATCTTCTCGTCGAACAGCATGTTGTAGGTGAACCGGTCGATGGCGCGGTTCATCCCGATGCCGAGTTCGCCGAGGTGCCGTGCGCCCTCGTCGGTCTCGAGGATGCCGGTCAGCAGGTCCTCGTTGCGGCCGGCCGAGTGCTCGACCACTTCACCGTCCTCGAAGGTGAGACGCACGTCCTCGATCTCGCGCCCGTAGCGGTACAGGGGGAGGTCGAAGTACACCTCGCCGTCGACGCCGTCGCGGACGGGGGCGGTGAACACCTCGCCGCCGGGGAGGTTCGCCTCGCCGTAGTCGTTGAGCGTCTTCATGCCCGAGACGTCGAGCGTCAGGTCCGTCTCCTCGCCGCTGCGAATCTGCACCTCGTCGGCGTCGTCGAGGATCTCGACCATCTGTTGCTGGAACTCGCGCTGCTCGTCCCAGTCGAGGGAGACGGCGTCGTAGACGAAGTTCTCGTAGCCCTCGGTGCTCATGCCCGCGAGCTGGGCGTGGGCGCTGGTGGGGTACTGCGTGAGACACCAGGTCTTCGAGAGGCGCTCCTTCTTGATCTCGGCGCGGGCGCGGTTGTACGCCGCGTTCGTCTCGGGGGCGACGTCCGCGCCCTCGGTGGCGTTGTCGCCGCCGCGGGCGATGATGAAGACGTCCGTCTCCTCGTAGAGGGCGCGCTCGTGGGCCGGCTCCTCGAACGTCTCGCCGGCGGCGCGCTTGAACGCGCGGTCGGCGCGGTCGGAGTTGTTGAGCCAGAGGGGGTTCGCGCCGCGGTCGCCGCACAGCTCGTGGAGCGCGACGGCGAGGTCCGCCGCCTCCTTCGGCATCTGGATGACCACGTCGTCGCCGGCCTCGACGCCGGCGGAATGGTCGACGATCGTCTCTGCGTGTTCGCGGATGCGCGGGTCCATACGCGCCCGTCTCGCCCGGCCGTGTTACCGGTTTCGCTGTCGCGGCGCGGCCGCCGCGGACGCGGCTCCTCGCCCCGCCGGAATCGGTTTCAGGGT
Organism: Haloparvum alkalitolerans; assembly: GCF_055381565.1. NCBI lineage: Archaea > Methanobacteriati > Methanobacteriota > Halobacteria > Halobacteriales > Haloferacaceae > Haloparvum > Haloparvum alkalitolerans. Next base: position 890,524 of record NZ_AP043938.1, read on the forward strand.
CCCCGGCGTAGCCCACGCCGATGCGCCGAGTCGTCGTCCGTCTCGCCATGGCCGCGGTCGGGATCGTGCTGCTTGCGGGCTACCTCGCAGCCGCGCTCCTCGGCTACCGGGCGCTCCTGTGGCTGTGGGCGACGCGTCCGGACGCCCCGACGCTGGCGGCGGTCCTGGCCGGCGCGACCCTGCTGTCCGCGTACCTGAGCTACCGCGTCGGCACGAGCCAGCTGCTCGCCGCCCTCTCGACGGACCGGCTGCCGCGGTCGGCCGCCCCCGGGCTCCACCGCCGGATCGACGACCTCGCGGCGCGGATGGGCGTGGACCGGCCGACGCTGTACGTCGGGGAGATGGGCGCACCCAACGCCTTCGCCGTCGGCGGGAGCGACCGCGGCGCGCTCGTCCTCGACCGCTCGCTGTTCCGCCTGCTCGACCCCGCGGAACTGGAGGGGATCGTCGCCCACGAACTCGCCCACTTGGAGCGCAACGACGGCCTCCGCCGCGCGCTCGCGCAGGGAGTCGTCCAGACCGCCGCGGGCCTGCTGACGGTCGCGCTCGTGCCCGCGATCCTCGCGCTGTCGGGACTCGCCCGGGGGTCGGCGTGGATCCGCGGCCGACCGGGCGACCGGCGGGGTCCCCTGAGCCGGCTCCGCCGGGCCGTCGTCGCCGCGCCGGTGCTGGTCCTGTTCGCGGCGACCCTGATCGCGCGCGCTCGTTCCCGCCGGCGGGAGTTCGCCGCCGACGACCGCGCGGTCGAGGTGACCGGCGACCCGCTGGCGCTCGCGCGAGCGCTCCGGCGGATCGAGCGCGCGACCGAGACGGCGTGGCCGCTCGGTCCCCTCTCGACCAACCGCGAGACTGAGTCGACGCTGGAGCGGTGGATCTCTACGCATCCCCCGACCGAAGAGCGCGTCGAGCGGCTGGCCGAACGGGCCGACGCGGAGCGCCGTCGGCGGCAGCGCGGGAGGACGCGGATCCCGGTCGAGTGACAGAGTGCCGTCACGCTCGATGGCGCCGTCACTCCCTGTCTGCGGCCAGATCCGCGGCGTGTTCCCGCACGAGGTCGCCGAAGGCGGCCACCTCCGCCGCCTCCTGTTCCTCCGCGCTCCGGCGGTCGCGGAGTCGGCGCTTCAGGACCGCGAGCGCGTCGGGCGCGTTGGCCGCTATCTCGTCGGCGACGGTCCGGGGGTCGTCGACGACTCGCGAGACGAGGCCGGTCCGGAGCGCCGCGTCGGCGTCGAGCACGCGTCCGGAGCAGGCGAAGTCGAGCGCCTCGCCCTCGCCCATCACCCGCGGAAGACGAGCGGTGCCGCCCCACGCGCCGAACAGGCCAAAGGTGACGCCCGGTTCGCCGAAGGTGGCCGCGGGCGTCGCGACGCGCACGTCGGCCGCGAGCGCGAGTTCGACGCCGCCCCCGCGGGCCGCGCCGTCGACGCCCGCCACGACCACCGCGTCGGCGGTCTCGATGGCGCGCGCGGTCCGCTGCCCGCGACGTGCGAACGCCTCGGGGTCGTCGAGGTCTGCGACGACGTCGAGGTCGGCGCCGGCACAGAAGGCGTCGCCGGCGCCGCGGAGCAGCGCCACGGGCTCGCTCGTCTCGCGCACCGCGTCCGCGAGGGCGTCGAGGTCCGCGGGGCGGAGCGCGTTGCGACGGGCGGGGCGGTCGATGGTGACGACCCGGACCGGGCCGTCCGCGGTCGCGCGGATCACGGTGGGGAGAGACGGGTCGTTTCCAAAGGTCTTTGCCCTTCCCGGCCTTCCTTTCCGGCGATGGACGACGCCGTGCGGGCACGCGCCGCCGCGCGCGAGGCCGTCGCCGACATCGAGCCGGCGCGCCTCCGCGAGGTCCTCGACGACAGACTCGCTGCGGCGGCGGTGACGCCCGGCGTCCTCGCGCTCGTCGCCACTCGGGCGCTGGACCCGGCCGCGGACCTCGACGCCGTCGCCGACCGCGCCGCCGGCGTCCAGCTCATCTACGAGGGCCTCCGGCTCACCCGCCGGCTCGCGCACGACGAGCCGTGGGTCGGGGAGGCGGTCGCGGAGGCGGACATCGCCGCCGACCTCGACATCCTCGCCGCGGACGTGCTCGTCTCGCGGGGCTTCTACCTGCTCGCGCGCACCGAGGCCGCCGCCGCCGCCGTCGACGTGGTCCGCGCGTTCGGCCGCGACCAGACCCGCCGCGAGGAGGCCGCGCCCGCCGCGGCCGCGGACCTCGACCGCAACCTCGAGGAGGACGTCTTCGAGCTCGCGGTCGTCGCCGGGACGACCGCCGTGGGCGGCGACCCTCCCACGGAGCTACAGACGTACGCCCGCGAACTCGCCGCCGACTACGACGGCGAGTTCCCACCGCCGGGGCAGGCGCTCCCCGACGCCACCGCCGACCGCATCGCCGCGCTCTCCGAGGAGCGCGTCTGAAGCGGCCGAGGGAGCGTTTCGCTCGTCACCCCGATCTTTCTCGACCCGAAAGCGACGGATCGAGCGTTGAAGCAGCCCGCATCGGGCGAGCGCCGACGGCCAGACCGCGACCGTGCGACGACCTCGCGGACGGCGTCCGGATCGAAACGCCTAAAGACGAATCCGGTCAACGAGAAAACGCGCGCCTGGGTAGCTTAGCGGTAAAGCGCGTCCTTGGTAAGGACGAGACCCCGGGTTCAAATCCCGGCCTAGGCTCTTTCTTCCGTACACTCCTTGTGTGTACACTTTTTGGCTACACTCGTCTGAACGAAACCCGTTCAAGATTCGCGTCTCTCGCTAAACAGGGCATCCCTCGCCGTATTGCGATTCGGGGAAGTGTCAGGACACACAAACCAATTCACAGACTGCGGTGGGGTAGACCCGATATCGACCGGGGGCGCGTCCCCCAAGGAACACTCCTGATTTCGCTAATCAACGCTCGCAAAGGGATGACTGAACCCTAGTCAGGAGTGTGACAGAAACCCCTCGATGCGGCGATTCACGACGAGTACGCGGTGAGTGAGGCTCCGCCGAAACGACTATTGGTAAGACATACGTATTACGTAGATATGTCTAAAGCAGCTACAAACGACGACGGCGAGGACGACATCACCACGGTGACCTTCAAACTCACCGAGTCGTTCCTCGACGAGATCGACGATACGTGGCAGGGACGCGGGTTCAACAGCCGGAGCGAGTTCATTCGGTACACGCTCCGGGACGCCGTCGAGTTCCCGACGTTCGACCGCGACGAACTCGTCGCCCTGCTCGAAGCCGAGGAGGACATCCGCGAGGGACGGACGACGAGCGCCGAGGACGCCCGCGAGCGGTTCGGCACGGGCGATGAGTGACGACGAGTGGACGTGGGAACTCTCCTCGACCGCCGAAGACGACCTCGGCGGACTCTCCCCCGCTGACCAGGACCGGATACTCGACAAACTCGACGAGATCGTCTCCTCGCCGTGGCGCGACCCGCCGGACTACGGCGAGCCGCTCCAGAACAGCCCGTACAAGAAAATCCGCATCGGGGAGTTCCGGCTCTCCGTGAGCTTCCGACAGAACGACCGGCGGCTCGTCGTCGCACGTATCAAGCGTCGGGGCGGCGCGTACACCGCTGACGACGACTGACGCGAAGGCGGGGGGCTTACCACCGACTGGCTCCACGGTGCAGGTATGAACGTCGAGCGCGGCGTCGTGACGCAGCCCGACAACGACGTGGCGGGGTACTTCGAGGTGGCCGACGCGGTCGGGTTGGACTACGTCGAGGTGATGCTGGACGGCGCGACCGACCGCGAGTGGCTCTCCGGCGAGGGCCGGGAGCTGCTGGAGCGGTACGACGACCTCGGGCTCGCGGTCCACCTGCCGTTCGAGGGGCTCGACCTCGGGTCGCCGTTCGACGGCGTCCGCGAGGCGGTCGTCGCGGAGCTACACGCCTGCCACCGGGCGGCGGACCGGGCGGGGGCCGACACGGCGGTGCTCCACCCGACCGCGCTCGCGTGGGAGCGGGCACACGGCGGGGCGCGCCTCGCGGCGCGGGTCGAGCGGTCGATAGAGGAACTGGACGCGCGGGCCGCCGAGGCCGGGCTGGACGCGACGCTCTCGGTCGAGAACGTCTACGACGCGCTCGTGGCGACCGACGACGTGCCCGGGCTCCTTGCGGGGACCGACGCGTCGATGACGTTCGACACCGGCCACGCGCGGATCGACGGCCACGACGACGCGGAGATGGCTCGGTTCCTCGCGGCCCACGCGGACCGCGTCTCGCACCTCCACCTCAACGACACGCGGACCGCCGCCGACGAGCACCTGCCCCTCGGCGCGGGATCGATCGACTTCGCGCGGCTGTTCTCGGCGCTGCCGGACGGCTGGACGGGGTCGGCCTCCGTCGAGGTGACCACGCCGAACATGGCGTACGTCGAGCGGAGCGCCCGCCACCTCGACGAGCTGCTGGCGTCGACGCGGTAACCCGGGCGGGGTCAGACGACGCCCGCGATACTGGCGGCGACGGCGAACCCCAGCCCGGCGGTGAAAAGCCCCATGAGGAACAGCGCGGAGCCCTTCCGCAGGGCCCGGTCGACGGGGAGCATGACGGTGAAGCCGCCGAACGCGATCAGGAGCCCGCCGATCAGCACGACGATCAGGGCGGTCGCGGGGAGGATCGAGAACTCGAGCGTGATCGTCACCGTCGAGATGATGACCGCGAGCAGCGTGGCGAAGAACCCGAGGAACTGCAGCGTCTGTCCCTGGAGCTTCTTGATCTGGTCTTTCGACTCCTCCTGTGCGGTCTCGACCGCCTCGAGCGCGTCGTCGACGTCCTCCTTGAGCTGGTCCTGCCGGCGCTGGATCTCGTCGACGTACTTGTCGAGGTACACCCGCGACTCATGGTTGCGGTAGCTGTTGACGCGGAGGACGTAGCTGTCCTTCGAGTCGTCCTCGAGGTCGATGCCCTCGTTGATCTGCCGGATCGCGTCGTCGTACCGGCCCTGGAGGGCGCGGAGCCGGCCGAGGGTCACCTTGAACTTGGGGTAGACCGGCTCGGTGATGAGCTGGTCCATGATCCCTTCGGCCTCCTCCAGCAGCTGCTCGCGGGGGGTCCCGAGGAACTCCTCTTTGTCCTCCTCGAGCGCCTGCACGATCGCCGTGACGTAGGCGTGGTTCACGCCGGCGTGATCGGGGCCGACGCGGGACTGGGCCCGTCGGGCGTACTCGATGGCGCGTTCGTAGCTCTCCCCGGTCCGGAGCTGCTTCGCCTGCAGCCCCTGCAAGTGCGGGTACATCGGGTGGTCGTCGAACTCCGCGTGCTTCTCGAGGACGCGGCCGAACTCGCTGATGTTCCCGCGTCGCCGGAGGAACGTGCAGTAGGCGAAGAACGCGGCGAAGCGGACGGTTTCGGGGTCAGACTGGCCGAAGTCGTCCGACTCGAAGACCCGCCGGAGGTCCTCCTTGCGGTCGGGGGCGACCTCGATCAGCCGCGTCAGCGCGAGCTCCCACTCGCGGTCGGTCTCGGGCGGGAGGTCCCCGAACAGTTCGATCAGGTCGTCGGTCCCCGACTCGTCCGCTCGCGCCTCGATCCGGTCGACGAGGTCGTCGCTCAGTTCGGCCATGGGTCACTCGCTCAGGTCGACCGTCGCAACCGCGACGTCGTCGGACGGCTTCAGACGGGGATACTCGCGACATTCGGGGTCGGACTCCTCGAAGGCACGCAGGACGCGGACCGCCCGCTCGATGCCGTCCGTTCGGAGGTACGGAACCAGCGTCGACCAGTCCGCGAACGCGTCGTAGGTCGTACACACCGGTTCGAACCCGTCGGTGAACGCGACAGCGAACTCGGCGTCGCGGCGGTCGAGGGAGCCGGTCGCGGCGTGGTCGACCGCCGACGGGTCCAGCCCGAACGTCCAGTAGCCGCCCTCGCGGTTCTTCCGTTTCCGGTGGTCGACCAGCATGGGATGCACGCGCTCGCGGAGCGACTCGTAGGAGACCGCGCCGTCGGCCGCCTCGCGGATCGCCACCATCTCCTCGACCACCCGCCGGTCGAGGTCGCGCGGCCCCTCGCCGAGGACCGCTCTGGACTCGGGTCCGGCGTCGACGACGACCCCGCAGTCGCCGAGTACCAGGTACTCGAGGTCGTCGTCCCAGCGAAGGACCGCGCCGGCCGCGGAGGGGACCTCGTGGGAGTCCTGCTCGGCGGCGCCCGGGTGGTCGCCGTACCTGTCCGCGACCGCCGCGACTGCCTCCGAGGCGAGGTCCCGCAGGTCCCGACCCCCGCCCTCGTCGATCCGGGTCCCGAGTTCCTCGGCGAGCGCTTCGACGTACCACCGCCCGTCCGACGCCGCGTCGGTGACGCTCCGGTCCGAGAGTCCGGTCGCCCCGTCCAGCACGACGACCGCGTTCCCGTGGGTCCGGACGAGGTCCTCGTTCACCGCTCCGCCGGGACGCACGTGCGACTGGACGGTAACCATACCGGCGCTAACACAGGTGGTCAATAAATAGTTTTGACTCGCCCGGAAGCCGGACCGGCGCGCTGGACGACGGCGGACGGTCGTGGTGCCGTCGCATCGGCTGTGGCGCCGTCGCACCGGCCGCGCCAGTCCCCGTGTCGTGGCACCACCACCCACACTTTTGCCGTCACCTGTCGTACCGGACTCGCATGAACGTCATCGTCGTCGGATACGGTCGGGTCGGCTCGCGGGTCGCCCGCGTGCTGGACGAGGAGGGCCACGACGTGGTCGTGGTCGACAACGACCGCATGAAGGTCGAGCGCGCGGGGGAGCGGGGCTTTCGCGTCGTGGAGGGGAACGGCGCCCGAGAGGCGACGCTCCAGGAGGCGGGCGTCGCGGAGGCGGACGCGGTCGGCGGCTTCACCGGCGATCCGGAGACGAACCACCAGATCTGTCTGATCGCGGGCGACTACGGCACGCGGACGGTCATGCGCGTGAGCGAGGACGTGGAGGCGGCCGTCTACGAGCGCTACTCCGACGACGTGGACGAGGTTATCTATCCCGAGCGGCTCGGCGCCGCGGGCGCGAAGACCGCGCTGCTGGGCGGCGACTTCAACGCCATCGCGGACCTGACCGAGGGGCTCCAGATCCTCGTGTTGACCGTGCCCGAGGACGCGCCCATCGTCGGCGCGCACGTCAACGAGATCGACCTGGGCGACCGCGGGCGCATCTACGCGCACGGCCGCGACCGGGAGTCGCTGACCATCCCGCTCCCCGGGACGGTCGTCGAGGCCGGCGACCGGATCGCGCTGCTGGCGGCCACCGAGGCGGTCGCGGACGTGCGCGCGGAGCTCACGGCGGCCGAGGCGGCCTGAGTCGGACGGACTCGGACCGGGGAGAGGGCTCCGTCACGGCGGCGCCACGGCCGCGGTCGCGGTCGCCTTCCAGCTGACGGTCACGCCCCGTCCCGGTTCGAGAGCGAGCCTGTCGGCGCTGGCGACCGTGACGAGCGCCGCGAGCGTCACGTCGGTCTCCGCGACGGTCACGCGCACCGTCGCGACCGTCTCCCCGCGCTCGACCGCGGCGACGGTCCCCGAAAAGCGGTTGCGCGCGCTCGTCTCGTCGGCCGCGGGCGTGGCGTCGGCCCCCTGAAGCGTGACGGCGTCCGCCCCCACTCGAACCTGCGCGGCGTCGCCCGGACGCAGTCCGTCGTGGAGCGCGCGCACGTCGCCGATCGCCGTCGTCACGGTCGCGAGTTCGCCGTCCACGTCGACGACCTCGCCGTCCAGCGCGGTCTCCGGTGCCCGCGCGGACAGCAGCAGGCCGCGCTCGAGGCGGTCGAACCGCGCCAGCACCGCCTCGCCGCGCTCCGTGAGTCGACTCCCGCCGCCGCCCGCGCCGCCGCGCGTTCGCTCCACGAGCGAGCCGAACGCGCCCCCCAGCGTCTCCAGTCGGGCGAGCGCACGCGCCCGCGAACGGCCGAGCGTCGCCGCGGCTCCCGCGACGGACCCCTCCGCGGCGACGGCCCGTAGCAGCGCGGCGTCGTCCGCGTCGAAGGCGATCCCGCTCCGGCGGAGGGTCGCGCGGGCGGTCGCGGCCGGTTCGCCCTCCGGGTCCTCGTCGGTCACGGCTTCACGGAGCGCCGCCGGTCGCTTGAGTCTGTTCCCTCGACCGGCCGGTACGCCCGTTCGCCGTCCGCCCGGAACCCCCGCACCGCCCCTCGTCCCGGGTCGCCGACGAGCAGCTCCACGAGCGTTCGAGCGGCCCCGGCGCTCGCGTCGTCCACGCGATCGGGCGGCGCGCGCACCACGCTGTAGACGTTCCGCAGAAGTGGCGACGGCGAGGCGAGGCCGGTCGCGAAGGCCGTCTCGAGGTCGACCGTGCCGCGCCGCCTCACGAACGTCCCGCGGTCGACGAGCGTGTACGCGCCCACGGACCCGGCGATCCGAAGCGTCTCGCCCATCGAACTCCCGGTTGCCCCGTACCAGTCGCCGCGCGGGCCGCGGTCCGCCGCGGCCCAGATCCGCCGCTCCCGGGCGTGGGTTCCGGAGTCGTCGCCGCGGGAGAGAAACCGCTCGCCGGCGGCGGCGACCCGGTCGAACGCGGCCGCGGCGTCGGCGGCGTCCGCGGCGCCGGCGGGGTCTCCCGGCGGACCGACCAGCAGGAAGTCGTTGACACAGAACGGCCGGCGGTCGACGGCGTCCCCGGCGGCGACCGCCCGTCGCTCCGCACGCGGATGGTGGACTATCGCGGCGGCGACGTCGCCCGCGGCCAGCGCCCGGAGCGCGGCCCCGGTCCCGCGGGGCACCGGCGCCGGCGCGAGGTCGGGGCGCGTCTCGGCGACCGCGGCCGCCAGTTCCTCGGCGAGTCCCGAGTCGTACAGGGTCGTGCCCACGGCGAGACGGAGGCGGCCGCTCGCCGGGTCGGGATCGTCGGCCGTCGACAGCGTCGAGAGCCCGACCCCGCCGACACCGAGCAGTCCGCCACCGGCGGCGATCACGCTCCGGCGACGGGTCGGCATACCGGCCGGTTCGGCGGCGTCCGCCGAAACCGTTTCGGATCGCGTAACCCTCGGTAGTTCCGTTTCCTAGATGAAGAAACCTGTATAGGTTTCTCAGTACACCAGGTCACCGTCCACGAACTTCCGGGTCCGCGGGTCGTCGGGGTCCTCGAAGAGCCGCTCCGCGGGGCCGACCTCGACGAGGCCGCCGTCGAGCAGCACCGCGACGCGGTCGGCGATCCGCTCGGCCTGATGCATGTCGTGGGTCGCCATCACCACGGCCATCCCGCTGTCGCGGGCGGTCTCGACCGCGTTCTCCAGCACCGCGGTGTTCCGGGGGTCCAGATCGGAGGTCGGCTCGTCGAGCAGCAGGACGTCGGGCTCGTACGCGAGCGCGCGAGCGAAGGCGACGCGCTGCGCCTCCCCGCCCGACAGCGAGTCGGCGTCGCGGGTCGCCGCGTCGGCGAGTCCGACCGTCGACAGCGCGTCCCGGACCGCCTCGGGCGGCTCGGTCCGGACGAACCGGCGGAGCGACTCCCGGAGCCGTTCGGGCCACGCTCGGCGGACGTGGAGCCCGTAGGCGACGTTCCGCTGGACGGAGGCGTCGAACAGGTTCGCCTCCTGGAACACGGTCCCGACGCGGCGGCGGGCCGCGAGCCGCTCGCGTTCGCCGACGGTCCACACGTCGGTGTCGTCGACGCGAACGCGCCCCTCGTCCGGCGGCTCGAACAGCCCGAACATCCGCAACAGCGTCGACTTACCGGCGCCCGAGGGACCGATGATCGCCAGCGTCTCGCCGGGCCGCGCGTCGAGGCTCACGTCCTCGAACACCGCCTCCTCGCCGTAGCGACGCGCGACACCGTCCAGCGAGACGACCGACTCGCCCGTGCGCTGACGGTCATGGGGCGCCCCGGTTACCGCCTCGCTCTCCCGCTCGGTTTCCTGTGGCTGACTCATCGCCCACCCCGCTGGTCGCCGAGTCGGAGAACGACCGCGTTGACGCCGAGCACCAACACGAGCAGGATCGCGCCGAGCACCATCGCGGTCTCGAACCGGCCCTGCCGCGCCTCCAACTGGATCGCGGTCGTGAGCGTCCGCGTGATGGAGGTGCCGTCGGCGCTGGCGATGTTGCCGCCGACGATGAACACCGACCCGACCTCGCTGATGGCGCGACCGACGCCCGCGAGCACGCCGGTGACGATCCCGTATCTGGCCTCCTTGATCGTCACCAGTGCCACGTCGACCCGCGTCCCGCCCATCGCGCGAGCGGCGTCCCGAACGCCGTCCTCGACGCTCGTCACGGCGGCGAGGCTGACGCCGGTGATGACGGGCCACGCGAGCACGAACTGGGACATGATCATCGCCTCCTTCGTGAACACGAGGTCCAGCGGACCGAGCGGTCCCTGATTGGAGACCAACACCAGCACCAGCAGGCCGACGACGACGCTCGGGAACCCCATCCCCGTGTTGATCACGGCGACGACCAGCCGCTTGCCGGGGAAGTCGACGAAGCCGACGAGCAGCGCGACCGGGACGCTCGCCAGCGTGGCGAGCGCGACCGCGGTGAGGCTCACGTACAGCGAGACGCGGACGATGCTCGTGACGTAGTTCCGCTGGAACGGGAACTCGACGAGCAGCGGCGCGGCGCCCGCGACCGCGTCGGCGGCGCTACCGATGCCGACCGTCGCGAGCGCGAGGGTCGCCTCGACGAGCGCCGCGACGGTCGGAGTCATACGCTACCGATCCGAGCGCGTTCCGTCATGAATCTCACGAGTCGTCGGCGCTCCAGCCCTCGGGGACGTACTGCTGGAAGTTCGGGTCCTCGGAGACCGCCTCCGGGAAGAACAGCTGCTCCCCGTTCATCGTGTAGTCCTCGATGACCTGCTGGCCCTCCGGGCTCGTGATGAAGCCGATGTACGACATCGCCAGGTCGTAGTTGACGTTCTCGTGGACGCCGGGGTTGATCGCGATGACGCCGTAGGGGTTCGCCAGCAGTTCCGGGCCGCCCTCGATGGGCCCCTGAACGAGGATCTCGAGGTCGATCTCAGACCGCATCGAGATGAACGTCCCCCGGTCCGCGAGCGTGTACGCGGGCGTCTGGTTCGCCTGGTTGAGCACGTCGCCCATCCCGGCGCCGGCCTCGCGGTACCAGTCGCCGCCCGGCTCGACGCCCGCCTCCTCCCAGATGATGAGTTCCTTCGTGTGCGTCCCGGAGTTGTCGCCGCGGGAGACGAACACGGACTCCGTCTCCGCGATGGTCGCGAACGCGTCGGCCGCGGACTCCATCCCGCTGATGCCGGCCGGGTCGTCGGACGGCCCCACGATCACGAAGTCGTTGAACATGAGGTCGCGGCGGTTGACGCCGTACCCCTCGCGGAGGAACTCGTCCTCCAGCGACCGCGCGTGGACCATCACCAGGTCGCTGTCGCCGTTCCGCCCCGTCTCCAGCGCCGCGCCGGTCCCCTGCGCCACGGCCTCGACTTCCGCGCCGTACTGCTCGGTGAACGCGCTGTTCAACGCGTCGAGCAGTCCGGTGTCGTAGGTACTCGTCGTCGTGGTCAGCGTGAGCGTCTCCTCCGCGACCGGCGGCACGCTGCCGCCGCTTCCGCTCCCGCTTCCGTCTTCGGTTCCGTTGCCGCCGCTCTGCCCCGATCCCAGACACCCGGCGCTTCCGACGACCGTCGCACCCGCGATAGCGCTCAGGAACTCGCGTCGTTGTTTCGTCATGGATACATCGGTTGACCGCGGACACATAATAATTCCGGGATTGGGGTAATCGCGTTCGGTTGACTCGGGGGTCGGGGACAACTCCGTTCGTTTTCTGAAAACGTTCACGTATCCCCGGAAGAACCCATATGCGTGGCTACAACGCGCTTTTCGGACGCCCGTGAGATGCGGTTCGACGCCGACGAGCTGACCGGCGCGTTGGGGGATTCGGTTACGGTTCTCCCGATCGTCGTCGCGCTCGGGGCGTTGACGCCGCTGTCGCTCCCGCACGCGCTGGTCGCGTTCGGCGTCTTCCAGATCGTGTGGGGCGTCGTCTACGGGCTCCCGATCTCGGTCGAGCCGATGAAGGCGCTCGCGGGGCTGGCCATCGCCGGCGCGATGAGTTACGGTGAACTCGTCGCCGGGGGGCTCCTCGCGGGCGTCGTCCTGCTGATCGCCGGACGGTTCGGCGTCGTCGGCGCCGTCGAGCGCGTCGTCGGGCTGCCGGTCGTCCGCGGGATCCAGCTCGCGGTTGGGCTGCTGCTCGTCGTCACCGGAGCCGAGCTGGCGGTCGGCGCGCCCGAGATCGCGGTCGCCGCGGCGCTCGTCGTCGTGACCCTCTACGCGCTCGGCCACGGGAGCGCGAGCGCGCTGGTCGTGCTCGCCGGAGGGTTCGCTGTCGCCGTCGACGCGGTCGGGGTTCCGACGCCGTCGCTGCCGACACTCACGCCGTTCGCCGGCGGCGGACCCTCGTTCTCGGTCGGGGCGGTCGAGGGCGCGGCCGCACAGCTGGCGATGACCGTCGGCAACGCGGCCGTCGCGACGGCGTTGCTCTGCGAGGACCTGTTCGACCGCGAGGTGTCCGCGGACCGACTCGCGGGAAGCATGGGCGCGATGACCTTGCTGTCGGTTCCCGCGGGCGGGCTCCCGATGTGCCACGGCAGCGGTGGCCTCGCCGGCAAGCACGCCTTCGGGGCGCGCACGGGCGGCGCGAACGTCCTGCTCGGGATCGGCTACCTCCTGCTTGCGCTCGTCGCGGGCGTGGTGGTGGCGTTCCCGCTCGCGGCGCTCGGCGTCCTGCTGGTGCTCGTCGGCGCCGATCTCTCGCGGACCGCGCTCTCCGGGGACGACCGCCTCGCCACGGTCGGCGTCGGACTCCTCGGGGCCCTCACGAACGTCGGCGTGGCGTTCGTCGCCGGGGCCGCGGCGTGGGCGACGCTCCGCAAGTTGGATGTCCGGAGCGGTCGTTGACCGCACATGGACTGGCAGTCGCTGTTCGGCCGCGCCGCCGCGGTCGACGCCGACGAGGCGGACGTCCGCGAGGCGCTCGTGCGCGTTCGCGATCGGACGGGAAGTGACGGGAACGCGGGGAGCGACGCGAGCCGGGACGACGCGGCCGAGAACGCGGCGCCGGCGCCGCCCGAACCGACCCCGGCGCGCGTCGTCGCGGACGCGGACGTGCTCGCGGCGGACCTGCTGGTCGGGGGCTCCGCGCGGGCGGCGCTGGAGGCGCTGTGGCGGCACTCGTGGACGACGCTGGTGGCGAGCGACGCGCTGCTCGACGACGCCGAGTCGGTCGTCGCGGACCTCGCGGATCCCGCGGACGCGTCGCTGGCGGCAGACTGGCGCGCGGCGGTCGCGGACTGGCGCGAGCCGGTTGTGCATCCCCCGGACGACCACCCGGCGCTGGGGTCCGCCTATCGGGGCGGCGCGATGCACGTCCTCTCGCTGGACGACCGGCTGACGAGCGCCGGGGCGGGGGCGGCGCTCCGCGATCGCGTGCCGGTCAGCGTCCGCGAACCGCGGGCGTTCGCGGCCGTCTTCGACGCGGCACGGCTCTACCCGGAGGTCCGGGACGGCGACTACCCCGGCCCGGACCGGGCGCCGCGAGAGAACACGGACGAGCCGGGACGGTAGGGATCAGGGCGAACGGGCGACACGAACCGCTCCCGGAGCGACGTGTCGCGCGACCGCTGCCCGCTCCGGGGTGAAAGCCCCTGGCACGCGGCGGGATGGCGCGCTTTCCCTCAAAAGGGTTCGCGGCCGACCGTGGCGCTGTCGGGTGACCGATCGGAGAGCTCGTCGGTCCGCATGTGGCCGAGGGATGGGTCTGCATCTGGCCGAGAGATGGGTCCGCGAACTGCGGGGACGGTTGCCGATGCCCGCGACCGCGCGAACGACGTCGGGTTCGTGTGGGCCGGCGTTCCGCTGTGCTCGGAAGCCCACCGAGAAAGGCCGCGCCCGCTCGCGGTCGCTTCGCGACGTGTCCGCGCATCGGGCGCCACAGCCATTACCCCCCCGGGCGCACAGACACCGCGTATGCAGACCTCCGAGGCGTTCGTCGGACTCGACTGCGTCGATTGCGGGAACCGTTTCGACCCCGCCGAGGAACCCGGCCGCTGTCCGGACTGCGGCGGGATCCTCGACCCGGCCTACGACTACGACCGTGTCGATCTGTCGCCCGAGCAGCTCGCGGACCGCGAGGAGGACTCGATGTGGCGCTACGCGGAACTGCTCCCGTTCCCCGCGGAGGCGGCGGTGTCGATGGGCGAGGGCGGGACGGCGCTCGTCGAGTGTCCCGAGCTCGCGGACGCGATGGGCGTCGGCCGCGTCCTCCTGAAAGACGAGGGGCGCAACCCGACGGGGACGTTCAAGGACCGCGGGCAGGCGGCGGCGATGACCGCGGCCGTCCAGCACGGCGCGGGGACGGTGGCGCTCAACTCCGCGGGCAACGCGGGGCAGGCCGCGGCCGCCTACGCCGCCCGCGCGGGACTGGACGCGCACGTCTACCTGCCGAAGCGCGCCGGCTTCACGCAGAAGGCGATGACCGAAGTCCACGGGGCGGAGCTCCACGTCTGTGACCCCGTGGGCGGGGCCGCCGGGAGCTCCCAGATCGGCGATGCGGGCGCCGCGTACGCGGCGGCGATGGACGGACACCCCGACTGGTACTCCACGAAGACGTTCGTCACGCCGTATCGCCACGAGGGGAAGAAGACGATGGCGCTGGAACTCCTCGAGCAGCTCGACTGGGAGGCGCCGGACGCGGTCGTCTACCCCACCGGCGGCGGCGTGGGCCTCGTCGGCATGCACAAGGCCGCGGTCGAGGCGGAGAAACTGGGCTGGACCGACGACCTCGCGCCGATGTACGTCGCGCAGGCCGAGGGGTGTGCCCCGGTCGTCGCCGCCTACGAGGCCGGCGCGGACGAGCACGAACCGCTCGCCGACGACGAGGTCGACACCGCCTGCAACGGCATCGCGATCCCCGATCCCGGCGCGAGTCCGCTGATCCTCGACGCGGTCCGGGAGTCGGACGGCGGCGCGGTCGCCACCTCGGACGCGGCGATCCTCGACGCCGCCATCGAGGTCGCGCGCCGCGAGGGACTGGAGGTCGGCGCGACCTGCGCGGCCGCGGTCTCGGGCGCGTTCGAACTCGCCGAGCGGGGCGAGTTCGGCCCCGACGACACGGTCGTCCTGCTGAACACGGGCGCGGGCAACAAGGACGTGGACGCGCTGCGCGCGCACCTCGGGGAACGGGAGGCGGAGGAGACCGCGGATCGAGACCTCGAGGAGTAGAAGCGGACCGGTCGCCGAGGAGTAGCGACGACCCCGGATCCTCCGAAATCGTTTTTCGCGAGTACGCACAAGGTGCGCGTATGAGTGGCAACCCCGACGACGAACGACTGGAAGAGCTTCGCGAGAAGAAGATGCAGGAGCTACAGGAGCGCGCCGGCGGCGAGGGCGGCGCTGGCGGGGCCGACCCCGAGGCCCAGCAGGCCGCCCAGGAGCGCGCGGAGGCCCAGCAGGAGGCCGTGCTCAAACAGCACCTCACCGACGACGCGCGCCAGCGGCTCAACGCGGTCGAGATGTCCAAGCCGGAGTTCGCCAAGAAGGTCAAAAAGCAGGTCGCGGCGCTGGCCCAGAGCGGCCGGATCCAGGGCCGGATCGACGAGGACCAGATGAAGGAGCTGCTGCGCGAGCTCCAGCCCGACCAGAAGAGCTTCGACATCCGGCGGCGGTAAGGGGATGGAGCTGGCCCTGCTGTACAGCGGGGGGAAAGACTCCTCGCTCGCCGCCCTCCTGTTGGACCGCTTCTACGACGTGCGCTGCGTGACGGGAACGTTCGGGCTGACGGACGACTACGAACACGCCAGGCGGGCGGCCGAGGCGCTCGGCTTCCCCTTCGAGCGCGTCGACCTCGACGAGGCCGTCGCGCGCGAGGCCGCGGCGACGATGCGCGAGGACGGCTTCCCGCGCAACGGCATCCAGCGCATCCACGAACACGCCCTCGAGACGGTCGCGGGGCTCGACGTCGACGCCGTCGCGGACGGGACGCGCCGCGACGACCGCGTCCCCACCGTCTCACGCGCGCAGGCGCAGAGCCTCGAGGACAGACACGACGTCGACTACATCGCCCCCCTCTCTGGGTTCGGTCGCCACGCGGTCGACCGGCTCGTGACCGCCACCTTCGAGGTGGAACAGGGACCCAGCGAGAAGATCGAGAAGGCCGACTACGAGGGGGAGATCCGCGCGCTCCTCCGCGCGGAGGACGGCGACGAGGTCGTCGCCGAGGTGTTTCCCGACCACGAGCAGACGTACGTCCACGGGCGCGCCGAGTAGCGCGTCGCGGACGTAACTGCCCCTTTTTCCGTCCCCCGGCGGCTACCGCTCCGTCTCCGCGAGCACGTCCCGCACGAGCTCCCGGACTTCCCGCGCCTCCGCGAGCCGGTCGTGAACCGCACCGGAGGCGACCAGCTCCAGCTCGTCGCCGTCCAGCTCCGCCCGAACCGTCGCCGCCTCCCGAATGCGCTCGTAGTCGTCGTCGCGCGTCGCCGTCAGCACGTCACGCAGCGTCGCGACCGTCTCCTCGTCGGCGAAGCGGGAGACGACCGGGATCAGCTCCTCGATCCGGTAGCGGAGCTCCTCGGCCGGCTTCGGGGGCCACGCCAGCGCGAACGGCTCGCCGTCCAGCCGCTCCAGGTACGTCCGGTGGACCGCGACCGTCCGGCGGAGCGCACCGGGGTCATCGACGTAGTGGTCCAGTTTCGACTGCGAGTAGTCGGCGTACTCCAGCAGGTCCGGCACCGGCTCCTCGGCGGCGGGGTACTCCGCGACGTACTCCGTCAGGTCGGTCGGCGGCTCGTCCACGTCGATCAGCGGCGCGGACCCGGCCCGCTCCAGCAGGTCGAACAGCTCGCGGGCGCTCTCGTCCTTCTTGAACCGCCGGAAGTCCGCCTCGACCGCCTCGTTGTACTCGGTTATCGGTTCGCGGAGGCGGTCGAGGGGGACGTCGAGGTCGACCTCCGCGGCGTCCGCCAGGTCGGCCAGTTCGTCGACGCGGTCGTCGAGTTCGGAGCGCGCCGCGTTGGCGTCCCGGCGTGCGCGCCGATAGTCGTCGAGCGCCTCGTCGCGCCGCTCCAACAGGCGGACGTACTCGCGGGCGTCCTCGAGGTGCTCGCGGGCCGCCTCGAAGTCCGACTCGGAGAGCCGGCGCTTGTCGACCGCCTCGTTGGCCGCCGCGAAGGCGTCGGCCGCGAGCGCGTCCGCCTCGACGTCCGTGACGCCCTCGAACGCGCTCTCGAACTGGACGTACGCGCCGAAGTCGCCCGTCCCGACCGCGTCCTCCTCGTAGTCGTCGAGCACTCGGACCGCGTTCCGGTAGCGGTCCGCCGCGGCCTCCACGCGCTCGCGACCGAGGTCCGCGATCCGCGCCTCGACCGCCGCGAGGTCGTCGTACGCCTCGCGGAGGTCGGCCGCGGCCGTCGCCGCCTCCCGGACCGGGCCCGGGGTCGGTCCCGGTTCCTCGGCGTCGACCGCTCCGGAGTCGCCGGCCTCGTCCGCGTCGGTTCCCGCGTCCACCATCAGTACACCTCGTCGGGGTCGAACACCTTCTCGCCGACGTGCTCGCCGTCGACGGTCCGGTGGAAACAGGAGTGGTGCCCGGTGTGGCAAGCGCCGCCCGCCTGCTCGACGACGTACAGCAGCGCGTCGGCGTCGCAGTCGACGCGGACCTCCTCGACGGCCTGCGTGTGCCCCGAGGAGGCCCCCTTGTGCCACAACTCGTCGCGCGACCGGGAGTGGTAGTGCGCCTCGCCCGTCTCGCGGGTGCGTTCGAGCGCCTCGGGGGAGACGTACGCGAGCATCAGCACCTCGCCCGTCTCGGCGTCCTGTGCGACGGCGGGGACGAGACCGCTCTCGCCGAAGTCCACTTCGACCCCGTCGTCGCCGTCCGACGCATCCCCGTCCGCCTCGCCGGTCGCCGCGGTCGCGTCCTCGCTCATGCGTGAGGGGACGGGCAGGCCGCGAATAGTCCTTTTGTCTGTCCCGGACGACCGGGACCGCGCGCGGCGGCCCGACCGCGGAACGCCCCTCAGACGAACCCGACCGCGCGCAGCAGCGCGAACAGCAGGTCGCCGTACGTCAGGCCGAGCAGCAGTCCGAGGAACAGCGGAACCACGAACGGCATCCCGGGGGAGACCCAGACCGCCTCGCGTTCGGCGACCGTCTCCAGTCCCTCACGTAGCGTCTCGGGGTCGGTACCGTACGCCGACCCCTCGATCTCCGCGAGGAAGCGCTCCGCCGCCCAGGGGTCCGCGGTCGTGGCCGTTTCCGACTCCGGGGCCGACTGCCCCTCCGGCACCGCGTCCGACCCCGAATCCCCCCCGTCGACCCGCTCCCCGCCGTCGGTCGCGGGGCCGACATGGGTCCCGCCGTCCGTCGGGTCGTTCGTCTCACCGACGCCCGCGGGGTCGCGGAACCGATCGGGGTCGGCCCGCACGTCCGCGAGCGTCAGGCCGCGCCAGCGCAGGTACATCCGGAGCGCGTCCAGGTCGAGTCCGCGCCGGGTGAACCCCTCTCGCGTCTCGAACAGCCGCCCGTGGAGGTGCGGGAGCCGCCCGACCGGAACGCGCTTGGCGAGGAACATGGCCGGGGAGAACCGACCGCGAGCGCCGTTGTACGCCCCGAGACCGAGCGGGTACAGCGCACCGAGGATGACGGCGTTCGTCAGCACCGTCAGCGAAAAGACGCCGACGTAGGTCCGCACCGCCGGAAACGCCGGGAGCCACGCGACCGGCAGGAAGTAGCTCGGGTACGTGGGGAACAGCAGCGCGAGCGCGATCAGCGCCTTCGCGTCCGCGCCGCCGAACCCCCCCACGTACCAGAAGGCGTACCCGAGCGGCGCGACCACGAGCAGGCTGACCGCGACCCGGGTCACGAAGAGGTCACCGGCGACTCCCGCGAGCGGCCAGCGTGCCAGAAGGTCCCACAGCAGCAGCGCCGCGCCGAGGAGGTACAGCGGCGGCCAGACGCGGTTGGGAACGCGGCGCGTCCGCACGTCGCGATAGGCGGCCCACGCGAAGACGGGGACCGCGACGAGCCGGAGCAGGTCCGGCGCCGAGGCGATCATACCCGAGCCGTGGCCGCCGGGGAGTTAGGGGTTCGGATCGCCGTCGGTGAGACGCGAACCGGCGGAGTGCTCATCGCCGCGACCGTCGTCCAGCCGCGACACCCACGAGAGCGAGTGACAGGAGGCGGAGAACACGGGGAGTTGGCGGGCGGCGTGGCGTCAGGCAAAAAACGGATTCGTCGGGCCTCGCGGCCGAGTGGCCTCAGATGACGCGGTTCTGAAGGTAGTCGAGGTGCTTCGCGTTGTAAACGATCTTGACCTCTTCGGCGTCCGGGCTGCCGATGCAGGTCAGGCGAACGTTCTTCTCCTCGACCTCTTCGTCGGAGAGGATCTGCTGCATGTCCATGTTGATTTCACCCTCCTTGACGATGGCCGCGCAGTTCGCGCAGGCACCGGCGCGGCAGGAGAAGGGCCAGTCGTAGCCCTGCGCCTCCGCGGCCTCGAGGATGTACTCGCCCTGGTTCACGTCGAGGGTGCCGTAATCCTCCCCGTCGAGGCCGGCGTCCGCCGCCTTCTCGAAGAGGTCGTCGTCGTCCATCGACCAACCGTGGTCGTCGAGCACTTCGTAGTTGAGGTATTCTACCGTGGGCATCAGGCGCGAATTCGACGCCCACCTCATTAGGCTTTGCTGTTCGATAGAGTCCGACGCCGTCGTCCCGGCGGTTCGCGACGCGCTGATAAATCGAAAGCGACGATACAAAATCGGCGATCGGGAGAACGGTCGGGGGTCCGGTGCGCGGCCGCCGCCCGTCGTCGCTACAGCTCGTAGCCCGCGTAGTCCATCAGCTGGGCGAAGATGTCGGAGTCCATCGCCTCCTCGTAAACGATACCGCCGACCATCCCGCCGGGGTAGCTGTTCCCGTTCATCGCGTGGCTCACCTTGTGGCAGTGGAGCAGGTAGATCCCGGGGTCGGCGTCGGCCTCGAACTCGATCGTCTTGCGCTCGGCCGGCGCGATGTTGACCACGTCCTGGTCGTACTGGGCGACCTCCGGGATCGGCGAGCCGTCCTTCTCGACCACCTTGAACCGGTGGTTGTGGGTGTGGAGCGGATGGCTCATGTAGCCGTTGTTGGCGAAGTGGACGCGGACGGTGTCACCCTGCGAGACGATGATCGGCGAGCCGTCCTCGGGGTGGAGCGTCCGCGGCGCCGACCGGCCGTTGATGGTGAACGTGTCCGGGCTCCGGTCCCGGGCGCTGTAGGAGACGTCCTCGCCCGCGAACTGGCGGTTGAGCCGGGAGTCCCAGTCTTTCACCGTCATGAACAGCTCCTGGTCGACCGGCTCGTACCCCTCGGGGTCGACCCGGAAGAAGCCGTACATCCCCATATCGATGTGGCGGTGGGTCTGGTAGTGACAGTGGTAGAGGTGGGTCCCGGGGACGTTCGCGGGGATCTCGTAGGTGTGGCTCTCGCCGGGCGCGACCGTGATCCCGGTGGTCGTCGGGACGCCGTCGTTCTCCCACGTCTTGCTGACGCCGTGGAAGTGGACCGTGTGAGGCATGTTGGCGTCGGTGTTGTCGAGCGTCACCTCCACGTCCTCGCCCTCGGTCGTCCGGAGGACCGGACCGGGCACGCTCGGCGCGCGGTCGTCGGCCTGCCACGCCCACACGCGGGGCAGCTCGACCGGCCCACCCATCGCGTCGCCGGGATGGACGGGGAGCCGCGAGGTGACCGACCGGAGCGTCACCTGATTGTTCTGCTCCGTGAGGTCGACGACCTGCGGCGCCGCGGCCGCGGGGAGGTCACCCCCCTCCGCCTGCGCGACGACGTTCCCGTCGGCGGTCCCGTTTCGGGGCGCAGCACACCCTGCAAGTCCGAGAACGCCCGCCGATCCCGTCGCACGCACGAAATCCCGCCGTGAGAGCTCCGTACCGGGAGCGCCGATTTGGTTCGTCATAAGCAAGTGAACGTACTCGGAGCGACCTTACAAACCCGAACGCGTGTTCTCACAGGGTTATAACGCGAGAACGGGGGAAGCACTTATGATTCCGTTTCTCGAAGTAACACCCTTAGACCGAAAACGGCTCTCACCGCCCGCACAGTTCTCACCGCTGACAATTGGGACCAAACACTTATCGCTCGCTCGGCGTGGATCCACGTATGGACGTTTCCTCCGTCACGAGCACGCGGAGAGGGGCCGCTTGCGGGTCGACGACATGACGCAATTCCGTATCCAAACGGAGCGGGCGGAGGCGGGATGACCCCCCTCTCAGCGGCCGTCGAAGCGGCCGACAGCGTGCTCCTCACCGGGCCACCGATGAGCGGGGAGTACGACCTGTTCCACCGTCTGCTCCACGAGTGGGCCTCGTCGCCGATCGTGATCTCCACCGGCCGCACCGCCGGGAAGGTCAGGACCGACCACGAGCGGATCACGGGCGCGGCCGACGACCGCGTCGTCGTGATCGACTGCATGACCCGCGACCGCGAGCTTTCGGCCGACGGCGCCGACGAGACCCGCTACGTCGCCTCGCCCGGCAACCTCACCGACCTCGGCGTCCAGTTCACGGAGCTCGTCGAAGGGGGCGGCCCCACCGCCTCCCGCGCGGTCGGCCTCGACTCGCTCTCGCAGCTGCTGATGTTCTCCGACCCCGAACGCGTCCACCGCTTCGCGCGCGCGCTCGCGACACAGGCCGCGAACGAGGGCTGGCCGTTCGTCGCGACCCTCGGGTCGACGATGCACGACGAATCGGTCAGACACACGCTCCACGAGGCGTTCGACGCGCTCGTGGAGACGCGCGTCAAGGGCGACGAGCGCCAGTTCCGCGTCCGCGAACGGGTCGACGGGCCGAGTGACTGGACGACATTCTGAGCGATAGCGATACTGGGTGTTACAGACGGAAGCAAAACACCCACATTTCTGAAATTCCCGGCGGTGCGGTGCTGTGCGGTCGCGGAGCGGGGCGGTTGCGGTGCTGTGCTGTCGGCGCGCGCCGCGGCGACCCTGTGTCGCCGCGACCGCGCGAGGGAGGCGGCGGCGCGGCCGCATTGCGGTGCGGTTCGCGGCCGCGCCACCGCCGAGGCTGGGGAGGTGCGAGGCCTACGGTGCGGTCGCGGGGCGGGGTGGGGTTGAAAGGGGCAGTCGGCTCGAACCCGCCCGGACGACGCAAGCACCGCAGCGGGCGGTGCTGAGAGCGAGGAGCACAGCGAGGCCCGGCGCGGTCGAGCCGGCTGGGGCTTTCTAGACGTTGCTGTCTAGAGCAGCAGGCTCAACAGCAGTTATGGAAGCATAATCTGACAGAAAAACAGCACAACTACCGTACTCTACTCAGTATCGCTATCAGTTAGGGTTCCGAGACCAACTCAAGAGCCGACGGGAGACCAGACCCAATCGTTCCATATCGCGCTAAGAGGTTTATGCCGTGCGAGCCGTACACGGATCCGAGCGTTCGAGACGCGTACCGGCCGACTTTTTGCCGGCCGCGGCGGAGCGTCGGCCATGACCGATTTCGATCCCGAGAAATTCGAGGACAAGTACGTCCACTACTTCCAGGAACTCCAGCGGGCGTACAAGAACGCCTTCAACCAGATGAACGAGCGGTACGACTCCGAACTGATCCACGGCATCGACCAGATGGTGCTCAACGAGTCGGAACCGTTCTACGAGGACGGGGAGTTCCGGGTCGAACTCCCCGAGAACCCGCGGGAGCGGCTCACCGGCGTGCTGGTCGACGACGAGAAGTTCGAGGAGACGCTCGAGGTGTACGTCGAGACCATCGAGGAGGAGCTCCACCGGGTTCTGGGCGTCGAGAAGCCCTGACGTGGCGGGTTCTCGTCCGCGCGGCGCACACCTGAACCAAAGGCATAAGCCGCCACACTGCCAAGCACGCGTATGAGCACGGAACCCGCGAACGCGGAGGACGACCTGCGCGACCGCATCACGAACTTCCTGCGGCGCAACTTCCCCCAGATCCAGATGCACGGCGGCGACGCGGCCATCAGCCACCTCGACCGCGAGGCGGGCGAGGTCCACATCCAGCTCGGCGGCGCCTGTTCCGGCTGCGGCATCTCGCCGATGACGATCCAGGCGATCAAGTCCCGGATGGTCAAGGAGATCCCGGAGATCGACACGGTCCACGCCGACACGGGCATGAGCGCCGGCGCGGACGGCGACCTCGGCGGCACCAGCAGCGGTGACAGCGGCATGAGTCCCTCGTTCCCCGGCGAGTCCGACGGCGAGGACGACGAAGGCCCGCAGGCCCCGTTCTGAGGCCGTCTTCTTCCCGTTTTTCTCACCTCCGGAGCGGCCGCGCTGTTCGAGCCGTTCCCGACAGCACGACCGAGGCACTCGGAGGCACACGACTGAGTGCCATCCGTGCGTGCGACAGTCCCGCCTCCGGAAACGGCGTAGATCGCCGTCTCGAACGGTTGTAACGCGGATTTCGTCCGGGGCGTCGTGTTCGACCGTGGCCGATGCCGACGCCCCGATAAATCAGATAGCGCGATACAGAAATGCGCCATCGAGTCACGTCCGAGGGCGAGGTGCGGCGGACGGGGAACGCTTTTTGCTCGCGGCGCGTCACTCGACTCCATGAACTATCGGGAGGTCGAGTCGAGCGCGGAGTACGTCGCTCGACTGGAGACGGGCGCCGACTGGCGCGAGGAGATCGAGTCGCTGGCCCGCGCGGAGGACGTCGAGGCGGGCTGGTTCACGGCGATGGGCGCGGTGCAGGACGCGGACGTCTGGTTCTACGACCAGAAGGAGACGGAGTACCAGTCGGTGACGTTCGACGAGCCGCTGGAGGTAGCCGCCTGCGTCGGGAACGTCTCGCTGCTGGAGGGGGAGACGTTCGCGCACACGCACGCCGTGCTCTCGCGGCCGAGCGGGCAGGCGCTCGCGGGCCACCTCGACTCCGCGACCGTGTGGGCGGGCGAGGTGTACCTGCGCGCGTTCGAGGAGCCGCTGGAGCGGGCGCACGACGAGGCGACCGACCTGGACCTCTGGCTGTGATGCCCGCGGGCGCGTGGCGGGGGGTGCGGTGACGTGCGGCCCGACGACGAGCGCTACTTCGCGCGGATCGAGGACCGGCTGGACGAGGCGTTCGAGGTGGCCGAGGCCGCGAAGGCGCAGGGGAAGGACCCGGAGGCCGAAATCGAGATCCCGGTCGCCCGGGACATGGCGGACCGCGTCGAGAACATCCTCGGCATCGACGGCGTCGCGGAGCGCGTCCGCGAGCTGGAGGGGCAGATGTCCCGCGAGGAGGCGGCCCTGGAGCTGGTGACGGACTTCGTCGAGGGGACCGTCGGCGACTACGACTCTCGCGCGGGCAAGGTCGAGGGCGCGGTCCGGACCGCGGTCGCGCTGCTGACCGAAGGGGTCGTCGCGGCACCCATCGAGGGGATCGACCGCGTCGAGCTGCTGGAGAACGACGACGGCACGGAGTTCATCAACGTCTACTACGCCGGCCCGATCCGCTCGGCGGGCGGGACCGCACAGGCGCTGTCCGTGCTCGTCGGCGACTACGCCCGCGCGCTGCTGGGTATCGACGAGTACAAGGCTCGGTCCGAGGAGGTCGAGCGCTACGCCGAGGAGGTCGCGCTGTACGACAAGGAGACCGGCCTGCAGTACACGCCGAAGGACAAGGAGACGAAGTTCATCGCCGAGCACATGCCGATCATGCTGGACGGCGAAGCGACCGGCGACGAGGAGGTGTCCGGCTTCCGCGACCTCGAACGCGTCGACACCAACTCCGCCCGCGGCGGGATGTGTCTGGTTCTGGCCGAGGGGATCGCGCTGAAGGCCCCGAAGATCCAGCGTTACACCCGCGAGCTCGACGAGATCGACTGGCCGTGGCTGCAGGACCTCATCGACGGCACCATCGGGAAGGACGGCGGCGACGAGACCGAAAGCGACGGGGCGGAGGCCGAGGGAGAGGCCGAGGACTCGGAAGGGTCTGCGGCCGCCGACGCGGACGGCGCGGGCGAGACCGTCGCTGACGAGGCCGGGTCCGAAGACGAACCGGAAGGGAACGAACCCGCCGGCCCGGAGCGCGTCGAGCCCGCCACGAAGTACCTGCGCGACCTGATCGCGGGACGGCCGGTGTTCTCGCACCCTTCGGAGTCGGGCGGGTTCCGGCTCCGATACGGCCGCGCGCGCAACCACGGGTTCGCGACCGCGGGCGTCCACCCCGCGACGATGCACCTCGTGGACGACTTCCTCGCGACCGGGACGCAGATCAAGACCGAGCGCCCGGGGAAGGCCGCGGGCGTCGTCCCGGTCGACTCCATCGAGGGCCCGACCGTGAAACTCGCCAACGGCGAGGTGCGCCACATCGACGACCCCGAGGAGGCGCTGGCGGTCAGGAACGGCGTCGAGAAGATCCTCGACCTCGGCGAGTACCTCGTCAACTACGGCGAGTTCGTCGAGAACAACCACCCGCTCGCGCCCGCCTCCTACGTCTTCGAGTGGTGGGTACAGGATTTCGAGGCGGCGGGCGCGGACGTGCAGGCGCTCCGTGACGACCCCCGCGTGGACCTGGAGCACCCCTCCGTCGAGGAGGCGTTCGAGTGGGCGCGCGAGTACGACTGCCCGCTCCACCCCGACTACACCTACCTCTGGCACGACGTGAGCGTCGCGTCGTTCCTGACGCTCGCGGAGGCGGTCGCGGACGGCGACGTGGTCGAGGGCGTCCTCGCCATCGAGCACACGGACACCACGCGCGCGGCGCTTGAGCGCCTGCTCGTCACGCACACCGAGACGCCGGACTCCCTGCGGATCCCCGAGTGGCGCCCGCTCGCGCACTCGCTCGGGCTCGGCGACGGGCTCCGGAAGGAGTGGGACGAGTCGGACCTCTCCGAGGCCGCCCTGAACTGGGCCGACGGCGAGAACGCGACGAAGGCCGTCAACGAGGTCGCGCCCTTCGAGATCCGGGAGCGCGCGCCGACCCGGATCGGGAACCGGATGGGTCGCCCGGAGAAGTCCGAGAGCCGCGACCTCTCCCCCGCGGTTCACACCCTGTTCCCCATCGGCGAGGCCGGCGGGACGCAGCGCGACGTAGCCGAGGCGTCCCGACAGATGGACGACCAGGGTCGCCGCGGCGTGTTGAACGTCGAGGTCGCGGATCGGGTCTGTCCCGACTGCGAGAGCCACACTTACCGCAACGCCTGTCCGGACTGCGGGACCCACACCGAACCGCACTACGAGTGCGGCCAGTGCGGCACCGAGTGCGAGCCCGACGAGGCCGGCCGTGTCGTCTGCCCGCGCTGCGAGTGGGAGGTCACGGCTGCGGACCGCCGCGAGATCGACGTGCACGCCGCCTATCGCGACGCGCTAGAGTCGGTCGGCGAGCGCGAGTCCGCCTTCGAGATCCTGAAGGGGGTGAAGGGGCTCACCTCGACGAACAAGACCCCCGAGGCCATCGAGAAGGGCGTCCTCCGCGCGAAGAACGGCGTCACGTCGTTCAAGGACGGCACCGTCCGCTACGACATGACGGACCTCCCGGTCACGTCCGTCCGCCCCGCGGAGCTCGACGTGACCGCGGACCACTTCCGAGAGCTGGGGTACGAGACGGACATCGACGGCGAACCCCTGCGCCACGACGACCAGCTGGTCGAGCTGAAGGTGCAGGACATCGTCCTCTCGGACGGCGCGGCCGAGCACATGCTCAAGACCGCGGACTTCGTCGACGACCTGCTGGAGCAGTTCTACGACCTGCCGGCCTTCTACAACGTCAACGAGCGCGACGAGCTCGTCGGCGAACTCGTCTTCGGGATGGCCCCCCACACCAGCGCCGCGACCGTCGGCCGCGTCGTGGGGTTCACCTCGGCGGCGGTGGGTTATGCTCACCCGTACTTCCACGCGGCGAAGCGCCGGAACTGCTTCCACCCCGAGACGAAGGTGTGGTACGAGGACAAGTCCGGAACGTCACACCACGCGGAGATCGCCGACTTCGTCGAGCGCTATCTCGAGCGTTCCGAGGTCGAAGAGGACGACTTCGGAACTGTCGTCGGGAGGCTCGACGGCGTCGAGTCCGAGGTTCGTGTCCCGTCGATGAGCGCTAACGGAGAACAGGAGATGCAGCGGGTCGAGGCCGTGAGTAAGCATCCCGCACCTGACCACCTGATCCGTATTCGCACGCGATCGGGCCGTGAACTGAAACTCACACCGGACCACGAGGTCCACGTGTACGAGGGCGAAGCCGACGAACTCGTCGGGAAGGAGGCGCGAGAACTCGACGCGACCGACCGGCTCGTCACGCCCAGCTCGGTCGACCGGGACGGACGGACGGAGTCTACAAAGCGGTTCGATCTGCTCGAAGAGTTCATCGAGACCGAGGAGATCGCGAACGACCGCCTCATGGTGAAGGGGATGGAGAAGGACTGTCTCTACGACCTGTTTGAGGGAACGTTCGCGGACGACTGGGAGGGACAGTTCTACCCGCTGCAGAGCATGACGGAGGTCTTCGGGACGAACAAGAAGACGCTGAGCAACTACCTCTACCGCGGCAGCTTCCCGGTGTCGTACCTCGAACAATGCTTCTCGTCCGTGGACGACCTGCTGGCGTTCGTGCCAGAGGACGTGACGCTCGGAGTGAAGCGCGACCGGACCGAGATCGATCGGTTCGTCGAACTCGACGAGCGAGTCGCGACGCTCCTCGGATACTACGCGGCGGAGGGCTTTGCCCGGGAACAGGAGACCCCGGAGGGAACGATCCATCAGACGACGATCTGCGGGACCGAAGAGGAGGCACGCCAGTTCTTCCTGCGGACCCTTCGTGACGAGTTCGGGGTCGAACCGTACGAGGAGAACCACGCGAAGGTGACGGTTTCTGGGCGTCTTCTCCGGATATTCTTCGACACGGTTCTGAACGCGGGGAACGACGCGCACACGAAACGCGTTCCGGCACCGATATTCGACGCGTCCGAAGAGGTGATCGCGGCGTATCTCGGTGGGTACGTCAGCGGCGACGGAAACGTCGATGCCGACTCGCTTCTCGTTCAGGCGACGACTGTCAGCGCCGAACTCAAGGAGGACGTGCTCGCACTCCTCTCCGCCCTCGGAATAAAGGCGACCGTCGAGCGGCCGACGCGCGTGCCGCTACACGTGAAATTCCCCGAGTTCTACGAGGAGGACTACGATTCTCTGACGGCACAGAGCTACGTCATCGGGATCTCCTCGGAGGACGCCGTTTGGTTCTCCGAACTCGTGAACGTTCACATGACCCGGAAGCAGGATCGTCTGCAGAGGCGCACTACGGAGATCGAACCACGGAGTCGTCGCGTGTTCGACGGCGGGTCTGGAGAGTACCTGCTTGAGGAGATCGACGACATCCGAACCGTCGAAAGCGACGCCGACCACGTCTATTGTCTCACGGTCGCGGAGACGCACTCGCTTGTCGCAAACGACATGTCAGTTAAGCAATGCGACGGCGACGAGGACTGCGTCATGCTCCTGATGGACGGTCTGCTGAACTTCTCGAAGGAGTTCCTCCCCGACAAACGCGGCGGCCGGATGGACGCGCCGCTGGTGATGTCCTCGCGGATCGACCCCGCGGAGATCGACGACGAGGCGCACAACATGGACATCGTCCGGCAGTACCCCCGCGAGTTCTACGAGGCGACCGTCGAGATGGCCGACCCCGAGAGCGTCGAGGACCTGATCAAGCTCGGCGAGGACACCCTCGGCACCGACGACGAGTACCGCGGCTTCGAGCACAGCCACGACACGACGGACATCGCGATGGGGCCGGACCTCTCGGCGTACAAGACCCTCGGCTCGATGATGGACAAGATGGACGCCCAGCTGGAGCTGTCCCGGAAGCTCCGCGCGGTCGACGAGACCGACGTGGCCGAGCGCGTCATCGAGTACCACTTCCTCCCGGACCTGATCGGGAACCTCCGGGCCTTCTCGCGACAGGAGACGCGGTGTCTGGACTGCGGCGAGAAGTACCGCCGGATGCCCCTGTCGGGCGACTGCCGCGAGTGCGGCGGCCGCGTCAACCTCACCGTCCACGAGGGCTCCGTCAACAAGTACATGGACACCGCCATCGAGGTCGCCGAACGGTACGGCTGCCGCGACTACACGAAACAGCGGCTCTACGTGCTGGAGAAATCGCTGGAGTCCGTCTTCGAGGACGACACCAACAAGCAGAGCGGGATTGCTGACTTCATGTAAACCGACCTTTTTCTGCGTCGGGTCGCGCCGGCGCAGGCGCCGCGCTCACCCGTCCTTGAAAAATGTCGATCAAAAAGGGCCGCGGTCGGCGCTCCGGGCGCTTCGCGCCCTCGCGCCGCCGCGGTACCACGACCTCAAGGCGACCGCATCAGCACCGCACCGCGACCGCATCAGCACCGCACCGCGACCGCATCAGCACCGCACCGCGACCGCATCAGCACCGCACCGCGACCGCATCAGCACCGCACCGCGACCGCATCAGCACCGCATTCCGAGGTTCAAAAATCGGTTCGCGGCCGTGTCCCGTGCCGAAACCGCTTACCTCCGGGCGACCGCATCGGGGGACATGACCGAGTCCGAGGCTGGCCTGGACGAGTTCCGGCTGGAGCGCATGACCTGGCGCGACGTGGAGGCGGCGACCGCGGAGACGTCGACGCTCCTGTTGCCGGTCGGCGCGACCGAACAGCACGGCCACCACATGCCGCTCGGCGTGGACACGCTGATGCCCGAGGCCATCGGAGAACGCGTCGCCGAGGAGGTGCCCGCGCTGCTCGCGCCCGCCGTCCCCTACGGCGTCAGCGAGCACCACACCTTCAAGCCGGGAACGTTCACCGTCGAGAGCGAGACGTTCCGGCGCTACGTCCGCGACGTGGCCGGCTCCGCGGCCGAGTGGGGGATCGACAACGTCCTCCTGTTGAACGGCCACTACCTCGCACAGGACCCCGAACTCGAGGTCGTCGTGCGGGACCTCCGGACGGAGTTCGACCTCGCGGCGTTCCACGTCCCCCTGATCGACGTCTTCTCCGACGCGGCGGCGCGCGTCCGCGACAGCAGCGTCACGTTCCACGCCTCCGAGTTCGAGACGAGCCTGATGCTGGAGCTGTTCCCCGACCTCGTCCGCATGGACGAGGCCGAGGCGGTCGACCCGCCGGCGGAGAGCCTCCCGCTCACCGACTACGACGCGCTCGGCGACAACCGCGTGGGGTGGGCGCTCACCGCGACCGACATGGCGGCGCTGACCGACACCGGGAACCTGGGCGACCCCACGAGCGCCACGGCCGCGAAGGGACGGGAACTGGCCGACGAGGCGGTCGAGAACCTCGTCACGCTCGTCGCGGCGCTGGAGCGTGGCGATCGGAACGGGGTCGCGACGACGGACGCGGCGGACCGTGATGGCGTCGCGGACGACCGTGGCGACGGAGCGACCCGCGGCCGTGACGCCGGCGCGGACGACGATCGGGATGGGACTTAGAGCCGCTCGGGGAGCCAGCCGCCGTCGATTTCCACGTTCTCGCCCGAGAGGTACGCCGACCCCTCGTCGAGGAAGAACAGCACCGCCTGCCGCACGTCCTCGAAGGTGGCCCACCGCCCGCGAGGCGCCTCGTCGGGGAACTCGTCGCTCGACTCCACCACGTACGGCGAGACCGCGTTGACCGTGACGCCGTCGTCGGTCGTGTCCCGCGCGACCGCCCGCGTGAACATCAGGACGCCCGTCTTGGCGATGAAGTACGGGAGGTTCTTCGGGTTCGCGAGCGCGCGGTCGCTGCCGGCGTAGCCGACGTTCACCACGCGTCCCCACTCAGCCTCGCGCATCGCGGGGAGCGCGCGGCGCGTGCAGAGGTAGGTCCCCTTGAGGTTCGTCTCCAGCACGCGGTCCCACGTCGCGACGCTCATCGCCTCCCAGTGCTCGGGCGCGAAGTCGCCGACGTTGTTCACCAACACGTCGACCGCGCCGAGTTCCTCCGCGACCGCGTCGAAGGCGGCGTCGACGCTCGACGGGTCGGTCACGTCCGCCCCGACCGCGGTTGCGGCCGGCGCGCCGCGCTCGCGCGCCTCCTCCGCGGTCGCGACCGCGGCCGCCTCGCTGGTGTTGTAGTGGACCGCGACGGCCGCGCCCGCCTCGGCGCACGCGAGCGCGATCGATCGTCCAAGCCCCCGCGCACTCCCGGTGACGAGCGCAACCCGCCCGGACAGATCCGGCTCGATCATACCCGACGATCCGTCCGCACCGGCAAAGCCTCGTCGTGTGAGGTGGTAACTCGGGTCTGAAAATTAATTCAAAATCGAGTAAACGGACGGTGGTTTTAAGTTATCGGGGAGGCAAGGGGCTGGCATGAGCATCGACACGATGTTGCTGGCGGTCGGCGCGGACGACCGCGAACGCGTGGAGCGACTCGGCGAGGAGACGACGGACGTGGCCGGCCCCTGCGACGCGGAGGTCGTTCTCGCGCACGTGTTCACCAGGGAGGAGTTCGAGGACACCTGCGAGAAGCTGAGTATCGACCCCGACAGCGAGGAGGCGACGCCCGACGGCGTGGCCAAGCGCCACGCGACGATCCGCGACCTGACGACGATCATGGACGAGGCGGGCGTCGACTACGCGATCCGGGGCGCGGTCGGCCACCGCGGCGAGGAGATCGTCGACGTCGCGAAGGACACCGACGCCGACCGCGTGGTCGTCGGCGGGCGCCAGCGTTCCCCCACCGGGAAGGCCGTCTTCGGGAGCGTCGCCCAGGAGGTCATGCTCTCCTCGCCGTGCCCGGTGACGTTCGTCCGCGAGGGGACGAAGTAGCGCCCGGAAGCGTCTCAATTAAGTGCCGCCGGAGCCCCCCTACGCGTAGATGCACTACGTGGGCGTCGACCTCGGCGCGACCAACGTCCGTGCGGTCGTCGGCGACGGCGACGCGGCGATCCTCGGCTCCGCGAAGCGCCCGACCCCGCGCGGGCCGACCGGCATCGCGGTGACCGAGGCCGTCCTCGGCGTCGTCCGCGAGGCCTGCGCGGAGGCGGGCGTCGACCCGACGACCGTCGCCGCGGCCGGGATCGGCTCCATCGGCCCGCTGGACCTGGCCGCCGGCGTCGTGGAGAACCCGGCGAACCTCCCCGACGCGATCGACCGGATCCCCCTGACCGGCCCCCTCTCGGAGCTGCTCGACACCGACGAGGTGCACCTGCACAACGACACCAACGCGGGCGTCATCGGCGAGCGGTTCCACGCCGACCGCAACCCCGACGACATGGTGTACCTCACCATCTCCTCGGGCGTCGGCGCGGGCGTCTCCGTCGACGGGAACGTGCTCGCCGGCTGGGACGGCAACGCCGGCGAGGTCGGCCACATGACGCTCGACCCCCACGGCTTCATGCGGTGCGGCTGCGGCTCCGACGGCCACTGGGAGGCCTACTGCTCGGGCAACAACATCCCCCGATACGCCCGCGAGCTACACGCCGAGGACCCCGTCGAGACGAGCCTACCGGTCGACGACCCCGACTTCTCCGCGAAGGACGTCTTCGACGCCGCCGGCGACGACGACTTCGCCGACCACGTGGTCGCACAGGTCGCCCACTGGAACGCGATGGGGCTGGCCAACGTCATCCACGCGTACGCGCCCCTGGTCGTCTCGGTCGGCGGCGCCGTCGCGCTGAACAACCCGGAACTGGTGCTCGACCCGGTCCGCGAGCAGCTCTCGGAGATGGTGTTCATCAACCTCCCCGAGATCAAACTCACCGACCTCGGCGACGAGGTGGTGGTGAAGGGCGCCCTCGCCAGCGCGCTCACCGGCGGGACGGGCGACCGCTCCCGGTTATAGAGCCAGCCCTGATTCTCGACGCCTGACCCGCCGGACGCGACACCGAGTCGCACAGACCACCCGACCCGACTGCACTCACGGCGGGAGTTCCGCCGCATCCGCGAAAAACGTTCGGCCCGCCGGAAGTGGTGCTGTACGTGCAGTGCGGTCGGCGCGCGCGAGAAACGCGCGCGAGGTCGCCGGCGTCGCCGTGAGCGCGGTGCGGAGCGAACGGCGGCTCGAAAACCTGCGGTTTTCGGTGCGCTACCGCACGCCGGCTGCTCGAAAATCTCCGATTTTCGGTGGAGCCCGCAGTCGCGGTCGCGCAGCGGCGCAGTCGCGCGACCGCGACTGCGGCGAGGCTGGGGAGTGTGAGGCTGCGGTGCGGTCGCGGTGGGTGGGACTGAAAGGGGCAGTCGGCTCGATCCGGTCCCGGCTCCGCAAGCGACGCGAGAGCGAAGCACTCGCTAGTCTGAGACTTCGTCTCAGGCACCGCAGCGAGCGGTGTCTCCAGCGCGCTACTGCACGCCGGAGAGCGGCGAGACGCGGGTTGTCTCGCCAGGCGCGGAGCGAGGAGCGCAGCGTGTGTCGCGTTCCCGCGAGGAACGAGCGGGAGCCCGTGAGTCGCAGCCCGGCAGCCCGCCACTGCAGGCAGCCCGGACCGTCTCACGACGGCCGGTCGAGCCGGCTGGGGCTTTCCGGGTGGTGCTGTTCCGAGCAGCAGAGTCTGCAGCAGATCAGTATTAGGTCGAGCCGGCTCCGACTTTCAGAACACTCTCCTTCCGATAAGCAGGATCCACGACCGCATTCACGGACACCGCGTATCCAGCGCCCTTTTCCCCGCGCCACCACTTGCTCCGCTCATGACGCTGGTCAGTGACGCCCACGCGGACCACGGCGCGACGTTCCGCGACCGCGGCGGGCGCGAGGTGGTCGACCACTACGGGCGGCCGGAGAGCGCGGCCCGCGCGGTGCGCAACGTCGTCGGCACCATCGAGATGGGGTACGGGGTCCTCGCCGTGAGGGGCGAGGACCGCGTCGAGTTCGTCGACAACGCGGTCACCAACCGGGTGCCCGCGGAGGACGGAGCGGGCTGTTACGCGCTCCTGCTGGACCCGCAGGGCGGCATCGAGACGGACATGTACGTCTACAACGCCGGCGAGCGGCTCCTGGTGTTCACGCCGCCGGAGCGCGCCGAGCCCCTCCTCGAGGACTGGTCCTCGAAGGTGTTCATCCAGGACGTGGACCTGCGGGACGCCTCCGCGGAGTTCGGCGTCTTCGGCGTCCACGGTCCCATGGCGACCGAGAAGGTCGCCTCCGTGCTGAACCACGCGGGCGCGCCCGAACCCGCGCTGACGTTCGAGCGCGGGACGATGGTGGACGCGGGCGTCACGGTGATCGCGACCGACAACCCCCTCGGCGAGGACGGCTACGAGGTCGTCTGCGCGGCCGAGGACGCCGGCGACGTGTTCGACACGCTGGTCAACCGGGGGCTCAACGCCGCGCCGTTCGGCTACCGGACGTGGGACGTGCTCGCGACGGAGGCGGGCACCCCCCTCTTCGAGTACGAACTCGAGGGGACGGTCCCGAACGTCCTCGGCCTGCGGAACGGGCTCGACTTCGAGAAGGGGTGTTACGTCGGCCAGGAGGTCGTCTCGCGCGTCGAGAACCAGGGCCGCCCGAGCCGCCGCCTCGTGGGACTCCGGCTGGGTGGCGAGCCGGACGCGGACGCGGACGCCGACTCCCCGGACGACGCCCTCCCGGACGCCGGCGCGGCCGTGTTCGCGGGCGACGCCGCGGTCGGCGAGGTGACCCGCGCCGTCGCGAGCCCCACGCTCGACGAGCCGATCGCGCTCGCGCTGGTCGAGTACGATCTCGACGCGACCGACCTCGCGGTGCGCGTCGCTGGTGATGAAGTGTCAGCAGAACTATCGGATCTCCCGTTCGTCGACGGGAGCGTTCGGTCCGCCCGTCTGCCACGTTACGAGGACTGAGGAGTAAATATTATCCGAATAATTTCATTCTGGCTATGACACACATTGAATAGGTCCTATCCCCTCCTGGTTTAATATGTCAGAGGTAGGTAGGCTGGCGACGGGTATTCCCGGCCTGGATTCGGTACTTCGGGGTGGGTTCCTCTCCGGCCGATCGTACATGCTCCGGGGCGGCCCGGGGACCGGCAAGACCATTCTCGGCTACCACTTCCTGACGGCGGGGCGCGACCGCGGGGAGTCGACGCTGTTCGTCAACTTCGAGGAGTCGACCGAGCGCGTCCGCGAGAACGCGGCGTCGCTGGGGTTCGACCTCGACGGGATCGAGTTCCTCGACCTCTCGCCGGGCGCGGACGTGTTCGCCGAGGACCGCACCTACGGCGTGTTCGCGGCCGACGAGGTGGAGTCCGAGGAGGTGACGGCGGCCATCGTCGACGCCGTCGACCGCGTCGATCCCGACCGCGTGTTCGTCGACCCGCTGACGCAGCTCAGACACCTCGTGCGCGACGACTACCAGTTCCGCCGGGAGGCGGCGTCGTTCATGCGCTACCTCACTGAGGGGGGCGCGACGGTCCTCTTCTCGACCCAGCCCGGGACCACCGGGAGCGTCGAGGACTTGGAGTTCCTCTGTGACGGCAGCGTTCACCTGAGCCACGCCGAGAAGGGCCGCACCGTCGAGGTGACCAAGTTCCGCGGCTCCGGCTTTCAGTCCGGCCAACACACCGTCCGGATCGACGAGGGCGGGATGTCCGTGTTCCCGAAGCTGGTGCCGACCGACCACGGGCGCTCGCTCACCGACGAACGCATCTCGTCCGGCGTCGAGCGCCTCGACGCCATGCTGTCGGGCGGGATCCAGCGCGGCAGCGTCTCGGTCATCTCCGGGCCGAGCGGCGTGGGGAAGTCGACCACCGCGACGCACTTCCTGAAGGAGGCCGCCGCCCGCGGCGAGCGCTCCGTCGCGTACCTCTTCGAGGAGGACGCCGCGACGTTCACCCACCGGTCGGAGAGCGTCGGGATCCCGGTCGGGGAGATGACCGGTGAGGGATCGCTCGCGCTGGAGGAGGTCGAACCGCTCTCCGTCTCGCCGGACGAGTTCGCCCACGCGGTCCGCGAGGAGGTCGAGGAGCGCGACGCCCGCGTGGTGCTGATCGACGGCCTCTCCGGCTACCGCCTCTCGATCCGCGGCGAGTCGGACGAACTGCTCCGGGAGATCCACGCGCTGTGCCGGTACCTGCGGAACATGGGTGTGACGGCGATCCTCGTGGACGACGTGGGAACGATCACGGGGGACTTCGAACCGACGAGCGACCGGATCAGCTACCTCGCGGACAATATGCTGTTCCTCCGCTATCTGGAGATGCAGGGCGAACTCCGGAAGGCGGCGGGCGTCCTGAAGATGCGCGCCAGCGACTTCGAGCGCACGCTCCGGGAGTTCGAGATCACCGACGAGGGGATCGTTCTCGGCGAGCCGCTCCGGAACCTGCGTGGCATCCTCACCGGGACGCCGGAGTTCACCGGCGAGTGAGCGTGAACACCGCACGATGAGTGACCCCACACCGGGAGCGAGGGCAGCAGACCGCATCGACTCGCCGCCGACCGACGGCGACGACCCGGAGCGGCCGCGCGTCGTCTGCTGTCTCCGTCCCGGCGAGGACCGCCGACTGCTCGTGGAGTGGCTCGACGAGCACGGCTACGAGCCGGTGATCGCCGAGCCGGCCGACCTCGAGGGGCTGGATTTCGAGTGCTGCCTCGCCGACCCGGGAACGCTCCGGGCGGTCGCGGACGGACTCCGTCGGATCCGGGAGCGGGAAGCGACGCTCGTGCCGTGTCTGCTCGTGGCGGAGGGCGATCCGGGGGCGGTGCTGGCGCGGCTCCCCGAGGACCTCGCGACCGTGGTCACCGACGTGCTGTCGACCCCGCTCCGAAGCGCGGTCCTGGAGCGGCGCCTGAACACCGTCACGCGCGCCCGGTCGCTCTCGCGCGAGGTCGCCGAGAGCCGGGAGCGCTACCGGCGGCTGATCGAGCAGGCGCCGGCGGCCGCCTTCCTGGTCGCCGACGCGACGATCACCTACGCCAACGCGGCGGCGGGACGGCTGCTCGGAACAGACCCCGAGGACCTCGCCGGCCGGGAGTTCGTCTCCATCATCGATCCGGACTGCCGCGACCCCGTTCGACGGCTGATCGCGGACCCGGACGCTGCGGGGGAGGCGGAGTTCGTCGACGCGCGGATCCGCCGCAACGACCGCCCGGTCCCGGTCGAGATCGCCACCACCGCGGTCGACGGGGACACGGTACAGGTGATCGTTCACGACGTGTCGCGCCGGCAGGCCCGGGAGGATCAGCTCCGGCTCTACCGGCGCGCCATGGACGACGCGACCATCGGGATCACGATCTCAAACCCGTCGCTTCCGGACAATCCGCTGATCTACGTCAACGACGAGTTCGAGCGGCTCACCGGACGCTCGCGCGAGGAGATGCTCGGCCGAAACCCGCGGATCCTCCAGACGGAGGACACGGACCCGGAGACGGTCGCCCGCCTGCGCGAGGCGATCGCGGCCGGCGAGCCCGTCAGCGTCGAGATACTCAACCGGCGCGCGGACGGCAGCGAGTGGTACAACGCGCTGGACGTGACGCCGATCCACGGCCCGGACGGCGAAGTGGAGTACTTCCTCGGGTTCCAGCGCGACGTGACCGACCGGCGCGAGCGCGAACAGCGGCTCGCCGTGCTCGACCGCGTGCTCAGACACGACCTCCGCAACCGCCTCAACGTGGTGATCGGGCACGCGTCCGGGATCGAGGCCGGGGAAGGGGAGATCGCCCACCACGTCGACCGCATCAAGAAGGCGTCCGAGAACCTGCTGTCGCTGTCGAACGCGGCGCGGCGCTTCCGCTCGGCGCTGCGCGGGGACGTCGACCTGGAGCCGGTCCGGTTGGACGAGGTGATCGCGACCGCCGCCGAGGAGATCCGCGACGAGTATCCCCACGCCGGGATCGAGACGACGCTCGCGTCCGTCTCCGTGCTCGCGAACGACAGCGTCGCGGTCGCCGTCGAGGAGCTGCTGACGAACGCGGTCGTCCACTGCGACCGCGACCCGCGCGTGCGGGTCTCACTGGAGCGGGAGGCCGGCGGCGGGGGCTCCGCGGCCGTCCTCCGCGTCGCGGACAACGGACCGGGGATCTCGGAGGCCGACCGGGGGCCGCTCGTGGGCACCGCCGAGACGCCGACGGAGCACGCCTCGGGGATCGGGCTCTGGCTCGTCCGCTGGACCGTGGAGGACGTGGGCGGGACCGTCTCCTACCGGGAGGCGGAGCCCCGCGGCGCGGTCGTCGAACTCCGGTTCCCGGCGCTCGACGACGCCGGGACCGGATCGGGAGCCGACGACTGACCGCACGGACTGCGTTCGCGGCGCCGCAGTCGAGCGGACCGGGAGGGGGTCGGGGCGAGCCGGCGACTCCCCCTCAGCGCAGCAGCCGGCGCAGATGCGTCCGCGAGAAGAACGAGGAGGGCCTGTCCATGTGGACGCCGATCTCGCCCGACAGCGCCCGGAGCCCGAGCCGCTGAACCGGCTCCGGCAGCGAGTAGCACTTCCTGATGAGCTTTCCGAGCCGGATCTCCCTGGCCAACTCGTCGCGCCACGCCGCCTCGTAGTCGGCGAGCGTGGCGGGGTCGGCGGGATCGATCGCCCCCGCCGCGGCGTCGGCGGCGGCCATCCCGTAGCGGATCCCCCCGCCGGTGAACGGCTTCGTCTGCGCGGCCGCGTCGCCGATCAGGAAGACGCGGTCGGTCGTCACCGTCTCCGGCGGGCCGACGGGGATGGCGCCCGAACAGAAGTGGTCCGTCTCCACGTCGTAGGCGTCGGTGAGCGCGTCGAACATCTCGTTCACCTCGACGCCCGGTGGCGCGGCGAGCCCGTACTCGACGCCCGCCTCCCCGCGGGGGATGCGCCACGCGAAGAAGGTGGGCGCCGTCAGGTGGACGTCCACGAAGTCGCCGTGATCCGGGTCGCGGTCGAACGCGAGGACGCCGTGCAGTTTCTCGTCCGGTTCCGGGAGGCCGACCGCGCGCCGGACGCGCGAGACGGGGCCGTCACAGCCCGCGACCATCCGCGCCTCGACCGTCTCGATCCCCCCATCGACGCGGTCGGCCGTCCGCACGTCCAGCGCCACGCGGTCCTCGCGCTCGTCGACGCCGGTGACGGTGTGGCCCTCGCGCACGTCGGCGCCGGCCTCGCGGGCGCAGTCGGCGAGCGTCCGGTCCAGCCCGACGCGGTCGATCACGTTCGAGACGCGCTCCTCCTTGTAGAAGCGGTAGGGCTTCGAGTCGGGGCCGCCGACGCGGAAGCGCGCGCCGTACACCTCGTTCTGCAGCAACTCCTCGCGCGCCGCGTCCGGGACGTACTCCCACACGTCGTCGGAGACGTGCCCGGAGCAGGCCAGCGGGGTCCCGACCTCGCCCTTCTCGAAGGCGATCACGTCGTACCCCGCCTCCGCCGCGCGGCGGGCGAAGCGCGCGCCGGCCGGGCCGACGCCCACGACGGCGAAATCGTACATACCGGTACGCACCGCGCCGCGACTGATAAGCACTTCCCGACGAGGACGCCGGGGGGGGAAGAAACGCGGTCGCTGGAACCGTCGGAAAAACCGGGAGAACGGGAGTCGCTTACGAGATCAGCAGCTTCTCGCCGCGCTCGACCGTGATCCGGCACGGCGGCGACATCTTGTTGTACGCGCGGCGGAAGGCCTCCTTCACGACGGGGGCCTGCTCGGGCGTACAGTAGGCCGTGAAGACGGCCTCGTCCTTCTGGATGCGGGCGGCGGTGCCGACCGGCTTGCCGAACGCCTGTCGCATGCCGTCGGAGACGCGGTCCGCGCCCGCGCCGGTCGCCTGCTTGTTCTCGCGGATGACCTGGTGGGGGAACTTGCGGAGGACCATCTTGTAGTTGCCCTCGCCGAGTTCCTTCAGCAGGTGCCGGTTGGCCGACAGGCGCGCGCTCTCGAGCGAGCCGTGGCGGATCTGGAGCGTCTCCTCGACGCGCAGGCTGATCTCGACGGGGTAGTCGTCCGGGTCCGTGGAGAGGTCGCCCATGTTGTGCTGTGCGATCTTCGAGCCCGGAATGCCCGTGATGTACTCACGGCGCGTGTACGACGGCTTGTCGATCTTCCGGTACATGGAGGCGGGCTTGTCTGACATGGTTACTTGTCGGATATCACCTCCGCGCCGCGAATAAAGCCTTCGAAAGCGCTCCTCTCGCGCCGCTAGAGCCGGCTCTCGGAACCTGTGAGGGGTTGTCACGCACTGACCGACGGGGTCAGAAGCGCGCCGGGTCAGTCCTCGGCCCAGTAGTAGAGCTCCTCTCGCGGCGCGTCGCAGTTCGGGCAGTTCGCCGGGAGCTGGTCGCCGATCTCGCCCATCTCGCCGCATTCCCAGCACCGCCACATCACGTAGGCGGTGCCGAACACGTCCCGCGCCTGCGTGAGCGACAGCGCCTCGCCGCTGTCCGGGGACCGGACGTAGAAGCCGTCGTCGTCGACCCCGCGCACCGATCCGAGTTCGTTCCCCTCGTCGTCGTAGACGCTCTGTCCGATGGTCACGTCCGCGAATACGGGTTCTTCGGAGGCCATACGCGGCAATACGTGCCGGATCGTCTTAATTATGTGTCACGGTACCGCGACACACAATCTCTGCCGTCCGCGGTCGCGGTGCGGTGGCGGTGCTGTGGCGGTGCTGTGGTGGTGCGGTGTCGATGCGGTGCGGTGCTGTGGCGGTGCTGTGGTGGTGCGGTGTCGATGCGGTGCGGTGCTGTGGCGGTGCTGTGGTGGTGCGGTGTCGATGCGGTGCGGTGCTGTGGCTGTGTGGTGCCGGTTCTGTCGGGGGTTGTGGTACCGCGGCGGCGCGAGGGTGCGCAGCGCCCGCAGCGCCGACCGCGGCCCCTTTTTGATCGACATTTTTCAAGGGAGCGGTCAAGGCGGCGCCCTGCGCCGCCGCGACCCGACCGCAGAAAAAGGTCGGGTTGCGGTTTCTGTCGGGGGTTGTGGTACCGCGGCGGCGCGAGGGTGCGCAGCGCCCGCAGCGCCGACCGCGGCCCCTTTTTGATCGACATTTTTCAAGGGAGCGGTCAAGGCGGCGCCCTGCGCCGCCGCGACCCGACCGCAGAAAAAGGTCGGGTTGCGGTTTCTGTCGGGGGTTGTGGTACCGCGGCGGCGCGAGGGTGCGCAGCGCCCGCAGCGCCGACCGCGGCCCCTTTTTGATCGACATTTTTCAAGGACGGGTGAGCGCGGCGCTGTGCGCCGCGCGAACCCAACGCAGAAAAAGGTCGGCGGGAAAACGGTCGGTTCTAAAAGTGCTCCGCGCTCTCGGTTTCGTGCTGGAGGTCGCCGCCGCGGCCGCCCTCGACGGTGGCGGCGCCCTGGTCGCCCGAGGAGGGGACCTTCACGTGGACCTCGGTCACCTCGTCGAAGTCCATGATGAGGTCGCGGCGGATGTTCTCGGCGGTGACGTTGGAGATGCCGCAGCCGGAGCAGGTGCCGCCGAGTTCGACGACGACCTCGCCGGTCTCCGCGTCGGCCTCGCGCACGACGCTCGTCCCGCCGTGCATCTGGATGATCGGCATCTGGCCGACCATCCACTGCTCCACCCGGTCCGCCAGGCTCTCGTCGCTCATTGCCCGTAGTTGGCGCCGGGGCCTTTGGAAGCTTGCGGTTCGGGCGGCCGGCCGTTCCTTGCAAGCAACTGTGTCACTATTCCGCACGTCCGTCGTCGTGGACCCGCCTGAGGACGCGCAGTCCCCCCGCCACGCCCGCGACGGTGCCGACAGCGGTCGCGACCCCGAACCCGGGAGCCTCGCCGTCCGTCGTGGCGGCGCCGTCGGTCGCGGTCGTCTCGGGGGGCGGCGTTTCGGTCGCGTCCGCGGGCGTCCGTGCGGCCGCGGGGGTCTCGGTCGACGCGTCCGGGAGGGCGTCGCGCAGCGCGGGCGGGTCGGCCTGCTCGCCGGCGCGGTCGGGGAAGGTGTAGAGGGCGGCCTGCGCGGGCCGGTGGCTCGTGCTCGGGGCGACGAAGAACTCGCCGGGGACGCCGACGCGCGCGGTCCAGAAACTGGCGTGGGCGGGGTCGCGCCACCGCGCCAACTCCGCGGGAGCCGCGGGGTCGGAGACGTCGTGGAGCGTCACGCCGCCCTCGTACCACGCGGTGTAGAGGCGGTCGTCCCGGAGCTCGAAGTTGTGCGCCGTGGTCCAGACGCCCGAGCCCGTGGGGTCGGGGCTTTCGAGGGGCTCTACCGTCGCGAGTCGAGTGAGGTCGCCCGGGTCCGAGCGGTCGTAGAGGTGGACGCCGCCGGGGCCGCCCCGCAGTCCGTCGCCGGTCTCGACCGCCCACGCCTCGGCGTTGACGGCCAGCAGGTCGCCGGCCTCGTCCGTCTCCGCATAGTGGTGGTTGCCCGGGAGCGCCGAGTTCTCGACGGTGACCCCGTGGGCCGACAGCGCGGCCAGTTCTCCCGGTTCGTGCGGCGTCACGCCGCCGAGATAGGCCGGATCCGCGGGGTCCGAGACGTCGAGCAGGTGCGTGCCGGCGTCCCAGTAGGCCAGCGTCGCCACGCCGTCGGTCACGCTCACGTCGTGGACCACGCGGAGGGTCTGTCGCACGTCGTCCCACGCGGGGTCGGCGTCGATAACCGACCAGCGCGCGAGTTCCTCGCCGGCCGTCGCGCTCCCGTTCTCCCCCGGATCCTCCCTCAGATCGACGACGACGAGGGGGTTCCGGTCG
The DNA here is from genome assembly GCF_055381565.1 of Haloparvum alkalitolerans. NCBI lineage: Archaea > Methanobacteriati > Methanobacteriota > Halobacteria > Halobacteriales > Haloferacaceae > Haloparvum > Haloparvum alkalitolerans. The sequence goes on from NZ_AP043938.1 coordinate 932,944, forward strand.
CGGTCGTTGCCGGTGAGGTAGCCGACCCCGTCCGCGAGCGCGCAGTTGTGGACCGGGAACCCCACTTCGGCGACGGCGACTTGTTCCGGGTCGGCGGGGTCGGAGACGTCGAAGCGCACGGCGGCGTTCACGCTCCGGTTCGGGTTCGCGGGGCCGGCGACCAGCAGGTCGCTCCCGTCGACCGAGAGGTCCCAGACCCGCGTCAGCGGGCCGTTCTCGCGGTCGGCGAGCAGGTTCCCTCGCTCGGCGACCGGCCGGGGATCGGCGGGATCGGAGAGGTCGACGACGACGAACCCGTCGCCCGTGGCGACGAAGGCGGTCGCCCCGTCCTCGGCGACGACCGCCTCGTAAGCGGCGTCGAGGTCGAGCCGCCCGATCGGGGCGTAGGCGGTCGACTCCTGCTCGCTCGCGGTCGCCGCGGCCGCCGTGTCCCCGAACCCGCCGGCCGCCGCGCCGCCCAACGCCACTCCGGCGACGCCCAGCGCGCCGGTCCGGAGGAAGCGCCGTCTGTCCATACCGGTCGGTGGGGGCTCGCGCGTATGAGGGTTTCTCAACCGAGGGGTCGACGCGTCGCTCCTGTTGCTCGGAACGCGACGGTCGGAAAGCCCCAGCGGGCCCTCTCTACTCCGCAGTCGGTCCTCAGATACGCGGTCGCACAGCGCCGAGACAGCTCCGGTCCGCGACCGCCGCGTCCGGACGCGTGACTGCGCCGGCTTCCGAGCGAACGGTCAGGCTCCCGGCTCGCGGAGCGCGACCTCCGCGCCCGGCTCGTCGGGGAAGGGGTCGGCGGCGTCGAGGGACCCCCCGCCCTCCAGTCTCGCCCACTCCTCGTCGGTGACCAGACAGTCGTCCAGCGCCTCGGTCACCGCCTCGCGGTCCATTCCCGTGCCGATGACGACGTACTCAGTCAGCCGGTCGCCGTGCTCGTCGTGCCACTCCAGGTCCGGCCGGTTCGACCGGTAGAGCTCCCGGTCGATCTCGGGGAGGCTGGCGATCCACGGCCCGGGCGCCTCCACGCGAACCGAGGGGCCGGCCTGCCCGACGACCTGCCGGTGTTCGTTGCCCGCGACCCACAGCGTCCCCTTCGACCGGACGACGCTCTCCGGGAGGTCACGCAGGAGGTCGGCGATCCGGCCGGGATGGAAGGGGCGCCGCCGCCGGTAGGTGAACGAGGTGACGCCGTACACCTCGTCCGGGTGGCGGTGGGCGTGGCCGTCGTGGCCGTCGTGGGCGTGGTCGCCCTCGTCGTTCCCGTCCCCGCCGTGCCCCCCCTCGCCGTGTCCTCCGTGGCCCTCGGCGTCCGCGAGCGCGCGCTTCCAGCCCGGCAGGTCGCCGACCTCGTCCGGGTCGAAGCGGTCGACGTCCAGCAGGCGGGCGGGGTCGACCGCGGAGAACTCCGTGCGGATGGTCTCCGCGTCCGGCTGGAGCGCCGCGATTAGCTCCTCGGCCTCCGCGAGCTCCGCGTCGGTACAGAGGTCGGCCTTGTTGAGCAGGACGACGTTCGACACCTCGACCTGCTCCACGAGGAGGTCGGAGAGGGGGCGCTCGTCGGCGTCCGGGTCCGCGCGGCGCTCCGGGGTCCCCTCGCCCGCGAACGCGTCGCGGAACTGCCGGGCGTCCACGACCGTCACGAGCGCGTTCACGTCGTACAGCGCGGCGACGCGCGACTCGGTGGTGAACAGCCGCGCGACGGGCGCGGGTTCGGAGATGCCCGACGACTCCACGACCAGGTGGTCGAACTCGCGATTCCGGGCGAGCCGGACCACGGCCGTCTCGAGGTCGTCCTGTAGCTCACAGCAGATGCAGCCGTTCGACAGCTCCGCGACGCCGCCCTCCACGTCGAGGTCCGAGCCCTCCGCGACGAGGTCGGCGTCGACGTTCACGTCCCCCATGTCGTTGACGAGGACGGCCACGTCGCGGTCGCCGGCGTGCCGCAGCAGGTGGTTCAGCAGGGTGGTCTTGCCCGCCCCCAGACTCCCCGAGAGGATCGTCACCGGGATCGCGTCGCTCATACCCACGCGGTGGAGGGGAACGACCTTGAAGCCGCGGTCCGGGCGGGCGTCTCGAGCACCGAGCCGCGACAGCTTTTACCGCGGCGACCGCTACGTGTGAATCCATGACGCTGGCCGAGCGCATCGACCGGTTCCTCGCGACCCTCGACGAGTGGGCCCGCGGGCTCTACCACGGGATGATCAGCCACCCGGCCTACGAGAAGATCGAGAAGGAGGCCGAGGACCTCGAGGATTCGTTCCTGCTGGCGTGCTTCCCGGACGCCTTCGGGATCCCCTCGCCGGTCTCCTACTACACGGCCGAACTGCTTCCGTACCTCGAAGACGAGTTCGAGGCGTGGGAGCGCCGACTGTGGGACCGCGACACGCTGATCGAACGCAAGGGCCAGCAGTACCACTTCTGATGGAGCCGTTCGTCTTCTTCGGCGGCAAGGGCGGGGTCGGCAAGACCACCGTCTCCTGTGCGTACGCACAGAAATGCGCCGACGCGGGGCTGGAGACGCTCGTCGTCTCCACGGACCCCGCCCACTCCACCTCGGACGTGTTCGACCAGCGCTTCGGCGACGAGCCGACGCCCGTCGAGGGGGTCGACGGACTCCACGCGATGGAGATCGACCCCGACGACGAGGTGGCGGCCCACCTCGACGACATCAGGCAGCGCCTCTCCGACCAGGTCTCCCCGGCGATGGTCTCGGAGATCGACCGGCAACTGGAGATGGCCCACCAGACGCCGGGCGCTTACGAGTCGGCGCTGTTCGACCGGTTCGTCGAGGTGATGCGCGCCTCCGAGCCGTACGACCGCGTGGTCTTCGACACCGCCCCGACCGGTTCGACGCTCCGCCTGCTCGGGCTCCCGGAGTTCCTGGAGGACTGGATCGAGCGGCTGGCCCACAAGCGCCGGCGGAGCATCGACCTCTTCGAGAAGGCCGCCATCGGCAACCGCGAGCCCCGGCGCGTGATGGACGGCGACCCGGTGCTGGCCCGGCTCCAGGAGCGGAAGGAGTTCTTCGAGTTCGCCGGCGCCGCGCTCCGGGAGGACGCCGCCTTCTTCCTCGTGTTGAACCCCGACCAGCTCTCGCTCAACGAGACCGCCCGCGCCATCGACGGGATGAGCGAGCGCGACCTCGCGGTCCGCGGGCTGGTGGCGAACAAGCTCACACCCGAGCCGGACCCCGACGAGGAGGGCCGCGGCGCCCGCTACCTCCGGGACCGCGTCGCGACCGACCGCGAGCGCATCGCCCGCGTGCGCGAGGAGTTTGCGCCGCCGCTGGTCGCGGAGATCGAGACCAGAACCAGCGAGGTGAAGGGGGACCTGCTCGCGGACGTGGCCGCGGAACTCGACGTGGAGACGGCCGCGGAGCCGCCCACCGCGGTCGACCCCGCGGCCGAGTGAGACCGAGGCCGGTGAAACCGGCACCAGCGGCGGCTTTTCTCGCCGGGTTTGGGTGGCAATACTTAAGTCCCCATTTCCTCATGGTTTAGCGTGAGGTAGGGTAACAATGACGCAAGTAATCTGGATCGTGCTTGCCGTGCTGGTAACGTTCACCGTGGGTTATCTGGGGTACTCGAAGTACCTCTCCCGGTTCGTCGAACTCGACGACGCCAACGAGACGCCGGCACACAAGTACGAGGACGGGCAGGAGTACGTACCGGCCAAGAAGCCGGTGCTACTGGGGCATCACTATTCGAGCATCGCGGGCGGCGCGCCCATCGTCGGACCGATCACGGCCGGCGCCATCTGGGGCTGGGTGCCCGCGCTGGCGTGGATCGCCATCGGCAACCCGCTGATCGGGTCGGTCCACGACTTCGTCTCCCTCAGCGGGTCGATCCGCCACGAGGGGAAGAGTATCGGCTACATCGTCGGCGAGTACGTCGGCGAGCGGGGGAAGAACCTCCTGTTGTGGTTCGCGTTCCTCACGATCATCCTCGTCGTGGCGGTGTTCGCGCTCGTGGTGGGGATCGTGTTCAACGCGTTCCCGCAGGTGACGACCACCTCGTTCCTGTACGTGGCGCTGGCGCTGCTGTTCGGCGTCTACCTGTACCAGCTCAACGGACCGTTCCTCCCGGGGACCGCGCTGTTCGTCGCCGGCGTGTTCGCGTCCGTCTGGGTCGGCATCCAGTACCCGTTCGCGCTGTTCCCGGCCGTCGAGGCCGGCGCGTACCCCGAGGGGACGCTCGTCCTCGCGGAGCTGATCGGTCTCGGGGCCGGCGGCTGGATCCCCGGTGCGACCGTCTCCGCGGACGCGATCCTGACGCCGAACGTCGCGGCCTGGCTCCCGCTGATCATCGTCTACGGCGGGGTCGCGAGCGCGCTCCCGGTGTGGGTGCTGCTCCAGCCGCGTGACTACCTCTCCTCGTTCCTGCTGTACTCCGGCGTGGGCGGGGGGATCCTCGCGATCATCGTCGGCACGCTGATCACGACGCCGGCGCAGCCGCTCGTCATCGACTCGTCGATCGGCGCGTTCGAGGGCTTCTGGGGGACCGAGGCGGCCGGGGTCTGGCCGCTGTTCCCCCTGCTGTTCATCACCATCGCCTGCGGGACGGTCAGCGGGTTCCACTCGCTGGTCTCCTCGGGGACGACCTCGAAGCAGCTCAACAAGGAGACCGACGCCCGCCTGATCGGCTACGGCGGCATGCTCGGCGAGGGCCTGCTCGCGGCGCTGGCGCTGTCGACGCTGGCGGTCGCCGGCTTCGTCGCGGACGCGACCGCGGGCGGTATCGGCGGCGCGCTGCCGAACTTCGCTGCCGGCGGCGGTATCATCCTCACGAGCCTCGGCATCCCGCAGACGATCGGCGCCGTGTTCATGGCGCTCGTGCTCGTGAGCTTCCTGCTCACCTCCACCGACACGGCGGTCCGGCTGGGTCGCTACATGATGGAGGAGATCGTCGGCGCGCCGGCGGGCGAGACGACGACCGGGCTCTCGGGCGACTTCGGCGGCTTCGCCCGCGGCCGGTACACCAACCCCGTGCTGCAGGGCGTCATCGCCTACGTGCTCGTCATCTCCGGCGAGTGGGTGACGCTGTGGGGACTGTTCGGTAGCGCCAACCAGCTGCTGGCGGCGCTCGCGCTGCTGACGGCGACCATCTGGCTCGCCAACTGGGACGAGTCCAAGCAGCTGCTTAGCACCGGCGTCCCGATGGCGCTGATGGTGGCGATCACCGTCACGGCGCTGACGTTCATCGCCCTGTACCGGAACATCTACACGAACATCCTGCAAGGCGGCGCGGACGGCACCGCCGCGATGGTCTCTTCGGGCGTCCAGGCGGTTCTCGGCTTCGTGCTGGTCTGGCTGGCGCTCTCGCTGGTCAAGATCGGCTACGACAACCTCGCCAACGTGCGCGAGGGGGTCGGCTCGGCGCCCGCGGACGACTGACGACTCGAAAGCGTTCGGAGGGCGCGACCGGCGCGCCCAGCCCTCCTCCCGTTCTCCCGCCGCCAGCCGCGGCGCCGTCTCAGGTCCAGAACTTCCGCGCGAACCGCGAGAGGAACCCCTCGCGCTCCTCGCTCACGTCCTCCCAGAGGGTGAACGCCTCCGCGGCGTCGGCGGCCTCGCTGGCGACGATCGCCTCGGCGTCGGGGGCGACGACGATCAGGTTCACGTCGTAGTGGCCGTAGTAGCCGAACTTCAGCAGGGTCCGGTCGCGGAACCCCTCCACGAACTCGCGGACGTCGTCCGGGATCGCGTCGGTCACGAGCGCGAACGTCACGTCCGTGCCGTAGTGTTCCTCGTCCGGGTCGACGCGCTCGTCGGCCACGTCGTGGCCCCGCTCGACGAGCCGCTCCAGTTCGCGGATCGTGACGCCCTGCTCGCGGCGCGCGAACAGGTACTCCTCGGCCTCGTGGTCGGCGTAGCTGAGCGCCGGGTGAAGGAACTGCTTCTCGTTGCGCACGCGCATCTCGCCGTAGAGGTCCCACCGCTCCCCGTCGAGCCGGTAGTCCTTCTCGAGGTCGTAGCCGTACATCAGCCGGTCGCCGACGCGGTCGAGGTACTCGTCGTCCCAGTCCGGAACGGCCTCCCTGATCTCCGGCGGGAGGCGGTCGGGGTCGACGCGGTCGGCGCGGTCGGCGCGGTCGGCGCCGGCGTCGGCGTCGGCCGAGCCGGAGTCGACGCGCTCGGAGTCGCCGCTCATGCCCTCACTCCTGGTCGGGGTCGTAGGCGTGTACGTCCCCCGAGACCGCGGGCGCCCCGACCGCGAGCACGGTCGCGGCCGCGTCCGCGTCGGCCGGCACGTGCGCGCGCTGTGGGCTGCCCGGGTCGACCGCGAACAGGTGGTCGTTCGGCACCTCGTGGGTCCCCTCCGGCGTCTCCACCCACAGCGTCCCCTCGAGCACGTAGAAGGCCTCCTCCTGCTCGTCGTGGTAGTGGTACGCCAGCGGGATCTCCTCGCCCGGCTCGGCGCGGAAGCGGTTGATCGCCATCGCCTCCAGCCCCGCCGGCCCGCCGAGCTTCCGGCACTCGCTCGGCCGGTCCGGCTCCGGCTCCACCGCGTCCGCGTCCACGGTTCGATATCCCATGGCTGGAAATACCACACCCCGGATAAAAGCCCGTCGGCGTCGGTCGGGAGCGGTCGAGCGTCGCGGGCGGCGACCGGTCGTGTCGGCCCCGGTCGGCGGCGACGGACCGCGGAGCGGTCGTGTGCGCGCCGCACACGCGGAGATGCGTTTAACACGCCGGCGCACCAACGGCGTGGTAGACAGACCCATGGGAGAGAAGAAACAGGCCGAGACGTGCGGCCGGTGTTCGATGACGACGGTCGTCGACGCGCTGGACGCCATCGACGGCGAGGAGGGCGGCGAAGGCGGCGAGGGCGGCCTCCGGAGCGACCCCTTCAGCGGGGAGCGCATCGAGGTCGACGAGGACGAGTTCCGTCGCGTGTCGCCCGCCGTGTGGCTCTCGAAGGCGAGCGCGTGGCTCGACGAGACGGCACAGCGGATCGCGTACGGGCGCTGACGGGTTCGGCCCCCGCACCGTCCGCGTCCCGCTCGGGCGGCCCCGGACGCATCCTTTAACACGCACCCCCGTGTCAGAGCGAGGCATGGAACGGGTGGAGGTGGCGCTCGACGACGACCTCGCGGGCGACCTCGCACGATACGCACGGACGGAGCACGTGCCGCGGGACGCCGCGGCCGAGCGGCTGCTGTCGGACGCGCTCGCGGAGTGGCGCCGCGACCGCGCGGTGGAGCGATTCGCGGCCGGCGAGGTGTCGTTCGCGCGCGGTGCCGAGATCGCGGAACTGGACCCGTGGGCGTTCGCCGACCTCCTGCAAGAGCGGGAGGTGACCTGGGTCGACGCCGGGCGCGTCGCCGCGGAACTGGACGGATGACCCTCGTGGTCGCCGTCTCCGCGCTGGCGGCGCTGGGTCGGGCCGACCGGCTGGACGCCCTGGCGGCCGTCGACGACGAGGTCCTCGTCCCCGGGACGGTCTTCGACACGCTGACCGCCGCGGCGCCGGAGGCGCCCCCCGCGAGCGCGCTGGCCCGGCTCGGCGACGCCGACGCCTTCCGCGCGGTCACGGTCTCGGACGCGCCGCTGTACGAGCGCCTCCGCACGAACGACCGACTGGCCGACGACGACGCCGCGGCCGTCGCGCTCGCGGACCTCGTCTCCGGCGCCCTCGTCGCGGAGGAGCCGTACCTCGGCCGGATCGCCGCCGCGGAGGGCGTTCCGACCACGACGGTCCCCGGAGTGCTGGCGACCGCGGTCGCGAACGGCGACCTTCCGGCCCCCCGCGCGCTCGACGCGTTCGACGACCTCCTCGACGCCGGCTGGTACGGCCGGCCGGACCTCTACGCGGCGTTCATCCGCGCGCTCGACGCCGCCGAGTGACGGCGGTCCCGACCGGTCTCAGAACAGTCCCGCCACGTCGTCCTCCTTCGCGCGCTCGCGCTCGACCCGGTCCCGGAGCCGGGCGTACACGGGCGCGCGCTGGTCGGGGTCGGCGAGGAACGCGGTCAGCAGCTCCGCGTAGCGCGTCCGGCCCGTCCCGCGCTCCTCGCGAGCGTAGCGCGCGGCGTCCGCGACGACCGAGGGGTCGACGCCGTCGAGGACGTCCGCGAGCGGCTCGACCGCGAGCAGCACCGCGTCCAGGGTCGGCTCGGCGAGGGGGTCGGGCGCGTCGGGCGCGAGGTCGGGGGGCTCCCGTTCGACGGTCGTCGGGTCCGTCGCGGTGGCCGAGAGCGTCGCGAGGTACTCTCCGAGGTCCCCGACCGCGATCCCGCGGTGACCGGCCGGTACCGACGCGAGCGACTCCCGCGCGGTGGCGGCCGCCGCCCGAACGCTGTCGGCATCGCCCCGCCGCGCACCGCGGACGGCGTCGACGAGGCCGATCAGTCCGCGGAGCAGGCGCTCGTCGTCGCTCCCCGCCGGCAGCGGACGCCACGCGCGCTCGAACGACTCGCGCGCCGGACGGAGGTGGCCCTGAGTGAGGAGCACGCGCCCGGCGTCGAGCGCGGTCTCGACAGAGACCGGCTCGCGGTCCGGCTCTGGCTCCGGCTCACGCCCGGACTCGACGCCCCCGCTCGTTGCGTCTTCGTCTCGCGTCACGTCGAACGGTCGGAGTCGCGCGCCGTTAAACGGTTCGGCGAGGGACGTCGACCGGCGATCCGCCCCGCAGACGGGTATCGTTCTGGAAGGGCTGTCGGCGGGGGACGAGCGGAACCGCGTCGGTCAGTACACCGTCTCGCGGAGGTACTGCAGAAACGGAACGAGGTCGTCCGCACTCGCGGCGCGCAGCGCTGTCGGCGAAAACCGGCGGACCGGCCGGCTTCCCTCCCCGTCCGCGAACGCCAGCCCCGGCCGGTCCCGGACGCGGGCGACCGCGCGTAGCTCCAGCGTGTTGGCGTCCTCGACGAACGTCGCGAGCAGGGACGCTCGCTCGACGTGGTCGCCCGCAACCGTCTCGACGGCGGCCAGGTGCTGCTCGTAGGCGTCCGGGACGGTCGTCGGCAGCCGATCCCAGGCGGTCGGGTCGGGGTCGAGGTCCGCGTTCGCGACCGTTCCGGCGTACACGTCTCGAAGCGCCGCCTCCGGACCCGCACCCGGGTCCGGAGCGACGAAGGCCGGATCGCCCCCCACCGTGACGAGCAGTTCCTCGTACAGTTCGCGGTAGGCGGTCTCCAGGGGCGCGTGGTCGAGGCGACCGGCGGGCGTCGTCCACGCCCCCGGGTCGAAGCTCGCCCCCCCTGACCGCCGGAGGCAGATCAGGTCGTCGCCCGCCAGCAGCGCGACGCCGGCGCCGATCAGGAACGGCCCCTCGATGCGGACCGTCTCGCCGTCCGCGGTTGTTCTGGACTCGCGCGCCGCGATCTCCCTGACGGTGGTGTACGCGCCCGGCACGTCACGAAACGCAACTACGGGGTCGAGGGGGTCGACGGCGACGAGCCAGCGGTTCCGCGTCCGGTCGTGGACCGCCGTCCGCCCCTTGAGAAAGACGGCGTCCGAGTGGCCCTCGGGAAGCAGATCGCCCATCCCGCCGCGCTCCTCCGCGGTCACGACCCCTCACCGCCCCGCCTCGCGTCCCCCGTCTCCGCGCTCTCGGCTTCCGACTCGCCCGCGGCGTCCTCGTGAAACGCGATCGAGAGGTCCGCACGCCCCAGGCGGGTCTCGGTCGGGGCTTCGACGATTTCGGCGTCTCCGACCTCGATCCGGAGCCGTTCCGCCGCGCGCTCGTCGAAGAAGGGGTCGCCGAGGTCGTCGATGTCCTCGTCGTCGTAGGTCACCCGATAGAGGACGTCCGGGTCGAGGTCCGGGAAGCCCCGTCGCCGCTGATCGTTCCAGAACAGGAAGCCGGCCTTCGATCCGAGCGCCGAGAGGCCGACCACGGCGTGGGCGTGCTGGCCCCCGTTCGCGTTTTCGTCGTCCGTTTCCCGGCTCCCGCCGTCGAACGGATGCCGAAACAGCAGGAATGCGGGGTCGTCCCGACTCAGGAGGTCCTTATCGACCACAGCGGAGACGAAATACTCCGCGGGGAACTGGATCCCGTCGGGGTCCACGAAGGCGTTCTCGGCGAGGTCGACGTTTTCGTAGCCCGCCGCCTTCAGCGCGAGGACGAGCTTTCGGAGCCCCACGTTGTGTTCGGCTCCGCCGAGGAACAGGTGGTGAACCCGCTCCTCCGGCCACTCGACGCCGGCGAAGATCGGCGTCTCGGGGAGGGACCCGTCGAGCCGGCCGGGAGAGTGAGCGACGCTCGCGAACGCCTTGACCGGGAGCCGGATCCCGCGGCTGGTCCCGGTTCGGTCCAGGTCCGTCGTCACGTCGTCGTCACCTTCGCCGGCGAGGCGACGCAGTGCCGCCACCACCCGTCCGACTGGTCCCCGATGGGGATCCGTCGTCGTGACGAGGGTGTCCACGCCGACCACCTCCACGTCCACGGTCTCCTCCCCGCTGAGCGAGCCGCCGGCCCACGCCGTCTCCAGCCCGGCCGCCGCGGCGACCGCCGCGTGGTCGTCGGGATCGGCCGCGAGCGCGTCGGCCAGTTCCGCTCCCGCCGTCACCCGCGTCCGACGGTCGGAGCCCAGCAGTTCGCGGAAGTACTCGCTCACGTAGAAGACGCCGTATCCGAGAAGCGAGTTACCGAGCCGCGTGCGTCCCTCCCCGGTGTCGGGCTCGTTCAACACCACGTCGGACCGGGAGAACGCGGCGGACTCCCCGTAGAAGCGCGACCGGAACCCGAGCGTTCGCGTCGCCGCGAGCGGCGCGAGCACCGCGAGGAATGCCGCCGCACACAGGACCGGAAATTCCGGGAGCGGGCCCGCGTTCGAGGCCAGCCACAGCGCCCCGACGACGGCGGCGGCGGGAGCCGCTTCGCGCCACGGCACGCGCCACGGGGCGACCGCCGCTGCGAGGGCGAGCACGCCGGCGACTCCGGCGGTCGTCGTCGGGGGGGCCGTTCGACCGAGCACGGCCGCGATCGACTCGACGGCCACGGGGATCGCGAGACCGACCAACAGCATCGCCCGGAACCGACGGACTCGGTCGTCGAACAGCGCGTGCTCGAGGTCGAGTCGGCGCGGACCGCCGCGGAAGCGGACGTATATCGCGTCGACGAAGACGTTGCGGTAGTGCGGCCGGTCGCCGTACGTCCCCGTAACGGCGACGTCGTCGCGACCCAGCACCAGCAGGGGGTCGCGGTCGGAGAGGTGCGTGGTGAACGGGAACCAGTAGTTGCCGACCTTCAGCGTGTCCCAGCGTGCGATGAGCAGCAACTGCCGCAGGTGGTCGAGCGCGCGCCGGACGCGTGACCCGAGCTCGGCGACTGCCCCGCGAACCGGGGACACGAGGTAGTGCCAGAGGTGAGCGACGATGAGGGCTCCCGCGACGACGGCGATGGGATACGTCGACAGCAGTCCGACGAGGTCACCGCCGAGCGCCGCGCGGAGGACCAACGCGACGTCCGCGCCCGTGGCGGCGTCGCTGACGAGGAAGACGATCCCGACGACGACGGCGAGGAGGCTCGCCAGCGAGGTCGCCGTCCAGAAGGCGGGGCCGAGAAGCGCGATCCGCCGGAGGTCCGAGTCGGAGGCGGCGTGTTTGCGGGCCGCGAACTCGTCGCGTTTGTCCAGCGCCAGCCCGTTCGCGAGGACCACGCGCTCGTCGCCCGCCCCGGAGTCGGCGTCGCGCTCGCCGGGCGCTGCCGGTTCGTCGTCGCCTCCGTCGGTTCCCGTGCGAGACACGTGCGGGGACACACCACGACGATACAAGTAGATGAGGGAGTCGGCGGGGTCTCAAGCGAGAGACGGGAGCGGTCCGGCGAGAGGCCGAGACGGCTGCGGCAGACAGCGCGGTCGCTCGCCGGGATTGGTCCTCCGAGAAAGCGGAAACGTCCTGACGGAGATTTGAACTCCGGTCCCTGGCTCCGCAAGCCAAGAGGATAGTCCACTACCCTATCAGGACTCACCTACACGTACCGCGGTTATACTTAAGACGGTTACGGTACGGCGGCGGGATGGGCCACGCCCGCACTGCACGCGGTCGGCCGTCGCGTCCCCGTAGACGGGCGCGGTCGGCGCGTCAGCAGGCGCAGCCGGTGCCGGACGCGCGCTCGAACCGGAGCGACTCGCCGCACTCGGGACACAGCGGCGTGCCGTCGTCGGCGAGGGCCAACCCCTCGAGCTCCACCTCGACGTCTCGGACGCGGACGCCGCAGTCGTCACACCAGTACGCGCCGCTGGAGCCGTCGTCGCCCCCCTCCTCGGGCGCGCGCGGCCGGGACGACTTCAGCGTCTCGGTGATCGTGTCGACGATTCCCATACCGAACGCTTCGGCGGCGCGAGCCTAAACACCATCCCGTTCGTGCGAACGAGTCGCACGGCAGTCACAACAGGGGGAGCGTCAGTCCGACGAAGAGCGCCAGCAGCACCAGCGCGAGGTACACCAGCGTGGCGAAGCGGTCGGCGGGGTCGACCTCGCCGGCCACCGCGGGGCGCGCGTCCCGGACCAGCCAGCGGTACGCCCCGACCGCGGTCAGCAGGAACGCGCCCCCGGAGACGGCGAGCGACGCCGCCAGCGAGAGCCCGTACGCCTGCCCGTATATCGGGCCGATGGAGACCGCGACCATGAACGCGAGTGCGACCACCACCAGCACGGGCACCGGGTCGACCGGCGTTCCCTCCGCGTTGCGGAGCGCGGGACGGCGCATGACGGATGGGGTTCGGGCCGCGACGCAATGAGTGTGTGGATCACCAGCACGCCTCGGCGCGGCGAACGATTAAGTGGTCGCTCCTCCCGGACTGTGGCATGAGCGAATCGGACGGGGGCGACCGCGAGGACGCGGCGGGGGAAGGCGCCGGGAGTGGGGACCGGGAGGACCCGGCGGGGTTCGAGGACGCGGTCGAGTCCTCGTCGGGCGACCCGCTCGTTCTCCTGGGGATGAACGCGGTGCTGTCGGCGACGTTCGCGTGGATCGCCGTCTGGGGCCTGGGACTGCTCGGACTCGTGGCGTACACCGCTGTCAACGTCGCGACCGCGGCGATCGTGTTGTTCGCGCTGACGTACGTGCTCGTGTTGCAGTAGGGGCCGGAGCACGTCGATAGCGCGAGGAACGCCAGGGTGTCCCGCGCTGACGAGCCACACGGGCGATACAGGTGTTTTAAGGGTCAGCCGACCCCGCTCACGGGTAATGACCATCGAGGACCGAGACGACGCGCACCTCATCACGCACGCGCTGGCGAAGGACACGCTCTCGCGGCTCCGCGACGTGGAGACGGAGCAGGTCGCGTTCCGGAAGGGGCTGGTGAAGCTCGGTCGGATCTGCGGCTACGAGATCATCGACGGCGCGATGGAGACGGAGTACGTCCCCGTCGAGACGCCGCTCGAGGAGACCACCGGCGAGCGCGTGAAGGGACTCGACGACGTGGTGATCATCAACGTCCTCCGCGCGGCGACGCCGTTCGTCGAGGGGCTGTTGAAGGCGTTCCCGCGGGCCAAGCAGGGCGTCATCTCCGCGGGCCGCGACGAGGAGGCCGGGATGAACGAGGCGGGCGAGTTCCCCATCACCATCGACTACGTGAAGCTCCCCGAGATCAGCTCCGACGACACGATCATCGTCGCCGACCCGATGCTCGCGACCGGGTCGACGATGTGTGCCGTCCTCGACCACATCCTCGCGGAGGCGGACGCCTACGAGAACCTGTTCGTGCTCTCGGCGGTCTCCGCGCCGGACGGACTGGTCCGCGTGAGCGAGGGGTTCCCGGACGCCGACCTGCTGACCGTCGCCATCGACGACCACCTCAACGAGGACGGGTTCATCATCCCGGGCCTCGGCGACGCCGGCGACCGCGCGTTCCGGACGACGTAGCGCCGAGCGCTCGAACGCGGCGTATCGGGCGCGTAACGACTATGGCAGTTCCCTCCGACGACGAGGTATGAGCGACGCCCCGCCGGACGACCCCTGCGACGCCTGCGGCGACGCGACCCCGGACGCGCTCGCACGCACGGTGCGGCTCAGCGTCGACCGGGCCAACATCGACACGCAGCGGCTCTGCCCCGACTGCTTCGCCGGCTGGATCGACCGCTATCAGGAGCACATGCAGTCCGACCCGGAGCCGACCGTCGACGGCGACGACATCATCGTCGACTGAGGCGGCGACCGACGCCGCGGACGGGCGTCGAGCCCGAAACCGCGGCGTCGGCGCACGCCTACTCCGCGGCGTCGGCCCGCGTGCCTACTCCGCGGCGTCGACCCGCGCGACGAGGTCGGCGGCGTGTTCGGCGGCCCGGTCCTGTACCGCCTCCGCGTCCAGCGTCAGCACCTCGCGGTCCTCCATCAGTACCGTCCCGTCGCAGACCGTGTGGCGCACGTCCCCGCCGCGGGCGGCGTACGCGAGGTGCGAGACGACGTCGTGGGTCGGCGTGAGGTGCGGCGCGTCGAAGTCGACGACGATCAGGTCCGCGGCCGCGCCGGCCTCGACCCGTCCGCCGGGGAGGCCGGTGGCGGCGGCCCCGCCCGCGGTCGCCATCTCCACGACCGCCTCCGCGGGGACCGCGGCCGCGTCGTCCGCGGCGACCTTGCCGACCATCGCCGCGTCGCGCATCTCGTCGAACAGGTCGAGGTCGTTGTTCGAGGCGGCGCCGTCCGTCCCGAGCCCGACCGTCACGCCCGCGTCGCGGAGCCGCTGGACCGGCGCCAGCCCGCTGGCGAGTTTCATGTTCGACGCCGGGCAGTGAACGACCGCGGTGTCGGTCGCGGCGAGCCGCGCGATCTCCGTCTCGTCGACGTGAACACCGTGCGCGAAGAAGTTCTCGGGACCGAGCGCGCCGGCGTCCTCGGCGTACTCGACCGGGCGCTCGCCGCGCTCCTCGACGATGGGGTCGACCTCGTCGGTCGTCTCGTTGGCGTGGAGGTGGACCGGCAGGTCGTGGGCGGCCGCGAGTTCCAGCCCCTCGCGCAGGTACGCTTCCCCCACCGTGGTCAGCGAGTGGGGCGCGAACATCGTCCGGATCCGGCCGTCGGCGGCGCCGTCGAGCTCCGTCGCCACCGCGATGGACTCCTCCACGTCCGCGGTCGCGGCCGCGTCCTCCTTCCCGACCGTGACGACGCCGTGGCCGAGCCTGGCCCGGAGGCCCGCGCGCTCGACGGCCGCGGCCACGCGGTCCATCTCGAAGTACATGTCCGCGAAGGCGGTCGTCCCCGAGCGGATCATCTCGAGCAGCCCGAGCTCCGCGCCGATCTCCACGTCCGCGGGAGTCAGCTCGGCCTCGGCCGGCCAGATGTCCTCCCGCAGCCACGCGTCGAGCGCCTTGTCGTCGGCGTAGCCGCGCAGCAGGGTCATCGCGACGTGGGTGTGGGCGTTGACGAGTCCCGGCATCACCACGCCGCCCTCGGCGTCAAGCCGACGGTCGCCCTCCAGGTCCGGCCCGACCGCCTCTATCGTGCCCGCGTCGGCGTCGACCAGTACGTCGTCCTCGGTGACGCGGCCGTCCGGGCGGAGGACCCGGCCGCCCGCGATGACGAGCGTCTCCATGCCGGCGACTCCGCCGTCCCGGCCCCTAACTCCGTCGCTCCGCGACGGGGGCGGCGATGACCGACGCCGCGCGACGACGCCTACCGCTCGCGCAGGCGCGCGATCCGGTCCCCCAGCGGCGGCTGCACCTCGAACCACGTCCGCCACGTTCCGGTCTCGGGTTCGACCCCGCGGAGCGCGGCCGCGCGCTCGAAGGCGTCCGCGAGCGTCTCCGCACCCACGCGGTCGGCCGCCCGCGCGTCCGCCGCGTACTGGACCCGGCGGCCGGCCCAGAAGGCGACGAAGCCGACCGCGGCCAGCGCGGTGAAGCCGGCCTCGAAGGGGACGAGCGTCGTCACCACCGCCGCCAGCAGCGTCAGCACCGCGGCAGTCGCGACCGCCCGGAACTCGTTGTAGTGGGTTGCCAGCCGTCCCGCCTCCGCGGCCAGCAGGGCGGTCGCCGTCTCGTCGTCCAGGTCGAACACGCCCGGCGTCAGAAACAGGACGCGCCGGCCGGGCGGGCCGCGAACGGAGATCTCGGCCGGTGCGGGGTCGCCGCCTTCCTCGGCGTCGGCCGGATCCTCACCGCCGGCCGGCGAGAACACCGCGACGCGCCCCACGTCGAGGCACGCCGTCTCCCGGAGCGCGTCGAGGCGCCGGCGCTCGGCGTCGGTCGGCGGCCGCGTCTCGCGGAACCGGTCGGCGGCGTACAGCGGGCCGACCGTCGCCGCGAGGAACGCGACGACGGGAACGACGGCGACGAGCGCGAGCGCGACCGTACTCATGGCCCGTCGTGCGGGCGCCCGGCGGGAAAAGGGTGCGGTCCGGGGCGAGTCGGCACCGCGTCAGACGTCGACGCGTCGGGCGACGACGCGTCAGGCGTCGTTCAGGTGCGCGAGCACCGCGTCGGTGTCGTTCGGGACCGGCTCGGGGTCGCCGCCGGCGGCGTAGGCCGCGTCGGGGTCCTTCAGCAGGTGACCCGTGGTGAGACAGACCACCTGCTCGTCGTCGTCCACGACGCCCTCGCGGCGGAGCTTTCTGAGCCCGGCGACGCTGGCGGCGGAGGCCGGCTCGACGCCGACGCCCTCGTGGGCGAGGTCGCGCTGGGCCGTAGTTATCTCGTCGTCCGAGACGGCGACCGCGGTGCCGCCGGTGTTCCTGATCCCCGGGAGCGCCTTCGGCGCGTTGACGGGGTTGCCGATGCGGATCGCGGTCGCGCGCGTCTCGACGTCCTCCCAGCGCCGGACCTCGTCGGCCCCGTTCTCGACCGCCTCGACCATCGGCGCGGCGCCCTCGGCCTGCACGCCGGTGATCTTCGGGACCTCGGCGGGGTCGAGCGCGCCGGCCTGCACCAGCTCGCGGAACGCTTTATAAATGGCCGACGTGTTGCCGGCGTTGCCGACCGGGAGCACGATCCGGTCCGGGTAGGCGCCGTAGTCGGCGTGGAACGCCTCCAGGATCTCGAAGCCGATGGTCTTCTGTCCCTCCAGCCGGAAGGGGTTCAGCGAGTTGAGCAGATACGCCTCGCCGCGCGCGGCGAGATCCTGCACGATGTCGAGACAGCTGTCGAAGTTGCCGGCCACCTCCAGGATGCGGGCGCCGTGGAGGCTCGCCTGTGCGATCTTGCCGGCCGCGACCTTCCCCTCCGGGAGCAGGACGAGCGTCTCGAGGCCCGCGCGGCCGCCGTAGGCGGCGAGCGCCGCGGAGGTGTTGCCGGTCGAGGCGCACGCGAGCGCGCCGACGCCGAGCTCCTCCGCGACGCGGACGCCGACGGTCATCCCGCGGTCCTTGAACGAGCCGGTGGGGTTCATCCCCTCGTGTTTGATCCGGAGCGCGTCGACGCCCACGTCCGCCTCGAGGCGGGGG
Organism: Haloparvum alkalitolerans; assembly: GCF_055381565.1. Classification (NCBI taxonomy): domain Archaea; kingdom Methanobacteriati; phylum Methanobacteriota; class Halobacteria; order Halobacteriales; family Haloferacaceae; genus Haloparvum; species Haloparvum alkalitolerans. Next base: position 950,260 of record NZ_AP043938.1, read on the forward strand.
ACCTCGTGGAGCGGCGTGTCTCCCTCGGGGAGCGTGACGCCGAGGTCGAACGGGAGCGCCGCGCGGTAGCGCCAGACGCCGCGCTCGGGGCCCTCGCTGGGTGCGCCCGCGCCGAAGTCGTCGAACGTCGGCGGGTCGGCGTACCGCACCTCCAGCAGACCGTCGCAGTCGTCGCACGTGTAGCGCACGTCGTCGAAGGGGGCGAACGTCGCGCCGCACTCGATGCAGGCGAGCCACGCGCCGTCGGCCGCGCAGTCGGGGGCCTCGGAGGCCGGAGCGTCGAGGTCGAGACTCATTGGCCAACCCTCCGCGCCCGGCCCGTAAAAGGCGGGCGGTGGGGGCGGATGGTGCCGGCCGAGACCAGGACCGACCCGCGCCGCCCGGCGCCGACCGCCCCCGGAGTCCTGAAAGCCTTTATCCGCGCCGCCGGAACGCCCGCACGATGCCCTCCACCAGACGCGACCTCCTGTCCGGCGCCGCCGCCCTCGGCGCGACCGGGCTCGCTGGCTGTGCCGCCCTCGACGAGGACCGCGAGCCCGACCTCTCGGGCGACTGGCCGCAGGTCGGACGCGACGCCGCGAACGCCAACCACGCCCCCCACGCGACCCTTCCCGCGGCGGTCGGCGTCGCGTGGCGTCACCGCATCGGCGGCTGGCCGTACGTCCAACCGGTCATCGCGGAGGGGACCGTCTACGCCGCCGGCGACCACGGCGTCTTCGCGCTCGCCGCCGCCGACGGCGCGCCGCGGTGGCCGGAGCCGGTCGACCTGCTACCCTCCGGCGGTCTCGCGCTCACCGACGGCGCGGTGCTCGTCCCCCACGACCCGCCGACCAGGACCGAGGACCCGCCCGCGCTCGTCGCCCTCGACCGCGCGACCGGGACCGAGCTGTGGCGCGTCGAACTCGAGGCGCGGGGGTTCGCGCCGAGCGTCGCCGACGGCGCCGCGTACCTGCGCACGGACGCCGCCGCGCTCGCGGTCGACCTCGACGGCGACGCGGACGGCCCCGAGCGGGTCCGCTGGCGCCGGCCGCTCGAACCCCTCCGCTACGACGAGTACAACGCCGTCGGCGACGACATGACGACGCTGATCGCCCCCGCGGTCGACAGGGACCGCGTCTACCTCCCCGACGACGGCACCCTGCTCGCGCTCGACCGGGCCTCGGGCGAGCCTCGCTGGCGGGAACCGTTGGAGGCGGCAATGGCGAGCCCGGTCGCGGACGAGGGTGGCGTCGTGGCGACCGGGATCGGGGGCACGGTCGCGCTCGAGCCCGACGGCGAGCGCCGCTGGCGGATCGACCGTGGGAGCTGGACGAGCGTGGCGGCCGCGGAGGAGACGGTCTACGTCGCCGACAGCAGCCTGACGGCCCACGACGCGAGCGACGGCTCGCGGCGCTGGACGGCGGACGGCGGGACCGGGATCCAGGTGTCCCAGCCCGCGGTCGTCGGCGACACGGTCGCGGCCGCCGGCGGGGAGGTGGTCGTCAACCGGCGCGGCGACCCCGGTCGGTTCGCCGACCGGGAGCTGCTGACGATCCGCGAGGAGGGCGGCCACCTCGCCGCCCACGGCGGGCTGGCGGTCGGCGGCGGGCGGCTGCTCGCGGTCGACGGCATCGCGGGCGCGGTGGTGGCCTACGAGCCGGCGCCGTGACGGGGGCGGGTGCCGGTCACAGCTCCTCCGGCTCGAACCCGTCGATGGCGTCGTGAACGTCGGCGACCCACTCGTCGAGCGCGGCGTGGAGCCGCTCTTTCGCCTCCGACAGCGGGACGGCCGTGTACTGGTAGACGTAGCCGCCCGAGTCGAGCAGGCGGCGCTGGCGCTCGACGAGCCCCTTCTCCAGAAGCGTCGACAGCGAGCGGTTGACGTTCGACCGGTCGCGGTCGAGCTCCTCGGCCAGCTCCGCGATGGTGCTGCCGGGGTTGTTCAACAGGACGACGTACGTCCGGCTCTCGTGGTCGCGGACGCCGAACACACACGAGAGGACGTGCTCGAAGCTCGGCGAGGAGTCACCGACGAGGTCCTCGATCTCGGGTTCGCTCATGGGCGTAGTACGTGACCGTGCGCTTAAAAGTCAGTTCTCCGGCCGGGCGTATCCCATGTGAGCGATGCACTCGCGCATGCCCGCCTCGTCGTCGTGGCGGTGGAGTCGCGTCGGCGTGTCGCAGTAGAACGTCTCGCCGTCGTGGCGGAGCGCGACCTCCGACTCGCTCCCGTACGCCTCGACGGTGACGAGCACGCGCCGGCCGTCGCGGAGCTGGTCGATGATCTCGTCCGCGGAGAGTTCACCGGCGGAGACGCGCAGCGGCGTCCTGCTCATGTTCCACGGAGTGCGCGGGAGGACAAGCGTATCCGCTACTCCAGTTTCTGTCGCGAGATGGAGACGCCGGTCGGCGCGAGGATGATCTGGTCGTCGCCCTTCTGGACGATGTCGCCGTCGACCTCCTGTGCGACCTGCCGCAGCTCGTCGATGATGTACTCGACCGTGCGGTCGGAGGTGGAGTGGCGCGTGATGTCCGCGATGACGAAGTCGCCGTCGTAGACGGCGTCCTTTATCGGGATGATGTCGCTTTTGTCGCCGATCTCCGCGATGTGGACCGTGATCCCTGCGCCGCCGGCCGCCTCGGCGAAGTCGTCGAGGTCGAGTTCGACGTAGTCGTCGACCGACCGGTTACCCCCGCCGCCGAGGATCTTGCTCATGATGCCCATACACCCCAATGCCGGGGAGACCGCATTAGGTCTTACGTCAGACGCGCTCGCGGCCGCGGGGGTGTAGCGACGCGGAACGGGCGCGGGGCCGGTCCGGGCCTGCCGGGACCCGCGTGACCCCGTCCGCCCTTCCGCGAAACCCGGATTTTTGTCCGCTCGCGGGCGAGGCTCGGCCATGACCTTCAGCATCTGCGTCCGCGAGGAGTACACCGACGACGAGGGCGAGAGACAGACCCGGTTCGGCGTCGCCGTCACCACCCGACTGCCCGGCGTGGGGACGCTCTGTCCGTTCGCCTCCGAGAACGGGGCGGTCGCCACCCAGTCGCTCGTCAACGTCGAGCTCGGGCGGAAGGGGCTCGCGTACCTCGACGACGGGCTCGCGGTCGAGGACGCCCTGCCCGCCCTGCTGAACGCCGACGACGGGAAGGAGAGCCGTCAGCTCCACGGCGTCGACGCCGACGGGACGTTCGCGTTCTCCGGCGAGGAGTGCAAGGGCTGGTTCGGCCACACCGTCGGCGAGAACTACACCGTCGCGGGCAACCTGCTGACCGGCGAGGCGGTGATCGAGGCGACCGCGGCCGCCTACGAGTCCGACGCCTTCGGCGACGCGCCGCTGTCCGAACGGCTGATCGACGCGCTCGAAGCCGGCCACGCAGAGGGCGGGGACAAGCGCGAGGACCTCCCCGTTCAGTCGGCCGCGCTGATCGTCGAGACCACCGAGGACCGCGAGGGCGGGGACCCCTACTACACCGACCTGCGCGTCGACGCGACCGAGACCCCCATCGCGGACCTGCGCGAGACCCACGAGACGGCCGCGCGCGGCTGGGAGGACGCGTTGGCGAAGTACGAGAGGGAAGCGGAAGATGCCGAAGACGGCAAAGACGCCGAAGACCCAGAGGAGAACGACGAACGCGACGACGCCGAGTAGTGGCCATCGCAAGCCACGAATTTCGAGCGTTCGGCAACGGCCGTCCGTTCAGTCAGTGGTCGTGGCGGTGCGGTCGGCGCGCGCGAGAAACGCGCGCGAGGGAGCCCGCAGCCGCGGTCGCGCAGCGGTACGGTGCGGTCGCGCGACCGCGGCTGCGGCGAGGCTGGGGAGGCGTGAGGCTGCTGTGCGGTTGCGGAGCTGTGCGGTTGCGGAGCTGGGCGGTTGCGGTACGGGGCGGGGCTGTGGGTGGGACTGAAAGGGGCAGCCGGCTCGATCCGGCCCCGGCGCCTCAAGCACTCGCGCCGGGCGTTGCTGAGAGGCGCGAGCGCGCAGAGCGTGCCGCGGCCGGTCGAGCCGGCTGGGGCTTTCTGGGTGTTGCTGTCCAGATCAGCAGGATCGACAGCAGACTCAGAAAAAACGTCGCAGGGAGAGCCGGCTGGGGCTTTCTGGGTGTTGCTGTCCAGATCAGCAGGAACTGCAACAGTACCGGAATGGGTGTCTCAGAGAGCCAAATGCGACGTTCGAACCGGACGCGACCTTCACGATCCGCCCGCACCAGTCACCACTCCTTCTCAATCCTCCGAGAACCTCCGTGGAACACCGTCAGATCCGAAGCCGCGCCAGTACGGGCAGGTGGTCGGAGGGGTGGCGCCCGCGGTCGTCCAGATCCGCGAGCGTCGCGAAGGCCTCGACCGTCACCTCGGGGCCGACGAGGACGTGGTCGATGCGCCGGCCGTGGATCGGTCCCCGGAAGTCGGTAATGCTGGTGTCCGGGCCGTGGGTCACGTCGGCCGCCTCGGCGGCCGGTCGGAGGCCGCCGTCGGTGAGGATCCGGTGCGGCTCGCTCCCCGGCCGGCAGTTGAGGTCGCCGACCACGACCGCGGGCGCGTCGGTCGCTATCGCCGCCACGCGCTCCCGGAGCAGCCGAGCGCTCTCGCGGCGGGCCCGCGCGCTCTCGTGGTCGAAGTGGGTGTTGAACAGGTAGCACGCGGGGCCGCGGCCGCCGCCTTCGGCCCCCTCATCACCGGCGCGCGCCACGCGCGCCCAGGTGACGATCCGGGGATGGTTCGCCCCCCACGCGGCGCCGGGCTCCTCGGGCGTCTCGGAGAGCCAGAAGGTGTCGCGATCGGTTATCGTCCAGCGGTCGGTCCGCGCGCCGACGGGACACGCCTCGCCGTCCCCGTCGGCCCGCCGTCCGCGACCGACGAGGCGGTGCGCCGGGAGTCCCTCCTCGAGGTCCGCCACCTGCTCCGGGAGCGGTTCCTGGAACCCGACGAGGTCGGGCGCGTGGAACCGGACGAGGTCCGTCACGCCCGCGCGGCGGAACTCCCACACGTCGTGGCCCTCGTCCGGGTTCGCGTAGCGCACGTTGTACGAACAGACCCGAAGCTCGGTCATCGACCTGTGCAACGCGCGGCGGGGCGTTAAAAGGCGCGGCGGCGGAGCGATGAACCGGGCGGCGGAACGACGAACCGGGCGGCGGGGCGACGAACGGGGCGGCGGAACGACGAACCGGGCGGCGGAGCGAGCGCGGCCGGTGGTCGCGACGCTCTCCGGTCGGGTACTCGCAGAACGGGGCCGGCTGTCGGACTACCCCTCGTCGCTCACTCGGATCAGGTACGCCCCGACGCCCGCCATCAGGAGGACGAAGCCGGCGAGCAGTCCCACCAGCGCGAGCGACCCGCTCGCGGAGAGCCCCGCCTCGGAGCCGTTGCCGAACGTGGTGCCGAGCGCGACCAGCCCCGCGACGAAGACCGCGGCCGCCAACAGCGAGACCGCGACCTGCCGGCGGAGTTCCGCGTCGATATCCATGCCTGCGGGTACCCCCGGCCCGCTCAAAAGGACTTCGAAACCGCGGACGCCCGGCCGACTGTCGAGAACACGCGAAAGACGGGTCGAAACCCGCCGTTTCGGCACTTCATCCGCTCCGCCCGACCGGACGTTTATACGCGTTCGGGCCCTCTCTCCACACGAAGCGAGGGTGTCTCACCCTCGCCCCACTCATGACGCAAACCAGCAACACAGCCGCGTCATCCGCCGGCCCGACACGCATCCCGTCCGTTTCGCCTCGAACCTCGGAGCCGGAGACGCGCGAGGACCGCGCCCGCACCGAGCCGATGACCGTCCGCCCGCTGCGGGACCGCCGATACGTCGTCGAGACGGATGGCGGCACCTACGTCGTCGCGCTCGACGCCGGCACCTGCACCTGCCCCGACCACGCCATCCGCGGCGCGCGCTGCAAGCACCTCCGGCGCGTCGAACGCGAGGTCGACGCCGGGACCGTCCCCGGCCCCGACGAGCGCGTCGGCGTCTGTGCGGTCTGCGGCGCCGAGACGTTCGTCCCCTTCGAGGCGACCGGGCCGCAGCTCTGTGCCGACCACCGGCCCGAACCGGGCGCGGCGGTCCGCGACCGGGAGACAGGCAAGCTCCTGATCGTCACCCGCGTCACCGACGAGCGCGCCGACGCCCACGAGACCGACGAGGGACGGCCCATCGCGGACTATCCGACTAACGCCGGCTACGGCGCCCACGAGCCGGTGGTGGAGGCCGTCTACGTCGACGCGCTCTCGCCGACCGCGGGGGTCCGCGACGCGAAGCGGTACGGCTTCCCCGCCTCGCGGCTCGTCGCGCTCGACCGCGGAGCGTGAGGCGGACTCATAAATCGTCCAGCGTCGTCCGCTCGGAGTCGCCGACGAACTCCGCGAAGTCCGTCCCGTCGGCCAGCGCCGTCTCCTTTTTGACCCGGTAGTTGCCGCCGTCGGTCGTGTAGAGGTCGCCGGGATGGAAGAAGTACCAGTCCTCGCGGTCGAACCGGACCGCGATGCGCGCCTTCGCGCCGAAGTTTCGCGAGAAGAACAGCAGCGCCTCCACCTCCTCGCCGGAGAGGTAGATGGGGTCGCCCGCGGAGGACTTCGCCTCGATGGCGTAGAAGCGATCGCCGTCGCCCGCGAGCACGTCGGGGAGTTCGCGCTCCGTCGCGCTGCCGCTGGCGGGCGCGCGCATGACCGCGAAGCCCGCCTCGTCGAGTGCGTTCACCAGTTCGCGCTCGCGGCGGTCGCCCTTACGGTTCGCGGACATGCTCGCCCTCCGTCGGTTCCGTCATCGGCGGAGATTGCTCGGACGAGGGTAAAAGCCCTCGGCTCCGCGGCGTCGTCCGTCGACCCACGCCGCGGCAGCTCGCCTACGCTTCGACGCCGCCGTTCGCGCCCTCGTCGTCCCCGAAGACGACCGTGGCGGCACCGACGACCGCGAACAGCACGCCCAGAAGGATCCAGCCGGGGAGGATGCCGCCGTCGTTGAGCACGAAGTTCATCGCCGCGAAGCCGAGACAGGCCGCCGACGCCAGCGCGAGGTAGATGACGTTCTCCATGGTCGGGCCTTGACGGCCGGACTTTTAGGTGTAACTCTTGCCGCGCGTGCGAATGTCTGTCTCGGGGTCGGCGGTCGCGAAGGACGGAGAATCGCCCGCGGAGGAGTCGGAACACCCGACCGACCGGCCGAGGTTGCCCCGGTCGCCCCGATCAGCGTTTTCGAGGTGGAGCCTCCGGCCTCAAGGAGCGACCGAAGCGTAGCGAAGGTAGCGAGTAGGCCGGAGAGTAACCCGACATGGGACGACATAACCAGCATACTGCGACCGGCCGACTCCCAGACATATAAGTACCATCGGGTACTCTCTGAAGTCATGGTGGTGCGTCGAACCGCCGTCGTGAAACTCGCCGTTTCCGACGAGCAACGCGACGCACTCCACCGAACCGCCGAGCAATACCTGTACTGCGCGAACCGAACCGCCGACTACTGTTGGTCCGACACCTCCTACACCGAGTGCAACACCAACAAGCGAGAGGTTCGTGACGCGCTCTACTCCGAACTTCGAGAGGAGACGGACCTACAGGCACAACTCGTCCAAGCCGCCATCAAACGCGCTGTCGAAGCCGTCAAAGCGTGTATCGAACGGTGGAAGAAAGGACAGCGTGTCTCTTGTCCGACGTTCACCGCCGAAACGATGGACTACGACACGCGGAGCGCCACCTTCTATCGCAACAAGGTGTCTCTGGCAACTGTCGAGGGGCGGATCGAACCATCGTTCGTTCTCCCGGCGGACAGCCCGACGCCCTACGAGCGGTACGTACTCTCCGAGGACTACGAGTTCCGCGAGAGTACGCTTCGGTACGACGCGGCAACCGACGAGTTCTACCTCAACATCTCAACGCAGCGGGTAGACGGTGACGCAGAGGTTTCGGCAGATACCGGGCACTCCGACCAAACGGTCCTCGGCATCGACCTCGGCGTCAACAGCCTCGCTGTGTCCTCAACCGGCACGTTTTGGCAGGGGGGCGACTACGACCACTGGTGTCGTGAGTTCGAGAAGCGACGTGGAGAGATGCAACGGCGCGGCACGCAGGCCGCACACAAGGCCCTGCTTCGCCTCGGGAAGCGTGAAGAGGCCTGGCGCAAACAGTACATCCATACGATCGCCAACGAACTCGTCTCGGAAGCCGTCGAACACGACTGCGACGTTATTGTGTTCGAGGACTTGACCGACATCCGAGATCGACTATTGCAGGCGGAGTGGCATCATGTATGGGCGTTCCGACGCCTCTATGAGTACGTCTCCTACAAGGCCTCTGAACAGGGCATCTCCGTGGAACAAGTCGAACCGAACCACACGTCCCACCGCTGTTCTCGGATGGATTGTGGATTCACGCACGAGGACAACCGCCACGGAGAACACTTTGAGTGCCAGAAGTGCGGGTACGAGGTCAACGCGGACTACAACGGTGCGAAAAATATCGGGTTACGGTACGCCCGAAAACGGACACACAGACTCCGTTCCTCGCCCAAGTCGGGGAGCGGAGACGCAGAAGTAGACCTGCGTGTGAATGGTGGGACGTTGAACGGCGAGAGTCACCGGCCTATTGCTGGTGATTGATTGCCGCGAGTCCACATCAAAGCCCCACCCTCAAGGACCGAGGCGCGTATGCGCCGAGGGAGTAGGGAGGGGTAGTTTACGTCCCGTGTTCCCAGCTGCCCATGTACTCGCGCTGTTCGGCCGAGAGGTCGTCGTACTCGACCCCTTCGGCGGCGAGCTTGATCTCCGCGACCTCGCGGTCGAGCTCGTCGGGGACGTCGTGGACGCCGGCCTCGTACTCGTCGCCGCGCTCGACGAGTTCGCGGACGCAGACGGCCTGAATGCCGAAGCTCTGGTCCATCACCTCGACGGGGTGGCCGAGCGCGATGGGCGCGGCGAGGTTGACGAGCCGCCCCTCCGCGAGCACGTTGAGCCGGCGGCCGTCGGGCATCTCGTAGGCCTCGACGCCGTCGCGGGCCTCGTAGGTGTCGACCGCCAGGTCCTCGAGCTGGTCGAGGTTGATCTCCACGTCGAAGTGGCCGGCGTTCGCGAGCAGGACGCCGTCCTTCATGACCTCGAAGTGCTCCTCGGTGATCACGTCGCGGTTGCCCGTCGTCGTGACGAACACGTCGCCTTTCTCGGCGGCCTCCTGCATCGGCAGTACGTCGTAGCCCTCCATGTGCGCCTCCAGCGCGCGCCGGGGCTCGACCTCGGTGACGATGACGTTCGCGTTCTGGCCCGCCGCCTTCTTGGCGACGCCCTTCCCGCAGTAGCCGTAGCCGCCGACGACGACGTTCTTGCCGGCAAAGGAGAGGTTCGTCGTCATCGCGATGGTGGCCAGCGAGGACTCGCCGGTGCCGTGGACGTTGTCGAACAGCCGCTTCATCGGCGTGTCGTTCACGGCGAAGACGGGGTACTCCAGCGCCCCCTCCTCGTCCATCGCGCGCAGGCGGTGGACGCCCGTGGTCGTCTCCTCCGCGCCGCCGACGATGGTGTCGATCAGCTCCGGGTACTCCTCGTGGACGATCTTCACCATGTCCATCCCGTCGTCGACGGTGATGGTCGGGTCGTGGGAGACGACCGAGCGCAGGGCCTCGTAGTAGCCCTCGTCGTCGACGCCGCGGACCGCGTAGGAGGTGATCCGGTCGTGGCCGTCGAGCGCCGCCGACACGTCGTCGTGCGTCGAGAGGGGGTTACAGCCGGTGATCGCCACCTCGGCGCCGCCGTCCGCGAGCAGCTCCACGAGGTTCGCCGTCTTCGCCTCGACGTGCATCGCCATCGCGATGACCTCGCCCTCGAACGGCTGCTCGGCCGTGAACGACTCCCGAAGCTCCTGCAGGATGGGCATGTGCTGCAGCGCCCAGTCCATCTTCCGTCGCCCCTCGCGGCGGGCCGTCGCCGGGTCCGAGAGGTGCTCGGACACCGGCGCGTAGTGTTCGCTCATGGGGCTGGCTTGGCCGACCGCACCCAAAACGCTACCGACACTGGCCGGGAGGACGCGCCCGAAGGCGGTGACGGTGTCGGCGCCGGTGCCGCCGCTGGTCGGTTCGGGACCGGTCAGAAGTGTCGGGCCGAGATCGGACCGCTTCGGCCCCGCGCGAACCTCGCCCGTGGAAACCGCGTGGGTGGTGTGGGTGGTGGAGAGTGAAGCGGTTCCACGCTGCGCGGTTCGCCGTGTGCCTCCGATCTCACGTTGCCCGCATCGGCTCGTGTGCGTCGGGTAACTTAAACACCGTCTGCCGTTTCGACCCGAAGAAATCGTTTAGACAGTTTATGACGGCGGATTTAGCGGGGATGACCGGGGCGAGCTACGATTCGGTCTCGGTCGTCTCCTCGTCGGTCTCCTCGTCGTTCCCGTCGTCACCGCCGGCGTGGGCGGGCGGGCCGCCCCCGTTTCCGTTACCGTTCCCCTTGTCGCCGTCGTCACCGCCGGCGTGGGCGGGCGGGCCGCCCCCGTTTCCGTTGCCGGCGTCCTCGTCGTCACCGCCCGCGTGCTCCGGCGGGCCACCGGCGCCGTTGCCGTTCCCGTTGCCGTTCGCCGAGGCGTTCGCGGCCGGGCTGTCGTCCGCGGCGCCGGGCCCGGCGTGGTCGGGCGCGTTGCCGGGGTTGTTCGCGACGACCCACGAGGCGATGTCCTGCCCGGTGGCGTTCGCGCCGAGTTCGAGCTTGAACTGCTGGAGCCGCTGGCCGAAGTTCGACGCCTCCTCGCTGCCGTTGCCGGTCGCGGCCAGCAGCGTCGCGGTCGTCGACGCGGTTTCGTTGTCCGCGGTCGCCGTCACGTCGACGGTGACGTTCTCCTCGGGGGCGGGGAGATCGACCGTCCCGTTGGCGTCGGTCGTGTACGCTCCCGTGCCCGCGTACGTGACGTTCTCCGCGTCCTCGGAGTCGGCGAGCGCGACGTCGACCGAGGCGTTCGCGACGCCCGTGCCGTTCTCGCTCACGCTCACCGTCGCCGACTCGCCCGCGGTCTGGCTCACGCCAACCGAGAGCGACGACTCGTCGGCGGCCTCGAGGACCGTGGTCTGTGTGGCGGTGGTGCCGTTGTACTCCGCCGTCACCGAGACCTCGACGTCCTCGTCGGGGGCGGGCAGCTCGACCGTCCCGTTCGCGTCGGTCGTGTACGTGCCGTTACCCGCGTAGCTCGCGTTCTCGTCGGTCGGTTCGACCGTCACGGTCGCGTTCTCGACGGCCGTTCCGTTGTCGGTGACCGTGACCGTCGCCGTCTCGCCGGGCGACTGGCTCACGTCGACCGCGAGCGACGCCGCGCCGACCGCGGCCGTCGCGCCGACGAGCAGCGCGACGAGCGCCACGAGTGCAGTTTTGCGTTGCATACACGGCGCTCGACGCGCGGATCCGGTATAAACCGGGTCGACCGTCCGTACCGTTCACGGCCGAAAACGACGCGAACGATTCGGGCGCACGCGACCGGCCGTCGTTCTCGATCGTGAGAATCGACGCCCGGCGCGGGCGTCCTCTCGCCGCGCTTCGGGCGGGCGACGGGTCGACCGCTCGGGCGCGACCCCGCGGTTCCCGGCGGAGCGGCGCTGGAACACGTTTAAAACCGTCCGTCGGCTACCGGAGCGTATGAATCACGTGACGGTTCCGCAGGACCGGATCGGCGTCCTCATCGGCGCCGGCGGCGAGACGATGCGGGAGGTCGAGAAGCGCGCGGAGGTGCGGCTGGACGTGGACTCCGAGAGCGGCTCGGTCGCCATCGAGAGCGTCGGCGACCCGGTCGCGGGGCTCGTCGCGCCGGACATCGTCCGCGCCATCGGCCGCGGGTTCACCCCCGAGGCCGCCCTGTCGCTTTTGGACGACGACCTCCGGACGTTCGAGCTGATCGACCTGTCCGAACACACCCGCAACGACAACGACCTCCAGCGCAAGAAGGGCCGCGTCATCGGGGAGAACGGCCGCACGCGCGAACTGCTGGAGGAGCTGACCGGCGCGGACGTGGTCGTCTACGGCTCCACGGTCGGCGCCATCGGCGACCCCGAGGAGGTCGAGGTCGTCCGGCGCGCGGTCGGGATGCTCGTCGACGGCGCTCCCCACGGCGCGGTGTACTCCTTCCTCGAGCGGAAGTCCAACGAGCTCGGCGACGACCTCTCCTTTTCGAGCCCCTGAGACGGTCGGTCCGCGAGCCGCCTTCGGTCCGCGAGCCGCCTTCGGCCCGCTTTCCGCGCCGTCGCGTTCCGAACTGCCGTTACGCGGTCGGCGTTTGCGGCTGACTGACGTATAAACCCACCATGTGAAGAGTACGCATGCGGTTGCTACGGCGTTCCGTGTGCCGTTTTCGCACGATGTCGACGAAGGTTTTTTATAGAACCACAGACAATCAGTGGGTGTACTATGGCACAGCGACAGCGGATGGGCAATCAGCCCATGATCGTACTTTCCGAGGACTCGCAGCGCACCTCCGGAAAGGACGCGCAGACGATGAACATCACGGCCGGGAAGGCGGTCGCGGAGTCCGTCCGCACCACGCTCGGCCCGAAAGGGATGGACAAGATGCTCGTCGACTCGACGGGCGGCGTCGTCGTCACGAACGACGGCGTGACCATCCTGAAGGAGATGGACATCGACCATCCCGCGGCCAACATGATCGTGGAGGTGTCCGAGACCCAGGAGGAGGAAGTGGGCGACGGCACCACCTCCGCGGTCGTCGTGGCCGGTGAACTCCTCGACCAGGCCGAGGAGCTCATCGACCAGGACATCCACGCGACCACTCTCGCGCAGGGGTACCGCCAGGCCGCCGCGAAGGCCAAGGAGATCCTCGAGAACGAGGCGATCGACGTCTCCGAGGAGGACCGCGAGACCCTCACGCAGATCGCCGCGACCGCGATGACCGGCAAGGGCGCGGAGTCCTCGAAGGACCTCCTCTCCGAACTCGTCGTCGACGCGGTCACCGCGGTCGCCGACGAGGACAGCATCGACACCGACAACGTCTCCGTCGAGAAGGTCGTCGGCGGCTCCGTCGACGAGTCCGAGCTCGTCGAGGGCGTCATCGTCGACAAGGAGCGCGTCGACGAGAACATGCCCTACGCGGTCGAGGACGCGAACGTCGCGCTGTTCGACGGCGCCCTCGAGGTGAAGGAGACGGAGATCGACGCCGAGGTCAACGTCACCGACCCCGACCAGCTCCAGCAGTTCCTCGACCAGGAAGAGGAGCAGCTCCGCGAGATGGTCGACCACCTCACCGAGGTCGGCGCCGACGTCGTCTTCGTCGGTGACGGCATCGACGACATGGCGCAGCACTACCTCGCCAGCGAGGGCATCCTCGCGGTGCGCCGCGCCAAGTCCGACGACCTCAAGCGCCTCGCCCGTGCGACGGGCGGCCGCGTCGTCTCCAACCTCGACGACATCGAGAGCGACGACCTCGGCTTCGCCGGCTCCGTCGCCCAGAAGGACGTCGGCGGCGACGAGCGCATCTTCGTCGAGGACGTCGAAGAGGCCAAGTCCGTCACGCTCATCCTGCGCGGCGGCACCGAGCACGTCGTCGACGAGATCGAGCGCGCCATCGAGGACTCGCTCGGCGTCGTCCGCACGACGCTGCTCGACGGGAAGGTGCTGCCCGGCGGCGGCGCCCCCGAGACGGAGCTCGCGCTGCAGCTCCGCGACTTCGCCGACTCCGTCGGCGGCCGCGAGCAGCTGGCCGTCGAGGCGTTCGCCGACGCGCTGGAAGTCATCCCGCGCACGCTCGCCGAGAACGCGGGCCTCGACCCCATCGACTCCCTGGTCGACCTCCGCGCCCGCCACGACGGCGGCGAGTTCGGCGCCGGTCTCGACGCCTACACGGGCGACGTGATCGACATGGAGGCCGAGGGCGTCGTCGAGCCGCTCCGCGTCAAGACGCAGGCCATCGAGTCCGCGACCGAGGCGGCCACGATGATCCTCCGCATCGACGACGTCATCGCGGCCGGTGACCTCAAGGGCGGAAGCACCGACGACGGCGGCGACGAGGGCGGCGCGCCCGGCGGCGCCGGCGGCATGGGCGGCATGGGCGGCATGGGCGGTATGGGCGGCGCGATGTGAGCGTCCCCCGATAGGACACCACACTCACCGCCGACCGCACCCGTCGCTGCACCGCCTGCGAACCGACGGCTTTCCACTTTTTCGGACACGATACCCCGGTAGCGGCAGGGCCGTCGAATCGATATCGCACGCCCGACGCCCGGTAGTCACTCCTCGAACTCGGTCATCTCCGGAGCGGCGTCCTCCTCGATCTCGTCGTGGACCTCGAGGTGCGTCTCGCGGTAGCGCCAGATCTTCCGGAGCAGGACGAAGCCGAACACGCCGTCGAAGATCAGGACGTACACGAGGAACGCCGGGAGCGACGACAGCCCCGTGACGGCGCCGATGATCCCCGAGCCGAGGCCGACCGTCGAGTTGTAGGTGGCGTGGATCAACGCCGCGATCACGACGCCCTTCACGACGATGGGGCCGCGGTGTTCGGGGTTGAACTTCGCGAGCCCGAGGTAGTAGCCGGCGAACGCGGAGTAGATGACGTGGCCCGGCCCCGCGAGCGCACGGAGCGCCGCGATGCCGTCGCCGGCGCCGAGGATCGCCAGCCCGACCCCGGCGCCGAGCTCCGCGGCGTCGACGTTGCGCGCGATGTAGAGCGCGTTCTCGATGGTGGCGAAGCCGAGCCCCGCGACCGCGCCGTACACCGCGCCGTCTATCACCGCGTCGAAGCGGTCGTCGGTGTACGCGTACAGCCGGACCGCGAGCAGCTTCACCGCCTCCTCGCCCGGTCCGACCACGAGGAAGAAGAAGACCACCATGCTGAGCCCCTCGAAGGGGCCGAACACTCCCTGCACGAGGCTGTTGACCACTGCGGCGAAGGTGGCGGTCAGGACCGCGAGCAGGAACGTCGCGACCAGCAGCGAGAGCGGTTCCGCCTCGGTCACATCCGAGTACCGGACGTACGCCGCCAGTCCGAGCGCGGGCAGCGCGGAGAGCGCGGTCAGCAGGCCGATTTCGGGTTCCGACAGCGCCCCGAGGATCCCGAGCGAGAGCAAGATCAGGAACGCGAGGAGCACCACCGCGACCTTCGCGCCCCGCGTCAACAGCCAGTACCCCGAGACGGCGACGCGGTCGAGCGCCGTCCGCGGCTCCCACGTCGCCACGTCGTAGAGGTCGCGGGAGCCGTCGGAGGCGGTCTCTATCGGATCCTTCCTGTCCGTCATGGGTCACCGGTCGCCCGCCACAGATTAAGCTCTGGTGGCGGCGGCCGGATCGGCGGACCGGGGGAACGGCGCCGGGGCGGGCGAACGGCGCCGGACCGTGAGCCTTGAGGGCCCCTCGCCCGTAGGCGGGGTATGCACTTCGACCCGCGCACGCAGCAGGCGCTCCGGGAGGCCGGCCTCGACACCGAGGAGATCCGGGCGGCGAGCGACCGCGCGGCCGAGCTCGTGGCTGAGGACGCGGCGGCCATCGAGTCGTTCGTCGCCGACGCGGAGACGCTCCACTCGGACCTCGAGACGGCCCACGGCCCGGACGGTCCGCAGGAACACCCCGACTGCGCCGTCGACTTGTACACCCACGGCGGCGACCTGCGGGGGTACGTCTCGTTCGGCTCGTGGGGCGCGTACGTCGAGGACGGTCGCACGCTCTCTGATGACGTCGTCGAACTGACGCTCGGACCGACGGTCCACGACCGCGTTCGCTTCGCGCGCGACCCGGAGGACCTGTAGCGTGCCGGGTGAGGACGCCGCCGCGGACGCTTCGACCGACGACGGGGGTGACGGGGAGACAGCCCTCGCGACGCCGCCGGTCCGCGTCCGCGGCATCTACGCCACGGCGCTCACGCGGCTGCTGGCCGACGCCGGCCACGACGCGGTCGACGCCTCGCCGCCCATCCGGCGGCGGTTCGCGGGGACCCCGCTGGCCGACCGGGTTCAGGAAGGCGGCGCGCCGGCGGTCGAGGTCGCCACCACGGACGACCGGCAGGGCGTCGGCGTCGCCGGCGATCCCGCGGCGGTCGAGGCGGTCACCGGCCGGCTTGGGGGGGTCGCTCGCGACGCGCTGGCGTGGACGGACCCCGCGCCCGAGGGCGCGGTCTTCGACGGCGAGGTAACCGAGGCTCTCGGCGGCGGCGCTCTCGTCGACCTCGGGGCGGCGGTCGGGGCAGAGGGTCGGGGAGCGACCGTCGAGGGGTACCTCCCCTACGGCAACGTCGACGACCGCGTCGAGGTCGGGGACGCGGTGCGGGTGCAGGTCCGCGAGGCGACGGCGCCGTGGGACGACGACCGGCCGGAGCTCGACGCCGAGATCAGGGTCGTCGGCGAGCTCGCCTCGCTGGTCCCCGGCGGCGGGACGCGCGTGGAGTCGTACGACGAGGCCGCGGGCCGCGAACTCGCCGGCATGGCCGACCTGCTGGACCTCCATCCGCCCGACGACTGGGGGATCGTCTGGCACGCTCCCGCGGTCGACGCCGGGATGGACGCGCTTCGAGAGGCGCTCGATAGCGCCGTCGACCGCGCGGAGGCGGTGCGGGACGCGACCGACGACCCCGTTGGCGAGCCGGGTCGCCTCGTCGCGCCGCGGGCCGGCGCGTGGGTCTGGTTCGGCCGCGAGTCGCGGTTCGCGCTCGACCGCGAGCGCGGCGCGGTCGCGCCCACGATGCCCGGCCACCACCGGATCAAGGCCGGGTCCGCGAGCGCTCGCGCGGGCGTCGACTTCGCGGAGGCGCTGACGGAGCCCACGCCGGGCGAGGACCCGGAGGCGGCGTTCCCCTTCGACGTGGTGACCGAGCAGTTCGGTCCCCACGAGGGCGACGCCGTCCGCATCGAGCACGGCAAGCCCGCGGGCCACCGGATCGTTCTCGGAGAGGGCACCGTCACGGAGGTCGAGCCGGGCGGGTCGGTGTCGGTGCGCCGGGAGATGACGCCCGGCGGGAGCTACGACGAACTCGACGCGCGCCGGGAGGCGGGCGACACGGCGCACACCTCGTTCAAGGAGGGCCGGTGGTGGTACCCGACGGTCTACCGCGACGCGGAGGGGGCCACGAAGGGGACCTACGTCAACGTCTGTACGCCGGTCGAGGCGTTTCCGGACGCGATCCGGTACGTCGACCTCCACGTCGACGTGGTGAAGGAGGCCGACGGCACCGTCCGGCGCGTGGACGACGACGAGCTCGACGCCGCGGTCGCGGCCGGCGACGTCCCGACCGAACTGGCCGAAAAAGCGCGGGCGGTCGCGAGCGCCCTCGAAAACGCGCTCTGAGCACACCGCGGCGACCCAGACACGTTTTCCGCTCCACGGCGGCGGTGTCACCGAAATTTCTGTCGCAGGTCGAGGCGCTGTGAAGGGTTTTCTGTCAGCGGCCGCGGCGCTGTGGCGTTTTCTGTAACCGCTGTCGCGGTGGCGGCGCTGGTGCGGTAGCGGTGCTGGTGCGGTGGCGGTGCTGGTGCGGTGGCGGTGCTGGTGCGGTGGCGGTGCTGATGCAGTGCTGATGCGGTCAAGCGCGAGGTACCGCGGCGGCGCGAGGGCGCGCAGCGCCCGCAGCGCCGACCGCGGCCCCTTTTTGATCGACATTTTTCAAGGATGGGTGAGCGCGGCGCCTGCGCCGCGCGAACCCGACGCAGAAAAAGGTCGTTAGTAATCCGGCGCTTCGTCCTCGACGGCGCGCTTCATGGAGTCGCGGCGGGACTTGGCGTCGCGGCCGGTCGCTTCGAGCAGGAAGTCGTTCTTGGCGTCGACCGCGTCGGCGGCGGCGTCGGCGTTGCCCTCGGCGATGACGTCTTCGGCGTCGCGCTCCTCGAAGTGGACCATCAGCTTGTCCTTCTTGCCGCTGTACTCGGCGGCGCCCGCGAGGATGCGCTCGAAGACGGGGTTGTCGGGGTCCTCGACGACGTACAGCTCCTGGCCGTTCGTCTCCTCGGTGCCGGTCACTTCGCCGAAGTACTCCTCGATGGAGGCTTTCAGGTCGGGCATCCGGTCGTCCAGATGCTCGCCGCGTCGCATCTTGTACTCCTTCATTGGCAACGCGTTCGGCAGGGGACGGTAAACCTGTTTCGTCAGCGGGGCGGCCGGAGGGGAGCGCCGGGCCACATCGGCGGCGTCACAGCTGGCGCTCGGAGATGTAGCCGACCTTGCACTCCGGACAGCTGTCGCCCGCGCGGATCGAGTTCCCGTCGGCCGGCCGGCTCATGCCGCACTCCGGACAGTAGTACTCGGTGTCCGCCTCGTTCATCGTCGTCGTGAGTTCGGCGCCTTCCGTATCGGTGAAGTCCCGACCGGTCGAGGGCGTCGCGCCGTCCGCGGGGCCGGTTGCGGCGGCGTCGCCCGTTGCGTCCGCGTCGGTCGCCCCCGCTCCGTCGGTCGGCTCTCGGTCCGCCGCAGGCTCCGGCGTCGGCTCCGTCGGCTCGTTCTCGATGAACTCCGCGTCGTCGTCGACCGCCTCGCTGTCGACCGCGTCGTCGTCCACCTCGGGGGTGAGCCCGCCACCGAAGCTGACGCCGGCCTCCTCGCTTTCGCCCTCGTCGACGGTCGCGTCGTACCCCTCGTCGTCGCCGCGGTGTTCGGGCCACGGGGTGGGCTCGTCGGCGGCCGCCTCGGCCTCCTCGTCCGGCTCCGGCCATTCGCCGTACTCGCGCTCGGGGTCGGTGTCGGGCTCCTCGTCGAGGATGACGCCGTCGTCGCTCTCGGCGTCGACCTCGTCGCCGCTCTCGGCGTCCCCGCCCGGGCCGGCATCGGGCCAGTCGCCGTGGCCGGTCGCGCCAGCCGCGTCCGGCTCGGCGTCGACGTGGGGGTCCTGTCGCTGCCCACCGGGACTATCGTCGAGGATCTCCGCGTCTTCTTCGTCCGCGTTCCGGGGCGCCGAGTCGGTCTCGGGATCGGACGCGCGGCTTGCTCCGCCGGCGTCCGCCCCGGCGGCGGGCGCGTCGGCGTCCGCGGGCTCGTTCTCGATGCCGCTCAGGTCCGGTGCGGGTCCGTCCACGGTCTCCGGCTCATCGGCCCCGTCGGGCCCCTCGTCGATGAAGACGGCGTCGTCCTCGTCCTCGACTTCCGCATCCGCGGGGGACGGCTCCACCGAGGGCTCGGCGCCCGGCTCGTCCGGCTGGACGGGCTCCTCGGCCTCGGCGACGGCGGCCTCCGGCTCGGCGGGCTCGGCGTCGCCGCTCGACACGGCCGGCTCGGCCGGTTCGGCGTCGGTCGCGTCCGCGGGCGCGTCGGCCGCCGTGTCGGCGGCGTCGGCGAGCTGTTCGATCGAGGTGACCTCCTTGTTCTCGCTGACGACCTGCTGCTCACCGCAGCGGTCGCAGGTCTTCACCTCGCGGACCGTGATGACGACCTCGTCGCCCTCCTCCTCGCGCTCGCGCTCGAGTTCGGGTTCACCGAAGTCGTGCCCGAGCAGACACCTGAGTCCCATTTGTAGGGTGTGCGCGGTCCGAACGTAAAAAACGTCCCCGTCGGCGTCTGACGCTCGGCGGACGCGAGCAGGCGTGAGGCTTCCGTGAATCCGCGCCTCGCGTTCATCGGGAAGGAGAGCCACCCGGGATCCCCTCGGCGTCGTCCACGTAGCTCCAGGCCGCGGCGACCACTCGTTCCGTGGACGGTACCCAAATCCCGTGGGGTGGACGCCGTATCGGTTCCGACGCCCCTTTCGAGCACTCCTGTGCGACCCGTTCGTGTCCCACACCGACGACGCGTTCAGGACAACCTGGCTCCGATGCGAACGCTTTTGTTTTTAGGCATACCTAAACACATTCGATGACCACGTCACGCAGCCGGCCGTCGGACGCCGGCGCCGGGAGCGAGCCCGTCGGAGGCGGCCCAGTCGACGAATCCCCCGAACTGAACGCCTACGAACTCAACGTGGGGCGAACGGTCCTCACTGAACCGGGCAACACCGACGGCTGGATCGCGACCGATACGACCGTGTCGCCGCCGGAGTAGGGGTTACTGAAGCGCGTCTCTTCGAACGAGCGTGTCGTCGGCGAGATATCGCTCGATCGTGTGGGCGTCCTTCTCGATCGTCTTGCTGTGCTCGCGCAGGAGCTCGCCGGTCGTCGGGTCGTTCAGCTCTTCGGCGAGTCCGATGTGTTCGCGGAACTGTACCGCGAGTTCGGCGTAGCCCTCGAGGTCGCGACCGAGCGAGGACCGCACGTCGTAGTGGTGTGGCGCTTCGATGTGTATCGGGGCGTGCTGCCGGATGCCCATCGGACCACAGACCGGGACGCCCCCCAGCGCGTGGACCCGGATCGCGAGGTCGTCGGTCATCTCCGAGAGGCGGTCGGTCGCGCCCGCGAGGAACTCACCGACCTCCCTCGAGTTGGCTCCCTCGACGAGCCAGTAGTGTTTCCGGACCTGGTTGAACAGGATGTACAGGCCCGAGAGCTCGCTGTTCAGCGCCTCCACGATCCGTTCGGCCGCCTCCCGGTGGAGGCGGAGGTCGTTCTCGACGACCTCGTCCCAGTTCCGCCGAACGCGGCCGTCGGCCGGTTTTCGGAGGTGTGGGGTCTTCGCCATGGTCAGTTGCGCGCCTCCTCCAGCACGAGCGTATCGTCCGCGAGCAGCTGTTCGATCTCGTGGGCGTCGTCCTCGAGCGCCTCGAGGTGGTCACGGAGTCGCTCTCCGGTACCCGTATCACCCAGGGCTTCGACGGCCCTCACGTGGTCGCGCATGGTCGCGACGAGGGTGGCGTAGCCCTCGAGGTCGCCCTCGAGCGACGCTCGCAGGTCGTAGAGGTCCTCCGCCTCGAGGTGGACCTCGGCGTGTTCCTGGATCGTCGGCGGCGTGTTGGGCGGCACGCCGCCGAGTTCGACGATTCGGACCGCGATGTCGTCGTTGATCTCGCGAACGCGCCTGTACGCGTCCGCCAAGAAGTCGGCGACCTCGTGGAACTCGGCTCCTTCGGCCGTCCAGTAGTGCTTCCGGAGGAGGTAAAACAGGTTGAACGTGCCCGCGTGGTCGACCCGTAGGAGGTCGACGATCTCGACTGCGTCGTCGCGGTCGATCCGGAGCGAGTTCGCCTCGACGGTGTCCCAGTCCTGTCGACGATCGCCGGTCTCGGGCTCTCGGACCAGGCCGATCTGTCGCTTCGTCATCCTCTCAACCTCAGTGAGTGGCGTCTTCGAGAACGAGCGTGTCGTCTTCGAGGAAGTGATGGGCCTCGTGTGCGTCGTCCTCGAGGTCCTCGAGGACGTCTCGAAGCAGTTCGCTCGTCGCGTAATCACCGAGGTCCTCCGCCAGCGCGACGTGTTCGCGGACGCTCTCGATGACGTCCTGGTACAGTTGGAGGTCGTTCGCCATCGACGTCCGGACGTCGTAGACGTCGTCGCTCTCGGACTCGACGGGAGCGTGGTCCGCGAGCGAGCGAAGGCCGCTGACCGGGACGCCGCCGAGCGCCTGGACGCGCTCGGCGAGGTCGTCGGCGTTGTCCTCAGCGTCCTCGGCGGCGTCGCCGAACCAGTCGTGAAGCTGCTCGAACTCCGCTCCCTCGACGTTCCAGTGGTGCTTTCGTAGCTGGTGGTAGAGCACGTACGTCGCTGCGAGGTCGGTGTTCAGCGCTTCGACTATCTGTTCGGCCTTCCCCCGGTCGATCTTCAGCGAGTTCTCCTCGACGGTGCCCGCTCTGTGCCGGACCTGTTTCTCGGTACTCATACCGTGTACGTTCGTCCAGCAGGGCAATAAATGTTGTCAGCACTCAGATATTTTAGGGTGGCCGAAAATCCGGGTGTTCGTCCGGGACGTTCTCGGCGTCCCCGAACGTGCGCCTCAGTACATTCATGCCCGTCACATGAGCGCCGAGACACGACGGTCCGGTCGAAACACACCGGAAACACGAATAGAACATTCCTGACATGACCGCGCGTGTTTGGATCGAGCGCACCCCCTCTCACTCCGCCGTTCCGGGAGCCCGCCATCCGCGGACGAATGGCGGATCGAACGGTCGGGTCGTCGTGCCCGTCGCTCACCCGGGGATCCGTGCGGCACGCGAGTCGGTTGCCGGTCCCGCTCGCTCCACCGGCTGCCCGCACAACCGGGAGGATAAGTGTCCTCGGACCCAGAATTTCGTATCGAATGACTCGGCTATCAACGACACCGAACACCGTGAGGCCGGTGGCACACGACACATGAGCAAGGACTACATCGAGGTCCGCGGGGCCGAGGAGCACAACCTCAAGGACCTCGACGTCCGCATCCCCCGCGAGGAGTTCACCGTGGTGACAGGGCTGTCCGGCTCGGGCAAATCCTCGCTCGCGTTCGAGACCATCTACGCCGAGGGGCAGCGCCGCTACATCGAGTCGCTGTCGGCGTACGCCCGCAACTTCCTCGGCCAGATGGACAAACCGCAGGTGGAGGCGGTCGAGGGGCTCTCGCCGGCCATCTCCATCGACCAGAAGAACGCCGCGAACAACCCCCGCTCGACGGTCGGCACCGTCACGGAGCTCCACGACTACCTCCGACTGCTGTACGCCCGGGTCGGGACGCCACACTGTCCCGAGTGCGGCCGCGAGGTGGGCGAGCAGTCCGCCCAGCAGATGGTCCGCCGGATCATGTCGCTGCCGGAGGGGACGAAGGCGATGGTCGCCGCGCCGGTCGTCCGCGACCAGAAGGGCGCCTTCGAGGACCTGTTCGACGACCTCCAGTCCGAGGGGTACGCCCGCGTGGAGGTCGACGGCGAGCCGTACGACCTCTCGTTCGACGACCCCGAGCTCGACGAGAACTACGACCACACGATCGACGTGATCGTCGACCGGATCCGGATCTCGGAGGACGAGCGGTCGCGGATCACCGACTCCGTGGAGACCGCGCTGGCGGAGGCCGACGGCGTCCTCAAGCTGATCGTCCCGGACCCGCCCGAGGGCGCGGCCGAGGAGCTCGGCGGCTCCGCGGCGCGGTCGACCGGCGACCTCGCGGGCGGCGCTTCCGAGGAGCCGGAAGACGACGACGGCGACGCGGACGGCGTCTCCGCCGACCGCCTCGTCGTGGAGTTCTCGGAGGAGCTCGCCTGTACCCACTGCGGCATCGACTTCTCCGAGATCGAGACGCGGTCGTTCTCGTTCAACTCCCCGCACGGCGCCTGTCCCGAGTGCGAGGGGATCGGCTCCACGAAGGAGGTCGACGAGGACCTCGTGGTCCAGGACCCCTCGAAGCCGATAAAGGACGTGTTCGAGGCGTGGTCGTACAACCGGTCGTACTACCGCACCCGGATCGACTCCGTGGCGAAGCACTTCGGCGTGAGCGTCGACACGCCCTTCGCGGACCTCGACCCCGACGTCCGCGAGCAGTTCCTCTACGGCACCGACGAGCAGGTCGTCTTCGAGCGGCAGACGAAGAACGGCGTCCGGCGCAAGGAGAAGCGCTTCGAGGGGGTCATCCCGAACCTCCAGCGCCGCCACGTCGAGACGGAGTCGCAGTCCACCCGCGAGCACATCGAGGACTACATGGCGGTCACCACCTGCCCGGCCTGCGACGGCACCCGCCTGAAGCCGCAGTCGCGGTCGGTGCTCGTCGACGGCACGCCGATCACCGAGGTGAACCGGCTCTCCATCGGCGACGCCCGCGAGCACTTCGAGGGGATGGAGGCGCGGCTCTCCGAGCGCGACCGCACCATCGCCGAGGAGATCCTCAAGGAGATCCGCGCCCGCCTCGGCTTCATGGAGGAGGTCGGGCTGGAGTACCTCACGCTCGACCGCGAGGCGGCGACGCTCTCGGGCGGCGAGAGCCAGCGCATCCGGCTCGCTACGCAGGTCGGGTCCGGCCTCGTGGGCGTGCTCTACGTCCTCGACGAGCCCTCCATCGGCCTCCACCAGCGCGACAACGACCGCCTGCTGAACACCCTCGCCGGCCTCCGCGACCTCGGCAACACCCTGATCGTCGTCGAGCACGACGAGGAGACGATGCGCCGCGCCGACCACATCGTCGACATGGGGCCCGGGCCAGGCAAGCGCGGCGGCGAGGTGGTCGCGCAGGGCGAGTTCGCGGACATCTGCGAGGCCGACGACTCCGTCACCGGCGACTACCTCGCCGGTCGCGAGGCGGTCCCCGTCCCCGACGAGCGTCGCGAGCCGACGGGCGAGCTCGTCGTGCGCGGCGCGCGCCAGCACAACCTCGACGACCTCGACGTGCCGATCCCGCTCGGCGTCTTCACCGCCATCACGGGCGTCTCGGGCTCCGGCAAGTCGACGCTGATGCACGACGTGCTCTACAAGGCGCTGGTCCGCGAGATGAACGACAACACCTCCGTCGACCCCGGCGAGCACGACGCGGTCGAGGGGATGGAGGGGATCGAGACCGTTCGGCTCATCGACCAGTCGCCCATCGGCCGCACGCCGCGCTCGAACCCGGCGACGTACACCGACGTCTTCGACCACATCCGCGAGCTGTTCGCGGAGACGAAGCTCGCCAAGCAGCGCGGCTACGAGAAGGGCCGCTTCTCGTTCAACGTGAAGGGCGGGCGCTGCGAGGAGTGCGGCGGGCAGGGCACCGTCACCATCGAGATGAACTTCCTCTCGGACGTGCAGGTCCCCTGCGAGGAGTGCGGCGGCGCGCGCTACAACGACGAGACGCTCGACGTGACCTACAAGGGCGCGACCATCGCGGACGTGCTCGACATGAGTGTCGCGGAGGCGTACGACTTCTTCGAGAGCCACGACGGGCTCCGTCGCCGGCTGAAGCTCCTGAAAGACGTTGGCCTCGACTACATGCGGCTCGGCCAGCCCTCGACGACCCTCTCGGGCGGCGAGGCCCAGCGCGTCAAGCTCGCGGAGGAATTGGGCAAGAAGGACGCCGGAAACACGCTCTACCTCCTCGACGAGCCGACCACCGGGCTCCACAAGGAGGACGAGCGCAAGCTCATCGAGGTGCTCCACCGGCTCACCGACAACGGCAACACCGTCGTCGTCATCGAGCACGAGCTAGACCTCGTGAAGAACGCCGACCGCGTGATCGACCTCGGCCCGGAGGGCGGTGAGGGCGGCGGCGAGCTGGTCGCCCACGGGACCCCCGAGACGGTCGCGCGCACCGAGGCGTCACACACCGGGCGCTACCTCCGGGACATGCTCCCGGACGTCGACGCGGAGGGGCCGCGAAGTGACCGACGCAAGCCCGCAAAGGCGACCGACGACGACTGATCGGGCTCCACGCCGAGAGTCAGTCCAACGCGAGCCAGCCCGCAGAACCCGCATCTCGACAGCCGGCGAGGCGACGCACGCGGATTCGGCGCAATCGAACTGCACTCACGGCGGGAGTCGTGCCCGATCGCTGAAAAACGTCCGGACGACTGCGGTGCGGTGCTGTCGGCGCGCGTGAGAAACGCGCGCGAGGGAGGTCGCGGGGCGGCCGCCTGCGTTGCGGTTTCGCGGCCGGCCCGCGGCCGAGGCTGGGGAGGTGAGAGGCTGCTGTGCAGTTGCGGTGCGGGGCGGGGCGGGGCGGAGCGGGGCGGAGCGGTGCGGGGCGGAGCGGTGCGGGGCGGGGCGGAGCGGTGCGGTGGGGGGCGGAGCGGGGCGGAGCGGTGCGGGGCGGAGCGGTGCGGGGCGGGGCGGTGCGGGGCGGGGCGGAGCGGTGCGGTGGGGGGCGGAGCGGTGCGGTGGGTGGCGGAGCGGTGCTGTGGGTGGGTCTGAAAGGGGCAGCCGGCTCGGTCCCGCCCGGACGACGCAAGCACTCGCGCTGGGCGTTGCGGAGAAGCGCGAGCGCGCAGTGAGGGTCCCGCGAGTTCGCCGAGCGGGACGACGGCAGTCGCAGCCCGGCAGCCCGCGACTGCGGGCAGCCCGGACCGTCTGCCGGTACGCGGCCGGCCGAGCCGGCTGGGGCTTTCTGGGTATTGCTGTCCCGAGCAGCAGGATCAGCAGTAGATCCAGATCCGTAGCATGGAGAGCCAACTGAAGATTTCTAAACGCTGCTGTTCGGAAGGTCACGACTCCAGGGTTTCTCGTTCGAGACGCCCCGACCGAGAAGTCGGCGCATGAGTACGATCAGTCCTCTTTCGGAAGCACTCGGTACCCCTCGAACACCTTGCCGAGCCGGAACATGGAGGCGACGACCGCGTCACACACTGGTCGGACCGCCCGCTTCGGCGCGAACCCGACGGACAGCCCGGCGACCTCCAGCATCGGGAGGTCGTTGGCGCCGTCGCCGACCGCGACCGTCGACGCCAGCGGCACGCCCACCTCGTCGGACAGGTCCGCGAGCGCGTCGTCCTTCGTCCCCTCGATGAGCGGTCCGTCCGCCTCGCCGGTCAGCGCGCCCGCGGCGTCCGTCGGGAGCCGGTTCGCGACGATGGTGTCGACTTCGACTCCCTCCTTTTCGAGCGCCGCGGCGACCCCGCGCTCGAAGCCGCCGGTGAGCACCGCGACGTGGTGGCCCTCCGCCTGCAGGCGCTCGATGAGGGCGGCCGCGCCGGGGCGGATCCGCACCTCGTCGAACGCCGCCTCCACGTCCGCGGCGGAGAGCCCCTGCAGCAGTTCCGCGCGCCGGTAGAGGCTCTCCGCGTAGCTCAACTCGTCGTTCATCGCCCGCTCGGTGATGTCGGCCACCTCGTCGGCCACGCCGGCCCGCTCCGCGAGCAGGACCGTCATCTCCGAGTCCGAGAGGGTCCCGTCGAAGTCGAAGGCGATCAGCTTCATACGCGACCGTTCGCGGTCGGCCGGTTAAACCGCGGTGGTTCGGGCGAATCGGGCCGGTCGTCCGGTCGGTGGACCGGCCGCGGCGGACCGGCCGAGTCCCACGCACCCCCTCACGGCTCCGGCGGCGGCCCGTGGTAGGCGTCGTGGTCGGTGTAGAAGTTCAGCATCGCGAACTTCAGTTTCTCGGGCGGGAGGTCCAGAAGCTCCTCCCGCTCTTCCGGCGGGAACGCGCCCCGCACGGAGTATTTCCCCATGTCCGCCGAGGTGTATCGCCGATCGGCGAGGATCCGCACGCCGTAGTCGTCCGGCCCGCGGATGACGCGGCCGATGGCCTGTCGCGTCTTGCGGATCGTGGGCACCTCGACGGCGTAGGTCCACCCCGGGTCGCGAGCGCGGCCGGTGTCCGAGAACGCGCGGCCGTACGCGTCCTGAACCGCCTCCATGCGGTCGGAGAGGTGTGGGTAGGGGACGCCGACCACGACCACCGTCCGGGCGTCGTCGCCGTCGAAGCTCACCCCCTCCGCGAGCGTGCCCCACAGCGAGGTGAAAAGCGTCGCGTCCTCGGCGTCCACGAACGTCCGCCGGATCTCCTCCGTGTCGACATCCGGCCCGTCGAGGTAGCGCGTTCCGAGGTCCGGGTCCGCGAGGCTCCCGGTGCCGCCGAGGATGTCGTCGTACCGCTCCGCCTCGGCGTAGGAGGGGAAGAAGACCAGCGTGTTCCCCGGCGTGAACCGGATCGCGTCGCGGAGCGTGTCCGCGACCGTCGCCTGGGTCTCCTCGTCGTCGCGCTCGGAGGCGAAAAGCGGCGGCGTGTCCACCGCGAACGTCCGGCGGTTCTCCTCGGGATAGGCCATCTCGTAGGCCAGCTCCGCCGCGTTCTCGACGCCGAGCACCTCTCGGGTCACGTCGAACGGGCGCAGCGTCGCGCTCATCAGCACCGACGCCGCCACCTCGTCGAACAGCTCGCTTGTGACCGCCCGCGGGATGCAGGTGTACAGCTCCACGCGGCCGTACACCTCGTCGGTGCCGGCGTCGCGCCGAACCGAGACGATCGGGTACTGTCCCAGCTCCGCGCCCTCGTCCATCCACGCCTCGACGAAGCGCGCCGCCTGCAGCACCTGACACTCCTTGCGGCTCTCTGTCTCGCCGTCCCGGTACCGCCGCTCGTACTCCTCGTCGAGCGCGCCGCCGAGCTGGACCGCGAGCTCGGTCTCGGTGTCGATACCGCGTCCCTCGTACCGCTCGAGGAACGCCAGCGTGAGGTCGTCGCGGCGGTCCTCGTTGGCGACCGTCACGTCCTCCCAGTCGTCGCCGACCGCCTCCCGGGCGCCGAAGCCGAGGCTCTCGTCGTACGTCTCGACCAGCGCGTCCCGGAATGCGCGGATCACGTTCTCGGCGGCGTCCGCCCGCGAGTCGTCCGCCTCCGCGAGCTCCTCTAACGCGGCGTCGAGCGTCCGCTCCGTGAGTTCGCGGCTCGCGTGGTCGCGCGCGGCGTCCTCGACGTTGTGCGCCTCGTCGAAGACGGTGATTATCTCCGAGGGGTCGCGGTCGATCCAGCGGAAGAACTGCTCGCGGATGTTCGGGTCCAGCAGGTGGTGGTAGTTACAGACCACGAGATCCACGCCCTCCATCCCCTCCTTCAGTAGCTCGTAGCCGCAGAGGTCCCGCTCCTCGGCGTAGTCGTAGACGTCGTCGGGCGTCCGCACGTCGTCGAAGAGCCACTCGAAGAACGCGTCGGTGTCCCGCGTGAGGTTGTTGTAGTAACGTTCACAGACGGTCGCGTCCTCCATCTCGTCGAGTTCGTCCTCGATCTCGTCGAGTTCCTCCATCACCGCCTCGCGGGCCTCCGCCGCCGAGGCGTCGCCCTCGCGGCTCTCCGCGAGCAGTTCGCGCTGGCGCTGTTCCAGCTCCCGCCTGTCGCCCTCCGTCTCCACGACCGACCGCGTCGCGTCGCGGAGGGTCTGACACTCCTGATAGTCGACCCCGATGTGGCACATCGACGACTTCCCCTTGAACACGACCGCCTGGATCGGCTCCGTGCGGGTGATCGCGCGGGCGTCCTCGACGAACTGGCGCATCTGCTGGTGGACGTTCGTCGTGATGACGACCGTCCGGTCGTGCTCGCGGGCGTGCTCTAAGGCGGGCACGAGCGCCGAGAGCGTCTTCCCCGTCCCGGGCGCGCCCTCGAACAGCACGTCCTGTCCCCGGTCCAGCGCGTTGGCGACCCTGTCCATCGCCTCGCGCTGGTTCGGGTAGGGCTCCTCGTACGGGAAGAACCGCAGGTGCGCCGACTCTGACACGGGCGTGGATACTCCCCCATCGCCTAAAAGGGGTCGGGTGGCTCGGCGGAAGTGGAACGCCCCGCGCGACCGGCCGAGCCGACCAGCATCGGCCGGTCGCGCGGGGAAGCGGGCGAACGTGGGGAGCGTGCGGTGGATGCCGTCGCCCGCATGGGCACACTTCGGTTGTGGGTTATAAATTTTGTTTCAGGAAATTGTGAATCTCGCCGGCGACGACGCTCGCGTCGACCTGCTACGCCAGCAGTTCCACCAGCAGCGCCTTCTGTGCGTGCAGCCGGTTTTCAGCCCCACCTTTTTCGTCGTCGGGTGCGCTCGCGCGACCGCCGCGCGTCGCGCACCGCTCCTCGAAAAAGCTGGACCAAAAAGCGCTCGCTCCGCTCGCGTCGACCTGCTACGCCAGCAGTTCCACCAGCAGCGCCTTCTGTGCGTGCAGCCGGTTTTCAGCCCCACCTTTTTCGTCGTCGGGTGCGCTCGCGCGACCGCCGCGCGTCGCGCACCGCTCCTCGAAAAAGCTGGACCAAAAAGCGCTCGCTCCGCTCGCGTCGACCTGCTACGCCAGCAGTTCCACCAGCAGCGCCTTCTGTGCGTGCAGCCGGTTCTCGGCCTGGTCCCACGCGAGCGCGCGGTCGGACTCCAGCACGTCGTTCGTTATCTCCTCGCCGCGGTGGGCGGGCAGGCAGTGCATCACCTGCGCGTCGGTCCCCGCCAGCAGCGCCTCGTTCACCTGGAACCCCTCGAAGGCGGCCAGCTTCTCGGCGCGCTCGTCCTCCTGTCCCATCGAGATCCACACGTCGGTGTAGACGACGTCCGCGTCCGCGACGGCCGCCTCGGGGTCGGTGGTGACGGCGGGGTCGGCGCCGAAGTCGGCCGCGCGGTCGAACACCGCCTCGTCCATCGCGTAGCCGGCCGGCGTCGCGACCGTCACGTCGACGCCCGCCATCGCCGCGCCGACGACGAACGACTGACCGACGTTGTTGCCGTCGCCGACCCACGCCACCGTCACGTCCTCGGCGTCGCCGAACGCCTCGCGGATCGTCAGCAGGTCCGCAAGTGTCTGGCAGGGGTGCGCCTCGTCGGTGAGCCCGTTGATCACGGGGCAGTCGGCGTGCTCCGCTAGCGTCTCCACGTCCGCGTGGTCGAACAGCCGTGCCATCACGGCGTCGACGTACCGCCCGAGCACGCGCGCGGTGTCGCGCAGCGGCTCCCCGTGGCCCAACTGGATGTCGTCCGGCCCGAGGAACATGGCGTGGCCGCTGAGGTCGGTCATCCCGGTCTCGAAGGAGACGCGGGTGCGCGTCGAGGGCTTCTCGAAGATCATGCCGAGGGTCTGGTCCGGCAGCTGTGCGTCGTCCGCGCCGGCCTTGAGCGCGCTCGCGCGGTCCAGCACCGCGTCGAGTTCGGCCGGCGTCAGGTCGTCGATGTCGAGGAAGTCGTCGGTGTCGAGTGCCATCGTGCTCCGTGTGGTGTCGTCGTGGTCGGAAGTCGAGACGGTCGCGCGAGGAGACCGGCGCCGCGGCGCGCGCCGCGGCGCCTACAGTCGGTCTCGACAGGCCCGCGAGAGCACCGTCACCGACCGGTCCAGCTCCGCGAGCGGGAGGTGTTCGTTCGGCGCGTGGTCCAGGTCCGAGTTACCCGGGCCGTAGGTGACCATCGGGCAGTCCCACGCGGCCGCGAACAGGTTCATGTCGCTCGTTCCGGTCTTCCGGAGGAGGCGCACGTCGCCGCCCGTCTCCCTGATCGCCACGCGGAACGCCCGCGCGAGGGGGTTCCGGGGGCTCTCCATCACCGGGGGGATGGGCTCCTTCCAGTGGACCGACCCCGTCGTGAGCTCGCTCTCCGCCAGTTCGTGCACCTCGTCGACGGTGCGGCTCGGCGGGACCCTGAGCTGGACGTCCATCGTCGCCTCGACCGCCAGCCCGTCGTCGGTCAGCCCGCCCTCGACGTCGACCGGCTTGGTCGTCACCTGCTCGAAGACGGGCGTCTCGGGGTCTTCCGGCGTGAACGTCTCCTCGACGCCGTGCCACCAGTCGATGGCGTGCTGGATCGCGTTCGGCTCCGGCCGCGAGGAGTGGCCCGACTCGCTGGTGTTCACGTACGTCCCCGCGAGGAAGCCGCGGTAGCCGAGCGTGATCCCGTTCCAGCCCGAGGGCTCGCCGTTCACGACGGCGCCGGGCGCCGCGTCGCGCTCCGCGACGAGGTGGCGCGCGCCGCGGGAGTCCGTCTCCTCGCCGACGACGCCGACGAACGAGACGCCGGTTGCGACCGCCGCGACCGCCATCGCCACGAGGGGGCCGGTCGCGTCGACCGTCCCACGGCCCCACAGCGCGGGGCCCGTCTCGTCGTACGCTTCGGCCGGCTTCACCGCGACCGGGATGTCGCCCGGCACGGTGTCGACGTGGGAGGTCAAAAGCACCGAGTCGTCGGCGGGCGCGCGGACGTTCCCGACCTCGTCGATCCACGCCTCGCGGCCGTTCGCCGCGAAGAAGTCACGGAGCCGCTCGGCCGCAGCCGCCTCCTCGCCGGAGGGCGAGGGGATCGACACCACGTCGTACAGCAGCTTTCGGGCCGGCGTGTCGCAGGCGTCGGGGTGGTCCCCGTCGCCGCCCGCGACGATCTCCGCCTCGGGGACGCCGCCGTCGGCGGCGGCCCCCGCCTCGCCGGTCCCGGTCGCGTCGGACGCGGTCGGCTCCTCGCCGTCGGGCGCGGTCGACTCCGACTCGCCGTCGCTCGCCATCACGACAGCACCTCGGTGAACGCCTCGACGAACGCGTCGGCGTGGTCCGCTTCAGCGACGAGCGGCGGAAGCAGACGCACCACGCTGCGACCCGCGGGGAGCGCGAGCACACCGTGGTTCACGGCCAGGTCGCGCAGGACGCGGTTCGCCCCTCGTTTCACCTCGATGCCGACCATCAGGCCCGACCCGCGGACGCTCCGCACCGGCAGGTCGTGCTCCTCCGTGGCCGCCTCGATCTCCGAGACGAGGTAGTCGCCGAGCTCCTTCGCGTGAGCGGGCAGGTCGTCCTCGACGACCGCGTCCAGCGTCGCGTTCGCGGCCGCACAGACCACCGGCCCGCCCGAGAAGGTCGAGCCGTGGTCGCCGGGCGACTCCGCGACCCAGTCCGCGACGAGCGTCGCGCCCATCGGCAGGCCGTTGGCGATCCCCTTCGCCGTCGTGAGGATGTCGGGCGTGACGCCCGCCTGCTCGCAGGCCCACAGCGTCCCGGTCCGACCGACGCCGGTCTGTATCTCGTCGAAGACCAGAGCGGCATCGGCGTCGGCGGTCGCCTCGCGGGCCGCCTGCAGGTAGTCGACGGTCGCGGGGTGGATCCCCCCCTCGCCCTGGACGGGTTCGAGGAAGAGGGCGGCGGTGTCGTCGTCGACGGCCGCCTCCAGCGCGTCGGCGTCGCCGTACTCGATGAACTCCACGCCGCCCGCCAGCGGCTCGAACGGCGCCTTGTACTTCCCCTTCCACGTCAGCGCGAGCGCGCCCATCGTCCGGCCGTGGAACGCGCGCTTGGTCGCGACAATCTTCGAGTCGCCGGTCGCGGCGCGCGCGAACTTCATCGCCGCCTCGTTGGCCTCCGTGCCGGAGTTACAGAGCCAGACGTTGTCGAGGTCGCCGGGCGCCAGCGTCGCGAGCTTCTCGTAGGTCTCCGTCCGCACGTCGACGGGGTAGGAGGCCTGTACGTAGGTCAGCGCCGCGGCCTGCTCCTGGACCGCCTCGGTGACGGCCGGGTGCGAGTGACCGAGCGGCGTGCAGGCGTAGCTCGCGCCGAAGTCGAGGTACTCGGTGCCGTCCGCGCCGGTGAGGTGGACGCCCTCGCCGGACTCGATCGTGATCGGCTTCTCCGAGAAGACGAACCCCGACATCAGGCCTCCCCCTCCTCGGCCAGCGCGGCGGCCGTGATGTGGGTCCCGCCGTCACCGAGCGCGTTGACCACCGGGTCGCGCACGTTCGCGTCCGCGACGACGACCTCCGGGGATCCCCCGGAGAGCGCCTCCTTGGCCGCCATGACCTTTTTGCCCATGAACCCCTCCGCGGCCGCCTCCACGTCCGCGAGGTCGGCGGGCGTCGTGGCGGCGTCGATCAGGGTCTCGGGGTCGTCCGGGTCGGCGTAGACGCCGGCCACGTCCGTCAGCAGGACGAGTTCGGCGCCGAGCGCGCCCGCGACCGCCGCGGCCGCGCGGTCCGCGTCCGTGTTGACCGGCGTGACGCCGCCGTCGGACTCCTCGCCCGCCATCGGCGGCGAGACGACCGGGACGTAGCCGTCCCCGAGCAGCGTCGAGAGCAGGTCCGCGTTGACCGACTCCGGCTTGCCGGAGTGGTCGCCGCGGCGGATCTTCTTCTTCCCGTCCTCGACGACGCGGACCGCCGACTTGCGGGGGCCCGAGAGGACGCCGCCGTCGACGCCCGAGAGGCCGACCGCGTCGACGCCCGCCTCGCGCAGCGTCGCCACGAGGTCGGTGTTGACCTTGCCGGCCATCGCCATCGTGAACGCCTCCATCGTCTCCGCGTCGGTGAAGCGGCCGGTGACGCCGGAGGCCGACTCCACGTACTCCGGTTCGACGCCGAGTCGGTCCAGCAGGTCGTCGACCGCGGTCGACCCGCCGTGGACCACGACCACGTCGCGGCCGTTGGCGACGAGGTGGGCCACGTCCCCGACCGCGCCGGCCGGATCGACCGCCTTCGCGCCGCCGACCTTCACGACCACCGGGGGCTCCGCGTCGCCGCCGTCGAGCGCGACCACGTCGCCGCCGTCGGTCAGTTCGATCCCGTCGGTCTCCGCGGGGAACGCGACGCCGTCGGCGGGGTCGCCGCTCGACAGGTCGGCGACCGTGAGGTCGGTCCCCGGGAGCCCGTCTGCGTCGGGCGTATCGGACCCGTCGGACGCGCCGGACGCGCCGGTCGGCGCCGGCGTCATGGGGACCCCACGGGGTGAAGCCCCTGGAACTCCAGGCCGGCGGTCTCCTCGAAGCCGAGCGCGACGTTGGCGGCGTGGACCGCCTGCCCGGCCGACCCCTTCATCATGTTGTCGATGGCCGAGAAGACGACGACGCGCTCGTTGCTCGCGTCGAGTTCGAAGCCGACCTCGCCGTAGTTCGTGCCGGCGACCGCCTTCGGCTCGGGGTAGCGGTAGACGCCGCCCCCGCCCGAGACCATCCGCATGAACGGCTCCTCCTCGTAGGCGCCCCGGTAGGCGCCCCAGAGGTCGCCCTTCGAGACGGGACCGTCCGGGAAGACGTGGCAGGTCGCGGACGCCCCGCGGACCATCTCGACCGCGTGGACCGTGAAGGAGACGTCCA
Organism: Haloparvum alkalitolerans; assembly: GCF_055381565.1. Lineage (NCBI taxonomy): Archaea > Methanobacteriati > Methanobacteriota > Halobacteria > Halobacteriales > Haloferacaceae > Haloparvum > Haloparvum alkalitolerans. The sequence goes on from NZ_AP043938.1 coordinate 984,419, forward strand.
GCCCGAGGTAGGCGCCGATCTCCGCCTCGTGGCGGTGGCTGATCGGCGCGTACGGGCGCACGACGCCCGAGCGCTCGGGGTGCGAGGAGGCCGCGCCGCCGCCGGCGCCGCCCTCCGAGGAGCCCACCTTCACGTCGACGACGACCTCGCCGGTGTCGGGACCGAGCACGCCCGCGTCCACGAGCGGCTTCAGCCCGAGCATCGTCGCGGTGGCGTTACAGCCCCCGCCGGCGATCAGCTCCGCACCGGGGAGGTTCTCGCGGTTCAGCTCCGGGAGCGCGTACTCCGCCTTTTCGAGGTACTCGGGCGCGTCGTGGCCCTCGTACCACTCGTCGTAGAGCGCGGCCTCCGGTAGCCGGAAGTCCGCCGAGAGGTCGACGACGGTGTCGGCCGACTCGAAGTAGCGGTCGATCTGCCCCATCGAGACGCCGTGGGGCGTGGCGGTGAACAGCACGTCGACCGACGCGAGGTCCTCGGGGTCCGAGAAGCGCAGGTCGAGCCCGCGCAGGTTCGGGTGGACCGAGCCGACGGTCTTGCCGCCCGCCGACCGCGAGGTGGCCTGCTCGATGTCGAAGTTCGGGTGGCCGGCCAGCAGGCGAAGCAGTTCGCCGCCCGCGAAGCCGGTGCCGCCGATCACGCCCGCGGTGAGCGTCTCGCCGCCCGCGGTCACGGTGCGGTCACCTCGACCGCGTCGTCATCGTTTCCCGCGGCCGCCTCCGCCTTCGTCTCCAGCCAGTCGACGACCGCCGCGGGCACGTCCGTCTCGACCGCGGAGTTCAGCGCCTTGAACTCCACCGTGTGGTTCACCTCGTGGACGGTGTACTCGCCGGAGCCCTCGCCGCCGACCTCCATCAGGTCGACGCCGAGCAGGCCGCCCCCGACCGCGTCGGAGGCCGTCTTGACCAGGTCCGCGACCGTCTCGTCCACCTCGAAGGCGGTCACCTCGCCGCCCTTCGCGGCGTTGGTGAGCCAGTGGTCCGAGGTGCGCGTCATCGCGGCGACCGGCTCGCCGTCGACGGCGACCACGCGGATGTCGCGGCCCGGCTTGTCCACGAACTCCTGGACGTAGAACACCTTGTGCTCGTAGTGGCCGAGCGTGGCCTTGTGTTCGAGGATGGCCTCCGCGGCGCTGCGGGACTCGATCTTCGCCATCAGGCGCCCCCACGAGCCGACGACCGGCTTGAGGACGCAGGGGTAGCCGAACTCCTCGATGGCCTCCAGCGCCGCGTCGGTGGTGAACGCCACCTCGGTCGCGGGCGTGGGCACGCCCGCCTCCGCGAGCGCGAGCGAGTTCTTCGCCTTGTCCGCGCAGACGTCGGCGGTCTCCGGCCCGTTCACGACCGGGACGCCGTAGCTGTCGAGGAACCGGCTCGCGTACAGCGAGCGGCTGGTCGACAGACAGCGGTCGACGACGATGTCGAGCTCCTCGACGTTCGCGGTCGTCGACTCGAGTCCGAACCGCTCCTTGCGCACGTCGATCTTCTCGACCTCGTGGCCGCGGTCGCGCAGCTCCGCGAGGAGCAGCTTCTCGTCCTTCCGGATCCGGGAGTAGAGGAGTCCGACCTTCATCTCACTCCCCCCAGTCCTCTTCGAGCTCCGGGGCTCGGTCGAGGACCGGCGGGGAGACGTCGATCACTTCGAGCTCTGCGCCGCAGGTTCCGCAGTCGATGATCTCTCCGACCTCCAGGTCGTCGTAGAGGGACACGTCCCCTCCACACTCGACGCATTCGGCTTGGGTCATTGTCGTACGCTCACCTACCGCGTTGAGGGACATAAAGGCATCGAACCTGTCGGATTGATTATGTTACTGCACGCACCGCTATTGGACAGAAAATGGCGTCAGAACCGCCCAGTGAAATCCGATATCAGATTTCTGTTGTTATCTGTCCCCTCGCGGGGACGGCGGGAGCGGTCGCGGTCGCGGCGGGCGGGTCGCGTCCGCACCGCCGACCGCGAGCGGTCGGATCGGCTCAGACATAGCCGGCCACCTCCGCGTCGAGGTCGTCGGCCGCGTCCGCAAGCGCGTCGCGGTGCGTCTCGACCGCCGCGGCGTCGGCCTCGACTCCGTCGCCGGCGGCCGCGATCTCCTCACTGACCGCCGCGGGAGCCGGGCCGCCGGCGGAGTCGCGGCTGGCGACGCTGTGGGCGGGGTCGAGCGCGTGCTCCACGTCCTCGCGGCTCACGTACGCGAACACGGACTCCTCCAGTACCTCGGCGGCGGCCTCGTCAACTTTTGCGGCGGCGGTTGCCGGGTCCATCCCGTCCTCGATCGCCTCGGCGGCCGCGGCGACGATCTCGTGAGCCGTCCGGAAGGGGAGGCCGGCCATCGCCAGCAGGTCCGCGACGCCGGTCGCCGTCGAGAACCCCTCGCCCGCGGCGGCCGCGAGCGCCCCGTCGTTCCAGTCGGCGGTCGCGACCGCGCCGGCCGCGACGCGGGTCGCCTCCGTCACGGCGTCCGCCGCCTCGAAGACGCCGGGGTGGACGCGCTGCAGGTCGCGGTTGTACGCGCGCGGGAGCCCCTTCAGCGCCGTCAGCGTGCCCGACGCCTCCCCGACCGCGTCGCCCGCGACGCCGCGGACCAGCTCCAGCGTGTCGGGGTTCTTCTTCTGGGGCATGATCGAGGAGGTCGACGAGTAGTCGTCGTCCAACTCGACGAGCCCCTTGTTCGCGTAGATGATCACGTCCTCCGCGAGCCCCGACAGCGTCGTCGCGCCCGTCGCCAGCGCGCTCGCTGCCTCCGCGAGGAAGTCCCGCGAGGCGGCGGCGTCCATCGAGTTGCGGACGGTGCCGTCGAACCCGAGCAGGGCGGCCGTGCGGTCGCGGTCCACGTCGAAGGGCGTCCCCGCGAACGCGGCCGCGCCGAGCGGCGACCGGTTGGTGCGGTCGTAGGCGTCCAGCAGACGCGCGGTGTCGCGCGCGACCGCCGACTCGTACGAGAGGAGCCAGTGGGCGACCGTGATCGGCTGGGCGGGCTGGAGGTGCGTGTAGCCGGGCATGACCGTCTCGACGTGCTCGCGGGCGGTCTCGACGAGCGCCTCGCGCAGCGTGATAGTCGCCGCGGCGGCGTCCAGCAGGTCCGCGCGCAGGCGGTGACGGATGCAGGTCGCCACCTCGTCGTTGCGCGAGCGCGCGGTGTGCATCTTCCCGCCGTCCGGGCCGACGCGGTCGATCACCGCGGTCTCGATGGCCTCGTGGACGTCCTCGCCGTCGGGCAACGCGCCGTGGCCCGCCGCCTCCACCTCCGCGAGCGCCGCGAGGATCTCGCCGGCGACGCCGTCCTCGACGATCCCCTGCTCCGCGAGCATGACCACGTGCGCGCGGTCGACCGCGAGGTCGGCCGCGAAGATGCGCTCGTCGGCCGCGAGGCTCGAAAGGAACTCCCGCGCGGGGCCGCCGCTGAAGCGGTCGCGTCGGACTGCCGTCTCGGGGGCGTCGCCGTTCGTCATCGGTCAGTTCTCGTGCAGGTAGTCGTCGGCGGTCTCCGCGACGGTGTCGTCCGAGTCCGTCGCGTCCGCGCCGCCGTCCGCCGCGAGCTCCGGCTTCTCGACGCCCGCGTGGATCTCGTTGGCCAGGCGCTCCTGGAGGCCGTGGTACTTCGCGACGCCCGTGGCGTCCTCCTGCGCGATGCCGGCCACGTCCTCCGTGTTGAACGAGGCCATCTCCTCGGAGTAGACCGCGTACTCCGAGTCGCGGGCGACGACGCGGCAGCTCCCGCCGGAGACCTTCACCGTCGCGGTGCCGGTGACCGCGGTCTGCGTCTCGTCGATGAACGCCTCCAGCGCGTCGACGACCGGCGCGAACACGAGCCCCTGGTACGCCTTTTCCGACCACTCCTGCTCGATGCTCTTCTTCGAGGAGCGCTCGCCCTTCGTGAGCACGAGGTCCTCGAGCGCCCCGTGGGCGGTCAGCAGGACGGTCGCGGCCGGGTGCTCGTAGTTCTCGCGCACCTTCAGCCCGAGCATGCGGTCCTCCATCACGTCGGTACGGCCGACGCCGTACTGGCCCGCGTACTCGTTGAGGTACTGGATCAGCTCGACGGGCGCCATCTCCTCGCCGTCGACGGCGACGGGCACGCCCGCCTCGAAGGCGACCTCGATGGTCGTCTCGCCCTCGGGCTCGGCGGTCCACTCGTAGATGTCCTCCGGGGGGACGTAGTCGGGGTTCTCCAGCTCGCCGCCCTCGACCGCGCGCGACCAGATGTTCGTGTCGATGGACCAGACGCCGCCGTCGCCCGCCTCGACGGGCAGGTCCTTCTCGGCCGCGTACTCGATCTCCCACTCGCGGGTGAGCCCGAGTTCGCGGACGGGCGCGATGACCTCCAGGTCCGAGCCGCGCCACACGGTCTCGAAGCGGAGCTGGTCGTTCCCCTTCCCGGTGCAGCCGTGCGCGATCGCGTCGCAGTTCTGCTCCTCGGCGACCTCCAGAATGGCCTCGGCGATGACCGGGCGCGCGAGCGCCGTGCCGAGCGGGTAGCCCTGGTAGGTCGCGTTCGCCTTCACGCCGGTGAAGCAGAGCTCCGCGAACTCCGCCTTCGCGTCGACGACGTAGTGTTCGAGGCCGAGCGCCTCGGCGGTCTCCTCGGCCTCCTCGAACTCCGACTCCGGCTGGCCGACGTCGACCGTGACGCCGACGACCTCGTCGTAGCCGTACTCCTCTTCCAGGATCGGGACGCAAACGGTCGTGTCAAGTCCACCGCTGAACGCGAGTGCCACGCGTGTCATTACCGGAGTAGAACCGCTTCACCCCCTTAAATTCCGCGGTTTTAATTTTGGAAGGAAAGGGCAGCGTCGTCACTCGCCACGACGAATAGCGTGGTAACTACGGGGTGAAACGGTGCGACGCGACGAGGGGAGTGAGGAATTACTGGCCACGGAGGGCCGGTCGCGTCGCGTCCGGGGCCGGTCGTCGGCCCGCCGGACGCGGCGCTCGTCGCGGTCGCGGCGCTCGTCGGACTCGGGCGAGACCGGAGTCGTGACGAGCGTCCGCGCTCATTGACAGTCCGTAGCGACCCCACCCTACTAAAGCCTTCCGCGCCGGCAGATAACCGGTGTCACTGGTTCCCACGACCGGACCCACGACCGATCACGACGCCTGATCGACCGCTACGCCTTTTTGAATCGGCCGCGCAACGGTGCCCATGGAGATCCTCGTCTTCGGCGCCGGCTCGCTCGGCAGCCTCGTCGGCGGGCTGCTCGCGCGCGCTCACGACGTGACGCTCGTCGGGCGGGACCCGCACATGCGCCGCGTCCGGGAGGACGGCCTCCGGGTCGAGGGCGCGGTCGAGGCCCACACCCATCCCCGGGCGCTCACCGACGGGACGGACCGGGCGGCGGACCTCGCCGTGGTCACGACGAAGGCGTACGACACGGACGCGGCCGCGCGGGCGCTCGCGACCGGCGAGTACGACGCGGTGCTCTCGCTCCAGAACGGCCTGACCGAGGAGCGACTCGTCGCCGGCCTCGACGCGTTCGTCCTCGCGGGCACCGCCACCTACGGCGCGCGCCTCCGCGAACCGGGCCGCGTGGAGTGCACCGGCGTCGGCGAGGTGCTGATCGGGTCGCTTTCGGACGGGGCGGACCGGACGGCACGCCGGACCGCGGAGGCGTTCGCCGACGCGGCGATCGACGCCCGCGCGGTCGGGGACATGCCGCGCCGCCGCTTCGAGAAGCTGGCGGTCAACGCGGGGATCAACGCACCGACCGCGCTGGCGGACCTCGACAACGGCGCGCTCGTCGACGGGCCCGGGCGGAGCGTCGCCGCGGAGGCCGCACGCGAGGTCGCCCGCGTCGCCCGCGCCGAGGGCGTCGCTCTCTCCGAGGCGGACGCGGTCGCGGCGCTGAGCGACGTCGCCGACGCCACCGCCGCCAACCACTCCTCGATGCGGCAGGACCTGACCGCCGAGCGACGCACCGAGGTCGACGCCATCTACGGCGCGGTCGAGGAGCGCGCCGACGCCGCCGCCCTCCCGGTACCGACCTGTCGCACGCTGGCGGCGCTGATCCGGGCGTGGGAGGCGGACCGCGGGCTCCGACCGGGCGACGAGAACTAACTCGCAGCCGGCATAAACGGCGCGGTCGACAGAAACGGCGCGACGCGACCGCTCAGCACCACTCCTCGAGGACCGCGGCGTCGACCTCCTCGACCGACACCCACGCGTCCTCCCGGGACACGTCCGCGATGACGAACTCCGGTCGCTCGTGTGTGGCGTCGACGGACGCCATCACGTCCGGGGACTCCGGAAACGCGAGCGCGTCGCTCGCGTCCGGCAGCGCCGGGGGGTTGGGGTTCGTGTCCGGCTCGTCCCAGGGAGTGGAACTCCGTGACATGGTTGTTAGAACCTACCAGACGAATATAAACATGTCGGAGAGACACCGATGGATCCTCGACCTGTACACGAACGTGCTTATAAATCGGCGGCACGGCGCGGGGATCGCCGCGGATCCGTCGGCCGCGAACGACGTTTTCGCGAACTGTCAGGCGACCGTCGACGCGGCGTGGCGCCACGCGCGGTGCCGCGGGCGTCGGCGGCCGCGCTCGGAGCCGCGAGACGCGCCACAGCCCGGCGCGAGACGGGACGAGCGACCGCGAACGCGCCCGCACACCTTCGCAGTATACAAGAGGACCGCCGGTGAAGGACGGGTCATGAAGGTAGCCGACGCGATGACCCCCCGAGACGACCTCGTGGTCGTCGAGCTTCCCGGGACGCGCGACGACGTGCTCGAGTACATCCAGGAGTACGGCTTCTCCTCGGTTCCCGTCGTGAAGGGAACCGGCGAGGGCGAGGTGTACCGCGGGCTCGTCTCGCGGGACGACCTCATCGAGCAGCCGAACGAGGACCAGCTCGCGATCCTCATGCGGGACGTGCCCACGGTCGGCGCCGACGCCGACATCCGCGAGGCGGCCGACCTGATGGTGACGGAGGACGCCCGCCGCGTCCCCGTGGTCGACGGCGACGAACTGGTCGGCATCCTCACCGTCACCGACGTGGTCCGGGCCATCGCCCGCGGCGAGGTCGACGGCGAGACCCCGGTCGGCGACCTGGCGACGACGGCCGTCAACGCCACCTACGTCGACGCGCCGCTGCCGGTCGCGGAGCGGGAGATCTCCCTCTCGGCGGTCCCCTACGCGGTCGCGCTCGACGACGACGCGGACATGGCGGGCATCCTCACCGAGGTCGACGTGCTCGAGGTGGCCCGCGTCGTGGAGGGCGAGGAGGGCACCGGCGAGAGCGTCGCCAACCAGGACGACGACTGGGCCTGGGAGGGGATCAAGGCGACCGGCAACCGCTACCTCCCGACCCGCAACGTGGAGATCCCGGCCGGTCCCGTCGGCGAGTTCATGACCGCCGACGTGGTCACCGTCTCGAAGCGCCGGACGGCGAAGGAGACCGCTCAGGAGATGATCTCCACCGACATCGAGCAGATCCCGCTGGTCAGCGGCGGCGAGCTCGTCGGCGTCGTCCGCGACGTGAACCTGCTGGAGGGCATCTGAGCATGGCCGGCACGGAGATCGTGGAACTGGCCAAGCGCCGGGGGTTCTTCTTCGGCTCCAACGGCGCCTACGGCGGCACCGCGGGCTTCTACACGTTCGGCCCGCAGGGCGCGGCGCTCAAGCGCAACGTCGAGGAGGCGTGGCGCGACCGCTTCACCGTCGCCGAGGGCAACCAGGAGATCGAGGCCCCGACCGTCATGCCCGAGCCCGTCTTCGAGGCGTCGGGCCACCTCGACGGCTTCGACGACATGCTGGTCGAGTGCGCCGAGTGCGGCGAGTCCCACCGCGCGGACCACCTCGTCGAGGACGCGACCTCCATCGAGGACGCGGAGGCGCTGCCCGGCTCCGAGGTGGAGCTTCTGATCCGCGACCACGACATCGCCTGCCCCTCCTGTGGCACGCCGCTCGCGGGCCAGGACGTGGAGGACTTCAACCTCATGTTCGCCACCGACATCGGCCCCGGCGACTCCCAGCCCGGCTACCTCCGCCCGGAGACCGCGCAGGGCATCTTCGTGGAGTTCCCGCGGCTCAAGGAGTACGCCCGCGGTCGGCTCCCCTTCGGCGTCACGCAGATCGGCGCCGCCTACCGCAACGAGATCTCCCCGCGCGGCGGCCTCCTGCGACTGCGCGAGTTCACGCAGGCCGAACTGGAGCAGTTCATCCACCCCGAGGACGACGAGCCGCCGCTGTGGAAGGTCGCTGACGTGGAGGTCCTGCTGTACCCCGCCGACGAGCAGGAGGCCGAGGACGGCGACTACGTCGAGACGACGGTCGGCGAGGCGGTCGAGGAGGGGATCGTCGGCTCCGCGTGGGTCGGCTACTACCTCGGCGTCGCCCAGGAGTGGTACGAGCGCGTCGGCGTCGACATGGACCGGTTCCGGTTCCGCCAGCACCTCCCGGGCGAGCGCGCCCACTACGCCGCGGACTGCTGGGACGCCGAGTCCGAGGTCGACGGCGACTGGATCGAGATCGCGGGCTTCTCCTACCGCGCCGACTACGACCTCTCGAAGCACGGCGAGTACGGCGACGACGCCTTCACCGTCTTCCAGCGCTACGACGAGCCGAAGACGGTCGAGCGCGCCACCGTCGACCCCGACATGGCCACGCTCGGCCCCGAGTTCGGCGGGCGGGCCGCCGCGGTCGCCGAGGCGCTGGAGGACCTGGCCGCCCGCGACCCCGACGCCTTCGAGGCGGACGCGGTGAGCGTCGAGGTCGACGGCGAGACCGTCTCGGTCGACGCGGACGTGGCGAACTTCTCCGTCGAGGAGGTCACCGAGAACGGCGAGCACGTCACGCCCCACGTCGTCGAGCCCTCTTTCGGCGTCGGCCGGACGGTCCAGACGCTGCTGGCCCACGCCTATCGCGTCGACGAGGTCGACGGCGAGGAGCGCTCGTACCTCTCGCTGGAGCCGGAGCTCGCCCCCACCGACGCCGCGGTGTTCCCGCTCGTGACCAACGAGGAGACCCTCGTCGAGACCGCGCGGTCGGTCGCGAACGACCTGCGCGAGCAGGGGCTCTCCGTCGCCTACGACGACTCCGGCTCCATCGGCCGGCGGTACCGTCGTCAGGACGAGGTCGGCACGCCCTTCTGTGTCACCGTCGACCGCGACGGCCTGGAGGGCGACGGGCCCGACACCGTCACGGTCCGCGAGCGCGACACGGCCGCGCAGGTCCGCGTCCCGGTCGACGGGCTCGCGGACGCGCTCGCGCCGCTGCTGGCGGGCGAGGACTCCTTCGAGGCGTTCCTCGACGAGTACGAGACCGTCGACAGCGACGTGGAGACGCAGTAACGCGATGACCGGGGGACCGGCGCGCGAGGACGGTCGGGGGTCGTCGGGCGACGACGGTCCGGAGGCCGACGCGCGATGACGGGCGCCGTCGACGAGGAGCGCCCCCGCAGCTGGCGCGAGCGCGTCGAGCTGGAGCGCCGGCTCGTCCACGCGGCGGGCGTCGGCTTCCTGGTCCCGTACCTGATCGGCTGGCTCACGTGGACCGAGACGCGGCTCCTGCTCGGGGCCGGGCTTGTCGTCGTGGTCGTGCTGGAGTTCCTCCGGCTGGTCGTGGGACTCGACCACGCCGTCTACCGCAAGCTGACGCGTCCCTACGAGGCCGACAGCGTCGCGGGCTACGCGCTCTACATGCTGAGCATGGCCGGCGCCGGAATCCTCCTCCCCCGCCCGGTCGCGATCCCCGCGATGCTGATGCTGGCGCTCGGTGACCCGGTGAGCGGCGCGCTCGGCGACAACGCGGCCGACGAGCCGAAGCGCCCGGTCGTGTGGCTCGCGATGTTCCTGACGTGTCTGGCGCTGGCGCTGCCGTTCACCGTCGCCGCCGCGGGACCGACCGCGGGCGCCGCCGCCGCGGTCCTGGGCGCGCTCGGGGCGACGGTCGCCGACGGGCTGCCGCCGATCGTCCGCGGATACCCGGTCGACGACAACCTCACCATCCCCCCTGCCGCGGCCGCGGGGCTGCTCGTCGGGTTCCACCTCGTCGGCTGACCGGCGGCGCCGCCGCTACGGCGGATAAAAGAACTCCGAGCCCGCACCGGCCGGGCCGGCGGGACGCGGAGAAAGTTACGTGTGGGGTCGCCCGGAGTTACAGGTCGCGCGGCTGGACCGTCTTGCGGTCGTTCGCCTCCGCGCGGCGGGCGGCGTCCTCGAGCAGCTCATCGACTTCCTCGTCGAGCGCCTCGTAGAAGTCCGACGCGACGTTCTTCTCTTCGAGCGCTTCCTTGACGGCTGCCTTGACAATGAGGTCTGCCATGCACTCGGGTCTTCCCCGTCACCGTTTATAAGATTTCCTGAATTCGACCGATACGAGGCGCCTGCAGGCTGTTCGCACGGGGTGCGCGCCGCACATCGACATAAATCTTCCGGGCCGGAGCGACTGAAACCTGCCGAGAACCCGGGCAGCGATCGGACTCCGGGCCGGCCGCGGTTCGGTGAACGCGGTCAAAGCTGCCGATAATCGGGCGACGCCGGTCTCGCGCGCGCCCGAACCGACAACTACGACTCCGACGGGCGCCACGAGTTGGACATGCGCGAGACGCTCGCAGCGCTCGCGGCCGGGGAGATCTCCGTCGCCGAGGCGGAGTCCCGGCTGGCGGGCTACGCGACGACGGAGGCCGGGCGGTTCGACGCCGCCCGCGAGCACAGACGCGGGATCCCCGAGGCGGTCCTCGCGGAGGGGAAAACCGCGGCCGAGACGGCGGCGCTCGCGGTCACCGCCGTCGAGACCGCCGGCCGTGCGGTCGTCACCAGGACCGACACGGAGACGGCGGCGGCCGTCCGCGAGGCCATCGCCGAGTCCGTTCCGGACGCGACCGTCGACCACAACGCGCGCACACGGACGGTCGTGGTCCACGCACCGGACTTCGAGCCGCCGTCGCTGGACGCCCGCGTCGCGGTCGTCACCGCGGGCACCTCGGACGCGCCCGCGGCGGGCGAGGCCGCGACCATCGCCCGGGAGATCGGCGCCGACGTGGACCTGATCGAGGACGTGGGCGTCGCGAGCCTCCTTCGGATCGTCGACCAGCTCGACCGGATCCGCGGGGCCGACGTCGTGATCGTCGCGGCCGGGCGCGAGGGCGCGCTCCCCACCGTCGTCGCGGGGCTCGTGGACGCGCCCGTCATCGGCCTGCCCGTGGGGACGGGATACGGCGTCGGCGGCGAGGGGGAAGCGGCGCTGTACGGCACCCTCCAGTCCTGCACGGTGCTGACGACCGTCAACGTCGACGCCGGCTTCGTGGCCGGCGCGCAGGCCGGCCTGATCGCCCGGGCGGTCGACGGGGTGAGCGGCGCCGCGGACGGGGCCTCGGGCAGCGAGTCGAACGGAGAGTAACCGCGGAGTGACGGCGCGTCGAAGTGACGGATCGTTATTGGTTCCCGCCCGTCACCGACCGATATTGCGAGAGTTTCACACTCGGCCGATTATTTTTCGGATAGACGCCCACAACCCCTCGAAACGCGGAGAGGACAAGGGTATTTCAGCGTCGCTCCCGTACTGGGGGCCGCCGGCAAGCGGTGGATGCCGGTCCAACATGCCAACCTGCGACAACTGCGGGTCGCACGTGTCGGACCGCTTCGCCCGCGTGTTCGCGGACGAGGTCGGACAGCTGCTCGCCTGTCCCGCCTGCTCGGCGAACGCCGGGATCGCGGAAGCGGCGCGAGAGCGCACCCGTTCCCAGAACTGAGGGGGCATCGTCCCGCCATCCCTCGCGCCCGCTCCACGGCGGCCGCGACCGACCATCCCCGACGCGCGGCGGGGCGGCCCCGGAACCGGGATTCTTTAGCCACCGCGTCGAAGCGGGGGCGTGCACTACGTCTACGTGCTGGAGTGTGCCGACGGGACGCTCTACACCGGTTACACGACGGACGTCGAGCGGCGCGTCGCCGAGCACGACGCCGGCGAGGGCGCGAAGTACACTCGCGGGCGCACGCCGGTCGAGCTCCGCCACGTGGAGTCGTTCGAGACGAAGTCGGCCGCGATGTCTCGCGAGCACGCGGTCAAACAGCTCTCCCGGACCGAGAAGGAGCGGCTCGTGGCGGCGGGCGAGGCGGTCGAGTCGCCGTAGCGCACCCGCTCAGCGGCGCAGGCGCTCGGCGTGTTCGTACACCTCGAGGCCGAGCGTCTCCGTCCGCTCGCGGAGGGCGTCGTCCGTGAACGCCCCGTCCGCGAAGGCGCCCGACGCGCCGCGGATACCGACCTGATGGGGAACGACCCACGCGTGGACGTTCCGCATCGTCGCGCGGACGTGTTCGAGCGTGGCGCCGTACGACCCCCCGCCCGCGGTGGCGACGAGGCCGACCGCGGTGTCCTCGTACTCGTCGGAGCCGCAGTAGTCGTGGAAGTTCTTGAACGTCGAGGAGTAGGAGCCGTGATAGACGGGCGTGCCGACGACGACGCCCTCGGCCTCGCGCACGCGCCGCCGGAGCGCCGCGCTCTCGCCCTGGTCGTCGCGGTCGGGGTGGTACAGCGGCAGGTCGACCGCACCGAGGTCGATCAGGTCCGTCTCCGCGCCCGCGGCGGCCGCGGCCTCGAGCGCGCACGCCACCGCCGCGCGCGTGTAGCTCTCGGTCCGACGGCTGCCGGAGATGCCGACGATGGTGGTCATTACCCCACGTCCGCGGCCCGGCGTCAAAAACGCCGCGAGACGTGGCGAGTCCGGATGCCGGGACTCCGCGAGCGGCGCCTACACCGAGAGCACGGGCTGGCTCGCGTACAGCAGGACGTACTCGGCCGCCTTCTCCAGCACCTCGCCCGGGTCGCCGGAGACCGGTTCGCGGGGGACGACGAGGAAGTCCGCGTCGAGGTCCTCGGCCGTGTCGAGGATCACGCTCCCCGGATGGGTGGTCTTCACCTTCGTGGAGAAGCCGTAGGCGATGGAGGTGGTGGTCTCCACGTCGAGGTCGGCCGCGTGCTCGCGGACCTCCTCGGTGAACGACTCGGTGTCGGCCGCGACCTCCGACTCGTCGACCGCCCCCGTCTCGATGGCGCGGACCACGTCCTCGCCGAGCACGTACACCGCGTGCATCGTGGCGTCGTACTCGTTCGCGACCGCTATCGCGTACTCGACGGCCTCCTGTGATTCCTCGCTGCCGTCGACCGGCGCCAGCACGAGGTCGATCTCGAGGTCGACCATACTCCCCGGTCGTCGCCGGCCGTCAAAAACCTCCGGTTGCGCGGTCGAGCGTCGGTCCACCTCCCACGGCCGCCGCGGGCTGCCGGCTCTGGCCGCTACAGCGGTAACAGCGACCGCCCGAACAACGCGCCCGCGAGCGCGTCCACGCCGAAGGCGACGAACACCGCCCCGGCGACGCGCCGGACCAGCGCCGGTCGGATCCGGTCGGAGAGGCGCGCGGACGCGAACGCCGTCACCGCCGTCACGGGCACGAACGCCGCCATCACGCCGACCCACACGGCCGGGTCCGCGCCGTACCGCACCGCGAGCGCGATGGTGATGAGCTGCGTCTTATCGCCGATCTCGCCGACCGCGAACAGCCCGAACGCGGCCGCGAACCCCTCGTAGCCCGGCGGGGAGACCCCCTCGATGCGCGACAGCAGGGTCTCCTCGCGGTCCGCCGTCGGCAGCGACACCGCGGGCAATAGGTACCACGCCCCGACTGCGAGGAACAACAGCCCCATCGTCGCGCTCACCGCCGCCTCGGGGAACGCGCCGCGGAGCGCGTCCGCCACGAGGATCTCGACGACCGTCCAGCAGCCGAACGCCAGCGACGCGCCCGCGACCACCCGCCACGGGTCGTACCGCGTCGCCAGCCCCGCGACGACGAACTGCCCCTTCTCGCCGGGCAGCGCCAGCAGCTGGAGACCCGCGGCGACCGCGACGACCTCGATCCAACCGGCCATTCGGTCGGCGGTACGACGCGGACGCGTAAAGGCGTGGCCGATGCGGCCGACGAGGAGAGGTTCGCCGCCCTGCACACCGGCACGTCCGCGGGAGGCCGCCGAGCACCGCTCGGCACCGCCCAGCACCGCTCGGCACCGACCGCCCGGCACCGCCCGCTTTTAAGCCCCGCCGCGGCGAACGCCCGTCCATGTTCGAGACCATCGTCATCGCGACGGACGGCTCGGAGAGCGTGAGCCGAGCGGTCGGCGTCGCGCTGGACATCGCGGACCGGTTCGACGCCACGGTCCACGCGCTGTACGTGGTCGACAGCGGCGAGGTCGAGTCCTCGCCCGACGCCGTTCGTGAGGACCTCCGCGACGCCCTCGACACACAGGGCCGGGAGGCGCTCGAGGAGGTCCGCGAGCGCGCCGCCGACGCGGTCGACACCGACGTCGAGACGGTCGTCCGCGAGGGCCGCCCCGCCGCCGAGATCGCCGCCTACGCCCGCGAGGTCGACGCCGACTGCGTCGCCACCGGCACCCGCGGCCGCCACGGCGAGAACCGGTTCCTGATCGGCTCCGTCGCCGAACGCGTCGTCCGCACCTGCCCCGTCCCCGTCCTGACGGTCCGCCAACTCACCAGCGAGGACCCGCGACGGACCACCATCTAACCGACCTTTTTCTGCGTCGGGTCGCGCCGGCGCTTCGCGCCGGCTTGACCTCTCCTTGAAAAATGTCGATCAAAAAGGGGCCGCGGTCGGCGCTGCGGGCGCTTCGCGCCCTCGCGCCGCCGCGGTTCCACGACCTCGACAGAAACAGCACCGCACCGCCACCGCCCCGCCACAGCACCGCCCCGCCACAGCATCGCCACAGCACCGCACCGCCACCGCACCGCCACCGCACCGCCACCGCACCGCCACCGCACCGCCACCGCACCGCCACCGCACCGCCACCGCACCGCCACCGCACCGCCACAGCGCCGCACGGGAACGGGAAACTGCGCGGAACGTCGCTGTGGGGACAGAAAAACCGACACTCGACCGCCGGTCACAGAAACGGCCCCGCGAACGACGGCGCCGCCGGCTCCCTCACTGCCCGCGGAGCGGCGGAGTTTTCCCGCTCGCGGGGGAGAAACGGGTATGGACGACGACCTCATCGACGACGACGCGATCCCCCTCTCCCGGCGCACGAAACTGCCGGGCAAGGGCTTCTTCTACCCCGACTCGCTGGACGAGGAGCGCGCGGAGACCCGCGCCCGCGAGGCCATCGAGGGCGCCGAGACCGTGGTTATCGCGGACGGCGACGCCGACGGCCTCGCCTGCGCCGCGATGATCCGCGAGGCGTCCGACGCCGCGCTCGACGTGGCGCCCTTCGAGGAGCGCATCGCCGAGCGCCTGCTGGAGTCCGAGGGGGCACTCGATGACGAGAACGTCGAGGAGGATGATGAGGAGGATGACGGCGAGGATGACGGCGAGGAAGCCGAGGCGGACCCCCTCGCGGACGCCCACGCGCAGTCGCCGGTCGCGCTGGTGCCCGCGGGCCCCTACTCGCTGGACGACGCGCTCGAACGCGTCGCGGAGTACGCCGACCCCGGGATCGACCTGTTCGTCTGCGACATCTGCCCCGACGACTTCTCGTGGATCGAGGCACCCCTGCTGACGCTCGCCGAGGACTGCGAGTCGATACACTGGTTCGACCACCACCAGTGGGAGGACGCGACCGCCGAGGCGGTTCGCGACGCGGGCGTCGACCTCGTCGTCGGCGACTCCGACGAGGAGTGTACCGCCGACGTCGCCCTCCGCTCGCTGGCGTACGACTTCGACGAGCGCTGGAGCGAACTGGCGCTGGTCACCCGCGACCACGACCTCTGGCTCAACGAGGACGAGCGGTCACAGGACCTGGCCGATTACGCCTACTGGACCTCGCCGGAGGAGTACGTCGCGGTCGTCGGGGCCTACGGCGCTGACCTCCCCGAGACGGTCGTCGAGTACGTCGAACACCGCCGCGTCGAGAAGGAGAACCGCATCGAGACCGCGGTCGACCGCGCCACCTTCCAGTCCGTCGGCGACTGGTCGGTCGCCGTCACCTACGGCCGCTGCTCGCAGAACGAGGTCGCCGAGCGCCTCCGCGAGCAGGGGGCCGACGGCGCTGTGATCGTCAAGCCCGCGGGCTCCGCGTCGATCCGCGGCTCCGAGGACTTTCGCTACGCGCACGAGGTCGCGGGGAAGGTCAACGGCGGCGGCCACCCGCAGGCGGCCGGCTGCAAGCCCGACATCTACGACGACATGCTCGACTACGCGAACCACTGGACGACGGAGGGGCAGGCCTGCCGGAAGGTGATCCTCGCCGCGTTCGAGGACGTTGCCGAGGAGCTCGCCGCGGGCGAGATCGACGTCGTCGAGCCCGACGAATAGCGCCCCTCGCCCTGTTTCGCCGGATCGACCGTGACAAACTTCACGTCCCCGGGGTCCCTCTAGCGGACGACATGCCCGGTGGACACGACCAGACCCTGCGACCGTTCCTGTGGCGCGCGACCCGACTGTACCCCGACACGGAGATCGTCTCCCGCGAACACGACGGCCTCCGCCGGTACACCTACGGGGAGTACGCCGACCGCACCGCCCAACTGGCGAACGCGCTCGACGACTACGGGGTCGAGGCGGGCGACCGCGTGGCGACGTTCTGCTGGAACCACGCGCGTCACTTCGAGACGTACTTCGGCGTGCCGACCATCGGCGCGCAACTGCACACGATCAACCCCCTGCTCCCGGACGAGCACGTCCGCTACATCGTCGACAACGCCGAGGACGAGCTCGTCTTCGTCGACCCCTCGCTGGCCGGTAAGCTCGCCGCCGCGGCCGAGGACGCCGCGGAGTTCGACGGCGTCGACTTCGTCGTGATGGGCGACGAGCCGGTCGCCGAACTCGACGCGACCCCCTACGAGGAGTTCATCGGGGGGCACGACGCCGACTACGACTGGCCCGAGTTGGACGGCGACCAGCCCGCGGGGCTCTGTTACACCTCCGGGACGACCGGACGGCCGAAGGGCGTCGAGTACACGCAGTCGATGCTGTGGAGTCACACGATGGCGTCGCTGACGCCGCAGGGGATCCCGATGACCGACGCGGACGTGGTGATGCCGGTGGTCCCGATGTTCCACGTCAACGCGTGGGGGATGCCGTTCACGGCGACCGCGGCGGGCGCGAAGCACGTCTATCCCGGTCCCTCGCCCGAGCCCGCGGACCTGGCCTCGCTCATCGAGGAGGAGGGCGTCACCATCTCCGCGGGCGTACCGACGGTCTGGCTCGGGCTCCGCGAGTACATCGAGGCGGGCAACGACGTGGACCTCTCGGCGCTGGACACGATCATCGTCGGCGGGTCGGCCGCGCCGCCCGCGCTGATCGAGTGGTACGACGACCGCGGTGTCGAGCTGCTGCACGCGTGGGGGATGACCGAGCTCTCGCCCATCGGCACGGTCTCACACCTCAAACACGACCTCCGGGACGCCGACTACGGGACGCAGGTCGAAAAACGCGCGAAGCAGGGGCTGATCGCGCCCGGGCTGGAGTTCCGCGTCATCGACGAGGACGGCGAGGAGATCCCGTGGGACGGCGAGGCGTTCGGCGAGTTGCAGGTCCGCGGGCCGTGGGTGACGAAGGAGTACTTCCAGCGCCCGGACGCGACCGCCGAGGAGTTCGAGGACGGCTGGCTCAAGACCGGCGACGTGGTCACCGTCGACGAGGACGGCTACCTTCAGATCGTCGACCGCACGAAGGACGTGATCAAGTCCGGCGGGGAGTGGATCTCCAGCGTCGAACTCGAGAACGCCATCATGGCCCACGAGGACGTGAGCGAGGCGACCGTCATCGGCGTCCCCCACGAGCGCTGGCAGGAGCGCCCGGTCGCGTTCGTCGTTCCCGCCGAGGCCGCCGACCGCGACGCCCTCCCCGACGAGATCGACGCGATGCTCCGCGAGGAGTACCCCAAGTGGTGGCTGCCGGACGCCGTCGAGTTCATCGACGAGGTGCCCAAGACCGCCACCGGGAAGTTCTCAAAGAAGGACCTCCGCGAGCGCTACGCCGACCAGTCGCTCGTCGAGGGCGCGGTCCCCGAGGAGGACGCTCCCGAATAGCCCTCAAAGTGCCCATCCGATGACGGTGAGGGTGTGGTGCGCTGCTGTCGCGGGGCGGTGCTGTAGCGGCCGGCGCGCGCGAGCAACGCGCGCGAGGGAGGTCGCGGGCGGGGCGCGATGCGGTGCGGTTCCGCGCCCCGCCCGCGGCCGAGGTTGGGGAGGTGTGAGGTTGCGGGGCGGTCGCGGTGCGGTTGCGATGCTGGGCGGTGCTGTCGCGGTGGGTGGGACTGAAAGGGGCAGCCGGCTCGATCCTGCCCGGACGACGCAAGCACTCGCGTCGGGCGTTGCGGAGAGACGCGAGCGCGCAGCGAGGCCCGGCGGGTCGAGCCGGCTGGGGCTTTCTGGATGGTGCTGTCCAGAGTAGCAGAGCCTACGACAGAGCGATTTCCGGATGAGGGAGAGCCGGCTGGGGCTTTCTGGATGGTGCTGACCCAAACAGCAGGAGTAACAGAAAACGCAAAAACGTCGTACAGAGTCCCGATTGGGCGGATCCGAGTGTCCGATCCCCGCCTCAGTCGTCGACCGGGCTCTCGTCCGGCGACTCGTAGATGATCTCCACCTCGTCGGCGAACCGCTCCAGAATGTTCCGACGTTTCTTCTTCATCGTCGGCGTGAGTAGGTCGTTCTCCTCGGTGAACTCCTCGGCGACGAGCCGGAACTGCTTGATCTGCTCGAACGCCTCGAACTCCTCGTTCACGCGGTCGATCTCTTCCTGAATGCGCTCGCGGACGCGTTCGTCACGGCAGATCGCCGTCCGGTCGTCCGGGAGGTCGATGCCGCGGTCGGCCGCCCACGCCTCGACGCGCTCGAAGTTGGGCACGAGGATGGCGGAGACGAACTTCCGGGAGTCCCCGAGCACCAGACACTGCTCGACGAACTCGTTGGCAGCGAATCGGTCCTCGATGGGGCCGGGCGCGACGTTCTTTCCCGTCGAGAGCACCAGCAGCTGCTTGGCGCGCTCGCGGAACGCGATGTAACCGTCCGGTCGGACCTGGACGATGTCGCCGGTCCGGAACCACGGGTCGCCGCCGTCGTCGGCCTCGGTGAACGCCTCCGCGGTCGCCTCCGGCTTCTGCCAGTAGCCGTCGGTGACCTGCGGGCCGCGGACGAGCAGTTCGCCGACCTCGCCGTCGAGGTCCGCGACCTCCTCGCCGACCACCGCGTCGTCGATCCGGATCTCGGTGTCCACGACCGGCGGGCCGATGGTGCCGACCTTCGGCTCCTCCGGCGGGTTGACGCTGATCACCGGCGACGTTTCGGTGAGGCCGTACCCCTCCAAGATCGGGAGGTCCATCCCGTGATAGAGCGCGCACAGCTCGGCGGAGAGCGACCCCCCGCCGGAGATGAAGAAGTCGACGTTCCCCCCGACGCCCTCGCGAACGCTGGAGAAGACCAGCCGGTCCGCGATCGACCGCTTGGCCGACAGCAGCGCGCCGGGGTCGTCCGCCTCGTGGTACGCCCGGCCCACGTCGACGGCCCACTCGAAGATCCGCTCTTTCACCGGGGACTCGCTCGCCTGCTCGCGGATGGCGTCGTAGAGCTTCTCGTAGACGCGCGGAACGCTCGTGGTGGTGGTGGGTCGCACCAGCCCGAAGTCCTCCCGCAGCGTGTCCGGGCTCTCGGCGTACGCGACGGTCGCGCCCGCCGCGAACATCATGTAGTGGCCCGCCAGCCGCTCGAAGACGTGCGCGAGCGGCAGGAAGGAGAGCGTGGTCGAGTCCGCGGAGATACCCGCCACGTCGGGGTCGCGGTCGGGACGATCCGCGAACCGCCGGTAACACTGGTTGACGTTCGCCCGGAAGTTGGCGTGCGTGAGCTGGACGCCCTTTGGTCGGCCCGTCGTCCCCGAGGTGTAGATGAGGCTCGCGAGGTCGTCCATCTCCGTCTCGTCGAGCCACGACTCGTAGGCGTCGAGGTCGAACGCCTCGGCACCGCGCTCGTGGAGGTCGCCGAGGGTGAAAACGTCCGGCTCCGCGCCCGCCTCGCCGGGGTCGTCGAACGACACCACCGCGTCGAGCTCGTGCCCGAGGTCGTCGCGGACGCCCTGCACCTGCTCGAGAAGGTCGCGGTTCTCCGCGACGACGACGGTCGCCTCGGGGTCCTCCAGCAGGTAGCGGAGCTGGTCGTCCGACGAGGAGGGATAGACGGTGGTGACGGTCGCGCCCGCCGCCAGCGCCGCGAAGTCCGTCTGCGCCCACTCCATCCGCGTGTGGGCGTAGATCGCGACGCGCGTCCCGTTCTCGACGCCGATCTCGCGGAAGCCGGCCGCGAGGTTGCGGACGACGTCGCGCGTTTCGGCGTAGGTGAGGTCCGCGTACTCCCCCTCCGCGGCCGGCGGGACGACACCCGCGGAGACGAGCGAGCGGTCGTAGATCCCCCCTTTGTAGCGCTGCGCCACGCGGTCGGCGTTCCGGTCCGCGCTCCGCTCGAACGTTCGGGAGAGCGTCTCGGTCGCGATCGCCGGGTCCGAGAACTCCCGCTCGGCTTCCTGCCAACTCATACCGCACGCAACCCGCGGGAAGTTAATAAACGGACCCCCCGACCTTTTTCTGCGTCGGGTTCGCGCGCCGCAGGCGGCGCGCTCACCACTCCTTGAAAAATGTCGATCAAAAAGGAGCCGCGGTCGGCGCTGCGGGCGCTTCGCGCCCTCGCGCCGCCGCGGTACCACACCTCGACAGAAACAGCACCGCGACCGCATCAGCACCGCCACCGCAACAGCGCCGCATCGCCACAGCACCGCATCGCCACAGCGCCGCACCGCGACAGAAAATTCTGTGAAGCCCGCGCGGAACCGGGCGTTAGGCCAGCGCCATCTCTTTCACGAGGATGCGCTCGTCGCGGCGCGCGTCCCACTCGATACGGTCGCTGACGCCGTAGACGGAGTACTGGCGGTTCAGGAACACCCACGGCGCCTGCTCGTGGATGATCGCGTTCGCCTCCTGCAGCAGGGCGTCGCGCTTCTCGGGGTCGCCCTCCTCGCCGGCCTGCGCCATGAGCTCGTCGACGCGGTCGTCGGCCCAGTGCATCCACGCGCCGTCGCTGACGAGGTACGGCAGGATGTTGCGCGCGGCGTCGAAGGTTGGGTTGCCGAAGCCGATGAGGTGGAACTTCGGCCGCGTCTCCAGCTTCCCGTCGACGATCTCCTGCACCAGCGCGCCGAACTCGCGCTGCTGGACCGAACAGGAGACGTTGTCGAGGTCGTCGATGAAGCCCGCGACCGTCTCGGCGATCTCCACGTCGCGGAGGTAGCGTCCGACCGGCGTCTCGAGGGTGATCTCCACGCCAGCGTGACCGGACTCCTCGACCAGTTCCTCGGCACGCTCGGGGTCGTGCGGGTACGGCTCGATGTCGTCGTTGTAGCCCGTGTACCCCTCGAGCGTCGCCTGCGAGGTGGGGTCACCGAAGCCGTCGAGCACGTTGTCGATGATCGAGTCGAGGTCGACCGCGTAGTTGAGCGCCTGCCGGAACTCCGGCGAGGAGAACGGCTCCACGTCGTAGCGCATCGGCGCGAAGATGATGCGCGTGCTCGGCACCGCGGTGATGTCGGTCCCGTCCTGTTCCTCGATCCGGGGCACCTCGTTGGGCGGGACGTTGACGGTGAGGTCCGTCTCGCCGGCCAGCAGCGCGGAGACGCGGGAGCTGACCTCGCTGGCGGCGTTGAACGTGACCTCGCGGACGTCCGGCTCCTCGCCCCAGTAACCGTCGAAGCGCTCGAAGGTGATCGACACGTCCTCCTCGTACTCGGCCAGTTCGTAGGCGCCGGTGCCGTTGACCGCCTGCGCGATGTCGTTCTCGGCCACCCACGCCTTCTCCAGCACGTTCCCGGTCGTCGCCAGGTCCGAGAAGATGGTCGGGTTCACGGCGCCCGACTCGATCGTGACCACGCCGGCCTCGTCGTCCGCGGTCGCCTCGTCGATGCCGGGCAGCTGGTCTTTCCGCGCGCTGACGATGTCCACGTCGTCGTCGACGACGCGGTTGATCGAGTAGGCGGCGTCGCTCGCGGTCAGCTCGGTGCCGGAGTGGAACTGCACGCCCTCCCGCAGCGTCAGGTCGGCGCGCCCGTCCTCGACGCGCTCCCAGTCGGTCGCGAGCTGGCCGACGAGCCGGCCGTCCGCGTCCCGGAAGACGAGCGTCTCGTAGGCCTGCCGGAGCACGTTCGTCGTCGGCGTCTCGCCGTGGTTCTGCGGGTCGAGCGTCGCCACGAGGTTCCCCTGCGTGATCGTGATCGCGTCGGCGTCCTCCTCGTCGCCCTCGGTCGTCGTCTCCGTTTCGCCGCCCTCTCCGCCCGCGCCCTCGGCGCTCTCCTCGATGTCCTCGATGTCCCCGCCGCCCGTACAGCCGGCGAGCGCGGTCGCGCCCGCGGCCCCCGCGGCCGTCAGAAACCGGCGTCGCGTCGCGTTCCGAGTCTCCGTCGTGTCGGTCATACCCCCGCTTGGCGACCCCCACCTAAGCGGCGCGCGGCCCCGTCAACGCCGGCCGGGTCGTCCGCGTCGCGTCAAAAGCCGCCGGTTCTCGTCGCTCGCCGCCGGCCGGTCCCCCGGCCAGACCTCGCGTTCGCGACCCCCGGTGCTGGTCCGCCGTCCACGAACCTCGGGGCGTGCTGTCACGCCCCTCCCGGCCCATATTGCCGCCGTCTGTGATGCCTATGATGCATTTTTCTGTCAGAATGAATGTCCCGAGGGAATTTCTGCGGCGGTTCCAGCCCCAGTTTGACGCCGCGCTCCGGAGACGGGGGCGGTCGCGGCCCCCCGGGCGCGCCGCTCAAGTGTCTCCGCCGCCAACTCGGAGCAACGTGAGCGACGCCGACTCCCCCCTATCCGAGGACCGACCGACGGCCGACCGGCCGTTCCGGGTCGACGCGCCGTTCGAGCCCGCGGGCGACCAGCCGGCGGCCATCGAGGAGTTGGTCGAGGGGTTCGAGGCGGGCGCCGAGGAGCAGACCCTGCTCGGGGTGACCGGCTCCGGGAAGACCAACACCGTCTCGTGGGTCGTCGAGGAGCTGAACACGCCGACGCTCGTCTTGGCCCACAACAAGACCCTCGCGGCTCAGCTCTACGAGGAGTTCCGCGAACTGTTCCCGGACAACGCCGTCGAGTACTTCGTCTCCTACTACGACTACTACCAGCCCGAGGCGTACGTCGAGCAGACGGACACCTTCATCGACAAGGAGATGTCGATAAACGAGGAGATCGACCGCCTGCGCCACTCCACGACGCGGTCGCTGCTCACCCGCGACGACGTCATCGTCGTCGCCTCCGTCTCGGCCATCTACGGCCTCGGCGACCCGCAAAATTACCGCGACATGTCCCTCCGGCTGGAGGTCGGCGAGGCGGTCGGCCGCGACGAGCTGCTCGCGCGGCTGGTGGACCTCAACTACGAGCGCAACGACGTGGACTTCACGCAGGGGACCTTCCGCGTCCGCGGTGACACCGTCGAGATCTACCCGATGTACGGCCGGTACGCGGTGCGTGTGGAGTTGTGGGGCGACGAGATCGACCGCATGCTGAAGGTGGACCCGATGCACGGCGAGGTCGTCTCGGAGGAGCCGGCGGTGCTGTTCCACCCCGCGGAGCACTACTCGATCCCCGACGAGAAGTTGGAGCAGGCGACCCGGGAGATCGAGGACCTGATGGAGAAGCGCGTGCGCCACTTCGAGCGCGAGGGGGACCTCGTCGCCGCCCAGCGCATCGAGGAGCGCACCACCTTCGACCTGGAGATGCTCCGGGAGGCGGGCTACTGCTCGGGGATCGAGAACTACTCCGTCCACATGGACGACCGCGACGTCGGGGACGCGCCGTACACCCTGCTCGACTACTTCCCGGACGAGTTCCTCACCGTCATCGACGAATCCCACCAGACGATCCCGCAGATCAAGGGCCAGTACGAGGGCGACAAGTCCCGCAAGGACTCGCTGGTCGAGAACGGCTTCCGGCTCCCCACCGCCTACGACAACCGGCCGCTCACCTTCGAGGAGTTCACCGAGAAGACCGACCGCACGCTGTACGTCTCCGCGACGCCGGGCGACTACGAGCGCGAGCACTCCGAGCAGGTGGTCGAGCAGATCGTCCGCCCGACCCACCTCGTCGACCCCGAGGTGGAGGTTGCCGACGCGACCGGGCAGGTCGAGGACCTCATGGACCGCATCGACGAGCGCATCGAGCGCGGGGAGCGCACGCTCGTCACCACGCTCACCAAGCGCATGGCCGAGGACCTCACGGAGTACCTGGAGGAGGCCGGCGTCGAGGTGGCGTACATGCACGACGAGACGGACACCCTGGAGCGCCACGAGATCATCCGGGACCTCAGGCTCGGCAACATCGACGTGCTCGTCGGCATCAACCTGCTCCGGGAGGGACTCGACATCCCCGAGGTGAGCCTCGTCGCCATCCTCGACGCCGACCAGGAGGGGTTCCTCCGGTCGACGACCACTCTCGTCCAGACGATGGGGCGGGCGGCCCGCAACGTCGAGGGCGAGGTGGTGCTGTACGCCGACGAGATGACCGACTCGATGCGGCGGGCCATCGACGAGACGAACCGCCGCCGCGAGATCCAGCGCGAGTACAACGAGGAACACGGCTTCGAGCCGACGACCATCGACAAGCCGGTCGGCGAGACCAACCTCCCCGGCTCCAAGACCGACACTTCCGGCGTCTCCGTCGGCGACGTGGAGACCGAGGAGGGCGCCCGCGAGCAGATCGAGGCGCTGGAGGAGCGCATGGACGAGGCCGCGAGCAACCTGGAGTTCGAGCTGGCCGCCGACATCCGCGACCGCATCGCGGAGCTCCGGCAGGCGTTCGAGTTAGACGCCGCCGACGAGGGCGTCCCGGCGCCGACGGCGGACGACTTCTGACGCGGACGGCTTCTGACGCGGACGGCTTCTGACGCGGACGACTTCTGACGCGGACGGCTTCTGATGCGGACGACTCCTGACGCCGACCTCGCCCCCGCGGTCCACGCCGTCCCGCCTTTCTTAAGTTCCGGCGGCCGCTCCGGTCGGACATGGTCGCTGGTTCCCGCCGGCTGCTCGGCGTCGGGCTGCTGGTCGTCTCCCTGCTGGTGTTGACGCAACCGCTCGCGCTCCGGAGCGTGTCGGCCGCGACGGTGCCGGCGCTTTCCGACCCCGCGAGCTACCTCGCCGTGCTCCCACCCGCGGCGCTCGCGGCCGGCGCGACGCTGTTCGTCGCCGGCGTCGCCGCCGTCCGCGGTCGGACCGTGAACACCGTGACGGCGCTCGCGGTCCCGCTCGTCGCGGCGGTCGCGGGCCTCGCGCTGCTCGCGAGCGCCGCGGAACCGGACGCGGCGGCGCTCGGCTCCGTCGCCGCCCTCCGCGCGCTGGTGACGGGCGTCCCCGCGGGCTTCCTGCTGTCGGGCGCGGCGGTCGGCGGCGCGGTCGCGCCGGTCGTGCTCGGCTCCGTCACGGAGGACACCTACGCGCTGCTGGCCGGCGCGGTGGTGCTGCTCGCCGGCATCGCCGCCTCCCCGGCCCCCGCGGCCGCCGCGGTCGCGGGACTGCTCGGCGGCGGCCTCGCGGTCGCGGCGCTGTGGGCCGTCGACGCGGAGGGCTGGCGGCCCTGATCGGTCAACCGAACGGAGCCACGCCGTTTCGGTGAATAGCCATTCGTTAGCCCGCTATTCATACAAAATTCAGTCCATAGTGAGTAGCACGCGAACGACACCGTGCAGAGGAACCTTATCTCGGTTTGCGATCCCCAAAAATTCCGTAAAACTGTGCGACACGATATGCAGCGAAGACAGTGAACACGATCGGCATCCCGATAAAGAAGATCAGGAGCAGATCTCCGCGTGTGAATAGCCCGGTGATCGCGTTTCTGGCGACTCCGGGGAGTCCCGAGATCACGATGGGGGTGAACAAGAGGATACTGAACAACAGAGCGGCGGTCAGTTGCGTGTATGGCCAAGGGTTGTCACCGGATACTCGCGAGGCCATTAGACACCCACCTCGCTGGGGAGTTCATTGTCTGTCGGTGCGTGGATACGCGTCGTCCAATCCTGTCTCGCCCATTCCTGTGCGCGGCGGACGCGATTGGACGCGGATTGGAACTGGTCCGGGTCGCTGTGTGCCTCAATGTAGCGGAGACGGTGAAGTAGGCCGTCCATATTTGCGTTCTGAATGCCGAGGCCAGGGCGTCTATTCACTTCGAGGACCATCGGGCCATCGTCCTCATCGAAGACGATGTCGACACCGGTGTATCCGAGGCCACTGGCGATGGCAGCCTGCGAAGCCGTCGTGAGGATCTCCTCCCAGTCGGGAATGGTGAATTCGAGGTCGGCACCGGTATCGGGATGGGTATCGATGAATGCGTCGTGCGTTTGCTGATAGCCACCGGACGCGGTCCCGGTGGCGATATCCACGGCAACGGCGACTGCACCAGTGTGGATGTTGGCGGTTCCATTCGATTCTTCGGTCGGAAGCCGAACCATCGACATCACGGGGAAGCCGAAGAGAGTGATGACGCGAAGGTCGGGTACACCACCTGTCGTTCGGTTCGCAAGCATTCCGTCGGGCGTAATGAAGCCTTCGACGAGTGCCTCTCGCCGAGCACCATAGTCGCTGACACCACCGACGCAGATGTTTCGAGTATGAGCCACGATCTCGTCAGTTGTTAGCTGCCCGCGATTCGTGAGGAAGTCGCCGGTCTCTCCGTCTCGGCCACGAACGGCGAGCACGTCACGCCCACCGGATCCATCTATCGGCTTGATGGCGAACGTATCCTGCGTCTCAAGGAGGGTCCGAAGTTCGTCGAAGTCGGACTCGTCTTCGGCGATGAGATAGGTGGCAGGTGTAGGAATTGAAAGCCCATGGAGGGTTTTCTTCATCTTGGCTTTGTTGAATTCCGCCATAACCGCCGTGGGGTTGTATTTGCCGATGAACTCTCGGTTCCTGACACGCATCGTTAGTACGTTGCCGGCGTTCTCTTTCCCAAGAGAGCGCCGCAACGTACTGAACCGGAGGTATTCGCCGAGGCGGGTGTCAGTGACGCTTCCGAGGAGAATGTTGATGGCGACGAGCCCGACCCACAGTTCTGGCGAGCGGATGACAAGTGTAACGAGCGGCTCGTAGGTGATGATCAGGAACGCTGCAGTGATACTGAGAAGGGTGGCAGCGAGGCGTCGTGTCGCAGGTACCCACCCACTTTCGCTGAGACTCCCGACGAAGCGCTCTGCGTACCACGTCGTCAGCACTACGGGAAAGAGGATAACTGCTTGGAGCGGTGGGATGTTTTGGAGTTGCCCGGCCGCTTCGAGAACAAATAATCCAATCGCTGCGACGACGAGGAGTGACGCCACACGGTGGGCGGTTCCGAGGTCCAATTCGCTGATAGCCACACGGGCAAGTGCCGTGATAAGGAAGATGTACGCGATAACGATAAAGCCCCAAAACGGTCCAATGATCACCCACGAAAAGGAGAGAATCACGGGGCCGAACACGCCGAAGGTGCTCATCCCAAGTTCGTTCCGGATGACAGCGATGACTGTCCCGGCGATCATCAGTCGGAAGGCAAAGTCGAGGTCCTGAGCGACCGGGACGAACAACTCCGAACTGGATCGGAGAAACACGGCGACAACTGCCAATCCGAACAGCAGTACTATGCCCGGTAAATGTTGTCTATATTTCACGTCCATGATTCACCTGCGAACACCTCACAAAGAATGGTCTGACTAACTCCTTCATGCAGAAGCGAGACGAATCGCACACACCCACCCACAAGACAGCGCTTGAACAACATATCTATATCCATATTTGTATAAAAGTATTTAAATTAGACTCTTTCAACCTTTGTTCAGAATCAAGTGGCGTACTCCTCAAAACAGGTCGATCACACCTGAAATCGCGATAACTGTCTTCGGCTTCAGAAGGTCAGATCCCCGTATTGAACGACCGGGAGATACAGACACGGCAACTGTTGGGTCACTTCGGGGGCGAGATCGCGCCGGTCCCGGCCACGTTGACGAAACAGAGATACCCTGGACGCCGCGGCTATTCGACCAGCCGCTCGATCTCGGTGACGAGGATGCCGGACGCGCCGACCGCCTTCAGGTCGGTGATCGTCTCGAACACGTCGCGCTCGTCGACGACTGCGTGGACCGCGACGGTCTCCTCGCCGTTCGCCTTCTCCTCGACGTCCATCACCGTCGGCCCGCCGAGTCCGGGGATGACCTGCTTCACGTCGTCGAGGTTCGCCTTCGGCGCGTTCATCATCAGGTAGCGTTTCCCCTCCGCCTCGGTGACGGACTCGAAGGCGGTCCGGACCTGCTGGACCTTCTCGTCGTCGGCCACCTCCGGCCGCGCGAACAGCCGGACCGATGACTGGAGCACCTCGTCGATTATCTCCAACCGGTTCACCTGCAGCGTCGTCCCCGTCGAGGTGATGTCCACGATGGCGTCGGCCATCTCGACGTGGGGGGTGAGCTCCGTGGCGCCCGTCACCGTCACGACCTCCACGTCGACGCCGACGCTCTCGAAGTAGGCGCGGGTGATGGCCGGGAACTCGGTGGCGACCGTCCCGCCGCGGAGCTCCGCCACGTCCTCGACGCCGTCCGCCTCCGGCGCCGCGAGGACGAGCCGACAGTTGCCGTAGCCGAGGTTCAACAGGTCGACGAGCTCGTCGCCGTCGGCGGCTGCGGCGGTCTCGACGACCCCGCCCGACTCCTCGGCCTGGTCGAGCCCCGTGATCCCCAGGTCCGCCGCGCCGTCGCGGACGTACTCCGGGATGTCGGCCGCGCGCGCGAACAGCACAGACACGTCCGGGTCGACGGTGTCGGCGTACAGCTGTCGGTCCGCGGTCTTCTCGACGTGGAGCCCGGCGCGCTCCAGCAGGTCGATGGTCGGCTCGTGGAGTCGGCCCTTGTTGGGCACGGCGATGCGCATACCCGACCCTCGCGCGGCGGGGGGAAACCGTTTTCGTCCCCTCGGAGCCCGCCGCCGGTGCCGAGGTGAAGCCGCGACCCGCGGCGAACCCTTTTGTCCGAAGCCGCGGCCATCCGTCTTCGGGCGCGCGGGCGGTGGTTCAGCGGCTCGCGAGCGCCGACCCACGAGCGGGACCACCCACAGTCCGAATAGGTCGCGGGGACGTCGTCGGTGCGGGACGGGGGACCGCGCCGACGGCCGCGATCGAACCCTTAAGGCCCCTCCGGAGTGACCACGCCGGTATGACCCGGGGCGACCTCGAGGCGGTCCGCGGCGCGACGGACCTCTACTACCACGACACGGGGATGTACGACACCGACGGGTACGGGACGGTCTACGTCTACGACACGCCCGAGCCCGCGGTGATCGACACCGGCATCGGAACGAACCGGGAGCTCCTGTTCGAGAACCTCGCGGAACTGGGGATCGGCCGCGAGGACCTCTCGTGGGTCCTGCCGACCCACGCCCACCTCGACCACGCCGGCGGCGCCGGCCACCTCGCCGCCGAGTACCCGAACGCCGAGGTCCGGATCCACGAGCGCGGCGTCCGCCACCTCGTCGATCCCGACCGGCTGGTCGAGGGCACCAAGGCCGCGGTCGGCGACCAGTGGAAACACTACGTCGAACCGGAGCCGGTCCCGGAAGACCGGATCGCGGGGGTCAGAGACGGCGACCGGATCGATCTGGGCGACCGGACGCTCGAGGTGATCGAGGCGCCCGGCCACGCCCCCCACCAGACGGTCTTCCACGAGCCCGACGAGGGCGTCGTGTTCACCGCGGACGCGCTCGGCATCTACGTCCCGCAGATCGACCGGGTGCGAACCACCTCGCCGCCGCCGCAGTTCGACCTCGACCGGTGCCTCTCGGACGCATCCGCCATCGCGGATCTGACGCCCGAGACGCTCTGCTTCGGCCATTTCGGCCCCCGCGAGTACGACCCGTCGATCGTCGAGGAGACCAAGCGGGCGTACGTCGAGTGGGTGGAGGCCGTCCGCGCGAAGCGCGCCGAACTGAGCGACGACGACGCGGTCATCGACCACTTCGTGACGGCGGCCGCCGAGGACGCGGGCGACTTCTGGAACGAGGAGCGCCACCGCGCCGAAGCGCGGCTGAACACCCGCGGCGTGCTGGCGTTTCTGGACCGGCGAGACTGAGTCCGGAGTGGCAGGCCCGGCGACACGAACCGAACCGGGGACGCGTCCGCGGACGACTCATTTATCAGCGCCGCGGCCGCCCTCTCTGGCATGAGCTCCCCGTCGGTTGTCGTCGTGGGCGGCGCGATGCTGGACGACCACTACGCGGTCACCAACCTGCCGGAGCCGGACGGCGGCGCCTTCGCGCCCGACGTCGAAACCGGTCTGGGCGGCGTCGGCGCGAACGTCGCGGTCGCGCTCGCGCGGCTCGGCCGCGACGTGGGGCTAGTGAGCCGACTCGGCGACGACGACACCGCCGAGGAGGTCCGGCGTCGGCTCGCGGACACGGCTGTCGACACCGATCGCGTCAGGACCGGGTCGGGCCAGTCGACGCGCTCGCTCGTCTTCCGGAACCCGGCGGGCGAGCGAATGATCGTCACCACGGACGGTCAGTTCAGACACCTCGAGATCAGCGAGGCGGACCTCGCGTATATGCGCGGCGCGGACGCGGTGTTCCTGACGGCTTACACCCCGGACGCCGCGACGAGCACGGTGCTCGACGCGGCTGCCGACCCCGGGTTTCCGCCGGTCGCGTTCGACCTTTCGGGCCCCCTCGAGGAGCTCGCTGATCGCGGGACGACCAGGGAGTCGGCCGCACTCGCGCTCGACCGCGCGGCGCTGTTCGTCTCGGGGTCGGTCGCGGCGCCCGCGTTCGTCGACGGCGACCTCGCGGACGCACGGGAGCGCTTCGCCGCGGCCGGCTGTCCCCGCGTGGCGCTGACTGCGGGAGAGGAGGGGGCGACCCTCTTCGCGAACGGCGACCGTGTGTCAGTCGACGCCTTCGACGTGGACCCGGTCGACACGACCGGCGCGGGCGACGCCTTCATCGCCGCGCTCGTCGACCGCTGGCTGTTGGCCAAGGAATCGGCGACGGCGGCCGGGCGGTTCGCCGCCGCGACGGCGGCGATCAACTGCACCACGGAATTCGCTCAGCCGGGGCTTCCGACCCGCGAGGAGGTCGGTACGTTCCTGGCCGATCGCGGTCTCTGCGACCGAGAGAACGCCTGACCGCGACCGTCGCTCACCCGTCTCCCCACACGTCCGAGAGGGGGTGGTTCTCCCGCCGCTCGGCGTCGGCCTCGGAGCGGGTTCGCGTGGGCGACCCCCCGCCGCTCCCGCCGGCACCGTCCCCCGCTGAGCCGTCGCGTTCGTTCGCACTCGATCCGCCGGTACCGGTCGCTCCGTCGGGTCTCTCCGACGACCGCGACCCGATTCCCCCGGCCGGTCCGCCCGACTTCGAAGGGGACGGCGCCGCGTCGACCCCGGCGAGCGCCGCGGCGGGGTCGAACGCCGGCAGGTCCGGGGTCGTCATGGCGTCCACCTGTTCGCGGAACCACGGCGGCGTGTCCGCCGCGGCGCGGTCGAACAGGTCCAGCAGGGAGTCGTCCGCGAGGTAGGTCGCGCCGTGGTCGTCGGGCGCGCGGACGACGCGCCCGCAGGCCTGGATCACCGTCCGGAGCGCGGCGCGGTGGTACCACGACCACTGCCCCTCCTCCAGTCGGCGCGCGACCCGAGAGTCGTTCGTGTTGAGGTACGGCGCCTTGCAGACCACCTGCCAGCGGCAGAGGTCACCCTTCAGGTCCAGCGCCTCCTCCATCTTCACCGAGACGAACACCTCTGGGTCGTCGCTGTCCTTCCACAGCTCCAGCTGCTCGTCGCGGTTCTCCGTCGCGTGTCGGCGGAGCCGCGCGGCGACGCCGAACTCGCCGAGGCGGTCGACCAGCCGCTCCGCGATGGCGTACGAGTGCGCGTGGATCAGCCCCTTCTCGTCCGGATGGCGGGCCATTAGGCGGACGATCAGGCGGGCGATCCGCGGCAGCGTCTCGTCGCGGTCCTCGTAGGTCATCGACCCCTGCGTCACGTCGTACAGCGGGCGGTTCTCGAGCGGGAACGTGTGGGGCACGTCCACCAGCGCGACGTTCGCGGGGTCGAGCCCCACGCCGCGACAGAACGACTCCTTCGAGAGGATGGTCGCCGACAGCAGCGCGAACCGGTTCCCGCGGTCCCAGACGGTGTGTCTGAGGTAGCGCGCGGGGTCGAGCGGCTTGATCGTGATCGCCGTCCCCTCGCCGTCGGGCTGGTCGACGACCCACGTCGTCGTGCTCTCGCGGTCGCGGTAGTCCTCCAGAAACCAGCCGAGCTCCGAGATCAGCTCCTGCAGGCGGTCGCGGCGCGCGACCTCGGCCGGCTCCAGCTCCGGCCGCCCGATCAGCTCGTCCTTCGCGCGCTCGCAGGCGTCGCGGAGCTGCTCCACGAACCGGGCGGTGCGGTCGAGCGCGTCCTCGTCGGCCGCGGCGTCCGTCTCCACGTCCGGCACGCCCACGTCGTCCCACACCGGGACGCGGTCGGGCGATAGCTCCACGGTCGCGTACATCTCGGCCCACTCCGCGAGCCCGTGCGCCTCGTCGATCACGGCCACGTCGCGCTTGCGGAACACCTCCGAGCCGGCGGTCTGCATGAAGTAGGCCAGCGTCATCGCGGCGAACCGCCGCGAGGAGGCGATGGAGCGGTCCGAAAAGTACGGGCAGCGGTGCTTGACGCTGCAGTCGAACCCGCGCTTGCGGACGCAGGGGGCCTGGTTGACCGGCGTGTCGTGTTCGCCGGGGAGGATGCAGTCGTAGTTCGCCTTCCCGCGGATCACGTTGAGGTCGTCCAGCAGGTCGTCCGTCGCCACGTCGTCGAGCTGGGACACCTGCGGCGTGGTGTAGTAGGCCCCGGTCGCCTCGCTCGGGGCGGCGTCGCTCACCTCGCGGGCGGCGCCCATGATCGCCCGCGCGAGCAGGGACTTGCCGCTCCCGGTCGGCGCGCGCACGAGCACCACGTCGTTGCCGGCCGCGAACGCGTCGCGGATGTCCCGCAGCGCCTGCTCCTGTGCGCCGCGAAAGCTCGGGGCCGGGAACGCCGCGGGGATCCGGTCGGGGTCCACGCCGTGAGGTGGCGCGCCATCGGACAAAAGCTCACGGATGCCGGTGGCCGGCGCCCCGGCTCGGTGCGGTCACTCCGCCCCGTCCGGCTCCGGCAAGTCGTCCGCCTCCGCGAGCTCCTGTAGCCGCTCCACGTCCTCGGCGGTCGGCTCGCGGTCGTCCGGTAGCCGCTCCATGCAGTCGAAACAGAGGAAGAACTCCGACCCGTCCGCAAGTTCCAGCGTCATGCCCTGCGTCGACTCGAACGCGAAGTTCCACAGGTCGCCGATGCCGCCGGCGATCCGCACCTTCGTGCCGCAGACCTCGCAGGGCTCGCTCGCCATGGCCGCGGTTGGGACCGCGACCCCATAAGGCGTGCCGTCGCGGTGCCGGCGGCGGTGGCTCGGCCCCGCTGGAGCCGAATCGACGCGAACGTTTACCATGCGGAGCCCTAACGTGGGGTATGAGCCTCCTCCGTCGCGCGGCGCGCGGCCTCGGACGCGCGTCCGCGAGCCTCACCAGTGCCGACCCGAGCGTGAGCGGCGGGGTCCCGGACGCCGCCAAACGCGTCGTCGCGGTCGCGGCCGCGCTCGCGGTCGCGGTCGTCGCGCTGAGCCAGGACCTCCTGCTCGGTGTCGGCGTCCTCGCGCTGCTCCTGGCCGCCCTGACCGTCGTCAGCGCCGTCGAGATCGTCGAGGCGTACGAGCGCGAGGCGCTGACCGTCTTCGGCGAGTACCGCCGCCTGCTGGAGCCGGGCGTCCACCTGATTCCGCCGTTCGTCTCGCGAACGTACCCCTTCGACGTGCGGACGCAGACGCTGGACGTGCCCCGCCAGGAGGCGATCACCCGCGACAACTCCCCGGTGACCGCCGACGCGGTCGTCTACGTCCGCGTGATGGACGCCAAGCGGGCGTTCCTGGAGGTCGACGACTACGAGACCGCCGTCTCCAACCTCGCACAGACCACCCTCCGGGCGGCGCTCGGTGACATGGAGTTGGACGACACGCTCGCGCGCCGCGAACTGATCAACGACCGGATCCACGAGGAGTTGGACGAACCCACCGACGAGTGGGGGATCCGCGTCGAGGCGGTGGAGGTCCGCGAGGTGAACCCCTCCAGGGACGTCCAGCGCGCGATGGAACAGCAGTCCTCGGCGGAGCGTCGCCGCCGGGCGATGATCCTCGAGGCGCAGGGCGAGCGGCGCTCCGCGGTCGAGTCTGCGGAAGGCGAAAAGGCGGCCGCCATCCTCGAAGCGCAGGGGGAAAAGCAGGCCTCGGTGCTGGAGGCGCAGGGGGACGCCATCGCGACGGTCCTCCGGGCGAAGTCCGCGGAGTCGATGGGCGAGCGCGCGGTGATCGAGCGCGGCATGGAGACGCTCGAGGCCATCGGCCAGGGTGAGTCTACCACCTTCGTCCTCCCGCAGGAGCTGACGAGCCTGGTCGGCCGGTACGGGAAACACCTCTCCGGGTCGGACGTGGGCGGGGACGGGTCCGGGATGGAGAGCCGCGAGTTCGACGCGGAGACCCGCGAACTGCTCGGGCTCGACGACGTGGACGCGGCGCTCGAGGACCTGGTCTCGCAGGCGGACGACGACCTCACGACCGGCGAGAAGGCCGGCGTGGAGGGGGAGCCCGCGGTCGCGGACGACCCGGACGCGGCGTTCGAGCGCGAGGGGTAGCCCGCTCGCGGCCTACCAGTCGAGCGAGCCGCCGGACTGGTACTCGGTCACCTGCCGCTCGAAGAAGTTGGCCTCGCGGGCGAGGTCGGTCGCCTCGGACATCCACGGGAACGGGTTCTCCGTCCCGAACTGCTCGGCCATCCCGAGTTGCGTGAGCCGACGGTCCGCGATGTACTCGACGTACTCCACGAACCCCTCGGCGGACATCCCCATCAGGTCCGGGGGACACGCCTCCTCGGCGTAGGTGGACTCCAGCGCGACCGCCTCCTCGATCAGGTCGGCGATCTCGGCCTCGAACGCGTCCGTCCAGACGCCGGGGTTCTCCTCGCGGATCGTGTTGATCAGGTCGACCCCGAAGTTGAGGTGGAGCGACTCGTCGCGCATGATGTACTCGAACTGCTCGCCGACGCCGACCATCTTCCCGCGCCGCTTCAGCGCGAGCATCATCGCGAAGCCGGCGTAGAAGAAGATCCCCTCCATGATGACGTAGAACCCGACGAGGTCGCGGAGGAACGCGCGCACGTCGGCGTCGGTCTCGATGGTGAAGTCGGGCCGGTCGATGGCCCGCGTGAGGTCCACGACGAACTCGTCTTTCGCCTCGATGGCGGGGATGCGGTCGTACATCCCGTAGAGGTAGTCGGGGTCGAAGCCCAGCGAGTCACAGCAGTAGATGAACGTGTCCGTGTGGATCGCCTCCTCGTAGGCCTGCCTGAGCAGGTACTGGCGGCACTCGGGCGCGGTGACGTAGTCGTACACCGCGAGCACGAGGTTGTTGGCGGTGAGCGACTCCGCGGTCGAGAAGAACCCGAGGTTCCACTCGACGAGCTGGCGCTCGGCGTCGGTGAGCTCGTCGTTCTCCCACTGGCGCACGTCGTCGGCCATCGGGATCTCCTCGGGCACCCAGTTGTTGTTGACGCCGTTCTCGTAGTACTCTCGCGCCCAGTCGTAGTCGATGGGCAGGATCTTGTTCGGGTCGTGTTGCGCGTCGTCGTTGATGATTGGCATGGTGGGTGACTCGTGATCGAACGGTTGCGGGCGGCGCTACTGGCAGGACTCGCAGGTCGGGTCCTCGACGGTCGGGAGGTCGCAGGCGTCGCCGTCGGCCGCGGTCTCGCCGTCCGTCTCGGGTCCGCCGTCCGCGGCCGCGCCCGACTCCTCGGTCCGTCCTCCGGCGGCCCCGCGGCCGTCCCGCGACTGCGTGTCGTCGTACTCGGCCATGTCGAGCGTCGACTTCTCGATGCTGGAGGCGCCGAGCGTCCGCAGGTAGTAGGTCGTCTTCAGCCCGAGCTCCCAGGCGGTCTCGTAGACGTCCGCGAGCAGCGAGCCGTCCGTCGACGGGAAGAAGACGTTGTGCGACTGGCTCTGGTCGATCCAGACCCCGCGGCGCGCGGTGAGCCGGAGCTGGTGGCGCGGGTCGATCTCGAAGGCCCCCCGGTACAGCTCCGAGAGGTCGCCGGGGAGGTCCAGCTCGCCCACGGCGCCGTCGTGGTACTTCAGGCGGTCGAGCGCCTCCGATCCCCACTGCCCCTCGGCTTTGAGGTCCGCGACCAGCCGCTCGTTGACGACCGTGAAGTCGCCGGTCATGTTCGACTTGACGTAGAGGTTGGAGTAGGCCGGCTCGATGGAAGGCGTCGTCCCCGCGATGGTGGAGATGGTCGCGGTCGGCGCCACCGCCGTCGTGTTGGAGTTACGCATGCCGTGCTCGGCGACCCGCTCGCGGACCGCGTCCCAGTCGAGCGACTCCTCGCGGGGGACCGGGATCGCCTCGTCGCGCTCCTCGGCGAGGAGGTCGAGGGTGTCCTGCGGGAGCAGGTCGCGGTCCCACTTCGACCCCTCGAACGTCTCGTAGGCGCCGCGCTCGCCCGCCAGCTTCGCGGAGTTGTCGATGGCGTGGTAGCCGAGCAGTTCCCCCGCCCGGTCCGCGAACGAGAGCGCCCGCTCCGAGTTCATCGGGACCCGCGCGAGCTGGAGCGCCTCGTGGAACCCCATCATTCCGAGGCCGACGGGCCGATGGCGCATGTTGGAGCGCTCCGCGTTCTCGGTCGGGTAGAAGTTGAGGTCGACGACGTTGTCGAGCATCCGCATCGCCGTCTCGACGGTGTCGGCGAACAGCTCTTCGTCGAGTTCCGCGGCCGCGCCGTCCGCGCCGAACGCGGGACCGGCGCCCGTTTCGCTCGCCCCCTCCGCGCCGCCCGCGGCCGCGCCCGCCACCGCGTTCGGCGCGGGGTGGGCCGCGGCGTCCCCGCGGAACGTCATGTGGCGCGCGAGGTTGACGGAGCCGAGGTTACAGACCGCCGTCTCCTCGTCGCTCGTGTTGAGCGTGATCTCCGTACAGAGGTTCGAGGAGTTGACGACGCCGACGTGGTCCTGCGGCGACCGGACGTTGCAGGGGTCTTTGAACGTGATCCACGGGTGACCCGTCTCGAACAGTCTAGTGAGCGTCTCGCGCCACAGCTCCGCGGCGTCGACCGTTTCGTACTGGCGAAGCTCCCCGTTCGCGGCCCGCTCCTCGTACGCCTCGTACAGCTCCGCGAACTCGGCGCCGTAGGTGCCGTGGAGGTCGGGCACCTCGTCCGGCGAGAACAGCGTCCACTCCTCGTCGTTCCGGACGCGCTGCATGAACAGGTCCGGGACCCACGCGGCGGTGTTCATGTCGTGGGTGCGGCGGCGCTCGTCGCCGGTGTTGCGCCGGAGGTCGATGAACGCCAGGAAGTCGAGGTGCCACGCCTCGAGGTAGGCGGCCGCGGCCCCGCGCCGCTTCCCGGAGCGGTTGATCGCGCCGGTCACGTCGTTCGAGATCTTCAGGAACGGGACGGTGCCGGTCGCCTCGACGCCCGTCGACTCGATGAGCGCGCCGTCCGCGCGCAGGGGGGTCCAGTCGTTGCCGAGCCCGCCGGACCACTTCGAGAGCTTCGCGTGCTCCTTGTACGCGTCGAAGATCCCCTCCAGGTCGTCCGGCACCGTGGTGAGGTAACAGGAGGAGAGCTGCGGGTGGGTCGTTCCGGCGTGGAACAGCGTCGGCGTCGAGTGGACGAACCGGAGCGTCGACAGCACCTCGTAGAACTCCTCGGCGCGCGCCGCCCGCTCCGCCTCGTCCTCGCGGAGCGCGACGCCCATCGCGACCCGCATCCAGAAGACCTGCGGGAGCTCGAACGGCTCGCCGTCCGCCTCCCGGAGGTAGTAGCGCTCCTCCAGCGTGTCGACCGCGGTGTAGTCGAACAGCTCGTCGCGCGCGGGCACGAGCGCGTCCGCCAGCCGGTCGAGGTCGTACGCACCCATGCGCTCGTCCAGCAGGTCCGCGTCCAACCCGTGCTCGATGGCCTCGCGGAAGGACTCGCGGTACGTCTCCGCGAACGCGTCGGCGTCCGCGGGCGGCTCCTCGCCGGTCACCCGGCGCGCGTAGTCGTGCCGCGCCACGCGGGCCGCCATCGCGTCGTAGGCGGGGTCGCGTTCGATCCGCGCGGTCAGCGTGGCGACGGTCGCGTCCGCGACCTCCGAACGGTCCGCGCCCGCGTAGAGGTTCCGCTCGATCTCCGAGACCAGTCGGTCCAGCGTCTCGTCGTCCAGTACGTCCTCGTGGCCGTCGCGCGCCCGCTCCAGCAGGTCGCGCGCGGCGTGGTCGGGTGTCGTCGTGCTCATTCTCGGGGGATGGTCCCTCCGGACCGGCGCCGCCGCTCGCGAGCGACGGCGTCGCCACTCCTCGGAAACGTTGGACGGCGCCGGGGGCGCCGCTGGTCGGCGGCGGCGCGGTCGACGCGCCGGTCCGGAGCGAACCGTACCGAACACTCTCCGGAGCCACGCGCATAAAGATTGCCAACGTAGTTGTAGTAGAACAACTACAGTTGTTTAGAAGGACGACCGCGGTTGGATCCGTCGGTCGAGCCGGTTGCAGCCGGCGGCGGTCGGAAGCGGCCGCTTCCGGAACCCGGCTACAGAAATCGGCTACAGAAACCGACCACAGAAATCGGCCACAGAAACCGACCACAGAAACTGCATCCGGGACCGTGCCGACCGCCCGCCGCGGCCCCCTTATCGACCGCGGTGTGCGGGCGCCGCGCGCTCGACGACCGCGGTCGCGAGCGCCTCGAAAGTGGCGTCGTCGGGCACCACGTCCACCTCGATGCCGTGGTTCTCGGCCGTCTCCCGGGTTGGGTGGCCGATGGTGCCGACGACGGCGTCGTTCAGGCCGGCGACGGCCGCCTCGCGGACGCCGCGCTCGGCCGCCGCGTCGAGGAAGTGCTCGACCGTGAGCGAGGAGGTGAACGCCGCCGCCTCCAGCTCGCCGGCGGCGGCCAGCTCGGCCGACTCGCCCGCGCCCTCGGGCCTGACCAGCCGGTAGAGGACCGTCTCGTGGACCTCGGCGCCGGCCTCGCGCAGGCCGTCAGTCAGGACCGGACTCCCGTGATCCGAGCGCGCCACCTCGACGAGCGCGCCGTCGACGCGGTCGGCGAGGAGGGACACGAGCCCGTCCGAGGAGTACGTCTCGGGGACGAGGTCGACAGTCCAGCCCGCCTCGCGGGCCGCGTCCGCGGTCGCCGGGCCGATGGCGACGAGCGTCGCGTCGCCGGGGGACCAGCCCGCGTCGGCGGCGAGTTCGACGCCGGTCTTGCTGGTCAGGACGACGTACTCGGCGTCTTCCTGCGGAGACGAGCCGGTCGGCTCGACCGCGAGCATGGGGTCCGGGACGGGGGTCGCCCCGAGCGCGTCGAGCAGGTCGACCGCCTCGTCGACGCGCTCGTCGTCCGGGCGGAAGACGGCGACGCGGACCTCGCGACTCATTCGCCTCCTCCGTGCCCGGCCTCCGCCTCCGCGGCGGGGTCGTCAGGATCGTCGGGATCGACCGGCGCCGCGTTCGCGTTCTCCAGGAAGTCGACCACGCGGTCGCGGGTCGCGGCCACCTCGCCGATGACGGTGATCGCGGGGGGTTCGATCCCCGCCTCGTCGCGCACGTCCACGATGTCCGCGAGCGTGCCGGTCGCGACGCGCATGTCCGGCCACGTGGCGCGCTCGACCAGCGCGACCGGCGTGTCTGGGGCCATCCCCGCCTCCCGGAGCGCCGCGGTGTAGTCCGGGAGCTTGCCGACGCCCATCAGGACGACGAGCGTGCCGCCGGTCGCCGCCAGCGCGTCCCACTCGACGGCGGATTCGTCCTTCGTGGGGTCCTCGTGGCCCGTGACGAACGAGACCGAGGAGGCGTGGTCGCGGTGCGTGACCGGGATGCCCGCGGTGCCGGGGCCGCCGACCGCGGAGGTGATGCCGGGGACGACCTCGAAGGGGACGCCCGACGCGGCGAGGTGCTCCATCTCCTCGCCGCCGCGCCCGAAGACGAAGGGGTCGCCGCCCTTCAGCCGGACGACCGTCCGTCCCTCGCGCGCGAGCTCGACCAGCCGGCGGTTGGTGTACTCCTGCGGCGTCCACTCGCCGCCCGCGCGCTTGCCCACGTCCTCGCGGCGCTCCTCGTCGATCAGGTCGAGTATCTCCGGGCCGGGAAGCTTGTCGTGGAGCACCACGTCCGCCTCCTCCAGCAGGCGCCGCGCCTTCACCGTTAACAGGTCCGGGTCGCCGGGTCCCGACCCGACGAGGTACACCTTGCCCGCGGCGCGCTCCGGCGCCGAGGTCGGGACCTCGTCCGCGGGCGCGTTCTCTCCGGTCGCCCGGTCCGTCTCGTTCCCGCGGTCGGCAGTCGCCTCGTCGTCCTCACTCATCGTCGGGCGTGCCGCCGTCGGTTCCGGCGCCGGTGGCGTCCGCCGCCTCGCGGGCGGCCGCGACCAGCTCCGCGGCGCCGTCCTCGCGGAGGTCCGCGGCGAACGACTCCGCCTCCTGTGCGTGTCTGTCGATGCGGAGGTCGCGCGTCTCGGCGACCTCCTCGGTCCCGTCCGTCGAGAGCACGCGGACCGTGGTCTTCACGTACTCGCCCTGCACGAGCGCGGAGACGCCGATCGGGGCGATGCAGCCGCCGTTCAGCTCCTCGAGGATCGTGCGCTCGACGGTGACGGCGACCCGGCTCCGCGGGTGGTCGAGCGCGCGTCGGACCGTCTCGGCCACCTCGGGGTCCGCGGCGGTGACCGCGATGGCGCCCTGCCCGGCCGCGGGGACGAACTCCCCGCGCGGGAGCCGCTGCGTCGGCACCTCGTAGTAGAGGTTCGAGCGGCGAAGCCCCGCCTCCGCGAGGACGAGCGCGTCGTACTCCGTCTCGACCTCGCGCCCCATCGCGGAGCGCTCCAGTTCGGAGAGCCCGTCGAACCACTCGTCGACGGACTCGGAGAACTCCTCGGCGGCGTCGTCCGCCGCGTCGCCGTCGTCGCCCGCCGCGCCCTTCTCGTCCGCCTCGGCCTCGACGCGCGCCTCGTGTTCGCGCTGGAGCCCGGGCGCGATCAGCTTCTCGATGCGCGTGTCGACGTTGCCGCGGATCGGCTCGACCTCCAGGTCGGGCCGGGCGGCCTTGATCTGGGCGGTGCGCCGGAGCGAGGCGGTCCCGACGACGGAGCCGGGTTCGAGGTCCTCCAGTTCCGTCCCGTCCGGTGAGAGCAGCACGTCGCCGGCGGGCGCGCGCTCGGGAACGGCCGCGACCACGAGGTCGTCGGCGTCCTCGGTCGGCACGTCCTTCAGCGAGTGGACCGCGATGTCGGCGTCGCCGTCGAGCACCTCCTCGTCGAGCGCGCGCACGAACGCGCCGGTCTTGCCGAGGCGGTGGATCAGCTCGTCGGGGACGCGGTCGCCGCGCGTCTCGACCTCGCGGACGGCGACCTCGCGGCGGTGGCTCTCCAGCGTCTCGCGCACCGTCGCCGCCTGTCGGCGGGCCAGGTCCGAGCCGCGGGTGACGAGCCGGAGCGTGTCTGTCATACCTGAACGCTGGCCCCGCTCCCTCAAAAGGCCACCAGTTCGGGCGCGCCGGGCGCCGTCCCGGTGGCCCGATCCGGGCGACGCCGGGGAAAGAGCCTTGGAGGTGTCCCCCCTCGGGACGAGCATGACCGACCCGATCCGCGACGGCGGGCAGGCGGCCGTCGCGGTTCTCGGTGTCACCCTGGCCGCGGTTCACGTTCGTCACGTGATTTCGATGAGCGACCCCCTGCTCGTCGTGGTTGAGGCGGCGATCCCGCTCGGACTGGCGTTGGGGCTGGTCGCGAGCGCCGGCTGGCTCCGCCGGGAGGGGTACACTCGCCGGGAGACGGGCTACGTGTTGGCGTGGATCGGCGTCGGCGTCTTCGCGATGCTGTGTGCCCTGCTGTGGACGATCGGCCACGAACTGTTCGCGGGGGCCGAGGTGGCGCACCTCTCGTACCTCGTCGCGAACAACGTCACCGCGGGGGCGGTGGGGGGCGTCGTCCTCGGCTCCTACGACGTGGCCACGCGTCGGCGCGAGCGCGCCTACGACGAGGCGCGAACCGAGGCCCAGCGCGAGCGCGACCGCTTCGCCACGCTGTTCGAAGGGGTTCCGAGCCCCACGGTCCACTACGAGTACGTGAACGGGGAGCCGCTGATCAGGGACGCCAACCCCGCCTTCGCCGAGGTGTTCGGCTTCAGCGAAGAGGAGGCGCTCGGCCGGTCCGTCGACGACCTGATCGTCCCGCCCGACCGCCAGGACGAGGCCGCCGCGCTCAACGAGCGACTCGACGAGCGGGACCTCCAGGTGGAGGTGCAGCGCCGCGCCGCGGACGGCATCCGGGACTTTCTGCTGTACACCGTCCCGCTCTCCGAGACCTCCGAACACGGCTTCGCCACCTACGTCGACATCACCGAGCAGAAGCGCCGCGAGCAGCGCCTGCAGGTGCTGAACCGCGTCCTCAGACACGACCATCGGAACGCGATGAACGTGGTCATGGGCCACGCCGCCGACATCGTCGAGGCGAGCGAGGACCCCGCGACCCTCGCTCACGCGGAGGCGATCCGGTCGCGGTCGGAGGACCTCCTCGAGCGGAGCCGAAAGGCCAGGTCCGTCGAGCGCGCGCTCGGCGAGGAGAGCGACCGGCGGACGGCGGTCGACGTGGCGGCGCTGGTCCGGCGGCGCGCCGCCGCCCTCTCCAACTCCGTCGACGCGCCCGATCTGACGGTCGACACGCCCGCGCACCCGGTGTGGG
This sequence comes from Haloparvum alkalitolerans, assembly GCF_055381565.1. NCBI lineage: Archaea > Methanobacteriati > Methanobacteriota > Halobacteria > Halobacteriales > Haloferacaceae > Haloparvum > Haloparvum alkalitolerans. Next base: position 1,027,169 of record NZ_AP043938.1, read on the forward strand.
TCGTCGGCAACGACCTACTCGACGTGGCCGTGGACAACCTGCTCGAGAACGCCGCCAAACACGCGGACGACCCGACGATCGAGGTGCGCGTGAGGCCGGGCGATCCCGTTCGGGTGACCGTCCGCGACGATGGCCCGGGCATCCCCGACGAGGAGCTGTCGGTGCTCGAGCGCGACCGCGAGACGCAGCTTCACCACACGAGCGGACTGGGGCTGTGGCTCGTCACGTGGATCGTCCGGGACGTCGACGGCGAGGTGTCGTTCCGGACGCTCGACGACGGCACCGAAGTGACGCTATCGCTGGAGCCGATGGCGCCGCCGAGCGAAGACGAGGCCGACGGCGCCGAGTGATCGCGAGGTCGATGGCGCCGAATGAGTGCGAACCCGACGGCGAGCGACGCCGGCGGGAGCCTACAGCGCCGCCTCGTAGGCCGCCAGCGTCTCCTCGACGTCCTCGTCGGTGTGGGCGTAGGAGACGAACTGGCTCTCGAACTGGTTGGCGGTGAGGAAGACGCCGCGCTCCTTCATCTCCTGCCAGAAGACGCGCTCCCAGCGGTCGGTCTCCGCGTTCGCCACGTCCGCGCCGTTCTTCGGGCAGTAGTCGTAGCGCGGGCAGTCGGGGTCCTGCCGACAGCCGCCGGGACACTGGCCGTCGAGGTCGCGCGGCCCCTCGCGGGTGAAGATCGTCTTGAACAGCGAGTCGGTGCCGACGACGGTGTACTCGGGCGCCCGCTCGGCGCAGATCTCCGAGATGCCCTCGCGGAGCTTCCGGCCGAGCCGGTTGACGTGCTCGTACACGTCGTTCTCCGCGGCGTATCTGAGGGTCTCGAGCCCCGCGGCCATCGTGACCGGGTGGCCCGAGAAGGTGCCCGACTGGAACACGTCGCCGCTCGGCGTGAACTCCTCGATCACGTCCGCGCGCCCGCCGATCGCGCCGACCGGGAAGCCGCCACCGACGATCTTGCCGAACGTGGTCACGTCGGGCGTGACGCCGAACTTGCCCTGCGCACAGCCGAGGCCGCCGACGCGGAAGCCGGTGATCACCTCGTCGAAGATCAGGAGGGCGCCGTGGTCGTCACAGAGGTCCCGGAGCGTCTCGTGGTAGCCGTCGACCGGCATTACGATCCCCTTGTTCGCGAGGATCGGCTCGACGAGGACCGCCGCGATGTCGTCGCCGTGCTCCTCGAACACCTCCGTCGCGGCCTCGGGGTCGTTGAACGGCACCGGGAGCGTGTGCTCCGCGAACGCCTCCGGGATCCCCGGCGTCGAGGGATGGGCGTCGCCCGCCTCGCCCGCGACGAGCGTCGACTCCTGTGCGCCGTGGTAGCCGCCCTGCATGACGACGATCTTGTCGCGGCCGGTGTGGCCGCGCGCAAGCCGGACCGCGGAGACGGTCGCCTCCGTCCCGGAGTTGACGAACCGCGTCATCTCCACGCTCGGGACGTGCCGGGCCAGGAACTCCGCGTGCTCGACCTCGACCTCCGTCGGCGCGCCGTACATCGGCCCCGCCGCGACGTGCGACTGGATCGCCGCCGACACCGGTTCTGGCAGGTCGTGGCCGTACAGCAGGGGACCGTACCCCATCACCCAGTCGACGTACCGGTTGCCGTCGGCGTCGATCACGTGGCCGCCGTCGCCGCGCTCGATAAAGAACGGGTGCGGCATGGTGGCGCGGACCGAGGAGTTGACGCCGCCCGGCAGCACCGACAGCGCGCGGTCGTAGAGCTCCCGCGAGCGCTCGTGGTTCATGTCTCCCGCTTCGGCGCGGCGGCCCAAAGTCCTTGTCGAGTCGGCGGCCGCCGCCGGGTCGGGGGTGACGCGACCCGGACGTTGCCCGGACGCCGGGGCGCTCACATCCTGTCGCCGTCCGTCGTCCCGCCGGCGGCCGTCTCCCCGCCGTCCATTCCGGAGCCCCGCGCCATGATCAGGCCGCTGGCGAGCATCACCAGCGCGAGCGCGGTCATCCCGAGGTCGACCCCCATCAGGCCGGCGCTCCCCACGGCCGAGCCCATGGCGTCGCTCCCCATCCCCGACCCCATGCCGCCGTCCATCCCGCCGCCCATGCCGCTCCCGTCGGCGAGGAACCCCGCAGCCAGCCCGACCTGGATCGCGAGCATGGTCAGCGCGTAGACGGCCATCAGGGGGCCGCTGGCGTCGCCGATGCGGTCGGCGGCGGGCGTCAAAAGTGCGATGCCGTGAACGAGCGCGACGGCGCCGACGACCAGCATCAGCCACCCGGCCGTCACCATGCGCGAGGCGGTCGTCGCGCTGATCACCGAGTAGCCGCCGGACGCCACGCCCACCGCGGCGCCGTACAGACGCGTGTTCGAGACCATGTCCTCCCGTTGCGGGGCCACCCACATAGCCGTGGACCCGGATCCGCGTTCGGGTCGCACGGCCGGCGGCGGTGCGGTCGCTCGGCGGTGCAGTCGCTCGGCGGCGACCGAGCGTCCGGGACGGAGAAGCCCGCGCGGGGCGGCGTCGGGCCGACCGCGCGGGGGAGGAGCAACCACAGCGTCGTGACGAAGCGAGACGGGCGCGACCGCCCGCCACACACCCAAGCGTCACCCCGCGCGTCGTCACGGCCGGGCGGGGTTCGGAATGCCGTCGACGGCGGAGCGTCGCCTCAGACCGCTTCCACCCCGCGGGCGCCCGTGCGGACCTGCAGCGCGTCCTCGACGGGCATGATGAACACCTTGCCGTCGCCGGGTTCGCCGGTGGAGGCGGCGTCGGCGATGGCCTCCGCGACCTCGTCGGCGGGCACGTCCGCGACCACGCACTCCACCTTCACCTTCTGGTGGAGGTCGACGACGTACTCCTCGCCGCGCCACTGGCCCTTCTTGGCGGGCTGGGAGCCGCGGCCGGAGACGTTCGTGACGGTCAGCGACGGCGCGCCGGTCTCCGCGAGCGCGGTCTTCACGTCGCCGAGCTTGTCCGGGCGGATGATCGCCGTGACCATCTCGATGCCCGAGCCCTCGCCGCCGTCCGTGCGGACGACGCCGGCGTCGCCGCCGTCCGCGGCGATGGGCTTGCCGAACTCGGGGTAGGTGTCGACGCCGTGTTCGGAGACGTCGAGGCCCTCGCGCTCGTGCTGCGGCGAGACGCGGGCCTGTCCGGCGGCCTTGAACGCGCCGAAGACGGCGCCGGTCGCGACGACGGTCCAGACCGTGATGACCGCGGTGCCGACGACCTGCGCGACGAGCAGGTCGACCGAGAAGCCGTTGACGTGGACGAACGGCAGCGCCAGCACGCCGATGACGCCGGCGGAGCCGTGGACCGGGAAGACGGCGCAGACGTCGTCGATCTTCAGGCGGTCGGAGACGAACTCGAAGACGAACGGGAGCTGGAGGCCGCAGACTAACGCGACGGCCATGGCGCCCCACCACGTGACGACGTTGGCGATGCCCGTCACGCCGACGAGGCCCGCGAGCAGTCCGTTCGCGACGTACAGCGTGTCGACCTTCCCGTTGACCGAGAGGGAGGCGATGGCGGCGCCCACCGCGCCGAACGCCATCCCGACGGTGGTTGCGAGCGCGACGCGGCCCACGGAGGCGTACCCGCCGAGCGCGAGCTCGCCCGCCTCGGTGGTCGTGAAGACGGTCGCGGTGGTGCCGACGTTGAAGCCGTACCAGCCGAACGCCAGCACCAGCGTCCCGAGCACCGCGAAGGTGATCGAGTGGCCCGGGATGACGTTCGTGGAGCCGTCGTCGGCGTAGCGGTCGATGCGCGGGCCGAGGACGTACGCGGCCGTGAGGCCGGCGATGCCGCCCATGCCGTGGACGATCATGCCGCCCGCGAAGTCGACGAAGCCGAGCGAGGCGAGGAAGCCGCCGCCCCACGTGAAGCCGACCACGACGGGGTAGATGACTGCCGCGAGCAGCAGCGTGTAGCCGACGTACGCGCGGAGCTTCGCGCGGCCGGCGACCGCGCCGGAGACGATGGTCGCGGCCGTCATCGCGAAGACGGCGCCGAAGAGCCAGCTGTTGACCCAGGCGCCGTCCTCGGCGCCCATCACGGCCGTGAACTGGCCGAGACCGTAGGAGCCGCCGCCGGTGAGACCGCCGACGAACGCCTCCAGCCCGAAGCCGATGAAGAAGTAGGCGATGACGCCCACGCTCCAGGTCAGCAGGTTCTTCGTCAGCTGGTTGGCGACGTTCTTCGCGCGGACCTGTCCCGCCTCCAGCATCGCGAAGCCCGCGTGCATGAAGAAGATCAGGAAGCAGGCGACCGCGACCCACATCAGGTTCACGCCCTCCGCGATGACGGAGGGGTCGACCTGCGCGAGCAGACCGGCGCCGAGCGTCATGCCGACATCACCTCAGCGAGCCCCAATTCCAAACGATCGTTCACTGGTACACCCGAACCGCGTGCGTTCGTATCGTGAATCACGTCTCGACTTGGTGGAACGGCCATACATAAAGATTGGAGTTGGGTTTGTCAAAAATCCAGGCCGAGAATACAGCAGCCGTCAGATATAGGGACGAATAAGGGCAATATAAGGACGTAATTCGCCGACAGACCGTGCAAGTGTTGCCACGGAACTTGACGGCCATAGTGTCAGAATGTCCGAGAGATACGGCCGAAACGCTCGCGCGCACCCGGAGTTCGAGGCCCATCAACCCGGCTCTCCGGGGTCGACGGGTCGGGATCCCTCACCGTGGGATCGTGCTGCCGATCAATTTTCGGTCTCCTGCGGTCGCGGTGCGGTGCTGTGGCGGTCGCGGTCGCTGAGCGGTTTTCTGTCTCGGCCGCGGTGCGGTGCTGATGCAGTCGCTGTGGGGTTATGTGCGAGGTAGTGGTACCGCGGCGGCGCGAGGGCGCGAAGCGCCCGCAGCGCCGACCGCGGCCCCTTTTTGATCGACATTTTTCAAGGGAGCGGTGAGCGCGGCGCCTGCGCCGCGCTCACCCGACCGCAGAAAAAGGTCGTCTTACTCCGGCTTCAGCCCCTCGTTCTGGACGCGCATGACGGCCTCGCCGTCCGCGAGGTTGGGCGCGTCGACGAGACGGACGATCCGCTTGTCGCCCTTCGACTTGCGGAGGTAGATGCGGAAGGTGGAGGCGTGGCCGAGGATGTTGCCGCCGATGGCCTGCGTGGGGTCGCCGAAGTAGGAGTCGGGGTTAGAGGCGACCTGGTTGGTGACGAGGATGGCGGTGTTGAACAGGTCGCCGATCCGCATCAGGTCGTGGAGGTGCTTGTTGAGCTTCTGCTGGCGCTCGGCGAGTTCGCCGCGGCCGACGTACTCCGCGCGGAAGTGCGCGGTCAGGGAGTCGACGCAGACGATGCGGATGGGCCACTCGCTCTCCTCGTGCTCGCCGGCCAGTTCCTTGGCCTTCTCCGCGAGCAGGATCTGGTGGTTGGAGTTGAACGCCTTCGCGACGTGGATCTGGTCCAGGAACGCGGCGACGAGCTCCTCCATCGCCTCGTCGTCGTCCGGCGAGCCCTCGATCTCGCGGCGCTCGAACTCGTCTTCGATGATCTCGTCGTCGAGCCCGCGGACCATGTCGTCGATCCGCTCGGGGCGGAAGGTGTCCTCGGAGTCGACGAAGATGCAGCCGCCTTCGAGGCCGCCGTTCTCCTTCGAGAGCTGGACGTTGACGGCCATCTGGTGGGTCACCTGCGACTTGCCGGCGCCGAACTCGCCGTACACTTCGGTGATCGACTGCGTCTCGATGCCGCCGCCGAGCAGGTCGTCAACCTCGTCGATCTGCCACGAGAGCTTGCCGATCTGCTCGCGTCGTTCGAGCACGGTCGCGCCGGTTTCGAAGCCGCCCACGTCCGCCGCCTCGCGGGCGGCGTTGATGATGTCGGACGCGGACGACTCGCCGATGTCGGCGGTGTTCGACAGCTCGCCGGGGCTGGCCACGGCGATGCTCTGGTAGCTCTCGAAACCGCTGTCGACGAGTTTGTCGGCCGTCGCGGGGCCGACGCCGGGAAGGTCCTCGAGTTCGTCTTCGGGCATGTACTCCCGCCTTGTCCGTCACCGCATATAAACCCCCGTTAACACCGGAGTGAAAGTGAATCGGGGGCGGACCGGCTCCAACCCGGATGGCTCGCTACGGGTGAAAAATTCGCGGGCGAAAGGGAGGGAGTGCGAGGCGAAAGGGAGGGAGTGCGAGGCGAAAGAGAGGGAACGCGGGCGGGTTAGAACTCGACGCGGCGAACGTAGGCGAGGTCGCGGATCTCGACGAGCAGGTCGCCGGGGATCGCCTCGTCGGTGATGACGTACAGTTTGGGGTCGTCGGTGAACTCCGGGTCCTCGCTTATGACCTGCCGGATGGAGATGCCGTGGTCGGCGATCAGGCCGGTCACCTCCGCGACGATCCCCGACTCGTCCGCGGCCGCGACCTCCACCGTGAGCACGGTCAGGTCGAGCACCGGCGCCAGGTCCATCAGGCTCGGGATCGCGGAGATGTTGGCGAAGATCCGGCGGAGCTCCGGGTCCGCGAGGATCGCGTCGGTCGTCGAGTCGACCACGCGCCGGTCCACGTCCAGCTCGCGCGCGATCCCGGTGTAAGGGATCTCGATCCCCCCGGAGACGACGCGCCCCTCGTCGTTGACGGAGAAGCCGCGCTCAAGAAGCAGCCGGATGACCGACTGCTGGCTCGGCGAGCCCTCGAACTTCTCCATAATCTCGTCGAACATCCGTTACTCGAACGCCCGCCGCGCGGGGCTTAAAAGGCACGGGGTGATCCGTGACGGGAGCGGCGACGGCCGCCCGCTACAACTCGCCCTTCGTGCTCGGCGTGTCGGACCGGCGGTCGTCGATCCGGGTCGCGTCGTCGAGCGCCCGTGCGAGCGCCTTGAACAGCGCCTCGACCTCGTGGTGGGCGTTGTCGCCGCGCTCGATCCCTGCGTGCAGCGTCAGGTCGGCGTTGTGCGCCAGCGACATCGCGAAGTGGTCGGCCATGACGCTCGTGAACTCCCCGACCGACTCCTGCGAGAACGCGCCGTCGAACTCGTAATACGGCCGGCCCGAGACGTCGACCACGACGGACGCGACCGCCTCGTCGAGGGGCACGCGCCGGTCGGCGTAGCGCCGGATCCCGCGCTTGTCGCCGAGCGCCTCCGCGAACGCCTCGCCCAGACAGATCGCCACGTCCTCGACGGTGTGGTGGTCGTCGATGTGGGTGTCGCCGTCGCACTGGACGGTCAGGTCGAAGAGGCCGTGCTTGGCGAACGACTCCAGCATGTGGTCGAAGAAGCCGACGCCGGTGTCCACCGCGGCGTCGCCGTCGCCGTCGACGGCGAGCGTCAGGTCGATCTCCGTCTCGGCGGTCGCCCGCGAGACGGCCGCGCTCCGGTCGCTCATACACGCCCCCTCGCGGGCCGGTCATAAGGTGGTTGCGCTCGCTCGAGCGCCACCCCGCCGCGTTCCCCGCTATCGGACCCCGGCGTCCGCCTCGTCGACCGCGTCCGCCGCCGCCTGCGCCTCCGCGAGCGTGAACTCGCCCTCGTACAGCGCCGTGCCGACGACGACCGCGGCCGCGCCGGCCTCCTTCAGCGCGACCACGTCCTCGACCGACGCGACGCCGCCGGAGGCGACGACGGGAATGTCGACCGCCTCCACCACGGCCTCGACCGCCCCGCGGTCGATCCCCGAGAGCTGTCCCTCCACGTCGACGTTCGTGAACAGCACCGCGCCGGCGCCGAGGTCCTCGTAGCGCGCGGCCGCCTCGGCCGGGTCCAGCCCGGTGGACTCGGTCCAGCCGGAGACCACGACCTCGCCGTCCTTCGCGTCGAGGCTCACCATCACCGACCCCGGATGCGTCTCGGAGATCTCCGCGACGATCTCGGGGCTCTCGACCGCGGCCGTCCCGAGGATCACGCGGTCGAGGCCCAGCTCCAACAGGTCGACCGCGCCCGCGGCGGTCCGGATCCCGCCGCCGAGCTGGAGGCCGACACGGCCGGGTGTCCCGCCGTCCGCGCCGTTCCTCGCGTCGTCCGTCTCGACCCCTTCCACCGCCTCGACCACGGCCTCGACGGCCGCCGCGTTGACGCGCTCGCCCTCGAACGCGCCGTCGAGGTCGACGAGGTGGAGCGTGCGCGCGCCCGCGTCGATCCACCGCTCCGCGGCCTCGACCGGGTCGCCGTATCGCTTGCCGGTGCCGCGTTCGCCCTGCACGAGCTGGACGACCTCGCCGTCCTGCACGTCGACGGCGGGGATCACCTCGAACTCCGGGAAGTGGCTCATGGGGTCGGCTACCGCCGGTTCGGGGTTAAGGCGGTCGGTTCCGGCGACGGTCCCCTCCCGCGGGCGCGTCCTTATGTAGCAAGCCGAGCCAGCCGTCCCGTGACCTGACCGCAACCGCGGGGCGGGCGAAACGGGGGCCAGCGCCCTCGACACGCGCGCGGTCGCCGACCGCGACGCGAGAGCGCGGCAGTCGCCCCGCGAACTCGGTGTCTCCCGGCGCCACAGCCGCCTGTTCGCCAGCCGCGTCCGCCACCGTCAGTGACGGGACCCCCGTCAGCGTCCGCTACAGCCGCTCCGCGATGGTCCGCGCCGTCTTCTGGCCGACGCCGTCCACGTCGGTCAGGTCCTCGACGGACGCGTCGCGGACGCTCCCGACCGACCCGAACCGACGGAGGAGCCGCCGGCGCGTCTCGGGGCCGACGCCCGGCACGTCGTCGAGGACGGTCGAGACTTCGTCGCGGACCGTCTGGTGGTACTGGACCGCGAAGCGGTGCGCCTCGTCGCGCACGCGCTGGAGGAGGTGTAGCTCCGGCGCGTCGTCCGGCCAGTCCCGCGGGCCGTCCGGCGTGATCACGGTCTCCTCGGCCTTCGCCAGCGCGACGACCGGCACGTCCCAGCCGGTCTCCGCGAGCGCGTCCCGCGCGGCCGCGAGCTGTCCCTCGCCGCCGTCGATCAGCAACAGGTCCGGGTCGGGGCGGTCGTCCTCGTCCTCGACCGCCCGCGTCGCCCGCCAGCGGATCAGCGCGCGCATGTTGGCGTAGTCGTCGTTTCGCTCCGGGAGCTTCTTCCGCCGGTAGTCGGCCGTCTCGGCGCTCCCGTCGACGAAGCAGACGTCGGAGCCGACGACCGCGGTTCCCTGCGCGTGGCTCACGTCGAACCCCTCGATCCGGTCGGGGCGGTCGATGCCGAGCCGGTCCGCGAGCGCGCCGAGCTCGTCGTCCCGCCCGCCGCGCCGCCGGGCGTTCTTGAGCGCGAGGTCGACCAGCTTCGCCTCGCGCCCCGCGCCGGGAACGCGCACGTCGACGCCCTCGCGTGCCAGCCAGTCGATCACGTCCTCGTCGGGCGGCCGCTCGGCGAGCAGGACGACGTCCGGGAGGTCGCGCTCGGTGTAGTACTGGGTGAGGAAGGCCCCGAGCACCGCGGCCGGCGTGTCCGCGGCCGTCCCGTCCTCGCCCGTCGGCGCGTCGAGGCGGTGGCGGCTCCGATCGACGAGCTGGCCGCGCTCGCTGTGGAGCCGCGCCACGCGCGGGGATCCTCCCTCGACCGCAGCCGCGAGCACATCGGTCGTCTCCGCGGAAGGGCGGCCGGCGACCGCCTCCGAGCCGCCGCCGTGGAACGCCTCGACGGCCGCCAGCCTGTCCCGGAGATTCGCCGCGCGCTCGAACTCCTCGCGCTCCGCGGCCGCCTCCATCTCCCGCCGGATCGGGTCCGCGAGCGCGCCGGTTTCACCCTCGAAGAATCGGCGTGCGGCGGTCACGTCCTCGCGGTACGTCTCCGGGTCGATCTCCCCCGTACACGGCGCCGTACACAGCCCCATCTCGTAGTCGAGACAGGGGCGGTCGCGGTCGCTGTACTTGTGGTTCGAGCAGCCGCGCAACCCGTAAGTCTCCCGGACCGCCTTCACCACCGTCTCGACGCGCCCTTTGTTCGTGTAGGGGCCGAACGCAGTCGCTCCCTCCTCGGGGTCGCGCGTGACTTCGATCCGCGGCACGGGGTGGTCGGTGAACTGGACCAGCGGGTAGGACTTGTCGTCCTTCAGCCGAACGTTGAACCGCGGCTGGAGCCGCTTGATCAGGTTCGCCTCCAGCAGCAGCGCCTGCGTCTCGGTGTCCGTGACCGCGAAGTCGATCCCGTCCGCTCGGTCGACCATTCCGCGGATACGCCCCGACCGCGGGTCGGCGTACGACCGGACGCGTGCGCGGAGGTCGACCGCCTTGCCGACGTACAGCGTCGTGTCGCCGTCCTGGAACTGGTAGACCCCCGGCTCGGCCGGGAGATCGGCCGCTCGTTCGCGGACCGCGGCGGCGTCCATCAGGTTCCCGTAGCCGCCTCGCGGGTTTGAACGCTACGGGGTCGGACCCGGGAGACGCGGTGAGAAGCCGGTCAACGCTTATCCCCGCGTGGTCCTGACTCCCGGCCATGCAGCGGCAACCGCCCGGCCCCGCCGGTGACCCGGTACTGGGGAGCGCACGCCGGTACGCCGACGACCCCTTCCGATTTCTGTCCGCCTGCGGGGCGGCCTACGGCGACGTGGTACGCTTCGATCTGGGCCCTCGAGAGACGTACATGCTCACGAACCCCCGCGACGTCGAGCGCGTGCTCGTGAGCGAGTCGAACCGCTACCGGAAAGCCGACCTCGGCGACCGCGCCATCGACGACCTGCTCGGCGACGGCCTGCTGATGAGCGACGGCGAGATGTGGGAGCGACGACGGTCGCTCGCGAACCCCGCCTTCGACATGCGGCGGATCACCGGACTCGGGGAGATGATGGCACAGCAGGCGGAGACGGTCGTCTCGGAGTGGGAGCCGGGGGAGACGGTCGACGTCCAGCTGGCGTTCGCGCAGCTCACGGTCCGGATCATCGCCACGGCGATGTTCGGCGTCGACGCCGACGAGGAGACCGTTCGCCGCGTCCAGGAATCGCTGGAGCCGCTCGGCGCGCGCTTCGAGCCGGACCCGCGGCGAGTTCTCCTGCCCGACTGGGCGCCGACCCGGGAGAACCGCGCCTTCGACGCCGCGGTCGCGGAGCTGGAGTCGGTCGTCGACGACGTGCTCGAGCGCCGGCGCGGGACCGCGCGCGACCCGGCCGCGGACCCGGCCGGCGACGCCGGAACGGCGGTGACCGACCCCGTCACGGGCGAGAGCGGCATGCCGATGGACCTGCTGTCGGTGCTGCTGCGCGCGCGAGAGGCGGGCGCGGTCGATGACCGAGGGATCCGCGACGAGCTCGTGACGATGTTGCTGGCGGGTCACGACACCACGGCGCTGACGCTCACCTACGCCTTCTACCTCCTCTCGGAGCACCCCGCCGAGCGCGAGCGCGTCGAGGCGGGGGTCGACGACGTGGTCGGGACCGGCCGACCGGACGCGGCCGACGCGCGCGAACTGACGGTCGTGGGGAACGCCCTCGACGAGGCGATGCGGCTCTACCCGCCGGTCTACACCCTGTTCCGCCAGCCGACGGTCGACGTGAAACACGCCGGCTACCGCGTGCCCGCGGACGCGCTCGTGATGCTCCCGCAGTGGGTCGTCCACCGCTCGGATCGGTGGTACGACGACCCCGAGGCGTTCGATCCCGGCCGCTGGACGCCCGAGCGGTCGGCCGATCGCCCGCGGTTCGCCTTCTTCCCGTTCGGCGGCGGGCCGCGCCACTGCATCGGCCGCGGTTTCTCGCTGCTCGAGGCGAAGATCATCCTCGCGACGGTCTGCTCGCGCTATCGGCTCGACTACGAGGGGCCGGCGCTGTCGCTTCGCGGGTCGCTGACGATGCATCCCGAGGGGCCGGTCACGATGCGCGTCCGGGAGCGGTAGGGTCAGTCGGGGGCGGAAACCCTCCCGCAGAGGGACAGAAATAACCCGTCGCGATCAGCCGCGAAGCGGCACCGTCGCGGCGACCTCCCGGAACTCGGGGTCGTAAACGTCCAGCTCGCTCGCGGTCCAGCTCACGGGCTCGACGTCCGCCGCCAGCAGGCGCTCGACGGCGTCGCGGTCGCCGCCGCGCGCGAGGGTGACGTGCGGGACGTAGTCGTCCCCCTCGATGCCGTCGACCGGGTCGAACGCGCCACAGAGTCGGCGATGGAGCCGTCGGAGGGCGTCGCTCTCCACAGCGAGGTAGACGACCGGTCCCGGTCCCTGGGCGGGGCGTTCGAAGGCGTCGATCCCCGCGATCCGGAGGTCGATCGGCGCGGTGCCGGCCAGCAGCGGGCGGAGTTCCTCGCGGAGCGCCGCGAGCGCGCGGTCCTTGTGCGGGGCGCGGCCGGCGACCGGGAGGTCGTCGACGCCGATGCGCTTACAGACGAGGGTGTGACGCTCGCGGACGCGGTCGAAGGATACGAGCCGCGGCTGCAGGTCGTCCGCGATCCGCTCCACCGCGGGGGGAATCGGGACGTTCAGGCTGAACATTCAGATCCGGTCGGTGAGCCAGAGTACGATGAGGACGACGACGGCGACCCCGACGAGCGTCGGGATCGCACGGAAGACCGCGGCGGTGATCGATAGCACCTCGCCGAGGATCTCGAGGACGAGCCAGACGATCACGAGCCCGAGGATGAGCTTCAGCAGGTCCTCGACGTCGAGTTTGGCGCGGGTCATGCCTCGGTGTGGCGGCCGGGAGAGCAAAAGGACTGCGGCCGGCCGCGCTCCCTGAACCGACCGCGGGGCCGACACCCCTGCGGCAAGCGGAAACCGCTTAGTCCCGGGGGGAGAGAAAACGTCCATGGACCGCAGTTCGGACCGGACGGGCGCGCCGGACGCCGCGGCGTCGGCGAGGGGACTCGTCGCGACCGCGCTGGCGCTGGCGCTGCTCGTCACGGTCGTCGCGGGCGGCGCCGGGGCGCTGGTCGGCGGCGGCGGAGAGGGGGCCGCAGCCGGAGACGGCGCCGCCTCGGTCGTACAGCCCGAGGGGTTCGCCTCGGCGCAGGCGGTCGACGCCGACCGCGTGCTGCTGCGCGCGACCGTCGACGAGTCGGGCGACGCCTCGTGGCGCGTCGAGTACCGCGTGCGCCTCGACACGGAGGACCGGGAGGCCGCCTTCGAGGACCTGGAGGCCGACGTGGCCGAGAACGAGTCCGACTACGCCGCACGCTTCGAGGAGCGCATGGCCGCGACCGCGGCGACCGCCGAGAACGCGACCGGCCGCGAGATGACCGTCGGGAACACGACCGTGACGACCGCGCGGGAGCAGTTCCCCGAGGAGACGGGCCTGCTCGTCTACGAGTACGAGTGGACCGGCTTCGCCGCCGCGTCGGACGGCCGCCTGGAGATGGGCGACGCCCTCGGCGGGCTGTACCTGGAGGAGGGATACGCCCTGACGATCCGGTGGCCCGAGGGGTACGAGCGCGGGACTGCGTCGCCGCAGCCGGACGCGAGCGACGAGCGTTCCGTGACGTGGCGGGGACCGCGCGACTTCTCGGCCGACGAGCCGCGGGTGACCGCCGCACGGCCGAGCGTCCTCGACGGTGGCGGAACCGCGGTCGCCGGCGCCGTCGTCGTCGCGCTGGTGGCTGGACTGCTCTACTGGCGCCGCGAGTGGGTCCGGAACGCGGCCGGACTGGGCGACGGTGCCGCTAAGGGCGAAGGCGGCGGGGGCGGGGGCGAGAGCGAAGGCAGCGGTGGAGAGAGCGAAGGCGGCGAGGAGGGCGACGGCGGAGCGGCGGGAGCGGCTGCGGCGGCCGGCGGGGCCGAGGAGCCCGAGGCGAGCGAGCCGCCCGAGGAGCTGCTGAGCAACGAGGAGCGTGTGCTCAGGCTGCTGGAGCGGAACGGCGGCCGCATGAAACAGCAGGACGTGGTCTCGGAGCTCGACTGGACCGACGCCCGGACGAGCCAGGTCGTCTCCGGACTCCGCGAGGACGGGAAACTGGAGAGCTTCCGGCTCGGGCGCGAGAACGTGCTCCGTCTCCCCGAGGCGGACGAGGCGGGACCGGCCGGCGATGCCGACGAGGGGCGTGACGACGGCGGGGACGCGTAGCCGGGAAAACGCTTTGCCTCGCGCCTGCGAAGAGCAGGGGGCATGGAGACCAACTGCGAGGGCTGTGCCGGCTGCTGTGTCGACTGGCGAGCGCTCGCGGACCGTCCCGTTCCGGACCGGACCGGCCGTCGGAACCCCCTCGACGACACCTACGACTTGGTCCCGCTGACCCGGGACGAGGTGGCGGCGTTCGTCGACGACGGGCTCGGCGACGCGCTCGTGCCGCGCCTGTTCGCGCCGGCCGAGGGCGACGACTCGGTGACGGTGGACGGCCACGACCTCGCCGCGATCGACGGCCGGCCGGTGTTCATCGTCGGGCTGCGGAAGCCCCCGAAGGCGGTCGGTCCGTTCGATGCGGCGCCGCGCTGGCTCCCGACGTGCGTCTTTCTGGACCCCGACACGCTCCAGTGTCGGATCCACGGGTCGGAGCGTTACCCGCAGACCTGCGCCACCTATCCCGGACACAACCTGCGGTTGGAGCGCGAGACGGAGTGCGAGCGCGTCGAGGACGCGTTCGGCGGCGACCGACTGACCGACGGGGCGGTCCCCGAGGACCTCCCGCCGCCGCAGTTCGGTCCCACCGCGCTCGGCTCGACGGTGTTTGCCCATCCGGACCCGGACGCGCTGGAGGGCACCGTCGCGCGTCTCGCGGCCGCGGGACGGCGCGCGGGAGTCGGCTCCGTGCCCGGCGGCGACCCGGAGACGCCCCCGGCGACGGCGGCCGACCGGGGCACGTTCGTCGGCGCCGCGGTCGGCTCGCGCCCGATGTCGCTGTCGGTGAACCGCGACCGGATGGCCGAGGCGCGCGCGGCGGTCGAGAGCGCCGACTCGTGGGTCGGGCGCGCGCTGGACGAGTGGACCGAACGCGCCGCGGCCGCCGGCGGCGTCGGGGTGCCGGCCGACGACCCCGGGACGCTCGCGCGCGAGGTGGAGGACCGACGCGGCGCGCCCGGGACGCCCGGCTGGTGAGGCCCGAGCGGTGACCGCGCGGCGCGCGAACACGGGCGCGCCGGTTAAGGCGCAAGCGCACCCATCTCCCCCATGCGCGTGCTCGTCACCGGCGCGACCGGATTCGTGGGTAGTCGGCTGGTCGCGGCGCTGTCGGACCGCGGCCACGATGTCGTCGCGCTCGTTCGGGACGCCGCGCGGTACGACGCCCCCGCTGGCGTCCGCGTCGTCGAGGGCGACCTCCTGAACCCCGGGAGCCTGCCCGCCGCGTTTCGGGTCGCCGGCGAGCCGGTGGAGGCAGCCTACTACCTCGTCCACTCGATGGGGTCGGGGCCGGGCTTCGAGGGGCGCGACCGTCGAGCGGCCGAGAACTTCCGGGACGCCGCGGAGGCGGCGGGCGTCGAACGCGTCGTCTATCTCGGCGGACTGGGGGAGGACGGCGACGCGCTCTCGCCGCACCTCCGTTCGCGTCGCGAGGTCGAGCGCGTGCTGGCGGCGGGCGCGTACGCGCTCACGGTCCTGCGCGCGGCGATCATCGTGGGGCGCGGCTCCGCGAGCTTCGAGCTGATCCGGCAGCTCGCCGACCGGCTCCCGGTGATGGTCACGCCGAAGTGGGTGAACACGCCGTGTCAGCCGGTCGCCGTCGACGACGTGATCGCGTATCTGGCTGGCGTACTGGACCACCCCGAAACCGCGGGCGAGACCTACGAGGTCGGCGGACCGGAGGTGCTGACCTACGCGGAGATCCTGCGGCGCACGCGCGCGCACCTCGGCGGCCGCCTGTTCGTCGTTCCCGTTCCAGTGTTGACCCCCCGGCTCTCGGCCCGCTGGCTGGCGCTCGTCACCGACGTGTCGCCGGCAGTCGCCCGTCCGCTCGTCGAGGGGATGGGCAATCCGGTCGTCGCGGAGGACGACCGGCTCCGGGACCTGCTCGGCGTCGATCCGACCCCGTTCGACGTCGCCGTGGCCCGCGCGCTCGGCGAGGGAGCCGAGACCGACGGTGCAGCGCCCGAGGGTTCGGAGGGACCCCAGTGAGTGGACGCAGCGGTGAGCGCTGGGTCTTCGAGCAGTTGATCGGCGCGCTTCCCGGGTTCGGGCCGCGCTCACGCGGAGCCGTGGCGCTCCAGATCGGGCTGTTCGAGGCGGCGGTGCTCGCTCTCGGCTGGCGGTACGGCCTCCCCGAGGCGGTGATCGCGGGGACCGTCGCCGTCCTCCTCGCAGGGCTGGGGAGCCTCGTCCTGCTCCGTCTCGGGGCGGGGAACCGCCGGATCGACGCGCCCCCGCACCACACGACCCTGCTGTTCGCGTCGAGCGCCGAGGTCGTGCTGGCGGTGGTCGGCTTCGTCGCGCTCGTCGTCCACCTGTTCGTCGTCGACCCCGCCGACGGCGCGTCGCTCATGAGCCGGCTGTTCGGCCCGGCGCCGCCGGCGCCCGCGGTGTTTCTCGCGCTGCTGGTGCTGTGGGACCTCTGTTACCGCGCGGCCACCTCGTGGTGGGTCGCGCTCGTGAGCCTGCGGCGTGCGGGTCGGACCACGGCCGATCCGGAGAACCGGGCGCTCGCGCTGCGGCTCGACGCGACGAACGCCGGGTTCGCGCTGGCCCACCTGACGCTCGCGCCGTTCCTGCTCGGGGCGCCGGTCCTGTCGGCGGCGCTCGCCGTCCACGTCGTCGGCGTCGTCGCGCTCTCGGCCACGGCCGCGGCGCTGACCGGGCGCTGACTGGTGGAAAAACGCGGACCGACCGGGTCGCGCCTCGGGTGGGGCCGTGTGCCTACTCGTTCAGCTCTCGGAACTTGTCGAGGAGCTGCTCGGCCGAGTCGCCGGAGTCGTACGTGAACGAACCCTCGTAGTTCGTCCGCTCGTCGTCGAACGCGGCGTCGACGACGCCCGTCTTCTGCTCACGACGCTCGTGCTCGTCCTCGTCATAGGCACCCATTGACATGGTACACCTGCACTTGGAATCAGTCTGTTATAAGGATAACGGAGAAACACGATGATCGATCAGGATGGACGGTCGCGGTCGGAGACGGGGCTGTGACGCCTCGGACTGTGGCGCATCGGAAACCCTTAGCGGACGCGGGCGGTAGACCGGCCGTGGCACGACCGCTTCGATTCCGGCGCGCGCCCGGGGAGTGGGACCCGGGTCGAGTCCGCAGCCAGCTCGAGCGCCCCCTCGACGAGAACCTCGGCGCGGCGGGGTCGGCTCCGTGGTTCAGCCCGCCGCCGAGCTACGAGGGGCGGCGGTTCGAGATGGACGACGGATCGCTGGCGCTGTTCTGCTGGACCGACCACGACGACGACCCGCCGCCGGGGGCGTCCGCGGGTCCGGTCGGTTACTGGATCGGCAACACCGAGACGCCGCGGCGGCTCTGGAAGACGGACAAGTACGGCTTCGACGAGGTGCCCTACGGCGTCCGACGGTGGGCCGAGCGCGAACTGCTGGCGGGCCTCCACGAGGACGAGCCGTGGCTGCGGGAGTTCCCGCACGTCTCGTGGTTCTTCCTCCCGGTGTTCTGCTCGAAGGACGGCGCGGAGACGACGCGGGCGTTCTTCCGCGACCACGCCGCCGGCTTCCCGGACGCCGACCGCGAGTCCGCGACCGCGTTCGTCGAGGAGATCCTCCGGCCCGGCACGCTGGACCCCTACCGCGAGACGATGGCCGGCAAGCTCGGCACCTCCGCCGGGATGGACCTCGTCCGGATGAGCGCCACGATGGGCGAGTTCATCGCGGCGAAGCTCCTCACGGACGCCGGCTACGAGGTCACGCCGGAGATCGAGGTGACGACCGGCCACTCGCTCGACTACCGCGCGGAGCGCGAGAGGGACGACGAGGCGCACCTCGTCGAGGTGACCCGACCGCAGCCCGTCTCCGGGCGCGCGGCCGGCAGCCCGGTCGCGGCCGTCCGCGACACGGCCAAGACGAAGACGGACGGCCAACTGGAGGCCCACGGCGGCGGCGTCACGCTGTTCGTCGACTGCTCGTCGTTCCCCGACGCCGACTGGAACGCCGTGCGGGGCGAACGGCCGGACGTGCGCCACCGGCCCGCGGTCGTCTTCCGCGCCCGCCCGAGCGGCCGGGTCGAGGCGTACAGCAAGGGCTCGGTGCCGGTCGATCTGGACGACGCGGTCGAGTGGGTCTGATCGGCCCGAAAAAGGCGGTTACGCCGCTACGACGGTCGAAAAGGCGGCGCGTGCCGCCGACAGAAGGTGACGCGATGCGTCGCGTCGCACGCCGACGGCCGGTCCCGCGGCGGCGCCGGCGCGGCAGCCCACGGAGTCGTGATCCGCGTTAGAACGACACCGGTTCCGGCCCCTGCTCGCCCAGCGCGTCGGGGTCGCGGTCCGAGTAGAACCGCCGTCCGACGCCGCGGGCGCAGACGCCCGACCGGATCGCCGCGAACACGTCGTCCGGCCGCTCGAACGTCTCCTCGCCCATGCGGGTGAGGATGTCCCCGAGCCGCTCGGAGCCCTCGGCGAGCTCTACGCTCGCGTTGCCGTGAGCCGCGATGATCTCCGACGTGGTCGCCGGGTACTGTTGCCGTTCGAGTCGTTCGTCGATGCCGTTCAAGCGCATCACCAGTTCGGAATCGCCGAGGGTTCTTAACGATTGTCCATGTACGACCTTAGTCGGAGGGGATTCCTTAATGATCATTAATCACGAGGTCGGCGGGCCGTCATGGACGGTCCGTCATGGGCGGGTTTATGTCGCCACGTGCGGGAGCGGTGCCCGTGAACGACCGCGAGACGGAGGAGCGAGGGGTGGAGGCGAGCGGGGCGGCGTCACGGGCCGTCGAGGGGGCGGTCCCGCGGGACGCCGCGGCGACGGACGGGCCGGTGGTCGCGGACCTGCACGTCCACACGACGGTTTCGGACGGGACGCTGGAGCTCGAGGAGGTGCCCGCGGTCGCGGCCGAGGCGGGGCTCGACTGGGTGGCGGTCACCGACCACGACCGGATCCATCCCGACATCGACGCGCCGGTCGTCGAGCGCGCGGGCGTGCGGCTGATCCGCGGGATCGAACTCCGCGTGGACGCCGGCGACCAGCGCCTCGACCTGCTCGGGTACGGCGTCGAGCCGACGCCGGAACTGGAGGCGGAGGTCGACCGCCTCCAGGCGGACAGACGGGAGCGCGGCGCGAAGATCCTCGACCGCGTGGAGGCCCACACCGGCGTCGACCTCGACCTCGAACCCCGGCCGGGGCTGGGCCGACCCCACATCGCGCGCGCCATCGCCGACTCCGAGGCGCCCTACGACTACGAGGGTGCGTTCGCGGAGCTTATCGGCGACGACGGACCCTGTTACGTGCCGCGCGAGGTCACGTCGCTCGACCGCGGGGTCGAACTCCTGCGGGGGTCGTGTGCGGTCGTCGGGCTCGCACACCCCTTCAGGTACGGCGATACCCCGGCCGCGCTCGAAGTGGCACGCGAACTCGACGCCGTCGAGCGCTGGTACCCCTACGGGCGCCGCGTCGGCGTCGACGCGGTCGAGCGCGTCGCCGACGACGCCGACCTCCTCCTGACCGGCGGAACCGACGCCCATCAGCGCGAGCTGGGCGTCACCGGCCTCACCGCCGAGGCGTTCGCCCCCCTCCGCGAGCGCCTGCCGGAGCCGTGAGGGCCGCGGCGTCGTCCCCGCTCGGCGGGCCCGTTGGCGAGTCGAACGCGGAGCCGAACGGAAGCGGGCGACGGCGGCGTCCGGGCCGACACCCGCGAAAGCTACCCTTAACCGCGGTCAGCCACTAGAACGAGTATGAACTGCCACTACTGCGACCGGGAGGCCGCGTACGCCGCGTCCACGGACGGAGTGAAGGTCGGGCTCTGCGAGGAGCACTTCCGGGAGCAGGTCGAGCGCCTCGCGGAGTCCGAGGAGCTGGAGGAGCTCCGCGAGCGGATCGACATCGAGGGCGCCGAGTAGGCGCTCCGCCGATCCCCCTCCCTCGCCCTTTCGATCCCTTTTCGCGTCCCTCCCGCGCCGCGAGCGAACCTTAGAAGTCCCCGCGTTGCCAACGCTCGGGCATGCACCTCACCGACCGCCCGCGACGGCTGCGTACGGACGGCGTGCGCGACCTCGTGGGCGAGACGACGCTGTCGGCGTCGGACCTGATGGCGCCGGTGTTCGTCGACGCCACGACCGACGAGCGCGTCCCCATCGAGTCGATGCCGGGCCACGAGCGCGTGCCGGTCGCGGAGGCGGCCGCGCGCGTCGAGGAGGTCCTCGAGACGGGCGTCGAGGCGGTCGTCGTGTTCGGCATCCCCGAGTCGAAGGACCCGCGGGGGTCCCGCGCGTACGCCGAGGACGGCGTCGTCCAGCGCGCGATCCGGCGGATCACCGCCGAGACCGACGCCTACGTCGTCGGCGACGTCTGCCTCTGTGAGTACACCGACCACGGCCACTGCGGTGTGATCGAGGACGACGCCGCGGCGGACCCGACGCTGACGGTGAAGAACGACGAGACGCTGGAGCTGCTCGCGCGGACCGCGGTCTCGCAGGCGGAGGCGGGCGCGGACATGGTCGCGCCCTCCGCGATGGCCGACGGGCAGGTGGCCGCGGTCCGCGAGGCGCTCGACGACGCCGGCCACGGGGACGTGGCGCTGATGAGCTACGCCGCGAAGTACGAGTCCGCCTTCTACGGCCCGTTCCGGGACGCCGCGGACGGCGCGCCCGCGTTCGGCGACCGCCGGCACTACCAGATGGACCCCGCGAACCGCCGCGAGGGGACCCGAGAGGCGCGCCTCGACGCCGAGCAGGGCGCCGACGTGCTGATGGTCAAGCCCGCGCTGCCGTACCTCGACGTTGTCTCCGACCTCCGCCGGGAGTTCGACCGCCCCATCGCGGCGTACAACGTCTCCGGCGAGTACGCGATGCTCCACGCGGCCGCGGAGAAGGGGTGGCTCGACCTCGAAGCGGTCGCCTACGAGTCGCTGCTGTCGATCAAGCGTGCCGGAGCGGACCTGATCCTCACCTACTTCGCGGAGGATCTGGCGGACCGGCTCTGAGTCGACTCGGTCGAAACCGGACCGAAGAAACCGGCCTCAGACGACCTGCTCGCCGTCGTCGTCGTACACCGCGATGGCGTCGACGGGGCAGACGCGGGCCGCGAACTTCGCGTCGAACTCCTCGCCGTCGGGCACCTCGACGACGAACACGTCCTCGTCGGTCTCCTCGCCGCCGACGAGGTCCGCCTTCCCCTCGTCGAGGTTCTTCTCGAAGCCGTCCCACTCCGCGACGCACTGGTACATGCCGATGCAGGTGTCGCGGTCGAACTCGACGCGCATGGGGCGGGATTGGGCGAGGCGGTACAAAGCGATGGCGTTCGTGGCGGGGTCCGGCAGGGGTCGAGGACGACTCACAGCACGACCGCGACGACCGCGAACAGAATCAGCACCCCGCCCACGTCACAGAGGTTCGTCACGATCGGGATCGTGGTGTCGTCGGGGTTGAGCCCGATCCGGTAGGACGCCTGCACGGCGAACAGGCTCATGACGACCACCAGCACCGCCAGCGCCATCCCGGACAGCAGCGAGACGGTGAGCACGTCGGCCAGTCCGAGGGTGCCGCCCAGCAGCGTACCGAGCGCCCACGCGGCGACGCCGACCGCGGAGAACACCGTCGCCGCGAGCGCGAAGACGGCGCCGACGTTGGCCCGGACCGCGGGGTTCGACGGCGAGAGCTCGAACGTCCCGAGGTGGATCCCCGTCGAGAGCCGCGAGCACATGATCGACGCGAGGTTGCCCGCGGTGCCGATCTGGACCGGGACGAGGATCAGCAGTTCCGGGTTCGCCAGCAGCGCCTCCTCGTAGCTCTCCAGGACCGTCCCCGACACCATCTGGACCACCGACAGCGCCGCGAGCAGCGGAACCATCGTGCGGACGATCCGCCGGACCGTCCAGTCCGGCGGCACCCCGCGGCCGGCGCCGCGCTCGGCGTCGATCGGCGCTTCCTCGGGGGTCACCTCGTCGTCCCGCTCGGCGTCGGGAGCCCCCGCCGACGCCCCGGCCCCCGCGTCGCTCACAGCACCACCTCCACGACCCGGATCCCCACCAGCAGGAACGCGACGCCGAACACGTCGCCGAGCGTGGTGACGATGGGGCCGATGACGTTGTCCGGGTCGAGTCCTCGGCGGTAGCCGAGCAGGATGACCGTCAGCAGCACCGACAGCATCAGCACCGCCGAGAGGAAGCCCGCGACGACCATGATCCCGACGAGGTCGAGCAGGCTCCCCTCGCGGCCGAGCGCGCGGAGGACCGCGAACGCGACCGCCGCGATGAAGACGGAGACGGTCATGCCGTTGACGAAGGAGGCGACGACCGCGTTCCGGAGCGGCCGGTCGAGCGCGAAGTCCGGTTCGATGAGCCCCTGGTGGAGCCCGGTGGAGATCCGGGCGCCGAGCGAGCCGTAGACCCCGCCTCGCGTGGCGAGGAACGCGGGGAGAAGGAGCAACAGCCCCGGAACCTGTCCGATCCCGCGGCGCATCGTCTCGGTTCCGAGGATCGTCCCCGCGAACAGCCCGGCGACGAGGCTCACGAGGATCACCGGGAGCGCCTGTCGGTAGACGTCCCGGGCGGTGTCCTGCCCGTACATTCGTCCGTCCCAACGGCCACCGGGTACAAAAATCCGAGCGGGCGCCGCGAACCTCGCCGTCGACCGCGCTCCGGGGTGGCCTCGGGACTTAAGTCCGTCCGGCGGATCCGGGCGTGTATGGAGTACGCGCTCGCCATCGACGGCGCACCCGAGACGATCCCGGGCGGGACGGGGATCCTTCTGTTACATCCCAGCATCGGCGAGACCGACCGGATCGATACGGACTTTCTGAAGGTCGACACGGACGCCTTCCTCGTGGTGTCCACGCGGACGACCGCCCGCGAGGTCGAGCAGAAGTTGGACTACTACGACGTGGACGAGTCGAAGGCGACCATCCTCGACACCCTCTCCGTCGAGCGGGGCTACTCGCGCCGCTCCGCGGAGAACGTCCACTACGTCGCCGCGCCGGAGGATCTCGACGGCGTCGTCGAGCGCGTCGAGCGCTTCCTCGCCGACACGGAGGGCAAACGCCGCGTCTCCGTCGACTCGCTCACGGAGATGGCCTACTACGCCGACGAGGACGAGACCTACGAGGCCGCCGCGGCGATGGTCGACCTGCTCGCCGACCACGACGCAGTCGGCGTGTTCCACCTCTCGAAGGAGGTCCACGACGAGGCGACGATCGACCGCTTCCGGGGGCTGTTCGGCGGCGTCGTCGACCTCGGCGAGGACGGCTCCGTGAGCGTCGACTTCTGAGAGCAGGCGGCGAACAGCCCTCCAGAACGTTGCGGTCGGCGCGCGTGAGCAACGCGCGCGAGGGAGGCGGCGGCGCGGCCGCCTGCTGTGCGGTGCGGTTCCGCGGCCGCGCCGCCGCCGAGGTTGGGGAGGTGCGAGGCTGCGGTGCTGGACGGTCGCGGTGCGGTTGTGGTGCGGTTGCGGGGTGGGACTGAAAGGGGCAGCCGGCTCGATCCCGCCCGGACGACGTAAGCACTCGCGCCGAGCTGTGCGGAGAGGCGCGAGCGCGCAGCGAGGCCCGGCGGGTCGAGCCGGCTGGGGCTTTCTGGGTGGTGCTGTCCCACACAGCAGGATCGCCAGCAGTTTCAAAAACGTTGTACGGAGAGCCGGCTGGGGCTTTCTGGGTGATGCCGCCCCGATCAGCAGGATCTGCGACAGACACAGAAGAACCTCACAAAACGCCACAGGAAGGGGAATCGCTGTTTCTCCGACCGCTTTTAGACTGTGGCGCGCACACGCCCGTGCATGAGCGACGACGCGGCCGCCCGCGATCCGGACGGATCGGCCGACGACGAGGGCGCGGAGGGCCACCGCTACGCCGACCCCGACGAGAACCCCTACGTCCGCGACCCGCCGACCGACTTCGATCCGATCGCGGAACTGGACCCGGAGACGGCGGCCGAGCAGGCCGCGCTGCTCCGGGACGCGGTCCGCGAGCACGATTACCGGTACTACGTCGAGGCGGACCCCATCGTCTCGGACGCGAAGTACGACGCGCTGTTCGACCGGTTGCTCGAACTGGAGGACGCCTTCGACCTCCCGACCGAGAACTCCCCGACACAGCGCGTCGGCGGGGCGCCGGTGGACCACCTCGAAACGGTCGCACACACCGCGCCGATGCTCTCCATCGACGCCTCGACCGACGCCGCGGACGTGCGCGAGTTCGACGAGCGCGTGCGCAGGAACCTCCGCGAGGCGGAGATCGACCCCGACGTCGACTACGTCTGCGAGCCGAAGTTCGACGGACTCTCCGTCGAGGTGATCTACGAGGACGGCGAATACGCGCGCGCCGCGACCCGAGGGGACGGGCACGAGGGCGACGACGTGACCGAGCAGGTGCGGACGATACGCGCGGTCCCGAGCAAGCTCCGGGGGGACCCGCCGGCGTTCCTCGCGGTCCGCGGCGAGGTGTACATGCCGCTGGACGCGTTCGAGGAGCACAACCGCGAGCGCCGAGAGGCGGGGAAGGAGCCGTTCGCGAACCCCCGGAACGCGGCCGCGGGGACGCTCCGCCAGCTCGACCCCTCCGTCGTCGCGGAGCGGCCGCTCTCGATATTCTTCTTCGACGTGCTCGACTGGGCGGAGGCGGGCGGGACGGAGTCGGCCGGGGCGGGCGGGACGAGCGCGGACGCGGGAAGCGCCGGCTCGGAGGGCGAGAACGCGGGAGACGCCGGCGAACCCGGCCGCGGGCGCCCGCCGACCCACTGGGACGAACTCGACCTCTTCGAGGACCTCGGGCTCAGACACAACGACCGCGTGGAACTGGTCGCGGACGTCGACGAGGCGATCGACTACCGGGACCGGATGGAGTCGGTCCGCGACGACCTCGACTACGAGATCGACGGCACCGTCATCAAGGTGAACGACCACGCGGCCTGCGACGCGCTCGGGACCACCTCGCGGTCGTACCGGTGGGCGTTCGCCTACAAGTTCCCGCCGCGGACCGAGACCACGACCGTCGAGGACGTCGTCGTACAGGTTGGCCGCACCGGCCGGCTCACGCCGGTCGCGATGCTCGATCCCGTCGAGGTCGGCGGCGTGACGGTTTCGCGGGCGACGCTCCACAACCCCGAGGAGATCGAGACGCTCGGCGTGAACGTCGGCGACGTGGTTCGGGTCTACCGCGCGGGCGACGTGATCCCCTACATCCCCGCGGTCGTGGAGAAGCGCTCGGAGGGGCACTACGAGTTCCCGGCGGAGTGCCCGGTCTGCGGCTCCGTGGTCGAGCGCGACGGTCCCCTGGCGTTCTGTACCGGTGGGCTCGGCTGTCCCGCACAGCTGGAGCGGGCGGTCGAGCACTGGGCGCGCCGCGACGCGCTCGACATCGAGGGGCTCGGGCCGGAGACGGTCGAACAGCTCCGGGAGGCCGGGCTCGTCGAGTCGCTCCCGGACCTCTACCGGCTGGAGAAGGACGACCTCGTGGGGCTGGAGGGGTGGGGCGAGACGAGCGCGGAGAACCTGATCGCGGAGCTTTCGGCCTCGAAGGAGCCGCCGCTCGACGAATTCCTCGCCGCGCTCGGCATCCCGGAGGTGGGGCCGACGACCGCGCGCTCGCTGTCGACGCACTTCGGGACGCTCGACGCGCTGCTGGACGCCGACGTCGAGGAGCTGACCGCGGTCGAGGACGTGGGCGAGACGGTCGCGACCGAGATTCGGGAGTTCCTCGACGCCGAGCGCAACCGCGAGGCCATCGAGGCCCTCCGCGACCTCGGGGTCGACCCCCAACCCGTCGCGGGCGAGACCGGCGACGAGCTCGACGGGCTGACGTTCGTGTTCACGGGCGCGCTGTCGGTCCCCCGTAGCGAGGCGCAGGAGCTGGTGGAGCGACACGGCGCGAACGCGACCGGGAGCGTGTCCGGCAACACCGACTACCTCGTCGTCGGCGAGGACCCCGGCGCGACCAAGCGCGCGGACGCGGACGAGGAAGGCGTGCCGGAACTGGACGAGGAGGCGTTCGCGGACCTGCTGGCCGATCGCGACGTCGAGTGGCCGCCCGCGGAGTGACCGCGGCCGGCGCTGCCCCGATTCAGAAAATCGTCCGTATCAGGGCGCGACGCCGACGGTCAGCAGGGTCCCCCACGTCCGATAGCGGTCGACCATCGCCTCGCGCGTCTCCCAGCTGTCGGTCGGGAACGCCTCCGCGGGCGGGATCTCGATCTCGCGGTCCGGGATCGCGTCCTGTTCGGCGACGTGGAGTCCCGCCTCGCGGAACGCCTCGCGGTACTGCTCGCGGCTCCACAGCGTCATGTCCACGGAGATCGAGTCCTGCCATGCGTGCGTGTGCTCGCTCTCCGCGAAGAAGTTGACCGCGCAGTAGAAGGTGCCGCCGGGTTTCAGAACTCGGCGGACTTCCTCGAGCGTTCGGTGGGGGTCCGCGGCGTAGTAGAACGCCTCCATCGTGACGACGTGGTCGACCGAGTCGTCCGCGAACGGCAGGTCGTCGAAGTCCCCGACGAGGAAGCCCACGTCGGGGTCGTCGGTGTAGCTCCGCGCGTTGCGGGCCATCTCCGGCGCGCCGTCGAGGCCGTAGCCGCGGCCGATCCCCCGCTCGCGGAGCGCGCGGAGCGCGTACCCCGACCCGGTTCCGAGGTCGACGACCGTGTCGCCCCGCTCCACGGGCATCCGGGCGAGGACGTGCTTCGCGGTGTGCCAGTGGCGCTCCTCCATCCCGCGGTCCTTCCCCGACGCGGCCCACTCGTCGAACTCCTCGCGAACGCTCATGACCGACTCTCCGGCCGGCGGCGTGAAAACCGGTTCGGACGCCTCGCCGTCGGCGAGGAGCCGCCGAGGCGCCTGCGAGGCGTCGGCGAGGCGACGGACGGGGGGCGCTGGCGGCGGAGTTTTATCGCCACCCCTCGCATGGGGAAGCATGAAGCGACCACGGGGGCTGCGGCGTCCCAACTTCCGGATCGCGGACTCCGCCCAGCAGATCGTCGGCGGGTTCCTGCTCGCGGGGCCGTTCGTCGTCACCGAGGAGGTGTGGGTGCTCGCCGGCGGGATGAACGGGCTGCAGGCCGTCCTGACCGCCTGCGTCGTCGCCGCAATCGGCTACGCGGCGCTCTATCGCGCGGACACCGGCCGCGATCCGGACGAGGAACAGGAGGTCGTCGGGATCCCGGTCCGGTTCGTCTCGCTGATGGTGGTCTCGTTCGGCTCCGTCGCGGTGCTCGCCCTCCTGTTCGACGCTCCGGACACGTTCCTGATCGAGCAGGGGATCGCGGGCGTCGACCTGTGGCTCACGACCGCGAAGGCCGTGACCGTCGGCGCGGTGTTCAGCGTCGTCGGCGCCGCGACCGCCGACAGCGTCTTCTGAGACTTCCGTTTTGGAGAACGGGAGTGCGGGAGCGGGCTCAGAAACGGGAGTGCGGGAGCGGGCTCAGAAACGGGAGTGCGAGAGCAGGAGCGGAGAACGGAGTCGGTTCCGGCCGCGGGGTGGGTAACCGGCAGGCGGCGTCAGTCTTCCTCCTCACGACGCTGGGTATAGGACCGCTCGTCCGGCTCGACCGGGACGTACGTCCGGCCGGCGCGGGCGCCCATCGTCAGCTCGCCCAGCGTGAGCTGGGTCACGTCCTGGCCCTCGCGGACGGTCTGCCGACGGCTCTCGGAGGTCTGGAAGTAGTTGACCACCGTGACCAAGAGCACGCCGCCGATGGTGTTCCCGAGCAGTACCGGGAAGACGAACGTCGTCAGCCCGGGGAGCAGTGCCGCCTCGCCCAGGAAGAAGAGGTACATCAGCTCCGTGAACGAGACGACGACGTGGAAGAGGTTCGCCAGCGGGATACAGAGGAACGCGATGTAGATCAGGACCAGCCGCGAGATCGTGTCCCGCGAAGCGAAGTCCATCCAGACGACGCCCGCGACGATGAACCCGGCGAAGCCGGCCTTGAAGAACAGGTCCCAGAAGGGCGTCTCCAGCCCGGTCTGCGAGAGGCTCATGGCCGCCTCAGCGGCCGCGGGCGAGAACACGCCGGAGTACGCGAGCACGAGCGCGCCCAGCCCGCCGCCGACGAAGTTGCCGATCATCACGACGAGCCAGACGCGCAACAGCGCCGGCACGCTGGCGAGCCGCTCCAGTACGAGCGCGACCGGCGGGAGCGTGTTCTCGGTGTACAGCTGATACCCGCCGATGATGATGTAGATGAACCCAATGGGGTACAGAAGCGCCTTCAGGATCGGGTGGCCGTCCGTAGCGCCGTACAGCGACGCGTACATCAGGAACGTCAGCGTGATCGCGAACCCGGCCGCCAGCGCGCTGAAGAACAGCTCGCGGAACGGCGTGTCGATCTCGTCGTCCGCGGCCGCGACGATGCGTTGGAACACCTCGTCCGTCTCGAAGCGGTCGCGGACCACCGCGCCCACGGCCGGCGCGCCGTGGCGCGACTCCTCGACCGCCTGCCGGACGGCCTCGCTGCCGTTCTCCTCGTCGTCGCTGTCGGTCATTGCGTCCGGCTACACCGCCCGGGGTAAAAACGCCTGTTACCGCTCCCGGGCGACGGCGACCGACGCGGCCGCGTCCGCGGAGCCGCGAACAGGCGCTTTATCCCGATCGCCGGCGACGTTCCACCAGACATGCCCCGCGTCTGGCTCGTCGACCGACAGTTCGACTCGAAGGGCCTCGTCCGTCTCACGTACGCCACGACCGACGGCGAGCGCATGCACACCACCGAGATCGCCCAGCAGCGCCTCGTCACCGGTCGCGGCGTCACCGCCGGCCGCGAGGTGGACGGGTCGGACCTGGCCGCGACGGACCCCGAGAACGTCGAGCGCTTCGCCCGCGAGGCCGACCGGATGGCCGAGGAGCACGATCTCGACGACGAGGTGTAGCGCGGCCCGGCCGACGAGGTGTAGCACGCTCTCTCCGACCCTTTAAATCCGAGCGGGGACGACGGACACCCAATGGAACCGACCTCGCTCTCCGGGCTTCCCGCGGGCGTTGGCGAGGCCCTCGAAGCGGAGGGGATCGCCGATCTCTACCCGCCCCAGGAGGCGGCGGTCGACGCCGGAGTGACCGACGGCGAGAGCCTCGTCGCGGCCGTGCCGACCGCGTCCGGGAAGACGCTGATCGCCGAGTTAGCCATGCTCTCGGCGGTCGAGCGCGGCGGGAAGGCGCTGTACATCGTCCCCCTGCGCGCGCTGGCGTCCGAGAAGAAGGCCGAGTTCGAGCGGTGGGCGGAGTTCGGCGTGACGACCGGTGTCTCGACGGGTAACTACGAGTCCGACGGCGAGTGGCTCGCGAGCCGCGACATCATCGTGGCCACCTCCGAGAAGGTCGACTCGCTGATCCGCAACGGCGCCCCGTGGATCGACGACCTCACCTGCGTCGTCTCCGACGAGGTCCACCTCGTCGACGACGCCGGCCGCGGCCCGACGCTCGAGGTGACGCTCGCGAAGCTCCGCCGCGTGAACCCCGGACTGCAGACGGTCGCGCTCTCCGCGACGGTCGGCAACGCCGACGTCGTCGCCGACTGGCTCGACGCCGAGTTGGTGGAGTCGGACTGGCGCCCCATCGACCTCCGGATGGGCGTCCACTTCGGCAACGCGATCAACTTCGACGACGGGAGCCAGAAGGAAGTCCCCGTCGAGCGCGGCGAGGACCAGACCGCGGCGCTGGTCGCGGACGCGCTCGACACCGAGGAGGAGGGACAGGGCGGCTCCTCGCTGGTGTTCGTCAACTCCCGACGAAACGCGGAGTCGGCCGCGCGCAAGCTGACCGACGTGACAAAGCCCCGACTGACCGCCGACGAGCGCGACGACCTCCGTGCGCTGGCCGAGGAGATCAGGGGCGTCTCGGACACCGACACGTCCGAGGATCTGGCCGACGCCGTCGAGCAGGGCGCCGCCTTCCACCACGCCGGGCTCGCGAGCGAGCACCGGAGCCTCGTGGAGGACGCCTTCCGCGACCGGCTGATCAAGGTCATCGCCGCGACGCCGACGCTCGCCGCGGGGGTGAACACGCCCGCCCGCCGCGTGATCGTCCGCGACTGGCGGCGCTACGACGGCGAGTTCGGCGGCATGAAGCCGCTGGACGTGCTGGAGGTCCACCAGATGTGCGGCCGCGCCGGGCGGCCGGGGCTCGACCCCTACGGCGAGGCGGTGCTGCTCGCGAAGGACTCCGACACGATGGACGAACTGTTCGAGCGGTACATCTGGGCCGAGCCGGAGAACGTGCGCTCGAAGCTCGCCGCCGAGCCCGCGCTCCGAACGCACGTGCTCGCGACCGTCGCGACCGGCTTCGCCTCGACCCGCGAGGGACTGTTAGAGTTCCTGAGCAACACGCTGTACGCCACCCAGACGGACGACGACCGCCGGCTGGAGTCGGTGACGGACACCGTCCTCGACTACCTGGAGGTCAACGGCTTCCTCGACCGCGAGTACGCGGACGGCACGGAGTCGCTGTCGGCCACCTCGACGGGCCACACCGTCTCCCGGCTGTATCTGGACCCCATGAGCGCCGCCGAGATGATCGACGGGCTGGAGGCTGCCGCGGGGACTGCGGAGGGAGACGAAAACGAGGCGGCCGCGGGGACCGCGAACGCCGAGTTCGTCCCCGCCGAGGACGGCGGCGCCGGCGAGGAGACCGCGTTCATGAACTACACGCGGAGCGATGAGGGTGACGCCGGAGAGGGTGACGCCGAGGACAAAAATGTGGGTGCGGACGAAGGCGGAAGCGAAGGGGAAGGCGAGAGCGACGGAGAAGGCGAAAGCGACGGGGAAAGCGAAAGCGACGGTAGCGCCGACATCGACCTCACGCCCCTCGGGCTCTACCACCTCGTGAGCCGGACGCCGGACATGTACGAGCTCTACCTCAAGTCCGGCGACCGCGAGACGTACACCGAGCTCTGCTACGAGCGCGAGGCGGAGCTCCCGGGGGACGTGCCCTCGGAGTACGAGGACGTGCGCTTCGAGGACTGGCTCGCGTCGCTCAAGACCGCGCGGATGCTGGAGGACTGGGCCAGCGAGGTGGACGAGGACCGCATCGCTGAGCGGTACGGCGTCGGCCCCGGCGACATCCGCGGGAAGGTCGAGACCGCGGAGTGGCTCCTCCGGGCGGCCGAGACGCTCGCGCGGGAGGTCGACGTGCACCCGGACGCGGTCGTCGCGGTCCGCGAGGCGCGCAAGCGCGTCGAGTACGGCGTTCGCGAGGAGCTGCTGGACCTGGCCGGGGTCCGGAGCGTCGGCCGAAAGCGCGCTCGGCGGCTCTACGAGGCGGGCATCGAGGATCGGGCGGACCTCCGTGAGGCCGACAAGTCGGTGGTACTCGGTGCGCTCCGCGGGCGCGAGAAGACCGCCGAGCGCATCCTCCAGAACGCCGGCCGCGAGGACCCCTCGATGGACGGCGTGCGCGCGGACGCGAGTGCCTCCGCGGCCGCGACCGCCGGCGCCGCCGAGGGGGACGGCGACGGCCAGTCGAGTCTGGGTGATTTCGGATGACGGGCGCGACTGTCGGCAGTGCGCCCGAGGTCGACGTGCGTGTTGTGGCAGGGACCGCGCGGGTCGACGACCTCGACGCGTTCCTCGCGGAGGTGAATGCCGTCCGCGAGGCGACCGGCGCGGTGGTGCAGGTGTTCGACGCGCGGTACGTCGTCTCCCGGCGGCACCTCGTCCGCGCGGTCGAGTTGGCCGAGCGCGCCGCCGACCGCGGAGAGACCGTCGCGCGGGACCGCGCGGTCGAGGTGCTGCTGTACGCGGCCGGCCGTCGACAGATCGACCGCGCGCTGAAGATGGGCGTCGACGAGGGCGAGGGGCCGGCCGCGGCGGTCGTCTACGCGACGTCGATGACCGAAGGGGAGACCGGCGGAGAGCGCGGATGCGGTGACCGGCCGACCGAAGAGCGCGGATGCGGTGACCGGCCGACCGAAGAGCGCGGATGCGGTGACCGGCCGACCGAGGAGAACGAGGAAGCCGTCGAGAGGGCGGTCGACCGCGTGCTCGACCTGCTAGCCGATTCCGCGGTCGTGGGGCCCGACGGGGACGTTCCCGGGACCGACCTCGCGACCGTCCGAGAGTTCTTCGACGTGAGCGACGCGGAGCTGGCCGCGGTCGACGGGACGCTCGCGGACGTGGTGCTGGAACGGGTCGCTCTGCTCGACGTGGAGAAGTGACCGACTGGGTAGGTTCGGCGGGCGACGACTGGAGAGGTTCGGCGGGCGACGACCGGAGCGGTTCGGTGGGCGACAACCGGTCGCGAACGAGGACCCGGAGACCCCTCCGTTTCAGGTGGAAACACGGAGATGTGACTCCGAACGTAGTGCAGGAGAAATAGTTCCACCAGGATTCGAACCTGGGTCGAAGCCCCCAGAAGGCTTCAGGATTGGCCGCTACCCCATGGAACTACGAACGCATCAGTCGGTAGTGCGTGGATAGTTATGAGTGTTGCGAAGCCGAGTCGGCTGGCGACCCGCTTCCTGCGGGTGGTTTTTGCAGCATGCGCCGGTCGCCGTGGTCGGCCCAAGGACGAGCGAGGACCGATACGCCGTGGTGGCAGTTTCCTCGGAGGTGCATATATCGTTACCTATTAGTCCGACAGATAACCACGTTCGTGTATGTACATCGGTCGTTTCGTCGTCGTCGGACCCGGTATCGGCGCCTATCGCGTCTCCTCACGCTCGTTCCCGAACCGCCGCGTGGTCGACCGCGAGGGGACGCTGACCGTGGGGCCGACCCCCGACGCCCCGGAGACGGACAATCCCTACATCTCCTACAACTGTGCGCGCGCGGTCGAGACGCCCGCGGGCGAGACGCTCGCTGTCGTCGGGAACGGTTCGCACGTCGACCCGATCGCAGAGAAACTGGAGCGGGGGTACCCCGCCCGCGACGCGCTCGCGAATCCCCTCCTCGCACTCGACTTCGAGAAGGACGACTACGACACCCCCCGGATCGCCGGGGTCGTTGGGGCAGAGACCGCGACGATCGGGACGGTCCGACGCGATGCGCTGCTGGTGGAGGAGGTCGACGAGCCGACGCTCGTCGCGACCTACGAGAAGGACGCGCCCGAACCGTTCGGTCTCGACGCCGCGACCGCGGGTGAGGCCGCGGCCGAGGTGCTCGGCGCCGACTTCGAGCACGCGGTCTGTGCGGCCGGCGCGACCGTAGCCGCTGACGGCGTCTCCCTCGCGTTCGAGAACGGCGACTGAGCCGTTTGTCTGTGAGGGATGCGGTCCCGAGGGTCGATGTTTTTGTCTAGTTACGGCAGAAATCCTCCGCAGCATTTCTGACGGCAGCGCTACTTCTGACGGAAGCGGTACTCCTGACAGAAATTTTCAGGACTGCAGTTCGGTTCCGTGTCCGTGGTTCGGACCCGCGTCCGTGGGCTACGTGGGCTACGCCTCGAACTCCTCTTGAACGATCTCCAGGGCCTCCTCGCGGTCGTCCCAGTCGACGAACAGCGCGACGGAGGTGGCACTGGTGATCAGGTCGATGATGTTGATCCCGGCCTCCGCGAGGGGTGAGACGATCTCCTGGATAATGCCGGGGCGGTTCGGGAGTTCGCCGCCGGTCAGGCGGATGACTGCGACCGGGTCGTGGACGGTGACCGACGAGAGCGCGTCGTCGGTGACGACCTCCTCGTGGAGCAGGGCCTCGGCGGCCTCCGCCCGGTCCACGTCGACGTAGAAGGTGACCGAGTCCATGCCGGACGCGACCGCGTCGATGTTGATCTCGTCCGTGCGGAGGCGCGCGGACAGGTCCGCGAGGATCCCCGGCCGGTTCCTGATCGCGCGGCCGGCGACGGTGAGGCAGGCGAGCGGCTCCTCACGCATGTCGATCAGGTTCTCGAACTGGCCCTCGATCTCGGTGCCGCCCGCGAGTAAGTCGCCGTGCTGGTAGTGGACGACCCGGACCGCCAGGTCGGTCCCCTTGTACGAGAGCGCGCTCGGGGCGACGACCTCCGCGCCGCGGAACGAGAGGTTTCTGAGCTCGTCGACCGTGATCCGACCGACGTTGCGCGCGCCCTCGACGACCCGCGGGTCGCCGGTCATGACGCCCTCCACGTCGGTGACGATGACGACCTCGTCGGCGTCCATGTAGTTGCCAAGCATCACCGCGGTCGTGTCGGACCCGCCGCGGCCGAGCGTCGTGACGTTCCCGTCGTGGTCCTCCGCGAGGAAGCCCGTGATGACCGGGACGACGCCGTCCATCTCGGCGGCGAGTTGCTGTGCGCGAGCGCGCGTCTCCTCGACGTCCACCTCGCCGAGCTCGTTCGTGATGACCGGCCAGTCCGGATGGCCGGGTTCGAGGAACACCGCGTCCACGTCGCGGGCCGCGAGCGCGGCCTTGAGCATGCGGACGCTCGTCCGCTCGCCCATCGAGACGATCTCGGCGCGGTCGGCGTCATCGGCCTCGAACGTGATCTCGTCGAGGAGTTCGTCCGTCGTCGACCCCATCGCGCTCGCGACGATCGCGATCTCGTGGCCCTCCTCGACCGCCTTCGCGACCGAGTCGGCCGCTCGGTTGATGCGGTCTCCACTCCCCAGACTCGTGCCGCCGAACTTCGCGACTACGCGCATCGGCGGCCTCCGGCTCTCGAAACGTGACGCTCGGGCATGAACCCGCATAGACGAGGAAGCCGCATAACTGTGTCCTCTTGTCCAACCGTTGCCGGAGAGAAAACACCGAGACGGCGCTCCGATGACCTGATGTCTCAGGAACGTTTCGCCTGCCGGAAACGAACGGAAGTTTCGTCTGTCAAAAACGAACGGAAACGGCTCGACTGACGGGCGTCGCCTGCTCGGTCGTGGGCGTCGCCTGCTCGGTCGTGGGCGTCGCCTGCTCGGTCGTGGGCGTTGCCTGCTCGGTCGTCGGGGCCGCTGCCCGATCGTCGGCGTCGACTACTCGTCGTCCGGGCCCCAGTTGCCGGGCATCTCGATCACGTAGCGGCCGTCCTCGCGCAGCGAGATGATGTACTCCTGTCTGTCGTACAGTTCCATCAGGTTCAGTTCGTACTCGCCCTGGCCGACGATCCGGATGCTCTCGAACTGATCGTTGAGCTCCTCGCGGAGGGAGTCGAGTCCGGGGCGTTCGTCGGCGTGGGGATCGCCGCCCTCGTCGCCCCCAGTTTCGGGTCGAGAGGACGTGCCGTCCGTATCCGGGAGTTCATCGGGCGAGACCACGTCCGAGCGGGCGCTGGCCTGCGCGCGGTCCTCGGCGTCGACCTCGGGCGCGGTCGCAGCGTCGTCGCCCGCTTCGGTACGGTCCGCCCCGGCGCCGCTCGCTGCGGCGTCTGTCTCCGCATCCGTCCTGGCGCTCGTCGTCGTGTCCGTCGTTGTGTCCGTCGTTGTGTCCGTCGTCGTGTCCGTCGTCGTGTCCGTCGTCGTGTCCGTCGTCGCGTCCGCCCGCCGACCGGAGTTCGACCGCGTCCGCGGTTCGGCGTCGTCGTGGGAGGCGGTCCGCCCCTCCGTTTCGGCTGGAGCGGTCGCGTCGCGGTCGCTGGACCCGGACCCTGGCTCCGGGTCGGGATCCGTCGCTCCCGGGGGCTTGAACTGGAACTTGTTCCCGCCGCAGTCGGGACAGCCGGAGAGCATCTCCTTGGAGCCGTCCGCGAACGTCCGTCCGCAGGAGGTACATTGGTGAGGCATTACCGGAGGGGCCTCACTTCCGGGAGACGAGCGCGCTGATGAGCGTCTCGTCCTTGTGGAGCGTTTCGAGCTGATTGGCCGGGCCGATGACGGTGAGCTTCTTGGCCGACTCGCGGCCCATCAGCCGGTCGAGGAGGCTCTGGTCGGTCGCCTGCGACTGGGGGTAGGTCTCGATCTCGATGCCGGAGAAGTCGTCGGGACTGATCTCGGTCATCGTCACCTCGATGAGCTTCGACTCCTCGTCCGGGGAGAGCCCCTCCTCGAGGATGACGATGTTTCCGTCGCGGACGCCGTCGAGGATGAGCCGGATCTTCTCCATGCTCGTGAGCCCCTCCATCCGGGCGCCGCTGATGAGGTCGATCTGGACGCCGTCGTCCGGTTCGTCCGCCGATTCGTCGGAGGTGACTTCGGGCATTATCCGAAGTACTCCGCGATCTTGTCGTACACTTCGTCCATGTTCTCGCCCTCCAGCGCCGACAGCGGGATCGTCTCGTGCTGGGGGAAGGCGTTCGCGACGCGCTGGACGTTCGACTCCGGCAGGTCCGTCTTGTTCGCGAGGATGAGCACCGGCAGGTCCTGCGACTCGATGATGCCGATGAGCATCGTGTTCACCTGCGTGAACGGGTCGGTCGTCGAGTCGAGCACGTAGATGACGCCGTCGACGTCCTCGCGGAGCCAGTGCATCGCCTCCGCGACGCCCTCGGTCGCCTCGCGCGACCGGCGGACGGCGTCGTCCTTCTCCATCTCGTGGTCGAGGAACTCCTTGTAGTCGACCTTGGTGGTGACGCCCGGCGTGTCGACGATGTCGATGGTCACCTTGCGGCCGTTACGCTCGATCTCGACGCCCTCCTTGCGGCGCGCCCGCCGCGTTTCGTGCGGAATGTGACTCTCCGGTCCGACCGCGTCGCCGGTCCAGTCGCGCGCGATCCGGTTCGCGAGCGTCGTCTTCCCGGCGTTCGGCGGGCCGTAGATACCGATACGTTTGGGCTCGCTGTCGGTGAACAACCGATCCGAGACCCGTGATATACTGTCCCTGAGATTTGTGAGCAGTCCCATCCTGATTCCGGCCTCCCTCTCTCGCGCGGGGATTGTAGCTACTCTCTTCGCCGCTCTCACTTAACAACTGCGTCAGACACACCTACAAAACCGGGGAAGACGCCTCGAAGCCACCGGTCAAGCGGCCGGCTGGTGACCGTTTGACTGCGAGAGCGTTCACTTAGATGGGCGATCGATTTCAGGAACGGGTCGCTTCGTCCTCCGGATAGGTAGTCCGGATAGGCAGCTCGGATAGGCGGTCGCTTCAGTTTCCGGACGGACAGTCACCTCGCTCGAGACGAAGGTTCCACCTCCCCCACCCCTTCGTTTCGTGTGGAACGTTTGGTTGGGGAGGGTGGTTTTGTCGTTGGGCGGGTATTCTCGGAGAGAAGCGTCAACCAACAGGAAAGAACAGCCGATATATTTCTTGTCTTCCTGTATTACGGGTACTGTTTTAGAAGTAGCGTGTTAAAGCCACCGGAAATAATAGACCCCCTCCCCCCCCACCCACCATCCACCGCTCCACACGAAACGAAGGGGTGGGGGGCACCCCACCACCCCCCGTTTCCCGTCGACACCCCGCCCCCTGTCGGTAACAACAGAACACCGACAACTGAATACCGACTTTTTCGGAACGAAGATACCCGCGGTACACGACGTGTCTTCACGGTTGCCGGCTCGATCCGGCCAATACTCCCCTCGTGTCGAGTTGGCCAGGCAGCTCCGAACCATGAAACGACTCCCCTCAGTCGACATTCAGCCGAAGCCTTCAGTCGACATTCAGCCGAAGCGCTCAGTTCAGTCGAAACGCTCCCCGCTTGGCCTCGATGTTTCTGTGACGCACTTCTCCGACGAAAGACGACGAGTGGAGGTTCTCCCTTCCGCATCCTCCTGACGTTCCGTATCCACCTGAAATGCTGCCCCCATTATCGACTGCAACCGTAGGCTATCGATTTCTCGGTTGTTTCTCCGAGATCCGACCGGTACCGACCCTATCTCGGTGGCTCATCGACGTCGGTCTCGCCGCCGCTTTGGATCGGTTGGGCTCCGTGGTGGCTCACTCGCCCCCTGCTTCAACTGGAGAGGGGAACACTTTTATTCCGTCTGTTCATCTGGTTCGCCTGCATCAATTGGACGCGCCCGGCGGATATATTCACGCCGGAAAGCTCGTATTCGGCAGATAGGGACGATCTGACACCATTCCCGGGCGCGTTTTCCACCTGAAATTGGGGGGTATCCATGGACGACACGAACGACGACCACCAACAGACCGCGTCGCGATCCGATGCCGCGTCCGCAACTGACGACGGGACCGTATCCGACGCCGACGACGAGGAGCCCGACGCCGCGACCTCGACAGACACGGATAACGAAACCGATAGTGACGCCGCAGTCGATGGCGACGCTGCAGTCGGTGGCGACGTCGCGGTCGATGGCAATGCTGCGGTCGACGGCAACGCTGCTGTCGATGGCAACGCTGCGGTCGATGGCTCGAGTGAGCCGAACTCGCCCGACCCGGTACCGCACACCGAGGGGGAGTCCGAGTCCTCGACCAGACCGTCTTCGGTGAACGGCGAGACACCGCCTTCGGCAGACGCGGACGGCGCTGAGGGGGCCGACTGGGAAGCGACCGACATCGACCTCGAAGTCGGGTCGACCTCCGGTCGCGACCGGTCGTCTCCGGACGTGGACCTGGTCGGCGACGTCCTCGACGAGGAACCCGACGAAGACGAAGACAGTCGAGGGCTGTTCGACGACCTGCTCTCCGGCGAGCCGATCTTCGAGAACAAGGAGGTCCTCCGCCCGTCGTACACCCCCCACGAGCTCCCGCACCGGAACGACCAGATCAACCAGATGGCGACGATCCTCGTCTCCGCGCTGCGCGGCGAGACCCCTTCCAACATCCTCATCTACGGGAAGACGGGGACCGGAAAGACCGCGTCCGCGAAGTTCGTCTCCAACGAGCTGGAGTCCACCTCCCAGAAGTACGACGTACCCTGCGAGGTCGAGTACATCAACTGCGAGGTGACCGACACCCAGTACCGCGTGCTCGCGCAACTCGCGAACAAGTTCATCCGGAAGAACCAGGAGGTCATCGACGACAAACTCGACCGGCTCCGGGACCTCCGCTCGCGGCTCGACGACGAGGGTGCCGACGAAGGCGACGACGCGGTAAACGCCGACGCGACGACCACCGACGCGACGACCACCGACGCGACGACCACCGACGCGACGACCACCGACGCGACGACCACCGACGCGACGACCACCGACGCGACGACCACCGACGCGACGACCACCGACACCGCAGACGCTGAGGCCGTCGACCCCATCGATCCCTCGGCGTTCGACTCGATCGCGGAAGTCGACGATCGAATCGCGGAACTGGAAGACGACCGCGAGGAGATGGAGGAAGTGCCCATGACCGGGTGGCCGACCGACCGCGTTTACACGACGTTCTTCGACGCGGTCGACTACAACGAGCGCGTAGTCGTCATCATGCTCGACGAGATCGACAAGCTGGTCGAGAAATCGGGGGACGACACACTGTATAACCTCTCGCGGATGAACTCCGAGCTCGACAACTCCCGGATCTCCATCATGGGCATCTCGAACGACCTGAAGTTCACCGATTTCCTCGACCCGCGCGTGAAGTCGAGCCTCGGCGAGGAGGAGATCGTCTTCCCCCCGTACGATGCGAACCAGCTCCGGGACATCCTCCAGCACCGCTCGACCGCGGCGTTCAAGCCCGACGCGCTCACGGACGACGTGATCCCCCTGTGCGCGGCGTTCGCCGCCCAGGAACACGGCGACGCTCGACGCGCGCTCGACCTGCTCCGGACCGCCGGCGAACTCGCCGAACGCTCGCAGGCGGAGATCGTCGGCGAGGAGCACGTCCGACAGGCCCAGGACAAGATCGAACTCGACCGCGTCGTGGAGGTCGTCCGCACCCTCCCGACCCAGTCGAAGATCGTCCTCTTCGCGGTCATCCTGCTGGAGAAGAACGGCGTCCACAACATCAACACCGGCGAGGTGTTCAACATCTACAAACGGCTCTGCGAGGAGATCGACGCCGACGTACTCACCCAGCGCCGCGTCACCGACCTCATCAGCGAGCTCGACATGCTCGGCATCGTCAACGCGGTCGTCGTCTCGAAGGGCCGCTACGGCCGCACCAAGGAGATGAGCCTCTCCGTCCCCATCGACGAGACCGAGGCCGTCCTGCTGTCGGACTCCCGACTCGGCGACATCGAGAACGCGCAGCCGTTCGTCCAGGCCCGCTTCGACAACTGACGCCGGAACATCGACCGCCGGCTCTTCGAGGGTTTCTCGCCGACGTCGCTTTTCCGAAGCCGTCCGTCGACCAGTTTTCGGAAGTCGCCTGTCGACAACCAGTCGGCCAGTTTTCGGAAGCCGTCCGACGAGATGGTCACGCGCGCCGGCGCGTCGCGACCGCACCGGCACCGATCAGGCCCGCCCCGGCACCCGCGACACCCGAAAAGGCGCCGCCGAAGGTTCCCGAAAAGGCGGTGCCGCCGAACAGGGTCGCCTGCCCGGTCGCGATCAGTCGGATCCAGCCGAGGTAGGGGATGCGGAGTCGCGCGACGCCCGTGACCCAGTCGTCGCGGACGACGCGGGCGATCCCCTGCGCCTGGTCGTAGTGGGCGTTGTTGTCGCCCTTCGTGATGTAGCCGGTCGCGGGCGCGGGACAGTTCCGTAGCTCCGCACAGCTGTCGGCGCTCATGTACTCCTCGTTGGCGCGGTCGTACCAGTTCTCGCCCTCCTCGACCCGGAGGTGCGCTCGATGAATGATCGGCGAGCCGCCCGATCTCGGGTCGTCGAACACGACGACGGAGCCGTAGCCGCCGAACGTGCGGTAGTCGGCCGACTGCCCCTCCTCCTGCGTGACGATGCCGTTCTGGGCAGTCGCGACGTCCGGAGCGAACCGACCGGGCTCGGTGACGACGATCAGGTCGCCCTTCTCCATGTTCGGCTCCATGCTGCCCGACTCCACGGCGACCATCGGCGGCCAGACGCCGCTGATCCCGAACAGCAACAGCCCGACCGCGAGCACGACCACCGCGCTCGAGAGGAACTCGCGGGTCCACATGAGCGGCCCCGACTTCGCGTGCAGAAACCTGCTCAGTAGGTCGGCGTCCGCCCCGCTTCCGTCCCCCGTCGCGGCCTCGCGCTCCGCAGCCGCGGTCCCGCGCTCGGGGCTCGGCGCGTCGGCGGCGGTCGAGGCCGTCCCGCTATCGCGCTCCGAGTCTGCGCCCGCGTACTGGCGGTCGTTGCCGCCGAACGGACCGTCCTCGGGGAGCCCGTCTCCCCCATCGCCCTCCTCGCCCCCATCGTCGGCGTCCGTCGTCTCGGTCCCGGGATCGCGGCCCTCCCGCTCGTCCTCGTCGTCGGTCGGCGGGGTATCCCCGGGTTCCATCGCCTGCGGGTTGGCCACGTCCGGTGTTGAAACTTCTGGGTTCCGGCGCCGTCGGCGTCCGGAAGTCCGCCCCCGACACGCGACCCGATCGGTCCGGCACGCTTTTGCCCGCCCTGTCCTTCCGAAGCGGTGTGCCGCTGGAGTCGTCGTCCCGGATCGTGAGCGAACTCGCGAGCCGCGGCTACAACGCCGAGCGCGAGGCGGTGACCCTGCTCGCGGGCGCACCGAACCCCGCGCTCACGCTGGAGGCCGCGGTCGAGCACGCGCCCGACGACGCCCTCCGAATCACCACCGAACACGTCCGCGCCGTCCTCGACGCCGACGGCGCCCCGGACGCGCCGACCGCTCCGGACGCGGACGCCGCGACCGCCACTCGGGGAGAGACGACCGCAACGACCGGGGAGGGTTCGTCGTCGCCGACCACCGCTGCGGATCCCGATGAGGATCCCGCTAAGGCCCCCGATGAGGCCCCCGATCAGGACCCCTCCGTTTCGACTGGAGACACACCGCATAAACCACCATCAGAAGCAGTCGGGACTCCAGTCGAAACGAAGGGGGATGAAGACGGAGATACAACGGTCGACGCCGCCCACGATCGCGACCTCTCGCTCCGCGAACTGGCGATCGCCAACGACATGACCGGCAACAGCACCGGGACGGGCGAGTACGGCGACTTCGTCCGGACGTTCCGGGACCGGTACGAGCGCCTCTCGTCGGTCCTCCGCGGGCGCGTGAATCACCGGCCGGCGGAGGCCATCGACGCGATGCCGGGCGGGAGCGACGCCGCGATGATCGGGCTCGTCAACGACGTGCGCTCGACGAAGTCGGGCCACTGGCTCGTGGAGCTGGAGGACACCACGGGCACGTTCCCCGCCCTGATCATGAAGGACAAGGGGATCGCGGACAACGTCGACGAACTCCTGCTGGACGAGTGCGTCGCGGTCGACGGGACGCTCGCGGACGACGGCGGGATCCTGTTCGCGGACGCGCTCCACTTCCCGGACGTGCCGCGGACGCACCGCCCGAACACCGCGGACAGACACGTGCAGGCCGCGCTCATCTCGGACGTCCACGTCGGGTCCCAGGAGTTCATGGCCGACGCGTGGCACCGCTTCACCGACTGGCTCCACACCGAGGAGGCCGCGCCGGTCGAGTACCTCCTGCTGGCCGGCGACATGGTCGAGGGCGTCGGCGTCTACCCGAACCAGGACGAGGAGCTGGACATCGTCGACATCTACGAGCAGTACGAGCGCTTCTCGGAGTACCTCAAGGAGGTGCCCGCGGACACGGAGATCGTGATGATCCCGGGCAACCACGACGCGGTCCGGCTCGCGGAGCCGCAGCCCGGCTTCGACGACGAGCTCCGGGAGATCATGTCCGCTCACGACGCGCGCATCGTCTCGAACCCCGCGACCGTCACCGTCGAGAACGTCTCCGTCCTGATGTACCACGGCGTCTCGCTCGACGAGGTGATCGCGGAGCTGCCCGAGGAGAAGGCCAGCTACGACGAGCCGCACAAGGCGATGTACCAGCTCCTCAAGAAGCGCCACGTCGCGCCGCAGTTCGGCGGCCACACCCGGGTCGCGCCGGAGGACCGCGACTACCTGGTCATCGACGACGTGCCGGACGTGTTCCACACCGGCCACGTCCACAAGCTCGGCTGGGGGAAGTACCACAACGTCCTCGCGGTCAA
Organism: Haloparvum alkalitolerans; assembly: GCF_055381565.1. NCBI lineage: Archaea > Methanobacteriati > Methanobacteriota > Halobacteria > Halobacteriales > Haloferacaceae > Haloparvum > Haloparvum alkalitolerans. The sequence goes on from NZ_AP043938.1 coordinate 1,069,768, forward strand.
CTCCGGCTGCTGGCAGGCCCAGACCGACTTCCAGAAGTCCGTCAACATCGACCCGGACGCGGGCTTCGCGCCCATCCTCGACCTCGACACGCTGGAGATGACGGTCAGGAAGTTCTCCTGAGGTCGGTGAGGACCGGTGAGGAAACGGCGCCGGTGACCTTACGTCTCGCTGCCGGAGGCTGCCGGGTCCAACCGGTACCGCACGGTCGGCGTCCCCTCGAACCGCGGACCGGAACCGACCGCCGAAAAGCCGGCGCGCTCGACCGCCTCACGCTGACCGTTCGCGGTCTCCTCGACGACGACCTCGACGAGCATCTTCTCGCGCTCGGCGAACCGGACCGGCTCCGCGAGCAGGCGCTCGACGGCCTCCGGATCGCCCGCGAATCCGGTGACGTGGACCGCGTCCGGGCGCGCGTCGAAGGCGACGTAGCCGGCCGGGTCCGACGGCTCCGTCGGGTCGCCGGGATCGCTGGTGTCGTCGGGGGGCCCGCCGCCCGCGTCCGACTCGCGGACGGCCACCCGAACCGACCGCTCGTGGACGGCGTCGCGGACCGCGTCGACCGGCCGCGACGCGAGCGCGGCGACGGCCTCGGCGTCGGCCTCCACGGCGTCGCGTACGTGCATGGGGGAGTCGTTCCGTCGCGTGGGTCATAAATGCGCGCCCGGCGACCCGCGAACGGCGCTCCGGGATGCCCCGAAAACCGTGCCAACGGTTCACAATTCCGTGTCCTCGCGGACGACAGAACTTATGTGTCGAGCGGCCGTTCGGCCGCGTATGCTGCGGAGCGTCTTCGACAGGGCTGATGCCGTCGTTCGCCGGGCCGCGGAGCGGACGGGCGTGCTCACGGGGTCGGCGACGCTGCTCGGCGTCGGCCTCTGGCAGGGGGTGCAGGTGCAGGGCGTCACGCTCGCGCTGTGGGTCATCAGCCTGCGCGTCCTCTACCTCGACGCGGTCGCGACGTTCGTCGGCTTCACGGCCTTCTTCACCCTTGCGGGCGGGCTCCTTCTGTGGGAGGTCACGCGCCGGCGGGATGAGGACCGCTACCTGTACGAGGGGCCGACGGTCGATGCCCTGATCCCGGTGTATCGGGACGGCGAGGTTCTCGAGCGGAGCGTCGAGAGCCTGCTCGACAGCGAGTACGCCGACCTGCGGATCCGGGTGATAACGGAGCCGGGCGACTGCGGGACCCGGGGCGTCGCGGAGGCGCTCGCCGCCGAGCACCCCGCGGTCGAGGTGCTGGAGAACGGGCGCCCGGGGTCGAAGGCGGGCGCCATCAACGACGCGGTCGCACGCTCCGACGCCGAGCACTTCCTCGTGTTCGACGCGGACGAGGTGGTGGCACCCTCTTTCGTCCCGGCCGCCGTCGGCGCGCTCGCGGACGGCGCGGACGTGTTTCAGGGGCGGCGGGTCCCCGAACCGACCGGGCTCGTCGAGACGCTCGCGTACTGCGAGCGCGCGCTGTTCCACGCCAGCTACAAGCCGGTGGAGCTGACCGGCTTCGCGAACTGCCGGAGCTCCTCGACCGCGTTCACCCGCGAGGCGCTGGCGACGGTCGGGGGGTACGCCGACTGCCTCACCGAGGACTTGGAGTTCGCACACGCCTGCTACCGACACGGGCTCGACGTCGAGCAGTGTCGCAACCACGTCAACCTGATGGAGGCGCCCCACACGCTCGGCGACCTGTGGGGCCAGCGCAAGCGCTGGCGGACCGGACAGGTCGAGGTGCTCCACCGAACCCTGCTCGGAAAGGGCGACGGGAGCCACCGTCGGCGCCTGCTCTCGCTCGGCCGCCTCGTCTCCAGCATGCTGGGGAGCCTGCTCACGCTGACGCTCGCCTCGAAGTTCGCGGTCCTGATGCTCGCAGACCTGGCGCCGTTCTACCTCGCGCCCGTGCTCGTCGTGGGGGCCACCGTCGGGGGGCTTATCGTCCGGGACCGCGCGGACGGGGCCGTCAATGGCGCGCATCCGGTCTGGCTGGCGACGCCGCTCCTGGTGCCGTTTTTCGGCGTGCTCACGCTGTCGTCGGTGCTCGGCTACGCGCTGACGTGGGACGGCGACTGGTTCCGCGTCGCGAAGACGGCGGGGAGCTGACGGGACCGGGACACTCCCGGCCGCGGTCGCGCGGAACTGGATGGTTTTAAGCGGGGCGCGGCCGCAGGTTCGGGCATGAGCAAGGCAACGAAGATCGTGGTCGGAACGGTCGGATCGGCGGCGCTGCTGTCGGTACTCGTGGTCCTGATGTACGTGTTCGCCTGAATGTTCGCGTCCCGAGAGCTCCCCGCTGACGTGGCGGCCGTCCGCGAGGCCCACGCGCCCGAGGCGCCCGTTCTCGACGCGGAGGCGGACTTCGAGACGGTCCCGCCCGCGGTCGCGGAGGACCTCGGGCTGTTCGTCGACCGGCTCCGCCCCGCGAGCTACCCGGCCGACTGGCTCCCCGAGGACGCGCCGGAGACCCTCCGGAGCTACGCCGGTCCCGAGTTCACGGTCGGGATGCCCGGCGGCGGGACCGTGGTCTGGACCGACCAGACCGCGCCCGAGACCGTCCTCGTGAAGCGCCGCGCGGAGACCACGCCGGACGACTTCCTCGCGTTCCTGCTCGCGGAGGCGTTCGTCGAGGTCGGGGCCGACCCCCCGACCGGCGCTGTCGCGGGCGCGGCCGCGATGCCGGAGGGCGCGACCGGGATCCCGGAGCACTTCCTCCCCTTCTTCGGCGAGCGGTACGCCGATCTGGACGCGGCGATCCGGGATCCCGAGGACCCCGCGGGCTACGGCCCGACGGACGTCTACCAGGTCGCGAACGCGCTGTTCGACGCGTGGGTCGGCCTGCAGACGCGCGAGACGTTCGAGCAGTGGGCGGACGACCCCGAGCGCGAGCGCCTCCACGACGCGTGGGTCGACGCGGGCGAGCGCCTGACGGACCGGCTCGAGGAGCTTCCGGGCCTCGTCGCCCGCGGCGAGACGGACTTCGCGAACGCGACCGAGTACGCCTGTTCGGCGGTCAGACACGGCCTCGACCTCCCGGCGCCGTTCGCGGCGCTGGACACGACCGCCTTCCGCGACCGCGGCGCGCCATACGCCGTGAAGTGGGCCGAGAAGACGTTCGACGCTCTTTCCGACGCATAGGACGACGATTTATGAGTCTTCTCGGCCGGCGGCAGCCCAGTTCCCAAGAGTGACGTTCCTCGAAGCGTCTCCGCCGACTCCACCTGCTTCGCTCGGACTTTTTTTGCTCCTGCTGTCGATCCGTCTGATCTGGACAGCAACACCCAGAAAGCCCCAGCCGGCTCGACCGGCCGCGGTACGCTCTGCGCGCTCGCGTCTCTCCACACAGCCCGACGCGAGTGTTTGAGGCGCCGGGGCCGGATCGAGCCGGCTGCCCCTTTCAGTCCCACCCCGAACCGCGACCGCACAGCAGCCTCGTACCTCCCCAACCTCGCCGCAGCCGCGGTCGCGTGACCGCACTGCCACGCGACCGCGGCTGCGGGCTCCACCGAAAATCGGAGATTTTCGAGCAGCCGGCGTGCGGTAGCGCACCGGAAACCGCAGGTTTTCGAGCCGCCGTTCGCTCCGCACCGCGCTCACGGCGACGCCGGCGACCTCGCGCGCGTTTCTCGCGCGCGCCGACAGCACGGCACCGCTACAGTACCGCCACAGCAGTGTATCCGCTCGCCGGACGAACATTTTTGCCGGATAAAGCGGAACTCCCGCCGTGAGTGCAGCTTGGTAGCCGGTCGATAACCGGTTTCTCGCGGCTGCAGCGCGAGGTCGGCGACCGTTTCGCGGCGCTCAGAGGTCGGCGACGTCCTCGATGGCGTCGGTGAGCTCCTTGACGCTCTCGACCGTGTGCTCGCCCATGTGCCCGATCCGGAACGTCTCCTCGCCGATGTCGCCGTAGCCGTTCGAGAACACCATGTCGTACTCCTCTGAGACCGCCTCGATGGTGGCGGCGACGTCGATGTCCTGCGTGTTCTCGATGCAGGCGACGGTCTGCGACTCGTAGCCCGCCTCGGGGAACATCGCGAAGTGCTCCGCGGCCCACTCGTGGACGTACTCCTGCATCTCGCGGTGGCGCCGGTCGCGGGCGTCGAGCTCCTCCTCGAGCATGTGCTTCATCTGCTTGCGGTACGCTAACATGACCGGGATCGCGGGCGTCGAGTGGGTCTGCCCCTTCCGGTCGTAGTAGTCGAGCGCGCGCTGGAAGCCGCCGTACCACGAGGCGGAGTCCTTCTCGAGTTCGCGCTCGTAGGCCTCGTCGCTGACGACGCAGACCGCGAGGCCGGGCGGCATCGCGAACGCCTTCTGCGTGGAGGCGAAGATGGCGTCGATGCCGTGGGCGTCGATGTCGACCGCGTCGCCGCCGAGCGCGGAGACCGCGTCGACGACGAAGTATGTGTCCGGGTACTCCGCGACCACGTCGCCAACCTCCTCGATGGGGTTGCGGATCCCGGTCGAGGACTCGTTCATCACGCACGCGACCACGTCGTACTCCTTATCGCTCGACTCGATGGCCTCGCGGACGTCCTCGGGCTTGACCGCCTGTCCCCACTCGTACTCCAGGCGGTCGACGTTCCGCCCGAGGCGCTCGGCGACGTTGGCGTGCCGCTCGCTGAAGCTCCCGCAGGTCGGCACGAGCAGGCTCCCGTCCTCGTCCACGAGGTTGAGCGTCGTCGCCTCCCAGAACTCGGTGCCGGAGGCGGTGAGGATCATCGTCTCGTTGTCCGTTCCGAGGAACTCCTTCGTGTCCTCGACGATGGTCGTGTAGAGGTCGGTCATCCGGTCCATCCGGTGGCCGAACATCGGCTGGGCCATCGCCTCGATCACGTCCTCGCGCACCTCCGTCGGGCCGGGGATGTACAGGGTCTTCTCGGGGTAGTCGCCGGTGTACTCGCGTTTCTCGGTCATGTGGTCCGTTGGTGAATGGACCGGGCCGAGGGAGTATGGTGTTTGTGATGCCCGCGAGGTTCCGTCACTCCTCCCCGCCGGGCAACAGGTCCGGCTCCGTGATCGAGGGGTGGACCCGGACCGCCCCCGTCCGGTAGCGGACCCACCACGCGGTCGCGGCGGAGCCGACGAGGATCCCCGCGAGCCCGAGCAGGCCCGCCTCCGGGCCGAACGAGCCGCCGGTGACGAGCTCCGGGCCGGTCACGCGCGTCTCGACGACCGTCGCGGGCACGCCGAGGCCGCTGACGCCGAAGCCGTAGACGCCGCCCTGCACGAGGTTCCACGTCACGTGGACGCCGATCGGGATGGCGAGTTCGCCGGTCAACACGTAACCGAGCGCGAGGAAGACGCCCGCGAGCCCGATGATCGCCGTCGAGAGCGCCGTCGCGCCGGGGTTGGTCGCGTGGAGGACCCCGAACACCGCCGAGGACGCGACCGTCGCGACGACGACCGCCGTCCGATCGCCGGCGAACCGGAGCCCCTCCGCGACGTTCGTGAGGAGCCACCCGCGCGAGATCAGTTCCTCGTAGATCCCGACGGAGAGGAACAGGAAGAGGACGACCGCGAAGCCGGCGACGAACGAGCCCTCCGAGACGAACGTGCCGGTCGGGACGTACCAGCCGGCGCCCCAGCCCACCAGGAAGATGCCGGTCTGGAGCCCGGCCCCGAGCGCGAGGCCGAAGCCGAAGTCGACCCACCACGCGCGGTCGATCCGGAGCCCGTAGTCGGTCCAGCGCCGGCGGTCCACGAACCGCGCCGCGAGCGCGAGGCCACCGACGGTCGCGAGAAGCGAGACGACGCCCGTCAGCGCCAGCCCGCCGCCGGCCGGCGCGACCAGCCCGGACGCACCGAGGACCAGAACGACGGCGACCGCGACCGCGAACAGCAGGAGCGTGCCGACCCCGAGCCTGAGCGGCGCGCGGACGCGCGCCTCGCCGCCGTGCCAGGCGGCGCGCCGAAGCGTCGCGAGGATGTCCATGTCGGATGCCCGCCCGGGACCGACTTAAAACTGCGAGGAGAGCCGGGGACGCTGGGTCCCTCGATTCCCGGGGAGCGCTATCCCGGGCGCGAGGAGAGAAGCACCGCGGCCGCGACGAGAACGATCCCGATCAGGACGGAGACGGTGAAGTGGATCACCGTGATCAGCGTCGTGGTCCGCCCCTCGACCTCGTAGCGCCATCGGACCGCGAGCCAGTCCAGAACGACCGCGGCCGGCAGCGCCAGCGCGGCCGGCAGCGAGAGCGCGCCGGCCGCGACCGCGATCACGGCGGGGACGGGACCGACGCCGAGCGCGCGGCGCGGGGACACGTCCCCGAGGACGTTTCTGGCGGCGAGGTGCGCGGTGAGGGTGAGGAACGCGGCGATCACGAGGAACGTCCCGAGAACGGAAAGCGGGCCGACGCCGGCCTGCAGGAGCATGAAGAGGGGTAGACGGGGCGGGGCTAAAGCGCCCGCGGTTCGGGACGCCTCAGCCGAGCAGGCCCAGGTCCTCGAGTCGGTCGACGATCACGTCGACGGCCGCCTCAGCGTCGGCGGGCTCCTTGCCGCCGGTGATCACGAGTTTCCCGGAGCCGAAAAGCAGCGCGACGACCTCGGGCTCCTCCAGTCGGTAGACGAGGCCGGGGAACTGCTCCGGCTCGTACTCGATGTGCTCGAGGCCGAGGCCGATGGCGATGGCGTTCAGGTTCAGGTCCTCGCCGAGGTCGGCGCTCGTGACGATGTTCTGGACCGTCACCTCGGGGTCGTCCTCGATGGGGATCTGGAGCTCCCGGAGCTTCTCGAAGACGATGTCGAGGCTACGCCGGACGGCGTCCGTCGACTTCGCGCCGGTGCAGACGATCTTGCCGGAGCGGAAGATGAGCGCGGCCGACTTCGGGTCCGTCGTGCGATAGACGAGTCCGGGGAACTGCTCGGGGTCGTAGTCGGCGCCCTCCAGGTCCATCGCGACGCTCTGGAGGTCCAGCTCCTGGCCGATCCCCGTCGAGGCGACGACGTTCTCGATGTTGATCGTGTCCTTCGGATCGGTCATCAACGCGTCGAACGTCGCGTGACGAATTTAAAAAGGTTCGTCACACGCCGATACGTCACGTTTCTGATGCCGAGAGCGACCGCCCCCGTTCGAGCCGGTCGCGTCCCGACGTTTCTCCGCGCCTCGCGCCGCGAGCTTGTTTCTCGGTTCTGTCATCAGAACGGAAGCCCGCAGTGCTCGGACGCGGATGGCGAGCGAACGCGGACCGCTGGCGTCCGGGGGCGGGTGGCGTCCGAGGGCGGCTGGCGTTCGAAGGCAGCGGATACTCGCGGCCCGCCATTCGCCACGCTCTTGCCGTCCGCCGACCTCCCGGCGAACGTGTACTGGCTGGAGCTCTCGGGCGAGGAGGACGCGTTCGCGGCCCACGAGGCCGAAAGCGCCGCGGCCGGGGTCGAACTCCTCGCGCCGGGGATCGCCCGGGCGGGCGCGGCCGGGCCGGCGGTCGAGCGGTTGGCGTACACGCGCGCCGCCCACGAGGCGATCGGGCGGACCGACGCCGACGTCGACGCCGCGGTCGCGCTGCTCGAAGCCGCGGGGACCGACCGCGAGGGGACCGTCGCCGTCCGGGCGCGGGACGTGCGCGGCAGTTCCGGGGTCTCGACGAGCGACGCCGAACGCGCGCTCGGGCAGGCCCTGGTCGACCGCGGGTTCGAGGTGGACCTCGACGATCCCGACCACACGCTCCGCGCGCTGTTCGCCGCCGGGCGACGCCCCGACCACGACGCCGTGGCCGGCGCCGACGGCGGCGAGGCCTCGGTGGCGGCGCTGGGGTGGGTCGCCCGCGAGGGGCGGCGCGACTTCGCGCCGAAGCCCACCGACCGGCCCTTCTTCCAGCCCGGGAGCATGGCGCCGGCCGACGCCCGGGCGTACGCCAACCTCGCCGGCGCCGCGCCCGGCCGCCGACTGTTGGACCCGATGTGCGGCACCGGCGGCCTGCTCGTGGAGGCGGGGCTCGTCGGCGCGGCGGCGGTCGGTACCGACGCGCAGGCGAAGATGGTCCGGGGAACCCGGCGCAACCTCCGCGAGTACGTCGGCGGCCCGGACGACCCCGAGTGGCACGTGGGCCGCGGCGACGCCACCGCGCTCCCTCTGCGCGACGACGCGGTCGACGGCGTCGCCTTCGACGCCCCCTACGGCCGGCAGTCGAAGATCGCGACCCACGACCTGGCGGATCTGGTCGCCGGCGCGCTCGCGGAGACGGCCCGCGTCGCGCCGCAGGCGGTCCTCGTCGCGGACCGCGACTGGCGGAGCGAGGCGCGGGGTGCCGGCTGGCGCGTCGACGCGACCTTCGAGCGCCGCGTCCACCGCTCGCTGACCAGGCACGTCCTGACGCTGACGAGAGAGTGAGCGTCCTGCCTCGGCCCGCGCGGTCGGCGCGTCCGGTCCCCTCGTCCCGCGCATCGAGTCACGTCTTATAAGCCGCCGCCGCGCCACGCCTCCCGCATGGACGCCATCTCCTTCGGGACGGACGGCTGGCGGGCGACGCTCGACGAGTTCACCGACGAGCGCGTCCGCGCGGTGGGGCAGGCGGTCGCGGACCACCTCGCGGCCGCCGGTCGCGACGCCCCCGTTCTCGTCGGGTACGACGCCCGCGAGACCTCCGAGGGGTTCGCCGAGAGCCTCGCGGAGGTGCTGTCGGGCAACGGCTTCGACGTGCTGCTCCCCGAGCGCGACGTGCCGACGCCGGTCGTCGCCTTCGGCGTCGTCGAGCACGACCTCTCGGGCGCGCTGATGGTGACGGCCTCGCACAACCCCCCCGAGTACAACGGCGTGAAGTTCATCCCGAGCGACGGCGCGCCCGCGCTCCCGGAGGTGACCGCTGACGTGGAGGCGCGCCTCGCGACGCCCTCGCCCCTCGACGACGAGGACGCGTGGGGAACGGTCCGGCGACACGACTTCACCAGCGAGCACGCCGCCGCCGCGCGCGAACTGGTGGGCGCGGACCTCTCCGGGCTCTCGGTCGTCTACGACGCGATGCACGGGAGCGGCCGCGGGGTGACCGACGACCTGCTCCGGGCGGCGGGCGCGGAGGTCCACACGCTGCGCGGCGAGCGCGACCCCGACTTCGGCGGCGGCGCGCCGGAGCCGAGCGCGGAGAACCTCCACGCCCTCGCCGAGGCGGTCGCGGCCCGCGACGCGGACCTGGGGGTCGCCAACGACGGCGACGCCGACCGCGTGGCCGTGTGTACCCCGGAGCGCGGCGTCCTCGACGCCAACCTGTTCTACGTCGCCTGCTACGACCACCTGCTCGCGGAGCGGTCGGGGCCCGCGGTGCGGACCGTCTCCACGACGTTCCTCGTCGACCGCGTCGCGGAGGCGCACGGCGAGGAGACCTACGAGGTGCCGGTCGGCTTCAAGTGGGTCGCGCAGGCGATAGCGGAACACGACGCGCTGTTCGGCGGCGAAGAGTCGGGCGGCTTCACGCTCCGCGGTCACGTCCGCGAGAAGGACGGCGTGTTGATGGCGCTGCTGGCGGCCGCCGCGGCGACCGAGGAGGGGTTCGACGCCCGCGTCGACCGCATCGAGGCCGAGCACGGCCGGATCGTCGCGGACAAGATCAGCGTCCCCTGTCCGGACGACGAGAAGGAGCGCGTGATCGACGACCTCTCCGACCACATCCCCGACGAGGTGGTCGGTCACGAGGTCGCCCGCGTGGTCACGCTCGACGGGTTCAAACTCCTCCTCGACGACGGCTCGTGGCTCCTGATCCGCCCTTCGGGGACGGAGCCGAAGCTTCGCGTCTACGCGGAGGCCGACGACGAGGCGCGCGTCGCGGGCCTGCTGGAGGCGGGCCGCGAACTCGTCGAGCCGCTCGTGGCGTAGCGGTCGACCGAGGCCTTCGGTCGCGCCGCGGCCGGCACCGGCTCGGCCGCGCGTCACCCGCGGCCGCCCGCGCGAACAAACTACAACGAATCGGGTGCCTTTTTACGGGATACCGCCGTAGCCCGCAGTATATGTTCAAGGCCATCGTGAGTGCGTCGACGCTCCAGGACGCGCTCGGTTCGGTGAGCGTGTTGGTCGACGAGTGCAAGGTCCGCCTGAACGAGGAGGAACTGGCCATCCGCGCCGTCGACCCCGCGAACGTCGGCATGGTCGACCTCTCGCTTGAGGCCGCCGCCTTCGAGTCCTACGAGGCCGACGGGGGCGTCATCGGCGTCAACCTCGCGCGCCTGCAGGACATCGCCGGCATGGCCAACTCCGGCGACCTCGTCCACCTCGAACTCGACGAGGAGACCCGCAAGCTCCACATCGAGGTCGACGGCCTCTCGTACACGCTCGCGCTCATCGACCCCGACTCCATCCGCCAGGAGCCGGACATCCCCGACCTCGACCTGCCCGCCGAGATCGTCGTCGAGGGCGCCCAGCTCGACCGCGGTATCACGGCCGCGGACATGGTCTCCGACCACATCCGCCTCCGCGTGGACGAGACCGAGGAGGCGTTCTACATCGAGGCCGAGGGCGACACCGACGACGTGGACCTCAAACTGGAGCGCGAGGACCTCATCGACCTGCAGGCCGGCCCCGCCGACTCCCTGTTCAGCCTCGACTACCTCAAGGACATGAACAAGGCGATCCCCGGCGACGCGGAGGTCGTCGTCGAACTCGGCGAGGAGTTCCCCGTCAAGCTTCACTACAGCTTCGGCGAGGGACTCGGCAACGTGACATACATGTTAGCGCCGAGAATTCAGAGTGACTGAGGCGACGTGCCCGATCTGCGAGAAGGAGTTCAAGCGGGTCGGAACACACTGGGCGAGGGGCCGATGTCCGTATCCGAAAATACCTCCCGAAAAGAGAGATATGATCATCGGGCTCTTAATGGGCGACGGATCAATTCCGGTACAGTCGGGCAAAGATAACGGTATCTTCCACGTCCCGATGGTCAACCGCCAGTTTCTCGAATGGTATGACTATCGGATGGGCATCTTCACGACTGGTGTTTCGTTAAAGAAGACCGCAGAAGAACTCGCAGAAAACAACCGCAAATCGGGATTCAGTCCGAATGCAGAAGCGGAGAACTACCATGACATGTATACTGTCTGGAGTCGTGCCCATCCATATTTCACACGTCTTCGATCTTGGTATCGAAGCGGGTCAAAGCGTATTCCTGATTCCCTCGACTTGACGCCAAAGATCGCAAAGTTTTGGTACATATCTGATGGTTTTCTTGACGTCGATCGAAATCGTTCACCAAGAGCCGCAATCCGAACGATAAGTGAGGCTGACAGACAAGATTTCCTGATTGACTTGTTCCAAGAGCAAGGGTTCGATCCCGACTTCCGAAGAGGAACGATTCGATTCACTCGCAAAGAAACGCGAGAATTCCTCGAATGGATGGGGAACCCACCGCCGGGGTTCGAGTACAAGTGGATTATCCGCTCCCGTGATCGTTATGATCGGATGAAGAAGCAAGCGTACGGTGAAATCCGAGGTTAACGAACATCCAATCACATGTATTTCACATCACCGTGACTCCGAATCGTCCTGACTAGATTCGCGCTCCCCCGCCCTCACTCCCCCGCGGTCTCGCTCGCGGTCTCGCGCTCGACGGTCGAGGCGGCCGCCGACGCGGACGCCGTCCACGCGTCCCCGAGCGGGAGCCGGATCGTGGCGACCGTCCCGCGGGGCTCACGGTCGGCGAAGTCGGTCTCGGCGCCGACCGCGGCCGCGGCCCAGTGGACGATCCAGAGCCCGAGTCCCGAGCCGTGCTGGAGCGCGGTCTCGCGGCCGGCCTCGATGGCGTCGAGTTCGCCCTCCGGGATCCCCGGCCCGTCGTCGGCGACGCGGACGACCGCCTCGTCGCCCTCGCGCGCGACGGTCACGCGCGTCCACGCGCCCCCGTTCGGGCGCTCGACGCCCGCGTCGTCGTGGTGTCTGAGCGCGTTCTCGATCAGGTTTTCGACGGCGGCGGCCACCGTGGTCTCCGGGAACGGCGCGGTGGGGTCGTCCCGGACGGTCAGCTCCACGGTCGCGTCCGGGAACTCCTCGCGGCAGTCGGCGACGACGCGCTCCACGAGCGCGCCGAGCGCGAGGGGCGTGGCCTCCTCGCCCGCGAGCAGCGTCTCGACCGTTCGGGCCTTCTCGCCGAGCGCGAGCAGCGCGCCGGAGCGCCGCTCGATGGCGTCGGCCATCCGGTGGTGATGGTCGTCGTCGAGCTCCTCGGCGAGCAGTTCCGCGTAGCCGTGGACCACTCCCATGTCGTTGCGCAGGTTGTGTCTGAGCACGCGGTTGAGCACCTCCAGTTGCTGTCTGCGGCGCTCGCGCTCGGTCACGTCCGAGAAGACGACCGTGTGCCCGACCGGGGTGCCCGCGGGGTCGGACAGCGGCGAGACGGAGACGGCGTAGGTGCGGCGGCCGTCCGCGGAGCGCACGTCGACGGGGTCGGGGTCCGTCAGGTCGAGGTCGAACGGGAGCGCCGTCGCGAGCGGCGTCAGCCGGACCGCCTCGTCGTCGCCGAGCGCGAACGCGTCGCGAGCGGCGGCGTTGACGCGGACGACGCGGCGGTCGGTGTCGACCACGGCGATGGGGTCCGCCAGGTCGTCGATGGCGGTGCGCTCGGCCGCCCGTAGGGCGGTGGGGTCGCGTTCGAACATCTCCGCGCGGCCGAACGCGTACGCGTCGAGGACGATGTGCGGGATGAAGAGGACCGGCGCGAGGTTGAGTTGCGGGACGGGGCCGACGCCGGCGGTCCACGCAAGGAGTGCGAAGCCGGGCGGGAGCGCGCTCGTGGCGACGGCCGCGGCCTCCCGCCGGTAGAGGGGCCCGTAATCGACGAGCGTGTCCACCAGCAGGAACACCGCGCTCGCGACGGCGACCGTCGCGACGCCGACCGCGAAGTAGGCCCACGGCTGGAGGGCGTACGAGACCGTCGCGGCGCCGAAGGCCGGGTCGAGCGCGAAGTCGGTCCACAGCAGTCCGTGGAGGGGGTTGGTGATCGCCAACAGCGTGGTGATCGCCGCGACCGCGGCGAAGGGGGCGAACAGCCGGCTCCGGATCACGTGGCCGCGGCCGGTGTACTCCAGCGCGAACGCGAGGAAGGTGACCCCGGTCCAGACGATGCCGAACCACACCAGCGACTCCAGCAGTCGGCGGACGACCGGGTCGAAGGTGAAAAGCGAAACCCCGTAGGCGAAACACCACGTCGCCTGCGCCAGCAGCGTGGCGAGGAACCAGCCCGCGCCCGGCTTGCCGCGGTGTCGCGCCAGGTAGCGGATCAGCGCGAGCGTCCCGACGCCGGCCGCGATCGACCCGACCGCGGGCCACGCCGGAATCGCCGCGCCGTCGATCATGCCTCCCGAGAGGCGGGCCGGCGTGCTAAAGCTGTCGCGGTCGCGTCACCGGCGAGCGACCGCGAGAGGGTCCCCGAGCGTCGCCCCGGCGACGACTCGTCGGCTTCGCTACCGCGCGTGCTCGATGACGCGTTTGGCCGCCTGCGCCTTTTCCTTCCAGCCGTAGCCCGACTCGTAGACGTGGCGCTTCTTCTCGACGAGCTCCGCGGGCGAGGCCTCCTCGAAGCCGCCGCGGTCCCACGCGCCGGAGGTGTGGAGCCACTCGACGACGTTCTCCTTCGTCTCCGCCCACGAGAGCCCGACCATCTCGTACCACGCGATCATCGCGAAGACGGCGTTGTCGTGACACCCCGGCACGGAGCCGTGCTCGTAGAGCGTCCGCATCGGCTCGCGGGTCGGCTCGGAGACGAGTTCCTTGAACTCCGCGGCCGTGAGCAGTCGCAGCGAGCCGTCCTCCTCGACGATCCGCTGTTCGCGTTCGAGCGTCGACAGCGCGGCCTTGTGGAGCCCGGACCACTCGCCGTCGACCGCGCTCCGCAGCGCGGGCTCGGCCATCCCGTTCGGCTCGCGGGTCAGCACCGCGAGTAGGTCGGTGTAGGCGCGCTCGATGTCGGGCCAGTCGACCCCCTCGAAGTCGCAGTCGGCGTCGTGCAGGCTGTTGGTGGTGCGACAGCCCGGACAGGGGTAGCGGAACGTCGGCACTGTACGCCTCTCCGTGACGCCGGGAAATAGGGTTTTCGCGACACGCCGACGTTCGTGTTCGACTTGCGGTCGGGCCGATCAAGCTGCACTCACGGCGGGAGTTCCGCGGGTTCCACGAAAAACGTTCGGCGGTGCGGTTGCGGTGGCGGTGCTGTGCTGTCGGCGCGCGCCGCGGCGACCGCGGAGCGTGTCGCCGCGACCGCGCGAGGGAGGGCTGGGCGCGGCCGCGCTGCGGTGCGGTGCTGTTCCGCGGCCGCGCCCAGCCCGAGGCTGGGGAGGTGTGAGGCTGCGGTGCTGGGCGGTCGCGGTGCGGTTGTGGTGCGGTTGCGGGGTGGGACTGAAAGGGGCAGCCGGCTCGATCCCGCCCGGACGACGTAAGCACTCGCGCCGAGCTGTGCGGAGAGGCGCGAGCGCGCAGCGAGGCCCGGCGGGTCGAGCCGGCTGGGGCTTTCTGGGTGGTGCTGTCCCACACAGCAGGATCGCCAGCAGTTTCAAAAACGTTGTACGGAGAGCCGGCTGGGGATTTCTGGGTGTTGCCGTCTCGAGCGGCAGGACCCGCACCCGAAACTGCCCCCGGTCAGTAGCGGTCGTCAGCATCGACGACCCGCCACGAAACCCCGTACTGCGACCCGTCTACAGGTCCGCGCGTTCGAACAGGACCATCCCCACGTAGACGGGGACGACGAACCACAGCACCATCAGCGCGGCCACGAAGGGGTCGGTGAAGACGACCGGAAGCTCCTGACCGAGCGCCTCCTGCGCGGCCGGGTCGGGAAACAGGAAGAAGCCGAACAGCTGCTGGCGCGCCTGCATCTGCGACTCGAAGACGAGCGAGTCGGCAAGCGTCTTGTACGCCGCGATGGGGTTGAGCAGCTTGGCCCCGAGTTCGACGAGGTAGCGGTTCTGGGCGGTCAGGCCGGCGTACTCCTGGAGCCCGCCGGCGATCCGGCTCGTGGCGGTGCCCCAGAACACCTGGAACAGGACGAACGCGCCGACGGACCCCACCATCGCCTCGCGGTCGCTGCGCGCGGCCGCGGAGATGCCGACCGCGAGGCCGACGAAGACGACGCCGAGCAGCATCGTCAGGAAGCCGAACGCGAGGAAGCTCGCGAGCGCGAAGCCGGAACTCGCGGGGATCAACACCAGCCCCGCGGCGAGGAACCCGACCGCGATGGGGAGCGCGATGACCGCCGACCGGCCGAGCACCTTACCGACGACCACGTCGGCGCGGGAGTGAGGCAGCGACAGCAGGAGCTTCAGCGTCCCGCTCTCGCGCTCGCGGGTGATCGACGCGTAGCCGACGACGATGGCGATGATCGGCACCAGCACCGCGGTCCCCTCCTTCATCAACTGGATGAACAGCAGCGCGATGCCGGTCGCTTCCGCTCCGTCGCCGAGGCCGATGCCGAGCGTGAACCGGAACAGCGCCGGCCCGGCGAACAGGACGACGAACAGCGCCGACAGCACCCAGATCCACCGCGAGCGCACCGCGTCGCGGAAATCCTTTCGCGCGACCGCCTCGAGGCTCATTCGGCCACCCCCCCGGTGGCGGCCGAATCACGCTCGTCCGTCCCGTTATCCTCCGGTGCGGCGCCCTCGGTGTACGCCAGGAAGAGGTCCTCCAGCGAGGCCTCGGCGGTGGTGAAGTCGGTGACGGTGACGCCGGCGTCCTCGAGCGCGCCGATGACGGCGGTCTTGGCGCCGCTCTCGCAGTCGACCGTGACCGTGGTGCCGTCGGTCGCCGCGCCGCTCACACCGTCGAGCGCGCGGACGGCCGCCAGGTCCTCCTCGCTCGCGCCGTCGACGGAGACGCGGAGCGTCTCGCCGCTGCCGACGGTTTCGCGGAGCCCCTCGATGGAGTCCTCGGCGACGAGTTCGCCCGCGCGGAGGATGCCGACGCGGTCACACACCGCCTCGACCTGCCCGAGCACGTGCGAGGAGAAGAAGACGGTCGCGCCGCGCTCGGCCTCCTCACGGACGATCTCGCGCATCTCCTTGGCGCCCGCGGGGTCGAGCCCGGAGGAGGGCTCGTCGAGGATCAGCAGTTGGGGCTGGCCGACCAGCGCCATCGCGAGCGCGAGCCGCTGGGCCATCCCCTTCGAGTAGCCGCCGGCCTTGCGGTCGGCGTCCTCCAGCAGGCCGACCCGCTCGAGCACCGGGTCGGGGTCGACGTCGAGCTCCTTCGACTCGATGGCGAACTCGACGTGTTGGCGGCCGGTGAGCCGCTCGTAGGTGGAAAACCCCTCGGGGAGGACGCCGATGCGCCGCCGGATCGCGACGCTCTCGGCCTGCGCGTCGCGGTCGAGCACGCGAACCTCGCCCGCGGTGGGGCGGACGAAATCGAGGACCATGTTGATCGTCGTCGACTTACCGGCGCCGTTCGGGCCGAGGAAGCCGAACACCTCGCCCTCCTCGACGGTCAGGTCGAGGTCGTTCACGGCGGTGACGTCGCCGAACCGCTTGGTGACCCCGGACAGCTCGATGGCGCTCATGCCCCGGGGTTCCCGCGCTCCCGAATAAAGGGTTTTGGCTGCCCGGCGCGGTCGGAATGGCCCCGCAGCCGCGTCCCGTGGCGCCCTTAGCGACGCTCTCGCGCGAAGACGTGCGCGTCCGCGGGGTCGAAGCCCACCCGGACCGTGCCGGAGAGCGGGTCGGTCGTCCGGACCACCAGCGTCCGGTTCCCCCACGCGAGCCGGACGCGCGTCGTCTCCCCGAGGAACTCCGCGCTCGCGACGGACCCGCGGAGGACGTTCGCGGGGGGGTCGTCGCTCTCCGCATCCCCCTTCGCCTCGTTTCCCTCGGTCCCGCTGACCCGCAGGATCTGCAGGTTCTCGGGTCGGACGCAGAACGCCAGGTGGTCGCCGACGGCGACCGCGCCGGGGGTTCGAACGCGGACGACGGCCTCGCCGACGTCGACCGCGGCGACGGTACCGTCCCGCTCGGCCGCGGCGTCCGCGCCCCCGCCCCCCGACCCCTCCATTTCGACTGGAGAACCGCTACCATGCGTCGCCTTCTCGTGGGAAATAGCGTCGAGTTGATCGGTGGGTTCGGTGCCGGTGCCGGCCGCGGCGTCGGCCACGTTCTCGACCGCCTCGACGCGTCCCTCGAAGACGTTGTTGTCCCCGACGAACTCGGCGACGAACCGGGTAGCCGGCCGGCGGTAGACCGTCCGCGGCGGCGCGACCTGCTCCGGCGTCCCCTCGCGCATGACGGCGACCCGGTCGGAGACGGCGAGCGCCTCCTCCTGGTCGTGGGTGACGTAGACGGTCGTGATGCCCAGCTCCCGTTGGATGGCCTTCACCTGCGCCCGGAGGCGCTCGCGGAGCTGCGCGTCGAGCGCGCTCATCGGCTCGTCCAACAGCAGGACCTCGGGGCCGGGCGCGAGCGCGCGGGCCATCGCGACGCGCTGGCGCTGGCCGCCGGAGAGCTCGTCCGGCTCGCGGTCCGCCATCCCCGGCAGGTCTACGAGCTCGAGCAGGTCCCGCACGCGCTCTTCGCGGGTGACGCCGCCGGGCGGTTCGGCGAAGTTGAGGCCGTACGCGACGTTCTCGCCCACGGTCATATGCGGGAACAGCGCGTAGTTCTGGAAGACGACGCCGACGTTCCGCTCCTCCGGAGGGACCCCTTCGACGGACCGGCCGCCGAGCCGCACCGTTCCCGCGTCGGGGGCCTCGAAGCCGGCGATCAGTCTGAGCGTCGTCGTCTTGCCGCACCCGGAGGGGCCGACGAGCGTGAAGAACTCCCCTTCTCGGATCCGCAGGTCCACGTCCGACACCGCGGTCGCGTCGCCGTAGCGACGGCTCACGCCGTCGAGTTCGACCGCGACGGGGGCGTCGTCGGGAGCGGCGTCGGAGGCGTCACCGTCGCCGCCCGGCCGGTCCTCAGAGCCCACCGGTCTCACCTCCGAAGCGGTCGATGACGACGAAGCTCGCGCTCGTGACGAGGAGCAGGACGACGCCCATGGCGGTTGCCGGTCCGAGCCGTCGCCCGATGAATCGTTCGATGGCGACCGGCATCGTGTACTGCTCCGTGCCGGTCGCGAGCACCACCGTCGCGGAGAACTCCCCCATCGAGATGGCGAACGCGAACGCGGCGCCCGCGACCACGCCCGGCCGCACGAGGGGCAACTCCACGTCCAGTAACGCCCGCGCCCGAGACGCGCCGAGCGCGCGCGCCGACTCCACGAGCGAGCGGTCGAGCGCGTCCAGCCCCGGCCCGACCGTCCGCACGACGAAGGGGTAGCCGGCGACCGCGTGGGCGGCGACGACCGCGAGCGCACCCCCGACCGCGATCCGCGTCCCCCAGACCTCGACGCCGAAGACGAGGCCGCGGAGCAGGCCGAGGCCGACGACGATGCCGGAGATCGAGAGGGGCGCCATCCCGACCGCGTCCACCAGCTTCCGCCCGCGATAGTCCCTGGTCGTCAACACGGCGACGACGACGCCCATCGGGAGCGCGACCGCGAGCGCCCCCACGCCGAACAGCAGCGAGTTGCGGACCGCGGGCCACGGCCGCACCTGAAACGCCGCGCCGGTGCGCTGACGCTCCACCAGGAACCGGTAGTGCTCCAGCGTGAGCCCGTCTGGTCCCGTGACGCTCGCGAGGAGCATGCTGAGGACGGGCGCCAGAAACACCGTCAGCGCGACGAGCGCGTACGCCGCGACGCCGACCCGGACGAGGGCCTGGCCGAGCGAGGGCGACGCGGGGAGGAGCCGGTGGCGCGGCAGGGGTCTGACGCCCCGCGACCGCACCGTGTGGCGCGCCTCGTACCGCAGGTAGGCGTACAGCAGGCCGAGCGACACCGCGAGTTCCACGATGGCCAGCGCGGCCGCCTCGGCGTACTCCAGGTTGCGGATCAGCCGGTAGACGAACACCTCTATCGTGGCCAACTCGAAGCCGCCGAGCGCGAGGACGATGGGGAACGTGCCGAAGGTGAACACGAACGTCAGCGCGGCGCCCATCAGGACCGCGGGGTACACCTGCGGCGCCACCACGTCCCGGAACGCGCGCAGGGGGCCCGCGCCGAGGCTCCGGGCGGTCTCGACCGCGCTCGCGTCCACCGACTCCCACGCCGCGGTCGTCACCCGGGTCACGAGCGGCGCGTTGTAGAACGCGTGGGCGATCACGACCGCCTCCAGCGTGAACAGCAGGTCGACCGTCGGCAGCCCCACCGCGCTCAGCGCCGCGTTCAGCGTACCGTCGTCGCCGAAGGTTGCGACGAAGCCGACCGCGACCATGATCGACGGGAGCACGAACGGGAGGATCGTCAGCGAGCGCAGGGTGCGACGACCGGGGAACTCGAACCGCGCGAGCACGTACGCGCCCGGGAGCCCGAGCGCGACGCTTGCGAGCGTCGACAGCGCCGCCTGATACGCCGTGAACCCGACGATCCCGAGCCGGCGGTCCGGGCCGAGCAGCCGTCCGGCGACCGCGAGGGGCGACTCGCCCGCGAACAGCCCCGCGAGGTCGCCCAGGTAGAAGGGGTCCCGGAGGACGCCGACCAGCACCTCGAGCGTGTAGCGCCCGTCGACCCGGACAGCCTCGACGAGGACGGTGCCGACGGGGTAGTAGAACAGGACGGCCAGGAGCAGAACCGTCGCGGCCGCGAGAGCGGGGAGGACGCGACGCTCGGCGCAGTCGCGCGCGGTCCGAGCGGCGGCGCTCGACGCGTCGCCGTCCTCCGCGGCGTCCGAGGCGTCCGCGGCGTCACCGGGCGTGGTCCCGCCGTCCTCCGCGGCGTCGCCGGGCGCGGTCCCGCCCGTCTCCGAGCCGTCGCTCACGGCGGGTTCAGTTGCCGGCGAACTGCCGTTCCCAGGCGTCGACCCACTCACTGACGGAGCCTTGCAGCTCCTCGTACGTGAACGTCACCGGTTCGGGCGGCTCCTTGGCCAGCTCCGCGTAGTCCTCGGAGAGCTCCGCGGTGTCGGTCGCCGGGAACTGGACATTGCGCTGGGCGATCTCGCCCTGCACGTCGGGCCGCAGCATGAAGCTCATGAACTCGCGAGCGAGCTCCGGGTTGCTCGCGTCCGCGAACCGCGCCATCCCCTCCGGGTTGGCGTACGCCTGGTCGTTCAGGAAGCGGATCTGGTGTTCCTCGAGGTCCTCCCCCTCGCCCGCCGCGAACACCTGGTCGGTGGAGTAGGAGACGACCATCGGCGCCTCGCCGCCGGACCACGCCGCGTAGGCGTCGCTCCACGACCCCAGCACGCGCACGTCGTTGGCCTGCAGGTCCTCCCAGAAGTCGAGGTACCCGTCCTCGCCGAAGCGGTGGACGGTGTGGAGCAGGAACGCGCGGCCGGTCGCGCCGCTTGGGTCCTGCGCGATGAGGTCGCCGCGGTACTCCTCCTCGAGCAGTCCCTCGAACGTCTCGGGGGCCTCCATCTCGGTGCCGTCGTAGACGAGGCTGATGTACCCCGTGTCGTAGGGGATCGCCCGCCCCTGCGGGTCGAAGTCCAGCCCCTCGCGCACGTCGTCGGTCCCCGGTACGTCGCCGGCCTCCACGAAGAGGTCCCCGTCCAACTCGTCGTCGACGCGCACGAGGTCGTCGGTGTTGAGGCCGACGTAGAGGTCCGCGGAGATGTCGACGTCGGCGGCCCGGCGCTCGACGTAGTAGTTGAGCTCGTTGTCCGGCGTCTGCCAGACGAGTTCGGCGTCGAACTCCTCCTCGAACGTCTCCTTGAGCCACGCGCCCGGACTGGTCGAGGGCGCGTCGATGAACGAACTGTACGTCCCCACGACGAGTCGGTCCGGGGACTCGTCGCTCTCGCCCGGCGCCGCACAGCCGGCGAGCGCCGTCGCCCCGGCCGCGCCCGCGGCCGTCAGAAAGCTCCGTCTGTCGAGTCGTCGGTTGCTCATTACTGGGTAGTCCCACTTGGTGGTACTTAACCGGCACGTTCCGTGGCGGTCCCTTCCGTCGCCGGTCGGGGGCAACCGGCTGCCGCCGACATTTATGGTCCCGCGGCTCCCGGACGACGTATGACGCGACGCCGGCAGGTTCTCGGCGGTCTGACGGTGCTGTTCGGGCTCTTCGCGGTCGCGATCCTGTGGGAGGTCGTCGGGACGGTGTTCTTCGCGCTCACGGTCGCGTACGTGCTCGCGCCCGTTCGCCGGCGGCTGGCGGGCGTCGGTGCGTCCCGGCGCGTCGCGGCCGGCGTGGCGACGGCGGCGGGATTTCTGGGGACAGTGGTCGTGTTCTCCCCGCTGCTGTTCGTGCTCATCGTCCGGTTGGAGAGCGTCGTCGACGCCATCGAGCGGGCGCCGGAGACGGTGACGCTGGAGCTGTGGGGGTTCAGCCACACGGTCGTGACCGCCGACGCCGCCGCGGAGGCGACCGACGCGATCGTCGCCACGGCCGCGGGGGTCGCGAGCGCGGCGCCGGTCCTGCTGATCAAGCTGATGCTGTTCGTCTTCGTCGTCTACTCGCTGCTCTACTCGGAGCGGAGCCTCCGCCGCGCCGGGCTCGCACTGGTCCCCCCGGGGTATCGGGACCTCGCGGGCGCGCTCCACACTCGCGCGCGGCGGACGCTCTACGGGATCTACGTCGTGCAGGCCGCGACCGGGATCGCGACGTTCCTCGTCGCGCTCCCGGTGTTTCTGGCGTTCGGGTACCCCTCGGCGATCGCGTTGGCGACCGCGGCGGGCGTGCTCCAGTTCGTCCCCGTTCTCGGCCCGAGCCTCCTGATCGTCGCGCTCGCGGCCTCGCACCTGTTGGCAGGTGACGTTGCCGCCGCGCTCGCCATCTTCCTCGTCGGGGGGTTCCTGGTCGGCTGGGTGCCGGACCTGGTGGTGCGACCGTGGCTCGCGGCCGAGACCGCGAAGCTCCCCGCCAGCCTCTACTTCATCGGCTTCACCGGCGGCGTGCTCACGATCGGCGCCATCGGCGTCATCGTCGGTCCGCTCGCGGTCGCGCTCGTCTCCGAGCTGTCCAGCCAGCTCTCCGACGAGTTCAACCGCATTCGCGTTCGGGAGGAACCGGACTGATCGGCGACGAGGCGGTCCGTGGCCGCCTCCCGCGGCGGACATGATTGGCCACCAACCATTTTGGTGGGGAGATCGAACATAATTGTACATGAACAAAAACAGCGAGCGGAGCGGCCGCTTCACGTCTCTGGCGGCGGCGATCATGGCGGTGGTCGTAGTCGTCAGCGCGGCCGCAGGTGGGGCGGCGGCCGCGACGTCGTCGGTCCAGGCCGGCGGTACGCACGCCGACCTCGGACAGGACGGAGGGGTAACGCAGAACGTCGAACCGACCGATCAGGAGAACGTCTCCCTCGTGTACGTCGACACGGACACGGACAACGTCACCGTCGTCACCGGGAACGCAAGCGGCGCGTCGACCCACGACCTGAACGTCAGCGCGACCGCCATCGGGCCGGCCGCCGACCTCACCGGCGACGGGACGTTACAGGTGCCATACATGAATAGCAACGGCGACCTCTTCGTCGTCAACGTCACCGACGGGAACACGACGCAGGTCGCGTCGTCGGCCGTTCAGTCTCCGAGCCGGATGGCGGTCGGGACTTGGAACGGCTCGTTCGGCATCCTCGCGGCGAACAGCGACGACGACATCGTTCGGTTCCACTACAACGCGACCGCCGACGCGTGGAACGAGACGACCGTGAAGTCCAGCGCGGACGCGCAGGCGGTGCTGGGCGTGGCCGACTACGACGGCGACGGCGACGACGAACTCGTGTACGTCAACTCCAACCCGTACGTCGCCTACCTTTCGCAGTCGGGCGAGACGACCACCGTCGGCAGCGTGACGATCGGGCAGGGGAGTAACGTGTACGGTGCGGGGGCTCCCGCGAACCTCGACGGAACCGGCGACGTTCGGGTCCCGGTCGTTTCCAGTTCGGCGGCGCCCGGCCTCCTCGATTCCGAGAGCAACCTGGAGGTCCTCGACGACACGGACGGCCAGAAGAAGCCCGTCACCGCCGCGAACTGGTCCGGTGGCCCCGAGAAGGAACTCGTCTGGATGACGAGCTCCGGCTCGATCAGCTACACGACGCTCAACGGCACCACGTCGTCGGTCAACGCGGACGGGAACCAGATCAGCGGCGTGCAGAGCGCCGGCGTCGCGGGCGTCTACGCCTACGAGGAACCGAGCTTCGAGGTGTCCGACTTCGAACTCGCACAGACGGGGTCACAGAACGTCACTGCCTCGTTCGATACGCCCACCCAGATCGACGGGGCGAACGTGACGATCGAAACGCCGTCCGGATCGACGGAGTACATCTCGCTGAGCGGGAACGAGTCCTCACGGACCGGCGGCGACGAACTCCTCTACGAGTACTCGATCGTCTACGACGGTGACGCCGACGGACAGTACAACGGCACCCTCTCGAACGTCACGCCCGCGACCGCCGCGGACGAGGTGAGCCCCGGCCTCGAAGCGTCCACGACGGTCGACTCCGTCCCGCCGACGGTCACCGCCTCCGGCGACACGACCGCGACCGCGGGCGAGTCCGTGAGCTTCTCCGCGAACGCCAGCGACGCCACGACCAACGTCACCTCGATCCAGTGGGACTTCGGCGACGGCGCGAGCGACACGGGCGCCGACGTGACCCACACCTACGACGCCGCCGGCGAGTACACCGCGACCGTGACGGCCACGGACGCGGCCGGCAACGAGAACACGGACACGGTGACCGTCGACGTGAGCGCCCCGGACGACGACTCGGACGCGGACGAGTCCGGGAGCACGCTGCCCGCGGACGTCCGCGAGCGCGACAACGCCGCCATCGATTCGGACGACGTGGCCCGGCTGCTCGGAAGCGACGTGCAGCGCATCGAGTTCGAGTCGGCGCCGACCGACGAGACCGTCGTCGTCGACCGCGTCAGCGACCTGCCGGAGGACGCGCCCGACCTCGACGACGTAGTCTCGATCTACCGGATCGACGTGCCCGCGGCGGCGAGCGGCTCGGAGGCGACCCTCGAGCTCTCCCTCGAGGAGAGCGAACTGGACGGCGCGGACGCCTCGGCGGTCGTCGTCGAGCGCTACGACGGCGACGAGTGGACGGCGCTCGACACGTCCGCGACCGTCGAGGACGGCGAGGTCGTCATCGAGGCCGAGACAAGCGGCTTCTCGACGTTCGCGGTGACAACGTCCGGCGACGCGACGGACGACTCCGGTTCGGGCGACGGAACGTCCGACTCGAACGACACCGGCGACGGAACGCCGGAGACCACCGAGGAGTCGAACACCGACGACTCGTCCGACTCGGACGACACCGGCGACTCCGGGAGCGGCGACTCCACGGTCGAGACCAGCGAGACGCCGACCGCGTCCGGCGTGAACGTCCCCGGATTCGGCACCGTCGTCGCGCTGATCGCGCTCGTCGCGGCCGCCTTCCTGGCGCGGCGTCGGTAGCCCGCGGTCCGCTTCCGCTCGCCGTCCGCCATCCGCTCGCCGTCCGCCCGCACCCCGTCTTTCTCTCCTGTTTCCTCTCCGTGGTCTGCCCGTCAGTCGCTCCGCGTGCCGACGACCCACTTGTGGGAGTAGCTCTCCCCGCACGCGCAGTGCGCGTACGCGTGTACCACGTCGCCCTCCGCGTAGAGGCCGCCGACCTCCTCGTTCTGGGCCTCCGCGAACGCGAAGACGAACCGGACCTCGTGGTCGGCTTCGGGGTCCTCGTCCGCGAACGGGCACGCGCCGCCGTCGAGCGTGTGCGCGATCTCGCCCTCGTTGGCCATCGCCTCCTTCGCGAACGCCATGGCGTCCATGCCGGTCCCGGCCTTGAACGCCGAGCGGCCGGTCTCACCGTCGACGACGACGCGAACGCCGCCGTCGGTCTCCCTCCCGACCTCGCGGAGTCGGGAGTCGTCGTCGAGGTACGAGTCGCTGATGAACAGCACCACGTCGTCCGGTCGGTCGCCGGACAGGAACGCGTCGAGGTCGCTCATTACCGGCGATGGGGCGGCCGGGCGTAAAAGCGGCCCTACTGCGGCCCGCGGTGCTCCATCGCCGTCCGAGGACGCCAGGGGAGCGTCCGTTTCCCGCCGCTCGTAGCGGTCATTCGTCCAGCCGAGGGTCGTGGTAACCGTACCCTCGCAATCCTTATCCCTGAAACGGCCATACGTTTGTTTGCAATGGCAAACGGTAAGGTTGACTTCTTCAACGACACTGGCGGCTACGGTTTCATCTCGACTGACGACGACGCGGTCGACGACGACGAGGACGTTTTCTTCCACATGGAGGACGTTGGCGGTCCGGACCTCGAGGAGGGGCAGGAAGTGGAGTTCGACATCGAGTCGTCCCCCAAGGGCCCGCGCGCGACGAACCTCGTCCGCAACTAACTACTGAATTATCGGCCGTCGCGTCAGCGATGGGCGACGATTCCGCTTTTCGGACTATTCATACCTCGGAGCCGCGGCGCTCGTCGGCGAGCGGCCGGCGACCGTATTTTTAAGTCAGTTCTCGCGTGACGCGTAGGCATGGCGTTCGACTCCGCCGCCGACCGTACCGCCCGTCCGACCGACAACGGCGGGACCGCGTTCTTTTTCGGCTGACCGGCCGCGGCGGAGCGCCCCCGCGGCGGGGGCGTGAAACCGGGCCGTTCGGCGGGGTCGCCCAGTCCCGATCGCCGCGACCGCGGAGGCTTCGGCGCGCGTCGGCATCTCGCGCTTCCCCGGGCTCCGCGCTCCCGCGTCGCGGCGTCCCGCAACCGTTACCTATCGACCGCTCGCGTATCCACACAACCAGAATGCGACTTCCGGAACGACAGCTCGCGGTGCTCGACGCCGCGAGCGCGAACGACGAACGGACCATCGACGAGATAGCGGCGTCGACCGGGCTCAAGCCCGAGACCGTCACGGGCGCCGCCTTCGACCTCCGCGACGCCGGGCTGATCGGCGTCGCTGAGACCGCCGACGAGACCATCGAACTCACCGAGGAGGGCCGCGAGTACGTCTCCGAGGACCTCCCCGAGGCCCGGCTCTACTGGACGGCGCTGGAACTCGGCGCGGCCGACGAGCCGGTCCCGATGGGCGAGGTCATCGAGAACGCCGCGCTCGCGGGCCCCGAGGTGGACATCGCGCTCTCGAACTTCGCGCGCAAGGGCTTCGGCGCCATCGAGTCCGGTGCGGTCTCGGTGAACGCCGACGCGGACCCCGACTCGGACCCCGAGGCCGCGGCGCTTTCGGCGCTCGCGGACGGCGAGGCCCCCGACGCCGACGAGGCGGTCCTCGACCAGCTGGAGCGCCGAGGCCTGATCGACCGCGTCGAGCACACCACGCGCTCGCTGACGCTGACCGACGAGGGCGTCACGGCGCTGATGGAGGGCGTCGAGGCCGCGGAGACGGTCGACGCCGTCACTCCTGAGCTCCTCACCAGCGGCGAGTGGGAGGACGTGGAGTTCACCGAGTACAACGTCGAGGCGGACGCGCCCGCGGTCGAGGGCGGCCGCAAGCACGTCCTCCGGGGGACCGCCGACCGCGTCAAGGACGTGCTCGTCGGCATGGGCTTTCAGGAGATGGAGGGGCCCCACGCCGACGCCGACTTCTGGATCAACGACTGCCTGTTCATGCCGCAGGACCACCCGGCGCGCACCCACTGGGACCGGTTCGCGCTGGACGTGCCGCCGATCCAGGAGCTGCCCGACCGGCTGGTCGAGCGCGTCGAGTCGGCCCACCGCGAGGGCTGGGGCGAGGACGGCGACGGCTACCACTCGCCGTGGGACCGCGACTTCGCCGAGGCGGTCGCGCTGCGCGGCCACACCACCTCGCTGTCGATGCGCTACCTCTCGGGCTACGCGGGCGCCGAGCTGGAGCCGCCGCAGCGCTACTTCTCGGTCGAGAAGGTGTACCGCAACGACACGCTCGACCCGACCCACCTGCTGGAGTTCTACCAGATCGAGGGATGGGTGATGGCCGAGGACCTCTCGGTGCGCGACCTGATGGGTACCTTCGAGGAGTTCTACCGCCAGTTCGGCATCGAGGACATCCGGTTCAAGCCGCACTACAACCCCTACACGGAGCCGAGCTTCGAGCTGTTCGGCAAACACCCCGAGACGGGCGAGGAGATCGAGATCGGCAACTCCGGGCTGTTCCGCGAGGAGGTGCTCGGCCCGCTCGGCGTGGAGTGCGACGTGATGGCGTGGGGGCTCGCCCTCGAGCGGCTCGCCATGCTCACCACGGGCGCGGAGGACATCCGCGACCTCCACGGGACGCTGGCCGACATCGACTTCCTGCGGAACGCGGAGGTGACCTACTGATGCCCGTCGTCGACATCGACCCCGACGAGCTGCGCGAGCTGAGCGGTCACGAGGAGAAGGACGACGAGGAGCTCAAAGACGACCTGTTCGGCCTCGGGCTGGAGTTCGAGGGCGAGACCGACGAGGGGGAGCTCCAGTTCGAGTTCGCGCCCGACCGGCTCGACCGCCTCAGCGTCGAGGGCGTGGCGCGCTCGCTGCGCTACCACTACGGCGACGCGCGCGGCGTCCACGTCCCCGACACGAACGACGCCGACTGGACCGTCGAGGTCGAGGAGTCCGTCCCCGACGAGCGCCCGTACGTCACGGCCGCGGTGATCCGCGGCGTCGACCTCGACGAGCGCGCGCTCGACTCGCTGATCCAGCTGCAGGAGAAGCTCCACGCGACGATGGGCCGCGGCCGCGCGAAGGGCGCCATCGGCATCCACGACCTGACGATGCTGAAGGGCGCCGCCCACGGGGAGGAGGGGACGAACTCGATCACCTACCGCGGCGTCGAGCCGGACGGCGACACCTTCGTCGCGCTCGACTCCGACGCGGAGCTGACGCCCGCCGAGGTGCTGGCGAAGCACGACACGGGCCGGAAATACGCCGACCTCGTCGCCGACTACGAGCGTTACCCCGCGATCTACGACGACCTCGGTCTGTTCTCGTTCCCGCCGGTGATCAACGGCCGCCGGACCGAGGTGACCACCGGCTCCCGCGAGCTGCTCGTGGAGCTGACCGGCACCGACCAGTGGACGATCGACCGCATGTGCAACATCGTCTGCTACGCGCTGGCGGCCCGCGGCGCGACCATCGAGGACGTCGACATCGAGTACGCCGGTGAGGGACCGGACGGCCGCGACGAACTCGTCCGCCCGGACCTCGAGGTGGACGAGAAGTCCGTCACCCACGACCGGATCGAGACGACCGTCGGCGTCGAGTTCGAGCCGGAGGAGGTCGTCGACCTCTTCGAGCGCTCGGGGCTGGACGCGAGCTACTCGCTCGGCGAGGACGTCACCTACGACGTGGAGATCCCGCCGTACCGCGTCGACGTGCTCCACCCGACGGACCTCGTGGACGACGTGGGCCGCGCCTACGGCTTCAACGACCTCGAGTCGCGGTACCCCGACGTGGGGACCGTCGGCGGGCGCCACGAGCGCTCCCGGCTGGAGGACGCCGTCCGCGAGGCGCTGATCGGCCTCGGTTTCGAGGACCTGCTGAATTTCCACATGACCAGCGGCGAGGCCAACTACGACCGGATGGGCGTCGAGCCCGGTGCGGACGTCCTCGGCGGCGGCGAGCCCGTGGGGATCACGGAGCCGTACAGCGAGGACTACACCCAGCTCCGGACGTGGGCGCTCCCCTCGATCATGACGCTCCTGGAGCGGAACACCCACCGCGCGTACCCGCAGGACGTGGCCGAGGTCGGGCTGGTCGCCGAGCGCGACGAGTCCGAGAACACGAACGTCGCCGAACACCGCACCGTGGCCGCCGCGCTCGCCCGGCAGGACGCCGGCTACGAGGACGCGAAGGCCCGCCTGCAGGCGCTTGCCGGGCGGTTCGACGTCGACCTGGAGACGCCTCGCACCGAGCACCCCTCATTCATCGACGGCCGGACCGCGGCCGTGGTCGTCGACGGCGAGGCGGTCGGCGTCGTCGGGGAGATCCACCCCCGCGTACTGGTCGAGCACGACCTCGAACTGCCGGTGGCCGCCTTCGAGTTCCGACTGGACGCGCTGGCGGAGTAGGGCGTCCGCCCCGGTCGCTCGTTCGCGTCGCCGTTCATAGCGATCCGTCGAAGTTCTCGGCGGCTTCAGACGGAACGGTGACGAGGGCGGTCGGATCGCGGGGATATCTGCCAGTTCGAACGCCCCAGCGCTCCTCTCTACTACGTCCGCGGATTTTCTGTTTTTGTGGCTGACCCTACTTCTGGGGTCAGCAACATCCAGAAAGCTCCTGCTGGCTCTCCCTACGACGCGTTTCTTGTTTCTGGCGCAGATCCTGCTGCTTGGGACAGCACCACCGAGAAAGCCCCAGCCGGCTCGACCCGCCGGGTTCCGGCAGACGGTCCGGGCTGCCTGCAGTAGCGGGCTGCCGGGCTGCGACTTGCTGACTCTCGCTCGGGAGGCTCGCGAGAGCGTCGTCCGGGCGGGACCGAGCCGGCTGCCCCTTTCAGTCCCACCCACCGCGACCGCCCCGCGACCGCCCCGCGACCTCGCACCTCCCCAGCCTCGCCACGGAGCAGGCCGCGCGACAGCACGGCACCGCGGCGCGGCCGGCTCCGTGGGCTCCCTCGCGCGCGTTGCTCGCGCGCGCCGACCGCACCGCCGCGATCATTGACCGGGCAGCCGATGTTAAAAAACAGACATTTCCGTGGCTTACCGTCAGTCGTTTTCGCCGTCGTTCAGCCGGATCGCCATCTCCAGTTCGAAGCTCTCGGCGTTGGAGGTCTCGAAGCCGATCTTCTTGTAGAGCGCGACCGCGGCGCGGTTCCAGCGCTCGACGGTGAGCCACACCTTCCGGATCCCCTCGGCCTGCCCGTAGCCGAGCAGCGCCTTCATCAGCCGCGTTCCGATGCCGGCCTCTTGGTACGCCTGCAGGACGAAGATGGCGAGCTCGTAGGCGTCCTCGTCCGGGACCAGCGTGGCGTGGCCGGCGGCGTCGTCGCCGTGCCACGCGATCACGTTCAGGCAGTCGTCGGCGAGGATCGTGTCGAGCCAGTCGCGGACCGCCCCGGGCTGGCTCGGGGGGATCCCCTGCGCTCGGTCCGCGGGGTCGAAGGCGTCGTACATCTCCGCGAGCGCCTCGTGTTCCGCGTCGCTCCCGTCGTAGGACCGGATCTCGATCGGCCGCCCCTCGCGGTCCTCGAACGACAGCGGCGGCTCCGGGAACCGCTCGGCCACGTCGTCGGGGAAGCGGGCGGGCGTCATCGGACCAGCGTGACCGAGGTCGTGGCGTTCAACAGGACGAACTGCGCGATGCTCCCGAGGTTGATCTTCCCCATCGGGCTGGTCTGGCCGCCGCCGAGCGCGATGACGTCGAACCCCTCCGACTCCGCGATCTCGACGAGCCGGCTCCCGGGATCGCCCTCGACGCGGCGGATCTCCGCGTCGAGCGCGGCGTCGGCGAGCACCTCTTCGGCGCGTGCGACGACCTCCTCGGGCGACCGCGGTGAGTCCGGGTTCTCCACGACCGCCACCGTCAGGTCGTCGCCCGCGGTGACCGCCCGCTCGACGGTCCGCTCCAGCGCGTGCAACGAGTCGTCGCTGCCGCCGATCCCGAGAAGCACCTTCATGCCCGTTTCCTCTACGGCGCACCTCAAAAGGGTTGTCCGTCCGGGGGCAGGAGATCCGGTCGACGGGAACCCTTTTGCCCGGCGCTGGGGTTAGGTGGGGTATGAGCGAGGACCCTGCAGGCGCGTCCGACGCCGCGGACGCATCCCCCGAACCGTCCGAGAGCGCGTCCGACGCCCCGGCGGAGGCGCCCGCCGAGTCGGGCGAGTCGTCCGCCGACTCACAGGAGACGCCCACCGAACCGGACGAGTCGTCGACCGGCCCGCAGGACGCGGCCGACGCCGGATCGGCCTCGGGCGACGACGTGCCCCCGGACGTGCAAAAGTACGAGCGCTTCACGAAGATGGACGGCGCGCAGTACGACCGCGTCAACGAGTTCCTGCGCGACCGCACCTACATCACCGCCCGCGAGTGGGCCATCGCGCGGCTCTGTGCGGACTTCCGGACGGAGACGGGCGTCGAGATGACGAAGATCGGCGAGAACCTCCCCGAACTCGTCCCCTTCATGACCGACACCTACACGCCGCAGGCGGTCAACCAGGCGCGCCACTCCTTCGAGGAGAAGGTGACGAAGGCGGGTGCTACGTTCCTCTACGGCGCGATGTGCGGCTTCTTCACCGCCGAGGACTTAGACGAGATGATGTACGAGGTGACCGAGATCGCGAAGTTCCTGATGGAGGTCGAGGGGGTCGACCTCGCGGTCGAGGACGAGCTGGAGGCCGAGGAGCGCATCTCCAGCGTGATGCGGGAGGTCCGCGAGGAGAGCCAGCGCCTCCGCGGACAGGAGGTCACCTGCCCCGAGTGCGGCCACGTTCACGAGCCGACTCCCGACGAGTAGGGCGCCCGCGGCCGGTTCCGCCGGAGTCCCTGCCGCCGCGTTTTCCACCGTCGACGCCCTCGACCGTCGACGTTCCGACACCACTTAGCCACCGGGACGCTCACCACGCCCATGGACTTCGAGACCACCTTCGGAACGTCCAGGCCGGTGATCGGGATGGTCCACCTCGGCGCACTCCCCGGAGCGCCGCAGGCGGACGCGGGGATCGACGCGGTCGTCGAGCGCGCGGTCGCCGACGCCCGGGCGCTCGACGCCGGCGGCGTCGACGGGATCATGGTCGAGAACTTCGGCGACGCGCCCTTCTACCCCGACGACGTGCCGAAACACACCGTCGCGTCCATGA
The DNA here is from genome assembly GCF_055381565.1 of Haloparvum alkalitolerans. Classification (NCBI taxonomy): domain Archaea; kingdom Methanobacteriati; phylum Methanobacteriota; class Halobacteria; order Halobacteriales; family Haloferacaceae; genus Haloparvum; species Haloparvum alkalitolerans. The sequence goes on from NZ_AP043938.1 coordinate 1,101,395, forward strand.
CGCGCGCGATCACCGAGATCGCGGCCGCCACGGACCGCCCGCTCGGCGTGAACGTCCTCCGGAACGACGCGCCCGCAGCGGTGGGCATCGCGGCCGCGACCGGCGCGGACTACGTCCGCGTGAACGTCCACACGGGCGCGCGCGTCTCGGACCAGGGCGTCCTGCAGGGGCAGGCGCACGAGACGATCCGGCTCCGGGAGCGGCTCGACGCCGGCGACGTGGGCGTGTTCGCGGACCTCGACGTGAAACACTCCGCGCCGCTGGCGTCGGGCGAGTTCACGGCCGAGTCGTTCGCCGACCAGACCGAGCGCGGCCTCGCGGACGCCGCGGTCGTCTCCGGGCGCGGCACCGGCGAGCCGACCAGCCCCGCGGACCTCCGCGAGTGGGCCGCGCGCCGGGACGAAGTCGGGCTGGACACGCCGATCCTGGTGGGCAGCGGCGTCACCGAGGAAACCGTGGCCGACCTCCTGGACATCGCCGACGGCGTCATCGTCGGCACCGCGCTGAAGGAGGGCGGCGAGACGACCGCGCCGGTCGACGAGGGGCGAGTCGCGAACCTGGTCGCGGCCGCCGACGCGTCGCGATAAGTCGGCCCCGGGTCTCCCTACGACGCGTTTTCTGTGTCTGTTGCCGATCCTGCTGTGCTGGACAGCACCACCGGGAAAGCCCCAGCCGGGTCGATCCGGCTGCCCCTTTCAGTCCCACCCCGCGCCGTAACCGCCCCACGACCGCACCGCAGCCTCGCACCTCCCCAACCTCGGCGGCGGCGCGGCCGCGGAACCGCACGCACAGCAGGCGGCCGCGCCGCCGCCTCCCTCGCGCGCGTTGCTCGCGCGCGCCGACTGCACAAGCACCGCATCGCACCTCCATACGGCACCCCTGCGCGGCACACTTCGTGTGACGTTGCTGGCCGAACTGCCGCCAGCCGCCGCGTGCGGCCGTGCCACAGGACCGAGGCGGTTAAGGGCCAACCGCGGGAACGGGCACCCAAGAATGCCCAGCGGAGAGTATGACCCGGACACCGCCGAGCCGCACTGGCAGCGCCGATGGGTCGACGAGGAGACCTACGCCTACCCCGACGGGGAGACCGACCCGGACACCGCCTTCTCCATCGACACGCCGCCGCCGACCGTGTCGGGCAACCTCCACTGGGGCCACGCCTACGGCTCCATCCTGCAGGACATCGTCGCCCGGTTCAACCGGATGAACGGACAGGACGTCTTCTACCCCTTCGGCTACGACGACAACGGCATCGCCTCCGAGCGACTGGCGGAGCGCGAACTCGACATCCGACATCAGGACTTCGAGCGCCGCGAGTTCCAGCGGAAGTGCCGCGAGGTCTGCCGCGAGTACGAGGCCGACTTCACCGAGAAGATGCAGGGGATGGGCCTGTCCATCGACTGGAACAACACCTACCGCACCATCTCCCCCGAGGTCCAGCGCGTCTCCCAGCTCTCCTTCATCGACCTGTACGACCAGGGCCGCGAGTACCGCGAGAAGGCGCCCGCCATCTGGTGTCCGGAGTGCGAGACCGCCATCTCGCAGGTCGAGACGGAGGACGCCGAACACGACTCCCACTTCCACGACATCGCGTTCTCGGTCGCCGACGCCGGCGAGGAGTTCACCATCTCCACGACGCGGCCGGAGCTGTTGCCCGCCTGCGTCGCCGTCTTCGTCCACCCCGAGGACGACGACAACCAGCACCTCGTCGGGGCGGACGCCGAGGTCCCGCTGTTCGGCCACGACGTGCCGATCATCGCGGACGACCGCGTCGACATGGAGACGGGGTCGGGCATCGTGATGTGCTGTACGTTCGGCGACCAGAACGACATCGAGTGGTACCAGGCCCACGACCTTGACCTGCGCGTCGCCATCGACGAGTCCGGCCACATGACCGACGTGGCCGAGACCTACGAGGGGATGCACTCGAACGAGGCCCGCGAGGCCATCGTCTCCGACCTGGACGACGAGGGGTTCCTCCTCGACCGCCGCGCGATCACTCACACCGTCAACGTCCACGAGCGCTGCGGCGTCGGCGTCGAGTTCCTCGTCACCGAGCAGTGGTACATCCAGGTGCTCGACAAGCGCGAGGAGTACCTGCAGGCCGGCCGCGAGATGGAGTGGTTCCCCGAGAAGATGTTCACGCGGTACGAGCACTGGGTCGAGGGGCTCCAGTGGGACTGGCTCATCTCCCGCCAGCGCTCCTCGGGCATCCCCTTCCCGGTGTGGTACTGCGCCGACTGCGACCACACGGTCGTCGCCGAGAAGGGCGACCTCCCGGTCGACCCCCTCTCGGACGACCCGCCGGTCGACGCCTGCCCCGAGTGCGGCCACGGCGAGTTCGTCCCCGAGGACGACGTGCTCGACACGTGGGCGACCTCCTCGCTGACTCCTCTCATCAACGCCGGCTGGGACTGGGACGCGGACGCCGAGGCGTTCACCATGGAGCGGCCGGAGATCTACCCGATGGACGTGCGTCCGCAGGGCCACGACATCATCTCCTTCTGGCTGTTCCACACCGTCATCAAGTGCTACGAGCACACCGACGAGGTGCCGTTCGAGTCGGCGATGATCAACGGGATGGTGCTCGACGAGAACCGCGAGAAGATGTCGAAGTCGAAGGGGAACGTCGTCGACCCCGGCGAGGTGATGGAGGAGTTCCCGGTCGACGCGGCCCGCTTCTGGGCGGCCGGCTCCGCGGTCGGCGACGACCTCCCCTATCAGGAGAAGGGCCTCCGCGCGGGCGAGAAGCTGATCCGCAAGCTGTGGAACGCCTCGAAGCTCGTCGAGTCGCTCGCGCCGGAGCCGTTCCCGGACGAGCCGGACGAGCTCCGCGAGATCGACCGCTGGCTGCTGGCCGAACTCGACCGCGAGATCGAGTCCACCACCGAGCTTCTGGAGCGCCGCGAGTTCTCGAAGGCGCGCGACGGGCTCCGGACGTTCTTCTGGAACACGTTCTGTGACGACTACCTCGAGATCGTCAAGAACCGCGAGGACGCCTCCGCGGCGTACGCGCTCCGGACGGCCCACCGCCGGTTCCTGAAGCTGTTCGCGCCCCTGCTCGCGCACGTGACCGAGGAGCTGTGGCACGACATGTACGCCGACGCGGTCGCCGAGACGGAGGCTGACGAGGCCGCCAACGGTGCCGCCGACCCTGCGGCCGACTCGATCCACCTCGCCGACTGGCCCGAGCCGCTCGGACTGGAGGCGGACCACGCGGCCGGCGTCGCGGCGACCGACGTGGTCGGCGCGCTCCGGAAGTACAAAAGCGACAACCAGCTCCCGATGAACGCGACGCTGGACGCCGTCGAGGTGTACGGCGACGTCCGCGGCTTCGAGGCCGACATCACCGGCGTGATGCACGTCGACGACCTGACCGTCCACCCGGACGCCGACGCGCCCGTCGAGACGGTGGTCGCCGGGATCGACCTCGACTACGCCACCGTCGGCCCGAAGTACGGCGACGACATCGGCGACATCGAGGCCGCGCTGGCACAGGACGACTACGACCTCGCGGGCGAGGAACTCCGCGTCGCCGGATTCGAACTCACGGCGGACGAGTTCACCGTCGAGCGCGAGCGCCGCTACGACGGCGAGGGCGAGCTGCTGGAGGTCGGCGACGTGGTCGTCATCGTCCGCAACGAGCCCGAGACGTAGCGCTTCGGGACCGCGGTTTTTCTGTCGGCGTTTTCTGTCGGCGTTCGCCGTCGAACGCCTCGCCGGATCCCACTACAGGTCGGCGCCGACCGCGTCCGCGACCGAGTCGAAGCCGTCCCGCTCAAGCAGGTCGAGCAGCCCCTCGTTTATCTCGCGGGCGAGGCTCGGCCCCTCGTAGACCAGCCCCGTGTATAGCTGGACCAGCGAGGCGCCCGCCCTGATCTTCGCGTACGCGCCCGCGGCGTCCGAGACGCCGCCGACGCCCACGACCGGCACGTCCGTGCGCTCCGCGATGAACCGGACCATCTCCGTGGCGGTCCCCTCGATGGGTGCGCCCGAGAGGCCGCCGCGCTCGGCCCGGTTCGGGCTCCGGAGCGAGTCGGGCCGCGAGGTGGTCGTGTTGGTCGCGATGACGCCGTCCAGTTCGAGGTCGTCGACGACCGCGAGCGCCTCCTCGACGGCCGGCCGGGGGAGGTCCGGCGAGAACTTCACGAGCAGGGGGGCGGCGCCGGCGTCCGACAGCGTTCCCAGGATGCGTTCGAGCGCCTCCCTGTTCTGTAACTCGCGCAGTCCGGGCGTGTTCGGGCTGGAGACGTTGACGACGAAGTAGTCGCCCGCGTCCGCGACGCGCTCGTAGGTGTACAGGTAGTCGTCGGCCGCCTCCTCGAGGGGGGTCGACTTCGACTTGCCGACGTTGATGCCGACGGGCACGTCCGGGAGCGGCTCCGCGTCGAGGCGCTCGCCGACCGCGTCCGCGCCGTGGTTGTTGAACCCCATCCGGTTGATCAGCGCGCGGTCCTCCTTCAGCCGGAACATCCGGGGCCGAGGATTTCCGGGTTGGCGCTCCGCGGTGACGCCCCCGACCTCGACGTGGCCGAAGCCGAGCGCCGCCAGCGTTCGCGGCACCTCCGCGTTCTTGTCGAAGCCGGCCGCGACGCCGACGGGATTCGGAAACGCGCAGCCGAACGTCTCCGTCTCCAGCCGCTCGTCCTCGACGACGTACCGGCGACGGAGCAGGTCGGTCGCGGGCGTGCCCTGTACCGCTCGCAGGAGCCCGTGCGTCGCCCGGTGGGCGGTCTCGGGCGGCAGCGCGAACAACAGCGGCTTGCAGAGATCGTACGCGCTCGTCATTGTCGGTCCCTCGGAGCGAACGCCCATGAAGCCGCCGGACCCGAGCGACTCGATCGGGGTCACCGACGGGAGGCGGTAAAAAAGCGCGGCGTCAGAAGTCGTGTTCGAGGTCTTCGGGGTCCGACTCGGCCTTCTGGATGATGATCTTGCCGTCGCGGACGCGGACGAACACCTCGTCGCCGATGTCCATCCCGGCGACGGCGAGTTCGTCCTCGTGGAGGTTCACGTGGACGTTGTGGTACTCGCCGTCCTCGTCCTTGGCGCCACTCGGACTGAGCTTCTTCTTGCGAACCATCGCGGTTGTCTGCCCCAACCTCGCCGCACGAGATACATAAGTGTTGTTTACGCGATGTAGGCGCCGCAGACATCGACGGACGCCTCGCGGCCATCGCGACGCGCGCACCCCTGAGGATCCGGTCCGACCGCCCGTTCCACACCCTCGTTCATCGGCCGGAACCGACCGCGGGCGAGCGAGATGACCCGTCACACCGCGGATTTTGCACCGGACCTGTGCCGAATTATCGGCGTTTCGGGGGCGGTCGAGCCCGCAACCACCACAAGGTTATAAATAGAAGGAGCCGCCGTCCCCCTATCTGCCCGATATATTTATAACAGATTGTGTGTTGGATTGCCATGGAGGTCAAAAACCATGGTACGTGAAGACGGTAAGCGGAACTTCGCGCTGCGCGAAGACGACGGTTCGGAGTCGAGCGTCTACTCGGGTAACACGCCGCGGCAGGCGGCGCTGAAGGCGGCCCGTCGGCTGGACCCCGCGAACTCGGAGTCCGCGGCCGACAAGACCGAGCTCAAGCTTCGGGAGAAAGGGACCGACAAGGTCCACATCTACGAGGGCTGGGCGTGGGAGGAGACGGCACCCGACAACAGCCCCGACTGGATGCCCGAGGAGATCACCGAAGCGAACGTCTCCAAGCAGGGCATCAAACACCTCGAAGAGTAATTCCCGGGCCGCACCGATCCGCGTTTTTCGACGCTTATACGACCGACGAGTCGCTACGCCCGGTCGCGCGGCCAGTCATTCGGCGGGACCCGCTGTGCGAGCACGGGATGACCGCTCGACCTCCGACCGCGCGATACCTTTCGCCGATGGCCGAGCCCGCGAGCTGCGGCGCTCGCGGTGCTCGACTCTCACGATCGATCGTCGTCCGCGGCGCGTGAAACCGCATGCCGTACGTCGATCGCTTCGACGGGGTTAAGTACTGGCCTGCCATTCGAATGAATGCGAAGAACGCTCCCGCGAGGGGGCGACCGGGACCCTTCGGGGTCTCGGGCGAGCGTTCCGACGCCCTTATGTGTGGGCGCCGATTCGGAACGTAATGCGAAGAACGCGACGCGAACTCGGACCGTTCAACCCGGTCCGCTTTCGCAGAGTCGGCCCGGTTTCCATGCCGACGTCGTCCGCGGGGCTACCCCCGGGCGGCGCACTCCGACTCGACCCATGAGGATCCCACCCCTGTGGTCCGCCGTAAGACGGGATCTGATGTGAGCCAACGACGTTCGGTGTCACCCGCTTTCGCGTGTGACCCGAACACGGACCATGCAATGGTGCGAACCAGTCTGACTGGTTCAATCCGCCATACCCCCTTCGTGCCGGGAATCAGGCACGAAGGAACCATTCCGGTTGATCCTGCCGGAGGCCATTGCTATCGGGGTCCGATTTAGCCATGCTAGTTGCACGAGTTCAGACTCGTGGCATATAGCTCCGTAACACGTGGCCAAACTACCCTTCGGAGGAAGATAACCTCGGGAAACTGAGGCTAATACTCCATACGCCGTCCCAACTGGAATGTGGGACGGACAGAAACGCTCCGGCGCCGAAGGATGTGGCTGCGGCCGATTAGGTAGACGGTGGGGTAACGGCCCACCGTGCCGATAATCGGTACGGGTTGTGAGAGCAAGAACCCGGAGACGGAATCTGAGACAAGATTCCGGGCCCTACGGGGCGCAGCAGGCGCGAAACCTTTACACTGCACGACAGTGCGATAAGGGGACCCCGAGTGCGTAGGCATAGAGCCTACGCTTTTGTACACCGTAGGGAGGTGTACGAATAAGAGCTGGGCAAGACCGGTGCCAGCCGCCGCGGTAATACCGGCAGCTCGAGTGATGGCCGATCTTATTGGGCCTAAAGCGTCCGTAGCTGGCTTTTCAAGTCCGTCGGGAAATCTCCCCGCTCAACGGGGAGGCGTCCGGCGGAAACTGAAGAGCTTGGGACCGGAAGGCGTGACGGGTACGTCCGGGGTAGGAGTGAAATCCTGTAATCCTGGACGGACCGCCGATGGGGAAACCACGTCACGAGGACGGATCCGACAGTGAGGGACGAAAGCTAGGGTCTCGAACCGGATTAGATACCCGGGTAGTCCTAGCCGTAAACGATGCCTGTTAGGTGTGACTCCCACTACGAGTGGGTGTTGTGCCGTAGGGAAGCCGCTAAACAGGCCGCCTGGGAAGTACGTCCGCAAGGATGAAACTTAAAGGAATTGGCGGGGGAGCACTACAACCGGAGGAGCCTGCGGTTTAATTGGACTCAACGCCGGACATCTCACCAGCATCGACTGTAGTAATGACGATCAGGTTGATGACCTTATCCGAGCTTCAGAGAGGAGGTGCATGGCCGCCGTCAGCTCGTACCGTGAGGCGTCCTGTTAAGTCAGGCAACGAGCGAGACCCGCATCCTTACTTGCCAGCAACATCGCGAGATGGTTGGGGACAGTAGGGAGACCGCCGCTGCTAAAGCGGAGGAAGGAACGGGCAACGGTAGGTCAGTATGCCCCGAATGTGCTGGGCAACACGCGGGCTACAATGGCCGAGACAGAGGGTTCCAACCCCGAGAGGGGACGGTAATCTCAGAAACTCGGTCGTAGTTCGGATTGTGGACTGAAACTCGTCCACATGAAGCTGGATTCGGTAGTAATCGCGTGTCAGAAGCGCGCGGTGAATACGTCCCTGCTCCTTGCACACACCGCCCGTCAAAGCACCCGAGTGAGGTCCGGATGAGGCTCCCGAGAGGGAGTCGAATCTGGGCTTCGCAAGGGGGCTTAAGTCGTAACAAGGTAGCCGTAGGGGAATCTGCGGCTGGATCACCTCCTACTGACCCGAGGGCCTCAGGCCCTCACCTTTCACTCATATGGTGCCGTGTTCGGTCACTCGCGAGAGCGGGCACTGTAGAACGTCGTTGGCTCACATTGCAGACAGCAGTACCCGCGCAGGCGGGTTGGGCTCATAGCTCAGTGGGAGAGTGCCTCCTTTGCAAGGAGGATGCCCTGGGTTCGAATCCCAGTGAGTCCATGTCAGGCTCCGGCCGAACCGCGCCCCTTAAGTGTGGGACGGCGGTGGGTTGGAGTAGACGACGACCGATGCACCACTCCGGGAAACCGCGGGTGGGAAGGGTTCGACGAACGGCCTGATGTCACAGGCCGATTCGATGACGACCGTGTATACGTGCGATCCAGACGCCCACTGAACTCAGTACCGAGTTCGTGGACGTATTCAACTGGCTACTGTGCCAGCTGGTGAATGGCTCGGCTCGAGAGCCGACGACGGACGTGCCAAGCTGCGATAAGCTCGAGGGACCCGCATGGAGGGAAAGAACTCGAGATTTCCGAATAGGAATCCCATTACAATTGCTCCGCGCAATAGGGAACTCCCCGAATTGAAACATCTCAGTAGGGGAAGGAAGAGAACGCAATAGCGATGTCGTCAGTAACCGCGAGTGACCGCGACACAGTCCAAACCGAAGCCCTCACGGGCAATGTGGTGTGTGGGCTGACTTGCAGCGTCCGACACCGTATCTGAAGTCTCCTGGAACGGAGCGTGAGACAGGGTGATAACCCCGTAAGATATGGCGGTAGGACGTGCGTCAGTACCCGAGTAGCAGGGATCGGATATTCTCTGTGAACGACTCAGGCATCCCCTGAGAAGACTAAACACTCCTCGAGACCGATAGCGAACAAGTAGCGTGAGCGAACGCTGAAAAGCACCCCGAGAAGGGCGGTGCAATAGGGCCTGAAATCAGTTGGCGATAGAGCGACAGGGCGTCAAAGGCGTCTCACAAAACGAGTCGGGAGCGATCCCGTAGTAGGACGTGAGACGAGCCGACGTCGTGTCGTACGTTTTGAAAAACGACCCAGGGAGTGTACTGGAATGGCGAGTCTAACCCGTTCATCGGGGGAGGCGCAGGGAAACCGATATGGCCGCAGCATTGCGAGGGCCGCCGTGTTCAAGCGCGGGGAGTCATTCCGGTACGACCCGAAACCAGGCGATCTATGCACGAGCAGGGTGAAGCGTGGCGAAAGCCACGTGGAGGCCCGTTAGGGGTGGTGTCCTACAATACCCTCCCGTGATTCGTGTATAGGGGTGAAAGGCCCATCGAGCCTGGCAACAGCTGGTTCCGACCGAAACATGTCGAAGCATGACCTCTTTTGAGGTAGCATGCGGGGTAGAGCGACCGATTGGGTGACCCGCCTCCGAGAGGAGTCGGCCACCCTGTCGAACTCCGAACCTGCGTGCGCCGTTGACGAAGGGAGTCCGGTGTGCGGGGTAAGCCTGTGCACCATGAGGGGAACAACCCAGAGCTGGGTTAAGGTCCCAAAGTGTGGATTAAGTGCGATTGGAAGGTGGTCTCAAGCCCTAAACAGCCGGGAGGTGAGCTTAGAAGCAGCTACCCTCTAAGAAAAGCGTAACAGCTTACCGGCCGAGGTTTGAGGCGCCCAAAATGATCGGGGCTCAAATCCACCACCGAGACCTGGCCGCACCCGTTATAGGGTGACCGCGTAGGTCGGCATACCGTTCGGATGGAAGCTCGGGTGAGAACTCGCGTGGACCGTTCGGTAACGAAAATCCTGGTCACAGTAGCAGCGAAAGTCGGGTGAGAACCTCGACGGCCACAAGAGCAAGGGTTCCTCGGCACTGTCAATCAGCCGAGGGTGAGCCGGTCCTGAGACTACTCGCAACTCGAAGTAGTCGACGGGAAACTGGTTAAGATTCCAGTGCCGTCACACAGCAAACGCCGACGCCGTGGGAAACGTTGAGCCGGACCATCGTCCGGTCGAATCGGAGAACCTCGTGGATGCCGTCATGGCAGGAAGCGAGAGAAGTCCGAGATAGTGTAAATCAACGGTACCTAGGGCCCGTGAAAAGGCAAGTGTGACGACCGTACCGAGATCCGACACAGGTGCTCTGGCAGCGAAAGCCACGGCCTGTCGGGAGAACCGACGTTAGGGAATTCGGCAAGTTAGTCCCGTACCTTCGGAAGAAGGGATGTCTGCTCTCAGCGGAGCAGATCGCAGTGACTCGGGCGCTCCGACTGTCTAGTAACAACACAGGTGACCGCAAATCCGCAAGGACTCGTACGGTCACTGAATCCTGCCCAGTGCGGGTATCTGAACACCAAGTACAATTGGACGAAGGACCCGTCAACGGCGGGGGTAACTATGACCCTCTTAAGGTAGCGTAGTACCTTGCCGCTTCAGTAGCGGCTTGCATGAATGGATAAACGAGAGTGCCACTGTCCCAACGTTGGACCCGGTGAACTGTACGTTCCAGTGCGGAGTCTGGAGACCCCCAAGGGGAAGCGAAGACCCTATAGAGCTTTACTGCAGGCTGTCGCTGAGACGTGGTCGCCGATGTGCAGCATAGGTAGGAGCCGTTACACAGGTACCCGCGCTAGCGGGCCACCGAGGCATCAGTGAAATACTACCCGTCGGTGACTGCGACTCTCACTCCTGGCGGAGGACACCGGTAGCCGGGCAGTTTGACTGGGGCGGTACGCGCTCGAAAAGATATCGAGCGCGCCCGAAGATCATCTCAGCCGGGTCGGGAATCCGGCGAAGAGTGCAAGAGCAAAAGATGGTCTGACAGTGTCGTTCCCAACGAGCGACGCTGACGCGAGAGCGTGGTCTAGCGAACCTACGAGGTTCCGGAATGGGACCCGTAGATGACAGAAAAGCTACCTTAGGGATAACAGAGTCGTCACTCGCAAGAGCACATATCGACCGAGTGGCTTGCTACCTCGATGTCGGTTCCCTCCATCCTGCCCGTGCAGAAGCGGGCAAGGGTGAGGTTGTTCGCCTATTAAAGGAGGTCGTGAGCTGGGTTTAGACCGTCGTGAGACAGGTCGGCTGCTATCTATTGGGGGTGTTGAAGGTGCCTGACGTGAACGAACGTATAGTACGAGAGGAACTACGTTTGGTCGCCACTGGTGTACCGGTTGTTCGGAAGAGCAATGCCGGGTAGCCACGCGACACGGGGTAAGAGCTGAACGCATCTAAGCTCGAAACCCACATGGAAACGAGGCACCGCGGAGGTCACTCGTAGAAGACGAGTTAGATAGACTCGGGATGTACGCGCTAAGGCAACGAGGCGTTGTAGTCCACGAGCACTAACAGACCGAGCCACACTCATGCCACGGTTCGGTATTGGGTTCAGGCGGTAGCTGGATCGCACGTATACACGGTAGTCGTAACCGACGTTGGCGTATCTCGGTTCGATTCCGGGAGTCGGCATAAAGACGGCCACAGCGGTGGGGAAAGACCCGTACCCATTCCGAACACGGAAGTGAAGCCCACCTGCGTGCCGGGTAGTACTGGAGTGGGAGACCCTCTGGGAGTACCGGTTCGCCGTCTGCCCATTCATACGCACATTCATACGCGGATACATTTAGTGGCGAGCGGCGGTGCTGTGTGACGCGGGAAGAGGTGTTTTCGAGAAGGTCCGGTTGGCGAGTGGCGACGCTGTGAGATCGGAGAGGAGTGAACTCGGCGAGCGGCAGCGCCGTCGGGCGTTCCTCGCTTAGCCTTCGAGGAGGTCGGGCGCGTGGACGCGCTCGTCGGCGGCGTCGCGCCAGGAGCGGCTCGGCGTCCAGCCGAACAGGCGCTCGGCTTTCTCGATCGCGTACGCGGAGCGGTCGGAGTCGGCGGCGACCGCACAGTCGTCGGGGATCGCTCCGTAGTGGCGACGCAGGAGGTCGACGAGCGGTCGTCCGAGCGCGTTGTCGGCGGCGACGCAGTTGACGGCTTCGTGGCCGTCGACGGGGTCGGTGAGGGCGGCGGCGACGAGGTCGGCCACGTCGCGGACGTCCACGTAGGACCAGAAGTTCCCGGCGCCCGCACCGAGGTCCTCGACGTACTCGGGCTCTCGACACGGGTACTCGCCCGGGAACTGGATCCACGAGGGGCGGATCGAGGTAACTGACACGCCGTCGCGACGCGCGGTCCGGTCGGCGCATCGCTCGGCGGCGATCTTCGAGAGCCCGTAGGGGTCCTCCGCCAGCAGGTCGTGCGACTCCGGGATCGGGAGCGCGTCGGGGAGGGGCGTCGGGTCGGCGAAGAAGAAGCCGTAGGCGCCGTCGCTCGACGCCTGTACGACGCGGGCGTCGGCGCGCCCGGCGGCGGTGAGGACGTTGTACGCGGCGAGGGTGTTTGTCTCGAACGTCGTCCCGTCGGGGTGCTCGCCGGCGACCGGGATGGCGGCCCAGTGAACGACGGCGTCGGGATCGACTTCCTCGATCAGGTCGAACGTCTCGCCGCGGTCGGTCAGGTCGGCGGCGCGGAAGTCGAGTCCCTCGCGCGGCGTCGCCTCGAAACCGGGGTGGTCGAGGTCGACGCAGACCACGTCGTAGTCGTCGAGGAGGCGGTCGACGACCCAGCGGCCGGAGCTCCCCAGTCCGCCCGTGACGAGGACGGTCTCGCGCTCGCCGCTCATGGCTCCGTCAGCGAGGGGGCGTCCACGTCGGCGGTCGCGGCGTCGCGCCAGGTGTGGCTCGGCGTCCAGTCGAACAGGTGCTCGGCCTTCGCCGTCGAGAGCGCGGACGCGTCGCCGTCGGCGTCGAGGCCGCAGTCGTCGGGGACCTCGCCCCAGAAGGCCAGACACGCGTCGACGACGGAGCCGTCGAGGTAGGTGTCCGCCGCGGCGGCGTGGACCGCCTCGTGGCCGTCGACGGGGTCGGCGAGGGCGGCGGCGACGAGGTCGGCCACGTCGCGGGCGTCGACGTACGACCAGCAGTTGCCGGCGCCGTTCGAGAGGTCGGCGAGCGTCGCCTCGCTCCGGCAGTTGTACTCGCCGGGCTGTTGGATCCACGACGGGCGGACGGAGGTCACGGAGACGTCGTGTTTGCGGACGACGGTGTCGGCGACGTCCTCTGCGACGACCTTGCCGAGCCCGTAGGGGTCCTCGGGTCGCCGGGGGTGAGCCTCGGTGATCGGGAGGGCGTCCGGGAGGGGGGTTTCCTCGGCGAAGGCGAAGCCGTAGGCGGACTCGCTCGACGCCTGCACGACGCGGGCGCCGGCGCGTCCGGCGGCGGTGAGGACGTTGTACGCGGCGAGGACGTTCGTCTCGAAGACGCGGCCGCCGGCGTGCCGGGTCGGGGAGGGGATCGCGGCCCAGTGGACGACGGCGTCGGGGTCGACGGCGTCGATCAGGTCGTAGGTCTCGCCGCGGTCGGCCAGGTCGGCGGCGCGGAAGTCGACGTTCTCGGCCGCCGTCGCCTCGAAACCGGGATGGTGCAGGTCGACGCAGACCACCTCGTACTGGTCCGCGAGGCGGTCGACGATCCAGCGTCCGGAGCGACCGAGGCCGCCGGTGACGATGACTGTCTCCATGCGCGGAGGTGTGTCGGAGGCGGGTTATAAGCCGGTGGAACCGGCACCGGGCGGCCCCTCCGGCAGGCTTTACCGCTCCGGGCCGCTACCCTCGCGTATGCAATGGAGCACCGACTGGGGGTTACGCGGGCGCATGGCGCTCACCATGTTCCTGCTGTTCGCCCTCTATCTGGCGTTCGTCGGGGTCCTCATCTCCGTCTTCGACGCGGGGATCTTCGTGACCCTCCTGCTGCTCGGCGGCTTCTCGCTGGCGCAGTACTTCTTCAGCGACAAGCTCGCGCTGCGGAGCATGGGTGCGCGGACGGTGGAGCCCGACGAGGAGCCGGAACTGCACCGCATGGTCGACCGGCTGAGCCAGCAGGCGGACCTGCCGAAGCCGACGGTCGCGGTCGCGGACACGCAGGTTCCGAACGCGTTCGCAACCGGTCGCAACCAGGAGAACGCGACGGTCTGCGTGACGACTGGTCTGATGCGGAGTCTCGATCAGGAAGAGCTGGAGGGCGTGATGGCCCACGAGCTGGCCCACGTCAAGAACCGCGACGTGATGGTGATGACCATCGCCTCGTTCCTCTCCACCATCGCCTTCTTCATCGTGCGCTGGGGCTGGCTCTTCGCCGGCAACGACAGGAACGCCCCGCCGGTGTGGGTCGCGGTCGCCGTCTCGCTGCTGGTCTGGGTGGTCTCGTTCCTGCTCATCCGCGCGCTCTCGCGCTACCGGGAGTTCGCCGCGGACCGCGGCGCCGCGTCGATCACGGGCAAGCCCGGCGCGCTCGCCTCGGCGCTGTTGACCATCGACGGGACGATGGACCGCGTGCCGACCGAGGACCTCCGCGACGAGGCGGAGATGAACGCATTCTTCATCATCCCCATCAGGAAGGGGTTCATCGGGAAGATCGCCTCCACGCACCCGAGCACGGAGAAGCGCGTCGACCGGCTTCGGGAGCTGGAAGCCGAGATGGAGACGGCCTGAGACGCGGTCGGCCGCGGGACCCCTTCCGCCCCGCGGACGGAGAAACGCCCTAATCCCCGGCCCCCCTACCATCGACCAGTCAATGGGCCTGTTCGACACGCTCCGCTCCGTCCTCGGGACCAGCGCGGAGACCGACGCGACCCGGGACGCGGACCCGGAGGACCTGTTCGGGATGTCCACCGCCTACGTCACGATGGAGGCGGACCTGGGCTACGACCACTGCGGCGAGGCGGCGCTCTGTTTCTCCGGCGTTGACTCGACCGCCTTCGAGGACACCGTCGACGAGGTGGAGGCGATCCTCGAGGCCGGCGAACTCGAGACCGGGACGGGCTACCACGAGTACGAGGACGACCACGGCTACCGCTGGTTCGTGCTGGAGGACACGGACCCGGAGGACCTCGTGACGAGCGTCCACTTCGCGGCCGACACCTTCGTCGAACAGGGGTTCGGCTCCCGCCTGCTCGCGGCCGTCTTCGGCTTCGAGAAGGACGACCGCGGCGCCTACTGGGTCTACTCGTTCCGCCGCGGCGCCTACTACCCCTTCGTCCCCGACGGCGACCACGAGCGTGACAACCGGACGGAGTTCAAGCTGCGGTCGGTGCTCGACGGCGAACTCGAGATCGAGGACGACGAGGCGTACTGGTATCCCCTCTGGCCGGACGCGGCCAGCGGTCATCCCTGGGAGTAGCGCCCGAAGACACTTACCGGCGTCCGCTGACCACCCGACATGCGCCGCCGTGCCCTCCTCGCGACCGTCGGCGGGAGCCTCGCGCTCGCCGGCTGTGCCGCCGACGCACCGACCGAGACAGACCCCTCGAACCGTACCGATTCCGGTTCGGAGCCGACTGACACCGACACGCCGGACGCTGCCCTCCCGGACGATTGCCCCACGACGCGTGGCTACGGGGTCGGCTTCCCGCCGGACACGGAGGACCGGGCCGCGGTAGAGACGTTCGTCGCCGCGTACGAGACGGCTCACCTGAACGCCACCGCGGTGAATCACGGGGCGGACGAAGTCGGCACGGTCCGTCCCCGGATCGAGGGGTCGACCGCGGTCCCGGGGAGCGGCTCCGTTGCAGGAGGCTGGACCGTCACCGCGGAGACGACGTGGTACGAGGAACGGGTCGTCGAGGTCGAGTTGGTCGCGGAGCCGGCCGAGCCCCCCGAGGGAACCGACCCCCTCCCGGTCGACGACCTCCCGGACGAGCTCGACACGCTCCCGGGCGTCGTTCGCGAGGCCGCGGCGTCCGGCGAGACGATAGAGCGGCGCCTGTTCGACGACTCGGAGGCGGTTCGGGAGGCGCTCGCCGACGCGCCGGAGCGCGACGGGACGCGGTTCCTCGTCGCGGACGGGACGACCGTCGGCGTCACGCTGCGGGCGGTCGTCGAACACGCCGACAACGCGGTTCGAGCGCACTACTTGCTCACTCCCCGCCTGCTCCGGCGGGCGGAGGGGTACGGCGACGACGTCGACCCGCGCGAGGGGGCCCTGCTGGAGTGTCGCGCGTAGCGACGCGGATGGACACCGACTTTACCGCCCGCGGCCAACCCCTTCCCGATGAGTGACTCGAGCGACGGGGGCCGGACCGCGGGCGTCCTCCGCGCGGTCGCCGTGCAGACGGCCCTCCTGTCGGGCGCGGCCCACGCGCTGTGGGCGTGGCCCCTGATCGGCGCGTCCGATCCGCGTCCGTACGTCTTCCTCGCGGTCGCGGTGCTGCTGGCGCTGGTCGGCGCAGCCGTCCTCCGCGCCAGCGAGGAGTACCGTCGGCTCTACGCGCTCGGGGCCGGAACGCTCGCCGCGCTGCTGATCGGGTACGTCGGCTGGCACGGGGCGTCGGCACCGGCCGCGCTCGCCGCCGACCCGCTGGCGGTCGTCGCCAAGTTCGCCGAAGCGGTCGGCGTCGTCGCGTTTCTCGCCCTCTACCGCCGCGCCCCGCCGACGAGCGCGGTGGTGGAGCGGCGCCGCACGGACGACCGGGCGGCCGGCGGCGTGGACGGGGAGACGGAGACGAACCCGACGGAGGGACCCGACCCGTGACGGACGCGTATCTGACCGTCGCGGAGCGCGCGACCGCCACCTTCGAGGTGCGCGGGTCGGAGTTCCTCGGCCACGTCTCCCCCGCCGCCTCCGTCGACGAGGCCGAGGCGTTCGTCGAGACGGTGCGCGAGGAGTACGCGGACGCCACGCACAACGTCCCGGCCTACCGCGTCCCGGCGGGCGAGCCCTCCGAGCGACGGCCCGGGGACGGCGAGGTCATGCTCCGCGAGTACGCCAGCGACGACGGCGAGCCGAGCGGCTCCGCGGGAAAGCCGGCGCTCAACGTGTTGCAGGGCCGCGAGGTCAGAAACGTCGCCGCCGTGGTCACGCGCTACTACGGCGGGACGAACCTCGGCGTCGGGGGACTGGTGAGCGCGTACTCCCGCGCGGTGCAGGACGCCCTTGACGCGGCCGGCGTCGTCGAGGAGCGCCCCCACCGGACGATGGTCGTCACGACCGCCTACGACGACTCGGGGACGGTCAGGGGGATCGTCGAGTCCGCGGACGTCTCGTTCGAGGCGGAGTACGGGGAGGACGTGACCTTCGAGATAAGGGTCCCGGTCGCGGAGGCGGCGGCGTTGGCCGACCGCCTTCGGAGCGCGACGAGCGGGCGCGTCGACCCGGAGTGATCGCCTTGCGGGGGCGGCGGCCGGCGGTCGGCGGCCGGCGATCCCCGGTCAGCGGTCGAGCCAGACGTTGTTGTAGTCGCTGACGACCCGCGGGTTGTACTGCGACCGCGGGTGCGCGACGAAGTCCTGAACGTGGTCGCGGAGCCCGATGGAGACGCGCATGCTGTAGCCGGGCAGGTGGACGCGGTCCTCCAGCAGCGTCGGGATGATCGACTCGTAGAGCTCGCGCCGCTCGTCGATGTCGCTGGAGCGGCGGGCGGCGATAATGTCCTCCATCACCGCGTCGTTCTCGTAGTAGGTGCCGTTGGTGGCGCCGATCTGCTCCTCGTGGAACAGGTTGTAGACGTAGGAGTCGGGGTCGGGGCCGCCGAGCCAGCCGAGCGCGTAGAGGTTGTAGTCGTCCTCGCTGCCGGTGTCGTAGGTGTCGAGGAACGTCCCCCAGTCGAGCCGGCGGACCTCCGCGTCGTAGCCGGCCTCGTTCAGGCCGTTCGACACCGAGATGCCGATCTGCTCGCGCAGGTCGTCCGGCGGGACGATGATCCGGAAGCCGTAGTCCTCCTCGACGCCGGCGTCGGCGAGCAACTCGGCCGCGCGGTCGGCGTCGCGGTCGTGGGCGATGTCGGCCCACTCCTCGGTCGGGAGGTCCCACGACTCGGCGACCGGGAGCGGGACCGGCCCGTAGTTCCGGGCCCCGGCCGGTTCGATGAAGTTCTCGACGGCCTGATCGATCGAGGCGGCGTAGTCGATCGCCTCGCGGACCTGGGGGTCCGTCGTCGGGCCCTCGTTGCAGTTGAACGCGAGGTAGTAGTAGGAGATACCCGGCTCGGACTGGAGGCTCATGTTGTCGGCCTCCCGGACCGTCTCCCACGTCTGGGGCGTGATGCCGTCGGCCACGTCGGACTCGCCCGTCTCCAGCGAGACGACGCGCGTGGTGCTCTCCTCGACCGGTTCGAAGCGCAGGCGTTCGAGGTGCGGCGCGGGCTCCCCCCAGTAGTCGTCCCAGCGCTCGAGGTCGACGTACTCGCCCTCGCTCCAGTCGACGAACTCGAAGGGACCGGACCCGACGGGAGCGTCGAGGTTGAACGCCTCCGGGTCCTCCTCGCGGACCGCCTTCGGCACGACGTTGCGGGTCAGCGCCAGCGTGAAGAACGGCCCGTAGCCGTACTGGAGGTCGATCTGCACCGTCCGGTCGTCGACGACCTCGACCGTGTCGATCATGTCCACGTCGGGCTTGTTCGCGGTTTCCTCCTCGATGGGCGTGAGAAGCGAGTAACGCACGTCCTCCGCGGTCACGGGGTCGCCGTTCTGGAAGCGCGGTCCGTCGCGGAGTTGCACGATGTATCGCGTGCCGTCGCGCTCGACGGTCGGCTCCTCGCTGGCGAGGTGCGGGACCGGGTCGGTCCCCTCGTCGTAGGCGTACAGCGGCTCGAACACCTGTGAACAGACCTGCTGTGAGTAGATGTCGTTGACGACGAGCGGGTCGAACTCGATCGGCGACACCTGCTGGGAGTAGACCAACTCGCCGCCGTCCCGGGACGCCGCGGTCGACTCGGCGCCGGTCGCGGTGCCCTCCGCCGATCCCTCGCCGCCCGACGAGCCGCCGTCTCCGGCACAGCCGGCGAGTGTCGTCGCGGTCGCGCCCGCGGCCACACCGCCGAGCAGTCGTCGTCGCGAGTAGTTGAACTCGTGTGACATGGGTGGCGTTACGACTCCCGTTGTAAACGCCCGCGGTAAGTGGCAGAATCCGGTCCTGCACCCGGGTAGTGGTAACACTATCCTGTTCTGGCGCTCGACTCCGCGAACGCTTTTGTCGGCGACGGACCCTCCCCGATCCATGAGCGACTTCGACGCGGTCGTGGTCGGCGGCGGCATCGTCGGTTCCGCGGTCGCGTACCACCTCGCGGACGCAGGCGCGGACGCGCTGCTGGTCGACCGCCGCGATAAGGGGCGCGCGACGGACGCGGGAGCGGGTATCGTCTCGCCCGCCACGAGCAGTCGCACCGACTCGACGGCGTGGTTCGAGTTCGCGCTCGCCGCCGCGGACTACTACCCGGATCTGGCCGCGGAGCTCTCGGCGGCCGGCCACGACCACGGCTACTCCGAGACGTCGGTGGTCGTCGTCGCCGCGGACGAGGAGGAGCACGCAGAACTCGACGCCGTACGCGATCGGGCGGAGCGACGGACCGCTGAGTACGGCCGCCCCGAGCCGGGATCGGTGGCGTCGCTGGCGGGCGATGCGCTCCAGGAGGCGTTCCCGCCGGTCGCGGACGGCGCCCGGGCGCTCCGCTTCGCGAACGCGGGGCGAGTCGACGGTCGCCGCTTCGCGACCGCCCTCCGGGCGGTCGGCCGGGAACGCGGACTGACCGTTCGCGACGGCGAGGTGGGCCGGATCAGGACCAACGGGGCTTCCGTGACGGGCGTCACGCTGGCCGACGGCGAGCGGATCGACGCGTCGGACGTGGTGGTCGCGGGCGGGGCGTGGTCCGGCGCGTTCGCGTCGGATCTGGGGATCGAGGTCCCGATCGAGCCGCACCGCGGGCAGATCGCTCACCTCGACGTCTCGACGGCGCCGTCGCTGTCGGGGACCGACGACTGGCCGGTGGTCAAGGGGTTCCGCGGGCACTACATGGTGCCGTGGCCCGGCGAGCGGATCGCGGTCGGTGCGACCCGCGAGGAGGGTGCGGGGTTCGCGCCGCACGCGACGCTCGGCGGCATCGCGGAGGTGTCCCGGGAGGCGCTGCGCGTGGCCCCGGGGCTGGCGGAGGCGCGGCACGCGGAGACGAAAGTCGGCCTCCGGCCGGTCTCGGCCGACCGCCTTCCGGTGCTGGGACCGGTGCCGTCGGTCGAGGGAGCACACCTCGCGACCGGGCACGGCGCGACCGGGCTCCAGCTGGGTCCCTACAGCGGGAAACTCGTCGCGGACGCGGTGCTGGGCGAGGCGCCGACGGCGCTCGACGGGTTCGGGCCGGCGCGGTTCTGACTGCCCGTCCGGCCGGGCGGCCGGGCCGGTGGTGGCAGCGGCGTGTCGGGTTGCGAGCAGGCGGCGCGGTCGCTCCCGGAGCGGTGCGCCGCGCGACCGCCTCGTTCGCTCCGGGCGTGGCTCAGACCACGCGCGGGCTGGCTCGGTATGGGAGATAAGGAACGGGGCGGCGCCTTCCGGCTCCGGGCCCCTTTTGGTCGCGGCCCGTGACCCGCCGGTATGCAGCAGCCCATCGAGGCGGCCGACTTCCACGAGTTGGCGAAGCCCGCCGATCCGCGGCTCTCGCCGGACGGCGAGCGGGTCGCGTTCGTGCGCAGGCAGGCGGACGGGGACGAGGAGTACGCGGCGACGGTCCACGTCGCGGCGGTCGACGGCTCGGGCCACCGGCGGTTCTCGCTCGCGGAGGGAACCGACGCCGAACCGCGGTGGAGCCCCTCCGGCGACCGGATCGCGTTCACCGCCACGCGCGGCGCGGCCGACGACCGCCAGCAGCTCTGGATCCTGCCGGTCGACGGCGGCGAGGCCCGGCAGGTGACGGACGTGGTCGGCGGCGTCTCCGAGATCGCGTGGGGGCCCTCCGGCGACCGGATCGCGTTCGTCCAGTCGGTGACCGCGGAGGACCGCGAGGAGGGGCGGGATAAGTCGGTCCCCGAGGAGTACGAGCCGGAGGACCACCCCGACCCGCGCGTGGTCGACCGGACCGTCTACCGCTCGATGCAGTCGTACTTCGACGGGCGCCGCTCGCACGTCTACGTGGTCGACGTCGACGCGGCCGACCCCGACGCCCCGGCGAGTGGGGCAGGGACGGGGGGAGACGCGGACGCGGGGGAGGCGGTCACCCGGCTCACCGACGGCGACGCGGACTTCGGCGCGCCGGAGTGGGGCGACGCGGAGACGCTCTACTACACCGAGGAGATCGCGGAGGAGCGCGGCGCGGACCCCGACGACTCCGAGGAGATCGCGATCCACGCGCACGACTTCGCGGCGGACGCGGTCGAGCGCGTCCACGTCACGACCGGTTGGGGCACCGCGCTCGCGGCGACCGCGGACGGTCGCGTGGCGTTCCTCCGCACGGAGCCCGAACAGGCCTCGATCCAGCCGACCGACCTGCACGTCATCGACCGCGCGTCGGGCGCGGTGACGGACCTGACGGCGGGGATCGACCGGTCGGTGAGCTACGACGTGCCGCCGCAGTGGGGCCCCGACGCGGAGACGGTCTACTTCGCGACGCCGGACGAGGGGCAGACCGCGGTGTGGTCGGCACCCGGCGACGGGAGCGCGGACCCGGAGCGACTGGTCCGGCGCGGGGCGATCTCGGGCGGACACGTCGGTGGGAGCGACGGGGCGGGGCCGGACGAGGTTCTCGTCGCGCTCGCGCTCTCGGAGTGGGACCACCCCGGCGACGTGTTCGCGTACGACGCGGCGGCCGACGAGACGACCCGGCTGACGGAGCTGAACGCCGACTACCTCGAGGAGCGGCACGTCGGGGAGCCGGAGGAGCTGTGGTTCGAGTCCGCGGGCGGCGGCGTCGAGGTGCAGGGGTGGGTGCTGACCCCGCCCGGCTTCGACCCCGAGGCCGACGACCCCGGCCAGTTCCCGCTGGCGGTCGAGGTCCACGGCGGCCCGCACGCGATGTGGACGACTTCGGGAACGATGTGGCACGAGTTCCAGACGCTCGCGGCCCGGGGCTACGTCGTCTTCTGGTCGAACCCGCGCGGGTCGACCGGCTACGGCGCCGACTTCATGCAGGCCATCGAGCGCGACTGGGGCGAGGTGACGCTGACCGACGTGATGGCTGGCGTCGAGCAGGTCGCGGACCGCGACTACGTCGACGACTCGAACGCGTTCCTCACCGGCGGCTCCTTCGGCGGGTTCATGACCGGTTGGGCGGTCGGGCACACCGACTACTTCCGCGCGGCGGTCGCCCAGCGCGGCGTCTACGACCTCACCGGCTTCTACGGCTCGACCGACGGCGCGTACAAGCTGCTGGAGGGCGACTTCGACACGACCCCCTCCGAGGAGCCGGGCTGGCTCTGGGAGCAGTCGCCCACCGGCCACGCCCACGAGGTCGACACGCCGACCCTGCTGATCCACTCGGAGGACGACACGCGGACGCCGATCTGCACGGCGGAGCTGTACCACCGGATCCTCCGGAAGAACGGCGTGGAGACGCGGATGGTCCGGTACCCCCGCGAGGGGCACGAGCTCTCGCGGTCGGGCGAGCCGGGTCACATCGTCGACCGCATCGAGCGCATCGCTCGCTGGTTTGACGGCTACTCCGACCACCACGACGCGCCGCGCGCGCTCGACCGCGACGATAACGACGGCCTGACCGCCGGAGAAAACGAGGACGAGAAGGAGCAGGAGAACGACGACGACGAGGACGAGTCGTAACCGCTCCGACCACTTTTTGAGTCCGGTGCGGTGCTGTTGCGGTGCTGTGCGGTCGCGATGCTGTAGCGGTGCTGTGCTGTCGGCGCGCGCCGCGGCGACCGCTTTGCGTGTCGCCGCGACCGCGCGAGGGAGGTCGCGGGCCGGGCGCGATGCGGTGTCTCCGGCGCGCTACCGCACGCCGGAGGCCAGCGAGAGCTTGTCTCTCGCGCGGCGTTGCGGTTCCGCGCCCGGCCCGCGGCCGAGGCTGGGGAGGTGCGAGGTTGCTGTGCGGTCGCGGGGCGGTTGCGGTGCTGTGCGGGGTGGGACTGAAAGGGGCAGCCGGCTCGGTCCGGCCCCGGCGCCGCAAGCACCGCAGCGGGCTGTGCGGAGAGCGAGGAGCGCAGCGCGTGTCGCGGCCGGTCGAGCCGGCTGGGGCTTTCTGGATGTTGCTGTCCAGATCAGCAGAGTTTGCGACGGAAACATCGTACGGAGAGCCGGCTGGGGCTTTCTGGATGTTGCTGTCCAGATCAGCAGAGTTTGCGACGGAAACATCGTACGGAGAGCCGGCTGGGGCTTTCTGGATGTTGCTGTCCAGATCAGCAGAGTTTGCGACGGAAACATCGTACGGAGAGCCGGCTGGGGCTTTCTGGATGTTGCTG
This sequence comes from Haloparvum alkalitolerans, assembly GCF_055381565.1. Lineage (NCBI taxonomy): Archaea > Methanobacteriati > Methanobacteriota > Halobacteria > Halobacteriales > Haloferacaceae > Haloparvum > Haloparvum alkalitolerans. Next base: position 1,124,444 of record NZ_AP043938.1, read on the forward strand.
TCCAGATCAGCAGAGTTTGCGACGGAAACATCGTACGGAGAGCCGGCTGGGGCTTTCTGGATGTTGCTGTCCCGAGCAGCAGGATCAACAGCCGAAACAGAAACGGATCAGTCGCCGAACCTATCGCCCTCTACGTCCGCGTCGACTCGGAGCCGCCGCCCGCCTCCTCTTCCTCGGTGACCTCGACGCCCTCCGCGGCCGCCGCGTTGCCGAGGTCCTTCTCGGTCTCGACGTGCCAGCGGTCGACCTCCGACTCGTACTCCGCGAGGATGTCCGAGACCTCGGCTTTCAACTCGTCGTCGTTGACGTTCACCTCGAGCACGAACTCGTCGGCCTCCTCGCCGCGGCCGACCTGCTGGACGTTGGCGCTGATCAGGTCGTTGTCGAAGTAGTACGGCGCGAGCTGCGTCATCACCTTGCGGTAGACGGTGTCCTCGACCTTGCGGATCGCCTTGCGGCCCGCGGAGTCGGCCGCACGGGCGACGTGGCCGATCGACTCGTTCCAGCGGTCGAGCGCCTCGTCGCTGTCGCCCTCCTCGACCTTCTCGTACGACTCCGAGAGCTTCTCGCCGGCGGCCTGGAGGTCCTCACCGGCGCTCTTGCCGGCCTTCTCGCCTTCGCCCTCCGCGACGGAGGCCTGCTCGGCGGTCTTCTCCGAGACGTCCTCGTCGATGCGCTCGTGGGACTTCGGGCGCCACTCCTCCCACTCGTGGTAGGCGTCGCCTTCGGCGCCGGCCTCGCGCAGGGCCTGCGTGATGCGCTCGCCGTGCTCGACGACGTCGCCCCAGTCCCCGCGCACCTTGAACCCGGAGATGCTCTCTTCCATCGGCTTGTCGCCCGGCTATGCGTCGCTCAGGTATAAGTTTCCCCGCCGTCAGCCGGTCACACACCCCCGGAGTCGGTGGCAGAAACGCCTCGTCGTCGCCGAGCGCCACGCTGTGTCGCCCGGCCAGTCGGCCGGTCGGCCGCCGCGGCTCGGGCGCGTTACTCGTCCTCGGGAACCGGGTCGTTGCCCGGATCGGGGGACGGGGAGTGGGCGTCGCTGTGCATCGCACCGCGAACGAACGACAGCATCGCCGCCATCATGAGGAGCGTCGCGATAGTCGCCGCGACGGCGACGGCGAAGATGGGCTCGACCATGTCCGGTCATGCGCCATCGCGGACAATCAACGTATCGGCTTCGGTCGCCGCGTCCGTCCGCGCGCCGCGCGGTCGGCACGCGTGCGACTGCGTTCGCCCGGTCGGCGGCGGGCGGTCGCGGAACGGGGGTTTGGACAAACGGCCGTTTGAGCCTACAGAAGGCCTTTTCTCCGCGGGAGCCACCGAGCAGGCATGCACCGACGCACCATCCTGCGCGGCGCGGCCGCGGGCGTCGCGACGGCGCTCGCCGGCTGCGCCGAGAACTCGACGCCCGGCGACGATCCGACCGACTCGGAGGACGGGACGACCGAAGCCGGCGACGGTTCGGACGACGCGGACGGGGATTCCGGCGGCTCGGGCGGGGACTCCGACGGCGGCGACGGGACACCGACCGACGCCGACGCGCCCGCGCTGGTCGACGCCGCGCTGGAGCGGCGCGGCGACTGCTCGGAGCCCGGCACGGCTGCGACGGTCGCGTTCGCCGACGATGCCGTGACCGTTGACGGCTGTCTCGAGGCAGCGAACGGCTGTATCTACCCCGAGCTGGCGTCCGCGGGCTACGAGGACGACGCGTTCGTGGTCGCCGTCGAGGGCGTCGACGAGAGCGACCCGGACGAGGCGTGCACGCAGGCGATCGAGTACCGCGCCTACGAGGCGACCGCGAGCTTCGAGGGGGGCGTCCCCGCGACCGTCGAGGTCCGCCACGACGGCGAACTCGTGACGGAGGCGCGGTCCGAGTAGGTAGGCCACTTGGCTGGCCCGCCCGGTGCCGAGTCGGGCCGGAGCGGCCGGGGCTTATGCGTCTCCCGCCGTGAGGGTGTCCCATGGACGACGCCATCGCCGCGCTGACGACGCGGGAGAGCTGGCGCGCCGAGGGCGGCGCCGCTCGCGTGCACTACGCCGGCGCGACCGACGACGACCGATACGCGGTCGAGTACTACGCCGACGCCGAACGCGTGCTCTACTGGCGGGTGCCGTCCGACGGCGCGACCGCGGAGCCGGTGCCGCGCGCGACCGTCCCCGACCCGCTCAGGCGGCGCGTCCGCCGGGACCTCGAGGCCGCGAACGTGGACCCCGCGGTCGAGAAACGCAGCGTGTGAGGATCCGTCGGCAAACGGTTCCGCTTCGTTTCGGTTCGAAGGAAAGGTTCATTCATCGGTACGGGAAACCACGGCACGATGAGTAGTCCCGACTGGGAGAAGGACGACCCGTTCGAGGAGCAGCGGGACAAGATCGAGAACCCCATGAAGCGGCTGTTCCTCACCTACGGGCGCGACTACACGTTCCCCGTGAGCGTCGGGATCCTCGCGAGCGTCTTCGCCCGGCTCCTCGACCTCCTTCCGCCCCTGATGCTCGGCATCGCCATCGACGCGATCTTTCGCAACGAGGCCGCGTTCGACGAGCAGATCCCGCTCGTGCTCCTCCCGGACGCGTGGCTGCCGACCGGACAGACCGCCCAGTTCTGGTTCACCATCGCGGTGTTGGCCGGCGCGTTCGCGCTCGGGGCCGCGTTCCACTGGCTCCGGAACTGGGGGTTCAACGCGTTCGCACAGAACATCCAACACGACGTTCGGACGGACACGTACGACCAGATGCAGCGGCTCAACATGGACTTCTTCTCCGACAAGCAGACCGGGGAGATGATGTCCATCCTCTCGAACGACGTGAACCGCCTGGAGCGGTTCCTCAACGACGGGATGAACTCCCTGTTCCGGATGTCGGTGATGGTGCTCGGCATCGGCGTCCTGCTGGTGTGGATCAACTGGCAGCTCGCGCTCGTCGCGCTGTTGCCCGTCCCGATCATCGCCGTGTTCACGTACGCGTTCATCCGCATTATCCAGCCGAAGTACGCGGAGGTGCGCTCGACGGTCGGCAAGATGAACTCGCGGCTGGAGAACAACCTCGGCGGCATTCAGGTGATCAAGTCCTCGAACACCGAGGCGTACGAGTCCGACCGCGTCGACGACGTCTCCTTCGACTACTTCGACGCGAACTGGGACGCCATCGAGACGCGGATCAAGTTCTTCCCCGGCCTCCGCGTGCTCGCGGGTATCGGCTTCGTGCTCACGTTTATCGTCGGCGGGCTGTGGGTGTTCCAGGGGCCGCCCGGCCCGTTCTCGGGCGAGCTCTCCGAGGGGATGTTCGTCGTCTTCATCCTCTACACGCAGCGGTTCATCTGGCCGATGGCGCAGTTCGGACAGATCATCAACATGTACCAGCGCGCCCGCGCCTCCTCCGCGCGCATCTTCGGCCTGATGGACGAGCCCTCGAAGCTCGAACAGGACCGCAACGCCGCGGAACTGGAGGTCACCGAGGGCGAGGTCGAGTACGACGACGTCACCTTCGGCTACGGCGACGAGACGATCATCGAGGACGTGGACTTCACCGTCCCGGGCGGCGAGACGCTCGCGCTCGTCGGCCCCACCGGCGCCGGCAAGTCGACGGTCCTGAAGCTCCTGCTCCGGATGTACGACGTGGACGAGGGCGCGGTCCGCATCGACGGACAGGACGTCCGCGACGTGACCCTCCCCTCGCTCCGGCGCGCGGTCGGCTACGTGGGGCAGTCGTCGTACCTGTTCTACGGCACCGTCCGCGAGAACATCACCTACGGGAGCTTCGAGGCGGACCACGAGTCAGTCGTGGAGGCGGCCAAGGCCGCGGAGGCCCACGAGTTCATCCAGAACCTGCCGGACGGCTACGACACGATGGTCGGCGAGCGCGGCGTGAAGCTCTCCGGCGGCCAGCGCCAGCGCATCACCATCGCGCGCGCGGTGCTGAAGGACCCCGATATCCTCGTGCTCGACGAGGCGACCTCCGACGTGGACACGGAGACGGAGATGCTGATCCAGCGCTCGCTGGACCGGCTCACCGAGGACCGCACCACCTTCGCCATCGCCCACCGCCTCTCGACGATCAAGGACGCCGACACGATCCTCGTGTTGGAGGACGGCGAGATCGTCGAGCGCGGCACCCACGACGAGCTGATCGACGAGGACGGCCTCTACGCGCACCTCTGGGGCGTGCAGGCCGGCGAGATCGACCAGCTCCCCGAGGAGTTCATCGAGCGCGCCGCGAAGCGGACCGCCGAGGTCGACGCGGAGACGGACGACGACTGATACGCGACTGCCTCGAACGTCACTGTCGTCACTCTGTACGGCGCTTTTTTGGTTTTTGCTGTTGATCCTGCTACTCGGGACAGTACCGTCCAGAAAGCCCCAACCGGCTCTCCCGCATACAGAAACGGTTCTGTTGCAGATCGTGCTGCTTAGGACAGCAACGTCCAGAAAGCCCCAGCCGGCTCGACCGCGCCGGGCCTCGCTGCGCGCTCGCGCCTCTCCGCACAACCCGGCGCGAGTGCTTACGTCGGCCGGGCGGGATCGAGCCGGCTGCCCCTTTCAGTCCCGCCCCGCCCCGCCCCGCACCGCAACCGCAGCCTCGCACCTCCCCAGCCTCGCCGCGGCCGCGGTCGCGCGACCGCAACGCACCGCAGCGCGACCGCGGCCGCCGCCTCCCTCGCGCGCGTTTCTCGCGCGCGCCACCGCAGCGGTCCCCGGACCCGTCGTCACACCGAATTCCCGTTCGTTCCGTCGAGCGCTTCTCGACTGCCGCCTTTTAACTCGCCGGCCCGCGCAGGGCCGCTATGAACCTCGCGGACGCGACCTGGACCGACGCCCGCGACGCCGACGTCGGCGTGGCGTTTCTCCCGGTCGGCAGCACCGAACAGCACGGCCCGCACGCGCCGCTCGGGACGGACACGCTGAACGCCGTCTCCGTGGCGGAGGCGGCCGCGGACGCCTTCTCTTCGGATCAGGACCGCGGCGAGGCGCTCGTCGCCCCGCCGGTCGCGGTCGGCGTCGCCGAGGAACACCGCGCGTTCGACGGCACGCTGTGGGTCAGTCCGGACACCTTTCGCGCGTACGTGCGCGAGACCGCGGAGTCGCTGGTTCACCACGGCGTCGACCGCGTCGTGCTCGTCAACGGTCACGGCGGCAACGTCGAGGCGCTCGCCGAGGTCGCGCGGCGCTTCTCGCGCGACGACGGTCACCCCGGCTACGCGGTCGCGTTCACTTGGTTCGAGGCGGTCGGCGAGCACGGGAGCGACATGGGCCACGCCGGCCCGCTGGAGACCGCGCTCCTGCGCGCGACGCATCCCGACCTCGTGCGCGAGGAGCGCGTCGCGGACGCGGCCGCGGGCGGGTCTGACCGCTGGGGCGAGTGGGTCTCCGGGGTCAACCTCGCGCACGACAGCGACGAGTTCACGGCGAACGGCACGGTCGGCGACCCGCGCGAGGGGGACGCCGCGCGCGGCGAGGAGCTGTTGGACCTCGCGAGCGAGGCGCTCGCGGAGCTGGCGGCGGCGGTCGTCGAGCGGTCGTCGCGGAGCTGAAACGGGGGGCTGTCGTCAGTCGTCCGACTCGTCCTCGTCGTCGTCCTCGCCGGCAGCGTCGGCGGCGTCGGCGGCGTCCGCCAGCGACCCGCGGAGTTCGGGGACGGTCCCCGCGAGTTCGCCGACCGCGTCCGCGGCGTCCTCGATGTCGGCGATCAGCTCGGAGAGGTCGTCGATCTCGGCGCCGAGGTCGTCGGCGTCCTCGAAGGCGTCCGCGCGCTCGCCGAGGACGTAGCTCTTCTTGGCCTGTCGGACGTGCTCGGCCGCGTCGCCCACGTCGAGGGCGGACTTCAGGCCGTTGAGCACGCCGAGCGTGTTGTCCGCGTCGGTCTCCCACACCTCGTCCGCGCCGGGGAGCTCCGCGCGGGCCTCCGCGAGGTGGCCCTCCACCTCGTCGCGGACCTCCGCGGCCGCCTCGCCGAACAGGTCGTCGTCGTCGAACGTCGCCTGACTCATGCGTGGCACGTCGTACCGCGGGGGTTTAAAGCCGACCCCGAAATCGGAAGTAAAAACGGGCGGTAGGGGCCCGGATACGTGGGAGTCGGCCCGCGGGGCGTCCAGTTCCGCCTCGCTTCGCTCGCGGTCGGTGACCTCGGCTGCTCCGACCCGCGGTCCGGCCGAGGGTTCTGTCGTGGATCAGCCGCAGCGACCGGCCGGGAGCGGTCGAGGTATCGGCCGCGTGCTCTCGCCGGTACACGTAAACCCCGTCGCGTCGATACCCCGACCATGGCTGCGAAGGCGGAATTCCGGGACCGGCCGGACGTCGAGGTCGCGCTCCTCGACGCGCTGGTCGACCGCGGTGAGGAGGGCATGACGGTGTTCGAGCTCCGGGCCGCCGTCGACGCCGACATCGACCGGGTCGAGGAGGCGCTGAGCGCGCTGAAGGAGGACCGACTGATCACGGTCGAGCAGGGCGACTCACGGCTCCGGATCTACCCCCACGACCGCGTGGTGCCCGACCCCGACGCGAACGAGGACGACGGCCCCGGATTTTTCGAGTCGCTCCGCCGCAAACTCGGACTGTAACGCGGACTCTGCTGCTCAGCGCCATCCAGAAGGCCCCAGCCGGTTCGACCGCGCCGGGCTTCGCTGCGCTCCTCACCCTCAGGCCAGCGAGAGGCGTGTCGTCTCGTCCGCCGGAGAGGCGCGGACATCCCGCTGAGAACCCGCCGGTGGCGGGGGCTTTCTGGGTGATGGACGCAAACCCGGGAGCACGCTCGCTCGACGACCGGACACCTGCTGATCGACTCGCGGGACCCCGTCTCGCTATCGGTCGCGCGATCGCGCGTATCGCCGCACCTCGCCGCCCTCGTCGGTGCCGACGTGGACCTCGTCCGCGAGGCCGACGAACAGGCCGTGTTCGACGACGCCGGGAGTTCGGGCGAGCGTCGTCGCGAGGTCGTCGGGCGCCGAAATCGTGCCGAACTCGCAGTCGAGCACGAAGTTGCCGTTGTCGGTCACCACGGGGCCGTCCTTGCGCTCGGCGGTCCGAAGGGCCGGCTCGCCGCCCGCCGCCCGGACCGCGGTCGCGACGGTCGTCCGCGCGGCCGGGAGCACCTCCACCGGGACCGACCGGTCGAGCGCGTCGGTCACCTTCGAGGGGTCCGCGACGATCAGCAGGCGGTCGGCCGCGGCGTCGACCGACTTTTCGCGAGCGTGGGCCGCGCCGCCGCCCTTGATCAGCGCCGGGGCGTCGGCGGCGTTCGCGTCGTCATCGGCGCCGTCCGCATCATCCTCGCCGCCGGCGTTCTCGTCGTCACTGTCCGCACCGTCCTCGGCGCCCTCCCCGAACGCCACCTGATCGGCGCCGTCGATGGCGAGGTCGATGCCGGGCGCGTCCGGGCCAACCGCCTCGTCCAGGTCGAGCAGGGGGATTCCGCACTCGCGCGCCAGCTCGCGGGCCGCGAAGGAGGTCGGGACGCCCCGCACGTCGAGGCCGGCGTCGACCTGTCGGCCGATGGCGCGGATGGCGTGGGCCGCCGTCGAGCCGGTGCCGAGTCCGACCACGGTCCCGTCGCGCACCTGCTCAGCGGCCGACTCGCCCGCGCGGCGCTTCTGTGCCTCGGTGCCGCCGGTGGTCTTCATACGTCCGCGGACGGCGTCGGGGTTCAAAAAGGGCGGCGGGCGAGCGGCGGGCGGCGGGTGGTCCCCGCCGGCGGCGACTCAGCGCAGGCGGTCGAGGACGGCGTCGGGGTCGTACGCTAAGGAGAGTTCGCGGGACCGGCCGCGCCCCTCGACCTCGGCGTACTCGGCCTCGATGACGCCGAGCTGGTCGAGCTTGTTGATGATCTCGGAGTAACGCGTGTAGCCGAGGTCCGTCGCCTCGTGGAACGCCTCGTACACCTCGCCGGCGCGCTTCCCGTCGTGTTCCGCGAGCGTCTCCACGAGCGCGCGCTCGGAGTCGGAGAGCCCCCGCAGCGACCGCGAGAGGTGGACGAACTTCGACTTCTCGTAGGCGTCCTCGACGTCCTCCTCGGCGACCGTCCGGGAGGCGCGCATCTCCGCGTTGAGCCCCGCCCGGCGGAGCAGGTCGATCCCGACCCGGAGGTCGCCGCTCTCGCCGGTGAGCTCCGCGACGCGCTCCAGCTCGGGGCGGTCGATGACGCCCTCGTGGAAGCCGCGGTCGGCGCGCTCGCGGAGGATGTCGTAGATCTCGGTCGTGTCGTACACCGGGAAGTACACCTCCTCGGGCCGGAACACCGACTGCACGCGGGAGTCGAGTTCCTCGATCACGTCGAGCGAGAGGTCCGAGGAAACGACGATGACGCCGATGCGGGCGCCCGAGTGCGCCTCGTGGGCGCGGAGCAGGGAGTAGAGGGTGTCCGAGGCCTCGTTCTCGTAGAACAGGTAGTTCACGTCGTCGAGCGCCACCACGAGCACCTCGTCGTCCTCCACGAGGCGGTCGGTTATCTGCCCGAACAGCTTCTTGAAGGAGATGCCCGAGGAGGGGGGTTCGTAGTCGAAGACGCTCTCGAACAGGCGGGAGAAGACGGCGTAGCGCGTCGAGTCGACCTGGCAGTTGACGCGGACGGTTCGCACGTCGGTCTGGGCGCTCAACTCGCCGAACAGCTTCTGCACGGCGGTCGTCTTCCCAGTTCCGGGAGGCCCGCGGACCATCGTGTTGAGCGGCCGCGACCCGCGGACGGCCGGCCGGAGCGCGTACTTGAGGCTCTCCAGCTGGCTCTCGCGGTGTTTGAACGTCTCCGGGATGTAGTCGATCTCGAAGACGTGCTCGTCGCGGAAGACGGACTCGTCCCACGAGAGCATCCCGTCGTCGGGGTCGCCGGTCATCACCTACACCACGTCCGGCCGCGCACTTAACCGTTCCCCGGGCCCGGGGCGGAAGTAAAACTGGCCGATCGACGCCGCGAATCGCGCGAGGGAGGGAAGTCCGGTTTCACTATCACGCCGCTCGATTCGGCGGGAGTGGCGAGGGCACTCTTGCCCGTCCGCGACCGGCCGCCGTCGCGGGACCCGCCGCTACAGCACCGAGACGCCCCACGCGACCATCGAACTGACCATCAGGAACGCGAAGAACAGCGCGATGATCTGCTGTCTGTCCATGCGCCACCTACCGCCGAGGAGACGCATAACTCCTGTGTCGTGCCCCCGGCCGCGACCTTATACCCGAGCCAACGAGTCCGCGGTTCTTGTCTGTCACCTATTATCGTAATAGGTGTTTGAACCCCCTCAAGGGGATAGTAACCTTCATGTTCCCTCACGCTCGACCGGTGGATATGGCATCCAACGGGCTGTCGAGCGCGATGACGCTGTACGGGGCGCGAACGCTGACGCTCTCGCAGGCGGCCGCGCAGGCGGGCCTCTCGGAGGCGGAGTTCGTGGAGCAACTCGAACGGCACGGCATCGAGGTCGCCGAGTCCGAGCGCGCCCGCGCGCTGGGCGGCGACACCTCGCCCGCGAGCGCGGACTGAGCGTCGCTGACGCTCCCGATCGGGGTTTTGGGAGGACCGGATCGGTCGGAGCGCCGGTAGGCGGTTTTTCCTCTTTCGCGTCGGACAGCGACGGCGTCGGCGACCTACTCTTCGGCGTTCTCGGGGACGAGGTGGAGGTCGCCGGCGCGCGTTTTGAACGCCCGCACGGTGTCGGCGTCCTCGTCGACGAACTCGGGGTTCGCGACCGTCCGCGCCTCGTAGGTCTCGGGGTCGAGCACTTGGACCGCGTTCTCGTCTTCGACGGTCACGACGGTCGTCTCCTCGGCGTCCGCGTGCTCGCCCAGGCGGTCGGCCTCGGGCGCCTCGCCCTCGTCGAAGGCCGACTCGTAGGCCTCACCGGAGTCGAGCCGAACACCCTTCAGTCGTCCCGAGACGCCGGTGACGAGCACCGGGCCGTCGCCGTCGTCCGGGTCGACGATCTCGCCGGGCGCGAACCGCGGGAGCCGGACCGCGAACGTGACGCGGTACACCTCGTTTCCGTCGCCGTCCTCGGTGACGAGCGTGGGGTACGACTCGAAGGACCCGCCGAGCGCGTCGGTGATCCGGGAGGCGACGTTCTGGCCGATGCGGTTGGTCGAGACCTTGATGTTCGGCCCCTCGTCGGTCTCCTTGATCTCCGTGATGAACGCCTCGCGGTCGCCGTCGCCCTCCTGGTCGGCGACGTACGACTCCGCGATCTCGACGGCCTCGGCGCGCTCCTCGGGGGTGAGCTCGCGCTCGTCCGCGCGGATCTGCACGATCCCGGCGTAGTAGCCGCCGGCGATGCGCCCGCAGCGGTCGCAGGTGCCGCGCGAGATCTTCACCGGGACCGTCACGTCCGCCTCGCGGAGCTCGCCGCGGACGATCCCCGAGAAGTGGCAGTGCATCCGGATGTTGTTCTGGTCGACCTGCTCGGGTTCGACGCCCCACTCCACTTCGCGGGCCTTCAGGTGGACGCCGAGCGCCTCGGCGGTCTCCTCGACGGCCACGTCGGTGTAGTCGCGGGCGTCCACGTCGACCCACGTGTTGCCGCGGTGGACCGCGCCGCAGCCGGAACAGACCAGCACCTCCAGCCGGTCGGGGGCGTCGACAAGTTCGAAGTCGTCGAAGTAGCAGTCGTCACAGAGCTTCGCGTCCCGCTCGCGGGGCGCGCCGGGGAGCGGCTCCGCGCGCTCCGGAACGGCGTCGCCACAGCGGGGACAGAACTCGCGGGACTCGGTCATTGATCCCTCCGTACGCGCGTGAGGCGTTTAAGCGGACCGAACGCCCGGTCCGCGGTCCGTCGCCGCCGGCGCCTCCGGTCGCGACCGAACCGGTTCGGCGATCTCCGCGCCACCGGCAGGGAATGGCGGCGAGCGCGCCTTTAGGACCCGTGCGACCCATGCGGGAGACATGGCAGACGACAGCCAGCGGTTCGCGACGCGCAGCCTGCACGCCGGCGCCGAGCCCGACCCGACGACCGGGTCGCGGGCGACGCCCATCCACCAGACGACCTCCTACGCGTTCGACGACGCCGACCACGCGGCGCGGCTGTTCGCGCTGGAGGAGCCGGGCAACATCTACTCGCGGATCATGAACCCGACGAACAGCGTCTTAGAGGAGCGGATCGCCTCGCTCGAGGGCGGGGTCGGCGCGGTCGCGACGAGTTCGGGGATGGCCGCGCTCAACCTCGCGACGTTCCTCCTGGCCTCGGCGGGCGACAACATCGTCTCCGCGTCGTCGCTGTACGGCGGGACCTACACCTACCTCACCCACTCCGTCGAGCGCCGGGGGGTCACGACGCGGTTCGTCGACACGCTCGACGTCGAGGCGTACGCGGAGGCCATCGACGAGGACACCGCCTACGTCCACCTGGAGACGATCGGCAACCCCGCCCTCGTGACGCCGGACATCGAGGCGATCGCCGAGGTGGCCCACGAGCACGGCGCTCCCCTGCTCGTCGACAACACGTTCGCGACGCCCGCGCTCTGTCGCCCCCTCGAACACGGCGCGGACCTCGTCTGGGAGTCGACGACGAAGTGGATCACGGGCAACGGGACCACCATCGGCGGCGTGCTCGTCGACGGCGGCTCGTTCCCCTGGGCCGAACACGCCGACGACTACCCGGAGATCGCCGCGGAGAACCCGGCCTACCACGGCGTCAACTTCGCGGAGCGGTTCGGCGACGCCGCGTTCACCTACGCCGCGGTCGCCCGCGGTCTCCGCGACCTGGGGAACCAGCAGTCGCCGTTCGACGCGTGGCAGACGATCCAGGGGCTCAACACGCTTCCCCTGCGGATGGACCGCCACTGCGAGAACGCGGCGATCGTCGCGGAGTTCCTCGCGGACCACGAGGACGTCTCGTGGGTGAACTACCCCGGCCTCTCCGACCACGAGACCCACGAGGCGGCGAGCGAGTACCTCGAGGGCGGCTACGGCGGCATGATCACCTTCGGGCTGGAGGCGGGCTACGACGCCGCGAAGGCGACCGTCGAGCACGCGGAGCTCGCGTCGCTGCTGGCGAACGTCGGGGACGCGAAGACGCTGATCATCCACCCCGCCTCGACGACCCACCAGCAGCTCACCGACGCGGAGCTCGAGGCCGCGGGCGTCACCGACGACATGGTTCGGCTCTCGGTCGGGATCGAGGACCCGGAGGACATCCTCGCGGACCTCGACGCGGCCATCGCGGCGGCGACCGAGTAACTGCGCGACGGCGGAAGCGTGCGACAGCGGCGGAAGCGTGCGACAGCGGCGGAAGCGTGCGACAGCGGCGGAAGCGCTCGACGGCGGCGGAAGCGCTCGACGGCGGCGGCGAAACGGTTACACTACCGGCGCCCCACCTCTCACGCACATGACGAAAGTGAGCGTCGTCGGCGCCGCCGGCACGGTGGGAGCAGCGACCGCGTACAACCTCGCGCTCCGGGACGTGGCGGACGAGCTCGTGCTCGTGGACATCCCCGACCAGCGCGAGACGACGGTCGGGCAGGCCGCGGACGCGAACCACGGGGTCGCCTACGACTCGAACACGACCGTCCGGCAGGGCGAGTACGCGGACACCGCCGGCTCGGACGTGGTCGTGATCACGGCCGGCATCCCCCGCCAGCCGGGCCAGACCCGGATCGACCTCGCGGGCGACAACGCGCCGATCATGGAGGACATCGGCGCTCGCCTCGCCGAGTACAACGACGACTTCGTGACGGTGACGACCTCGAACCCCGTCGACCTGCTCAACCGCCACCTCTACGAGGCGGGCGACCGCGACCGCCACCAGGTCGTCGGGTTCGGCGGCCGCCTCGACTCCGCGCGCTTCCGCTACGTTCTCTCCGAGCGCTTCGACGCGCCCGTCAGGAACGTCGAGGCGACGATCCTCGGCGAGCACGGCGACGCGCAGGTGCCGATGTTCTCGAAGGTTCGCGTCGACGGTCGCGACCCGACGTTCGACGCGGACGAGCGCGAGGCGATCCTGGGCGACCTCCAGGAGTCCGCGATGGACGTCATCGAGCGCAAGGGCGCCACGCAGTGGGGGCCCGCGACCGGCGTCGCCCACACCGTGGAGGCGATCGTCCGCGACACCGGTGAGGTGCTCCCCTGCTCGGTGGTGCTCGACGGCGAGTACGGCTACGAGGACACCGCCTTCGGCGTGCCGGCGAAGCTCGGCGCGAACGGGATCGAGGAGGTCGTCGAGTGGGAGCTGGACGACTACGAGCGCGACCTGATGGACGACGCGGCCGAGAAGCTCTCCGAGCAGTACGACGAGATCGCGTAGACCGTTCGCCGTTCGCGGCTTTTCGTCTTGACCGCTCGCTGTACGCTGGTTTTTGAGTGATCGAGCGTGCTGCTTCGCTCGTCGGTAACGCTCAGAAAGCCCTCGGCCGCTCGCGGTCGCTGCGCGACATATCCGCGCCTCTCCACACAGCCCGGCGCGGATAGGGGTCGACGCAGCGACTCCCCTTCGGCGCGACCGGCCTCCCCCTTTCAGTCCGCCGCGAGACAAACCGCGTCTCGCGAGCCTCCGGCGTGCAGTAGCGCGCCGGAGACGCCAGGGCGGTTTCTGTCCGAGAAGTCGTCGCGGCCGGCTGTTCGGTGATTCGTCACACCGGCTGTCAGGCAAGCGTGGCCTCTCACCTCCCCAACCTCGGGCCGGGAGCGGCCGCGGGACCGCACAGCCCCGCACGGCATCGCGGCCGCGCCCGCCCCTCCCTCGCGCAGTCGCGGCGACACGCTCCGCGGTCGCCGCGGCGCGCGCCGGACGTGGGACAGCCGGGGGGGGGGGGGATTTTTCTCGAACAGGTCAGTCCGGACTGCCGAACAGGCTGGAGTGGACCGGCGCGTGGGGGTTCTCCTCCGTCGCGTCGGCCGGCTCGTCGGCTTCCGCGGCATCGGTCACGGACCGCCCCTCGACGCCCTCCTCGAGGAAGTCCGCGACCGGGGGACCGACGGACTCCGGCTCGACGAGGAACGCGTCGTGGCCGTGGTCCGAGTCGACCACGTGGTGCGCGACCGGGACCTCGGAGGCGCGGAAGGCGTCCGCGACCTCGGCGCTCTGGCCGACGGTGAAGTGCCAGTCGCCGGTGAAGGAGACCAGGAGGGCCTCGCCCTCGAAGGCGGCCAGCGCGTCCGCGTCGGAGCCGTACCCCGCCGCGAGGTCGTACTCGTCCATCGCTCTGGTGAGGTAGAGGTAGCTGTTCGCGTCGAAGCGCTCCACGAACCCCGCCGCGTTGTAGTCGAGGTACGACTCCAGTTCGCGGTAAGGGAAGAACGTCGCGGCCGGGTTCTCGGGGAGCCCCAGGCCGCCCTCCTCCCGCGAGAGGGAGTCCCGGCCCGCGGACCGCCGGCCGAACTTCCGCGCCATCGAGGCCTTCGAGAGGTACATCACGTGACCGATCTGTCTGGCGATGGCGAGGCCGTCGTCCGGGTCGGGCCGGTCGTCGCCGTAGTAGTCGCCGCCGTTCCAGGCGTCGTCCGCGCGGATGGCGCGGCGCGCGATGGCTTCCAGCGCGAGCGACTGCGGGTCGAGCCGGGCCGCGGCCGCCAGCGCCACCACATAGTCGGCGTCGTCCGGGTAGCGCTTGGCCCACTCCAAGGCGTTCATCCCGCCGACGCTCCCGCCGACGACCGCGTGCAGGCGGCCGACGCCGAGGTGGTCGAGCAGTTCCCGCTGCGCGCGCGCCCAGTCCTCGACCTGCACCGGCGGGAACCGCGCCCCCCACCGGTCGTGGTCCGGCTCGTCGTCGCCCAGGTCCAGGTCCGCGGGGCGCTCGCTGGCTGGGCCGGAGGAGCCGTAACAGGAGCCCGGGACGTTCGCACAGACCACGTAGTACTCGGTCGTGTCGATGGCCTTGCCCGGGCCGACCACGTCGTCCCACCACGCGCGGGCCTGTCCGGCCTTGCCGTCGCCGTCTTCGCTCGCGGTGCCGTTCGCAGCGTCCGCGTCCTCGTCCGCTCCGCGCCCGGCCGCGCTCGGCGTACGTGCGACGTTCTGCGACCCGGTGAGGGCGTGGCAGACCAACACTGCGTTGTCGCCGGTGAACTCGCCGTAGGTCTCGTAGGCGACCCGCAGGTTCGGCACCGACTGCCCGCAGGCGAACTCGAACTCGCCGAGCGCCGCGACGCCGCGATCCGCGTGCGGGGCGCTCATGTCTCCGGCCGTTCCTCCCCGGCCGCGAGCCCCGCGTCGAGGTCGGCGATCACGTCCTCGGGGTCCTCGATGCCCACGGAGAGCCGGAGCATGTCGGGGTAGACGCCGGCGGCGACCTGCTCCTCCTCGGTCATCTGCGCGTGGGTCGTGGAGGCGGGGTGGATGATCAGCGTCTTCGCGTCGCCGACGTTCGCGAGGAAGCTCGTCAGCTCGACCGACTCGCACAGCGTCTTGGCCGCTTCGTAGCCGGCGTCGACGCCGAAGGTGACCATGCCGCCGTAGCCCTCCAGGTACCGGCTCGCGTTCTCGTGGGTGGGGTGGTCCTCGAACCCGGGGTAGGTGACCCAGTCGACGCGGTCGTCCGAACGCAGGAACTCGGCGACTTCCCGGGCGTTCTCGCAGTGGCGGTCCATCCGCAGGGGGAGCGTGTTGAGCCCCTGGATCGTCTGCCACGCGTCGAACGGCGACTGCTGGCCGCCCGTGGGACGCACGCCGCGCTGCCGGGCGACGTTCGCGAAGGCGGCGTCGCCGAACTGCTCCGTGAAGTCGATGGGGAACGCGGGCGACTGGCCCGACAGCTCGTCGTAGTCGGCCTCGGGGTGGTCCCACGGGAAGGTCCCGCCGTCCACGACGACCCCGCCGACGGTCGTTCCGTTGCCCGTGATCCACTTGGTCGTCGACTCCCAGACGACGTCCGCGCCGTGCTCGACCGGCCGGCAGAGGTAGGGGGTCGCGAACGTGTTGTCGACCACCAGCGGGACCGCGTGGTCGTGGGCGATGTCGGCGAGGCGCTCGAAGTCCGGCGTGACGAGCGAGGGGTTGGCGATCGTCTCGACGTGGACGTAGGCGGTGTCCTCGTCGATCGCCGCCTCGTAGGCGTCGTAGTCGAGGGTGTCGACGAGCCGGGCCTCCACGCCGCGCCGGCTCGCGATCGAGGTGAGGTACGCCGAGGTGCCGCCGTACATCTCCGAGCTGGCGACCACGTTGTCGCCCGCGCGGGCGAGTACCGTCGTGATGGCGTCGATGGCCGCCATCCCGGACCCCGTCGCGACCGCGCCCGACCCGCCCTCCAGGTCCGTCAGCCGGTCCTCCAGCGCCCCCACGGTGGGGTTCGAGAGCCGCGAGTAGATGTGGCCGTCCGCGCGCAGCGCGTACATCTCCGCGGTCGTGTCCGCGTCCTCGAAGACGAACGACGTCGTCTGATGAATCGGCGTCGCTCGCGCGCCCGTGGACGGATCCGGATCGGTCCCGGCGTGGAGGCTCCGGGTCCTGAACCCTCTGGTCATGTGTAGTACGCATATATCTCCACACGTCTATAACCGTCAGTTACGGCAACGCCTGCCGCCCGCGGTGACGGAACGCGGTCGGCCGCGCCGGCTCGCCTCCGCCGAAGCGTGGGTTTATCCCCGGTGACGCGCCTACTGCCGCTCATGTCCGTCGCCGGTCCCCCGGTTCCCGAACTCGCCGCCGACGCGGCCGCCTGCGCGGATCGGCTCCGCGAGGCCGACCGCGTGCTGCTCGCCTCCCACATCGACGCGGACGGGATCACGAGCGCCGCGGTCGCCACGACCGCGCTCGCCCGGGCCGGGATCGACCACGAGGTCGTCTTCGAGAAGCAGCTCGACGAGGCCTCTATCGCGGGGATCGCCGCCCGCGACTACGACACCGTGCTGTTCACCGACTTCGGGTCGGGACAGCTCGACGTCATCGCCGCCCACGAGGCGGCCGGCGACTTCACCCCCGTCATCGCCGACCACCACCAGCCGGCCGACGCCGCGACCGAGTTCCACCTCAACCCGCTGCTGGTCGGCCTCGACGGCTCCTCGGAGTTGTCCGGCGCGGGCGCGAGCTACGTGCTCGCCCGCGCGCTCGAACCCGACGGCGGCGACAACCGCGACCTCGCCGCGCTCGCCGTCGTCGGCGCGGTCGGCGACATGCAGGACGGCGACGACGGCCTCACCGGCGCCAACGAAGGGATCGTCGCCGAGGCCGTCGAGGCCGGCGTGCTCGAGACGCGAACCGACCTCGCGCTGTACGGCCGCCAGACTCGCCCGCTCCCGAAGCTGCTGGAGTACGCCACCGACGCTGGGATCCCGGGGGTCTCCAACGACGAGGCGGGCGCTATCTCCTTCCTCTCCGGCCTCGACCTGCAGTTGAAGCAGGGGGGCGACTGGCGGCGGTGGGTGGACTTAGACGACGAGGAGCGGCGCACCCTCGTCTCCGCGCTGATGCAGCGCGCGGTCTCGTCGGGCGTCCCCGCCGACCGCGTCAACGACCTCGTCGGCACCTCCTACACGCTGGTCGCTGAGGAGCGCGGCACCGAGCTCCGCGACGTGAGCGAGTTCTCGACGCTGCTCAACGCCACCGCCCGCTACGAGCGGGGCGACGTGGGGCTTGCGGTGTGTCTGGGCGATCGCGACGACGCGCTCGCGGAGGCCCGGAGCCTCCTCCGGAACCACCGCCGGAACCTCTCCGAGGGGCTCCAGTGGGTGAAGACGGAGGGCGTCACGCACGAGGACCACCTCCAGTGGTTCGACGCCGGCACCCGCATCCGCGAGACGATCGTCGGCATCGTCGCCGGCATGGCCGTGGGGTCGCCGGCCGTCGATAGCTCCAAGCCCATCGTGGCGTTCGCGGAGAAGAACGACGAGGAGCTGAAGGTCTCCGCCCGCGGCTCCCACCGACTCGTTCGCCAGGGCCTCGACCTCTCGGCGGTGATGCGGGAGGCCAGCCGGTCCGTCGGCGGCGACGGCGGCGGCCACGACGTGGCCGCGGGCGCGACCATCCCGACCGGCGAGCGCCGCGGCTTCCTCACCGCCGCCGACGAGCTGGTGGGCGAGCAACTCGGCTGAGGACGACGGCCGGTCCGTCCCGCCGAAGACCGGGACCGAACCGTCGCCAGGGCCGGCGCGGCATGGGCTTATGTACGTCGCCCCCACAGGTGAGACCGAATGAGTGAACTCGTCTCGACGGGGGTCGACGGGCTGGACGCGATCCTCAACGGCGGCATCACGAAACGCTCGACGGTGCTCGTCTCCGGGAACCCGGGCACCGGAAAGAGCATCTTCGGAATACAGTATCTCCACGCGGGCGCGACCGAACACGACGAACGCGGCGTCTACGTCTCCTTCGAGGAGAACGCTTCGGACATCGAGGAAGCGGCCGCGTCCGTCGGGTTCGACGACTTCTCCGACCTCGTGGACGCGGGGGAGATCGTGATCCACGACAAACGCGAGATGCTCCGTGAGGAGGATTTCTCGGAGGCGGTCGACAAGCTGCTGGAGACGGTCGCGGACGGCTCCTTCGACCGCCTCGTCCTCGACTCGCTGTCGATGTTTCAGCTGTTCTTCGAGAGCGAACGCGAGCAACGGACCTCCCTGCTGAAGTTCTCGGACATCCTCAAGTCGAACGGCCTCACCTCGCTGCTGATAAACGAGCAGGGCGCCGTCTTCCCGGACACCGAAGTCGGGCTGGAGAACTTCCTCACGGACGGCAACATCTACTTCATTCAGACGCCCACCGACTCCGGGGTCAACCGATACGTCTGGGTGGCGAAGATGCGGAAACAGGCCATCGACACGGACATCTTCCCGATGGAGATCGGCGACGGGGGGATCACGGTCCACGACCGCGCCGGCGGCTTCTCGATGATGGGGCGGTCCGAGGATTCACTCTGACTCAGTCCGACTCCGAAGAGAGCTGCCGCCACACGTCGTCAAGCCGGTCTTTGACCGTGGTCCGTTCGGTCACCTCGACGGTCAGTCCGCTCCGGAAGTCCAGGTCGATCTCGTCGACGCATCGCCGATACACCTTCACACGCCGGCGGTCCTCCGAGAGCGTTCGGTCGTGAAGCTCCAGCAGTTCGGCCTCTTCCAACTCGTCGATGCGCCGGTAGCACGTCGCGATGGGGACGTCGAGCTGCTCGCTGAACTCCTTGGCGGACTTGGGCTCGCCGGCGGCGCTCAGAATCTCCGTGTTGTACTTGTTCCCGAGGATCGAGATCAGCTCCTCCCCCTCCATTCGTGAATATCTACTTTGATTCCCCTCGCCAAAAGTATACTGGATACCCCGATTCCCCGGCGAAATCGGCCGTCCGCCGATATCGGGGCTGATACTGCGGAGGCGGAGTCGGCCGCTCGACGGCCGCGGACGCTGCCCGCCGCTTTCGTTCCCGGTCCGCGTCCGCGAGGTCCCCCCGACGATGCGGCGTGTGACCCCGTGCCTCAGCGGAACTCGTTCGACGGGTTTAATAGAAACCCGGCGATACTGTTAGATCCGAAGAGATGAGGACCCCGTCCCTGCGGTCCGCCGTAAGACGGGATCTGATGTGAGCCAACGACGTTCGGTGTCACCCGCTTTCGCGTGTGACCCGAACACGGACCATGCAATGGTGCGAACCAGTCTAACTGGTTCAATCCGCCATACCCCCTTCACACCGGGAACCAGGTGTGAAGGAACCATTCCGGTTGATCCTGCCGGAGGCCATTGCTATCGGGGTCCGATTTAGCCATGCTAGTTGCACGAGTTCAGACTCGTGGCATATAGCTCCGTAACACGTGGCCAAACTACCCTTCGGAGGAAGATAACCTCGGGAAACTGAGGCTAATACTCCATACGCCGTCCCAACTGGAATGTGGGACGGACAGAAACGCTCCGGCGCCGAAGGATGTGGCTGCGGCCGATTAGGTAGACGGTGGGGTAACGGCCCACCGTGCCGATAATCGGTACGGGTTGTGAGAGCAAGAACCCGGAGACGGAATCTGAGACAAGATTCCGGGCCCTACGGGGCGCAGCAGGCGCGAAACCTTTACACTGCACGACAGTGCGATAAGGGGACCCCGAGTGCGTAGGCATAGAGCCTACGCTTTTGTACACCGTAGGGAGGTGTACGAATAAGAGCTGGGCAAGACCGGTGCCAGCCGCCGCGGTAATACCGGCAGCTCGAGTGATGGCCGATCTTATTGGGCCTAAAGCGTCCGTAGCTGGCTTTTCAAGTCCGTCGGGAAATCTCCCCGCTCAACGGGGAGGCGTCCGGCGGAAACTGAAGAGCTTGGGACCGGAAGGCGTGACGGGTACGTCCGGGGTAGGAGTGAAATCCTGTAATCCTGGACGGACCGCCGATGGGGAAACCACGTCACGAGGACGGATCCGACAGTGAGGGACGAAAGCTAGGGTCTCGAACCGGATTAGATACCCGGGTAGTCCTAGCCGTAAACGATGCCTGTTAGGTGTGACTCCCACTACGAGTGGGTGTTGTGCCGTAGGGAAGCCGCTAAACAGGCCGCCTGGGAAGTACGTCCGCAAGGATGAAACTTAAAGGAATTGGCGGGGGAGCACTACAACCGGAGGAGCCTGCGGTTTAATTGGACTCAACGCCGGACATCTCACCAGCATCGACTGTAGTAATGACGATCAGGTTGATGACCTTATCCGAGCTTCAGAGAGGAGGTGCATGGCCGCCGTCAGCTCGTACCGTGAGGCGTCCTGTTAAGTCAGGCAACGAGCGAGACCCGCATCCTTACTTGCCAGCAACATCGCGAGATGGTTGGGGACAGTAGGGAGACCGCCGCTGCTAAAGCGGAGGAAGGAACGGGCAACGGTAGGTCAGTATGCCCCGAATGTGCTGGGCAACACGCGGGCTACAATGGCCGAGACAGAGGGTTCCAACCCCGAGAGGGGACGGTAATCTCAGAAACTCGGTCGTAGTTCGGATTGTGGACTGAAACTCGTCCACATGAAGCTGGATTCGGTAGTAATCGCGTGTCAGAAGCGCGCGGTGAATACGTCCCTGCTCCTTGCACACACCGCCCGTCAAAGCACCCGAGTGAGGTCCGGATGAGGCTCCCGAGAGGGAGTCGAATCTGGGCTTCGCAAGGGGGCTTAAGTCGTAACAAGGTAGCCGTAGGGGAATCTGCGGCTGGATCACCTCCTACTGACCCGAGGGCCTCAGGCCCTCACCTTTCACTCATATGGTGTCGTGTTCGGTCACTCGCGAGAGCGGGCACTTTGGAACGTCGTTGGCTCACGTTGCAGACAGCAGTACCCGCGCAGGCGGGTTGGGCTCATAGCTCAGTGGGAGAGTGCCTCCTTTGCAAGGAGGATGCCCTGGGTTCGAATCCCAGTGAGTCCATGTCAGGCTCCGACCGAACCGCGCCCCTTAAGTGTGGGACGGCGGTGGGTTGGAGTAGACGACGACCGATGCACCACCCCGGGAAACCGCGGGTGGGAAGGGTTCGACGAACGGCCTGATGTCACAGGCCGATTCGATGACGACCGTGTATACGTGCGATCCAGACGCCCACTGAACTCAGTACCGAGTTCGTGGACGTATTCAACTGGCTACTGTGCCAGCTGGTGAATGGCTCGGCTCGAGAGCCGACGACGGACGTGCCAAGCTGCGATAAGCTCGAGGGACCCGCATGGAGGGAAAGAACTCGAGATTTCCGAATAGGAATCCCATTACAATTGCTCCGCGCAATAGGGAACTCCCCGAATTGAAACATCTCAGTAGGGGAAGGAAGAGAACGCAATAGCGATGTCGTTAGTAACCGCGAGTGACCGCGACACAGTCCAAACCGAAGCCCTCACGGGCAATGTGGTGTGTGGGCTGACTTGCAGCGTCCGACACCGTATCTGAAGTCTCCTGGAACGGAGCGTGAGACAGGGTGATAACCCCGTAAGATATGGCGGTAGGACGTGCGTCAGTACCCGAGTAGCAGGGATCGGATATTCTCTGTGAACGACTCAGGCATCCCCTGAGAAGACTAAACACTCCTCGAGACCGATAGCGAACAAGTAGCGTGAGCGAACGCTGAAAAGCACCCCGAGAAGGGCGGTGCAATAGGGCCTGAAATCAGTTGGCGATAGAGCGACAGGGCGTCAAAGGCGTCTCACAAAACGAGCTGGGAGCGATCCCGTAGTAGGACGTGAGACGAGCCGACGTCGTGTCGTACGTTTTGAAAAACGACCCAGGGAGTGTCCTGGAATGGCGAGTCTAACCCGTTCATCGGGGGAGGCGCAGGGAAACCGATATGGCCGCAGCATTGCGAGGGCCACCGTGTTCAAGCGCGGGGAGTCATTCCGGTACGACCCGAAACCAGGCGATCTATGCACGAGCAGGGTGAAGCGTGGCGAAAGCCACGTGGAGGCCCGTTAGGGGTGGTGTCCTACAATACCCTCCCGTGATTCGTGTATAGGGGTGAAAGGCCCATCGAGCCTGGCAACAGCTGGTTCCGACCGAAACATGTCGAAGCATGACCTCTTTTGAGGTAGCATGCGGGGTAGAGCGACCGATTGGGTGACCCGCCTCCGAGAGGAGTCGGCCACCCTGTCGAACTCCGAACCTGCGTGCGCCGTTGACGAAGGGAGTCCGGTGTGCGGGGTAAGCCTGTGCACCATGAGGGGAACAACCCAGAGCTGGGTTAAGGTCCCAAAGTGTGGATTAAGTGCGATTGGAAGGTGGTCTCAAGCCCTAAACAGCCGGGAGGTGAGCTTAGAAGCAGCTACCCTCTAAGAAAAGCGTAACAGCTTACCGGCCGAGGTTTGAGGCGCCCAAAATGATCGGGGCTCAAATCCACCACCGAGACCTGGCCGCACCCGTTATAGGGTGACCGCGTAGGTCGGCATACTGTTCGGATGGAAGCTCGGGTGAGAACTCGCGTGGACCGTTCAGTAACGAAAATCCTGGTCACAGTAGCAGCGAAAGTCGGGTGAGAACCTCGACGGCCACAAGAGCAAGGGTTCCTCGGCACTGTCAATCAGCCGAGGGTGAGCCGGTCCTGAGACTACTCGCAACTCGAAGTAGTCGACGGGAAACTGGTTAAGATTCCAGTGCCGTCACACAGCAAACGCCGACGCCGTGGGAAACGTTGAGCCGGACCATCGTCCGGTCGAATCGGAGAACCTCGTGGATGCCGTCATGGCAAGAAGCGAGAGAAGTCCGAGATAGCGCAAGTCAACGGTACCTAGGGCCCGTGAAAAGGCAAGTGTGACGACCGTACCGAGATCCGACACAGGTGCTCTGGCAGCGAAAGCCACGGCCTGTCGGGAGAACCGACGTTAGGGAATTCGGCAAGTTAGTCCCGTACCTTCGGAAGAAGGGATGTCTGCTCTCAGCGGAGCAGATCGCAGTGACTCGGGCGCTCCGACTGTCTAGTAACAACACAGGTGACCGCAAATCCGCAAGGACTCGTACGGTCACTGAATCCTGCCCAGTGCGGGTATCTGAACACCAAGTACAATTGGACGAAGGACCCGTCAACGGCGGGGGTAACTATGACCCTCTTAAGGTAGCGTAGTACCTTGCCGCTTCAGTAGCGGCTTGCATGAATGGATAAACGAGAGTGCCACTGTCCCAACGTTGGACCCGGTGAACTGTACGTTCCAGTGCGGAGTCTGGAGACCCCCAAGGGGAAGCGAAGACCCTATAGAGCTTTACTGCAGGCTGTCGCTGAGACGTGGTCGCCGATGTGCAGCATAGGTAGGAGCCGTTACACAGGTACCCGCGCTAGCGGGCCACCGAGGCATCAGTGAAATACTACCCGTCGGTGACTGCGACTCTCACTCCTGGCGGAGGACACCGGTAGCCGGGCAGTTTGACTGGGGCGGTACGCGCTCGAAAAGATATCGAGCGCGCCCGAAGATCATCTCAGCCGGGTCGGGAATCCGGCGAAGAGTGCAAGAGCAAAAGATGGTCTGACAGTGTCGTTCCCAACGAGCGACGCTGACGCGAGAGCGTGGTCTAGCGAACCTACGAGGTTCCGGAATGGGACCCGTAGATGACAGAAAAGCTACCTTAGGGATAACAGAGTCGTCACTCGCAAGAGCACATATCGACCGAGTGGCTTGCTACCTCGATGTCGGTTCCCTCCATCCTGCCCGTGCAGAAGCGGGCAAGGGTGAGGTTGTTCGCCTATTAAAGGAGGTCGTGAGCTGGGTTTAGACCGTCGTGAGACAGGTCGGCTGCTATCTATTGGGGGTGTTGAAGGTGCCTGACGTGAACGAACGTATAGTACGAGAGGAACTACGTTTGGTCGCCACTGGTGTACCGGTTGTTCGGAAGAGCAATGCCGGGTAGCCACGCGACACGGGGTAAGAGCTGAACGCATCTAAGCTCGAAACCCACATGGAAACGAGGCACCGCGGAGGTCACTCGTAGAAGACGAGTTAGATAGACTCGGGATGTACGCGCTAAGGCAACGAGGCGTTGTAGTCCACGAGCACTAACAGACCGAGCCACACTCATGCCACGGTTCGGTATTGGGTTCAGGCGGTAGCTGGATCGCACGTATACACGGTAGTTTAGCGTCACACCGACGTTGGCGTATCTCGGTTCGATTCCGGGAGTCGGCATAAAGACGGCCATAGCGGTGGGGAAAGACCCGTACCCATTCCGAACACGGAAGTGAAGCCCACCTGCGTGCCGGGTAGTACTGGAGTGGGAGACCCTCTGGGAGTACCGGTTCGCCGTCTGCCCATTCATACGCACATTCATACGCGGATACATTCAGTGGCGAGCGGCAGTGCTGTAGAAGTCGTGTTGTAAGGTGGTTCTGTGAGGCGAGGTGCGTTGGATAGCGGCCGCGCCGTGCGGTTCGGCGCGCGCCCGTCAGCCGGCCCGCCCGTGACATCCGGTCTCGATCGTTTAGCGGACCGCTAGGCTTAAGCGCACCACGGCACTACGACCGATGCGCGCCAAGGTGGCAGAGTCCGGTCAGACGCAGCGGCCTGCAGAGCCGCCCAACGCCGGTTCAAATCCGGCCCTTGGCTTACACCCGTTACCCCAAATCCCAAAACGACATTACCTAGTGGGATCTTTGTGCCGTGATGGTGCTGAACCGGCACCCGGTTTTTATTTACCTATCTTCGCTCCAGAACATCCCTAAGGTGCCGATTGGTGTTCTGTGGACCTCGCCGTCGTACTCGTATGCTTCGAAACTGACGGCGAGGCGTTCTGCGTCATTCGTCGAGGAACCAACCCTACCCGATGACACCGAGTACGGAGGTGGGTGCCTCTGATGCCGCATGAACTCTCCGACGATCCACGAGATCGACTCGGAGTGTAGCGACTTGAGGAGGTTCCCTCACGCTACAGGCTGCGAAACATGCGGGCGCGTACCGCGGTGAAGACCTGACTTCGAAGTGAGTATCGGCCTGAAAACAACGCTGACGTGTACGTCCACCTCTCCCAATCGAAGCGGTTGACTGCTTGACCGAACCCCGTCCGAGCCACCATTCTATACGAAATCAGACACTCTGTACACCAATTCGTCCTTCGAGACCTATATCAGCACGAATAGATACTGGTTATCAGAAAACCGAGATAGAGAATCAAGTCTCTTCGTGCGATTTCAAAATTAGTGTGGGCAGTTTGCCCACATTTCCATAATTGGACAAACTCATTCACCAGTCACAAATCGGTGGTGGATGCCGGAAATTCAGGACTCTCACTTTACTGACTATGCGGTTATCTCTTATCTGATATGGAGATTCTACTTCTGCCATGTGATTCTCAAATCGATGTGTGCAGTTTGCCCACATTCTTATAATCGAACCGATGTGTGTGGTGCAGGCTCTCCCGGCTGATTCTGGTCAATTTTTCTTATCACTGGAGTGGCGTAGTGCGTATCAAAAAAGTGATTTCGACACTCGGCTGTTGTCTTGCGATTTCAAAACCGGTGTGGGCAGTTTGCCCACATTTATATCATCCCGAGAGGGTATATTCGGCCCAGTCTGGCGTATACGGTAGATAATTAGAGAAAGAAATATCTAATCACCGCTTTGGGTTCTCTGGCACTCTGAGAAAGCGTGAGATGGATATTGTGGGAAACGGCCGAAAACTCTCACGCTTTCTCTCAGCATTAGAGATGTTCTTAACGAATCTGGTGGTGTGATATGATGAAATGGTACGGCGTGAGGGTCGATTTGAGTCCGTAAGAACCCATGCCTATGAGCCATTAAGGCGAGTAGACGTTCTGTTGTCACTGAGGCGGCAACTTCAGGTGCCAGTTGGACTCGGCTACTCACAGGTCCACGACAATGATCACTCAGTTCGATTAACTATTTCATCGAAGTAGCACTGAATGGGCGGAAGAATAAGATAGGGTAGATATTGTATAGTGACTGTTCGAAACTCTCGAAGAGGGGACTCCTTGACCGGCAGCAGTCATGGGCGATGTTCGAACTCCAAGTGCTCGCTCAGTTGACGCGCCTTGGTCGAGCTTTCGTCGGCCCCTATATATTCAAGAGTTCGATCGACGAGAACCATGTCTTCCCGTGCAGCAAGCTTTAGTACCGGAGAGATGTCCGGTATCTCATCCTCGGACGTGGCGGACCAATAAATGACCACAATCGGATCGTCAAACAGTTCGTCAAGTGGTCGTTCCAACTCGGAAAGAGAGCTCTTCACCACCTCGAATCGGTCAAATACGCTATCGATGGTGGAGACAAATTCTTTGAAGCCCATATTGGCGTACGCTCACGATCGAAAATCTGGTCTGAAGTCAGTAGAGCGCATTTGGGCTAGTGATGTCGGAGAACACGGAACCACCACTCTCTCGGAGAGCGGTGATCGCATCGTCTGAGAGGTCGTCCGCCGACACGACAACGGTTCCGTACAGTATATCGTGTGAGGCGTCGAGGACGTCACAGCCATCTCTTTGGAAGATCGACGCAGGATAGCGGACAGGGCCGAGTTCGACCACTGTTTTTGTCCCCCGCTCACGGCGGGTTGGTCCAGCAGATCGTGTCCCGATGAGGACGACCGGATCGTCGATATTGATACCAAACTCGTCTACGTCAAGGCGGACATCCGACAACTCGTAGAGTCCGATAGGCGTCGCGAGCATCAGCGACCCCCAAAGTGACTGTCGTAGAGCTCGTCAACCGCCGTAGCTATCTCAAGGTACCCCTCGTGGTGCTCTCCCGGTGCGATCTTGTTGTAACCTGCGTCAGTATCGATGACACCGGCGGAGTCTAAAACTGGCAAATAAATATCCAACATCAGCCCTCTCAGCACCGATGCACTGATTTCCTGATCGAACTCCTCGTCAAGAAGTGTCGCACGGGTGAGTTCCTTGAGAGATAGCGGTTCATCGGCGTCTGCAAGAACTCGTAGGATGATCCGGTGTTCGGTATCTCCCAAGATGGAGTAAATCCTCACCTTCGGATAGTCGTACTGTCGGTCGTCGGGAGCCGGTGATTGCGTTGCCTGTGTCATTGTCGAATGATTGGAGTGGAGGGCTAACTTCGGCACTCCGCTACTGGATGGTGGAACGAAGTAGCATTAACAGCGGCGTCCACAGTCTCTGCTCGACAATATCACGCTTCTATGCCCCGAAACGATACGAAACAGCCAATTCGAAATCTGGTGGCGCCAACAGAACCTACCGGAGTCTAACTACCACAACGAGAGGTTGTTCTGAAAAGCAAGGCCGCATGCTCGCGATGAAAGGGCTTGAAGTCTAACTACAGCGATTGCTGCCCAGCTCAGTCGTTAGATTCGAGGATCGCTGCGAACTAACAGTCCTATTGCTGTCTCGAACTCCGGGCCGGGACGAATCGTATTGTCTTCGAACCTGACGACGTCGTGTTCTGCGAGGCGCGGAAGATGACGTCGGCGCAACGTCTGCCGAACGTGATCGTAATCGGGGTCTTGATCGGAGTGTTGGTCAATATGATCGCGAAGAGTCAGAGCGAGTTCTCTGAGCGACAGCTCCCTGTTCGGAGCGGCCAACACTTGCCGTACGACGTGTTGACGGCGGGCGTTAGTCCATAGCTTGGCCTTATCAGCGATGACATGGGCACTGTCGTCGAAGTGTTGTCGGTCCTCTCCAAACTGTCTGGACTCGTCTTCATCATCAGGCGTCATCGGAGCCCTCCTGCCTGGTAGTCTTCTGATTGCGATGCGTCCACGGTTGAGCGCAGGATTCAGGACGTGTGAGTATGTATCGGATCATGCGGTCGGTCTGGTCTGACCGCATCGAGGTCTGAGCATCCACGGGCCTAGCGTGGATGTATCGCCTCTTTTGAGGCGGCTCGTACTCGACGCGGGCGTGTTGTTTTGAGGGGTGGAAATCCCATAACTAGTGGGATGTTCACTCAGTACACGGTGTGTTCACATCGCTTTTTGGACGAACTCGGGAGTAACCACTTCTTGGCTTTCCTCGACAGCGGCATCTAACACTCGGCTACAGATAGCGAGAGCTTGACGAATATTGCCCTGCGAACGTTGTAGAATCACGTCCAACCCTTCATCAGTAAACGGGACTATCGAAGAACCTTCGTTTGATTCATCACGCTCTCGATCGAGATAGTTCGATACCAATTCCTTCAGATGCTCATTCGTGAGCGGTTTCAGAGCGACTTCTTCACCGATTCTCTCGCTGAAGGCATGATATTCACTCATAACGTCTTGCCAGACTTCGGGAGCACAACCGAACAACATACACAGCCCAGAACTGTTCTGGTCCATCAGATGTCGGATGCTGTTGAGCGTCGCCTGCTCGTTCTTGGGTGAGAGTCGTGCAATGCTCTCGAACTCGTCGACGAAGACGAAAACACCGGTATAGCCGAGTTCGAGCAGCATATTTTTGAGCGCGGTGAAGGCTCGAACACCCATCGTATCGTCGTCGAGGGCACTATGAATCTCCATTTCCTTGCGCTGCTCGTATCGAATCCCCTCGGCGGTGAGCCACTGCCACGCGTAGAGATTCGTGTCCTCGTACACCATGTGGATGATGGCACGCGCGAAGTCGGCAAACTTCGTCACATCGCTGAGTCGGCGAATCGCCTCGGGAACAATTTCCGAGAGCAGTACGTCGCCGTCGTCTATCAGCGACTTCATCGCACTGGCACCGATCGGGTTCGTGTCGGTGACATCTCTTGCAACCGATGCGAGGAACTCGTACGCGAGCTCTTGGAGGCGGTTGAAGCCCAGATCGTAGATGAATTCGTGGTAGATGTCGAGGAATCCCTCCCCTGGCTGGGCAACGTACCCTACGACGACGTCATCGCGATCACGGAGGAGCGAACGGGTGTACTTGAGCGTGTGTGACTTCCCGTTGCCATACTTCCCAGTGACTACCAGGTGCTTGGACTTGCCGGTAGAGAGCATTGACGAGACAGTTGAGCTGATCTTGTCCGAGACGTGCTGCTGGCCACAGTATATCTCGGGATCTTCAGCGGGTACTGGACTGTACGGGAATGGGTTCGCGTTCAAGTTGTACTGTGAGTAGTCTTGCTGCTCGTCGGTGATCGTGAATGCGTCGGACATTATGTAGCCTCCTGTGTGTATTCGATGTCGCGGTCGTGCACTGCGAGGTAGTAGTATTTCTTACCGAACTGTTCGACACCGGCCATGACCTGCTGAGTGGACTGCGAGGTGCTAACTAAACCGTCCTCTTCGGAGAGCGCAATACGCTTGATGCCGAGTGCGGCATCCTTTGCAGCCGTATCCATCGGTGCCCCCGATAGCTCGAGTTTACCGACATTCTGTTGGCAGAGCCCGAGCAGCGCTTGGTTGAAATCACCACGAGTGCAGCCGAGTCGTTCACAGGTCTCCTCACGGAGACGTGGGATTGACAGGTAGCGCTGGCGCAGGTCGACGCCTGCTTTCTCTTCGAGGTCGTCGTACACGTCCAAGAGCAGGTAGTGGAAGTTAGTGGGTATCGCCGCCTCATCTGTCAAGTAGTAGTTTCCCGTGAACGCGTTTCGTTGGACCCGACCCAGCCTCTCTGCCCAGTCTCCGAGCACCTCCACGCTCGTTTGGTTATACGAATATGGACTGAACTCTTGAGATTCTTCCAACTGTGTCAGAAGCGTGTCTAACCCCGCGTTTTCGACGTCTTCGAGAACCTCGATGAAGGTCCCGTAGTGTGGACTCCGTGTCTCGAGAATTGTACTTACTTGACTCCAGTCCTCGTCGCGAATTGCACTGAGGAACGACAAGCCGACATCAGTCGTCGTGTAGACTGGTTCCTCGCCGGAGTCGTCTTCGTCGAGCAAAGAGATGCGCTTCGCTTCGAGGATGGTTTCCCGCGCACGTCGATGACTCACGTCCAATTCGTCTTCGAGATCGTCAGTGGACCTGCTAGCTGCTTCGCAGGTGTGGGTCAGTTCAGCCATCCGGCTGAGAGTGACTGGCCTTACAGTTGGTCTCTCGTCGCTCATGTGAGCCTCCGCACCTGTTGCTTCGCGGTTTCGTATGCACGCTTGGTGACCTCGTTCCCACTGAAGCGCAAGTCGAGGTACTCCTCGATGTCTCGATTGGATTCGGCGACATAGCGGAAGCGACGCAGTTCGGTCGCGAGCGCCCAAAGATTATGCTGAGTCAGGGCAACTCGGTCTTCGCGAATCTCCTCGAGTTCTCTTTGTCCACACACTGGGCAGGGACAGGGGAGCCTATCTAACTCCTCGATATTCCGTAGTTCCTCCCCGCCGAAGCCCGGAATCAGGTAGTTCCGATTGCCCGCACTACGAATGAAGGCTGAAGAGTCGAAACTGTCGACCCCCAAGTAGAGCAGAAGTGGTTGATAGACGAGTCCCCCGAGGCCGTACACGTGCAGGTGCTTGTCTGTCGCGTTTCGCGCAGATAGTATCAGCTTTGTTACTTTTTTATAATCGGTTCGTATCGGAACCATACTTCCGAGGGCATACCCATCGAATTCGCCGTTCTTCTCCAGGTATTGTATGTTATTCCGAACTGTCTCTGGATCGTAACCATGGACACTCGCGAAGAGAAGTCCATCTCCATCGTGGTGGTCGCTCGCTTTGAGTGCGTACTCGATACTTTGATCGATTCGCCGCTGATTTTCTGCTGCCCGATTGTCTCTTGAGAGAGGGATGTCGACTGTACCGAGGATGTCGGCGTCTAATTTGCTCTGGGTGTCAAGCGTTTTTGCTGGGGTAGTGTCCACTTCTTCGTTTGCGAAGTCGAACCCACCGCTGTCCGCAAAAACGATGGTATCCTCGGGAACACCCATCTCCTCTCGTAGGGTTACACCATTCGATATTCTCTGCCACATGGGGTCCCGGTTGCGGATTGACCTTGCGTTGATCATCGCTGCCGAGAACTCTGGGATCGTGCCGACGTACGTCGGTGTATTGTCACTCGACCGTTTCCCGATGTTTCTGACGGGAAAGAGAACGGGGGTGTCCAGTTCTCCTCGGGGGAGGTCGAGTTTTCGGCGTCGATACAACATGCCTCCCGCTCGGATAGGCTGGCCTATTATATAGAGAATGGGGCAATATGTTTAATTCAAGAATATAAGCGGAAATTAATCGTAGATATAAAAAATACGTTATGTCATGTCGGTAGTGGAGGCTCACTCAGACTCGAATTCCGCTTGTGGTGGGATTTCCTCTACCCGCCGACATAGTTCTTCGATAGTTTCCGGCCGAAGAGTATCGACGCTGTCGATGTATCGAGCGAAGTTCTTCATATAGTGTCCTTTGAGTCCAACAACAATCGTGCCATGTTCTTTTGCATCTTCTGTCCGGGCGGGGATGGACTCGATGTTGTCAAACTGATCCTCGACGAGTTCGCGGTTGAACACCACACCAATCCGGTCGGAACGCACTTCCTGAACCATTTCGTCGATGTCGATGCTGGTGTAGTAGTCCTTCCCGAGGGTAAAGAAGACGACATCGTAGTCGGCCTCTTGCAGAAGTCGTTGTAGCTCTTTTTGAATGTCGAGTTTCGAAGATCGCTCTCTTATATTGCTAACGTTCATTGAGCTGAACGTTACGTCGTAGGGTGGGAGATACTCGTCTTCTGCGACAAGTCCGAATCCTGCACTTATGAAGTAGCGATCGACGTCGTGGCCTTGTCGCATGAGCCATCTAACTGCACTCTTGACGTGGTTCTGCTGGCGTCCAGTGTATAGATCCCGTGCCGCGATACCTGGCACATTGTCACGAGCGAGGAGGTCTTCGCGAGAGAACTGAAGAGTTTCCTCCTCACCGAAGGTTGGTGCGTCGTCTGGTACTTCCTTCGAACCTGAACACTGGTCGATGACAAGGATGTCCAATCCATTTTCGGTATCGAGCTCAGGTGGATGAGGTACGAAGTCTTCACCGGCGGCATAGTTCTGCCCGCAGACCTCGAGTATTTCATCTCGCAGGTCTCGGGGATTGCTATTGGTGTGAACCTCGCAATCATGTTCACGGGCTGCCGCTACGACTTCTTCGTCAAGTTCGCCGTCCAGTGTGTGCACGAAGAGGTGTTGGTACCTCGCTGCTTGTTCGCCGACGTTTGCTGCCATACGGTCTGGGGCGAACGAGACGAGCGACGGAGTTTCTTCCCACCACTCGCTCACTCCGTTCGCATCTAGCACACCGATCTCTGCGACCGGAAGATCGTGTGTCTGGGTCCAGAACGAGGAGTGTTTGTCGCGCAGATAGTCTTCAACAGTTTCGTAGCGACTGAGGGCCGCACCACCTTGGGTCGCGACGAGGATCTTCGGAAGGTCTTCTTCGAATTCATCGTAGAAGCGTCGTGTGTTGTGGAACCCCCGTCTCCGATTCCGATCGTTCCCCCGGAAGATGCACACCTCGATACTGTGGTCTCTACAGATCGGACAGTCGCATTTCTCCCACGGGCGATTTCGAAGAGTTTCTTGGTACTCTTGGAGGAGATCGTCGTCGCCAATCCAAGTAGCGTACTCCCGGACAATCGCCCAGACACGATCATAGTCACTGACATCGTGCGGTTCGTCTAAAACGGTCTTCGCGTGTGGGAATGCCTCAAATACGTCTGTCGCCGTATTCAGTAGTTCGTCGTACTCCTCGAACGGTACTGGAGTGGTCGAGGTGTCTTCCCGCAGAAGTTTGACTAGCTTACTACGGAGATTGTCGCTGAAGCTCGCCTGAAGCTCGCGTCCATACTTGAAGTCCTCTCGAAACGCTCTTTCTATATCCTGTAGGAGCGACTCGTCGTACTGCTCATCGTGGCGGTGTTCCAGCAGATATTCTCTCGTTGCTGGTAGCACCTCCTTGGCCCGCTCGTACCAACTCTCGAGAGCATCACGAATCGAATCTCCTGCATCGTATGCTCGGAGCGCCACTAGTGTTTCACGACCGCGTAGGGATTTCTCGACAGCTTCGTCGAGATCGTCTCGGCTTGATGGATAGCGGACTCGAATGGCATCGTAGCGTTCGCCGTTATCAAGGCGATAGTTCTGTCCACCCGTCCACGCCGAACGAAGCATACTGGCGCTGTCGAAACTAGTCATCCCCGAGCGACCGATCGTCTCAAACGCCTCAGTCTTCGCGAAGCCGAAGACGTGAGAGTCGATGCGAGTGTTGTGCTCTCGTTCGAACTGCTTGATCGTCTTTCCGACGCTCTTAACGATTCCACGGACGTCGTGAGTTGGACTACCTGCAACCCCTCCAATTCCGAGGTAGTCGTAGCCAATATCAAGCACCTCCTCGGCGGCCTTGCTGTATGAGGCGGGGTTCCACCCTTGGATGGCAACCATCAGCCGGAACGGGTAGTCACGACGCTGGTAGAGGTCATACATCTCTTGGGCGTTCCGTAACGTCAGGTCGTAGCGGAACTCGGCGTCGTGTTTACGGTAGACCGCACGTGGATCCTCTGCGAGACGAGCTAGAACTGCGTCAATATCTCCTTGGAAGTCCTCTGCACCAAACGACTCAACGTCTGTGTCGGAACCGGTACGAATCGTAGGCTCATACTCGTCGACGTATGAGGGCCATTCTTCGGGCCATTCATCAACCATTACGTCGACGACATCGGCGATGGCATCAGGGACATCGCTTTTGTTGAGCTCTTCGGCGAACGCTCGTTCATCAAGGTAGAGTCGGCCCTTGTCCTTGCCCGACCCCAGGACGAGATGGTCGATGGTGACGCCGACAGTGACGTCCAGCGTCTCGTAGAAGTCAAGCATATGTTCGTTCCCGTACGGCGGGAAGGGGAGAGACTTGTAGCCCCAGGCCCCGCAGTCACTAATCGTGGGCAGCCAATTCGGGACAGAAAGAACCGGGTCGTCGTAGACGCCGTGCTTCGCGAGCCGTTCGGCTTTACGGTCCGTTTCTTCGACCTGCTCACGAGAGATGAGAACCCCATCGACTGGTGTTGTTTCCGGCTCGAAAATATCCCATATGTAATCTAAATCGCGTTCTTGACGGTCCAGTGTAGAGAGTTCATCGTGCTCAAAATCGTAGTGGGCGTCGACTGCGTCATCCCACTCGGGAACATAGAACCGCACGTTAGATAGTCACCAGTAGTAGCGATGGGAGGGCATCGTATAAATCCGTTTGAAGCACCTGACTCAGAGCTATACTGGTAAATGACACTTTTTAGCTGAAGTCCGACAGTGTCGGGCCCGTGTGGATCTGTATAGTATCCCACTGGTCAGGGCACTCCGTCTCAACTTGCTCGAAGATACTGTCACCCATATCTGTTAATATGTAGCTGTTTGAGCGAACCTTCGCGAATCCCATGTGAACTAGCCACTTATAATGGACTTTTGCACGCGGTACCCAGGAACTCTCACTATCGACACCGGGATAGAGATGATCGATTCGCTCTGCGAGTCTCTGTGCTGCCGGTGAGTCTTGTGCTACGGGAACGCTCTCGACAGAAAGCTGGTGGAGAACCGCCAGCATTGGCAAACGGTGTTCGTGATATATGACCATCCAGAGGAGGATCTGCTCGCGGTGCGAGAGCGTATCTTTCACCCCGATACCTAACGTTGCTCTTGGTCGACTCTGCTGCATAGCAGGTTCATACGCTTCGGCCAGCCATCGACCTCGGTCAGTCAACTCATCGTCTTCCAATAGTTCGAGTAGGTGCAGAAGTCGAGTTACGTGCTGAACTTTTCTCGACCCTACACCACCTCTGTTTAGAGCTAAGGTCCTCAAATCATCGCTCGGCTCACGACGACGTAGCTCAAGCAATTCGCAAGTCAGCGGAAGATCATCCCAATCCGGTTGGATTGTCTCTAAATAGCTAACTGACGAAATTTCCGACACTGTTAGCATTAATCTGGCAACTAAAATATAATTTCCCCAGAGATTTGACCATCTATGAGTATGCTACCGATAATACTTAGTGAATACCGAGAGAGCCTGTTTAATATGTACTCCGAGGAAGAATCGATCTCTAATCTCACTGAGTCAGATGAACGGATGCTAATCGTAGGAAAAGATAACCCGATTCGCATCAGCGCAGGCCATAGACTACTTCACCATGATGGCAAGTGTAGTCGGCCGCACGGTCATAACTACGAAATTTCGGTAGAGATAACTGGGACGCTTACTGAGGAGGGCTGGATTGTCGACAAAGGAGATATTACCTCAGTAATATCTGAATGGGACCACCGATTTCTTCTCGAACAAGGAGATCCCCTCATTGAGGCTTTCGAACAAAGCGGCGACAGTGACTCACTAGTCGTTCTCGAACACCCTCCGACCGCAGAAATAATGGGCCTCCTCCTTGAGGAGAAACTCTCGGAGGTACTCCCTGACTCGGTCTCAGACATCTCGGCTACCGTTCGAGAGACCTCGGAACTCTGTGCGGGGGGGACTCACTAATGCCGGTCAGCTCAACTACCGACGAGCAGTCTACGGACGACGTCGACGGCGCGGCACTGCCGGTCAACGAGCTCTTCTACTCGCTTCAGGGAGAGGGTAAACTCACCGGGACCCCCTCTGTGTTCGTCCGTACGAGTGGGTGTAATCTTCGGTGCTGGTTCTGTGATTCCTATCACACTTCCTGGGAGCCGACTCACGGGACCATGAGCATCGACGACATCGTCGAGGAAGTCCAGTCACACGACGACGCTGACCACGTCGTCCTCACTGGTGGGGAACCACTCATCCACGACGAGGCAGACATTCTCCTCGAACGTCTGGCCGACCTCGGCTACCACATTACCGTCGAAACTAACGGCACCATCCACCGCGACGCTCCTATCGATCTGGCGAGCATCAGCCCGAAACTTGCCTCAAGTACACCTACCCCGGAGAAGGACCCCAAGGGCGACGGTGAGTGGGAAGACCGACACGAAGCGCGTCGCATAGACCTGAATGCACTCGGTTCGCTCGTGGACGACTATGACGCCCAACTCAAGTTTGTCGTCACCGGCCCCGAAGATATGCCTGAGATCGAATCTCTCCTCGCCGACGTCCGCTCGACAGCATCGAGGCATATCCCAGACTCAGACGTGCTACTGATGCCGGAGGGGACGACCCGGGATGAACTCGACGCAAGACGGAACGAGGTCGCTGACCTTGCGATGGAATACGGCTACCGATACACGCCGCGGTTACACGTCGATTTGTGGAACGACGCTCCCGAAACATAATATGACGAGCACGCACTCGCAACTTGCGACCGAAGACGCTGAATCGGACATCGACCATGAGAAAGCCCAGCGAGGTATCCGACTCCTGCTGGAGGCTGTCGGCGAAGATCCGGACAGCGACGCGCTCGCTGAGACTTGGCAGCGGCGCGTTCCGAACGCATTCGCAACACTCACTGAAGGCCAACGTGAGATCGCGAAGCCGACGATGCGAACCTTCGACGCCGAGACAACTGACCTAATAGTGAAAACTGGGGTTCCCGTATACTCCCTGTGTGAGCACCATTTGCTGCCGTTCTTCGGTACGGTTCACCTCGCGTATAGGCCGACCGACGAAGTGGTGGGGCTCTCCAAGCTAACGCGGTACGTTCGCTGGCAGTCACGGCAACTCACGATGCAGGAACGGCTGACGAACAACATCGCATCAGGCCTCCAAGAGGAACTCGACGCAGACACGGTCCTTGTAGAAATGAACGCAACACACCTCTGTGAAGCGATGCGTGGCATCGAAACCAAGAGTACGACCACCACCAGAGCGACCGTCGGCGAACCAAGTGAAGCCGAACGTGAGCGGTTCCAAGCAGCGGTCATCCGTTCGGAGGATCGAGAATGAGCAAGAAGCGGGCGGTCATTCTGGCATCCGGCGGGATGGATAGTGCGACGGCCGCGGCTGTCGCCCAAGACGCTGGCTACGAGTTGTACATGCTGCACACGTCCTACGGACAGCAAACAGAGACAAAGGAATACGAATGCGCGAAGGCTCAGGCCAAGGCCTTCGACGCCGCTGACTTCCTCCACTTGACGACGGACCACCTCTCGAAAATCGGCGCGTCAAGTCTTACCGACGACGAGATGGATGTTGAGGAGGCGGACCTCGAGAGTGACGAGATCCCATCAAGCTATGTACCGTTCCGGAACGCCAACCTACTGTCGATGGCGACCTCGTACGCTGAAGCCAACGACTGTGTGGCCGTATTCATCGGCGCGCATAGCGAGGATTTCTCGGGATACCCAGATTGTCGGCCAGAGTTCTTCGAGGCGTTCCAGCAGGTTGTCGATGTCGGAACGAAACCAGAGACAGAGATCAGTATCGAGGCGCCGTTCGTCGAGGCTTCAAAGACAGACATTGCCGAACGCGGCCTCGAACTCGATGTTCCCTACGAACATACTTGGAGCTGCTATCGCGACGAAGCACCGGCTTGTGGTACCTGCGACGCGTGCGCGTTCCGACTCCAGGCATTCCAGAACCTGGGCGAGCGAGATCCGATTGAATACGCCGAGCGTCCAGACTACACTGAATCGTAGACCCCGCTGAGCCGATTTACCTACGGTTAAGTCGGTTCCACCGCTAATTTTCCTTGACGCGGGTGGTCCACGAAGAGTGGGCCCGGTGGTGAAGACACCGACCCCGCGCTGCCTGAATAGACAGCATGTGTACTAACGACGACGATTCGCAAAAGTTCGACGGTCATGTTGCATCGTTGCCTCCGAAAGCTTCGAGGAAGAGGTGGTCCATTTGAGCGCAGTTGATAGTGACTCTCCAGGGGTCGCTGACGTGCTCAACTTCCTCGGCAACCGACGACGTTTGCTCACACTCCAGTACCTCGCTCTGTTCGAGCCGGGGACCACTATTGAGGTGCGCCACTTAGCACGTGTCATCCGAGGCGTCGAGACAGGGAGTCCACCTAGGAACGTCGGGACTGCTGATTACGAATCCGCGTACAACGGGTTGATACAGACGCATCTCCCGAAAATAGACCAGCGGGGCCTCGTTCAGTACGACGAACGGCGAAAGACAGTGACGGTAGAAGAGTCGATTGAACGGTATATTGTCCTCACGACACTCGTGCAGTTCGTCCTCTCGACTGGGAGGGTTGTCTAAGCGCAGAACCTGATGCTAAACCAAGGGATCTAGCCTGCGAATATCTATGATTGTCTCTCCCGTTAGTCCAGTCGGACGACGAAGCGCCGCGTAGTGGGATGCGCGGTGGTGGAAGTGCCCGTCGTCCTCCACCTGGGATGCTTGGGAGTTGCTAGCTCCATCGGTGGCACTACTCCCTTCTCTGAAGTGGCGGACATTGATTATCATCGCTGAATGAGAGTTATTCATGGCCAGGATCACGCAGTCGACCCGATTAGATCGGGTCCAGCATATCGTTGGTAGTGGGTCTGGGATGCTGGACTTCGCAGTAGAGGGGGAGGACGACTACTACACGTGGGACGGTAATGAGGACGCTGATTGGCAGATTGAGGATGTGGATTCAGTCGAGAATATCGACGAAGATCGGTTCATTATGCATCCTGACGGCGAGGCCTTTGTCTGTGACATCGAATCAGAGGGGGAGGAGGGGAACACAGGACCAGTACGCTGTTGGTGCGAGTAAGACAGGAACAGAAATATCTGTCAGCGAGAGTCAGACATCAATATGTATGCTGACAATGTCGATTTCTACTCCCTCTCCGAAACCAAACGACGACGCTTGGTTCATAACAAGCGCGTTGCGACTACTGACCAGCTGCTAAAGGAACTACCAGAGGGAAAGCCTGCGGTTCGGATATTTGAACGCTCCCTCGACCAATTAGTGTTGGATCAACTGGAACAAAGTCAATACACTATCGAAGAATTGGCGAACCGCTTTAGCGTACAACCCGCCGATGTTCGACGTATACTCCATAAGTATCGCCGACGTGGGTCAGACGACTTTACGAACGAGAATTTCAAACTGAACCTTCTTGAGGAGCGGCACGGTGTGATACGTGGTGTCGACAGTGATGGGAGGTCACTCTATTATACTCTCCAAACAATCCCATTCTTTGCCCGTGTTGTAGATCCAACGTTGATGTTTTCTCTATTGGGACTGGACGAGTATGTCGATACACTCCCTCACATCGCTGAACATATTCCTAGTGGAAAAGCTACTGAACTGGATGAAGACTACGCCTTCGTGATCGGTGAATACTGGAACATTGACCCGGAGGAAGTATTCGAATACCTGACTGAGTTTGACCGCGCATATGTCGATACATCATTACTTCCACTACCTTATATCGAAGAAGACGAGCATTATGAGCGCGTTTCTTGTCGGTTTAGACAGGTTGAGGAGGTCTACCGTATGTTTCGTGGAACTTCAGACCACGTCCAGGAAGTCGGTGAAGAATTCATGGGTCGCGTCGAACAGAACCAAGCGGGGATAGCTACTTATCAAGTAATGAGTATCGATTTTGCTGATTTTGAGTGGTATGTGGACCAGTCTGGCGACCATGCCCTTCACAACGAAATCCGGGATTTGGTAGAACAAATAGCCCGATCGCTTCATCCCGATGAACCAGCTATGGATGTCGACGATTCGATGGAAGATGCAGAAATCAATCTCCGGGATGAAATACAATTAATCCTCCCGGAGAAACCCCGAACTCCTGCCGAGATACACGATGCGCTCCCTCGTGATGTTCAATTGGGAACGGATCAGTCAGAAGTCAAGGCAGTTCTAGAACGATTGGCCAATACAGGTGTTATCAGTAAAAAGAACGAGGAGTCGACATCTCAGTATTTCCAACGACAGGGGAAAACGTGGGAGTAATCGGGGAAGCCTTTATCTACTTATGAGCGAGACCAACAATATCTTCTCGAATGACCCTTCAGTATGCGCGCCTCTTCCAACTACGGGCCGGCATTCAACTGATTGCAGAATCTGGTCCGATGTCCAAGGAGGAGCTTATAGAAGCACTCAGACAACGGAAAACGATCGATGCTGATGAAACCGCTACGGAAGGAGCAGACGATATAATCGAGCAGCTTCGTGACGCAAATCTCATAAAAAATAGCGAAGAGGGCTATCGACTAACATCCGAAGAGGAATTTAACGACAATCGGGTTGTGTTGACCTATTCAGGTGAGGAAGTCGTTGGTGCAGAAGATCAGCGAGCGCAAGCAGACCGAATACTCGCGAATATCATGTATCAACACCCGATGTTACTCGTCCTCTCGAAATTCATCTACCGGAAAGGCCCGGTCAAGGACTACGAGGTGATGCGGGAATTTGATGGCGATGCGTTCATTGGTGACAAGATGAACCAATTCACAATTGACATGGGGCTCAATCTACTGGAGGATGCCGACGTTATTGAACCGGTTGAGAATGGCTACATCCAGGAGAGGTGGCCTGTTCGCCTGTTCGCACACATTATCTACAAAGAATATTCCGATTTAATTGGTGACGGAGGAAGCGTTCGAGAACCGGAACTCTTCGAGAGATTAGAAACATTGTACGGTATCCCTCGAAGCACGTTCGATAACTACATTACGAGACTGCACACTGCCGGTATCGTTTCTGAAGGTAGCTACAAACAGTTGATCCTCAACGAGGACGTCCTTGAAGGAGCTAAAATCCATGAGTGAACCAGCAAGCAAATTCGACGAACTAGGGTTGGAACGAGACCCATTCTCGACGACTATCGCGGATGAGGAGATCGCGGCACAGTATGATTTGGTCGGAAGAGATGACCAAGAATACCGCCTACGTGAATTTGTCCAATCGGGCATTCGTGAACCCGATCTGATGAAACGTCGGCTGATTTTCGGAGAATATGGGACAGGTAAGTCCCACCATCTCATCGAACTGCGGGACGAGGTAAGAGAAGGCGTTGAAGTCGATGGGGAAACGTACGAAGCATTAGCAGTATACGTCGGCAACTTAGGCCTGAGTATTCGTCGGTTGTATGAGAAAATCGTCGAGGAGATATTAGAAGACGAACCTGGTCTTCAGGATTACGTGGAGTCACTTCCTGATGTCGAACCGGACAGTAGTGTTGACGAGGCCTATCAATATGAACGTCTGCAAGACAACGTTGCCACGAACCTTCGGAAAATCGTCACACATGCTAGGGAGGAATTAGAATACCGCTCAGTCTACCTCTTCATCGACGAAGCAGAAGACATTGAGGCGGAAAATGATGAGCAGAAGGTACAGCGGTTTATTCGTTCGTTCCTTCATTTAGTTAACGAACTGAACACCTCGGGACTGCACATTCTTCTCGGGTTCTCTCAAGGTGCACGAATGGCGATTACCCAATACGAGGACGACGATGACTCGCTTGGTAATGCGTTGGTTCAAAGATTCCAGGGAGACGATATTTATCTTGGTGATCTTACTGAATCGGACGTCAAGGATATGCTAATTGACCGGATGGACGTCCACCGTACCTCTAACCGTGGTGAAATTTCACCAATTGTGGAAGACACGGTCGATGTTGTAACTGAGGTTACGGGCGGCCACCCACGATCGATTCTTCAAATATACTCTGAGGCCCTCAACTACGCGGCGAAGGTGGATGCGGACCGGATTGATGGCGATGCTATCGTCTACGCTCTTAGAGATTTCACCTCTCTTGTGCGTGACGAGGATCTCCTAAGTGGAGAAGCACTCACCACACTCAAGAAGGGGCTCGAGGATGCACACCCGGACGCACGAGATGACTTCGAGCGCTTGGAGGGGCGCCTTATTGGAGAAGGAGATGCGATTCCAGAGAATTCCTTCTCGGATGACGTTCCTGGCACTCTCATGAGTCCGATTACTGTTGAAGGGGAGGACGCTGGTGAAATTCGTGTACTTGAAAAACGTGACCGGCACGGTCGATACTATTACGTTTTGAGTGAAGAGGCCAAGGACTTCCTCTTCCGCGGAAAGGGTGACGAAGGAACGGAAATACAGAAGTTGGATCTCCAAGCGACAAATGCCCCTGACAAATACCAAGGAGACCTTTCACGTGGGCTAGCCCTGGCTGTTCAATCGATGGGCAAAGGAAGTCTGCACAAGGATCCAGTCACCATCGCTGCCGGTCGATATGAATACGCCCTTCACTTAATCGATGTTGACCGAGGGCCGGGGAGGCGAGAACAAACTGTCGTCGTTGGTGTGTATAACGGTCAGGAAATACCCGCAGAATTACTCAAACTCTACGTCGAGGCCTACCAATCTCGTGGTGCCACCTTCGGTGCGTTGGTAAAACAAAACCAGCAGCAATCTGCGGAGGCAAATAAGTACGTTAACGGGCTAGACAGCGAAGAACGACAGTTTGTCACCGACCGCATCATAGAGGTCAATCTCTCTACCGAACAACGTGACAACTTCATTTACGGTAGGCTATTGGCTCTTGGCGATTCTGAGATTCAAGCAGAGGGGATGGTCGATGGCCACACGCTGATCTCTGAAATCGGCATAATCGGTGGCTTGCAGGAAACTTTCACAGAGACGATCCTTCCGTATCCCGACAAGGTTCACCGTGACGTCATCGAGTATCTGGAGAAAAATGATGCACGAGAGTTCACAATTGGTGACCTAAAGGACGAGCTCGACATTCAAAGCTATAACCTGAATGGGGACATAATGGGTGGGCTACGAGATCAAAATCTCGTAGCGAAATCAGGAAATCGCTGGGTCTATCCGGACATCGAGAACGACAAGCCGCCGTGGTATGAGATTTACCGCCGTCTTAACGAGCGCGGCGCTCTCACCGTAGATGAGATCCAGGATCAGCTAACCACTGAGTTCGCTCTGGGTTGTTCACGTGGTGACGAGAATGCGATGATTCAGTGGTATTTGGACCATCTCCAGAGACAGAACTACGTGGAGCCCACCACAGTAGAACGGGAGGGAGAGATTCACGACGCGTACGACATCGTTAGTGTTGAGGACCAGTATAATGAAGCCAGATCCCGAGCCCAATCCAGACTGGATGCGGCGCAGGAGCTCTACGACGAAGCGGTTTCG
The DNA here is from genome assembly GCF_055381565.1 of Haloparvum alkalitolerans. Lineage (NCBI taxonomy): Archaea > Methanobacteriati > Methanobacteriota > Halobacteria > Halobacteriales > Haloferacaceae > Haloparvum > Haloparvum alkalitolerans. Next base: position 1,167,616 of record NZ_AP043938.1, read on the forward strand.
CTTGACGCCAAGAGCGTCAATAGCTACAAGAACCGGATTGAGGACCACTCCACCCGACTCGAACAGTTTGATGAAGTTTTCAACCCGACCCACAACGATCTGAACGAGGTTCGTGGCCTCATCGATGACATCGTGGAACTGGAGGAAGACTTGGAAGATGCTGTCTCTGACCGCAAAGAGAAGATTGTCGGTGACGCAGTTTCAGTTCGAGACGATATTGACGATCTTCGACGGAAGATTTCGAAGTCTGATGTAGAGGGTTCATTCGGGTCTCAGCTTGATGATTACGATGAGGAGTTGGGAGAACTGGATACGGAACTCGAGTCGCTCATAGATAACGAGCAGTATGAGCGGCTTGCGAAACGAGCCGGGAGCATCGATGACCGGGTAGATACGATAGACGATGAGGTTGAAAAGCTACTGGGAGTCAAGTCGAAATGTACTGAGAAATTCAAGCAACTGCGTGATGTAGCAGACAGCGCGGGGGACCACATCGACGCTATTGCAGCAGAGAACTCTTCGCACACGGAACTGGAAGCGGAACTTGAGGCAATTGAATCTCGATTTGACGATTATCGAGATCAGTTCAATAGTGGCGAATTCAAAGTTGCCCTCAGCACCCTCGAAGAGATTGAACCAGACCTCAAATCTCTCAAAGAGCAGGCGCAAGGGATTGAGCAGCAGCAACAACAGTATCTAAAACAGCTCGAGGATCTCGATCCGGAAATCTCCGATGAGGAAGGGAAAGAACTGCTCGAAGAAGCACGGAAAACCGTAAAGAAGGGCGACTTCGCCACGGCACCGACACTCATTGACGACCTTCGTGAACGAGCAAAAGGGCCAACCCGACGTGAGCAGTTTGTCGCTGCCTTGCGTGAGTACGATGGAAGTTTCAGGAAGCTCGTCACTGAGACAGACTTCGATGAGGCAGAAGCGTTTAGTCAACTCAAAGATGTCTACTCGGACTCTACGAGTGACATTGAGGACATAACGGTCGTGATGGCTAATGAGTAATACAGCGATGAGACAGCATGAGCACCTCGATGCTGTCAAGGAGATGTGGGAGGTTCTTGTCGACGGGAAAGATCATGATGACCTACAACAACACGTTCTTCGATGGGTCGATAATGCCTGTAAGCAGCAGATCAACGCCGGTAACTACGATGCTACGGTAGCACTGTCAGACCTATTCGATCGGTTCCACCGAACATTCGTACTCGGTGAAGATGAACCGGATACTGGCGAAAATATCGACATTACCTACGCATTCCCTGCTCAGCTATCTACTAAGACGGCCAGCCAACTACTTTTTCAGCATGTCATCGACAAACTTGTCGAAAGGGATGTTCTACTCTACGTCTACGACAAACAACGCGTTCGGAGTCGTGTAGCAGAAGTCACTAGGTACTTCGCGCTGCTTCGCCAGCGGTTCGCTGATCAGAGTGGATACGAGCACGCTCCCAGTCTCACGAAGATGGTCAAGATGGACATACAGTCCCGTGAGAAGCCTAAATGGGGTGACCAAGGAATTGACTTGGGTGACAAAATCAGAGAGATTTTACAACGTTCAAGAACCGGCGAACCTGCTTCTGAGTTTGGGTCTGTCGGACGTGCAGACTGGCGAGACGCCACGAACGATGCGCTCACTCTGATATACAGGCTGTGTAAGCGCCGAGGTATGACCGGGTTAGCTGCATTCCAGGGCAGATCCCTCGATGAACTCTATCGCCGGGCGGTTACCGAACGGGATGAAGAACGAGCCCACATTATCACAGCGAGTACCGGTGGTGGTAAGACAGAGGCCTTCTTGTTCCCGATACTCGCATACAGCCTGACGGCGAACCATGACAATATTCGGGTAGGCGGTGTTGACGCTGTTCTTGCATACCCCCGAAAAGACCTGTGTGATAACCAGTTTGAGCGTATCGTCGAGTATCTCTACGAGATTGAACAAATTATCGCTGCGGACGACGAACTGCCCTATGATTCGCTCCCGATAACAGTGGCCCTCCAACACGGTAGTGCAAGCCAATCTGAGATCAGCTGTCCCGTCGACGGCTGTGATGGAGGAATGCCGACGGATGACATGGTCTGTGACAAGGATCCCGCGCATAAGGCTGACTTTGCCCGATCAGATAAGGGGGCCACAGCCGACATCATCGTAGTTACCCCCGATACGCTTCATCGACGATTGATGGATCACCGGGGCTACGATCAGTTCTGGAGACACGCGTCACCGCCAAAGTTCGTTGTCCTCGACGAGGTTCACGTCTATACGAACCAGTACGGAATGCACGTCGCAAACGTAATGCGGCGGTTCCAAGCAGCAATGCGGGAAGTCGATCCTGACCAACAACCCAACTTGGTTGCCTCCAGTGCAACTATATCAAACGCTGAACAGTTCACAGAGGCAATCTTTGGGACTCCCGATGCTAGAGAGATCACCCCCCGAGGTAAGAACGAAGACATCCCATGGAAGGAGACGAGTAAGGAATTTAGAAAAGAGAGTGAGATTGAAGAAATCGGGTGGGAATATCTCGTATTTATAAAAGCTACAGACCCCCGTGAGGTCCAGGTTCCACAGGGAGAAGCCAAGTACAAACCTCGGCGTGAATGGGGACCAGAGGATTTCGAAGAGACGAACGTAACGAATCTCTCGTCTATGATTCAGGTCGCCTTCACGATGTACCATACGATCCTCAAACAGGAGTCTGATGAGGGGCAACTAAAGAACAAAATTCTGGGGTTCGTTGACTCTATCGACTCTGTCAAACGACTAGGTGATTATATCCAAGACGCAGAGTCTGGACGAGGTGTCGAGGGTCAGGAGTTATTCACTCTCCGTACCCCTGATGCTTTCCTGCGAGACGAAGATGAACCAGGGACCAATCCAGACTGCCCTAAGCACCAGTTCCGATCGAATGCAGCATCACATGAACGGGCGGTCTGCGAACCACTCCCTCCGAACAAGAATCTGAATCCGTGTCCTGTCTATGAGGCCGGTGAGTGCTGGTGGACGATGACCGACGAACTGGATCTCGAGCCGATGGATGTCTACCTGCACAAGAGTGGCCGAACTGAGACTCCGGATGGTACTCGTGTTGAAGACGACAATTGGGATCTTATGGTCACTACTAGCGCACTGGAAGTTGGATTCGACCATCCCGGCATAATTGGAACCTTCCAGTATCGAGCACCGATGAACATCCCTGGATTCGTACAACGGAAAGGTAGGGGAGGCCGTGATCCTGATGACCAACCGATTTCAGTAGTTGTTCTCGGTTCACGTCCTGAAGATGCATTCTACTTCCACCATGAAAACCTCCTCTCCGACCCAGATGAGCGGTACCTCGAAATCAATCTGGATGAAGAGAATAGGTTCGTTCGAACAGAGCATCTCGTCTCTGCGATCTTCGATTACTTGAACGTCACTGATAACGAGACCGCAGACGAAATATACCGAAGATTAGACATCGAGGAGTTAGATGAGAAATTCACACATGAGCAAGATGAGATCGCTAACTGGCTCCGAAAGGCGTTCCCGATGGTGCCTGAGGAGCAGATTACTGCCGTGATCAACGAAATTGGAGATTACATTAATCTAACACAGGCCCCGTTAACACCCGCAAGCGTCGGTGGGGGAGACATCCAAGAATTCTGGGAGGCAGCACGGTTCCCTAGAGGGACTCGTCAGGCCGATCTCGAAGAGAGTCTTGATGATCTGAAATTCAAGCGACGGCTTTTCCAGGAGATTGCGGCTGGGAACCTCGACTTGGAGAATACTTCCAACAAATGAGCGATCAAACTCCTCTCTCGGAAGCAGATGACCTGACACAAGAAGAGCGATTGCTGGCACGACTTAATGGCCTGATTCAATACCAATCTGACCTCCTTGATAAGGTCCAGCGCAATCGTTTCCGTCCATATTGCCATATACCAGACCTCTTTGAGCTTGATCCAGAGGCAACAAGGCCATTTAGCGTTCCGGGTACATTCATTTCTGAGCAGGTCGGTGGTAACATCAGTGTTGTCAACGCGAATGGCGGCTTTTTAGCGAATGAGACTCTCGATCTTATGTTGGGGAGCTTTTTGCCCGGCGGCTACAAACGTCGATGGGAATTCGACCTATGGACTGGCGATTTCGGGCCCTCATCGAGAAGAGGATTTGCAGATATTAACGACGGGCTGCGCATTCGAACATCCAGTCAACTATCCGAGATCCTAACACAGAGTGAAGAAGAGCGGTACACCCCGTTTGAACACCCTGTAGACGACGTAAGCGTCTACATTCCCCAGCAGTTCATCGTCTGGAATCCGAGCGTGGGTGAGAACGGAGAGCATACGCACTACTATTGGGATTCTGCGAACGGGGTTGTAAGGAATCAGAAACCAGAGGACGTCTCAGAGGAGGAACTCACGAAGTTGAAAAGTGATCCGACCTCGCAGTTCCTCTGGTTCAAGCATCCCCTTGGACGAGGCGACAGTCCAGAGTCACTGGATTTGTCGACGATGACCGGTGGCCTCATTGAGCAGGGAGAGTTCAACAGCGACGCGACATTCCTTAAAGCGTACTATGCCACCCTGTTGACTCTATACGGCGAAGAAAGGACATTCTCTGAAGTAATTCGCTATCGTCATGAGGAAGATGACGTCACGGCATTCGTCGGTAGCCGTGAGGAAAGCCAGGTTCTGATGTTTGATATAGACCGGTCGATGGTCACCGAGTTACTTGACAAAGTCTTCCAGAAAGAAACGCCGCTTTTCCGAGACCTCCAATTTTCGCTCTTATATCGCCGATTATGGGACCGACTGTTCTTCCAAGAAGAGGCCCTCGAACACGCATTTAGCGTTACCCCGTTCTATCGTGCCCTAATTGCGGTCGACTATCTCTTTTCGATGGGGTCTGACGGGCCAGACTCGCTATTTGAAGCCAGTGTTAACGACATTGAAGCATGTCTTCCAAGCCTCCTACCGTCCAGGGACAGGAGGTTAGGGTTGCTTGATTACGATGACGGGAAAATCTCGACTTATGAAACGCTTCTGGATGAATATGGAGATTCGTTGAAAGCCATTATTGAGGAGTGCGCTGATGACGATTCAGTGAGACAATTTGCTGAGCATGTCTTCGTCCATTCACTCAAACATGGACTTGCTTCGTGGGCGGCAGAATACAGTGCCGGTGGTGGCGACTTCGAAGCTTGGTACGACGTGAACTTCGTAGAGACGAACGGCGAAACCGTTGAGATCGGTATCTATGACTCAATTCAAGGCGGTGCTGGTGTAAGCCGTGAAGTCTTCGATGACTTACGTGAGCTCTCCGATACTGAACTGCTAAGCGGGCTTGCTAGACAGGCGAGCTGCCATATTGGTGCTACAGAAGAGACGTTGGTTTCCTTGCTGAAGGAATACTCTGGAGAGTACGTGTTTGACCTTGCCCAAACGAGCGAAATTACATCTGGGCGCGATATACCCGAGTTCAATGATGCATTTCAGAGCTTGGGAGCCGACTTCTCGTACGCTCGGTACGACGACGTCAAACCGCTACTTCACCGACGCCTTAACCGTATTGCTGAGACACGGGAAATGGCCCGCTTCTATAGCGTTGTTGCTGAGACATATACGACAACGAAGGAACAACTAAACCGCACACCACGACCGGTAGACTTGGTATTTGCTTTGGAGGACCGAACGTTCTTCGACACTCGGGTCAGAGAGACGTACCGGCGATTTGCGAATAGGCGTTCTCAGCGTCGCGATCTTAGTGAACTGGCTGAACGAATAGAAGAGGTGACCAAGCAGTGTATTCATGCATGTCCGGACTGTCTAAAACGGGACTCCTGCACACACCAGTATCGGTATCAAGAACAGATGCTTGACCGCCGTCTCCTCGCACGCTCACTAGCGGCACTTGATGGAGGTAAGTGAAAATGATCTATCCAATTCAGGACATCGTTGACGACGAGACGCACTATGGCCGCGAAGTCACTATCCGATGTACAGTCGTTGGTGACCCAAGAAGGGGGCAACAAGGCGGCGACAAGACACTTTATCCAGTTAGGGCGTCTGGTCAGTTCGAAGATGATGCCTTCCTCTCGATCTGGCATGAGGATCCTGCTTGGACGGACTCGTTCGGGCGAACCGCGTCGTATCTTCGCGAAATAATCGACGAGGTGCCTTTACAGCAAGACGAGTCGGTCATCGTCAGGGGGATTCCCAACACACACAACGACAAGTGGTATTTCAACGTCACCGGCATCATAATTCGTGACCCGGATACCGCAATCGGCAAAAGTGAGATGCGCTCCGCTAGCGAGTGCCCCCGTATTTACGACCTTCTTTACGAGAAGAACGTGTATTCGCCTGGTCGATACGATCTTTCTCCTGGAGCAATCAAAGGTAGAATAGTCCATAAATTAGTAGAACGGGCAATCGAAGAAGGGGGCCAACCTCAATTCAAAGGTGGTTGGTCGGAAGCACAAGTTGAGGCGTCCCTTGAAGAATTAATTGAGTCGGAGTATTCTATCGAGATGGCTCTGTGTCGGTTAGCATGGGTAAGTCCCAACCGAATTCAGGAGAACGCGTTGAATGCTGCTACTCGTCTTCTGACAGACGACGAATTTACAAATCGGATCGCTTCAGCAACAGATGTCAGTGCAGAAGTAGGCCTCTCTGCCTCAGTCGGCTTTAATGGCCGCGTTGACCTGATCGTCGACGGGGTCCCCTATGATCTCAAAACTAACTACAACCTGACGGATAAAAGACGGAATCAGCACCGATTTCAACTCCGGGTCTATCTCCTAGCGTTCCTCCTCGAAACTCTTCAGACAGGAGAGCGTCTCCATAAGCGGATTGACGAAGGAGTTAGCGGCTATCTCGTTTATCCGAACTTAGCGAACGAATCGGGCGTCGTGTTGGAGGAAGTCGAATTGCGGCGCGGCGATGTAGAAGACATCCTCTCTCTCCGGAACGAGGCATCTGTTCTTCGCGATGGATTCGGTGTGCCGACGACTTACGGTCGAGATTGTGCTGGCTGTACGTTCAAGTCGCCAACAACCGATCAAGAGAAAAATGAGATTCTACCGTCACCTTGTCAATATTACTGTCAATCTGAGCGCCGGTGGCCGTGTTTTGAATCAGACGATGAGGGAAATATCATATCCCAGTGTCCGCTCTTCGACGAGTGTGAGCAACGACTCGAATTCCGAGACCCCTCTGTCACCGACCATTACACGGGTCTTCGTCAGGCATTGAACAGTGAACGAGACCATCGGAAACGATTAGGCTACGAACTTGAGCAATTAGCTCCAGAAACACTGTCCGAAGCAGGGTTGCGAATCCCTGATCTCGAACTTAAAGCCTTAGAGGGCCAACGAAGGATGGTCTTCACGTCAGATACAGGGCTAGTTCCATCCTTTACTCCAGGTTCGGGCGTACGTCTCAAGCAGACCGGCACGGAATACTATCAAGAAGCCACATACTATGGCCAGATTGAGAACAAGTACGTCTTCCAACTGAAATCAACGCCAAATTCAGCATTCCTCGATCCCACGGAGACATATGAAGCCGTCCGTACCATCGCGGCTGATTCTCTACCACGTGAGCTATTGTCACAACTGGACTACGCTCAGCGAGGAGAGGTCTCTCCCCTTCTTGAAACGACAGGAAAGGCCGGCGATAACGAAGACAGTCTCGACCCTTCGGACCTAAATTCTCTTTCCGAGTACGCTGACGCAAAGGAACTGTATCTGGATGTTCCAGTCCGTCGTGACCGGACTACGCTCGTTACTGACGTTGTTACAAAACTTGCCACGCAGCAGTATCCAAGCCCCACTAGTGGCGAAGAGATACCTGACGATGAGCAACGCACATTAATTCTCTGTACGCGGCCTGAAATGACCGACTCAGTCGAGGAGCGACTATCTTCAGTCGAAGGGGCAACTAGAATGGACGGATTCGCTGGTGGAGCAACGACGGGTCTCACTGGAACGTCTGATGGACACAAAATCTATGAGGCACTTCGTGACGCATCTATCGTGATTTCGTCGGCGCGCTATGCGCTTAGTGAGCAGGTATTCCACGCTATGCGAGATGGTGATGAGTCGGTTCGGCCCCATACTGACAAATTCTTTGACACGATCGTGATTGTGGGTGCTGAAAGTCTCGCAGAACCCCAGTTCCATTTCCTCCAGGTTCTTGGCGATCGAGTAGCAGCAATTGGTGACACTCGACGGTCTGGTCCTGAGATTGTCAGTGGAGAGGCTAGAGACGCCCGTCTTGACGAGGCGTATTTCAACCGTCTATACCGGCGGTTCGCGAACGTTGAGAGCGACGACAGTCAGAGCATTCGGGTGAAAGCAGAACTCACCCCTGCAATGGAATCTGCATTTTCGGGACTGGAACTTGACGCAGAGACTATTGACGGAAGTTTCGAATTTAGAGATACGGATGGAGCGATAGCAACGGCCATCGGCGAAACCTCGCTAGAATATCAAGTACCACCGTCCACTGAAGAAAACGAAACCCGTTTCATCCGGCTGGAACCGGTCAAACAAGTTGATGCAGTCCATATCTCTCAGTCTCTACAACAGCTTAGAACCCTTGACGCGAGCGCACTAACGTTCGGTGAGACATACACAATCCAGGACATCAGATTCAAAGTCCGTACCAGTAATCCTATTGATAGCGATCATCATCGTCTGAAGGTCAGTATCCCCGTACATGCGACACCATATCTCCATCAGCGCCTGACGCAAAATAAAACTGAAGCCGAGAAGGTAGCTGAAGTTTGTGCAAACGTCTCTCCAGATTTGGTTGTCACTCCCTTTGTCGCCCATGCAAATGCAATTCGAGAAGAGTTGGAAGAAACCGGAGAAGGCATAGCGGTTCGTCTCCCCGATCAGCTATCTGGAACTCATGTAGACTCGGCTGTAGTCAGTCTCGCTGTTACAGGCGAAGAACGAGTGGTCACTCCGCCCGTGAGTGATATTGAGCAACTCTACACCTGCTTCAACTGCGCACAAGACGTTACATTAGTTGGCGATCGAGAAACTTTGGAACGGAACTCACTCATCAGCCGATTGATTGAATCTACCTAAGCACTCACCGGCACGAATACCAATAATGTACGAACTGGATCAGAGAATAACCAACCAATACACGCGAAAGCTATGATTCCAACAGACGAATTCTATGACAAACCCGAGATGGAAAGGCAAGAGCTTGTGGACGCGGGCCACGTCGTAACCGACGGCAAGATTGCAGAAACAGTACCTTCAAACAGACGTGGCGGAATTCACGTTTTTGAGGAACCGGTCACCGATCTCGTTGTCGATCGCCTCAAGGGTGCCCGATACACCGCAAATGAACTCGCTCCAGACTTCCCTATTGACAAGGAAGAGCTGGACGATTTGTTCAATTGGATGAAGTATGAGCCAATGGATCTTCTCACGGGCCATTTCGGTGTACTGAGGGTCGTGGATACGGAGGGTGCAGAATATGTCTATACTGTAGAAGCCATACCATTTTCGGCACGGTGTGTTGACCCAACTCTAAGTGGATACTTGTTAGACGCTAACGATCGGTGTCCGATTTCCCGTCCTGAAATCACAACGAAGCGCAGTCCTACTTCTTGGGATGAATACGTAGATCAAGCAACCGATTACTGGGGAATCCCAGAAGACGAGCTGACGATGGATCTTGATGATCAAGTCGGATTCGCAAAATCAACCCTCGGACCTCTGCCGGTTATTAGCGATTTGTCGGACACAGAACGGGTTGTAGAGCGGTTCCAGAGCACTGAGGACAGTTACCGCAGGAAACAGCATACAGTCCAGAGCGTTAAAAAGAGCATTAGCTTCCACAAATCTCGTTGCCGACGTAATCCTTCACTGGGTGCATTTCAATCATTTAGTCTGTTTCTGATGGATGTTAGCGAATATGCGTCAATTGAGAACGACAGCCAGCTACGAGAGTTAGTTACACAGGGGGGGCAGATTCTCTATCGATGCCTGTACGGAAATCTCTGGCCAGGCGGATCGACGGATTGGCGACCGTTCGAAATCACGATTCAAGACAGAAGTATAGATACGTTTGACCGACGGGTGATCGACATTGTAGAGCAACAACCCACATCAAACGGACAGTTATCCGACCGCTGGGGATTTTCGGATGGGCGAGAGGTATGGGATCACCTTCAGTCTGAACTCAGTCAGTATGTAACCCGGAACACCGACAAGTTTGCTTGTGCCACCGAATCAGCCCGTCGTTACGTAAGTGGACTTGAACAGGACGGCAAAATCACTCTCAGTAAAGAGCCCCCCAGAATCCCAGGTAAAGGAAGAATCACTCTCGCAGTCTCGGATTCCCAGCAAAACGATAGCGGCGGCGTTAACTGGAGCAGGTGATTGTAGGAGTTTTACTACTCTGTTTGATCTTGTTTTCCGGTTATTTCTATAGCAATTTCACGTCGATGACCAACACCCGGTGTGGTTACCAACGACGCACCACCCGCAGATGTGATGACAGTTACTGTTGATGATTTTTGCTTGCTAAGACATTGAGAACAGTTGATCTCGCTCTAGGTCTCCACCTCAAGCAAGAAACCAACATATGACATTACCCCTTTTACCAGCATACCACTATCGTCGGGTGAAGAATGAAATGGGCAAATAAATCGCTTGAGGAACTCGAGGAGATGTACTGGGAGGAGATTGCACCCGAGTTCCGCGACGACGGCTACGATCCAACCACTGAGTATCCCTCCTATCAGTGGCTCGTTGAACACGGGTACCGTGGTTTTCGGTACCCCTTCAGCGGCCAGCAGAACTCCCACAATATGACGTTGGCCGGTTTCTTTGCTGAACATGTCGGTCTCTCTTCGCCTAGTGGTTCCACATTCGAATGGCAGGGCGATCATCAGGCCACGCATGATGCATTGAACCTGTACCTAGAGTCACTTGCTCAGTCCGGCCTGACCCAGACAACAATCGAGACGTACCAGTACGGGCTTTCTACACTCCTCCGGCTCTATCAAGAGGAACACGGCCATGTAGACATTGTCAGCATCGCCGATGAGGGGCCTTCTTCACTTCGAGACCATTGGAAACCGATTTTGTCCGATTTGGATCGAGAGCTTGGCAGCCAGGGGTCCAAACAGAAGTATGCGCTGACATTGAAGGCGTTCTACGACTTCTTCTATGATGACGACAACAATCCTTTTGCCACCCTACTCTCCGAAGTGGAGTGGCAGGACCACGATGTTTCCGACCCCGGAAACCTCGATGCGAGTCAAGTTGCGGGAATCTACCACCATACAGCATCCCTTGATGAACAGCTTGTTGTGTTGCTCACAGCGGGGTGTGGTCTCTCTACCAGTGACTGTGCAACTCTGCGGACTGACCGGGTCCAGTTCACTGATCTGGACGAGGGTCTAGATGAGGTTGGATTCTGTATCGAAGGACGGGCAAACTCCTTGATTCCCGTCGAGAAAAATGCCGAAGCAATCAAACGACGACTCAACGAGGATTCGTACGTCTTTGAAAGCCATGAGGCGGGACGTAGCCATGTAACAACTGAGACAATCCGTCGGTGGTTCAAGGCTGCTGCGGGGCGTGCGGGAGTTTCTCTTCGAGGGGATACCCCCACCCCTCGAGACGCACGGAAGTTCTTCCAGAATGTTCAGGAGGACTCTACTATACTCGCAGCACTCCAAACTGCCGCGGCGTTCTACAGTGGTGGTGAGGCGGATGAGTGAATCTACCGATCCTGATGTCTACGTCCGCCAAAACAAGGAGTCACTTGTTCGAGTCATCAAACACAGCAACGACGAGTTCGTTCGAGCACTCTGCTTGGCTGCTCTCGTTAAGTACGGCGAAGAGCCTCCTGAAGCAGTCGTCGAGAAAGACATCAACCGCCTCGATCAGCTTCGTGAATCACTCGATCAGTAGTCCGCCTCTCTTCTAATAGCGTTCTGCCGATTGCAACTGGGTCTCAATAAGATGTTATGATGGGAAAATTCTACATAAAACGGGTTAATTGAACTCCCAGTAATTGATACAAGCACCGTGACCGATACAGAAGTGTATGCGGTCTCACCAGGAGAAACTACCTTCGTCGTACCGCTCCTCGAACTCCTCGATAACCTCTGCACACGTCTCAACCGCCTCAGCCGCCTCGACCACTTCCTCGAAATAATCCGTTTCACGAAGATTGTGGACCAAATCGTTCCGTGTTTGCCGGACATCCTGCATATCGCTCCTGAGGTCCCCCGACACCAGCCCTGTACGTTGAAGGAGCATCTCACGCCCCGGCTGAGACAGCTTCCTCTCGAGTTTTCTTTTCGTCGTATTCGAACCCCGGTAGTCCTCGTCAATGATCTTGTCGTGGAGCAAACTCACTGAGTAATCCTCGATCACGACCTGGGCCAAGGTGAGGAACGGCAGCACCCGGTTCGCGAGCTGAATCTCAAAGTAGGCTTCGGCGTACGCCTGCGGTACACTCATCTGGAAAAACCCGCGGATCGATGCTTTGAGATGATCTGGATCCACCTCCATCGGGAACTCTTCGCATTCTTGTTCGAGATCGTGTTCCTCGATGATCAACTGGGCCGTCATATTCTGGGTTAAATCCTCGTAGCTCTCAACGAGGTCTGTAATCTCCCGGTACACGCGGTGGATAGTGGTCTTGGTGACGAACCGGCCGTCGTTGAATGCACTGTCTTTCATCGAACTTGCCAAGGCGTTCATCTCGGTCTCCCCTGGCATCTTAACATCCTCTTCAACCGATGCCACGTCACCCTTAGAGTACACTGTCGCCGACTTGAACTGGGCGTATGCGCGAGGATTTCTCGGTGTGACTTCTGACTCCGGGTCCAGCCTCTCTTCAGTCCATTCTCCGGTCACCTTTAGAGCAAGTTCATTAGGCGGGATCATACTGCCCATTCAAAGCCCGCCGAGAAAAAGGCTGACTACCTGAACGGCCACAGTTTCAGGGCCGCAAGGACCAAAACGACCACAAGGCTGGGCACCCTCACCGTGCTGCCGAAGAATCCAGAACCAACGCTGGCTCCGAGGGTTCGGACCATGACCCCCGTGGACGGACGCTTTATTTCGGACCCCAGAGAACGCTCGGCCATGTCAACACAGGCGAAAGCCGGAGAAATGCTGGTCGGAGCCCATCACAAATATATCGGAGACTGCGACTTCGTCACCTACCAGAAGACTGCCCTTGACACTCAGACGGAGGTTGACGTGGTCGGCGTCAACTTAGATGGCGAGCAGGAAATCTACGCCTGCGAGGTCGTGACCCACCTCGGTGGAATGGGCTACGGCTCCTACAAGGAGAACCGTGACCGCCTAGATCGGAAATTCAAACGGGCCGAGAAGCTGGTGACCACCGAATACGACACCGCCGAGACGTTCACCTTCCAGCTCTGGAGTCTGAACACGCCGAAAGGACTGGTAACTCCGCTCTCAGAACTGGCCGACGAGTTTGAGGACGAAACCGGCTACGAACTGGAACTGGTGATGAATGACGACTATGCCGAGAGGATTCAGGACCTCCAAGACCTCGCTTCCTCAAAGAACGCACAGACGAACGATCTCGCCTTTCGCTTTCTCCAGATATTCGAATACCTCTCATGATCCAGACTAGGCACTGCTCCTAGAAAACTGAGCAAAAAGAATGATCATACTTTGTCCTAGTCCATACTGCCGTCCTAGACGTCCTAACGCTAGAAATAACCCTTATTTCCGTTGGCACTAATACCCACACGCCCCACACACCGAATATGGGATTAGGACAGTTCCGGCCCACGCGCGACTACGACGAGCACGAAATCATCCCCGACCTCCTCGACGAGGTCATCCCGGACGACTACTACTGGGACAAGACTGAGAAACGCGGCGAGAAATGGGCGAAGATGGCCCGAGCGTTCATGCTCCGGACCGAGCGGACGCCACAGGACCGGTTCACTCAGGCCGCGAACCAGGTCGGTGAAGAGATCAGTCGAAGCGCCGAGACCGTGAAAAGCGCCTTGACCAGGGAGACATTCGGTGACGAGGCGGGTGTGGAGATCCCTCGGGAGGTTCTCATCCGGGTCGAGGATCGCGTCGAAGAGCACGACGACGTCACGCTCGAGGACATCCTCCAAGCCCACCGCGAGAACCAGCAGGACGAGGGGAGTTAAACAACCCACCGGTCCAGTTGCATGCCCTGTCCCTCAGCCACCTCAGTAATCCGCAGTACGAAGTGTATCGCTTCCTCGGCGAGGGTGACACCGGTCTGAGCCTGAAGCAAGGTGGTGTCCGAGTCATTCCCCGACGTGTGCGATCCGATTGTGGAACAGTACCCGTACGGCGTATACAGCATCCGCCAGTCACGGGTTTCACGTGACCCATTGCCATCCCATTTCTCGATCATGTGCTGTATTCAGCACTACCTCTGAAACCTGTCTTCTACCCAGGGTTTCAACAACGCCACATAAAACGCCCCTATTGCAAGAGCAATTGCTGGTAGTTCTACTACTCAGTCGCTTCAGTGAACTCCTTTGCGGCACTGATCACGTCTGCATCCCCACCCAGCGAACTGATCAACGGTTCCAGTTCTTCTAACGTATCCAGTAGCTCAGGGTTCTCTTTTGCGACTTTCAGGAGCTTACGCCGATGTTCCTTCTCTTCGGCTTCCAGTTCGTCGACTGCTTCGGGCTCCATCGCTTGGTGGCACCAGACACAGAATGACTCGTTGCGAGGTGTCTCTTTTCCACAGCGCGGGCAGGTGAGTGGAGTTCGGTCTTCGGTTTTCTCTGTCTCGACCTCCATGCCTTGGAGTTCGGCATACATGTTGTTCTCGTTTTCTGGGCCGAACTTCGCCAGATAGCGGCGCGCGTGGTCTGAGGTCTGTTTCCGCCCCTGACGTTGGTTAATGATTGATTCTTTTGCCCCCTGCTTGGCGAGCCAGTAGGTGTTCGACTTTCGGAAGTTTGTCGGCGTTACCGGCTTGTCGATTTCAGCTCGTCTACCGCAGTCTTTGAACCTACCAAGGAACGAATGATAGGATGCGTTGTCATGCGGGTCGTCGATTTTACACCAGAGATACGCCGAGGGGTCATCTGGGGCAGGATGGTCAGAGAGCCATTGTTGGAGGTATGGAACGCTGTTGATCAGCGTTACCGAGTGTTCACCTTGCTTGCCATCGAGGTGGATTTGCAGTCCGTGATCGGCATCCTGCACCTGTCGCATCTTGACCTCGTGCATTTCTTCTCCTCTTGGTCCGAGTTCGTGGGCGACAGGAAACAGTGCTGCATCCCGTGAGTTTAGTGCGCCCTCCTCAGACATCTTCACCGCCTCTTCCCACTCCAGCATGTCCGCTCTGCTGGGCACCGGGTCGTAGCTGTTGCTGGTCCCGGTCGGAATCCACGCTAGTGTGTCGGGGACCTCGTCAAGCTTCAGAGTCCTCTTTCCGAAGATACGAAGAGCGATTCGGTAGTCCTGGTTGGTCTCTTCGCTGTAATCTTCCGTATTCCTTTCAGTGTTGATCCACGCTACGACACGCTCAGCATCTTCGCGGCTTTCTAGAGCATCGGCGACTCCGCCGATCTGCTCGGCCATTATAGTGCAGTGCCGCAGCAACTTCTCGTGACGGTAGTCGCTGTACTCGGAATTCAGGAGGTCGAGCTGTTTGGAGAATTCCAGAAGCTTGTTTGCGTCATCCTCTGCTATTGTCGGTGCGTCTTCCTCCTCTGGTTCATCGTCAGAGAGACTTGACCGCGTCTTGATGCGGGTTCTCAGGTTCTCAATTCGCGACCGGGTGGACATGCTCTATTTATCAATTTTATATTCTTGGGCTTTAACCCTTAGCCACATAGCCGGCCCTTGGCTTTCGTTTTCGGTCGTGTTCTGCGCGGTCGATGCGTGCCCGAACGGGGGTTCCCAAAACCGGGGAGGGAAAGTAATTGTTATACGCGGGGTGGCCCATGCTCGAATCATGCAACGACGCGCTGTAGCCGTCTACGTCGCGCTCTTCGTTCTCGTCGGCGCCGCAGCGGGTGCTCTCGTCGCCACCGCGGACGCGCCGGAGGTGTCCTTCGAGGACCCCGACCATCGGCTCTCAGCGGGGGAGCAGTTTGAGGAGAACGGCGTGACCTACACAGTAACGGAAGTGTCCCGGAGCGAGGAGGAGGACCACGGCGCGGTAACCGTGTCGTACTCCGGAACGATCGAGTGGAACGAGACGGCGGACCAGTCCGCGGACTGGGCGAACGGCAGCACGGTGACGTACGACGGCGCGGAGTGGACTGTGGTCATCGAGGGGGACGACCCCGACACGTTCACGCTCCGCGAGGAGATCGACCGGCAGGCGATCTTGGAGTCGGACGAGGACGCCGACAACGAGACGGTCCAGCGCGACGGGGAGGAGTACGTCATCGTCGAGGAGGACGGTGAGGCCACGCTGGTTCCCGCGGACGAGTACTTCCCGGACCCCGAGGAACGTGAGTTCGCGACGGGCGACACGCTCGAGTACGACGGTCACGAGGCGACGGTCGATGCGGTTTCCGCGGACGCCGCGACGCTGACCTGGGAGGCGACGGTGACGCGGTCGGCCGGCTTCGGGCACGAGGAGAACGTGACGGTTGGCGACACCACGTATCTGGCCTACTTCACCTCCGGTGAAGAGGTCGTCCTCACGAGCGATCAGGCGGCGTACCAAGCGCAGCTCGCGGAGATCAGCGAGTTCGGTGAGACCACGGACGCGCTCTGGCGCGTGATCATCGCCAACGGCGTCGCGTCGCTGCTGCTGGTCGGCCTGGCGTTCGTTCCGTCGCGCTACTGAGCGCCCGGTCCGTTTTCTCGACCGACAGTCCCATTTGGTCTCCGGACTACGGGACCGTATGGTTTCGACCTCGGAGAAGGTCCGACAGCTCGCTCCGCACTGGGCCGTCATGTTCGTCGTCATGTACGGCCTGTTGGCGGTCGTGCGAAGCGTGCACGGCGATCCGAGCTTCCTCGAGTCGGTGCTTCTCGTGGTCGTCGTCGCGTTGGGATACCCGACGGTGACTCGGCTGCTCGGCGTCGCACCGGCGGTCTGGGACCCGGAGTGACGGTTCGATCCGACGGTTTTTGCGTCGCGCACCTCGAGTCTCGGCTATGGACATGACGACTCGAGGGGTACTCGCGGTGATCGTCGTAGTACTCATGACGGTCTCGATGGTCGTCTCGCGCCGGGGGAACGGTACCCTCGCCGCGTGGCTGTTGACCATCAGTTTCGCGGCCGCAGCGGGCTGGGCCGGGCTCGGGGTCGTCTGGACTCATCAGAACGGTCCGGAAGGAGCGATGACGCCGCAGTTGTACGCGAGCCTCCTCGTCACCGGGCTGGCGTTCGCGCTCTACTTCGGCGTGCGCGCGAGAAACAGCGAGGAAGCATTCGACAGCTAATCGGCGAATTCGGTGACGATCCGGCAGTTCACACGTCTTTATTCAAAAACAACCGAAAAGAAACAATCCCGGGTCCGGGGTATCATCGAAAGGTACTTAGTTCCAGAATTACAGCGAAAGGCAAGGCATGTCAGACGATGACACCACTGCCACCAGTAGCAAGCGACGTCCGTTCCTCAAGGCCGGCGCCGGCGCGGTCGCCGTCTCGCTCGCCGGGTGTACCGGCGACGAAGGCGGGGAAGGGACCGAAACCGAACCGCAGGGGACCGAGGAGATAACCGAGTCCACGCCCGAGGAGGTCGGCGAAGGGGACGTCCCGGAGGGCGGCTCCTTCCGCTTCGGGATGAGCAACCCGCCGGAGGGCGTCAACCCGATGGCGACGTCCTCCTCGTACTCGTGGACCGTGCTCAGCGAGATCATGGGCTACGGGACGGCGCTCGACCCCGTCACGTTCGACGTCCACCCGAGCGCGTACACCGACTGGACGGTGGAGAACGTCGACAGCGGCGAGCCGGACGTCTACTTCAACATCCGGGAAGGGATCACCTGGAGCGACGGTGAGGAGTTCACCGTCGACGACGTGCTCTTCACGTACAACTTCATCATGGAGGCGAACCCCGGCCGCTACGCCTCGACGATCGCGCCCGTCGAGACCGTCGAGGAGGCGGACAACGACTGGGACGTCCACCTCAAGCTCGCGAACCCGGTCGGGACCTACGACAGCCAGCAGCTCCAGCTCCCGCTCCTCCCCGAGCACCGCTGGAGCGACGTCTCCCCGGAGAACTTCACCGAGTACCAGCCGCAGGAGAACACCTACGAGGTCGACGGCCAGGAGTACCTCGGTCCGGTCGGTCTCGGTCCGGGGCGGCTCACCCGCTACGAGCCCGACACGTCCGTCGAGATCGAGTACCGCGACGACTACACGCTCAACGACCTCGAGTGGTACCAGGAGCACGAGAACCTCCGCGCGGGCGGTCCGTTCCTCGACAACGTCCGCTTCAACATCTACGGCTCCTCCGACGCGCTCCAGCAGGCGTTCATCTCCGAGGACGCCATCGACGCGCTGTACGGCTCGGTGCTGCCGGCGAACATTCCGGACGTCGAGGAGAAGGAGGGGGCCCGCATCGTCACCGGCTCCGACACCGGTTACGCGCACTACTCCTTCGAGATGCGGACGACGCCGTTCGACGACACGATCTTCCGGCAGGCCGTCGGGCTGGTGTACGACCATATCTACTGGATCGACCAGCTGAACCGCGGGACGGTCCAGCGCGGTGCGTTCACGATGCCGCCGGGGTACACCGCAGTCCGTCCCGAGACGGAGATCGACGCGGAGATCAACGAGCACCCGGCTTCGAAGGCGTTCGACTTCCTCGAGGACCAGCCCGGCGTCCCCGACTACGCCGCGATCAAGGACTTCCTCCGCGGCGGCGTCCCGATCACGGGTGAGGCTGCCGAGGGGGACAATCAGGTCATCCCCGGCCGCGACTACCCCGGTTCGATGACGGGCGTCACGACGGACGACATGGAGGCCCGTCACGAGTACACGTGGGGCTCGGTCGAGTCCGACATCCTCGCCGACGAGCCGGGCGTCGAGGAGGAGATCCGGGTCAACGGCGAGACGATCACCGAGATCAACGGCCAGCCGCTTCAGATCCTGATGTACCCGCCGCAGGACTCGCCGCTCGGCACGCAGATGCTCGAGGATTGGGTGAGCAAGCTGAAGGCCCTCGGCATCCCGGTGGAGCGAAACGTGATGACGTTCAACACCATGCTCACCGAGGTGTACACGAACGTCAACTTCGGCGCGTTCCCGATGTCGTGGACCAACCTCTCGCCGTTCGCGGCGCCGTCGCTCGAGGCGCTGTTCCACAGCAGTCAGGCGCACAGCCCGGACGAGATCGGCGAAACCGACGCCAACAACGCGATGGGCTACGGCACTGAGGGCCTGCCGGGCGCGGACGACCTCATCGACGAGGCGCTCCAGACGATGGACACGGAGGAGCGCAACTCGGTCGCGCGACAGGTCGTCGAGAAGATCTATCTGGACGCGCCCTCGCAGATCAACAGCCACGAGATCCCGCAGTGGCCGGTCAACGAGGCCGACTTCGAGGGCTACGTTTCGGGGATCCCGAGCCCGGGCGACTCGTACGTGAGCGTCCAGTTCTCGCAGATCCACCAGGCCGAGTAACCCGCCGTCCCTGTCCGAGTTTTCACTTTTCCGCGCCGGAACGCCTCGGACGGAGAAGAGCAAAACTTAACCCTCACACAAATAACCACAAGCAACACCCTACACAGACCCAAATGGCCAGAATTAGTCTCCGATACCTCGCGTATCGATTGGTCGTCTCGTACTTCGTTATTCTCGGGATCATGACGCTTGCCTTCCTGCTGTTGCGGCTCATGCCGGGGACGTTCGCGGACGCGCTGGTGTCGCCGGATATGCCGCGCGAAGCACGGCAGGCGATAATCGAACAGTACGACCTGAACGAACCGTTGTGGCGACAGTACCTCTCGTTCATGGTGAACTACCAGACCGGCCAGTTCGGCTGGTCGCCCACCTACGGGACCGAGGTGTGGTCGCTCATCGAGCGGCGGCTCCCGCGGACGCTCGTTCTCTTCGGGGCGTCGTTCATCTTCGGGTACATCATCGGCCCGCTGGTGGGGATGTACCTCGGCTGGTGGCGCGGCACCAAGCGTGACAAGTCGGTCTTCGCGGCCGGGCTCGTCGCGTACTCCATGCCCGCCTTCTGGATCGCGTGGCTGCTCATCTGGCTGTTCAACTACGAGCTCGGCTGGCTGCCCAGCTCCTACATGATGTCGCAGTACCCCGACGATCCCTCCCTGCTTGCGCCGTTCGAGCAGTGGACGTGGTGGCGCGCCATCGTGGACGTGCTCCACCACATCGCCCTGCCGCTCTTCAGCATCATCTCCGTCGGATGGGTGGGGGCGATGCTCGTGATGCGGACGCAGATGAACACGGTCGTCGACTCCGACTACGTCTACCTCGCGAAGGCGAAGGGGCTCTCGGAGCGCACGGTAATGATCAAACACGCTGCCCGCAACGCGCTGATCCCGGTGGCGACGCAGGCCATCGTGGGCGTCGCGTTCATCATCGACGGCGCGGTGATCATCGAGTACGTCTTCTCGTGGCCCGGGATGGGCGCGCTCATCGTCGACACCGTGCTCCGCCGCGACTACCCGACCGCGCAGGCGGTCTTCTTCATCCTGGGCGTGCTCATCGTCGTGATGCGGCTGCTGACGGACATCGCGTACACCTATCTCGACCCCCGGATCAGCTTCGAGGGGGGTGAATGATCATGGCTACTGGATCTTCGAACTCGCGCGTGGAGGCGTACAAGGAGAAGTGGGGCCCCAAGATCGACCGCTACAAGCGGGTCTGGGGCCGATTCGCACAGCACCGACTCGGCGTGATCGGGTTGTTCATCCTCGTGATGTACGTCCTGTGGGCGATCGTGCCCGGCTGGTTCGCCCCGCACTCGACCGAGTGGACGGCGTACCTCGGCACCGAGCCGGGACGCATGACGCCACAGCAGATCGACTCGCTGCCGCACCCGCCGGCGTTCGGTGACCCCTTCTTCGCGCCGATGGGGACGACCGACCAGGGGAAAGACGTGATGACCGAGCTGGTCTACTCCGCCCAGAACGCGATGTACATCGCGCTCGCGGCCGGACTGCTGTCCAGCCTCGTCGGCGTCCCGCTCGGGCTCATCTCGGGCTACTACGGCGACACGTGGATCGACGAGTCGATCCAGCGGCTCGCGGACATCACCTACGGCCTGCCGTTCCTCCCGCTGCTGATCGTCCTCGTGGCGATCCGCGGCGTGAGCACGACCAACATCATCCTCGGCATCGTCGTGAAGTCGTGGGTGAACAACTGCATCATCATCCGGGGTGAGACGCTGAGCCTGAAGGAGCGCTCCTACGTGGAGTCCGCGAAGGTCGCGGGCGCGTCCGACACGCGCGTCATCTTCAGACACATCCTGCCGAACGTCCTGCCGCTGACGTTCGTCTACCTCGCGCAGGACGCGGCCGGCGCCATCCTCGCGGAGGCGTCGCTCGCGTACCTCGGCCTGTCGGACTTCACGGCGTACTCGTGGGGCATCATGCTCGAACAGATACAGAACCGCGGCTTCGTGTTCGAGGCCTGGTGGTGGCTGCTGCCGCCGGGCATCGCCATCACGATGATCGCGGGCGCGTTCTACTTCATCGGCTTCTCGATGGAGGACGTGGCGAACCCCCAGAGGTGACATATGGCTGACCATCTACTCGAAATCAACGACTTGAACGTACGGTACCGCATGGACGGGCCGGACGTCCACCCGGTCGACGGCGTCTCGATGACCGTCGACCACGGGGAGACGTTCGGGCTCGTCGGCGAGTCCGGTTGCGGGAAGACGACGCTCGCGAAGTCGATCATCCAGCTGCTCGACTCGAACGGCGACGTCGAGAGCGGCGAGATCTGGTTCGACGGCACGCTGCCGGCCTGGACCGACGAGCGCGGTGAGGTGCGCCGCGACGTGGTCGACGATCCGCAGTACCCGGTCCGCGAGGACGGCATGACCAACCTCGCCGAGCTCTCCCTCGAGCAGATCCGCGACGTCCGCTGGCGGAACGTCGCGCTGATCCCGCAGAGCGCGCTGAACGCGCTCAACCCGGTCTACAAGGTGGGCGACCAGATCGTCGAGGCGATCACTCGCCACGAGCCGGGAACCGACGTCGAGGAGGCCCGCGGCCGCGCCCGCGACCTGCTCGAACGCGTCGGGATCGACCGCGAGCGCGCGGACGACTACGCCCACGAGTTCTCCGGGGGCATGAAACAGCGCGCGGTCATCGCGATGTCGATGGCGTGCAGTCCAGATCTGCTGATCGCCGACGAGCCGACGACCGCGCTCGACGTGATCATCCAGGACCGCGTGCTCGACGAGATCAAGGGCCTGCAGGACGAGTTCGACGTGGCGATGCTCATCGTGAGTCACGACATCTCCGTGATGGCGGAGACGTGCGACCGCATGGGCGTCATGTACGGCGGGAAGATGATGGAGTCGGGGACGACCGAGTCCATCTTCGAGCGGACCGCGAACCCGTACACGCTCGGGCTGCGCAACTCCTTCCCGACCGTCGAGGAGGACCAGGAGCAACTCGTCTCCATTCCGGGGACGCCGCCGACGCTGCGCGACCCGGACCCGGGCTGTCGGTTCGTCGACCGCTGTCCGTTCGCGGTCGAGGAGTGTCGCGACTCCCACCCGCCGATGTACGACGTGGACCGCGCGCTCGGGGAGGCGACGGGCGAGGTCGCTCACGAGTCGGCCTGTTACCGGCTCGACGACCTCGAACAGGTGCAGGAAGACGCCGCAAAGGAGGAAACATGGCTACAGCAGACGACCCACTAGTCGAGGTAGAGGGACTCAAGAAGTGGTTCGACACCAGCGAGGGCGTCGTCGAGCGGTTGCTCGGCACCGGTACGGACCCGGTCCGCGCGGTCGACGGCGCCTCCTTCGGCATCGAGCGCGGCGACGTGATGGGCGTCGCCGGGGAGTCCGGCTGCGGGAAGACCACGCTCGGCAAGCTGCTGGTGAAGCTGTACGACCCTACCGAGGGCTCGATCCGCTTCCACTTCGACGACGCGACCTTCGACGTGACCGACATGACCCGCGAGGAGGAGACGGAGTTCCGCCAGCGGGTCCAGATGATCTTCCAGGACCCCTTCGAGAGCCTGAACCCGCGGATGACGGTGTACGACACCGTCTCGGAGCCGCTCCGGATCAACGAGATGTACGACTCCTACCAGGAGCGTCGCGACCGCGTCGTGGAGACGCTCAACGACGTCGGGCTCGCGCCGGGCGACGCCTACCTCGACTCGTTCCCGCAGGAGCTGTCGGGGGGCGAGCGCCAGCGCGTCGCCATCGCGCGCGCGATGGTGGTGGATCCGGACTTCGTCGTCTGTGACGAGCCGGTGTCGATGCTCGACGTCTCCATCCGCGCGGGCGTGCTCAACCTGATGAAGGACCTGCAGGACGAGTACGGGCTGACGTACCTGTTCATCAGCCACGACCTCTCGCTGATCCGGTACATGTGCAACAAGACGGCGATCATGTACCTCGGGGACATGATCGAGTACGGGCCGACCGGCGAGATCGTCGACGACCCGAAACACCCCTACAGCGAGGCGCTGTTCGACGCGGTGCCGGTCGCGGACCCGACTCGCGACCGCAAGCGAGCGAACGTCACCGGCGACATCCCGAGCCCCCGGAACCCGCCGAGCGGCTGCAAGTTCCACACCCGCTGTGCGGAGATCATCCCCCCGGAAGGGTGGCAGGGGAGCCAGAACGCCTTCCGTCGCGTGAGCACGTTCAAGCGCCGCGTGCTGAACGGCCTCTCGGTCGAAGACCTCGACGTGGACCCCGGGGCGGAACCGGACGACCGCGTCCGCGACCGCCTGCTGAGCGAGGGGCTCACGCTCGACCAGCTCCCCGAGGAGTACAGACACGAGTCGGAACTCGGCATGGGGGAGGGCGGCGTCGACGTCTCCGCGCTGGAGATCCCCAACGACGCGATGGCGACCATCGAGGAGACGGCCGACCACCTGGTGACGGGCGACGCCGAGGCGGCCGCCGACCGGATCCGGTCGGAGTTCGTCTCGCAGTGCGAGACGGACCGACCGGACCTGCGCTCGGCCAGCCGAAGCGTCGAGGCGGCGTGTCACCTCTACACGGAGGGGGACCGTCGGCCGCCGGAGGACGGACCCGCGTCCGCCCCCGCGGACGACTGAGATGGATCGGTCCCCCTCGCCGCGGTCCCTCCTGCTTGTCGGCTCGTTCGCGCTGCTGGTCGCGTTGGCCGTCGGCGGCGCGCTGTCGACGAGCGCGGCCGTCACCGCCCACATGGAGGCGTCCACGTCGGTCGAGGCACAGGTCGTCGGGATCGATCCCGCGGAGGGCAACGCCGTCACCGTCCGGCTCCGCGTCGCGAACCCGACCGAGGCGGACATGCGGTTCCACGCGGCGTGGCTCCCGGTCTCGGACGGCGAGGACGTGGTCGCCAGCACCGCGGGCCGGAGCATCGACCCCGTCGCGGTGCCCGCGGGCGAGACCGTCACGTTCGGGATCCGCGCCACCGGCGAGGACGTCTCGACCGAGCGGCTCCACGCGGCGGCCGAGGCGGACCGCCTCTCGGCCGACGGGCGACTGACCGGGACCATCGTCGACCGCACGGTAAACGTGGACGTCACCGACGACCGGGCGGGCGCGGGGGGGAGCGACGGGACGACCGGGGGCAACGACACGACCGGAACCGACGGGACGGACGGAGGGAGCGATGCGTAACGAGACGCTCGGCCGCGAGCGGCTGGTCGGCGACCTCTACGTCGAGCGCCGGACGGCGTTTATCGTCCGAGCGGCCGCCGTCGGGACGCTCGCGGGCGTCGTCGTCGGGCTGGCGACGTTCATGGCCGGTCACGAGGACCTGATGCCGGCGGGCGACCACCGGGTCGCGCTGGCCGCGGTGGCGCTCGCGGGCGTGTACGCGCACCTGCTCACGAACGGGCTCCGCGAGAGCGTCGCCGCGGCCGGCGTGGCGTTCGTCGTCGGCGCGGCGGTGTGTATCGGCGCGTGGCTCTGGCCCGTCTACGCGCTCGGCTACTCGGGTGCGGTCGCGGAGCTCGTGGGCGCCCCGCGGCTCCGGGACGCCGTCGTGGACGTGCTGACGATCCAACTGCTCGTCTTCGGCGGGGGCTACCTCGCGGCGGTGACGGTCGAGGGCGTCACGGAGTAGACGAGCGCTCGCGTCACGGAGTGGCGGACGGCCCGAAACCCTCTTTCCCCGACGTTTCCAACGCTCGCGCATGGCACGGGACCTCCCGACCGAGGAGAAGGACGCCAAGGACCGGGGCATGTTCGCGCGTCGGAACGAGGACCCCACGCTCCCGAGCTACCTCTCCTCGCTTCTGTACGTGCTGTCGGTGCCGACGCTGCTCCTGCTGTCGTTCGGCGGCTACTGGCTCGGCCTGTACGGCTACGGCGCGGTGGTCCCGGCGTTCGGCGGGCTGCTCGTGGCGCTGCTCGCGGTCACGTTCGGCCTGATGCACGTGCTGACGGGGCGGTGAGGCGGTGGCGGAGTGCTGACGCGGCGCCCGGGCGCCCGCTCACCGCCCGCTCACCGCCCGCGGGCGTCGGCCCCGAGCGCGTAGAGGAACAGCGCGCCGAGCGTGCCCGCCAGCAGTCCGACCTCGACCGCGGTCGGCGTCCCGGTCCCGCCGCGGGAGAGGTAGCTCCCGATGCTGATCAGCGTCGCGAGGTAGGGGAGGCCGAGCGCGGCGTACAGCTTCGCGCGTCGGCTCGTCGCTCCCGCGAGGACGCGGCGGCCGACCGCGAGGGTCCAGCGGCCCGCGGCGACGGCGCGCCGTCCGACCGCGGCGAGCGACGAGCGGAGGGACACCTCAGTAGGGGACTTCCTCGTACTCGCAGAACACCGGCTCGGTGACGAGGTTCGTCACCAGCGCGAGCAGCGAGACGGCCTCGCCGGGGTCGACCGCGGGCGCCTCCGCGTCGAGGTCGCCCGACCACGCCGCCAGCGAGACGCCGAGCCGGACGCGCCAGTCGTGGACGGTGATCAGCCACTCGCCCGGCTCGTCCTCGCGGGTGACCTGGAAGAGGTACTTGAACGTCTCGTCGTCGCGCCACGAGATGTCCTCGCCGGCCGCGTACTCCTCGAACTGCGGCGTGCCGAACAGCTGGACCAACCGGTAGAGCGCGGTGCCGATGTCGGTGTCGCCCGGCGCCATCGGGTCCGGGTTCAACTCGACGTAGGCGTCCACCTCGTCGGCGTCCAGCAGGTTCACCTCGCGGAGCTCCTCGCCCGCCTCGCGGCGGTCGCGGATCGCGTCCGGGGCCACGGGCTCGACGACGAACTCGCCGAGCGCTTCCAGGTCCGGCGCGTCGGGGTGTTCGCGGATCTCGTACATCAGTACGAGAAGTGCATGAAGCCCTTCAGGCCCGCGTATCCGAGAAGCGCCGAGACGAGTCCGGTCGCCAGTACCAGGAGGCTATCGACGAGCGGGAGCTCGTGGGGCGCGAGGCCGTAGACGAACGTGATCCCGAGGATCAGGAGGATGTAGCCGATCGTCAGTCCCGCGACGCCGAGCAGCAGCGAGCCGATCCCGACGGGCTGGAGCGCCGAGGCGGGCAGACGTTCCTTGATCGTGCTCATGCGTTGGCGGTGCTACCGATTCCCACGATTTATTCCTGTTGGTTCTCGCGCTCGCGCGCCTCCAGGTTCTCCAGCGCCTCGTCGTCCAGCGGGGAGGCCGCGGGGTCGAAGCCGGCGTCCGGCTCCGCGTCCGGGGCCTCGCCGGTCTCCGTGCCGTCCTCGTCCGGGCCGGAGACGTAGTCGAGGTACTCGGAGGGGTGCGCGTCGAGGTTCCGCGCGACGAGGATCAGCGCGACGCCCGCGACGGTGTAGAACACCGGTGCGGGCGCGGTTATCGGCACCTCGCCGGCGACGACCGAGACGTGGAGCGCCTGTCCGACCAACAGCGCCCCCGCGACCCAGAGACCGGTCGCGACCGTCGAGGCGAGCCGCTTCGAGAGCATGGCCGTGCTCGGGCGGCCGGCTACTTGAGCGTACGGCACTCGGATGGGGCGGGTGATCGGAGCGTTTCTGCTGACGGCTGTTCGTCGGGAACTCGGGTTTCCGTGTCTGTCGTGGATCCTGCTGTTCGGGACAGCAACGCCTCGAAAGCCCCAGTCGGCTCGACCGGCCGCGGCACGCTCTGCGCTCCTCGCTCCCCGCAACGCTCGCTGCGGTGCTTGAGGCGCCGGGGCCGGATCGAGCCGACTGCCCCTTTCAGTCCCGCCCCGCACCGCGACCGCGGGCCTCACGCCTCCCCAGCCTCGGCCGCGGGCCGAGCGCGGAACCGCAACGCACCGCAGGCGCTCGGCCCGCGGCCTCCCTCGCGCGGTCGCGGCGACACAGGGTCGCCGCGGCGCGCGCCGACAACACCGCGACCGCATCAGCACCGCGACGCATAGTGCGATGACCGCGACGCGTCCGGACCGCCGTCCGTCTTTCGGCGTCTCCCCGGCAGACTTTTGTCCGGCCCTGCGGTCGGTCTTGGCGAATGATCGCCGCACAGGGAGCGACCGGCCTCGGCGCCGTGCCGCCGCTGTCGCCGTCGATGCTGGTCGTCTTCGCGGTCGTCGCGGCCGCGCTGGTCCTGTTCGTGACCGAGCCGGTGCCCATCGACATCGCCGCCATCGGCGTGCTGGTGGCGCTCGTCGCGCTGGAGCCGTGGACCGGCGTCGACGCGACGACGGGCATCGGCGGGTTCGCCAGCACCGCGACCGTCACCGTCCTCGCGATGTTCGTGCTCAGCGAGGGGATCCGGCGCTCGGGACTGGTCAACATCGTGGGCGACCGGATCGCCGAGCGCTACGGCGACAGCCCGTTCAAGCAACTGCTGGCGGTGCTCGGGCTCTCCGGGGGGACGGCCGGCTTCATCAACAACACGCCGGTCGTCGCCATCATGATCCCGATGGTGACGACCATCTCGAAGCGGACCGGCGTCTCGCCGTCGAAGCTCCTGATGCCCGTCTCCTTCGTCGCCATGCTCGGCGGCACGCTGACGCTGATCGGCACCTCGACGAACATCCTCGCGTCGGACCTGTCGGCTCGCCTGATAGACCACCCGTTCTCGATGTTCGAGTTCACGCAACTCGGGGTCGTCGTCCTGGTGGTTGGCGGGATCTACATGGCCACGGTGGGCCGGCTGCTGATCCCCGAGCGCATCAAGGTGACCGACCGGCTCGTCGAGGAGTTCGAGATGACTCAGTACCTCACGGAGGTCGTCGTCCGCGAGGACTCCGTGCTGGTCGGGCGGACGGTCGAGGACAGCCTCGCGGACCTCGAGGTGGACGCCGACATCGTCCAGCTGATCCGCGGCGACCAGGCGTTCACCGAGCCGCTGGCGCGCAAGGAGGTTCGCGCGGGCGACATCCTGGTGCTCCGCACCGACCGCGAGAGCCTGCTGGACCTCATCGACGCGGAGGGGCTGGACCTGGCTCCGGACGCCGAGGTGACCGACGAGGTTCTCGACGCGGAGACCGGCGAGGTCGAGCCCGCGGTCGACCAGAGCCTCGTCGAGGTGGTGGTCTCGCCCGAGGCGACCGTGGTGGGAGAGACCCTGGAGTCGCTCAACTTCCGCGGCCGGTACGACGCGACCGTCCTCGCGATCCGGCGCGGCGGGCGGATCATCCACGCGCGGATGGACGAACGTCGGCTCCGCGGCGGCGACACCCTCCTCCTGCAGGCGACCGAGGAGACGATCGACCGGTTCGCGAACGACCGCGACTTCGTGGTCGCCCGCGAACTCACCCGGCCCGACTTCCGCACCGAGCGCATCCCGGTCGCGCTCGGCATCGTCGGTGCGGTGGTGGCGGTCGCGGCGCTCGACGTCCTCCCCATCGTCATCAGCGCGCTCGCGGGCATCGTCGCGATGGTCGTCACCGGCTGCGTGAAGCCCAACGAGGTGTACCCCGCCGTCGACTGGAGCGTGATCGTCCTGCTGGCCGGCCTGATCCCGCTGGGCGTCGCGATGGAGCGCTCCGGCGCGGCGGCGTGGCTCGCGGAGGTCGTGGTGCTCGCGTCCGGGACGCTTCCACCGCTCGCGGTGCTCGGCCTGTTCTACCTGTTCACCGCGCTGGTCACCAACGTGATCAGCAACAACGCCAGCGTCGTCCTGATGATCCCGGTCGCGGTCGACGCCGCGGAGGCGCTCGGCGCGAACCCCTTCTCGTTCGTGCTCGCGGTCACCTTCGCGGCCTCGACCGCGATGCTCACCCCCATCGGCTACCAGACGAACCTGATGGTGTACGGCCCCGGCGGCTACAAGTTCACCGACTACTTCCGGGTGGGCGCGCCGCTGCAGGTCCTGTTGACGGTCGTGACGACGCTCGGGATCGCGTTCTTCTGGGGCGTCTGAGGCCGCTCCCGGCCGTCTCTCCCGACCGCGTCTCGGGAACGAACCGGTCTTCAGTCGCCGTTCCCTTCGTCGGAGCATGTACGACGCCGCCGTCGTCGGCTGTGGCGTGATCGGCCGGCGCCTCGCCGACGCGTTCGCGGAGCACGACCGGACCGCCCTCGTCGCCGCCTGCGACCTCGACGCGGACGCGGCCGCGGCGTTGGCCGAGGCGCACGACGCGACCGCCTACACCGACCTCGACGCGATGCTCGCGGAGGCGTCGCCGGACCTCGTCCACGTCGGGGTGCCGCCGGTCGCGCACGCCGAGGTGGTCGACGCGGCGCTCTCCGCCGGGGCGCACGTCATCTGCGAGAAGCCCATCGCGCCCACCGCCGCCGAGGGCCGCGAACTGGCCGCCCGCGCGGCCGAGAGCGACCGCGTGACCGCGATCAACTTCCCGTTCCGCTACACGCCCGGGTTCCGGGAGCTGGTCGACCGCGTGGCGGCCGGGAAGGTCGGCGATCCCCGGCGGCTCTCCCTCCGGTTCCGCTTCCCGAAGTGGCCCCGCCCGTGGCAGGACGTTGAGTGGCTGGAGGGACGCGAGCAGGGCGGACCAACCCGCGAGGTGGGGAGCCACTTCCTGTTCGGCGCGCTGGAGCTGTTCGACGACGTCGCGGTCGTCGACGCGACCCGGGAGTTCGGCGGGCCCGAGGCGTGCGAGACCTCGATCCTCGCGCGGCTCGAGGCCGACGGCGTCGCCGGCGCCGTCGACCTGCTGACGGACTGTGTCGGCGAGCAGGAGAACTCGCTGACCGTGGAGGGGACCGACGGCGCGCTCGCGCTCGCGGACTGGCGGACGCTCGTGGCCGCTCCCGGGACCGACGAGGAGCGCGTGGTCACGGACGCGGACGGCGAGACGACGCTGACGCTCGTCGGCGAGGTGGTCGCGGCGATGGACGGCGCGGACGCGGACCTGGTCGACTTCGAGACGGCGCTCGCGGTGCAGGAACTCGTGGACGACCTGCTGGGGATCGAGGCGTAGCCGGTCGATCGCGGTCGATCGTTCTCCGCGCGTCGAAGCATCCGCAGGCGAGAAACCGCGGCCGCGTCGCTCGGCGGTCGAGAAATCGAAAACGCCCGGAGCGGGATTTGAACCACGGTCGTTCGCTCGCCGGGGCTCGCGTCACTCCCTGATTCAGAATCCCGTCGGCCTCTCGTCGCCGCCGAGTTCGACTCGCTGCGCTCGTCGGTTGGCGGCGACGGAAACGCCCGGAGCGGGATTTGAACCCGCGTCACGACCGTGACAGGGTCGTATGATGGGCCACTACACCATCCGGGCTAACAGGCAGCGGTCCCGAGAGAACGGGAACGCCCGGAGCGGGATTTGAACCCGCGTCACGACCGTGACAGGGTCGTATGATGGGCCACTACACCATCCGGGCTTGCTGCACTCAGGCGTAACCGTGACTCGCAGATAAGGCTTATCATCCGTCCCCGTCGTGTGGTGCGGTCTCACCGTCCCGCGGCGCCGCTCGGGGGGTCCGATGCTCGAGCGTCGGGTGACGACTGGCGTCATGCTTTTATCCTCCCCCGGCGTGTTCCCGAGTGTCACTCGCCCCTCGTCCCGGTTAGCGGCGCGCCCCGCCGCGCTTGACAACTCTTATGAGCGTGCGCGAGATAGAGAACTGTAGTATCTCGTGATAGCTTCTCCCAACCACCAGCACCCATGGTAGACGTAAGCCAACACGAACTCGTCCCGGACCACGTCCTGCTCGACGACCCGGAGGAAGTCGAGGAGGTCCTGGCGGAGTACAACGTGAAAAAGACGAACCTGCCGAAGATCAAACGCACCGACCCCGCGGTACCGGACGCCGCGGAGGTGGGTGACGTGATCAAGATCGTTCGAGAGTCGCGAACGGCCGACCAGGCCGTCGTGTACCGACTCGTCATCTCATGAACAGACAAGACCTACGCACGGTCTCCCGGGAGTACTTCTCGGACGACCGACTGGCCGAGCACCACTTCCGATCGTTCAACAACTTCCTGGGTCGCGGGATGCAGGACGTCGTCGACGAGAAGGAGCGCATCGAGACCGACATCGGCGACAAGGAGGGGCAAGAGCCCGTCTACGTCGAACTCGGGGACGTCCGCATGGTCACGCCCCGCGTCCGCGAGGCCGACGGCTCGGAGGAGCTACTCTACCCGCAGGAGGCGCGGCTCCGCAACATCACCTACTCGGCGCCCGTCTTCATGGAGATGTCCATCGTCCGCGGCGGCGAGGACGAACCGGAGACGGTCGTCGACTCCACCGAGACGAAGGTCGGCCGCATGCCGGTCATGGTCGGCTCGGACAAGTGTAACATGGCGGGCTTCTCGGACGAGGAGCTCATCGACATCGGCGAGGACCCGGTCGACCCCGGCGGCTACTTCATCGTCAACGGCTCCGAGCGCGTGCTGATGACCTCGGAGGACCTGGCGCCGAACAAGATCCTCGCGGAGTACGACACCAAGTACGGCGACGAGATTCAGGTCGCCAAGACGTTCTCCCAGCGCCGCGGGTACCGCGCGCTGGTGCTTTGCGAGCGGAACCGCGAGGGGCTGCTGGAGGTCTCGTTCCCCTCCGTCTCGGGCTCCATCGACTTCGTGACGCTGGTCCGTGCGCTCGGGCTGGAGTCGGACGAGGAGATCGTCCACCGCGTCTCCGACGACCCGGAGATCGTGAAGTACATGCTGGAGAACTTGGAGGAGGCCGAGGTCCAGACCGAGGAGGGGGCCATCGAGGAGCTCGGGAAGCGCGTCGCCTCCGGGCAGGGGAAGAACTACCAGCTCAAGCGCGCCAACTACGTCATCGACCGCTACCTCCTCCCGCACCTCCACGAGGAGGGCGTCGAGGACGAGGACGTGCGCATCAACAAGGCGTACTACCTCTGTCGGATGGCCGAGGCGTGCTTCGAGCTGGCGCTCGACCGCCGCGAGTCCGACGACAAGGACCACTACGCCAACAAGCGGCTGAAGGTCTCGGGCGACCTGATGAAGGACCTGTTCCGGACGGCGCTCAACAAGCTGGCCCGCGACGTGAAGTACCAGCTCGAGCGCG
Organism: Haloparvum alkalitolerans; assembly: GCF_055381565.1. Lineage (NCBI taxonomy): Archaea > Methanobacteriati > Methanobacteriota > Halobacteria > Halobacteriales > Haloferacaceae > Haloparvum > Haloparvum alkalitolerans. The sequence continues at coordinate 1,200,119 of NZ_AP043938.1, forward strand.
CCAACATGCGGAACCGCGACCTCACCGTCAACACGGTGGTCCGCTCGGACGTGCTGACCGAGCGGCTCGAACACCCCATCGCGACGGGCAACTGGGTGGGCGGCCGGTCGGGCGTCTCTCAGCTGGTCGACCGCACGGACTACATGGGCGTGCTCTCGCACCTGCGCCGGCTGCGCAGTCCGCTGTCGCGCAGCCAGCCGCACTTCGAGGCGCGTGACCTCCACGCGACCCAGTGGGGTCGCATCTGTCCCTCCGAGACGCCGGAGGGGCCGAACTGCGGTCTGGTGAAGAACTTCGCGCAGGCGATGGAGCTCTCCCAGAACGTCGAGGACGAACAGGGACTCAAACGAGAACTGGCGTCGATGGGTGTCGAGGGGATCCCCGGCATCGAGGGCGTCGACCGACAGACGGCGGACGACTAACAATGGCTCAGGCAGAACGCGAGGCGAAAGTCTACGTCAACGGGAGCTTGGTCGGGACCCATCCGGACCCGAACGAGCTCGCAGAACAGATCCGAGAGGCGCGGCGGCGCGGCGACGTCTCCGAGATGGTCAACGTCTCGGTGAAAGAGCGCACCCGCGAGGTCATCGTGAACGCGGACGCCGGACGCGCCCGGCGCCCCCTCATCGTCGTCGAGAACGGCGAGCCCCTGCTGTCCGACGAGGACGTCGAGGCCGTCGAGAACGGCGAACTCGACTTCGAGGACCTCGTCGACCGCGGCTACGTCGAGTTCATCGACGCCGAGGAGGAGGAGGACATCTACGTGGCCGTCGACGAGGAGGACGTCACCGACGAGCACACCCACCTCGAGATCGACCCGCAGCTGATCTTCGGCATCGGCGCGGGGATGATCCCCTACCCCGAGCACAACGCCAGTCCCCGCATTACCATGGGCGCGGGGATGATGAAGCAGTCGCTCGGTATTCCGTCGGCCAACTACCGGATCCGGCCGGACACGCGGCAGCACCTGATGCACTACCCGCAGCTGTCGATGGTCAAGACCCAGACCACCGAGCAGATCAACTTCGACGAGCGGCCGGCCGCCCAGAACTTCACGGTCGCGGTCATGTCCTACGAGGGGTTCAACATCGAGGACGCGCTGGTGATGAACCAGGGGTCGGTCGACCGCGCGCTCGCCCGCTCGCACTTCTTCCGGACCTACGAGGGCGAGGAGCGGCGCTACCCCGGCGGACAGGAGGACCGCTTCGAGATCCCGAGTCAGGACGTCCGCGGCGCCCGCGGCGAGGACGCGTACACCCACCTCGACGAGGACGGCCTCGTCAACCCCGAGACGAAGGTGGACGAGTCTTCGGTGCTGCTCGGCAAGACCTCCCCGCCGCGCTTCCTCGAGGAGCCGGACGACATGGGTGGACTCTCGCCCCAGAAGCGGCGCGAGACCTCCGTCACCATGCGCTCGGGCGAGGACGGCGTCGTCGACACGGTGACGCTGATGGAGGGCGAGGACGGCTCGAAGCTCTCGAAGGTGAAGGTCCGCGACGAGCGGATCCCCGAGCTGGGCGACAAGTTCGCGTCCCGGCACGGCCAGAAGGGCGTCGTCGGCCACCTCGCCCCGCAGGAGGACATGCCCTTCACCGAGGAGGGCGTCGTTCCGGACCTCATCCTGAACCCGCACGCGCTCCCGTCGCGGATGACGGTCGGCCACGTGCTGGAGATGCTCGGCGGCAAGGTCGGCTCCCTCCGCGGGAGCCGGGTCGACGGCACGCCGTTCCAGGGCGAGGACGAGGAGGAGCTCCGCGGCCAGCTGGAGGACCACGGCTTCAAGTCCTCCGGCAAGGAGGTCATGTACTCCGGCGTCACCGGCGAGAAGATCGAGGCGGAGATTTTCGTCGGGACGATCTTCTACCACAAGCTGTACCACATGGTGTCGAACAAGCTCCACGCCCGCTCGCGCGGGCCGGTGCAGGTGCTCACGCGCCAGCCCACCGAGGGGCGCGCCCGCGAGGGCGGCCTCCGCGTCGGGGAGATGGAGCGCGACACCGTCATCGGACACGGCGCGGCGATGGTGCTCAACGAGCGCCTGCTGGAGTCGTCGGACGCGGAGACGGTCCACGTCTCCGCGGAGACCGGACTGGTCGCGGTCGAGGACCGCGAGCAGCGCCGGATCTACGACCCGGTGACCGGCGACGAGGACGACATCCACGAGCTGGAGGTCAGCTACGCGTTCAAGCTCCTGCTCGACGAGATGATCGCCCTGGGGATCCGCCCCCGGCTCGAACTGGAGGACGCGGTCTAGGAGGTCTCACGAATGTCAATGCAGACACCCAAACAACTCGGCGGCATCAACTTCGGGCTGATGGACCCGGAGACGTATCGCGACATGTCCGCGACGAAGGTCATCACGGCGGACACCTACGACGACGACGGCTACCCCATCGACATGGGGCTGATGGACCCGCGACTGGGCGTCATCGACCCCGGGCTGGAGTGCCGGACCTGCGGTCGCCACTCGGGCTCGTGTAACGGCCACTTCGGCCACATCGAGCTGGCGGCGCCGGTCATCCACGTCGGCTTCACGAAGCTCATCCGGCGGCTCCTCCGCTCGACGTGCCGGGAGTGCGGCAAGCTCTCGCTCACGGAGGAGGAGCGCGCGGAGTTCGCGGACCGCTTCGAGCGCGCAGAGGAGCTCGGCGACGACCCCCACGACGTGCTGAAGGCGGCCGTCCGGCAGGCCCGGAAGGCCTCCTCGTGCCCGTACTGCGGCGAGCCGCAGGCGGATATCAAACACGAGAAGCCGACCACCTACTACGAGGTGCAGGACGTGCTCTCGGGCGACTACTCCGAGCGCATCGCGCAGGCGATGCAGCCGGACGAGGAGAACGACGAGCCCGGCACCACGCCGAAGGAGCTGGCCGAGAAGACGGACATCTCGCTGGAGCGCGTCAACGACATCATGGCCGGCGAGTTCCGCCCGCGGAAGGAGGACCGCCGCGCCATCGAACGTGCACTCGACGTGGACCTCACCGAGGAGGACATGAACAAGCTGATGCCCTCGGACATCCGCGACTGGTTCGAGGACATCCCGGACGAGGACCTCGAGGCGCTCGGCATCGACTCCGAGGACTCCCGTCCCGAGTGGATGATCCTGACCGTGCTCCCGGTCCCGCCGGTGACCACGCGGCCGTCGATCACGCTGGACAACGGCCAGCGCTCCGAGGACGACCTCACGCACAAGCTGGTCGACATCATCCGCATCAACCAGCGGTTCATGGAGAACCGCGAGGCGGGCGCCCCCCAGCTGATCATCGAGGACCTCTGGGAGCTGCTCCAGTACCACGTCACGACGTTCGTTGACAACGAGATCTCCGGCACGCCGCCGGCCCGGCACCGCTCCGGCCGCCCCCTCAAGACGCTCTCGCAGCGCCTGAAGGGGAAGGAGGGCCGCTTCCGCGGCTCCCTCTCGGGGAAGCGCGTCAACTTCTCCGCCCGGACCGTCATCTCGCCGGACCCGACCCTCTCGCTCAACGAGGTCGGCGTTCCCGACCGCGTCGCCACCGAGATGACGCAGACGCTCAACGTCACCGAGCGCAACCTCGACGAGGCGCGCCAGTACGTCCGGAACGGCCCCGAGAGCCACCCGGGCGCCAACTACGTGCGCCGCCCCGACGGGCGCCGCCTGAAGGTGACCGAGAAGAACTGCGAGGAGCTCGCCGAGAAGGTCGAGGAGGGGTGGGAGGTCAACCGCCACCTCATCGACGGCGACATCGTGATCTTCAACCGGCAGCCCTCGCTCCACCGGATGTCCATCATGGCCCACGAGGTCGTGGTGATGCCGTACAAGACGTTCCGGCTCAACACCGTCGTCTGCCCGCCGTACAACGCGGACTTCGACGGCGACGAGATGAACATGCACGCGCTCCAGAACGAGGAGGCCCGCGCGGAGGCGCGCGTCCTCATGCGCGTGCAAGAGCAGATCCTCTCGCCGCGGTTCGGCGAGAACATCATCGGCGCCATCCAGGACCACATCTCGGGGACGTACCTGCTGACGCACACGAACCCCGAGTTCACGGAGACGCAGGCGCTGGACCTGCTGCGCGCCACGCGGGTCGACGAGCTGCCCGAGGCGGATGGCGAGAACGAGCAGGGGCCGTTCTGGACCGGCCGGACGCTGTTCTCGGAGCTGCTGCCGGACGACCTCGACCTGGAGTTCACCTCCTCGACGGGCGACCGCGTGCTCATCGAGGACGGCCAGCTCGTGGAGGGGACCGTCGACGAGGACGCGGTCGGCGCGTTCGGCGGCGACGTGGTCGACACGATCACGAAGGCGTACGGCGAGACGCGCGCCCGCGTGTTCATCAACGAGATCGCGGCGCTGGCGATGCGCGCGATCATGCACTTCGGCTTCTCGATCGGGATCGACGACGAGTCCATCCCGCCGCTCGCCGAGGAGCAGGTCGACGAGGCGATCGACAGCGCCTACGACCGCATCGAGGAGCTGATCGAGACCTACGAGGCCGGCGAGCTGGAGAGCCTGCCGGGCCGGACGGTCGACGAGACGCTGGAGATGAAGATCATGCAGACGCTCGGGAAGGCCCGCGACTCCGCGGGCGAGATCGCCGAGGAGCACTTCGGCGACGACAACCCGGCCGTCATCATGGCCCAGTCCGGCGCCCGTGGCTCGATGCTGAACCTCACCCAGATGGCCGGCTGCGTCGGTCAGCAGGCGGTCCGCGGCGAGCGCATCAACCGCGGCTACGAGGGCCGCACGCTCGCCCACTATCAGGAGGGGGACCTCTCCGCGGAGGCACACGGCTTCGTGGAGAACTCCTACCGCAACGGGCTCACGCCGCGTGAGTTCTTCTTCCACGCGATGGGCGGCCGCGAGGGCCTGGTCGACACGGCGGTCCGGACGTCGAAGTCCGGCTACCTGCAGCGTCGGCTCATCAACGCGCTCTCCGAGCTGGAGGCGCAGTACGACGGCACGGTGCGGGACACCTCCGACACCATCGTGCAGTTCGAGTTCGGCGAGGACGGCACCTCGCCGGTGAAGGTCTCCTCCGGCGACGAGGGCGCCCTCGACGTCGAGGGGATCGCCGACCGCGTCCTCTCCGCGGAGTTCGCGGACGACGAGGAGAAGGAGCGGTTCATCGGCCGCGAACAGCAGCCGACCAACATCTCCGAACACGCCGGGCCGGGCCTTAACAAGGCGCAGGGACTGGGGGTGGACTCCGATGACTGAGTACGACCACGTCACCGACGACATCGAGGCCATCGTCGAGGACACGGACCTCCCGCGGCGGCTGAAGGAGGACGTGTACGAGACCCTCGACGCGAAGGCCGAGGAATACGGCGGGATCTCCAACGAGCAGGCGACCGACATCGTCACCGGCGTCGAGAACCGCTACCTCGAGACGCGCGTCGACCCCCTCGACCCGGTCGGCACGGTCTCCGCGCAGTCCATCGGGGAGCCGGGGACGCAGATGACGATGAACACGTTCCACTACGCGGGCGTCGCGGAGATCGACGTGACCCAGGGGCTGCCACGGCTCATCGAGCTGGTGGACGCCCGGAAGACGCCGGACACGCCGATGATGACGGTGTACCTGGAGGACGAGTACGCCGAGAACCGCGAGAAGGCCCACGAGGTCGTCTGGTCCATCGAGTCCACGAAGATCCTCGCGCTCGGCGACGTCTCCACGAACGTCGCGGACATGCTGGTCCGCATCGACCTCAACGAGGAGACGCTGCTGGAGCGGTGGCCCACCCACGACGACCCGAGCGAGGTCGCCGGCATCGTCGCGGAGACCATCGAGGACGCGCTCGGCGTCGACGCGCGTCAGGCGGGCACCGCCATCGAGTTCGGCCCGGACCAGCCGAGCTACCGCGAGCTGCTCCAGCTGGTCGAGCAGCTCCGCGACGTGGTGTTCAAGGGCATCGAGGACGTCACCCGCGTCGTCATTCGCAAGGAGCAGACCGACGAGGGCGAGGAGTTCGTCCTCTACACCGAGGGGTCGGCGTTCGGCGACGTGCTCGGCATCGAGGGCGTCGACGCCAGCCGTTCCACCTGCAACAACATCCACGAGATCCACCGTAACCTCGGCATCGAGGCCGCCCGCGAGGCCATCATCAACGAGACGATGGACACGCTGGAAGAGCAGGGCCTCGACGACGTGAACGTCCGCCACCTGATGCTGGTCGCGGACATCATGACCAACAACGGCGAGATCGAGTCCATCGGCCGGCACGGCATCTCCGGCAACAAGGACTCGGTGCTGGCACGCGCCGCCTTCGAGGTGACGGTGAACCACCTGCTCGACGCCGCCATTCACGGCGAGCGCGACGACCTCGACGGCGTCATCGAGAACGTCATCGTCGGGAAGCCGGTCTCCATCGGCACCGGCGACGTGGACCTGCGCATGGGCTCGCGGGTCACGGGCTCGAAGCCCGCCGACGACTGATGCGGGTCGAGCTCTCCGACGAGGCACGGCGGTACATCGGCCGGTTCGACGAGCTGACCGGCGTCACGCCGAAGGACTGCCTCGTGGAGGGCGACCGGCTGGTCTTCCTCGTCCCCGCGGGGGAGATGGCCGAGGCGATCGGCCAGGCCGGACAGACCGTCGAGCGCGTCGAGGACGAGCTCGGCAGGACCGTCGAACTCGTCGAGGACGCCGACACCGCGGAGTCGTTCGTCGCGAGCGCGCTCTCGCCCGCGGCCGTCCGCGCGGTGACGCTCTCCGAGCAGAACGACCGCGTGGCGTACGTCGAGGTCGCAGAGAAGGACCGCGGCGTCGCCATCGGCAAGGAGGGGCGCAACATCGACACCGCCCGCACGCTGGCGAAGCGCCACTACGACGTGGACGACATCCAGCTGACCTAGACGCGGACGTTTTTGATCCAGCTTTCCGTTGTGGCCTTTGGGTAGTTCTCGTTTCTGTTGCTGATCCTTCTGAGCTGGACAGTAACGTCCAGAAAGCCCCAGCCGGCTCTCTGTACGATGTTGTTGAAACTGCTGTAGAGCCTGTCACTTGGAACAGCACCACCCAGAAAGCCCCAGCCGGCTCTCGCTACTACGCTGCTGCGTCCATTTCTGTGACTGCTGCTTGAGACAGCACCACCCAGAAAGCCCCAGCCGGCTCGACCCGCCGGGCCTCGCTGCGCGCTCGCGCCTCTCAGCACCGCCCGGCGCGAGTGCTTACGTCGTCCGGGCGGGATCGAGCCGGCTGCCCCTTTCAGTCCCGCCCCGTACCGACCCGCCCTGCACCGCAACTACACCGCAGCCTCACGCCTCCCCAGCCTCGCCGCGGCCGCGGTCGCGCGAACCGCACTGCACCGCTGCGCGACCGCGGCCGCGGGCTCCCTCGCGCGCGTTACTCGCGCGCGCCGACAGCACAGCACCGCAGTGGTGCGGTTCCACGCCGAGTCGTCACCCTGGTGTTGATGGCGGTTAGCGTTTGACGCCCGCGTTCGGATCGTTCGACCGGTTTACGACCGCGAACGGACCCGGCCCCTTTTAGCTCCGAGGGGCATCGCCGTAGCCATGCACCGACGCAGGCTTCTCGCGGGCGCGGCCGCGCTCGCGACGACCGGGTTGGCTGGCTGTTCGAGCGAGGGCGGGGACGGCGAAGACGACGGGACCGTCGAGCCGCCGGAGACGGCGACCCCGTCGCCGACGCCCGTTCCGGCCGAGGACGTCGAGTGGCGCGACGGCGACGCGCTCGCGGCCGAGACGCTGGCGGAGGTCCACGGCGACGCGGTCGTCGAGGCGGGGAGCGTCCGCGTCTTCTCGGAGGCGGACACGGAGTACGGCGGCGAGGAGCGCCCCGACCAGTGGCTCTTCTCGCAGACGTACGACGCCCGGTTCGAGCGCGAGCGCGAGCGGCAGTTCCTCGAACAGGACATCACCGAGGTCGACGAGACGACCACGGCCTACATCGCGGACGGGACCGCCTACTACCGGCTCGCGACGGACGCGGAGACGCGCTACCAGTCGGAGTCGGTCGACCGGACCACCGCGGAGTTCGACGCGGAGATGCGCCGCGAGGCGCTGGCGGGCGTCGGCGGCCTCGACGGCTGGAACCTTACCGTCGACGGCGCGACCACCCGAGACGGCGTCGCGGTGACGCGCTTCACGGCCGACGCGTACGAGCCCGAGCGCACCATTCCCGAGACGGTCGAGTCGGCGGCGGCGACGGTGCTGGTCGACGCTGACGGGGTCGTCCGCCACATCGAGCAGACGTGGGCGGGGACCCACGCTGGCGAGGACGCGACGATCACGATCACCATCGAGTTCGAGGGGATCGGCGACACGACCGTCGCGGAGCCGGGGTGGCTCGACGAGGCGCGGGACGCGACCGGCGGGAGCGACGGCGGGACCGCGACCGAGTCCGCGCGGGTGCGCGGCGACGGCTCGTTCCGGTAACGACCCCTCCGTTTCCGGTCGAGACGGATTCTCCGCGCGGCTTATCGTCCAAGCGGCACGGAGCGACCGTCGAACGGGAAAAGGACGGCCGCAGATCCGTCGAGAGGTACCGCTCGCGGCTTTTGAGACCGTCTCGCTGGACGGGAATGAGGGCGTTTAAGTAGCTCCGTTCGGAAGTACGGGTACGATGGCGAACGGCAAATACGCGGCCCGTCAGCTCAAAAAGGACCGACAGCAGCGTCGTTGGTCCGACACCGAGTACGCTCGGCGCGAGCGCGGGCTCAAGAAGAAGTCCGACCCCCTCGAGGGCGCCCCGCAGGGTCGCGGGATCGTGCTGGAGAAGGTCGGTATCGAGGCAAAGCAGCCGAACTCTGCGATCCGAAAGTGTGTTCGCGTCCAGCTCATCAAGAACGGGAAGCAGGTCACCGCGTTCTGTCCCGGTGACGGCGCCATCTCGTTCATCGACGAGCACGACGAGGTCACCATCGCCGGCATCGGCGGTGCGAAGGGTCGCGCGATGGGCGACCTCTCCGGCGTGAACTACAAGGTGGAGAAGGTCAACGGCGTCGCGATGCTCGAACTGGTTCGCGGGAACGCGGAGAAGCCCGTCAGATGAGCGAGAGCGAGGAGAGCGCCGACGTCGAGGCGCAGGAACCCGAGCCGGACGCGCCGGCCGCCAGCGAGCAGGCCACGGAGAACGCCCTGCTGTTCGGCGAGTGGGACGTCTCGGAGATCGCCTACGAGGACCCGAGCACCCAGCGCTACATCAACGTGACCCCCATCGCGCACACGATGGGCCGTCACGCCGCCAAGCAGTTCAAGAAGTCCGAGATCTCCATCGTCGAGCGGCTGATCAACCGCCTGATGCAGACCGAGGAGAACACGGGCAAGAAGCAGCAGGCGACGCGTATCGTGCGCGACGCCTTCGAGATCGTCCACGAGCGCACCGAGGAGAACCCCGCGCAGGTGCTCGTCACGGCCGTCGAGAACGCGGCCCCGCGCGAGGAGACCGTCCGCCTGAAGTACGGCGGCATCTCGGTCCCGAAGGCCGTCGACGTCGCGCCCCAGCGCCGCGTCGACCAGGCCCTGAAGTTCATCGCGGACGGCGTCCAGAACGCCACCTACAAGTCCGCGACCCCCGCCGCGGAGGCGCTCGCCCAGCAGCTCACCGGCGCCGCCGACTACGACATGCAGGCGTACCCGATCTCCCAGAAGGAAGAGCGGGAACGCGTCGCGGCCGCGGCTCGCTAACGCGGGCGATCTTCTCCCTTCGATCCCTTCTCGACACGCCGAGAGCCTCGGCTCCGGTCGCTCGACCGCGGTCGAACAGTACGCTTTAGCCGCTGCTGATGCAGGGTCGGACATGGACACGAGCCGCCGTCGGTTCCTCGCCGCGACCGGACTCGTCGGCCTCCCGGCCGCCGGCTGCCTCGACGACGGCGCGGGTGTCGCGCCGATCGACGACGAGCCGAGCTACGACCGCGCGGTCACACACGACGGCGAGGCCTGGACGCGGTACGACCTCGACTGGGAACCGCCGACGGCGCCGCCCGACCTCGACGTGACGGTGGAGACGGTGGTCGAGGACCTCGAGATCCCCTGGGACCTGGCGTTCGCGCCGGACGGCGACCTCTTCGTCTCCGAGCGGACGGGGCGGATCGCGCGGTACTCGGCCGACGACCTGGAGACGGTCGCGTCGGCGGACGTGCTCTCGCGGGCGGACGCGGTCGCGCCGGGCGAGGAGGGCGGCTGGTGGGACGCCGGCGGTGAGGGCGGTCTGCTCGGCATCGCGGTCCACCCGAACTACCCCGACGTGCCGCTCGTCTACGCCTTCTACACGCGCGAGACCGACGACGGCGTCGCCAACCGGCTCTCGCACTTCGACGTGGAGGCGCCGGACCCGACCGCGACCGAGACCGTACTGATCGACGACATCCCGGCCGACGACGCGGTCCACAACGGCGCCCGGTTGGCGTTCGGGCCGGCGAGCTACCTCTGGGTCACCACCGGCGACGCGGGCGACCGCGGACTCGCGGCCGACCCCGACAGCCTCGCCGGATCGGTGCTCCGGCTCGAACCGGACGGGAGCGCCCCCGCGGACAACCCGGCAATCGAGGGCGGCGACCCTCGCGTGTTCACCTACGGGCACCGGAACCCGCAGGGGATCACCTTCCTGCCGGACGCGACGCCGGTGATCACGGAGCACGGCCCCGGCTCCCGCGACGAGGTGAACGTGCTCCGCCCCGGCGCGGATCACGGCTGGGGCCCCGAGGAGGGGGGCTCGTTCGCCCGCGACGGGGACACCTATCCGGAGACCGACTACGCGCGCCCGGTCGTCAACACCGGCCCCTCGGAGACGTGGGCCCCTCCCGGCTGCGTCTTCTACACCGGGGACGCGGTCCCGTCGTGGCGGAACCGGCTGGTCGTCGGCGGGCTCTCCTCACAGCGGATCAACCTCGTGACGGTCTACTCGGCGGGCGCCGAGACGCCTCCGACCGCGACCGCGGACGGGGGGACGGAGGGCGTCCGCTACGACGCCGACTGGATGGACGGCGACTACGACGCCGTCGCTCATCGGGCGCTGGCAGACGAACTCGGTCGGATCCGACACGTCGAACAGGGTCCCGACGGCGCGCTGTACGCGATCACCTCGAACCGGGACGGTCGGGCCCACCAGGACCGGTTCCCGCGGCCGGGCGACGACCGGCTCGTGCGGATCGGGCCGGACTGAGCGATGGACGTGCGCGGAAAGTGGACACGGCGCTCTGAGGGACCCGTCAGACCGCGTAGGCTCGCGTCGCGTCGACGAGCGCTTTTCTGTAGTCGCTGGTAGAGGGGTCCGGGCCGAGCGCGCGGAACCGCCGCTTGAACGCCGCCACGTCGACGCCGGGCGCGTCGCTGCCGGCCGCGCGCGCGAGGTCGTAGATGCGGTGGTCGCGGTCCGCGAGGTCGTGCCGCTCGACGAGCGCGAGCGCGAAGGCGGCGTTGACGGCGGTGATCTCCGGGTCTGCGCCCTCGCCCGCCGGTTCGGTGCCGGGACGCGGCGGCGTCGGCCGGTCGGCGACCGCGGTCGCGAGCGTCGACTCGAGGAAGCCGAGCAACTTGTCCGGCGGGGTCACCGCGAGAGTGATGTCGTCGGCGTAGATGTCCTTCATGTGGTTCGCGATCTGGTAGCAGTGCGCGAGCTTCCGGCGCTCGACGGACTCGCCGGCGAGCCCCAGGTACAGCGCCTCCTCCGTCGACTGGACGTGGGAGGGGTGGTCCTCCTCGTGGCGCGCCATGTGGGCGAACTCGTGGACCGCCAGTTCGCGCGCCATCGCGCTCGTGGCCGCGCGTCTGGAGACGTTGAGCACGTGATGGTCCGGGTAGTGGCCGGCCCACGTCCGCTCGTCGGGGTCCTCGCGCACTCGGACGTGTACCGGGTCGGACAGCGAGAACTCCGTCTCGAACAGGTCGGCCGCGCTCAGGAAGGGGTCCGGGGGCACGTCCCCCTGCACGCGTATGTCCATGTGTGATGTTGGCATGGGTGGGGCGAATAAGTCTCTTGCGTCGATCACTCCCGGGCCGCGTACACGTCACGGGAGACCCAGCCGGTCGCGCCGCGCGGGAACGCGCCCGACTCCTCGGCTGACTGGACGGTGCCGTCGGCCTCCACGACCCGGGCGGTCACCGCGTGTTCGCTCGGGTCGGCGTACTCGTGGCGCCACATCCGCCACGCGTCGTCGGCGGGGTCCGAGGCGGGCGCCCCGCTCGCGGGCGTCGCTCCGGGGAGCGGTTCGGACAGGTCCGCGGTCGTCCACGTCTCGCCGCCGTCGGTCGACACCTCGACGCGGTCGACGCCGCGCGTCCCGGCGTAGGCGTGACCACCGACCAGCACGCGGGCGTCCGCGTCTCCGCCGCCGTCCTCGCCTTCGGCGTCGTCGCGGCCGGGACCGTCGGGGTCGCGCGTCACCGTGTGAATCTTCGCGACCGTCTCCACCGGACCGCTCCCGTGCCAGCCACGCTCCTCCCAGTAGCCCGTCGCGGGCTCCTCGCGGACCTCGATGTCGGTCACCCACTTGACGTTGATCTCGCCCCAGTGGCCCGGGATCAGCACCCTGACGGGCGCACCGTGAGCCTGCGGGAGCGGCTTGCCGTTCATCCCCCACGCGAGGAAGCCGCGCTCCAGCGCCGCACGCGGGAACGCGTGGTAGTAGCCGTCGGCGGCCTCCAGCCGGACGCAGCACTCCTCGCCCGTCCCGACCTCGTCGAGGATCGGCGCGAGGGGCGTCCCGGTCCAGAGCGCGGTGTCTATCTTGTACCCGTTCAACCCGTCGCCGACACACCGAAGCGTGACGAACCGGTGCTCGGTCGGCCGGCCGGTCACGTCCGCGTAGTCGAGCGTCGTCGGCTCGTCGACCGCACCCCCGACCGACAGCGACCACTCCGCCTCGGAGATCTCCGGATCGTCGGTCAGGTTGATGTCCACCTTGTAGAACCCCCGGGAGACGAGGGGGTCGACCGCGTCGAAGTCGAAGCTCCGCCGCTCGGCGCGGTCCAGAAGCGCCAGTACGAGCGGATCGTCCACGCCGTTCCGCGGGTCGTTCGGCGACCGGTCGGCGGGCGCGAAGTCGCCGCGTCGGGACGCCGCCAGCCCGCTCGCGGCGAGCGTGCCCGCGAGGACGCCGGCCGAGCGGAGGACCGGTCTCCGCTCCGAGGCGCTCGTCTCCGCGCCGTGATCGTTCGCCCCGGGACCGTCCTCGGCGCCCGACCCCGCTCCGCCGGCGACCGCGCTCCGGCCCGCGGCGGTCGTCGCCGCGGCCGCGATCCCGGCTCCCGCCCCGGAGCCGACCGACCCGGCACCCAGCACGACGAGTCCGCCGGCGAGGAGTCCGACCGCGAGGGCGGCGACGGCGCGGGCGACCCGCGAGACGCTCCGGCCGGTCCGGTCGTCCTGCCCCGTCCCCGGCCACGCCCGATCGACCGCGATCGTCGCGAACAGCGCCGACAGCGTCAGCCCGACCGCCGCCAGCACCGTCGCACCGATCAGCAGGAGCGGCTGCGCGGCGTTCCCGAGCGTCGTGATCCCGTACGCGAAGACGGCGTCGGGGAGCACGCCGAGAAGTCGGTCGGCGACCGCGGCGCCCACGAACGCCTCGGAAACTCCCGCGACGGCGAAGGAGCCCGCGACCGCGGCCGCGCCGGCACACGCCGCGACGAGCGCGGCGGTACGGGAGGGGAGCGGGACCCTGGCGCTTCCCCGTGATCCGTGCATACGTGTACCACGGAACTGCGCCGGGATGTATCCGTCGCCGTGCGAGCGATACTCACGATACGTCCCGCGAGGTGGGCGATTCCGGCCGAATCGCCGGGAACGAAACACTACCCTTTTGACCCCGCTAACGGTAGTGGAACGCATAATGGGCCGACGAAAGAAGATCGTGCAGGAATGTGAACGGCTGATGGACAATCCGGAGCACATCCGGAACATCGCCATCGCCGCTCACGTCGACCACGGCAAGACGACGCTCTCGGACAACCTGCTGGCCGGCGCCGGCATGATCTCCGAGGACACCGCGGGTGAGCAGCTCGCGATGGACACGAAGGAGGACGAGCAGGAGCGTGGGATCACCATCGACGCGGCGAACGTCTCGATGACCCACGAGTACGAGGACACCAACCACCTCATCAACCTGATCGACACCCCCGGCCACGTCGACTTCGGCGGCGACGTCACCCGCGCGATGCGCGCGGTCGACGGCGCGCTGGTGGTCGTCGACGCCGTCGAGGGCGCCATGCCCCAGACCGAGACGGTCCTCCGGCAGGCGCTCCGCGAGGGCGTCAAGCCGACCCTGTTCATCAACAAGGTGGACCGCCTCATCTCCGAGCTCCAGGAGGGGCCCCAGGAGATGCAGGAGCGCCTGCTCGCGGTCATCAGCGACGTGAACGAGCTGATCCGCGGCATGGCCGAGAACATGGACGACATCCCGACCGACTGGACGGTCTCCGTCGAGGACGGCACCGTCGGCTTCGGGTCCGCCCTCTACAAGTGGGGCGTCTCCATGCCCTCGATGCAGCGCACGGGGATGGACTTCGGCGACATCATCGACCTCGAGCAGGCCGACAAGCGCGACGAGCTCCACGAGCGGACGCCGCTGTCGGACGTCGTGCTCGACATGGTCTGTGAGCACTTCCCGAACCCGGTCGACGCCCAGCCCCGTCGTGTTCCGCGCATCTGGCGCGGCGACGCGGAGTCCGAGCTGGCCGAGGACATGCGCCTCGTCAACGAGGACGGCGAGGTCGTCTTCATGGTCACGGACATCTCAATGGACCCGCACGCCGGCGAGATCGCGACCGGCCGCGTCTTCTCCGGGACGCTGGAGAAGGGCCAGGAGCTGTACGTCTCCGGGACGGCGGGCAAGAACCGCCTCCAGAGCGTCGGCCTCTTCATGGGGTCCGAGCGCGAGGAAGTGGAGCGCGTCCCCGCCGGCAACATCGCGTCCGTCACCGGACTGCGTGACGCCATCGCGGGCTCGACCGTCTCCTCCGTGGAGATGACGCCGTTCGAGTCGATCGAGCACATCTCCGAGCCGGTCATCACGAAGTCCGTCGAGGCGAAGAACATGGACGACCTGCCGAAGCTCATCGAGACGCTCCAGCAGGTCGCCAAGGAGGACCCGACGATCCAGATCGAGATCAACGAGGACACGGGCGAGCACCTCATCTCCGGGCAGGGCGAGCTCCACCTCGAAGTGATCACCCAGCGCATCCGCGACAACCAGGGCATCCCGGTCATCACCGGCGAGCCGATCGTCGTGTTCCGCGAGCAGCCCCAGCAGGAGTCCCGCGAGGTCGAGGGGCAGTCGCCGAACCGCCACAACAAGTTCTACATCACGGTCGAGCCCCTCTCGGAGGACATCGTCGACGCGATCCAGCTCGGCGAGGTCTCGATGGACATGCCCGAACTGGAGCGCCGCGAGGCGCTGCAGGAGGCCGGCATGGACAAGGACACCTCCCAGAACGTGGAGGACATCCACCGGACCAACATCCTCATCGACGACACGAAGGGGATCCAGCACCTCAACGAGACGATGGAGCTCGTCCTCGAAGGCCTGCAGGAGGCCCTCGACGACGGCCCGCTCGCGGCCGAGCCGGTCCAGGGCGCCCTGTTCCGCCTCCACGACGCGAAGCTCCACGAGGACACCATCCACCGCGGTCCCGCGCAGGTCATCCCGGCGGTCCGCGACGCGGTCCACCGCGCGCTGATCGACGGCGAGGTCCGCCTGCTCGAACCGATTCAGGACGTCCGCATCGACGTGCCCTCCGAGCACATGGGCGCTGCCTCCGGCGAGATTCAGGGTCGCCGCGGCCGCGTCGACGACATGTACCAGGAGGGCGACCTCATGGTCGTCGAGGGCATCGCGCCCGTCGAGGAGATGATCGGGTTCTCCTCCGACATCCGCTCCGCGACCGAGGGTCGCGCCTCCTGGAACACGGAGAACGCCGGCTTCCGCGTCATGGCCGACAACCTCCAGCGCGAGCAGATCATGGACATCCGCGAGCGCAAGGGCATGAAGCTCGAGCTGCCGCAGTCCATCGACTACATCTAGAGTCGACCTTTTTCTGCGTCGGGTTCGCGCGCCGCAGGCGGCGCGCTCACCCGTCCTTGAAAAATGTCGATCAAAAAGGGGCCGCGGTCGGCGCTGCGGGCGCTTCTCGCCCTCGCGCCGCCGCGGTTCCTCGTGCTCGACCACACAGCACCTCGACCTTTTTCTGCGTCGGGTTCGCGCGCCGCAGGCGGCGCGCTCACCCATCCTTGAAAAATGTCGATCAAAAAGGGGCCGCGGTCGGCGCTGCGGGCGCTTCTCGCCCTCGCGCCGCGGTTCCTCGTGCTCGACCACACAGCACCGCGACTGCCCAGCACCGCAATCGCCCAGCACCGCAATCGCCCGGCACCGCGACCGCGGGTACAGAAAAGCTCCCGCGCGGCGGCCACCGTCGATCGGTTCGGACAGAAACCCGTTCCTCGAGCGTTTCTCTCCGGTTCGCGTTTCGTCGTCGTCGTTCGTCGTCGGCCCGCCGTGACCGCCATTCCTCGAGTCGTGGTGGGACCGAGCCGACCGCGTGTGTGACCGATCTTCGGGGGAGGCAACGCATGCCCAGGTCGAAGCTTTATCCCGCCTGCCGTCCGACGGTTCGAGTATGCACACGGGCACGACTCCCGTTCGGTGCGTCGGCACGGAGCCAACGAGCGACCGCTCCGCGCCGACAACAACAGGAACGCGTGCCCGCCGGCCCGCCCGGCACGGACGGCGCGGACCGCTTCGAGCGACGCTCCCCCCGGAGGTGGCGGCGTGAGCGCCGACGGGTCCGACGCCGTCGAGCGCGGCCCCGACGCCGAAACGGACGGCGGGCGGGCGGCCGTCTCGACCCACACCGTCCGACTGGAGCTCGTCGACGAGCCCGGACAGCTGCTGGCCGCGCTCCACCCGATCGCCGACAACGGCGGGAACCTGCTGTCCATCTACCACGAGCGGGGCAACAAGACCCCGCGCGGGCACATCCCCGTCGAAGTGGACTTCGAGGCGACCGAGGAGCGCTTCGAGGGCATCGTCGACGCGCTGCGCGCCGAGGGGATCAACGTGATGCAGGCCGGCACGGAGCGGTACGCCGAGGAGCTCGTCCTGCTCCTGGTCGGCCACATCATCGATACCGACCTCTCGGACACGCTCAAGCGCATCGAGGAGTGTGCGTCCGCGTCGGTCGCGGACGTGTCGCTCGCGGCGCCGAAGGGGACCGAAGAGGCGTCCAGCGCGCGCCTCCGGCTCCAGACCCGGGCCGGAGAGACGACCGCGGCGCTGGACGCGGTCCGGTCGGTCGCCGACGAGAAGGGCTTACACGTCGTGGAGCCGCTCGCGGGAGGTGAGGCGTGAGACTCGCCGTCGTCGGCTGCGGCGCCGTGGGGCGCTCGGTCGCCGAACTCGCGGGCGATTACGGGCACGAGGTCGTCGCCGTCGCCGACTCGCGGGGCGCCGCGGTCGACGAGGACGGCCTCGCCGTGGCGGACGCCCTCGCCGAGAAGGACGAGACCGGCGTCGTCGGCGGGGCGGACCCGGCGGACGCGCTCGCGGCCGACTACGACGCGCTCGTGGAGGCGACGCCGACGACGCTCGGCGACGCGGAGCCGGGCTTCTCGCACGTCCGCACGGCGCTGGAGCGCGACCGGCACGCCGTCCTCGCGAACAAGGGGCCGGTCGCCGAGCGGTTCCGCGAACTGGCGGCGCTCGAGGCCGACTCCGGCGGATCGGTGCGGTTCGAGGCGACGGTCGGCGGCGCCATCCCCATCGTCTCCACGGTCGAGGACTGCGGCCCCGCACACGTCACCGCCGCGCGCGGCGTGCTCAACGGCACCGCGAACTTCATCCTCAGCCGGATGGCGGCGGAGGGGCTCGACTACGAGCACGTCCTCGCCGAGGCGCAGGATCTGGGCGTCGCGGAGGCGGACCCAACCTTCGACGTGGACGGCACGGACGCGGCGCTGAAGTGCGTCATCCTCGCGAACGTGCTCTCGTTCGGTGCGGTCGACGACCCGGCCGACGCCGACGACTTCGCGCTCGCGGACGCGGAGGTTGAGGGGATCCGGAACGTCCCCGGGAGCGCGCTGGAGCTCGCGGCCGAGGACGGCCGCACCGTCCGGCTGGTGGGCGAGGCGACCCGCGAGGGCGTCCGCGTCGGGCCGCGACTCGTTCCCGAGAACGGAACGCTCGCAGTGACGGGGACCCAGAACATCGTCCAGATCGAGACGAGCCACGCCGGCCGGCTGAACGTCTCCGGTCGCGGCGCGGGCGGACCCGAGACCGCGAGCGCGGTGCTGGCGGACGTGGGCCGGCTGCAGTAGGCGGAGCGGTACGGACGTGGGCCGGCTGCAGTAGGCGGAGCGGTACGGGTCACGGCACGCGCGCGCCCCGCGACCCCCCGTCTCGCGGCCGTCGTCGCCGCATTCTGCCGCCTCGACGGGGACGTGTTTGCCGGCATCGTGTGTCGTGTTGGCATAAACCGCCAGACGTGGTCGGGATGGGCTGTGGTGCGTATCGAAACCGTTTTAGTGGAATCAACCGAAAACATCCTCACAGAGCGCCTTAGCGCGTGATTACCCATGAGTGACAAACCGCACCAGAATCTGGCCATCATCGGCCACGTCGACCACGGCAAGAGTACGCTCGTGGGCCGACTCCTCTACGAGACGGGGAGCGTCCCCGAGCACGTCATCGAGCAGCACCGCGAAGAAGCCGAAGAGAAGGGCAAGGGCGGCTTCGAGTTCGCCTACGTGATGGACAACCTCGCCGAGGAGCGCGAGCGTGGTGTCACCATCGACATCGCCCACCAGGAGTTCGACACCGACAAGTACTACTTCACCATCGTCGACTGTCCGGGCCACCGTGACTTCGTGAAGAACATGATCACGGGCGCCTCGCAGGCCGACAACGCGGTGCTCGTCGTCGCGGCCGACGACGGCGTCGCGCCCCAGACCCGGGAGCACGTCTTCCTGGCTCGTACCCTCGGTATCAACGAGCTCATCATCGGCGTCAACAAGATGGACATCGTCGACTACGATGAGGACAAGTACAAGGAGGTCAAGTCCGAGGTGCAGGACCTCCTCAAGCAGGTCCGCTTCAACGCGGACGACGCCAAGTACATCCCCATCTCCGCGTTCGAGGGCGACAACATCGCGGAGGAGTCCGAGAACACGGACTGGTACGACGGCGAGATCCTCCTGGAAGCGCTCAACAACCTTCCGGAGTCCGAGCCGCCGACGGACGCGCCGCTGCGGCTCCCCATCCAGGACGTCTACACCATCTCCGGCATCGGGACCGTCCCGGTCGGCCGTATCGAGACCGGCGTTCTCGCGACCGGCGACAACGTCTCCTTCCAGCCGTCGGACGTCGGCGGCGAGGTGAAGACGGTCGAGATGCACCACGAGGAAGTGCCCAAGGCCGAGCCCGGTGACAACGTCGGGTTCAACGTCCGCGGCATCGGCAAGGACGACATCCGTCGCGGCGACGTCTGTGGTCCGGCCGACGACCCGCCGACGGTCGCCGAGACCTTCCAGGCGCAGGTCGTCGTCATGCAGCACCCGAGCGTCATCACGGCCGGCTACACGCCGGTCTTCCACGCGCACACGGCGCAGGTCGCGTGTACCATCGAGTCGATCGACCAGAAGATCGACCCGTCCTCGGGTGAGGTCGCCGAGGAGAACCCGGACTTCATCAAGTCCGGCGACGCCGCGGTCGTCACCGTCCGCCCGCAGAAGCCCCTCAGCATCGAGCCGTCTGGCGACATTCCGGAGCTCGGCAGCTTCGCCATCCGCGACATGGGTCAGACCATCGCGGCCGGCAAGGTGCTCAGCGTCAACGAGCGATAATCGATGCAGCAGGCACGCGTCCGCCTCGCCGGCACGAGCCCCGAGGACCTCGACGACATCTGCGACGACGTCCGCGAGATCGCGGACTCGACGGGGGTCTCCCTGTCGGGCCCGATCCCGCTGCCGACGAAGACGCTGGAGATCCCGTCCCGCAAGTCCCCCGACGGTGAGGGGACGGCAACGTGGGAGCACTGGGAGATGCGCGTCCACAAGCGTCTGATCGACATCGACGCGGACGAGCGGGCGCTTCGCCAGCTCATGCGCATCCAGGTTCCGAACGACGTCAGCATCGAGATCGTTCTCGAAGACTAAGCGCTAGGGCGCAGCTCGCGTCTCGTTTCCTCTTTGTTTTCGCACTCGCCAGCGGTTGCGCTGCCGGCGGTCGCCTCACCTGCAAGTCTCCCCGCCCGCACGTCGTCCCGTCCGCGGTCGCGAGATACGATGGCGGCCGCGTCGCGTCCCCGCCCCCGACCGCCGTGCGGTGCCGAGTCGCACACGGCGTGGCGAAAGGTAAGGTACAAGTACGGCGGTCGATTTGCTGTAAACGCAGCGCGGGCTCGTAGATCAGTGGCAGATCGCTTCCTTCGCAAGGAAGAGGCCCGGGGTTCAAATCCCCGCGAGTCCACTAACGTTTTCGGTGGCTTCGAAGGAACTAGACGCCCGTCCGGCGATCGCTACTTATCGTCCCGCAATTCGGCTGGTCTCGTATCGGCGCTCTCCTCGTCGAGTTCCTCACCGTCGAGTCGCCTGTACGTCGAGTCGGTGGGGCCGACGACCCCGGCGGTCGTGTCGTAGTCGACTCGGCGGCGGAAGGCTTCGAAGTCCGCCTCCGCGCAGTAGCCTCGCTGCGGGATCCGGACGGAGAACCCGTTGTAGCGGTCGACGGCGACGGACACCTCCCTCACCGCAGCCGGATCCACCCAGTCCGCGAGTGTCGCGGCCAGCGCGTCGGCGTCTCCTCCCTCCAGCCGGTCGCAGTCGAAGCCGGCGAACCGGTGTAGCGCGCCCGTTGCGGGCGTGTACGTGCAGACGCCGCGACGAACGAGGTCCGGCAGTCGCGGTCGCGTTCGGCCGTCCGGCGTCGTCGGGATCCCGGCGTCGCCGTCCGCCGCGTCGCGGAGTCGCAGGACGTGCTCGACGGCGTCGTCGACGAGCACCGCGTCCGGCTCCTCGAGGCGGATCGCCTCGAGGAAGTTCGCGAGCGTCTGGACCGTGGTCATCGCGCGTTACTGCCGCTCGCCGACGATCTCCTTCCAGCAGTCCTCGATGAAGGAGTGGAGCTGCGTGCCGACGGTGCGGTCGAAGGTGGCGACGACGCCGCCGCCCTCCCAGCCGGGGAACTGGAAGGCGTAGGCGTTCTCGAACACCTGCACGGTCGAGAGCTGGCGGCCGAGGGTCGACTGGTTCATCCCGCTCGTGTGCAGGCTCTCGTGGATGTCCCACGCGGCGGTCGCGAACCGGTCGAAGTCCCCCGTCTCGTACTCGCCGCGCAGGTCCTCGCGCATGTGCACCACCTCGTGGTCGTCGCGTTCGTAGACGAACACCGCCCGGAGCTGCCGGTCCAGGCGCTCGCGGCAGTACCGGGTGAGCGTGCGTGCGGCGTCTCGTTTCACGCACCTCGGATGGGGGCGGACGCGTATATATCCCGGTCCCGTGCGGTCGGCCTCGGGTTCTGGGGGGTGTCGCCGGGGGCGCCCCTCAGGCGTGCTCGACGCCGCGGAACTCGAAGCGTGCGCCGCCGTCCTCGGCCGCGGTCAGCGCGACCTCCCAGCCGTGAGCGTGGGCGATCTCGCGCACGATGGCGAGCCCGAGCCCGGTCCCCTCCGCGTCGGTGGTGTGGCCGAACTCGAAGACCGACTCGCGGTCCTCGATGGCGATCCCCGGGCCGTCGTCGGCGACGGCAAAGCCGTCCGGGAGCGCGTCGACGGTGACCGTGACGTCGCGGCCGGCGTGATCGATGCTGTTCCGGAAGAGGTTCTCGAACAGTTGCTGGAGCCGGTCGGGGTCCGCCCTGACCGTCGGCGCCGCCGCGACCCGGAGGCTGGCGTCGCCCACGTCGACGTGTTCCCACGCGCGTTTCGCGACCGCCTCGACGGCGACCGTCTCGGGCGATCCGACCGTCTCGCCCTGTCTGGAGAGCTCGAGGAGGTCCGCGATCAGCCGGTCCATGCGGTTGTGGGCGGAGGCGACGGCGTCGAGCCGCTCGCTGGCGGCCGCCGGGTCGCCCTCCTCTAGCGCCGCGCCCGCGAGCTCGACGTTCCCGCTCGCCACCGAAAGGGGATTTCTGAGGTCGTGCGAGACCACGGAGGCGAAGCGTTCGAGGCGGTCGTTTTGCCGCTCCAGCTCGTCGGTTCGGCGCTGGAGCCGCTCCTCCCTGTCGGTGCGGTCGAGCGCCACCGCCGTGGTCTGCGCGAGCAGCCGCGCGACCGTGAGGTCGAGCTCGTCGAACGCGTTCGTGGACGGGCTCCCGACGTTCATCACGCCGTGGTCGCCGATCGGGAGGATCAGCTCGCTGCGGATCTGGGTGGTCTCGTTGTGACGGTCGGGAACCTCTCGGAGGTCGTCGTACCAGCGGTCAGTCCCGCTCTCGTAGACCTCCCACGAGAGGCTGTTCCCGTGGGTGTAGGTCGGGGGGTCGCCCAGCAGCTCGCCGCCGATCGCGGTCACGGCGACCGGCTCCAGCCGCTCGCCGCGCTCGTCGACGAGCCAGATCCCCGTGATGAACAGGCCGAGCACGTCCGCGGCGATGTCGACGGCGCGATCGCACACCTCCTCGTGGGTTCCCCCCTTGAGCAGTTCGTCCGTCGCGCGCTGGAGCGCGGCGATCAGGTCCGCGCGCCGCCGCCCGCGGACGTCGTGGACGCCGACCACCAGCCCGGCGGCCGCGCCCAGCGTGGCCAGGTCGACCGTCAGAAAGAACGCCTCGTCGAGCACCTCCCCTTCCCGGAGTTGGTGCAGGAACACGAACGCGGTCAACACCGCCGTCGCGACGCTCCCCACGACCGTCCAGCCGAGCACGCGCCGCCCGTACGGGCGGGCGTACCCCTGCCGGCCGAACCAGACCGCGCCGCCGACGATGGCGACCGAGACGGTGACCGGAAACAGGGCCGCCGTGAGCGTCGGGAGCAGCGCGCCCCCGTGGATCAGGACGTGATAGCCGTGGACGAGCAGGAACGCGACGCCGACGAGTCCGACTCCGGCCGCCGGTCCGCTACTGGCGCGTGACCGGCGTTCCTGGAGTCGTTTCATTCAGTAAATACCTTTGTCGCGATCACCATAGATTTGCCCTTCGCGGCGCTTCGCGGGGCGACAGCTGGCTCGGTCGACGAGTGGCCCCGTCAGACCGCGTAATCCGCGTCCTCCGGGTCCTCGACGATTTCGAGGCCGCGGTTGTTGACCGCGTAGGCGTCGACGCCGAGCTCCTCCATGAACTGCTTGTAGAGCCGTTCGGCCGTCTCGCCGTCCTTCTGCTTGTCCGAGGCGCGGTCGCACAGCTCCACGAGGTTCTCGGGCACGTCGTTCTCGTGGACGATCCAGTGGTTGATCAGGTCCGAGAGCCGGCGGATGGGCGAGGTGAAGTGACCGTAGATGTCGAAGTTGAGCGCGTGGTGGCCGCCGAAGGGGTCGTTCATGTACTTCGCTCGCGGCATCACCTTGAGCACGGCGCGCTGGATCTTGTTGAGCTGGCGCTCGGGGGACTCCTCCAAGGCGGCGTTGACCGCCTTGCGGGGGTCGTCGCCCCACGCCTCGCCGGGGATGGAGACGCCGTTCAGCTCCTGTATCTCCTTGAGCGCGTCGTTCCACTGGTCGGGCGTGGGCTGGGGGTGAACGCGGTACATCGCCTCGACGCCGCGGTCCCACATCAGGGTGTGCGTCACCGCCTTGTTCGCCTTCAGCATCGACTCCTCGATGATGGTGTGGGCGCGGTCGCGGCGCGGGTTGAGGACGAGCGAGCCGTCCGCCTTGCGCTGCTCGTGCATGCGGTCGGCGAGCTCGAAGGCCAGTTGGTTCTCCTCGCCGAGCGGGAGCGAGGGGTCTTCGAGCCGGTTTTCACACTCGGTGTAGGTGAGCCGCTCGTCGGAGTTGATGACGGACTTGTAGATCTCGATGTTCTCGAACGAGAGCGTCTCGTCGTCGATCTCCATCTCCACGGTGTGTGCGAGCCGGTCCTCGTTGGGGACCAGCGAGCAGACCGTCTCCGCGAGCACCGGCGGGAGCATGTGGATGGTGTAGGCCGGCAGGTAGACGGTGTTGGCGCGCTGGACCGCCTCCTCCCACATCGACGTGTCCGGGTTGACGTAGTGGGTCACGTCCGCGATGTGGACCCACAGCCGGTAGGCGTCCTCCTCGCGCTCGATGGAGATGGCGTCGTCGAAGTCCTGTGCGTCGACCGGGTCGGTCGTCCACGTGGTCAGATCGCGGAGGTCGCGCCGCTCGTCGACCTCGTCTTGGATCTCCTGTTGGACGCCCTCGGTGCGCGTTTCGGCCTCGCGAAGCACTTCGGCCGGGAACTCGTCCCGGATCCCGAACTCCTCGAACAGTTCCTCGCGCTTCTCCGCCAGCTGCTCGGCCAGCTCCGGCGTCACGGTCACCGGACCCTGGTCCTCCGCGGAGCCCTGTTTCGGCTCCTCGTCGTCGCTCATACCGGGTCAAGGCGCGTCGGGTAGAAAGGCGTGTCGGGGGGCAGGTTCTGGCCCAGGCTCCCGGGACGACGCGGGGGAGCGGCCGATCGCGTTCGGTCTACCGGTCGGACTCCGACTCCGCGGCGTCGGCGCGGTCGCGCACCGCCTCCGCGTACCGCCGACAGAACTCCGCCCGGGAGAGACCGTCCGCCTCGACGGCGACGAGCAGCGACTCCAGCCCGTCCCGCGGTTGGAGGCACAACTCGTCGTGACAGTCCGTACAGAGATGCTCGAACTGTTTGTCCGTTCGGTCCCAGCGGTCGCCCTCCTTATCGTACTCGCGGGCTTCCTCGCGGAGCACGACCGTTCCACAGGCGATACACACCACCGTCGTCCGGTCCCGGGACCGCCCGGAGCGCCACATAGACGGGAGCAGGGGAGCCCGGCACTTAGCGTTTGGTGCGGCGGCTGACGCACGTCCGACGCAGGTCGTGCGTCGGCTCCGCCCGGCCTCGCGCGTTCCTCGCTGCACCCCGTCCGACCCGGTTCCCCCGTCCCCCGAATGAGGCGATTTATCCGCCGGCCGGCCGAGAGAGGAGGTATGCAGGTGAAGTCCCGCCACCACCTCCGAAGCGACGAGATCGACGAGATCGCCGCGGCGCTCCGCGACGGGCTCGGCGTCGAGCTCTCGGGTGACTCCTTCGAACTCGTGGAGCTTGCCGACTCCGCGTTCGACCTCGTGTTGGTCGACGGCGAGCCGCTGGTCTTCTACGTCGACGACGAGCCGTTCCTCACCGTCCGCGGCGCCAACGAGCACGAGCTCGAGTCCGGCGTCGTCACGGTCGACGCGGGCGCGATCTCGTTCGTCTCCGACGGCGCCGACGTGATGCGGCCGGGAATCACGACCGCCGACGAGGGGATCGAGGCGGGCGACCTCGTCGCCGTCGCGGAGGAGACGCACGGCAAGGTGCTGGCGATCGGCCGCGCGCTCGTCGACGGCGACGAGATGGCCGGCGACAGCGGGAAGGTGGTCGAGTCGATCCACCACGTCGGCGACGACCTCTTCGAGTTCTCGGTGTAGCGGGATCGATGCTTCGAGGGGCGCCGCTCGACGCGAGGCGGCGGCCGCCGACCGCTACTCGTCTCCGCCGTTCACGTCGCCCGGGAGGTCCGCCGCGTCGGCCGCCGGCGCCGGCTCGACCGCGGTGACGTACTCCCGGAGGTCGGCGGCCGTCACGTCCAGCCCCTGTCGGCGGAAGAAGGCGGCCACGTTCTCGCAGTCGCGGTCGAGGTACTCGCCGGCGTTCGGGTGATGAACCGTCGCCGCCTGCCCGAGGTCGATGATCACCAGTTCGCCGTCGTGGATGATCATGTTGTACTCGGAGAGGTCGCCGTGGATCAGGCCCGCGCGGTAGAGCCGCTGCATGTACTCGCGGACGACCTCGTAAGCGGTCTCGGGGTTCTCGACGCTCACCTCGGAGAGCCGCCGTGCGCGGTCGTCCGCGTGACCCACGAGCTCCATCACGAGGACGTTCCGCTGGACGGCCAGCGGTTCGGGGACGCGGACGCCCGCCTTCCGGGCGCGTTCGAGGTTGGCGAACTCCTTGCGCGTCCACGCGAGGACGGTCGCCTTCTTGTCGGAGCCGATCCCCTCGAAGCGAGGGTCGCCCTCCAGGTACTCGCGCATCTGCCGGAAGTCGGAGGCGTTGATCCGGTAGATCTTCACCGCCACTTCGCGGTCGCCGCCCCGTCCCTCGCCGCGGTCGTCGGTCGCGGCGGCGTCGTCGGCGGTGTCGGGGTCCGCGCGTCGGCCGCCCAGCGCCTCGAAGACGTGCGCCTCCTTGCCCGTGGAGACGGGGCCGCCGAAGGCGGCGATGTACCCGTCCTGTACGAGCTTGTACAGCGCCGCCAGCGTCGCGTCGTCGAACACCGCGCCCTCGACCTTGAACTGGTCGGCGTCGGTGATCCGGTCGCGGAACTGCTCGAACTCGCGGTCGCGCTCGCGGGCGATGCGGTCCGCCTCGGTGTCGGAGACGTCGATCCGCTCCCACTCCTCTGCGGGGTCGTCCGCGGGGTCGAGCAGGCCGAACTCGCCACTCATTCGTGAGACGTTGGCGACGGGGACGTATAAGCCCGGAGGTCACGGGACCGGCGGTGCCGTCTCCGGACCGGACTGGACCGGGCCGGCGGCCGCGCCGCCGCGGCTTGCGCCCTCGGCCCGTCGCGGAACCCTTTTCGCCGCCTCGGCGCAACCTCGGGCATGGTCGCGACCGTCCCCGCCGTCGTCGGTGCGCTCGCCGTCGCCGCGCTGACCGCCCTCGTGTATCGGGACGCCACGAGCGCGGGCGTCGCACGCCCCCGGCTGTGGGGCGGCTTCGTTCTCGCCTCGAACGCCGGCGCGCTGGCGCTGTTCCTGTTCGTTCCGAGCGTGCCGCTGCCCGGCGTGCTGGTGCTGGCGTCGCTCGGGCCGGTGCTGTACGCGCTCGAGCGCGACGACGCCAGACACGGCGCGGAGCCCGCGGATCCGACCCGGCTGCCGAGCCAGCAGGCGGACGGAGAGGCGGACGAACGCGAGGAGTGAGCCGACGCGACCGCGCTACCTGATGTGGCCTTCCTCGCGGAGCTGGTCGGCCGCGCTCTCCTCGTAGCGGTAGGCCACGTCCGCCTTCTCGTCCTGCCAGTCCCACGGCTCGACGAGGACCACGTCGCCCTCGCGGATCCAGACGCGCTTCTGCATGCGGCCGGGGATGCGCGCGGTGCGCTCGGTGCCGTCCGCACACCGGACCTGCACGCGGTTGGCCCCCAGCATCTCGGTGACCTCGGCGAACACCTCGTCGTCGTCGGGCATCCGGAGGTCGGGCCCGCGCTTGCCGTCGTCGTCGCTCATACGCAGGGGCGGTTACACGTCCTATACGTTAAAAGCGCCGACCGCGGACGGCCGCCGGACTGCGGACGGCGGCCCGACCGTGGAGGGTCACCGGACCGCGTCTCCGCCCCGGCGCGTGTCCCGCGGTCGGAAGCGTCCACCTTTTACCGCCCGGCCCGGCCACATCCGCCCATGCGAAACAAGCTCGGTCTCGAGGGCATCGCCGGCCTCCTGCTCGTCCTGTTCGCGATCGCGCTGGTCACGTGGCGCGACCCCGTCATCGGCGCCGGCCTGATGATCCTGCTCGCGGGCGTGGCGCTCGTCGCGAAGGGGCTCGTCGGCTCCGCGATGCGCGCGTTCGGCATGGCCTGATCTACGCGCGGCCGGACGCATCGAGGATCGACGGACGAACGGGAACCTGACGACGGTTCCGGTGGTCCGGGGGGATTTTTGTCTCGGTCGCCGACCCGGCTGATCGGGACGGTATCGTCCAGAAAGCCCCAGCCGGCTCTCTCTACGTGGTTTTTGGGACTGCTACAGACCCTGCTGATCGGGACGGAACCACCCAGAAAGCCCCAGCCGGCTCGACCGGCCGCGACACGCGCTGCGCTCCTCGCTCCCCGCACAGCTCGCTGCGGTGCTTACGGCGCCGGGGCCGGATCGAGCCGGCTGCCCCTTTCAGTCCCACCCCGCACCGCGACCGCACCGCGACCGTACCGCAGCCTCACGCCTCCCCAGCCTCGGCCGCGGGCCGGCCGCGAACCGCACAGCAGGCGGCCGGCCCGCGACCTCCCTCGCGCGCGTTGCTCGCGCGCGCCGACCGTATCAGTACCGCACCGTATCAGCACCGCAACGGCCTCCACGACTACCCCGCAGTCGCAGTGTCACCCCCGGAAGGATCGATAGCTCTCCGCGTACGCGCCGACCGGGTGGTAGTCCGGCTCGACCCCCGGCGGCTCGGGCGGGACCGGCTCGTCGTCGCGCTCCGCCGACTCGGCCGGAACGCGCTTCTCGTACCAGAGCCCGGCGGGGCCGCGGAAGCGGTCCGCGGTCGAGAGCAGCCGGCGGTGCCAGTCACGGAACCGGTCGGCCTCGGCGTCGCGACCGCGGCTCCGGGCGCGTTCCGCGAGCGCCGCCGCGGCGCCGAGCGCCTCCGCGACCGCCCAGCCGTAGCGGTCCGGGACCAGCACCTCGCCGTCCCGACCGACCGTGTACGCGAAGCCGTCCCCCGTCCAGCCGAGGTCGACCGCGGCGTCGAACAGCTCCGCCGCGCGCTCGAACCAGTCCGTGGCGGTCGTGGCCCCCCGAACCGCGTCGTCGAAGTCCGGAACGGCGGCGCCGCGGCGGTCGAGCAGCGCGAGCAGCTTCGCCCACTCGGCGTGGTGACCGGGCTGATACCCCGGCGGCCGGAACTGGTGTCGCGGCGCGTCCGCGTTGTAGCCGAACGCGTGCGTCCAGTCGGCGTCGTAGTGCTCCCACAGCAGCCCGTCCGTCTCGGCCGCCAGCTCCACCGTCAGGCGCGCGGCGACCGTCCGCGCCCGGTTCAGGTACCGCGCGTCGCCGGTCGCGCGGTGGGCCGCGAGGTACGCCTCGCAGGCGTGCATGTTGGCGTTCTGTCCCCGGTAGGGCTCGACCTCTCCCCACTCCGCGTCGCGGTCGCTCGCGAGCAGGCCGTTCGGTTCGGCGAACCGGTCCGCGAGCAGGTCGGCCGCCGCGGCCACGTCCTCGGCTGCGACCGGCTCGCCGTCGGGACCCTCCACTTCGGCGTCGGCCGCCCGGGAGAGCGCGAGGAGGACGAACGCGTGCGCGTACGCCGAGCGCGTGCGGTCGACCGGTTCGCCGTCTGGGGAGACGATCAGGCGGTATCCCGCGTCGAGGTCGCCCGGATCCGCGCGATGCCCCTCCCGCAGAAACCGCACGCCGTGCGCGGCGGCGTCGCCGCACCACGCCGGTCCGTCCAGCAGCGCGCCCGTCGCGAAGTTCGCGATCCCTCGGCAGGTGGCGACGAGGTGCCGGTCGGACTCGTACGGTTCGCCGGAGACCGGGTGGAGGAGTCGGTAGCCGGCGGACGCCATCCCGCTCACGGCGAGCGTGTCCGGGTACTGGATCCGGAGCGTCGCGAGCGCTCGTGCGCGCAGCGCCGCCGGGTCGTCGTGTGTCATGCGTCGGCGTTCGACGGAGCGCGGCTAAAGCGCGGCGGTCAGCCGTCCGTGCCGTCCGGGTCGGCCGAGGCGCCCGCGTCGGCGGCGTCGACCGCGCGCGTCCCGGCGGCTCCGTCGGCCCGCGCCGGCGAGACGCCGGCCCGACGCCACGCCGCGCCGGCGGCGGCACCGACCCCGGCCGCGGCGACGACCTCGACGTAGAACGCGACGACGAAGCCGGCGGCGACGGCGTTCAGCGCGTCGTAGGCCGCGGCCGCGAGCCCGAGGCCCGCCCCGCCGACCAGCACCGCGAACAGGTAGCCGCCGTCCCGGGTGGCGACCCCGAGCAGGCGCCGGTCGAGCGCGGCCCGGAGCCGTCGCGTTCGGGCCACCGCGACCAGCGCGGCCGGGAGCGGGTACGCCAGCGCGAGGGCGGTGAACAGCGTCACCGTCGAGCCGACCAGCAGGAGTCCGCCCTCGCCGGTTCCCGAGGGGTCGAGCCGTCCGAGTGGGCCGCCGAGGGTGACCACCGCGAGGACGGTCGGCACCGCGAGATAGGCCACCGCGGTCGCCGTCAGCCGGACGCCGTCGGCCAGCAGGGGGCCGAGCGGTCGCCACCCGGGTCGCTCCGCCTCCGCCACCCGGTCGCCGTCGCTGGCGACCGCGAGCATGCGAGCGAGGTAGCCGGCCACGGCGACGAACGGAACCAGGGGGACCCACACTGCAAGCAGGTGCAGGCCGCTCCCGACGAGCAGCGCGTCGAGGCGAGGGGAGCCACGAACGGGGAACGCGAGCAGGGTGCGGAGGCTCATCGTCGGAGCCGCTCGACCTCGCGTCGCGCGTTCTCCCGGACTCGGGCCGCCACGCCCTCGCGGTCGCGCGTCTCCGCGTCCTCGGTCGCGAGGAGCCGGTCCAGCCGGCGTTCGAACTCCTCCTCGTCGATCTCCCCGCGGGCGTACCGCTCGCGGAGCGCGTCGAGTGCGGGGTCGGCCTCGTCGTCGGAGCCCGCGCTCCCGCCGTCGGCGTCGGGGAGGGGCTTCGCGAGCGTGTGGAGGACGGGGAGCACGACGACGATGCCGAGGAACCAGACCAGCGGTAGCGACCACCAGAGGCCCGTGACGATGGGGGCGACGACGCCCGCTCCGACGACCAACAGCGCGAGGATCCGCCGCCAGCGGCGACGGAGGTTACCGGCGGCGCGGCGGAGGGGACCGGTCATGCTCGTGCGGACGCCGGCGACTCCCGAAAGCGTTTCGTCGCCGTTCGAGGGCGCGCCGCCCCGACGCCGCCGTCGCGTCGGACGGCGGCCGCATCGAAGCGGGTTTCAAACCGGCCCTCCCAGACTGCACCATGTCTCTGCGCGTGACGTTCCTCGGAACCGGCGGCGCCGTCCCGACGACCGAGCGGGCGCCGAGCGCCCTGCTCGTCAATCGGGAGGGGGACCGCCTGCTGTTCGACTGCGGCGAGGGGACGCAGCGCCAGATGATGCGGTTCGGGACGGGGTTCACCGTCGACCACATCTTCGTCTCGCACCTCCACGGCGACCACGTCCTCGGGATCCCGGGGCTGATCCAGACGCTCGACTTCACCGAGTGGACCGACCCGCTCGCGATCCACTGCCCGCCCAACTGCAAGCGAGACCTCGAGGACCTGGTCCACGCCGGCGGTCACCAGCCGAGCTTCCCGGTTCGGATCAACGAGGCGACGCCGGGGTCGGTCGCGCTCCGGACCGACGAGTACGAGGTCCGCGCGTTCGAGACCGAACACCGCACGCGGTCGCAGGGGTACGCGCTCGTCGAGGACGAGCGACCGGGGCGGTTCGACCGCCCGAAGGCGGAGGAGCTCGGCGTCCCGGCCGGCCCGAAGTTCGGCCGCCTCCACGCCGGCGAGACCGTCGAACTCGAGGACGGCACCGTCGTCCGCCCCGAGCAGGTGGTCGGCGACCCCCGTCCCGGCCGCAAGCTGGTCTACACCGCCGACACGCGCCCGATCGACCGGACCGTCGAGGCGGCGACGGACGCGGACCTGCTGGTCCACGATGCCACCTTCGCCGAGGAGATGGCCGAGCGTGCGCGGTCGACCGCCCACTCCACCGGTCGCGAGGCCGGGGAGATCGCGGCCCGCGCCAGCGCCCGCCGACTGGCGCTCACCCACATCTCCTCGCGGTACGCCGGCGACGCGAGCCCCATCGTCGAGGAGGCTCGGTCGGTGTTCGGCGGCGACTGCTTCGTTCCGGACGACGGACGGAAACTGGAGGTTCCCTTCCCGGACGCTGACGAGTCGTAGCGGTCGACGCGCCTGCCACGCCGGGTCTCCGGGGAGTCAGGCAGCGCCGCCGTTCGTCTCGACCCCGCCTCCCGACTTCTCCTCGCGTCCGGTCCCGTTTTCGTCCGCGGCTCCGTCGCTTCGCAGGCTCTCGATACCGTGGAACTCGAACCGGGCGCCGCCCCCTTCGCTCTCGTCGATCCGGAGCGTCCAGCCGTGGGCGTCCGCGACGCCCTTGACGATCCCCAGCCCGAACCCGGTTCCCCCCTCGTTCGTCGTGTACCCCGGTTCGAGCACGTCCGACCGCTCCGCCGGCGGTATCCCGACACCGTCGTCCTCCACGTAGAACCCGGCCCCGTCGGGCAGTACGCCCACCCGGATCGTGAGGTCGTTCGGAGCACCTTCCTCGCCGGTGCCGTGTTCGACAGCGTTCCGAAACAGGTTCTCGAACAGCTGGCGCAGGCGCTCGGGGTCGCCCGACAGCGTCGCGTCCCCTTCGAGGACGAGGTCGGCAGCGTCGGTGTCGGCGGTGCGCCAGCACGGCTCGACGACGGACGCCAGCGAGAGCTCCTCGGTCTCGCCGAGGCTCTCCCCCTGTCGCGCCAGCGTCAGCAGGCCGTCGATGAGTCGGTGCATACGCTCGACGGCCTCCTCGCAGCGGTCGAAGTGCTCCGGGTCGCCCGTCTCGCGAGCGAGCTCGAGGTACCCCTCCAACACCGAGAGGGGATTTCTGAGGTCGTGGGAGACGACGTCCGCGAACTCCTCGAGGCGGTCGTTCTGCCGCTCCAGTTTGTGCACGTGCTCGCGGATCTCCGCCTCGCGTTCGAGGCGGTCCAGCGCGGACGAGCAGTGGGCGACCAGCAGCTCGCCGAGCTCGAGGTCGCTCTCGTCGAAGCCGTGCGTCTCCTCCGACACCGCCTGGAACACGCCGTAGTCGCCGATGGGTATCGTCAGCGCCGAGCCGTAGGGGCCCTGCGGGTTCGCGTCGGGCTCCTCGTCGATGTCGTCGACGACATAGGCCTCGCCGGACCGATAGGCGCGGCCGACGATCCCCTCCTCGACCGACATCGGCGTCGCGCCGTCCGGCGGGACGCCCGAGGAAACGGCGGCGATGGGGAGCCGGCCGTCCTCCTCGAGGTTGATCACGCAGAGGTCGAAATCGAGGATTCGCTCGGCGGCGTCGACCGTCCGCTCGCACACCTCCTCGGGCGTCTCACAGTCCTTCAGCTCCGTGGCGACGGTGTTGAGCGCCTTCAGCGCGTGCGGGCGGTCGGCGGCTGCTGTCACGGGTCGCCCCGACGTTGCGCGGCATCACATAAATGTGTACGCGTTGGACCGCCGGATCGACCGCGTGCGGCGTGGAGTATTTACACGCGAGCGGCCTACTTCCTGCCGTGACAGCCCGGACGATCCGCGCGCTCGACGCGCCGGTGTTCGGCGTCGACGTCCAGAGCGGCGACGTGCGCGGAGACGCGCCCTCCTACGCGCTCGTCGTGCTCTCGCCGGCCGACGACGACCCGGACGCGCCGGACGCGGACGGCCCGATGGCCCGCGTCGAGCGCGACGTGGTCTCGCTCCGCAAGCTCAGGCGCCTCATCGAGGAGCGCCAGCCCTCCCGCGTCGCCACCGACAACGCCTACGAGCTCGCCGCCGACACGAACGACCTCGTCGGCCTGCTCCGCTCGCTGCCCGACGGGACGCGGCTGGTGCAGGTGACCGGCGCGGAGCGGCCCGAACCGCTCTCGCGGGTCGCGTCCAGACACGGCATCCCGTACGGCAAGGAGCCGATGAAGGAGGCGGAGGCGGCCGCCAGACTGGCCGCCGCCAACGTCGGCCACGTCGTCTCCGCGTTCACCGACGAGACCACCGTGAAGGTCTCGCGCGGCCGCTCGACCGGCAAGGGCGGGTGGAGCCAGGACCGCTACACGCGCCGGATCCACGGCAACGTCAAGAAGCGGACTCGGCAGGTCGAGTCCGAACTGAAGGACGCGAACCTCGAGTACGAGCGCGAGGTGACCGAGAAATACGGCGGCTACGCAAACGCGGTCTTCACCGTGCAGGCGCGGCCGGAGGGGATCCCCGTCTCGAACTCCCGGGCGGGCGACGTGCGCGTGGAGGTCGAGCGCGAGCGCCGCGACGGCATCACCTACGAGCCCATCGTCCGGCGGCGCGACCGGGTCGTCGTGGGGATCGATCCCGGAACCACGACCGCGGCCGCGGTCGTCGGCCTCGACGGGACGGTCCACGACCTCTACTCCTCGCGGACGGCGGACACGGCGGACGTGACCGAGTGGATCATCGAGCGCGGGCGCCCGGTCATCGTCGCGGCCGACGTCGAGCGCATGCCCGAGACGGTCGAGAAGTTCAGGCGCTCGTTCGACGCCGCGGGATGGACGCCCGACTCGGACATCCCCGTGGACGAGAAGCTCCACCGCACGCGAGAGGTGACCTACGAGAACGACCACGAGCGGGACGCGCTCGCGGCCGCGCTGTACGCGGTCGACGACCACGCCGACCAGTTCGACCGGATCACGCGAAAGACGCCCGCCCGCGTCGACCGCGAGGAGGTGATCGCCCGCGTCGTCGCCGGCGGCTCCTCGGTCGAGGCGGCGCTGACGGACCTGACCGACGACGGCGGAGACGGGGACGACGGCGAGGAGGGCGGCGAAACGCCCGAGGGGGGCGATCCGACGGCGCCGGACCGCACTCCCGAGGAGGAGGAGATCAGGCGGCTCCGGCGGCGCGTCGACCGACTGGAGGACCACGCGGCGGACCTCGAGGACGAAGTGGACGAGAAGGACGAGCGGATCGCGGAGCTGGAAGAGCTGCTCTCCGAGGCCAAACGCGAGGAGCGGATCGAGGCCCGGGAGCGTCGCACCGTCTCCCGCATCCAGCGCGAGAACGAGCGGCTGGAGCGCG
This sequence comes from Haloparvum alkalitolerans, assembly GCF_055381565.1. Taxonomy (NCBI): domain Archaea; kingdom Methanobacteriati; phylum Methanobacteriota; class Halobacteria; order Halobacteriales; family Haloferacaceae; genus Haloparvum; species Haloparvum alkalitolerans. The sequence continues at coordinate 1,234,710 of NZ_AP043938.1, forward strand.
AGCGCGAGGCGGCCGTCGAGCGCGCCGACGACCTCGCGGACAAGCTCGACCGCCTGAAGGAACTGTGGAAGATCGACCACTCGGACTTCACCGACGTGGCGGAGGGGCGGAACCTCGTCTCCGTCAAGCCGGTCGCCCAGTTCACGCTGGACGCGATCGAGGCCGCGGAGGCGGACTACGGGCTCGCGACCGGCGACGTGGTCTATCTCCGGGACGCCTCCGGGGCCGGCCGCCGCACCGCCGAGCGCCTCGCGGAGACCGAGCCGCGGCTGGTGCTCCGGGCGGGGACCGTCCCCGAGGTCGCCGAGGAGACGCTGTTCGAGGCGGGCGTTCCGGTCGCGCCGGCCGATGACGTGGAGATCCGCGAGATCGACGAGCTCGCGGTCGCCAGCGAGCGGGACGTGCGCGAGGCGGTCGCCGACTGGCGCGACCGCGCGGAGTCGTGGCACCGGGAGCGGACCGAGGAGACGATCGACCGCATCATCTCCGAGCACCGCGCCGACCGCGACTGACCGGCCGGCGGCCGCGAGCCGGTCGCGGAGGACGGCCGCCGCCCGGGTTCCCCTCTCGCGGCAAGAAAATTTATGGCTCCTGAACGCGGAGTAATAGTTGAGGGAGCGGCGGCCGGTCGCACCCCCGGCCGTCCTGCTCCCCGCGGGCGCGCGCCGCCGAGTCGACCCCGCGGTCGGCATCCGGCGGTCGCGCGACCCTACCTCCGGGGTGCCGCGACCCCCACCTTCGGGCGCCCCCATCGTTCGTCGGCCCGCTCCCCACCCGGGCCGCGCGAACGGTTCCCACCGTTCCAGAAGTCATATCCCACCCCTGCCCACAGTGAGGTGTATGGAAGCCTACGAGTTGATCACCCGGAACGCGGCCGAGGTGGTCACCGAAGAGGAGATCGAGGCGCTGGCCGACGACCCCGACGGGAAGCGGGCGTACGTCGGCTACGAGCCCTCGGGCGTCCTCCACATCGGGCACATGCTGACCGCGAACAAGCTGATCGACCTCCAGGAGGCCGGCTTCGAGGTCACGGTGCTGCTGGCGGACGTCCACGCCTACCTCAACGACAAGGGGTCGTTCGCGGAGATCCGGCGGACCGCCGAGCGCATGCGCGACCAGTTCATCGCTTACGGGCTCGACGAGGAGCGCACGCAGTTCGTGCTCGGCTCGGACTTCCAGCTCGACGACGACTACACGCTCGACCTGCACGCGCTGGAGCTGGAGACGACCCTCGCCCGCGCCGAGCGCGCGATGGCGGAGATCAAGTCCGGCGACTCGGTGAAGGTCTCGCAGGCCGTCTACCCCCTGATGCAGGCGCTGGACATCCCGTACCTCGGCGTCGACCTCGCGGTCGGCGGGATGGAGCAGCGCAAGGTCCACATGCTCGCGCGCGACGTGCTCCCGAGCATCGACCGCGCGCCGCCCACGAGCCTCCATACCCCCCTGATCGCCGACCTCGCGTCGGGCGAGGGGAAGATGTCCTCCTCCGCGGGCGTCACCATCTCGATGGAGGACTCCCGCGAGGACATCGAGACGAAGGTGAACAAGGCGTACTGTCCGCCGACCGCGGACCCCGAGCCGACGGACGACGGCGTCGACCGCGAGAACCCCGTGCTCCAGATCTTCGAGTACCACGTCTTCCCGCGCTTCGACGCGGTCGTCGTCGAGCGCCCCGACGAGTACGGCGGCGACCTGGAGTACGACGCCTACGACACGCTGGAGGCGGACTTGGAGTCCGGCGAACTCCACCCCGCGGACGCGAAGGGCGCGCTCGCGGAGTACCTCGACCGCCTGATCGCGCCCGGCCGGAAACAGCTGGAAGAAGAGCAGTCGTAAGCGGCCGCGCGAACTTTTGTGACCGTTCTGCGATTCACTGACGGCCTGCTGTACGCTGGTTTTTGTGTGATTGAGCGTCCTGCTGTGCTCGCCGTGAATACCTAGAAAGCCCTCGACCGGTCGCGGGCGCTCAGCGACATATCGGCGCTCTCAGCACAGCCCGCGCCGATAGGGGTCGTCTGAACGCCCGCGACCGGCCTCGCCCTTTCAGTCCGCCAGGGCGTGGTTCGTCTGCTCGGCCGCTGGAGCCGGTCGATCGGTGAGCCTCGGCGCCGGCTGTCGAGTCAAGGGTGGCCTCGCGCCTCCCCAGCCTCAGCCGCCCGCGGCCTCCGCGGTGCTCCGGCCGCGGCCGGGTTCCACCGGAAATCGAAGATTTCCGAGCAGCCTGCGTGCGGTAGCGCGCTGGCGACCTCGCGCGCGTCGGGTCGCGCGCGCCAAACGTTGGACAGCCGGCAGGACGATGCACCGCGACTAGCGCGAGCAGGCTGTACTCACGGCGGGAGTTGTGCGGTATCCGCGAAAAACGTTCATCCGGCAGGCGGTTGCGGTGCTGTGCAGTCGGCGCGCGCCGCGGCGACCGCGAAGCGTGTCGCCGCGACCGCGCGAGGTCGCCAGCGCGCTACTGCACGCTGGAGGCCAGCGGGACGCGGGTTGTCCCGCGCGGCGGAGAAGCGCGAGCGCGCGGTGAGGCTCCCGCGAGCTCGGCGAGCGGGACGACGGCAGTCGCAGCCCGGCAGCCCGCCACTGCAGGCAGCCCGGACCGTCTGCCGGAACCCGGCGCGGTCGAGCCGGTTGGGGCTTTCTGGGTGGTACCGTCCGGATCAGCAGGATCAGCAGAACCGGATCAGCAAGCGCCGTATAGAGGGCCGGTTGGAGATCTCTGGATGTTGACGCTCCAACCGGCAGGATCCATGACCGAAACGCAAACGCCGAGGACTACATCCGGAACCGCTCCGGACGTACCCCCAACTCGAACGCCGCGACTCTCTCCGCCGCCTTAGACGTTCGGCGCGTCCATCTCGGCCTCGTCCAGCGAGCGGTTGTGGAGCGCCTCGCCGGAGTCGCGGTCGAACAGGTGGATGGCGTTCGCCGGGATGCCGACGCGGGCGTCGGTTCCGTCCGCGATCTGTCGGAGGCCGTCGACCGTCGCGGTGAGGTCGGGGCCGTCCGGGAGCGTCAGGTGGACGACGTTCTCGTTGCCCATCGGCTCGACCACGTCGACGGTCGCGTCGAAGACGTGCTCGCTCGCCACGTCGTCGGGGTCGCCGTCGGCGCTCACGCGCACGTCCTCGGGGCGAACGCCGAGCGTGACCGCGGACGCGCCCGCGACCGCGTCGGCCGCGTCGCCCGCGAGCGGGTAGGTGAGCCCCTCGCCCGCGGCCAGCGTGCCGTCCTCGACGGTCGTCTCCACGAAGTTCATCGACGGCTCGCCGATGAAGCCCGCGACGAAGCGGTTGGCGGGGCGGTGGTACGCCTCCAACGGCGTCGCCACCTGCTGGAGCTCGCCGGCGTCGAGGATGGCGATGCGGTCGCCCATCGTCATCGCCTCCGTCTGGTCGTGCGTGACGTAGACGGTGGTCGTGTCCAGGTCGTTCTGGAGCTGTTGGAGCTCCGTCCGCATCTGCGACCGGAGCTTCGCGTCGAGGTTCGACAGCGGCTCGTCCATCAGGAACGCTGCGGGCTCGCGGACGATGGCGCGCCCGAGCGCGACGCGCTGGCGCTGCCCGCCCGAGAGCGCGCCGGGCTTGCGGTCGAGGAGGTCGGTGATGTCGAGCATCGCCGCCGTCTCCTCGACGCGCTCGTCGATGGTCTCGGAGTCGAGGTCCGTCGACTCCTCGAGCCCGAAGCGCATGTTGCCGCGGACGGTCATGTGCGGGTAGAGCGCGTAGCTCTGGAACACCATCGCGATGTCCCGCTCCGCGGGGCCGCGCTCGTTGATGCGCGTCCCGTCGAGGCGGACCTCCCCGTCCGTGACCGTCTCCAGCCCCGCGACCATGCGCAGGGTGGTGGACTTGCCACAGCCGGAGGGACCGACGAGGACGAGGAACTCCCCGTCCGCGATGTCGACGTTCACGTCGTCGACGGCGACCACCGCGTCGGGGCCGTCGCCGAACCGTTTCGTCACCGAGTCGAGTTCGAGTCGTGCCATTAGCTTTCACCTGCCACGCCTTTCGCGAACTGTTCGCCGAACAGGACGTACACGACGAGCGTGGGCAACGCCGCGACGAACGCCCCTGCCATCTGGAGGTTGTACTGGTTGACGAACGATCCCTGCAGCTGGTTGAGCGCGACGGTGACCACCTGGTTCGAGGGGTCGGTGACCAGCACGATGGCGAACAGCAGGTCGTTCCACACCTGCGTGAACTGGTAGATCAGCGTCACCGCGAAGATGGGCACCGACAGCGGGAGGACGATCCGCCGATAGATCGTCGCCGCGGAGGCGCCGTCGAGGCGCGCGGCCTCGATCATCTCCTCGTCGAGCGTCGCGTAGTACGACCGGAACAGCACCGTACAGATCGGGATCCCATAGGCGGCGTGGGTCAGACTCAGCGTGATGAGCCCCTCGTAGCTCCCCACGAACCCGAGCGGGATCAGCGACGGGAGGTCGACCGCCGACCAGAACTGCCGGAGCGGCACCAGCACGGACTGGTACGGCAGGAACACGCCCGCGACGAACAGCACCAGCACGCCGGTCTGGCCGCGCCAGTCGAGGTTCGTCAGCCCGTACGCCGACAGCGACCCGAGCAGCGCCGACAGCACGGTCGCGGGGATCGCCATCAGCAGGCTGTTGATCAGCCCCTGCGAGAGCCGGTCGAACGCCACCTGCCACGCGGCCAGCGTGAACTCGCCGAGCGGCGGGGGCGCGAACGGCGTCGTCGCCCGGAAGCCCGCCTCCGTCTTGATCGAGGTGGCGAGCCCGGACTCCAGCGGCGCGAGGTAGAACGCGACCATCGCGAAAAGCACCGCGTACAGCGCGGCCCGCGAGCGGTCGACCGCCGCGACCGCCGCACGCAGGTCGGCGACGCGGCTCACAGCTCACCCCGCCGGTACTGCGCGTAGAGGTACGGCCCGATCACCGACAGCGCCATCGCGAAAAGCACCGTGGCGACGGCGGCGCCGTACGACCACTGCAGCCTGTCGAAGGCGACCCGGTACATCATCACCGAGAGGATGTCCGCGGACTGGCCGGGGTTGACCCCGAACAGCACGAACAGGAAGTCGAACGCCTTCAGCGCGAACACCATCAGCACGACCGCGGCCGACATCGTCGACGCGCCCAACTGCGGGATGATGACCCGCAGGTAGACGCGGAGCGTCGAGGCGCCGTCGATGCGCGCCGCCTCGTACTGATCGCGCGGGATGGCGCGGAGTCCCGCGAGGTACACTACCATGCAGTAGCCGGAGAACTGCCACATCAGCGCGAAGATGATGGCGAACAGCTTCACGTCGGGGTTCGAGAGCCACGCCGTCGTGAGTACGTCGAGGCCGACCCCCCGAAGCGCCGTGTTGATCAACCCGATCCGCGGGTTGTACATCCACGACCAGAAGATGGCCGTGACGACGAACGAGAGGCTCATCGGGAGCAGGTATATCGTCCGGAACGTGTTCTCGAACCGGATCCCGCGGTCGATCAGGATCGCGAGCAACAGCCCCACGGCCAGCGACAGCACCGTGAACAGCAACAGCAGGATCAGCGTGTTCCAGAACGCGCTCGTGAAGGAGGGGTCGACGAGCAGCTGCTCGTAGGCGGCGAGCGAGAAGTCGGTGTACTCGGGCTGACCGAGCCCGTCCCAGCCGATCAGCGAGATGACGAGGTTCCACGCCACCGCGCCGTAGACGAAGATCCCCACGAGCACCGCGGGCGGCCCCCAGAAGGGGAGCGACTCCACGAACTCGCTGCGCCGAAGACGCGTCAGGATCGACGCGTCAGTCCCGGTCGCGGCGGACGCGGTCGCTCCGCCGTCGGCCCGCAACTGTCGCTCCCCGCCGGACCGAGACCGCCGCTCCTCGTCGCTCTCGGCGTCGTCCGGGTCGCGGTCGCTTCGCCCGAAAAGTCCTCCGAGCATCGAGGCTCAGAAGGAGTTCGCGATGGCCTCGTAGGCCTGGTCGACGTCGCCGTTGCCGTTGAAGTTGGCGAACGCCTCCTCAAGCGAGGAGTGGACGCTCGGCGCGACGGAGGTCCCGTGCGCGATCGACGGCGGCTGTGTGTTCGAGTTGTTGAAGTCCTCGATCTGCCGGGAGAGGAACGGCCCGAAGTCGTCGGTCGGCACGTCGGTACGCGGCGGGATCGACCCCTTCACGGGGTTGAAACGCGCCTGCGCGTCGACGCTGCCGGCGTACGAGAGGAACTTCTCGGTCGCCTCCGGCGACGGGTTGTTGGTCGGGAAGACGAACGAGTCGATGACCGACTGGTAGACGCTCGTCGAACCCGGGAACGGCACCATGTCCCAGTCCTCGCCGAACTCGAAGCCGTCGGCCGCGCGGTACTGGCCGGCCGCCCAGTCGCCCTGGTGGATGAAGGCGGCGTCGCCCTCGATCAGCGCGCTGTTGCCCTGGTCCCAGGAGATCGAGCCGGCGTCCTCGGGGAAGTACTCGGAGTAGGTGTTGAGCAGTTCGAGGCCGTTGCGGACCTCCGTCTCAAGCGAACTCACGTCGCCGTCGATGAACGTCCGGTAGGCGTCGACGCCCTGCATCCCGATGAAGATCGACTCCCACAGCTGGAGCGAGGACCACGGACTCTGCGTCTGGTGGGCCAGCGGCGTCGCGTCCGTCTCGTCGGCGACCGTCTGGAGCGCGTCCGCGAGCTGCTGCGGGTCGTTGATGTCCGTCGGGTCCACGCCCGCCGACTCGACGACCTCGACGTTGTAGAAGAGGTTGTTGAGCCGGTGGATGTTGATCGGCACCGCGACGAGGTTCCCCGCGGGGCGCGCGAGGTCGACGATGTCGCCCAGGTACGCCTCCTCCATCTCGTCGGTCCAGACGGAGTCGCCGATGTCCTCGAGGAGATCCTCCTCGGTGTACGGCGTCAGCGCCTGGCCGGGCCAGATCTGGAACGTGCTCGGCGGGTCGCCGTCGAGCACGCGGTTCTGGATCACCGCGTCGATAGCCGACCCCGCCCCGCCCGGCGCGGGGTTGTCGACGATCTCGACGTCCGGGTGCTCCTCGCGGAAGCCGTCGAGCAGGGCCTGATAGGCGTCCTGCTCGCCGCCCGCGGTCCACCAGTGGACGATCTCGAGTTCCGACCCACCGTCACCGCCGTCACCGCCGTCGCCGGAGCCGTCCTCGGTGTCGCCGGAGCCGCCCTCGGTCTCGGTCATCCCGACGTCTCCCTCGGGGTCCTCGGAGCAACCGGCCAGTCCGACCGCGACAGCGGCGCCCGCACCCGCCACGTAGTGGCGGCGGGTGAGGCGATTCGCGTCGTCGTCACGTTCGTGATCGTTCATGGATGTCCGTCAGGGTGATTCGGCCGGACATACTTAATGATTGTATGTTCACTCCAATTCGAGTCAATCATTTTTGTCCCCGTGACGCTCCCGACCGACCGATTCTTGAGCGCGCGTCCCCGACGAGCCGGTAATGGACGGACCGCTGTGGACCGAGGCGCACGCGCCCGACCTCGGGGAGATCCGGCAGGACGAGGCCCGCGAGCGGCTGGAGCGCGCGGTTGACGAGCCGATGAACCTCGTCGTGCAGGGGCCGCCCGGCGTCGGCAAGACCGCGGCCACGCGGGCGCTGGCCCGGGAGACGCACGCCGACCCGGACAACGACCTGATCGAGATCAACGTCGCGGACTTCTTCTCGCGAACGAAGAAGGAGCTTCGACAGGACCCCCGCTTCGAGAGCTTCCTCGCCGGCCGCTCCCGGATGGCCAAACGCGACATGATCAACCGCGTGCTGAAGGAGTCGGCCGCCTACGCGCCGATGTCCGGCGAGTACAAGACGCTCGTGCTGGACAACGCGGAGGCGATCCGCGAGGACTTCCAGCAGGCGCTCCGGCGCGTGATGGAGAAGCACCACCGCACCACCCAGTTCGTGATCACCACCCGACAGCCCTCCAAGCTCATCCCGCCGATCCGGTCGCGCTGCTTCCCGGTGCAGGTGCGTGCGCCGACCACCGACGAGACGATGGACGTGCTGGCGACGATCTGCGACCGTGAGGACGTGGCCTACGACGACGACGGGTTGGAGTTCGTCGCCAGCGCCGCCGGCGGGGACCTCCGGCGTGCGATCCTCTCGGCGCAGGCGACCGCGGTCGCGGCCGACGAGGTGACGATGTCGGCGGCCTACGAGACGCTCGGCGACGTGGGCGACGACGAGACGATCCGCGAGGCGCTCGCGGCCGCTCAGTCCGGCGACCTGAAGGACGCCCGGTCGACGCTCGACGACCTGCTCGACGAGGGCGGCTACGACGGGCCGGGGCTCCTGCGGGAGCTCCTCCGGGTCGCGCGGGCCGGCTCCGCGTACGACGGCGCCCAGCTCGCCCGGCTCCACAAGCTCGCCGGCGAGGCGGACATGGACCTCTCGGAGGGGCTCGACGACCGCCTCCACCTCACCCACCTGCTCGCCTCGTGGGCGGCCGGCCGCGAGACGCTCGCCGCCGACTTCCGCGACCCCGTGGAGGCGTAGACGATGTCCGATCCCACGGATCCCGACGACGCCGCCACCGGCCCGCCGCTCGCCCGCCTCCTGCCGTTCCCGGTCGTCGACGACGCGTGGCGGCTCGCGCGCCCACCATTCCTGTCCGGCGCGGCGCTCCTCGCCCTCGTTCCGCCCGCCGGTCTGGCGCTGCTCCTGCTGGGGCTCGGCGTGCTCTGGTTCCACCGCGACCCCGCGCGTGCGGTCCCGGACGCGGGCGTCGTCAGCCCCGCTGACGGCACCGTCTCGGTGGTCCGCGAGGAGGGCGACCGACTCCGCGTCGGCGTGTTCATGAACGTCACCGACGTGCACGTCAACCGGGCGCCGATGGCCGGCGAGGTGCGCGAGGTGCGCCACCGCCCCGGCGCGTACAAGCCCGCGTTCTCGAAGGACTCCGACCGCAACGAACAGGTCGTAGTCGACTGCGGGGACTACGAGCTGTTCCTGATCGCCGGCTGGTTCGCCCGCCGGATCCACCCCTCGGTCGCGGCCGGCGACGAGGTCCGCCGCGGCGACCGCGTCGGGCACGTCTCGTTCGGCTCGCGCGCCGACGTGCTGTTCCCGCCCGCGGTGGACCGCGAGGACCTCAGGGTCGCGGTCGGCGACTCCGTCCGCGCCGGCGAGACGATCCTCGCCGAGCGCTGACCGGGCCGATCGGTTCCCGGCGGTTGCGGGGCCGGTCGCCCTCGGTCGCGACTCGCGCGTCCAACCGCATTCCTTATTCACAGGCGCTCGCAAGGAGCGGGCGAGATGGACACCGACCCCCTCCACGCGCGCTATCCCTTCTTCGAGGCGGCCCGCGAGGCCGTCGCGGCGGCGGAGGTCGCGCTGCCGGAACTCGTCGCGGCGGGCGCGCCGGCGGTCGAGCGCGGCCGCGAGCGCGTGGAGCGGGCGCTGATGGAGGGCACCGTCGAGAGCGAGACGCCCGAGGAGTACGACACGCGCGCGGAACTGCTCTCGTACCCGGTCGCGCGCATCCTCGTCTCGCTGCTCGACTCCTCGGCCGCCGTCGAGAAGTACGCGACCGCGGAGGCCGCCACCGCCGCCGAGCGGTTCGCGGCCGACGCCGAGCGCGGCGACGACGGTCTCCGCTCCACGACGACGGTGACGGTCGACCGCGACCAGGTCCTCGCGGAGTTCGACCTCGCGGACCGCGTCCGCGCCGAGCCGATGGCCGGGAACCGGGAGCCGGAGTGGTTCCGGGTCGGCGTCGGCGCGTACCTCTCCCTCTCCTCGCCCGACTGGGGGGAGTCGTGGCGCCTCGTCAACCGCGAACTCGCGGGCGGCGAGGTGCGCGTCGAGCGCGAGGAACTCTACCGGCTGCTCCGCGCGGCGGTCCGCGAGCGCGTGCTGGAGGGGCTCCCGTTCGAGCTGGAGGCGGAGGGACAGCTCGCGACGGAGCTGGAGTCGCAGGTGGCGGACCTCAAGCGCCTGCTCTCGGAGCGGCCGCACGTCGGCCCCATCGACGTGGTCGTCCCGGAGCTGTTCCCGCCCTGCATGACCAACCTGATCGACAAGGCCGAGCGGGGGGTCGAGCTGTCGCCGCCGGAGAGCTTCGCGCTGATGGCGTTCCTGACCGGTATCGGGCTGGACGCCGACGAGGTGGTCGCCTTCTGTGCGGACACGAGCCTCGACGCCGAGGAGGTGCGCTATCAGACCGAGTACCTCCGGGACGACAGGGGGACCCAGTACCCGCCGCCGACCTGCGAGACGCTCTCGGCGTACGGCATCTGCCACAACGAGGAGGAGCACTGGCGCGTCGCCGCCGACCCCCTCGCGTACTACGAGACGAAGCTGGAGGCGGCCGACGACGTGACCGGCTGGCGCGAGCGCGCGACCCCCGAGCCCTCCGAGGGGTAGCGCCGGTCTCGCCCCGCCGATCGCGCGTGGTTCGCGACGCGGCGAGGACGTCGAACGCGGCGCGGACGAGGCGTCGAACCGCACGATATTTCCGCGCGCTTCGCGCATAGCCGCACGAATGGACGAGCCGGTCCTGCTGACGGGCGCGGGCGGTCGCGTCGGGCAGGCGATCCTCGACGGCATCGGCGACGCCTACGAGTGGCGCCTGCTGGATCGCGAGCCGCTGCCGGCCGAAAAGGTCCCCGCGGGCGTCGACGACGGGGACGTGTACGTCGCCGACATCACCGACGAGGAGGCGGTCCGCGAGGCCGTCGCGGGCGTCGGCGCCGTGATCCACCTCGCGGGCGATCCCCGGAAGAACGCGCCCTGGGACAGCGTGCTCCGCAACAACATCGACGGCACGCAGGTCCTCATGTCCGCGGCGGTCGAGGCCGGCGTCGAGCGGTTCGCGTTCGCCTCCTCGAACCACGCGGTCGGTCACTACGAGACCGAGCGCAAGCCCGACCTCTACCGCGAGGACGACGACTTCCGGCTCGACGGCACCGAACTCCCCCGGCCCGGCAACCTCTACGGTGTCTCGAAGGCCACCGGCGAGTTTCTCGGACGCTACTACCACGACGAGACGGGCCTCTCGGTCGTCTGCGTCCGCATCGGCAACCTGACGAAGGACCATCCGCCCCGCGAGTACGAGCGCGGGCAGGCGATGTGGCTCTCCCACCGCGACTGCGCGCACCTGTTCGACCGCTGTCTGCGGGCCGACTACGGCTTCGAGATCGTCTACGGCATCTCCGAGAACGACCGCCGGTACTACTCCATCGAGCGCGCGAAGGAGGCGCTCGGCTACGAGCCGCGGGACAACTCCGCGGAGTTCACCTTCGAGGGCGAGCCGCGGGGCGGAGAGTCGCCGGAGTAGCGACCGCCGGATACCCGCCGCTCCGCAGGCGAACCGCTGAAATACCCGACCCGCCTACCTCACGCCAGTGTCACAGCAGTTGGCCGACGTCGAGACGCTGTTCCTCCACGAGGCGCGGAGCGACTACACCGTCGTCGCGGTGAAGGACGGCACCCGGCTGCTCCGCGGGCGGCTCGAGTTGAAGGAGACGAGCGCCGGCCCCCGACCGGGGAAGTTCATCGCCGTCCGCGGGGACGACGAGGAGCCGCGCCGCCCGGAGGAGTTCGTCGACCTCGCGCGGGCGGCCAAGCGGATCCGGATCTCCCAGCAGACCTCGCCGGCGGGCCGCGAGGAGCTGCAGGCGGCGCTTTCCGGCTACCAGCTCGACGCGCTCGTCGTGCGGACCTGCCGGCAGTGCGCCGCGAGCGGCCGCTACTCGCCGATCACCGAGGAGACGGCGATCAAGCACAACGACGAGCACATCTGCCCCGACTGCGCGAAGCGGGAGCTCGACCGCGAGCTCTCCTTCACGGGGAACTTCACGGGCGCCGCGGAGGACCGGCTGGAGGACCTGCTCCTGGAGACGCAGGACCTCGACCGCATCGCGACCCTCGTCTCCGGCGGCCTCGACCCGGACCTGACCAAGTACGACGAGGTCTCCGCCACCGTCGAGGACGTCTCGCCGGTGCGGACCGACGAACTCGACCTCCACGACGACCTCGCGCGGCTGACCCAGGACCGCTTCGAGGAGCTGCTGCCGGTCCAGAGCCTCTCGGTCAGGAACGGCCTGCTCGACGGCGACGACCAGCTCGTGGTGAGCGCGACCGCGACCGGGAAGACCCTCGTCGGCGAGCTCGCGGGGCTCGACCGCGCGCTGAAGGGGGAGGGGAAACTCCTGTTCCTCGTCCCGCTCGTCGCACTCGCCAACCAGAAACACGAGGACTTCGAGGACCGCTACGGCGACCTCGTGGACGTGTCGATCCGGGTCGGCTCCTCGCGCATCGACGACGACGGCAATCGCTTCGACCCGAACGCGGACGTGATCGTCGGCACCTACGAGGGGATCGACCACGCGCTCCGGACCGGCAAGGACCTGGGCGACGTGGGAACGGTCGTCATTGACGAGGTCCACACCCTGAAGGAGGGCGAGCGGGGCCACCGCCTCGACGGGCTCATCTCCCGGCTGAAGTACTACAGCGAGCGCCGACAGGAGCAGGTCCCATCCTTCGACGGGACGCAGTTCGTCTACCTCTCGGCGACCGTGGGCAACCCCGAGTGGCTCGCCCGGAAGCTCCGTGCCACCCTCATCGAGTTCGAGGAGCGCCCGGTGCCCATCGAGCGCCACGTCACCTTCGCGGACGGCCGCGAGAAGGCCCGCATCGCGAACAAGCTCGCGAAGCGGGAGTTCGACACGAAGTCCTCGAAGGGGTACCGCGGGCAGACGATCATCTTCACCAACTCCCGGCGGCGGTGCCACGAGATATCGCGGAAGCTGGAGTACTCCTCGGCCCCCTACCACGCCGGGCTCGACTACGGCCGCCGGAAGCAGGTCGAGCGGCAGTTCCTGAACCAGGACCTGTCCGCCGTGGTCACGACCGCTGCGCTAGCGGCCGGGGTGGACTTCCCCGCCTCGCAGGTCGTCTTCGACTCGCTGGCGATGGGGATCGAGTGGCTCTCCGTCCAGGAGTTCTCGCAGATGCTCGGGCGCGCGGGGCGGCCGGACTACCACGACCGCGGCCGCGTCTACCTCCTCGTGGAGCCGGACTGCACCTACCACAACTCCATGGAGCGCACGGAGGACGAGGTGGCGTTCACGCTGCTGAAAGGCGAGATGGAGGACGTGGCGACCGCCTACGACGAGACCGCCGCGGTCGAGGAGACGCTCGCGAACATCACCGTCGCGGGCAAGCGCGCCAAGCGGCTCAACGACCGCATGATCGGCGACGTGCCGACCAAACACGCGATCGGCAAGCTGCTCGAGTGGGAGTTCATCGACGGCTTCGAGCCGACGCCGCTCGGCCGCGTGATCACCAGGCACTTCCTCGCGCCCGACGAGGCGTTCCGGATCCTCGACGGGATCCGGAAGGGGATGGCGCCGTACGACCTCGTCGCCGAGTTGGAGCTCCGCGAGGACGAGCGGTAGGGGGCGGTTCACACGGGCGACGCCGAGCGAAACGCTTTAGCGCGCGATAGCGATATAGAGAAACGCGGGACCGTGGGTTAGCCTGGTATACTTCGGGCCTTGGGTGCCCGTGACCCCGGTTCGAATCCGGGCGGTCCCATTTTCGCGGCGCGAGTACTTTGCGAGCGCCGCGTGTGAGGCGCGGATTCGCATCCTGTCCTTGCGGTGCGGACGCGACCGTGTCGGCCGCCAAGCACTTATCCGACGCTCACGAGCCGTTCGTATGAACGGACGCACGGCAGCGATCGCGGTCGTCCTGTCGGTCGTAGTGCTCGGCGGTCTCGCCGCGGGCTTCCTCGTGCTCGGCGGGGCCCCGGGCGGCGACGGCGGCGGGCTCGCTGGCGACGGAGCTGGGGGCGAAGGCGGGAGCGGTGGCGACGATGCGGGTGCGGCGACCGCGACGCCCGCGATGGAGGACACGAACGCCTCCTTCCAGTTCACCATTGACGAGATCGAGGAGTGCGGAAACACCTGCCGTGACGTGACCGCGACGATCGTCAACGACGGCGGCGAGACGGCCGAAGGGATCGTCGTCCACACGACGATGTACGCGGACGACGACGTGGTCTGGGAGGGCACCGAGGAGATCGGTGAGCTCCCCGCGAACGAGAGCTACACCTCCACGCGCGAGGTCGACGTCGGCTATGGCGGCGGCGCGAAGATCCAGGAGAACGACGGCTACGTCACGATCGAGACGGTGATCGAGTTCGACGACGGGCAGGAAGTGTTCACTGAGCGCCGGCAGGCCGCCTGACTCGGGCCGGGACTCGCGCCGCAACGCGCGGCACGGACCCGTCGCGACGCGCGGCACGGACCCGCCGCGGACGACCGCGGGCGCGGTCCGAGTCACCCGACCGCCGTGCTTCGAAATCCTTTTGTCTTCCATCGGCGTTGGTCGGAATGCGAGCCGCCTTAGCTCAGATTGGGAGAGCACTCGACTGAAGATCGAGCTGTCCCCCGTTCAAATCGGGGAGGCGGCATTCCTTTTCCACACGGACCGCATTCGTGAGTCTCGACTGAAGTAGAGCTGTCCCCCGTCCCGGCAGGACCTCTACGTCTCGGCGGCCGGGCCGTCGATCCGGCCCACCCGCGGATAGATGTACTCCCGGAGGTCGACCCACTCCCAGTCGAGGCGGCGTCCGGACACGAACCCCTGCCGGGACAGCGACCCCGCGTCGCCGAGATAGCCGCTCATCTCGGGGTCGGAGACGTACCACACGAGTTCGGTGTCGTCCGTGACGTAGTACGACCGGTGGCTATCGCTGAACGCGTCGTGTCGCTCGGCCAGTCGCCGGTAGAACTCGTCGAGGGCGTCGTCGACGCGCACCGGCTTCGCGTCGACGCCCGCCTCGACGAGCAGGTGGCCGTCCCCCGCCTCGTTGAACACCGACAGCATCCGCGTTTCCACGCCGCGAAGCGAATCGTACAGCGACGCCAGCGTAACGGTCTTCTCCTCGCAGTTCCCGCCGGTCCGCCACGTCTCGGTCGGCGGTCTGAACGGCCGCGTTCCGCCCTCGTGGCGTCGCTCGTACGGAAGCTTCCGGTAGATGTAGAAGTGCAGCGCCGCCGCGACGGTGACGGGCGTCCACTCGCCGTCGTAGCCGGAAAAATGGCTGTCGAGGATCTCCCGGACGATCGGCTCCATTCCCGACTGGAGGTGGCCGTAGTAGTCGACCATGCTCAGCGGTCGTGCCAGTCGTCGCCCTCGCGAGACACGTCCTGAAGGATGTCGTCGAGGTCCGCCTTCTCCGTCGGATCGATGTCGTCCGTCGACCCCGCGGTCGGGTCGTACACGTCGGTGGTGGCGAGCGTCTTGCCCAGGTCGGTGACGTTTTGATCGATGGCGTCGAGTCGCTGGTCGAGCTGTTGCTCGACCCGTTCGACCATCGCCCCCAGCTCTCGGGACTCCGTCCGTTCCGTCTCGACGGCTTCGACGAGGTTCTCGTCCGACAGCCCGTTCACCGTCTCGGCCTTCGCTTCGAGCCGATCGAGCTTCTGGTCGTGGTCGTCGACCAGTTCGACGACCGCCTCGTACTCCTCGAGCATCTCTCCGATCGTCTCGAGCAGTTGCGACTGTGTGTCGAGGATCGAAACGACTTCTTCGCGGTCGGCGTGCCGCGAGTTCTCCACGAACGCCCGTAGGTCCCGGTACCGGTTCGAAACAGAACGGTATCGCTCCCGATACTCGCTGTCCGTCATTGTGACGACTGGCGACCCGAGCGAGTTATACTTTGGCAGGGTTCCGTCTCACCCCGTCGACATCGCGCTGCGGTGCCGAGCGGTCGCCGTCCGCACAGCGTACCGGTTCACGCTGGAAACCGCGACCCCCGCAGGGGCGGGCGCTTTCGCTCGATCAGACGTGCTGACCCCAGAGGCCGTCCCCTTTCGTCACCTCCACGTCTCCCTCGACCCGGGTCTGACAGGCGAGTCGCACGTCGTGACTCGGGTGGTGCGGCGGCATCGAGAGGCGGATCCGCTCCTTGCGTGACGGCTCGCTCACCTCCCCGTCGACCTGCACCGCGCAGGTGCCACACGAGCCCGTCCCCCGGCAGTTGAACGTCTCGGCCTTTCCGTTGTAGACGGAGAGCCCCGCTTCCTGTAGCACGTCGCGCAGCACCGCTCCCTCCTCGCACTCGATCTCCTCGCCGCGGTAGTGTACCGTTGGCATGATCTGCGTTTGCATACGTCACGACGGGCCAAAGATGGTGGGGCTCGCCGGTCGGTGACGGAGCCGGGGTAACGGTCTTGATCCCGGGGGCCGTCGTTCGGGGCGTGATCCCCGATCTCCCCGACGCCGCGAGCCGAAAGCGCCCGCTCCGCTACCTGATGGGCTTCCTCTACGTCCTCGCGGGCGTGGCGCACTTCCTCGCCCCTCGGCGGTTCGCTCGGATCGTCCCGCCGCGATTCCCGCGGCCGCGGGCGCTCGTCTACCTCTCCGGCGCCGCCGAGGTCGTTCTGGGCGTCGGCGTGCTGTTCAGGCGAACCCGCCGAGCGTCGGCGTGGGGCATCGTCGCGCTGCTGCTGGCAGTCTTTCCGGCGAACGTCTACATGGCCACCGACGGCGTGGCGGCCGAACTCGTCCCCGACCGCTACGCGGGCCTCGCCCGGGTCGCGGCGTGGGTTCGGCTTCCGCTGCAGGGGGTTTTGATCCTGTGGGCGTGGTGGCACACGAGGCGGGACGTTGGAGGCGCGTAGTCGCCGGAGCGCCCGCGCGACGGCATAAAACGGCGCGGCCGAGCTACTCGTCGACGTTCACGACGCGCGTACCGGCCGCGAGGTCCCCGAGTCGCTGGTGTTCGTCGGAGACGTAGGCGACGAGGACGCCGACGAGGTAGAACGCGGGCAGGGCGTCGACGATCCGAAGGAGGTTGCGAACGACCGCGGCCACCCACGTGCAGTCGTCGCCGTCCTCGGTGACGACGACGATGTCGCGGTACCGCTTGCCGAGCGTCTGTCCGTAGTACCCCTCGAAGACCGTCTGATAACCGAGCAGGACGACCGGCGAGATGAACTGCACCGCGACCAGAAAGCCGCCGAAGCCGCCGAACGAGCCCTCGATCAGGAGCGCGCCGCCCACGTATCCGAGCAGTCCGATGACCCCGACGACCAGCAGGCCGTCGATGAGGAGCGCTTCGAGGCGTCGGTCGAGGACGCCGGCCAGTTCCGTAACGTCGGGATCGGGATATCGATCCATAACGATTCGGTGGGCCGATGCTGTAATAAAAAGGTAGCGCGGCGAGTATCACGACTGATAGCCCGGTCGGCTCCGACTTCGCGTGGACCCTCGCGTGGGGAGTCGTGGACGGACCGGTCCGCAAAACGGAGTGCTAACTGTTCGCTGGTCTGGGTCGGGGGTACGGGTGCCGCTACTGGCCCCAGAAGTCCTCGCGGCTGCCGAGGCGTTCGCGGTCGGGGCGGCTCGGACCGTCGCGTTCCGCCTCGTCGCCCTCGCCCTCGTCGGCGCCCTCGCCCTCCTCGTCCCCTTCCTCCTCCTCGGGGAGGCGTTCGACGACCTCCTGTGCGGTGGCGTGGCTGGACTTGACGCGGTGGATGCGGACCTCGGCGCGGGCGGGCGGGAGGAGGCCGTCGACGAGGACGATGAAGCCGTCCTCGGTGCGGCCGACGCCAGCGCCGCTCTCGTGGATGTCGTCGACCTCGACGACGACCTGCTCGCCGGGCTGGACGGGCTGTTCCTTCAGCTCGTAGATCGGCATGTCGTAGTGGTTGCACCACTCGGCGCCGCCCTTGTTCCCGTAGTGTTGACACCCCATCCCCTGAATTTGCTCCTCGAACTGGGGGCAGTCGTCGGCGAGCGGACAGTTAGCCATACGTAAACTAGCCCGGGGGCGCTCTAAATCCTTCCGACTGGGCCCCCTCTACGGGCCCGAGTCGGCGTCCGGCGTCCCGTCGCGACTTCCGATCACTCCGCGACCGCGTCCGCGACCTCCTCGGCGAGTTCGATGTCGCGACGCCGGAGTTCCCTGACGAACCGCAGCGCCGCGAGGTGGCCCGCGATCGCGACGCCCGCCGCGACGACCGCGGTGCCGACGAACAGCCGCACGAGCACCGCCGGCCCGACCGCGAGCGACAGGCCGCCGGCCGTGACGCCGGGGACGGGACCGAGCAGCCGCGACCCGAGCCAGAACCCGACGCCGTAGATGACCCACTTCACCGGCGGGTTCATCACGAGCAGCACCGCCACCAGCGCGAGGTTGCTGACGCGCTCGAGGTACCGGGCGGCCAGCGCGAAACAGACCAGCGCGAGGCCGAAGTTCGGGAGCGCGGCGACGAAGAGCCCGACCGAGAACGTCGCCGCCACGTCGCGCGGCGGATGGTCCTCGCTGAACGCCTCCTCGAGCCGCTCTCGTGTTCGATCCCGGTAGGTGGAGAGTCGCCGTCTCACGGATCCGGGTGGCGCTCCACGACCATCAACGCACCGCCGACCGCGTCGACCCGGGGGCGCCGCCGACCGCGCCGTCCGCTCTGCGGCGATGGCTTGAAGATCGTGGAGCGCGTGGGTACGACTAACACACATGAGCTCGGAAACGTCGGACCGGGCGTCCGCCGTCGGGGACGGCTGCTGTCCTCGGTGTGCGGACGCCGAGCGTCTCCTGTCCCAGGCGGGCGCTGACCCGGGCGCGCTCGCGACCGGGGACCGCGAGCGGGGGCCCTCCGTCTCCGCGGTTCCGGACGACCACGTCAGCACCGTGTACGAACTGCGCGACGTCGGCTGTCGGCGGTGCGGGGCGGTCGCGGAACTGGGCGTGGAGGCGATCGAGGGGGTGAGCGCCGCGACCGCCAGCGCGCCGACCGCGAGCGTGCAGGTCCACTACGACCCGGCGACGGTCGAACCGGCCGCGCTGGAACGTCGGTTCGCGGCGGTGGGGTATCCAGTCGCGAGCCGCGGCGAGGCGTTCGCGAACCGGCGGGCGACCGCGTGGGCGGGCGCGCGGTTCGCGGCGGGGATCATGGCCGGCCTGATGGCGCTGTCGTCGTACGGCGCCGTGATGTACCCCGCGCGCTTCGAGTGGCTGCTCGGACCGACGATCGCCGAGCACCTCAACGAACAGCTGGTGGCGACCGGGAGCTTCGCCTATCACCTCAACATCGGCGTGCTGGCGGGTATCGTGCTGTTCTTCGCCGGCAAGCCGATGATCGACGGCGCCCGCGCGGCGCTCGCGGAGCGGTCGGTCTCGCTCGACCTGGCGGCCGCGAGCGCCGCCGTGCTGGCGTACGGAACGAGCTGGGTCGGCGTCGCGACCGACGCGATGTGGCTGGTCCACTTCGACGTGGTCGTCGCGGTGGCGCTGGCCACCTCGGTCCAGCGGCTGCTGGACGCGAGCGAGCAGGGCGTCGGTCCGACCGACCTCGAGACCGACGCGACGGCGCGGGAGGCGGCCGACTCGACGGGTTCGGACCGTGAAGCGCCGCTATCCGCGGGCTCGTCCGACTGAAACGCCCCCTTTTCTCGCTAGCAGCCAACACGGAACCCTTATCCGTGTGACCCGCATCTGTTTGGTTGCAATGGCAACCGGTACGGTTGATTTCTTCAACGACACGGGCGGTTACGGCTTTATCGACACTGAGGACGCTGACGAGGACGTCTTCTTCCACATGGAGGACGTTGGCGGTCCGGACCTCGAGGAGGGGCAGGAAGTCGAGTTCGACATCGAGCAGGCCGACAAGGGCCCGCGCGCGACGAACCTGACGCGCCTGTAAGGCGCGTCGAGCCCGACGAATCGGCACACTGACACGTTTTCGGATTTTCTCTCACTCGGTAGCGGCGTCGCCGTTCCACGGGTTCACCGAGTAGAGACCGTACTCCGCGTCCAGCGACCGCGTCTCCTCGTTCTCGACCGCACAGAGGACGGTGACGCCGGCGACGGACGCGCCGGCGCGTTCGAGCAGATCGGCCGCCACGCCGACCTGCGAGGCCGTCTCGACGTAGTCGTCGACGACCAGGACCGACGCGCCGTCCGCGACCATGCGGCGGTCGAGTTCGAGCGTCTTCTCGGTCCCGGTCCAGTCGACGCAGTCGTCCGCGAGGCGGTGCTCCTCCGCGATGGGGAGTTTGCCCCCCTTCCGGACCGCGACGAAGCCGGCGTCGAACGCGCGCGCCAGCGCCGCGCCGGGGATGAAGCCCATCGCGTCGATGCCCGCGACGGCGTCCGGGTCGACCGCGGTGGCGTCCCGCATGTCCACAACCGCGGCCGCGAAGTGGTCGGGGTCGGCGAAGACGTTCGGGACGTTCGAGCGGTAGTCGGCGCTCTCCATCAGCGCGGCGTACTCCTCCCACTCCATGTCGTCCGGTGCGGTCGGAACCGGGTTGTAGCTGACGGGCGCTGAGGATCCGGGGGATTCACCCCGTCACGCCCCTTTTGCCGCTCGACCGCGTATCCCCGTCAGTGAGCGTTACGACCCTCCACGATCCGAGCCACCGGGAGGCGCTGTGGGAGCTGGAGTCAGCCTTCGAGCGCGGCGACCTGATCACCGTCTTCGGCCGCTGTGAGGTCGACTACGAGGGACGGGCCGCCTCGGAGCTCGGCCCCGGCGACCGCCTGCTGATCCTCAAGCCGGACGGCGCGGCGCTGGTCCACACCGACGAGCAGCGCACGCCGGTCAACTGGCAGCCGCCCGGCTCCGAGCACCGCGCCGCGGTGCGGGACGGTCGGCTCCGCGTCCGCTCCGAGCGCGAGAACCCCGACGAGAGCCTGACGGTTCGGTTCGCGGCCGTCCACCAGCTCTCGGCGATGGCCGTCACCGGCGGACGCGACCTCGACGTCCACGGGAGCGAGGCTGACCTCAAACGCCGCGTCCTCGACCATCCCGACCTCGTCGAGGAGGGGTTCGACCCCGTGGAGACGGAGCGGGACAGCGCGGCCGGCCCGATGGACGTGTTCGGCTACGACGCGGCGGGCCGGCCGGTCGTCGTGGAGCTGAAGCGGCGCCGGGTCGGGCCGAGCGCGGCCAGCCAGCTCGCGCGCTACGTGGCGGCGCTCGAACGCGAGCTCGGCGACGACGAGCCCGTCCGCGGCGTGCTGGTGGCGCCCTCGGTCACCGACCGGGCCGCGGAGCTGCTCGCCGAACAGGGGTTCGACCACGCGTCGGTCGCGCCGGCCGACGAGGACGCCCCCGATGGCCCGGACGAGGGGGCCAGCGACTCCGGCGACTCCGGCGACGAGGCGGTCGACGACGGGGAGCCGGCCGACGACACGGAGCCAGTTGACGACGCGGAGGCGGGCGCGCCGAGCGACGCCGCGTAGTCGATCCCTCGGCGCGGGACGTCGACCCGGCCGGCGCCCGGCCGATTTATACTCGGGGCGGCGAAACCGATCCGTCATGCCAGTTACCGAGACGGAACTGCCCGGGGTCGGCAAGAAACACGAGATCGACCTCGGGGGCGGCGAGACGCTGGTCGTGCTCACGCACAACAGCGGGCGTCGCGAGGTGTACAAACGGGCGTCCGCGGACGCCGACTCCGAGAAGCTGTTCGAGCTGACCGACCAGCTCGCGCGGACCGTCGGGACGATCCTCGAAGGGGCCTACTTCCAGCCCGTGGAGTCGCCCGACGCGCCCGACGCGCTGCTGCCCGGCGGCGCGCTGATCGAGTGGTTCGAGGTGGACGAGGGGTCGCCGCTCGCGGGCGAGACCCTGGGCGACGCCGACCTGCGCGCGAAGACCGGCGCCTCGGTCGTCACCATTCAGCGCGGCGACGACGTGCTCGCGAGTCCCGGTCCGGAGACGGAACTGCTGGTGGGGGACACGCTCATCGTCGTCGGCGACCGCGAGAGCGTCGAGGAACTCGAGACGATGCTGTCGCGTCCGGTGGACCGTGAGTGAGGCGGGGCGCTCGGGGGTGACCCTCGATGGCTGACGCGCTGCTGTTGGAGGTGGGCGTCCTCTTCGGTGCGGTCGCGGCGGTCGGCGCGCTCGCGAACCGGCTCGGCCAGTCGGTGATCCCCTTCTACATCGTGGTCGGCATGCTGCTCGGCCCGCACGTCGTCGGGGAGCTCGCGCTACCGGTCGTCGGAACGGTGTACATCCAGGAGAGCGAGTTCATCGCGGTGGGCGCCGAACTCGGGATCGTCCTGCTGCTGTTCTTCCTCGGGCTGGAGTTCAACCTCGACCGCCTGATCGAGAGCCGCGAGCGGATCGGCCGCGCGGGGGGGATCGACCTCGCGATCAACTTCGGCGTCGGGCTGCTGGTCGGCTTCGCGCTGTTCCGCGACCCGCTGGCGGCGTTTCTGACCGCCGGGATCGTCTACATCTCCTCGTCGGCGATCATCACCAAGTCGCTGATCGACCTCGGCTGGATCGCCAACGACGAGGCGGCGCCGATGCTCGGCACGCTCGTCTACGAGGACCTGTTCATCGCGGTGTACCTCGCGGTCGCGTCCGCGCTGGTGCTCGGCGGCGGCGACGTGAGCGAGGCCGTGACCTCGGTCGGGGTCGCGATCGGGTTCATCCTCCTCCTCCTGCTGGCGGTGTACTTCGGAACGGCGTGGTTCGCGCGCCTGCTGAACACGGGATCGAACGAGTTCACCGTCCTCCGGGCGCTCGGCACGACCGTCCTCGTCGCGGGCGCGGCGCTCGCGCTCGGCGTGAGCGAGGCGGTCGCGGCGTTCTTCGTCGGCATGGCCTTCTCCTCGACGGACCACGTCCACGACCTCGAGAACCTGCTGGAGCCGGTCCGGGACACCTTCGCCGCGGTGTTCTTCTTCTGGATCGGGCTGGTCACGGACCCGTCAGTGTTCGGCGGCGTCGCGGTCCCCGTGGCGGTCGCGGTCGTCGCGACCACGCCGACGAAACTGGTCTCCGGCTACCTCGGCGGGCGCGTCTACGACCTCGGCCCGCGCCGCTCGGCCCGCGTGGGGCTCGGGATGGTCACCCGCGGGGAGTTCTCCCTGATCATCGCGGCGCTGGCGCTGTCGGGAGCCGGCACCACGCTGGCTGCGGGCGTCGCGGACGACATCTACGCCTTCGCGGTCGGCTACGTGCTCGTGATGAGCGTGCTCGGGACGACGCTGATGCAGTACTCCGCCCCGTTCGAGGCGTTCGCAGTGCGGCGGTTCGGTGCGGACTGATATCCGACCTTTTTCTGCGGTCGGGTCGCGCCGGCGCGAAGCGCCGGCTTGACCACTCCCTTGAAAAATGTCGATCAAAAAGGGGCCGCGGTCGGCGCTGCGGGCGCTGCGCGCCCTCGCGCCGCCGCGGTACCACGTCCTCGACACGGAACGGTACCGCCACAGCACCGCCACCGCGACAGAAAACCGCCCCGCCACAGCACCGCCCCGCCACCGCCCCGTCACCGCCCCGTCACCGCCCCGCCACCGCCCCGTCACCGCCCCGTCACCGCCCCGCCACCGCCCCGCCACCGCACCGCGACCGCACCGCGACCGCACCGTCACCGCATCAGCAGCCGTCTCAGAACTTCTCCAGGAGGTCGGCGTAGAAGTCCCCGCCGCGGTCGTCCGCGAGCTTCTCGACGATCAGCTCCGGGGTCGACCGCGCGAGGTGGTTTTTCTGTGGCGAGCGGTTCACTCGCAGTTCGCCGTCGACCAGTCCCACGGCTTCGATGCCGTCGACGGCGACGTCGAAGTCGGCCGCCTCGCGGATCTCGCGCGCGAGGTGCGAGACGAACACCGCGGTCGCGTCCTGCCCGTCCAGCGCCTCGAGGATCCCCGCGATGATCTTCGCGGACGCCCCCGGCTCCGTGATCGACTCCAACTCGTCGACCAGCACCAGCCGACCGTCGGCGCCGTCCACGAGGTCGCCGAAGTCCCGGAGGGTGGCCTCGAACGCGCCGGCGTCGAGCGTCCCCTGCGACTTGGCGTAGTAGTGGACCTCCTCGAAGCGCTCCAGCCGGACGCGCTCGGCCGGGACCGGCAACCCCATCCCCGCGAGGACGACCACGAGCGCGACCAGGTCCAGCGTCGAGGTCTTCCCCCCGGAGTTGACGCCGGACAGCAGCGTCGCGCCCGAGACCGCGTAGTCGACCGGCTCCACCTCGTCGAAGGGCACGTCCAGAAGCGGCGAGCGACCGCCCTCGATGGCGAACCCGGCGGCGTCGGTCCCCTCCTCGTCGGCGTCCACGAACTCGGGCAGCGTGCAGTCGAAGTCGCGAGCGAACCGCGCCACCGCCAGCTCGACGTCGAGTTCGAGCGCGTCGCGGACCAGTTCCTCCACCGGGTCGCGAAGTTCCCCCAGATCCGCGGCGAGGTCCGCCTTCAGCGCCGCGGCGCGCTGGTCGCGGGCGGCCGTCAGATCGGTCCGGAGCCGGGAGACGGGCTCTTCCGCGTGCTCGACCGGAAACGTGGGGTCGCCCGAGAAGATGCGCTCCGCGAACTCCGCCTCCGAGGGCTCCAGCCGGAGCGCGTCGGCGAAGTGCTCGCGGGCCTTCCGGAGCGCCTCGTCGTACTCGTCAGCCAGCTCGCGGGAGAGCAGCGAGTCGACGCGGGCGCCCTGCTCGACCAGCGAGAGGAAGTCCTGCCCCTCGATGGTCACGTCCTGCTCGCGGATCGCCGCCCGGAGGTGGTCGTCCGCGACCGACTCCGCGGCGCTCACCGCGGCGTCGAGGTCGTCCACCGCGTCCGCGAGCCGGTCGTACTCGTCGTCGCCAACGACCTCGCCCGCCTCGTCCACGCGTGCGAGCGCGTCCCGGAGCGCGTCGAGGTCCGCGGCCGGGTTCATCCCGCCCGCGACGAGCCCCGCGGCCTCGTGGACGCGCGCGGCCGCGAGCAGCGCCTCCCGGTTCTCGGCGAAGAAGGCCAGCAGGCGCTCGGGGACGGTCTCGGCCGGCTCCGCCAGCGCGTTCGGGCGCACGCGCACGTCGCCGTCCACGTCGAGGCCGGCGAACTCCTCGTCGATCACGATCACCGTCGCGTACGAGCGCGCGAGCTCCGAGACGTCGCGCGCGTCCTCCACGATCTCGACGGAGAGCTCCGGGACCGCCTCCTCGGCGGCGGCGTACCGCTCGGCGTCCGCGGTCGCCAGACACCGCTCGCGGACGCGGAGCGTCCCGGGGTCGGAGAGCGGCTCCACGTCCGCGAGCGCGTCCCGCACCGCAGGGTCGGGGTCGCGCGCCATCGCCGCCCGCGCGAACGCCTGCACCTCCTCGATCCGCGAGGCCGACGCGGAGGGGTAGAACGTCTCCAGCCGCTTGGCCGCGTAGTCGGTGACGGTGCGCTCGCGCAGGAGGTCGATCGCGTCGCGGTACACCTCGCGGGCGCGGTCGGTCGCCAGCAGCCGCCCACCGTCCTCCTCGTGACGCCGGCGGATCGCGCCGCGGGCGATCTGCGCGGCGCGCCCCTCGGTGACGCCCGGCGCACGCGCCAGCGCGGCCACGTCGCCCGCCTCCAGCGCCGCCTCCGGGTCGTCGAGCTCCTCGAGCGCCCGGGCGGTCTTCGCCCCGACGCCCGGGATCGCCTCCAGATCCATCGTGACCGGGTATCGCGGGCACCGCAAAAAGGGTGCGGGTCCGGGATCACGCCGGAGCGGTCGCGGCCGGGGTCGCGTCGGAGGCGACCCCGCGGACAACGGCCTTTTCTCCGCCGACCGCGAAACCGGGTTCATGGACACGGACGCGCTCGCGCCGGCGACGGCGCGGAAGGCCGAACTCGCCCGCGAGGCGCTCGCGGAGCGGGACGGGGTCGTGGTCGCCTTCTCGGGCGGGGTCGACTCCTCGGTCGTCGCCGCGCTGGCGCACGACGCGCTCGGCGACGACGCGGTCGCCTGCACAGCCAAGAGCGAGACGCTGCCCGACGCGGAGCTTTCCGACTCCCGGCGGGTCGCCGACGAGATCGGCGTCCCCTACGCCGTGGTTGAGTTCTCGGAGCTCGACGACCCGAACTTCGTCGAGAACGGCGAGGACCGCTGTTACCACTGCCGCACGATGCGGCTCGGGAAGATGTACGAGAAGGCCCGCGAACTGGGGATCGGGACGGTGTGTGACGGGACGAACGCCTCCGACTCCGGCGAGGGACACCGCCCCGGCCTGCGCGCGGTCGAGGAGCTGGAGGTGTACTCGCCGCTTCTGGCCCACGACATCACGAAGGAGGAGGTCCGGGCCATCGCGGACGCTTACGGCCTCTCGGTGGCCGACAAGCCCTCGATGGCGTGTCTCTCCTCGCGGATCCCCACGGGACTCGAGGTGACCGAGGAACGGCTCACCCGGATCGAGAAGGCCGAGCGCCTGCTCCGGGAGTGGGGCTTCTCGCAGTTCCGCGTGCGCGACCACGACGGACTGGCGCGGGTGGAGGTCGCCCGCGAGGAACTCGACCGCGCGCTCGACCCCGACTTCGCGGCCGCGGCCGACGAGCACCTCACCGACCTCGGGTTCGACCACGTGACGCTGGACCTGGCCGGCTATCGCACCGGGAGCGTGAGTCCCGAAGGCGAGGGGAACGAGGCTGGCCAGGACGAGACGAACGGGGACGAAGCGGGCGGGACGAGCGACGACGCGACTGACGGGCTCGATCTCGGCAAGCAGTACCCGCGATAGGGACGCTCGCCGCGAGGGCCGTTTCTCGCCCCGTCGGATCGATCAAAACCGCCTTAAGGACCCTCTCCGTAGCGTCGCTCATGTATAACCCACTGGCGATTGCGCTGGCGGCGGGCATGGTGCTCGTCGTCGTCTTCTTCTCCAACCTGCGGGGGAGCGGGTGGGAGCCGGCCGCGGACATCTCGGCGGAGGTGCTGGAGCACCGAGCGTCGACCGTCCCGGAGACGGAGTTCCCGGAGCCGATGAACCGCTCCATCGGCGGTGGCGGCGGTGCCGCGGCCGTCGGCGAGGGCGCCGAGGGCGAGGAGGGCGAGCTCGCCGAGGGCGGCGCCGAGGAGGAGTCCGGTCCCGGCGACATCCCCGAGGACGAGGTCGAGTACTACGAGGTCGAGTTCGTCAAGCAGGGCGAGACGGTCGAACTCGCCAACAACGAGCCGATCCTCGACCAGGGCGAGGAGCAGGGCTGGGACCTGCCGTACGCCTGCCGGCAGGGGCAGTGCGTCTCCTGTGCCGGACAGATCACCGACGGCCCCTCCGAGGACTTCGTCGTCCACGACGACCAGCAGATGCTGGAGGAGGCCGAGATCGACGACGGCTACACGCTCACCTGCGTCGCGTACCCGCGCGACTCCTTCAGCATCGAGACCGGCGAAGCGCCGTAACCGGTCCGACTGCGCGGTTTCGCCGCGGTGTCTCACTCTGCAGGCCGTTTCTGTGCGGCCGGTTTCTGTTCCTGTGTGCGGCCGGTTTCTGTTCCTGTGTGCGGACGGGTTCCGTCGGCGGACCCTCCCCGCCCGCTCGCGTTTCGTCCTCAGTCGCGCGGTCGGTCGTCAGACGTCCGCGATGGGCGTCGCGTCGCCCCACGCCTCCGCGAACCCCTCCTCGACGCGGGCGGCGAACGTCGGGTCTCGGAGGTCGAGCATGCCGAACAGGCGGTCGGGCGCCAGCGGGTCCGGAACCTCCAGACACACCTCGGTGCCGTCGATCAGGTGGAAGGTCCCGTACATCGCGTCGGTCACTCGGAGTTCGAAGGGCGACTGGCCCAGCGCCGCGGCCGCGCGCTCGTCGTCGACGGCGTCGCGGGCGTCGTCGAACACGCCCGGCGAGAGCATGACCGACACCTCGACGCCGCGCCGGACCGCGGACAGCAGGCGGTCGAGGACGGCGTCGCCCTCCTCGCCGATCTCGAACTGCGAGGAGACGGCCTCGGCGGCGACGACGACGCGCTCGTCGGCGGCGTCGAGGCGCTCGAACAGCAGCTCCCGCGAGTCGGCCGCGCCCACCGCCGCGGTCCAGAAGGCGTCCTCCGGCGTCCCCGTCCCCGCGAGCCGGTCCACGAGGTCCTCGCGTTCGTCCTCCATCGTCTCGATGCGCTCGGAGAGCTCCCGCGTCCGCGCCTCGACCAGTCGGTCGACCGCGATCTCCGGCTCCACGGCGACGTAGCGCTTCGGCTCCCCGGCGGTCTGCTCGCGGACGAGCCCCCGCGATCGGAGGCCGCCGAGCGCGTCGTAGATCCGCCCCTTCGGAACGCCGCTCTCCTCGGCGACCCTCGCGGCCGTCCCCGTCCCGATCGACAACAGGGCCCGGTAGGCCCGGTCCTCGTAGCTCGTGAGCCCGAGGTCACACAGCGAGTCCATGCCCCGCCTACGAGTGATTTATAAATAAGCGCGTGGGAAACGCGGGAGAGTTGTCGCGTGGCGGGCCGGCGCCCGCTCCCGGGCCCTCCGATAGCTCCTCGCTGGTGAGCCGGTGGCCGTCCGCTACCGGCGATCTCGGGGTCGGCCTCCGAAATTCTCGGAAAACGGTCACGATGTTTCTCTATGTTTGCCAACCCTATTACCCGCGAGGCCCGTAGCCGGAGCCGAGCCGAATGGACAGGAAACGCACCGTCGCGCTCGTTCTGGTCTCGGTCCTGCTGGTCGCCTCGGGAGCGACGATCGTCGCCGCTCAGCAGTCCGACACCGCGCGCGGCGAACCCGATATCGAGGCGTACGCGCCGGAGACCGCGTTCGTCCCGGGCGAGGAGGCGACGCTGCAGATCACGCTGAACAACCGCGGCGACCTCGACGAACGCGGACAGGACTCCCTCGAGAGCGAGGTGATCACCGCCCAGTCCGCGACCGCGCGGATCGACGACTCGGCGATCCCGTTCACCGTCAGGACCGGCGAGCAGCCGATCGGCGACGTGGGCGAGGGCCAGACCGGCCCCATCGACTTCACGGTCGTCCCGGACGAGAACGTCACGCCGGGCACCTACGAGGTCCCGCTCACGCTGGAGTACAGACACGCCTACCGCGCCGAGATCGAGGACGGCGCGACGATCCGCGACGAGCGCGACGTGACCGAGACCGTCACCGTCGACGTGGAGGTAACCGACCGCGCCCGCTTCGCGGTCGTGGACGTCGACGCGAACGTGCAGGCGGGCACGAACGGGCTGGCGAACGTCACGCTCCGCAACGTGGGCGAGGACCCCGCCCGGAACGTCTCGCTGTCGATGACGCCGACCGACCCGGACCTCTCGTACGTCACCGAAGCGGGCACGACGGAGACGTTCGTCGACCGGTGGGAGCCGGGCGAGAACCGGACCGTCACCTACCGGCTGACGGCCGCCGAGGAGGCGACCGTCCGCCCCTCGACCATCGAGTTCGAGGCCGTGATCCGCGACGCGGAGGGCGCGGAGGCGGAGACCCGAACGATCCGGTCCGGGATCACTCCGCTCCCCGCTCAGTCCTTCTCGGCGCGCGGCGTCGAGAGCGACCTGCGCGTGAACGAGGACGGCACCTTCACCGTCGAGGTGGAAAACGACGGTCCGCTGCCCGCCGAGGAGGTCGTCGTGGTCTTCGAGAACGAGGCGCCGACGGGCGGCGGAGGCGGGGGCGGCGCCGGGGGCGCGCTCGGCGGCGGCCAGACCGTGCCGCTCGACGAGAACGTCGTCCCGCGGGACAACCGGGTCCGCGTCGGCGACCTCGCGCCGGGCGAGAACGCCACCGCCACGTTCGAGGCCGGCGTGCGCGAGGACGCCCGCGCGGGCAACCGGACGCTCAACGTGGCGACGCGGTACCGCGACGCGGCCGGAGACGTCGCCACCTCCGACGCGCTCGACGTGGTCGTCGACGTAGCCCCGGAGCGGGACGCCTTCGCGGTCGAGGCGGTCGATCCGGTCGCGGAGCGCGGCGGCGAGACGACCTACGAGGTCGCGGTCCGGAACCTGAACGACGAGCCCGTCAGCAACGTGGAGGCGAAGCTGTTCGCGACCGACCCGCTGGACGCGACCGACGACGAGGCGTTCGTCTCGGAGCTCGCACCCAACGCGACGGCGACGCTCGCGTTCACCGTCGACGTGGGCGACGGCGCCGCCACGAAGGCCTACTCCGTCTCGGTCGACTTCCGGTACGACGACGCCGGCGGCGACTCCCAACTCAGCGAGGCCTACCGGCTCCCGGTCGACGTGGCCGAACCGGAGAACGGCAACGCGACGACGCTGATCGCGGTCGCCGCGGTCGTCCTGCTCGCGCTGCTGGCCGGGGTCGGCTACTGGAAGCGCGAGACGCTTGCGGCCCGGGTCGGCCGGCTCCGCGGGGGATCCGGTCCCGAGTAGATGCGCCGCGCCGAGCGGGTCCTTCAGGCCGTCGCCGACCGCGTCGTGGAGCGGCCGCGCCGGGTCGTCGTCGCCTGCCTGCTCGTCACCGTGCTGTTCGCGCCGGGAATGGCGTTCGTCGAGACGCAGACCGGGACCAGCCAGTTCGTCGACGACGTCCCCGAGGCGGACGCGCTCGAGGAGGTGAATCGGCGGTTCGAGCCCGCCTTCGACGAGGAGTCACAGACCACGCAGCTGATCCAGCGGGACACGAACGTGCTCGATAAGGCCGGGCTGGTGACGATGCTCCGCACGCAGGAGCGCGTCGAGGAGCGCGGGTCGCTTCGGGTCGAGAGCACCCGGAGCCCGGCCTCGGCGGTGGCCCAGGAGCTCGACCCCGAGGCGGAGACCGCCGAGGCGCAGCGCGAGGCGGTCGAGTCGGCCACCGACGCGGAGGTCCGCGCCGCGGTCGACGCCGCGGCCGAGGACCCGAGCTTCGACACCCTGCTGAGCGACGACTTCCGGCCCGAGAGCCGGGAGGCCTCGGCCGCCATCGGCGTCGTCACTCACGAGTTCCCCGCGCAGGCGGACGCGACCGAGGTCCAACGCGGCGTGGAGGACGTCGTCGAGCGCACCGAGGGCGACGTGGTCGTCTTCGGGAGCGGCATCGTCGACGACGAGTTCGAGAGCGTCATCTTCGACTCGCTGTTCATCGTCGTCCCGGCGGCGCTGGCGGCGATCCTCGGCCTGTTGGCGTACGCCTACCGCGACCCCTTCGACTTCGCGCTCGGCGGCGTCGCCCTGCTCATGACCGTCGTCTGGACCGTCGGGTTCACCGGCTACGCCGGCATCCCCTTCTCGGACATGCTGATCGCGGTGCCGGTGCTCCTCTTGGCCATCGGCATCGACTTCGGGATCCACACGGTGAACCGCTACCGCGAGGAGCGGGCGGAGGCGGGCGCCGCCCCCGGCCCCGCGATGCGGACGTGTCTGCGCCAACTCGTCGTCGCCTACACCGTCATCGCGGGCACGACCGTCATCGGCTTCCTCGCCAACCTCGCGAGCGGGCTCGAGCCGATCCGCGAGTTCGGCATCGTCGCGGGGATCGGGATCGTCTTCACCCTGATCATCTTCGCGGGCTTCCTTCCGGCCGCGAAGCTGGAGCTCGACCGCTGGCGCGAGACGACCGACCTCCCCGCGTTCGGCACCCGGCCGCTCGGCTCGGAGGACTCGGCGCTCGGCCGTCTGCTCCCCTCGCTGTCGGACCTCTCCCGACCCGCGCCCGCGGTCTTCCTGGCGGTCGTGCTCCTCCTGACCGCCGGCGCGGGCGTCTACGGCGCGGGCGTCGACACCACCTTCGACGACGAGGACTTCCTGCCGCCCTCCGAGGAGCCCGC
The DNA here is from genome assembly GCF_055381565.1 of Haloparvum alkalitolerans. Classification (NCBI taxonomy): domain Archaea; kingdom Methanobacteriati; phylum Methanobacteriota; class Halobacteria; order Halobacteriales; family Haloferacaceae; genus Haloparvum; species Haloparvum alkalitolerans. The sequence continues at coordinate 1,266,090 of NZ_AP043938.1, forward strand.
GTACGTCCAGTACCTCCCGGGACCGATGCAGCCCGCCGACTACACCGTCAACGCCCGGATCAGCCTACTGGAGGAGAAGTTCGCGACCGGGCAGGACGACACCGTCACGGTTTATGTCGAGACGCGCATGCGCGAGGACCACGCCCTCCGCGAGCAGGCCCGCGTCGAGCGGGACCCGCCGCCGACGTTCATCGAGGAGGACGGCCGCGCGCGCACCACCAGCGTCCGCGACGCTATCGACGGCTACGCCGACGAGAACCCCGAGTTCGACGCCCTCGTCGACGAGTCGAGCCTCGACGAGGGACCGCCGAACCGCAACCTCGACCGGATCTACGCCGCGTTGCGCGACTCGGGCTACGCCGACTTCACCGCGGAGTACCTCACGGACGACGGCCGCGCGACGCGGATCGTCTACGAGGTGGAGTCGGACGCCACCGACGCCGCGATCACCGCGGACGCCCGCGCGGTGGCCGACCGCTACCGCGGCGACGCCACCGCGACCGGCGAGATCGTCGTCTTCCAGGCGGTCGCGGACACGATCTTCACCTCCGCGATCCGGTCGCTGACCGCGGCGGTCGGCCTCTCGGCGGTGTTCCTCGTCGTCCTCTACGGCCTGTTCCTCGGGCGGCCGACGCTCGGCGCCGTCACGCTCGTCCCCGTGGTCGTCTCCATCGCCGCCCTGACCGCGACGATGCGCGCGTTCGGGGTCCCGTTCAACGCGCTCACGGCGACGATCCTCTCGATCACCATCGGGCTCGGGGTCGACTACACCGTCCACGTCTCCCACCGCTTCCACGACGAGTACGAGGCCAGCGGCGACGTGGACCGCGCGCTCGAGCGCACCCTGCGCGGGACCGGCGGCGCGCTCACCGGGACGATGCTCACCACCGTCGTCGGCACCGGCGTGCTGGTGCTGGCGATCACGCCGCTTCTGGGCCAGTTCGGGCTGTTGACGGCCGCAAGCATCTTCCTCGCGTACGTCGCCTCGCTGGTCGTCCTCCCGCCCGCGCTCGTCGTGTGGGTCGCGGTCGTCGACCGCGAGCCCCGCCTGCTGTGGGTCGGCCGCCTGCTGTCCGACCGCGGAGAGACCGCGGCCCCGGCCGACGCCGGCCGCGAATCCCCTGTCGACGACTGATCCGCCCGCGGCCGCCATCGCGCCCGGGACCACGGACCCCGCCCCCGATTCGAGCTTTCAGAAGCGTTAAACCGCCCGCCGGGAAACGCGTACGTGAGGGCGCGTAGCTCAGCGGACAGAGCACTTGGTTCCGGACCAAGATGCCGCGGGTTCAAATCCCGTCGCGCCCGTTCCTTCACTTCGTTCGGTCACGGCCGCGACTGACCCCCGCTCGCTTCGCTCGCGGGGATCCCGTCGCGCCCGTTCCGTTCTAATCGATGACTGCGGCGGGGTAGATGCAGTAATACTGCGAGACGCGTGCTTTCGTTCGACGGGTGGCCGTCTACTGGTGTCTCGGTGGGGGTGCGTACAGGCAGAGCTGGATTCGATAGAGGGAACCACTCGCAGATCGATCGCTCTGGCCGGATCCGACTACCAATTGCTCAGTACAGTCCGGTTATTCGTCCTCGAGAGCGTCGTAGATGTCCCGGTTCGAATCTCGGTCGTCCGCCGCGACCCGTCGAACCAGTTCCCGCCGGATGTCCTCCATCACGTCGTCGAGCGGAGCGGTCGTTTCCGCGCCGTCTTCGGTGGCCATGCCTGAACCGACGCTTCGAACGCCGTTAATCGTTCGGGTCCGACGAATCGCCGGTCAGCCGGTCCAACCCGTACCGGACGAGTTCGTCTCTCCACTCCTCGATCTCACCGGCCAGATCCAACTCCTCGGTGTGGGATCGCAGATACTCGGTGGTGTCCCCCTCATCGACGGCGGACTCATCGGTCCCGAAGCTTTTCAGAACAGTCCTGATTTCGTCGTCGTACTCGAACCGATACCCGTTGAGAACGTAGAAGACGGCCGCCACGTTGAGCGCGGTACGTTTGTTCGCATCGACGAAGGGGTGATTGGCGACGAGGAGCCGGAGGAGGTGATACGCCTTCTCGTGGATGGTGTCCGGTGCGGAACCGAAACTGCCCTCTTCGATGTAGTTCCGCGCGAATTCGACGTCGCCACGGTTCCGAACACCGGCGGGAGTGTCGGGGTACTCCGCGACGATGTCGTCGTGGATGGCGACGCCGTTGACCGCGCCGGCCAGCGCGACGACGACCGCGACCGCGGCGAGGGTTCCGAGCGGGAGCGGCGACGCGACCGACCCCGCGAGCGCGACCGGAAACGGCATGCTCCGGTCGACGGCGGCCGAGTTCATAAAGCGCCGCTCCGCGTGCGCCCCGGACACACGGCCGTTCGAGGACGCGTCAGTTCGGCGGTGAGTGGCGGGTGCTCGGGCGGTGAGTCGCAGGTAATCGGGTTACCGCGACGTTCGATTACGGCTAATAACACGCGTGCTATTGAGTTACGTGAGGTAACTACTCATGGCAACAGAGACCGAGACTGCGACGGCGTCCGCGACCGCGGGCGTCACGTCGAAACAGTGGATCGCGGGCGCGGCGGGCGGTTTCATCGGCAGCATTCCGTTCGGCCTGATGATGCTGTACGTGATGCCGCCGCCGCTACTGGAGGTCGTGATCCCCGCGATGTACGGCATCGAGGGCCCGGCGCTGGTCGCGGGGTGGGCGATCCACCAGTTCCACGGCGTCGTGCTCGGGCTGACCTACGTCGCGCTCGTACAGGCGCCGGCGCTCCGCGAGACGGCGCGCGAGTTGCCGGGCGCGCTCGGGCTGGCGGTCGCGTACGGCGTCCTCACGACCGCGGTGCTCGCCGTGCTCGTGATGCCGATCTGGCTCTCCGCGGTCGGCTTCCCCAACGCGCCGCCGTTCCCGAACTTCGGCATCCCGGCGACGATCGTTTCGGCGGTCGGCCACGTCGTCTACGCGGTCCCGCTGGCGGTGCTGTACGCGAGGGCGTCCGAGTAGCGGCGCGTTCCGGCCGGCGCGCCCCCGGCGCCGACCATCGGGACGCTCCCGGACTGCGGACGGTGACGCGAGCGCGCGGTCGCCCGGACCGGCATCGGTCGTGCGCGCGACGCGTCGGCGCGGCCCCCCTTCTTGTCCGTGGCCGCGGTTGGTCCACCCATGCAGGAGTTCGACTTCCTCGTCATCGGCTCGGGATCCGGACTGGACGTGGCGAACGCGATGGCCGGCCGGGAGAACTCGGTCGCGGTCGTCGAGGAGGGGCCGCTCGGCGGGACGTGTCTGAACCGCGGCTGCATCCCCTCAAAGAAGCTGCTCTACCACGCGGAGGTGCTGGAGACGGTCGAGCGCGCCGACGAGTTCGGGATCCACGCGGACGTGACCGGCGTCGACTTCGCGGAGATCGTCCGCGAGGTCAACGCGGACGTGGCGGAGAGCTCGGACTCGATCCGGCGAGGGCTCAAGTCCTCGAACCGCCACGACCTCTTCGAGGGGACCGGGGAGTTCGTCGACGAGCGGACCGTTGAGGTCGTCGACGGCGCGGACGAGGGGGCGACGCTCCGCGCGGACACCGTTCTCGTCGCGACCGGGGCGCGCCCGTCGATCCCGGACATCGACGGGATCGAGGACGTGGACTACCTCACCAGCACCGAGGCGCTCCAGCTGGAGACGCCGCCCGACCATCTCGTGATCGTCGGCGGCGGCTACATCGCGGCCGAGCTCGGCCACTTCTTCGGAACGTTCGGCAGCGACGTGACGATCGTCGGCCGACGCGAGCACCTCCTGCCGGAGGCCGACCCCGAGGTAGGGGCGGCGTTCACCGACCGCTACGCCGACCGGTTCGACGTGTACGCGGGCTACGAGGCGGTCGCGGCCGCGGAGGCGGACGGCGAGGTGACCGTCGAGGCGCGCCCGTACCCCGAGAGCCCGACGGTCCGGGCCGGTGGCGAGCGGATCGACGACCCGGCCGACGCGGACGACGTGACCGTGACGGGCGACGCGCTGCTGGTCGCGGCGGGGCGGCGTCCGAACACCGACGCGCTGGGCCTCGGTGCGGCCGGGATCGAGACCGACGACCGCGGGTTCGTGGAGACGGACGAGTACCTGCGGACGAGCGCGGAGGGCGTCTGGGCGCTCGGCGACGTGGTCGGCGAGTATCTGCTGAAACACAGCGCGAACCACGAGGCGAAGGCGGTCATCCGCAACCTGCTGGGCGACGAGCCCGAGCCGGTGGACTACGCCGCGATGCCGTTCGCGGTGTTCGCCTCGCCCGAGGTCGCGGGGGTCGGCGCGACCGAGAGTGACCTCCGGGAGGCGGACCGCGAGTACGCGACGCGCACCTACCGCTACGAGGAGACGGCCCGCGGCGACGCGATGGGCGCCGAGGGGTTCGTGAAAGTGCTCATCGACCTCGACGGCGAGATCCTGGGCTGTCACATCATCGGCCCCGAGGCGTCGAACCTGATCGAGGAGGTCGTCGTCGCGATGACCGCGGGGTCGGGGACCGTCGCGGACATCCGCGAGTCGGTCCACATCCATCCCGCGCTCTCCGAGGTCGTCGACCGCGCGTTCACCGGCCAGTTCTCGCGCGGCGGGGACGCGGGCCGCGCCGGCGGGCACCACCACGGCTGATCGCCTCGGCGTTGCGGACACACAGCCGCGGGCGGGTTTAGTACCGGCCCGCCCAACGACGGGTGATGGCAAAAGCAGCAATCGTGATTCTCGCCGGTAACGAGTCGCACGCCGATTACGGTCGCATGGCGAACGCCCTGGAGGCGGCCAAGGAGTTCGCCGAGAACGACGGGGACGAGCTGGAGCTGATCTTCGACGGCGCCGGGACGCAGTGGATCCCGGAACTGGAGGACCCGGAGAGCGACTACCACGAGCTGTACCAGGCCGTCCGCGAGGACGCGGCGGTCTGTGACTACTGCTCCGGCGCGTTCGGCGTCGAGGACGCGGTCGCGGACGCCGGCCTCGTGACGCTCGACGACTACGACGGGCACCCGAGCATCCGGTCGCTCGTCGACGACGACTACGAGATCATCACCTTCTGAGCCGGCGGCGAGGGCGCCACCGGGCGCGGCCGCGGCCGATTTTTTGTTCGGGTCGACGGGCCGACAGCGGCCAGAACCGGCGCGGGGAGAAGCCTTATGCAGATTAGCGCCCACGTCTCGCGTATGGACCGCGACGACCGCGACGATCCGTTCGGGGACATCTTCGACGAGATCGAGCGGATGATGAACGGGATGGCCGGCGGCGAGCCGGCCGACGAGTCCGGGTTCGGCACCGAGACGCACGTCAGCGCGTACGTCGAGGACGACACCGTGCGACTCGTGGCGGACCTCCCGGGCGTCTCGAAGGAGGGCCTCTCCCTGCAGTGCGACGGCGAGGCGCTCACCATCTCGGCCGTTTCCGACCGGCGCGAGTACGAGGAGCGCGTGACGCTCCCGGCCCGCGTCGACGAGCACTCCGCGTCCGCGACGTTCAACAACGGCGTCCTCGAGGTGACGTTCGACCGCGCGGACGACGCCGCCGCCATCGACGTGGAGTAGGCGGCACCGTCGGCTCCCGCTCTTTCACTCGGCGTCCGCAGTCCGCCGGATCAGCCCCGCCAGCCGGTCGTAGAACTCCGGCTCGTACTTCGTGGCCGCGTCGACGGTCGGGCGCGCGTTCGTCTCGTTGACGACCAGCCGACCGTCGCCGGCCTCCAGCAGGTCGACGCCGAGGTAGTCGATCCCCAGCGCCGCGGCCGCCCCCTCCGCCAGTTCGCGGGCGCGGTCGGGGAGGTCGACGCCGACCGCCTCCGCGCCGCGGTGGACGTTGTGCTTCCAGCGCCCCTCCCGCAGGCGCTCGTCGGGAAGGCGGCGCTCCACGGCGCCGGCGGAGGTCGGAGCGCCGTCGGCGTCCGCGAGCACCATCGCGCGGTAGTCGCGGGCGTCGGGGAGGAACTCCTGGATCAGGTAGGACTTGTCGCCGGTCGCCCGGTAGTCGTGGACCAGGTTCAGGTAGTCGACGATGCCGAGCAGGTCGTCCACGTCGCCGGCCTTCGCCACCCCGACCCCGCGCGTCGCGGAGTTGGGCTTGACGACGACCGGGAACGAGAACGGCTCGACCGCGTCGAGGACGGTCGCCTCGTCGACGGGGTTCGAGACCATCGTCGTCTCCGGGACCGGCAGGCCGGCGGCGTCCAGCGCCGCGATCACGCCGGCCTTGTTGCGCGAGGCCGCCACCGCTGCGCGGTCGTTGACCCACGGGAGGTCGAGGCGAGCGTCCAGCGCCGCGGCCTCCATGAGCCGCGAGGGGTAGACGAAGCCGGCGTCGAAGTCGGAGTCGCCGTCGAGCGAGGGGTCGGCACCCTCGCCAGTCAGCCGGATCGCGCGCTCCTTCGCCCGCAGGTGGGCGACCTCGACCCCGCGATCCGCGAGGGGGTCCCGGATGCGGTCGAACGTCTCCGCGCGCGAGGCGACGGCGAGCCGGAGCATACCGGCGACAGGGACGGCGAACGCATAAATGGCGGCGGGGCACGGGCGCGCTCCGTCCCTCACCGCCGGCGGGGTTGCTCGTCCGAACACGTCACGCCGGCGCGCGCGAGGAACGCGCGCGCCGACAGCACCGCACATTGGATGTGCATTTTTGCCAGATGGGGCAGAACTCCCGCCGTGAGTGCAACCCGATCGAGCCGACTGCGGCGCATCGAAATGTCGGCTGTCCAACACCTGGCGTCGCAGGCGCGCTACTGCACGCTGGAGGCTCGCGAGACGGGGTTTGTCTCGCGGCCGACTGAAAGGGCGAGCGGTCGAGGGCCTTCTGGGTGTCGGCAGTAAACGCAGCAGGACGCTTGCACACACAAAAACGCAAACGTATCGCGGGCGGTCAGCGCCCGACCCACGACGACGATCCGGACCCGCCTATAGGTCCAGATCGAGGTCGTAGAGGTCGCCGTACTTCGACTCGACGTACGCGAGGAAGTCGTCGGCCGCGAAGTCCTCGCCGGTCGCGCGCTTCACGAGTTCGTTCGTCTCGTAGCGCGAGCCGTGCTGGTGGACGTTCTCGCCGAGCCACGCGTGGAGGTCGTCGAACTCGCCGGCGGCGATCTTCCCCTCGAGGTCGTCGATGTCCTCCTCGGCGGCCGCGAACAGCTGCGCGGCCATCACGGAGCCGAGCGAGTAGGTGGGGAAGTAGCCGAAGTTGGCGTGGCTCCAGTGGATGTCCTGCAGGCAGCCCTCGGCGTCGTTCTCTGGCCGGATCCCGAGGTACTCCTCGTACTTGTCGTTCCAGACCTCGGGCACGTCCTCGACGTCGAGGTCGCCGCGGATCAGGTCGCGCTCGATCTCGAAGCGGACGACGATGTGCATGTGGTAGGTGAGCTCGTCCGCCTCGACGCGGATGAGGTTGTCCTCGTACACCTGGCTGAACGCCTCGTAGGCGTCCTGGATCGTGGCGTCCGCGGTGCTCGGGAAGTGCTCCTGGAAGGTCGGCAGCAGCTGCTCCCAGAAGGCGCGGCTCCGCCCGACGTGGTTCTCCCACAGCCGGGACTGCGACTCGTGGACCGAGAGGTCGCGCGACTCGCCCAGCGGCGTGCCGAACTCCGCCTCGGGGAGGCCGAGGTTGTACTGCGCGTGGCCGTACTCGTGGACCGTCGAGCCGACCGCGCCGAGGGGGTCGGACTCGTCGAACCGGGTAGTGATCCGACAGTCGAACTGGTTGCCGGAGGTGAACGGGTGCGAGGAGACGTCGAGCCGGCCGCGGTCCCAGTCGTAGTCGACGAGGTCGAGCACGTCCCGGGAGAGCGCCTCCTGCTCGTCGGTGTCGAAGGTCCCCTCGAAGGTGTCGACCGCGAGGCCGGCGTCCGACTCGCGGATCGCGTCGATGACGGGGACGAGCGCCTCGCGGAGCTCCGTCAGGATGTCCTCGGCCTGCGAGAGCGGGAGGCAGGGCTCGTAGTCCTCGAACAGCACCTCGTAGGGGTCGCGGTCGGGGTCGATCTGCTCGGCGTACTCCCGCTTGAGCTCGACGTTGCGCTCCAGGTAGGGGGCGAACGCCTCGAAGTCGTCCGCCGCTTTCGCCTCCTCCCACGCGGCCAGCGCCTCGGTGCTCGCCTCGGATATCTCCTCGACGAGCTCCGCGTCGACCGCGTTCGCGCGCTCGTACTCGCGACGGATCTCGCGGACGACCGCGGCCTGCTCGTCCGTGAGGTCGGCGTCCGCGAGCTCGTCGAGCAGATCGCCGGTCGCCTCGTCGGTGAGGATCTCGTGTTTGACCGACGAGAGCGTGGAGAGCTGCTTCGACCGGGCGGGAGTGCCGCCCTCGGGCATCATCACCTGCTGGTCCCAGCCGAGCACGCCGGACGCGCTGTCGACCGCGCTCCAGCGGCGGCGGCGGTCCAGCAACGCCTCGTAGGCGTCGGGCGCGTCGACGTCGTCGGCGGTTTCCGTGGCTTCCGTTGCCATGGGCGGACGTTGCCAGTCCCGGGTTAAGAAAGGCGCGTCTCCGGCCCGTGCGGCCGGTTCGAGCCGGTGTTCCCCGGGCGACCGCAGATCAGCCGGGGGCGACGCGCGTCTCCAGCGTGGCGACCAGCGTCCCGCGGAGGAACACTCGCACGGTCAGCGTCGCGCCCGGCTCCGGCGTCGGGTCGTTGGTCCCCGCGACGCGGAACGCGGCCGACTCGCCCGCCCGGAGCGTCGTCGTCCCCGCTCTGTTGAACGCGCCCGTCGGCCCGGGACGAAACCCGGCCGCGGAGAAGAACGGCACCGGCGGCTGGCGGTCGAGCGGCTCGCCGTCCACGCGCACCACGAGCCGGAGCGGGCGCACGTCCAGCGCCTCGCCGCCGCGGTGCGTGATCGTCACGCGATCGCCGGCCGCCTCGATCCCGAGCGCGACCGCGGGCGGACCGTCTCCGGCCGGCAGCGCCTCGCCGGCACCGAGCGTCGCGCCGCCGACGCCCGCCGCGAGGACGACCGCGAGCGCGACGAGCAGGGCCGCACCGACCGGTGCCGACGCCCGCGAGTCGAGACGGTCCGGATCTCCGAGCATGCGCCGGATGGCGCGCTATCGTTCAAAAGGGTTCGCCGGCCGGGGCGTCGTCGCTCGCCGAGTTCTCCACACGCCGCGACGCCGCTCCGCCGGCCGCCGTGGTCAGCCGTCGGTCGTCGAGACGTTCCCGTCGGTTCGCGGGATCGCGGTCGGCTCGATGCCGCTGATCCGGGCCACGCGCGGCTCCTCGACCGCGGTCACCTGGTACGGCTCGCTCGGTGAGAGCGTCCACAGGACGCCCTCCTCGTTCGTCGTGCCGACCTCCTCGCTCTCCGCCCCGTCGCCGGCGACCGTGACCGTCACGCCCGCGGCGGGCGCCTCCTCCTCCACGTCGACGACGCTGACGCGGACCGGGCCGCCGGGGTACGTCCGGTTGACGGTGAGGTTGTACCCGTCCTGTGTCACCGCCACCGACTCGGCCTCGGCGAAGGGGTCGAGCGGCCGGTACTGATGCTCGACGAACACGCCGCCGTCGCCGGAGCTGACGTACGTGCGGACGCGGCCGCGCTCGTCGGTCAGGGGCGTGTCCACGCGGACGATGGTGTTCGACTCGAGGGTGCTGGCGCTCTGGTCGTCGAGGGCCTCGCCGTACGCCTCGGCGGTGGCGTTGATCGCCTCCTCGCTCCCGTCGCCGAAGCCGCTGGCGCCGCGGTCCCAGCGGTCGCCGCGGTACACCTCGCGGACGTACTGCCCGTCGACGACGGCGGCGAGCACGACCGCGTTGTCGCCGGATGCGACGTAGATGCGGTCAGAGGAGACCTCGCCGCGAAGCGCGTCCGTCGCCAGCTCGCGAACGGGGCCGGAGTAAACGCCGAGCCGGAGCTGCAGCTCCGCCGTCGAGATGCTGAAGTCCTCCGTCTCCTCCGCGAGGGTCTCCAGTTCCACGCGCCGCCGGTCGAGCGCCTCCGCGGCCGCGGAGATCCGGGCGAGTTCGACGACGAGCTCCTCGTCGGTCAGCTCGCCCGCCGCGTGGGCCTGGATGGCCGACCGCTGTCGGCTGTGTAGCGCGAGCTCGTCCTGCTGGAGCCCGCTTTCGGCCTCGATGAGCCGGCGGATCCGCTCGTCGTTCGTTCCGGCGCTCTCGACGTGGGCGACGACCGAGGCGGTCTCCATCGCCGCCGTCGTCGCGGAGACCTCGAGGCCGCTCGCCGGACCGAGGTTCGAACCATGGCGACCGATGTCGGCCCGGACGGCGGCGTCGGCCGGATGCGACAGGACGGGAACCCGGGCGGTGTCGTCCGGATCGGACTGCTGGAGTGCGCCGCCGTCGTTGACACGGACCGCGTCGGCGGGTGCGGCCGACGGCCGGTCGGGGGCGACGCCGGCGACGACCGGCGCCGCGAGCAGCAGCGCCGCGAGCAGCAGCGGGAGGGCTCTCATGGCTCTCACGTGGTGGCCGGGTCACAAAAAACGCATTGACACGCCCGTTTCCGGCGGCTCGACTCGGCCGGCACGGGCGGTCGACAGCGACCGGGCGACCGGCCGCGGATCCGACACCGGGCCGGACCGAACGGCCCGAAACCGAACGATGGAAAGCGTTTTGCCGGGCGGCCGAGACTCCCTCGTGTATGCGGCACCCCGCGTTCTCAGCCCTGCTCGCGCTCGCCCTCCTCCTCGGCGCGGCGGTCGTTCCGGCGGCGGGGGTGGCGACCGGTGCCGTCGCTTCGAGTGACGGCGCCGCCACCTCCGGACCGACCGCTTCGACCGGGTCGGCCGCCACCGCGGTCCGCGCGCCCGCGCTCACTGACGGCGCCGCGCGCCCGGCCGTCGACTTCGAGTCGGCTCCGTCGACGGAGTTCCACGTCGTGTTACAGCCGGACCGCGACGCCGCGTGGACGGTCACCGTGACGTACCGGCTCCGCAACGCCAACGAGACGGAGACGTTCCGGCGCGTCGCCGAGCGCTTCCGCGAGGAGGAGGTCGGCCCCGGCGCGGACCTCTACCGGAACTACGCCGCCGGCGCGAGCGAGTACGCCGGCCGCGAGATGTCGATCACGAACGTGGAGCGCGCCGCCTCGGTCGACGAGGAGCCCGCCGTGGACGACGAGAGCGTCGTCGCCGTCGGCACGCTCGAACTGTCGTTCGTCTGGACCGCGTTCCTGGAGGCGAACGGCGACCAGCTGGTGATGGACGACGCGTTCCGGACCGCCGACGGCGAGTCGTGGCTCCGGTCGCTCGGCCCGAACCAGCGAATGGTCATCCGGACGCCGGAGGGGTACGCCGTCTCCTCGACGCCCGGCGTCTCCGTCGACTTCGAGGAGAACGCGGTCGTGATCGAGGGACCGCGGAGCTTCGGTTCCGAGGAGCGGATCGGCGTCGTCTACTCGTCGAACGTCGCGGACGCGCCGCCGTGGGGACTCCTCGCCGGCGCGGTCGTGCTGGCGGCCGCGATCATCAGCGGGGGGCTCTACGCCTATCGGCGCCGCGAGCCCGGGGCTGGCGCTGGCGACGGCACCGGTGAGGGACCGGCCGCCGAGTCAGGGGCCAGCGGTCCGTCGGCGGAGACGGAACGGTCGTCCGAGCCGCCGGAGCCGGCGGGCGGCGAGGAGGAGCCGGAGAAGCCGACCGAAGACCTCTCGCTGCTCTCTGATGAGGAGCGCGTCGAGCGCTTGCTGGACCGGAACGGCGGCCGGATGCGGCAGGCGGACGTGGTCGAGGAGACCGGCTGGTCGGACGCCAAGGTCTCACAGCTGCTCTCGGCGATGGCCGAGGAGGGACGCATCGAGAAGCTCCGGCTCGGCCGCGAGAACCTCATCTCGCTGCCCGAGAACGACCCGAGGGGCGAGGACGCGGACGACGAAGCCTGATCCCGGGCGCCCGCGGCCGCCGTGACGGGTGACCCCTCCGGTCGAATTCCGATCGCGTGCGGGCGTTCCGGGCCGCGCCGGCCGCTTCCGAAAGCTCTTACCTCGGGTGTCCAGTAGTGGTCGACCATGAAGGTTCTCGTGACCGTCAAGGAGGTCGCGGAGGTCGGCGACGACTTCGCGATCGAGGGGACCGGGATCGCCGAGAGCGACCTCGAGTACGACCTCAACGAGTGGGACGACTACGCGGTCGAGGCGGGCGTCCAGCTCGCGGAGGCCGACGTGGCCGACGAGGTGGTCGCCGTCACGATCGGACCGGAGCGGTCCGAGGAGACGATCCGGATGGCGCTCGCGAAGGGCGCCGACCGCGCCGTCCGCGTGTGGGACGACGCGCTGACCGAGGAGTTTCTCGACGTGGCCGGCAAGGTGAGCCTGCTCGAGGCGGTCGTCGCCGAGGAGGAGCCGGACCTCGTTCTGTCGGGCGTGCAGGCGGCCGACGACTCCTTCGGCGCCACCGGCGTCGCGCTCGCCGACCGGATCGGCTTCGAGCACGCCGCGGTCGTCAACGACCTCGAGGTGGACGCCGACGCCGGCGTCGCGAACGTCCACCGCGAGCTGGAGGGCGGCGTCGAGGAGCTGACCGAGGTCGACCTCCCCGCGGTGTTGACGGTCCAGACCGGGCTCAACGAGCCGCGCTACGCGAGCCTGCGCGGCATCCGGCAGGCGCAGCGCAAGGAGATCGCCGCGAAGGATCTCTCCGACCTCGGGCTCTCGTCCGAGGAGGTGGCGAGCGCGCTGACGCTGGCGGAGATGTACGAGCCCGAGAGCGAGTCCGACGCCGAGATGATCGAGGGCGACGCCGGGGAGGCGGCCGGGCGGCTCGCCGAGGTCCTCCGCGAGAAGGGGGTGGGCGCATGAACGCCGACGGCCTGGCGACGGACGGCGGCGCGGGCGGCGACGTGCTCGCGGTCGTCGACCACCGGCGCGGCGACCTCCGCGACGTCTCCTTCGAGCTGATCACCGCCGGGAGCGAACTGGCCGAGGCGCTCGGCGGCGAACTCCACCTCGCGGTCGTTTCCGGCGACGTGGAGCGGTTCGCCGAGGAGCTCGACCGTCCCGGCGTGGCGACGATCCACACCGTACGGAACGGCGAGGAGTTCGACCACGGCGTCTACCAGCAGGCACTCGAGGCGCTCGAGGCGGAACTCTCCCCGACCGCGGTCGTGATGCCCAACTCCGTCAACGGGCTCGACTACGCGCCCGCGGTCGCCGAGTCGCTCGACCTGCCGCTCGTCACTGACGCGGTCGACTTCGCGTACGACGGCGGGCTCTCGGTCACGCGCGAGATGTACGGCTCGAAGGTCGAGACGACCGTCGACGTGGCGGGCGACCGCTTCGCGCTCACGGTTCGCGGCGGGGAGTGGCCGGCCGCGGAGGGGACCGGCGACGCCGCGGTCGAGCCGTTCGACCTCGAGATCGACGAGGCGGCGCTCGGCGCCCGCGTGCAGGGCTTCGAGGAGGTCGGCGGCGGCGACGTGGACATCAGCGAGGCGGAGGTGCTCGTCTCCGTCGGCCGCGGCATCGAGGAGGAGGAGAACCTCGACCTCGTGCGCGACCTCGCGGACGCGCTCGGCGCGACCCTCTCCTCCTCGCGACCGATCGTCGACAACGGCTGGCTGCCGAAGAACCGGCAGGTCGGCCAGTCGGGCAAGGTCGTCACGCCGAAGGTGTACATCGCGGTCGGCATCTCCGGGGCCGTCCAGCACGTCGCGGGCATGAAGGGCTCCGAGACCATCGTCGCGATCAACACCGACCCCAACGCGCCCATCTTCGACATCGCGGACTACGGCATCGTCGGCGACCTCTTCGACGTGGTGCCGGAGCTCATCGAGGAGTTCGAGGGGTAGTCCGGCCGGGCGGCCGGAGTTCTGGCGGGCCGTTCGTGACCGGGCAGTCTCCCGGCATCCTTTTGACAGTCGGTCGGGTACGCGGGTCCATGAACGTCGTCACGCTCGGGCCGGCCGGCACCTACTCGCACCGCGCCGCCCGCGCCGTCGCCGACGAGGTGTCGTTCCGCGAGTCGGTCACCGCCATCGTCGCCGCCGTCGACGAGGGCGAGTTCGACCGCGGCGTGGTCCCCATCGAGAACAGCATCGAGGGCTCGGTCACGGAGAGCCTCGACGCGCTGGCCGACCGCGAGGTCGCGGTCGTCCAGGAGGTCGTCACGCCCATCCGACACGCCCTGCTGGCGCAGGCGGAGGAGTTCGACGTGGTGGCGAGCCACGCGCAGGCGCTCGCGCAGTGCCGGAGCTATCTGGAGGCGAACTACCCCGACGTGACACAGGAGGCGGTCGCCTCGACCGCCCGGGGCGTCGAGCGCGCCCGCGAGGACTCCCGCGTCGCCGGCATCGGCCACCCCGACAACGCGGCCGGCGGCGAGGGCGAACCGGACCTCCGGGTGCTCGCGGAGGACATCCAGGACCGCTCCTCGAACGCGACGCGGTTCCTCGTGGTCGCCCCGGAGGCGGCGCGCTCGGACGCCGGCGGCAAGACCACCATCGTCGTCTACCCGAACGCCAACTACCCCGGCCTGCTGTTGGAGATGCTGGAGGCGTTCGCGGACCGGGACGTGAACCTCTCGCGGATCGAGTCGCGCCCGAGCGGCGACCGACTCGGCGACTACCTGTTCCACTTCGACGTGGAGGCGGGCCTCTACGAGTCGCGCACGCAGGAGGCGGTCGCGGCGCTCCGCGAGCTCGTGGCCGCGGACGGGTGGGTGCGCGTGCTCGGTTCCTACGACACTCAACACGTCGTCTGATCGTCCGCCCCGTCCGCGAGGGCGCGAGGGGGCCGGTTCGACACGCGCCACGCAAGGGAAGCCGGCGAACCGGCGACAATGTTCAAGAGCCTCGCCGCCGATCCTTCGACCGTATGACGCGACGTGACCCCTTCCGCGACATCGAGGAGCTGTTCGACCGGATGAGCCGCGAGTTCGAGGAGTTCGGCAGCGGCATCGAGTCGCGCGTCGGCGAGGGCATCTCCGTCGACGTGGCGGAGGACGACGAGACGGTCACGGTGACCGCGGACCTGCCCGGCTACGACCGCGACGACGTGGAGGTCACGGTACAGGACCGAACGCTCACTATCGCGGCCGAACACGCCGAGACCGACGAGGCGGACGACGAGGACACCCAGTACCACCGCCGCGAGCGCCGCCGCCGCTCCGTCTCCCGCCGGCTCCGGCTCCCGACCGAGGTCCGCGAGGACGAGGCGTCCGCGACGTACCAGCACGGCGTCCTCACCGTCGAGCTACCCAAGGCCACCGGGGATGCGGGCGGTCACAGCATCGACATCGACTGACGTGCGTCACCGTCTCGACCGGTGGCTCACCGACCGCTTTCGCGACCAATTCTCTCGTCCGTTGTCGGGCTCTCCCCAAATCTGTCCTTTCTGAGGAAACAGTTAATACCTCACGGCGCTTTCCGGTGGATGGTGAATAGACAGATGAATCGACGAACCCCCTTCGAGGAGATGGAGCGCCTGTTCGACCGCATGACCCGGTTCGAGGACCGGACCTGGGGCGACCGGGGCTGGAGCGGCGACAGCGGACGCGGCGGGGTCGACGTGGCCGACTACGACGACGAGCTCGTCGTGATGGCCGACCTGCCCGGGTTCGATCGCGCGGACATCGACGTGTCCGTCCACGACGGGCACCTGACGATCCGCGCCGAGCGCGAGCACGCGAGCGACGGCGACGACGGCCGGTACCTGCGCCGCGAACGGCGCAGCGAGTCGGTCAGCCGGCGGGTCGACCTGCCGGCGGCCGTCCGCGACGAGGAGGCGACCGCGACCTACACGAACGGCGTGTTGACCGTGACGCTCCCCAAGGACGCCCCCGAGGACGACGAGGGGCACCGGATCGACATCGACTGAGACGTTTTCGCCCGACGGAACCGCGGCACTGAACCGCCCGCGCCGAACCGCTCGGCACCGCCTCCGCGTCCCCGGCAGTCGTTCGCGGCGACACAACCGTTTTGAGGCTGAGCCGACTCCCTACGTCCATGACGCGGCTCCGCTTCGCCCTGCTCAACGCGGCCCACGAGGGCGAGAACACCAGACGCAACTTCCGCCGAGAGATCGACGCCGACCTCGTCGAGTTCGACGCCAGCGACGGCGACCTCCCGAGTCACTACGACTTCGACGCGCTCGTGATCACCGGCTCGCGCTCGTCGGTCTACTGGGACGAGGCGTGGATCCCGGACCTGATCGACTACGTCGCCGAGGCGACCGACCGCGGCGTCCCCGCGCTCGGCGTCTGTTACGGCCATCAGGTGCTCGCGGAGGCGCTGGGCGGCCGCGTCGCCGGCATGGACGACTTCGAGCTCGGATACGCGGAGGTCACCCACCACGGCGACGAGATCTTCGACGGCGTCGACGAGGCGTTCACGGTCTTCGCCTCCCACGGCGACGCCGTCGTGGAGCTCCCCCCGGAGGCCGAACTCCTCGCGGAGAACGAGTACGGCGTCCACGCGTTCCGCGCGGGACACAACTGGGGCCTGCAGTTCCACCCCGAGTACGACATCGAGACCGCCCGCGAGGTGGCCGACGGGAAGCGCGAGCGGCTCGGGGACGCCCGCGTCGACGACGTGCTGGCGTCCATCTCGGCCGAGAAGCACGACGCCGCCTGCGAGGCGAAGCAGGTGTTCGACAACTTCGTCGCGCACGTCCGCGACCTGCAGGCGGAGCGGACCGCGGCGGCCGCGGACGACTGACGACCACAACGACTGACGATCGCGACGACTGCCGACCGCCGACGGCCTCGGACGGTCGAGCCGGCGGAGCGGCGGACCGACGCGACGTTGCGAACACCTTTTGTGGGAACCACCCCCACGAACGATCATGCTCGACTACGTGGGTCTGGAGGCGGACCTCGGCGAGGAGGAGCGGCTGATCCGCGACACGGCGCGGGAGTTCGTCGAGGAGCGCGTCCGGCCCGACATCGGCGACCACTTCGAGGCGGGGACGTTCCCGACGGAGATAATCCCCGAGATGGGCGAGATGGGCTTTTACGCGCCGAACCTCGACGGCTACGGCCTGCCGAACGTCTCCGAGACCGCCTACGGCCTGCTGATGCAGGAACTGGAGGCGTGCGACTCCGGCCTGCGCTCGATGGCGAGCGTCCAGGGCGCGCTGGTGATGTACCCCATCCACGCGTTCGGCAGCGAGGCGCAAAAGGAGGAGTGGCTGCCGGCGCTCGGCCGCGGCGAGGCGGTCGGCTGTTTCGGGCTGACCGAACCGGAGCACGGCTCGAACCCCTCGGCGATGGAGACCCACGCCGAGAGGGACGGCGACGAGTACGTGCTGAACGGCTCGAAGACCTGGATCACGAACTCCCCCATCGCGGACGTGGCGGTCGTCTGGGCGAAGGACCGCTCGGCCGCGGACGGCGCGAGCGACGACGGCACCGTCCGCGGGTTCCTCGTGGAGACGGACCGCGACGGCGTGACGACTTCGGAGATCCACGACAAGCTCTCGCTGCGGGCGTCGATCACCGGCGAGATAAGCCTCCAGAACGTCCGCGTCCCCGAGGAGAACGTCCTCCCGGGCGTGGAGGGGATGAAGGGGCCGCTGTCGTGTCTGACGCAGGCGCGGTTCGGCATCGCGTGGGGCGCGGTCGGCGCGGCCCGCGACTGCTTCGAGACGGCCCGCGCGTACGCCACCGACCGCGAGCAGTTCGGCGGTCCGATCGCGCGGTTCCAGCTCCAGCAGGAGAAGCTCGCGGAGATGGCGACCGAGATCACGACCGCGCAACTGCTCGCCCACCGCCTCGCGGCCCTGAAGGAGCGGGGCGAGCTCCGGCCACAGCACGTCTCGATGGCCAAGCGGAACAACGTGCGGACTGCCCGCGACCAGTCGCGGATCGCCCGCGAGATGCTCGGCGGCAACGGGATCACCACGGACTACCCCCCGATGCGCCACATGGCGAACATGGAAACCGTCTACACCTACGAAGGGACACACGACATCCACACGCTGATCCTCGGCGAGGACCTGACGGGCATCCCCGCGTTCGAGTAGCCAGCGTTCGTGACGTGTGACAACAACGGGCATAGATTTATATGCTGGGTCGCGTACCCTCATCCGTGACCCCACCAGCGCACGACGATCCGACCGCTCCCGATCTCGGCCGCGAGGAGGCGTGGGTCGCCCACGTCGCCCTCCTGGCCGCGACGGAGGAGGCGGTCGAAGCGGGGGCGGAATCGCCACCCGAACTCGACGCGCTCGCCACGCTCGAGGGCGACGGGCTGTTCGACGGCGACGAGCTGCGGCTCCTCCGTGACGCGCTGGTGACGTATCTGGGCGACGCGCCGCTGCGCGACCGGGCGCCCGGCCGCGCCGCGCTCAGAAGCGTCAACGCCGCGATCCGCGGCCGGCCGCCGAGCGCGTAGCTCGGCCGGTCGACCGCGTCGCCTCTACTGTGGGCACTCCGCCGAGGCGTACCGTCCCCAGATGGCGCGGCGGTCGGCGACCCAGCGGTACCCCTTCTCGCGGATCGCCTCCCATCGGGGGAGCTTCCGCGCGAGGCCGACGACGGTTCGCGGCACCGGCCCGCAGCGTTCCGCCGCCTGGGCCAGCGCCTCGCCGCAGGAGTAGGCGGCGTCGTCGGTCAGCAGGTGCATGCAGTTCTCGTAGTCGTCCGGCAGGCGGGCCTGCTGGTCCGGGGAGAGCTCCGAGAAGCCCACCGGTTCGAACTCGCCGAACCGCAGCGCCCAGCGCACACACCACATGCAGAAGCCGCAGTCGTCGTCGTAGACGAGCCGTGGAGTGGCCATACCCGGCGTTGGACCGCGGCGGGTTTGGGTCTTGCTGCCGCGGCCCCCTTTCGACCGCCCGCGCGGGACCCGGACGGCCGCCACCGGTTTCCGGCTCTCGCCCGTGCCCCCGGGCATGACCGGTCCGATCTTCCTGCGTGGCGACCGCGTCGACCTCCACGTCGCGACCGCGGACGACCGCGCGTTCCTCGCGCGCGGCCACAACCACCCCGCGGTCCGCCGCTGGATGTCCAGCGTGCGGCCGAACGCGCCGGCGACGCCGGAGGGCGACGTGGTGGCCGAGCGCTACCTCGGGGACGACCGCGACGCCGATCTGGTGGTCCGGGCCGACGGGGAGCGCGTCGGGTTCGCCTCGCTGCTCGACGTGGCGCCCGACGCCGGCCGCGCGGAGGTCGCCGCGTGGTTCCCCCCGGAGCGGCAGGGACAGGGGTACGGCACCGAGGCGGTCGAACTGTTGCTCGCGTACGCCTTCGAGGAGCGTCGCCTCCACCGGGTGTACGCCGGCGCCCGCGCCGACAACGAACCCTCGCGCCGGATCGTGGAGACCGCGGGGTTCACCGAGGAGGGGCGCCAGCGCGACCACTACTACGTCGACGGCGAGCACGTCGATCGCGTGTTCTACGGCCTGTTGCGCGAGGAGTGGGAGGGCGGGGAGTGAGAACCGCGACGCGGGCGGCGACGCGACCTCACTCGGCGGCACCGTCCGCGTCGTCGCGCGCGGTGCCGTCGCCGGTATCGGCGTCGTCGCGCGCACTCCGCCGAACGCGAACGGTGCGGATCCGGTTGCGCTCGACCGCTTCCACCGTCAGCGAGGCGCCGGCTTCGGGGAGGTCGACGCGGTCGCCCGCCTCGCCGAGCCGACCGAGTTCGGCGTTTATCAGCCCCGCGACCGTCTCGTAGGTCGGTCCGCGGGGGAGCGCGGTACCGAGCACGTCGTTCACCTCGCCGACGGTCACCTCCCCTTTCACGAGCAGGCCGTCGTCGGTGTGGTCGAGGAGGCGCTCCTCGCCGACCTCGAAGACGTCGCCGACGATCTCCTCGACGATGTCCTCGACGGTGACGATCCCCTCGACCTCGCCGTACTCGTCGACGACGGTGACAAGCGAGAGCCGCTCCGCCTGCATCTCCGCGAGCAGCGCGTCCACGCGCCGGGAGTCAGGGACGGCGAGCGTCTGCTGGAGCACGTCCTCGAGCGACAGCCCCTCCCGCAGTGCGCGCTCGGCGTCGCGGATGTCGACGACGCCGACCGTGTCGTCGAGGTCGCCGCGATGGACGGGCACGCGGGAGACGCGCGCCTCGGCGCAGACGCCGACGATCTCCGCGAGGGGCGTCTCCGCGTCGACCGCGACGACGTCCTGCCGCGGGACCATCACCTCGCGGACGGTCGTCTCGCCGAGGCCGAAGATCCCCTCGACCATCTCCCGCTCGCGCCGGTCGATGGCGCCGACGCGCTCGCCGGTCGCGACGAGTCGGGTCAGCTCCGCGCGCGTGAGTTCGGGAGCGTCCGCGGGGTCGGAGCCTGCGAGTCGATTGATCACGTCCACGACCGTCTCGAAGACGACCACGAGGGGGTACAGCAGGTACTGGAGCGCGACGATCGGCCGGGCGACGCGCAGCGCCAGCCGGTCGGCGTTCGCCACGCCGTAGGACTTGGGGGCGATCTCGCCGAAGACGAGGATGAGGACGGACATCACCGCGGTGGCGATGGTGACGCCCGCTCCCGGCCCGTAGACGACCGCGAGCGTCGCGGTCGCGAGGCTCGCCATCGAGATGTTGACGAGGTTGTTCCCGACGAGGATCGTCACCAGCAGGCGGTGGGGGTCCGAGCGCAGTCGCGCCAGCGCGGCCGCACGCGGGTCGTCGTCCGACGCGCCGGCGGTTCGGTGTCTCTCCAGCGAGAAGATCGCGATCTCGCTGGCGGAGAAGAAGGCGCTCAGACAGAGCAGCCCCGCGATGACCGCGCCCGCGACCGCGAGCGATTCCGTGACCATGGCCCCGCTTTCGCGGGCGGCCGGTTATAGCTGCGGGGCGGCGGGGCGGCCGGTCATCGCTGCGGGGCGGCGGAGTGGCCGGTCATCGCTGCGGGGCGGCGGAGTGGCCGGTCATCGCTGCGTGGCGCGGGACCCCACAGCCGGGCGTCGAACGAAGCCCCCTACCACGCGGACCACGCGGTCGACGTCTCGTCGCGCACGTACAGCCGCTTCACGTCCTTCGCGTACGCCATGTCGCCCTCGTGGTCGAGCTTGTCGAAGCGGTACTTGGGCGCGTTCTCGCGGATCTGGACCCCCTCGACCGTGAACTTCCGGTCGCCGAACTCCGCGACCTCGCCGACGGTGAACTCGTAGTCGCCGGGGACGCTGATCGAGAACGACTCCGTGTGGTCGCGGTTGCCGTCGTTCGGGTGCATCGACACCTTCACCGTCACGTTGTCGACCGCGCGCGTCCACAGCGTCTCGATCTCCTCGACGTCGGCCTCCTCGACGCGCGTCTCGGGCGCGGTCTCGATGCCGGTGACCCGCACCTGCATCAGCGCGTCCGGCGAGTCGACGACGAACTCCTCGCCCTCCTCGGCGTAGGTGTCCGCCGGGACCTCCATCCGGGTGGTGAACGACTCGCCGTCCTGCGAGACGACGACCTTCAGCTCCGCGGTCTCCTCCTCGGGGATCTCGGCCTTGTGCGTGTGGCCGCACTCCGTGCAGCGGACGGTCGCCTGCCCGCCGGGCTTCAGCACCTCGTGGACCGTCTCGGCGCCGTCCGAACAGGAGGGACAGGCGAGACCGACACGGTCGCCGGATTCGTGATCGCTCATTGGCGGGCGTAGCCGACGCGGGCGTAAAAAGCCGCGTTTGTCCATCTGCGTGCGGTACGGAGTGGCTTGCGAGGTGGATCGGTGAATGGATGGATCCGAGTGAACGCAATTCGGTGAATGTTCGCGGGACGCCGGGTTTTGCGTGATCGAGCGTCCTGCTGTCCTTGCCGCCCACACCCAGAAATCCCTCGCCGCTCGCTCTACGCTTTTTCTGTATCAGTCGAGCGTTCTGCTGCGCTTGCCGCCAACACCCAGAAAGCCCTCGACCGCTCGCGGGCGCTCAGCGACATATCGGCGCCTCTCCGCCACGCCCGGCGCCGATAGGGGTCGTCTGAGCGCCCGCGACCGGCCTCGCCCTTTCAGTCCGCCAGGGCCGGTTCGTGGAGTTGGTCATCGAAGCCGGTTGCTCGGTGAGTCGCTACCTCGGCTGTCGAGGCAAGTGTGGCCTCACGCCTCCCCGGCCTCAGCCGCCCGCGGCCGCGGTGCTCCGGCCGCGGTCGGGTTCCACCGGAAATCGAAGATTTCCGAGCAGCCTGCATGCGGTAGCGCGCTGGCGACCTCGCGCGCGTCGGAGTCGCGCACGCCGGACGTTGGACAGCCGGCGAGGCGCCGCGCCGGGGCCAGACCGATCAGACTGCACTCACGGCGGGAGTTCTGCGGGCTCCGAGAAAAACGTTCGTCTGGCCGCGGTGCGGCTGCGGTGCTGTGCGGTCGGCGCGCGCCGCGGCGACCGCAACGCGTGTCGCCGCGACCGCGCGAGGGAGGCGGCGGCGCGGCCGCCTTGCGGTGTCTCCAGCGCGCTACTGCACGCTGGAGGCCAGCGGGACGCGGTTTGTCCCGCGCTGCGGTTTCGCGGCCGCGCCGCCGCCGAGGCTGGGGAGGTGCGAGGCTGCGGGGCGGTGGCGGTGCGGAGCGGTCGCGGTGGGTGGGACTGAAAGGGGCAGTCGGCTCGATCCGGCCCCGACGCCTCAAGCACCGCAGCGCGCGGTGTCTCCAGCGCGCCACTGCACGCTGGAGAGCGGCGAGATGCAGTTTGTCTCGCCAGCCTGAGAGCGAGGAGCGCAGAGCGTGTCGCGGCCGGTCGAGCCGGCTGGGGCTTTCTGGGTGTTGCTGTCCAGATCAGCAGGATCGGAACTAGATCCAGATCAGTAGCGAGGGCCGGCTGGAGCTTTCTGGGTGTTGCTGTCCAGATCAGCAGGATCTGCAACAGACACGGAAATATCGTACAAAGAGCCGACGGAAAATCCCCGACCGGTCCGGTCCCAAACGGCGTCTCCTTATCAGGGCGAGGGAAGCTCGACCGGCTCGCCGTCCGCGTAGACGGTCGGCTCGCGGAGGATGCCGTCGAGGTGGAGCGGCGCGTCGGTGTCGCCGCCGATGCCGGCGTCGTCGCCGATGGCGATGTGGACCGTGCCCGCGGCCTTCTCGTCGAGCAGCACGGAGCCGACGAGGTCGGTGACGCCGACGTTCGTGCCGATGCCGAGTTCCGCGAGGTTGTACGCGTCGCGGCCGACCGCCTCCGCGCCGGCCTCGACCTGCTCGCGCACGTCGTCGTCCGAGATGTCGGTGACGTAGCCGTCCTCGACCGCGAAGGTGAGCTCTTCCCCCTCCGCGAGCAGCCCGTGGGGCATCATCGTCCCGTCGACGACGTAGGTGCCGTTCGCAGTCTCCGGCGAGACGAACACCTCGCCGGCGGGGAGGTTCGAGAAGTCGCCGGGGTCGTGGACCATCCCGGTGTCCGCGAGCCACTCGCGGTCGCCCGGCTCGAAGGTGACGTCCGTGCCCGCGGGCGTGGTGACGCGGACCGCCTCGGCGTCCGCGACCTGATCGAGCACGTCGTCGCAGTGCGCGGCGATGGCGGCGTAGTCGGCGTCCAGCCCCGTCAGGAACACCTCCTCGGTGATCCCCGGGAGCGTGGCGCCGCGGGCGCCCGCCGCGCAGGCGTCGCCGCGGGCGCGGGTGTGGCTCAGGCTCTTCGTCGTCGGCGCGAGGAAGACGTCCGCGGCCGCCATCGCCGCCGCGACCGGTTCCGGCGGCTCCGCGCCGTGCTGTTCGCCCGGCGGATAGCGGACGATGGAGGCGTCGTCGGTCACCGCGCTCGCGGCCTCGTAGAGCGCCTCGCCGATGGCGCGGCGCTTCTCGTCGGTGACGACCACGGCCGACTCCTCGGCACCGAGGTCCAGACACTGCTCGATGGCGGTGCGGGCCGCCGCCGCGATTGCCTCGTCGGTCATGGACCCGAGTTCGGCCGACCGGGCGTTAGGCCTTGCCATCGCGGCCGTCCGATCCGTTCCTCCGGCCCTCCTCCGGGCACCCTGGTTGGCTGCCCCACGAACCGTCGCTCCGATCGTGAACCCCCTGCGGGGCGTTCCACCGCCGAGATTACTCCGTTTCGAAACGGAGTTACACGCTCTCGTCACGCGAATTAACTCACCAGTTACTCGTGGCGTAGTTAATTTCTTTTTGAGCCCTTCGAAACGATTATACCCGCACACGAGGAGACTCGGGTATGATACGCGTCGGCGTCAACGGGTACGGCACCATCGGGAAGCGCGTCGCGGACGCGGTCGCGGCCCAGCCCGACATGGAACTGGTCGGCGTCGCCAAGACGAGCCCCAACTACGAGGCGGAGGCGGCCGTCCGCCGCGGCTACGACCTCTACGCCGCGGTCCCCGACCGCGCGGACGCCTTCGCGGCCGCGGGCGTGGACCTCGCCGGTGGGGTGGCCGACCTCGTGGACGCCAGCGACGTGGTCGTGGACTGCTGTCCGGCCGGCATCGGCGCGGAGAACCGGGAGCTCTACGAGGCCCGCGACACGCCCGCGGTGTTCCAGGGCGGTGAGGACGCGGACGTGGCCGAGGTCTCGTTCAACTCCCGGGCGAACTTCGAGGACGCTCGCGACGCCGACTACGTCCGCGTCGTCTCCTGTAACACGACCGGGCTCTCGCGGCTCCTCGCGCCCCTCGAGGAGCGGTTCGGGGTCGAGAAGGCGCGGGTCACGCTCGTCCGGCGCGGCGGCGACCCGGGCGAGACCTCGCGCGGCCCGATCAACGACGTGGTCCCGGACCCGGTGGGGATCCCCTCCCACCACGGTCCCGACGTGTCGACGGTGCTGCCCGACCTCACCGTCGACACGGCCGCGCTGAAGGCGCCGACGACCCAGATGCACACCCACAGCGTCAACGTCACGCTCGAGGATGCGCCCGACCCCGAGGCCGTCCGCGAGCTGCTGGCCGAGGAGTCCCGCGTGTTCGTCATCCCCGAGACGGCCGCCATCGACGGCGCCGGACGGCTGAAGGACTACGCGCTGGACGCCGGGCGCCCGCGCGGCGACCTCTGGGAGAACTGCGTCTGGGGCGAGTCGATAAACGTGGCGGGACGGGACCTGTACCTGTTCCAGAACGTCCACCAGGAGGCCGACGTGGTGCCGGAGAACGTCGACGCCGTCCGCGCGATGGCGACCGACGTCGACGCCGCGGAGTCGACCGCGCGGACGGACGAGACGCTCGGAGTGGGGCTCGAAAGCGTTTTTAGCGACGGTCGGATCGACGGCGAGCGAGAGCCGGTCCCCGCCGACGACTGACGAGGGGTCGTCACGACCCCGGCCGCGCTCGTCGCCGACGACCGACGGTCAGACGGAGTAGTAGTACTCGCCCTCGCGCTTCTGCTGGCGGTCCTTCTGGGAGTCCGGCTTGTTGATCCGCGGGCGGCCGGTCCGCTCGTCGCGCCGGAAGGTGATGTCCAGGTCCGCGAGGAAGTCGTTCATGCCCGCGCGCATCTCCTGCGGGGGCTTGGCGTGCCCGTGGTGGGCCGGCTCGCCGTCGAACACCATCAGGCGGTCGGCCAGCAGGTCGATCATGTAGATGTCGTGGTCGATGACGAGCACGGTCGCGTCGTGGTTCTCGGCGTAGCGCCGGATGGCCGAGGTGGCCTGCACGCGCTGTTCCACGTCGAGGTGCGCGGAGGGCTCGTCCATCACGTAGAGATCCGCGTCCTCGGAGAGACACGCCGCGATGGCGACGCGCTGGCGCTCCCCGCCCGACAGGTCCGTGAGGTTCTGCTCCATGATCCGCTCGAGCTGGAGCGGCTGGGCGACCTCCGTGTTCCAGTAGGAGCTGCCGAATTCGTCGGTGATCGAGGAGAGGAACGCGTCGACGCGCATCGGCTGGTCGATCTCGACGTACTGGGGCTTGTAGGCGATGTCCAGCTCGAAGTCGAGGTCGCCCTCGTCCGGCTCGACGGAGCCCGCGAACATCTTCGCGAGCGTCGACTTCCCGATGCCGTTCGGCCCGACGACGCCGAGCACCTCGGACTCGTAGATGGTGCCGGCCTCCACGTCGAGGGAGAACTCCCCCTCGCCGTAGGACTTGTGCAGGTCGGGGTAGTCGACCAGCGGCATCCCCTTCGAGGAGACGCGCGGTGCGTGCTCCTCGAAGGTGATCGCGTTCGGCCGGATCCGCATGTTCTCGTTGTCGAGGTAGCCCTTCAGGTACTCGTTGATGCCGTTGCGGACGGACTTCGAGTCCGTGATCACGCCGTACGCGCCCGGCTCACCGTAGGCGACGTGGAGCGTGTCCGCGAGCATGTCGAGGATCGCGAGGTCGTGCTCGACGACGAGCATCGAGCGGTCGGCCGCCTCGTCCTCCGCCAACTCGGCGATCAGCCGCGCGGCGGTCATCCGCTGACCGATGTCGAGGTAGGGGGTGATCTCGTCGAGGAAGTAGAAGTCGGCGTCGCGGGCCAGACACGCCGCGATGGCGACGCGCTGGAGCTCCCCGCCCGAGATGGAGTCGATGGGCTGGTCCATCACGGGCCGGATCGAGAGCCGGTCGATCAGGTCCTCGAGCGCGCCGCGCTCGTCGGTGCGCTCCAACAGCTCGCGGGTGTTGCCGTCGAACTGCTTGGGGATCTGGTCGACGTACTGCGGCTTGCGCGCGACGGTCACCTCGCCCTCGACGAGCTTGCCGAGGTAGTTCTGGAGCTCCGTGCCGCGGAAGCGGTCGAGCACCGCCTCCCACTCGGGCTCGTCATCGTGGTCGCCGAGGTTCGGCGTCATCTCGCCCGCGAGCGCGTGGACCGCGGTCGACTTCCCGATTCCGTTCGGTCCGAGGATACCGGTCACGGTGCCCGGCTCGGGGTACGGCAGGCCGTACAGCGAGAAGGCGTTCTCGCCGTAGCGGTGGACCGGGTCCTCCTCCAGCTCGGAGGGGAGGTTGATGATCTCGATGGCGTCGAACGGACATTTCTCGACGCAGATGCCGCAGGTCTCGCCCAGACAGATCTCCTCGGAGATGCGGATCTGGTCGGGGTCGCCGTCGACCGCGTCCTCCCCGCGCTGGGTGATACATTCCTTGCCCGTCCGGTTGGGCGGACAGAAGTTGGCACACTCGTAGTTGCAGCGGTCGGGCTGGCAGCGGTCCAAATCGACCACGGCGATGCTGTCGTCCGCCATGGTTACAGCGAGACGCTCCCCACGAGGAGGATGGTGTAGCTGATGAACCAGAGCGTGAACGTCATGAACGTCACGTAGAGGTTGTCCTTTACGCCGAACTCCTCGACGGCGACGCCGAGGCCCTTCAGGACGGGGAACTGGACGATGACGAAGGCCGCGAGGACGACGAGCGCGGTCGTCGATCCGGCGGCCGCCGCCGTCGTGCCGACGTACATCGCCGAGGCCAGCGCCGCCGCGATGCCGGCGAGGCAGGCGACCGTCGTCACGACCACGCCGCGGGCGTGGCCCGTGATTCCCGAGTCGTTGCTCATACGTCCCGTCCGCCTGCGCTCGTGAAAAGCGGTTCGTTCCGGCCGCGAACCGCGGCCGCGACTGGACGGGGCGCGCGCGAGCCGCGAACCTGACTGACCGGTCAGTTTACGGGCGCAGTTGTGGGATGATATTGCCGCAACACGCCGAGAACAGCGGAATAAAGCCGATAAACGGGGGGTGATCCGGGGGGCTTCCATCAACCTTTATGGGTGTGTACCGTTTCGAATCGTAACGATGGCTGGAACCGAACAGGAGAGTCTCGACGACCTCCCCCCGAGCGCGAAGCTCGTCTTCAAGGTACTGGAGTACAACGGACCGTTGACCCAGAAAGGGATCGTCCAGGAATCGATGCTGTCCGCGCGCACGGTCCGCTACGCGCTCGAACGGCTGGAGGGAATCGACGTCGTCGACGAGGACGTCTACTTCGCCGACGCCCGACAGAACCTCTACCAGCTCACCGAGCCCGCCCAGGAGTTCACCGCCGACTCCGAAGAAGCGACCTGCGCCGACTGACGCCCGACCGCGCCGCCGACCTTCTCTGCCCCGCCCGATAGCTCGCGAGTGACGGAACCCGTCCACGAGGGGCGGAAAAACCCCGCCGCCGACAGAACGCTCCGCGAGAGACGGAAAGTCCCGCCAGCGGAGCCGGTCGTCTATCAGCAGCGGCCGCCGCTCACGCCAGCGCCTGCCGCAGGATCTCGGGCGCCTCCTCGAGCGTCTCGTCGAGGGCCTCGACGTCGGGACCGCCGCCCTGTGCGAAGTCCGGCGGGCCGCCACCGCCGCCGCCGACGCGGGCGGCGAGTTGCCCCACGACCTCGCCGGCGTTGAGGTCCGACCCCTCGGGCACGCCGACGACGAACTGCGCGGAGCCGTCGGCGCCGGAGCCGACGACCGCGATCTTCCCCTCCTCGCGCAGCGCGTTCGCGGTCGCGCGGATCTCGTCGGCGTCGCCGTCGAGCCGCTGGACCACCGCGGGCGTCCCGTCGACGTCGACCTCCTCGGCGTCGGCGCCGCCGCCGGCGCGGGCCTCGGCGAGTTCCTCGGTGAGCCGCTCGATCTCCTTGCCCCGCGCCTTCCACTCCTCGAAGAAGCGCTCGGCGGTCTCGGGCACGTCCTGCGGGTCCACGTCGAGCACGTCCGCGGCGTCGTACAGCGCGTCCTCGGTGCGCTGGGTCGCGCGGACCGCCGCGTCGCCGGCCGCGAAGACGATGCGCTCGACGCCGTCCTGAACGGGCTCCGTCTTCAGCACCTTCACCGCGCCGATGTCGCCGGTGCGCCCGACGTGCGTGCCGGCGCAGGCCTGCACGTCGGCGTCGCCGACGTGGATCAGTCGGACGTTGGTTCCCGGGGGGATCCCCCCCTGATACAGGTCGAAGCCGTGCTCGGCCTCGGCCTCGTGGCGGTGGGGCCACTCCTGACGGACCGCGACGTTCTCGGCGACGAGGCGGTTGGCGACGCGCTCGATCTCCTTGACCTCCTCGCGAGTGATGCGCTCGTAGTGGCGCACGTCGAGGCGTGCGGAGTCGGTCCCCTTCTGGGCGCCCGCCTGCCGGACGTGGTCCCCGAGCACCTCGCGGGCCGCGTGGCCGATCAGGTGGGTGGCGGTGTGGTGCTGCATCAGCGCCGTGCGGCGCTCGCCGTCGACCTGCCCCCGGACGAACTCGCCCGTCCCGGGGTCGGCGTCGGTGCGGTGGAGCACCACGTCGTCGACCTCCTGGACGTCCTCGACCTCGACGGTCGTCTCGCCGGCGGTGAGGGTGCCGCGGTCGGCGGGCTGGCCGCCGCCCTCCGGGTAGAACATCGTCTGGTCTAACACCACGTCGTAGCCGTCCTCGCGCTCGAAGACGTCGAGGACGACCGCCTCGAACTCCGTGCGCTCCTGGTCGTCGTAGAACAACTTCTCCGTCGGCGGGAGGTCGGCGAACCGCTCGTCGCGGTCGTCCTCGTCGGCGTCGTCGACGCCCTCGTGTCTGTCCGCCACGAGCGAGTAGAAGTCGTCCGGGACCGCGACCTCGGCGTCGCGCTCCGCGGCGATCTCCGCGACCATGTCGGGCTGGATGCCGTGGGAGTCGTACAGCTCCAGCAGCTTCTCGGTCGGGATCGGTTCGCCGGTGCCGGCGTACTCGTCCGCGAGCTGTTCGACCTTCCGGGAGCCGCGCTCGAGCGTCTTGCGGTACTTGCGCTCCTCGGTGCGGACGATGTCGCGGATCGTGTCGCGGTTCTCGTAGCCGAGGCGCTCGGCCTGCATGTCCACGAGTTCGTCCAGCGGCGCGTCGACGCCGACGTTGTCCACGAGCCGCTTCATCCGGCGGAGCACCATCCGAGCGAGGTAGCCCGTCCCCACGTTCGAGGGGACGATGCCGTCGCCGAGCATGTACGCGAGCGTCCGCGAGTGGTCGGCGATGGCGTAGATGTCCTCGAGCGGCTCCACCAGTTCGCGGAGCTCCGCCACGTCGACGCCGAGCTTCTCGGCGATGTCGCCGCGGGCGGCCTCCACGTCGTCCACGTCGTCGATGTCGAGCCGACCCGAGAGCTTCGCGGCGCGGTTGACGATCGTCTGCTGCTCGTCGGTGTAGTCGATGCCGGCGTTCTCCTTCAGGAAGTCGATGGCGTCGGGGTAGATCGCCTCGTAGACCGTCGGGGTTCCCTGGCTCATCCACGTCCACCGCTCCAGCCCGTAGCCGGTGTCGACGATGTACGTGTCCATGAACGAGTAGGTGTTCCCGTCCTTCATCTCGTAGTCGCCGTCGGGATCCTGCTCCATGCACATGAACACGAGCGTGGCCAGCTCGGCGCCCTTGTAGATGACCTCGATGGCGGGGCCGGCGTTACCGCCGCCGACCCACGGGTCCTCGATGTAGGTGATCTCCTCGAGGTCGGCCCCGAGGTGCTCGAAGAACTCGTCGCAGTACTCGACCGTCTCGTCCTTCCAGTACACCTCGCCCTCGTAGGCGTACTCCGCGTCGGCGTCCTCGCGGACGTTGAACGCGTGGTGGGCCATCATCTCGAAGGCCATCGTGTGTCGGCCGGTCTTTCCCACGTTGTCGATGTCCTGCATCCGGATACAGGGCTGGGAGATCGCCAGCGGGTTCGCCGGCGGCGGTGTCTGTCCGGAGGTGACGAGCGGCTGGAAGTCGTAGATCGACGCTTGCGTCAGGAGCACGTCGTCCCGCCAGCGGTTCGCGGCGACCGGGTACGGGTCGATCCGCTCGTGGTCGTGGTCGTCGAAGAAGGAGAGGAACGCCTCGCGCATCTCCTCTAACGTGTACGACTCGGGGAACCCCGGGTCGTCGATGAAGCTGTAGTCCGCACAGGGCGGCTCCCCGCACACCTCGCGGTCGGCGTCGCGGGTCCAGAAGTGTACCCCACACGAGTCGCACTCCCGTCGGTGGAACCCCTCCTCTTCGAAGTAGTCGAGGCGGTACTCCGCTTCGAGATCGCTCATTACCCGACTGTGGCCCGTGTTCGTGCAAAAGGGTTCCGGGCCGACCGCGGCGTGACCGGCAGCGGCGCGACGGCAGCGCGGCAGTCGGCCACGTCGGACCGATCCCCGTGGCGTCCCCGTGGTCCGATCGCGTCGAAATATTCAGGCAGAATGGCGATAGGGTTATCACCCCTGATCGCCATGGTAAAACAAACAGGAGAGTGAGACGTGACTGAAGCGACACGGCTGCTCGTCGTCGGCGAGGAGCCGCCCGCGCCGCTGGTGGAGCGGCTGTCGTCGGTGGGATCGGTCAACCATCGGTCCCCCGCAACGATCGCCGAGCGGTTCGACCCCCTGATCGAGGCGGACACCATCGTCGTGACCGACAGGTCCGCCCGCGACGTGCTCGCGGACGCGCGCCCCGCGACCCCGATCGTCGGATACGGCGTGGACGCGGACGAGGTCGTCGCGACACGCGTCGACGACCTCGACGCGCTCCCGCACGTGGTCCGTGGTGCGGCACTCAACGCCTCCGCGGCGGCCGCGACGCCGGTTTCGACGGTCGACGACGACTCCGACGACTCCCGGTCGCGGCTGGAACGACTCCACGAGGGGACCGCGGAGCTGGTCGGCGTCTCGGACGAGGAGGCGGTTTACGAGTCGGTCGCGCGGATCGCTCGCGACCTCCTCGGGTACGATTTCTGTTACATCGGGATCGCGGAGGGCGACGAGTTCGTCCCCGCCGCCCCCAGTCACGCGTGGCAGGAGCGATTCGACGTCGAGTTCGGCGTCCTCGGCGAGACGTACCGAACCGGGGAGCCGCAGATCATCGACGACGTGAGCGACGTCGAGGCGGCCGACCCACGATGGACGGAGATGCGCTCGGCGCTGAGCGTCCCGTTCGGCGACCGCGGCGTGTTCCAGGCGGCCTCCGACGAGGCGAACGCGTTCGACGAGCGCGACCTCGAGCTGCTCCGGCTGCTGCTGTCGTACGCGGAGAACACGCTCGCGCGGATCGAGTCCGAGACCGAGCTCCGGTCGAGCCGCCGACGCGTGACCGACCTCCACGAGGGCGTGACGGAGCTGACGGGGCTCCGCTCGACCGACGCCGTCTTCGCGAAGACCGTCGAGATCGCCCAGCGCGTGCTCGACCTGGACCGCAGCAGCACGCTCCGTGCGGAGGGCGAGTACCTCCACGCCGCGGCGCTGTCGGAGGGATCGAAGCCGGACGACGTTCGCGACCGGATGCCGATCGACGGCTCGACGCTCGCGGGGCTCACGATCCGGACCGGCGAGTCGCGGCTCGTCCAGGACGTGGCCGCCGACGAGGACGCCGACCCCGCCAAGCCGGAGTACCGGTCGGGGATCAGCGTCCCGATGGGCGACCACGGCGTCTTCCAGGCCGTCTCCACCGAGCGCGACGCCTTCGACGAGCGCGACCTCGAGCTCGCGGAGCTTCTGGCCACTCACGCCGCGGAGACGCTGACGCGCATCGAGGCTCACGAGCGGCTCCGCCGGGAGCGCGACCGCTTCTCGGCGCTGTTCGAGAACATCCCCGACGCGGCCGTCGCCTACGAGTACGTCGACGACGAACCGGTCGTCAGACAGGTCAACCCCGCCTTCGAGGAGGTGTTCGGTTGGGGCGCCGGTACCGTCGTCGACGAGAGCATCGACGACTACATCCTCCCCGACGAGACGGCCGTGAGGGAGACCGCCGACCGGCTCAACGACCAGCTCCGCCGGGGACAGAACGTCCGCGAGGAGGTGCGGCGGCGGACCGCCGACGGCGACCGGTACTTCCTGATCCACGTGATCCCCGTCCAGCTCGACGCCGAGAACATCTCCGGCTACGCCATCTACACCGACGTGACCGAGCGCCGCGAGTACGAACAGCGCCTCGAGCGGCAGAACGAGCGGCTCGATCAGTTCGCCTCCATCGTTTCGCACGACCTCAGGAACCCCCTCTCGGTGGCGACCGGCTACCTCGAGCTCGCCCGCGAGACCGGAGAGAAGGAGCACTTCGACCGCGTGGACGGCGCGCTCGACCGGATGGATCACCTCGTCGAGGACCTGCTGTCGCTCGCGCGGAAGGGCGAGGTCGTCGGCGAGCGGCGGGAGGCCTCGCTGCGCGCGCTCGCGGAGCGCGCGTGGGGGAACGTCTCGACCGAGGACGCGGAGCTCGTCGTCGAGGAGGACCGGACCCTGAACGTCGACCCCGACAGGGCAACGGAGCTGCTGGAGAACCTGTTCCGCAACGCCGTCGAACACGGCTCCACCGCCGGCGACGGTGGGGGTGGAGGTGGAGACGCTGACGCCAGCGGGCCTGCCACCCGACCGAGCGTCGACGCCGTCGAAGCCGCCCCCACGGTCCGGGTGGGGCCCGTCGAGTACCGGGGCGGCGACGGGACCGGGTTCTACGTCGAGGACGACGGCCCGGGCATCCCCGAGAGCGAGCGCGAGAAAGTGTTCGAAACGGGGTACTCGAGCGACGAGTCCGGAACCGGGCTCGGCCTCGCCATCACGCGGCACATCGCGGAGGCCCACGGCTGGGACGTTCGCGCGCTCACCGGCCACGACGGGGGCGCCCGCTTCGAGTTCAAGTTCGACGGC
Organism: Haloparvum alkalitolerans; assembly: GCF_055381565.1. Taxonomy (NCBI): domain Archaea; kingdom Methanobacteriati; phylum Methanobacteriota; class Halobacteria; order Halobacteriales; family Haloferacaceae; genus Haloparvum; species Haloparvum alkalitolerans. Next base: position 1,299,350 of record NZ_AP043938.1, read on the forward strand.
TCCCGCGAGGCCAGCGCCGCCGAGTCGTAGGATCGGTGAACGCGGCGTCCTCCGACAACTTCCCGCCCGACCGGACGGGGCTCTCCCCGCCGCCGCCGTTTTGCCCCCGCGTGCCGTACGGTGACGCATGCCGACAGTGATCGCGGTTCGGGCGGCCGGGGGTGCCGTCGTCGCGGCGGACCGGCTGGCGACCCGCGACGGGCGCGTCCGGAGCCGCGACCGGCGGCGCGTCTTCTCGTTCGACGGCTGGCTGCTCGGAGTCGCGTCCGGGGACGTCGACCGGGTGCGCGACCGACTGGCGGTCGCCGTCGAGGAGTACCGCACCGAGCGCGGTTACACGCCGGGGATCGAGCCGCTCGGACGGCTGGCCGCGGAGGTCGCGGCCGCCGCGGACGCCGACCTCGTCGTGGCCGCCCGCGACGACGAAGGGGCGGCGCGCGTGGCCGCGGTGCGCGCGGACGGGAGCCGGCTCGCGGAGTCGCCCATCGCGCTCGGCACCGGCGCCGAGTTGGCGCTCGGTCGGCTGGAGGCCGCGTCGTTCGACGCACCCGTCGAGAGGGCCGCGGAGACGGTCCGCGAGGTCCTCGCGGGGACCGCCGAGCGCGACCCCGAGACGGGGGAGACGGTCGACGCGGCGACGCTCGACGACGAGTAGCTCAGCCGAACGGGCCCTTGCCGCCGCCCATCAGGTCGCCGAGGCCGCCGCCGCCACCGCCGCCCATCTTCTTCATCATGCGCTGCATGTCGCCGTCGCCCATCCCCTGGAACTGCTCGATGGTGCGCTCCATCATCCGGTGCTGTTCGAGCAGCTGGTTGACGGTCTCCTCGTCGGTGCCGGAGCCGCGGGCGATGCGGCGGACGCGCTCCTGGCCGACCGTGCGGGGGTTCTCGAGCTCCTCGTCGGTCATCGAGTCCATGACCACCTCGAACCGGCGCATCCGGTCCTGGGTCACGTCCATCGCGTCGTCGGGGAGCTGGTCCATCATCCCGCCGCCCATGCCGGGGATCATGTCCATCACCTGGTCGAGCGGCCCCATCTTGTTCATCGCCGCCATCTGCTTTTGCATGTCCTTCAGGGTGAAGCTCCCCTGCAGCATGTCCTCGGGCTCCCAGTCGTCCTCCTCCTCGCCCGTCTCCTGCATCGCGCGCTCGACGCGCTCGGAGAGCTGCTTGAGGTCGCCCATCCCGAGCAGCCGGGAGATGAACCCCGACGGCTCGAAGCGCTCGATGTCCTGCACCGTCTCGCCGGTGCCGAGGAAGGCGATGGAGGAGTCGGTCTCGTTGACCGCCGTCAGCGCGCCGCCACCCTTCGCGGTCCCGTCGAGCTTGGTGATCATCACGCCGTCGATGCCGATCGACGACTCGAACTGGCTGGCCTGATCTTTCGCGCCCTGGCCGATGGCGGCGTCGAGCACGAGCAGCGAGCGGTCGGGGGCCACCTCGGCCTCGATCTGCTCGATCTCGTCGATCAGGTCGTCCTCCAGCGCGTGGCGACCGGCGGTGTCGACGATGCGCACGTCGGCGTCCTGGGTCTCCTCGAGTCCCTTCCGGGCGATGTCGACCGGGTCGTCGTTGTCCGGGTCGCCGTAGAAGTCGACCTCGGCGCGCTCGCACATCTGCTTGGCCTGGTCGTAGGCGCCGGGCCGGAAGGTGTCCGTCTGGATGACGGCGGGGCGGAGCCCCTTCTTGGAGAACCACCACGCCATCTTGGCGGCGGAGGTGGTCTTCCCCGACCCCTGCAGACCGGCGAGCATGATCGTCTGCGGCTCCAGCGGGAGCTCCGTGGAGTCGCCGACGAGGTCGACCATCTCCTCGTAGACGATCTTGAGGACGTGGTCCTTCGCGGTCGTGCCGCCCGGCGGCTCCTCCTCCAGCGCGCGCGTCTCGATAGCGTCCGACAGCTCCATCACGAGGGAGACGTCGACGTCGGCGGAGAGCAGGGAGCGCTGGATCTCCTTGACGATCTCCTCGACGTCGTCCTCGCTGAGTCGGGACTTCCCCTGCAGCTTGTTCAGGCTGCCGCGGAGGGAGCTCCCGAGGTCGTCCAGTACCATTTGCCCGACCTTGGCGGTCCACGCGGTAAAGGCTTTGTTCGTCGCGTTCGCGCGGGCGGGACGCCGCCGGCCGGCCGCGAGCGCTCCCTGCCGGCACCGACGCGCTGAAACCGCCGCCGGCCGCACCCCTCCTCGATGGTGCTCCCCGACCCGGCGACGTACCTGCTGTTCCTGTCGGCCGCGGTCGCGCTGATCCTCGCACCCGGACCGGACACGCTGTTCGTGCTCTCGCAGGGCGTCCAGTCGCGGGGGCTCGGCGTCCGCGCCGCGCTCGGCGTCGCGGTCGGCGTGCTGTTCCACACCGCGCTCGCGGCGCTCGGCCTCGCAGCGGTCTACCGGACCGTCCCCGCGGCCGCGGACGCCGTCCGACTGCTCGGCGGGGCGTATCTGGCCCTGCTGGGCGCCGCCACGCTGCGGAACGCGGGCGAGAGAGCGGTCGGGGACAGTGAGCCAGAGAACCGCGCCGCGGGCGCGACCGCCACAGGCGGCTTCCGCCGCGGCTTCCTCGTGAACGCCGCCAACCCGCAGGTGGCGCTGTTCTTCCTCGCGCTGCTGCCGGGGTTCATCGAGGGGCCGGACCGGACGCTCGGCATGGCGGTGCTCGGCGGCACCTACGCCGTCCTGACCGCGGGCTACCTCGCGGCCGTGGCGACCGCCGCGGACGCCGCCGCCTCGCTCGTGGGCGCGCGCTCGACGCGCGTCCTGCTCGACCGCGTCGCGGGCGCCGTGCTGATCGGACTCGGGGCGTGGGTCGTGCTCGGGTGAGTCGGACGGTGACGGAGGACCGCCGCCCAGGTTCGACCCCGTGCTGCTCCGCCGATCGCGGCCGGCCCTTCCGGACGCTCCGACCGGCTCTCGGTGCGCCGTGCCCGAGCTTTCTGTCTCGGTCGCAGATCCGGCTTCTCGGGACGGCGACGTTCGGAGATCCCGGCACCGTACCGCGACTGTACCGCGACCGCACCGCGACTGCGCCGCGACTCCACCGCACGGTACCGCACGGCACCGCACGGTACCGCACGGCACCGCAACCGAGGCCTCGTCCCTCCCCAGCCTCGGCCGCGCCGCCGGCGAGGTTGGGGAGGTGTGAGGCTGCGGTTCGGTTGCGGTGCTGTGCGGTCGCGGTGGGGGGACTGAAAGGGACAGCCGGCTCGATCCGGCCCCGGCGCCGCAAGCACTCGCGCCGGGCGGTGTGGAGAGGCGCGAGCGCGCAGAGCGTGCCGCGGCCGGTCGAGCCGGCTGGGGATTTCTGGGCGTTAGTGTTCCGAACAGCAGGATCGACAGCAGATACAGAAAAACCGTATGAGAACGAGTCGGCTGGGGCTTTCTGGACGTTACTGTCCAGATCAACAGGATCTGCAACAGAAACACAAAAAACGTCGTACGGACAGCCGGGTAGGACGTTCTGAGTGTTGGCGTCCCGATCAGCAACGTCTCCACCAGAACTGGCTACGTATCTCGCCTATTCATCGGTCTGCGTGTCGAGCCAGCCGCGGAGCTCGTCGTTGACGGCCGCGGAGGCTTCGACCCCCGCGAGGTGGCCGGCCGCGACCGACCGGAACTCCCCGCGCGGCAGGCCCTCCGCGAGCGTCTCGCCGTAGTGGGGCGGGCAGGCGTCGTCGGCGTCGCCGTGGACCACGAGCGCGGGCGTCGTTAGCTCGTGAAGCCGGTCGCCGACGTCGAACGCCTCTACGGCCGCGCGGTGGGCCGCGAACGTCTCCGGGTCGGCGTCCTCCGCGATCCGCCAGTCGGTGATCCGGTCGAGCACGTCCGGGTGGCGCTCGCGGAAGCCGGGGGAGAAGGCGGCCTCCAGCGAGGCGCGGACCGCGGCCGGATCGTTCGGGTCGGCCCAGACCGCGTCCGGGTCGTACGCGTCGCCGGTCGCGGCCGTCCCGATGAGGAAGAGGCTCCGCGGGCGCGAGGAGGCGAGCGCGTACGCCTGCGCGACCATCCCGCCGAGCCCGTAGCCCACGAGGTGCGCCTTGCGGATCCCCGCCTCGGCCAGCACCGCGTCCACGTCCGCCGCGAGCGTCGCGGCGTCGAGAGGACCCTCCGGGGGGTCCGACTCGCCGATCCCGCGGGGTTCGATCGTGACCGTGGTGTACGGTCCCGCCACCGCGCCGTGCTGCCACCCGAACTGCCACGCGCCGAGCCCGGCGTCGCCACAGAAGACGACCGCCGGGCCGTCGCCGTCCGTCTCGTACCGGATCCGCGCGCCGTCGTTCGTTGCGTAGGCCACGGCCGCGGTTCGCCCGCGGACGGTTTACGCGTTCGGGTGACCGAGCGCAGGGCGTGACCGCGCTCGTGAGCACGGCCCGGGGACCGATTCCGTGGTGACGACCGACACACTCTTTCGGCGTGCGTCCCTGTCGGCGATCGATCGATGCCACGGTGCGTGCGCTGCGACACGGAGATGGACCCGAAAAGCGAGGGACTCCTCGCGAAGATCGGGCTGGCTGGGCGGGACGGCTACGAGTGTACCCGGTGCGGGGCGCTGCTGTGCTCGGAGTGTTTCAAGCGCCGGACCATCGAGCTCGCGGGCACGTCCCACGAACGCTGCCCCACCTGTGAGGGGACCCTGGAGAAGCGGTAGCCACGCGCCACCAGACCGCTTAAACGGCGCGCCGCCCCAGTCACGCGTATGAACGTGACCGTGGAGGTCGTCGGTGCAGGGGACCGCGACCTCGCGCTCGCGGACGACGCCACCTACGGCGACGTGATCCGCGAGGCCGGATACAGCCCGCAGGAGGCGTCCGTCCTCGTCGACGGCTCGCCCGTCCCCGAGGACAGCCCGGTCGAGGCCGAGCGCGTCACCCTCCTCCGGCTGATCAAGGGCGGGGCGGAGGACGCCACGTCCGCCGGGGACCAGCCCTCGACCGACCCCAACGACCTCGATTTCTCGCTGCCGAATCCCGGCCCCGGTCCCGACCCGCTCTCCCTGACAGACTTGGACGCGGACGTGGCGGTACTGCTGTTTCACCGCGATTTCCTCTGCGGCAACTGCCGCGAGCAGGTCGAGGCGGTCTGTGACCGCTACGAGGAGTTCGCCGAGCTGAACGCGGAGGTCGTCTCGGTGCTCCCCGAACCGCGCGAGAAGGCGGCCGAGTGGGTGGTGTACCACGACGCGCCCTACCCGATCGTCGCGGACCCGGACAGCGAGCTGGCGACCCGATACGGCCAGCCGGTGAAGTTCGGCCCGCTCGGTCGGCGGTTCGACCTGCTCGGGCGGATGCCGCTTGCCGCGCTCGTCGACCTCCGGCGCGAGCCCGAACTGCTGTGGGGCCACGCCGGCGACACGCCGGTCGACCGGCCCGACGTGGACGACCTGCTCGACGAACTCCGGAAGTTCGCGTGACCGGCGGCTCGGGCGGCCCCACGGACGCGCCCGCCCTTCCGGATCCGGAGCCGCCCGACGGCGTTCGGCTCAGGACCGCGACCCCCGCGGACGAACTCGACGTGCGGCGCGTGCTCGACGGCGCGATGCTGGAGGTGGCAGACGAGGCGCTCGCGACCGCGCTCGCCGCCGGTACCGCGCTCGTCGCGCTCGCGGAGCGGGGCAGCGACCGCGACCCCGCGGTCGCGGGCGCGCTGGTCGTCACCGCCGTCGGCGACGCGGACGCCGCTCACCTCGACGCGGTCGCGGTCCGGCGGTCGAGACGCGGTCGCGGGGTCGGCACCGCGCTCGTCGCCCGGGCGCTCGCGGACGCCGCCGCGGCCGGTCACGACCGCATGACGGCCGCGTACGACGCGTCGCTCCGCGAGTTCTACGCGGACCTGGGATTCTCCGCCACACCGATCGGCGAGCGGGGCGGCGAATCGCGCGATGAGAGCGGGGGAAACGACGCCGGCGACGGCGCGAGTGACGGCGCGAGCGACGAGGAGGGGGCCGACGCCGACCGCCTCCGGGGGATCCGTCCGCTCCCGGCGGGCGGACACGGCTGCGAGGGCGAGCGGTCGGGATAGCCCGCGCCGCCGCGTCACGTCCCCGCACACGGCCGCTCCGAGCGACGCTCATAAACGCCGCGGCCGCCAAACACGGGGAAATGACTCGCAAGGACGACTACTACAACCGGGCCAAACAGCAGGGGTACCGCGCCCGGTCCGCCTACAAGCTCAAGCAGATCGACGAGACGGCGGACCTCTTCGACCGCGGGGACACCGTGGTCGACCTCGGCGCGGCCCCCGGCGGCTGGCTGCAGGTCGCGGCCGAGGAGGTCGGCGAGGGCGGGACCGTGATCGGCGTCGACCTCCAGCGCATCGACGAGTTGGAGTCGGAGGCGGTCGAGACCCTCCGCGGCGACATGACCGAGGAGAAGACGCGGGACAAACTCCGCGACCGGATGGACGGCCGACAGGCCGACGTGGTCGTCTCGGACATGGCGCCGAACATGACCGGTCAGTACGACCTCGACCACGCCCGCTCGGTCCATCTCGCGCGACAGGCGTTCAAGACCGCCCGCGAGGTCCTCGCGCCCGGCGGCGATTTCGTCGTGAAGGTGTTCCAGGGCCGCGACCTCGACGACTTCCGCGAGGAGGTCGGCGAGGCGTTCGAGTACGTCCGCACCGTCTCCCCCGAGGCCTCCCGCGACTCCTCCTCCGAGGTGTTCCTCGTCGGCAAGGGCCAGATCACCGCGCCCGTCGAGGAGGGCGACCGGATCGAGGTCGAGATCGAGAGCGTCGGCAGCGAGGGCGACGGCATCGCGAAGGTGGAGGGGTACACCCTGTTCGTCCCCGGTACGGAGGCCGGCGACACGGTGGAGGTCGTCGTCGACGACATCAAGCCGAAGTTCGGCTTCGCCGACCGCGCGGACGAGTAGGGGTTCGTGGTCGGGCCGATCGCGGCGCTGGTCCTTCTGCGGATCTCCTCGGCCGGAACCGTCCCGCTCGGAGCGCCCCGGCCGGTTTTCGCTGATACGGAACGTGTTCTGCCGCAGAGTCTACCGTGCCGGACAGCACCGCCCCGCACAGCACCGCCCCGCACAGCACCGCGCTCGCCCTGCAACCGCACCGCTGCGGGACGAACCGATCAAAACCCGGCTACTGCCGACCTCCTCGCGAATGCCCTCGCAACTGGCCCGGGAGGAGCGGCGCCGATCCGCGCGTTTCCGTCACACCTTTGCGCCGGGGTCCCGTTTTTATACGCAATGGAGTATCTGGAGCGCCGGGTCGCGCTCGTCGACGAGCGGCTTGAGGCCCTCATCGAGGAGGTCGAGCCGGACGCGCTCTCGGAGCGGCTCTCCCACGTCGTGCTCGCGGGCGGTAAGCGGGTACGGCCGGCGGTGACGGTGCTGGCCTGCGAGGCGGTCGGGGGCGACCCCGACGAGGCGGTCGAGTTCGCGGTCGGCGTCGAACTCGTCCACAACGCCTCGCTGGTGGTCGACGACATCATCGACCGCTCGGACGTGCGCCGCGGGACCCCCTCCGCGTGGGCGGAGTACGGCTACGGCCCCGCCATCGTCGCCTCCGACGGCCTGCTCGGGGAGGCGTTCGCGCTGTTCTCGGCCGACGAGCGCGCGATGCGTATCGTCGCGGAGGCGCTCGTCGAACTCGGCGAGGGCGAGGCGACCGAACTGGTGGACCGCCCCGCCAGCGAGCCGGAGTACATGACGCTCGCGCGGCGGAAGACGGGCGCGCTGTTCCGCGCGGCCGCGGAGTTGGGTGCGGTCGCGGGCGGCGCGGACCCGTTCGTCGTGGAGTCGTTCGGCGACTACGCCGAGCGCGTCGGCGTCGCCTTCCAGATCCGCGACGACGTGCTCGACGCGACCGCCGACGCCGAGGCGCTCGGCAAGCCAACCGGACAGGACGAGCAGATGGACCGCCCCTCGGTCGTGCAGGTCACCGGCCTCTCGCCGGAGGAGGCGAACGCCCGCGCCCGCGAGCAGTCCGACGAGGCGCTCGCGGCGCTTTCGGCGACCGAACTCGACGAGACCGCCGCGATGGGCTACCTGCGGGACCTCGCGGAGTTCGTCGTCGTGCGGGAGCGCTGACCCGGCCGGTCGCACCACCGTCCTCGGCGGTGCCAACGCAGCACACGGACGTGTGCAGGAATCGCGTCGGTACGCATCGACGTGTTCATACTTGTGCAACCACGTAATCCGGGGCATGAACCGCGCAGAGAAGGCCGCCCTGCAGCTGCAGGCGGTCGCCGTCCTCCGGATGCTGAAGGAGACCCGCACGTACGACGAACTGGCCGAGGTGACCGGCCTCCCCGCCGGCGACCTCAACAGGTACGTCAACGGGCACGTCCTTCCGGGCGCGGAGCGCGCTCGGGAGGTGGTCGAGGGCGTCGGCCGCGACGCCCTCGCCGAGGAGCTGGACGCCCGCGTGGAGTTCGACGAGGAGGGGTACGTCGACAACTCCGCGGTCGTCTTCGACCAGTCGTTCCTCGACCTGGTCGCGCCGGTCGCGGCGGAGTCGTTCGACTTCGAGAGCCCGGACGTGGTGCTCACCGCGGCGACCGACGGGATCACCCTCGGGGCCGCGATGGCCTCCTTCTTCGACGCGCGGCTGGCGTACGCCAAGAAGTCCAAGGAGACCGCCGTCGAGGAGTTCATCGAGTCGCGCCAGCGGCTCGCGTCCGGCATCGAACTCACCTACTACCTGCCCGCCCGCGCCGTCTCCGCGGGCGACACGGTGCTGGTCGTCGACGACCTGATCCGGTCGGGGGAGACGCAGGAACTGCTGCTGGACATCGCCGTGCAGGCGGACGCGGACGTGACCGGCGTCTTCACGCTGATCGCCGTCGGCGACGAGGGGATGGACCGCGCGCGGGAGATCGTGGACGCGCCCGTCGGCGCGCTGGCCACCTTCGAGTAGCCGGATAGGCACGTTCGCGCCGTTTTCTGACGGTCGCACCACACGTCCCGGGAGTTCCGATCCATTTCTGTGTATATCTGCGTATCTCCGACAGCAACGCTTATGTGGGTTATCAGGTGTATGCACAGACATCCACATGGGGCTGACAGACTCCCTGAACGCGTACTTCGACGTCGACGAACACGACTCCGACCTCCGGACGGAGGTGCTCGCGGGATTCACCACGTTCCTGGCGATGTCGTACATCATCGTCGTGAACCCGTTCATCCTCGCGGAGGCCATCCAGATCGAGGGGTACGAGTTCATCGAGGTGGTCCAGATGATCGCCATCGCGACGATCATCGCCTCCGCGGTCGCGACGCTGGTGATGGCCGTCTACGCCAACCGGCCGTTCGCGCTCGCGCCCGGGATGGGGCTGAACGTCTTCTTCGCGGTGACGGTCGTCGGAATCCTGGGGATCCCGTGGCAGACCGCGCTCGCGGCGGTGTTCGTCGAGGGCGTGATCTTCATGGTCCTGACGGCGGTCGGCGCGCGCAAGTACATCATCGAGCTGTTCCCCGAGCCGGTGAAGTACGCGGTCGGGGCCGGTATCGGCGGCTTCCTGCTGTTCATCGGGCTTCAGGAGATGCGCGTGGTCGTCGACGAGCCCGCGACGCTCGTCCAGCTCGGCCCGATCGCCTCCGACCCGTGGTCGATACTCGGCGTCGTCGGCGTCGCGCTCACGCTGCTCCTGTGGGCCCGCGGCGTCCGCGGCTCGGTCATCCTCGGCGTCCTCGCGACCGCGGTGACCGGCTGGGCGCTCACGCTCGGCGGGCTCTTCGACCGCGGGACGATAACCCCCGAGACGCTCCCCGCGGCGCAGTACGACATCACGCCGCTGGCGGGCGCGTTCCTCGAGGGACTCGCGGACATCGACCCCGTGACGTTCACCTTCGTCGTGTTCACGTTCTTCTTCGTCGACTTCTTCGACACCGCCGGCACGCTGATCGGCGTCGGGCAGTTCGGCGACTTCCTCGACGAGGACGGCGACCTCCCCGAGGCCGAGAAGCCGCTGATGGCCGACGCGGTCGGGACCACCGTGGGCGCGATGCTCGGCACCTCCACGGTGACCACCTACATCGAGTCCTCCACGGGCGTCGAGGAGGGCGGCCGCACCGGCCTCACCGCGCTGGTCGTCGCCGCGCTGTTCACCGTCTCGCTCGTCGCCGTCCCGGTCGTGGCGGCGATCCCGGCGTACGCCTCCTACATCGCGGTCGTCGTGGTCGGCGTGATGATGTTCCAGGGCGTCACCGACATCGACTGGTCGCACCCGGCCTGGACCGTCTCCGGCGCGCTGACGATCACGATCATGCCGTTCGCCTACTCGATCGCCGACGGGCTCGCGGCCGGCATCGTCGCCTTCCCGCTCGTGAAGGCCGCGATCGGTGAGGCCGACGACGTGCGCCTCGGCCAGTGGGTGCTCGCGGTCGTGCTGGTGAGCTACTACGTGCTCCAGACCGGCGGCTTCGTGTTCTGAACGCGACCCCGCTCCGTTCCCGGCGGGTTCCCACCGCTTCCGCGCTCCCTTCCGACTGTCCGGACGGCACCGGCGCGCGTTCGCGTGCGCGACGCACGGCACCAACGCCTTCTTTGTCGACACCACCCTACGTTCCGGCGATGACGGACATCACGCTCTACGAACTGGAGGGCTGCCCGTACTGCGCGAAGGTGAAGGACAAGCTCGCGGAGCTCGGGCTGGAGTACGACTCGGTGATGGTCCCGCGCTCGCACGGCGAGCGCGACGAGGTGAAGGCGGTCAGCGGTCAGACCGGCGTCCCCGTGCTCGTCGACGAGGCGCACGGCGTCGAGGGGATGCCGGAGTCCGACGACATCGTCGAGTACCTCGAGGAGACGTACGCGTAGGCGCTGCCGACGACGCCGGGGGGACCGTCCCCCGGCGCCACCGCGGACGGAACGGGTCGGCTTCCGTACTTTTTGCTACTCGTTCCGGACACTTGAGGAGCCGCCGCCGTTCCTGTGCCGTGGGACCGCGGTCCTGTTTATAAGGGGTCGCCGGCCGGAGATACACCTGTAAGGAGGTGCCACCTATGTCCACACAACTCGAGCGCGGCGCGGCGCGTCCGGTGCTCGAAGACGTCGGTCCGGGAGTCGAGTGGTTCAGCGTCGGCCTGCGGGTGCTGATCGGGTGGGTGTTCCTGAGCGCGGGGCTCGGCAAGCTCCTCGGCGGGTTCACCGCGCAGGGCTACCTCGCCAACGTCGACCCCGCGAGCCCCCTGAGCGGGCTCTACGGGGCGATGGCCGCCAGCCCGACCGTGATCGCGGTCGTCGACGTGGCCGTTCCGGTCGGACAGGTCATGATCGGCCTCGGGCTGATCACCGGGACCCTGCTCCGGTTGGCCGCGTTCTTCGGGGCGCTCCAGGCCACGGCGTTCTACTTCGGCAACTGGGACATGAGCGGGGCCTACGAGGTGCTGATGGGCTTTGCCACCTCGGAGCTGATCTACGTCGCGGTGTTCCTCGCGGTCGCCGCGATGGCCGCCGGGCGCACCTACGGCCTCGACGCCTCCATCGAGCGGTACGAGGTCGACGGCGAACCGCTCGTCGAGAAATACCCGCGGCTCCGGTACGTCCTCGGCTGACCGGACGCGACCGGTCCTGACCGGGGGCTGCGGCTCCATTTTTGTCACGCGGCTGCGAACGACGGCGGCCCCACTTTTGTCACGCGGCCGCGAGCGACCGCGGCTGTCGGATGGAAAGGTATAGGGCTCCGACCCTACCACGCCTATCCAAGAGATGACCGAAGAGGGCTACGACCACGCGGCGGTCGAACGACGCTGGCAGGAGGCGTGGGACGACGCGGACGCGTACCGGACGCCGGACGACGTCGAGGACCCGACGTACGTGCTGGGGATGTACCCGTATCCGTCGGGGAAGCTCCACATGGGTCACGTCCGCAACTACACGATCACCGACGCGTACGCCCGCTACCGGCGGCTGCGTGGCGACGACGTGCTCCACCCGATGGGGTGGGACGCGTTCGGCCTCCCGGCCGAGAACGCCGCCAAGGAGCGCGACACCAACCCCCGCGACTGGACCTTCGACTGCATCGACACGATGCGGGGCCAGATGAAGTCGATGGGCTTCGGCTACGACTGGGACCGCGAGGTCACCACCTGCACGCCGGAGTACTACCGCTGGAACCAGTGGCTGTTCCGCCGGTTCCACGAGGAGGGCCTCGTAGAGCGCCGCGACGACGAGGTGAACTGGTGTCCCTCCTGTGAGACCGTCCTCGCCGACGAGCAGGTCGAGGGCGACGACGAGCTCTGCTGGCGGTGTGACACGCCCGTCGAGCAGCGCGAGCTGGAACAGTGGTTCCTGAAGATCACCGAATACGCCGACGAACTGCTCTCGGACATTGACGACCTGGAGGGGTGGCCCGACTCCGTCCGGCAGATGCAGCGCAACTGGATCGGCCGACAGGAGGGGACGACGCTGGAGTTCGAGATCGACGGCCACGGCACCGTCGAGGCGTTCACGACGCGCGCGGACACCGTCCACGGGGCGACCTTCTTCGCGCTCGCGCCGGACCACCCGATCAGCCGGGAACTGGTTGAGGAGGACGAGGCGGTCCACGAGTTCGTCCACCACGAGGCCGACCCCGACGGCGACGAGCCGAACGGCGTCGCCACCGACCTGACCGCGACCAACCCCGTGACGGGCGCGGAGCTCCCGGTGTTCGTGGCGGACTTCGTCCTCTCGGACGTGGGGACGGGCGCGCTGATGGGCGTGCCGGGCCACGACGACCGCGACCACGTCTTCGCCGAGAAGATGGGAGTCCCCATCGAGCCCGTCATCGCTCCCGAGCCGGACGACGACGCGGCCGGGACCGCCCCCGAGGTCCCGGACGTCTCCGAGTCAGCCTACACCGAGGACGGCGTCCTCGTCAACTCCGGCGCGTACGACGGCCTCTCGAGCGCCGAGGCCCGCGAGCGCATCACCGCCGATACCGAGGGCGCCGAGCACACGACCCAGTACCGCCTGCGCGACTGGGGCATCTCCCGCCAGCGCTACTGGGGGACGCCCATCCCGGTCGTGCGCTGTGACGACTGCGGCCCCGTCCTGGTCCCCGAGGAGGATCTGCCGGTCGAGCTGCCGGAGTTCGTCAACACGACGGGCAACCCGCTGGACGCCGCCGAGGAGTGGAAGCACACCACGTGTCCCGACTGCGGCGCGGACGCCGTCCGCGAGACGGACACGATGGACACGTTCGTCGACTCCTCGTGGTACTTCCTGCGCTACGTCTCGCCCGACGTGGCCGACGCCCCGTTCGACCTGGAGCGCGCCAACGACTGGATGCCCGTCGACCAGTACGTCGGCGGCATCGAGCACGCGGTGATGCACCTGCTCTACTCGCGCTTCTTCACGAAGGTGCTGGCCGACGAGGAGGGGCTCGAGCACCGCGAGCCGTTCACCAACCTGCTGGCGCAGGGGATGGTCCAGCTGGAGGGGTCGAAGATGTCCAAGTCGAAGGGCAACGTCGTCTCTCCCCAGCGCATCGTCGAGGAGTACGGGGCCGACACCGCGCGCCTGTTCATGATGCAGGCGGCCCAGCCCGAGCGGGACTTCGACTGGTCCGAGGAGGGCGTCAAGTCCACCTACCGGTTCCTGACGCGCCTCTCGGAGACCGTCGAGGCGTTCGCGGACCCGGACGGCGCCATCGACGCCGACGGCGACGACGACGCGGTCGCGGGCTACGTCCGCGACGAGACCGACGCCGCGGTCGCGGTCGCCACCGAGGAGTACGACGAACTCACGTTCAACGTCGCGCTCCGGGAGGCGCAGGACCTCGTGAAGACGCTGCGGCAGTACCGCGAGTACGCCGACCCCCACGCCGGGACGTTCGCACGCGGGCTCTCCGTCGCGGTGCGGCTGCTGGCCCCGGTCGCGCCGCACCTCGCGGAGGAGCTGTACGCCGACCTCGCAGAGGCGGACGCGGCCGCCGTGGGCGGGGCGGCCGACGAGTCGGGCGACGCGCCCGAGTTCGTCCTCGACGCCGACTGGCCGACCGCGTCGGTCGACCGCGAGGCCGCGGAGATGCGCCGCCGGCTCGTGGAGAACACCCGCGAGGACGTGCGCCAGATCGTCGACGTGGCGGGGATCGAGGACCCCGAGCGCGTCGACGTGGTTGTCGCCCCCGAGTGGAAGTACGACGCGCTGGCGATCGCCATCGAGAGCGACGCCGACAACCTGATCTCGGAGCTGATGCAGGAAGCCCACATCCGCGAGCAGGGCGACGCCGCGGCCGCCTACGGACAGGACCTGCAGGCCGAGCGCGAGGCGCTCTCGGAGACGCTGCCGCCCGAGGCGGAACACGACGCGCTGGAGGCGGCCGCGTGGCTGATCGAGCGGGAGTTCGACGCGCCCGTCCGCGTGCTGACCGCCGACGAGGCCGACGACGCGGTCGCGAACAAGGCCGACCCCGGCCGCCCGGCGATCGACATCGCGGAGTAGGACGCCGGTCGGACCGCGGTTTTCCTTTTTGCGACCCGGCGGTCGGAAATCCGATCGCTGACAGAAAACCCGACTGTTGACAGAAGACTCGGCTGCCGACAGAAGAGCCGGCCGCTGACAGAAAAACCGGACGACGACGGAAAGTCCGACGGAATCAGACCGCTTCGGCCACGCCGACCTCGACGAGGCGCGCGGCCGCCTCGGCGCGGCGGCGGTCCTCCTCGTCGAACGCGCGGGGCTCGGAGTCGCAGACCGCGATGGTGCCGTACTGCTCGCCGCCGACCGTGATGGGGAGGCCGAGGTACGCCTCCAGCCCCAGTTCGGCGTTGGCGTAGATGCCGGCGACGCGCTCGTCGCTCGACGCGTGGGGGATGCTCACCGGGCCGCCGCTGGCGGAGATGGTCCGGCAGAAGGTCTCGGCGGTGTCGAACTCGTCGCCGACGTTCATTCCGGTGTCGATCCGGTCGTCGAGTCCGACGACGGTGAACCGGCCGTCCTCGATCCGGCTGGCGACCGCGAAGGGCGTGCCCAGCGCAACGTTGAGGAGGTCGAGCGCGTCGTTGAGGAGGTCCGGGTCCGCCGGCTCACGGTGCATGACCGAACGTACGGTGGGGATGGAGATAGATGTAGTGGAACGCGAGCGCGGTCGGTACGGCGGCGTGTTCGGTGGCCGGAGGCGGTGCTCACCGGAGCAGCCGCGAGCAGGAGCCGCAGAGGTGTTCCTCCTTCACGTCGACCTCGCGGACGGTCGGCGAGAAGGACATCACGCACTTGGAGTTGTCGCAGTGCTCGAGGCCGACGGTGTGGCCGATCTCGTGGACGACCTCCTTGCGGACGCGGTCGGCGAACACCTCGTCGGTCGGCTTCGTGGAGATGCCGCCGTCCGAGGAGGTCTTGAGCCGGTGGGTCGAGATGACCGAGCCGCCGCCGTTGAGGTACGCCAGTCCGAAGACGTAGTTGCGCCGGCGGTAGAACAGGTCACGCGGCGTGATGCCGATGTTCTTCTCGCCGGTGCCAGCCCGGCTGACGACCTCGATGAGGTCCTCGGCGCGGTACTGGTCGCGCCCCTCGTCGTAGGCCGAGGCCGGGACCGGCTGCTCGTCGTGGATCGTGACCTCACAGTCGTAGACCGACCGCAGCGCGCCGGAGGCTTCCCGCTTGACACGCGCGGAGACCTCCCCCACCGGCACAACGTCAACGAGCATGGAAAGTCGTTTGAAGTCAGCGCGCATAAATCGCACGGCGTGAACCCCACAGCCCGCGGTCGGATCGCGGACCGCCTCTCCGACTTCGAGGCGTCCCTGGAGGTCGGGATCGGCGAGAACGGCGCGGTCGCCGCCGCCCTCCGCGCGCGCGGTCGAGACGTAACCGCGATGGACGTGAGCGACGCCGCGGCCGAGGCGGCGCCCGAGGGCGTCCGTTTCCGCCGCGCGGACGTGACCGAGATTGCGGCGGCCGCGGACCCCATGGCCGCGCTGGCACTGCCGCGTGCGCCCGGCGTCGTGTACGCCTGCAACCTCCCCGCCGAACTCCAGCGGCCGACCCTGCGGCTCGCGGAGCGGCTGGACGCGGTCTGTGCGTTCACGACGCTCGGCTTCGAGGAGCCGGTCGTTCCGATCTGCCGCCGGCACGCGGTCGGGAGCGACACGCTGTACGTCGTCCGCGGTCGGATCGGTTCGGACTGATCGCTCCCTCGTCGGGAGACGCCCCGGCGACCCGGAACGTTTTTTCTCCCACGCGCCGCCTCCGAAGGCATGCAGGTCGACGCTGTCGTGCTTGACATCGACGGGGTGCTCGTCGACGTGGCCGACTCCTACCGGCGGGCCATCGTCGAGTCGGTGCGGCACGTCTACGGGCGAACCATCGACCGCGCGGACGTGCAGGCGTTCAAGGACGCCGGCGGGTTCAACAACGACTGGGAGCTGACGGACGCCGCGGCGCTGTACGTGCTCGCGAGCCGCGAGGGGCTCCGGATGAGCGTCGCGGAGTTCACCGGCCGGATCGCCGAGGAGGGCGGCGGACTCGAGGCCGCCAAGTCGGTCGTCGCCGCCCTCCCGAGCGTCCCGCAGGCCCGCGTCCGCGACCAGTGGGAGCCAGACCGGCTTCGAGAGGTGTTCCAGGCGCTGTACCTCGGCAGCGACCTTTACGGGGAGCTGGAGGGCGGGGAGCCGCCGATCGAGGCGGACGGCTACATCAACGACGAGCCGGTCCTCGTGGAGCCGGAGACCATCGAGCGCCTTCAGGAGCGCCACGACGTCGGCGTGGTGACCGGTCGCCCGGCCGCGGAGGCCGACATCGCGCTCGAACGCGTCGGGCTCGAGGTCCCCGACGAGCACCGGTTCACGATGGACGACCCCGCGCCCGGCAAGCCCGACCCCGAGGCGCTGATAACGCTCGCGGAGCGGTTCGACGCCGACCGCGTGGCGTTCGCGGGCGACACCCTCGACGACGTCCGCACCGCGCGCAACGCCGACGAGGCCGACCCCGGGCGCGTCTACTACGGCGTCGGCGTCCTGACCGGCGGGCTCACGGGCGATGAGGGCCGCCGCAAGTACACCGAAACGGGGGCGGACGCGGTCGTCGACAGCGTCAACGACCTCCCCGACCTGCTGGAGGCGCCCTGAGGTGGCGCGTCCGTGACCCCGACCGGCCGCTTCGTCGTCTGGATGCTCGCGTTCGACTTCCTCGGCTTCGCGGTCGGGAGCGCGGTCGCGGCCGGGGACCCCTCGCTCCAGCCGTACGTCGTCGGCCCCGTCTTCGTGCTCGCGCCGGTCGCGGCGTACCTGACCGTCTACCGCGGCGGCGAGGACCGCCTCCGGGGCGCGCTGGGGCTCCCGCCGGCCGAAGAGGGTGACGCCGACGCGGGAGACGACGAGAGCCGGCAGTGAACCGAGGCGAACCCCGCCGGTCGCGCAACCCCTAAGGCGCGGCCGGGCGCACTGTCCGTATGCGAATCGCGCTACTGGGCGGCACCGGCGACGTGGGGGGCGGCCTCGCGCTCCGGTGGGCTCACGACACGGACCACGAGGTGCTGATCGGCTCGCGTGACCCCGAGAAGGCCCGCACGAAGGCCGAGGAGTACGAGACGGAACTCGACAGCCGCGGCGTCGACGCGAAGGTGCTCGGCTTCGACAACGCGATGGCCGCCGACCGCGCGGACGCCGTCGTGCTCGCCGTCCCGCCGTACCACGTCGGCGACACGGTCGAGGCGGTCGCGGACGGGCTCGACGACGACACGGTCCTCGTCTCGCCCGCGGTGGGGATGAAGCGCGACAACGAGGGGTTCCACTACCACAAGCCCGGCGCGGGCAGCGTCACCCGCATCGTGGCCGAGGCGGCGCCCGAGGGGACGCCCGTGATCGGCGGGTTCCACAACCTCTCGGCGGACCGCCTCTCCAACCTCGACGCCGACCTCGGCATCGACACCCTGCTCGTCGGCGACGACGAGGACGCGAAGGACATCGTCCGCCTGCTCGCCGAGGGGATCGAGGGGCTCCGCCCGCTCGACGCCGGCGGTCTCGCGAACGCGCCCGAGGTGGAGGCGCTGACGCCGCTTCTGGTCAACGTCGCGATGAACAACGACCGCATGCACGACCTCGGCGTCCGCTTCGAGTAACGCGATACCTCGGTCGTGTCTCGGTAGATCCCTCGACAGCGATACTGGGTATAGCGGCGTGTTTGTGTCTTTTTTGTGTCACTGGGCGGTGTTTTTGTGGCTGCTGTCGATCGTGCTGATCGGGACGGCAACACTCAGAAAGCCCCAGCCGGCTCTCTGGACGCGGTTTTTGTTTCTGTTGCAGATCCTGCTGCGTGGAACAACACCATCCAGAAAGCCCCAGCCGGCTCGACCGCGCCGCGCCTCGCTGCGCTCCTCGCTCTCAGCACCGCCCGCTGCGGTGCTTACGTCGTCGGGGCGGGCTCGAGCCGGCTGCCCCTTTCAGTCCCACCCACCGCACCGCAACCGCCCCGCACAGCAGCCTCGCACCTCCCCAACCTCGGCGGCGGCGCGGCCGCGACACCGCACAGCAGGCGGCCGCGCCGCCGCCTCCCTCGCGCGGTCGCGGCGCCACAGGGGCGCCGCGGCGCGCGCCGACAGTACGGCACCGCAACCGCAACCGCAACGCTCCGCGACTGCACCGCACCGCCGCGAGTCTCAGAAAAGCGATGTGTCTGAATCGGTCTGCAACACTCAGTATCGGAATCAGTCAGCACCGAACATTCATCACTCCCGGCTCACACGCTCGGAGACATGGATCAGCAAGACCGCGTCGCCGCGTTTCTCGACGAGCACGACCTCGACGCGCCGCTCGCCTACCGCCTGCTCGACCTCCAGTCGGAGGTCGGGGAGCTCGCGAAGGAGGCGACCGTCTCGACCGACTACGGCGCGGCGCCGGACGGGGTCGACCTCGCCAGCGACGAGGTCGGGGACGCGCTGTTCGCGCTGCTGTCGGTCGCGGCGGCCGCGGACGTGGACGCTGACGCGGCGCTCGCGGAGTCGATGGAGAAGTACGAGCGCCGCATCGCGGAGACGGGCGACGCCGGGTCCGGCGCCTGACGGGCCGCGCTCGCCGCCCCGATTCGTCGAACCCTACTGCTCCGCGCAGTACTCGACGAAGTTCCGCAGAATCTGCAGCCCCGTCTCGCCGCTCTTCTCGGGGTGGAACTGCGTCCCGAACACGTTGCCCGTCTCGTTGGCGACGACCGCCGGGAAGCGGACGCCGTAGTCCGTCGCGGCGACCACCGCGTCGTCGGCCGCGGGGTCCGCGTAGTAGGAGTGGACGAAGTAGGCGTGCTCGCCGTCGACGCCCGCGACGAGGGGGTGTTCGCGCTCGACGCGGAGCTCGTTCCAGCCCATGTGGGGCACCTTCTCGTCCACCTCGAAGCGGCGGTTGGTGCCCGGAATGAGGTCTAACCCCTCCACGTCGCCCTGCCCCTCCCGGTCGGCCTCCTCGCTGGAGGTGAGCAGCATCTGCATGCCGAGACAGATGCCGAACAGGGGGCGGCCGGCCTCGGCGTGTTCGACGAGCGCCTCGCGGTAGGGGCCGGCGTTCTCCATCCCCTCGCGGAACGCGCCCACGCCGGGGAGGACGACGCCGTCCGCGGCCGCGAAGGCGTCGACGTCGTCGGTTATCTCCACGCTCGCGCCGGCGCGCTCCAGCCCGCGGGTGACGCTCCGGAGGTTGCCGAGGCCGTAGTCGACCACGACCACGTCCGCGAGCGCCTCCGCGGGAGGCTCGGGGATGCTCATACCGATACTCGGGCGAGCGGGGAAAAAGCGGTTTCCCTTCGGGCAGTCGGCGGGGCGTCGGGACTCGCCGACCAGGCGCAAGGAGGTAGAAAACGTGACCGCGGCGACCTACTTGAGCAGCGACTCGGCCATCCGCTGCGGGAAGCCGAGCAGTAGGTCGATGAACCCCTGCGTCTCGTCCTCGCCGCGGAGGCGGGACCGGAGCCGCTGGGAGAACATCTCGACGGAGATGATCAACACGAGGATGACGAGGATGGTCGCCATCATGTTGGTGAACGCGAACAGCCCCTGCTGGACGTTGAGTACCTGTCCGAGTCCGCCGCCGCCGATGATCCCGAGCGAGACGGCGATCCGGACGTTGATCTCGAAGATGTACAGCGTCCACGCGATGAAGGGCGTCGTCACCTGCGAGAGCATCCCGAAGACGATGATCTGCGGCTTGTTCGCGCCCGTGGTGCGCATCGCCTCGATGGGACCGTCCTCGATCTCCTCCAGTTCGTCGGTGAACAGGCGACCGAGGTTCCCGATCGTGTCCGTGGCGATGGCCAGCGTCGCGGTCGTCGGGCCGATCCCGCCGAGGGGGACGTAGATGAGCGCCCACACCAGCGCCGGGATGGCGCGGATCGAGGACATCACGCCGCGGAAGATGAAGTTGAACGGGAACGGCGTCACGCGGCCGGAGCCGAGGATGCCGAACAGCAGCGCGAGCGGGAAGCCCATGATCGTGCCGGCAAAGCCCATCGAGAGCGTGATGCCGGCCTCACCGAACAGCGCCAGCGGACCGCCCGTGCTGGGGTCGGTCAGCGACGCCTCCGGGTTGTAGATGAGGTTGCGCTCCTGGATGAACGCCCAGTACTCCAGGAACCCGCCGGGATTGAACGTGATCCACGGGAACCCCTCGACGCTGACGAGGAAGGGGAAGAAGTCCTGCAGCGCCTCGAGGAAGGTGCCGAAGTACTGGGGAAGGTTCGCCTGCAACAGCTCGACGGCGTACAGCGCGTTCGCGAAGAAGTAGCCGACCACGAGGATCAGGAGGCCGGCCAGCAGCGCCCGCACCTTGCGTGCGCGGACGATCCGCTCGTACTGCTCCGTGACGGCGCCGCTGACGTCGCTCGCGTCGATGTCCTCGGGATCGGTCGGGTCGTCGGCCGCGTCGGCCGCGCTCTCGCCGCTCATGCTGTCGCCTCCGATTCCGTGTCCTCGTCCGTCTCCGCGAACATGCCCTCGGTGTCGATGTCGCCGTAGATCTCGTCGATCACGTCCATCGTCACCTCGTCGCGGTAGCCGTCGAACACCTTCTCGCCGTCGCGGAGTCCGATGAATCGCTCGCCGAACTTCCGGGCGAGGTTCACCTGGTGGAGGCTACTGACGGAGGTGAGCCCGCGGCGCTCGGCCGCGGTCCGGAGGTAGCCCATCACTTGCTGGGCGCTTCCCGGGTCGAGGCTCGCGACCGGCTCGTCGGCCAGCATGATGTCCGGGTTCTGAACGAGCGCGCGGGCGATGCCGACGCGCTGCTGCTGTCCGCCGGACATCTGACTGGCGCGCTGACGCGCCTCGTCGAGCAGGCCGACGGTCTCGAGCGCCTGGAGCGCCTGATACTTGTCGGCCTTCGGCTGGAACTGGAGGAGGCTCTGGAGGAACCCGTTTCGGTTGAGCGCGCCGGTCAACGCGTTACCGTACGCGCTGAGCTGCCCGATGATGTTGTGCTGCTGGAAGATCATCGCCGTGTCGTTACGGGGCTGCGTGACCGGTGTTCCGTCGATGCGTACCTCGCCGCTGGTGATCGGGGTCAACCCGTTCATACACCGCAGCAGGGTCGACTTTCCCGATCCCGAGACGCCGAGGACGATCACGAACTCGCCGGACGGGATCTCGAAAGAGACGTCGTTCAACGCGACAGTTTCACCGTAATGTTTGGTGAGACCGTCGACTGTAATACGACTCATGTAGGGTGTAAGAGGGGTTAATCGAGGGGTTAGGAAAGGTCTTCGAACTCGAGACCGAGTTCGTCCATCACGGTCCGGATCATCTCGTAGTCCTCGATGGACCCGTCCTCGACGCCGGTGAACCATAGCGGCTCGCCCTCGTAGTCCTCGCCGTGGCTGAGGTCCTCCTCGGTCACGTTGAGGATCGCCTCCTCGATCTCGGCTTTGACCGGGCTATCCCAGTTGCTCCGGGTCACGAGCGGCGCACGCGGGATGGGGTCGGAGACGGCGAGGAGTTCGAGCTCGACGCCCTCCTCCTCGATCGCGTCGCCGGCACCGCTGTACTCCGCGGAGATGTCGACGAAGTCCTGGGACATCTCCTCGAACTGTTCCTGCGGGACGTAGGGCGCCGAGGAGAACGCGCCCGTACACGCGGCCGCCACGTCCTCGCGATTGACCATCTGGGTGCGGGAGGTGGTGTGATCCGAGTAGGCGGCTTCGAAGTCTTCCGCGTCCCCGTCCGGTGCGGTCCCGACGTCGAGGCCGGCGTCTTGCAGTATCGTCAGCGGCACGAGCGTCCCGGAGACCGAGAGGATGTCGCCGAAGTTGATCTGTTCGCCCTCGAGGTCAGCGAGTCCGCCGATGCCGCTGTCCGGCGTCGTGGTGATCGTCGAGAAGTACTGGGCCGCACCGTACGCGATGCGGATGCCGACCACGTCGACGACGCCTTCGCCCGCGATGACGGCCGAGGGGGAGATGTCCGCGATCTCGCCCTGGTCGTTGCGCATCGACTGAAGCGTCGCGGTGTAGCTGGCCGCGCGCTCCGACTCGATCTCCACGTCGACCTCGGACTCGAGGTACTCGAACATCGGCTGGTACTGCTGTTCGATCTCGACGTCCGCCTCGGCCGGGTTGAGGATGAACTGCGCGGTGGGCGTGTCCGCGACCTCGCCGGTCGTCCCGCCGGATTCGGTCCCGCCACCCGAGCCGTCCTCGGTCCCGCCGGAGGACCCGTCGTCGCCGCCGGTACAGCCCGCCAGCCCAACGGCTCCGGCAACGCCAGTCGTCTTGAGGAACGTGCGCCGATTCGCCGACCACCTGTTGTCGGACATGGGTGTTGAGAGCGACGCACCATTTTTAGTCTTTTCTATGTTTGTAGCGGAGCCGAACGTACGTCTCAATACTCCCTCGACCGACGATCAAACGGGACGGAGCGGCCGCGTGCTGTTTATAAAGATCTTTTCGGTCGGCGGATCGGGAGCCGCGGCTTTCGGTCGGCGGATCGGGAGCCGCGGCTTTCGGTCGGCGGATCGGGAACCGCCGTTTTTGATCGACGGCTCGGGATCAGTAGTCACCCAGTCGCGACTGCCCGCCGGTCCCTTCGGTCGCGCCGGCGAGGTCGGCCGCCTCCGCGACCGCCTCGAAGAACCCCTCGCGCTGGCTCCGGTCGTACAGCGTCGCCGCGGGGTGGACGCACAGCAGGACGCGCCGCGCCGCGCCGCCGACGCGCGCCTCGACGACCGAGCCGGCCGTCGAGGTGATCGCCACGTCGCGGTCGAGCAGATGCTCGCTCGGCACCTTTCCGAGCGGAACGATCAGCTCGGGGTCGACGCGGTCGATCTCCTCGGTGAGGTAGCCCCGGCAGTTCGCGAGCTCCTCGCTCCGCGGGTCGCGATTCTCCGGCGGGCGGCACCGGACGCAGTTGGTGATCCGCACGTCCGCGCGCGCCAGCCCCGCCTCGCGGAGCGCCTCGTCGAGCACGTCGCCGGAGCGGCCGACGAACGGCTCCCCTTCCTCGTCCTCCGTGGCGCCCGGCCCCTCGCCGACGAACAGCAGGGCCGCGTCGGTCGGTCCGACGCCGTTGACGATGCGGCTCCGGGAGTCGACGAGCGCTGGGCAGCGCTCGCACTCGCGCACGCAGAGGTCGTCGTCGAGGCCTCGGGCGGGGGCGTCGTCGCTCATGTTCGACCGAGCGCGGCCGAGCCTCAAAAACGGGGTTGGTTCGGGAGCGCGGCCGCCGCCGGTGGACGTCACCGCTCCGGCGCGTCGTGGTACGCCCGGGCGGCGATGCGGGCGGCCCGCACCGGTTCGGGTCGGCGCCCCTCCCGCGTCAGTTCGCGGACGACCGCAGCCGCGTCCGCGTCGGCCAGTCCGACGGCGCGGACGTACAGCGTCCGGTCGCCGACCGCGACCGCCCGCCGCGGCGGCAGCGACCGGTAGACCGCCAGTCGGTCCTCGAGCGCGTCACCGGAGAACTGTTCGCGGAGCGCCCCCGCCAGCCCCTCGCTCTCCTCGAAGGAGACCGAGAGAACCGGGCGGTCCACGGTCTCGTGAAGCGCCTCGAGGTCGATCAGGTTGAACCACGCGGGCGCGACGCCCGCACAGAGGACTCGGTGAACGTCCTCGCGGTCGAGTCTGTCGAAAAGCGCGGCGACGCTCGCGGTCGCGTCGCGACCGCCCACGGAGCACCCGCCGTAGGCGAGTCCGTCGAGGACGCCGTCGGCACGGACGACGGCGCCCGCGATGCGGCTCCGCTCGTCGGCGTCGCGGAAGGCGACCCCGAGCGAGCGGCTACCCGGTTTCACCTATTCGTCCGACTTGATGTCCGCCAGTCTGTCGAGGAGTTCGTCGTTCGAGGCGCCGTTCTCGAAGTTGATGTCTCCCTCGTGGGAGGCCTGAGACGTTCGGACGCCGTCGTCGTTCTCGAAGTCGGCGTCGAGGTCCTGGTTCTCCTGTTCGGATTCATCGTAGCTCCCAAAGCCCATACACTTGCGTATAGACGATCAGCACGGAAAAACCCCCGGGACGATGTGAACACGCCCCACGACCGCGCCCCACGACTGCGCCCTCACGACCGCGCTTCACGACTGCGTCCCCACGACCGCGCTTCACGACTGCGCCCCCACGACCGCGCCTTCACGACTGCGCCCCCACGACCGCGCTTCACGACTGCGTCCCCACGACCGCGCTTCACGACTGCGCCCCCACGACCGCGCCTTCACGACTGCGCCCCCACGACCGCGTCCACTTTTACGACGGCCGCGCCAAAGACGCGACATGGAACCGCGAAACGTCACCGCGGACGCCGAGGCGTTCACCTGCAACGCGTACCTCGCCGAGGGCGAGGCAACCACGCTCGTCGACGCCGGAACGATGCCGGGCGTCGAGGCGGTCGTCGCCGACCACGTCGCCGACCTCGACCGCGTCGTGTTGACCCACCAGCACGGCGACCACGTCGGGGAACTCGACGCGGTGCTCGACGCGTTCGACGCCGACCTGTACGCCTACGGCGACCATCCGCGCCGCGACGTCGCGCTCGACGACGGCGACGAGGTCCTGATCGGCGACGAGGCCTGCGAGGTCGTCTACACGCCGGGCCACGCCACCGACCACGTCGCGTTCCTCGGCGAGAGACGGGTCTACAGCGGCGACGTGGTCGTGTACAACGACGGCGCGTTCGACGACGGCTCCTTCGGCCGCACCGACATGGCGGGCCAGTCCCGGGAGCGCCTCATCGAGAGCCTCGACGAGATCCTCGACCGGCTTCCGGAGTCGGTGACGGCGATGTATCCGGGCCACGGCGACCCCTACCGCGAGAGCGAGGGCGGCGACACGGTCCGCGAGGTCATCGCCCGAGCCCGCGAGCGCGCGGCGCGTCGGGAGCCGAAGTACCCCGAGGAGTAGCGGTCGATAGCGGTCGCCTCGACGCGGTCGCTGGCGAGGTTCGGTGTCGGGAGAATCGCGGCCGCGGTCGCCCGATTACGCCGCGCGGCGTTCCTTCGCCTTCGGGCGAAGCTTCGTGTAGCCGCACTTGCGGCAGCGGTTCGCCTCGGAGGCGTTGCGGGCGTTACAGCGCATGCAGATCTGTCGGTCGAGGTTGCGTCGTTCCGCGGCGTCGAAACTGGCCATGTGGAGTGAGAGTGCGCGGGCGCTGTAAAAGCTTGCGAGACGAGTCCGGCGAGACGGGCCGAAAAACCGACTTCAGGCGCCGGCTTCGCTCAGCGCCGCGTCGATGTCTTCCTTCTGGGTGACGCCGACGAAGCGGTCGACGACGCCGTCGTCGTTCTCGACGATCAGCGTCGGCAGCGAGCGGACCGAGTACTGGTTGGCGACGTCCTGCTCCTCGTCGACGTTCACCTTCTGCAGTTCGAAGGCGTCCCCGCGCTCCTCGACGATCTCCTCGAGGATCGGGTCCTGCGTCTTACACGGGCCACACCAGTCGGCGTAGAAGTCCAGGAGTCGAACGGTCATTGTGCGAACACGGGTAACCGCGGCGCGCGCATAAGGGTTTCCCACCCGTCCACGACCCCTGCACGAGCGGCCGAGGGCCCCGCCCGCGGCGGCCGCGACTCGACGGAGACGAAACGTTTAGGCGGATGCGCGGCGCAGAGCCGTGTATGAGCAGTGGTCAGAACTCCGGCGGCCTGATGTCCAGTGCGGGCCTCGTCCGCTACTTCGAGTCCGAGGACCGCAACGCCATCAGGATCGACCCCAAGACGGTGCTGGCGTTCGCCGTCCTCTTCGGCGTCTTCGTCCAGATCGTCTCGCTGGCGGTCTGAGTCTTCCCTTTTCGACGCGGCCGCGACCCCTCGCGAGCCGCCGGGTCGTCGAGCGGCCCTCGTGATCGTTCCCCGTGAGCGTCTCCCGTGAGCGCCGCCAGCGAGCGCGCCCTTTTTGCACGTCCCCGCCGCACGTTCGCACATGAAGGCAGGCGTCATCGCCGTGCAGGGCGACGTGAGCGAGCACGCCGACGCGATCCGGCACGCGGCCGCCGCGCACGGCGAGGAGGCGGAGGTCGTGGAGATCCGGGCCGCGGGGCTCGTCCCGGACTGCGACGTGCTGTGCATGCCGGGCGGCGAGTCGACCACCATCTCCCGGCTGATCCACCGCGAGGGGATCGCGCCGGAGATCCGCGACCACGTCGCGGCCGACAAGCCCGTCCTGGCGACCTGTGCCGGCCTGATCGTCTGCTCCCGGGACGCGAAGGACGAGCGGGTCGACCCCCTGGGCCTGCTCGACGTGACCGTCGACCGCAACGCGTTCGGCCGACAGAAGGACTCCTTCGAGGCGCGTATCGACGTGGCGGGTCTCGACGAGCCGTTCCCCGCGGTGTTCATCCGCGCGCCGCTGATCGACGAGGTGGGCGACGACGTGACGACGCTCGCGACCGTCGAGGACCGACCGGTGCTGGTCCGGCAGGGACCGATCGTCGGTACCTCCTTCCACCCCGAACTGACGGGCGACGACCGGATCCACGAGCTCGCCTTCTTCCCGGACGAGCACGCGGAGGTGGAGGCGTGAGCGACCCGGAGCCGGGGGCCGACGATGGAACCACGGTCGCCGAGGACGCGGCCGAGCAGCTCCCCGACGCCGTGCTCGATGACCTGTTCGCGACCATCGAGGCCCGGAAGCGCGAACTCCCCGAGGGGTCGTACACCGCCTCGCTGTTCACCCACGAGAAGGGCGAAAACGAGGTGCTCGAGAAGATCGGCGAGGAGGCGACCGAGACAATCCTCGCCGCGAAGGACGACGACCGCGAGGAGCTGACCGCCGAGAGCGCGGACCTGGTCTACCACCTGCTGGTGCTGCTCGCGATGAAGGACGTGGACCTCGACGACCTGCGCGGCGAGCTCGCGGACCGGTTCTGAGGGCCGGCCGGCTCGGACCGCCCTGGCCCGGCTCAGAGCTTCTCGGACTCCCGCGCCTGCGTCGCCCGCCGGTCCGCCTGTTCGAGTCGGCGCTCGGCCGCCCGCGACAAGGGGTCCGGCACGTCGTCGCTCGCCTCCGCGAGCCTGTCGCCGGCCCGCTGAAGCCGCTCCGCGACGACCTCCAGCTGGCGGTCCGTGCCGCCGCGGTCGCCCGCCTGCGCTCGCTCGGCCGCCTTCTCCGCCGCGTCGACCACGGCCTGAAACGCGCGAGCGAGCCCCTGCACCGCGTTCCCGGAGCCGCCGGCCGTGCCACCGGTTCCGTTGTCGTCGTCATCCTCGTCGCCGTCCTCGTCGACCAGCGCCGCGACCTCCGCCCGCGTCTCCGCGGCGATGTCGGCGAGGAACGCCGCCAGCGGCGCCTTCCCGGTCTCTGGTCGGTCGATGCTGACTCCGTCCTCCGAGTCGGGGTCGGGGTTGACGCGGTACGCCCCCACCGCGTCGTCGACGTCGCGGACCTCGGTCGTGTACGCGCCGCCCGCGTGGACGTAGAGCGCGTCGCTCCCCGCGGCGGGCGAGTCGTAGATCCGGCCGGCGAAGTCGTCCTCGACCGCAACCGCGGCGAGGGACGCGGCCGCCCCCGAGGCGCTCTCCGCCCCCTCCGTCTCCTCGGTTGCCGTTCCTTCCGTCGCGGTCGCTTCGGTCGCCGTTCCGTCGGTCGCCGTTTCGTCGGTCGCCGTCTCCGCTCCCCCGTCGTCGCTCCCGGCGTCCCCGCCGACCGTCAGCTTCGTCGCGTTCTCGCGGGCGACCAGCGGGACCTCGCCGGCGACGCCGGCGACCGTGGGCGCGTCGTCCTCGTCCGCGACCGTCACGCGCTCGCTGTGCGGGGCGCGGCCGGCGCCGTTGACGGTGAGGCGGTGCTCGCCCGCGGCCACGTCCTGCACGGCCGCGACGCCGCCGAACGTCGGGACGGCCTCGGGGTCGCTCTCCAGCAGGACGACCGACTCCACGCCGCCGGCGACCGTGGTCAGCCCCTCGCCGTCGGGCGCGTCCTCGTTCGTGACCGCCTCGGTGACCCGCGTGACGACCGCGTTGAGCCCGCCCGCCTCGCCGACGGCGTCGTAGCGGTCGGCCAGCTCGGCCCGGTGGTTGCGGGCGGTGATGTCCGCCGCGGGGTTCTCGTAGCGGGGCTGGTCCCACGGTACGCCGGTCGTCGTGATGTGGCCGGCGACCGCGTCCTCGACCGCCTCCGGGACCGAGAACTCGAAGCTCAGTTGCGGACCGGTGAAGGCGGCGATGTGCTCGATCTCGCTCGTCGGGACGAGGTCGTAGGCAACGTCCGTTTCCAGGTCGGCCTCGGAGCCCGCGGCGTCGCTCCTTCCGCCGGCTCCCTCACTCGCCGCGGGGCGGAACACCAGCCCCGTCTCGCGCGTGGGGAGGTCGGTCGGCGGCGACTGCAGCGCGTCGAGCGAGCGCACGGTGAGCGCCTCGTCGACCAGCGACTCCCGGGTGACGGACGGGAGCCGTTCGTGTTCGTGGAGCGGCGCGCCCTCGTACTCGGGGACGACGTAGGGGAGCCGCCATCCCTCGTCCCGGGGGAGCCCGTACGCGAGCGGGACCTCCGAGAGGTCCTCGATCCCCTCGATGGCGGTGTTCGTGACGTCCGCGAGGAGGTCGCCG
The DNA here is from genome assembly GCF_055381565.1 of Haloparvum alkalitolerans. Lineage (NCBI taxonomy): Archaea > Methanobacteriati > Methanobacteriota > Halobacteria > Halobacteriales > Haloferacaceae > Haloparvum > Haloparvum alkalitolerans. The sequence goes on from NZ_AP043938.1 coordinate 1,328,226, forward strand.
TCCGGCAGGCGCTGGAACCGGTCCGGCACGTCGTTGATCGAGAGCGTGCTGGAGTGTGACCCCAACTCGGGGAGGATCCGGGGGACAGCGTCCGGCTCCGGGTCGAGGAACTCGTTGTTCGGCACCTTCCGGGAGTGCGAACTCGCGACGAACAGCTGCGGCTCGTCGGCCTCGTCGTCGACGAAGACGTGCAACACCTCCCAGTCGTGCCAGTGGAAGTTGGTCGTGAACTGGTCGAACGCGGAGTAGAACCAGAACTGGGCGACCGACAGCGGCGAGTCCGCGTACTCGACCGCGCGGTAGAAGACGGTCGGGTTCGGCGGGGTCGGAGAGCCGTCCTCGCCGTCGGCGCTTCCGTCGAACCGCTCGTGGTAGCCGTCGAAGGCGTCGAAGCCGTCCACGACCGTCTCACCCTCCTCCTCGCTCGTGTAGGGACGCGGGTCCGTCGGGAACCAGCGTTCGTGGGCGTCGAAGTACAGCGTCGGCGCGAACCGCTCCGCGAGCTCGCGGGCGCGGTCGTCGTCCGCGGGCGTGGTCTCGGCGTCGTCCCCGCGGTCGAGCGCGGAACAGCCCGACAGCGAGGCGGCGCCGAGCCCCGCGACCGCGCCGAGGACCGTCCGACGGTCGACGCCGGGGGCGTCCTCACCGGTCATGGCTGGTGGAGGGCGCACACGCGTTCGTCGGCCGTGGCTCGCGGTCCATCTCTACCGGTGAAGGTGGAGTACCGGCAATAAGCCTTCTGGGGAGCGGGCGTGCGACGGGACGCGCAGCGACTGGAGAAGGCATGGGCCCTGCCGGATTTGAACCGGCGCTCACCCCGTTATGAGCGGGGGGCTTTCGGCCAGACTAAGCTAAAGGCCCGCACTCCGAGGTAGCCGGAGCGGTCCCTTTAGCGTATCGGACCGGAGACACAGGGTCGGAACTGTCCGGGTGAGATCGAAAGAAGACGCCGAAGCCAGGACTCGAACCTGGGACCGCCTCGTTAACAGCGAGGCGCTCTACCAACTGAGCTACTTCGGCACGCATCCATTCGTAGCGCGGACGTTTTGATAGGGCTTTCGTTTCCGCCCGACGGCGTCGTCGCGCGTCGCCACGAACCGTGCGTACAGTTATCGAACCGGGAGCCCGACGACCGACACGCTTTCACGCCGACGCGGAGAAGCCGGCCCATGAGCGAGGCCGACGACGCGGAACTCGCGGCGGTGCTGGAGTCGGTCCGCGAGCGCGTCACTCCGGACGCCGAGGAGCGGGAACGGCTCGCGTCGGTCGCGGCGGCGCTGTCCGACCGCGCCCGGGAGGCGGTCGCGGACCTGCCGGTCGAGGCGGACGTGGTGCAGGTGGGCTCGACCGCGCGGGGGACGTGGCTCGCGGGCGACCGCGACATCGACCTCTTCGTGCGCTTCCCGCCGGACCTCCCGCGCGAGGAGCTGGAGACCTACGGACTGGAGGTGGGCCACCACGTCCTTCCGGACGGTCACGAGGAGTACGCCGAACACCCCTACGTGAAAGGCGAGTACCGCGGCTTCGACGTGGATCTCGTCCCCTGCTACGACGTGGCCGACGCGACCGCCATCCAGTCGGCGGTCGACCGCACGCCCTTCCACAACGCCTACCTGGAGGCGCGGCTCGACGACGACCTCGCGGACGGCGTCCGCCTCGCCAAACGGTTCCTGAAGGGGGTCGGCGCCTACGGGAGCGACCTCCGGACGCGCGGCTTCTCGGGGTACCTCACCGAGTTGCTCGTCGCGGAGTACGGGGGGTTCGTCCCGCTGGTCGAGGCGGCCGCCGACTGGCGCCCGCCGGTCGAACTCGACCCCGAGGACCACGCCGAGCGGACGTTCGACGACCCGCTCGTGGTGATCGACCCCACCGACCCCGAGCGCAACGTCGCCGCCGTCTGTGACGCCGAGAACGTCGCCCGGCTCCAGCACCACGCCCGGGCGTTGCTCCGGGACCCCTCCGAGGAGCGGTTCTTCCCGCCCGAACGCGACCCGCTTTCGCCCGCCGACGTGCGCGAGCACATCGACCGGCGCGGGACGACGCCCGTCGCGGTCGTCTTCGACGCGCCGGACCTGGTCCCCGACCAGCTGTGGCCGCAGCTCCGCAAATCGCTCTCGGGGATCGTGGGTGGACTCGGTGATCGGGGGTTCGAGCCACTCCGCTCGCGGGCGATGGTCGACGCGGAGGGCGACCGCGCGGCGCTGTTCGCCGAACTCTCGGTGGCGGAGCGACCTACCGTCGAGTCCCACGGCGGGCCGCCGGTCCACGTCCGCGACCACGCCGAGGGATTCTACGCGGCCTACGGCGACGACGCGGACGCGTACGGTCCCTTCCTCGACGGCGACCGTTACGTCGTGGAGCGGGAGCGAGAGTTCACGACCGCCGCGGCGTTCCTCGCAAGCGAGGCGGTGTTCGACGTCGGGCTCGGGGTCCACGTCGCCACCGCGCTCGAGGAGCGGGAGGTGCTCGTCGGCGACGACGTGGCGGCGCTCGCGGACGGGTTCGGCGACGCGCTGCGAGAGCACTTCGATCCGCGGCCCTGAGGGACCCTACAGGTCGAACCGCGTCCGGAGGCTCTCCACGAGGTCGATCGTCGCCTCGTCGGGCTCCCCGTCGGGAGCGACCGGGGACCGCCCGTCGAACGTCTCGTGAACCATCGCGACGCCTTCCGACAGCGTGTCGAGGCCGTAGCCCCCTTCGAGCACGAACGCGAGCGCCGCGTCCGAGGCGTCCGCGACGTCGCGCAGCAGGTCGGTCATCAGCGCGTATCCCTCCGAGGAGACGCGCATCCGGGAGATGGGGTCGTGTCTGTGGGCGTCGAAGCCCGCCGAGACGATGACGAGGTCGGGGTCGAAGCGGTCGAGCGCGGGGGCGAGCGCCCCCTCGATCACGTGGGCGTAGTCCGCGTCGCCCGCTCCGGCGGCAAGCGGCGCGTTGAGCGTCGTTCCGTCGCCGTCGCCCTCGCCCGTCTCGTCGGCCGCGCCGGTGCCGGGGTAGAGCCCGTCCTCGTGAGCGGAGGCGTAGAACACGTCGCCGCGGTCGTAGAAGATGTCCTGCGTGCCGTTTCCGTGGTGGACGTCCCAGTCGAAGATCGCGACGCGCTCGGCGAGGTCGTCGTCGAGTGCGGTCTGGGCCGCGACCGCCGCGTTGTTGAAGAAACAGAAGCCCATCGCGTCCTCCTCGACCGCGTGATGTCCCGGCGGTCGCCCGATCGCGAACGGCGTCTTCCGGCCGTCGGCTCCCTCCAGCGCGGCGGTTGCGGCCCACTGCGAGAGCCCGGCCGAGGCGAGCGCGGCGTCCCACGTCGCCCCGCAGGCGACGGTGTCGGGGTCCCAGTTACCGCCGCCGTCCGCGCAGAACCGCTCGAACTCGCCGACGTATCCCTCGTCGTGGACCGCCTCCACGGCCGCGCGGCTCGCGGGCGGCGCGTCGACGTACTCGACGCCGTGCCGCTTGTTGAGCCCGCGGCGGATCGCCCGGAGCCGGTCGGCGGTCTCGGGGTGTCGTTCGCCGGTATCGTGGTCGAGACAGACCTCGTTGTAGCCGAACTGCATCCTACTCGAAGAGCGCGAAGTACGTCTCGATGTCCTCCGCCTGGATCGTCCGGCGGTCGGCGTGGTGCGCCAGGGTCGCGGCCGCGCTCGCGACGTTGTCGGCGTAGTCCTCGAGGATGTCGGCGAGCGCGATCCGGGCGTCCATCCCGACCCGGTAGCGGTCGTCGATATGGAGCCGGGCGATGCGGTCGACCGGCGCGACCGGGAGCGTGAGGTCCTCGCGGTCGACGACCTGTTCGACGCCGAAATCCGCCGCCATCAGGGTCTTCCGACCGTCCGCCGTCGCCCGCTCGGCCGCGTCCTCGGCCAGCGTCGCGCCGTGCTCCTGTACGCGACGCGCGAGCGCCTCGGCCGCGCCGGCGCTCACGCGGAGGTCGCCCGCGTTGCGCCGGATTATCTGGTCGACCGGGGCGAACGGTAGCTCGACACTCATACCCACACACGGGGACCTGCCCCGTATAACGGTTTCCGTTGCGTCTCGGTGTAACGCCGTCTCAACCACCGATCCGCCCCATCGGCGTCGCTCAGACGCTCGTTTTCGCGCCGGCGGATTGAACGGGACGAGCGGTCGCGAGGGGCCGGCTCGACCGCCGGTCAGAAGACCTCGTCGGCGTCGATGGTGCCGTCCCGCTCCGTCCCGCGGACGGTCACTTCCTCGCCGAGCCGGAGGTTGGCGTCCGTCTCCACGCTCTTGGTCTTCCGGCCGTCGTCGAGCACGACCGGCTCGCCCGCCTGCACGACGGTTCCGGTGAACTCGACTTCGCCCGCCTCCGCGGTCGCCGCGGCCGCGCCGCCGGAGCCGGTCGCACCGCCCGAGACGGCCGCGCTTCCGGCGTCGTCGGACCCCACGTCGGCGTCCGACGACCCGCCGTCGGAGCCGCCAGCCGAGCCACCGTCGTCCGAGAACGCGCCGAGTCCCGTTTCGTCGCCGGCGGCGTCCGCGGAGTCCGCAGGGTCCGCGGAGCCGGCCGACCCGCCGGTCGCCGCGTCCCCGTCCAGCACGCTCACCGTGGAGCGCCAGTTCGCGGACGCCTCGAGGTCGTCCTGCCAGCCGTCCTGGATCTCCACGTCGGTGAAGACGACGCGGTCGGCCAGATCGATGTCGGCGTCGGCCTTGTCGCCCCACAGCGCGACGCGGATCTCGCCGGTTTCGTCCTTGATCCGGACGTTGCGGACCTGTCCCTCGCTTCCATCGTCGCGGTCGAACGTGCGCTTGGGGTCGGTCTCGATGACGCCGCCAGCGATGTCGACGGTCCGGTCGAGCTCCACGTCCGCGATATCGGTCGTCTCGGGAACGTACTCCACCTCTTCGTCGACGCGCTCGAGGGAGCCGCGATCCCCGACGTGGAGCTCGAGGTCGCCGTCGCGCTCGCGGACGTAGCCGTCCACGATCTCGACGACCTCGCCGGGTTCGAACTCCTCCGCGAGGTCGGCCTTGCCGTCCCACAGCGTGATCCGGACGCGGCCGGTCTCGTCGCCGACGGTGAGGTTGGCGACGCGGCCCTCGCTGCCGTCGTCGCGGTCGAACGTACGCACGGAGTCGGTGTCGAGCACCTTCCCGACCAGATCCACGTCGGAGGCGCCGAGCGTGAGGTCCTCGACCTGGTAGGTGTCGAGCACCTGCACGTCGACCTCCGCGTCCTCGTCGATCTCGACCTTGTTGGCGCTCACCTCGAGGCCGTTGTACCCCTCCTTGGGGCGGCCCGCGACGCGCAACACGTCGCCGACCTCCAGTTCTTCCTCCGTGGCGACGGCCATCTCGTCCCACAGCGCGACGCGGACGGAGCCGGAGGCGTCCGCGATCTCGACGTTGCAGACGCGACCCTCGCTCTCCTCGCCGTCGTCGCCCTCGCGGTCGAAGGTGCGGATCTCTCCGATGGAGGTCACCTTGCCGAGGAACTTCACCTCGTCCATGCCCGGCTCGATGTCGGCGATCGTGTCGGCCTCGCCGTCCTTCAGCTCGTGGGCGATGAGCATCGCCGCCGTCTCCTCGTCCGCGAGGCCCCCCATCTGCTCGACCTTGTCCTCGACGGCCGCCTCGAACTCCTCGTAGGCGACGTCGGTGTCGAGGTCCTCGTAGACGTCCTCGATCACTCCCATAATCCTACGTCGTGAGTTGGTGAGCCCGCGCATAAGCGTTGTCCTTGCCCCGGTGAGACGCCGCAGTCTCGCGGTTTCGACGCTCCAACGGCACGCTCGCGCGTCGGTCGCTGCATGCCCGAACATGGCCGCGGTTTCGTACAAAAGGGTTCGGCGGCGGACCGGAAGCGACGGGCGGCCGACCGCCGCGTGGCCGCGTACTGTCGCGGCCCACCGCGGTGCTGTGGCACGGTTGCGGTCGGCGCGCGCGAGGGAGGTCGCGGGCCGGCTGCCTGCGGTGTCTCCAGCGCGCTACTGCACGCTGGAGGCCAGCGGGACGCGGGTTGTCCCGCGCTGCGGTTTCGCGGCCGGCCCGCGGCCGAGGTTGGGGAGGTGCGAGGCCTACGGTGCGGAGCGGGGTGGGACTGAAAGGGGCTGCCGGCTCGATCCGGCCCCGGCGCCTCAAGCACCGCAGCGAGCTGTGCGGGGAGCGAGGAGCGCAGAGCGTGCCGCGGACGGTCGAGCCGGCTGGGGCTTTCTGGGTGGTGCTGTTCCAAACAGCAGGATCAACAGCAGAGCCACACAAATCGTAGCGGGAGTCGGCTGGGATTCACCGAACGTCTCACTCCCGATCAGCGGGGTCTACAACCGAGTTCGAACCGCGGTTCAAAAAGTCGCTGTAGCCGGTTTACGCGTCGTCGCCGCCGGTCTCGGAGACCTCGCCCTCGACCGTGGCCTCGCTACCGAGTTCGACCGTCTCGCCGGTCGCGTCGCCCGCGACCGTCGAGTCCGCGCCGACGACGACCGCGCCGTCGGCCGACAGCGAGCCCTCGACCTCGTTGCCCTCGCCGAGTTCGATGGAGGCGGCCTCCACGTCGCCGGTGACGGTCACGTTCGCGCCGGTGGTGAACGCGCCGGTGACGAGCCCGCCGCCGACGGTCGACTCGGCGCCGACGGTCACGTCCGAGCCGCCGGAGACGGTCCGCTCGACGGTGACGCCCTCGCCCAGCTCGACCGCGCCGGTCGCGCCGACGAAGCTCCTGAACGAGGCGCCGTCGGCCGCGGTCAGGGCGCCGGAGGCGGAGACCTGCCCCGCGACCGTGGCGTCGGCACCGACCGTCAGGTCGCCGTTCGCGGAGATCGCGCCCTCGACGGTCGTGGCGTCGCCGAGCGTCACGGCCGTTCCCTCCACGTCGCCCGTGACGGTCGCGCCCTCGCGGACCTCGACCGCGCCGAGGCTGCGGACGGACCCCTCGACGACGGCGCCGGACTCGACGACGACGCCCGCGCCGGCTTCGACGAACGCAGTGACCTCGGTGTCGGCCGCGACGGTGACGGTACCGGAGGCGGAGGCCTCCTCGCCCTCCCAGGACGCGTCGACCGTGAGGTCGCCCTCGGTGGCGTAGGTGCTCTCCTCGGTCGCCGTTCCGCCATCCGGGGACCCCTCGGTCGCGGTCGTCTCGTCGTCGGTCGCCGTCGCCTCACCCTCGCTGCCGGTGCAGCCTGCGAGCGCGGCGACGCCGGTGGCCGCGGCGCCGGTGAGGACGGTACGTCGGGTCAGCAGTCGCTTGCGGGAACCCATGAATCGGCCGACGGGAGCGAGGTATTTACCGCCCGGTGGAGTTCCCGGATCGCTGGATTTACCCCCTCCCTTCTCAGAGCATCAGGAGCTGTATTGTCGTCACCCGGCCGAACCCTGTCGGACGTTGTCAATTATCGCATTGCGGGCGCGGCCGCGGACGCCGGTCTCCGCAGCGACCGCGGGCGCGGTGCCGCGTACCGACCGCGACGCTGCTCCGGAAGTTCCGGCCTGCGGAACGCTTTTCCACCGGTATGGTCTATCTCGGGTAACGATGGGACTGGGCTCGGACATGTACAGACAGCAGATCCTCGATCACTACAAGAACCCCCGCAATTACGGGGAGATGGAGGATCCGGACTACACCCACGTCGGCGAGAACCCCTCTTGCGGGGACACGATCCGGATGGACGTCCGGCTCGCGGACGACGGCGAGACGATCGAGTACGTCACGTTCACGGGCGACGGCTGCGCCATCTCGATGGCGTCCGCGAGCATGCTCTCGGAGCGCCTCTCCGGCATGACGCTCGACGAGCTGAAGGAGATGGACACCGAGGACGTGACGGAGATGCTCGGCGTCGACATCTCCCCGATGCGGGTCAAGTGCGCCGTTCTCGGCCGGCAGGTCGCACAGGACGGCGCGAAGATCCATCTCGGCGAGATGGACCTCGACCGGACGAAGACCGAGGAGTAGCGCCACCGGCGGTCCTGCCGCCGTACCGCTCCCGCGCCCCCCGTTCCGCGCCACCGGCTGCACCCGACCGCAGCCGGCCGCGGCCCGCCGCGTTTTTGCCCGCGCACGGCGTTGTTCCCCCCATGAGCGACTTCGACAAGGAAGCGGAACGGGAGAAGCTCCGCGAGAAGCTGGCGGACGACCGCGAGAAGCGACAGCACACCCAGCAGCTCTCGGAGCTCCTGTTGAAGGGCGCGACGATGACGAACCGGCACTGCGACCGCTGTGGCGACCCCATCTTCCGGCACGAGGGGCAGGAGTTCTGTCCCTCCTGTGACACCGGTAGTCAGGACGCCGCGGCAGCGGACCGGCCCGCCGACGACGGGGACTCGGCTCGACCCGAAACGACGGGCGACGAGTCCGCGACCGCGGCGACGCGGTCCGCGAACGGCGCCCGACCGGAGGGGGAGAGCGTCGACGTCGAACCGGCGAGCGAGCGTGCGGAGACGGCGGCGGCTCCGACGAGCGGGAGTCCGGAGACGGCGGAGAACTCGACGCCGACGGAACCGATGCCGTCGGAACCGACGCCGACCGAGTCTACCGGAGGAGATCTCGACGGCGCCCGCGCGTCGCTCGCGCGCACCGTCGCGACGTTCGCGGAACGCGCCCGGACGACCGAGGACCCGCGGCGCGCCCGCGAACACCTCGAGGCGGCTCGCGAGGCGGCCGAGGCGCTGGCGGCGCTGCGTTGACCCGGCCGGCACGTCGCGGGACCGAACGGACGCGCCTGCGGGAAACCCCGCCGGACCGCGCGGCCGAATGCGGGCGTGACTCAGTCCGACCGCAGCGCGAAGCCGGCGCGGGAGCCGTCGCGTCCGGTGGGAGTGGCCGTCCCGGACCGGTCGAGGCTCGCCGACTTCTCGGCGACCGCGAACCACGCCGTGCCGGAGCCGGCGTTCGCGTAGACGGCCCGTTCCGCGGTCGTGCCGTCCGCCGTCGACGCCGACTCACGGATCCCGTAGTACGTGTCCGCGCCGCCCGAGGAGCCGTGTTGTGCCGCGCCGTAGACCGCTTCGCTCGTTTCTTTACTCATCTTCGAGTAATTTCTTCTGGGGATAGAACATAAATCCACCGCCGAAAATATATATTTGATACTGTTAACCTAATACGACCTAAAGGACAACACGACCGCGGCCACGTCGCCGAGCGCGCCCTCGGGGGTCGTCGCCGGGCTACTGGTACTCGCTGCCGACGACTTCGCGGATGCGCTCGGCGGTGACGGAGCCGACGCCGTCGACCTCGAGCAGGTCCTCCTCGCGGGCGGTCATCACGCCCTCGACCGTCCCGAAGTGCTCCAGCAGCGACCGAGCGGTCACGGGGCCGATGTCGGCGATGGCGGAGACGACGTACTCCTGCTGTTCCGGCAGGGTCTTCGAGCTCTTCTCGCCGTGGACGCTCACCTCGCGGTCGGCCGTCTCCTGTTCCCGGCGGGCGATGGTCTCCAGCAGTTCGGCGGTGTCCGCCTCGTCCTCGGTCCGGAGGACGCTCACGTCGAAGTCGACCGCGAGCGACGCCAGCGCGCCGCGGATCGCGTTCGGGTTCACGTTGCGCTGGCCGTACAGGTCCGCGCCCTCGACGACCATCACCGGGCGGCCGTACGCCCGGGCCATGTCGCCCACCTGCTCGAAGACGGAGCGGTCGCCGTCGAGCAGCGAGTCCACGAAGTCGGCCGCGGCTTTCCGCTCGACGGCCACCCGGTCCGAGAGCACGTAGTCGCCGACCGCGAGCGTCTCCAGCCGCGTCGTGAGCCCGTCGCGCTTCGAGAGGTCGCGGGCGATGTTGGAGTCGAGTTCGCGCTGGTCGACGACGACCTCGACGCTGTCGTCCGACTCGGGGGTGGCGACGACGCCCTCCTCCGCGTCGTCGTCCTCCCCCTCGGTCTCGCGGACCTCGCTCGCGTAGTCCGCGAGTCCCGCGTGCTCCTCCGGAGACGCGTCCGCCTCCGCGTTCGCGTCCGCCCCCGCGCTCGCGTCGGTCCGGGCGTCCGAGTTCGCCGCGGCCTCCGCGTCCCCGACCTCGGCGGTCTCCCCGCCGAACGCGTCGAGCCCGGTCTGGTCGCCGCCCCCGACCGACTCCTCGATCTCGTCGGTGGCGGCCTTCAGGTCGGAGAGCTCGGACTCCATCTGCTTCTCGCGCCGTCGCGAGATCCAGAAGAACGCCTCGTCGCGGGTGTCCTCGGCCATCAGCACGACGACCTGCCCCTCGGCCTGTCGACCGGTCCGGCCCTTCCGCTGGATCGAGCGGATCGCGGTCGGTACCGGCTCGTAGAACAGGACGAGGTCGACCTCGGGGACGTCGAGGCCCTCCTCCGCGACGGAGGTGGAGACGAGCACCTCGAACTCGCCGGCGCGGAACGCGTCCAGCGTCTCCTGCTGCTGCGTCTGACTCATCCCGTCCGAGCCCTCCTTGTCGCCCTGTCCGACGAACTTCCGCACGTCGAAACTGGCCGAGAGGAAGTCGACGAGCGCCTCGGCCGTGTCGCGGGACTCGGTGAAGACGATGGCGCGCTCGCCCTCGTTGATCCCGAGCGTCTCCGCGAGCAGGATGCGGGTCTTCGAGAACTTCGGATGGAGGTCGTCGAACGACTCGACCCGCCGCATCGCCTCGCGCACCTTCGGCTCCGCGACCATGCGCTGGCTGGCCTTCGAGGCGCCCGACGAGCGGGCGGCCTGCCGCTGGCGCTCGAAGTAGCGCCGGACGGACTCGACGGACTGGGTCTCCACCAACTCGACGGCGCGGCGGAGCTTCATCACCTCCGCGTGCGTGGACATCCCCTTGTACCCCTCCGACTGGTCGTTGTCCATCATGCGCTTGAGCTTGCCGCGCATCTTGTTGAGCTGCTTCTGGGAGAGGTCGGGGCTCGTTCGGTTGGTCACGCCGAGCTCCTTCAGTGTCTCCAGCCGGTCGGCGATCACCTCGTTGAGCGCGTCGCGGATCTCCAGTACCTCCTCGGGTAGCGTCACTTCCTCCCAGCGCACGTCCGTGTCGTGGGTGTACTCGTCGACGTCCGCGTCCTCCTCCGTCATCACCTCGACGTTCGAGAGCCCGAGGTTCTCGCAGACGATCTCGATCTCCTCGGTGTCGCCGCCGGGGGAGGCGGACATCCCCGTCACGAGGGGATCGGCCGCGTCGGCGTGGTAGCGCTCGGCGATGTAGACGTACGCGTAGTCGCCGGTCGCGCGGTGGCACTCGTCGAAGGTGAGGTGCGTCACGTCCCGCAGCGAGATCCGGTTGCCGACGAGGTCGTTCTCGACCACCTGCGGCGTCGCGATCACGATCCGCGCGGAGTCCCACAGCGCCGCGCGGTCGGCCGGCTTCACGTCGCCGGTGAAGACGACGATCTCGTCGTCCGGGATCGACAGCGCCTCGCGGTAGAAATCGGCGTGCTGCTGGACGAGCGGCTTCGTCGGCGCGAGAAACAGCGCTGTCCCGCCCGCCTCCTGAAGCCGCTCGGCGGTCACGAGCAGGCTCACCGTCGTCTTGCCGAGGCCGGTCGGAAGGCAGACCAGCGTGTGACTGTTCCGGGCCGCGTCGGCCAGCTGCAGCTGGTAGCGTCGCCGCTGTAGAAAGCCCGGATCCAGCAGGGGGTGCTCGATGCTCGCCGCGTCGGCCTCCGTCGCCATCGTGCCTCCTTGTCCGCTCTCGCGGATAAGGCTTCGCGAAGCGAGGTGGAAGTGGTCGGCGCACGGAACGCTCCGGCGCCCTGCGGCGCTCCGCCGCGGTCGGGGGCGCGGGAACGCGGTCGCTCCGCGCCCTCTACCCTTACGTGCCCTCGCTCGCGTCCGTCCCGGCGCCCGGTCCGCGGTCGGCGACCTCCTCGGGGACCTCCTCCCCGATGAGCGCTGCCCACTCCGCGACGCGGGCGCCGTTGTGTCGTGTCGACCCGCTCATCACGCGTGGGTATGTATCACACGTCCTAATAACCGTTACTCCGGTTCCAGCGTCTCGAAACAGGTGGCGAGCGAGCCGCCGTCGGTCGCGCACGTCGCTTCGCCGGCCGTCCCACACCGGCGCGCGCCGCGGCGACCTCGCGCGGTCGCGGGTTGTCCCGCGCTGCGGTTCCGCGCCCGGCTCGCGGTCGAGGCTGGGGAGATGAGTGGCCGCGCTCGCCCGACAGCGGGTCCAGGACCCGCCGAGCGACTGGCCGCGACGAACGGCGCTCCGCCGTCCCCTCGGCGGTCGATCCGCACCGCCGCCGGTCCACTTCCACCCCGGAGGCATGAGGTTCATAGGTGATGGCGCCGAAGGGTGTCTCAATGGCTCAGGCCGGGAATCAGGACCTCACGGAGCGGTTCATCCAGTTCTACCGGAACTACTACCGCGACGAGATCGGGACGCTCGCGCAGAACTACCCGAACGAGCAGCGGTCGCTGTTCCTCGACTACGACGACCTCTACCAGTTCGACCGCGACCTCGCGGAGGACTTCCGCAGCCAGCCGGACCAGATGCAGGAGTACGCCGAGGAGGCGCTCCGGCTCTACGACCTCCCCGCGGACGTGAGCCTCGGGCAGGCCCACGTCCGGCTGGAGAACCTCCCGGAGAGCATCGACATCCGCGGCATCCGCGTCCACGACAACCACATCGGCAAGCTCGTCTCCATCAAGGGCATCGTCCGCAAGGCCACCGACGTCCGCCCGAAGGTGACCGAGGCCGCCTTCGAGTGCCAGCGCTGCGGCACGATGACGTACATCCCGCAGGCCGACGGTGGCTTCCAGGAGCCCCACGAGTGCCAGGGCTGCGAGCGACAGGGGCCGTTCAACGTCAACTTCGACCAGTCGGAGTTCGTCGACTCCCAGAAGCTCCGCATTCAGGAGTCCCCCGAGGGGCTCCGCGGCGGCGAGACCCCCCAGTCCATCGACGTGGACATCGAGGACGACATCACCGGCAACGTCACGCCCGGCGACCACGTCACCGTCGTCGGCGTGCTCCACATCGAGCAGGTCCAGCAGGGCAACGAGAAGTCCGCCATCTTCGACCTCTACATGGACGGCGTCTCCGTCCGCATCGAAGACGAGGAGTTCGAGGACATGGACATCACGGCCGACGACGTCGAGGAGATCATCGAGCTCTCCAATCGCCCGACGCTGTACGAGGACATGGTGGCGTCGCTCGCGCCCGCCATCTACGGCTACGAGGAGGAGAAGCTCGCGATGATCCTCCAGCTCTTCTCGGGCGTCACGAAACACCTCCCCGACGGCTCCCGCATTCGCGGCGACCTCCACATGCTGCTGATCGGCGACCCTGGTACCGGGAAGTGCGTGGATGGGGACACGAGGGTGACGCTCGGGGACGGGCGTGAGGTCCCGATCCGCGAGGTGGTCGAGGACAACCTCGACGATCCGAAAGCCATCGATGACGGCGTATGGGACGCGGTCGACTTCGAGGTCCCCGCACTCCAGCAGGACGGGACGATCGGATCGTCGCGCGCGACGAAGGTCTGGAAGCGAGAGGCCCCGGAGCAGATGTACCGTATCGAGACTGCGTCGGGAAGAGAGATAGAGGTGACACCGTCGCATCCTCTGTTCGTCCAGCAGGATGGGCAGTTCGCCCCGACTACCGCGGACGAGCTCGAAGCTGGCGAATTCGTAGCTATCCCGAACCATCTCGACGTGCAGGCGGACGACTCACTTGACGTCGACTTCCGCCGCGCGCAGTCGTACAACGCGGTGCGTCTCGATCCCCCTTCGCAGTGGACGCCGGAACTCGCCCGCCTGATCGGCTACATCGTTGCGGAGGGCTACGTTGAGAAGCGTGGCGACCACTCCGGCTTCGTCTCGATCACGAACAACGACGAAGCTGTTCTCTCCGACGCACGGAGGGGACTTCACGCGCTCGGTCTCGAGACCACCACGCGAGAACCACACCCCGGGAAGGACGCACGCGAGTTGATGTGTTCCGCAGGCGAATTCGTCGACTTCCTCGGAAGCCTTGACGATTCGCTGCTCAAAAATTCCGCAGAGAAGCGCGTCCCGACACCGATATTCGGAGCCTCCGAACGGATCTCGAAGGCATTTATCAAAGCGTTCATCGAGGGGGAAGGACACGTCTCCACCACTCAGCGAGAGATAACCGTCGCATCGATCAGTGAGGAACTCCTCATCGACGTGCGATCCCTTCTGCTTCAGCACGGAATCTCGGCCCAACTCCACGAGCGCCATAACGGTAGCCACCGCCTCCGGATCAGCGGTACCCAGTTCGACAGATACGTCACCAAGATCGGGTTCGTCACCGACCGCAAACAGCGTGCGGCCGAAGAGCACCTCAAAACGGATCGAAACACGAACCTGAACGTCGTTCCCAACGTGGGTCAAACACTTTGTCGTCTCCGTGAATCTCTCGGTCTCACGCAGTACGAGTGTGGTGTGCCACGCAACACGTATCGCCACTACGAAGCGGGGAACCGAAATCCGAGCGTCGATGCCCTTGCTCAGGTTCTCGACGCTTTCGAGGACGCCCATTCGGACTCCGACCGCCCCAGCCACGATGCGACTGCTGAAGCCGATGGTGGGTCGATCCTTTCCGGCATTGCTGCGCTCAGACAGTTCGTAGATGGAGATGCTCGTTGGGACCGCATCGAGTCCATCGAACTGGTCGATACGGGGGCCGACTGGGTGTACGACCTCGAGGTCGCGGGAACGCACAATTACGTCTCGAACGGGGTCATCTCACACAACTCCCAGATGATCAGTTATGTCGAGAATATTGCCCCAAGATCAGTTTATACGTCCGGAAAGGGATCAAGTGCAGCAGGGTTAACGGCCGCAGCCGTCCGCGACGACTTCGGCGACGGCCAGCAGTGGTCGCTGGAGGCGGGCGCGCTCGTGCTCGCGGACAAGGGGATCGCCGCAGTCGACGAGCTAGACAAAATGGACTCGTCGGATAGGTCGGCAATGCACGAGGGGCTCGAACAGCAGAAGATCTCCGTCTCGAAGGCGGGGATCAACGCGACGCTGAAGGCGCGGTGTTCGCTGCTGGGCGCCGCGAACCCGAAGTACGGGCGGTTCGACCAGTACGAGCCCATCGGCGAGCAGATCGACCTCGAGCCGGCGCTCATCTCGCGGTTCGACCTCATCTTCACGGTGACGGACCAGCCGGACCCCGAACACGACTCGAAGCTCGCCAAGCACATCCTCAAGACGAACTACGCGGGCGAGTTGAACACCCAGATGACGGAGGTTCAGACGTCCGAGTTCACCAGCCAGGAGGTCGACGACGTCACCGAGGAGGTGGCGCCGGAGATCGACGCGGACCTGCTGCGCAAGTACATCGCCTACGCCAAGCGGAACTGCTTCCCGACGATGACCGACGAGGCGAAGGAGCACATCGAGGGGTTCTACGTCGACCTGCGCTCGAAGGGGATGGACGAGGACTCCCCGGTACCGGTCACCGCCCGTCAGCTGGAGGCGCTCGTCCGGCTCGCGGAGGCCAGCGCCCGCGTTCGGCTCTCCGACACGGTCGAGCTGGAGGACGCGGAGCGCTCGACGGAGATCGTGGAGTCGTGTCTACAGGACATCGGCATCGACCCGGAGACGGGGCAGTTCGACGCGGACGTGGTGGAGACGGGCACCTCGAAGAGCCAGCGCGACCGCATCAAGAACATCAAGGGACTCATCGCGGAGATCGAAGACGAGTACGAGGAGGGAGCGCCGGTCGACGAGGTGCTCGACCGCGCCAGCGAGATCGGGACGGACCCCGACAAGGCGGAGGAGGAGATCGAGAAACTCCGCCGGAAGGGCGAGGTGTACGAACCGCAGCAGAACCACCTCCGCACGACCTGATCGATGGACCGCATCTCCGCCATCCGCAACATCGAGGACGCGATCCGGTCGTTCGAGGACGGCGAGCGTGACCTCTCCGAGACCGAGCGCCGGGTGGCGTCGATCCTCCGGACATACGCGACGGAGTTCGACGGCGACGGCGACGTGTTCCGCGCGGTCGGCGATCCGCCCGCGGACGGGACCGTCGTGGTCGCCCCTTCGAAACCGGCGGCCCGCGAGCGCGTCCGTGAGCGCGCGAGTATCCGGAGCGGCGCGGACGATGACCGGATCGCCCAGGACGGAGACTGCTCCTTCGAGATCGAACGTGTCTGAGAGGCGGTCCCCCTTCGCCTCTCCGATAAATATTCTCTCCCGATAGACTTAATTTAGTAACATTCGGAAAAGGTGGTATGTTGTTGGTGGTGACGTATTCACCGGACGCACGGACGGCGCTCCGGAACGCGTGCCGACGTCATGAGGGCAGCGTCGTACGGCGATTCGGTCGCGCGGCGTTGCTGGAGGCGACCGCCTACGGCGCGTTTCTCGCGCTCCGGCTTCGGGCCGCTCATGGAGGCGACGTCCAAGTCGAGCGGACGGTGCCGTTCAACGAGTTCGCGGACGTGGACGCGTCGGTCCGCGAGGCGGCGGCCGCGTACGCGGAACGGGACGAACCGTCGACGCCGTACGCGAAGTTCGCCGCCGGGACGGAGCATCCGGATCCGGAGTCGCTCCGCGGGCGTGACCTGTAGATGGAGGTACGCGTCGGAAGCGTCGAGGCGTCGGGACGGGCGGTGGACCTGTCGACCGCGGTGGAGCGCGGGGAGGTTCCGACCGACCGGGCCACGCTCGCGGAGGCGCTGGCGAGCGCCGTCGAGGCGGGAGCGGACCCCGCGTGTGTGGGCGTCCCCGTCGCGGTGTCGGCTCCCGACGCCGGCCCGGGGCACGCGGCTCTCGGGCTGGTACCGGACGGTCGAACCGCTCGCCAGCGACTCGCCGCCGCGGCCCGTTCCCGGGGCAAAACCGCCTCGGTCGAGGCGGAGCTGACCGCGCGCAGGGCGGAACTCGCGTCGCTGCCCGAGCCGGCGGTCGACCTTCGGGAGGCTCGCGAACGCGCCGCCGACGCGCGGGGCGAGGAGGAGCGGCTCCGCGAGCGCGTGGCCTCGCTTCGCGGCGAGGTGAACGCCAGACGGGACCTCGACGCCGCCACCGGCGACGCGGAAGCCGCGCTTCGGGAGGCCGCGACGGCACTCTCGGAGGCGGAGACGGCGCGTATCGCCGCCGACCAGGCGCTCGAACGCGCACGGCGGCGGGCACGGGAGGCACGGGATACCCGTGAGCGCCGCCTCGAACTCGCGGACGCGGTCGGGAACCTCGCGCGGGCTGCTCGGCGGGAGTTAGCGGACGCCGTGCGTCCAGCGGTCGACGAAGCGCTCGCTGCGGTCCCGGGTCCTGATGGGTCCGTCCCGCCAACCGGCCACCGCGACCGGGACCTTTCCGCGATGGACCTCCCGACCGTCTCGCTGGCTGCGATCCGCGTCGCGGACCTCGACGCGCCGGTCGTCCTCGCACTCGAACGTCGCCGATTCGCGGACGCCGCAGCCGCGGCTCGGACGCTCGACGCCCCCGTGATCCGCCTCTGATCGCCGCTCTGTCCCGGGAAGAGCCGCTGGCCCCCGCCGCGACCGAACGGACATTTATGTTCGAAAGCGAGCCACTCCGGCGCATGGACCTGCAGTGGACCCGCCGCCGCGAGGCGGGCGTCGCGTTCGTCGCCTGCCGCCTCGTCAATGACGCGAGCGTGCCCCGACGTGCCCGACTCGAAAACCGACTCGACGGGCCGGTGCTTCCCCCGCGTCGCGGCGGGGTCCCCGAGGCGGGCTGGGACGCGGACGGGGCGACGCTCGCGGTCGACGCCGGCGGGACGCGTGCGGTCGGCTACGCCTGTCCGGCGCCGGCCGCGGGGAGCGACGGGGCGCCGGTCGAACTGGCGGGCGTCGAACGTGCCGACGAGGCGGAGACGGATGGTCCCGGGAACGATCCCGACCCGGCCGCGGCGATCCGGACACTCGGTGACCACCGCCCGCCGAGGGAAGCGTGCGACTCTCGCCCGACCGTGAACGCCCCGCCCGCGACGGAGCCGTCCGCAACGGCGTCATCGACCGCAGAGGCGCCCGCGATCGAGTCTGATGGCGACTCCGCCACCGCGAGCGTCGAGGACCGGTCGGGCGACGAACAGGAAGACGGGACGGCGGTCACGCCCGCGGAGCCCGCCGCGGTCGAGGCGTGGCTGGACGCTGTCGAGCGGCGCGTCGTCCGGGCGGAGCGGCTCGACGGCGCGGACGTGGCGACCGCAACGGAGGTGTTCGCGGCGACCGGCGGGGCCGCGGCGGCCGCGGACCTCGTCGCTCGGGTCGAGTCGGACGCGGACCGTTTGGCGACCGTTGCCGAGCGGGCCGAGAGCCTCGCGGAGCGCGCGGCGGCTGCGGAGCCACCGACCGACGCGTTCGACCGGCTGGCGTGATCCTCGCCGTCGCGGGCGGAAAGGGGGGCGTCGGCAAGACGACGCTGGCGTACAACCTCGCGGCCGCGCTGTCGGCCGTCGTCGTCGACGCCGACCTCGGCATGGCCGACCTCCCGACCGGCCGGGGAAGCGGACCGGACCTTCACGACGTCCTCGCCGGCCGCGCGGACCCGATCGAGTGCGTTCGCGGCGGGCCGGTCCCGGTGGTTCCCTGCGGGCGATCGTTCGCCGGCGCTCGGGCGTGCGATCTCGCCGAACTCGCGGGCGCGCTCCGCGCGGTCGAACGGCGTCACGAGACCGTCGTCGTGGACTGCCCGGCCGGCCGCCGGGCGGACGCCGGCGTGCCGCTGGCGGCCGCGGACGCCTGCCTGCTCGCCGTCTCCCCGCGCGCGTTCGCGCTGGCGGACGCGATCCGGACGCGGGAACTCGCCCGCGAGCTGGGCGCCGGGCTCGTCGCCGCGGCGGTCAACCGCGCCGTCGATCCCGCCGAGGTACCGACCGGTCGCGTCGCGGACGCGCTGGGCGCGCCGGTTCGCGTCATTCCGGCGGACCCGCGGGTAGGGCGTTCGGTGACCGAGGAGGAGCCGGTCGTCGACGCGGCGCCGGAAAGCGACGCGGCCGCGGCGGTGCGATCGCTGGCCGATCGCGTGCCGGCGGACTGACCGGGCCGAAAAGCGGATCCCGAGCGGCTACAGCCAGAGCAGTTGCGCGTGGCGCGTCTCGCCGAACTCCAGCACGGCGTCCTCGTCGACGAGGCCGGCCTCGACGGCGACGCCGACCGCCTCGGTGCCGACGATGTTCGCCACCTGCGCGCGCTTGAGGCCGGCGACGACCTCCTCGCGGGTCGCCTCCACGGCCTCGGGGCCGCCGTAGAAGTTCTCCTCGACGGTGATGGAGGCGCGCCCGTTCTCGTAGGTCTCGCCGATGCAGTCCGGGTCGCAGACGGAGACGAGCAGCCCCTCGTTCGTCTCCCGCTCGCGGAGCAGCACCTAGAACCCCTCCGGGCCCTCTCCCTCGAGCTGTCGCCCGTCGAAGGGGGACTCCTCGGACGCCGGCTCGCCCGTCGGGGGGGCGCCGGGCGCACCGCTTCCGCCGGGCGCACCGCTTCCGCCGGGCGCACCGCCGGGACCGCCCCCGCCGTGCTCCTCGACGAGTTCCTGTTCCTGCTGTTGGCGGAGCTCTTCAGCCTGTTCGGCGACCTCCTCTGCCTGTTCGGTCTCGCCCGCTTTCTCGAGTGCGCGGGCCTTCTCCTCCAGCACGTCGGCGTTCCGGTGGCCGAGGCGGATCGCGTTGTCGAAGCAGGTGACGGCGTCCTCCGCGAGACCGCGCTCGACCAAGAAGAAGCCCCGGTTGTACCACGCCTGTGCGAACCGGGGGTCGATCTCGACGGCGCGCTCGGCGTGTTCGAGCGCCTGCTCGTGACGGCCGAACTCCCACAGCGAGTAGGCGAGGTTCGTCTCCGCGGTCGCGGCGTGCTCCGAGTCGTCGTCGATCCGGAGCGCCTCCTCGTAGGCGCCGATCGCCTGGTCGTACTCCTCCAGCTCCGCGTGTGCGGCGCCCTTGTTCACCCACGCCTCCTGCTCCTCGAGGGAGTCGTCCTCGGCGAACATGGCGGCGCGCTCGAACGTCGAGGTCGCCTCCTCGAACCGATTGATCCCCATGTACGACAGCCCCACGTCGAGGATCTGGTCGACGTCGACTTCGTCGCTGGCGATGTTGCGACGGTCCAACTCGTCGGTGATGACGCGCGTGTCGACCGGGTCCTCCTTCGTCGGGTCGGCTTTCAGCTCCGGCGGGTCGAGCGTGAACTCCTCGTAGTCCTCGTCGAGCCCCTGTCCGGACGAGAACTCGTGGCGGTCGTCCTGCTGGTCGGTCATATGGGCGCAACTTGGCGGTCGCGGAGGGTAAGGGTTACGTCGCGGATGCCGGTCAACGCGAGGCGTTCGTCTTAGCCCTCGTGAACCGATCGGTCCGAAGCGGTTTCGATGCGGATCCTGTTGATCGGGACGGAAACACTCAGAAAGCCCCAGCCGGCTCGACCGCGCCGGGTTCCGGCAGACGGTCCGGGCTGCCTGCAGTAGCGGACTGCCGGGCTGCGACTGCCGTCGTCCCACTCGGCAAGCTCGCGGGACCCTCGCTGCGCTCCTCGCTCTCCCCACAGCCCGCTGCGGTGCTTGCGTCGTCCGGGCGGGATCGAGCCGGCTGCCCCTTTCAGCCCACCCTCCGCACAGCACCGCGACCGCCCCGCACAGCACAGCAGCCTCGCACCTCCCCAACCTCGGCGACGGCGCGGCCGCGAAACCGCACCGCAGGGCGGCCGCGCCGCCGCCTCCCTCGCGCGCGTTTCTCGCGCGCGCCGACCGCTTTATCGGGTCGCCGGCGCTACCGGGGACCGATCCATGCGCGCGTTCTTCGCGGTCGACCTGCCGCCCGAACTCGCGGACGCGGTCGAAAAGGTTCAGGAACCGCTCGCCGACGCCGCGGGGCTCGACCCCGTCGACCCCGCGAACGCCCACGTCACGCTGGACTTCCTGGGCGAGGTGACCGACGACGAGTACGATGCGGTGGTCGAGGCGGGCGCGGCGGCGGTCGCGGCGGCAGACGTGGGGTCCTTCGAGGTCGGCGTCGGGGGACTCGGCGTGTTCCCCTCGCTCGACTACATCAGCGTCGTCTGGGCCGGCGTCGGCGACGGCGCGGCCGAACTCGCGGCGCTCCACGAGGAACTGGAGACGCGGACGACGGAGCTGGGGTTCGAACCGGACGACCGCGCGTTCACGCCGCACGTCACGCTCGCGCGGATGCGGGACACCCGTGGGAAGGAACTGGTTCAGGAGGCCGTCCGCGAGACGACCCCGGACGTGGGGCGGTTCGAGGCGACGGAGCTGCGGCTGAAAGCCTCCCATCTCACCCACGAGGGGCCGGAGTACGAGACCGTCGCGCGGTTCGAGTTGTGAAAAGCGGCCGGCCGCAGGGCCGGCAGAGACGTCCGCGCTACTCCTCGGAGCGACCGTTCGGCTCGTCGAGGACGATCTCGGTCACCTCGACGATCCGGTCGTCCGCGAGCAGGTCGGCGACCGCGTCGTCCGGCACGTCGGAGTCGAGGTTGTAGACGGTGATCGCCTCGCCGCCGTGGACCTCGCGGGCGTTGTACATCCCTGCGATGTTCACGCCGTGGTCGCCGAGGACGGTGCCGATGAGGCCGATGACGCCCGGCTCGTCGACGTTGCGCGCGACGAGCATGTGGCCGTACGGCACCGCGTCGACGCGGAAGCCGTCGATGCGGACGATGCGCGGGTCCTCGCCCGCGAACAGCGTCCCCTCGACCGCGAGCGTCTCGCCGTTCGCGCTCACCGCGACGCGGACGAGGCTCTGGAAGTCCTCGGTCTGGCGCGTCTTCGACTCCGTCACCTCGATGCCGCGGTCCTCCGCGAGCTGGGGGGCGTTGACCGCGTTGACCTGCCACTCCAGCGGCTCGAAGACGCCCTTCAGCGCGCTGGCGGTGACGAGTTCCACGTCCTCCTCGGCGATGTCGCCCTCGTAGGTGACCTCGATGGAGGAGACGCGGCCGTCGAGCAGCTGTGCGGCGACCTTCCCCGCGGTCTCGGCCACGTCGATGTAGGGCTTGATGCGCGGGAAGGCGGTCTCGTCGACGGAGGGCGCGTTCAGCGCGTTGATCACCGGCTCGTCGCGGAACGCGGCGATGACGGCGTCGGCGGTGTCGGTGGCGACGTTCTCCTGGGCCGCCTCGGTCGAGGCGCCGAGGTGCGGCGTGACGACGACCTCGTCCACGTCGAGCAGCGGCGAGTCGGGGTCGAGCGGCTCCTCCGCGAAGGAGTCGAGCGCGGCGCCCGCGAGCGTCCCGTCGTCGACCGCCGCCGCGAGCGCGTCCTCGTCGACGATGCCGCCGCGCGCGCAGTTGATCAGGTAGCCGCCCTCGAGCTGGGCGAGCTCCTCCTCGCCGATCATCCCCTCGGTCTCGGGCAGCAGCGGGGTGTGGATCGTTGCGAAGTCGGCGCGGCCGAGCGCCGCGTGGAGGTCCTCCTCCAGTTCGGCGCCGAGCCGCGCGGCGCGCTCCTCGGAGATGTAGGGGTCGTAGACGACGAGATCCATCCCGAGCGAGTCGAGGCGCTTCGCGACCTGCTGGCCGACGCGGCCGAGGCCGATGATCGCGAGCGTCTTGTTGTTCACCTCGGTGCCGAGGTACTCCCCTTTCGCCCACTCGCCGTCGACGAGGCGGCCGTGCGCCTGCGGGATGGAGCGCGCGACCGCGAACGTCATCGCGACCGTGTGCTCGGCGGCCGCGCGGACGTTCCCCTCCGGCGCGTTGGCGACGATGACGCCGTGGTCGGTCGCCGCCTCGATGTCGATGTTGTCCACGCCGATGCCGGCGCGGCCGACGATGACGAGGTCCTCCGCGGCCTCGAACACCTCGCGGGAGACGTCGGTTCCGGACCGGACGATCAGCGCGTTCGCGTCGGCGACCGCGTCGAGCAACGCGTCACCTTCGACCTCGTAGTCGGTCTCCACCTCGTAGCCCGCCTCGCGGAGTCGGTCCAACCCCGGGTCGGCGATGGGGTCGGTCACGAGTACCTTCATACTCCGAGCAACCGGCGGCGCGGGGTTAACGCTTTCCTCATCGCGCCGTTTTGCCGGGCGGTTCGATCCGCGTGTGTGCATATCGTCTCCCTTCACTTCGACTGGAAACACCGCGTTCGTGACTACACTATCGACGGCCCGGCGATCCGGTTTCGGCCCGACCGCGATCGCCGGTTCGGGATGGTCCCTTTTGTCGCACGGCGTGCAACTACGGGCATGAGTCTCACTGTCACCCTGATCGGGATCGCGGCCATCGTGTTGTTGACCGCGATCAGCGCCTTCTTCTCAAGCAGCGAACTCGCGGTCTTCTCCGTTGCGAAACACCGCCTCGACGCGGTCGTTGCGTCGGACGTGCCGGGCGCGGCGGCGCTGTCGGCGCTCCGGGGGGACCCCCACCGCTTCCTCGTGACCGTGCTCGTGAGCAACAACGTCGCCAACATCGCCGCGGCCTCGGTCGCGACCGCGGTGCTCGTCCAGTACCTCCCCGCCTCGCAGGCGGCGACGGGGTCGACCGTCGTCACGAGCTTCTTCGTCATCGTCTTCGGCGAGATCGCGCCGAAGTCGTACGCGGTCGCCAACGCCGAGCGCCACGCCCTCCGGGTCGCCCGCCCCGTCCGAGCCGTCCAGCGCGTCATCAGGCCCGTACTCTACATCTTCGAGGTGACGACCGCGGCCGTGAACCGACTCACGGGCGGCGAGGGCGAGATCGAGTCGTACGTCACCCGCGAGGAGATCGAGACGCTCGTGGTCTCCGGACAGGAGGCCGGAGCCCTCGACCCCGCCGAGGGGGCGATGATCCGCGGCGTGCTCGACCTCGAACGGACGCGCGTCCGAGAGATCATGGTCCCGCGGACGGACATGGTTTCGCTCCCGGCGACCAGCTCGCCGGCCGAGGCGGTCGATGCGGCCGTCCGAGAGGGGGTCGTCCGGCTCCCGGTCTACGGCGAGAACCGCGACGACGTGGTGGGCGTCGTGGACGTCCGGGACGCCATCGCCGCCCGGGACGCCGGCGACGAGCTGTCGGCCGCCGTCCACGAGCCGCACTTCGTCCCGGAGACGAAGCCCGTGGACGAGCTGCTCGCGGAGTTCCGCGCGACGGGCGCGGGGCTGATGCTCGCGGTCGACGAGTTCGGAGCGGTCACCGGACTGGTGACGCTGGAGGACGTTCTGGAGGAGGTCGTCGGCGAGATCGTCGGGCGGGGGGAGACGCAGGCGGTCCGCGTCGGCGAGGGCGGCGTCGCGGTCGTCCGCGGCTGGGCGACCGTCGCGCACGTCAACGAGACGCTCGACACCGACCTGCCCGCCGAGAGCGGGGTCGAGACCGTCGGCGGGCTGATCCACGCCCACCTCGGCCGCCTCGCCGAGGCGGGCGACCGCGTCGAACTCGGCGCGACCACGCTGGAGGTGGTCGAGGCGACCGGCACGCGGATCAAGCGCGTGCGCATCACCCGGAGCGACGAGGCGATTGCCGGGGCGGAGAACGGGGAGGGAGAAACGGACGTCTGAGGCCGCCGTCCGCACCCACGGCTCCCCGATCGGTCAACGACGGAAGTGGGCTTGGGCGGGTTCGAACCGCCGACCTCAGCCTTGTAAAGGCCGCGTCATGACCAGCTAGACCACAAGCCCGCAACGTTCCGAAACGCTCCCGCGCTCAAAACGGTTTCCCATCCGGGCGGCGGCCGCGGCGGCTCTCGCCCCTCCGACCGCGAACCGGTCTTCACCTGCGGCGCAACCGCTATCCCTCGCGCCCCCCGAGTCGCGGCCGTGAACCGCCGCCACCTCGTCGCGGCCGCGGGCCTGCTGTTCGCGGCCCTCGTCGTCGTCGCGTGGGCCAACCCCGCGCTGCTGATCGTCGGCTACGAGGAGGCGACCGTGACGGTGACCGACGACGACTCGGGCGCGACGCTCGCGACGGTCGACGCCCGCGTCGCGGACGGCCCGGTGAAGCAGTACGTCGGCCTCTCTGCGACCGAGTCGCTGGACCCCGACGAGGGGATGCTGTTCGTCCACGACGAGTCGGCCGAGCGCGCGTACGTGATGCGCGAGATGGCCTTCGCCATCGACATCCTGTTCGTGAGTGCGGACGGCGCGGTGACCGAGATCCACCGCGGGGCCGAGCCCGAGGAACCCCCGTACACGCGCTACGAAGGCGAGGGGCTGTACGTGCTCGAAGTGCGGGCCGGCTACGCCGACGAGCGCGGCATCGAGGTCGGCGACGAGGTGCGGATCGAGCGCGACGACTGACGGTGTCGGCCCGGTGCCCGTCTCGGTCGTCGCCCCCGCTTCCTGGGACGGCGACACCCAGGACGCCCAGTCCGCGGTCCCCGTGCAGTTGCGGCGGGTGCGGCCGTCGAGGGACCACTATCGAACCAGTGAGTGCAGCCGGAGAACCCGACCAGTAGCCCGGCGAGCCGACGGAGCCGTTCGACCGTCGCCGTGCCGATCGGCGGCGTCGGAACCGAACTGGGGCGCGTCCGACCGGCACCGCGCCCTACATCCGGTCCTGCACTTCGCTCTCGACGCGCTGGCCGGTCTCGATGATCGCCGAGGGCGGCGCGAGGTTCCGCCGGCCGCCGAGCGTCACGACGAACAGGGCGGCGATCCCGATGCCGTAAGCGGCCATCAGGGGCACCGTCACGAGGAACATCGTGATGATGTCCGCGGGCGTGAAGATCGCGGCGACGGTCAACATTGCGATGGTCACCTCGCGCCAGCGGCCGCGGAACGCGCCGTAGGTGATCCCCACGGAGTTCAGAAGGACCATCAGCACGGGCACGTCCGCGAGCAGGCCGATGCCGATGGTGGTGAACACGATGAGCCAGAAGAAGTCGTTGATCCGGTAGGTGATCACCATGTTGGCGTTCAGCGCGTCCGTCACGAGGTAGCTGATGATCGTCGGAGCGATGTACGAGTAGCCGAGTACGAATCCGCCGATCAGGCCGGCCGCGAGCGCCGCGGCCCAGCCGAAGATGACGTTCCGGCGGCCGCGGACGAACCCGCGGTCGCGCAGGGCGGGCCACGCGGAGTACGCCAACACCGGCAGCGTCATCAACGCGCCCGCGAGCACCGAGAACTTCACGAGGAAGATCAGCGCCTCGACCGGGTGGAGCGTGATGATCGTGAACGAGGAGGTGTCGAGCGCCGGGGGCACGCGGCTGATGAAGTCCTCGCGGACGCGGCCGAGACCGCCGAGATACAGGGCGGTGAACGTCCCGGCCATCCAGATCAGGAACCAGGCCACGAGGAGGAACGACCGCGAGCGCAACGAGTCGAAGATGAACTTCAGGTCGGTGTAGTAGCCGCCGATGTCGTCCTCGTCGGCGCCCTCCTCGGTCAGCTCGTCGAGGAACGTCGAGCTCGCCCGGGAGGCGCGCTCTCCCACGTCGTCGGCGATGCCCGGCGTCTCCTCGGCGACGGCGTTCACCTCCGCAGCCGGCTCGGCGCCGGCGGACTCGCCGGCCGCCCCGCCGTCGTCGGTCCCCGCTTCGGCGTCCGCGCCGGCCTCCTCGTCCGTCTCCTCGTCCGGCGTCGCCTCGTCGAAGCGGTCGAGGATCGCCTGCGCCTTCTCGGGGTCGTCGTCGTCCATCGCCTCGCTGGCGAGCGCGAGCGCCTCCTCCTCGGCGAGGGACGCGAACGCCTGCTCGGGCGCGGCGCGGACGCCGCCGGCGTCGAGCCCGCCGATGTCGATGGCGGTCGGGTCGCCGTACTCGCCGCCCGGTGCGACGGTGTCCAGGTCGCGGTAGACGACCGCCAGCGTCGCGACGACGACGAAAAGCAGCGCCCACAGGCCGGCGTAGATACCGGCCGCCGTCGCGGGGTCGAGGCCGAGCCCCTCGCCCGGCGCGAGGAACCGCCGCGTGCTCCCGAGCGACCGGAGCAGGTCGTTGACCGCCGCGCGGCCGCCGTATTCGTAGAACGCGTAGACGAGGCCGCCGCCCAGCACCGCCGCGCCCGCGACGACGTTCCAGTGGCGGCGCATCGACCCGAGCACGTCGATGCGGTCCGAGGAGCGCCTCGCGGTGACGACGACCTTCGCGAGGTAGAGGCTGAAGCCGTACAGCGCGATCAGCGGCACCGCCCACATGATCTGCGTGAACGGGTCCGGCGGCGAGAACATGGCGCCGAAGACGAAGATGAGGACGACCGCGTGGCGCCACTTGTCGCGGAACGTCTCGTAGGGGACGATTTCGGCGTAGGAGAGGCCGGTGATGAGGAGCGGCATCTGTCCCGCCAGCCCGAACGACAGCGAGAGGAAGACGATGAACTCCGTCCACATCACGATGGAGTAGCTGGGGTTCAGCCCCGCGTCGAGGCCGAACGACGCGAGGAACGAGAACATCACCGGGAAGAAGACGAAGTAGCCGTAGGCCACGCCGCCCGTGAACAGGGCGACCGCGAGCAGGCCGATCAGCGCGAGCTTCCACCGTGCGACCGGCGTCTGGGGCCACGCGCCGCGCTCGCGGAGCTCGTCGCGCGCGAAGTAGATGAGCACCGGCGCGGCGACGATCCCGCCGACGATCAGGCCGATCTTCGCCTGCAGCAGGATGACCTCGAAGGGCGTCTGGGCGATGATCTCGGTCTCGGCGGCCACGTCCGGCGGCATGTTGGACTTGGTGTTGGCCTTCAGCGTGTCCCAGACGTAGAGTCGGAGGGCGTAGAACGTGCCCATGAAGCCGATCAGGAAGACGATGAACACCTTCTGGAGGTCCTTCTGGACCGAGCGCAACACGGTCGCGGCCGCGTCGCGCCCCTCCGATAAGGTCTGCTGGGTGTCCTCGTCGAGGGCACTCGCCATACCGGGCCGGAAGCGCGTCGCGGTTATCAACCTTTTCGAACGCCGACGCTCCCGAACCCCCGCCGTCGGGGGCGATCCGGCGGCGCTATCCAAAAAGGCCTATAATAGCCCGGTGGCGTATGTCGGATGAATGGGTGAGGACTCGGATCCCGACGGCGACGAGGGGAACGCGCCGTCGGACGCCGACGAGACGACGCCGAGCGAGGGAGCGCCGGACGCCGAGGCCGAGGCCGACCCGGTCACGGACCCCGATAGCGACGCGTCAACCGCGGGCGAAGAGTCCGGCGACGGCGGTGCTGACGCGGACGACGGCGCAGATGCGGACGACGGCGCAGATGCGGACGACGCGAGGGACGAGTCAGGCGACGACGAAGCGTCCGACGACGAAGCGTCCGACGACGAAGCGACCGACGACGAAGCGACCGACGACGAAGCGTCCGATCCGGAGCCGAACGCGCCCGACGAGGACGAGCTGGAGGAGGCGCGCGCGGTGGCTCCCCCGCTCGACCGCGAGGAGGCGGTCACGAGGCGCTCGGACGAGGGCGACGACACGGAGGACGACGCCGACGGGGACGCCGACGGATCGATGGACGCCGCGAACGACTCGACAGACGTGGCCGAGCCGACCGCGGATGGCCTCGACGAGGACCCCTACGGGATGAGCGACGAGGGGGACGAGGAGGACGAGGAGCTCTTCGAGGGCCCCGAGTCGGACGAGGAGATGCCGTTGGCGGTCCACATCGAGGAGATGATGCGGCGGCTCGGCATCGTCTTCCTGTTCGGCGGCATCGCGACGCTGATCGCGTTCCCGACCGCGACGGACCTGATCGAGTACTTCTGGCAGTTCCACATCCCGGAGCCGATGGCGAACCGGCCGCGGCTCTACGGCCCCCTCGAACTCGTCTTAACGCGGCTGAAGGTGGCCGCGCTCGCGGGCGTGGTCGTCGGGCTCCCCGTCTTCGTCTACGAGACGTACCGGTTCATGCGCCCCGGGCTCTACCGCACGGAGCGGCGCTACTACCTCGCGGCGGTGCCGACGAGCCTGATCTTAGGATCCATCGGGATCCTGTTCGCGCACTTCCTCGTGCTCCCCGCCATCTTCAGCTACTTCACGACCTACACGACGGGCGCGGCCGTCATCGCGTTCGGCCTCGCGGAGACGTTCAACCTGATCGTCGTCATGCTGGCGTTCATGGCCGTCGTCTTCCAGATCCCGCTGTTCATCATGCTCGCGATCATGATGAACCTCGTCACGCGCCGGTGGCTCGAACAGAAGCGGCTGGTGTTCTGGGGCGTGTTCCTCGGCATCGCGTTCCTGTTCAGCCCCGACCCGACCGGGATGGCCCCGATCATCGTCACGCTGACGATGATCGTCCTCTACGAGGGGACGCTCGCGCTGCTGCGGTGGACCGGGAACTGAGCGGGGAAATCCGGCTTCGGTTTTTGCGCTTTGACGTGTTCGCGGACCGCGTTCACGCCGTCCGACGGCCAGCCTAACAGGTCGGCGCCCCGAACAGTGCCTTCACGAAGTTCGGCACCGGCAGCGACCCGATCAGGTCCGAGAGGAAGTCCGGCACGAGGTCCGCCACGAACCCCGGCGGTCCGTTCGGGCCCGGCCCCTCGTCGGCATTCATGCATTCGTCCGTTTGGTCGCCCGGTTGCGCGGCGGCCGGCGCGACCGCGACGCTCGCGAGTAGGACCAGCGCGACCAGCGGGAGCAGCCAGTTGGTTCTCATACACGCCCGTATTGCCCCGGTCCAACCATAAGGGGTCGAGACGCTGAAGTCGGATTGCGGCCGTTTTTCCCGGGTTAAGCGCTCGGGCCCGTCGATCGTCCGGATCGCGCCACCACGGTGGCCGAGACGACCGTGAGCGGTCGAATCGTTGCAACGGCGATGGCGACCGCGGCGGACGCGGCCGATCCCTCACCACCTCGTTATAAGCGCCCGCGCGGCGACCGCCGAGCCATGTCCACCGACGCCCAGCAGGCCTGCTTCGAGGCGGGCATCAAGTTCGGCTCGCTGTACCACCAGTTCGCGGGGACGCCCGTCAGCCCCGCGTCGACGCGGAGCCTCGAGACCGCGATGGCGGAGGCCATCGAGAACCAGCCGTACTGCGAGTCGGTCGAGGTGACGGTCCACGACGACCGCGTGCGCGAGGCGATCGACCACGAGAACGGCTACACGGAGCTCACGGGCTCCCTGATGGACGTGACGATGCGCGTCGTCTACGAGGACGTCGTCGTGCGCACGCGGATGGAGATGGAGGGCGGCTATCCGCTGATGAAGCTCGTCGACGTGGAGGAGTGAATCGCCGCGAGGAGCCGTCTGGTCCCGAACCGTCTGCGTCCCGAACCGTCCGCATCCTGCACCGTCCGCATCCCGAACCGTCCGCATTCCGCCGAAGCTTCTTGTCGAACCGGGTCGACCCATCGCGTATGGCCGACGACTGCATCTTCTGTGCGATCGTCGCGGGCGACATCCCCGCGCGCACCGTCCACGAGACCGACGACGTCCTGGCGTTCCTGGACGCGAACCCCCTCGCACCGGGCCACACGCTCGTCATCCCCAAGGCGCACCACCGGCACGTCGGGGACCTGCCGGCCGACCTCGCGAGCGCCGTCTTCGACGCGGTCGCGGACCTCACCCCGCGCGTGCAAGCCGCCGTGGACGCGGACGCCGCCAACGTCGGCCTCAACGACGGCGAGGCGGCCGGTCAGGAAGTCCCGCACGTCCACGCGCACATCGTCCCGCGGTTCGAGGGGGACGGCGGCGCCCCGATCCACGCGGTCGCGGGCGAGCGCCCCGACCTGAGCGACGCGGAACTCGACGAGGTCGCGGCCGACATCGTGGCCGAACTCGACCGCTGAGTAACCCCCATCTCGGTACAAATTCAACCTCTTCCTCGAAGAATTTAAACCCGAAAGCGCGCCAGTAGGCCCATGACCGGCACGACGCTCGCGCTCGTCGGGGCGACCGGCGGCGCGGGAACGACGCGGACCGCGGTCGAGTTGGCGGCGATGGGTGCGCGGACGGGGGAGAACGTCGCCGTGCTCGACGCCGCCTACGCGACCCAGGGACTCTCGGAGTACGTCTCCGGCCGCATCGACCCCGACCTCACGGCGCTCGTGACCGACGAGCGGGAGCGCCCCCTCGCCGACGCGGCCCACGGCGCGGGCGACGCGCTCCCCGGGAACGTCACGTTCGTCCCCGCCCGCGCACCCTTCGAGCGCGTCGCGAGGGCCAAGACCGCGGCGGCCGCCCGCGCGCTGTCGGACCGGATCGGCGCGGCCGCCGCCGAGCACGACCGCGTGATCGTCGACACGCCGCCCGTCGCCGCCAATCAGGCGGTCGCGGCCGTCACCGAAACCGATCGAGTCGCGGGCGTACGCCCGGCGAGCAGACACGGGCGCGACGCGCTCCAGCGACTCCGCGGTCGGCTCGACGACGTCGGGAGCGGACTGGACGCGACGCTCGCTGTCGACCGGTTCGGTGACGGCGGGGAAGCCGCGGCGACTGACCGCGGCGCGGACGCGACCCTGCCCGCGACCGACCCGACGGTCGCCGCCGCGCCGGTCGCGGGAACCGACGACGGGGCCTACGGCGAGGCGGTCGCGGCCGGCTTCGAGGCGGCGTTCGACGCGTCGCTCGAGGTGAGCTTCGAGGACGAGGGCTTGCTGGACCGGATCGGGAACTGAGCCTCAGCGCCGCTCGTCCAGTCCCGCCCCCAGCCCGTCGCCGAGCGGGTCCACGGGGTCGGCCGCGACGGCGTCGGAGAGCTCCGGCACCGGGTCGTGGGTCTCGGCGTACGTCGCGAGCGCGAAGTCGGCTTCGTCGCCGCCCGCGAGCGCGACCGCCTCGCTGCGAGAGAGATCGCCGTCGAGCCAGTCGCGGACGGCGCCGCGCCGGCTCGGCGCGAGGGGGCGGACGCCCGTGAGCCCGCAGCGGTAGAGCGCCTTCGCGGCGACCATCGGCGCCACGCCCGCCTCGCGTGCGGCCGCGCCCACGCTCGACCCGACGGTGTAGGCGTCGACCAGCGTCGCGACCGCCTCGGGGGTACAGGGGAGCGCGTCGGCGTGCTCGCGGAAGCGCTCGACCGTCGGCACGTCCGTGTCGTCGACGACCGCCGCGCCGCGGTCGCGCTGCTCGCTCGTCACCTCGATGCCGGCCGCGATCTCCGAGAGCGTCACGCGACCGACTGACGCGGCTTTCTACTTAACTTTTCTGCACGAACTGAAAAGAGAAAACACGGGGGAGGGAACCGAACGGTCACCGGTCGGTTGTTCCGGACGATCCGCGCCGATCACCCCCGATCCGTCCCGGGTTTAAGTAAGGAATCGGCGCCAAGCCTGTCGTGTATGAGTGGAACACGCTCCACGCCGTCGCGCTCGCCGGGTTGCCCCGAGTGTGACGGTCAGGTTCGTACCGACGGCACCGAACGCGTCTGCGGCGACTGCGGGCTCGTGGTCGAGGCCGACCGCATCGACCACGGTCCCGAGTGGCGCTCGTTCGCGGACGACGACACCAGCCCCGAGCGGACCGGCGCGCCGCGGACGCGGGCCAGACACGACCGCGGGCTCTCGACGGAGATCGGCCGGTCGACGCGGCTCACCGGTCGGAAGAAGCGCCGTCTCGCACGGATGCGGACGCACCACAAGCGCTCGAAGATCGGCTCGAAGCGGGAGCGGAACCGCGTCTACTCCTACACGGAGATCCGGCGGCTGGTCGGCGAACTCGGGCTGCCCGAGAGCGTCCGCGACCAGGCGTGTGCGCTGTTCGACTCGGCGCAGGACGCGAACCTGCTTCGCGGGCGCTCGCTGGAGGGGTTCTCGGCGGCCGCCGTGTACGCCGCCGCCCGGGCGGCCAACGTCGCCCGGACGCGCACGGAGGTGCGCGAGGCCGCGAAGGCGACCGCCGGCGAACAGGACGCCGCCTTCGACGCCATGAACCGCGAACTGGGGCTTCCGGTCGGCCCGACCGACCCCGCGGAGTACCTCCCGCGGTTCGCCTCGGAGCTCGGCTGTTCGACCGCGGTCGAGCGGCGCGCCCGCGAGCTCGCGCGGCGAGCGGTCGAGGAGGGGACCGCGGGCGGGCGCGATCCCAGCGGCGTCGCGGCGGCGTGTCTGTACACCGCGGGTCAGCAGGTCGACGCGGGTGGGGCGGTCACCCAGCGGGAGGCCGCGGACGTGGCGGACGTGACGCCGGTGACCGTCCGGAGCACGTACGTGGAGATCAGGGGCTACCGGAGCCGAGACTGACGCCGCGGGCTCCAGTCGGGCCCCTCGGCCGACCGAAGGGGTGTTAGTCCTCCAACCCGTCCCTTTCGGTAATGGGAGTTCAAGAACAGTCCCCCTTCGACGTCGACGCGCTCCGCGACGACTTCCCGATCCTGGAGCGGAAGGTCGGCGGCGACGTGACGGTTCCCGGCGAGGGGCCGGGCGACGAGACGCCGCTCGTCTACCTCGACAACGGCGCGACGACGCAGAAGCCGAACCAGGTGATCGACGCGATCGCGGACTACTACCGCGAGTACAATGCGAACGTCCACCGCGGGATCCACCAGCTGAGCCAGGAGGCGAGCGTCGCCTACGAGGAGGCCCACGACCGCGTCGCCGAGTTCATCGGCGCCGAGGGACGCGAGGAGATCGTCTTCACGAAGAACACGACCGAGGCGATGAACCTCGTCGCGTACGCCTGGGGGTTGGAGGAGCTCGGCCCGGGCGACAGCGTCGTGCTCACGCAGATGGAGCACCACTCCGCGCTCGTGACGTGGCAGCAGATCGGCAAGCGCACCGGCGCTGACGTGCGGTTCATCGAGGTCGAGGAGGACGGAACCCTCGACATGGACCACGCCGCCGACTGCATCGACGACTCGACGAAGATGGTCTCGGTCGTCCACGTCTCGAACACGCTCGGGACGATAAACCCCGTCAGTGAGCTGGCGGAGATGGCCCACGAGCACGACGCGTACCTGTTCGCGGACGGCGCCCAATCGGTCCCCACCCGACCGGTCGACGTGGGCGAACTCGGGGTCGACTTCCTCGCCTTCTCGGGCCACAAGATGTGCGGTCCGACGGGGATCGGCGTCCTCTACGGCCGCGAGTCGTTGCTCGACTCGATGCAGCCGTACCTCTACGGCGGCGACATGATCCGCCGGGTCAGCTTCGAGGACGCGACGTGGGAGGACCTCCCGTGGAAGTTCGAGGCGGGCACGCCCAACATCGCACAGGGGATCGGGCTCGCGGCCGCCATCGACTACCTCGAGGGGATCGGCATGGAGAACGTGCAGGCCCACGAGGACCGGCTGGCCGAGTACGCCTACGACCGCCTGACGGAGTTCGACGACGTGACGATCTACGGCCCCCCGGGCGACGAGCGCGGCGGGCTGGTGGCGTTCAACCTCGACGGCGTCCACGCTCACGACCTCTCCAGCATCCTCAACGACTTCGGCGTGGCCGTCCGCGCGGGCGACCACTGCACCCAGCCGCTTCACGACGAGCTGGGCGCGAACTCCTCGGCGCGGGCGTCGTTCTACGTCTACAACACGACCGAGGAGATCGACGCGCTCGTCGAAGCGGTCGACGAGGCGCGACAGCTGTTCGCCTGAGCGGCGAGCGGTCCCCTCGAACTCCCATTTTTCAGGGCGCGTCCGCAGGACGGCGCGCCCTCGCGACACACGCCCTCGCAACAGCGCCGCTGCGAGACGGACGGTCGCGCCGGAATTTATAAGCCCGCCGGGGGGCCGGCGGTCGAACACCCTTATACGGCACGCGCCCCCAGCGTCGGTATGAACGTAGTACCGGACACCAGTGCGGTCGTCGACGGCCGCGTGTCCGAACGCGTCGAGGACGGGACCTACGAGGGCGCGACGGTGGTCGTCCCCGAGGCCGTCGTCGGCGAACTGGAGGCGCAGGCCAACGACGGCCGCGACTCCGGCTGGGACGGGCTCTCGGAGCTCCAGCGGCTCGCGACGATGGCCGACGAGGGACGGATCGACCTGACGTACGTCGGCGTCCGCCCCGGAGCCGGCCGGCAGGACGCCGCCGACGAGGGCGAGATCGACGCGGTGATCCGCGACGCGGCCGGCGAACACGACGCCACCCTGCTCACCAGCGACGTGGTGCAGGCGGAGGTCGCGAAGGCGAAGGGGCTCGCGGTCGACTACCTCGAACCCGTCACCCGCGGCGTGGTCGAGGAGCTCCCCATCGAGCGGTTCTTCACCGACGAGACGATGTCGGTCCACCTCAAGACCGACACGAAGCCGAAGGCGAAACGCGGCACGCTCGGCGAGATGCGCTACGAGGTCATCGACGACGAGCCCACCGGCGACGAGCAGATGCGCGAGTGGGCCACCGCCATCGTCAACCTCGCGCGGCAGTCCAACGACGGCTACGTCGAACTCTCGGACGAGGGTATGGACATCGTCCAGTACCGCAACTACCGGATCGCGGTCGCGCGGCCGCCCTTCTCGGACGGCGTCGAGATCACGGCCGTGCGTCCCATCGCGAAGACCGTCCTCGACGACTACGAGTTCGCGGACGAGCTCCGCGAGCGGTTCCTGGAGTCGAAACGCGGCGTCCTGATCTCGGGGTCGCCCGGGGCCGGGAAGTCGACGTTCGCGCAGGCGGTCGCGGAGTTCCTCAACGACAGCGACTACGCGGTCAAGACGATGGAGAAGCCCCGGGACCTGCAGGTCGGGCCGGAGATCACCCAGTACGGCGCGCTCGGCGGCGAGATGGCCAACACGGCCGACTCCCTGCTTCTGGTCCGCCCGGACTACACCATCTACGACGAGGTCCGGAAGACGGACGACTTCGAGGTGTTCGCGGACATGCGGATGGCCGGCGTCGGCATGGTCGGCGTCGTCCACGCCTCGCGGGCCATCGACTCGCTCCAGCGGCTCGTCGGCCGCGTCGAGCTCGGGATGATCCCGCAGATCGTCGACACCGTCGTCTACATCGAGGCCGGAGAGGTCGAGACCGTCTACGACGTGGAGACGGAGGTGAAGGTGCCCGAGGGGCTCACCGCGGAGGACCTCGCGCGCCCGGTCATTCAGGTGACGAACTTCGAGACCGGCCGGCCGGAGTACGAGATCTACACCTTCAACCGACAGGTCGTCACCGTCCCGCTCGGCGAGGACGGCGAGGGGAGCGCCGAGACGGGCGTCGGCCGCATCGCGAAAAAGGAGATCGAACGCGAGATCCGGTCGGTCGCCCGCGGACACGTCGACGTCGAACTGCAGGGCAACGACGACGCGGTCGTCTACGTCGAGGAGGACGACATCGCCTCCGTCATCGGGAAGGGCGGCGGCCGGATCACCGACATCGAGAACAGGCTCGGCATCGACATCGACGTGCGCACGCACGACGAAAAGCCCGGTCGCGGCGGCGCCGCGTCCGGCTCCGGCGGTCCCGCGGGCACCGGCAACGGGCAGGTCGGCGCGGAGCGCGAGCAGGTGGTCCAGCCGGAGATAACTTCCCGGCACGTCGTCATCCCGATGGACGAACACGTCGGCGACACCGTCGAGGTGCGCGCGGGCGACGAGTACCTGTTCACCGCGACCGTCGGCCGCGGCGGCGAGGTGCAGGTCTCCCGCGGCTCCGCCATCGCCGAGGAGCTCGAGGACGCCATCGACCGCAAACAGCGGATCACCGTCGTCCCGGCGCGCGGGTGATGGGCGCGCGGTCGGCACGAAGATATCAGGGCCGGATCGACCGGCCGGTCGCCGTTCGCCTTGGCGCCCCGCCGTGAAAAAGGATTCTCCGAGTGACCCGCCGTCGCCGTGCAACGTCGCCCTGCGGTTCGACGACTGTCGAACGAAAACCCTCCTAAACGATAACGCTTTTTTGAGGGTGGCGGGAACCGTTCGGGTATGTCAGACGAGCTGAAGCGGGGCTTGGAGGGTGTTCTCGTCGCGGAGTCCGAGCTGAGCTACATCGACGGTAGCGTCGGCAAACTCGTGTACCGCGGCTACGACATCGGGGATCTCGCCCGCGAGGCTACCTACGAGGAGGTGCTCTATCTGCTGTGGCACGGCGAGTTACCGACCGCGGACGAGCTCGACGCGTTCGCGGCGGACCTCGCGAGCGAGCGCGCGGTCGACGACGACGTGCTGGAGACGGTCGCGACCCTCGCGGAGGCGAACGCCAAGCCGATGGCGGCGCTGCGGACCGGGGTGTCGATGCTCGGCAGCTACGACCCCGAGCCGGACGGCGAGCCGGAGGACCTCAACCACTCGCTCCGGCAGGGCCGGCGGATCACCGCGAAGATCCCCACGATCCTCGCCGCCTTCGAGCGCGCGCGGCAGGGCGAGGAGCCGGTCGCGCCGGACCCGGAGCTGTCCCACGCCGGCAACTTCCTCTACATGCTCACCGGCGTCGAGCCGGACGCGGTGGCCGAGGAGACGTTCGACATGGCGCTGACGCTGCACGCCGACCACGGGCTCAACGCGTCGACGTTCACGGCGATGGTGATCGGTTCGACGATGGCCGACATCTACTCCGCGGTCGTCGGCGGCATCGGCGCGCTCTCGGGCCCGCTCCACGGCGGCGCCAACCAGGACGTGATGGAGACCCTCCACGAGGTCGACGCCTCCGGGAAGGACCCCGTCGAGTGGGCGAAGGACGCCCGCGCGAACGGCCGCCGCATCCCCGGCTTCGGCCACCGCGTCTACGAGGTGAAGGACCCCCGCGCGGAGATCTTAGAGGAGAAACTGCGCGACCTCTCCGAGTCGACCGGCGACACGAAGTGGCTCGACTACACGTCCGCCATCGAGGAGTACCTCACCGACGAGGGCCTCGTCGAGAAGGGGATCGCGCCCAACGTCGACTTCTACTCCGGCTCCGTCTACGACCACCTCGGCATCCCGATGGACATGTACACCCCCATCTTCGCGATGTCCCGGGCCGGCGGCTGGATCGCCCACGTGCTCGAGTACCAGGAGGACAACCGCCTGATCCGCCCGCGCGCCCGCTACACCGGTCCCGAGGACGCCGAGATCGTCCCGCTCGACGAGCGGTAGGTCCCCGACGTACCGGCGAGCGCGCCGACCGCGTGCCGCCGGGCTGCCGGAGTCGGACGGTTTAACCCCCTCGTCGGCGACCGAGGGAACGATGACCGCGTTCGGCCGCCTCCGCGAGTACGACGTGCTCGTGGTGACGGCGCTGATCTGGTTCCTCGCGAAGTTCCTGCGCTACGCGTTCCCGCCGCTGTTCGAGCCACTGCAGGCGAGCTACGGCGTCAGCAACGCCGCGGTCGGGACCGCCTTCACCGGGTTCATGATCGTCTACGCGGCGATGCAGTTCCCCAGCGGCGTCCTCGCGGACCGGTTGGGGGCGGTGCGAGTCGTCGTCGCGGGCGCCGTGCTCGCGGGGGCGGGCGCGCTCGTGCTCGTCGTCGACTCGCCGTTCGCGGTTCTGGTCGGCGCGATGCTCGTGATGGGCGCGGGGACCGGCGCGCACAAGACCGTCGCCGTTCGCCTGCTCTCGCGGGTGTACCCCGCTCGGACCGGACGCGCGCTCGGCGCGCTCGACACGTTCGGCGCGTTCGGCGGCGTGGTCGCGCCCGCGGCCGTCGTGCTGTTTCTGTCCGCGCCGCCCGCGCTCGCGGCGGCGCTGTCGCGGCTGCCGGGCGCCGACTGGCGCGCCGTGTTCCTGATCGCCGGCGTCGTCGCGCTCGGACTGGCGACCGCGTTCCGGATCCGCGTGCCGCGCCGGCTCTCCGAGGGATCGGACTCCACGGACGAGCACGCGGACGAATCGCCGGTCGAGACGGACGACGAGGACCGGGACGAGCCCGGCGTCCGCGACTACGTCGACCTGTTCCGTGCCCCTCGGTTCTCCGCGTTCGTCGGCGTCACGGTGCTGTTCTCGTTCGCCTACAACGGGACGGTGGCGTTCCTGCCGCTGTACCTCGCGGACGCCGGCGGGCTGTCGACCGCGACCGCGAACCTGATCTACTCGGCGCTGTTCGTCGTGAGTCTGGTCCAACTCGTCTCCGGCGACCTCAGCGACCGCGTGGGTCGACTCCCGGTCATCGTCGCGACGCTGGCGCTGGCGGGCGCGGCGCTCGCGGCGGCGGTCGTCCTGCCGGCCGTCGGCGCCGGCCCGGTCGCGCTGGGCGCGGTCGTCGTCCTGCTGGGACTGGGCGCGCACGGCTTCCGGCCGGTCCGTGGTGCACACCTCGTGGAGATCCTGCCCGACTGGATGGCCGGCGGCGGGCTCGGCGTGGTCCGCACCCTGCTGATGGGCGCCGGCGCGTTCGCGCCCGCGGTCGTCGGCACCCTCGCGGACGCCGCCGGCTTCCGGGTCGCGTTCGCGCTGCTGGCGGCCTCGCAGGTCGGTGCCGCGGTGCTGGCGGCCGGGCTATGGGTCACGGAGTAGTGAGCGGTTCCCGCGCCGCTACGCCTCGTTCGGGCGCTCGGCCCGCTCCCGGATCAGGTCGCGGATCGACTCGGGGTCGTCGATCTCCGCGAGCTCCTCACAGGAGACGAGGGCGGTGCCGTCGACGGACTCGCGGCGGTTCTCCTCCTCGGTGAAGTAGACCGACCGGGTCTGGGCCACCTCGCCGATGGAGGACATGATCCGCGCGCGCTTCTCCGCGGCCGGGGTGAACGAGGAGTGGCCGGTGAGCACGCGCATCCGGCGGCTGTCCTCGTCCTCCGAGACGGCCTTGAACGGGGCGCGGGCGGTCGGGTGGACGGTGAAGCCCGCGCGCGTCAGCACGTGGACGACGTGCTCGTCGTCGGGGTCGGCCTCGGGCGCGTCGGGGGTCGGGTCCGCGTCGTGGACCTCCTCGGCCCCCTCCATCACGTTCACCGGGCTGGAGAACGGCTCGTCGAAGATCTGCTCCAGTTGGACGGCCACCTCGATGGAGGCGTTCATCCCGTCCTCGTACTTCGAGACGGTGCGTCGCGAGACGCCGAGTTCGGAGGCGAGCCGGCCGAGCGACCAGCCGCGCTCCTCGCGCTCGTCAGCGAGCAGTTCGCCGTCGATGCTGACGTAGAGGCCGCCGGGCGCGGCGTAGATCAGCGGCGGGATCTCCTCGATGAACAGGTCGACCGCGGTGTCGGGGTTGATGACGGGGACGCCGTGCCGGAAGTAGACGACCTCCGGCTTCAGGTCCTCGTCGCGCGTCCGCAGCCCGACCACCATCGGCGTCGCGTCGAGGTACTCCCCGAGGCGGCGCATCTCCGCGCCGGTCTCGGCGTCGAGCGCGTCGACGTTGCCGAGGATCTTCAGGAGGACCAGGTCCTCCCCGCGGCGAGCGGCCAGGTCGAAGCTCTTGGGCCGGACCGCACACCGGTCGCTCACGAGGAACCCCGCGTCCTCCAGCATGGCGGTGACGTTCCCGACGAGCGCACTCCGGGACATAGCCGTTGATACGCCCTTCGCCACATAAATACGTTGTGCCGGCCGGGGAGCGGCCGGTCTCGGCGCGCTCTGGCGGTTTTTCGCGCTTCTTCGGCGGTAGAGTTATATACTCCTCCCGACGCGAAAGCCGCTTGCCGGTCGGGCCCGTACGCCGACCGTGACCATCGTCGGGCTCGACGACACCGACTCCCGCGAGCGCGGGATGTGTACGACCTACGCCGCGACGCGACTCGCGGAGCGGATCGCGGCCGCGGGCGGCCGCGTCGAGTGCCGGCTCCTCGTGCGCCTCAACCCCGGGGTGAAACACAAGACGCGGGGGAACGCGGCGCTCGCGCTCCACACGGACCTGCCCGCGGACGAGGCGTTCGAACTCGCGGGCGACCTGCTGGCGGGGCTCGCCGAGGCGGACGACCCCCGGACGTCGCCGGGGGTCGTCGTCGCCCCGCTCCCGCCGGACGCGCCCGCGGCGATTCCCGACGAGGTGGCCGGATTCGCTCGGCGGGCGCTCCGCGAGCGCCTGGACCTCGACGAGGCCACCGCGCTCGCCGACGAACACGGGTTCGATCACGCCGGCTTCGGCGCCGGCGGCGACCCGGACGCGGACGCGGGGGACCGAAGCGTCGAGGGACGCGGCCGAATCGGCGCGATCGCCGCGGTCGGGGCGCTCGCGGCCTTCGACGACTGGACTCACGAGCACGTCGCGTATCGGCGGTTCGAGCGGTGCGGGACGCCTCGGAGGGTGGACGAGGAGTCCGTCTTCGCGGCCGCCGAGTTCGGCTACCCGACGGTCTGGGACACGGTCGACCGCGGGACGGGCGAGGCGGTCTGTGTCCCCAACGCGCCCGGACCGATCCTCTACGGGATCCGGGGCGACGAGCCAGAGGCATGCCGGGAGGTCGCGGCCCGCATCGACGCCGAGTCCGTCGACCGCGCCGCGACGTTCCTGACCAACCAGGGGACCGACGCGCACCTCGCGCCCGGGCGGCTCGGCGACCTCCGCGAGGGGGCGGGCTACCGCGTCGACTGCGTCGTCGCGGGCGCCCCCGAAACGCGCCGCGGCGGCCACGTGTTCGTCCCCCTCGCGCGTCCCGACGCGGTGCCCGACGACCGCGATCACCCCTCGGCGGTCGCGGACGCGGACCTCCCGGACGACGCGACCGCGCAGGGGGCCGCGTTCGCGCCGACGGACCGGTTCCGCGACCGCGTGCGCGCGCTCCGTCCGGGCGACCGGCTGACCGCCTGCGGCGAGTACGAGGCGGGGACGCTGAAGCTGGAGAAGTTCGCGGTCCGCGAGCTCGTGGGGACCGAACTCGTCACGCCGACGTGTCCGGACTGCGGCCGGACGATGTCCTCGGCCGGCCGCGGGCAGGGATATCGGTGCCGGGACTGCGGGACCGCGGCGCCCGGAAAAATTGCAGCGTCGGTCGACCGGGCGCTCGACCGCGGCTGGTACGAGGTGCCGCCCTGCGCCCGCCGCCACGTCGCCAAGCCGCTCGTCCGCGGCGGGTTCGACGCGCCGACGCACCCGGAGCGGTGACTGCGCCTACTCCGCGAGGCCGAGCAGGTCGAAGGGGTAGCCGTTGTCGTTGTCGTCGGCGTACTCGTAGACGACGTGGGCCGCGGCCACGTCCTGGATCGCGAGCCCCGTCGAGTCGAAGACGGTGACGCCGTCGTCGGCCGTCCGCCCCGCGATCTTCCCGGTGACGATCTGGCCGATCTCGCCGTAGATGTCGTCGTCCGTGAGCGTGCCGTCCGCGTAGGGGACGTTGATCTCGCCGGAGTGGGTGCACTGCTCGTGGTCGTCGATGACGATCTTCGCGTCGAGCAGCAGTTCGTCGGCGAGTTCGTGTTTCCCCTCGGCGTCCGCGCCCATCGCGTTGACGTGGGTGTGCTCGCCCACGTCCGCCGCCTGCACGATCGGGTCCTCGACCGGCGTGACCGTCGAGAGCACGTCGCAGGCGGCGGCCTCGTCGACCGAGCCCGCGCGGACGGTGAAGCGGTCCTCGAACGTCTCGATGAATCGGCGGACGCGCCCCTCGTCGAGGTCCGAGACGACGACCGTCTCGATGTCGCGTATCTCCGCGATCGCCTCGAGCTGGGTGTACGCCTGTACGCCGGCGCCGATGATCCCCATCGAGGAGGCGTCCTCGACAGCGAGGTGGTCGGTCGCGACCGCGGCCGCCGCGCCCGTCCGCTTCATCGTCAGCTCCGTGCCGTCCATGATCGCCAGCGGGAAGGCGTTCTCCGGCTCGGAGTAGACCATCGTCCCCATCACGGTGGGGAGGCCGAACTCCTCGGGGTTGTTCGTGTGGACGTTCACCCACTTGACGCCCGCGGCGTCCCAGTCGCCGGCGTCGAGGTAGGCCGGCATCGACCGGAAGTCGCCGTCGTACTCCGGCAGGTCGATGTACGACTTGGCCGGCATCTGCGCGTTCCCCTCCTCGTAGGCGACGAACGCGTCCGACACCGCCGCGATGACGCGGTCCATCTGCGCGTTCTCGTCGACGTCGGCACTGTTGAGAAGCAGCGTCTCCATGCCGCAAAATTTTCCGGCCGGGTATTTAGGTCATGCTGAACGCGGCGGGCCGACGGCGCCGCGACTGCTGACGAGTCGGAGACGGGTCGAAAGAAGCGGTCGATCGAAAGGCGGTTCGGTCGGTCGGCTGGGTGTGAGTCTGTCCTACCGGACGCTCACATCATGCCGCCCATGCCGCCGCCCATGCCGCCCATGCCGCCGCCGGGCGCGCCGCCCTCCTCCTCGCCGTCGCCGGAGGTGGACAGCTCGTCGGCCGCGATGATGTCGTCGATCTTCAGGACCAGGTTCGCGGCCTCGGTGGCCGAGGAGAGCGCCTGCTCCTTGGCGTGGGCCGTCTCGACGACGCCCGCCTCGAAGGTGTCCTCCACGTCGCCCGTGAAGGCGTTGAGGCCGGCGCGGGAGTCGCCCGACTCGTGGGCCGCGCGCAGGTCCACGAGCAGGTCGATGGCGTCGAGGCCGGCGTTCTCGGCGAGCACGCGCGGGACGAGCTCCAGCGAGTCCGCGAACGCCTCGACGGCGAGCTGCTCGCGCCCCTCGACGGAGTCGGCGAAGTCGCGGACGCGGCTGGCGAGCTCGACCTCGATGGCGCCGCCGCCCGCGAGGACGCGGCCGTCGGAGACCGTGGTCGAGACCACGTCGATGGCGTCGTTGATGCCGCGCTCGAGCTCGTCGACGACGTGCTCGGTGGAGCCGCGGAGGAGCAGCGTGACGCCGTGGGCGTCCGCGCCCTCGACGTAGAACAGCTCGTCCTCGTCGTCGCGGGTGACGCTGCCGACCGCGAGGTCGTCAGCGGTCAGGTCGTCCAAGTCGGAGACGATGTTGGCGCCGAGGACGTTCTTCAGGAACTTCAGGTCGGACTTCTTCGTCCGGCGCACCGCGAGGATACCCTCCTTCGCGAGGTAGTGCTGCGCGAGGTCGTCGATGCCCTTCTGACAGAAGACGACGTCCGCGCCGGACTCGACGATCTGGTCGACCTTCCCGCGGAGCTCCTCTTCCTCCTTGTCGAGGAACTGCTGGAGCTGGTCCGGCGACTCGATGGAGACGGAGGTGTCGACGTCGGCCTCCTCGACCTCGATCGGCTCGTTGAGGAGGAGAACGTTCGCCTCATCGAAGCTCGAGGGCATGTCGTCGTGGACCGGGTCCTTGTCGATGACCGCGCCGGAGAGCAGCTCGGACTCGCCCGCCGAGCGGCCGGTCTGGGTCTCGATCTTCAGGTTCGCCAGGTCGACGACCGTGGAGCCGTCGTCGGCGTCGACGCTGACGCCCTGTACCGCGCGGACCACGAGGTCGGCGAGCACGTCCTTCTCGAGCTCGGCGCCCTTGCCGGTCATGGAGGTCTCGGCGACCTGCTGGAGGATCTCGGTGTCGTCGGCGTCGACCGGCTCGGCGACCTCGTCGACCTCCTCGCGGGCGAACTCGCTCGCGAGGTGGAAGCCCTTGATGATCGCCGTCGGGTGGATCTCCTGCTCGAGGAGGTCCTCGGCGTTCTTGAGGAGCTCACCCGCGATGGCGACCGCGGTCGTCGTCCCGTCGCCGGCCTCGTCCTCCTGGGTCTCGGCGACCTCGACGATCATCTCCGCGGTCGGGTTGTCGATGTCCATCTCCTGCAGGATGGTGACGCCGTCGTTCGTGATGGTGACGTCGCCCATCGACGTGACGAGCATCTTGTCCATCCCTTTCGGACCGAGCGTGGAGCGGACGGCCTCCGCGACCGCACGCGCCGCGGAGATGTTGTACTCCTGCGCGTCCTTGTCCTTGACGCGCTGCGCGTCCTCTCCCATGATGATCATCGGCTGACCCTGCTGCATTCGCTGGCTCATGTACACCCACGGATTGTTTGTGATTCTATATAAAACCTTCGTCGGCGGGCCATTCGGGTCACGACCGCGCCGTGTTCGTCCGATGCGACAAAACGACGTACTACGGTCGATTCTGCACGAATCCATGTTGGTTGTTACCACGATACGACGCCGCGATGAGGTGCGGCTCCGCCGACGTTTAAGTACATGTCTCGGTGGGCCCGCGCCGCCTCCGCGTCCGGACCGGCGTCCCACCGACGGAGCCACTACTACTGACGGCCAGCCCTCTCGCGGGCGGCGACGGTCGGAGACCGACGATGCGGTCGCTGGCGACGCAGCGTATCGGAAAATCCGCGGGCCGCGACCGGGCGGATCAGCTATCCAGCTCGGTCGGGTCGGTCAGATAGTCGGAGTCGACCCCGTCCGGCTCCGGGGGCTCCTCCTCGGCCGTGAGTTCCCGCTCGTTGAGGCGAGCCTCCAGCTGTCTCCGCTTGTTGCGCCCCTTCCGTTCGCGGCCGTCCTTCGTGTCTGGCATCGTCACTCGTGGTAACACTACCCATGCTTATGAACC
The DNA here is from genome assembly GCF_055381565.1 of Haloparvum alkalitolerans. Taxonomy (NCBI): domain Archaea; kingdom Methanobacteriati; phylum Methanobacteriota; class Halobacteria; order Halobacteriales; family Haloferacaceae; genus Haloparvum; species Haloparvum alkalitolerans. Next base: position 1,373,116 of record NZ_AP043938.1, read on the forward strand.
TTTCCGCGGTGGCCACACGGACGCCGTTCGTTCGGAAATCCGCCGTCGAGTCGGACGAAGCCGTGACTATTTATGCGAATCAGAAACAAAAACGCCAGGAGAGGGATTTGAACCCCCGATCCCGGAAGGGAACACGCTTTCCAGGCGTGCGCCTTGCCACTCGGCCATCCTGGCCCGACTGGACGTACTGCGGTCGGACTGTTAAACCCTTCTTTTCGCCCGCAGGCGGTGCTCCGTCTGGTAGGCGATCCCACTCACGGCGACGCCGACGAGGGCCGCGATCGGGAGCAGTCCGAGAACGCCGACCGGAAGCGGGCCGACGACGAGCGCGTACCCCTGCGCGAGCGCGAGGAACGCGAGCGCGCCGACCGCGCCCCACAGCGTCGCGGACTTCACGCGGGCCCGCGGAGTCGGGAGCGCGCCCGCGTGAGTCGCGGTCGCGGGTCCGCCCCCGGGCTCGCCGTCGCGTTCGCCGTCGTCGTCGCGGCCGCCTCCCGCCCCGTCCATCTACTCGACGCTGGCGACGGCCTCGATCTCCACGGCGACGCCCTTCGGGAGCGCCCCCGCCTGTACCGCCGACCGCGCCGGCGGCGCCTCCTCGAAGTACGCCGCGTACGTCTCGTTCATCTCGTCGAAGTCGTCGATATCCGCGAGGAAGACGGTGGTCTTGAGCACGTCCGACGGCTCGGCGCCCGCCTCCGCCAGCACCGCCACGAGGTTGTCGAGCGCGCGCTCCGTCTGGGTCGCCACGTCCGCGTCGTCCAGCAGGTCGCCGTCGGGGGTGAGCGGGATCTGTCCCGCGGTGAACACGAGGTCGCCGTTCGTCGTCGCCTGGCTGTACGCGCCGACCGCGGCCGGCGCCTCGTCGGTGTGGACGATCTCCTTCATACGCCGCGAACTGCCGCCCGCGATCACTTAACTGTGTGCGGGACCGCCCGCCGGTATGGGACGCGTTTCGCGGTTCGTTCGCGGCTGGGTCGTCGGCCGCCTGCTCAGGCGGAACCCCCTCGTCGCCGCCCTGCTCGCGCTGGTCGACCTCCTCCGACGGGCGCGCCGCGGCGCGCGGGGGATCCCCTTTTCGCCGGTTCGGGCGGGGACGTACGTCGGGAGCGACTACCTCCGCCGGGCCGGCTACGTCGACCCGGACGCGCCGACGCCGGCGGGCGAACTCGACGACCTCGGCGCGTTCGCGCGCCCCTCCTTCGACCCCGACGCGGTCGCGCCCGCGGTGCGGGCGTTCTACGAGCGGACCGGCGATTACCGGATGACCTACCGCGTTCGCTGGGGTCGCGGCTTCCGGTTCGGCGCGCGCCTCGTCGGACCGATCACGAGCCGGGTCCGACAGCTCAACCTCCCCGGCGGCGGGTCGGGCTGGCGGCCGCTCCGCGGGCGCTTCGTCCCGGTCGACGTACCGGGGGATCCGCGCGAGGAGGTGCGCGGCTGGGTCCGCGAGAACCTCGCGGGCGAGGCCGTCTTCGTCGCGCTCTACGGCGCTCACGAGGCCGACGGCGAGCGGTTCGTCAACGTCGCGGTCCCGCTACCGGGCGGAAACCTCTCGACGGTCCTCCGCCCGCGGAACGTGGACGGGACCGGGAAGGCCGGCACCGACGGGCGCGAGGACGCCGTCGAGTGGACGACCGAGGGCGGCGGCGACCCCGGCCTGTTTCTGGTCACGCCGGTCGGCGCGTTCCGGCTCCCGGTCGGCCAGCGGTTCGTGGTGCGCCGGACGGATGCGGCCGCGACGGACGCGGACCGAGGCCCCGCCGCGGACGCGTCGCTGACGGCGACGCACGAGATGTGGGTCCTCGGCGCGACGTTCCTCCGCATCGACTACCGGATCGAGCGTCGCGAGGACCGACGGTAGACGGCGACCGTGGCGACGGACCGGGAGGTCCGCGTCGGGATCGCTACCGCCGCTCCGGAACGCTTCCGAGGGGGTACTCGTGGAGGATCTCGTAGCCGTCCTCGGTGACGGCGACCAGGTCCTCCAGCCGCACGCCGCCGGTCTCCGGGTCGTAGACGCCCGGTTCGACCGTGACGACGTGGCCCGGTCGGAGTTCGGTCGCCGCGGAGAGCGACGGCCCCTCGTGCAGCGAGACGCCGACGCCGTGGCCGGTGCCGTGCGTGAAGCCCGCCTCCCCCTCGCCCGCCGTCGGGTCGAAGCCGTGCGCCGCGAGCTCGGCGGCGGCCTCCTCGTGAACCGTGGCGGCCGTCGCGCCGGGCTCGACTTCCGCGAGCGCCGCCTCGCGGGCGGCCCGCACCGCGACGTACGCGCGGCGCTCCCAGCCGCCCTCGCCCTCGACGACGAACGTCCGCGTCATGTCCCCGTAGTAGCCGTGCGGTCCCCGCGGCGAGAGGTCCAGAAGCACCGTCTCTCCGGGCCGGACGAGGTCGACGCCGGTGTAGTGGAGGTCCGCCGCGGAGGGACCGGCGCCGATCACCGTGTTACCGGCGTCGCGGACGCCGTAGGCGGCGAGCGTCGCGTTCACCTGTCGGCGCAGGCGCTCGGTCGAGAGCGGACCGCCCTCCCAGACGAGGACTGGCTCGGCGTCGTCCCCGGGCCCCGACTCCGCTCCGACCTGGCTTTCCGCGAGGACCGTCTCGGCGCGCGCCATCCCGCGGGCGGTCGCGCGCTGGACGCGGCGCAGGCACTCGAGTTCGTCCGGCTCCTTCCGCTCGCGGGCGACCGCGACCGCGTCCGTCGACGTGATCGCGTGCCCGGCCTGCTCCAGATACACCGCGGCGTCGTGGGGGATCGACTGTGGGACCAGCACGGCGCTTTCCTCGCCGGCCCGTTCGGTCACGACCGCGGCCGCGCGCTCGCCGGCCGGGTCGCCGGCGGTCCCCGTCTCCACGCGTCGGTCGAGGTCGCCCGACTCGGCCGGGGGTGCGGCGGCCGCGAACTCCCGCTCCGCCTGCTCGGCGAACAGCGTCGGCGCACACAGCGTCGCCGTCTCCGGGGTGACCACGAGCGCGAAGTCCCGGTCGGGGCCCGCGAACCGGGTGAGATAGCGCAGGTCGTCGTCGAAGCGGTCGCCAACCGCGACGAACGCGTCCGCGTCCGCGGCCGCCAGCGCGTCGGTCAGGACCCGCAGGTCCGTCGCCGGCGCGTCGGGGCGCGGGCGAGCGTCGGCAGGCTCCCGTCCCGGTGCCGAGCGGTTGCTCGCGGGCCGGTCGTCGCCGGCCGCGCCGTCCGGCGCGCCGCCGGCCGCATCGTTCCCCTCGCTCACGGCTCCGGTTCCGGCACCGCGAGTTCCTCCTGCACCTCGTCGATCAGCTCCTGAACCGGCTCGTCGCGCAACTCGTCGAACAGCAGGACGCTGACGGGGAGCGTCGGCGCGCCGTTGATCAGGTTCTCCAGCAGGACGAGGCGCTCGCGGGCCCGCGACATGCCGACGTAGAAGACGCGGCGTTCGTTGTCGGTGAGGATGGGGACGGGGCTGGTGGTCTTGGTGAACTCCTCGACGCCGTCGACGTCCGTGGGGTCGTCGACGGTCGCGGCCATCTGCTCGACCACCTTCTCGGTGAGGTCCGTCGAGACGAACACGTGGTCGGCCTCGCGGCCCTTCGCGGAGTGGATGGTGCCGACGCGGACGCGGTCGGGGTCGGCGTCGCGGTAGTCGCCGTCGAAGTACGCCTCCATCGAGTTGCGCTGGAAGCTCGTCACCTTCCGCACCATGTCGCTGGCGCTGGCCGTGTCGGGCATGAACGGCGCGTACTCTTTCAGTTCGTCGGCGGTCACCTCGAACTCCGCGGCGTCGTCGACCCCGGCGTTGTCCTCGCGGTCCTCCAGGAAGTCGTAGAAGTCGTCCCGCTCGTTGGTCCCGAAGGCGGACTCCTGGAGCATGTCCGCGAGTCGGCGCGCTTCGAGCCCGTTCACCGGCTCCTCGGCCTCGTACTTCTCGACCGCGTGGACGTAGTCGCGCAGGCGGTCGGTCCACATCCGGCCGTCCGTCAGCAGGGTGAACGGGATGCCGTAGTCGATGAACTCATCCATGAAGTCGAACAGCTGGTAGCGCGCCCGGAACAGGATCATCAGGCTTCCCTCGTCGTCGTCGACGGTGTACCGGACGTTGCGCACCAGCTCGATCATCGAGGGGCTCTCGATCCCCTCCACGACGCCGCCCTCCTTGCGCGGCTTGAGGTCCTTCTCCTGTCGCTTGTCGATGTGGCGGATCTCCGCGTTGACGACGTTGAGGATGTCGGAGGGGAGCCGGTAGGAGTTCGGGAGGATCACGTCCTCGTCGACCGGCGTGTCCAGCAGGAGGTCGGGGTCCGCGCCCTGCCACGCGTAGACGACCTGGTCGTCGTCGCCGGCGATCAGCGCCTTCTCGACGTGCGGACGCCACTCCTCGTACACCTCGTACTGGAGCGTGGTGATGTCCTGGAACTCGTCGATGACGAGGTAGTCGACGTTCGGGACGAGCGAGCGCTGCTTCACGCGCTCGAGCATGTCCGCGAAGCCGACCAGCCCGTGCTCGCCCTTGTAGGCGCGCCACGCGCGGATCGCCTCCGGCACGTCGATGCGGTCGTCGTCGGAGGGCCACGTCGGCGTGTACTTGTTCCCCTCCTGCGCGTTGGGGTCCTCCTCCGGCGGGAGCCGGACCTCCTCGACGTTCCACTGGAAGGGCACGTCGTACCAGTCGGCCACGTCGCGTTTCGTCCGCTGGAGCCACTGCGAGGTGGCGATGATCTTGTTGCCGATGGTCGTCGAGCGGGCGGTCCGGCGACCGGCGCCGCCGTACTCGTCCTCGAACTCGATCCCGAACTCCTCACAGAAGTCGCCCTTGTCGTCCTCGCCGACCACGTCGCCCCGCGAGAGGTCGAGCAGTTCGTACGCCTTCGCGTGCATCGTCGCCACGTTGCCCTGCAGGCTCCGCGGCGAGATGTCGAGTCGCTCCGCGAGCCGTTCGCGGATCTCCGCGGCCGCGGCCCGGGTGTAGGAGACGACGAGCACGTCGCGGACCTCGGCGGCGTCGTCCTCCAGAATGGACTCCACGCGGTCGAGGAGGGCGGTGGTCTTCCCGCTCCCCGGTCCGCCGAAGAGTCGCGTCACTGTCGTGTCGGCGTCGGTCATTGTCCACGCTCACGGCCCGGCGCGTCATAAGCGGTCGGTTCCGCGAACGCGCCCGATCACGAGCGCCAGCGCCCCCGCAAACGCGGTCGAGCCGGCTGGGGCTTTCGAGGCGGCGCCGTCCCGATCCACAGGATCCAGAACCGTCAACAAAAACGTCGTAAAGGCGTCGGCGGGCGCGTTCTCCCTGCCTCCGCGGCGGGGACGACCGCGCTTTCAGAGGTACGTGAACCAGTCGTCGTGGTCGTCGGTCCGGCGCTCGACGAGGTCGAAGAACGCCCCCTGGAGCTCCTCCGTGACGGGACCGCGCGTGCCGGCGCCGATCTGCGTGTCGTCGACCGAGCGGATCGGCGTCACCTCGGCCGCGGAGCCGGTGAAGAACAGCTCGTCGGCGGTGTACAGCTGACCCCGGGAGATGACCGCCTCGTCGTGGACGGTGTAGCCGCGCTCGCGGGCGAGCTGGATGACGGTGTTGCGGGTGATCCCGTCGAGGATCGACTGGGCGCGGCCGGTCGTGTAGATCTCGCCGTCGTCGACCATGAAGATGTTCTCGCCGGGCCCCTCCGCGACGTTGCCCTCCTTGTTGAGGACGATGGCCTCGACGTAGCCGTTGCGGCGGGCCTCCTCGCCCGCGAGCATGGAGTTGACGTACAGCCCGGTCGTCTTGACGTTGGTCGGGATCTGCGAGGAGGAGTGCTTGCGCCACGAGGAGACCATCACGTCGACGCCGTCGTTGAGCGCCTCCTCGCCGAGGTACGCGCCCCACGGCCACGCGGCGATGGCTACGTCGGTCGGGCAGTCCTTCGGCGAGACGCCGAGCGTGTCGTAGCCGTAGTAGGCGATGGGCCGGATGTAGCAGGACTCCAGGTCCTGGTCGCGCAGCAGTCGGAGCGTCGCCTCGGTCAGCTCCTCGCGGGAGTGGCCGATGTCCATGTCGTACACCTTCGCGGAGTCGAACAGGCGGTCGAGATGCTCCTCCCACCGGAAGATCGCCGGGCCGTTCTCCGTGTCGTAACAGCGGACGCCCTCGAAGACGCCGGTCCCGTAGTGGAGCGCGTGCGTGAGGACGTGCGTCGTCGCGTCCTCCCAGTCGAGGAACTCGCCGTTCTTCCAGATGGTGTCGACATCCATCTCGTCGAAGCTCATGATCGGAGGGTCGGCAGCGGTCGTGATAAATGTAGCAGGATCAGCAGTCGGCGGGACGAGCAATCAGCAGTCGGCGGGGCAGACGACACCTGTCCCGTCAGCAGAGCGCGTCGAGCAGCGCGGCGCCCTCGACGAAGGGGATGTCGTTCGCGGCCGCATACGCGCGGGCGTCGGCGGGCGAGAGCGCCCCGCCGGTCGCCCCGTCGAGCATCTCGCAGACCACGGCCGCGGGCGCGCGGTCGGTCGCGGCCGCGAGCGCAAGCCCGAGTTCGGTGTGGCCCTCGCGGTCGGCCAGCCCCGCGGGCGCGCCGCGGAGCACGTGGACGTGACCCGGCGCGCGGAACTCGGCGGCGAAGTCCTCGGGCGTGTAGCCGCCGGGGTCGCGGGCGACGGCCGCCGCGGCGTTGCCCAACTCCGAGATCGTCCGCGCGCGGTCGTCGTCGGTGATGCCGGTGAACGTCTCGCGGTGGTTCACCGGGAGCGAGAACGAGGAGCGGTCGTCGTAGTCGGGGTTGTCGTCGACCGCGGGGTGGTCGAGCGCGTCCGCGAGGAACGGGAGGCCGAACGCGTCCGCCACGGCGTCGCCCACGGCGACGCAGATCAGGCCGCCGGCGTCGTTACGCATCCGGCGGACCGCGGCCGGGCCGACCGCCTCCGCGGGGTAGATCAGGTCCGTCTCGCCCTCGCGGTCGGCGGCGTCGTGGACGCAGACCGGCTCGCCCGCGGCGAAGGCCTCGAGGGCGCGCTCGACGGCCGCGTGGCTCGTTCCCGGGCGGTCCCCCTCGCCCGCCGCTGCCGACTCCGCGTCGCTGCCGGCCCGCATCAGGCGCCCTCCTCGTCGGCGCGGCTCGTGGGCTCGATCCGCACGTCGACCGGCTCGCGGTCGTCGAGGTCGAGCTCGTCCCGTAGCCGATCGGGCGCGATGACCTCGATCTGCGACTCGTCGTGGTGGGTGCGGTCGGGGACGATGACGTGGGCGCCCTCGTAGCTGCGGCCGCCCTCCTCGTCCGTACCGTCTCCGTCCGTCGCGCCGCCGGCGACGACGGTCGCCGCGAAGCAGGTGGCCGCGCCGTACGTCCGGTCGTCGCCCTCCCACGCGTCGACGGGAACGGCGTCGATCCCGCCGAGCTCGGCCCGCCGGCGGACGCTCGCCTCGTCGAGGTCGACGTTGAGCGTCCCGGGGAACGGCTCGTAGCCGAGCCGCTCGCGGAACTGGCGCATGTAGCCATCGAGCGTGATGTAGTGGCGTCCCTCGCCCATCCCGCTCGTCACCACGCCCGAGAGGGTGAGCGCGGTCTCCGTCTCGAAGATCCGCCGGTAGTCGGCGTACTCGCTTCGGAGCGCCGCCTCGCCGGCCTCGGTCACTCGGACCCACTGGCCGTCGCCGACGACCTCGCGTTCGATCAGGTCGGCGGCCTCCAGCCGCTGGAGCCGGCGCGAGGCGGTCTGCGTCGAGGCGTCGAGGCGGTCCCCGAGCGCCGCACACGACACCTTCGTCTCCGTCAGCCCGTCCGCGAGCGCGACGTGTTTCAGCGCCGCGAGTTCGTCCGGACCGACGTCGGTGGCCGTCGCCGCGTCTTGCATACCTGCGACTTGGCGACTCGCCGGTAAAAGCATACCGAATATGGTAAGCATCTCAGAATCGAGACGGGGTTTCGAGAGCGGGACGGCCGGGACTGCGGCGGACCGCACGCGGTCTACCCCCGACTCCGGCCGGGAGCGGCCTAAAGCCGTCGGTCGCGTCGGTTCCGGCCGCGGTCGTGGACAGCGACGGTCGCTCGGACTCGCGGTCCGGCCGGGGCTCCGGGCGTCCCGCTTCGGAAGGGCCTTTTAGCGGGACCCACGAACGGGTCCACATGTTCAGACAGTTCCGCTCGGAGGTCGAGACGGCGCTCGCCGACGCGCTCGCGCGCCGCGACCTGCCGACGGACGACCTCGGCATCGAGGAGCCGCCCGCCGACACCGACGCGACGCTCGCCTCCAGCGTCGCGTTTCGACTCGCGGGCGAGGTCGGGGCGCCCCCGCCGCAGGTGGCCGAGCAGGTGGCGGAGGCGGTCGCCGAGGTCCTCGCCGAGGGTGCCTTCGACTACCTCGGCGGCGTCGAGACCGCCGGCCCCTACGTCAACTTCCGCACGACGGACGCCTACCTCGCGGACACGCTCTCGGCGGGCGTCGACGCCGACTTCGGCGCGCTCCCCGACCGCGACACCTCCGTCGTCGTCGAGCACACCAGCGCGAACCCGACCGGTCCCGTCCACGTGGGCCGCGCGCGCAACCCCATCGTGGGGGACGCGGTCGCGAACCTGCTCGACTTCGCCGGCTACGACGTGGACCGCCACTACTACGTCAACGACGCCGGTCGCCAGATGGCCGTCTTCACGTGGGCCTACGAGACGTTCGACGAGTCGGACCTCGAGGAGGAGCCGGCCCGGGACCGGATCGAGTACGACCTCGTCCGCTACTACCGCAAGGGGAACGCCTACCTCGAGAACGCCGACGAGGCGGCGGTCGAGGCCGCCGAGGCGGAGATCCAGTCGATCCTCCAGGGGCTGGAGGCCGGCGACGAGGAGACCTACGAGCGCGTCCAGACCGTCGTCGACCAGGTGCTCGGCGGGATGAAGGAGTGTCTGGCGCGCCTGCCCGCGACGTTCGACGAGTTCGTCAAGGAGACGCGGTTCATGCGCGACGGCGCCACCGACGAGGTCGCCGAGCGGCTCAAGGCGACGGACCACGCCGTCTACGAGGAGGACGCGTGGCAACTGGAGCTCGACGCGTGGGGCATCGACAAGAACCTCGTCTTCCTGCGCTCGGACGGGACCAGCCTCTACACGACCCGCGACCTGGCCCACCACGAGTGGAAGTTCGACAACTACGACCGCGCCGTCACCGTCCTCGGCGAGGACCACAAGCTCCAGGCCGACCAGCTCGACGCCGCGCTGGAGCTGCTGGACAACGACACCGACCAGCTCCGCCACGTCATCTACTCGTACGTCAACCTCCCCGAGGGGAAGATGTCGACGCGCGCGGGGACGGGCGTCCAGCTCGACGACCTGCTCGACGAGGCCATCGACCGCGCGCGAGAGGAGGTCGAGGACCGCCTCGACGACCGTATCCGCGACGACGAGCTCGACGACGAGGACGTGGAGCGCATCGCCCGACAGGTGGGGATCGGTGCGGTCCGCTACGACATCGTCTCGAAGCAGCCCGCGAAGGCGATCACCTTCGAGTGGGACCGCGCGCTCGACTTCGAGGCGCAGTCGGCCCCCTACGTGCAGTACGTCCACGCGCGCTGTTGCGGCATCCTCGAGGAGGCAGCGCGCGCCGGCGCCGCGGTCCCGGACGCGCCCGACGCCGACGCCCTCGTTGCGCCCGAGGCCGAGGCCCTGCTCCGGGAGGCCGCCCGCTTCCCCGCGGTCGTCGAGGAGGCCGCCGACGACCTCGAACCCCACACGGTCGCCACCTACACCCGCGACCTCGCCGAGGCGTTCAACGCCTTCTACCGCGAGTGTCCGGTCCTGACCGCCGAGACCGACGAGCGCCGCGACGCGCGGCTCGCGGCGGTCGCGCTGGCGAAACACGCGATGGCGAACGCGCTCGCGGTCCTCGGCGTCGAAGCCCCCGAGTCGATGTAGTCCGCGGGGAGCGACGGCCCCTCACCGCGGTCACCGGCCGAACAGCCGCGAGAAAAAGCCCTTCTTCTCCTCGGTCTCGCCGTCCGCGTCGCCGGCGCCGTCGCCGTCGTCCTCGGGCGTCGCCTCCGCGCCGTCGTCATCGCCGTCCGCGTCGCGGAACGGGACGCTTCCCTCGAGGTCCTCGTCCTCGCTCCCGCCGTCGTCCGCGTCGGCCTCTTCCGTCTCGGCCGATTCGTCGACGGGACCCGGTTCGGGGGCGTCCGGGTCCGCCCGTTCCGGCTCCGCTTCCGCGATCGGCGGCTCGCCCGTCCCGGCCTCCGCTTCCGTCGCGTCGGACTCCGCCTCGGCCTCCGCTTCCGTCGCGTCCGGCTCTGCTTCGTCGGCTCCGGTCTCGTCCGACTCCGCCTCGGCCTCCGCGTCCGTCGTGTCGGGTTCTGCTTCGTCGGCTCCGGTCTCGTCCGATTCCGCCTCGGGTTCTGCTTCGGCGGCGTCCCCTTCGTCCCCCTCAGCCAGTTCCGCCTCGGTCGGCTCCGCCTGCTTCTCGGCGCCCGGTGCGGGCTCGAGCGTCACGCCGGTCAGCTCCGTCGCGAGCGAGCGGTAGGCCGCAGTTGCCGGCGCGTCGGGCGCGAACGTCGCCAGGGGCTCGCCGGCGCGCAGCGCCTCGCCGACGGTCGGGTCCTCCGGGATCCTGCCGAGGACGGGCGCGTCGAGGTGTTTCTCGACGAGCGCCTCGTCGTGGTTCTCCGCGGTCACGCGCGTGAGCGCCGCGCCGGCGACGGTTCCGCCGAGGCGATCGGCCAGGTCCGCGGTCTTGTCGGTGTCGATCAGGGCGTCGCGTTCCGGCGTCGAGACCAGCAGCGTCTCGTCGGCCAGCGCGAGCGGGAGCGCCGAGTCGTGCGCGAGCCCGGCGCCACAGTCGAGCACGACGACGTCGGCGTCGTCGAACGCCTCGATCACCTCGCGGAGCCCCGCCGGGTCCGCGGCCGCGTACGCGTCCAGCTCCGTTTCGCCGGGGACGACCCGAAGCCCGCACGGTCCCTCGCGGACCGCGTCCGCCGGGTCCGCCTCGCCCGCGAGCACGTCGTGGAGGGTCGGTTCGGCGGCGTCGACGCCGAGCGCGCCCGCGAGGTTCGCCATGCCCAGGTCGGCGTCGACGACGACGGTGTCCTCGCCCGCCGCGGAGAGGATCGCCGCGAGGTTCGCGGTCGTCGTCGTCTTGCCGACGCCGCCCTTCGCCGAGGCGACCGCATAGACCGTTGCCATACGGCCATCCACCGGCAGCGACCACTTAAATGTACGCGCGAGCGACCGTTCCTCCCGCCGTCCTGCGGGGGAACCACGCCACTGACGCGGGGTCGCGACCGGCGGCGAGAGCCGCGCGAGCCGCGATGGCTTTCGCAAACACCTTATACGGCGCTGTCGGTACTTTCGGACGATTAGTGAGTATGGCGAGACCAGAGGTTCTCGAACGGATCAAGGATGCCGAGGAAGAGGCGGACGAGATCATCGCCGAGGCGGAGGCCGACGCCGAGGAGCGCCTCTCCGAGGCCCGCAAACGGGCGGAGGAGATCCGCTCCGAGGCCGAGGAGGAGGCGTCCGCCGAGGCGGAGGAGCGTCTCGAGTCCGCCCGCGAGGATATCGAGGAGCGGAAATCGGAGATCCTCGCCGAGGGAGAACAGGACCGCGAGGAGCTCGAAAGCGAGGCGCGCGAACGCGTCGACGAGGCGGTCGAGTACGCCGTCGACCAGTTCGAGGAGGCGGTGAATGCTCAGGCCTGAGCAGATGAGCAAGGTGTCGGTGACGGGCTCGAAGCGCGTCATCGACGACGTGATCGAGACGGCCTACGAGCACCACAGCCTCCACGTCACCGACTACGACGGCCGCTACGAGGGGTTCCAGCCGGGCGAGTCCCTCGAGGGCGCCGAGGCGGTCAACGAGAAGCTCGTGACCGTCCGCTCGCTGGAGAGCATCCTCGAGGTCGAGGACGCGGACGCCGACGGCCGCGGCGCGCTTGGCGACGAGGAGCTGGAGGCCGAACTCGACGACGTGCGCGAGCGCGTCAACGACCTCAACGACCGCCGTGACGACCTCCGGACGGAGATCCGCGACCTCGAGGAGGAGGTCGCCGCGGTCGAACCGTTCGCGGAGCTGGGGATCGAGCTCGACCTCCTCCGCGGCTACGACGAACTCGAGGTGGTCGTCGGTCAGGCGTCCGCGGACGACGTGGAGTCCGCGGTCGCGACGGCGTCCGGCATCGACGCCTTCGAGGTCTTCTCCGGCGGCGACACCGCGGCGATCTTCGCCCGCCCCGCCGACGAGGCCGACGAAGGCGTCCTGCAGGACGCGCTCGTGGGCGTCGACATCACCTTCCTCGAGGTGCCCGAGTCGGGCGCGGACCCCGAGAGCTACGTCGCGGAGCGCGAACAGCGCATCCGCGAACTGGAGTCGAAGCTCGACACCGTCGAAAGCGAGATCGATGAGGTCAAGACGGAGGCCGCGAGCTTCCTCCTCCGCGCCGAGGAGCAACTCACCATCGAGGCACAGAAGAAGGAGGCGCCGCTCTCGTTCGCGACGACCGAGAACGCGTTCGTCGCCGAAGGGTGGATCCCGACGGAGATGTTCGACGACTTCGCGGCGGCGCTCACCGACGCGGTCGGCGACCGCGCGGAGGTCGAGGAGCTCGAACGCGCCTCGTTCACGCCGGACGGCGACCACTACTCGGAGCCGGTCGCCGACGAGGGCGACGCCGAGCGCGAGGCCGCCACGGACGGCGGCCACGCGGCCGGCTCGCAGGACGAGCCGCCGGTCGTGCAGGACAACGGCGGCGCGGCCGGTCCCTTCGAACTGCTCGTGCAGGGCTTCGGGCGACCGAAGTACCGCGAGTTCGACCCGACGCTGCTCGTCTTCCTCACGTTCCCGGCGATGTTCGGGTTCATGATCGGCGACGTCGGGTACGGCCTGTTGTACGCCGCCATCGGCTACTTCATCTACGCGAACTACGAGGGTGCCTTCCGCGAACTGGGCGCCATCGCGATGTGGGCCGGCGGGTTCACCGTCCTGTTCGGCGTCTACTTCGGGATCGACGTGTTCGGGTACCACGCGTACCAGCTGCTCGGCCTCCACTGGCCGGTCGCCGGGAAGGGGCTCTCCCCGGCCGACCTCGACTGGGCGCTGTCGTTCCTCGTCGTCAGCGTGCTGTTCGGACTGGTCCACCTGAACGTGGGGTACGCGCTCTCGTTCGTCAACAACTACGAGCAGCACGACCTCAAGCACGCGATGTACGAGAGCGCCTCGTGGCTGCTCCTGCTCAACGGCGCGTGGATCTGGATCTTCAGCCAGCACGTGCCCGGCCCGAAGCCCGACTTCCTGTTCGACTCGGTGTCGATCCTCACCCTCGGCGCCGTCTCCTTCGCCGGGTTCCCGGTCGTCATCGGGTACCTCGGCCTCGCGGCCGCGGCGGTCGGGTTCGTCCTGCTCGCGATCGGCGAGCCGGCTGAGCTGGCCGAGGTGCTCTCGCCCATCGTCAACGTCATCTCGTACGCCCGGATCATGGCGGTGCTGCTCGCGAAGGGCGGCATGGCGCTGGCGGTCAACCTGCTCGCGTTCGGCGCGTACATCGACGGCGGCGGCGACGGGAGCTTCCACTTCATCTTCACGCCGGAGTACCTCTCGTACGTGCAGGAGCACTCCGTCGCGAACGGCGGGGAGTACGAGCTCGTCTTCGCGGGCCTGACGACCGCGTTCGAGCCGAGCCTCGTCGGCGTCCTCGCCCTCGTGGGCGGGATCGTCGTGGCGTTCATCGGCCACCTCGTCGTCCTCCTGCTGGGCGTCACGTCCGCGGGCATTCAGGCGGTGCGTCTCGAGTACGTCGAGTTCTTCGGCAAGTTCTACGAGGGCGGCGGCAAGGCGTACCTCCCGTTCGGGTACGACCGGCAGTACACCGCCGACGACTGAGCACGCCGCGCTCGCTCGTCGGCCGCCGTTTCGCGCGACCGCTCCGGTCCCGCTCCCTGTTGTCGGGACCGACGAACTTCCGTCAACCCCGGGTTTGCGGCTCAGTACCGCGGTTCTCGCCGATCTTTTTGGGAAGCTTTATGACCGTAGTGGCGGCAAATAGCAACTGTTCGGAGACGAGCAACTGCAACTACTACCAATGCTTGAAGCTATCAGCGAATTCGGGAACGTCGCACAGTCGTCGACCGGCGGAACACTGACCGACCCCAGCGCCGCCGCAGCGCTCGCCGTCGGCCTCGCGGCGCTCGGGGCCGGGTACGCGGAGCGCGGTATCGGTTCGGCCGCCGTCGGCGCGATGGCGGAGGACGAGAGCCTCTTCGTCAACGGGCTCATCCTGACGGTCCTCCCCGAGACGATCGTTATCCTCGCGCTCGTCGTCGTCTTCATCGTCTGAGCGGCACCCCCCTTTTCAAACCAATGACCTTGGACACTGTCGTTGAGGACATTCGAGACGAAGCCCGCGCGCGTGCGGAGGACATCCGCGAAGACGCCGAGGCGGAGGCCGACGAGATCATCGAGGCGGCCGAGGCCGACGCGGAGCGCATCCGCGAGGAGCGCCTCGACGAGGCCGAGCGCACCATCGAGCAGGAGCGGGAGCAGGAGCTCTCCTCCGCGAAGCTCGAGGCCAAGCAGGAGCGGCTCGCCGCCCGGCGCGACGTCCTCTCGGACGTCCGCGACCGCGTCGAGGAGGAACTCGCCGACCTCGACGGCGACCGTCGGCGCGAGCTCACGGAGACGCTGCTGGAGGGCGCGCTCGCCGACTTCGAGGACGAGTCCGTCGAGGTGTACGGCAGCGCCGACGACCAGGAGCTGCTCGCGGACCTGTGTGCGGACCGCGACGCGACCGTCGCCGGCGAGATCGACTGCCTCGGCGGCGTCGTCGTGGAGAGCGACACCTCCCGCGTTCGCGTGAACAACACCTTCGACTCCGTCCTGGAAGAGGTCTGGGACGACGAGTTGAAGCAGCTCTCGGAGCGACTGTTCGACCAATGAGCGCCGCCGGCAGCTCGAACCCGGAGTACGTCGTCGCGCGGGTTCGCGCCCGCCGCGGCTCGCTGTACGGCGACGAGGAGTACCGCAAGCTGGTCCGGATGAGCCCCGCCGAGATCGCCCGCTTCATGGAGGAGTCCACCTACGAGGCGGAGATCAACGCGCTGGGGAGCCGCCACGGCGGCGTCGACCTGATCGAGTACGCGCTCAACGCCAACCTCGCCGACCAGTTCGAGGCCATCCTCGACTGGAGCGAGGGGCGCGTCTACGACCTGGTCGTGCGCTACCTCCGGAAGTTCGACGCCTGGAACATCAAGACCGTCATCCGCGGCGTCTACACGGACGCCGACACGGAGGACGTGGAGGTCGACCTCATCCGCGCCGGGTCGTTCGACGACCGGCGGATCCAGCGCCTGCTCGAGGCGGACTCGGTCGAGGCGGTCGTCGAGATCCTCGAGGACACCATCTACGGTGAGCCGCTCGAGGCGGCCTACGCCGACTTCCAGGAGACGGACGTGCTGGTGCCGCTCGAGAACGCGGTCGACCGCGCCTTCTACGACCATCTGCTCGGGAGCCTCGGCGGCGACGAGCCGACCCGGCAGTACGAGCGGTTCCTGAAGGCCGAGGTCGACTTCCGGAACGCGCGCAACGCGCTCCGGCTCGCCCGCTCGGGCGCGGACATCGACCCGGCGGACTACTTCATCGAGGGTGGCGAGCTGTTCGACCGCGCGACGCTGTCGCAGCTGGCCGCGAACCTCGACGAACTCGTCACGTACATCGCCGACAGCACGTACGGCGACGACCTCGGCGACGCGCTGCGCGAACTCGAGGAGGCGGACAGCCTCATCGCGTTCGAGCACGCGACCGACGCGGCGCTTCTGACGTACGGCGACCGGCTCGGCACCGTCCACCCCGTCTCGGTCACCCCGATCATCTCGTACATCCTCGCCAAGGAGCGCGAGGTCGAGAACATCCGGGCCATCGCACGCGGGAAGGAGGCCGGGCTCGGGAGCGACGAGATCGAATCGGAACTGGTGATACAATGAGCCAGGAGATCGCCGTGATCGGCAGCCCCGACTTCACGACCGGATTCCGGCTCGCCGGCGTCCGGAAGTTCCGCAACGTACCGGACGACGAGAAGGACGCGGCCCTCGACGACGCCGTCGAGGAGACGCTCTCCGACGAGGAGGTCGGCATCATCGTGATGCACGACGACGACCTCGACCACCTCTCGCGGGACACCCGCGAGAGCGTCGAGGGGAGCATCGAGCCGGTCCTCGTGACGCTCGGCGCGGAGGGCGCCGGGAGCGGCGGGCTGCGCGACCAGATCAAACGAGCCATCGGTATCGACCTGATGGAGGAAGACTAACACATATGAGTCAAGCAACAGGGACGGACACCACCGGAACCGGTGTCATCCAGAGCGTGAGCGGTCCCGTCGTGACCGCCCGCGATCTCGACGCGCGCATGAACGACGTCGTCTACGTGGGCGACGAAGGCCTCATGGGCGAAGTGATCGAGATCGAGGGCAACGTCACGACGGTGCAGGTGTACGAGGAAACCTCGGGCGTCGCCCCCGGCGAACCCGTCGAGAACACGGGGGAGCCGCTGTCGGTCGACCTCGGTCCCGGCGTGCTGGACGCCATCTACGACGGCGTCCAGCGCCCGCTGGACGTGCTCGAGGACAAGATGAACAGCCCCTACCTCGACCGCGGCGTCGACGCGCCCGGTATCGACTTCGAGGAGGAGTGGGAGTTCGAGCCCACCGTCGAAGCCGGCGACGAGGTCGGCCGCGGCGACGTGGTCGGGATCGTCGAGGAGACGGTCTCCATCGACCACAAGGTCATGGTGCCGCCGGACGCGCTCGAGGAGGACGAGACCGCCGAGGTCGCCTCCGTCGAATCCGGCTCCTTCACCGTCACTGACGCGGTGGCGGAGCTCGACGACGGCACGGAGATCACCATGCATCAGGAGTGGCCCGTCCGC
This sequence comes from Haloparvum alkalitolerans, assembly GCF_055381565.1. NCBI lineage: Archaea > Methanobacteriati > Methanobacteriota > Halobacteria > Halobacteriales > Haloferacaceae > Haloparvum > Haloparvum alkalitolerans. The sequence continues at coordinate 1,389,958 of NZ_AP043938.1, forward strand.
GAGGCGCGACCGAGCGCCTCGAAGAAGACGCCGCGGACGCCGCTGGTCTCCGGCCAGCGCATCCTCGACGGCCTCTTCCCCATCGCGAAGGGCGGGACGGCCGCCATTCCGGGGCCGTTCGGCTCCGGGAAGACGGTCACCCAGCACCAGCTCGCCAAGTGGGCCGACGCGGACATCGTCGTCTACGTCGGCTGCGGCGAGCGCGGCAACGAGATGACCGAGGTGATCGAGGACTTCCCCGAGCTGGAGGACCCGAAGACGGGCAACCCGCTGATGGCCCGCACCTCGCTCATCGCCAACACCTCGAACATGCCGGTCGCGGCCCGCGAGTCCTGTATCTACACGGGCATCACCATCGCGGAGTACTACCGCGACATGGGCTACGACGTGGCGCTGATGGCCGACTCCACCTCGCGGTGGGCGGAGGCCATGCGCGAGATCTCCTCCCGGCTGGAGGAGATGCCCGGCGAGGAGGGGTACCCCGCGTACCTCGCCGCCCGGCTCGCGCAGTTCTACGAGCGCGCCGGCTACTTCGAGAACGTCAACGGGACGGAGGGATCCGTCTCCGCGATCGGCGCGGTGTCGCCGCCCGGCGGCGACTTCTCCGAGCCGGTCACGCAGAACACGCTCCGTATCGTGAAGACGTTCTGGGCGCTCGACGCGGACCTGGCTGAGCGCCGCCACTTCCCGTCGATCAACTGGAACGAGTCCTACTCGCTCTACCGGGAGCAGCTCGACCCCTGGTTCGTCGAGAACGTCGCGGACGACTGGCCCGAGAAGCGCCAGTGGGCCGTCGACGTGCTCGACGAGGAGACCGAGCTCCAGGAGATCGTTCAGCTCGTGGGGAAGGACGCGCTGCCGGAGGACCAGCAGCTCACGCTGGAGATCGCCCGGTACCTGCGTGAGGCGTACCTCCAGCAGAACGCCTTCCACCCGGTGGACACGTTCTGTCCCCCGGAGAAGACGTACATGATCCTCACGACGATCCAGACGCTCTCCGAGGAGGCCTTCGAGGCCCTCGACGCGGGCGTCCCCGTCGAGGAGATCATCGACATCGACTCCGCGCCGCGGATCAACCGGATCGGCGTCCAGGAGGACTACGAGGAGTACACCGACGAGCTCAAAGCAGAGATCACCGAGGAGCTCCGCGCGCTCTACTGACAATGAAAGAGTACCAGACAATCACCGAGATCAGCGGCCCGCTCGTGTACGCCGAGGTCGACGAGGACATCGGCTACGACGAGATCGTCGAGATCGAGACCCCGCAGGGCGAGACCCTGCGCGGCCAGGTGCTGGAGTCCTCGGACGGCGTCGTCGCCATCCAGGTCTTCGAGGGCACCTCCGGTATCGACCGCAACGCCTCCGTCCGCTTCCTTGGCGAGACGATGAAGATGCCCGTGACCGAGGACCTCCTCGGCCGCGTGCTCGACGGCTCCGGCCGGCCGATCGACGACGGCCCGGAGATCGTTCCCGAGGAGCGACAGGACATCGTCGGCGCGGCGATCAACCCGTACTCCCGGGAGTACCCCGAGGAATTCATCGAGACCGGCGTCTCCGGTATCGACGGCATGAACACGCTCGTCCGCGGCCAGAAGCTCCCGATCTTCTCGAGCTCGGGCCAGCCGCACAACGAGCTGGCGATGCAGATCGCCCGACAGGCGTCCGTGCCCGAGGAGGAGGAGTCCGGCGACGAGGAGGGCTCCGAGTTCGCGGTCATCTTCGGCGCGATGGGCATCACCCAGGAGGAGGCCAACGAGTTCATGGAGGACTTCGAGCGGACGGGCGCGCTGGAGCGCTCGGTCGTCTTCATGAACCTCGCGGACGACCCCGCAGTCGAGCGGACGGTCACCCCGCGGATGGCGCTGACCACCGCCGAGTACCTCGCGTTCGAGAAGGACTACCACGTCCTCGTCATCCTCACGGACATGACCAACTACTGTGAGGCGCTGCGCGAGATCGGCGCGGCCCGCGAGGAGGTTCCGGGCCGGCGTGGCTACCCCGGGTACATGTACACGGACCTCGCGCAGCTGTACGAGCGCGCGGGCCGCATCGAGGGTCGCGAGGGGTCGGTCACCCAGATCCCGATCCTCACGATGCCGGGCGACGACGACACCCACCCGATCCCGGACCTGACCGGGTACATCACGGAGGGGCAGATCTACGTCGACCCCGACCTCAACAGTCAGGGCATCCAGCCCCCGATCAACGTGCTGCCGTCCCTCTCGCGGCTGATGGACGACGGCATCGGCGAGGGGCTCACCCGCGAGGACCACGGCGACGTCTCCGACCAGATGTACGCGGCGTACGCGGAGGGTGAAGACCTGCGCGACCTCGTGAACATCGTCGGTCGCGAGGCGCTCTCCGAGCGCGACAACAAGTACCTCGACTTCGCGGACCAGTTCGAGACGGAGTTCGTCGACCAGGGCTTCGACACGAACCGCGACCTCGAGGAGACGCTCGCGATCGGCTGGGACCTCCTCTCGATGCTGCCGAAGGAGGAGCTCAACCGGATCGACGAGGAGTTCATCGAGACCTACTACCGCGAGGACGACTCCGAGCGGGAAGTCGTCGAAGCGGCCGACTGAGGCCGCCGGAACTTTTCGGTTCTTTTTGCGGGACTCGGCGGGCTGTCCAGCGGCCGCGCCGCGTCGACGGCCCGGTTCGTCGTCCCGCGTACCGATTCAGCCGTCCAGCACGTGGTGGGTCACCGCGTCGACGCCCTCGCGGTCGGTGTCGATCGTCGCGACCCGGAAGGCGTCGTCCGCGCCCGCGACCGGGATGGGGAGCCCGCCGGGGTTGACGCGGACCGTCCCGCCGCGCTCCTCGACGCCGTGCGCGTGGGTGTGTCCGTGACAGACGAAGTCGTGGTCGCCGCAGTCGACCAGCGCGTCGACGAGCGTCGCGCTCGTGCCGTGGTAGACCGCGACGGAGCGCCCGTCGAACGGGAGGGCGGCGGCTTCGCCGTGGTACTCGCCGAACGCCTCGACGGTCGACTCGACGGCCCACTCGCCGTCGTTGTTGCCGCGGACGGCGTGGAACGCCCAGTCGCCCTCGAACGGGGCGACCGAGAAGGGCGCCACGAAGTCGCCGCAGTGGACGACGGCGTCGACCGCCTCGCGCTCGAACAGTTCGACCGCGGCCGCGACCGCGTCCAGGTCGTCGTGCGTGTCGGAGACGATGCCGAGCTTCATGCACGGCGGTTCGCGGGCGGCCGACAAAAGTGTCGGCGGGAGGCCGGCGTCCGGCGTCCGGCGTGCGCGCCCCGCGCTCCGCGCCGCGTTCCCGTTCGCTGGGAGCCCGCGCCCCGGTTTAAGCGCCGTCTCGGCGTAGGTGGAGACGAGCCATGACCACGACGCCCACCTCCACGGCGGACCGGTCGGCAGACCCCACGGCGGAGCGGTCGCCCGCTCCCGCCCCCTCGCCGCGCGGTCCACGGTTCGTCGACAAGTTCGGCGTCCGGTGGCGGATCCGGGCCGCGGACGGCGACGACCGCGACGCGCTCACCGCCATGTACGGCGACTTCGGGACCGCCGACCGCGCGCAGGGACTCCCGCCGGTCACCGAGTCGCGGACGGAGCGCTGGCTCGACGACCTCTTCGAGCGCGGCTGGAACGTCGTCGCCGAGGGTGAGGCCGGGGTCGTCGGTCACGCCACGCTGACGCCGACCGACGCCGACGAGCCGGAGCTCGCGGTGTTCGTCCACCCGACGTATCAGGACCGCGGGCTCGGGACGGAGCTGTGCCGCCACATCGTCGCCCGCGCCGCCGCCACCGACCGCGCCGCGGTCGTGCTCACCGTCGAGCGCCGTAACCGGGCCGCGCTCTCGGTGTACCGCGGGCTCGGCTTCGAGACCGTCGAGGGAGAGCGCGGCGACCTCTGGATGCGGCTGCCGCTCACGGACGGCTCGTAGTGCTCCGCGGACGGTCTCGGTATTTCTGAGGTCTGGTGACGGCGACGGCCGATCGCGCGAGCATCGCCCGGTTCGAACGCTCCCTCAGACAGAACGTGTTCCGTCGCCGATCCGCCTGCTCTGAACAGTTCCACCCCGCACAGCACCGGAACCGCCCCGCTCCGAACCGTACCGCAACCGCCCCGCAGCCTCACACCTCCCCAGCCTCGGCCGCGGGCCGGGCGCGGAACCGCAGCACGGGACAAACGGCGTCCCGCTGGCCTCCAGCGTGCAGTAGCGCGCCGAAAATCGGAGATTTTCGAGCCGCCGTTCTCTCCGCACCGCGCTCACGGCGACGCTGGAGACACCGCAGCGCGCCGGGCCCGCGACTCCACCGAAAATCGGAGATTTTCGAGCAGCCAGCGTGCAGTAGCGCGCTGGCGACCTCGCGCGCGTTCCTCGCGCGCGCCGACCGCCTGATCGGCCGGGTCTCAGGTTACGCGTCCGCCTGCTCCTGCAGCAGTTCGACCGCGGGCAGCGACTCGCCGGTGAGCGCGCGGATGTACGCGCCGCCGGCGATGGAGACGTGCGAGAAGTCGTCCTCGTCGAGCCCGTACAGCTCGATGGCGCGGGATGTGTCGCCGCCGCCGACGACCGAGAAGCAGTCCGTCTCGGCGATGGCCTCCAAGACGCCGACCGTTCCCGTCGCGAAGCGTTCGTCCTCGAAGACGCCGAGCGCGCCCTTCACGAAGACGGCGTCGGACTCGCGGATCAGGGGGGCGTACGCCTCGACCGTGGCGCTTCCGACGTCGAGGTACGCCGTCTCCTTCTCCTCGATGTCGTCGACCATGACCTCGGCGCGGTCGCCGTCCGCGCCCTCGTACGCGAGGTCCGTCGCGAGGTGGATCGCCTCGCCCCGCTCGTCGAGCACGCGCTCGATGGTCTCGCGGTTGCGCTCCCACTGCTCGTCGAACAGGTCCATCCCCGACAGGTCCGAGCCGACCGGGTGGCCGGCCGCGCGGAGGAACAGCTCGCCCGCGACGCCGCCCAGCAGGAAGCGGTCGACCGTGTCGCCGAGCGCGTCCATTACGCCGATCACGTCCGTCGCCTTCGTCCCGCCGACGACCATCGTGACGGGGCCGTCGAAGGACCTGCGCGCGATGGCGGTGTTGGCCTCGTACTCCGCCGCCATCACGCGACCGGCGTAGGCCGGCAGCGCGAGTGGGAACCCCACGAGGGAGGCGTGCTTCCGGTGGGCCGCCGAGTAGGCGTCGTTGACGTAGGCGTCGAACAGCGGCGCGAGCGTCTCGACGTACTCGGTCGCTGCCTTCTCCTCGGGGTCGGCCTCCGGCAGTTCGTCCTCGCACATCCGGGTGTTCTCGAGCAGGAGGACCTCCCCGGCGTCGAGGGCCTCGATGGCCTCCCGCGCGGCGGGGCCGTGGGTGTCGGCGACGAACGCCACGTCGCGGCCGACGTGTTTCGCGAGGATGTCGGCGTGTCCCGCCAGCGAGACGAAGTCGTCGCGGCCGGGGCGGCCCTGATGGGCCAGACAGACGACGCGGTGGCCGGCGGCCGCGAGTTCGCGGACGGTCTCGGCGTGGCGCTCGAAGCGGCGGTTGTCCTGCGGCTCGCCGTCCTCGATGGGGGAGTTGAGGTCGAGGCGGACGAGCACGCGCGAGTCGTCGGGCAGGTCGTCGAGGGTTCTGAAGGTGGCGTCGGTCATGTGTCGAGAATCGAGGGGCGGTTACTTAGCGGTGGGCGATACGCACAAGCGGTGCGGCCGGCGGTCCGCGACCGGGCCGGAACGGGTCCCGGATCAGGCGTCGTGAACGTACGCCGCCATGTCGAGCATCCGGTTCGAGAAGCCGAACTCGTTGTCGTACCAGGTGAGGATCTTCACGAGGTCGCCGCCGGCGACGACGTTCGTGGAGTTCAGGTCGACGTACGAGGAGAACGGGAGCCCGAGGATGTCCCGCGAGACGACCTCGTCGTCGGTGTAGCCGAGGACGCCCGCCAGCGGTCCCGAGTCGGCGGCGTCGCGGAACGCGTCGTTGATCTCCTCGGCGGTGATCTCCGCCTGGTCGAGGCTGACGACGAACTCCGTCAGGGAACCGTTCGGGACCGGGACGCGGATCGCCATCCCGTCGATCTTCCCGTCCAACTGCGGGAGGATCTCGGTGGCCGCGTTCGCGGCGCCCGTGGAGGTGGGGACGATGTTCTCGGCGGCCGCGCGACCGCGGCGCGTCTTGGCCATCGGCCCGTCGACGAGGCTCTGTGAGCCGGTGTAGGCGTGGACCGTGGTGAGCGTCCCGGACTCGATGCCGAACTCCTCGTCGAGCACCTTCGCGACCGGCGTGATGGAGTTGGTCGTACAGGAGGCGTTGGAGATGACCGTCTCCCCGTCGTACTCGTCGTGGTTGACGCCGTAGACCAACTGCTTGACCGGCTCCTCGCCCTTCGGCGGCGCGGAGATGATGACGGTGTCGGCGCCGCCGTCGAGGTGCGCGCTCGCGTCCGCCTTCGTGCGGAAGACGCCGGTACACTCCAGGGCAACGTCCACGTCGAGGTCGTCCCACGGCAGGTCCGCGGGGTCCTGCACGTTGAACAGCGGGACCGACGTGTCGCCGACGACGAGCTCGTCGCCGTCGCGCTCCAGCCCGTCGAGCCGGCCCATGACGGTGTCGTACTTGCCGAGGTACTCCATGTCCTCGAAGTCCATCACGTCGTTGATGCCCGCCAGCTCGACCCGGGGGTTCTCCAGCACGGCGCGGAACACGTTCCGACCGATGCGGCCGAACCCGTTGAGCCCGACACGGACGACGTCCGCCTCGGGAACGTCGTCGCCGGCGTCGAGAGAGGATTTACTCATATCCGAATAGTCGGCCTGGATCCACTTAAATCCGCCCGAGACACCGCACGGGCGGCGGGAGGATCGCACGCGGCCACCGACCGCGCTCCCGCAGTCCTCCACCGACATGCTGAGGGACCGGCCGCGGCTGTTCGTTCAGCCAGGGGGAGGTGTGAGGCTGCTGTGCGGTCGCGGGGCGGGGCGTTCTGGATGTCGCGGTCACGAAGCAGCAGGCTCTGTGACGACAAGAGACGGGCGTAGCAGGGAGAGCCGGCAGCGGCCTTCCATCTGGGGCCCACGCGATCGGACCGTCCGCGTCTCCCGCCGCCCCTGAAGGCCGGTTCCGGGGCGTTCGCGAAGCTCGATCAGAGGTCGCTCTCGTCGAAGATCAGCTCGTCGGCGTGCTCGCGGAGCCAGTCCCGGTGGCGCTCCCACTCCGTGTCGTGTGCCGCGACGATCCGCCAGAATGCGTCCGAGTGGTCCCGTTTCCGCAGGTGCGCGAGCTCGTGGACGACGACGTACCGGAGCACCGCGGGCGGCGCCAGCAGCAGCCGCCAGTTGAGGCTGAGCGTTCCGTTGCTCGAACAGCTTCCCCACCGCGTTCGCTGGTTGCGCACCTCCACGCCGCCGACCGCGTCGGCGACCCCCATCTCGGGCGCGAGGGCGTCGACCCGGCGCTCGAACTCCGCGCGAGCGGTCTCGCGGAAGCAGTACTCCAGCGCGCGCTTGTGGGCGGTCCGGTCGACGTGGCTTCGCGCGAGCCGGATCAGGTCCGCGTCGCGGTCGACCGTCGAGGAGCGCCGTCGCTCCACGACGATCTCGCGCTCGGCGCCGAGGACCGGCCACGTCGCGCCGGGCCCGTACGCGCGGTCGGGCGCTCGCTCGCGGCGCGCCGCCATCGCCGCCCGCTTTTCGAGCACCCACTCGGCGTGGCCGGCCAACACTGCGTCGGGGTCGACCCGGCTGCGGTCGGTTTCCGGAACCACGACCGTCACGCCGGCCGGTCGCACGTCGATCCGCGGCCGCGAAGCGCGGGCGCTCTCCCGGACCGAGTAGGCGACACACTCACCGGAAAGAACCGTTTCGCGGCCGTCTGCCGACTCCGCCCCGTTTCTGACCCCGCTCATCGCAGCAGGTAGAGCACGCCGCCGATGACGACGGCGGCGACCGCGGCCGCCGCGGACCCGAGCGCCGCGAACCGGGGGAACGCGAGCCAGAGCGCGATGTAGAAGGAGAACGCGAACGCCAGCAGGAACGCGACGAACACGCCCCGCGTCGGGTTCTGCACCGCGGCGACGAACACGCGCTGGGGAAGCGTCAGGTCGTCGAGCGAGAGCTCCTCGCGCTCGACCGGCTCGGTCGGACGCGCCTCGGCGTCATCTCCCTCCAGGTTCGGTCCGTCGGCCGATCCGCCGTCCCCCGGCTCGGCGCCGACCGGCGTGTCTGAAGCGTCGGTCACGGCCGTCCTTCGGGCGGCCGCAACGTGTACCTGTCGCTCGGTTCGCCCGGTTGCGGTCGGACCGCACCGGTTGCGGCGCGACCCGGGCCGCCCCCGGTCACCACGCCGCCTCGACGGCGGCCGCACCGAGGAGAACCGCCGAGAGCGCCGCGATGAGCGTTCCGCCGGCCAGCGCCGCGGCCGCCCCGGAACGACCCTCGTCCGTCAGCGTCGCGACCTCCACCGCCACCGAGGAGAAGGTCGTGAACGCGCCGCAGAACCCGACGCCCGCGAACCGCATCGCCGAGGGCGACAGCGGCGCGGCCAACACCGCACCGAGCAGCAGGCTCCCGGCGACGTTGACCGCGACCAGCGAGCGCCGACCGGACAGCGCCCGCCCGACGGCGTGTCTCCCGACGGCGCCGCAGGCGCCCCCGATGCCGACCAGCAGCAGGTCGACGGCGGTCATCGCCGCCCCCCGAGCGCGAGCCCCGCGCCCGCCGCCGCGAACCCGACCGCGTACGTCGCCGCGACGTAGCCGGCGCCCGCGACGGTCCCGAGCGTCACCGCGTCGTGTGCGAAGGCGCTGTAGGTGGTGAACGACGACAGCACTCCGGTCCCGAACAGCAGGCGGGCGCGGCGGTCGGTGACGGTCGCCACGAGCAGGCCGAGCAGGAACGCGCCGGCGACGTTCACCGCGAACGTCCCCGCGACGCCGCCGAGCGCGAGGTCGACGCTGTATCGGCCAGTCGCGCCGAGGAATCCGCCGAGCGCGACCAGCCCGACATCGCCCGCGCTCCGGTCCATGCTCCCGATCCGGCGGTCGCCTACTTTTCTGGTCCGGTGTGGTGGCGGGATTCGCCCTGGGGACTGTCCCCGACCGCGCTCGCCCGCGGACTTCCGCCGCCGTGTGGCGTCTCACGCTCGCGGATTCGGATCGTGTGGCTCACCTCCGTCGCGTCGTCGACGACCAGCGCGTCGCCGGTGCCCGTCGGGAGCGCGGCCGCGAGGTCCGCGCCGAGGTACGAGGGCTGTGCCGCCCGCAGCGCCGCCACGTCACGTTCGTCGGTCAGTCGATGCGCGACCAGCAGGTCGGCCTGTGAGACGGCGACGTCGGGGAGCGCGTCCGGCCGCTGCGTGGCGCAGACCAGCGAGACGCCGGGCGCTCGCCCTCGGGTCAGAAGCGTCCGCAGGGCGGGGTCGGCGACGCCGCCGAACAGCGCGTGCGCCTCGTCGACGAGCAGCCACGGAAGCCGCCGACAGCCCCCGCCGGCGTCGGAGACGCGGGCCTCGTAGAGGCCGCGGGCGACTGCCCGGACCACTGCCCCGCGTGCGGCCGTCGGGAGCCCCGTGCAGTCGAGCACGGCGGGGGCGCCGTCGGCGAACGCGGCCGGGTGCGGCGCGTCCGCCGCGAACACGCCCCACGACTCGGCCAGTCGAAGCGCGTTATCGGCCGCGCGACGCGCGCTCGCGGGCGCATCGGCCGCCCCGAGCTGGTCCCGGACGTCCGCGAGCGCGGTCGCGTCCCCTTCCCCTTCGTCGGCCTCGGCGACGCTTCGCCAGAGCAGGCTCCCGGCCGGGGACTCCGGGTCGAGCCCGAGCAGCTCCGGCCAGGCGGACGGCGGGAGCGCGTCGGGACGCACGCGCGGTTCGACGACGCGGCCGCCGGCGTCGCTAAGCCCGTCGAAGACGCCCATCGGGTCCACGACGACCGGCGCGACGCCGTCGGCGGCCGCGAGCTCCTCCACGAGCACACCCAGCGTGTAGGACTTCCCCGTTCCGCGTTTGCCGACCACCACGCCCGCGTGCGGGCGGTCGATATCGAACCCGACCCGCGCACCCTCGCTCCCGTCCCGTGCGAGGAACCGCCCGACCTCGGCGACCGGTCCCGCGTCCGCCGGCGCGTCGCGTCCGAGCACGTGCATCGCGGTGGATTCACGCGGCATCGTTCATAAGGGTCGGCGCGAGGGTTCAAATGGGAGACCGGGGCGATTCGGGGCCATGCCCGACACGTCCTCCGGCGACGACGAGCGCGCCGACGATCCGTCTCCGCCGAGCGAGAACGACGCCGCCGAGGAGTCCGCCATCGGCCGCACCCGCCACGACCGCGGCGCCTGCGAGCGGGGTATCTGCGTCTGTCACCCCTTCTGTGAGCTCCGCCGCGACGAGCGCGCCATTGAGGGACTTCCCGTCAGACTGGTCATCGCGCTCGTCGTCGGCGTCGCCAGCCTGAGCGTCATGCTCTCGATGGTGAGCGGGATCCAGGGGTTGGCCGTGACCGAACTGGACGCTCAGCCGGAACCGGAGGTGACGACGCCGGGGGAGCAGGACCTCGAGGTGACGGTCGTCGACCCCGACGGTTCCCGCGTCGCGGACGCGACCGTGATCCTCCGAGCCGGGAGCGCGCGGCTCGACGGGGTGGCGACCGCGACGACGGACGCGAATGGAGTGGCGACGCTCTCCGTCGACCCTTCGCTCGGTCCGAACCAGCCGGACGGGACGCTTCGGATCACGATCAAACCGCCCGCCGGAAGCGACTACGCGGACGACCGAGAGAACACCGCGGTGCTGGTGGTCGAGGACTAACCCTGCCGGTCCCAGTCGATCCAGTCCTGCTCCCAGCCGGCGCGGGCGAAGTGCCCCTGCTCGGCGCGCTCGGCGTCTTCGCGACGGGTTCGGTTGCGCTCGACTCCGCCGCGTTCGCCCTCCGCGAGCATCGCGCGGAGCCGAGCGGGGCCGGCCTCCTCGACGACCGCGAAGTCGTCCGGGCCCCGCTCCTCGCGGTCGGCGACGGTCGGTTCCGCCGCGACGACGGTCTGCACGCCGGTCCCCTTCGGGTAGACGATCCGCCCGTCGGCGGAGAGCTGGTCGATCAGCGCCCGCGGGGGGCGGACGACGGCGGCCTCCAGGAGCACTCGGTCGAAGGGCGCGTACTCGGGGAGCCCCTCGACGCCGTTCCGGCGATCCACCAGCACGGCGTCGTAGCCGGCGTCCGCGAGGTTCGAGCGCGCGAGGTGGACGGCGTCGCGGTCCACGTCGACCGCGTGGACGTGTCGGGCGCCGACGATCTCCGCCAGCGCGGCCGCGGTGTATCCCACCCCGGCGCCGACGATCAGCGTCTCGTCGCCCTGCCGCGCGTCGAGGGCGGTCAACATCCGGGCGACCGTCGCGGGGGCCAGCGCGCGCGTCCCCTCCTCCTGGGAGGCGTCGGCGCCGTACGGCGACGAGGAGACGAACGTCTCGCGGGGAACCGCGCCGAGCGCGCTCAGGACGCGCTCGCCGAGCGACTCGCCGATGTCGTGCTCGAGTCGCTCGATCATGTCGACCCGGAGCGCCGCCTCGTCCATACTCGCCCTCGGGACTCAGTCCTCTTGAACCGTGCGCTCGGGGCGCCGATAGACGACCGCGGTGCGGTCGGACCCGGGGACGGCGACGAGTTCCGTCGTCAGCCCGGCGGACTCGCCCCACGCGCGGTAGTCGTCGCTCGCGTGGGCGCCGGCGGCCTCACCCCCCGAACCGGCCCCGCTTCCGACCCTGCTCGCCAGTGCGCGCACGTCCGCGATGACCGCGTCCTCGGGCGAGAGTCGGTCGCGGATGCGTTCGAGGAGGACGACCGCACCGCCGGGACCGATCAGGTCGGCCGCGTCCGCGACGAAGGCCCTCGCCGCGTCGGAAGAAACGGCTCCGAATCGGTCGACCGCGTACACGAGGTCATAGCGCTCGGCCGCATCGGCGACCGTCTCCGCGACCGGTTCCACGCCCGAAACCGGCTCCACGCCCGCGGCCGACAGCATCGGCCCCGTCGCGTCGACCGCGGCGGCGTCCGCGAGGTAGGTGACCGCCCGATCGCGGGCGGCGAACTCCCGGGCGTCGGCGGCGACGCCCGGCCCCGGGGCAACGCCGGCCTCGGGGTCGGGGAGGTCGACCGCGAGCACGGTCTCCGCGTTCGGGACCTCCCGGAGGGCGGCGGTCACGCGGGCGCGAACGCTCGCTTCGTCCGCCGCGGCCGCGGCACCGAGGCGGTTCGCGGTCCGGTGCTCGCCCGACCGCGACTCGTCGTCGCCGGTCAGCACCGCGGGGAGCGCGGTCAGCGCGTCGATCCGGTCGAGTGCGTGGGGGACGCGGCCGGTCGAGTGCGGGTCGCGCTTGGCGAGAAATCCGAGCATGCGGTTCGTCGGCTCGTACTCCCCGCCGACGCGTTCGAGGAAGCCCAACTCCGCGAGCGAACGGACGACGGTCTCCGCGGCGTCACCGGTGAGGTCCGTCTCCGCCGCCAGCGCGGCCGGGGTCCCCGCGGACTCGGCGAGCGCGTCGAGGGCGCCGGTCTCGCGGGCGGCCCACAGCAGGAACAGCGCCTCCGTCGGGAGGCCGGCGTCGTCGCGTGTCGGCATGAGCGGACGGTGGGGACGCGGGGGCAAAAGCCCCGCCCACCGTCGTCGTCGGTCGCAGCGACCGTTTCGGAAACTGGGGTCGCCACGGCGGCGCCGGTCACGACGGACGCACCGGCATCACTCCTCGACCATCGGAACGAACCGTACGCCGCCGTGGCGCTCGCGGTCGACCCCCTCCTCGGTGACGGCCGCGACGACGAGACGCTGGGCGCCGCGGCCGCCGACCGGGGCGACGACCCGTCCCCCGACGGCGGTCTGGTCGATGACGGCGTCGGGGATCGTCTCCGGTGCACAGGTGAGCGAGGCGGCGTCGTAGGGGGCGTGTTCGGGCCACCCCTCGTGACCGTCGCCGTGTCTGACGTGCACGTCGTAGCCGAGGCGGTCGAGCCGGTCGCGGGCGTCGGCCGCGAGTTCCTCGACCACCTCGACGCTGTACACCGCGCCGTCGTCGCCGAGGACAGCGGCGATGACGGCGGCGTGGTAGCCGCAGCCGGTGCCGATCTCCAGCACGCGGTCGTCGGGCGAGAGGTCGAGCAGGTCGGTCATCAGGGCGACGACGCTCGGCGCGCTGGCGGTCTGTCCGTGACCGATCGGCACGGGGCGGTCGGTGTAGGCGCGGTCGCGGTCGCGCTCGGGGACGAACTCGTGGCGCGGGACGGTCGCTATCGCGTCGACGACGCGCTCGTCGAGGTCCCTCCCGGTCGCGACTCGTTCCGCGAGCGACTCGCGGGCCGCCTCGTGATCCATGCGCTTCGCTACCATGCGGATCGACGTGAACGCTGTGGCCGAACCGGCGGGGCGAGCGGCGAGCGGGCGCCGATGCCGCGGGGCCGGAGAACCCGTCACACGCCACGACGCGGGCAAGCAGGCGGGTCAAAGCATACTTACCCCCAGCGCGGCGAGTTACCGGTAATGAGCGAGCAAGCAGAGCAGGCGAACGAAGACCGGCGGAAGTACGAGTTCCGCAAGGTCATCGAGGAGCTCACGGAGTACGAGGGCTCCGGGACCCAGCTCGTCAGCATCTACATCCCCGAGGACAAGCAGGTCTCCGACGTCGTCGCTCACGTCACCCAGGAGCACAGCGAGGCGGCCAACATCAAGTCCAAGCAGACGCGGACCAACGTCCAGGACGCGCTCACGTCGATCAAAGACCGGCTCCGCTACTACGACACCTTCCCGCCGGACAACGGGATGGTCATCTTCTCCGGCGCCATCGACGCCGGCGGCGGGCAGACGGAGATGGTGACCAAGACCCTGGAGTCGCCGCCCCAGCCCATCGAGTCGTTCCGCTACCACTGCGACTCGCACTTCCTGACCGAGCCGTTAGAGCACATGCTCACCGACCAGGGGCTGTTCGGGCTCATCGTGCTCGACCGCCGCGAGGCCAACGTCGGCTGGCTGAAGGGCAAGCGCATCGAACCCGTCAAGTCCGCCTCCTCGCTGGTCCCCGGCAAGCAGCGGAAGGGCGGTCAGTCCGCCCAGCGGTTCGCCCGCCTGCGGCTGGAGGCCATCGACAACTTCTACCAGGAGGTCGCGGGGATGGCAAACGACCTGTTCGTCGCCGAGCGCCACGAGCTCGACGGCATCCTCGTGGGCGGTCCCTCGCCGACGAAAGACGAGTTCCTCGACGGCGACTACCTCCACCACGAACTGCAGGACAAGGTCATCGGCAAGTTCGACGTGGCCTACACCGACGAGTCCGGGCTGAAGGACCTGGTCGACGCGGGGCAGGAGGCGCTGGCCGACCAGGAGATCATGCAGGACAAGCGCCTGATGGAGACGTTCTTCGAGAACCTCCACACGGGCGAGGAGGCCACCTACGGCTTCGAGCAGACCCGTCGGAACCTGATCATGGGCTCGGTCGACACCCTCCTGATCTCCGAGGACCTCCGCTCCGACGTGGTGATCTACGAGTGTCCCAACGGTCACGAGGAGTACGAGGTGGTCGACGCCCGCCACTCCACGCCGGACCACGAGTGTTCGGAGTGCCGCGAGGACGCCGAGGTGCAGGAGCGCGAGGACGTCATCGAGCACCTGATGAACATCGCGGACCAGCGCGGCACCGAGACGACGTTCATCTCGACGGACTTCGAGAAGGGCGAACAGCTGCTCGACGCCTTCGGCGGCATCGCGGGCATCCTGCGCTACTCGACGGGCGTCTAAGGCCGCGTTCCCCTCGGATCAGTCGGCCGCGTATCCCTCGACCATGTTCTCGACGTACTTCGCGATCACGTCGACCTCCAGGTGCAGGGGGTCGCCCGCCTCCTTCTCGGAGAGCGTCGTCACCTCGTAGGTCGTGGGGATGATCGCCACCTCGACGGCGTCCGCGCGCCGCTCCGCCACGGTCAGCGAGATGCCGTCGAGCGTCACCGACCCCTTCTGGACCAGGTACTGCCCGAGCCCCTCCGGGATCGAGACCGTGAGTCGCCAGTCCTCGCCGACCGACTCGACCGCCTCGACGGTCGCGACCGCGTCGACGTGCCCCTGCACGAGGTGGCCGTCGAACCGGCCGTCGGCAGGCATCGCGCGCTCGACGTTGACGCGGTCGCCCGCGCGGAGGTCGCCGAGGTAGGTCTTCGCGACCGTCTCGGCCGCGAGGAACACCTCGAAGCGGTCGCGGTCGTCGGTCGCGGTGTCCGAACCGTCGACATCCGCGCCGAACGCCTCGACCGTCAGACAGACGCCGGAGACGCTGATCGACTGGCCGTGGTGGAGGTCGTCGAGACCGGGCGCGGCGACAGCCAGCCGAACGCCGTCGTCGGTCGCCTCCCGCCCCACGATCTCGCCCGTCGTCTCGACGATGCCGGTGAACATGTCCGAGGGTTCGGCGGCCGCCACAAAACCGTTGTCGTGTGCAGATATGGAACGGTGGCGGGACGGGAGACGGAACCGCGGCCGCCTCCGCGAGCGACCGCCTCCGCGAGGACCGTCTCCGCCCTCCGGCCCGCCGCCGCGACCCTTTTAGGAGTCGCCCGGCTACGGTGGCCCGATGAAGTTCGGCCTGCTGGACATGATCGGGCTGGCGGCGACGATGGCGTTCGCGCTCCCGGTCGGCAACTACGGCCTGATGCGGCTGCTCGAGGGGGAGACCGCGCTGGGCGCGGCGATGGTCGTCGTCGCCGTGGCGATGGTGGTGCTGCCGCAGTTCTTCTTCGACCCCGCGCGGATCGCCCGCGGGCTGCTGGCCGGGCTGTTGCCCGCTCGGTTCCGGAGCGACGCCGACGAGGCGGAGCCGGGGTCCGATCCGGTCGAAAAGTAGGCGGTCGAAAAGTAGGCGGTCGAAAAGTAAGCGGTCGAAACGCGTGCGCTTGCGCCGCGGCCGGGCGCAGAAAACGGCCGGGCGCAGAAAACGGCCGGGCTACGCGACCGGCGTCCGCTCGACGACCGTGCCGTCGACGGTCGGGTACTGCTCGATGATTTCGCCCTCGTCGAGGTCGCCGTCCTCGACCATCTCCTCTAAGAGCCACCACGCCACCTCGACGTGGTTCGACTTGACCGTGTAGAACTCCTCGGGGACGCCGAGTTCCTCGAAGCGCTCGGCCGGCGCGTACGTCTTCCCGTAGACGAGCGTGCCGTCGTCGGTCACCTCGTCGAACTCGCGCCGGAGGTTCTTCGCCATGCGCTTCAGCCGGTTGCGGTGCTGGGCGGCGTCCTTGAAGACGGAGGTACAGAAGTACACCTTCTCGTGGGAGGCCATCTCCTCGAGGATGGCGTCGTCCTTCGACCCCTCGACCGCGGACATGTGGCCCTCCTGGAGCTCGAAGCCCTCCTCCTGCATCCGGCGGTAGTTGCCGTCGGACATCTCGAACTCGTTGATGTTGCAGAACTCGGCGGCGCCCTCGTCGAGGAACTCCAGGAACTCCGGCTCGGCGCGGATGCCCGGGATCTCGAACGCGGGCGTGAGTCCCTCCTCGCGGGCGATGTGGAGGATCTCCTCCCACTCGGTGCCGTGCATGTCGCCCCACAGCTCCAGCGGCGGGTGGAAGCGGATCTCGTCGAGGCCCGCCTCCGAGAGCCGGCGCATGTTCTCGCGGCCGCCGGTGATCCCCGTGTAGAGGTGGGTGTGGTGGTCCTCGCCGTACTCCTCCTTCAGCAGTTCCAGGTAGTGGCACGTCTTCTCGAGGGCCTCCTGCGGCTCGCCGCCGGTGATGGAGGTCCCGAGCGCGCTCATGCGTTCGGCCTCCGCGAGCACGTCCTCGTCCGACTCCACCTTCCGCTCGTTGGCGTAGACGTCCGTGACGTTCTTCCGGTTCTCGCCGAGGGGGCAGTAGAAGCAGTCCCGCTGGTCGCAGTAGCCGTAGACGAACAGGACCATCTTCCCGCCCTTGGCGCACTGTTCACAGCCCTTCGAGATCATTCGTTCCCTCCTACCGGCCGAGGACTCAAAAAGCGTCCGGAGCGTCCGCCCCGTGTGCGCCGCGTTCGCGTGCGACGCCGTGTCTGACGGAAGGTTTGTGCCTCGCGAGCGCCTCCGGACGGCCATGGAACGCGAGGCACGCGAGGCGACCGACCGCGCGGACGCCGGGACAGACACCACGCGCCGCCGTCTGCTCGCCGCCGGGGGCGCCGCGGCGGCCGTCGGGCTGGCGGGCTGTGCGGGCATCGATACGGACCTGATAACCGGTTCCGGGCCGGCGGAGTTCGACGCGGAGGCGGCGACGGTCGCGGACGCGACCCTCTCGGAGACGGGGTACGAACTCGTCGACGTGAGCGAGGACGTGCGCACGGAGTCGTTCGAGGTGGCCGACCAGACTCGCGAGGTCGAGGTGACGAGCCACTTCGCGGAGTACGACCGCGCGGTGGAGATCCTCGGGGAGCGCTTCCAGGCGGCCGTCTTCGTCGCGTTCTCGACCCCCCAGATCGAGGTGCTCGGCCGGACGTTCAACCCCGTCGGCGACATGTCCAGCGAGGACCTCGCCGAGATGGTCCAGAGCCGGTACGACGGCGTGCAGGGCCTCGAGCGGCGCTCGGAGTACGAGACGACCGTCGCCGGGAGCCAGTCGCGGGTCGTCCAGTACGACGCCCGCGCGGACCTGGCCGAGAGCGGGGTGACCGTCGACCTCGTGCTCCACGTCGCGGACCCCGTCGCGGTCGGCGGCGACTTCGTGGTCGGGATCGGTGCCTATCCGGAGGCCGTCGGCGACGGGGACGCCGTGCGGGCGCTGCTGAACGGGATCGAGCACCCCGAGGCCTGAACGCGGCCCGCCGGGGCAGTCCCTGTCCGTCTCCCGTCGCCGTGGCCGAAAGCATATGCCGAGCGACCGCGTAGCCCGTCTCGATGCTGTTGGTCCTCTGTGTCGACCTCGACGACGACCTCGGCCGCAAGACCGGGATCCCCACCCCGGTGATCGGCGCGGACGAGGTCACCGAGGCCGCGGTCGCGCTCGCGACCGCCGACCCGGAGGACTCCGACGTGAACGTGCTCTTTCAGGGCGTCAACGTCCACGACGAGTTGGCCGCCGAGACCGGCGAGGAGGTGGAGGTCGCGGCCGTCACCGGCGTCGACGGCTCCGACGTGCAGGCCAACCGCAAGGTGGGCAACGAGGTCGACCGCGTGCTCGCGGAGCTGGCGACCGGCGAGGAGGTGCGCGCGGTCGTCATCACCGACGGCGCGCAGGACGAGTCCGTCCTCCCCGTGATCCGCTCGCGGATGCCGATCGACGGGGTCCGGCGCGTCGTCGTCCGGCAGGCGCAGAACCTCGAGTCGATGTACTACACGATGAAGCAGGTGCTCGCGGACCCCGAAACCCGCGGCACCGTCCTCGTGCCGCTGGGCATCCTGCTCCTGATCTACCCGCTCGTGGTCGTGGCGAACCTGTTCAACGTGGCCGGCGCTGCGGTGCTCGGACTCATCTCCGCGCTGTTGGGGCTCTACTCGCTGTTCCGCGGACTCGGGCTGGAGGCCAGCGTGGACACCGTCGCCGACCGCGTCCGGAACGTGCTGTACGCCGGCCGAGTGACGCTCATCACCTACGTCGTCGCGCTCGCGCTGCTGATCATCGGCGGCGTGCAGGCGGTCGAGACGGTCGATCGGGTCCGCGCGGTCGCCGGCGGGGGGACCGTCCCGGTCGGCGCCGCGGCCGCCGCCTTCGTCCACGGGTTCGTTCAGTGGGGCGCCGCGGCGGGGATCACCTCCAGCCTGGGCCAGGTGACCGACGAGTACCTCGCGGACCGGTTCCGCTGGCGCTACCTCAACGCACCCTTTTACGTCGTCGCCATCGCCGTGGTGCTGTACGCCCTCTCCGGGTTCTTCCTCCCTGCCGGGGTCCCCGGCGTGACGAGCCTCACGCTCGGCGACCTCGCGCTCGCGCTCACCGCGGGGACGCTGCTCGGCGTGTTGAGCACGCTGACGTTCGCCGTGGTGGAGTCGCGGATCGCCTCGACCGCGGAGCCGGCCTGATCGCGGCGGATGGGGCGGGGAACCGCCGGCGGACTCAGAACTCGCTTCGGTCGTCCGCGTCCGAACCGTCGCCGGTCGGGGCGTCGTCGGCCTCGGTCGGGGCGTCCGTCGCGGTCGCTGCGTCGTCGGCCTCGGTCGGGGCGTCCGTCGCGGTCGCTGCGTCGTCGGTCACTGCGCCGCCGGTCGGTTCGGTTTCCGTCTCGGGGTCGTTCCCGCCGCGGCGCCCGCGGAGCCACCAGCCGACCCCGACGCCGAGCGCCAGCGAGGCGGCCGGGAACGCGAGCACGAACAGCAGGAAGACGATCAGCAGTTCCGGACCGCCCGGGACGCCGAACTGGAGCACGGAGGGCACGGCCATGTTCCAACGACTCCCGTCTCGTCACAAAAGGATGTCGCCGCCTACCGGGAGTCGCCGGGTTCGCGGCCGTCGGCCGCGGACTCCGGTTCGTCGCCGGCCTCCTCATCGGCCGCGGTCTTCTGCCCGCTACCGGCGTCCTCATCGGCGACGGGTTCCTGTCCGCCGGCCTCCTCATCGGCGTCGGCCGCGTCGCGTCGCCGCACCTGCAGGTACTCGCGGGCGCCGGCCGCGAACTTCACCCCGAAGTAGACCAGCGCCAGCGCAGCGGCGGTGCCGATGGCGGCGATGGCGACCGTCTCGCCGCCGATCTGCAGGGAAACGGCGATAGCGAGGCTGTCGACGTGGACGACGGTTGCGGCCATGGAGTCACTCCCGGTCGTCGAGCAGTTGCGAGGCGGTGACCAGCGCGTCCAGTTCCACGTCGTGCTCGGCGAGCAGTTCGCGGGCGCCCTCCTCGCGGTCGACCACGACCAGCACGCGGTTCACGACGGCGCCGGCTTCCCGGAGGGCTTCGACGGCGTCGACCGCCGACTGGCCGGTCGTCGCGATGTCCTCCAGCACGACGACCTCCTCGCCCGCCGCGAGCGTCCCCTCGATCCGGTTGCCGGTGCCGTACTCCTTCGCCTGCTTGCGCGCGATGACGTAGGGGCGGTCGAGTTCGACCGCGGTCACCGCCACCAGCGGGACGGCCCCGAGCGCGACGCCAGCGAGCGTCGCGTCCGTGTCGCGGAGTCGGCTCGCGAACGCCGCCGCGATGAGGTCCAGACAGTGCGGGTCCGTCTCGAAGAGGTACTTGTCGACGTAGTAGTCGCTCGTGCCCCCGTGGGAGAGCTCGAACTCGCCGTACTGCACGGCGTCGGCCGCGCGCAACGCCGCGATGAGGTCGTCGGGTGCGTCGTCGGGCATCACTCGCGTAGGCGGCCGCGGGCGGCATAAACGGGTCGGAACGACCGTCGTTCGCGACCCGTCGATCCGGCGGAAAGACATATATAGTGGTACGTCATACCATGCCGTGTATGTCGTCTGCACCCAGCACGAACGACGACGAGCTGTTCGACGAGTTCCTCGCGGACAACGGTCACGAGACGGAGATCGTACGCTGGGAGCGATCGTATAACAAGAAGCAGTGTCCGGACTGCGGGGCGCTTCACGACGAGTCGGCCGCGACCTGCGGGGTCTGCGGCTGGGACCCCGCGGCCTGACGGACGCACCGGACGCGTCGGCTGCGCCGCTACCGTTCTGTTTTCAGAACTCCCGCAGCGCGCGAGCGCCGGCTACGTCTTCAGTCCGCTCCCGGTGAGCGGAACCACCACGTCCTCGTCGGGGCCGATCACGCCGCGCTCGCGGAACGTGCGGAGGGCGGCGGGCGCGACGGCGCAGGTCGGCTCGACGTAGAAGCCGTCCGCGTGGAGCCGGTCGAGCTCGCGCTCGGCGTCGGTCTGGGTCACGGCAACCGCGTCGCCGTCGGTCGCCGCGATGGCCTCGCGGATCCGGTCGATCTGGACCGGCTCCGCGATCTGGATGCCGTCGGCGGCGTCGTTGACCGAGTCCGCGGGGTCCGCGGCGTCCGGCCCGTGGAGCGCGCGGACGACCGGCGCGACGCCCGCCGCTTGCGCGCCGAGCAGCCGGGGGACGCGGTCGGTCCACCCCGCGGCCTTCATCGCCCGGAAACCGAGGTAGGCGCCGAGGAACAGGGTGCCGTGTCCGAGCGGCGTCACCACGGCGTCCGGGACGGTCCAGTCGCGCCGGTGGGCAACCTCGTACGCGAAGGTGGCCGTTCCCGCGAGGAACGCCGGGTTCCACGCGTGGCTGGCGTACCACGCGTCGCCCTCGCGGACGCGCTCCAGACACGCGTCGGTCACGTCCTCTCGGCTCCCCGGGACCCGGACCGGCTCCGCGCCGGCGCGCCGGATGGCCGTCAGCTTCGACTCCTTCACGTCCGCCGGGACGTAGATCTCGGCGTCGATCCCCGCGCGGGCGGCGTAGGTCGCGACCGCGGCGCCCGCGTTGCCCGAGGAGTCCTCCACGACGCGCTCGACGCCCAGCTCGCGGGCGCGGGTGAGCGTCGTCGTCGCGCCGCGGTCCTTGAACGAGCCGGTCGGGAAGACGTACTCCAGTTTGAACGAGGCGTTCCAGTCGGGCGCGTCCACGAGCGGCGTCGCGCCCTCGCCGAGCGTGACGCGGTCGGCCGGGTCGTCGCCGACCGGGAGGAAGTCGGCGAAGCTCCAGAGCCCTTCGCGGGCGTCGAACGCTTCCGGGTCCGGCGCCGGCGGCTCCGGGCGCGGCCGCTCGGCGAACCGCAGCGGGGAGCCGCAGGTGCAGCGCCAGCGGTCGCGATGGGTCGCCCCGCAGTCGGGACACCGGAGCGCGGTGGGGCCGGCCGTGGGAGCTCCGTCGCGGGCCATCAGTAGCTGTCCACGTCGACGGCGACCGAACAGACGTACTCGCCGGAGGCCACCTGCGGGAGCCGGCGCGACCGCCAGAAGATCCCGTCGCTGTCCGCGGTGACGTTCGCCTTCACCGTGCCGAAGACGTCGGTCACCTCGAAGAGGGCATCGCCGCGGGACACCTCCGCGCCGATCTCGCGTTTGAACCGCACGAGCCCGCCGGCGGGGGAGGCGTACTGGTCGAAGCCGCGGGAGCGGGTCTGCGTCTCCACCTCGACGTCGCCGTCGAGGAACCCGTAGTAGCGGAGGACGTTGAACGTCCCTTCGACGCCCTTTCGGATCGACTCCTCGTCCCAGCCCACGCAGCCGCCGAGCTCGGGGTCGATCGTCGGGACGCCCTCGTCCGGGCCGGCGCGGGCGAGCTGGCCGTCGGGGCCCTTCTGATCGAGGACGTAGCCGCAGCCGAACACCTTCGCGAGCCGGAGGCAGTCGCCGTGGAGGCGATGTCGGGGGCCACACCGCACCCGGACCTCGTCGATCATCCGGCTGGTGGAGCCCTGATGGAGGTCGAGGATGAGGTCCGCGCGCGTCGCCGCCTCGAAGGTGGCGGCCGCGATGCGCTCGGAGGTGGTGCCGCTCTCGTCGCCGGGATACGCCCGGTTCATCTTCGTGTCGTCGATGGGGTTGCGGTGTTCGGCCACCTGGAACGCGTGGTAGTTGACGATCCCGACGACGAGCACCGTCCCGGACAGTTCGGCGGGGTCGATCCGCGGGACGACCCGGTTGACGACGCCGAGCCCGTTCAGCTCGTCGCCGTCGCTGACCGCCTGTACGTACAGCGTCTTCCCGTCGGCGGCGCCGTTTATCACTGCGACCGGGAGCCGAACCGGACTCCCGTCCCGCGTCTCGCCCACCTCCAGCCGCCCCGTGTCCGTCTCCCCAGGGGCCGCGCTCGCCGTTCCCAGCGTGGTCATTAGCGGACGGAGGAGTGGGCGACTCTTTATCGGTTCGGTCCGACCCGGTGACCTCGCGGACGACACAACCTTTATGCGGGCAATTGGCGAATAGCGAGCCAACCGATCCACAGACGGCGTGGGGCTGCGGTCGTGGACGCTCCGCCGTCGAGGTCACCCAATGAGCATCGACATCGACCCGCTCGTCGAGAGCGAGGGGCTGCGCGTCACGGACCACATCGAGAACGCGCAGTTCGAACTCTACACCGACCGGCCCGTCGATCCCGTTCCCACCGACGGGGAGAACCACTACTTCCCGGTCGACGCCGCGGTTCGGTTTTCGGCGTCGACGATCGCGGTGCCCCGCGTCGCGAACGTGGTCGTTCGGGACGCCACGGGAGCGGTGGTCGCGGAGGGGACCGACGTCGAAGTGCCCGCGGGCGAGTACTTCGTGCAAGTGTCGCCGACGCCGACGAAGACGTACCTGCACGTCCGATCCGGGCTCACGGTCGTCTCCGGCGACGAACGCTCCCGGATCGCGTTCGACGGTGAGACGGCCGTCTCAGCGGGATTTCGCTCGCTCAACGACCAGCCAGCGGGGACCATCACCACGCCGTCCGACCCGGAGTCGATGATGCGGGCCGTCTCGCTTCTGGGATCGTCGCTCGCCACGACGAGCCCGGAGCGGTCCTTTCCGACCCTGCGGGGGCACCCGCCGCTGATCGAGGTCGGCGACGCCTTTTCGGTCCCGGACGCGGTCGAGGAGACCGATTCCGGAGTGGAGATCGTCGTGCCGCCCGAGTATCGCTACGTCTTCGCGAGCGCCTCGCTCGCGCACTACCTCGACGCCACGGTCGTGCCGGGGTCGACGCCCGAGCTCCGAGGCGACGGATGGAGCCACTCGCTGGCCCCCGACTTCGAGGCGCGGTGTTCCCGCGTGCTGCGGCGGACCTTCTATCTCGACTGTCTCGTCCGGACCGAGGGGTTCTATCCGGTCGAGCTGTACGAGTTGGACCGGCTGGACGACGTTCTCGACCTGGAGTACGCGAGGCTGTACGACCTGCCGCTTTCCGAGCGGCTGGACGCGTATCTCGACGTGCCGTTCGAGGACCTGGAGCCGCTCCTCCCGCAGTGGTCGCTCACCACGGACGTGCGTCCGGCCGCGGAGAACGTCTCGGTCCTGCCGTACCTCGCGGACGACCTGTCGCTGATCCGCTGTCCGGAGGCCGACCCGTCGGACGCCGACCCGGAGTCGAGTCACGTCTCCGAGTTCCTCCGGTCCCCGACGGACGCGCCGGTCGTTCGGGGCGCCGCGGATCGGGGGACGGGGTTCACCGTGGACGACGGGCAGTTCGTCCAGCCCGACCCGGTCGACACCGTCGAGCACGCCTGGGTCGGTGAGGGGATCCCGATCGGCGCGAACAAGGCGACCATCGAGGCGTACCGACGACGTATCGGCCGCGGCACGCCGGAACGGGGGTCGATCTCGGTGAGCGTCGTCTGCAACGACGACCGCATGCGCGAGGAGGGGGAGGTGGCGAACCTGTACGGGCTCCGCGACATGCTGCAGTTCGATATCGAGGTGATCCACGACCTGACTCGGGCGGAGATGCGGGAACTGCTCGCGTCCGACGTGGACTTCCTCCACTACATCGGCCACGTCGACGACCGCGGGATGCAGTGTGCGAACGGGTTCCTGGACCTCACGGACGCCCGCCTGGAGATCGGCGTCGACTCCTTCCTCCTGAACGCGTGTCAGTCCTACAGACAGGGCCAGGCGCTCATCGAGGGCGGGAGCCGCGGCGGGATCGCGACGCTGACCGACGTGGCAAACGCGCCGGCGACCGAGCTCGGCCGGATCGTCGCCCGGCTGATGAACGGCGGCTTCAACCTCCGCACCGCGCTCCACGTCGCCCAGCGCGCCCTCATCACCGGCCACCAGTACAGCGTGCTCGGCGACGGGGACGTGACGCTGTGTCAGAGCCGGAGCGGTGCGGCAGCGGTCTTCGAACTCGCGGAGACGGGGGGAACGTACGACCTCGGAGTCAGAACGTATCCGATCGGCGGGTTCGGGGCGGGAACGCTATTCACCCTGACGACGGACGCACTCGAACAGCACTGTCTCGTTCCCGGCAAGGTCACGGTCCGCGAACTGACCGCTGATCAGGTCGAACGACTGCTGGAGTTGGAGGTTTTTCCGGTGTTCGCTGACGGGGAACTGCAGTGGAGCGACGAACTACTGCCTTTGTAGGCCAACGGAGTTACGGACCGGGCATTGAGGACCCGACGTTGGCCGCGGCCGGGGCGGCCTGCGAAAGCAGGAGCAGGGTCATGAACAGGACGCCGGTCATCTTCGGGTTGTCGGACAGGTAAGCGCTGATGGCTTCCATGCTTTCAGAAATACTGGTTTGAAAGGAAATGATTATGTATGCCTACTCAGGTGTCGGCGATAATCTATTAGTAGAAATAGAGAAATAATCTGCCACCGACCGAGACGACCCGGCGTCGCCGTCGCTCGCGCACCCGTTTCACGAGGGGAGGGAAAAGCCCGTCCGTCCGCGTATCGCTGTTGATAACGCGCGCGGTTCCCCGCCCGACCCGGGCGACCGCAGCGCTCAGTCGCTCCGCGGGGGGTTCTCGGCCAGCTCGCGATAGATCCGGTAACAGCGGTCCAGCACGTCCAGCGAGACGCTCTCGGTCTCGGTGTGGGCCTCGCCCGGTTCGGAGGCGCCACAGACCACGCACTCGACGCCGGCCTCGGCGAGCCATCCGGCGTCGGTGGCGTGCGGCTTCGTCACGAGTTCGGGGTCGCCCGCCTGAGCGGTCTCCGCGGCCGCGAGCGCCGCCTCGGCGAAGGCGTCGTCCCCACAGGCCATCGGCGGGAGGTCCTGATCGATCTCCCACTCGACGCCCGGCAGGGCCTCCACGCGCCCGAGGTCGGCGCGCTCGCCCGGCACGGTGCGCTCGTCGACGGTCACCTCGCAGGCGTCCGGGATCACGTTCCACGCGTCCCCGCCGTCCATCTTCGTCACCGCGACCGACCCCGATAGGGTCTCGCCGAAGACCTCGGCCTCGGGGAACTGGATGTCGCGGATCACGTCGACCGCGTCGCAGGCGCGGTACACCGCGTTGACGCCCGACTCCGGTTCGGAGGCGTGGGCGGCCGCGCCCGTCGCGCGGACCGTCGACCCCCGCCGGCCCTTGTGCGCGACGACCACGTCCGTCACGCCCTCCTTCGAGTAGTTCGTCGACCCCTCTGCGACGAGCGCGTAGTCCGGCGCGAACCCGGCGTCGATGGCGGCGCGGGCGCCCGTCCCTCCGACCTCCTCGCCCACGAAGGAGGCGGCGACGAGTTCGACGCCGGCGGGCACCGCGGCGTCGCGGAACGCCAGCATGCAGGCCGCGACCGCCCCCTTCATGTCGGCCGTCCCGCGGCCGTAGAGCCGTCCGTCGCGCTCCTCGACGACGTACCCCCCGTCGTCGGTCGTCTGGCGGGGGGCGGGCGGGACCACGTCGTGGTGCCCCACGAGCGCGAGCGTCGTGGCGTCGGGGTCGTCGGTCGCGCCGCGGCGGGCGACGACGTTGCCCGTCTCGTCGCGCTCCACGGCGGCGTCGGTCTCCGCGCGGAGCCACGCCTCGATGGCGTCGCCCGCGTCGGTCTCGTCCTCGTGGGAGGGGATCGACACCAGTTCGGCGGTCAGGTCGGCGAGTTCCGTCACGTCCGGCGGTGGGACGCGCGAGGACATAAATCGGCGGGAGCCGGCGAGGCCGCCCCGGACAACGGCTTCAAGTACCGCACGCGCCCACCACGGGGTAATGAGCGACACGGGCGAGGACGGGGACGGCGGGGACCCGACGCGGGACGGCGAGACGGCGGACGCCGGCGCGGCGGACGCGACCGCCGACCCCACCCCGACGATCCGCCACCTCGACGAGCGGGCGGTCCAGCGCATCGCGGCCGGCGAGGTCGTGGAGCGCCCCGCCTCGGTGGTGAAGGAGCTGGTCGAGAACAGCCTCGACGCGGACGCGGACCGCGTCTCGGTCGCCGTCGAGGCGGGCGGCACGGAGTCGATCCGCGTGCGCGACGACGGCGTCGGCATCCCCCGCGACCAGTTGGCGGCCGCGGTCGCGGAGCACGCCACCTCGAAGATCGACGGCGCCGCGGACCTCGACGCCGGCGTCGGCACCCTCGGCTTCCGCGGCGAGGCGCTGTACACCGTCGGCGCGGTCTCCCGACTTACCCTCCGCTCGCGCCCCCGGGACGCGGCCGGCGCGGGCGCGGAGATCACCGTCGAGGGCGGCGACGTGGGCGAGGTCAAACCGGCGGGCTGTCCGACGGGGACGACGGTCGAGGTCGCGGACCCCTTCTACAACACGCCCGCCCGCCGGAAGTTCCTGAAGACGACCGCGACCGAGTTCGACCACGTCAACACCGTGGTCACGCAGTACGCGCTCGCGAACCCCGACGTGGCGGTCTCGCTGGAGCACGACGGCCGCGAGGTGTTCGCGACCGAGGGGAACGGCGACCTCCGCTCGGCCGTCCTCGCGGTCTACGGCCGCGAGGTCGCGGAGGCGATGGTCGACGTCGAGTGGACGCCGGGGGAGGGGGACGGAGCGGGAGCCGACGCCGAGGGAGAGCGGGACGAGGCCGACGCCCCCGTCGAGCGCGTCCACGGCCTCGTCTCCCATCCCGAGACGACCCGCGCGGGTCGGGAGTACCTCGCGACGTTCGTCAACGACCGCTACGTCACCGCCGGGGGGCTCAGAAACGCGGTCGTGGCGGCCTACGGCGGCCAGCTCGCGCCCGACCGCTATCCCTTCGCGGTCCTCTTCGTGGAGGTGCCGACCGACGCGGTCGACGTGAACGTCCACCCGCGGAAGATGGAGGTGCGCTTCGACGAGGAGGCCGCCGTCGTCGCGGCGGTCGAGGAGGCGGTCGAGGACGCCCTGCTGGACCACGGCCTGATCCGCTCGACCGCGCCCCGCGGGCGCTCGGCCCCCGACGAGGCGCGCGTCTCCCCCGAGTCCGCCGACGCGGAGGCGGTCGGCGGCGCCGGCACCGACCACGAGCGCGCGGCCGGCGTGGGGGAGCGGAGCGGCGACGCGACCGGAGAGGGAAATGCGGACGGAACAGAGGACGGAAGTGCGGGCGGGACCGCGGACGCGGTCGCCGACGGAAACGCGGACACGACCGCGGACAGAAACGGGGCCGAGACCGCCGACGCGGCGACGGAGCTCGACCCCGAGGATGCCGACGCGTGGACCGTCGAGGGGCTCGGCGACGGCTCCGAGGCTGCGGGGTCCGCGGAGGACGCGGCCTCGGACGACGGGAGCGGCGGCGGACTCCCGGATCACAACGCGACCCGGACGGACCGCGACAGGCCCTCGCCGCGGGCGTGGCAGTCGGACGCGGATGCCGGGACGGACACCGGGACGAACGCCGAGACGGACACCGGGGCGAACGCCGAGACGGACGCCGAGACGAACGCCGAGGCGGACACCGGGGCGGACGCAGACCCCGGGCGTCCTTCTGTCGGCGACGAGGCGGGGAGTCCTTCTGTCGGCGGCGATTCTCGCCCCGGATCGGACGCCGGAACCGCCGGCTCGTCCGGCTCTCGGGGCGCCCCGTCGCGGCGCGTGACCGACGCCGGGAGCCAGCGCACGCTCGGGGGCGACGAGGCGACCGCGGAGCGCGAGTACGAGCGCCTCCCGTCGCTGCGCGTGCTCGGCCAACTCCACGACACCTACGTCGTCGCGGAGGCGCCGGACGGGCTGGTGCTGATCGACCAGCACGCGGCCGACGAGCGCGTCAACTACGAACGGCTCCAGCGCGAGTTCGCGGACGGCGCGGCCGCGCAGGCGCTCGCGGAGCCGGTGCGAGTGGAGCTTACCGCCCGCGAGGCGGCGCTGTTCGCGGAGTTCGCCGACGACCTCGCCGAGATCGGCTTCGAGGCGGAACGGGACGGCGAGCGCGCCGTGGCGGTGTCGGCGGTCCCGGCGGTGTTCGACGCGACGCTGGACCCCGGCCTCGTGCGCGACGTGCTCGGCTCCCTGGTGAGCGACGCCGCCGACGGCGACGAACCGGTCGCGGACGTGGTCGACGAACTGCTGGCGGACCTCGCCTGCTACCCCTCCGTGACGGGCAACACCTCGCTGACCGAGGGCTCCGTGGTCGACCTGCTCGCGGCGCTGGACGGCTGCGAGAACCCCTACGCCTGCCCGCACGGCCGCCCGGTCGTCATCGCGTTCGACCGCGCGGACATCGAGGACCGCTTCGAGCGCGACTACCCCGGCCACGCCGGACGCCGCGCGGAGTAGAGGACATCGCGGAACGGGTGGCGGGTCGACAAGCCGACCCGACCGGTCGCTCGGATCGCCCCCGCTTATGTAGCCCCCAGCCGAGCGCCCGGTATGGAGTGGTACGCGTGACCGACCTCGTAACGTTCGGCGAGACGATGCTGCGGCTGTCGCCCCCTCGCGGTGAGCGGCTGGAGACGACCCGCGAGCTCGGCGTGCAGGCGGGCGGCGCCGAGAGCAACGTCGCGGTCGGCGCGGCGCGCCTCGGCGCGGACGCCGCGTGGCTCTCGCGGCTCCCCGACTCGCCGCTCGGCCGCCGGATCGTGAGCGAACTCCGCAGCCACGGCGTCCGCACGGGCGTCTCGTGGGCCGACCCCGAGGGGACCCGCGTCGGGACCTACTACCTCGAACACGGCGGCGAGCCGCGTGGGACGAACGTGATCTACGACCGCGCGGACGCCGCGATCACCGACGTCTCCGCCGCGGAACTGCCGACCGGCGTCTTCGAGTCGGCCGACCGGTTCCACACTACGGGGATCACGCCCGCGCTCTCGGCCGAGGCGGCCGAGACGACAGCGTCGCTGCTGGAGGCCGCCGGCGAGCACGACGTGACGCGGTCGTTCGACCTGAACTACCGGGCGAAGCTCTGGACGCCCGAGGAGGCCCGGAACGCCTACGAGTCCCTGTTCCCCGACGTGGACACGCTGTTCGTCCCCGTCCGCGACGCGCGGCGCGTGCTCGACCGCGAGGGCGACGCGGTCGACATCGCCCACGGACTGGCGACGGACTTCGGCTTCGAGACCGTCGTCGTCACTCGCGGATCGGAGGGCGCGCTCGCGCTGGCGGACGGGTCGGTCCGCGAGCAGGGCGTCTTCGAGGCCGACACGTTCGACGCCATCGGCACCGGCGACGCCTTCGTGGCCGGGTTCCTCGCCCACCGGCTCGACGGCGGCGACGTGGCCGACGCGCTGGAGTACGCTGCTGCGACCGCCGCGCTCAAGCGGACGGTCGACGGCGACCTGGCCGTCGTCACGCCCGCGGAGGTCGAGCGCGTCATCGGCGGCGAGGGCGGCATCGACCGGTAGCGGAAGCGTCGCGACCCGCTCCGCGGCCTCCCGTCAGTCCCGGTCCGCGGTGTTTCTGCCTTCCTCCTCGACGGGGATCTGGTGGGCCGACTCCGCGAACCCGGCCGAGAGAATTCGGGTCATCGCCTCCTCGACGCTCTCGTTGGTCTCCGTGACGCGCTCCGGTTCGACCTCGATCACGTAGCCGGAGGTGATGTTCGGCGCGGTCGGCATGAACAGCACGAGCTTGCCGTCGGTCGTCTTCTTGCCCGTTTTGAACGCCGTCATGCGGATGCCGTTCCACGTCTCGAGGTGGACCGGCGTCTGCAGTTCGTCGGTGCCCGAGAGGGCGGTCTCGACGGCGAGTTTGGAGGCGTTGTACACCACGCGGAGCGCGGGGAGCCGGTTGATCGTGTCGTCGAGTTTGGTCTCCGCGACGCGGCCCATGGTCGTCCGCATGAAGTAGCCGACCGCGAGCACGAGCGTCGTGAACACCACGATCGCGATGACGACGCGATAGACGGGTTCGACCCCGGTTGGGAGCCACCCCGGCTCCAGTTCACCGATGAACGGGAGCGCCACGATGTGCCGGTAGATCCACTGCACCAGCAACAGGAGGACGATGAGCGGCACGAGGACGATGAGCCCGCTCGCGAAGTCGCGTTTCCACGTGGACATCTACGTGGTAGGTATGCGCGACGGTCCCTTATCAGCGCTTCTACACGTGTCTTGCGCGCGTCGCCGACCGCACGGGCCGACCCTCACCGCCCCAGCACCGCCCGCGCCGCGAACAGCAGGTTCTCCTTCCGCTCGCGGACGCGCCGGTAGAAGTAGGAGAGCCACTTGTCGCCGTAGGGCGCGTACTGCCACACCTCGACGCCCTGCGCCGCGAGGTCGCGCTGGGCGTCGTCGCGGACGCCCATCAGCATCTGTATCTCGTAGTCGGTGCCGTGCTCCTCGCCGAGCCGCCGCGCCAGCGAGACCATCTCCGGGTCGTGGCTCCCCACCGCGACGCCGCGGTCGCGGTGCTTGAACAGGTACTCGATGTCGCCCCGGTACGCCTCGTTGACGCGCGCCTTTTCCGTGTAGGCGATCTCCGAGGGCTCGTCGTAGGCCCCCTTCACGATCCGAACCTTCCCCGGCACCTCGACGACGCGCTCGAGGTCCTCGCGGGTGCGCTTGAGGTTCGACTGGAGGCACTGCCCGACGCTCCACGGGTTGTCCGTCGCCACGTCCACGAACGCGTCCAGCGTCGCGTCGGTCGTGTCCGCGTCCTCCATGTCGCACCAGACGAACACGTCGCGCTCGTGGGCGTACCCGACGACATCCCGGAACAGCTCCGCGAACAGGTCCGCGGAGACGTCCAGCCCGATCTGGGAGGGCTTCACCGAGACGCAGGCGTCCAGCTCCGTGTCGGCGATGTCGTCGATCAGATGGCGGTAGGCGGCCGCGTCCTCGCGGGCCGGCTCCGGGTCGTCGTAGTGTTCCCCGAGCAGGTTCAAGATCACCTTCACGCCCTCGTCGTTGCGCTCGCGCGCGTGGTCGAGCGCGGCCGCCGGCGTCTCGCCCGCGACGAACCGGCTCGCGATCGGCGGGATCATGGTCCGAAATTTTTGCCGGCGCGTAATCAGGGTTGCCGTCCGCGCCGGCGGAGCGGCGTCCGCACCCTCCCGCGGCCGGCCGTCGCTTCCACCCTCCCGTAGCCGTCCTTCCACACGCTATATACGGCCGCCGGGCGTGCGGTCCCGGTATGGTCGTCTCCCTCGTCGCCACCGCCTTCTGGGCGATGCTGCCAGCCTACGTGCCGAACAACGTCGCCGTCCTCGCGGGCGGGGGTCGTCCCATCGACGCCGGCCGGACGTGGAACGGCGCCCGCCTGCTCGGCGACGGCAAGACGTGGCGCGGCACCGCCGTGGGGACGCTCGCGGGCACGCTGCTCGCGCTCGCGCTCAACGCGGTCCGCGACCCCGTCGTCGCCGCGACCGGTATCGAAGCGCTCCCGACGTTCTCGCTCGCGGCGGGGTTCGCGCTCGCGTTCGGCGCCATGCTCGGCGACATCGGCGCCTCGTTCCTCAAGCGCCGCTCCGGCCGCGAGCGCGGCGCCGCGTTCCCCGGCCTCGACCAGCTCGACTTCGTCGTCGGCGCGATGGCCTGCGCGCTCGTCGCCGACCCCGCGTGGTTCCTCGCGACGTTCACGCCGCGCGTGATCGCCGCCGTCCTGCTGATCACCCCGCTGCTCCACATCACGACGAACGTGATCGCGTTCAAGATCGGCGTCAAGAACGAACCCTGGTGAGCCGGCCCAGTCCTCGCGCGACGGACCCCGCGGACGCGCTCACCCCCGACCGCGCGGGCGCCGTCTCGGACCGTTTATGTCCCCACCGTTCCCTCAACCGACCATGAGCGAGGCCGAGGGCGACGAGGACGACGCGGCGGCCGCGACCGGCCGGGAGATCTGGATCGAGAAGTACCGCCCGCAGACCCTCGACGACATCCACGGACAGGAGGAGATCGTCGAGCGCCTGCAGAGCTACATCGACCAGGAGGACATCCCGCACCTGCTCTTCGCGGGGCCGGCCGGGGTCGGGAAGTGTGTAACGGGAGATACGCCGGTTCTTACCGATGCAGGGCTTGAACGCATCGAGGACGTGGCCGGCGAGACCGAGGGGTTCGCCGACGCTGACCCGGAGCTATCGGTCGCGACGCTGGCCGACGACGGCTCCGTCGAGTACGGGTCCCCCTCGCACGTCTTCGGCAAGGAGGCCGACGAACTCGTCGAGATCGAGACGCGCGACGGCGGGAGCTTCCGCGTCACGCCCGAGCATAAGCTCCGAGTAGTCGATGGCGAGGGGTTCGACTGGATCCCCGCGCGTGACCTCTCCAACGGGGAGCGGATCGCGCGGCCCCGCCGCGTCCCGACACCCGACGGACCCGCCGAACTTCCGTGGATGGAGGCGATGGATCCGGAGCGGACGGAGGTGACGCTGACCGACGACGCGGCCGCCGACTTCGGGGTCGACGCTCCCGTCACGCTCGCCCGACTCGCGGTGGCCGACCGACCGATCGACCCGGAGGACGTGGCCCGGATCGAGTACGTGAACGTCCACGGCCACAGGTCCCGGAGCATCACGCCGCCGCCGGCGGTCACGCCGGAGGTGGCTCGCTTCGTGGGACTGGCTGTGAGCGAGGCTCGGATCGAGGGAGGAAGGATCAAGTTCTACAACACCGACGAGAAGCTCCTCGACGCGTTCGAGGACGCCGCACACGACTGCTTCGACGTGGAGACGACGCGCGGCGTTCAGCAGGACGTGCCCTTCGTTCGGATCGGGTCACGCACGCTGACGCACTATCTGGAGTCCGTGTTCGACGTGTTTGCAGGAGCGAGCCGCAAGGGGGGAATCGGCTCCGCCATCCTCCGAGCGGACGCGGAGTCGCGAGCGGCGTTCGTTCGCGCGATGTTCGACGCCGAGGCACACGTCGGGGCACAGGGAACCGTCGAACTCACCCAGAAGAACGAGGACCACGTGACCCTGCTGGCGTATCTGCTCTCCACGTTCGGCATTCCGTCTCGACAGAAGGACCTCACGAAGTCCGCGACCAACGGGAGCGAAACGGAACGCACGTACCGCGTGCTCTACCTCTCCGGCGCGAGCGCACTCAGCAGGTTCCGCGAGGAGATCGGGTTCTCCGTCGACTACAAGGCCGACGAACTGGCGCGCCACGCCGCCAAGGAGTCGAACCCGAACTTCGACACGATCCCGACGCAGACGGTCCTCCGTGACCTCTGTAACCGGTTCGACGTTCCGGTCACCGAGCATCTCCCGAAGTCGCTCGATCCCGATTCGCCGGGTCGAGAGGCGTACTGCGCCGCGCTCGACAGCGCCGTCGGCGCCGCGCTGGAGCGGATGGATGACGCTCAACGCGCGCTCGAACGCCTCGACGAGATCCAGCCGGAGATCGAAGCGACCGCGAGCGTTCCGGCGGCGTGGGTCGACGGCCGCGCCGAACTGGCGCCCATCGAGACGCGCCACGAGGTCTCGGAAGCCGTCGGCGCGCGAGCCGACAGACTCCTCGAGTACAGCGACGGCCGACGAACTCCTCGGGCCGACAGGGCGCTCACCATCCTCGACCGGATCGGACGGCCGGTCGAGGGGGCGCGGCTCGACCGTGTCAAGGAGGGTCTCCGGGATTCCATCGACCTGCTCGGGGTCAGCTATGCCGAGATCGTCGAGGACCTCGAGTTGACGACCGCCGACCTCACGAACCTCCTCCGCTCCGACGACTCCGAGGTTCGGTCGCTGACGCGGTTCGTCTCCGTTGCGGAGCGTCTCCGTTCGCTCGCGAACCGACGGTTGTCGCTCGACGCCATCGAGCAGGTCGATAAGGCGAACCGCCTCGCGGACAACGACCTCTACTACGACTGCGTCGAGTCAGTAGAGCGCGTCGAAGCCGACGAGCGCGTGTACGACTTGACGATGCCCGGCACCCGGAACTACGTCGCCGGACGCGTCCCGACCGTGATGCACAACACGACCGCAGCCACGGCCATCGCCCGCGAGGTGTACGGCGAGGACGACTGGCGCGGCAACTTCCTGGAGCTGAACGCCTCGGACCAGCGCGGGATCGACGTGGTCCGCGACCGGATCAAGAGCTTCGCGCGGTCGTCGTTCGGGGGACACGACCACCGGATAATATTCCTTGATGAAGCCGACTCTCTCACCGATGACGCCCAGTCGGCGCTCCGCCGGACGATGGAGCAGTTCTCCGACAACACGCGGTTCATCCTCTCGTGTAACTACTCCTCGAAGATCATCGACCCCATCCAGTCGCGGTGTGCCGTCTTCCGCTTCTCGCCGCTGTCGGACGAGGCGGTCGCCGCGCAGGTCCGCGAGATCGCCGCGAACGAGGGTATCGAGGTGACCGAGGAGGGCGTCGACGCCCTCGTGTACGCCGCCAACGGCGACATGCGCCGGGCGATCAACTCCCTGCAGGCGGCCGCGACCACGGGCGAGGTCGTCGACGAGGAGGCGGTGTACGCGATCACCGCGACCGCCCGGCCCGAGGAGATCGAGTCGATGGTGCGGGACGCGCTGAACGGCGACTTCTCGAAGGCGCGCGCGACGCTGGACACCCTCCTGACCGAGACGGGGATGGCGGGCGGCGACGTGATCGACCAGCTCCACCGCTCCGTCTGGGAGTTCGACCTCTCGGAGCGCGAGGCGGTGCGACTGATGGAGCGCGTCGGCGAGGCCGACTACCGGATCTCGGAGGGCGCCAACGAGCAGGTCCAACTCGAGTCGCTGCTGGCGTCGCTGGCGGTCGAGGCGTAGGCCGCCCGCGACGGACGGGCTTTTTGTCGGCGGCCGCGAACCCCGTGCCATGCTCACGGTCGTCTCGGACACCCACAGCGAGGAGGGCCATCGGCTGACCGGGCGGACGCTGGAGGCGGTCCGCGAGGCCGACCTCGTGGTCCACGCCGGCGACTTCTACACCGAATCGGCGCTCGACGCCTTCTACGAGGCGGCCGACACGCTCCGTGCGGTGACCGGCAACAACGCGACGGCCGCGGTCCGCGACCGCCTCCCGGCCGAGCGCGTCGTCGAGTACGCGGGCGTCCGGTTCGCGGTGACGCACACGCGCCGCGGCGGGGCGACCGCGCTGGCGCTGTTCGGGCGCGAGCGCGACGCGGACGCGGTCGTGTTCGGGCACAGCCACAGACCCACCGTCGACGCGACCGGCGCGGTCACGCTCCTCAACCCCGGCAGCCACGCACAGCCGCGCGGGAACAGGGCGGCACACGCCGAACTCGTCCCCGACGGCGACGGGCTCGACGGGCGGCTCGTGACACCGGGCGGCGAGACGTTCGAGCGATTCCGGGTCGAGCCGCGACGCTCCGACTGACGCGGGGTCGGAAGAAGACACCGGCACCGGTGGACTGTCCACGGCGTCGGCGAGTGGAGGGCCGAAGCGGGCGAAACAGGCCGTCCGGCGGTGGGGACGCGACGTGGGGGGCGTCGCAACGTGGGTGACGGTGCTGGCAGCGGCCGGACGGTCTCGCGGTCGGGTCGGCGGTGGGCGAGCCGACACCGATGCCGCATCCTCCACTAGACCGGTTGACAGTATATAGGTGGTCTAAGCACAAACGGCCGTTTTAGCAACCGGACGGCGCCGCCGTTCGTCGCGGCTCGCCGAAACGCCTAACCCGGTGCCCCGGTTACCGCGGCGTATGCCGTTGCAGGACCCCATCTACCTCGGCCTGATCGCCGTGCTCGTCGGATTCTTCCTCTTCGGATACCTCCTCGTCCGGCGGACGGTGCTGGGGCTCCGGGAAGGCTACGAGGACGGGAAACGGTAGATGGCGCTCGAAACCGCGGTCACCTTCCTCGTGGCGGGGGCGGCCAGCCTCTTCATGGCGTGGTCGATCGGCGCCGGCTCCTCGGGGTCGACCCCGTTCGCGCCCGCGGTCGGCGCCAACGCCATCTCGGTGATGCGGGCCGGCCTCGTCGTCGGCGTCCTCGGCTTCTTCGGCGCGGTGCTGCAGGGCGCCAACGTCACCGAGGCGGTCGGAACCGAACTCATCGGCGGCGTCACGCTCACCGCGGGCGCGGCCATCGTCGCGCTCGTGACGGCCGCCACACTCGTCGCGGTCGGCGTCTTCGCCGGCTATCCGATCGCGACCGCGTTCACCGTCACCGGCGCCGTCGTCGGCGTCGGAATGGCGATGGGCGGCGACCCGGCGTGGGCGAAGTACGGCGAGATCCTCACGCTGTGGGTGCTGACGCCGTTCCTCGGCGGCGGCGTCGCGTTCCTCACCGCCCGCGCGTTGATCGGTGACCGGTTCCCGGAGCGCGAGCTCACCGCGGTGCTGGCCGGTGCGGTCGGCGTCATCGTCGCCAACGTCGGGTTCGCGGCGCTGGGTCCCGACGGGGAGGCGGGCTCGCTGGCCGGGACGCTGGGCGACGGGCTCGCTCCGGGGTCCGTCGACCTCCCCGTAGTCGGGGCGTTCACCGTCGGTGCGGTCGCGGTGTCGGCGGCGGTCGCCGCGCTGGTCGCCGCGGCCGTGTTCGCCGACCTCGGTCGCGACCGCGCGGGCGCTCAGCGGCGCTTCCTCCTGGCGCTCGGCGGCCTGGTCGCCTTCTCGGCCGGCGGCTCGCAGGTCGGTCTCGCCATCGGCCCCCTCGTCCCCCTGCTCGATGGGGCGGCCGTCCCGCTGTGGGCGGTGCTGGTCGGCGGCGGCGTCGGCCTGCTCGCGGGGTCGTGGACCGGCGCGCCCCGGATGATCAAGGCCATCTCGCAGGACTACGCCTCGATGGGGCCGCGCCGGTCCATCGCCGCGCTGATCCCCTCCTTCGCCATCGCCCAGACGGCGGTCGCGTTCGGCATCCCCGTCTCGTTCAACGAGATCATCGTCTCCGCCATCGTCGGCTCCGGCTTCGCGGCGGGCGACGCGGGCGTCAGCCGGAAGAAGATGCTCTACACCGTGCTCGCGTGGATCGGGTCGCTGGTGCTGGCGCTGGCGCTCGGCTTCTCGGTCTACTGGGGCGTGACGGCGCTGATCGGCTGAGACGGGCCGCGACCTCGGGGCGGCCGTCAAGGGTGGACTCCCGGATCGGCCGTCAAGGGAGGATTCGGAGCCGACGCGTCCCGATCACTCCTCGGTGTCGAGCGGTTCGTTCTCCTCGTCGGGCTCCTCGGTCTCCTCCTCGCGTCCGTACTCCTCCGTGACGGTGACGCGAGCGCGCATGATCCGGGTGTTGTCGACTTGGTCGATACGGATCTTCACGCCGTCGTACTCGATCTCCTCGCCCTCCTCGACGAGGCGGCCGGCGCGGTTGAACACGAAGCCGGCGAGCGTCTCGAACTCCTGTCCCTCCGGGAGGTCGATGTTC
Organism: Haloparvum alkalitolerans; assembly: GCF_055381565.1. Taxonomy (NCBI): domain Archaea; kingdom Methanobacteriati; phylum Methanobacteriota; class Halobacteria; order Halobacteriales; family Haloferacaceae; genus Haloparvum; species Haloparvum alkalitolerans. Next base: position 1,427,872 of record NZ_AP043938.1, read on the forward strand.
AGGAACTCGTTGACCTCGTCGATGTTCACCTCGCCCTGCACGACCGCGGTGTTGTCGTCGAGGAACTCCACCGGCTCGGGCTCGTCGCCCTCCAGGATGTCGCCGACGATCTCCTCGACCATGTCCTCGAGCGTGATGATCCCCTCGGTGGTGCCGAACTCGTCGATGACGATCACCATCTGGAGCCGGTTGTCCTGCATCTCCTGGAGCAGTTCGTCGGCGTTCTTCGACTCCGGGACGTGCAGGGTGGGCTTGACCACGCGTTCGAGCGAGGGTTCGCCCTCCGAGTAGCGCAGTTCGCGCACGAGGTCGCGGACGTTGACGACGCCGACGATGTTGTCGAGGTTGCCGTCGTAGACGGGCGTGCGCTCGTGGTCGGACTGGACGCAGGTCTGGATCGCCTCCTCGACGCTGGCGGTCTTGGGGACCGCGGTCACGTCGAGCCGGGGGGTCATCACCTCCTTGGCGATGGTGTTGTTGAACCGGAAGATGCGGTCGAGCATCTCGCGTTCGTCCTCCTCGATGACGCCTTCCTGCTCGCCCGTCTCGATGATGTTCTGGATCTCCTCGCGGGTGACGTAGGTGGACTCGATGGCGGTGCCGCCGCCGGTGATTCGGTTGACGAGCCGGGTGAGGTAGTCGAAGAGGACGACGAGCGGCATCAGCGTGTACTCGGCGTACTTCAGCGGCCGCGACACGCGCAGCGACCACGACTCGGTGTTCTCGACCGCGTACGACTTCGGCGCGCTCTCGCCGAACAGCAGCACGAGCGTCGTGATGCCGAACGTCGCCGCGAAGACGGCCTGTCCCTGCGAGAGGTACAGCGCGAACAGCGCGGTCGCGATGGAGGACATCGCCACGTTGACGATGTTGTTGCCGACGAGGATCGTCACCAGCAGGCGGTGGGGGTTCGACTTCAGGTCGTCGATGATCTCCGCGTTCGGGATCCCCTCGTCGACCATCGACTCCACACGGTGCTTCTGAAGGGAGAACAGCGCGATCTCCGAGGAGGAGAAGAACGCGGACAGCCCCACCAGGACGAGGATGGCGACCGCTCCCAGTACCGTCTTCGTCGTCCGATCGACCGCCGGTAGCTGGAGGACGGTGAACGTAAGCGTGGTCGGCGACAAGCCCATTCTCACTTGAGGTGCGTCGGGCGGCAATTAAAGGGTTCCCCTCCGACCCGACTTCGCCGGCTCTCGCGCCGGTCTGAACGCCCGCATCGACTCTCGCGCCGTGACGACCGGCCGGGCGTGTCAGCGAGCCGATCCGGTCGGTTCGGCTTCCGACACCGGCAACCCGGACGACCGCCGACACGGTTACCCTTGCGGCGTTCCAAAGCGGGATATGGCCGATTCAGACATCACCCTGTACCGACTACAGGCGTGTCCCTACTGCGAGCGCGTGGTGCGGACGCTCGACGAGCTGGGACTCGACTACCACTCCCGGTTCATCGAGCCGATGCACTCCGAGCGGAACGTCGTCAAGCGGGTCTCCGGGAAGCGGAGCGTCCCCGCCATCGTCGACGAGCGAACGGGCGTCACGATGTCCGAGAGCGCGAACATCGTCGAGTACCTCGAGGCGACCTACGGGGAGGGGGGTGCCTGATGGTCGACTTCGAGGTGGTCGACCTGCCCGAGACGGACCACGTCGCCGCGGGCGAGACGGCCCCGGACTTCACGCGCCCGCTCGTCGGCGAGGAGTTCTGGGAGGACCGTTCGCTCTCCGAGCTGACCGACGAGGGGCCGGTCCTGCTGGTCGCCTACCCGATGGACGGCGCCTTCCAGGCGACGTACGTCTGGAACGAGGTCCGCGACCGCGGCTGGACCGACGCGGTGCAGGTCGTCGGCCTCTCCATTTCCTCGCCGTACGAGCACAAGACGCTGCTCGCGGAGCGGGGCGTCGACGCCCGCCTGTTCTCGGACCCGGCCGCGGACGTGGTCGCCGAGTACGGGATCGAGAACGACCTCGACGGGATGACCGGGATCGTCGACGCCCGGCCCGCCGTCTTCCTGATCGACGGCGACCGCGAGGTGCAGTACGCGTGGGTCGCCGAGACCCAGCCCGACTTCCCCGACTACGACGCCGTCGAGGACGCGCTGGACGACCTGTAGGTGCGGCGTTCGTGCGCTCCGGGAGCGAAACGACCCCGTCACCCTTTTGCGCGCCGCCGGCTCACCCTCGTTCGATGAGCGTCACCGACGAGGACCTCGACCGCGCCGCCGCGGCGATAGCCGACGGCGAGGCGGTCGTTTATCCGACGGAGACCGTCTACGGACTGGGAGCGAACGCGCTCGATCCCGCGGCCGTCGAGCGCGTCTTCGAGTTGAAGGGCCGGGACCGCGACAACCCCCTCTCGCTGGGCGTCCCGAGCGTCGACGCCGCGCTCGACCACACGCGCCCCACCGAGCGCGAGGAGGCATTTATGCGCGCGTTCCTGCCCGGGCCGGTCACCGTCGTCGTGGAGCGCGACGCCGCGGTGCCGGACGCGCTCACCGCGGGCCGCGACCGCGTCGGCGTCCGCGTCCCGGACCACCCGGTCGCGCTCGGCCTGCTGGAGCGCGCCGACTCGCCCGTCACCGCCACCAGCGCGAACGTCTCCGGCACGGGGAGCGTCCGGCGCGTCGCGTCGCTCTCGGACAGGATCCGCGAGGGGGCCGCGGTCGTGCTCGACGGCGGCGAGACCGGCGGCGCCGAGAGCACGGTGGTCGACCCCGGGTCGGGGACGGTCCACCGCCGCGGCGCGAACGCGGACGCCATCGAGACGTGGCTGGCCGAGCACGCTGCGGAGTGAGGTTGGCTCCAGCGGCGTTTCGAAGCCGTCTGTACCCGGTGGTCGGCGACGAGCACGGACCGATCGGGCGGACGTGAATCGGAGCGAAAGTTCCAGCCGGGTCCCTCGGACAGCAATCGTTCCGTTGCTGCTCCTGCTGTGCCGGACAGTACCACCCAGAGAGCCCCAGCCGGCTCTCTATACGGCGGTTTTTCTGTGTCTGTTGTCGATCCTGCTGTGCTGGACAGTACCACCCAGAAAGCCCCAGCCGGCTCGACCGACCGCGACACGCTCTGCGCTCCTCGCTCTCCGCACAGCTCGCTGCGGTGCTTGAGGCGCCGGGGCCGGATCGAGCCGGCAGCCCCTTTCAGTCCCACCCCACACAGCACCGCCACCGCACCGCTCCGCAACCGCACAGCAGCCTCGCACCTCCCCAGCCTCGGCGGCGGCGCGGCCGCGAACCGCAACGCCCCGCAGTGCGGCCGCGCTGCCGCCTCCCTCGCGCGCGTTGCTCGCGCGCGCCGACAGCACCAGCACTGGCGTGCCGTGACCAGTGACCACGAAGGGGGAGCCGCGACGGTCGATCAGTCCGTTCCGTCGTTCATCCGTCCGCCCCCGGCGTTCGATCGGAGCGATACTCGGGGTCCGTGACGAACGCCGCGAGCGCCTCTGGGCCGCCGATCCCCGTCTCCGCGACGTGTCTGGACGCGGCGGCGTTGCCGAGCGCCAGCGCGAGTTCCGGGCGCCACCCGGCGCCGAGCGCGGTCGCCAGCCCCGCGCCGAAGCGGTCGCCGCCGCCCGTCCAGCGCCGCGGCTCGCCCACGTCGAGGTTCCGCAGCGCGAGCACGCCATCCGGCGTGGCCATCGCCGCTCGCGGCCGCGCGTGCATCACGACGCCTGCGATCCCGGCCGCCTCCCGGAGCGCCGCGATCCGCCGGTCGTCGGCCGCGGGGTCGGCCGGCGCCTCCGGGTCCGGCGGCGCCCCCTCGTCGGCGCCGTTTATCCCGACCGCCGCCGCGACCGCCCGCACCTCCCGGCGGTTCGCGTTCAGGACCACGTCGTAGGCGTCGCTCAGCGCGCCGAGCACCGACAGCAACTCGGCGATCGCGCCGTCGTCGCTCCCGACCACGTCGCCCGGGTCGAGAACGAAGACGGGCCGGTCGTCGTCCCCGCCAGGCGGGCCGGTCGCCCGCCGCTCCCCGACGCGCTCGGCGAGCGTCCGGAGCGCCGCCGGCATGTCGGGGAACGACACCCAGTTACAGCACGCCACGGCGTCGGCGCCGGCCAGCGCGCCGACCGCGGCCTCCCGGGAGGGGGCCGCCGCGAGCAGGTCGTCGAACCCCCACGTCCTGATGTCGGCCGACTCCTCCGCGAGCATCACCGCCCCGTCGTCGAAGTCCACGATCCGCACCGACGCGGGCTCGCCCATCGAGTGCGTCCGGAAGGGGAGCGCGGACATGGCCTCGTGGTCGAGGTGGCCGAACAGCGCCACGTCCGCGCCGAGCGCGTGCGCGCCTCGCGCGAGGTTCACCGCCTGTCCCCCGGGCTCGCCCCGCTCGGGCACGAGCCGGAGCGACTTCCGCTCGCCCGAGGCGATCCCCTCTCCGAGCTCCCGGCGCGAGGGGGAACGGCCGCCGGCGCCCACCTCGGCGCGGCACCGGTAGTCGATCGAGCCGTCGGGGAACGCCACCACGTCCGCCGAGAGGGGGTCCCCGCGCAGCCGGTCGGCGAGCGCGCCGTAGACGCGGTCGGGATCGAGCCGACCGCCACCGTCTCGGATCGCCTTGCCGCCCCGGGTCGCCTTACCGTCCCGCGGAACCGCCGCGTCGTCGCTCACAGCCACGCGGCCTCCGGATCCACGCGCCCCTCGGGCTCCCCGCCGGCGATCATCGCAGCCGCGTCGGCCGCGGCGCGGCGATTCACCTCCTCGCGGGCGTCCTCGCTGTACCACGCGGCGTGCGGGGTGACGACCGTATCCGGCCGCCCAACGAGCGGGTCGTCGTCGGGCGGTTCCTCGGCCAGCACGTCGAGCCCGGCCGCCTTGATCGCGTCCTCCTCCAGCGCCGCCAGCAGGGCCCCCTCGTCGACGACCGGGCCGCGGCCCGTGTTGACGAGGACCGACCCCTCGTGGAGGCGAGCGAGCGCGTCGGCGTCGACGAGCCCCCGCGTCTCCTCGGTCAGGGGGGTGTGGACCGAGACGTGGTCGGCGCGGTCGAACAGCGCATCGAAGCCGACCTTCTCGACGCCGTGAGCCGCCATCTCCTCGGCGTCGACGTACGGGTCGTACGCCAAAAGCTCCGCGTCGAACCCGGCGACCTGGGCTGCGAACCGGCGCGCGATGGGGCCGAACGAGACGAGGCCGACGGTCGCCTCGGACAGGCGGCCGATGGGGGCGCCGTCGCGCCAGTCCCAGGAGCCGGCCGCGACCGCCTCGTCGTACGGCTGTAAGCTCCGAACCCCCGACAGAAGCAGCGAGACCGCGTGACTCGCGACCTCGTCGTCGGCGTAGCCGGGGACGTTCGCGACGGCGACGCCGCGCTCGGCGGCCGCCGCCACGTCGACGTTGCTCACGCCGACCGCGGAACGGACGACCCCCTGCAGCGACGGGGTCATCGCCGCCAGGGCCCTCTCGGGAACCGGCGTCCCCACGTCGGTGACGACGACGGTCGCGGGCTCCTCGTCCCCGTTCCCGGCCGCGGCCTCGACCAGCCGATCCGCGGAGCCGAGGTCGGCGACGCTCACCGTTACCGGCTCGTCGAGGCGGTCGCGGAGCACCTCGCGGTGGATCGACGGATCGACCATCGGGTAGTCCGGGAGGACGACGCGTGTCATACCCGGGCTTCGACCGCCCTCCACTTGAGCGCTGTCGCTACTGATCGTCCGCCGGCGACGAGCTCCGAGGCGCTCTCGGCCGCGCTTCGCCGCCGCGACCGGTCGGACCCGACGCCGTTTTGAGCGCCCCGGCCGTACCGTCGCGCGTGAGCGAGGATCGACCCGGTCGCCCGCCGCTTATCGCCCTGTTCGAGGAGTTCCGCGTGCGCCGCAACGCGGCGGTCGGCATCGGCGTCGGTGTGCTGGTGGCGGTGACGGCCTACCTGTTCCGCGTGCTCGAACTGTGGGGACCGGCCGGCGGGACCCGCGAGTACCCGGTGCTCGGCCCGGAGGGGTGGTTCCTGCTTCTGGCGTTCGTGCTCGCCATCGCGGTCGGTCTGCTCGTGACGGCCGCGCTGACGGTCGCGACCGCGGTCTCGCGGACGCGATCGGCGGTCGCGGAGGACGGACGCCGTAACTGACCGTCGCCCGCATGGTCGCCGCCGGACGGACCGAACAGACAACTATTAACCTCCTACGGGGGCAACGCTTCGACAAGAGATGGCCAAGGACGTCAAACCCACTCGGAAGAACCTCATGGCGATCGAGGATCGCATCGAGCTCTCCGAGCGGGGGCACGACACCCTCGAACAGAAGCGCGACGGCCTCATCATGGAGTTCATGGACATCCTCGACCAGGCGCAGGACGTCCGCTCCGACCTCTCGTCCGACTACGAGACCGCCCAGCGCAAGATCGACATGGCCCGCGCGATGGAGGGCGACGTGGCTGTCCGCGGCGCGGCCGCGGCGCTGAAGGAGCACCCCGAGATCACGACCCAGTCGAAGAACATCATGGGCGTCGTGGTCCCGCAGATCGAGTCCTCGAAGGTGAAGAAGTCGCTCGACGAGCGCGGCTACGGTCTGCTCGGCTCCTCGGCCCGCATCGACGAGGCGGCCGACGCCTACGAGGAGCTGCTGGAGACGATCATCCTCGCGGCCGAGGTCGAGACCGCGATGAAAAAGATGCTGACGGAGATCGAGACCACCAAGCGCCGCGTCAACGCGCTGGAGTTCACCCTCCTGCCCAACCTCTACGAGAACCAGGAGTACATCGAGCAGAAACTCGAGGAGCAGGAGCGCGAGGAGATCTTCCGCATGAAGAAGATCAAGGCGAAAAAGGAGGAGGCCGAAAAGGAGGAAGAGGAGCAGGCAGCCGCCGAGGCGGCCGAGGCCGCCGCGGAGACGGACGTCGAAGCGGCCGACTGACGCGCGCACGTCGTCTCGCGTTTTCTGTCGCTCCGCGTTTTCTGTCACTCCAAATTTTCTGTCCTCTGTGACGACCACCGTCCGGTTTTTCTCCCGGCCGCCCCGACACCGGGCCATGTCCTGTCCCGACTGCGGTGCCGACCGCGTCCGCTTCGCCGTCCCGCCCGCGCTCCGCGAGCACGCGCCCGAGGGGGCCGACGCGGCGGCGCTCTGTCCCGGATGCCTCCGCGTGCGCGCCGTCGACGCGGATGACGCGCCGGCGCCGGACGACGCCGCGTTCGACCGCGTCGCCGACGGCTTCCCGACGGGCGAGGCCGGGGCGGCGTTCGCGCTCGCGGTCGGAAAGTTGGGCTCGCTGGCGCTGGAGCGGGGAAGCGTCGAGGCGCTACTCGACCACGCCGAGGGGCGCGGCGCCGACGTGCTGCTGGCGCTCGACCGGCTGGCCGCGGGCGCCGACCCGGAACGGGCGGCCTTCGACGTATCGCGGCGCGTCGAGCAGGCCGAGAGCCTGCTGTACGAGTAGGGTAGCGGCCTACGCCACGATCTCGGCGACGCGGTCGATCGCCTCGTCCACGTCGTCGGCGTCGACGCCGAGGTTCGTGGTGAACCGGACGACGTAGTCGTCGAACGCGACCGCGCCGACGCCGCGCTCCTTGCAGGCCGGGACGAACTCGTCGGCGGGGACGCCGGCCTCGCTGGTGTCCACGACGACGATGTTCGTGTCCGGGTCGTCGGCCGCGAGGCCCGGAAGCGCGTCGAGGCCCGCGGCGAGGCGGGCGGCGTTGGCGTGGTCCTCCGCGAGGCGGTCGACGTTGTCCAGCGCGAGCAGTCCGGGCGCGGCGATCATGCCGGCCTGCCGCATCCCGCCGCCCAGCAGTTTGCGGACGCGGCGGGCCTCCTCGACGAACGCCTCCGAGCCCGCGAGGATCGAGCCGACGGGCGCGCCGAGCCCCTTCGAGAGACAGAACATGACGGAGTCGACGTCCACGACAAGTTCGGACGCGGGGGTGTCGAGCGCGACGGCGGCGTTGAACAGCCGCGCGCCGTCGACGTGGACCGGCACGCCCGCCTCGTGGGCCGCTTCGGCCGCCTCGTCGATCCGGGCCTTCGGGATCGCCGTGCCGCCGCGGTAGTTGTGGGTGTTCTCCAGCGCGAGGAGGCCCGTGCCGGGGCGGTGGAGGTCCTCGTCCACGAGCCCCGACCGGACCTGCTCCGCGGTCGGGACGCCGCGCTCGCCCGTCTCGACGGTGCGGGTCTGGAGTTCGGAGAGCTGCGCGACGCCCGCGAGCTCCCACCGGTAGATGTGCGCCTCCGCGTCCAGCAGGAGCTCGTTCCCCCGCTCGGTGTGGACGCGGACGGCGATCTGGTTGCCCATCGTTCCCGAGGGGACGTACAGCGCGTCCTCCATGCCGACCGCCTCCGCGGCGCGGCGCTCCAGCTCGTTGACGGCGGGGTCGTCGCGGTAGACGTCGTCGCCCACCTCGGCGTTCGCGGCGGCCTCCCGCATCGCGTCCGAGGGCTTCGTGACCGTGTCCGACCGCAGGTCGATGTCGAGGTCCATCTCACCTCCCCGTTGGCGTCCGTCCGGATAACTCGCGTGGAACCGGCCGCACTGGGTGCGCGAGCGAGACACAGGAGCGTCCAGAACGTCCCAACCGGCCCTCCATACGCGGTTGCTGATGTGGTTCTGCTGCAGATTCTGCTGATCTGGACAGCAACATTCAGAAAGCCCCAGCCGGCTGCCCCTTTCAGTCCCGCCCCGCACCGCTCTGCACCGCGACCGCACCACAGCCTCACGCCTCCCCAACCTCGCCGCAGTCGCGGTCGCGCGACCGCACCACACCGCAGCGCGACCGCGGCTGCGGGCTCCCTCGCGCGCGTTGCTCGCGCGCGCCGACCGCACAGCACCGCTACAGCCACTCGCGACAGCGACCTCTACCAGCCACCTGCAGCAGCGAACCCAACCGTCGATCGTGGCCGGTCACGAAGGCTTACGAAGGCGGTCGACCGGACGAAAACCGCCACGAGAGGCGGTGACACGCTCCCGCGGCCGCGGCTCGTATGGAAGGGGTTTTATGTGCGCCGTCGAAAGATTGCCCCACTATGGGCAAGAAGTCGAAGGCCAAGAAGAAGCGGCTGGCGAAGAAGGAACGCCAGAACACGCGCGTCCCCACGTGGGTCATGATGAAGACCGACATGAACGTCACCCGTAACCCCAAGCGGCGCAACTGGCGACGCAACGACCTGGACGAGTAAATGAGCACGAACGATTTCGAGGAGCGCGTCGTCACGATCCCGCTCCGCGACGCCAACGACAAGCCGAAGCAGGAGCGCGCCGACTACGCGATGAAGATCGTGCGCGAACACCTCGCGCAGCACTTCTCCGTCGAGGAGGACGCCGTCACGCTGGACGCCTCGGTCAACGAGACCGTCTGGGCGAACGGGCGCACGAACCCGCCGAGCAAGCTCCGCGTCCGCGCGGCCCGCTTCGTCGAGGACGGCGAATCGGTCGTCGAAGCCGAGACCGCGGAGTAGCGTGTTACGGGCGTCCTTCGCCGGGTCGGCGTACGTCGGCGTGTTCGCGCGCGTCGCGGACGACACGCTGCTCGTCCGCCCGGACATCGACGAGTCGCTGCAGGCGGACCTCGGCGAGGAGCTCGACGCGACTGTCGTCCCCACGACCGTCGGCGGCTCCAACACCGTCGGCGCGCTCGCGGTCGGCAACGAGAACGGCGTGCTGGTCTCCGAGCGCGCGACGGCTCGCGAGGTCGACCGCATCGCCGACGCGGCCGACGCCGAGGTCCACGAACTCCCGGGCAAGATCAACGCCGCGGGGAACGTGGTGCTCGCCAACGACTACGGCGCGTACGTCCACCCCGACCTCGACCGCGAGGCCGTGACGACCGTCCGCGACGCGCTCGGCGTCCCCGTCGAGCGCGGCTCGCTGGCGGACGTCCACACCGTCGGCACCGCCGCGGTCGCGAACAACGAAGGGGTGCTCTGTCACCCAAAGTCCACCGAGGACCAGCTGCAGACGGTCGAGGAGCACCTCGACGTGTACGCCGACCTCGGTACGATCAACTACGGCGGCCCGCTCGTCGGATCGGGGCTGATCGCCAACGACGACGGGTACGTCGTCGGGCAGGACACCACCGGCCCGGAGCTCGGCCGCATCGACGACACGCTGGGCTTCATCGACTGAGCCGACGGCCGCCGCGCGGACCCCCTTCCGTCGGTCAGCTCCGTCCCGCTCCGCAGTACCTTTTACTCCTCCCCACGCGGAGTCCGAGCCATGGCCGCCCTCGAACTGGAGGCGCTGACGAAGTACTACGGCGACGTGCGGGGGATAGAGAACGTCTCCCTCACCGTCGAGGAGGGGGAGGTGTTCGGGTTCCTCGGCCCGAACGGCGCCGGCAAGACGACGACGATCCGGACGTGCATGGGCTTTCTCTCCCCGACCGGCGGGTCGGTCCGCGTGCTGGGTCGCGACCCGACGGACGAGGCGGAGTTCCTGGAGGCGCGTCGGCGGATCGGCTACCTGCCGAGCGATCCGGGCCTCGATCCGGACCGGACCGGCGCCGCGTACCTCGACTTGCAGGCGGACCTGAAGGGGGAAACGCGGCGGCGAGAGCTCGTGGACCGGTTCGGCCTTCCGGCGGAGCGCCGCATCGGCGACCTCTCCCGGGGCAACCGACAGAAGGTCGCGCTCGTCTCCGCGTTCATGCACGACCCGGAGCTGTTGGTACTCGACGAGCCGACCGCGGGGCTCGACCCCCTCCTGCAGGAGGAGTTCAACGCGCTCGTCGAGGAGGCGGTCGCGGACGGCGCGACCGCGTTCCTCTCCTCGCACGTCCTGAGCGAGGTGCAGACCCTCTGTGACCGCGTGGGGATCGTCAGGAACGGACGGTTGGCGACCGTCGAACGCGTCGACGACCTGCTCGAGCGCGCCGGCAAGCGCGTTCGCGTGGCGGTCTCGGGGGCAGGTCCGCGGGCGGGGGAACGGACCGAGGGCCGCGTTGAGGACTCGCTCGAGCGACTGGCCGGCACCCACGACGTGCGCGTCGGCGAGGGGACCCCGACGCCGGTCTCGTTCACCTACACCGGCGCCTACGACGACCTCGTCGCGTGGCTGGCCGAGCGCCCGATCGCGAACCTCGACGTGCGCGACGCGCCGCTCGAGGACGTCTTTCTCCGGTTCTACGGCGAGCCCGACGGCGAGGCGGACGAGGAATCGGCAGGGACCGGATCGGGGGACTCGGCGGGGGTCGAGGCGTGAGTCCGGCCGACCGTCCACCGGCGTGGCTGGCGATCGCCCGCTACGAGGCGGCCGGCCGACGGCGCGGGACCGCGGTGCTGACGGGGCTGCTGTCGGCTTTCGTCGTCGTCTTCCTCGCGTTCTTCCCCGCGTTCGCGGACTCGGGCATCGACATGGACGCGTACGTCGACGCGTTCCCGCCGGCGTTCCGGGAGCTGTTCGGGATCATTACTATCGCCACCGTGGAGGGGTTCCTCGCGGTGGAGTTCTACCAGTTCGCATGGGTGATCCTCGTCGGGCTCTACCTCGCGTACCTCGGCGGCGAGACGATCGCGGCCGACGTGGAGAGCCGCCGCATGGACCTCACGCTCGCGGCGCCGGTCCGTCGGCGCTCGGTGGTCGTCGGCGCGTTCCTGGGACTGGTCCCGCTCGTGCTGGCGCTCAACGCGGTCCTGCCGGTCGTCGCGTACCTCGGCGTGCTCGGGATCGGGGAGACGATCGCCGCGGAGCGACTGCTCGCAGTCCACGCGCTGGCGGTGCCGTACCACCTCGCGTGCGCCGCGATCGGCGTGCTCGCGTCGGTGCTGTTCGACCGGGCCGGGATCGCCCAACGCGTCGCGCTCGGGACGGTGTTCGCCCTCTACATGTTCGAGTCGCTGACGGCGCTGACGGAGTACGACCGGCTCGGCGCGATCAGCCCGACCGCGTACTACGACCCCTCGGCGATACTGGTGAACGCCGAGTACGACTGGGTCGGGGGCGGGATCCTGTTGGTGGGCTCTGCGGCGCTCGTCGCGCTCGCCGTGGTCCGGTTCGAACGCGCGGACCTGACCGGGTAAGTGGTCGAGCCATGCGGCGGTTCGCCGTCAGTATCGGCCGGTTCGGGTTCCGTTTTCGCTGTTGATCTGGCTGATCGGGGCGGCTACTCTCAGAAAGCCCCAGCCGGCTCTCCACACGCGGTTTGCTGATCTGGTTCTGCTGCGGAGCCTGCTGTGCTGGACCGCAACACCCCGAAAGCCCCAGCCGGCTCGACCGGCCGCGCCTCGCTGTGCTCCTCAGACAGTCGCGGCGACACGAGGTCGCCGCGGGACTGCGGTGCTAGCTTCGTCGGGGCCCGGATCGAGCCGGCTGCCCCTTTCAGTCCCACCCCATCCCGCCCCGCTCCGCACCGCGACCGCACAGCACCGCACTCGCTCCGCAACCGCACAGCAGCCTCATCCCTCCCCAGCCTCGGCCGCGGGCCGGGCGCGGAAACCGCAACGCGCCGCATCGCGCCCGGCCCGTGGCCTCCCTCGCGCGGTCGCGGCGACGCGCTTCGCGGTCGCCGCGGCGCGCGCCGACCGCACCACGTCAGCAGGGCACCGCGACCGCAACCCCGCCGACGCCGAATCGGGTCCGTCGTTAAACCATCGCGTGTGAAGCGGTCGGGGCTTGTTCGGGAGGTTCTCGGGTCGCTCCCCGTTTAGGAAGATACTTCCCTCTCCCAGCCCCGTTTTCGTCCATGAGCGAGTTCACGATCAGCGGAACGTTCCAGAGCCGCGACGGCGACCAGCCGTTCACCAAGACGGTCGAGGCGCCGAACGAATCGGTCGCCGAGGACCGCATCTACAGCCAGGTCGGGAGCCAGCACAACCGGAAGCGTACCCAGATCGAGATCACGGAGGTGTCCGCGGCATGATGGGCGGCGGTCAGCAGCAACTCCAGCAGCTCTCGCAGGAACTGCAGGCGCTCGACGAGGAGATCGAGGCCCTCGAGGAGGAGGTCGCCGGCTATCGACAGGAGCAGTCCGACATCGACGAGGCCGTCGAGGCCATCGAGACGCTGGAGTCCGGCTCCACGGTGCAGGTGCCGCTCGGCGGCGGCGCGTACCTCCGCGCCGAGGTCCAGGACATCGACGAGGTCGTCGTCTCGCTCGGCGGCAACTACGCGGCCGAGCAGGCGCAGGACGACGCCATCGACGCGCTCCGCACGAAGCAGGACGCCCTCGACGACCGCATCGAGGAGACGCAGGCGGAGATCGACGAGCTCGAGGAGGAGAGCAGCGAGCTCGAACAGCAGGCCCAGCAGATGCAACAGCAGATGCAGCAGCAGCAGATGCAGCAGATGCAGCAGCAGGCCGACGACGACGAGTAACGAACCGTGTTCGACGGACTGAAGGACAAACTGAACGACTTCCGCAAGGATGTCGAGGAGGAGACCGAGGCGAAGGAGGCCGACGCCGAGGCCGCCTCTGAGTCCGACGCGGAGCCCGAAGCGGCCGCGCCGGAGGGGTCAGAGACGGACGAGACCGCGACCCCGGCCGCCGCGGCCGACGCCCCCGCGGGCGCCGCCGCGGACGAAGCCGAGGAGGCCGGGGACGCGACCGGCGAGGGCGACGAGGACGATGGCCCGAGCACCTTCCGGCGCGCGAAGGCGTTCGCGACCGGGCGGATAATCATCGAGGAGGAGGACCTCGAGGAGCCGCTCTGGGAGCTGGAGATGGCCCTCTTGGAGAGCGACGTGGAGATGAGCGTCGCCGAGGAGATCCTCGACACCGTCCGCGAGACGATGCTCGGCGAGAGCCGCAAGCAGGTCGAGACGACCGGCGAACTCGTCGAGGCGGCGCTCCACGACGCGCTGCTGGACGTGATCGCGGTCGGGCAGTTCGACTTCGAGGAGCGGCTCGCCGAGGCCGACAAGCCCGTCACGATCGTCTTCACCGGCGTCAACGGGGTCGGCAAGACCACCTCCATCGCGAAGCTCTCGGAGTGGCTCGAGGAGCGCGGCTACTCCTCCGTGATGGCCAACGGCGACACCTACCGCGCGGGCGCCAACGAGCAGATCCGCGAGCACGCCGAGAACCTCGACCGGAAGCTCATCGCCCACGACCAGGGCGGCGACCCCGCGGCCGTCATCTACGACGGCGTGGAGTACGCGAAGGCCAACGACATCGACGTGGTGCTTGGCGACACGGCGGGCCGGCTTCACACCTCCGACGACCTGATGGCTCAACTGGAGAAGATCGACCGCGTGGTCGACCCGGACATGACGCTGTTCGTCGACGAGGCCGTCGCCGGGCAGGACGCGGTCACCCGCGCGAAGGAGTTCAACGACGCCGCGGCGGTCGACGGCGCCATCCTCACGAAGGCGGACGCCGACTCCTCCGGCGGCGCCGCCATCTCCATCGCGTACGTCACCAGGAAGCCCATCCTCTTCCTCGGGACCGGGCAGGGGTACGACGACCTCGAGCGCTTCGACCCCGAGGCGCTGGTCGAGGACCTTCTCGGCGAGTAGACCGACCGCGTCCGCGACTCCCAGCGCGGCCCGGTTCGAGGACGGTCCGGCTCCACCGCTTCGACCCGGCCGCGGCCTTTCTGTTCCCAGCACGTGCAGTAGCACGCTCGTCCCCACGAGCCTCGGCGTCTACCGAGGGGCCGAGCACTGTTTCGACGCCGACGGCGAACCCGGCAGATCAGTCAGCCACGGCCCCGCCGTCTCGCGACCACCGGGATCCGGCCGAGCCCTCGACTCAGACCAGCACGTCGACGTCGTAGCCGTGCGCCTCCAGTTCTCCGACGATCTCGGCGGCGTGGTCCTCGTCGTGGGTCTCCAGTTCCAGCTCCAGTTCGGCGGCGTTGACGGCGACGTCGCGGGCGGTGCGGTCGTGGTGGACCGCGTAGACGTTCGCGCCCGCGTCCGCGACGATGCCCGCGACCGTCTCCAGCTCGCCGGGGCGGTCCTTCAGCGCCATCTTGATCTTCAGGTAGCGGCCCATCTGGACCAGTCCGCGCATCACGATGGTCGTCAGGCGGTTCATGTCGATGTTGCCGCCACACAGCGCGGGGACGATCGTCTCGCCGTCGTCGTAGTCGAACGCCTCCGAGAGGACGGCCGCGAGCGGGACCGCGCCCGCGCCCTCCACGACCGTCTTGGAGCGTTCGAGAAGCAGCGTGAGCGCGAGCGCGATCTCGCGGTCGGAGACGGTCACGACCTCGTCGACGCGCTCGCGGATCACCTCGAAGGTGCGCTCGCCGACCGAGCGCGTGGCGATGCCGTCCGCGATGGTGTCGACGCTGTCGATCTCCGTCACCGCGCCCTTCTCCAGCGACTTCGCGGCCGAGGAGGCGCCCTCGGCCTGCACGCCGACGACGCGCACGTCGTCGAGCGTCTCCGTCACCGCGGTGGCGATCCCGGCGATGAGCCCGCCGCCGCCGATGGGGACGACGACCGTATCGACCTCGGGACAGTCCTCCGCGATCTCCAGGCCGATGGTTCCCTGCCCGGCCATCACCATCGGGTCGTCGAAGGCGTGGACGTAGGTCCGGCCCTCCTCGCGCTCGATCTCGTGGGCGTGCGCCTGCGCCTCGTCGTAGTCGACGCCGTGAAGCACGACGTTGCCGCCGTACCCCTCCGTGGCCTTCACCTTCGAGACGGGGGCGTACTTCGGCATCACGATGGTCGCGTCCACGCCCGCCCGCGTGGCCGCGAGGGCGACCCCCTGCGCGTGGTTGCCGGCGCTGGCGGTGACGACGCCGGCCTCCTTCTGGGCCTCGGAGAGCGTGGCGATGCGGTTCATCGCCCCGCGGATCTTGAACGAGCCGGTCCGCTGGAACGTCTCCATCTTGGTGTGGACCGTCGCGCCCGTCATCTCCGAGAAGGAGTGCGAGTAGTCGAGCGGGGTCCGACGGACGACGCCGTCGATCCGGTCGCGAGCAGCCTGCACGTCCGACAGCGTGAGCATGGATCGGGAGACCCCAGCCCGCCGACTAAGCGTTTCGGTGTCCGGGACGCCGCCGATGCTGGCGGAGCGCGAAAGGGGGAATAAGGGGAAAGGGGGAATGCACGCGTGTGACGTGCATCCGGATCGAGTGCCTCCGGCATTATAAAGATACGTCCTCCGGGGTGAAAGTGTAATCGACCGACTGCGTGGCCTCACGCCCGCCGTCAGACGTTCGTCATCCAACCGTGTTTCCGGTGAACCGACGGTGTCGCCGGGCCGCGGTCGACTCCGGACGAGCCGCGGCTGGCCCGGCCTGCTCGCGTCCGATCCCGGCTCGTCCGCGCTCGACTCCGCGGTCGCCGACGTCCGGCGCAGCGCCGTGAGGGTTCATCGCTCGGGCGGCACGGTGACGTGCACCTCGTTGTTTCGGAGGTACGCCCGCACTCGTTCCGGGAACGGTCCCGTTCCCGGCCAGACGACGTCCGCGTCGAGTCGGTCCGGGTCCCCGACGTAGACCGCGGCGTCGTCGGGATGGTCGTCGCTCCCCGCGAGGGGGACCGAGACGCGAACGTAGAGCCCCTCGTCGACTCCCTCGTAGGCGTCCAGCGCGGCCAGGTCGTCCGTCCTGAGGAGCCGACCGCCGGTCGCGCCACCGGGGGCCAGCGTCGGGTACCGCCCCTCGACCGCGTGGAGCCCCTCCAGCCGCGCGGCGCCGACGAAGGCGTAGGCGTCGAGGACCTCGGCGACGCGGTCGGGCGCGGTGAGCGTCCCGTAGACGAAGACGTCCATGGGGACGCTGGGGCGGCACGGGGCTTGAACGTTCGTCCGGACCGTGTCGCTGAATCGCGTCGAACCGGCTTCTGGCTCCGGGTCCGGTAGCGTCAAACCCTCCGCGGCCGAGCGTCCGGTCATGGACTTCCCGCGGGTGCGACGCGTCTGGCGGCGGGTGTTCGCGCTCGCGTGGCCCGTGATGGCCGAGCAGACGTTCCGCACCGCGATGCGGACGACGGACGTGATCATCACGGCGCTGATCTCGCCGGCCGCGGTCGTCGCCATCGGGCTCGCGGACCTGTACGCCCGCTTCCCGCTTCGGATCGGGCTCGGACTCGGCGGCGGCTCCATCGCGCTCTCCTCGCAGGACACCGGCGCGGGCGCGACGGAGAACCGCGACGAGGCGGTGACGCAGGCCATCCTGATCGGCGCGCTCGCCGGACTCCCCTTCGTCGCGTTCGGCCTGCTGTACGGCGAGGCGGCCATCGACGTGTTCGGGACCATCGTCGGCCGCGAGACGCCCCCCGAGGTGGTCCGACTCGGCTCGACGTACCTCGCGGTCGTCTTCGCGACCGCCCCTGCCAGACACGTCGCGCTCGTGGGTGCCCGCGCGCTCCAGGGGACCGGCGACACCCGCACGCCGATGTACGTCAACGTCGCGGCGAACTCCGTCAACATCGTCGGCTCCGCGGTGCTCGGCCTCGGGCTGTTCGGCGCGCCGAACCTCGGCGTGTTCGGCGTCGGCCTCGCCACCGCCGGCGCGAACGTGCTCACCGCGGGGCTGCTGGTCGCCGCCATCGCGGGCACGTGGACGCCCGCAAACTTCGCCCGGCCGCGGGACCCGACGCTCGCCAAACAGCTGGTCCGGGTGTCGGCACCGCGAACCATCGAGGGGTTCGGCTCCGAGATCGCGGAGTTCCCGTTCAACGCCCTCCTGCTCGGCTTCGGCGAAGCGGTCAACGCGGGCTTCCAACTCGGCCGGCGCGTCTACCAGCAGGTGACCGGGCCCTTCTCGCGCGGCTACAACGTCGCCGCCTCCGTCCTCGTCGGCCAGGCGCTCGGCGAGGGCGACCCCGAGGGCGCGCGGTTCAACGGCTGGGCGGTCGCCGGCCTCGGCGTCGCCACGGTCGGCGTCATCGGCGTCGGACTGGCGCTCGCCGCCGAGCCGGTCGTCACCCACCCGACCGTCGTCGAACTGTTCGGGGGCGACGACCCCGCGACGCTGGAGTACGCGGTGGACTTCGCGCGCGTCTACGGGCTCTCCGCGGCCGCGCTGGTCTGTTTCTCGGCGCTATCGGGGTCGCTGCAGGGGGCCAGCGAGACGCGGATCCCGCTTCTGGCACGCGTCACCGGGATGTTCGGCCTCTTTCTCGGCCTCTCGTGGCTGCTCGGCGAGACGCTCGGACTCGGTCCGTCGGGGACCTACGTCGGCGTCCTCCTGGCGTACGTCTGGATGGCCGCGGTCGTCGCCGCCGGCTTCGCGTACACCGACTGGGCTCCCCGAGCCGCGGACATGATGGCCGAACGCGGCACGGAAGCGGGGGCGGGCGGCGAGGACGGGGAGCCCTCCGAGACCGGAGACGGGACCTCCGACCGGACCGACGCCGACGTTTAAGTGTCGGTCCGACGATCGGTCGGCATGGACCTCTCGACCGCCGTCTCCACGACGGTCGCCGCCCTCCGACGCCGTCCCGCCGACCTCCTCCCCTTCTACGTGCTGGGGGCCGCGGTCCCCGCGATCGCTCGCGTCGTCTCGTTCACCGGCCTCGTGGCCGTCTACTTCTATCTGGAGTCGACCGGCCGTCTCGCGACGCTCCGCGACGGGCTGGCCGGTCTCGACGGGTCGATGCCGGACCCGGAGGCGGAGCCGACGGCGTTCGAGCAGTGGAGCGGGGAGGTGGGGGCCCTGCTGGCCGAGGTTCTCGACCCCGTCTCGCTGGCACTGCTCGGCAGCACCGTCCTCGCGACGGTCGCGGTGGCGGTCGTGTTGAACGCGGGCGCGACCGCGGGCCAGTACGCCGCCTGTGTCGGACACCTCGGCGATGAACGGGCCGGAACGGCGGGGATCGCCGGCATCCGCGGTCACTGGGTCGCCATGCTCGGACTGCTGCTGTTGGAGTTCTTCCTCGCCGTCGGCTCGCTCGCGGTCGTCGCGGGACTGGTCGCGGCCCTCGCGGTCGCCTCCCCGATCGCGGCGGCGCTCGTCGGCCTCGGCGCCGGCTTTCTGTGGCTGGGGTTCGCCCTCGCGGTTCGCGCGGTCTTCGCGTTCGCGCCGGTGCTACTGGTCGTCGACGACGCTGGCGTCGTCGGAAGCCTGCGCGCCGCTCTCGGATTCCTGCGCGCGAATCCCCTCGAGGCCGCCGGCTACTACGCGCTGGCGTTCGGGACGGTGCTGGCGGTCTCCTCGACCGCCGGCGCGTTGACCGCCACCGGCAGTCCCAGCGGCGTCGGCCTGATCACGCTTTTGGTTGTTCCGCCGATCCTCCACCTCGTGAAGGTCGGGCTCGTCGGCGGGTGGCGCGGGAGCGTGGACCCGATGAGCGCGCCCGACCGATCGCCGGTCGACCAGTTCCGAGCGGGCGTGCTCGACGGGCTCCGCGAACTGCGGGCGTTCGTCCGCGCGACGCCCGGCGCTCACCTCCTCGCGACCGGCGCGCTCGTCGGCGGCTTCGCGGCGGGATGGGCGTTCGCGGAGCCGCTCGTGGGGGTCGTGGACGCCTCCATCGCGGCGCGGTTGGAGGGGCACGTCCCGCCCGTCGCGGCGGTAGAGTTCTTCGCCAACAACTGGACGGTTGCGCTCGGCACCGGTTTCGCGGGCGTCGCGCTGGCGGTCCCGTCGCTCGTCTCGCTGGCGTTCAACGGCTTCCTGCTCGCGGTGCTCACGCGGTTGGAGACGGACCCGGTCGCGCTGGCGACGTTCGTGGCCCCGCACGGCGTTCTCGAGATCCCCGCCCTGGTCGTCTCCGGTGCGGTCGGCGTGTGGCTCGGGCGCGCGGGCTGGCGGACGTGGCGCGGCGGCGCGGCCCGGGCGGACCTGGCGGACGCCTTCGAGCGCGCGTTTCGGGTGCTCGTCGGCGTCGGTGTAGTGCTGCTCGTCGCGGGCCTGATCGAGGGGTTCGTCAGCCCCTACTACGGCGTCCTGCTCCCCTGACCTCGGGCGCTCCGCCGCTCCCCCGCGCTCACAGTCCCAGCAGCGACGCGAGCGACCGCGTCCGCGTGCCGCACTCCGCGCGGTAGTCGCAGGCGTCGCACTTCGGGTCCCCGCGAAGCCGGGGCGGTGGCCCGTCGATGCTCCGCGCCGCACGGAGTGCCCGCCGATAGGCGGCCTTCTTGCGCGTCGTGAGCCGGACCTCACGGACGACCGCGTGACCGGGGTACTCGACGAAGGCGCGGGGGACCTCGCGCTCACGCTCCCACGCGAGCGCCTTCGCGACCGCGACGGCCCGCACCGCCTGCGGCTCGTAGACCCCCGACTCGGGCGGATCGCCGGGCGAGACGACGGTCGGAACCGGCGGCTCGTCGCGCGACTCCCGGTCGGCCGACGGCTCGTCGGCCGGTCGGAGCACTTTGTGTGCGATCCCGTGGCAGTCCCTCCCCGACAGGAACGCCCGCTCGCGGGCCGGGTCGACGAGCCGGTCCCACGGGTCCCGGTCGGCGAGCGCGTCGAGATTCCGCCGGTAGGTCCCCGGGTCGACGGCGATCGGAAGGGTCCGCAGGCGGTCGTCCGCGGCGGTTCGGAGGTCGGGGTACCGGAAGGCGAGGGCCATCCGCTCGCGGGCCTCCGGCGGCGGGCGCCGGGGATCCTCGTCGGCGTCGCTCCGGTCGCCCCCGGCGCGTCCGGCGTCCGCGGCGTCCCGGCGGACGTAGTAGAGCTGTCTGGGACAGAATGCGGCCCGGCCGAGGTCTGTGAACGCGATCACGGGGGGGCTGCCGCGCTCTCGGTGAAAGGGATCGGGGTGCGTCGCGGTCACGGAAAATCGGGGGTGGACGCGACCGCCCTCACAGCGACACGTCGGTCTCGATGTCCTCGGTGGCTTCGCGGAGGCCGTCCTCGCGGGCGTCGCGGGCGTGCGCTTCGGAGAGGTCGTCGTCGGTCAGCAGTTCGCGGAACGCGTCGCGGAAGCGCTCGTTCGCGCGCGTGGCCGCCCGGTCGGCCGCGACCACGGCGGAGTAGCGCCGCACCGTCTCGCGGTCGGCGTCGAGCCTGTCTGCGCGCTCCTCGACCGGGACTCCCTCGGCGTCGAGTCGGCGGAGGGCATCCAGGTCGAGGGGGGCGTCGCGGTCGGCCTCGCTCACGAGGTGGAGGTCCATCCGCGCCTCGAACACGTCGTCGGCCGTCGCGTCGACCGCGGCCGCGATCTCGGCGTCGGACTCGCCGGCGAAGTGGCCGCGGGCGACGCGGCGGAGCGCGGCGTCGTCGAGGTCAGTGGCGAACGCGTCGCGGTCGCGCATCGCCGCCACCACCTCCGCGAGGCGTTCCTCGACGGAGGCCTCGTCGCGGTCGGCCAGCGACCCCGGCGACTCCTCCTGTCGCTCGGTCACCGTCTCCGACCCCGTCGCGTCGACGAAGATGTCGCGGAGCTCCTCCGTCTTCTCGTCCATGCGTACTTGTCGGCTTCCGGGCCACAAAAGGCTGCTGACCGGATTCTGGGCGAAGCGATAGCTCGCCGATCGCGTGCCGCTCTCGTAAACCAAAGTTCTCAAGTGAGTTTACGAGGAGCGGGGGACATGGAGACGCAGACCGAGTCCGTCGACCTCGTCGGCGACGAGGCGGCGGCTAACCTCGCCCGCGCGGCGCTGTTCGCGGCGCTCGTGGGCGCGTTCGCGTACGTATCGTTCCCGAACCCGGTCTCGCCCGCGCCGGTGACGCTGCAGGTGCTCGGCGTGTTCCTCGCCGGAATCATGCTCGGCCCCGTGTGGGGCGGGGTCGCGCTGGCGCTGTACCTGTTCGCGGGCGCGCTCGGCGCGCCGGTGTTCGCCAGCGGCGGTGCGGGATTCGGCGCGCTCGTGGGATCGACCGCGGGCTATCTCTGGTCGTACCCCCTCGCAGCCGCCCTGATCGGCGCGGTCGTCCACCGCGGGACGGAGCTTCGTGACCTCCGCGGCCCCGGCGCGGTCGGCTTGCCCACGCTCGTCGGCGCGATGGTCGCCGGGACGGTCCTGATCTACGCGATGGGCGTCCTCGGCCTCTACTACGTGATCCCCGAGTTCACGCTGGCGGAGGCGGTCCTGCAGGGCGCGGTCGTCTTCGTCCCCGCCGAGGGGATCAAGATCGCCGCCGCGGTCGGGATCGTGCGCTCGGACGCCGTCACGGCCGCCTAATCGTGATCGCGGCCGGAAGCGTGACCGTTCGACGCGGCGACACCGTGGCGGTCGACGACGTGAGCCTGACCGTCGACGACGGCGAGTTCCTCGTGCTCGCGGGCCCGAACGGGTCGGGGAAGACCTCGCTCGTCAGGACGTTCAACGGCCTGACGGAACCCGACTCCGGGGAGGTGCGGATCGACGGGACCCCGGTCGCGGAGGACCTCGTCGGCGCCCGGACCGCTGTGGGAATGGTGTTTCAGGACCCGCGTGACCAGATCGTCGCGGCGACCGTGGGGGCGGACGTCGCCTTCGGTCCCGAGAACCTCGGCTTGCCGCACGCGGAGGTCGACCGCCGGGCGCGCGAGGCGCTGTCGGCCGTCGGGCTGGCGGGCCGGGAGGACGAGCGCGTCGACGCGCTCTCCGGCGGCGAGCGCGAGCGACTGGCGATCGCCGGCGCGCTGGCGATGGAGCCGGAACACCTCGTCCTCGACGAGCCCTTCACGGGCCTCGACGACCCCTCGCGGCGCGCGGTGCTGGACCGGCTCCGCGACCTCCACGCCGCGGGAACCGGAATCGTCGTCGTCACTCACGACCTCCGCGACGTGCTGGCGCTGGCGGACCGCGCGGTCGTCCTCGCGGACGGGGAGATAGCGGTCGACGGGGACCCCGAGTCGGCGGTCGCTGCACTCGATGCGGACGAGACTCTCGGCGTTCGCGTGCCTGACGGTTGGCGCCCGGATGCCGACCCCTCGGGACTGGTCCCCTGATGTTCGCGTTCGTCCCGGGCGACTCGCTCGCGCACCGGCTCGACCCCCGGGGGAAACTGCTGGTGCAGGCCGCCTTCGCCGCGGCCGCGTACGCGCACACGACGCCGCGGGGGCTCGCGGTCCTGTCGGCGCTGGCGGTCGCCTGCGTGCGCGCCGCGGGCGGGAGCGTGCGCGAGGTCGCGTGGGGGTACCGGTGGGCCGCGCCGTTCCTGCTGACGGCGCCGCTGATCGCGGGCGCGACGCTCGGCGCGCCGTGGTTCGAACTCGACCGCGCGTTCCGGGCGGGGCTCGCGAGCTACCGCGTTCTGCTGATACTGCTGGTGGCGGGCGCGTACGTCCGGTCGACGCCCGTCCGGGACTCGCGCGCCGCGGTCCAGCGGACCGTGCCCGGGAAGACGGGCCAGTTCCTCGGGATCGGCGTCGGCCTCGTGTTCCGGTTCCTGCCCCTGCTCCAGCGGGACCTGGTCGCGGCCCGCGAGGGGATGCGGGCGCGCGGCGGCGGGGCGCTCCCGGTCCGCGACCGGATGCGCATCGTGGCGACCGCGGGCCTGCGGCGGGCGTTCGCGCGCGCGGACCGGCTCGCGCTCGCGCTCAACGCGCGGTGTCTGGCGTGGAACCCGACGCTGCCGCGACTGCGGTTCCGGCGGCGGGACCTCACCGCCGTCGCGCTGGCGGCGGCGCTGCTGGTCGCCGCCGTCGTCCCGTTTCTCCGCGCGTGACTGGCCGTTTGTGACAAGATTTAACCCGTCAGTAAGCAGGTGATCGAGTATGACAGTTCTGCAGGGAGCGACGCGGGAGACGTTCTGGACCGTCGGTCCGACGGGGAAGGCCGTCTTCTACTACCTCGCGGCGCTGGCGAGCCTGGTGTTTCTGTACGGCGTCTACGCGCGGTTCCGGCGCTACGCGGACGGCCGCGAGGACCCCGGACGCCTCGCTGACCTCCCGAACCGAGTGCTGACCGCGACGAAGGTCGTCGCCACGAACGAGAAGCAGTTCGACCGCGACGCCTACGCGGGCGTGATGCACACGTTCGTCCTCTGGGGCTTTCTGACCCTGCTGATGGCGACGACGATCCTCTTCGTCGACATGGACGTCTACGGGCCGCTGACGGGCGACTCCTTCTTCGTCGGCGCCTTCTACCTCGCCTACCAGTTCACGGTCGACGCGTTCGGCCTCCTGTTCGTCGTCGGCGTCGGCATGGCGCTGGCCCGGCGCTACCGCGAGCGCGACGGCCGGCTGTGGGGGAAACACACCTCGCTGGAGGACGACGCCTTCGTCTGGACGCTGTTCCTGCTGGGCGTCGGCGGCTTCCTCGCGGAGGCGGTCGGGATCCTGGGTCAACCGGCCCGCGCCACCGAGACGGTGAGCTTCGTCGGCCTCTCGATGGCGAACGCGCTCTCGGCGGCCGGACTGACCGCCGCGGGCGCCGAGGCGGTCTACCCCGCGGTCTGGTGGTCCCACGCGCTGCTCGCGCTCGGGTTCGTGGCGTGGGTCCCCTACGCGAAGCCGTTCCACATGATCTCCTCGTTCGCGAACGTGGTCGCGCGCGACGAGGACGCGGGCGCGCGGCTCCCGAACGTCCCCGCGGACTTAGACCACACCAACGCCGAGTCGCTCGAGGACTTCACCTGGAAGGAGCTACTCGATCAGGACGCCTGCACCAAGTGCGGCCGGTGCTCGTCGGTCTGTCCTGCCAAGGCGGCCGGGCGGAACCTCGACCCCCGCGACGTGATCCTGGACCTGAAGGCGTACCGCGAGTCCGTGGACGAGGACCCCGTCTCGGGCGCGGGCGGCGCGGTCGCGACCGACGGCGGCGCGGCGGCCGCGGCGGGCGGCGAGGGCGCCGCGACGGACGCGGACGCCGACTGGCCGGTCGCGGGCGGCGTCGCCGGCGACGAGTCGGTCCCCATCGTCGCCGAGGAGGGGGGCGTCATCGCCGCGGAGTCGATGGAGTCGTGTATGTCCTGTATGGCCTGCATGGACGCCTGCCCGGTCGAGATCGAACACCTCACCACGATCACGCGGCTCAACCGCCAGCTCGTCGACGAGGGCGCGGTCGACAGCAACCTGCAGGACGTGTTCCAGGACGTGATGCAGAAGGGCAACACCTTCGGCGAGGCGCCCGGCGCCCGCGGCGACTGGGCCGACGACCTCGAGTTCGACGTGACCGACGCCCGCGAGACGGAGGTGGAGTACCTCTGGTACGTCGGCGACTACCCGAGCTACGACGACCGGAACAAGAAGGTGGCCCGCGCGCTCGCGCGGCTGTTCGAGGCCGCGGACGTGGAGTACGGCATCCTCTACGACGACGAGAAGTACGACGGCAACGACGTGCGCCGGATCGGCGAGGAGTTCCTCTACCTCGAACTCGCCGGCCACCACGTCGAGACGTTCGAGGAGTGCGAGTTCGACGAGATCGTCTGCACGGACCCGCACTCGTACAACACGATCAAAAACGAGTACCCGGAGCTCGACTTCGCGGAGTTCGCGGACGACCCCATGATGCCCTTCGAGTACGAGGATGACTGGAACGCGGACGGCGCGATCGAAGTCTCCCACTGGACGCAGGTGGTCGAGGACCTCGTCGCGGAGAACCGGCTCGGCCTCTCGGGCGACGAGCTCGACTACACCGTCACCTACCACGACCCCTGTCACCTCGGGCGGTACAACGACGAGTACGAGGCGCCCCGCGAGCTGATCCGGGCGACGGGCGCGGACCTCTACGAGATGCCGCGCTCGCGCGCCGACTCCTTCTGCTGCGGCGGCGGCGGGGGCGGGCTCTGGACCGAGCACGACGAGGAGGTGAAGCCGAGCGAGGAGCGCCTCCGCGAGGCGGTCGAGGACACCGAGGCGGGCGCCGCCGTCGAGAAGTTCGTCGTCGCCTGCCCGATGTGCACGACGATGTTCGAGGACGGCCGCAAGACCGGCGACTTCGAGGACCAGATCGAGGTCGTCGACGTGGCCGAACTGCTGCTGGAGGCGCTGGAGACGAGCGGGGCGATCGCGGCCCCCGACGCGGCCGATGACGCGACCGACGCCGACGACGGTAGCGAGCCGACCGCCGCGGACTGACGACTCGGGCCTTTTTGAGACGTCTTCGGGTGGACCTTCCGGAGGATTAGCCGACCGCTTTTCTGCATGCTGTGTCGGTGCCGCGGTGCTGTTGTGGTGGCGGTGCTGTCGCGGTGCTGATGCGGTCGGCGCGCGCGAGGAACGTGCGCGAGGGAGGCGGCGGCGCGGCCGCCTGCTGTGCGTTGCGGTTTCGCGGCCGCGCCACCGCCGAGGCTGGGGAGGCGTGAGGCTGCGGTGCTTTGCGGTGCTGGGTGGGGCTGAAAGGGGCAGCTGACTCGATCCGGTCCCGGCGCCTCAAGCACCGCAGCGGGCGTTGCGGAGAGCGAGGAGCGCAGCGAGGGTCCCGCGAGGAACGAGCGGGACGACGGCAGTCGCAGCCCGGCAGCCCGCCACCGCAGGCAGCCCGGACCGTCTGCCGGAACCCGGCGGGTCGAGCCGACTGGGGCTTTCTGGGTGTTGCTGTCCGGAGCCGCAGGATCAGCAATTGAGACAGAAAAACCGCACACGTAGCTGAGAGTGTCGGCTGGGGCTTTCTGGGCGTTGCCGTCCCCAGCAGCAGGATCAACAGCAGTCACACAAACATCGCACAGAGAGTCGACTGGGGCTTTCTGGGTGTTGCCGTCCCCAACAGCAGGATCAGCAACTGAGACAGAAAAACCGCACACCGAACGGCCAACCCCTGGGAACCGATCTCGGTCTTGCGCCTCAACCCCGTATTCGCCCTATTCGTCCGCGACGCCGGCCGCGCACTCCCGGATCAGGCCGTCGAGGATCTCGGGGGTCGTCGGGTGATAGGCGCGGTCGGGGATCTCGCGCACGTCGAGCTCCATCTCGACGGCCATCTGGAGGGTCTTGGCCATCACGTCCGCGTGGTAATGGAGGCCCTGCCAGCCGAGGACGGTGCCGTCCTCGGCGTCGACGACCATGCGCGCGAGGCCGTGGGGCACGTCCTTCGACTTGAAGACGCCGTCGTCGGAGGCCTGCCGGGTCGCGGTGACGACGGAGTGGCCCGCCTCGACCGCGGAGCGGGGCGTGTGGCCGACGCGCGCGAAGGGGTAGACGCCGGTGCCCGAGAAGATGACGTGGTGGTGGACGTTCCCGTAGGGCTTGATGGGGTCGCCGCGGTCGTGGCTGAGGACGTTCTCGGCGGTGAGGTAGCCCTGCTCCTTGGCGACGTGGAGGATCGGCTCGCGGCCGTTTGCGTCGCCGACGACGAAGGTGCGCTCTGCGTTCGGCGGGCGCATCGTCGCGTCGATCCAGCCCTCCGCGGGCTCGAACGCGGTGTTCTCCAGGCCCAGCCGGTCGAGGTTCGGTTCGCGGCCGGTGAAGCAGAACAGCGCCTCGGCGTCGACCGGGTCCGGGTCGCCGCGCTCGGGGTCGCCGCTCACGTCGGTGAGGTGGAGGCGGACCCCCTCCTCGGTCGCCTCGACGCGCTCCTCGTAGGCCTCGGTGACCACGTCGACCCCGAACTCCTCGGCGTAGATGTCCAGCAGGGCGTCGCCGAACTCGGGGTCGGCCTCGTCGATGGGGCGCTCGTCGTGTTCGACCACGGTGAGGTCGACGCCGTTCTCCGCGAGGTACGGGACCAGCTCCAGCCCGACGTAGCCGAAGCCCATCACCACGCCGGAGTCGGGCAGGTCGGTCGCGTGGAGCACGTCCTTGCTCGTGTAGTAGTCGACCGCGTCCAGGCCGGGGACCTCCGGGACGTTCGGCACCGAGCCGGTCGCGATCACGACGTAGTCGGCCTCGATGACGCGGTCGTCCACCTCGACCGTGCGGTCGTCGACGAACGTCGCCGGCTCGTGGATGAACTCCACGTCGTCGTCCTCGGCCATCGAGTGGATCGAGTCGCGGCGGTGGCCGGCCCACCCCCGCGTGCGGTCGTTCTTCTCCTCGACCACTTGCTCCAGGTCGAGTTCGTGCGGCTCGCCCGTGAGCCGGCCGTCAGCGCGCCCCTGATAGCGGTGCGAGGCCGCCGAGAGGAGCTCTTTCGAGGGCATACACCCCTCGAGGATGCAGAGCCCGCCGCCCGGGTCGCCGTCGTCGATCAGCGTCAGCTGTTCGACGCGCTTCCCGACGTGCGGGTACAACCCCTCCGCGACCGCGGCGCCGGCGCTCCCGTACGCGCCGATGACCACTACGTGCATACCGTTGCTGGCCGCCCCGCGCTACTAAGGGTTGTCCACCTGGACGCCGTCCGTGCACAGGCGGCCGCGGCGGGCCGTGTCGCGAGTGCGGAGCGCCGCTGGCCGCTGGCCAATCGCCGCTGGCCGCCGGCCTCCCGGACCGCGCTGCTCAATCCCGAAACCCCACCGCACCCGACGGACACGTTTCTTGACGTGTCGCACCCGATACCGCCAACGGCCACGGTATCTTTCCTAATGATCGGCCATCCCTTGTGGATGTTTAAGGACAAGCTTCAAATACGAAACGTCCAATCATTCGGGTGCGCAAGGTCGAAGACGGAACGAGAACGGATCACGAGACAACAACCGATCGACAAAACGAGGTGATAACGCAACGACCGCACAACACGCGCGAGCCCGCGGACGCTGGTCCGCGGCGTTCGCTCCGACCCGCCTTTCCAGGCACATGACGCGAGCGGTCGCTCGGGCCGGGTCCGCGGGACCCATCGCGACCGCGACTTCGACGCGCTCGGACGGTGCTCGCCGCGGCGCGTCACCCTACCTGCAACTCCAGGCTGCTGCCATGCGGTGCCGGCCCCGGGAGGCCGGCGACGGTCGGCTCTTCTGTCCACTCGTGCGTTCCTCGACGCTGTTCGACGCCCCGCGACCTCGCGGTCGGTTCGACCGCGTGGGACAGGTTTTCCTCCCTCGACCGCGGAGCCACGAGCGATGAGTCAGGAACCGGAGGCGGCGCCGTGACCGACACTCGGGTCGGCGTCGACGTCGGCGGCACGTTCACCGACGTGGCGCTCGTCCACGACGGGCGACTCACGACCGCGAAGGTCCCCACCACGGACGACCAGAGCGTCGGCGTGATGGCCGGCATCGAGAAGGCCTGCGACGAGGCCGAGGTGCCCCCGGCCGCGATCGGGTCGTTCACCCACGCGATGACCGTCTCCGTCAACGCGCTGCTGGAGGAGGACGGCGCGACGACCGCGCTCGTCACGACGGCGGGCTTCCGCGACGTGCTGGAGATCGGTCGGCAGGACCGCCCCGCGCTGTACGACCTCGACGCCGAGAAGCCCGATCCCCTGGTCCCGCGGCGGCGACGCTTCGAACTCCCGGAACGCGCGACGACTGAGGGGGTCGAAATCCCGGCCGCTCCCGCGGACGCTCGGGCGGTCGCGGCCGCCATCGCGGACGCGGACGAGGACGTGGAGGCCGTCGCCGTCTCGCTGCTGCACGCGTACGCTCACCCCGACAACGAGGCGACGGTCGCGCGGGTGCTCCGCGAGGAACTGGACGTGCCGGTGTCGGTCTCCCACGAGGTGCTCGGGGAGTTCCGCGAGTACGAGCGCACCTCGACGACCGTCGTCGACGCGTACGTCGCGCCCGCCATCGACCGCTACGTGGGGAACCTCACGGAGCGCGCCGCGGCGGCGGGCGTCCCCGAACCGCGGATCATGCAGGCGAACGGCGGCATCGCGAGCGCGGACGCGGTCCGCGAGCGCGCGGTGACGACCGCGATGTCGGGCCCCGCGGCGGGCGTCGTCGGCGCGGGCGCGCTCGGGGTCCCGTTCGACGACCTCGTCACCTTCGACATGGGCGGCACCTCCAGCGACGTGAGCCTCGTCCGCGACGGCGAGGCGGAGCGCACCACGGAGGCGGAGATAAACGGCCGACCGGTCGGCGTGCCGATGGTCGACGTGGAGACGGTCGGCGCCGGCGGCGGCTCCGTCGCGTGGGTCGACGGCGGCGGGGCGCTCCGCGTCGGCCCCCGATCGGCCGGCGCGGACCCCGGTCCCGCCTGTTACGGGAAGGGCGGCACGGAGCCGACGGTCACCGACGCGAACGTCGTCCTCGGCTACATCGGCGCGGGGTCCGCGCTCGGCGGCGAACTGGCGCTCGACGTGACCGCCGCCCGCGACGCCTGCGCCCGGCTCGCGCGGGAGGCGGACCTGGACGGCCCGCTCGCGGCCGCCCGCGGGATCTATCGGGTCGCGAACGCGAACATGGCGCGCGCGATCAGGAGCGTCACCGTCGAACGGGGCCACGACCCCCGGGGCTT
Source organism: Haloparvum alkalitolerans (assembly GCF_055381565.1). Lineage (NCBI taxonomy): Archaea > Methanobacteriati > Methanobacteriota > Halobacteria > Halobacteriales > Haloferacaceae > Haloparvum > Haloparvum alkalitolerans. The sequence goes on from NZ_AP043938.1 coordinate 1,457,787, forward strand.
CGCGCTGGCGGCGTTCGGCGGCGCCGGTCCGATGCACGCCGCCGCGCTCGCCGCGGACCTCGGGATGACCGACGTGCTCGTCCCCTACGCGGGCGGCGTGCTCTCGGCGTCGGGGCTGCTCGCGGCCGGCGAGAAACACGACGCCGTGCGGACGCGCCGCGAGGCGCTGTCGTCCGTCGACCCCGACGCTGTCGCGGACGTGCTGGCGGATCTGGCGGCGGACGTGCGCGACCGCGCGGTCGGCGACCCGCCGGTCGAGTTCGCGGCCGACTGCCGGTACGCGGGCCAGAGCTTCGAGCTGACCGTCCCCGTCGAGGGGCCGGCGTTCGACCCGGCGACGACCGCGGAGCGGTTCGAGGCGTCCCACGAGGCGACGTACGGGTACCGGATGGACGACCCCGTGGAGCTGGTGAACCTCCGGGCCACCGCCGCGGGCGAGACGACGCCCGTCGACCCCGGCTACGTCGGCGGGGAGTCCGTCGCGGTCGCGCGGACCGGGACCAGAACCGCCCACTTCGCGGCGTCGGGAGGGGACGCGGCGTCGGTGGCCGAGGAAGACGATCCGGAACCCGAGGAGGGCCACGAAACGCCGGTCTACGACCGTGACGCGCTGCCGGTCGACGGCGCGGTCGAGGGGCCGGCCGTCCTGGAGCAGGCGGAGACGACGGTCGTCGTGCCGCCCGGCTGGACCGGGACGGTGCTCCCCGACGGGACGCTCCACATGGCGAGCGACGGCGACGGCTCCGGTGCCGAGACGGACGCCGCCGGAGGTGCCGGCGATGTCTGAACGGACCGCGCTCGACCCGGTCGAGCTGGAGATCCTCCGGAACCAGCTGGAGGGCGTCGCCGAGGAGATGGGCGGGACCCTGATCCGCGGCGCCTACTCCCCGAACATCAAGGAGCGGCGCGACTGCTCGACGGCGCTGTTCGACGCCGACGGCCGCATGGTCGCGCAGGCGGAGCACATCCCCGTCCACCTCGGGGCGATGCCGGCCGCGGTCGAGGCCGTCCTCGCGGAGGATCCCGGTCCCGAGGACGTGTACGTGCTCAACGACCCCTTCGCGGGGGGGACGCACCTCCCCGACGTGACGATGGTCTCGCCGGTGACCGTCGAGGGCGAAGTCCTCGGCTACGCCGTCTCGCGCGCCCACCACGCGGACGTGGGCGGGTCCACGCCCGGGAGCATGCCCGCCGGCGCGCGCGAGGTGTACGAGGAGGGGCTTCGGCTCCCGCCGGTACCGCTGGTCGTCGACGGCGAGATAAATCCGGACGTGATGGGCATCCTGCTGGCGAACGTCAGGAACGCCGACGAGCGCCGCGCGGACCTCCGGGCGCAGATCGCCGCCAACGACCGCGCGGACGAGCGCCTCGCGGACCTCGTGGCCGACCACGGCCGCGCGACCGTCGCGGCCGCCTTCGACGCCGTGATCGACTACTCCCGGGAACGCATGACCGACGCGATCGCCGCCCTCCCGGACGGGACGTATGAGGCCGCGGACGTGCTGGAGGGCGACGGCGTCACCGACGACGAGATCCCGGTTCGCGCCGCGGTGACCGTCGACGGCGACCGGATCGCGGTCGACTTCTCGGGCACCGCCGACCAGGTGCCCGGCAACGTGAACGCGCCGCTCGCGGTCGCGACGAGCGCGGTCTACTTCGTCGTGCGCTGCGTGACCGACCCGGAGATCCCGCCCAACGAGGGGTGTTACGACCCCGTCGAGGTGTCCGTCCCCGAGGAGAGCCTGCTGAACCCCGACCCGCCGGCCGCGGTCGTCGGCGGAAACGTGGAGACGAGCCAGCGCGTCACGGACGTGGTGCTGTCGGCGTTCGCCGAGGCCGCGCCCGACCGCGTCCCGGCGGCCGGACAGGGGACGATGAACAACCTCATCATCGGCGCACGGGGCGCGGACTCGTTCGGCTACTACGAGACCATCGGCGGCGGGTTCGGCGGCCGCCCCGCGGCGGACGGGATGGACGGCGTGCAGGTCGGCATGACCAACACGCTCAACACGCCGGTCGAGGCCCTGGAGGCGGAGTACCCGCTCCGCGTCGAGCGCTACGCGCTCCGGTCCGACTCCGGCGGCGACGGCGCGCACCGCGGCGGCCTCGGCATCGAGCGCGCGGTCCGCGTCGAGGTCCCCGCGTCCGTCTCCCTCCTGACCGAGCGCCGGCGCGTCGGTCCGCCCGGACTCGCGGGCGGCGCGGACGGCGCCGTCGGCGAGAACCTGATCGACGGCGAGCCGGTCCCCGCCAAGACGACGCGCGACGTGCCCGCCGGCGCGGTCGTCACCGTCCGCACGCCGGGCGGCGGCGGCCACGGCGACCCGACCGACCGCGACCCGGCGGCCCGCGAGCGCGACCGTGCGGACGGGAAGGTGACTGACGAGGAGTGATCCGGATCTCCCCATCGATCCCCGCGCACCGTTGCGGTTACCGCCTGTAACCCGGTTGTGCGAAGTAACTATAAATCGGTGGCACGCGAAGGGCCGGTATGGCCGACACGGACGCCGAGATGGCGGTCTGGTGTGCGGGCGAGGACTGGTGCCCGATCACCACGACCGCCACCCTCATCGGCAAGAAGTGGCATCCGGTCGTCATTCATCGCCTGCTGGAGAACGGCCCGCTCGGGTTCAACGCGCTCAAGGAGGAGGTCGACGGCATCTCCGGAAAGGTCCAGTCGGACGTGCTCGACGACCTGGAGGAGAACGGCTTCGTGGACCGCGCCGTCGTGAGCGAGAAGCCGTTCCGGGTCGAGTACTCGCTGACGGAGCGCGGCCGCTCGCTGGAGCCGGTGATCGTGGCGATGCGCGACTGGGGACTCGAACACCTGACCGAGCCGCAGGAGGACTGAGGAGGCGTTGCCGCGTCGGCGACGGGATAGGCGGACGACGCCGGACCCGCCGTCAGGACCGCAGTCTGACCGCGCCGGCGACGAGCAGGAGCGCGAGCGCCGTCACGACCCCGGTGACGAGCGCGCCGCGGACGCCGGTCGCGCCGGTCGAGAAGGCGCTGACCGAGGCGGTTCCGCCGCCGACGGCCGCCCCGCCGACGATCCCGCCGAGCCCCAGACAGCAGAGGCTCACCAGGCCGACGAACGTGAGCGACCCCAGCAGGCCGTCGTCGCTCATCGCGGCTCGGTCTCCTCGCCGGGGGGCTTCCGGCGTTCCTCGTGCTCGAACGAGAACTCCTCGTCCCGGACCATCTCCAGCGTCTCCGCGACGGAGGGGCGGTCGCCCCAGAAGGTGCCGTAGTACGCGAAGCGGACGGTCCCGCTCGGGTCGACCACGACGGTCGCGGGACGGTTGATGTACTCCGCGTGGACCGCGAAGGCCATCGGGTCGACGCCGTACCGCGCCCCCACCGCGCCCGCCCGGTCGAGCAGGTGCGGCCACCACACCTCGTCGGCGTACGCCTCGACGAACGGCTCGTCGGCGAACCAGTACTCGGGCTCCAGTTCGCGGCCGACCATCACGCTGCCGCGGTAGCGCTCGTGGCACTCGACGGTCGCGACGGAGACGTCCGCGTCCGCGAACGCCTCGCGCAACTCGATCAGCTCGTCGAACTCGCGGTGACAGACCGGACACCAGTCCGCGAACACCCAGATCAGGACGGTCCAGCCGTCGCCGACGTGCTCCGAGAGCCGCCACTCCTCGCCGCCGACGGTCGGAAGCGAGAACTCGGGCGCCTCGTCACCCGCCGAGAGCCGGCCGAAGGCGTCGGGGTCCAGCGCGCGGAAGGCCTCGGCCAACTCGTCCTCGGCGACCGCGCCCTTCGCGATCCGGTCGACGGCGAGTTCGGCCTGGTGGCGCACGTCCCTCGAGTCGTCGTTCTTCCCCCGGTCTCGGAGCAGGCCGAGGGACTCCTCCGCGCCGATCCGGCCGAGCGCGACGACCGCCGCGGAGCGCGCCAGCGGGTCGGGGTCCTCACGGACCACTTCTTCGAGCGCCGGTACCGCCTCCGCCGCGCGCAGGACGCCGAGCGCCGTCGCGGCGACGGTGCGCACCTGCACGTCGTCGGCCTTGAGTCCCGCGGCGATCGCCCCCGCCGCGTCGGTGCCGGCGCGGACGAGGTCGCGGACCGCCAGCAGCCTGACGCGCCAGTCCCCGTCGTCGAGGGCCGCGATGCCGTGCTCCCCGAGGTCGCGGTCGACCGTGAAACTGTCCTCGTCGACGGGGTGGAACGCGTGCTCGCGGACGCGCTCGAACGCGGCCGGGACCTCGTTCGTCGGCCCAGTCCCGTGGTCGGCGGTGGTCATGTTCGACCGATCGAACCCCGCGAGTGTAAGTGGCGAGGTGACCGGGACGTTACCCTGCGCGTCGGAGACGGTGCTCGGTTCGTCGAGCGACTCGGCGACTGCGGGGGTGGCAGTCACCCCACGAGTTCGATCAGGACGAACAGCGACGCGACCGACGCGAGGGTGGTGACGAACACGTTGAGCGAGGCGAACTCCGCGTCGCCGCCGAGTTCGGTCGCGAAGACGTACGTCGACACCGCGGTCGGCATCCCGAGCATGAGCACCGCGGCGGTGAAGGTGGCCGCGTCGACGCCGAACCCCGCGAAGACGGCCACCGCGATGGCGGGCATCACCAGGGTCTTGATGGCCACGACCGACCCGGTCGCGCCGAGGTCGATCTCGGGGGCGTCCACGTCGAGCGAGGCGCCGACGCACAACAGCGCCAGCGGCAGCGCCAGCGACCCGAGCCAGTCGAGGCCGGTCGCGGCGGCGGCCGGGACCGCGAGGTCCGCCGTGCCGACCGCGATCCCGGCCACGAGCGCGATCAGGACCGGGTTGCGCGCGAGGCCGGCGAGTTCGCCGAGAACGTTCGCGTCGGACCCGTTGACCACCGACAGCAGCGTGACCGTCAACGGCACCTGGACGAGCGCGCCGATCCCGAGGATCACGCTCGCGACCGCGGTCACCTCCGCGTCGAACGTCGCGGCGATCAGCGGCACCCCGAGGTAGCCGAGGTTCGAGTGGTACGACTGCACGACCGCGACGCTCCGACGCGCCGGCGACGCGCGGTGCCGGTTCACCGCCCACGCGACCGCTGCCGTCCCCAGCAGCACGAGGACGACGCCGGCGAGCAGGGCGGGCGTCACCACCGCCAGCACCGACTGGTCGTAGGTCGCGACGAAGATCAGCGCCGGCAGCGCGACGTAGTAGGCGACCGCGTTCAGGCGCGCGGTCCGCGTCGCGTCGAGGACGCCGCCGACCCGGAGCCCGGTGCCGACGAGCAGCAGGACCAGCAGGGCCAGCAGCCGGGCGAGAACCTCCATATCCGTCCGAGACGATCCGCCCCTTTGACTCGCACGGATCGGGCGACGGGTTTTCGGCGCCGGTGTGAACGCCGGCCCCTTCGGGATCGTCAGTCCGCGTCGAGGAGCGCCGACAGCCGCGCCGAGAGCGCGTCGAACGACGCCTCCGTGACCGCGTGACCCTCCCCCGCCGCCACGTCGACGGTAACGGCCGCGCCCGCCGCCTCGAACGTCGCCGCCGTCTCGCGCACGCGGTCGACGGGGACGTGCGGGTCGTCGTCGCTACACCCCAGGAAGGTCGGCGTACCGGAGAGCGACCCGTCGACGCGGCGTTCCTCCGCGCTGCTCCCCGGAAGCGCGCCGGCGAGGACGAAGACGCCGCCGTACTCCCGGGGGTCCCGCGCCGCGAACTCCGCGGCCACGCAGGCGCCCTGCGAGAAGCCGACGACGACGGTGCGCTCCGGAGGGACCCCGGCGACCGCCGCCGTCTCGACCGCGTCCCGGACGCGACCGACTGCGCTCGTGAGGTGCGGTTCGTTCGCCGCCCGCGGCGCGTCGAACGCCGCCGGGTACCACCGGCTTCGCTCCGCCGCCGGCGCGAGGAACGCCACCCCGTGGCGGTAGGCGGGGTCGAACAGGTTGATGATCCCCTGTGCGGTCGCGCCGCGTCCGTGGAGCAGGACGACCGCGACCTCGGCGGCGGCGGCGGGCGCGCCGGCGGTCAACAGGGGCTCCTCGCCGTGCGGATCGGTCTCTCCGAGAACCCGTTCTCCATCGTCCGGAGCGGAGCCGTTTCCCGTCACGGTCGGTGGACTTCCGCGGGAAGGTCGATGGGCGGCAACTGGTCCTCGATCAGGTCGCGGTCCTCGGCGAACCGCGGGGGCAGGTAGAGCCCCTCGTCCCCGCGCGGGCCGCGTGCGACGCCCTCGCCGGGGGTCGGGTCCGTGGCGATCTCGATCAGGATCCCGCCGGGTTCGCGGACGTACAGCGAGTGGAAGAAGTGTCTGTCCTTGACGCGCGAGACGTCGTACTCGCGCTCGCGAAACAGGTCGTGCCACGCGTACAGTTCCTCGACGTCGGGCGCTCGCACCGCGAGGTGGTGGTAGGTTCCCGGCCCCTCGCGACCGAAGTCGGCGCTTCTGTCGAGCACGTCGACGATCCGGGCGGGGGCGGTCGTCTCGCCGTTCGCGCCGTCGGTGCCGACCGCTCGACGCGCCTCCCCCGTCGCTCGGTACCGCACGCGGTCGCCCTCCTGCCCGACGCGCTCGAAGCCGAGCGTCTCCAGCGCGCCCGCGGTGGCGTAGGGATTCACCGACAGTAGGGAGACGCCCGAGATCCCGCGGATCCCGTGCGCTTCCGGCACCGGCCCCTCGGTCTCGGGCGGCACCGAACTCCCCGTCGTGACCAGTTCGAGGCGGGTGCCGTCCGGGTCCGCGAACCGGAGCGCGCGTTCGTCGAAGCGGTCGGTCGGCCCCTCGACCGCGACCCCGCGGTCGCGGAGGCGGTCCGCCCAGTAGTCGAGCGAGCCCTCGGGGACCGCGAGCGCGGTCGCCGCCGGTTGCGGCTTCCCGACGCGGCCGGGGTCCGCGGCCTCACCGTACGGGAAGAACGTGAGAACGCTCCCCGGGCGACCGTCCGGCGCGCCGTAGTAGAGGTGGTACGCCAGCATGTCCTCGAAGTTGACCGTGCGCGTCAGAAAGCGGAGTCCCAGCGTCCCCGCGTAGAAGGCGGCGTTGTCGGCGGCCGCGCCCGCGATCCCGGTGACGTGGTGGATCCCGGGCGTGTCCGTGAGGTCCGGCATTCGCTGGTCGTTGGTGCGGCGGCGAGAAAACGGTTGCCGAACCGGGACCGGTCGTCGAGCGGTCGAACGGTCTCGGCTCGCCGGGCGTGACCGGCGTTACTCCGTGATCTGGACGATGTTGCCGTTCGCGGAGACGTGGAGGTCACGCCCCTGCTTGTACCCCTGGCTCTTGGCGAGGTCGACGTAGCCCGAGAGGCCCTTGAGGTTCTGGTGGGCGGGGATGATCTGTTCCGGCTGGAGCGTCTGGAGCATCTCGTAGTGACCCTCCTGGCTCAGGTGACCGGAGACGTGGATGTCGTCGTAGATGCGGGCGCCCTGCATCCGGAGGAGCGACTCCGCCTGGTAGCGCTGCCCCTCGTTGGTCGGCTCCGGAATGATGCCCGCCGAGAAGACGACCTTGTCGCCGTCCTCCAGTTCGTAGGGGGTCTCGCCGCGGCCCATCCGGGTGAGCATCGCGCGCGGCTCGCCCTGGTGACCGGTGACGATCGGGAGGTAGTTCTCCTTACCCTCGTTCATGATCCGCTTGAACGCGCGGTCGACGGACTTGCGGTGGCCGTACATCCCCAGGTCGTCGGGGAAGGGGACGCCGAGCCGCTCCGCCGTCCCGGAGTACTTCTCCATCGAGCGGCCCAGAAGCACGGGTTCGCGACCGATCTCCTGTGCGAACTCGATGAGCGACGTGACCCGCGCGACGTGGGACGCGAACGTCGTGGCGACGATGCCGCCGTCGTAGTCCTGCATGCTCATCAGCGCGTCGCGGAGCTCCGAGCGCGCGACCTTCTCGCTGGGGGTGCGGCCCTTGCGGTTCGCGTTCGTGCAGTCCTCGATGTAACAGAGGACGCCGTCGCCCTCGCTGCCGATCTCCGCGAACCGGTCCATGTCGATGGGGTCGCCGAGCGTCGGCGTGTGGTCCAGGCGCTTGTCGAGCCCGTAGACGACCGCGCCCTCCGGCGTGTGGAGGACGGGGTTGATCGCCTCGATGGTGGAGTGGGTGACGTTGACGAACTCCATCTCCAGGTTCCCGGAGTCGCCGATGGGCATCGTGCCGCCGGCGCGCATCTTCACCAGGTCGTTGTCCAGCGTGAACTTGCGCTCCCACTCCAGCGAGTCCTTGATCAGTTCGATGGTGAACGGCGTGGCGACGACGGGCGCGTCGTAGCGGTGCGCGAGCTTCGGGATGGCGCCGATGTGGTCGAGGTGGCCGTGCGTGGGGACGATGGCCTGGACCTCGCCGCCGAGCTCCTGCATGAGCCGGTCGTCCGGGATGGCGCCCATGTCGATCAGGTCGAGGCTGTGCATGTTCTCCGTCTCCACGTCGTCGTGGATCAGGACCTTGCTCAGGTTCAGCCCCATGTCGAAGACGACCACGTCGTCGTCCGCGCGCACTGCCGTCATCTGCCGTCCGACTTCCTCGTAACCGCCGATTGTCGCGATCTCGATTTCCATAGTGTCCTCCGATCAGGGGCCGTCCCGGAGTCCCTCTGGAACGGTCGGCCGGTCCGCGCAACGGTCGCGTCCGCGGAGGGCCGCCCCGTCCGTCGTGGAGGTCCGCTCGGGGACGGCACCCTTTCGGTTACGTGAGGATCCGTATGCGACACATAAATAGGCGTGGATCATGGGCTCTCGCCGCTCCGACTCCCGTAGGCCCGATTTACGCGCCCGGCGATTTTCCGATCATCTGCGATACTGAGTGTTACAGGCCGAACTAGAACTCCCACATTTCTGAAACTCGCGGCGGTGCGGTGCTGTGCGGTCGGCGCGCGCCGCGGCGACCGCGGAGCGTGTCGCCGCGACCGCGCGAGGGAGGCGGTGGCGCGGCCGCATTACGGTGTGGTTCGCGGCCGCGCCGCCGCCGAGGCTGGGGAGGTGCGAGGCCTGCGGGGCGGTTGCGGGGCGGTGCGGTGGGTGGGGCTGAAAGGGGCAGCCGGCTCGATCCGGCCCCGAGGCCTCAAGCACCGCAGCGGGCTGTGTCTCCAGCGCGCCACTGCACGCTGGAGGCTAGCGAGACGCGGTTTGTCTCGCCAAGCTGAGAGCGAGGAGCGCAGGGCGTCTCGCGGCCGGTCGAGCCGGCTGGGGCTTTCTAGACGTTGCTGTCTAGAGCAGCAGGACCTGCAACAGACACAGAAACACCATCTTCTGACAGAAAAATAGAACAACGCACGTAGTAGACCCAGTATCGCTCTCGTTCAACCCATCTCACGATTCGAAACGCTATCGCTGGAGCTCCAGAAGATCGGAAACGCGAGAAGCGTGGGTTGCGGTCGGTCGATTCCGGCTATTCGATGTGGCCCTCGCGGCGGAGCTGGTCCGCCGCGGAGCTGTCGTAGCGCCACTCGATGTCGGCCTTCTCGTCCTGCCAGGACCACGGCTCGGCCAGGACCACGTCGCCCTCGTTGATCCAGTTCCGGTACTTCATGCGGCCGGGGATCCGCCCCATTCGCTCCTTGCCGTCGGCACAGCGCAGGCGCACGCGGCTGTGACCGAGCATGTTGGTCACGACCGCGAACACCTGGTCGTCGTTGGGCATGCGGAGGTCCCGCCGCCCGCTTGACTCGTCGCTCATGGCAAAACGAAGGGCGCCCATACTGATAAGGAATGGTATTCGCCGGCGGACGGCCCGCCGACTGTGGGTCGTAGCGTCGTCAGGAGAAGTAGCGGGAGGTAGATTTGAACTACCGATCTCCGGGTTATGAGCCCGGCGGAATCTCCTGGCTATCCCATCCCGCTATCATGGCAAACACGGGTTTCACGGTTAAGGGTTCCGATCCCCCTGCCGTATGCCAGTTTCTGCCGGGGATCGAGGGCCGCGATCGGCGCCGCCGTCTCACCTCAGCGGTCCGCGGTCACGCGCCACGTGAGCAGGCTCTCCGCGACGTAGTTGACGAGCATGCCGACGCCGACGCCTCCCGCCCGCGAGGCGACGAACCAGAGGTCGATCCCGGAGACGCTCACCGGCAGGGCGATCCCCCGATACAGCGCCGTGAACACGAGCAGTTGGACCGCGATCCCGCCCGCGCGGACGAGGTTCGACTTCGCCAGCCGGCGCAGTGTCGGCCCGACTCCGGCGAGCCCCTCCTCCGCGAACGTCACGCGGTCGTTGAGCAGGAACATCACGACGACCGCGACCTCGATCCCGACGAACGCGGCCAGTTCCGGGAAGACGCCGAGCGCCTCCAGCGCGGTCGAGGTGACGATGTCGAAGCCGAAGCCGACCACGCCGACGGAGACGAACTGGCCGAACCGCGTCCCCGACGCCAGCGTCGCGACGGTCCCGTCGGCCTCCGCGTCCTCCGACCCGCCGCTCATCGGGGGTCACCGCCGGTCCCGTCGCCGTCGGTGGACCTCTCGCTCGCGACGAGCGCCGCGCCGTCGCCGCGGTCGAGCAGGCGGTGGAGCCGGTCCTCGCGGATGAGTCGGGCGCGGTGTCTGGCGACGAACAGCCCGCGCGCCATGTCCAGCGTGTCGCGGACGGGGGAGACCGTCGACCCGGGCTTGTCCTCCCACGCCACGGGCACCTCCGCGATGCGGTAGTCGAGCGCGGCCGCGACCGCGAGGAACTCGATGTCCCACGCGAACCCCGGCTCGTAGAGGTGGTCGCGGACGCCGGCCCACGCGTCGGCCGTGATCGCCTTCGCGCCACACTGGTAGTCGTACAGCGTCGCGTCGAGCAGGCGCCGGGCCAGCCACGCGAAGCCGTCGCCGAGCAGCCGGCGGAACACCGTCTGGTGGTCCGAGACCGTCGCGTCGGGGTGCCGCCGCGAGCCCGCCGCCACGTCCGCGCTCCCGGACAGCACCGGGGCGACGACCTCGGCGACCGCGTCCGCGGGCGTGGCGCCGTCGGCGTCCACGAAGACGTACGCGTCCGTCGCGAGCGCCTCGAAGCCGGCCGTCACCGCCGCGCCCTTCCCGCGACGGCGGTCGACCGCGTGGACCGTCGCCGGTAGGGCCGCGAGCGCGTCGACGACCCCCGGCTCCGGGTCGTCGAGTTCGATCCGGATCGTCTCGGGGGCCAGCCGCTCGTCGAGCGCCCGGACGTACCGCCCGAGGCGCTCGGCGTCCGGCCGGAACGCGGGGACCACGATCCCGAGACTGGACGACATGCGTGGGCGTACCTCGGGACCGGATAAAAGGCGTTTGACTCCACGCGAGACCGGGGAGCGAGGCGACCCGGAACCCGAAGAGGTATGCCCCGCGGCGTGTCTGGGGCGGACATGGAGTACCTCCTCGTCGGCTGGTGGCTCCTCGCGTTCGCGGCCCTCTCGGCGCTGGCGTTCCCCCTCTGTGCCCGGCTGTTCCCCCGATTCCCGGGATACGGCGCCGGGCTCGCGCCCGCGGTCGCGCTCGCGACGCTCACCGTCGTCGGCTACTGGACCGGCCGCGTCAGCTACGGCCGACACACGCTGTGGGTCGCGCTGGCCGGCCTCGTCGCGGTCTCGGCGCTGGTCGGACTCGACCGCGCCGCGCTCCGTCGCGGGGAGGTTCGCCTCGCGGGCGACCGGCTCGCCGACGACCGGTCGCGCCCGCGGCGCCGGGACCTGACCGCGCCCGCGGCGGTGTTCGCGGCCGCGTTCCTGCTACTCGTGGCGGTCCGGAGCGCCGACCCTGCGGTGACCGCAGCCGGGGGAGAGAAGTTCCTCGACTACGGGCTGTTGCGGAGCCTCCTGCGCGCGGAGTCGCTGCCCCCCTACGACGTGTGGTTCGCCGGCGAGACGGTGAACTACTACTACGGCGGCCACCTCGCGGCCGCCCTCCTGACCCGGCTGGCGGGGACGCCACCCTCGTACGCGTACAACCTCGCGCTCGCCGGGTTCTACGCGACGCTGGCGGCGGCGGCGTTCGAGCTCGCCCGGGCGGTCGCCGCCGGTCGCGCGCGCGGTCGGGGTGTCGACGGCGACGACGCCGCGGACCACGGGCTCCGGGCCGGGTTCGCGGGCGCGTTCCTGGTCGCCGTGGCCGGAAACCTCGTGTCGGCGGCCAGGCTCGCGGTCGCCGCCCTCCCGAACGCGCTGGCCGAACCCGTGGCCCACCGCCTCACGCGCGGGACGCGCGTCTCCCCGGACGACCTGTTGGCGGGGGTCGAGGGGTTCCACTACTGGACCGCCAGCCGGGTGATCCCGGGGACGATAAACGAGTTCCCCTTCTTCGGCTTCCTCAACGGCGACCTCCACGCGCACATGATGGGCGCGCCGTTCCTGCTTCTGGCCGCGGCGCTGGCGTACGCCTACTGGGAGACGCCGGCGGAGCGCCTCCGGCGGCGGCGCCTGCTCGCGTTCGGCGCCGTCCCCGTCCTCGGCGGACTGCAGGTCGTGGTCCACACCTGGGACGTGGCGACGACGCTCGGCCTGCTCTGGCTGACGCTGACGTTCGCGCCCGCGGCGCCGCTGTCACTGTTGCCCCGCGGCGAGGCGCTCGCCGCACGACTGCGGGGCGCCCTCGGCGAGGGGCTCGCGGCGACGGAGGTCGCACGTACCGGCGGCGCCCTCCTCGCGACCGGCGTCGCGGCCGTCGGGGCGGGCGTGCTCGGGGCGCCGTTCCTGCTCGGCGCCAGCAGCGGGCAGGAGCCGGCGCTGCTCGCGGCCGAGATGCGGTCGGCGCTCACGCCCCTGCTCCTCGTCCACGGAGCCTTTCTGGCGGCGTTCGGGGCGTACCTGGTGGGCCGGATCGCCGACGGGGCGTTGCGTGAGGTCCTCCTCGTCCTCGCGGGGGCCGCCGCGGTCGCGGTCGCGTCGCTGGCGGCGGGGCTCCCGGCGTTCGCGGTCGTCGTCCCGCTGCTCGCGCTCGGGTGGGCCGCGTTCCGGCTGGACCGCGGCGTCGGCTTCGAGACGGCGCTGATCGTCGGCGGCGCGGGACTCATCGGGCTCGTCGAGGTCGTCTTCGTCGTCGAGGAGGCGGGCCCCGGCCGGATGAACACCGTGTTCAAGGTGTACGCGCAGGTGTGGGCGCTGTGGGCGACCGCGGCCGGGGTCGTGCTCGCGGAGCTGTGGGCGACCGGTTTCCGGGTCACGACCAGCGCCGTCGACGCCGCGACCCGCCGCGGGAGCGCCGCCGCGGAGCGGACCGCTGACGCGCTCGGCGACATCCGGGCGCGGCTGCCGACGGACCGCACCCTCGCCCGCGCGCTCGTCGCGCTGCTGCTGCTCGCGACCGCTCCCTACGCCCCGATGGCGCTCGGGCAGCACGCCGCGGTCCACGACGCCGGGACGCTGGACGCGACCGCGTTCGTCGAGGCGGAGCATCCGTCCGAGGCGGCCGCCATCGACTGGCTCGACGAGGAGGCGACCCACCGGGATACCCTGCTGGAGGCGCCCGGGGCGAGCTACTCCCCCGAGGGACTCGCCGCGAACCCCGGTGAGCCGGGCATCTACACCTGGCGCGCCAACCCCGCCTCGAGCCTGACGGGGATCCCCACCGTCGCGGGGTGGTCACACGAGGTGGGCTACCGCGGCCGCGAGGCCTACACCGAACGGGTCGCCGCCGTCGACCGGGCGTACGCCGGTTCGGACGCCGAGCGCGTGGCCGCTCTCCGGGAGTACGGGGTCGACTACGTCTGGGTCGGGCCGACCGAGCGCGACCGCTACGGCGACGTCTCCTTCGACCGGTTCGCGGGCATCGAGGTGGCGTACGAAACGGAGACCGTAACGGTGTATCGCGTCGACAGCGAGGAGCTCGCGACGTAGCTCCCCGCGACTGTGCCGCTCGGTCGTCAAACTGCGAACAGCAGCCGCAGGTTGTTCGCGGTGACGGCGAGCCCGAACAGGGTCAACAGCCCCGGTCCGAAGTAGTAGACCAGCGCGTCGTCCTCGCGGCCGCCGACGACGCTGATCCACACCATGACCCCGAAGCCGACGAGTTTGACGGCGACCAGCCCGGCGAGTCCCACGCGCTCGATGGCGAACGCGACGAGGGGATTGCCCTCGACGAGCGCCGGGACGAACCACACCAGCGCGACCGTGGTGACGATGTCGCCGACGCCGTACGTGGTCGTCGCGAGGATCCACAGCGCGTAGAACTCGCGCGGGCGGCGGCGGTAGATGGGAATCGCGGGCGACGAACGGTCGGTCACACTCGTTCTGTGAGCGCAACCGAGGTGAACGTGCCGGCCGCCGACTCCGAACCGTTCAACATCCGCCGCGCGAAGGTGCCGGTATGGGAACGCCGCTGGAGACGCCGAAAGAGCAGGCCGAGGAGGTCATCGACCGGCTCTACGAGGAGTACCCCGACTCGACCATCTCGCTCAACTACTCGAACCGGCTGGAGCTGCTCATCGCCGTGATCCTCTCGGCGCAGTGCACCGACGAGCGCGTGAACGCGGTGTGTGCGGACCTGTTCGAGAAGTACGAGACGCCCGAGGACTACGCCGAGGCCGACCAGGAGGAACTCGCCGCGGACATCGACTCGATCACCTACTACAACAACAAGGCGAAGTACATCCGGTCGGCCTGCCGGGACATCGCCGAGGAGCACGACGGCGAGGTGCCGGACACGATGGACGAGCTGACCGACCTGATGGGCGTCGGCCGCAAGACCGCCAACGTCGTCCTCCAGCACGGCCACGACGTCGTCGAGGGGATCGTGGTCGACACGCACGTCCAGCGCATCTCGCGCCGGCTCGGGATCGCGGAAGCAGAGCGCCCCGAGGCGATCGAGCAGGAACTGCTCGAGATCGTGCCCGAGGCGCACTGGCAGCAGTACACGCACCTCCTGATCGACCACGGGCGCGCGGTCTGTACCGCCCGGAACCCGGACTGCGGCGACTGCGTGCTGGCCGACATCTGCCCCTCCTCGAAGCTCGACGCGGACGTGGACCTGGCCTCCGGCGAGGCGTGGTAGGGGACGGCCCGTTCCGCAGTCGCGGCCGACCGCCCTTCAGATGAGGACGCCCGACTGCAGGGCGACGATCAGCACCGTCAGAAGCGGGATCGAGAGGAGCGTCGTCACCAGCACGACCGTCGAGACGTACTCCGGGACCGAGATCCCGCCGAGGTCCCGGTTCCCCGCGAACTCCGCGACGAGGATGACGGGCGTGATCGCCGCGGGCATCGCGGTCTCCAGCACGAACACGCGCGCCACCGTGGGGTCGGAGAAGCCGACGAGATGTGCGACCGCCAGCCCGACCGCGGGCGCGACGAGGAGCTTGAGCGCGGATCCGACCCCGGCCTTCGAGACCGCGGCCGCGTAGTCGGTCCGCGCGAGCTGGAGCCCGAGGACGATCAGCATCACCGGGATGGCGGAGTCGCCGACCAGCCCGACGGCCTCCATCGAGGCGGCTTCAGCGGGCGGGACCACGCCGGCTCCGCGGGCGAGCAGCGCGCCCGCGACCGCGTACACCAGCGGGAGCCGGACGACGCGCTTGAGGCCGTCGAGTCCCGACGCGCCGCCCGACCGGGAGGCGACGTACACGCCCACGGTGTACATCAGCACCGCCTGCACCGAGAGGAACAGCACCGCGGTGCTGCGCCCCGTCTCGCCGAACGCGAAGTCCGAGACCGGGATGCCGAGGTTGCCCGAGTTCGAGAAGACGGCGACGAGCAGCAGCGCGCTCAAGAGCGGCTCCTCGGTCCCCCGGATCCGACCGACCCCCTCGGCGACGGCCGCCATCGCGAGCGTGAACGCGACGACGCCGACCGCCACCCGCGCCAGCGTTCCCGCCGCGAGCGTCGACGTGGCGAGGCTGTGGAACACCAGCGCGGGCGCGAGCACGTACACCGTCACGGTGTTGAGCGGCCCCGGCTCGACGTCCCTGACGCGCCCCAACAGGAACCCGGCCGCGGCGATGGCGACCACGGGGAGGACCGCGGACGCGAACACCCCGAGGAGCGCGTTCACGAGCGGTCACCCGGGTCCTTCTCGCCCCCGGCGTCGGTCGCCCCGTCGCCGTCGGCACCGGCGTCCGAGTCCCCCTTCGCCGCCTCGTAGCGCTCCCGGATCCGGGCGACGAGCGTGCGTCCGGCGTCGGTCCGGAGCCGCGGCTCCGCGGTCGCGAAGAATTCGTCGAGGTCGTCGTAGGCCGCGAACGCGTCCGGTTCGCCCGCCGCCGGGTCGTACTGGTCCGCGCGCTCGTACGCGAGCGCCTGCAGACACAGGTCGATCAGGTCGCACTCCTTGACCAGCCGCGCCGCCGGCGTCTCGCGGGCCTCGTAGGCCTCCCACGCCGCCCGGACGCGGTCGGGAAGCGGTCCCGCGAGGTCGGCCATCGCGGCGCGCTCCGCGGCCTCCTTCTCCGCGGGGTCGGGCGTCGCCGACGCGGCCGCCGGATCGGCGCGCGTGGCCACGTCGCCGGTCGCCGCCTCCGCCGCGTCGTGGACGACGGCGAGCCGAAGCGCCTCGTCGAGGAGCGGCTCGACCGGCTCGTCGGGCGCGAGGTCGGCCGCCAGCCGGTCCCCGAGCGCGAGCACGAGGTAGGCGACCCCCCACGAGTGGGCCGCGACCGTTTCGGGCTCCGCGACCCCCCGGATCTGCCAGCCCGTGCGCCGCTCGTCCTTCAGGTCGTAGGTGGCGAGCAGGGCGTCGATGGCCGCATCGTCGTCGGCTTCGGGCGCCTCGCCAGCGTCGCCGTCCCCTGCGGGGTCGCTCACGGCCGGGGCTCCGCGGGCGGCGTCACTCCGCGAGCGCCCACTGGTCGGGGCCTCGCGACTCGATGACCTCGCGGCGCTCCATCTCCGCGAGCACCTCCGTCAGCCGGTCGGGCTGGGCGATCTCCATCTCGATGCGGTCGACGCTGTGGTACTCCGCGAGGTAGTGCCGGACCGACTCCCGGTCGAACGTCTCCTCGTCCGCTCGCTCCATGACGCCCGCGATGAGGTCGATCATGTCCTCGATGAAGTTCCACGGGTAGACGATCCACGCCCACTCCTCCAGCCGCTCGCCGACGAAGTCGGGGTCGAACTCCGAGGTCCGGAGCAGTTGGAGCGTCGCGGTGCGGACCTCCCCGGCGTTGCGCTCCTCGACGTACTCCTGGGCCCGGCGGATCGAGCCGCCGGTGTCCGCGATGTCGTCGATGATCAGCACGTCCTTCCCCTCGACGCTCCCTTCCGGCATCGGGTAGCGGACGGTGGGCTCGTCGCTCTTCTCGGCGGCGCCCACGTAGTGTTCCATCTTCAGGCTCGTCAGGTCGTCCAGCCCGAGGAAGTCGCAGGTGCACCGCCCCGCGAACCAGCCACCACGCGCGAGCGCGACGACCACGTCCGGCTCGAACTCGGCACGCTTCACCTGGTCGGAGACCGTCCGGCAGAGGCCGTAGATGTACTCCCAGTTGGTGATCGTGCAGTTGAAGTCGTCCGGGAGGTCGCTCATGTCGCGTGGAGATGGCGCCCCCGCGCTGATAAGGATTTTTAGAGCGGTCGCGGCCGGCGAGGGGCCAGTCCCCAGGCTCCAGTGCCACCGCCGCCGCCGCAACCGCCACCGCCGCCGCCACCGCCACCGCCGTCGCCACCGCCACCGCCGCCGCAACCGCAAAGGGGGGCGAGCGCGTGGTCCCCCCGTGAGAGACACGGACGAGGCCCCCGAGTCGGACACGGCGGCCGACGCGGCGGATGACGCGGCGGCGGAACCGGAGTTCGAGCGCTTCGCCCACGAGCGCCACATCGAGCGCGCCTGCGAGCTGGCGGAGGCGGCCGCCGCCCGCGGCGACGAGCCGTTCGGCACGGTGCTCGTCCGGGACGACGAGGTCGTCGCGGAGGCGAAGAACCGCGTCGTCACCGACGACGACGTCCGCGGTCACCCCGAACTCGACCTCGCGGCCGAGGCCGTCCGCGCGTTCACGGCCGACGAGCGCGCGCGGACCGTCATGTACACCAGCACCGAGCCGTGCCCGATGTGTGCGGGCGGGCTCCGCTACGCGGGGCTCGGCCGCGT
Source organism: Haloparvum alkalitolerans (assembly GCF_055381565.1). Lineage (NCBI taxonomy): Archaea > Methanobacteriati > Methanobacteriota > Halobacteria > Halobacteriales > Haloferacaceae > Haloparvum > Haloparvum alkalitolerans. Next base: position 1,475,698 of record NZ_AP043938.1, read on the forward strand.
CGTCTACAGCGTCGGCTCGGACGAGGTCGCCGCGTTCACCGGTCGCGGCGAGCCCGCGGTGCGCTCGGCCGAGGTCCTGGACGGGATAACCGAGGTGGTCGGCCCGGTCGCCAACGACCGCGGCCGCCGCGTCCACGAGGCCTACGGCTGGGGCGAGGAGTGACGCAGCCGGGACCGCGTGAACTCGCCCGGACGTCCGCTGTCGGACCGACTCAGGCCCGCAAATTCGGCCGACTCAGGCAGTATGGGGGACGAGTCGCAAAGTCGGGGGTTTTTCAGTCCGGGACGCATCCGTTCGACCATGCAGGGTAGCATGCCGCCCGAAGCGCAGGAGAAGATCGAGGAGCTACAGGATCTGCAGGAGACCGCTCAGGAGGTCGCCCAGCAGAAAGAGCAGTCCCAGACCGCGCTCAACGACGCCAAGACGGCGCTGAACGCGCTCGAGGACATCGACGAGGACGCCACGATGTACCGCGAGGTCGGCGACATCCTCGTCGAGACGGACTACGACTCGGCCTACGACGACCTCGAGGAGAAGGTCGACTCGCTGGAGGTCCGCGTCGAGCAGCTCACAAAGCAGGAGGACCGCGTGCAGGAGCAGTTCGAGAGCCTCCAGGAGGAGCTGCAGGAGATGCTGCAGGGCGGCGCCGGCGGCGGCCCGATGGGTCCGGGCGGTCCGGGCGCGGGCGCGTAGATGGCGACCGACGATCCGACCGACGCATCGGGCGGTGACCCGAGCGACGACCCGACCGACGAGGAGGTCGTCACGACCGCCGCGGCGGCCGCCGAGGGCGTCGTCTTCAAACACTACGACCAGTCCGCGGTGACGGACCTCGACGTGACCGTCACCTTCGAGGACGGCGTCCTCGACGTGGACGTCTACCTCAACGCGCCGGACGAGGAACACGACCCCGACGCGGTCGCGCAGGAGGCCGTCGAGGCGGCGACCGACGCCGTCGACGAGCTCTTCGACGCCTGACCGCGGTCGAGGCGCGTCCTGGTCGCGGTTTCCGACACACAGCCCCCAGCGGTACGCTTTTGTCCTCTCCTTGTGTAGTGTTACCGCATGTCAGTACTGGGTCGCGGCACGACGGCGCTCGACAGGCTCCGGGACCGCTACGACAGCGAACCGTACGTCTGTGCGGAGTGCGGGTATCGGGACGAGTCGCCCGGCTGGGAGGCGGTCACCACCGGAACGCGGGTCGTCTACAGACGCGAGTGCGAGGGCTGCGGCGCGCGCACGGTGCGGGCGTGTCGGCTCGGACCGGGCGACGCCCGGTAGTCAGGCGAACAGGAACAGGAGCAGACTCACCGCCAGCGCGCAAAGCACCACGGCGGCCAGTAGCGCCGCACCGAGCGACAGCGCCGCGTTCGCCTGCGAGGCCAGCGTCTCCGTGCGGTCGTTGCCGAACACCGTGACGGTCACCCGCTCCGTGGCGGTCCCGACCGCGACCGGCTCCAGGTCGGCGTGCGCGGCCGCGGCCGTCTCGACGACGGCGTCCGTGAGCGCCGCCTCGTCGACGGCGTCGCCGACCCGGTTGTCCGCCTGCCCGACGTTGACCGCGTGCGTGTCCGAGGTCAGCACCTCCGCGTGGTCCACGCCGGTCTCGGCCGTCACCGCGTCGAGCAGCCGCTCGCGGACGCCCGGGACCATGTTGTTGCCGTCGACCAGCACGTACGCGGCCTCCCGGCCGTCGACCCGCGTCACCGCGACTCGGAGCCCGAGGGGGCCGATCCCCTCCTCGCGCTCCCAGTCGGTCGGATCGTGGGCGACCCCGAGCTCCAGCGGGCCGCTCGCGGCGTCGGACAGCGCTTCGCCCGCGAGCGCGGCGGCGCCGTAGAGGTCGTACGACCGCGGCGACCCGGGCGTGACGTGGCCGAGGTCGCCGTCCTCCGCGGCGTCGAGGCCGGCGTGGCAGTTGTGCGCGTCCGCCAACAGCACGTCCTCGACCCCGCTCCGGCGGAGCTCGGCGGCCGCGGACTGGCCGACGCCGAACGCCACGTCGTCGGCCGACTCCGGCGCGAACGTGGCGGCGGCGAACGCGCCGTTTCCGAACCGCTGGGCGAGCGTGTGCGCCGTGCCGACCTCGCCGGTCACGGGAACGCTCGCCTCGCGGCCGTACTCCATCCGGTCGAGCGCGCGGTCGGCGGCGTCGAGGATCCGGCCGACCTCCCGCTCCGAGACGAGGTTGAAGTCGTGGCCGGCGGTGGCGTGGGGCGCGAACGCGAGCCCCTCAGCGCGCTCCGCGATCCGCTGCGGGAGGTTGCCGCCGCCGACCTCCCCCATCGGGCCGGGGTGGACCATCGGGAGGACGACCCGCGCCTTCTCCGAACCCGGCGTGGCGTCCGCGCCCTCCTCGCCGGCGCCGTCACTGTCGCCGTCCCCGCCGCCTGCCGCGGCCGCCCCCTCTCTCGGCAACTGCCGGAACGACGCGACGGAGACGGGGACGATCGCCTCCTCGCCGAGCTTCTCGAAGAACTGCTCGAGCTCGCGGGACCCCTCCGCGACGTGGCCGACGAAGCCGCGGACGAAGTCCAGCACGGAGACGCCGAGGCTTCGCCGCCACGGTCGGTCGATGCCGACGAGAAACGCCCAGACCGCGGCCGCGTACACCGACGACAGTGCGACCAACAGCAGGAAGTGGTCGACGGTGACCGCCTGCAGCGCCGGCGGCCCCGACTCCCCGCGCGCGAGCCAGCCGACGTACGCCTCCAGCGGCGCGTCGCCCACGACGAGCAGCCGGATCGTCCCGCTGTAGACGAACGCGAGCACCGCCGCGGCGCCGGGCTGGATCCCCGCCGACAGACACGCGCGAGGGACCGAGACGCGCGAGATGCCGAGGATGACGAACAGCCGGAGCGCGAAGATCGACGCGAGCGCGACCACGAGCACGTCGAGAACGAGCCCGTGAGCCAGTCCGAAGACGAACGCGACGAGGCCGGCGCTCAGGAGGGCCGTGACGACGATGACCTCGCAGGCCAGCGCCAGGAGCGCCGAGCGGTTGAACGTGAGCCGTCCCCCCATCGCCCGGTCGACCGGGGTCGTGCCGAGCGCCGCGAGGACGGTGGGGAACCCGATGAACACGAGCCCCTGCCACGCGTCGTGGCCCACGAGCAGGACGCGGAACTCGGCTTCCATCGTGGCGCCGGCGTCGAACACCGCCACGCCCGCGAGCCCGGAGAGAAGCACCGCGAACGCGAGGCTCCGGTGCCAGCGGGGGGCGGCGAAGATGAATCGAGACAGGGCGGCGAGTCGGCCCTGGGAGGCGGTCATCGGTCGAACGGTGGCCGGGGCGACTCAAAAATCCGCCGCTGTGCCGATGCGGTCGCCTTACGCGTCCTCGCAGACCGCGACGAAGTTCTCGAACACTTCCTCGCCCTCGGCGGTGTGGGCCACCTCGGGGTGCCACTGGACGCCGTAGAGGTCCTCATCAACGTTCGCGATCGCCTCCACCTCGCAGACGTCCGAGCGCGCGGTCCGGGTGAACCCCTCCGGCACCTCGGTCACCTCGTCGGCGTGGGAGGCCCACACCCGCGTCTCGGGCGCGAGCGACCCCACGAGCGGGTCGTCGGGCTCCGTTATCTCGACGTCCACGTCCGCGTAGCCGCCGTAGTCGCCCTCGCCGACGCGGCCGCCGCGCTCGACGGCCATGATCTGCATGCCGAGGCAGATCCCGAACACGGGGACGTCGAGGTCGAGGTAGTCGGCGGAGTTGCCGATGCGGTCGATGTCGGGGCCGCCGGAGAGCACGATGCCGTCGGCGTCGACCTCCGCGGGCGGCGTGTCGTTGTCGATCAGTTCGGTCTCCACGCCCATGTCCCGGAGAGCGCGCCGCTCCAGGTGGGTGAACTGGCCGTGATTGTCGACCACGACGATTCTGGTCATGTCCCGGGTAGGCGCGACGGTCACAAAAACCGCTCGGAACGTGACGCAGGTTCGTGCGCTTTAGACGCACTTTCGGTAAAGAAATATGCAGAGAAGTGGATCGTCGAGAGCGCGTAGCTCCGCCGAACGCTGCCCGTGGGCGGCCGGCGTTAGCTGTGGATCCCCATCGCCTCGATCTGTTCCTGGTACCGGTTGCGGATGGTGACCTCGGTCACCTGCGCCACGTCGGCGACCTCGCGCTGGGTCTTCTTCTCGTTACAGAGCAGGGAGGCGGCGTAGATCGCGGCCGCGGCGTAGCCGGTCGGGGACTTGCCCGAGAGCAGGCCCTTCTCGGCGGTCGTCTCGATTATCTCGTTGGCCTTCGCCTGGACCTCCTCGGAGAGCTCCAGCTCCGAGGAGAAGCGGGGGACGTACTTCTTCGGGTCGACCGGCTTCATCTCCAGCCCGAGCTCTTGGGAGATGTAGCGGTAGGTGCGCCCGATCTCCTTGCGCTCGACGCGCGAGACGTCGGAGATCTCCTCCAGCGAGCGGGGGATCCCCTCCTTGCGGCAGGCGGCGTAGAGCGCGGCCGTGGAGACGCCCTCGATAGAGCGGCCGCGGATCAGGTCCTCCGAGAGCGCGCGTCGATAGATGACCGACGCGACCTCGCGGACCGACCGCGGCACGCCCAGCGCCGACGCCATGCGGTCGATCTCCGAGAGCGCGAACTGGAGGTTCCGCTCGCCCGCGTCCTTCGTCCGGATGCGTTCCTGCCACTTCCGCAGCCGATGCATCTGCGACCGCTTCTTCGAGGAGATCGAGCGGCCGTAGGCGTCCTTGTCCTTCCAGTCGATCGTCGTCGTCAGCCCCTTGTCGTGCATCGTCTGCGTGGTGGGGGCGCCCACGCGCGACTTCTCCTGCCGCTCCGAGTGGTTGAACGCCCGCCACTCCGGGCCGGGGTCGATCTGCTCCTCCTCCACGATCAGCCCCGTCTCCTCGTGGATCAGCTCGCCGTCCGCGGTCCGCGTCAGCTCCTCCGGATCGAGTTCGTCGACGTCGATCTCCCCGTCCTCGACGTCTTCCTCTTCGTCCTCCTGCCCCGTGCGCTGCCGGTCGTACTCCCGCTGGCGAGTGGGCCCTGTCATCGCATTTATATAGTAATCCGCTGCGCTGACTTAAAAGTTTGCGGAGGGTGTCGGCGTCACAACAGGACTGGGCGCGACCGGGGAGCCTTTGTTTCGTCGCCGCGGAGCCCCACAGGATGCCGACTATCGAGTGCGATCCCGCCGCCGCGCGCGAGCGACTGGCGACCGCGGGCGTCGAGGTTCGGCCGGGCAACACCGACCACGAGCGCTGGCGGGCCGAGCGCGACGGGGCGACGGCGGTCGCGTACGACGACAAGGTGGTCGTGCAGGGGAGCGACCCGACGCGGCTCACCCTCCTTTTAACCGAGGGCGGCGGGCGCGCCCACGTCTACTTCGACGGCGCCAGCCGGGGGAACCCCGGCCCGGCCGCGGTCGGCTGGTGTCTGGTCACGAGCGACGGGATCGTCGCCGAGGGGGGCGAGCGCGTCGGGCGCGCGACGAACAACCAGGCCGAGTACGCGGCGCTGATCCGGGCGCTGGAGGCCGCCCGCGACTACGGCTTCGAGGAGGTGGACGTGCGCGGCGACTCGGAGCTGATCGTCAAGCAGGTCCGCGGGGAGTGGAACGCCAACGACCCGACGCTCCGCGAGAAGCGCGTGCGGGTCCGCGAACTGCTCGACGCGTTCGACCGCTGGTCGCTGGCGCACGTTCCGCGAGACATAAACGAGCGCGCCGACGAGTTGGCCAACGAGGCCCTCGATGAGCGACAGTGACCCCCGACCGGACGAGGAGGAACCGCCCGAGTGGGCGAAAGAGCGCGCGCGGGAGATAGCGGCCGCCGACTCGGCCGACGCGGGGGAGCCGTCGGACGCGGAGGAGTCCGCCGACCCCGACGCCGAGCGCGTCCCCGACATCCCCCGCGACGCGGTCACCGAGGCCGAGCGACTGACCCGGCTCGCCCGCGACGCGGTCGACGACGCCGCCGCGACCGCCTACCGCGAGCGCCGTGACGAGCTCGTCGCCGCCCACGACTACGAGCCGCGGATCCGCGAGGAGGACGACACGCTCGTCCTCTACCCGGCGGAGTGGGTCGAGGACGGGACGGTGCAGTTCGACCGCATCGAGGACACCGACCGCGGCGTCGAGGTGTCGCTGTCCGGGCCCGGCGACGCGGAGCGCTACGAGGAGGTGGCGAGCCACAACGACGCGGTCGCCGACCGCATCGAGCGCGAACACGGCGCCGCCCACGCCGCGAACGTCCGCGCGTTCGGGGCGTTCATGGCCAACCACTACGTGAAGGAGCTCGACCGCGCCACCCTCGACGAGCGCGCGGAGTTCCTCGAGGAGTACTACCCCAGAAACGTCTGGCCGGACGAGGAGCAGCGCGCGGTCGTCGAGGAGTCGCTGACGCTGGTCGACGACGCGCTCTCGGAGTAGTCCGCCCGAATCGCCGTTCGTGGGTCGCCGGGATGACCGGGAGCGCCGGGACGGCACCGCCGCTCCGCGGTCGGATACCGAAGAAGGCCCGGCGTGTGCCAAGCGGGCGGTCGGTCGCCGTTACAGCTGGTCGTCGACGAGACCGCGGACCGTCTCCGCGCGCTCGTCCTCGGTCACGAACTTCGAGAGGACCCAGTCGAGCCGGCCGACGACCGCCTCGACGCCCGCCTCGGTCAGCTCGTACTGGTTCGTCCGCTTGTCGAGTTCGCTCTTCTCGACTAACCCGAGGTCCACGAGGTCGTCGAGGTTCGGGTAGAGCCGCCCGTGGTTCACCTCGTCGCCGTAGTAGGACTCGAGTTCGCGCTTGATCGCGAGCCCGTACATCGGCTCCTCGGAGAGGATGACCAGGATGTTCTGCTGGAACGCCGTAAGGTCCCTCGACACCTCCGCACCGCCGCTGACAGATTGTGCCTCTGACATGCTTGAGAACATGTCATCCCGATATTTAACGCTTCGCAACGACCACCGAGTTTTATATATTGTCAGCCGACGGTCGCTGACCGAACGTGGGAGCGGACCGCTTCACGCTGCGCATTCTCGGGTTGTACTCCGGAAGAATCGGTATTGGCAGATCGTGGGTATATTCGGGAGTGTGGCGTCGATCCGTCGTCGAACGCCGCGGTTGGGCGAACGCGTCGTCGGCGTACGTCGGCGGTCGGGCGGGCCGGTCTCGGAGCGTACCCGAAAGGACTTTGACCGTGTTCGGCGGACGGGCGGACGCATGACGAACCTCTGGGAAGACCTCGAGACCGGCTCCGACGCGCCGGAGACGATCAACGCCGTCGTGGAGTGTCTGAAGGGCGAGCGCAACAAGTACGAGTACGACAAGGACATCCCCGGCGTCGTGCTCGACCGCGTCCTCCACTCGAACGTCCACTACCCCTACGACTACGGCTTCATCCCGCAGTCGTACTACGACGACGAGGACCCCTTCGACGTGATGGTGCTCGTCGAGGACGCCACCTTCCCCGGCTGCGTCATCGAGGCACGTCCGGTCGCGCTGATGAAGATGGACGACGACGGCGAGCAGGACGACAAGGTCATCGCGGTCCCCGAGGAGGACCCCCGCTTCGACCACATCCAGGACCTCGAGGACATCCCGCAACAGACGCTCGACGAGATCGACGAGTTCTTCGCGACCTACAAGAACCTCGAGGCCGGCAAGGAGGTCGAAACGCTCGGATGGGAGGACAAGGCGGCCGCCCACGACGCGATCGAGCACGCGCAGGACCTCTACGACGAGCAGTTCGCGTAGTCGGACACCGACCGAGTCGGCCGTTTCGCGTCGCACTCGACTTTTTCTGCGCGATACGCGAACGACCGATAACGCGAACGACCGATAACGCGAACGACCGATAACGCGAACGACCGATAACGCGAACGACCGACGCCGGAAGCGCCCCGCTGCGGGGGATAACCCGTGAACATAACCGCCACGTCCGGCGATGACTTATGCCCATGGGTAATTATTAGGGCGTCCGGCGGTGAGGATCGAACACGATGGCCGCACGCAACCGCTCCACGATCGGCATGAACCACCCGACGGTCGTTCCGACCAACTTCGGGGAGGACGACCGCGACGCCGGCCGCGACGAGGGGCGCGACGACGCGTAGCGATCAGGCGTTCGCGAGGAACGACTCCGCGGGGACCTCCCCGCCGACCGCCCGGACCGCGGCCGCGGCGTACAGGTCCGCGACCGGCACCGGCGGCCGATCGCCGTGGTGTCTGATGTGGCCGGCGAGGTGCCGGCACAGCTCCTCGACGGCCGCGCCGCCGGCGATCCCATCGACCTCGCGGAGCCCTCGCTCGTACTCCTCCCGGAGCCGCTCGTACCCCTCCTCTCCGACGTGTTTGGCGTTCGCCTCGTCGATCTCGCGGAGCGCAGTCTCCACGTCCATGTCGCGGACCGGGAGCGGCAGCCGGATAAGTCGGACGGCCGTGGCCACGTGATGCCCCGGGGGATGACTGCCGACCGCCACCGGTCGCGGCAGATATCGCGAATCGGCGAAAGTGCTACTCGCGGGCGAGTGAGCTTTCCTACGGCCGGAACCGGGTCGGAAGCTTCATACGTCGGCTCGCGGATTCCCCACCACAGGCAATGGCTGTACTCTCCCTGGACGACGTGGACGCCGACGACCTGGGGACGGTCGGCGGCAAGGCGGCTTCGCTCGGCGAACTCACCGGCGCAGGGCTCCCGGTGCCGCCGGGGTTCGTCGTGACGGCGGGGACGTACCGCACCTTCATCGAGGAGGCGGAGATCGACGAGGAACTGTTCGCGGCCGTCGACGTGGACCCCGAGGACTCCGCGGCGCTGCGCGAGGCGGAGGAGCGGGCCCGCGAGCTGATCCTCGGCACCGAACTCCCGGCCCCCGTTCGCGAGGGGATCCTCGACGCCTATCGCGGCATGGGCGAGGAGGGCGAGCAGGCGTTCGTCGCCGTGCGCTCCTCGGCGACCGCGGAGGACCTGCCCGACGCCTCCTTCGCCGGCCAGCAGGAGACGTTCCTCAACGTCCGCGAGGAGGCACTTATCGACCGCGTCAAGGAGTGCTGGGCGTCGCTTTTCACCCAGCGAGCGATCTACTACCGCCAGCAGCAGGGATTCCCGCACGACGAGGTGGACATCGCGGTCGTCGTTCAGCGCATGGTCGACGCCGAGAAGTCGGGCGTGATGTTCACCAGCCACCCATCCTCCGGCGATCCCCGGATCATCATCGAGGCGGCGTGGGGGCTCGGCGAGGCGGTCGTCTCCGGCTCCGTCTCCCCGGACAACTACGTCTACGACTGCGAGGCCGAGCGGCTCGACGAGGTGACCGTCGCGGACAAGAAGATCGAGATGGTGAAGGACCCGGACACGGGCGAGACCGTCACGCAGGATGTCGGGGCCGATCGCCGCGAGGAGCGCGTCCTCTCCGACGGGGAGATCGAGCGTCTCGTCGCCCTCGGCGAGCGCGTCGAGGAGCACTACGGAGAGCCGCAGGACGTGGAGTGGGCGATCGTCGGCGACGAGGTCTTCATGCTCCAGTCCCGGCCGATCACGACGATCCCGGACGCCGACGAGGCCGACGAGAGCGGGAGTTACGGGGCCGTCGACGCGGACGGTGGCGACGAGCCGGACGTGCTGATTCAAGGGCTCGGTGCGAGCCCGGGGATCGTCTCCGGCGCCGTCCGGATCGTGACGAAGCTCGACCACCTCGATAGCGTTCAGGAAGGGGACATCCTCGTCACCGAGATGACCATGCCGGACATGGTCCCCGCGATGAAGCGCGCGTCCGGCATCATCACCGACGAGGGGGGTATGACCAGCCACGCCGCCATCGTCTCCCGCGAGCTCGGCGTTCCCGCGGTCGTCGGGACCGGCACCGGGACCCGCGAGCTGGAGAGCGGTCAGCTGGTCACCATCGACGGCGACAAGGGGACGGTCCGACAGGGAGAAGAGGACGCGGCCGAGTCCGCCGAGGAGTTCGAGCCGGTCGAGGAGGCCCGGCCGCAGACTCCCGTCAAGCCGATGACGGCGACGGAGGTGAAGGTGAACGTCTCCATCCCGGAAGCGGCCGAGCGCGCGGCCGCGACCGGCGCGGACGGCGTCGGCCTCCTCCGGATCGAACACATGGTCCTCACGCTCGGGAAGACGCCCGAGGAGTTCATCGACGCCCACGGCGAGCGCGCCTACCAGAACGAGCTGATCGACGGGATCCGCGGGGTCGCCGAGGAGTTCTATCCGCGGCCGGTGCGCGTCCGCACGATCGACGCGCCCACCGACGAGTTCCGGGAGCTGGAGGGCGGTGCGGACGAGCCGAACGAGCACAACCCCATGCTCGGGTGGCGGGGGATCCGGCGCAGCCTCGACAAGCCCGAGCCGTTCCGCCAGGAGCTGGCCGCGTTCGCGCGCTTATACGAGATGGGCTACGACAACGTCGAGATCATGTTCCCGCTGGTCAACGACGCTGCGGACGTCGAGGCCGCGGTCGACCACATGCGCGCGGCCGGGATCGACCCCGACAAGCGGACGTGGGGCGTGATGGTCGAGACGCCGGCGAGCGCGCTCACCATCGACGAGCTAGCTGGGACGGGGATCGACTTCGCCTCCTTTGGCACGAACGACCTCACGCAGTACACGCTGGCCGTCGACCGGAACAACGAGCACGTCGCCGACCGGTTCGACGAGCTCCACCCGGCGGTGCTGTCGCTGATCGAGACGACCATCGAGACGTGCCGCGAGCTGGACGTCGACACGAGCATCTGCGGACAGGCCGGATCCAAGCCGGAGATGGTCGACTTCCTCGTCGAGCAGGGGATCTCCTCGATCTCCGCGAACATCGACGCGGTCCGCGACGTGCAACACGAGGTCAAGCGGAAGGAGCAGCGGCTCCTGCTCGACTCCGTGCGCTGACGGGCCGCGAACGCAACCGATAAATCGCCCTCCCGGCAACCCTTGCCCATGCAGGAGGCCGCCCCGCAGTCGTTCGACCGGGTGCTCTCGTCGATGTGCACGAAGCCGCATCCGGCTGCACGCGAGGCGGCACAGCGGTTTCTGTCCGCAAACCCCGGCGATCCCGCGACCTACGGGACGGTCGCGGAACTGGAGGAGCGGGCGGTGGAGTTGCTCGCGACGGTCACCGACCACCCCGACCCAGAGACGGCACCGGGGTACGTCGCCTCCGGTGGCACGGAGGCCAACGTCCAGGCCGTGCGGGCGGCGCGGAACCTCGCGGCGACCGCCGATCCGAACGTGGTCGCGCCGACGAGCGCGCACTTCTCGTTCACCAAGGCGGCCGAGGTGCTCGGGGTCGAACTCCGGACCGTTCCGGTCGACGACGACTACCGGGCCGACCCCGCGGCGGTCGCGGCCGCGGTCGACGACGACACGGCCCTCGTGGTCGGCGTCGCCGGCACCACCGAGTACGGGCGCGTCGACCCGATCCCGGAGCTCGCCGCCATCGCCGAGGAGGCCGGGACGCGCATGCACGTCGACGCGGCGTGGGGCGGGTTCGTGCTCCCGTTCACGGACCGCGACTGGAGCTTCGCGGACGCGACGGTCGACACGCTGACGCTCGACCCCCACAAGTTCGGGCAGGGAGTGGTGCCGGCCGGCGGGCTGGTCGCCCGTGAGCGAGAGACGCTGGACGCGCTGGCGGTCGAGACCCCGTACCTGGAGACGCCCTCGCAGGCGACGCTCACCGGGACCAGGAGCGGTGCCGGCGTCGCGGGCGCCGTGGCGGCGATGGAGGCGCTCTGGCCGGACGGCTACCGGAAGGCGGTGGATACGGCGCAGGCGAACGCCGACTGGCTGGCCGCGGCGCTGGCCGACCGCGGCTACGACGTCGTCGAGCCGAAGCTGCCGCTGGTCGCGGCCGCGGTCCCGGACGACGCCTTCGACGCGCTCCGGGAGGCTGGCTGGAGGGTCTCCCGGACCGCGGCCGACGAGCTCCGCGTCGTCTGCATGCCCCACGTCACCCGGGGGGCGCTCCGGGAGTTCGTGCGGGACCTGGACCGACTCGCGGACGACTGACCGGATGGCGGCGTGCGGAACCGACGACGCCGTCGACCGCGGTCGCGACCGGGTGACGGATGTCGAACGGACGGTGTGGCGAACAGGCGGCGCGTGACGACGGCTGTCCCGGGCGCGCGCCGCACGACCGCCTCGACGCCGCGGGGGTTCAACTCAGGCGATGCGGCGAGTGACCGCGTTATCCCCCTTGAACGTCCGCCCGGCGCGGCGACGCGATACCAAATGCGTTTTAACGGCCGGTGTCCAACCCTCCCTCAAGGTAATTATCCATGGAGATGCCACGACGCTTCAATACGTACTGTCCGCACTGCGACTCCCACCAGGAACACGAGGTGGAGAAGGTCCGCTCCGGCCGCGCGACCGGCATGAAGCGGGACGCGCGACAGCAGCGTCGCGCGCTCGCGACCATCGGCAACGCGGGCGGGTACTCGAAGGTGCCCGGTGGCGACAAGCCCACCAAGAAGACGCACCTCAAGTACCGCTGTGGCGACTGCGGCAAGGCCCACATGCGAGAGGGATGGCGCGCCGGTCGGCTCACGTTCCAGGAGTAAGCATGGCGGGCAACTTCTACCGCGTCGCGTGCGGCGACTGCGAGAACGAACAGATAGTCTTCGGCAAGGCCGCCTCGACCGTCTCCTGTGCGGTCTGCGGGACGACGCTCGCGAGCCCCACGGGCGGCGAGGCCGACATCGAGGCCGAGGTCGTCGAAACCGTTGAGGCACGGTAATCGCCTCCCCCATCCATCATGAAGTATAGCGGTTGGCCCGAGACGGGAGAGCTCGTGGTCGGCGAGGTCGACGAGATCACCGACTTCGGCGTGTTCGTCGACCTCGACGAGTACGAGGACAAGCGCGGCCTCTGTCACATCAGCGAGGTCGCCTCCGGCTGGATCAAGAACGTCCGCGACCACGTCCGCGAGGGACAGACGGTCGTCGCGAAGGTGCTCGACGTCGACGAGTCGTCACAGCAGGTCGACCTGTCGATCAAGGACGTCAACGAGCACCAGCGCAAGGAGAAGATCCAGGAGTGGAAGAACGCGCGGAAGGCCGACAACTGGATGCTGCTCGCGCTCGGCGAGGACGTCGACGACGACCGCTACGAGGCGGTCGCGAACGCCCTCCTCGTGGAGTACGAGTCGCTGTACGACGCCTTCGAGGCAGCGGCGATCCACGGCGACGAGGCGCTGGAGGACATCGACATCGACGACGCGGACGCCGCGGCCATCGTCGAGACCGCCCGCGAGAACGTCTCCGTCCCCTACGTCAACGTCACCGGCTACGTCGACCTGACGTGTGCGGCGCCGGACGGCGTCGACGCGATCAAAGACGCACTGGAGGCCGCCGAGGGGAACGGCGAAGTCCCCGAGGAGATCGAACTCACCGTCGCGTACGTCGGTTCGCCGGAGTACCGCCTCAAGGTACAGGCGCCCGACTACAAGACCGCCGAGGACCAGCTCGAAGCGGCGGGCCAGCGCGCCGTCGAGGCCATCGAGGCCGCCGGCGGCGAGGGCGAGTTCCACCGCGAGCGGCGCGAAGAGGACGAGTAACCCCTTTTCTCTTTCGTGAAGTCCGACATCCGGGTCTGTTCCGATTGGCGCGCCGCCCACGAGCGTCCCGTCTACACGCTCGGCGAGACGTGTCCGGAGTGCGGCGCGGCGACCGAGAACAGCGCGCCTGCGCCCTTCTCGCCGGAGGACCCCCACGGCGAGTACCGACGGCGGGTCCGTCGCCGGGCCGACGACCGCTGAGGGCCGGGGGCGGTCCGCCGGGCCGCCGCCGTCGGACGGGGACCGCAACCGCAGCGACCGTCGGAATAGCCATCCTCTTTAGTCGCCCGCCCCGGGATCGGGTATGGACGATATCGACATCGAGACCGTCGCGGACCCGGACCTCGAGGACCCAGTACTGATCGAGGGGCTCCCCGGCGTGGGCCACGTCGGCAAGCTGGCGGCCGAGCACCTGCTGGAGGAGTTCGACTCCGAGCTGGTGCGACGCGTGTACGCCACGGAGTTCCCGCCGCAGGTGAACGTCGACGACGACGGCGTCGCCTCGCTCACCTGCGCGGAGTTCCACGCGGTCGAGACCGAGGGCGCGGACCTGCTGGTGTTGACCGGCGACCACCAGGCCGCCACCAACGGGGGCCACTACGAGCTCACGTCGGCGTTCCTCGACGTGGCGGAGTCGTTCGACGCGGAGCGCGCGTACGCGCTCGGCGGCGTTCCCACGGGCGAACTGGTCGAGGAGTACACGGTCCTCGGCGCGATGAGCGACGAGTCGATGCGCGAGGCGCTCGACGACGCCGGCGTGGAGTTCCGTCCCGACGAGCCCGCGGGCGGCATCGTCGGCGTCTCGGGGCTCGTGCTCGGCCTCGGCGCGCGCCGCGGCTTCGAGGCGGCGTGTCTGATGGGCGAGACGAGCGGCTACCTCGTCGACCCCAAGAGCGCCCGCGCGGTGCTCGAGGTCCTCCAGGAGCTGCTCGCCTTCGAGGTCGACTTCGAGTCGCTGGAGGAACGCGCCGAGGAGATGGAGGAGGTCGTCGGCAAGATCCAGGAGATGCAGGAGGGTCCGGCGGGTCCCGCCGAGGACGAACTGCGGTACATCGGCTGAGGCACCGTCGTCGGTGTTCGACGAACGTCGTTATCGACCGCCTGAGACGGCGCTCGACTTTACTACTTTCGTAGCGAACGGACGTCCTTCCTCCCGGTTCCGGCAGGCATTTACCTGATCGACGATGAACGATTATTCATGGGAGATGCACGCGTCGCGGGGGTCGGGCTCACCCACTTCGGGAGCCACCCCGAGCGCACCGGTCGGGACCTGTTCGCGGAGGCGGCGCTCCGCGCGTTCGAGGACGCCGGCGTTCCCCGCGAGGACGTCGACCAGCTCAACTACGGCAACTACATGGGGTCGATCACCGAGAACCAGGGCCATCAGGCACCGCTGATGGCCGAGGCGGCCGGGCTCCGGTGTCCCGCGACGCGCTACGAGGAGGCGTGCGCCTCCGCGGGCGTGGCGGTTCGGGAGGCCGTGCGAACGGTCCGGGCCGGACAGGCGGACGTGGTGCTCGCCGGCGGCATGGAGCGGATGAGTCACCTCGACACCGACGACGTGACGGCGGGGCTCTCGACCGCCTCTGACGACCTCTTCGAGGTGCGCGCGGGGATGACGTTCCCCGGCGCGTACGCGCTGATGGCGCGGGCGTACTTCGCGGAGTACGGCGGGACGAAGACGGATCTCGCCAACGTCGCGGTGAAGAACCACGCCAACGCGGTCCCGAACGAGTACGCCCAGTACCGCACGGAGATCAGCGTCGAGCAGGCGCTGGACGCGCCGGACGTGGCGACGCCGCTCGGCCTGTACGACGCCTGCCCGATCACCGACGGCGCGAGCGCGGTCGTGGTCGTCTCGGCGGAGTACGCGGCCGAGCACGACGTCGACGCGCCGGTCCGCGTCCGCGGCACCGGACAGGGCACCGACAACATGGCCCTGCAGGACCGCGCGCACCTCGCCCGGACGCCGGCCGCCGACGACGCCGCGGAGATGGCCTACGCGGACGCCGGCATCGGGCCGGACGACGTGGACGTGGCGGAGGTTCACGACTGCTTCACCATCGCGGAGGTACTCGCCACGGAGTCGCTCGGCTTCTTCGAGCCGGGCGAGGGGATCGCCGCCGCCCGCGAGGGCGTCACGACCGCGGACGGCGACCTGCCGGTCAACCTCTCGGGCGGCCTGAAGGCGAAGGGTCACCCGGTCGGCGCGACCGGCGGCTCGCAGATCGCGGAACTGACGCGCCTGCTCCGGGGCGACCACCCCAACAGCGAGCACGTCGCGGACGCCGAGGTCGGCGTGGCCCACAACGCCGGCGGCACCGTCGCCAGCGCCGTCGTCCACGTGCTGGAGGTGGCTGAATGAGCGACCGCGTGACCAACACCGGCTACGACGAGTGGCTGGACGCGCTCGCGGCCGGCGAGGGCTTCTACCTCGAGTCGCCGGGGGGACACGGCTCGCTCCCGCCGCGGCGCGTCTGCCCGCACTCCGGCTCGACGGACCTCTCGGAGGAACCGCTCCCCGACGTGGGCGCCGTCGAGACGTTCACCGTGGTCCACGTCGCGCCGCCCTCCTTCGCGGGCGAGGCGCCGTACGTCACCGCGGTCGCGGACTTCGGTCCGGTCCGGATCACGGGCGTGCTCGTCGACGTGGAGCCCGCGGACGAGGAGATCCCCCTCGGACTGGAGGTCGAGGTCGACGTGGAGACCCACGGCGAGGACGACGAGCGCGCGGTCGTCCTCCGACCGGTCTGACCCGGCGACAGAAATCGTCTTTCTGACCCGGCGACAGAAATCGTCTTTCTGACCCGGCGACAGACATCGCCTTTCTGACCCGGCGACAGAAATCGTTCCGCCGAGCGCCGTTTTCGGTCCTCGGTCTCACCGAACTCGTCGGGCTGCTTCTGCGAGTCGAACGGGAGCGGTGCGGTCGTGGGGGTGCGGCCGACAAAAGGGCGGAGGGGGTCCTACTCGGTGGCGACCGGGCCGGTGCCGACGACCGCCTCGACCGCGTCGACGAACGCCTGTCGGGAGTCGAACAGGGTCTCCTCGGACTCCGCGAGCACCGCCTCGAGGTCGCGGGGCCCATCGGGCGTGCGGATCGTCGCGTCGCCCTCCTGGTCGACGACCTCGCTCTTCGGCTTCGGCCACGTCAGCCGGGCGGCGACGCGCGCGACCGGCTGTCCCGTCACATCCGGGCCCTCGCCGAGTTCGACCGCCGGCTCCTCCTCGGTCTCCTCGTCCTCGCTCATGCCCGCGGGTTCCGCCGCGGCGGGCCTAATACTTTCGAAGCCGCGCGGTCGGCGCGGTCGCGAGGCGGTCGGAGGGATCGGCGCGGCGACGCGCTCTCGGCGCCGCGTCACGCGAACGTCTGACGTAAGGTTTTCACGGAGGGCGCCGAAGTGCGCCCATGACCAGTCTCTCGGAGGCGTACGGCGAGCGGGGACGGTCGACGGCGAGCCTCCGGCGGCTGTACCTCGGCGTGGGGCTGTTCGTCGCGGGGGCGCTGATGGTCGTCGCGGGCATCCTCGCGGCCGGGACGGACATCGTCGCCGGCATGGAGGGCTACTCACTGGGCGACGCGCGGCTCTACGGCGGCGTCCTCGGCGGCGTCGGCGTCCCGCTGGTCCTTCTGGGACTGCTGACCGTCCTCCCGGCCGACCGCTCGACGCGGGCGGCCGCCGTCGTCGGCGCCGCGGTGTCGGCCCTCGGCGTCGCGCTGTTCGCGCACGCGTATCCCTGCCAGTGGATCGGCAACACCTGCGCGGTCGACGCCGTCGACCTGACGCTCCCGACCGCGGGCGTCTACTTCCTCGGCATGGCGGCCTCGTTCTGGTGCCTGTTCGTCGGCGTGGCGAACTTCAAGACGCGCAACGACCCCGGCGGCACGGTCACGATGGAGGTGACCCACAAGGGCGAGACGAAGGTCGTCGAGGTCGAGCGCGACCAGCTCGGCGGCCTCGGCGGCATGGGGTTCCTCGGCGGCACGCCCGACGGCGAGGTGGAGACGCAGACGAACGGCCCCGACGGCGGCGGCGCGGCCGCGAACGACGACGGCGCGGAGGTCAGCCACACCTCCGACCGCGACCCCGCCGACCGGACCGGCCGCGGGACGCGCTCGCGCGGCGCCGGGCCGGGCACCCCCAGCGCGAGCGACGGCGGCGAGAGCGAGCGCGACCTCTCCTCGCCGATGGACCGGGGCGACGACGATGACGACGTCGAGCTGATCGAGTGAGCGCGGCTTTCTAACGGCGCCGGCCGGACGCCCGTTCGCTACAGGTCCGCCAGCCGCGCCGCCACGTCGTCCCAGTGACTCCCGCGCCAGAAACACCGACCGCAGTCGACGCATCGCCAGACGCCGGGGGGTTCTCCGTCGGAGCCTCGACCGTCTCTTTCCGCGCCCGCGGTCTCGTCGGGCACGTAGTCGGGAAGGTCGGCGTCGGCGGGGACGCGTTCCAGGCGGCCGTTACACCGGCCGCACCGCGTCGGGGTCTCGGGCAGGTCGACCGGGACGCCCGCGGCCCGGAGCTCGCGGAGCTGGTCGAGCACGTCGCGCTCCGTCAGCAGGACCGCGTCGAGCCCGCGGGCCTCGGCCCGCTCGACGAGTTGTCGGTCGCGCGTGAGGAGCGTCCGGTCCTCCGCGGCGGCGAGTTTGAGCAGGCGGTCGTCGGCCTCCGCGTCGCGGTCGAGTGCGTAGGCGGCGTCGTACCCGCACATCCGCAGGTACGTGGCGAGGGTCCCGCACATCGCGTCGAGCAGGAACGGGCCCTCGAGGAGCGAGTCCTCCCCCATCAGTCCTCGAGGAACGCCCGCACCTCGGCGGCGGAGCGCGCGTTGAGCACGTCGGCGCGCTCGGCCCAGCCGCGGCGTGCGGTGTGGACCCCGAACCGGACGTGGTCGAACTCCCGGGGGGAGTGGGCGTCGGTGTTCACGGCGATCGTCGCGCCCGCCTCGACGAGCGCGCGGACGGCGTCGCCGTTGGCGTCGAGCCTGGCGGGGTTGGCGTTCACTTCCACGGCGACCCCCTCGCGGGCGGCGGCCTCGCCGAGGCGCTCGAAGTCCACCGTGAGCCCGGGCCGGCTGTTGATGAGTCGGCCGGTCGGATGGCCGAGGACGTCGACCTCGGGATGTTCGACCGCGCCGATCAGGCGGTCCGTGGCCCCCTCGTCGTCCTCGTCGAGGGCGGCGTGCGGGGAGGCGACGACGATGTCGAGGTCGGCCAGCACGTCGTCGCTCGTGGTCACCGCCCCGTCGGCGTCGATGTTCGCCTCGATCCCGTGGAACACGTCGATGTCGGCGTCCTCGCGGACCCGCGCCACCTCGTCGGCCTGGTCGCGGATCTCCGCGTCCGAGAGGCCGGTGTCGCCGAACACGCCCGGTCCCTCGGCATGGTCCGTGACGGCGTGGAAGTCGTGGCCGCGCTCGGCGGCCGCCTCGACCATCTCCGCGGCCGAGAAGCCGCCGTCGGACCACTCCGTGTGCGTGTGCAGGTCGCCGCGCACGTCCCCCTCCTCGATCGGGTCCGGGAGGCGTCCCTCAGCGGCCGCGTCGACCTCCCCGGTGTCCTCCCGGAGCTCGGGCGGTATCCACGGAAGACCGAGCGCGTCGTAGACGCCCGCTTCGGTCTCGCCGGCCACCCGCTCGCCGACGCGTTGGCCACCCCCGCCTCCCGCGTCGTTCGCGTCGCCCCCGCCGGTCGCCGCGTCCTCGTCCACGTCGGAAACGTCGAAGACCCCGTACTCGTTCACTTTCAGGTCGCGGTCGATGGCGCGGTTCCGGACCCTGATGTTGTGGTCACGGGAGCCGGTGAAGTACTGGAGCGCGGCGCCGAACTCGTCGACGACGACGGTCCTGAGGTCGACGCGCATCCCCGAGGCGCGCACGCTCGCCTTGTTCGTTCCGGCCTCGATGACGGCGTCGGCCTCGTCCCAGTCGGCGAACGCCTCGACGACCGCCTCGCCCGCGTCCGTGCCGACGAGCACGTCCACGTCGCCGATGGTGTCCTTCCAGCGCCGGATCGAGCCGCACACCTCCACCTTCGCGACCGGCTCCACGTCCGCGAGGAACGACAGCGCCGCCTCCGCGACGGGGCGGGCGTCGCCGAGGCGCTCGCGCTCCTGGGCCTGCCGGGCGAAGTCGACGTTGTCGAGGATGTTCTGTTCGGTCTTCGCGCCGAACCCCTTTATCTCGCGGATCTCGCCCGCCTCCGCGGCCGCCTCCAGTTCGTCGAGGGTGGTGACACCCAGCTCCTCGTAGAGCGTGCCGACCGTCTTCGGGCCGACGCCCTCGACCGCGGTGAGCGCCGCCATGTCGGCCGGGAGCTCCGACCTGAGTTCCTCCAGCTCCTCGATCGAGCCGGTGTCGACGTACTCGACGATCTTCGAGGCGATGGCGTCGCCGACGCGGTCGATCTCCGCGACCGCGTCCTCGCCCTCGCCCGCCAACTGCTCGATGGGCGCGGGGTAGTCGCGGACGTTCTCCGCGGCGCGGCGGTACGCCGTCGGCTTGTACTCGACGCCCGTCGCGTCGAGGAGGTCCGCGAACTCCTCCAGCAGGTCGGCGACCTCGTCGTTCCGGCTCATCCTGTCCGGCGGTTCGCGCGGCAGCTCCTTATAACCGGATCCGGAGACGGGGGGCCGTCGACGCGGACCGACGCCGTTTTGCGGGCCCCTCGGGTACACCCCTGACGTGCCACTCGGAACGCCCCTCCTGACGGAACTGCTGCTGCTCGCGGCGGGCGTCGTCCTCCTCTACGTCGGCGCCGAACTGCTGGTGAAAGGCGCCGCCGACCTCGCGCTCGGGTACGGCCTGCGCGCCTCGACGGTCGGCGTCACCGTCGTCGCGTTCGCGACGACCGCACCGGAGCTGTTCGTCTCCATCGTCGGCGCGATCACCGTCTCGACCGACATCGGCCTCGGCGCCATCGTCGGGTCGAACGTCGCCAACATCGGCCTCGTGCTCGGCGTCTCCGCGCTGATCCGCCCGCTGGACGTCTCCGAGACCGTCTTCGAGCGACAGGTCCCGTTCATGGTGCTGGCGGCGGTGCTGCTCGTCGCGCTCGGCTGGGACGGCCGGCTCGGCGCGGTCGACGGTGTCGTCCTGCTCGCGGCGCTCGCGGGGTTCACGTTCGTGGTGATCCGCCGCGTCCAGCAGACGCAGTCGGAGATCTCGGAGGTCGAGCGCGAGGGGATGCCCGACGCCGGGGCCGTCGAGGTCGCGTACGTCCTCGCGGGGCTCGTCACGCTGCTCGTCGGCTCCCGCTGGCTCATCACCGGCGGCGAGAGCCTGCTCGCGGCGTTCGGCTTCTCGGACCTGTTCATCGGGCTGACGGTGCTGGCGCTGGGGACCTCCCTGCCGGAGCTCGCGGCCTCCGTCGTCGCCGCGGTCCGGGGCGAGGCCTCCTTCAGCGTCGGCAACGTCGTCGGCTCGAACATCTACAACGTCCTCGCGGTCATCGGGATCCTCGCGGTCGTGACGCCGGTCGGGGTCGCGCCCGGCGTCCGCGCCTTCGAGTTCCCGATGCTGCTCGCGTTCACCGCGCTGGCGGTCGGCGTCATGTGGTGGCGCAAGCGCGTCACGCGCCTCGACGGCGCGGTACTGGTCGCCGCCTATTTCGGGTTCGTCTACCTGCTGTTGCCCTGATCTGGCGCCGTTTTTCCTCTCGGTCCCGCCGTCGCGAACCGACGCCGCCACCGCTCCGAACCACGCCGCCACCGCTCCGAACCGACGCCTATTCGGCCGCCGAGCGCCCACCGCCTGTAGTGATCGCCATCGTCGTCAGCCGGGCCGACAGGGCCTCGACGCACATCGGGGAGCAGCTGCTCGAGGTCGCGGAGTGGGACGAGCGCGTCGACGAGGACCGCCCGGACGAGGCGGGCGGCGGCACCTACTACCGCCGGCCGGGCTTCGAGCTCCGGGAGTTCGCGGAGCTCCACATCGAGCTCTCCGACCCGACGCCCGCCTTCGGCGGTCCCGACGAGGAACCGGACCTGCTGGCGTTCGTCTCCAGACACTCCGGCGAGACGGGCGCGCTCCTGACCGCCCACTTCACCGGCAACTTCGGCCCCGCGGAGTACGGCGGCCGGGACGGAGAGCTGGCCCGCGCCGCACCCGCGGCCCAGAAACGGCTGGTTGACGCCTTCGAGCGGCACGCGCCCGAGGGGTACGAGGTGGGCATCGAGGGGACCCACCACGGCCCGAGCGAGACCGCCGTCCCCTCGCTGTTCGTGGAGCTCGGCTCCGGCGACGCGCAGTGGGACGACCCGGACGGCGCCCGCGCGGTCGCGGAGGCGGTGCTGGACCTCGAGGGGACCGGGCCGGACCTCGTCGGCGCCGACGGCCGCCCGAGACACGTCGTCGGCTTCGGCGGCGGCCACTACACGCCGCGGTTCACGCGCATCGTCGCGGAGACCGCGTGGGCGGTCGGCCACGTCGGGGTCGACTGGCAGCTGGCGGAGCTCGGCGCGCCCGCGGCGAACCCCGACGTGATCGAGCGCGCGTTCGAGCGGAGCCGAGCGGACCTGGCGGTCGTGGACGGCGACCGGCCGGACCTGGTCGCGACCGTCGAGGACCTGGGCCACCGCGTCGTGAGCGAGACGTGGGTCCGCGAGGTCGGCGACCGCCCGCTCGCGCTGATCGCGGCGCTGGAGGACGCGGTCGGGTCGGTCGACGAGGGCCTGCGGTTCGGCGAGCGGTCGGTCCCGGTCGAGCGGGGCGACGAACCCGCCGCGGTCCGCGACCGGTTCGTGGTCCGGTCGCTGCCCGCGGCCCTGCTGGAGCGCGCGCAGGGCGTCGACGCGGACGCCGCTCGCGCCGCGGTCGAGGCGCACACGCTCGCGTTCGACTCGGAGCAGGCCGGCACTCGGGCCGCGGGGGACGCGGCGTTCGCCGACCCCGCGGACCGGGACGCCCTCGTCGCGGCCCTCGCGGACGTGCTCCGGGACGCGTACGCCGCGGTGTCCGTCGAGCCCGACGCGGTCGTCGCCCGCGAGGAGGCGTTCGACCCCTCGCTGGCGGCGAAACTCGGCGTGCCCGAGGGGCCGAAGTTCGGCCGCCTCGCGAGCGGCGAGGCGGTGTCCGTCGACGGTCGAGAGATACCGCCCGAGGAGGTTCGGCGGGAGCGCGAGGTCAAGTTCGAGCGCTGACCGCGGCGCGTCGACCGGGCTCGTCCGCCGATCCGGCCGCAAACGGTGTCAGACTCCCGTCCGACGCAGGGGGAAAGATAATTAGTCTCCCTCCAGTAAACGACTCCATAATGGATTCTATCGTTGACGACGCCATCGACGAAGCCGAGGACTCCGGCGCGGAGGAGTTCGACGGCGCCGGCGGCGGGGACGGGAGTACGGGCGGTGATGCCGGGACGGGCGCCGGGAGCGCGCCCCAGACCGGGATGATGACCGACGACGAGCTGGAGGACGTGTTACAGGACCTCCAGACGAACATCACCGTCGTCGGCTGCGGCGGCGCGGGCGGCAACACCGTCAACCGCATGATGGAGGAGGGGATCCACGGCGCGAAGCTCGTGGCCGCCAACACCGACGTCCAGCACCTCGTCAACATCGAGGCGGACACGAAGATCCTGATGGGCCAGCAGAAGACGCAGGGCCGCGGCGCCGGCTCGCTCCCGCAGGTGGGCGAGGAGGCCGCCATCGAGTCCCAGGAGGAGATCTCCGACGCCATTACCGGCTCCGACATGGTGTTCGTCACGGCGGGGCTCGGCGGCGGCACCGGCACCGGCTCCGCCCCCGTCGTCGCGAAGGCCGCCCGCGACTCGGGCGCGCTCACCATCTCCATCGTCACCACGCCCTTCACCGCGGAGGGGGAGGTCCGGCGGACCAACGCCGAGGCCGGCCTTGAGCGCCTCCGCGACGTGAGCGACACGGTCATCGTCGTCCCCAACGACCGCCTGCTCGACGCGGTCGGGAAGCTCCCCGTCCGGCAGGCGTTCAAGGTCTCCGACGAGGTGCTGATGCGGTCCGTGAAGGGGATCACCGAGCTGATCACCAAGCCGGGGCTCGTCAACCTCGACTTCGCCGACGTGCGCACCGTGATGGAGAAGGGCGGCGTGGCGATGATCGGGCTCGGCGAGTCCGACTCCGAGTCGAAGGCGCAGGACTCCGTGAAGTCCGCGCTCCGCTCGCCGCTCCTGGACGTGGACATCTCCGGCGCCAACTCCGCGCTCGTCAACGTCACCGGCGGACAGGACATGTCCATCGAGGAGGCGGAGGGCGTCGTCGAGGAGATCTACGACCGCATCGACCCCGACGCGCGCATCATCTGGGGGACCTCCGTCGACGAGGAGCTCGAGGGCGAGATGCGCACCATGATCGTGGTCACGGGCGTCGAGTCGCCCCAGATCTACGGCAACAACGACGCGCCCCAGCCCGCGGGCGCCGCGGGCGGAGCGTCCGGCTCCCCCGAGGGCAGCGTCGAGGACATCGACTACGTCGAGTAGTCGCGCGGGGGCGGCACGCGGCCGCGAGCGGTTTTTCGACTGCGGAACGGGAAGCCGCCAGCCGCGGCTCCGCGGTCTGTTGCCGGTTCGGTCGAACGGCGCCGTGACCGGGACCGTCGAAACGAGGGAACCTGGAGGCGGTCAGCGGGGACCACGGGGCGCGGCGATGCCCGACCGCGCCGCCACGGGAGAATGTGGGCCGAGGTGCTCGGGGGAGCGGACGAGGGTCGGCGCCCTACTCGAATTGCGCGACGGCCTGCTCGTAGCGGGCCGCGGGCTCGTCCCAGTCGACGACTTCGAAGAAGTTCTCGACGAACTCGCCGCGGGCCGGGCCGTAGTCGTGGTAGTAGGAGTGTTCCCAGACGTCCAGCGCCAGGACCGGGTGGCTGCCCCACAGCGCGCCCTGGTCGTGCTTGTCGACGACGACGTTCCGGAGCCGGTTGCTGAAGGAGTCGTAGACGAGGAGCGCCCAGCCGCCGGCGGCGGACGCGGCCGCCTCGAACTCGCCCTTCCACGCCTCGTAGGAGCCGAAGTCCTCGGCGATGCGGTCGGCGAGTTCGCCCTCGGGCTCGTCGCCGCCCTCGGGGGACATGTTCTGCCAGAACAGGTCGTGGAGGACGTGGCCGGAGCCGTTGTGCGTGACGTTCCGCAGCGCGCCCGCGGAGTCGGAGAAGTCGCCGTCCGCGCGGTTCTCCGCCAGCGTCTCCTCGGCCGCGTTCCAGCCGTTGACGTAGCCCTGATGGTGGGTGTCGTGGTGCCACGTGAGCACCTGCTCGGAGATGTGGGGTTCCAGCGCGTCGTACTCGTACGGCAGCGGATCGAGTTCGTAGTCGCTCATTGGATGCGTTTCGAGGAACGGGTGCCGCGAGTATGAACGTTCCCGGAAGCGCTTTTTTGTAGCAATTCTGGCCGTTCGGAAGCGCCTCTCGAACGACTCATGTGAGAGAATACGCGGGTTTCGCTCGATTCGTGACAGAAGGGAGTACGGTATTTGGTTCCGCGGTCGTGACGGTTAACCGCGGCCGCGACCTCCTCTGGAACATGACCAGCGACGACTCGGCGGCGAGCGGCGAGGCGACGGCGAGCGGCGGGGCGGGGTCCGAGAGCGGCTCCGGTTCGGAGGGGTCTGCGGGGCCCTTCCCGGGCGGCACGGTGCGGCACGGGACCGGCGTCACCTCCACGCGCGCGTTCCCGAGCGACGGCTATCCCGCGAACCTCGACCCGTTCGTGCTGTTCGAGCGCTTCTACATCGAACCGGACGAGGGGTTCCCCACTCACCCCCACAAGGGGTTCGAGATCGTCTCCTACATGATCGAGGGCGGGATGGACCACGAGGACTCGCTCGGCGTGAGAAACACCGCGCAGGCGGGCGAGGCGATGCGGATCACGACCGGTCGCGGCATCGAGCACTCGGAGTTCCCCGCGGGCGAGGGGGGCTGTAACGGGCTCCAGCTGTGGGTGAACCTCCCCCGCGAGGCGAAGGAGGCCGAACCGGACTACGCGGACGCGACTGCCGCGGAGCTCCCGACCGCGGAGACCGACGGGGCGACCGTCACGACGGTCGTCGGGGAGGGGTCGCCGCTGGAGCTCCGCACGCCGATGGAGTACCTCGACGCGCGGGTCGACGACGCGTGGACCTGGGAGCCGCCCGCCGACTGGGCGGGCTTCCTGTTCGGCGTCGCGGGTGAGGGAACCGTCGACGGGCGGGCGTTCGGGGTCGGCGATGTGCGCGTGCGCCCCGCGGAGGGCGGTCCGGTCGCGGTCGAGAGCGCGGACGGGCTCCGCCTCGTCGCGGTCGCGGGGCGTCCCCACGGCGAGCCGATCCGGCAGCGCGGCCCGTTCGTGCTGTAGACGGCGCGCGAGACTGGCGACGCCGGGCGGCCGCACACCACAATATAGAAAAAGGGCGACCGCCAACCGAGAACCAACATGGACGTTCCGTACGACCTCAACAGCTACATTCGGGTGCTGAAGCTGGCCAGCACGCCGAGCTCCGACGAGTTCCTGCAGGTCTCGAAGATCGCCGGCGCCGGCATCCTCCTGGTCGGCTTCCTCGGGTTTCTGATCTACGCGATCATGAGTCTCCTGCCGGGGGTCGGCGTCTGAGATGCCGATCTACTCAGTGAAGACCACCGCCAGCCAGGAGCGCACCGTCGCCGACATGCTGGCGGAAAAGGAGATGCCGGAGATCCACGCCGTGCTGGCGCCCGACCAGCTCACCAGCTACGTGATGGTCGAGGCCTCCGACGGCAGCGTGTTCGCGCGCGTCCTCGACGAGATCCCCCACGCCCGCGGCGTCATTCAGGGCCCCGACGGCCCCGCGGAGAGCGGGTTCTCCGAGGTCGAGCACTTCCTCTCGCCGACCCCGGACGTGGAGGGGATCGCCGAGGGCGACATCGTCGAGCTCATCGCCGGCCCGTTCAAGGGCGAGAAGGCGCGCGTCCAGCGCATCGACGAGGGGAAAGACCAGGTCACCGTCGAGCTGTACGAGGCGACCGTCCCCATCCCGGTCACGGTCCGCGGCGACCAGATCCGGGTACTCGACAGCGACGAGCGGTAGGCGCCGTCACAGCGCGTCGTCGTTGAGGCGGTCGACGACCGCCTGTAGGTCCGCGGCCGCCTCGACCTCCTCTTTCACCTGCTCGCGCTCGCGGACGGCGGCGGCGTCCGCGTCGTACGCGCGAACGTACTCCGCGCGGGTGTGCTCGTCGAACGCGTGCCGGATCGCGAAGTAGCCGTCCGGCACGATGGTCCCGCACACCTTGCACTCGTGGCGCTGGTGCTCGGTCGTCTGGTGGACGATCGCCGACTCGACGTCCTCGAAGGCGGCGTCACAGTCGCCGATCCCACACGTCCAGCGGGGCATGATGAACCGGTCTCCCGACACGGGTATAACCGTTTTCCCACGGTCGCGCCGCGGCGGGCCCCCGCCGACCCGACGCGCACGCCATCGGCCGCGGGCAACCGGGTCCCGGCGGCCGCGACTCGGCCGAGAGCGATACGCCTTTCCGGGGATCCGCCGAACACCCGCCCGTGTCACACACCGGGACCCGCGTCGACGCCCACGTGAAGGTGCTCGACGAGCACGTCGTCGCCCGCGCGAAGGCCCGCGGGATCGACGCGCTCGTGTACGCGCCCCACTTCGTCCGCCTCCCGGAGGTCCGTGCCCGCGCGGAGCGGTTCACGGACGACGAGCTGCTGGTGGTGCCGGGGCGCGAGGTGTTCACCGGCGACTGGCGGACCCGCCGCCACCTGCTCGCGATCGGGCTCGAGGAGCCGGTGCCGGACTTCATCACCTTCGAGGCGGCGCTCGCGGAGTTCGACCGACAGGACGCCGCGACGCTCGTCCCCCACCCCGAGTTCGCGAACGTCTCGCTCACCCGGCCGGAGATCGCGGCTCACGCCGACCGGATCGACGCCGCGGAGACGTACAACGCGAAGCTGCTGCCGCACCAGAACGCCCGGTCCCGGGACCTCACGCGGGACGTGGGGCTCCCCGGCTTCGCGTCCTCGTACGCGCACCTCCGCGGGACCGTCGGGGAGGCGTGGACCGCCTTCGAGGACGACCTCGCGACGCCCGCGGACGTGGTCGCCGCGTTCCGCACCGACGCGCCCCGGCGGGCAGTCCACCGGGAGGGGGCGGCCCACCGACTGCGCGGGCTCGCGGAGTTCGCCCACCTCGGGTACGAGAACACCTGGGAGAAGGTCGACCGCCTGTTCCTCTCGGGCGACGAGCCGACCCACCCGGACAGCGTCTTCTACGAGGGCCGGTTCGACGACGTGAGCGTGTACTGATACGGCGCGTTTTCTGTGTCTGTTGCTGATCCTGCTGTACTGGACAGCCCCGTCTAGAAAGCCCCAGCCGGCTCTCCCTCATACGGTTTTTCTGTATCTGTTGTCGATCCTGCTGCTCTGGACAGCACCACCCAGAACGCCCCAGCCGGCTCGACCGGCCGCGACACGCGCTGCGCTCCTCGCTCTCAGCTTGGCGAGACAAACCGCGTCTCGCGAGCCTCCAGCGTGCAGTGGCGCGCTGGAGACACAGCCCGCTGCGGTGCTTACGTCGTCGGGGCCGGATCGAGCCGACTGCCCCTTTCAGTCCTACCCACCGCCCCGCGACCGCAACCGCACAGCAGCCTCACACCTCCCCAGCCTCGGCCGCGGGCCCGGCGCGGACCACACCGCAGCGCGCCGGGCCCGCGGCCTCCCTCGCGCGGTCGCGGCGACACGCGTCGCGGTCGCCGCGGCGCGCGCCGACTGCACCGCACAGCACCGCAACCGCACGCCGGACGAACGCTTTTCGCGGATGCGGCGCGACTCCCGCCGTGAGTGCAGCCCGGTTCCTCCGTCCGGTGCGGATCGCGGTCCCGTCTCTCGATCGCTGGACGCGGCTCCGGGATCTCGGTCGGAACCGGCACGTCTCTGTCGGGGCGGAAGGTTTGTACGCACGGACGGACTGCCTGGGGGCATGGACATCGACGCCCTCGACACGCTCGGGCGGGTCCCGCACGGGGGGGTGAACGACCCGCACGTGCTGGACTTCAGCGCCAACACGAACCCCGAGTCGCCGCGAGGGACCGCGCCCGTCTACGACGCCGCCTTCTCCGCCTCCCGACGCTACCCGGCCGACGACTACTGGGAGTTCCGCGGGGCGGCGGCCGACTACGTCGGCTGCGAGGGGCCGCAGGTGATCCCCGCGGCCGGCGCGCTCGACGGCATGCGGCTGCTGTTCTCCGTGATGCTCTCGCCCGGCGACAGTGTCCTCCTCCCGCGCCCCTCGTTCTCGGAGTACGCCCACGAGGTCCGGCTGCAGGGCGCGACGCCGCGTTTCGTCGACCACGACGCGGTCCTCGACGCCGACCCGAGCGACCACGCGGTCGCGGTCGTCTGCAACCCGAACAACCCGACCGGCGAGGCCCACTCCACGGGACGGCTCCAGGCGTTCGCGCAGCGGTGCCGGGAGGCGAACACGACGCTTTTGCTCGACGAGGCGTTCCTCGATTTCACCGACCGCGCGAGCCTCGCCGGGGAGCCGGGCGTCGTGGTCGCCCGCTCGCTGACGAAGGTCTTCGGACTCCCCGGGCTCCGGGCCGGGTTCCTCGTGGCGACCGGCGACTGCCGCGACCGACTGGAGACCGCCCGCGTCTCCTGGGGCCTGTCGGTGCCGGCCGCGGCCGTCGCGGTCCACTGCCTCGACGACGAGGCGTTCGTCCTCGAGACCCGCGAGCGCGTCGAGCGGGAGCGCGAACGCATGCGCGAGCGGCTCGAGTCGCGCTTTTCGGTCTTCCCCTCGGACGCGCCGTTCCTCCTGTTCGACGTGGGGGACGACCGCGTGGACGACGTCCTCGACGAGGCCCGCGAGGCGGGGATCGCGCTGCGGGACGCCCGGAGCTTCCGGACGCTCGACAACCACGTCAGGACCGCCGTCCGCCGCCCGGCCGAGAACGACCGCCTGCTCGACGCGCTCGGGGTGTGAGGTGGCGGGCGCCGACTCCCCGACGGGCGCGGACGACGCGGGCGTCTTCGACGCGACCGTCCGCGACGGCGTCTGTCGGCTCGCCTGCCCCGGCTTCCGCGTCCTCTCCACGGGGTTCGACGGCGGCGTCCGCGACGCCGACGCGGTCCACAACGTCACCGTTCCCGAGGGCTGGGACGACGGGGGGCGCCGGGACCTCGCCGCGTACGTCGACGAGCGCGTCGCCGCGGCCGGCTTTCCCGAGCGCCCCGACGCGCCCGCGCTGTTGACCGGCGTCGACCAGACGCACGCCCGTAGCGCCCGGATCGGACCCGTCGAGGTCGTCGCGACCGCCGGGCTCTCGAACCCCGCCGCGCTCCCGGTCGACGGCGCTGTCTCCGCCCGAGCGCCCCCTTCCGTGGGCGACCCCGACACCGCCCCTCGCCACGACGGGACGGTGAACCTCGTCGTCGGGACGACGCGTGACCTCGAACCGGGCGCGCTCGCGAACCTGGTTGCGGTCGCCGCCGCGGCCAAGGCCGCCACGCTGCTTTCCGCGGCGGGCGTTCCGGACACGACCTCCGACGCCGTCGTCGTCGCCAGCGACCCCGCCGGCGACCCGGCCGCCTTCTCCGGCGCGGCGACCGCCGTGGGGGCCGCCGCGCGCGCCTGCGTCCGCGACGCGGTGCTGGCGTCGCTCCGGTCGCGGTACGGGCCCGAAACCGACGCCTCGATCCCCGACTCCGTCGGCGACGCGGCTTACGGCGTGACGACCGACGAACGGGCGGCGGTGTCGCCACTCGAAGCGGGCGACACGGAGCACTGATCGAGAACGGGGCCGAGGCCGAGCCGACGGGAGGGGACTACGCCTCCGCGAACGCCTCGCGCGCCGCGTCGAGGAACTGGTTCGGGAACTCGACGTGCGGGAGGAGCTTCGCCCGGTCGAACACGACGAGCCGGGCGTCCGAGTCCTCCGCCAGGTCGCGGCCATCCGAGAGCGGCGACACGTCCGCCTCGCGCCCCCAGACGATCGTCGTCGGAACGCCGGCGGCCGCGAGTTCGGCGAGCTCCGCGCCGAGGTCGACCTCGGAGTTGAGGTAGCCGGAGACGAACGACGCGGCCGCGTAGCGCGCGCCCGGGACGTGGCTCGTCCGCCACTCGAAGTCGGTCCACTCCGCGGTCGCGTTTGCGGGGTCCGCGTAGGCGTGGTCGGCGTTGAAGTACCGGATCGCGGGCTTGGAGGTGATCAGGTTGAACAGCGCCTCGCCGGCGACGGGCGACCGGATCAGTTCGCGGAGCCACGGCTTCGGCGGCGAGGGACCGGCGGTCGTCGTGGGACAGACCAACAGGAGTCCGGAGACCGGGACGCCGGCGGCCGCGTCGTCGGTCCCGCCCGCGGGCGTCGCGCCCGCCACGACGTAGGCGGCCGACAGCGAGGAGGCGACGACGCGCGGCGCGTCGTAGCGGGCGAGGAAGTCGCGAACGAAGTCCTCGTACAGCGCCGCGGAGTAGCGCAGCGCCGGCCGGTCCGAGCGGCCGTATCCCGGTAGGTCGGGCGCGACCACGTGGTGGTCGGCGGTGAGGTCGCCGAACACCTCGCGCCACTCGCCCGCGCTGCCGGCGGCGTTGACGCCGTGGAACAGCACCAGCGTCGGGTCGTCGGGGTCGCCCGCCTCGGTGTAGGCCACATCCATCCCGCGCCATCGGAACGTCTCCCGGTCGCCCGGCAACGGCGGCTCGGGGGGCTCGTCCGCGCGGAGGCGGCCGTTCAGCCCGACGACGGCACCCGCGCCGACCGCGGCGGCGCTCGCGAGAGTCCTGAGCTTCATGCAAACCTGTTGTGTCGCGGACGACTTATACCCGCGGTCCACGCCCCGCGGCGAGTGCGGGCGTCACCCTCCGGCGTCCGCCCTCCGACTCAGTCCTCGCGCCGCTCGCGAACGCACTCCGCGATCGGTGCGACGAGTTCGTCGGCGACGGTGTAGGGGTCCGTCTCGCGGGCCAGCACGCGGTCGGCGAGCGCGTCGATCCCGCCGCGGTCGGCGATGGCCGCCTCCGCGAGTTCGCCGACGTCGTTGCGGACGAGCGCCCGGATCTCGGTGGCGTAGCGCTGGCGGGCTTTCGCTTCCAGCCGCCCCGACTCCTCCAGGTACGCCCTGTGAGCGTCCAGCGCGTCGATGAGGTCGTCGACCCCCTCGCCCTCGGTCGCCACCGTCTCGATCACGGTCGGCTCCCACGCCTCCTCGTCGGGGGACTCGCCGCTCTCGTCACCGTCCTCCGCGTCCGGGTGTTCGGGGACGTCGAAGCCGTGGTGACCCGTGTCCAGCCCCTTCGTCGGGCTCTCGCGCATGTGGAGCATCTCCTCCAGTTCCGCGACGGTGCGCGTCGCGCCGTCCATGTCGGCCTTGTTAACGACGAACACGTCGCCGATCTCGAGGATGCCCGCCTTCAGCATCTGCACGTCGTCGCCGGAGCCGGGCTGGACCAGCACCGCGACGGTGTCGGCGGTCTTGACCACGTCGACCTCGTTCTGGCCGGCGCCGACCGTCTCGACGATGATCCGGTCCTTGCCGAACGCGTCGAGGGCCTTCACCGCGTCCGCGGTCGCCGTCGAGAGGCCGCCGAGCTGGCCGCGGGCGCTCATCGACCGGAAGAACACGTCCATGTCGCCGACGTTCGAGGCCATCCGGATGCGGTCGCCCAGCACCGCGCCGCCGGTGTACGGTGAGGAGGGGTCCACCGCGATGATCCCTACCGTCAGCCCGGCGTCGCGGTAGCGACGCGCGAGCTTGTCCACGAGCGTCGACTTGCCGGCGCCGGGCGAACCCGTGACGCCGATCACCTCGGCGTCGCCGGTGTGCGCGTGGAGGTCCGAGACGATCTCCCGGTAGCCGGGCGAGCGGTCCTCGATCTTCGAGATGACGCGCGCGAGCGCCCGGTGGCGCCCCTCGAGCAGCTCCGCGACGAGGTCGCGCTCCTCCGCGGCACTCACCGCGCCACCTCCGAGTCTCCCCGCTCCATGCTCAGTCCCGCTCCGGGACGTTCGCCCGGACGAACTCGATGGTCTCCTCCATCGGCGTCCCGGGGCCGAACACCTCCGCGACGCCGAGCTCTTTCAGCTCCGTCTCGTCGTCGTCCGGGATGATCCCGCCGACGAGGATGAGGGTGTCCTCGAAGGCGCCGTACTCCTTGAGCCCCTCGATGACCTTCGGGACGAGGGTGTTGTGCGCGCCCGAGAGGATGGAGATCCCGAGCACGTCCACGTCCTCTTGCACGGCCGCCTGCACGATCTCGTCCGGCGCCCGGTGGAGCCCCGAGTAGATGACCTCGAAGCCGGCGTCCCGGAACGCCCGCGCGATGACGTGCGCGCCGCGGTCGTGGCCGTCGAGGCCGACCTTCGCGACGAGACACCGGATCGTCCGCCCTTCCTGTTCCGCGCTCATACACCCGGATTCGCGCAGGGGCGGTTTGACTCTAACGGAAGTTCGGGCAGAATATCCCCGCAGCGGAAACGCCCGCGCCGCCCGACGCCGTCAGACCGGAGGGCCGTGACGGTGCTGTGGCGGTTCTTGGGGATACGATGCGGTGCTGTGCAGTCGGCGCGCGCGAGGCACGCGTGCGAGGGAGGCGGCGGCGCGGCCGCCTGCGGTGTGGTTTCGCGGCCGCGCCGCCGCCGAGGCTGGGGAGGTGCGAGGCTGCTGAGCGGTCGCGGGGCTGTGCGGGGCGGTGCGGTTGCGGCGCTGTGCGGGGCGGTGCTGTTCGGGGCGGTGCGGTTGCGGTGCTGTTCGGGGCGGTGCGGTTGCGGCGCTGTGCGGGGCGGTGCTGTTCGGGGCGGTGCGGTTGCGGTGCTGTTCGGGGCGGTGCGGTTGCGGTGCTGTTCGGGGCGGTGCGGTTGCGGCGCTGTGCGGGGCGGTGCGGTTGCGGCGCTGTGCGGGGCGGGGATTTCTGAGTGTTGCCGGTCCGAGCAGCAGGATTTGTAACGGACACGACACCCACGCGATCGGACCGAACTCGTCACCGCCCAGTCAGAAGCCCCGAAAGCGTTCGCGGAGCACGATGGCCCGACCGACCGCGGGATGGCGACTTTCGAAACGTCCACCGAGGCGGGCGAGAACCCACCGTCCGTCACGCATCTGTGCGTGATCGATCGGGAACGTCACGCGTATCGCCGGACAGATAATGATAATTGTCGTACGTGTCGGAGAGACTTATGAGTCCGGAGGACCGACGATGAGTCAAGACGCGCCCCGGTCACGGGCGCGGGGAGACAGAAAGGATGGCGAACGCACAGCAGGCGAGGACGGACGGGATGGCGAGCGAGCGCGGCGGCCGGTCGGGGCCGGGCGCCGGGAGCGAGAGGGCCGACGCCGCCGACGGAGCCCCGGGCGCCGCGGCGGAGACGCCCGCGGTCGGAGGCCTCTTCGACCGCGTGCTGGTCGTCGTGGACGAGGGCGCGGCGGGCCGGGCGGCCGCGGAGACGGCGGTCCGGCTGGCGGCGACCCACGGCGCGGCGGTCGACGCGCTCTACGTCGTGGACATGGTCCACGGCTGGGACGTGGAGGTCGAGCGGCGCGAGGCGGCCGGCGAGGCGGCCGTCGAGGAGGCCGCGGACCGCGGCGCCGCGGTCGGCGTCGACGTCGAGCCGCGGTTCCGCTACGGCCACGCCCACGAGGAGGTGCTCGACTTCGCGGCCGCCCACGACAGCGACCTGATCGTGCTCGGCTCCGCGCGCCGGACGGGTGTCGACCGCCTGCTTCACCCGGAGACGCTCCCCTCGCGGATCCAGCGCGGCGCGGACGTGCCCGTGCTGACGGTCGGGCCGGACGAGGCCTGACGGTCGCGTCCCCGATGGCGACCGGTGCGGCTCCGTTTCTCGCCCGCGTTCGACGCCTACAGCGTCAGGAACAGTAGGTACGGCACGAGGAACAGAACCACCAGTATCGCGGCGAGGATCAGGCCGTAGCCGGCGCCGACGCCCGCGACCGCGCGGAACGCGTCGCCGTCGAGCGCGTCGAGGTCCATGTCCGGACCTCCGCGCCGGCGGTCTTAAAACGGTCGGGAGGTCGCCGCCCCGTCAGGGGAGCAGGCTGGCGCCGTCGAAGGCGGTCCGCTCGAAGTCGATGTCCATCAGTTCGAGGATGGTGGGCGCCACGTCGAGCAGGTCCGCGTCGTCGATCGGGATCCCCGGTTCGTCGACGAACAGCGCCGGGTCGTCGAAGGTGTGCATCCCGTTTCTGGGACCGGTGTCGTCGAACACCGCGTCGTGGGAGCCCTTGAAGCCGGCCTTGAGGTCGAAGCCGTCGTTGGGGATCGCGACCAGATCCGGTGCGATGGCGTCGTGGTCGCCGCGGAACGCGGTCTCCTTCTCGACGACGCGGTCGACGACCGGCCGCCCGTTCGGTCCCTCCAGCGCCTCCAGGTCGGCGCGCAACTCGGCGCGCACGTCCTCGTACTCCGACTCGGGGACCGACCCGCGGGGCTCGCGGCCCTCCAGGTTCACGTAGAACCGGCCGGGGACGAACGCGTACGCCCGCGTGTCGTCGTCGATGTCGCTCAACTCGGCGTGGTCGTCGTCCGCGTAGGAGAGCCACCCCTCGCGTTCGAGCCACTCGTTACAGTGGACCTCGTAGTCGAGCGTGGTGAAGCCGTGGTCGGCCGCGACGACGAGCGTCGTGTCCGAGGGGAGCTCCTCCCGGATCTCGCCGATGCACTCGTCGAGCCGGCTGTAGAAGGCGAGGAACTCCTCGCGGTAGCGGCCGCCGGTCGCGTAGTCCTCCCAGAGGAAGTGATTGACGCGGTCCGTCGTCATGTAGACGCCGAAAAAGAGGTCCCAGTCGTCCTCCTCGATGTAGTGGCGGAACGCCTCCTGTCGGCGGTCGAGCGTCGTGTGCGCGTGCTCGAGGAAGTCGGCCTTGTCGTCCCTGTGGCCGAGCTTGGCGTTCACGTCGATCCGGTAGCCGGACTCGGAGAGCCGCTCCCGCAGCTCCTCGGGGTGGGCCGCCTTGTCGACGCCCGGGGAGAGGAACCCCGAGACCATGCGCTGGACGTTGCGCTGTGGCGGGAAGGTGACGGGAACGTTGAAGACGGAGGCGTTCCGGCCCTCGTCGGTGACTCGGTCCCAGACGCGCTCCCGCTGTACGTCACGGCCCATCGGAACGTACGTGTCGTACGACCCCGTCTCCCGGTCCTGAAACCCGTAGACGCCGGTCTCCCCCGGGTTCGCGCCGGTGGTGAGCGCGGGCCAGCACGCGCTCGACTCGGGGGGGACGATGCTGTCGATGGCCCCGGCGGAGCCCGCCGCCGCGATCTCGGTGAGGTTCGGGAACGTCTCCGGGTTCTCCGCGACGAGGTCGTAGGGGACCCCGTCGATGCCGAGGAACGCGACTCGGGGATCGTCTGTCCCGCGTAGCCGATCGAACAGACCCATGGTGGCCATTCCGCGGTAAGGGGTAAAAAGGTAGAGATTCACGCGGGCGGAGTCCGGAGCCGCCGGCACGCCCAAATACCGGCCCCTGCTATGGTGGGGTATGACCGACCTTCCGGTTCGCGTGTTGCACGTCGAGCCGGACGACGACTTCGCCGCGGACGCCCGCGAGGCGCTCGAGCGCTTCGCGCCGGAGGTGGCTCTCGACCGTGTCGCCACCGCGGACGACGCGACCAGCCGGCTGGCCGTCGGTACGTACGACGCCGTCGTCGCGGCCGGCGAGCTCCCCGACCGGGGCGGTATCGACCTGCTCGCGACCGTCCGAGAAGACGATCCGGAACTGCCGTTCCTGCTGGTGACGGGGGCGGGGAGCGAGGCGGTCGCCGCGGAGGCCGTCCGCGAGGGGGCGACCGACTACCTCCGGAAGGGCGAGGCGGAGCTCTTCGGGACGCTCGCGGCGCGGCTCCGGACCGCCGTCGCCGGCTACCGGGCCGAGCTGGCCCGCCGCGAGCGCTCGAAGGAACTGGCCACGCTCCACGCCGCCAACGCCCTCCTCGCCGCCGACCGGCCGCTCGACGACCGCCTCTCGGAGCTGGCGACCGCGCTTCCCGCGGGGTGGCGCCATCCGGAGCACACGGCCGCGCGGATCCGCGTCGACGGTCGGACGTTCGCGACGCCGAACTTCGCGGAGACCCCCCACGAGATCACCGCCACGGCGACCGTGGAGGGTGGGGTCGACCTGGGGAGCGGCGGGGGAGAGGGCGGCTCGGACGACGGCGGGGGCGAGGTCGGCTCGGACGACGGCGGGGGCGAGGTCGGCTCGGAAGACGACGAAGGAAGCGCCGGCCCCCCGCGCGTGGAGATCGCGGTCGCGTACGTCGGCGACGTGCACGAGGGCGACGAACCGTTTCTCCCCGAGGAGGAGCGTCTGCTCGACTCCGTCACCGCGGTCGTCGCCGCCCACGTCGGGCGCGAGCGGAGCATCGACCGGCTCCGCGCGTCGACCGACCGACTGGAGACGATCCTCGAGCACACGACGAACCTCGTGTTCATGAAGGACCTCGACGGCCGCTACCTGCTGGTCAACGACGCCTTCGCGGAGTTCGTCGGCCGTGAAAAGGACGCCATCGTCGGCGAGACGGTCGAGACGGTCCACTCCGACCCGATCGCGGAGTGGGTGACCGCCCACGACCGGGAGGCGGTGGCGGCCGGCGAGCCGACACGGTTCGAGGAGCACGTGACCGTCGACGGGGAGCAGCGGACCTTCGTCACCGTCCGCGTCCCGCTGTTCGACGTCGAGGGGGTGCCGTACGCGGTCTACGGCATCGCGACCGACATCACCGCTCAGCGGCGCGCGGCCGACGAGCGCGCAACCCTCCTCGACCGGATGACGGACGGGTTCATGGCCGTCGACACGGACGACACGATCACCTACATCAACGACCACGGCGCGGAGATGGCCGGCTTCGAGCCCGCGGAGATCGTCGGCGTCGACCTGCGTGAGGCGTTCGAGAGGACCAGCGACGCGTTCCTCGCCGCCTACGACCGGGCCATCGAGCGGAAGGAGGCGGAGACGGTGGAGACGTACTACCCGCCCGCGGACGCGTGGTACGAGTCACGGATCTACCCCGACGAGACCGGCGCGAGCATCTACTTCCGGGACGTGTCGGACCGGGTCCGCGACCGCCGACGGCTCGAGCAGTTCGAGCACATCGTCGAGTCGGTTCACGACGGCGTCCTCGTCGTGGACGCGTCGGGGGAGATCCGCTTCGTCAACCAGTACGTCGCCGACCGACTCGACCGCGACCGCGACGCGATCGTCGGCAGCGACGTCTCCACGCTGCTTCGCCCCGTCGACCGCGGCCGGATCCGGGAGGCGATCGACCGCCTCGCCGCGGGCGAGACGCACGACGGCTCGACCGTCGAGTTGACCGTCGACGCCGCCGACGGTCCGCTCCCGGTCGAGGTTCGGAAGACGCCGATGTACCACGACGGCGAGTTCTGGGGGGTCGCCGCGGTCGTCCGCGACGTGACCGAGCGCCACGCCGAGCGCCGGGAGCTGGAGTACCGCGAGGGGGTGATGCGCCGGCTCTACGAGACGATCGCCGAGAAGGACACCGACTTCGAGACGAAGGTCCGCAGCCTGTTGACGCTGGGTAAGGAGGTGATCGGCACCGAGTCGGGGCTGCTCTCACGGGTCGACGGCGAGGACTACGTCGGCCTCATCGTCGAGGACGATACCGGTGCCTTCGAGGAGGGCGTCGTCGTGGACGTGGGGACGACCAACTGCGAGCGCGTGGTCGCAACCAAGCAATCGCTGCAGGTGAAAGACGTGGGGGAAGTACCCGATCTCGCGGAGCGCGAGGGCTACACGCAGATCGGCATCTCCTGTTACGTCGGCGCGCCGGTGGTCGTCGACGGCGAGGTGTTCGGCACCTTCTGCTTCTACGACCGCGGCGCCCGCGAGGAGCCGTTCGACCGCTGGGAGGTGACGCTGGTCGACCTGATGGCCCGATGGGTGAGTTACGAGCTGGAACGCCGCCGGACGCAGGCGGAGCTCGAACGCGAGCGCGACCGGCTGGAGGAGTTCGCCAGCGTCGTCTCCCACGACCTGCGCAACCCCCTCAACGTCGCCGAGGGGCACGTCGACCTCGCGCGGGAGGGCGACGAGGCCGCGGACCTCGACGCCGCCGCGACCGCGTTGACGCGCATGAACGAGCTGATCGACGACGCGCTCTCGTTCGCCCGGCTCGGGACGCGCGTGGTCGAGACGGAGCCGACCGACATCGGCGCCGTCGCCCGCGAGGCGTGGGAGACCGTCGACACCGACGGCGCGAGCCTGACCGTCGAGGATCTGGGCGTCGCGGCGTGTGACGCCTCCCGCGTGCGCTCGCTGTTCGAGAACCTGTTCCGCAACGCGGTCGAGCACGTCGGGCCGGACGTCCACGTCACGGTCGGGCGCCTCGAGAGCGGCTTCTACGTCGCCGACGACGGACCGGGGATCCCCGACGACGTCCGCGAGCACGTCTTCGAGCGCGGATACACCACCTCCGAGACCGGGACGGGGTTCGGGCTCGCCATCGTCGACCAGATCGCGGGAGCGCACGGCTGGACGGTCGAACTCGTCGACGGCCACAGCGACGAGACGGGCGCGCGGTTCGAGATCCGTGACGTGAACTGGGTCCGCTCGTAGGGCGGCCGCGGGTCGTCCGGTTCTCCTCGGTCCCCTCCGTGCCCCCTCCGCGCCACTTCCGCCGCTCTCCCCCCTTCGCGCCGCTTCCGCCGTTCCCTCCTCTTCGCGCCGCTTCCGCCGCCGTCCGCGCCCGTTGCTTGCGTACCCTTTTGTCGCCGGCCCGCTATCGGCCGGTATGGAGACGCGACGGACGCTACTTGTCGACGCGTTTACGACGGAGTCGTGTGCGGGCAACGCGGCCGGAGTCGTCCCCGACGCAGCCGGACTCGACGACGACCGGATGGGGGCCATCGCCGCCGAGCTCGGCGCCAGCGAGACGGCGTTTCTCACCGACTCGGCCGAGGCCGACCGCCGGATCCGCTACTTCACGCCGACCCAGGAGGTCGACCTCTGCGGCCACGCGACGGTCGCCAGCCACGCGCAGCTGTTCGCGGACGGGGTCGTCGGCGCCGGCACGCACACGCTGGAGACGAACGTCGGCGTGCTCGACATCGAGGTGACCGACGAGGGCGTCGTCTGGATGACCCAGGACGCGCCGACGGTCCGGCCGGTCGAGGTCGACTACGACCGCCTCGGCGACGCACTGGGGATCGACTCGGCCACACTGACGGACGTGGGCGCGGATCTGGACACCGCCTACGCCTCGACGGGACTTCCATTCCTCGTCGTCCCGGTGAACTTCCTCGAACACCTCGGCGACGCCGACCCCGACATGGCCGCGGTCGAGGAGCTCTCCGAGGAGTACGACGTGGCCGGGATCTACGCGTTCACCTTCGACGCGCTCGAGTCCGACTCGACGCTTCACGGCCGGATGTGGGCGCCCGCGGCCGGCGTCCCGGAGGACCCGGTGACGGGGACCGCCAGCGGCGCCTGCGGGGCGTACCTCCGCGAGTCGGGCGCCTTCGACGAGTTCCCCGAGGAGATGCGCTTCGAGCAGGGCCACTTCGTCGACCGACCCGGCTACGTCCGCGTCCGCGTCGACGGGACCGAGGTCCGCGTCGGCGGCGAGGCGACCACGACGCTCGAGGGCGAGTTGGTCGTCCCGCCCGCGGACGAGGACGGGATCATCGAGGCGTAGCGGGCGCGAGCGGGCGTTTGGAGAGCTACCGGCCGCATTTTTGGGACAGAAAGCCGCCGGTCACATTCTTGGAACAGAAAGCCGCCGGTCACATTCTTGGAACAGAAAGCCGCCGGCCGCATTTTCAGGACAGAACACGGATCAGGACGGTCCAACCCGCGTACCCTCCCTCGCCGCGCCGCCTCGTCGGCCACCGCCTTATCGTCCCTCGCCGCGCCGGCCGTCCGCCCCGTCGCGCTCGATCACGTCCTCCAGCGCGTCGGCGCCCACGTCGGAGGCGACCTTCACGCCGACGATCGAGACGACGATCCCGGCGACGATGAAGGCGGCGAGCCGCTGGCCCGGGCCGACCGTCACGCCCGCGAACGTGAAGTGGTCGAGCACCTGCTCCTGTTCGAGGAAGTAACCGGCGAAGCCGCGGACGACCAGCCCGACCGCGACCGCGACGAACGGCAGGTTGAGCACGTGGCTGCGGATCCCCTCGTCGCGGATCACCTCGTCGAGGAGGCGACCGAGCGCCGCGGTCAGCGCCGCGCCCGCGAGCCACGGGACCGCGGCGTAGACGAACCGCATCGCCTCGACCAGCTCCGGCTGGCCCGAGACCTCCGCCGCGGCGAGCACGCCGAAGAAGCCGCCGACCAGCGAGAGCCCCGCCGCCACGACGTAGGTCACGACCGAGACCTGCCCGGCGTACAGCGCCTCGCGGACGCGCTCGGGCACGTCCGCGACGTACTCGTCGATCGCCAGCCCCTTGTACAGCAGCGCGGCGCCGAGCAGGCCGGCCACGCCCGCCAGCGCCACCGCCGCCGAGAAGCGGAGCAGGAGCGCGGGCAGAAGCAGGAGCGCGATGCCGAGCGGCACCAGCACCGTCGAGCGAAGCTCCTCGTCGCCGAGGAACTGCTTCAGCAGGTAGTAGGTCGACTCCAGGTCGCGGGCCTGCCGGACGACGACGCGGTCCACGCCGTCGACCGGGAGCCGCGACTCCACGATGGGCATCACGCGCTCGTCGTCCGCCGAGTCCACGACCACGATGGCGGAGCTCGGCTCGTACCGCTCCACGAGCGCGTCGATCTGTGCGGCCACCGAGCGGTCCGCGCCCACCCGGGAGTCGCCGGCCGCGGAGACGACCGCGACCGCCGACTCCTCGCGCTCGTCGCGGAGTTCCCGAGCGACCCGCAGCGCCTCGAGAATGCAGTTGACGCTGGCGTCCTCCGGGTCCGCGAGGCCCACGTCCGTCACCAGCGAGCGGACCGCCTCCCAGCCGGCGACGGGCATCGGCACGCTCGTCTTCCGACCGATCGCGCCGGACCGGTCCACGCAGATGACCAGCGTCGTCACGTCACACACCACGCTACCCCTCGTGAAAACGCTCCCGGTCGTCGAGACGTCGCGAAGGCGCGTCAGCCACCCACACGCCGTCGACAGACACAAGCCCGCCGGGCCGCCAGCGGAGGGCATGCTGGAGATCGACGGCAGCGCCGGCGGCGGTCAGCTGCTCCGGACCGCCCTCGCGCTGTCGGCGCTGACGGACACGCCGTTCCGGATGACCGACGTTCGCGGCGATCGCCCGACGCCGGGGCTCAAGGCCCAACACGCCGCGTGCGTGCGCGCCGCGGCCGCGGTCGCGGACGCCGAGGTCGAGGGGGGCGCCGTCGGCGACGACGCGGTGACCTTCGAGCCGGATGCGGTGACGGGCGGGGGGTACGCGGTCGCCGTCGACACCGCCGGGAGCCTGACGCTGGTGTTCGAGACGGTCCTGCCGCTCGCGGTCGCCGCGGAGACCCCGATCACCCTGCGCGCCACCGGCGGGACGGACGTCGCGTGGTCGCCGCCGCTCGATTACCTGCGCCGCGTGAAGCTCCCCCTGCTCGCTCGGCACGGCCTCCTCGCGCGCGTCGAGGCCGAGCGTCGCGGCTTCTACCCCGCCGGGGACGGCGCCGCCCGGCTGACGCTGGCCCCCTCCTCGCTCGACCGGATCGACCTCCGTGAGCCGGTCGGGCCGGAGCGGATCGGGGGCGTCCGCGTGTTCGCCGCCGCGAGCGCGGACCTCGCGGAGACGGACGCCGCCGAGCGGCTGGCGGCGACGGCCGCCGAGGAGCTGAGAAACGACGGTCACGAGATCGCGGCGCGCGTCGCGAGCTACGGCCCGGCGTCGAGCACGGGCGCGGTCGTGACGATCCGTGTCGACGCGCCCGAGAACGGCGGCGCCGAGGCGGAAGCGGCACCGGACGCGGCGACGCCCGCGGCCCGACCGACGGCCGGCGTCTCGGCGCTCGGCGAGCCGGGCACGCCGGCCGAGGCGACCGCCCGCGAGGCGGTCGACCGGTTCCGGCGGTTCCGCGACGGGCCGGGAGCGGTCGACCGCCACCTGGCGGACCAGCTCGTCCTGCCGGTCGCGCTCGCGGGCGGCGTCGTCGCAGCGCCGACCGTGACCGACCATCTGGCCTCGTGCGCGGCGCTCGTGGAGCGGTTCGGGATCGGCGTCGACTGCGAGGAGCGGGCGTCGGGCGGCGCGCTCGTGCGGGCCGACGGCCTGCGCTGAGCCGTGCGTTTCCGCCGCTCGGCCCGCCGAGCGGTCTCCGCCGCCGGGACGCCTACCTGAGCCGGAGGTCCACGTCGCCCCCCTCGTCGCCGAGGACGCTCGCGACGCCCGCGCCGGCCGCGTACGCGACGCGGCGCGCGCCGAGGCTGACGCGGTCGGTCAGCCCGCGCTGGGGCTCGAACTCGCGGACGGCGGGCTCGGCGTCCAGCTCCTCGGCGAGCCGGTCCTCCACGTCCGTCTCGGTGCCGACGCCGTCGACGAGGCCGCGATCGCTGGCCTCGCCGCCGAGGAAGACGCGGGCCTCCGTCTCGCGGACCGCCTCGGGGTCCATCCCGCGGCCCTCGGCGACCGTCTCCACGAAGTTCTCGTAGAGGTCGTCGACGATCCCCTGCAGGTAGGCGCGTTCGTCCTCCTCTATCTCCCTGAGCGGAACGCCGGCGTCCTTGTACTCCCCGGCGGTGAACTGCTCGTAGCTGACGCCGAGCTTGTCGGCCAGCTCCGCAACGTTCGGCCGGGAGCCGACCACGCCGATGGAGCCGACGAGGCTCGTCTCGTGGGCCCACAGCTCGTCGCAGCCCGCGGCGATCCAGTAGCCGCCCGAGGCGCAGACGTCGGTGGCGTACGCGAGCGTCGGGCCGTCGAAGTCGGCGGCGGCGCGCCGGATGTCGTCGCTCGGCAGCACCTCGCCGCCGGGCGTGTTGAGCTCGACGAGCAGGGCCTCCGCGTTCGGGTCCGCGTCCGCCCGTTCGATCTGCTCGACGAGCTCGTCGGCGGACGGCCCGATCGGTGCCGAAAGCGGCGAG
Organism: Haloparvum alkalitolerans; assembly: GCF_055381565.1. Lineage (NCBI taxonomy): Archaea > Methanobacteriati > Methanobacteriota > Halobacteria > Halobacteriales > Haloferacaceae > Haloparvum > Haloparvum alkalitolerans. Next base: position 1,519,149 of record NZ_AP043938.1, read on the forward strand.
GGACGGCCGCCGTCGCGGGAGATCGGCCCCTCGACGGCCACCTTCGCCACGTTGTAGCCGTCGAGGTACGACGCCACGAGGGAGCCGCCGACGCGCGCCGCAGCGAGCGCGAGCGCGAGCGTCAACAGGACGCCGGCGAGCTCCGCGGTCGTGTCCGGGAGGACGACGAACGCCACCCAGCCGATCGCGACCGCGATCACGGCCGCGACGAGCGTTCCGAGGAGGGCGACCGCGTTGCGTCCGCCGTCGTCCGAGGATCCTTGCATGTCTCGGCGTACGCGCGTCGGCGGGTTAAAAGCCACCGGCGGTCGCACCGCCGGGGAACGTCCGCGAAACGTCACCGGCGGCGCGGCCGCTCAGGGGCGCGACGAAACGGGGAGAAAAACCGGGGGAACGCGACCGGCGCGTGCCGGGTTAGAGAAGCCCCGTCTTCTGGAGCTTCATCAGGTCCTCGGTGTCGAGGGTCTCGCCTTCCTTGAACTTCTGGTAGATCTCCTCGGCCTCTTCCTTCTCCTCTTCGCGCTTCTCGGCGCGCTCGTCCTTGCGCTCCTCCTCCTCCTTCTTGTCGAGTTCGCGGAGGCGCTTCTGGACGCGGACGAAGTCCTCGTGGTGGCGGTCGGCGGCTTCCTGCGCCTCCACGAAGAGCTCGTGCATTTCGTCGGCCTCGTCGCGGATGTCGTCGGCCTCGCGGTAGGCCTCGATCATCTGGTTGTGGTGCTCCTGGGCCTTGTCCGCGAGCTCAGTCACCTTCTGGTGGTGCTGGGACGCCTCGGAGCGGACCTCCTCGGCCTCCTCGACGAGCTCCTCCAGCTCGCCGGTGTCCTCGACCTTCTCCTTCTTCTCGGCGAGCTTCTCGCGCTTGTCTTCGATCTTCTCGATGAGCTCGCGCTCGTCCTCGGCCGAGAGGACCTCGGTCTGCTGGCGGAACTCCAGCTCCTCGATCTCCTCTTTGAGCTCCTCGATTGACTTGCCGGAGCCGAGCTCCATGTCCGACTTCATCTCCTCGACCTCATCGAACAGCTCGTTGGCCTCCGCGTTGAGCTCGTTGCGGCTCTCCTTGTGCTCCTGGACCTGCTCGTTGAGCTCGTCGCGCTTCTCGCGGTGCTCCTGGGCCTCGTCGACCTTCTCGCGCGTCTTCGCGTTCAGGTCGTCGCGCTCGGAGGCGCGCTCGGAGGCCATCTGGTTGAGCTCGTTGCGTCGGTCGCGGAGCTGCCCGGCTCGCTTGATGAGCTGACCCTTCGAGCCGTTCTCCAGCTCGTCGTCAGAAAGGTCGATGTTGTCCGATTCCTCGAGCGGTTCCACGTCGTACTTCTCGATGACTTCTTCTTTCGTTACCATTTTTCTATCTCTCCATTCCGCTCCGGATATGGCGGACGCTGGCGCAGAGCGTTGGACCGTGGATAAGAACTCCCGATCATTCGTCGTGCGGTTCCACCAGCGCCGGAGGCGTTCTGGTACCTGCACATACCTCCTTGCCACATATAAATACTTCGGTGAATCCGTGCGTGAAAGGCGCTACCAAACCGCCGAACCGCCCGAATTCCGGCGTCTCGGCTGGTAACCGTTCACACGCCCCCGGCCGCCGGGGTACTTAAACGCGGCCGCGAACGGCAACCCCTATCGGCGGCCGGTTCCCACCGGCGACCATGAGCGACGACGACGCGAACGGTGCGGACGGCGCGGACGATGCAGCCGACGACGCCGACGCGAACGATGCGGACGGCGCGGACGCCCCCCTCGTGGAGACCGTTCACGCGCGCGGGCACGAGAACGTCACCGCCGAGCACGCGAGCACCTTCGAGGTGACCACCGACGACTGGCTCACGCCCGCGGGCGACTGCATCCTCGCGGTCGACGCCGACCGCGCCCCCCGCGACTTCTCGCAGGCGTTCAGGGAGGCCTGCCGGAGCCCCGAGGCCACCGTCACCGCCACGCTGACCGTCGAGGGCGACGACCGGACCCACGAGGCGACGGTTACGGGCCGGGGCGACCCCGGCCTCGCGCTCGTCGACGACCGCTCGATGGTCGGCCGCACCAGCGACTACACCGACGACGAGCGGACGATCCTCGTGGAGGCCGAGAAGGCGGCCGCGGACCTCGACCGCGACCTCGTGGCGGCGCTGGCCGCGGGCGCGGACTGCCGGCTCCGACTCGAGGTCGAGCCGGACGCCGACCGCTGAGCCGACCGCTGACTACCGATCCGGACGCCGGGCCGGACGCCGGGCCAGACGCCGAGCCGACCGACCTTTTTGCGTCCGGTCCCTACCCGCGTCCATGCCCGAGGAACCCGACGTGAACATCAGCGGCGGCCCGGACGGCGGCGGGACCGACGCCGCGGCCGAGGACCCGACGTTCGCGCCCGGCGCGGCCGAGACGCGCGCCGAGGCGGTCGTCGACGAACTCGGGGAGATCTACTGGCAGAAGGCGTACGGCGGGCAGGACGCCTTCGAGTGTCTGGTACGGACCATCCTCTCGCAGAACACCTCCGACGTGGCGAGCCAGCCGGCCCACGATTCGCTGATGGCCCGCTACGGCGAGGGCGGACCCGCGGCCGCGCCAGGCGGCGACCTCGCGCGGGCGCTCGCGGACGCCGACCGCGACGAACTCGCGGAGACCATCTCCTCGGCGGGGCTCTACAACCAGAAGTCCGCCTCCATTCAGGGCGCCGCGGAGTGGGTCCTCGACGCCTACGGCTCGGAGGACGCCTTCGACGCGTTCGTCCGCGAGGAGGACCCGGGCGAGGTGCGCGAGACCCTGCTGTCGGTCGACGGCGTCGGCCCGAAGACCGCCGACTGCGTCCTCCTGTTCGCGGGCGGCCGCGGCGGCGTCTTTCCCGTCGACACGCACGTCCACCGCATCGCGCGTCGGATGGGGCTCGCGCCCGCCGACGCCGACCACGAGGGCGTGCGGGAGGCCATCGAGGCCGCCATCCCGCCCGAGAAATGCGGCTTCGGCCACACCGTGATGATCCAGTTCGGCCGCGAGTACTGCTCGGCCCGCAAGCCGGCGTGTCTGGACGGGCCGGAGGCCTGCCCGCTCTACGACCGCTGTGACCGCGTGGGGGTCGACGAACTCGACGGCGAGGTCGTCGACCCGGCCGAGGCGGCGGACTGAGACCGCGGGTCCGGCGCCCGTTCCCGACGTCCGGGCTCAGAGCCGGTTTCGCAGCGCCTCGTTCATCGCCTCGACCGGCGCCTCCTCGCCGGTCCAGATCTCGAAGGCCTCGACTCCCTGAAAGAGGAGCATCCACGCTCCGTCGACCGTCGTCGCGCCGGCGTCGGCCGCGTCCCGGAGCAGGCGCGTCTCGATCGGCGCGTACACCGCGTCCAGCACCGCGAGGTCGGGGTGGAGTAAGTCCGCGGGGACGGGCGTCTCGTCGGCCTCCATCCCGACGCTCGTCGCGTTGACCAGCACGTCCGCGGCGGGCACCTCTGTCGCGAGCGTGTCGAGGCCGCCGCCGGTGGCGGCCGGCACGTCGGCCGCGAGTTCCTCGGCCCGTTCGACGGTCCGGTTGGCGACGTGCACCTCTGCGCCCGCGTCCGCGAGCGCGAACGCGGCCGCCCGTCCCGCGCCGCCGGCGCCGACGACCACGGCGTCCGCGTCGGCGAGCGGCACGTCGTGGTACGCAAGCGCCCGCGTGACGCCCGCGGCGTCGGTGTTGTACCCCCGCGGCGCCGGCGCGTCCGGGTCCGTCACGGAGTCGAACCCCGACTCGTGGGTCGGCGCGAAGTCGACGGTGTTCACCGCGCCGATCCGCGCGGCGAGCGCGTCCGCCTCGACGAACTCGAGCGCGTCCTGCTTGAAGGGGATCGTGACGTTCAATCCCGAAACGCCGAGCGCGGCCGCGCCCGTGAGCGCGGTCTCCAGGTCCGCGGGCGCCGGCTCGAAGGTGACGTAGCGCGCGTCCAGCCCGCGCTCCTCGTAGCCCGCCTCGTGGAGCGGCGGCGACAGCGAGTGCCCCACCGGATTGCCGATCAGGCCGTAGACGTCCATACCGGGCGGGCGGGCGCCGCCGGCAAAAGTCCGCCGTTCGCGGCGACGTCGAGGCCGGCGGCGGGCGCGCCGGCCCCCGCCTCAGAACCGCGTCCGCGACCCGCCGCCGGAACCGCCGTCGTCGCGGCCGAGCGCCTTCCTCAGGAACCGCATCCAGCGCTTCCTGTCCGCGGCCTCCTGTCGCTGCTCCTCGCTCTGGAGGTCCGCGGGGCCGAGCGACTCCAGCGCGTCGAGCGCGCGGTCGATGCCGATGATCGAGTCGGCGAGCCGCTCGCCCTCTGCGAAGGAGACCTCGTTCTCCTCGATGCGCTCCAGTCGCTCGATGCGCTCCCGGCGGAGGTTCCGCTTGGCCCGCTCCACGCGGTCGCGCTCGCCCGCCGGCACCGCCTCCCGGCGCTTGATCTCGAAGACGAACTCCTGGAGCGGGACCTCCTCGCCCTGCACCTCGATCCGGTCGGGGATCGACGCCCCGACCGTCGCCGCCTCCCGGTTGACCCGTTCGAGGAGCTGTTTCCGCTGGTACTCCTTCACGCCCGCGGGTAGGCGGCGGACCCACTTCGCTCCTTCGTCGGCCGGCCGCGGACGGGGACGGCGCGGAGTTCCCTCCCCGCCGGCCCGCCGATGGACGCGGTTAACCGCCCGGCGCCCGAAACGGGTCCATGGAGCGGCTTGAGGACGAACTCGACCGGGCGCGCGAGCTCGATCCCGACGCGCTGGCGGACGCCATCGAGGCCATCGGCTTCGAGTGCACGCGCTGTGGTGCCTGCTGTAAGGGATACGCCCCGGACGAGACTGCGGGGGCGGACGAGCGCGCGGACGCGAGCGACGCCGACCGCGAGCCCCACACCGCGACGGTGTTCCCGGACGAAGTGCGGACGCTGGTCGACGCCGCGAACGAGACGCCCGCGGCGGGGGAACGCGGGGACGCGGACCCGAGCGAATCGGACGCCGAGGCCTACGACTGGCGCGACGTGGCCCGCCCCATGCCGTACGGGCTGACCGAGGACGAGGACGGCGAGCGGACCGGCGAGACCTTCGAGTGGGCCATCCAGACGGACGCCTGTGGGGACTGCACCTTCTACCGCGAGGCGGGCGGCCCGGACGGGGGCGGCGCGTGCGCGGTCCACGAGGACCGGCCCCTCATCTGTCGGACCTATCCCTTCAGCGTCGCGCTCGGCGGGACGAGCCAGCCGATGGGCGAGGCGGTCGACGCGGAGGGGATGGTGCGCGCCCACGAGTGCGAGGGGCTCGGGCGCGACATCTCCCGGGGAGAGGCCGAGGAGTTGGCGACGGCGCTGAAGGAGCGCGCCGTCCGGGAGATCGAGGAGGCGATCGCGGTGCGGGACAACTACGACCCGACGGTCGCGGTCGGCGCCGAGGCCGATGCCGACACCGGTGCCGACGCCGCGGTCGTGGTCCACGACTCGGAGGGCCAGAAACGAGCCGACGGGACGCCGATCGACCCGGACGCGTAGCCGAACCCGTCGGCGGTACAACTATTAGTGTCCATCGCAAGCCTCCGGGTGGAGTCTACATATGGAAATTTCGGACGAACTCCTCTGTCTGTTCAGCGCCGAAGTGCGGGAGAACGGGGACGACTACGTGCTCGACGTCCCCCGCCGCGAGGTCGAGACCGGGTCGGTCGAACCCGGCGAGACCTACCGCGTCGCGCTCATTTCCCGGACCGGCGAGGGAGGCGCCGGCGGCTCCGGCGCCGACGAGGGTGCAGCGACCGGCGACGCCGGCGGCCCACAGCCCCCGGTCGAACCCGGCGAGATGCGCTACGTCGAGATCGAGGACATCGGCAAGCAGGGCGACGGTATCGCCCGCGTCGAGCGGGGCTACGTGATCATCGTCCCCGGCGGCGAGGTCGGCGAGCGCGTCAAGGTCGAAGTGACGGAGGTGAAGTCGAACTTCGCCGTGGGCGAGATCGTCGAGGAGGGAGTCTGAGCTACTCGGTGTCGGGGGCGGCGTCCGCGCGGTCGTCGTCCGCATCGGTCGCCGTATCGCCGTCCGCGTCGGTCGGCTTCTCGGGAACCCGCGCGTCCCAGTAGGAGACCGACGCGACGTAGTCGCCGGGGACCGTGCGACCGACCGTCTCGTCGACCGCGCGGAACGCCCGCGCTACCCACCCGGGGAGGTTGCGGTAGAAGCCGTACGGGAGCACGAAGTCGTGCGCCTCGCCGGCGAGTCGGAGATCCGCGGCCGACAGCATCGAGACCACGTCGTCCTCGGAGTAGAGCCGCGACCCCATCGGCAGCAGCCACGTGTACAGCACCCTCGCACTACGCCGATTGAACGTGTCGAAGAAGACCTGATCCTTCGAGACGCGCCGGAGTTCGCGGAGAAACGGCGCCGGCTCGTCCATCAGGTGGAAAAAGCGCATCGCGACCACCGAGTCGAAGTGGTCGTCCGGGAACGGGAGCCGTGAGGCGTCGCCGCGCATGAACTCCACGCGGTCGGAGAGGCCGGACTCCTGCACCTTGCGGCGTCCCTGTTCGAGCATCTCGCGCGAGATGTCGAGTCCGACGATGTCGGCGCCCTGGTCCGCCAGCATCGTCGTGAATCGTCCCGTCCCGCACGCTACTTCGAGTACGCGCTTGCCCTCGACGGGACCGACCGCGGAGAGCACCGCCTCCTTCTCGCGGCGGTCGATGACCCGCCCGCCGTCGCCGAACCGGACGTCGTCGTACTCCTTGGCGACGTCGTCGGCCTGGTACCATTCCTGTCCTTTCACGTTCACATCGTTCCACGCCCGAACGACAAAACCGTACTGGATGCCGACCGACTGCGGGCGCGGCCGTCCGTCCCGGCTCCGACCGGGACCGACGGATCGGGGGCGGTCGACGGTCGCGCCGCGCCCGATCGTTCAGGATCGTAAAGTATGATATAATCACCTTATATTGTCCGTATCGGTATCCCCCATATGTAGCTAACCTTTACCACGCACGATCCGCTTTCTGCGGGTATGAGCACTAGTCCCGCAGAGGCTCACAGCCAGGAGACCCTTTCGGAGAGCGAGTTCCGCGAGCGCCTTCGCGAACTCCCCCCGAGCGCCAAACTCGTCGCGAAGGTGCTTGAGAGCGACTCGCCGCTCTCGCAGGGGCAACTCGCCGACGAATCGCTGCTGCCCGACCGGACGGTCCGCTACGCCCTGAACCGCCTCGAGGAGTCCGAGCTCGTCGCCTCGCGCTACAGCTTCAAGGACGCTCGCAAGCAGGTCTACTACCTGACCAAGTAGCTGTCCCCGGCGACTGCTCCCCGTCCTGACCAGGCCCGGAGGGGACGCTATCCCCCCGCCCAGACGACACCGGAAGCGAACGCTGTTCTCCTCGCCCGATCGACGGCCGCTTCCCGGCTGTCACGGGGGCCTTTTAACCGTCCGGCGCAAGAGACCCGGGTATGAAGCTCTCGGTGGTGGTCCCGACTCTGAACGGTCGGGATCGGCTCGGCGACTGTCTCGACGCGCTCTCGAGGGTCGCCCCCGACGCGGAGGTGGTCGTCGTCAACGGCCCCTCCGCGGACGGAACCACCGGGATGGTCCGGGACCGAGAGGACGTGGACGTGCTCGTCGAACTCTCGGACCGGTCGGTCAACGTCGCCCGCAACGCCGGCATCGAAGTGGCCGGGGGCGACGCGGTCGCGCTCGTCGACTTCGACCACCGGGTCGAGACGGGGTGGCTGGACGCGCTCCGGGAGGGGCTCGACCGCGCTGCCGTGGTGACGGGACCGGTTCGCGAAGCCGGCGACGGCGAGGACGCGCCTTCCGAGACCGCGGACGTGGGGCCCGAACGCCGCACCATCGCCGGTCGCGAGGTGACGTACGTCGAGGGCGGAAACGTCGCCTTCCGTCGCGGCGTCCTCGACGACCTCGACGGGTTCGACGAGTACCTCGAAACCGGCGGCTCGCGGGACGCAGCCCACCGCCTCGCAGGAATGGACCACGAGGTCGCGTTCGACCCCGACCTGGCCGTCACCCACGAGCCCGCCGCCCCGACCGCGGTCGATGGCGGCCGCGACGGCCGCGACTGGGGATGGAAGTACCGCGCGCTCGCCTACCGACTCGTGAAGAACTACGGCGTCCGCCCGACGGTGCTGCGCCGCACCCTCAGCCACGCCGCGAGCGACTCCCTCTCGGTCGCTCGGGACGTGTTCGGCGGCAGGGCGACCCCGTCCGGCTGGATCGGCAACGGTCGCGACGTGTTGGCCGGGATCGCGACCGGCGCCTCCGACGGCGCCGTGGCGCGACGCCGAGACCGAAGTCCGGCGCGGAACCCGCACGGCATTTCCACGCGGGCGGACCGAGCCGTCGCGAAGTACGAGTGGCGCTGAGGCGAAGCAGTCCCGTCGCCGCGGCGTTCCTTTTTGTCCCCCCGGCCCGTGGGGACACGTGTGGTCACCACCGAGGCGCTACTGTTCGGCGACAGACCCTCCAAGAGCGTCTCGCTCGTCGCCACCTACGCGGCGATCACGATGACGGCGCTCGTGGGCGCGGCGTTCGCGGGGACCGTCTCGCCCGGCGCACCGGTCACGACGCTGTTGCGACAGGACCTCCTGTCGGTGGTGCTGTTCGCCGCCCCCGGCCTGATCGCGCTCGGCGGCGGCTACGCCCGATTCGGCGCCCCGGCCTGTCTCTCGGTCGGGGTCGTTCCGGGCGCCTCCGTCGCGGTTCTGACCGCCGCCGTGGGCGTGCTCGACGTTCTCGCAGGCGGTACTCCCGGCGTGACGCTCGGGTTCGCGTTCGCGGGATCGGTCGCGTACATTGGCCTTCTGCGCGCGTTCCTGGGCTACTGTGCCGGCGTCACCGTCGCGCTGCTCGTCGACGCGCGGCGAACCGCGATGGAGCCCGACCGGGAGTCGGACGCCTGACCGAGCCGCGACCCTTATTCGCCCCGCCGCACAAGCCGCGACCGTGCGACGGTTCAGCGCCGACTACCTCGAACGCACCCGCGAGGGGATGTGGGCGGACGGGCGCGCGGCGCTCGCCGATCTCGACCTTGCGGACCGACGGCGCGTCCTCGACGTCGGGTGCGGCACCGGAGAGCTAACGCGCGTCCTCGCCGCCGAGGCGCCCGCGGACGCGACCGTAATGGGCGTCGACGCCGACACGGACCTCCTCGAGGCCGCGCGCGCGGCCGACCCCGAGGGGGAGTCGGACTCGATCCCCTACCTCGCGGGCGACGCGGCCCGGCTCCCGTTCCCGGACGACGCTTTCGACCTCGTGGTCTGTCAGGCGCTGTTGATCAACCTCCCGGAGCCGCGCGCGGCGGTGCGGGAGTTCGCCCGCGTCTCCTCGGAACTGGTCGCCGCAGTCGAGCCGAACAACGCCGAAGTGGGGGTCTCCTCGACGGTCGACGCCGAGGAGCGACTGGAGCGGGAGGCCCGCGAGGCGTACCTCGCCGGCGTGGATACCGACGTCGCGCTGGGCGACCGCGTCCGCCGACAGTTCGCGGCCGCGGGACTCGAGGACGTGTCGGTCCGGCGCTATCACCACGAGAAGCGCGTCGAACCGCCCTACTCCCCGGTGGCGATGGAGGCGGCCGCGCGGAAGGCCAGCGGGGCGGGGCTGGCGGACCACCGCCGCGAACTGGAGGCGTCGCTGTCGACCGAGGAGTACGCCGACCTCCGCCGTCGCTGGCGGGCGATGGGCCGCGACGTGGTCGGCGAGATGCAGGCGGGCGAGTACGAGCGCGTCGAGGTGGTCCCGTTCGACGTGACGGTCGGGCGCGTCCCCGAGCGCTGAGTCGGGCGCGTCCCCGAGCGCGGACGGCGACGGCCTACTGCGTCCGCACGACGACGGTGTTCCCCAAGATGTCGCCGAGCCGCTGGCCGTCGTCGGTGACGAAGATCAGGACGATGCCGATCAGGTACAGGAACGGCAGCGCGTCCACGATCCGCAGCAGGTTGCGGATCGCGGCCGCCTTCAGGTCGCAGTCCCCGCCGTCCTCGGTGACGACGACGATCCCGAGGACGCGCTTGCCGAGGGTCTGCCCGTAGGTCCCCTCGAGGTAGATGAAGTACGCGAGCGCGCCGAGTCCGGCGAGCCCGCCGACGACGCCCGCGAGGCTCTCGCTCACGAGGCCGACGACGACGACCAGCACCGTGGCCGCGATCCCGACGATAAGGCTGTCCACCAGAAACGCGAGGATCCGCGGGACGAGCGTGTCGTTCTGCGTGCCGAGTTGCGGTGTGGGTCTGTCCATACGGCGGTTGTTGCCGGCATCCTACTTAAGCGTCCGTGTGACGGTGGCACGACGCCGAGGGGACTCTACATGTGGCCGTGGAACGCTATCGGGCGTTCCCGACGTGCTCGTCGAGGAACGCCGCGATGCGCTCGAACTGTTCGATCCGGTTCTCGCGGCTGGTGGTGTGGTGGCCCTCGTCCTCGAAGACGCACGTCTCGACGGGGATCCCGCGGTCCGCGACCGCCTCCGCGATCTGTTCGGCCTCGCCGACGGGGACCCGCGGGTCGTTCGCGCCGTGTTGCACGAACAGCGGGCAGTCGATGCGGTCGACGCGGTGGATGGGGCTGATCCGCTCCAGCAGCTCCGTGTTCTCCAACGCGCCGTACTCCTGCTCGCGGTGCGAGCGCCGCCACTCGCCGGTGTTCTCGAGGAACGTCTCGAAGTCGGCGATGCCGACGAAGTCGACCGCGGCCGCCCACAGGTCCGGGTACTCGGTGATCGCCGACAGCACCATGAAGCCGCCGTAGGAGCGCCCGTACGCCACGACCCGGTCGTCGTCGACCTCCGGTCGCTCGGCGAGCCACGCGACGGCCTCCTTCACGTCCTCCACCGAGTCGAGGCGCCTCTCGCGGTCGTCGAGGTGCGTGTACGCCTTCCCGTAGCCGGAGGAGCCCCGGACGTTCGGCTCCAGCACCGCGTACCCCTGCCGGAGGAAGAACTGCTTCGTCGGGTAGAACCACGGCCGGCGCTGGTGTTCCGGCCCGCCGTGGATGTCGACGATGACGGGCACCTCGGCCGCCTCGCCCCTCTCGACGCCCGGCGGGAGCGTCCAGTAGGCCGGGATCTCCCGACCGTCGAAGGTCTCGTAGCGCACGATCTCGGGCGCGAGGAAGGCCTCTGGGGGGATGCCGAGCGTCCCGTGGTCCGCGGGCGCGGCCACCTCGGGGGCCGGTTCGCCGTCTAGGTCCACGAGCAGGTCGGCAGCGGCGTCAACGACGACCGCGCGGTACGGCCGGTCGCTGGCGGCGTGGACCGCGGCGAGCCGCTCGCCGTCGCCGTCCCACGCGAGCGCGGAGACGACCCCCGGGTCCGCGCAGTCGGCGGCGACGTCGGGCGTCGCGAGGGGCGAAAAGGCGGTCGGCCCCTCCAGTTCGCCGATCACGAGCTCGGAGTAGCCGTCGACGTTGGCCGTGTACGCGACCCGGCCGGAGTCGCGGTCGAGGGCGTAGCCGTCGACGTTCCAGCCCTCGCGGGCGGCGACCGTGTCGAACGCCGGGTCCCCCGACCCCTCCTCGGATAGCGCGGCCGCGCGGTCGTCGCGGTCCGCATCGCCCGCGACCGCCGCGGCGGAGAAGCGCCCGAGGACGAGGTGGTCGCCGGGCTGGTTCGTCAGGGCGTAGAGCCCCCCGTCGGCGCCGAAGGCCGGGGACTCGTAGCGGGCGTCGTCGTCCGCGTTCACCTGCGTCGTCTCGCCGCTCGGCAGGTCGAGGACGAACAGGTCCTGCGCGAAGGACGCGCGGGCGTCGATCAGCGCCAGGCGGTCCCCCTCCGGCCCCCACGCGGCCACCGAGAGGAAGCCACCCTCCCCCTCGTGAACGACCTCGCTGTCGGCGGCGGTCTCGTCGCGGCGCTGGACGTGGACGTCGAAGGTGTCCGACTGGCGGCGGTTGGCGGCGTACGCGAACCGGTCGCCGTCGGGCGCCCAGCCGCCCCAGGCGTGGATCGAGTCGGGGTCGTCGGTGAGGTCGGTTATCTCTCCGGCCGCGAGGTCGTACAGGAACAGCTGGTCGCGCTCGTCGCTCCCGCGGTCCATGCCGAACACCGCCTCCGGGCGCGTCGGCGACGCGTCCACGAAGGAGACGCGCTCGTCGGTGCCGGTCAGGCGCTCGGTGGTCGCCGCGTCGCCGTCCGCCCCGAGCCTCGCGGGGTCGCTCGCCCGCCACACGTCCGGCGAGCCGGTCGTATCGGCCAGATACAGCAGGTCCCCGTCCGCGGTGAACGTCGGGGACTCGACCGCGTCGATGCCGAGGTAGCGCGCAACCGGATAGCTCGGGCCGTCGTCGTCGGAATCGTCGCTGTCGCCGAAGCCGCCGTCGGGATCGCTCATGGCCGACCCTCCCGCGCCGACGCCGTAAGGATTGGCCACCCACACGCCGTTGCCGGTTCGGCTTCCCCACCCTCGTCTCCGGTAGCTATTTCCGCGGGAGTCCGCTACTCTCGGACGATGCTGAGCGACGTGATGGAGGACTACCTGAAGGCCATCTACGTCCTCCAGACCGAGGAGGGGCCGCCCGTCTCCACCTCCGCGGTCGCCGACTACCTCGGGAAGACCCCGCCGACGGTCACCGACATGCTCGGGAAGCTGGAGGACCGGGAACTGGTCGACCGCGAGCCGTACACCGGCGTCGAGCTGACGCCCGAGGGTGAGGCGGTGGCGCTCGAGGTGGTCCGCCACCACCGGCTCATCGAGGCGTTCCTCGCGGAGCGACTCGACTACGACTGGAGCGAGGTCCACGCGGAGGCCGACCGACTCGAACACCACATCTCCGAGGAGTTCGAGCGTCGCGTCGCGGAGACGCTCGGCGACCCGGAGGTCGACCCCCACGGCGACCCCATCCCGGGCGCCGACCTGGAGCCGGTCGAGGAGGACGACGCCGTCCGGCTCCACGCCTGCGAGGAGGGCGAAACGGTCGTCGTCGCCCGCGTCTCCGACCGCGACGAGGACGAGCTCGACTACCTCGCGGACGCCGGCATCGTGCCGGGCAACGAGCTTGAGGTCGTCGATGTCGCCCCCTTCGGGATGGTGACCGTCCGCTCGCCCGCGGGCGATCAGAGTCTCCCGGAGTCCGTCGCGCGGTCCATCCGCGTGCGGCCGGTCGAGGCGACCGCGTGACTGCGATGCGGCATCCAGGGCGGTGCGGCCGCGGCCGCACCGCCGCTCCGGACCGGCGGCCACCTTCCCTCATCGATGCGCCGATCCGGTGATCACGCGCCGGATCGGAACATCCGAAAACGGCGTCGCTGGCCCCGTCCGTCGCCTTTTTCACCGTCGCAGGGGTTCCCCGGAGCGTGAACGAGTTGGTCACGCTGACCGCCGGCGTCGTCTTCGGGCTCGCGCTCGCGGCGCCGCCCGGACCGATGAACGCCGTCATCGCCGAGGAGGCCGTGTTGCGGGGCTGGACCGCGGGCGCGCGCGCCGGCCTCGGCGCCGCGACGGCCGACGGCGTCTTCTTCGTGCTGGCGTACCTCGGCGTCGTCGCGTTCGTCGAGCGCCTGCCGACGCTGCGGGCCGCGATGGTCGCGGTCGGCGGCGTCCTGATGATCTACTTCGCGTACGGCGCCGCCCGGGGGGCGCGCGCCTCCTTCAGACCCACGGCCGGCGACGACCCGATGCTGGCCGAGGGGAAGGGGTTCCGCAAGGCGTTCGTCCTCGCGCTGACGAACCCCTATCAGGTGCTGTTCTGGCTCACGGTCGGCGTCGGACTGCTCCGGCCGGGGACGCTGGACGTGCTTGAACCGCTCCCGGTCGTCGGCGCCGACCTCGCGGGCGCGTTCGTGGTGACGACCGGCTCCCCGGCGCTGATCGTCGGTTTCTTCGCCGGGATCGGGCTCTGGGTCACGGGGTTCCCGGCCGCGCTCGTCGCCGCGGAGCGTCGCATGGAGCGGCTCGCGCCCCTCGTCGCGGTCGGCTCGGCGGCCGTGCTCGCCGGCTTCGGCGTCTACTTCCTCTACGACGCCGCGACGCAGGCCTTCCCCGCGCTGGCACTCCTGTGAGGCCGCGCCGGAAAGCGGCGAGCGGGAAGCCCCGGTGCTGGGCGAGCCCGCCGCGCGTCTCCGCGGTCAGACGTCGCCCGTCATCGCCCGGAACAGGGCCTCACACAGCTCGTCACGGTCGATCGAAAGCTCCTCTTCCTCCCCGGTCGGGTCCACCGTCGGCGTGACCGTGCCGCCCCCCATACGGGCGTGGCCGCCGCCGTCGCCGTTGGGGACCTCCTCGAGCGCCGACTCGATGGCCTTGCCCATGTGGACGCGGTCGTCACGGGACCGTCCCGAGAGGTGGAGCGTCCCGTCGCGCTCGCCGATCACCACCACCGCGGTGACCCCCTCCAGCTGGATCAGCTCGTCGGCCGCCTGCGGAACGGCGTCGACGTTGTTGACGCTGCCCACGTCCGCGACGGCGAACGAGCCCTGTACCTGCCGGCCGGCGATGGCGCGCGCTTTCACCTCCAGCACCTCGGCGTCGACCGCGGGGTTGGCGATCCGGTCGAGCCGGTCCTGGTCGACGCCCGGGTAGACGTAGCCGGCGGCCGCGAAGTCGGCCTCGCTCGCGCCGACGGTGAGGTGTTTGGTGTCGGCGAGGATGCCGTACAGAAGGCCCGTCGCGGCGTCGGTCGAGAGGACGTACTCGCCGCCGCGCTCGGAGGCGTGCATGTCCGGCGGTACCGGTTCGGCGTCGATGTCGTCGAAGTACTCGGCGACGATGGAGGCGGTCGCACCGTAGTCCGTCCGCACGTCGGTGAACTCCTCGCCCGCGCCGTCACCGGGGTGGTGGTCGACGACCGCGAGCGGGAGGACGCCGTCCGCGCCCGCGAACCCGCGCGGCTCGTTGTGGTCGACGAGGACGACGGACTCCGCCGCGAGGTCGCTGACGTGGTCGATCCGGTCGAGCTCCAGGTCGAGGACGGTCCGGAACGCGCGGTTCTCCTGATGGCGGATCTGGCCCGGGTACTGGACGGTCGCGTCCACGCCGAGCTGGTCCGCCAGCGAGGCGACGCCGACCGCGGCCGCCATGGCGTCGGGGTCCGGGTTCGGGTGCATCAGGACCGCGACCTCCTCGCGACCTTCGATCAGCCGCCGGAACGTGACGCCCGCGGGGCGACGCAGTCGCAGGAACGCGTACGTGCTGGCCGCGACGACGAACGCCGCGAGCGCTGTCGCGAGCGCCAGCTCCGGGTTCTCCCGGACGAACCCCTCGGCCGCTCGCAGGGCGTCCGTCCGTCCTTGCACCCACATCGTCCGTTCGCACCCACCGCCGACACAAGTAGTTCCCGGCACTCATCACACGCGGGACATGTCCGCCACGGCCGCGTCGGCCGCCCCCCGGCTACGGACCGCCACGCTCGGCACGGCACGCGTCGACCGCGTCGCGGTATCCCTCACGAAACGTCGGGTATCGGTAGTCGTACCCGAGCTCGCGGAGCCGGTCGTTCGAGCACCGCTTGCTCGTGCGGATCCGCCGCTTCGCCGCCTCGGATAGGTTCCCCGCGGACAGCCGCTCCGACTTCGATCGCTTCGCCGGGCGCTCGACGCCGCAGGCGTCCGCGAGCCAGTCCGCGAACGCGTGCTTGTCGACCGGTTCGTCGTCGACGGCCAGCACCGCGTCGTCGCGCGCGAGGTCGTTCTCGAGCAGAAACCGGACCGCTCCGGCGGCGTCGTCGCGGTGGATCATGTTCAGATACCCCGCGGTCACGGGGCCGTCGAGGTAGCGCTCCAGCCGGTACCGGCCCGGGCCGTAGAGTCCGGCGAAGCGGACGACCGTCCCGTCGATGCCCGCGTCGGCGGCCCGCCCGCGCGCCACGCGCTCGGCCTCCGTCAGCACCCGGGTCTTCTCGGTCGTCGGATCCAGCGGCGTCGTCTCGTCGACCCAGCCGCCGTCGTGATCGCCGTAGACGCCCGTCGACGAGGTGTAGATAAGCCGGTCCGGCGGACGCTCGCGCTCGGCGTACTCGTCGATCACGTTGGCGAGCCCGTCGACGTACACGCGTCGCGCGGCGTCCGCGCCGCGGCCGCCCGAACTCGCCGCGAACACGACCGCGTCCGCGTCCGGGAGCGCCGATAGCGACGCCGGGTCCGCGACGTCCGCCCGAACCGGTTCCAGCCCGGCCGCCTCGACGGCCGTCAGCCCCTCGTCGGACCGGCGGACGCCACAGACCCGGTGTTCTGTCCCCCCCGGATCGCCGACGGCGTCGGGATCGCGGAGCTGGCGACCGAGCTCGATCCCGACGTAGCCGCAGCCGACGACGACGACGCGCATCAGGGTTTCCGCCCCTCGATCACGCTCTGTATCTGTGCCAACTGCGTCAGCGTCATCCGCGTGCGTCCCTCCAGCGCCTGCTGGACCTCCTGTCCGGTGAGGTCGGCGTCGATGGCGCCCGCGATGGTGTCGACGTCGAGCACCGCCGTCGTCATCCCCATCAGCAGGTCGTCTCTGAGCTCGAACACCAGCGCGTTCGCGTCGCGGTCGTCGACGAGCGCGATCACGGCGGCGGCGTCCTCGACCGCGATTTCGGGGACCTCGCCGTCGACCAGCATCTCGGCGCTCGACCGGTCGAGCGACGTCGCATCCACGATCGCGTCGACCCCGGCCTCAGCGGCCGCCTCGAGCACCAGCGTCTCGTACCCCTCGAGTAGCGGTCCCGGCTCCGAGTCGGTCTCCGCGGGCACGTCGGTGAACATACCCGCCCTCGGCGCGCGGCCGGGAAAACGACTGCGGTCACCGGACACAGGACGCTTCGCGTGCGGTTCCGCCGAATGAATCCGGCGTCGTTTCGGGACACGGCCACCCGGCGGAAGTCTCGTCGCGCGTGCCGTCCACGTCGCCGACCCCCGGCGGTCCGGGCGGGACCGCGACCACGACGACCGTCCCGGTCTCGAACCGCACCTGCTCCGTCCGACCGAGCGTCACGGGCCCGCCCGCGAGTTCGACCGTTGCGGTCCCGGCCTCCCGGACGTACTCGAACTCCCCGTCGGGCGGACCGGTCCGCGGCGCCGCCACGGCGAACCGCGGATACGCGCCGGAGACCTCCACCGTCCAGACGTTGACCGTGGCGTACCAGTGCGTCGGCGTCGGGAGCACCGGAGCGCCCGCGGGAACCGCCCTGATCGCCTCCGGCGCCCAGTGGTCCGCGGCCGCGTCCGCGCCGCGTCGGAGCTCCGCCTCGACCCTCGACTCCAGTTCGTCCCGAGCGACCGCTCGGAGCACCGGCGCGGACCGGTTCACCTCCGCGGCGGACACCGTCGCTGGCCCCTCGTTCGCAGTCGCCACGATGGTCCTTCCCAGACGCGCGGCCAGGACTTCCTGATCCGCCGGGCCGAAACTTCCCCGCGCCGCCGCCTCGGCGGCGACCGTCTCGGCGTAGTCGCCGGTCCCCATCGCGACGGCGAGCTCGCCGGTCGAGCCCCACTGCCGCCGAGCGCTCCGCAGGCTCTCCGCGCGTTCGGACCGCGAGAGCTCCGTCTGCCGACGCAGCACGCGATCGGCCGCGGCTTCCACGGCGTCGGTCGACCTGTCGACCGAGTCCGCGAGGCCGTCCCGCTCGTTGCGAAGCGTTTCGTTCTCGGTGCCCGCGAGCGCCCGGTCGGTCCCGACGAGCGCTCGGCCGGCGGAGGACAGCGGAACGGTCTCGTCCGCTCCGAGGAGACGGTCCACGATACCGGACGCGGCGCCCGCGTACGGCAGCGTGACGAGGTTCCGGTTCCGCGTCGCGAGCGGCCTCGTCCGCGCGCCCGCGGCGACGCCCTCGACGGCGGCGCCGTCGACCGCGGTCCGGGGGAGATACCCGGGCGATCCGCGCGGAGCGAGTCCGACGCCTCCGCCGGGTCCGCCGTCGCCGATCGACCGGCGGACACCGCGCTCGGCCGCGGCCCGCGCGTCGAGGTACGCGCCGAGCGCACCGGTGTCGAGGGTCGCGCCGTCGCCCGCGGCGTCCGCGACGGCAGCCGACACCTCGTCGTCCGCGGTCGAACGCCGCTCGAGTGCGGCGATGACCCCATCCACGTACGCCGCGCGGGCAGCGACGCGGGCGCGGTCCGCGGCGCCGTCGTACGTCGCCGGAGCGTCGACGAGCTCCGCCCGCCGCTCCCGGAGGGTCGCCGCCAGCCCCCCGTACGGGTCGGCCTCGCCGGCGGCGACCTCCCGCATCGAGACGGTCGTCGACAGCTTGCTGACCTCGCGGTGGAGCTCCGCGAGGTCAGCCTCGACGTGCGTCGCGAGCCGGTCCGGTCGCTCTCCGACGACCACCGTCTCGCGGTCGACCCCGCCGTCGACGACGGCCCGGCGAGCGATCCGCGAGAGCTCGTCGTCGGTCGCGGCCGACAGGTCCGCCCTCGCGGTTGCGGGTACGTCCGCCAGGTTCGGTCCGTCGAGCGCCCCGCCCCGCTCGAACGTCGGGGCCGTGGGACGCTCCGGCGCTCCGGCAGTCGGAGCGTACGTTCCCTCGACGCGGATATCGACCCGGTGTTCCCGCGTCCGGACCTCCCGGCCGGTCCGGGTTGCCGTCCCGTTCGTCCACGTCCGTGTCGTCTCGTCGACCGTTCTGACGACACGGCGCGCGGTGCCGAAGTCGCTCGAGGCGATCGATGCCCCCGCGCCGTCGCCCGCCTCGACGACAGTGACCGTCCGCTCCCGCTCGACGTCCGTCAGCGTCCAGTTTCCGGCGGGCGGTTCGCCCGCCGTCGGACCGTTGCTCGTCGTCGTGTCCGCCCGGAGTGTGGCGTCGGCACGGAGCACCGCGCGCGCACGATATGCGTCCCGAGCGATCGCGTCGCGTTCCGAGACGGTCGACAGGAGCGCCGCGTCCGCGACCGCGCCCACTTCGACGGTGCGCGTCCTGTTCGCTCCCTCCAACCTGTCGGAGACCCGGTCGCCGTCGGTCCCGTCCCCGACCTCGCGTTCCGAACCGGTCGTCGACTCACCGACGACCGTCCGGCTCCACTCCTCCTCGTCGAGTTCCGTCGGCGCGAGCAGGTCCGCGACCCCGGTGCGCGCCGTTGCGCGGCGAACGCCGGCCTCCGCCCGGGGGTCCGTTCCTCCGAAGACGTTGCGCTGAACGCGGACGATGCCGGCGTTCGTCGAGAGCTCGACGTGCCGGTTCGCGAGCACGTTCTGAACCGGGGCGCCGCCGTGCTGTGCGTAGCCGCGCGCCCAGGTGACGGGGTACAGCCGAGCCGTGAGCTGCCGCCCGAGTCCGGGCCCCTCGAGCGCTCCGCGGTTCAGCCGTTCCTCGAACCGTTCCGTCCGTTCGTGGGCCGCGAACACTGGCACGGGGACGACCACGGTCACGTTCCGCGTCCGCCGCGTGACGGTCCGGCCGTTCCGGGTCGCGGTCGTCGTGACGTTCCGCACCGTCGCTCGGAGAGCGGTCCCGTTCGCGACCGGCGAGACCGACACGCGCTCGCGGGCCGCGACGAGGTCGTCCTCGTCCCGAACGGCCGGAACCTCGCTGACGGCTCGGACGTCGCCGACGCGCCGTTCGGTCGCGGGAAGGGACCGAGAGACCTCGATAGCGATCCGGATCCGCAACGCGTCGGTGAACGGGGAACCCGGCCTGACCGCCGGGACGGCGCTCCCGTTCGCTCCGTCGGCGGCCGGTACCGCGGTGACCGGCTCCGCCGCGGCGTCGCGGGCCGCGTCGGCGACGCCGGCGCGCACCGCGGGCGTCGCGTCCGTCGCCGCGCGTTCCACCGCGCGCTCCACGCCGTCGTCGACCGAGACCCGCCCCTGCTGCTGGAGGGCGCCGGCGTACGCGACGCTCGATACGAGCAGCAGAACGCCGATCAGCGCGAACGGGACGCGCCCCCGGTCGTCGGCGGCGATCCTGACCGTCGACGGACGGCGCAACTCACCACACCTCCACGACGATCCGGACGCGTCCGGGGGCCTCGATGCCGCCACGAGCCGCTGTGTCACCGTCGCGCCCATGACTCGCGGCGGCGACCGCCGTCCGGTCGGTGCTCGCGTCACGCTCTCTCGATCTCCGATCCCCCGGAGCGGTGACGACGGCCACGTCAACGTCGACGTTCGGCGGCGGCTTCTCACCGACGACGAACGGGGACCGGACGGTTCCCTCGGGGGAGCGGAACGCACTCAACCGGATCCGGCCACCACGCAGGTCGCGGAGGACCTCTCGAACGACCTCCCGGACCGCTTCCGGGTAGTCGCCCGCCCCCACACGCGTCCCGTCCGCCTCGATCATCGCACCGCGGGCGATCAGTTCGGCCAGCGTTGCGTGGTGCGTGGCGGACCGCTTCTCGCCGCTCGCGTCGGCGTCGGACGTGGCCTCGCCACGCGGTGCGGTCCGATACTCGACGGACGCGGTCGTCCCGGCGACCACGTCCGCGACCGCCACGGCGCCCGGGGACGCGGCGCGGTTCCCGCCGTCGACCGCTCCCCCGCTCGCGAGCACGCCGACGCCGGCCGACAGACACAGCAGAAAGACCGTCACGTCGAGGACGGTGCTCGTCACGTCCACACCACCACGCGGAGCGTTCCGGGGCTGTTCTCTCCCGGAGCGGTCCGGACCGGAACCGACCGCTGAGCGGTGTGCGTCGGTGCGCCTCCTTCCGGTGGTCGCGGATCGCCGGCGGTCCATCGCCGTTCCCCTGCCGACAGACGCGCACGAACCGCCCGGTGTTCCCCGACCACACCGTCGGGGACCGTCAGGTTCGCGGGCCTCGCGACTCCGCCGTCGGCCGTCGCGTCGTGAACACGGTCGAGGATGTCGGCGGGGCGACCACCGCTCCCCGCGTCGTCGACTCCATGCAGAACGCCAACGTACACCGCCATTCCGGCGCCGACGGCCGCCAGCGCGACGAGCGCCGCGACGGGGTCGGCCCACCCCCTATCCGACAAGCGTGACATGCACGTCCCCCCAGTGAACCCGCCGGATTCGGAGCCGATCGGACGCCGTGCGCCATTCCGGTTCGGTCTCGCGCGCGTTCCGCGCCGCGGCCGCGAACGCCCCCGAGGAATCGAAGACGGCCGAGGGCGGGGCGCCGCGAAGGACGCGCGCCAGTCGGCCGTTCCCCCGGACCGGCGTCACCGCCCCCCGACGAAACCCGGCGCTCGCCGTGCCACCCTCGCCGTCGAGGACGATGCGCTCGGGAGTGATCCGGATGCGCTCCGCCGCGATTCCGTGCTCGCCGGTGGCCGGGTAGTCGCCGCCCGCGACGGCGTCGACCGTCGCCGCGGCGCCGGCGGCGTCGGGCGCCGGGGCGCTGGGAAGCGCGGACGCCACGCCCAGTACCGCGACGCTGAGCGCGGCGACGCCGACCCACGCGTACAGTCCGTCGAGTGGGACCTCGAACATGGCCCGGGTTGGGCTCGGTCTGTGGCTTAAACGTGCGGGCGGTCACAGCAGCAACCCGGCCCCGACGAACGCAGCCAGATACGTCGCGGTCGCGGTCGGAAGCGCGATCCCGACCCGGTACGCGACGAGCGTCGCGCTCGCACCGCGTTCCAGGACGGTGGCGATCGTCGTCAGAACGACCGAGAGCAGGAGGACGTACGCGCCGACGATGCGGCCGAGAACGGCGACGGACAGCGCGTTTTCGGCCCCCGGTACGCCCCCCTCCCCGGCTTTCGCTCCCGTGGCTCCGGACGAACCGGGAACACCCGAAGCCTCGAGCCCGCCCGTTTCGGCACCAAGTGTCGGAACGGTCGTGCCGGTGTCCCCGACCAGTCCGGCCGCGAGGGCGACGGTCGCGCCGCCGACCAGCGGTCCGAACAGCGCCGCGGTGTTCGAGAGCGTGCGCGTGACGGTCGCGAGCCGCCTCGTCGCCTCGCGTTCGAGCCCGCGAAGGTCATCGAGCTGATCGGCGAGTTCGAGCAGCACGTCACCGGCCGGTCGTCCCTCCCGGGCGGCGAGCGCGAGCAGCGCCGCGACCCCGCGGGCTCGCGCGCTCGGGACCGCGGCCAGCGGGCCGCCCTCGCCGAGGAATGACTCCCGGACCCCGATACGGAGCGTCCGCCCACGCGCCGCCGCGTCGGCGAACGCCTCGCCCGTCGGTCCGGCGACCGACTCTCCCGCCCGAGCGACCGCGCGTTCGACCGCGACCCCCTCCGCGACGTGTCCGCCGACCACGGTCATCGCGTCCGCGAGGCCGGCCTCCAGATCACGAACGCGTTCCAGTACGCGCCGACGGGGGCGCGCGGCGACGAACAGCGCCGTCCCCACCCCCGCGCCGACCACGGCGACCGGAACGGCCCACTCGGCGACGACGGCCCCGGCGACGACGCCCCCCACGATTCCGGCGACCACACCCGCTCCGAGGGAGGCGAAATCCCGATCCGAGACGTCGGGATGGTCTGTGGTAACGCGCGGGGGCGGGAATGCCACCGGACGCCGAAGCAGGAGCCAGCCGCCGGCGGCACAGAGGGCCGACGGCAGCAGGACGACGTAGACGGTTGCCATGGTCGCGGCGCCGACCGGGACGCCGGCGGCGCTCGCAGCGGGCAGCAGCGCGACGAGTGCGAGGGGGAGCAGGACGCCGAACGCGTAGATCCCCGAGACCGGGCCACGAACGTCGCCGACGAACGCCGCCATGCGGTCGTCCGCGCCGGCCACCACGGCGTCGAGCGCGCGGTCCAGACAGCGGTCGCGACGCTCCGACGGGGCGGTCGCCGCCGCCCGCAACAGCGTCGTGGCGCGCTCCAGCGCGGGGAACCACGGGGTCCACTCGTTCGCGAACGCACACAGTCCGGCGTCGGGGCGCCCCCGCGCTCGCCGGGCGTGACCGCGGAGGCTCGCGGCGAGCGGTCCCCCGTCCGCTCCGCCGGCGAACGCGACCGCCCGCTCCAGCGACGGTTCGATCCGCATTCGGAGCACCGCACGTCCCACCAGTCCGGGCGCCGCACCGAGGGCGCGGGTCCGCGCCACGCCCGCCAGCCAGACGGGAAGACGGTGGGAGACGTGGACGACCGCGAGCGCGCCCGCGACGGAGAGCAGCGCCGGGACGGCGACGGATCGGACGCTCCCGCCGGGAAGCACGCCGAGGGACGACAACGCGACGCCGGCCGCTCCGCACAGCGCTCCGACGACGGCGCCGCGCCGGTAGCCGCGGGTCAGCACCGCCTCCGCGTCCTCGTCCCGGTCGCGGAACGCGAGCGCTCGCCGGAGTTCCTCGCTTGGCTCGTCCGTCCAGGGACGGTCCGCGCCGTCGCTCATTCGGTCGCCCCCGTGTCGACTGACGATCCGGTCCCGCACGCCCGCTCACGGTCGGCCACGGCCGCGGCCACGTCGCGGGGGCGCGTCCGGTCCTCGTCGACGAGCGTTCGCAGGGCGGTCGTCCTGGCGTCGACGCGACGAAGCACGTCGGCGTAGCGCTCCGTCGACGCCGCGAGCCCCGCGACGAGGCGGCTCTCTCCGCGGTCGATCCGGCCGGTCGGCGCGAGCCCGTCCGTTCCCCGCTCGAACAGCGGCTCGAACCGTACGCAGCCGGCCCCTTCCGCCCCCGTGTCGTCGCGACCGCCGCACACCTCGCTTATCTCGGTGACTTCGTGGTCGGCGAGCGTGACCAGGAGGTCCGTGCTGGCGAAGGCGGAAGGCGCCACGCCGAGATCCTCGACGACGCGCTCGCGCACCTCGGGACCCGACGAGCCGTGGATCGTTCCGAGAACGGCGTCGCCGCCGGCGCCGACCCGCATCGCCTCGTACAGCGCCGCCGCCTCCTCCCCCCGGACTTCGCCGACGACGAGCGCTCCGTCACCGAGCCTGAGTGCCGTTCGGACCGCTTCGGACGGCGTCGGCGCCGCGCCCGCTCCGGGGTCGGTGTTGAGTCGCTGGACGTCGCGGTCGGCCCCGCGAAGCGAGGCGGCCGGGAGCTCCGGCGTGTCCTCGACGAGCACGACGCGCTCGGTCGACGGGAGCTCCCAGAGCAGCGCGCCGAGCGTCGTCGTTTTTCCGGCACCGCGGCCCCCCGCCACGAGCGCCGCCACGCCGCGCTCCGTCGCGACCGAGAGCAGGCCGGCGGCTCGCGCCGTCAACGTACCGGCGTCGACCAGCCCGGGGAGCGTCCACGCGTCCTCGCCGCCGCGCCGGAACGCGAACCCGAGCCCGTCGCTCGCGGGGTCGGTCGTCGCCGCCACGCGGACGGGGCCGCCCTCGGTGTCGAGCGTCGCGTCGAGGGTCGGCGCCGCCCGCGAGAAGCCGTCGCCGCTCGCGCGTCGGAGCCGCGAGGCGAGCGTCGCGGCGCCGGCAGGCGGCACGCGTACGTTCGTGGTCAGCCGCTCGCCGTCGACGACCACGCGGAGGGGCGTCTCGGAGACGGGGGGCGCGAGGAAGGCGTCGCTGACGTGGTCGTCCGCGAACACGTCGGAGAGGACTCCGAAGCCGCGCGCGTGCTTGCACAGCACGTCCGCGATCTCCTCGACCGGATCGTCGGCGTCCGCGACGGCACGTACGGCCCGACCCGGCGCGCGTTCCCCGGCGTGTCCGTTCCCGAGCAAGCGCTCCCGCGCGTCAGCGAGCGTTGCGAGAGCGTCGTCTTCGAGCTCGGCCGACGGCGGGGTCAGATGATACGTTCGCAAGGGCCCGTCGCCGTCGTAGATCCGGACGGTTGCGCCGGTTCCGGTCTCCCATCGGTCGCGGAGCATCGCTCCGGTCGGGAGTCGCGCGGCGACGCGCGCGGTCCCGACGGTCGGCCCGACGAAGGGGCGCAGAAGGTCGTCGTACCCGGCCGCTTCCTCGGCGATCGCAGCGAGACCGGTTTCGGCGACCGCGCGTGCGGGGGCGCCGGCGCGGCCGACTGCCTCGGTGGCCGCTCCCAGCGGGTCGGTCGCGGCGCGATCGGCCAGCCGGTCCTCGTGGAACCGAACGCGTTCCCGGAACCGGCCAGCCGCGACCAGGAAGGCCGCGGCGCGTCCGGCGTATCGACGCTCGAGGCCACGACACCTCACGCTGACTGCGTTCGCGTCGCGGTTCGTCAGCGCCGCGATCACCGTACGGCGGCACGCAGGCCGCTCGGCCAGCCGACCGGCGCCGTGACAGCCGTCGGCGTCGACGGTCAGTACCGTCCGATCGGCGACCGCGGTTCCGGACGGCTCCGTGAACGACGCTTCGCACTCGCAGCGGGACGCGGCCGCGTCACCGTCCCGAACGCGGTCGCGCACGGCGAGAGCACCGGTTCGGACGCGGTCGATCAGATCCATGCGCCGGTTGGTCTCCGCTTCCGATTTAAGAATGAGGTCGCGACAGGACGACCGAGGGTCTCCCTTCGAGGCGAACGTATCGAAGCCGAATCCGGGTCGTCCCCCGGTCGAGTTCGACCACACTCCCGCCGGCCGTCGTCACGCTCGGGATCGGAATCGTCCGGGTCGGCCGCTCGCGGATTCGGTATCCGAGCGCCGTCGGATCGCCCTCGGCGTCGTCCTGTCGCACGCCGCGCTCGGAGCCGGCCCGCGTCGCGATGCCTGGGTCGGAGCCCGGGCTGGAGCCCGTCCCTGCGTCCGCCCCGGATCCCGCCGAACCGCCGGACGAACCACGGAACGCGGACCGCGGGCCGATTCCGGCGAACGCGACCGGGGCGGCGTCGAACCCGGCCGGGACACTAACGCGGACCGTCCGCCGTGCCGCCGGTTCGCCGGGTCGGGCAGCGGCCGAGTCCGCCGCGAGGTCGGCCGCGGCCCGGTCCAGCCGCTCGCCGGCGGTCGCGATCCGGTCCGCGGTGGTCTCGGCACGCGCGTCCGCCAGCGCCGGCCCCGCCGCGGCCAGCAGCGCGACCGCCGTCGCCGCCGCGAGGACCGCGCGGATCACAGGGCGTCGCGCAGTCGGTCGACGACCCCCGGAGCGAGCCCGTCGGTCCGGTCGCCGCCGTCGCTCGGACCGTCGGCGGCGTCCGCCTCAGCCGTGTCCGGGACCGCGGCCGCGACCGCCGGCTGGTCCGGGAGCGCCGCGTCGATGGGGCGGTCCTCGGTCGGTCGCGGTCCACGGGTTGCCTCCTCCTCGGGGGGATCGACCGCGGGTTCGCCGCGTGTCTCCTCTCCCGGCTCTCCGGACACTCCCGACCGAGCGGTCGCGAGTGCGAGGTCGGCCCGTCGCTCCACCTCCTCGTTGACTGCCCGAACCCCGCCTGCGTATCCTCGAAGCGCCTGTACCGCAGCATCCAGTTCGTCGAGGCGTTCGTGAAGTGCTGCGAAGCGGTCGTCGAGCTCTTCGAGTCGGGTAACGGTCTCGTCGGAGAGAGGATCGCCCGTCTCGGCCGGCGAATCCGTACCTCGGGCCCGCGGCGACTCCCGTTCGGCGACCGCGCGTTCGAGGGCGGCGACACGCTCCGCGAGCGCCGCCGCAGCCGTGGTGTCGCTGCGAGCATCCCGTTCCGGGCCCTCGGACGAGACGGCCGGCTCCGACATGCTCTCGGGGCGAGTCGACTCCGCGTCGGCGTCTCCGTCGTGCATGCGCCGGATGGCTCGGTATCCGGTTTAAGCGTCGGGGATGGAGGTGGGATATGGTCGACGGTAGGGGCGCCGGCCGGGGCGGGGAAACGTTGATGGTCGGCGCGGCGACAGTGCTCCTCATGAAGACCGTCCTCGTCGGCGTCGGCCAGGCCGGGGGGAAGATCGCGACCGCCCTCGCCGAGTTCGACGCCGAGATGGGGTTCGGCGCGGTGGTGGACGCGGTCGCCGTCAACACCGCCGCGGCGGACCTCGACCCCCTCCCACTGGAAACGGTGCTGATCGGACAGGACCGCGTGAGCGGCCACGGCGTCGGCGGCGACAACGAGCTCGGCGCCGAGGTGATGCAGGCCGACGCCGGGGAGGTGCTGGGCACGCTCTCGTCGCTCATCACCTCCGAGGCGGAAGCCGTCTTCGTCGTCGCCGGACTCGGCGGCGGGACGGGTTCGGGCGGCGCGCCCGTCCTGATCCGGGAGCTGCAGCGCGTGTACGACGTGCCGATCTATGCGCTCGGCGTCCTCCCCGGCCGCGACGAGGGGGCGCTGTATCAGGTGAACGCCGGGCGCTCGCTGAAGACGACGCTCCGGGAGGCCGACGCGACGATACTGCTCGCCAACGACGCGTGGCGCGCGAGCGGCGAGAGCGTCACCGAGGGGTACGACGCGCTCAACCGCAAGCTCGCGAAGCGCGTGGGGCTCCTGCTCGCGGCGGGCGAGGCGACGCAGGGCGTCGGGGAGTCCGTGGTCGACGCCAGCGAAGTGATAAACACCCTGCGTGCGGGCGGCGTCGCGGCCGTGGGCTACGCCGACGCCCCGGCCGCCGAGGACCCGGAGGAGAACCTCAACATCGTCATCAGCACGACGAGGAAATCCGTGATGACCGGTCTGAGCCTGCCCGAGGCGACGACCGCGGACGCCGCGCTGCTGGCCGTCGCGGGGGGCCCCGACCGGATCCCGCGGAAGGGCGTCGAGAAGTCCCGCCGCTGGCTGGAAGACGAGACGGGGAGCATGGAGGTCCGCGGCGGCGACTTCCCGCTCGACTCCGACCGGCTCGCGTCGATCGTGTTGCTGGCGGGCGTCGAGCGGTCGGACCGCGTCCAGCGGTTCCTCGAGCGCGCCAGGCAGGCCGCGGAGGAGACGGACGAGGAAGAACGCGCTCGGGAGGATCCGAGCGCCGCGTTCGACAACGACGAGCTCGACGGGCTGCTGTGACCGGGGATCGCTCTCGTCGACACGGTTCCGTCGCTCGGCGAGCGGCGGGTCACAGAAATCCGCGGGGCCGCGACGGCGGCTGGCCGGTCAGACCGCGAGGTCGCCCGACGCCTTGATCACGTCGACCGCCTCGGCGTCGATCGTCTCCACGTCGAGCCAGTGGGAGACGTACTCGCGTTTGGCGTAGGTTTCGCGCTCGTCCTCGGTGCCGACGGTACACCAGAGCTGGGGCTCGTCGGGGCCGTGCCAGTCGCCCTGCCGAGTGACGGAGAAACACACCAGCTCCTCACCCTCGTAGTCGATCACCGCGTCCCGGCGGATCCCGGGGTCCCCACGGATGATGAGGTGTTGCATATCCCGAGGTTCGGCGGTCCGGCGCTTAATCGCTTCGATGGCGCACAACGGCGGCGGTTATCTGCACCCGCGGTCGCCGGTGGCCGTCTGTCGGGCGGTTCGTGGCGCCGACGGATACCGAGCCGTTCGCGAGCGCCGACCGCACGGTGTGTCCCCTCGCGAGCCAAACCGCTTTAGGCGGGGGTCGACAAGAGGGAGCGATGGCAACGTGCGACGAGTGCGGGGAGTACGAGAACCTCCCGTACCAGTGTCACCGGTGCGGGCAGTCCTTCTGTTCCGAACACCGCCTCCCGGAGAACCACGACTGCCCGGGCTTGGCGAACTGGGACGACCCCTCGGGCGTGTTCGAGAGCGACACCGACGCCGCGCGACGCTCCGGCGGCTCGTCGGGCGAGTCGAGCGGTGACGGTATTCTCGGCGGGCTCGGCGGCACCGGAACCAGCGGGGCCGGCGGCCGACGCGGTGTCGGCCCGGCGGGCGGCGTCCGCGGCTTCGCCGACCGAG
Organism: Haloparvum alkalitolerans; assembly: GCF_055381565.1. Classification (NCBI taxonomy): domain Archaea; kingdom Methanobacteriati; phylum Methanobacteriota; class Halobacteria; order Halobacteriales; family Haloferacaceae; genus Haloparvum; species Haloparvum alkalitolerans. Next base: position 1,547,564 of record NZ_AP043938.1, read on the forward strand.
TGAAACGCGGCGTTCGAGGGATCTCCTCGACCGGCGGGCTCCTCCGGGCGTTCCGCGGGAACGTCACCTACCTCTTCCTCGCGGTCATGTGGGTCGTGTTCGTGCTGGAGTGGGTGGTGCTCGGACTGTTCGGCGAGGCCGCCTTCCGCGACGTCTTCATGCTCTCCACGGCCAACCCCCTCTACGTCTGGACGTGGGTCACGTCGGTGTTCGCTCACGACCCCGGCTGGCTGTTCCACATCGTCGCCAACAGCATCGGGCTGTTCTTCTTCGGCCCGCTCGTGGAGCGGTACGTCGGGTCGAAGCGGTTCGCGGCGTTCTTCCTCGTCGCCGGCGTGATCGCGGGCGTCGGCAGCACCGCCTACGCGCTCGCGATGGGCAATGCGCAGGCTGCGCTCGGCGCCTCCGGGGCCGTGTTCGCGATCCTCGGCGTCGTCACCGTTCTGCGGCCGAACCTCGAGGTGCTCCTGTTCTTCGTGATCCCGATGAAGATCAAGGTGCTCACCTACGGGCTGGCGGCGCTGTCGCTGCTGTTCGTGATCCAACCGGACATCGCCGCCGCGGTCGGGATGGGCCGGATCGGCCACCTCGCGCACCTGCTCGGGTTCGTCGTCGGCCTCGCGTACGGGTACCGCGTCGAGGGGACCGGGCCCGTTCGGGGCGGCGGCGGGCGAACGGCTCGCGTCTCGCGCGGTCCGGGCGGCCCCGGCGGCCCCGGCGGTCCGGGGAGGCGGCGATGACGACCGGACCGGGGAGGCGGCGATGACCGGGGCCCCGGACGCCGACGCCCGACCGCGGTCGACGCTCGATCTGGCGCGCCCCGAGTTCGTCCCCGACCCGGACCTGTCCCGCGCGGAGATGGAGGCACTCCAGCGCGAGATCGCCGAGGCGGCGACGTTCGCGGACGAGTTCCCGTTCGACCCCGAGGCGGTCCGCGTCGAGGCGGCCGCGGACCTGACGACCGGCGTCCCGGCGGCCGTCGACCCCGAGCACGCGCCGGGCGTCGACCCCGAGGCGCCGGTCGTCGTCGGCGTCGACCAGGCGTTTCTGGACGACGCCGTCGTCTCCGCCGCGGTGGCGCTACAGGGCGGCGCGGTGATCGAGCGAACCCACGCCGTCTCGCCGCTGTCGATCCCGTACGTTCCCGGGCTGTTGGCGTTCCGCGAGGGCGGACCGATCCTCGACGCGCTCGGGACGCTCTCCGTGTCCCCCGACCTCGCGGTGTTCGACGGCTCCGGACGGATCCACTTCCGACAGGCCGGCATCGCCACGCACGTCGGCGTCGCGCTCGACCTGCCCAGCGTCGGCGTCGCCAAGAGCCTACTGTGCGGCGACCCGGACGACGCGACCGAGGAGCGCCCGGAGGGCTGGTCCACGCCGATCCGTGCCGACGACTCGGTGGAGGCGCCCGACGGCACCGTCATCGGGCACGCCTATCAGTCCAGACAGTACCCCAACAGCCGGCGCGTGAACCCCCTCTACGTCAGCCCGGGCCACCGCGTGAGCGCCGGGACGACGCGGGACCTCGTCGGACGGCTCTGTGCGGGCTACAAGCTCCCCGAGCCGACGCGGCTCGCGGACGCGTACGCGGACGAGGTAAAACGCCGGCTGCAGTCGGAGTGAGGCCGCGGCCGCAGTCGGCGTGAGGTCACGCAGTCCTACGGGTCGCCGTCGTCACGCAGCAGCGCGACCGCGCGCTCGGTCGTCTCCGTCGCGGCGTAGCCGCGGCCGCCGGGCGTCTCGGCTTCTTCGACCAGTCCGGCGGCGCGGAACTCCGCGAGCAGGCCGTGGAGGTCCGACTCGCAGAGGTCGAAGGCGTCGAGTAGGCCTACGACCGGGCGCGGGCCGTCGTCGGAAAGGGCCACCAGCAGGCCGAGGGACCGGTCGTCGTGGGCGGCGGTCACGACGCGCCGGACCGGGTCGGGAACGCCGCTCGCTGCCGTCTCCAGCGGAGACTCCCCCTCGACCGGCTCGATCCGGTCGTTCTCGAGGTAGCGCTCCGCACCGGACTCGGGGTCGCGGACGAGGCTCGACTGGTCCGAGCGCTTGACGAGGAGGTAGCGCCGGCCGTCGGCGTCGCGGACGGTTCGCATCAGGTCCGAAAAGGCGGTCGGGGCGGATTAGCGTTCCGGGCTCTCGTCATCGCTCGCGGGGGCCGCGTCGGCGGCGTCCGCGTCCGCCGTCTCCTCGGCGTCCGCGTCCGCCGTCACTTCCACGCCCTTCGCCTCCGCCCTTGCGGCATCGGCCTCCGCGTCGGCCGCGGCCTCCCGCTCCTCGTACCGCTCCCGCCAGTTGGCGTACTGCATGTACGTTCGGAGGGCCGCGAACAGTCCCAACACGATCATGCCGCCGCCGAGCTGCGTCATCCCGCGGAAGTACGCGAGCATCGCGCCGAGGCTGACGAGCAGGACGGCCGCGTTGGCGAGGACGGCACAGATGATGAACGTCCGGGCCGTGTCGGGGTGGAGGTCCGAGAGGCTCCCGGCGAGGTCCTCGTCGCTCGCCTCGGGAAAGCGGTTCCCGTAGTCGGTGACGCTCGGCGTCTCGGGGCCGAGCTCGGACTCCTCGGGCGACGCCTCGTCGAAGCCGCCCAGCGCGTCCTCGAAGGCGTCGCCCGACCCGTCGCCGTCGTCTCCCGGAAACACGGCTCACGGTTGGGGAACTGGCAGGAAAGGGGTTCCGGTGTGTCAGTCACAGCCACCCCGTTGAGATTCCGACGCGGCGCTGCCCCGGTCAGGCGGCGTCGCGCAGCGCCACCGTTCGCGTCGCCTCGACCCACGCGAGCGGGTTCTCCGCCTCGAAGAGGACCACGCTCCCGTCGTCCTCGTACGCCTCCACCACGGCCTCCGCGTCACCCGCGGCCGCACGGTCGTCCGCACGCTCCACCGTCCCGTCGTCGGCGTGTGAGTTCGAGGTCACGCCGCGTGGTATGGTGTCACAAGGTAAATGCCTTTCCGTCGCCGCGAGCGGGCCAGTTCCCATCGGGCGAGCCGACCGCCCCCGGGCGATTCGCTACGGAGCACGCAGGCGCTCCTCGGGACGGCCGCGGGGGGCGAAAGGCCGACCTTTTTAGCCGGGTGCGCCAAAGGGCGCCCATGACTCAGAGCGGGCTCTCGGACTTCGGTTCGGACGGCGCGGACGGCGGGGAGGGCCCCGACGACCGCCCGGACGACGTGACCGAGGAGGCGCGCGTCGTCGCCGGCAACGGCCGCGGGCGCGTCAGCGACGTGGTCGACGTCGACGAGGCGAAGTTCCCGGACTCGACCGGGACGGTCGAACTGATGATCACGCAGGTCGACTACGCCGTGGAGGGCCACGGCGCCGGCGAGTACCCCGTCGTCCACGTCTTCGGCCGCCGGCCGGTCGAGGACGGCGACGACGTGACCGAGCACATCCGCGTCCTCGGCGTAGAGCCGTACTTCTACGTCCCGACGGAGGACCTCGACCGTGACCCCGAGGAGGCGTACGACGTGGTGATCGGTACCCGCGAGGCGGACCCCGACGGCGACCCCTACGAGAGCATCCGCGGCGAACCGCTCACGAAGATCGTGACGCGGACGCCCCGCGACGTGGGGACCATCCGCGACGACTTCGAGACCTCCTTCGAAGCGGACATCCTCTTCCCGAACCGCTTCCTGATCGACAACGGGATCAACGGCGGGATCCGCATCGAGGAGCGTCGCCTCGACGACGGCCGCCTGCAGGTCCACGAGGGCCACCTCGAACCGGCCGCGGTCGACGCGGAGATGCGCGTCCACAACCTCGACATCGAGGTCGACGACCGCAACGGCTTCCCCGAGGACGGCGAGGAGCCGATCATCTGTCTCACCAGCCACGACTCCTACCGCGACGAGTACGTCGTCTGGCTGTTCGAGTCGGACGACGCCGCGGTCGAACCCCCCGACGAACTCCCGGGCTACGAGGGGCTCGTGAGCGACGTGACCTTCGAGGTCCGAACCTTCGACGACGAACCGGCGATGCTCGACGACTACGTCGACTACCTCGTTGAGACGGACCCGGACATCCTGACGGGGTGGAACTTCGAGGACTTCGACGCCCCCTACCTCCTCGACCGGATGGAGGAGGTCGCGAAACGCCCGGACCACGACCGCGACCTCTCGCTCGACCGCCTCTCCCGTATCGGCGAGGTGTGGCGCTCCGGGTGGGGCGGCCCCGACATCAAGGGCCGCGTCGTCTTCGACCTGCTGTACGCCTACAAGCGCACGCAGTTCACGGAGCTGGAGTCGTACCGGCTCGACGCGGTCGCGGAGATGGAACTCGGCGCGGGCAAGGAGCGCTACGCCGGCGACATCGGCGACCTCTGGGAGCAGGACCCCGAGCGCCTGCTGGAGTACAACCTCCGCGACGTGGAGCTGTGCGTCGAGATCGACCGCAAGCAGGACGTGATCGCCTTCTGGGACGAGGTGCGGAAGTTCGTCGGCTGCAAGATCGAGGACGCGCCGACCCCTGGCGACACCGTCGACGTGTACGTCCTCCACAAGGCGTTCGGCAAGTTCGCGCTCCCCACGAAGGGCCAACAGGAGTCCGAGGAGTTCGAGGGGGGCGCCGTCTTCGACCCCATCACCGGCGTCAAGGAGAACGTCACCGTGCTGGACTTGAAGAGCCTCTACCCGATGTGCATGGTGACGATCAACGCCGGCCCGGAGACGAAGGTCGACCCCGAGGCGTTCGACGGCGAGACGTACGTCGCCCCCAACGGGACCCACTTCCGCAAGCAGCCGGACGGCATCATGCGCGAGATGGTCGACGAACTGCTCAGCGAGCGCGAGGACAAGAAGGCGCTCCGCAACGAGCACGACCCCGACAGTCAGGCGTACGAGCAGTACGACCGCCAGCAGGCGGCCGTGAAGGTCATCATGAACTGCTTCTCGTCGGACACCGACGTGCTGACGCCGGAGGGCGTCAGGAACATCCGCGATCTCGAGGTCGGCGATGACGTGTACTCGCTGGATCCGGACTCGATGGAGATGGAGGTGAAACCGGTCACCGAGACCCACGAGTACCCGGAGTATCGCGGTGAGATGGTCGACATCGAGACGAGCAAAGTCGACTTCAGCGTCACCCCGAACCATCGCATGCTCGTCCGGAAGGACGACAAGAACGGTGCATCCTGGGAGGACTTCCAGTTCGTGGAAGCCGGTGATCTCAACGACGCCTCGCACTACGAACTCCCGCACGACTGGGACGGTCCGGACGGCGACCCGCTCGACCGCGTCGACCTCACTGAACTGATGGACGGTGACTACGAGGTTTGGTGCGATAACGACATCCACGGCCACACGCTCGCCGCCGAGATCGGGTACTACCCCGACAAGATGCAGAAGCAGGGCGAACAGGGCACCGGCTACGTGTTCAGTGCCGACGAATTCGAGGAACACCGGGAATACCTGGACACCAACTGTTCGAACTTCTACGTCCATGCCGAGCGCGGCCGGAAGTGGATCCCTCGGTTCTACGACGGGGACGACTTTCTCGAACTACTCGCGTGGTACGTCACCGAAGGTTCCGTGTACACCTCTGAGGACAAGCAGTTCGGCGAGAACTTCCGGGGAAGCGCCACGAAGGTGAACATCGCGCAGGACGCGATTCCGGGTGACGCGGTCGCCGATGGTGGCGAGCGGGACGACCACTCGGCCATCGGTGACCTCCTCGACAGGATAGGCTTCGACGCGTACGTCGACGAACGAGGCTATCAGTTCACGTCGAAGCTCCTTGGTGACTGGCTCGTGGACGCGTGCGGGAGCGACAGCTTTCAGAAACGGGTTCCGAACCTGGTGTTCGGCCTGAGCCGGGACCAGAAACAGCTGTTCCTCGACACGCTCATCGCTGGCGACGGTGACCGACAACCGAACAGCTGGCGGTACACGACGTCCAGCGAACGCCTTCGCGACGACGTCCTGCGCCTCTGCGCGCACCTGGGACTGACCGCGAGCGTCAACCACGACAGTGGTTCGTGGCGCATCTACTGCACCGAAAAATCGAAAAACAGCTTCCGGATGCACCGTTCAGGCGGGACGAGCACGGCTGAGGACGGCGCATACTGCGTGACCGTCGAGGACAATCACACCCTGCTTGCCGGCCGGGACGGCAAGTTCCAGTTCGTCGGGCAGTCACTGTACGGCGTCACGGGGTGGGACCGGTTCCGGCTGTACGACAAGGAGGGCGCGGCGGCCGTCACGGCGACCGGCCGCGAGGTGATCGACTTCACCGAGGACGCGGCCGCAGAAATTGACAAAGAAGTTACATATGGGGATACTGACAGTATCATGCTGGAGCTCGGGTCCGACGTGTCCAAAGAGGACGCCATCGAGCAGTCGTTCGCCATCGAGGACCACATCAACGAGTCGTACGACGAGTTCGCACGCGAGGAGCTGAACGCGGAGTTCCACCGCTTCCAGATCGAGTTCGAGAAGCTCTACCGCCGCTTCTTCCAGGCGGGCAAGAAGAAGCGCTACGCGGGCCACATCGTCTGGAAGGAGGGGAAAGACGTCGACGACATCGACATCACGGGCTTCGAGTACAAGCGGTCGGACATCGCGCCGATCACCAAGGAGGTGCAAAAGCACGTCATCGAGCTCATCGTCACCGGCGACGACATCGACGCCGATCTGGAGGAGGTGACGACCTACCTCTCGGACGTCATCGACGACTTCCTGACCGGGAACATGGACTTGGAGAAGGTGGGCATCCCCGGCGGCATCGGCAAGCGGCTCGACGCCTACGACACCGACACCGCGCAGGTCCGCGGCGCGAAGTACGCCAACCTCCTGCTCGGCACGAACTTCGACCGCGGCTCGAAGCCGAAACGGCTCTACCTGGAGAAGGTCCACCCCGACTTCTGGCAGCGGATGGAGAACGAGCGCGGGCTCGACCCCCAGACGGACCCGCTGTACGGCGAGTTCAAGCGCGATCCGGACGTCATCTGCTTCGAGTACGCCGACCAGATCCCCGAGGAGTTCGCGGTCGACTGGGAGAAGATGCTCGACAAGACCCTGAAAGGTCCCATCGAGCGCGTCATCGAGGCGCTGGGCACTTCGTGGGAAGAGGTCAAGACCGGCCAGGAGCAGACCGGTCTCGGCTCGTTCGTCTGACGACTGGCGATACGTTGATCTTTGTGTGAAAAAGCGGTTCTCCGTGTGTGGCGTGAACGCGTAGGAGACCTCAGACAGCCCGCGATACGCTGGTGTTTGTGTGGTCAAACGTCTTGCTGCGCTTGCTGCCAACCCAGAAAGCCCTCGGCCGCTCGCGGCCGCTGAGCAACATATCGGCGCTCTCCGACCGGCGAGACAACCCGCGTCTCGCTGCCCTCCGGCGTGCAGTGGCGCGCCGAAAATCGGAGATTTTCGAGCCGCCGTTCGCTCCGCACCGCGCTCACGGCGACGCCGGAGACACAGACCGCGCCGATAGAGGTTGCTCAGCGACTCCCCTCCGGCGCGACCGGCCTCGCCCTTTCAGTCCGCCGCGAGACAAACCGCGTCTCGCGAGCCTCCGGCGTGCAGTAGCGCGCCGGAGACGCCAGGACGTGGTTCGTCCGTTCGGTCGTCGCGACTGGCTGCTCGGTGAGTCTCCACATTGGCTGTCGAGGCACGCGTGGCCTCACACCTCCCCAGCCTCAGCCGCCCGCGGCCTTCGCGTTGCTCCGGCCGCGGGCGGGCTTCCCTCGCGCGCGTTGCTCGCGCGCGCGCCAAGCGCGGGACAGCCGGCGAGCCGACGTGTCGAAGAACGAGCGATCAGGCTGCACTCACGGCGGGAGTTCTGCCTAATACGCGAAAAACGTTCGTCCCGCGGTGGCGCGGTCGGCGCGCGCCGCGGCGACCGCAACGCGTGTCGCCGCGACCGTGCGAGGGAGGGCGCGGGCCGGCCGCCTGCGCTGCGGTTTCGCGGCCGGCCCGCGGCCGAGGCTGGGGAGGCGTGAGGCTGCGGTGCTGTGCGGTCGCGGGGCGGTGGGTGGGACTGAAAGGGGCAGCCGGCTCGGTCCGGCCCCGACGACGTAAGCACCGCAGTCCCGCGGCGACCCTGTGTCGCCGCGACTGTTCGAGGAGCGTGGTTCGAAAGAGCAAAGCTCTTTCGTCATCCCGAAAATCTCCGATTTTCGGACGACAGCGAGGCGCGGCCGGTCGAGCCGGCTGGGGCTTTCGAGGTGTTGCTGTCACCAGTAGTGAGGCTGCCACCAGTCACGGAACAGTCACAAACGCAGTGACGAGCAACACCAACCCCACTCACAACGCCATAGTCTCACGCCACGTACAGCAGGTAGAACCGGTAGAGCCCCGAGATCCACGCGAGGATCCACAGCAGCGTGAAGCCGAAGACGCCGACGCGGAGGCGGGTTCGCCAGTGGCTCATGTTCTCGTGGAGTTCGTCGATGTCCGCGGTCGCCTCGGCCGCGGGGTCGTCGTAGAGGTCCGCGTCCCGCTTCGCCTGAAAGATGCGGACGATGCCGGTGAGTGCGAACGTCAGGAGGGCGTACGCCTGCAGGCCGAGGAACGCGTGGACCGCGGCGAGCCCGGAGAGCTGCTCGAACAGCCGCGGGAGCATCCACCCGACGAGCGGGACCGTCGTGAGCACCAGCCCCGTGACCACGAACTTGAGGTGGTAGATCAGCAGGTCCCACGTGACCAGTTCGGCGTCGATCATCACCCACGCGCCGTAGAGGAAGAAGGGGAGGCTCGCGGTGACGGCGAGGGCGGTAACGGCCGCGGCGAGGGGCATCTCGGCCATCTACCGTGGCGGTTGGTGGGCGGGCGCGTAAAGCCTCCCGGTTCCGCCCGATGCGGTCCGGCGGGAGGACGAAAACGGTTACCCTGCGCGTCCCGTACGCCCGCCAATGACCGACACCGACCCGTCCGGTGAGGGCGCGGGGAACGCCGGCCCGGCCGCGGACGAGGACGCCGACCTCGAAGCCCTCCGGCGCGAGGTGGAGGAGACGTACGACTTCGAGGAGTTCGGCCCCGCGGACATGGCGTCGATGACGGGCGACGAATGGGAGGCCGTCTTCGACGCCGACACGTGGATCACCGGACCCGAGCTCCTCGACCGGGTGGAGCGGACGCTCCAGTCCCGGATCGCGAGCCGCGAGGTGTTCGGCGTGCTCGACCGGATCGTCGAGGAGGACGAGGAGCGACTGGTGCTCTACTCGGACGAGGGGTACGCGGTCGTCCGACCGACCGGCGAGGTGCGCGGCCGCGGCACCGTGTTACAGGAAATCGAGCCCACGGTCGTGCTCTGTTCGATGGAGAGCTACGATCCGCCGACGCCGCCCGAGAACTGGGAGCTACCGGACCCCGAGGAGGTCGAGAGCGGTTCCGGCGAGCTCGGGAACCTGATGATGCAGGCCATCGCCGGGACGCAGCTGCTGGCGGGCGTGGCGCTCGTCGGGGCGTGGCTCTTCCTCGGCGTGGAGACCCTCTTCGCGCCCTTGGTCGGTGGGCTGTTCGCGCTCGCGGGACTGTTCCTGTTCTCGACGGTCGCGAACGCCCGGCTCTCGGACCGGTTTCGCTCCGAGGAGTACCGCGAGCGACTCCGCGCGCTGCAGGCTGCCGAGGAGCGCGAGGGGTACCTCCCCGAGGGTGTCGAGGAGGGGGGCGACTCGGGGGCGGATCGCTGACCGATCCGGCCGGCCCGCGGCGGCACCCAGACCGCCGAGAACGCCGTACTGAGCCGCGAGCGCGTCGTCCCGACGACCGGCGATAGTCGGTGGGTTTAAGCGCAGGCCGTCCTGACTTCTGACCGTATGAAACGGCGGGACTTTATGCGTACGGCCGGCGGGGCGACGGCCGCGGCCGCGGCTACCTCCGCTGCGGCCGGGACGGCGGCAGCCCAGGAGGTACAGCCCGACTGGCCAAGCGCCGTGGAGGGCAACGTCAACACCTATCTCGACGCCCGCGGACAGGACGAAGTGACGGTCTCGGTCGGTGCCGGCGACGGGCTGGCGTTCGACCCGACCAAGATCTGGGTCGACCCCGGAACGACGATCATCTGGGAGTGGGTCGGTGCGGGCGGCGACCACAACGTGCACGCGGTCGACGGCCCCGCGTCCTTCGAGAGCGAGATCGTCGGCGAGGAGGGGCACACCTTCGAGTACGAGACCAGCGAGGAGGACGCGGGAATCACCCACTACCAGTGTGACCCGCACTCCTCGACCGGCATGCACGGCGGGATCGCGGTCGGCGAGGACGTCCCCACCGTGGAGGTCGGCGGCCCGAGCAACGGCTGGCCCGAGGACATCCACGACATCGGCGTCCCGCTCCATCCGCACTGGGTCGGCCTCGTCTCCGGGGTCGGCATCTCGCTGACGATCGTGTTCACGTTCTACGCGCTGAAGTACGGTGAAACCGCCCACGCCGGGCACGGGAGGCGCTGATGGCGGGGGACACCTCCTCCTACGGCGACATCCACCGCTACGAGCCCGCCCGCGAGAGCACCGCCGCCGCGATCGGGATCGTCCTGCTGACGATCATCGAGATCGCGTTGGTCTTCCTGTTCGTCTACGGGCTGATGTCCGCGTGGGCGTCGACCCTGTTCGGCAACCAGTTCGTCGGCGGCCTGCTGGCGCTGATCTTCATCGACCTGGCGTTCATCCTGCTTCTGTACCGCAAGGAGTTCCTCCCCGACGTGATGGTGGTCAAGAAGCGCCGCCGCAAGTGGGAGGACCTCTACGTCCGCGAGGAGGACGCCGACGGCACCAGTCTCGCTGACGGCGAGGCGGCCTGGGACACGGTGAAACGAGCGATCTACCCCTACTACAAACGGTAACGACCAATGAGCCTCGAAAAGAAAGACGACTTCGACCACGACGCGTGGCTCAAGCGGAAGGACCTGACGCCCGTCGAGACGGCCTTCCTCACCACGCTCATCTGGCTCGACAAGCGGCTGCGCATCGTCGACTACCTCGAACTGCTGGAGACGATGTACTACCGCGTCAACCTGCAGATGCCGAAGAGCCACACGGAACAGTACGACCTCGACAACAAGTTCTGGTACTGGTACCCGCTCTACTCGCTCGGGTCCCTCTCGATCATCGCGTACCTCGTCGCGGCGGTCTCGGGCGCGCTGCTCGGGTTCTACTACTCCCCCTCGACCGCGGGCGCCGCGGCGGCGGGGGACCCGACCGCCGCGTGGATCTCCGTCGAGAGCATCATGAAGGACGTGCAGTTCGGCCTCATGCTCCGCGGGATCCACCGCTGGGCGGCCCAGTTCATGGTCGCCGCGGTGTTCCTCCACATGTTGCGCGTCTACTTCACGGGCGCGTACAAGGAGCCCCGCGAGGTCAACTGGGTGCTCGGTATCGTCCTCATCGGCCTCACCCTGCTGTTCGGGTACACCGGCTACCTGCTCCCGTGGTACCAGCTCTCGTTCTGGGCCGGACAGATCGGCGTCGAGATGGCGCTGGCGACGCCGCTCGTCGGCGAGTGGGCCGCACAGCTCGTGTTCGGCGGCTTCACGCTCGGACAGGCGACGCTCGTGAGAATGTACATCCTGCACGTGTTCCTGCTGCCGTTCGTGGTGACGGCGCTCATCGCGCTCCACGTCGGCATCGTCTGGGTGCAGGGCATCGCGGAACCCCACTAAGCCAATGACCGAATCAGACGACACCACCGAGATCAGAACCGACGGCGGGACGGGCATCGTTCCGCCCGACGACGAGACGCCCGATTGGACGGAACGCAAGGAGCGGAGCCGCGGCCTCTCGCGGCTCACCTACGAGTACTTCGAGCGCTCCCGCCGCGAGGACCAGGACCTCCGGCAGGAGTCCGACTACGTCGAGCGCGACGTGCTCGGCTTCCCGACGTGGCCCCACGAGACGATCCGCAACCTCGCGATCACGAGCTTCTTCGTCGGGATCATCATCCTCGTGGCCGCGGCGCTGCCGCCCGAGTTCATGAACCCGGCGAACCCGAACTCCACGCCCGCGGTCATCCTGCCGGACTGGTACCTCTACTGGTCGTTCGGGCTGTTGAAGCTCAACCCCATCAACCCCGAGCTGGCGGTGCTCGGCGGTGAGAAGGTCCTCTCCGACCAGTTCTACGGGGTCGCCGCCCACGGGGTCATCTTTGGGATCCTCGCGCTGGTGCCGTTCCTCAACAAGGGGAGCGCGCGGCGGCCGGTCGAGCAGCCGTTCTGGTCCGCGGTCGGCATCTCCGGCGTCGTGCTGTCGTTCACGCTGGCGGCGCTGGCCATCCAGAACTTCTTCCCGTTCGAGCTCGAGCTGCTGCTCACGCTCACGTTCACCCTGCCCATCGTCGCGGCGATCCTGACCTACGCCGTCCTCAAGACGATGCGCGAGGGGTACATGTACGACCTCAACAAGCGCTACTACCGGCTGCGCCCGCCGAAGTAGCGCCCGCACGACGCACCGTGACGAGCGACGACCGCCCGGCGCGGCCGGCGTGACTCCGTCACGACCCGCCGTCCCCTATCCACTACCCGCCGTTCCCGCACCACGTTCCTCATGGCCCCACCGTCATCCGATCCGACCGGCGCCGACGAGCGACGCGACGACGAAACTGGCGACCCCCTCCCCAAGGAGGAGCGCCCCGAACCGGAGCCGGTGGGGGCCCGCGAGGGACCGGGCGGCCGCGAGGTGGTCGTCCCGCTGTCGCTGTACAAGGTCGTGACCGTCTTCTCGACGCTCATCGCGGTCGTGACGTTCATCTTCGGCTTCCTACTCTTAGACGCCGCGACGCTCCAGACGAGCACGCTTCGGCGGCTGTTGACGGGGCTTTTGACCGCGGTCGGGGTCACACCGCCCGCGGACACGCTGACCGCCGTGCTCGCGGTCGCGGGTCTCGCCTCGATCACCTTCGGCTCGGCCGTGTACGTCCTGGGAACCCGGTTCCGCGCTCAGGGAATGGGAAAGTCTCAAGAGGACTCCGCCGAAGACTCAGACAATGGCTGACGAATTCATGAAGGGGTTCGCCATCTCGATGGTGGGGGCCCTCGGCTGGTTCTTCTTCGCCGGCTGGTACCGGACGCCCTCGTTCGAGCGGATCCAGCAGCTCACCGTCGAACCGCCGGAGCCGAACGGGATCTACGACGCGGTCGCAATCTTCGCGAGCGACCTGTTCTTCTGGCTGATGGTCCTCGGCCCGCTCACGTTCTGGGTGATCATCCCGGCGCTCCGCGAGCTTCGCCGCAGCCGCGCCGACGCGTCGAACTGACGCAGCGGCCTGCGGTCCCCTTTTGTGGTCCAGCCGAGGTCCGGAGCCGTGGCGCTGCCCGTGCCGGCCGCTCCGCTGCTCCGCCGCCGGCCGCTCCGCTGTCGGCCGCAACGCCGCGAGCTCATCGGCCGGTTCGTTCGGCAGTCGGCGCGAGCAGGTCGTGACGACCAGGACGAACGAAGCGGCTGACCCTGTCGAGGTGCCGGACAGTGACGAGGAACGGTAACTCCGAGAACGACGGGTCGGTCACGCGGGACCACGACGGTCGAACGGGCGGAAGAAGGGGCGCGAGGTTCAGGCGAACAGCGACGACCAGAAAGTCGCGTTCAGCGCCGTGAGGACGTAGTAGGCGGCGTACAGCAGCACGAGCGACGACGCGGCGATGGCGCTTTTGGGGCGCTCGATGGTCATGTCGTTGCGCGCCTCGAGGTTCCGCGCCTCGAACTCGAACACGTCGGCGATGAGCACGGTGACGGCGAACGTCGTCAGCAGGACGCCGCCGGTGGCCTGATACAGCGTGAACAGGCTGCTCAGAAGGACGAGGCCGACGTTCGTGAAGACGTGGGGCAGGAACCGGTCGACGCTGTCGGACGACTCGGCCTGTTCCACGTGCTGTGCGTGGGCGAGGTGGCGCGTCGCCACGTTGGCGAGTGCCAGGACGAGAATGGCGAACGGCAGCACCGGCCCGACCACCTCGATCCAGCCGAGCGGGACGAGGAACTGCAGTGGGTCCATACCGGATAGTCGGACCACGACTCTTTAGAGCTTTTCCAATCGTTCCCCCGGCGAGCTACTCGGCGGACGGCGCGCCCGACGGCACGCGCACGAGGGGCACGTCCCCGCCGGCCGTCACCTCGACCGGCTCGTGTGCGGGGACGGTCCGCCGGACCTCATCGTCGACCACGAGCTCGACGGGTCCCTCGTCGCGTTCGACGGTCAGGGTCACGCGGTCCGGAACCACCCACGTGTCCGACCGGGTTTCGAACGGCGCGATCGGGACGACGATCAGCCCGGTGTCGGCCGCGAGCTTGGCGCCGCCGGCGGCCGCCGCGTAGCCGCCGCTCCCCAGCGGCGTGGCTGCGACGACCGCGTCGGCCCGGAAGCTGTCGAGGCGGTCGCCCTCGAGCGTCACGCCGTACTCGGAGATCCGCCCCGGGTCGCCGGTGACGAGCGTCACGTCGAGGAGCGCGTCGCCAACCGTCTCCCCGGCGACCGTGGCCGTGAGGCGCGGGTGGGACACGACGCGCCCCTCGCCGCGGATCAGGCGATCCAGGGCCGTCGGCGCGCGCTGCGGAGGTACCGAATGGGGAGAGTCGCCGACATCGACCGGGAGGATGGGCGTTCCAGCCACCGTCTCGGTCGCCTCGCGGAGCGCCGGCTCGCCCGCGGCGACGACGGCGTCCGCGTCGGCCGTTCGGACGACCGATCCGCCCGCCTCGCGGACCGCGGTCCGAAGAGCGTCGTCGCCGCCGAGGACGGCTATCTCGACGAACTGCGTACCCGGCTGATTCATAATCGTCCCTCTGGCGGGGGCGGCAAAAAGACCGCGGGACGCAGCGGGTACGCTAGAACGGCCAGTCGCCGGTGACCTTCATCCCCTCGGCCTTGTTCTCCTCCTCCAGCGCGGCCGCGATCGCGGCGGTGTCGCGCGGCTCGACGCGCACGTCCGCGCCGGCGAGGTCGACGACCAGCTCGGTCAGCAGGATCGCCTGCTCACGGAGGTTGCGCGACTCGAGCTTGTCGAGCGTGTCGGCGTGTGTGTGGCCCCACCCGCGGCCGCGGTCCTCGGTCTCGCCCGAGACCATGTAGCCCGGGATCCCGCGTTTCACGAACGGCCAGTGGTCGCTGTGGGGAACCAGCTCGCCGCTCGTCGAGACCGGGTGGTCGAAGCGGTCGCTCACGCGGTCGGCCGCCGCCTCGAGCTCGTCGAAGTCGTGGTGATCGAGCTTCAGCGTGCGTCCGAAGACGTTGCTGTCGACGTTGACGACCGCGCGGACGGCCGCTGGGTCGGCCGCCTCGGCCGCGATTCCGGACCCGACCAGTCCAACCTCCTCGGCGCCGAAGGCGGTCAGCTTCACGCGCGTGTCGAGTTCGTCCTCGCGGGCGGCGAGCGCGCGGGCGACCTCGACGATCGTCGCCGTGCCGGCGCCGTTGTCCATCGCGCCCTCGGCGATGTCGTGGGCGTCGGCGTGCGAGGAGACGACGAGGTACTCCTCCGTGTCGGGGCCGAGTTCGGCGACGGCGTTGCCGCTGGTCGCCTCCGGCACCGCGCAGTCGACGCTTACGGTCGCCGTCTCGCCCTCGTGTTCGCGGACGAGGCGAGCCCCGGTCTCCTTGCTCACGCCGACCGCGGGGATCTCGCCGATCGGCGCCGCTTCGGAGCCGACGCTCCCGGTGGGCGGGAGCTGTCCGTCGACGTGGTTCGTGAAGACGAACGCCGCGGCGCCACCCTCGACCGCGTAGTAGTACTTCTCGCGGCGGTGGATGAACCGGTCGAAGTCGTCGGGGACGGTGGTCGAGACGGTTACGACCTTGCCGGCCACGTCGGTCTCCTCGAAGTCCGACGGGAGGCCGTAGCCGAGGTCGACGAACTCGCCGGTCGCCTCGCCGGAGGGACTGCGCGGCAGCGCGATACACTCGTGGGCGCGGTCGGCGACGGGCGTTCCGTTCACCGCGATCGCGGAGTCGCCGCGCTCCCAGCCCTGCAGGTCGAACTCCTCGATGCGCGCGTTCCGGGCGCCCGCGTCCGCGAAGGCGTCTCGGGTCGCCTCCAGCGCCGCCCGCTCGCCCGCGGAACCGGCCATGCGGTCGCCGATGCCGACGAGCGTCTCCAGGTGGTCCCAGCCGACGGTGCTCGTGAACGTCTCGCCGATCCAGTCGGTCATGGCTCCCGGTCTCGGGGGCGCGCCGCTAAGGGTTTCGGTGGCGGACAGCCGACACGGGATCCCCGACCCCGCGGCGCGGCCGTGCCGGAGTCCGCGCTCCGCGCCGGGGGCGACGCTGGCGCACGGGGCGTCTGCCTTGCTCTCCGTGAAAAGGGTCGGGGGAGGCGTCGGTTGCGGCGGGCTATCGGGCCTCGGACCGCGGACGACGACTCAGTAGGTGTACGCGTAGACGTGGTTGAGAAGCAGGTACGTGATCACGCCGAGCACGAGCGAGAGCACCCACGAGCCGGCCGCGATCCGGCCGACGCGGGCGTGGGGCGTCTCCGTCCGGAGTTCGCGCTCGCTGTGAATGATCCCGAGGATGATGGCGTACAGCACCACGGGCACCGCGAGGATGGACAGCAGGATGTGGACCGCGAGCATGAGGAAGTAGGCGTACGAGACCAGTTCCGGGCCGGCGAATCGCTTCGTCCCGCCGCCCGCGACGCGCGGCACGTAGATGCCGAGGAACAGCAGGATGAGCGCGAACGAGGTCGACATCGCGGCCGCGTGCTTTCGCACCTCCCCCTGCCGGATCCAGTACCACCCGAGCACGAGCGTGGCCACGGTCATCGTGTTGACGACGGCGATGGCGTGGGTCAGCAGGTTCACCGTCTCACGCGAGAGGTCGGGAAAAAGCGCCGCGAACGAGGGGACGAGAAAGACGCCGAGGACGACGCCGTACCCCACGACGGTCAGCAGCGCGGTGAGGATTCCGGGGTGCCGCTTCGCCCACGTCGTCGTGCCGGAGGAAGCCATGGTCGGGATTGGGCCGGACGCATAATCCGTCTTCGGGTTCGACGCGGGACGAGTTGCCGGCGGGCGTCCGGCCGACGGCGATCTCGGGGACGCTCCCTCCCGTCAGGGGTCGTCGCCGTAGACGCCGGCGTCCTCGCCGGCGGCGCCGAGCTGGTCGACCAGCCCCGACCGGATGTCGTAGGTGTCGCGGATCGTGCTCGCGAGCACGCCCTCGCGCGCGAAGACGACGTACACCGCGACGTAGTCGTACGCGTCGGGGCGCATCAGGAACACCGCACGCGGCCGGCCGTCGTCGAGCCGCGCGTTCACACGGGCGATCAGCGGTTCGAGGGGGACCGTTCCGTCCCGGAGGTCCGCGAGCAGGTCGCGGCCCGGCGGGTCCGCGAAGCAGTAGAGCGCGCCGTTGGGGTCGCCGTCCTGTCCCCGTGTCGTCAGCGAGGTCATCGCCTCGCCGTTCGCGCGCGCGGCCTGCCACGCCTCGGTCGCGGCGTCGAACATCCCCGTCACGCCGTCGGCGACCTCGATCCGCGTCTCGCGTTCCACTTCGACCGCCTCGAAGCGCGCGTCGCCGTCGTCCCACGCCAGCGTCGCCGCGACGACGTAACCCGGGCGAAGCGCCCCGACGGTCGCCCCGAGGTCGCCCGCGTACCCCTCGGCGTCGACGTGGACGCGGTCGTAGGCCGCCTCCGCGTCCGGTTCGGTGGGGTCGACCGGCCCCGGCTCGTCGGGCAGCTCCACGAGCACGAACGTCCCCTCGGCCTCGCGCTCGTCGAGCACCCGGAACCGGCCCTCCGTGGTCGGTTGCATGGGGACGCGTAGACCGTCAGGGCGGATAAGGGGGTCGGAGTCGGACCGGTCGGACCGGGAGCCGCCTCGCCCGACTGAGCGGCTCGTCCGCGCGGACGGACCGGCGGCCGCCCCGGATCCGCACCGTTATGGGCCGGCCGCCCCAACGAACGCGCGATGGGACTCCTCGAGGACAAGGCCCGGGCCCGCCTGTTCTACAAGTACCTCTCGAAGGTGTACGACCGGATCAACCCCTTCGTCTGGAACGAGGCGATGCGCGACGAGGCGCTGGAGTGGCTCGACGTGCAGGAGGGCGACCGCGTGCTCGACGTGGGCTGTGGCACCGGCTTCGGCACCGAGGGCCTGCTGCGGTACACCGACGACGTGCACGGGCTCGACCAGAGCGTCCACCAGATGGAGAAGGCGTTCGAGAAGTTCGGCAGGCGCGACCGCGTGCACTTCTACCGCGGCGACGCCGAACGGCTCCCGTTCGCGGACGACTCCTTCGACGCCGTCTGGTCGTCCGGCTCCATCGAGTACTGGCCCGAACCGGTCGAGGGGCTCCGGGAGATCCGCCGCGTCGCCAAGCCCGGTGCGACGGTCCTCGTCGTCGGTCCGGACTACCCGAACTCCAAGCTGATGCGGAAGGTCGCCGACGCGATCATGCTGTTCTACGACGCCGAGGAGGCCGACCGCATGTTCGAGGCCGCCGGCTACGAGGAGTTCGAACACCACATCCAGCAGGCCAAACCCGGCAGCCCGAAGGCGATCACGACCGTCGCGACCGTCTCCGAGGAGTAGCGCGAGACGCCCGCTTTCGCCGGGGCGCTTTTCTGTCCCTGCGGGGGCGCTTTTCTGTCCCTGCGGGGGCGCTTTTCCGTCTCCCGGTTGCGCCGGCTCGCGGCGTCTCGACTACTCCCGCACCGCGCCCACGACGAGGTAGACGAACGGCGTGTCGACGAGCGCGATCAGGAGCTTCAGCAGGTACTGCCCGACGACGAGGCCGACCACGACCGCGGTCGGGGGCGCGTCGCCGATGCCGAACAGGGCGGGGGCGGCGACGAACGCGACGCCGACGAAGATGACCGTGTCGATGGCCTGGCTGCTCGCGGTGGAGGCGACGTTGCGCAGCCAGAGGTAGTCGCCGTCGGTGCGCTCGCGGATCGCGTGGAAGACGACCACGTCCCAGTTCTGGCTGACGACGTACGCCAGCAGGCTCCCGGCGACGATGTTCGTCGCGGGCGCGAGCGCGGCCGCGAAGGTGTCCGCGAACTCGGGGTTCGCGGCCGGGGCCGCGAGCGTCGACCACACCAGCGCGAGCACGACGAAGTTCATCGCGAACGCGACGTTCACCATCACCTGCGCGGCGCGGCGGCCGTACAGCTCCGCGTAGCAGTCCGACGCGAAGAAGGTGAGCGCGTACGCCAGCGCCGCGCCCGGGAGCATGATCTCGGCGCCGACCGCGGGCAGTCCGAACGGCAGGGGGAACGCGAGGATCTTGGCCGCGGTCAGCTGTGCGGTCGCCAGCGCCGTGACGAACAGCGCCACGAGGCCGACCTGCGCGACCGCGGCGCGGTCGACCGGCGTCGTGCCGGGCGCGACGCCCGGACCGCCCGACCCGTCCGCCCGACTCATTCGGCGTCCTCCGGGCCGGCGTCCGTCGCGTCGCCGGCGCTCCCGTCCGCCGCCTCGTCCTCCAGCCGCCCGTGGCGCTCGTCGATCTCGTCCAGCAGGTCCAGCGTCTTCCTGATCGACGCCCGCACGGCGTCGCTCCGGTTCACGAACTTCCCGTCCTCGCCGACGTGCTCGTCGAGGTCCGCGAGCAGCTCGTCGGGGATCTCGACGCTTATCTTGCTCATGGCCGGGTATTCTCTGAAGAATAGTTAAGCGGTACGGTCGCCGTGTCGGGTGGTTCGGAGCCCCCGCGGAACTTCGGCTCGCGGGGCGTGGGGTCGTCCCGCACGCTCGCGCGGATGCGAAGTGGTTAAAACGGTTCGCCGGGTAGACCCGACAACTCGCTGGTACGGGCGTCCAGCGGGCACCCGCCGCTCCCGGCCGCCTCGCGGCCGGAGGACGGGACGAAATGTGGTCCGGAACGCGGCGCGCGCCGCCAGGACTGAATCGGAAGCGTCCGTGGACAACACTATGGCACGAAGTTTCTACTCGCACATCAAGGAAGCGTGGCGCTCCCCCAAGGAGGGGAAGCTCGCCGAACTGCAGTGGCAGCGCAAACAGGAGTGGCGCGAACAGGGCGCCATCGAGCGCATCGAGCGCCCCACCCGCCTCGACAAGGCCCGCGAGCTGGGCTACAAGGCGAAGCAGGGCGTCATCGTCGCCCGCGTGGCCGTCCGCAAGGGTGGCTCGCGCAAGGAGCGGTTCACCGCCGGCCGCCGGTCGAAGCGACAGGGCGTGAACCGCCTCTCGCGACGCAAGTCGATCCAGCGCATCTCGGAGGAGCGCGCCTCGCGGAAGTACCGCAACCTGCGCGTGCTCAACTCCTACTGGGTCGGTGAGGACGGCTCCCAGAAGTGGCACGAAGTGATCCTCGTGGACCCCGCTCACCCCGCGATCGAGAACGACGACGACCTCAACTGGATCTGCGACGACGACCACCGGGGTCGCGCCTTCCGCGGACTCACCTCGGCCGGCAGTAAGGGTCGCGGCCAGAACCAGCGCGGCAAGGGCACCGAGCACACGCGGCCGTCCATCTCGGGCGACCGCCGCCGCGGCAAGTAAGCCGCTCCGCGCGGCTCACCGCCGCGGAACCGTCTTCCATTTCTCACCCCGTGAGCGACCGTACCGTCCCCCGCGGTGCGTCCGTGGCGGCCCGGCCGCGCTCCCGCGCCACGCGTGCGCGCCTCCCGCAGCCTTAACTCCGCCAGTTCCGAACGTGTCGGTATGACCCTCTCGCTCGACGCGACGCAGCTCGACCGCTACTCCAGACACATCATCATGGACGAGGTCGGCCCGGAGGGACAGAAGCGCCTGCTCGAGGCCTCGGCGCTGGTGCTCGGCGCGGGCGGGCTCGGCGCGCCCGTCATCCAGTACCTCGCGGCCGCCGGCGTCGGGGAGATCCACCTCGTCGACGACGACGTCGTCGAACGGTCGAACCTCCAGCGACAGGTCGTCCACGCGGACGCGGACGTGGGCGAGCCGAAGGTGGCGTCGGCCCGCCGCTACGTGGAGGCGCTCAACCCGGACGTGGACGTGGTGACCCACGAGACCCGCCTCGACGCGGGCAACGCCCGCGAACTGATCGCCGACCGGGACGTGGTCGTCGACTGCGCGGACAACTTCTCGACGCGGTACGTCGTCAACGACGCCGCGCGCATCGAGGGCGTCCCCGTCGCGCACGGCGCCATCTACAAGTTCGAGGGGCAGGTCACGACGCTGACGCCCGAGGGGCCCTGCTACCGGTGCCTGTTTCCGGAGGCGCCGGAGCCGGGGACGGTACCGGACTGCGCCGCGACCGGCGTGCTCGGCGTGCTCCCGGGGACCGTCGGCTGCATCCAGGCCACGGAGGCGGTGAAGCTCCTGCTCGACGCCGGCGAGCCGCTCGAGGGTCGCCTGCTGTTCTACGACGCGATGGAGATGAGCTTCGAGACGGTGCCGTACCAGCGGAATCCCGACTGTCCGACCTGCGGCGAGGGGGGTATCACGACGCTGGACGGGATCGACTACTCTGCGGGCTGTCGGATCGACGCGGACTGAGCGGAGAAAAAGCGGACCACAACGGGGCGCGGTCGGCGGCTCAGCCTTCCATGCCGCCGAACGAGAGCCCGGACTCGATGTACCGCTGCGCGAACAGGTAGACGAACATCACCGGCGCCGCGAACGTCAGCGCGAACGCCGAGAAGCGCGCCCACGGCACCGAGTACTCGTCGATCAGTGCGAACAGGCCGACCGGGAGGGTGTAGTTCTCCGGCCGAAGCACGGTCTGTGCGACGATGAACTCCATCCATCCTGCGAGGAAGACGAAGATGAAGACGGCCGCGAGGCCGGCCTTCGACAGCGGGAGGATGATCTCCCAGACGACGCGCCACGGCGGTGCGCCGTCCATTACCGCCGCCTCCTCGTAGGAGGGCGGGATCGAGTCCATGAACGTCTTCAGCAGCCACGTGTTGAACGGCACCGCCATCGCGGCGTAGTACACCGCCAGCGCGAACTTGCTGTTGGTCAGGTCGAGCCCGGCGAAGATGGCGAAGACGGCGATGAGCATCGCCAGCCCGAGTCCGCCGCCGACCTGCGTGAACAGGATGTATCCGTACAGCACCTTCCTCCGCATGAGGAACTCTCTGCGGGAGAGTGCGTAGGAGGCGGGAACGATGACGATCATCGCCATGATAACCGTCGGGATCGCGACCGTCAGGGAGTTCCACGCGTACGTCGTGAAGTCGGAGGGGTTCTCGACACCGTAGTCGGCCGCTCGGAACAGCGTCGTCTCGCTCGTCACGACGCTGAGGTCGGTGAACGGGATCGAGACGCGGAGGCTCGGTATCACCACGTCGCCGATGACCCAGACGAACGCGGAGAGATCCATCCCCATCCAGAGGTCGCCCTCGGTCACCAGAAGCACCGGGTTGAACCCGTCGGGGATCACTCTGAAACCGCTGGAGGAGTACAGGGACGCCCCCTCTCCGGACAGCGCCGCCAGCGCGATCCAGTACACGGGGAACATGAGTCCCGCCACCAGCACCAGCGCGCCGAGCGACGAGACCACCGGCGCGACCAGTTGCGAGAAGCCGATCTTTCCACGCCGATAGAGGTCGATCTTGTACTGGCTCTTGTGGTACCAGTCGGCGACCGCCTCGGGGATCGCTTCGAGGTCGTCACGGATCTGGCCGGCGATTGCGGACAGGAGTGACATCAGTGGGCCCCCTCCGCGAGATCGCCTTTTGTTGCGGCCACGATCATGAACAGGCCGATGATGGCCACGGCGGTAAGCATGATCGCCGAGCCTTCACCGAATTCACGGAACTCGAACGCTTCGCGGTAGCCGTACAGCAACACGAGTTCGTTCGCCCGCGCCGGTCCGCCCCGGTTGAAGATGAACGGGATCAGGAACTGCTGGAACGATGCGGCTGCAGTGAGGATCGAGGCGAACATTACCGGTCGCTTGATCGCGGGCATGGTCACGTGCTGGAACCGACTCAGGAATCCGGCCCCGTCGACCTTCGCCGCTTCGTGAAGCTCAGTCGGTACGTTCTGGAGAGCACTCACGGTGATGATCACGAGGAACGGGTACGCGAGCCACATCTCCGTCACGTTGTACGTGAAGAAGGCGAGCCACCTGTCGCTGAACCACGCTATCGGGTCGATCCCGAAGAAGGCCAGAAGCTGGTTCGCGAGACCAAACTGCGCCGAGGAGAAGGCGCCGCGCCAGATGGTGATCGTGAAGATGTTCGGTAGTCCCATCGGGAGAATGACGAGTGCACGCATGAGCCGCTTTCCGCGGACCCAGTGGTGTGTCAGGACCATCGCGATCCCGACGCCCAGCAACACTTTCCCGACCACGCTCGTCGCGACGAAGAGCCAGGTGATGCCGAACGATCGGTAGAATTGGCTGTCGGACAGCAGTTCCGCGTAGTTCGCGAAGCCGACGAAATCGGCCTCCCCGAACACGGTTCCCCACAGGCCCGGCGCGTCTTGGAACATCGTCGAGAGCGCAGCGTCAGTAAACGAGAGCCCGATCAGGTAGACGAGCGGGATCGCAACGAACGACAGGAAAAAGAACAGACCGGGAAGCACCAGAAACAGCGCGAGGTTGTCACTGAGCCACCGGGGAAGCTCGTACTCGCGGACGTGCTGTGCGACGTCGGTCGTCGCCATCGATTATTCCCAGTTCTCGCGGATCCGGCTCTCGGCCTCCGCCATCGCCTCCTCGGGGTCCACGTCGCCGGTGAGCACGTTGAGGATGGCGTCCTCCGTGGGGCTCCACACGTCGTTCATCCGAGGATGCGCCGGCATCGGCGTCCCAGCCGCGGCGGAGGCGGAAAAGCCCTGCACCGCCTCGGGGAGGTCTTCGCTCCCGGCGAGTTCGTCGAGTACGGGGATGAACCCCTGCTCTTCCGCGAGCTCCTGGAGCACGTCGGCGTTGGTGGTGTACCACTGCGCGAAGTCGCGGCCGGCAGCGGCGCGATCCGGATCCTCTTCGATGCCGTCGGCGAAGTAGACCATCTGGATGCCGGAGTAGGGCGCCGGCGTCCCTCCCTCGGGGGCGGGGAGTTCCGCGACGCCGACGTCGAAGTCGACGTTGCCCAACTCCCACGGACCGTTGACCGCGAAGGGAGCGTTCCCCTCGTTGAACACCGCGACCTGCGGTTCGTACTCCGTGTCGTTGGGTGCGTAGGGCCACAGGTCCTCGGTGATCACGCGGAGCCCGCGGAGGGTCTCCTCGTTGGTGAGTCCGAGTTCGTGGCCGTCGGTTCGGTAGTAGAACCCGTCGAAGGCGTGGACGTAGCCGCTGATGAAGTAGGCGTCGATGTTGTACGACAGCCCGTACTGGTTGTTGGCCGGGTCGTGGTGCTCCTCCATGATCGACTTCATCTCCTCGATGGTCTCGGGCGGTTCGTCGACCATCTCCTTGTTGTATAGGAGCGCGACCGTCTCGGCGCTGACGGGGAGCCCGTAGGTCTCTCCCTGGAACTGAGCCGCACCCCGCGCGGCCTCGGTGTACGTTCCGAGGTCGACGTCGAGTTCGTCGGTCTGTGCCGAGAGGAACCCGCTGTCCGCGAAGTCGCCCGCCCAGTCGTGTGCCCACATGAACAGCTCCGGCCCTTCGCCGGTGGGGATGGAGCTGGTGAGCCGGTCCTGCATCTCTGCGATGTCGACGCCCTCGACGGCGTAGTCCGCCGAGCCGTTGTAGTCCGCGATGGCGTCCTCCATCAGCTGAAGTTCGCCCTCCTGTAGCTCGTACCAGAACTCGGCCTCGCCCGCGGGACCGCTCTCACCGTCCGAACTTCCGGAGCCGCTTTCGTCGGTTGCCCCTCCACCGGATCCTCCGGAACCGCCCGACCCGCCGTCGCCGCCGTCGTCCACGCTGACACAGCCGGCCATGCCGACCGCGCCCGTTCCAGCCAGTGCACCGAGCAGTTTTCGCCGTTTCCAAGTCATGGGTGAATCTGTGATGAATAATGAGTTCACTGTTGTAAAGATTAGGGATTGGTTCTCACTCTCACGCCAGTAGCGAACCGGTTCTCGCGGAGCTTATAGGGTCCTACCTCGGAAAAACGCGATCTAAAAACGTACTACGAAATACTGCATCACAAATCTCGAGCGACGCGTAACGCTTTACTCACGGGGCGGTCTCACGGACACCATCGTGATCCACCGAGCCGCGGTCCACCACCGGCCGAAGAGCGAGCAGGCGTACGCGTACGACGCGGAGACGGTCCACCTCAGGCTCCGCACGGAGCGGGGCGACGTGGACTCGGCGACGGTGCTGTGGGGCGATAAGTACGACTGGCCCGGCACGTCCTCGCTGACGCCGATGCGTCGCGTCGGTCACGACGAGCGCTTCGACTACTGGGAGGCCGCGGTCGAACCGCCGCACCGTCGACTCGCGTACGCGTTCCACCTCGCCGGGACTCGGGGAGGGCGCGGTCCGGACGGCGAGGAACTGCTGTACCACGAGCGCGGCTTCGAGGCGGCCGCGCTCTCGGACCTCCCCGTCGACGACCCCGCGGGCGCGGCCGACTGCTTCGAGTACCCGTTCGTCAACCCGGCGGACGTCCACGACCCGCCGGCGTGGGTCTCCGACGCCGTCTTCTATCAGATATTCCCCGAGCGGTTCGCCAACGGCGACCCCGAACTCGACCCCGAGGGCGTCGAGGAGTGGGGCGGCAGACCCGACCGCGACAGCTTCTACGGCGGCGACCTGCGGGGGGTCATCGACAACCTCGACTACCTCGAGGAGCTCGGGGTCACCGCGCTCTACTTCACCCCGCTGTTCGCCTCCCCGTCGAACCACAAGTACAACACCACCGACTACGAGACCATCGACCCTCAGTTCGGCGACGAGGGGGACCTCCGAGAGCTGGTCGAGGAGGCGCACGACCGCGACATGCGCGTGATGCTCGACGCCGTCTTCAACCACTGCGGCCGCGGTTTCGAGCCGTTTCAGGACGTGGTCGAACACGGCGCGGACTCGGAGTACGCCGACTGGTTCCACGTCCACGAGTTCCCGGTCGAGTTCGAGCCGCGGCCCACCTACGACGCGTTCGCGTTCGAGCCGTACATGCCGAAGCTCAACACTGAGCACCCCGAGGTCCGGGAGTACCTGCTCGACGTGGCGACCTACTGGGTCGAGGAGGTGGACGTGGACGGCTGGCGGCTCGACGTGGCCAACGAGGTCGACCACGCCTTCTGGCGCGACTTCCGTGAGGCGGTCACGAGCGCCAAGCCGGACGCCTACATCCTCGGCGAGGTGTGGCACGACTCGCGCGCGTGGCTCCACGGCGACCAGTTCGACGCGGTGATGAACTACCTCTTCACCGACGCCGTCCACGACTTCGTCGCCGAGGGCGAGACCGACGCGACCGCGTTCGCGGACGCCATCGACGGCCTGCTCGCGCGCTATCCGCGGCAGGTGACCGACGTGCAGTTCAACCTGCTGGGGAGCCACGACACCCCGCGACTGCTCCACCGCTGTGACGGCGACGAGTCGCTCGCGCGCCTCTCGCTGCTGCTGCTGTTCACGTATCCCGGCGCGCCCTGCGTCTACTACGGCGACGAGGTGGGGATGACCGGCGGCGACGACCCCGACTGTCGCCGACCGATGACGTGGGACCCCGCCGAGCAGAACCGCGACCTGCTGTCGTACGTGCGGGACCTGACGAGCCTTCGGACCGGGGAGCGCGCGCTTCGACGCGGCGACCTGCGCGTCGACCGCGAGCGCTCCGGCGGGGACCTCGTCGTCTTCCGCCGCGTCCTCGACGACCCGGCCGCGCCGGACCCGGCGGCGGACGCCGGCGCGGTCGTCGCGGAGGAGGCCGACCTCCCCGCGGCCGAGACCGTCGCGGCCGCCCCCGGCCCCGACGAGAGCGGTGCGCTGACGGTCGCGGTCAACCGCGGCG
The DNA here is from genome assembly GCF_055381565.1 of Haloparvum alkalitolerans. Classification (NCBI taxonomy): domain Archaea; kingdom Methanobacteriati; phylum Methanobacteriota; class Halobacteria; order Halobacteriales; family Haloferacaceae; genus Haloparvum; species Haloparvum alkalitolerans. The sequence continues at coordinate 1,574,288 of NZ_AP043938.1, forward strand.
ACGAGGCCGTCACGGTGCCGGTCGACGGGGAGGCCGACGTGCTCGTCTCGACCGGCGCGGTCGACGCCGACGCCGGGACGATCAGCCTCGGCCCGACTGCGGGGGCAGTCTGGCGCTGAGGGGGCTCGACCGGGGCCGCGCTCCCGCGGTCGCGGCCCCGGGGCGGCCGGATGCGGTGCCGGTGCGGTCGCGGTGCGGAGCGGTCGCGGGTCGGTGGCGGTTCGGGGTGGGACTGAACGGAGCAGCCGATCGAGCGGGCTGGGTTTTCTGGGTATCGCTGTCCAGCACAGCAGATCTCCGACAGCCACGACCCGATCTCCGCGAGAATCGTACCTCTCGTTCGTCACGACCCCGACGTACCGAACCGCTCCCGCGGCACGATCTCTGAAAGTAATACGAAATATCGCTTCATAAATCCCAAAAGAAGGGAAAGAGTTATCCCGTGACACCACCCCACACACGGTATATGGCAACCGTACGGCTCGAGAACCTCCGGAAGGAGTTCGACGCGGGGGATATCGTCGCGGTCGACGACGTATCACTCACGATCGATGACGGGGAGTTCCTCACGGTCGTTGGCCCCTCCGGCTGCGGGAAGTCGACGACGCTGCGGATGATCGCGGGGCTCGAGCGCGCCACGGGCGGTCGGGTTCACATCGGCGACGACGACGTGACCGACCTGAGCGCGCGCAAGCGGGACGTGGCGATGGTGTTCCAGAACTACGCGCTGTACCCGCACAAGACCGTCTTCGAGAACATGGCGTTCGGGCTCCGCATGTCCACGGACCTCGACGAGGCCGAGCGCGCGGAGAAGGTCGAGTGGGCCGCGGAGATGATGGGGATCCCGGAGCTGCTCGACCAGAAGCCGGACGAGCTCTCCGGCGGGCAGAAACAGCGCGTCGCGCTCGGCCGCGCCATCGTCCGCGAGCCCGACGTGTTCCTGTTCGACGAGCCGCTCTCGAACCTCGACGCGAAGCTCCGCGTGGAGATGCGCACCGAGATCCAGCGGCTCCAGGAGGAACTCGACATCACCGCCGTCTACGTCACCCACGACCAAGAGGAGGCGATGACGATGGGCGACCGGATGGCGATCCTCAAGGACGGCGTGCTTCAGCAGGTCGGTGCGCCCAAGGAGGTGTATCGCGCGCCCGCCAACGAGTTCGTCGGGGGCTTCGTGGGCTCCCCGAGCATGAACTTCGTCGACGTGCGCAGCGAGTCGACCGCGGGCGGCGTCGCGCTCGTCGCGGCGGACGAGGAGAGCGCCTTCCGGACGACGCTCACGGGCCCGGCCGCGGAGGGCCTGGAACCGAACGAGCCCTACACGGTCGGCGTCCGCCCGGAGGACGTGTCGGTCGTCGACGACGGCATCGCGACGACCGTGGAGGTCGTGGAGCCGGTCGGCGCGGACAACTACCTCTATCTCGACGTGTCCGCCTCGTTCATCGCCCGCGTCCCCGCGGCGGTCGAGCCCGCGACCGGCGAGCGGATCGAGGTCGACTTCGACGAGTCGGCTGTCCACGTCTTCGACCGCGACGGCGAGGTCGTCGGCGTCCCGGAACGGGACGACCCCGTGCCGGTCGAGGCGTAAGCGCGGCAGATCGCTTTTCTCCTGCGTCTCCTCTTTCTTTCTACTCTCTCCTCCCCACTCTCTCCTCTTCTCGCCGGCCCCAGCCGAACCCTTTTGTCGGATGGGGGGTCCACCTCGGGTCGGCCGGCGCGGACGTCGGAGTGGCGCTCCGCCGTCCGCCGGTCGGGAGTGCCGACGGTGTAGAACCGAACGGGGAAGGAGAGCCGCTGGCTCGTGGCTCGAAGAGCCCGTCGACGTAAGGACACGAAAGGAACGCTCGCGCCGCCCGTCAGTCGTCCGCGGTCGCGGCGTCGACGGTCAGCATGCCCCGGTCGGCCATCAGCGCGCGCGTCGAGAGCCGGAGCGCGTGGGGCCACCCGAGCGGCGTCGCGCTGTCGGGCGTGCCGTCGTCGAAGAACTGCTCGGGGAGGTAGCCCGTCCCGGGACAGAGCGGGCCGTCCGGCTCCACGAGCGCCAGGAGGTCGCGCGCCCGGTCGGCGAGCGGCGCGGCGCGGTCGTCGCCGCGGTCCGCCAGCAGCGCCGCCAGCTCCGCGCAGGCGTTCGCGCCCCACGCAGTGGAGACGGTCCACACCTTCGACTCCGCCTGCTCGCGCCGGCGCCAGCCGTCGCCCTCGTAGCGGGCGAGCCCGGCGACCGCGCTCTCCGCCGGGTCGCGGTGGAGCCCCTCGACCACCGTCTCGACGTGCGAGACCAGCCGATCGAGCCGCTCGTCGCCGACCGAGTCGACGTGCTCGAACGCGCGGTGGGCGCTCACGAGCGCGAGCGACGCGGAGTCGAGCCGGTCGTCGATGTCCCCGTCGACGGTCTCCCGGAGGGCGTAGCAGCCGCGCTCCGGGACCCAGAGGTCGTCGACGGCCGCGTACACCTCCCGAGCGCGCGCCGCCGCCCGCTCGCTGTCGGGGTGCTCCGTCCCGGCCAGCGACCCGTACGCCTCGAGGAACGTCGCCGTCGTGTGTGCGAACCGGCCGGCCATGTCCTCCCAGGCGTTCTGGCAGGCGACCGGACGCCCGTCGTCGGCCAGCGTCTCGTCGAGCCCGTCGAGCGCCAGCGCCAGCGTCTCCTCGATACCCTCCACGTCGGCCGCGACGCCGCGGCCGTAGGCGGTCGCGAGGTAGGCGATGACGCTGCCGGTCTGGTCGGCCTGGTAGTCGAGATCGGACCCGTCCTCTATCCGAGCGTTGGCCCACCCCGGCGCGAGGCTTCCGTCACGCGGCCACACGCGGTGGGGCCACGAGCCGTCCGCGCGCTGCGTCTCGACGTAGCGCGCCGCGGAGCGGCGGTGCCATTTCTCGAGCCCCACGTCGAGCCGGCCGTCGGCCGCGATCAGGAACCGCGCGACTTCGGCGTCGTCGCGGAACCAGGTGTAGCCGTACCCGCCCGAGTGACGGTAATGGGGATCGAAGTCGGGGCCCGCCATCCGGAGCCCGTTCGGCGCCGACAGCAGCGTGAGCGCGCGCAGGTCCGCGCGGACCGCGTCGGGGTCGGCCGCGTTCGGGGACGCCTCCGGGAGGCGGTCGTCCGCGGCCGCGGCCAGCTCGTCCGGGGAACGGTCGCGGTCGAGCAGGGCGTCCAGCCGCGTTCGAGCCACTTCCCGGGAGGTCTCGGTGCGGTCCGTGAGCAGGGTCGCGACCGTCGCCGCCCCGTCCTCGAACGGGACGCGCGCGATCACTTCGCCCGAGAGGCGGGCCTCCTCGTAGCGGTCCTCGTCACGCTCGCGCGGGAGGTCGACGGGGTCCTCGTCGAGCACCTCCGGGAACGTGGTCGGGAGCTGCCCGCGCAGGTCGGAAAAGCCCGACGCGCTGGCGAGGTAGTCGTGCTCGTCGCCGTGATAGAGCTCGACGGCGTTCGCGAACCGGAGCTGTCCAACGCGGTCGTCGCGTCCGTCCGGCGCGAACGACGCGTACACGACGAACTGGAGGTCCTCCGGCGCTCGGTCGTCGACCGTGACGTGCGTCAGGTGCGCGCCCCCGAGGGTGCAGTCGTACTGGTCGACGGTGCCCAACGGCGTCTCGTGTGTCGTCTCGACCAGCGTCGTCCCACCGACGTACTGCTGATCGCCCGTTGTCTCGTCGAACCAGACCACGTCACCGTCGTCGGTCGCGACCCCGAGCCGGGAGCGTTCGATGCCGGTTCGTCCCGAGAGCGGGTAGCCGAAGTCGCGGATGCTTCCGTGCGGAGCGACGTGCACGAGCCGTCCCTCGTCCCCCGAGAACCGCCCCGAAGTGGTCCGACGTTCGCCCGGGAAACGGGTGGGATGGCCCGCGTGTCGTTTGAAGTCGTCGAGCGCGTCGCGCAGTTGCATTATCCGTCTGGAGGGGGTACCGGGCTAATAATCTTTGGTGTAATTGTTGTTCATTGATTGTCCCGGGGCGTCGATCCTGATCACCTGCGTTCGACACCGTTCCCTTTCCACCCACGGCGACCGATCCGTCCCCGCCACCGACCGACATAAGTATCCCCCCATCCGCTACGGATCCATGGACGAACGGACGCTCGCGGACCTCCTCCACCGATTCGGGCTCTCCGACAAGGAGGTCGACACCTACCTCACTCTGCTCGAACACGGCGAGGCGAAAGCGAGCACGATCGCGGACGCGGCCGGCGTTTCGAAGCGCTACGTCTACAGCGTCAGCGAGGCGCTCGAGGAGCGCGGCTTCGTGGAGGTGAACGACCACGTGGTCCCCACGACCATCCGCGCGGTGCCTCCGGAGGACGTGATCCGCCGGCTCCGTTCGGACGTGGAGTCGATGCAACCGGGGCTCGAAGAGCGGTACGCGGAGGCGGAGCCGACCGCCGAGCAGTTCGAGGTCGTGAAGTCCCGCGTGACCGTCTTCAAGCGGATCCGCGAGCTGATCGCCGCGGCGGACTCCGAGGTGACGCTGTCGATCCCCCTGGAGCACCTCGAGGAGGTCGAGACGGAGCTCCGAGAGGCGGTCGACCGGGGGGTGCTCGTGCTGCTCATCGTCACCGGCGAGGAGGACCTCCCGGACCTCGGGGGCGTCGCCAGCGCCGTCCGCGTCTGGCGCGAGCCGATGCCGACGATGGTGACGGTCGACCAGTCGATCGGCGCGGTCGCGCCCGCGGAGATGCTGCTCCGGTCGAACTCCGACCGCCAGGCGATCGTCTTCGCGCAGGAACAGCTCGGGCCCGTGCTCGTCGGGTCCTTCTTCGGCAACTACTGGCCCGCCGCCGAGGAGGTGGCGACGGCCGCCCCAGCGACGCTACCCACTTCCTACGAGAACTTCCGGCACGCCGTCTTCCAGGCGACGCTTCACCTCCGCGCGGACACGCCGCTCCACGCCGCCGTGGAGGGGCGGTTCACCGAGGACGGCGCCGCGGCGATCGAGGGCCGCGTCGTCGACACGCGACAGGGAATGGTGGCGCCCGCGAACAACGAGTTCCCCGTTCAGCACTCCCTCGTCGTCGAGACCGAGGACGGCGAGCTGACCGTCGGCGGCCCCGGGGCGTTCGTCGAGGACGTCGAGGCCGACCGCGTCACGCTCTCGCGGGCCTGAACCGGGCCGACCTCCCTTTCGAGTCGCGCCTCGCGACGCCGAGCGACGTCGCTACCGACCCACGGGCGACTGGAGAAATTCTGTATCGCGAATAACGATTTACGAGTCGGCGTACGCGCGGACGCTCTCGACCGCGGACGCCTCCACGTCGTCCGCGAGACGGGAGATGTCGACCGAATCGGGGGTTTCGCGGGGATACTTCCGGGTGAAGTAGCGCGTCACGTTCCGGAGGTCCCGCTCGAGGTACTCGCGCGCGTTCTCGTGGTCGGTCGGCACCGCCTGCGGCCAGTCGAAGACGGTGAGGCCGCTCTCGGCGATCGCAACGTTGTGCTCGGACATGTCGCCGTGGACCCAGCCCCCCTCGTAGGAAGCCTCGATCTCGCCGATCACCAGATCGAGGACGCCGACGACCTGCTCGCTGTCGAGTTTCGCCCGCGCGAGCTCGACGCCCTCGAACTTGTCCATCACGATGGCGTGGCGGTTCTGGTCGACTGGGCGAGGGACCGAGACGTCGGGGTACAGATCTTCCAGGGCCTGATACTCGCGCTCGGCCGCCTTGCGCGCGGTGTAGAGCCAGGAGACGTGCTGGCGGTCCGCGGTGTAGTCGCGCTCCTTCATCACCTCGCGGAAGTTCGTGTACCCCTCCCGGTGGTACTTCAACGCGAGCGGCGTGAACGACTCCACCTCGTAGACGTCGCCCTCCTTGCCGACGCCGAGCGGGGCGCCGACGCCGCGGATCGTGTCCCGCTCGGAGAACGCCCGCAGCGCGAGCGCGTCGTACCCTTCGAAGGTGAGCTGGTACCCCTCGTACTGGATCGTCTTGCGCTCGATCAGCTCCCGGTCGAGACACCGGTCGAGCCGGTAGTCGACCTCCTCGTGAGTGAGGTCCGCGTACTCCGGGAGCTTCCCGCGGCGCACCCACTCGGAGAAACGCATCCCCTGCTCGACGCCCGACAGGAGGTAGAAGTCCGCCGCCTCCAGCTCGGGCATCAGCGCCGCGATGTTCCGAACCATACCCGCCCTACTCCGGCGATTCCTAAAAGGGCCGCGAGTCGGCGGGCGGCGTCGGATAAATCGGATATCGCGATACAGAAACACCCTCGCGCCGCTGCCGGCCTACGGACGGCGAGCGCAACCGCTTTTTGATCCGGTACGCAAGCCGGAGCATGGACGCGCCCGGCGACGACTGGCGACTCATCACCGAGGATCGGCACTCCGGTCCGCTGCAGATGGCGCTCGACGAGGCGGCCGCCGAGACGGCCGCGGACGGCGGGCCGGCGACGGTTCGGACCTACCGCTGGGACCCGAGCTGTCTGACGCTGGGGTACGGACAGGACCCGGACACCGTCGACTGGGCGTTCTGCGACCGCGAGGGGATCGACGTGACGCGCCGACGCACCGGCGGCGGCGGCATCTACCACGACGGTTACGGAGACGTTGCCTACTCGATCGCGGTGCCCGCGGACGCGGTCCCGGGCAAGCTCATCGACTGCTACCACCTGCTCTGTGAGCCGGTCTTCGAGGCTTTCGACCGGTTGGGCGTGGACGCCCGATACGTCGAGGCGGAGGTCTCGGAGCTGTACCACCCCGCCTGTTACCTCCGGGAGCTTCACCCGGCTCACGACGTGGTCGCGGGCCCCGAGGGCAGGAAGATCGCCGGGAACGCGCAGTACCGCCGCGACGAGGCCGTGATCCAGCACGGCTCGATCACGTTCTCGGTCGACGCCGAGCGCCACCTCGGGACGTTCGCGGACCCCCCGGTCTCGCCGGACGCGTTCCGCGACCGGGTCGTGGGGATCGACGAGCTCGTCGAGGCCTCGCGGGCGGACGTGGTTGCGGCGCTCGAGGGCGCGCTCGCGGACTGGGCCGACGCGACCGCGGGCGGGTGGACCGACGCGGAACTGGAGCGGGCCCGCGAGCTCGTCGACGAGCGCTACGGGAGCGACGAGTGGGTGCGGCGGCGTCCGAACGGCCGCTGACGGGGCATCGCCCGCGTTCGGCCGCTTCCGAAGCGGCTTTGCCGGCCGCACGCGGAGTCCCGGGCATGAGCCTGAAGGTCGGCGCGCACGTGTCGATAGCGGGCGGCGTGGACAACGCCGTCGAGAACCAGATCGAGGTCGGCGGCAACTGCGGACAGATATTCACCCACTCGCCGCAGGTGTGGCAGGACCCGAACATCGGCGACGAGGAGGCCGAGAAGTTCCGCACGGGCACCGAGAAGAACCTCGAGGGGCCGTGGGTGATCCACACCTCCTACCTCGTCAACCTCTGTACGCCGAAGGAGGACCTCCGCGAGAAGTCGCTCGACTCCATGCAGAAGGAGGTCGACGCGGCCGCGCAGCTCGACATCCCGTACGTGAACGTCCACCTCGGTGCCCACACCGGCGCGGGCGTGGAGGGCGGGCTGGACAACGCGGCCTCCGTCATCGACGACATCGACGTGCCCGACGGCGTCACCATCCTGATCGAGTCCGACGCCGGCTCCGGTACGAAGCTCGGCGGGGACTTCGAGCACCTCGCGGGGATCATCGACCGCACGGAGACGGACATCAACGTGTGCATCGACACCGCCCACGCGTTCGCGGCCGGCTACGACCTCTCCTCGGCACCCGCGGTCAACGAGACCGTGCGGGAGTTCGACGACGTGGTCGGGTTAGAGCACCTGCAGTACATCCACCTCAACGACTCCAAGCACGCCTGCGGGACCAACAAGGACGAGCACGCCCACATCGGCGAGGGCCACATCGGCGAGGAGGGGATGGAGCGCATCGTCAACCACCCCGACCTCGCGGACGTGCCGTTCGCGCTGGAGACGCCCACCGAGGACGGGAAGTCCTTCGCGTGGAACATCGACCGCGTGCGCGAGCTCCGCCACGACGAGTAACGCGGCGGTGCGGTCGGACCCTTTTGTCCTTCAGCAGGCGATCAGCGCAGGCCCTCGACTCGCCGAAACGTCCCGCGGACGCCCGCGGGGGTCGCGTACGGGCCGCCCTGCACGCGGTGGTCGGGGATCAACAGCGGGACGGGGTTCGCGCCGAGCGCCGCCGTGACGAGGTCGAGGTCCTCGGGGTCGTTGTCGTCGAGGCCGGCCATCCGGGTCACCTGGCTCACCGACGTCTCCTCGCCGTAGGGGACCTGCCGGGCGGCCTCCAGCACGTCGCGTCTGTCGGTGGGGACCGTCAGGCCGATCGGCTCCTCGGCGAACGGTTCCTCGGACCCGGCGAGGTAGTCGGCGATCCGGTCGAGCAGTTCGTGGTCCGCGTCGGCGTCGTCGGGCACCGTCTCGGGGAACTCCACCGAGATGACGCGCCCGCCCGCGAACCCGACCTCCACCGCGCGGTCGAGGGCGTCGTACGTCCGCGCGTACACGCCCGTCGTTCCCATGCTGACCATACCGCCCTTCCGCCCGCGGCGTCCTTAAGTCGGACGGCGATCGGACCGGCGGGAGGATTGCGGGCGGTTCGGTTGCGGCGCTGAGACCAGCGTCGTGGACGGCTCCGCTCTCTGTCTCACGAAGCGTGCTAGGTGCTAGATGTCCGTCCGGCGTGCGGTCGGGGTCCTGTGCGGTTGCGGTGCTGTGCGGTCGCGGTGCCGTGCGGTCGCGGTGCTGTGCGGTCGCGGTGCTGTGCGGTCGCGGTGCTGTGTCATGCGTTTACGGACTTTTCGGGTCGTTTATAGCGCGTTTACGGTGCGATTGCCGGGGCGACGACGTCACCCCGACGCGACGCTCCGTCGCACCGGATCCGCCCCCGGTGCGCAAGCCTTATGAACAGATGCGTACATTAGTGTACAGTAATGGAGGACACACAGGCGGAGCTGGCCCCGGCGGTTCGCTCCATCCTCGACGCCGCTCGCGAACGTGGGCGGGAGGCCGAGCAGGCCGTCGACGGCGGGGGGCGCGAGCGCGTGTCGGTCGACCCGCGCGACCTCGAGGCGGCGTTCGCCGCGGCGGAGTCGGCGGGGCGCGTGCCCGTGATCGCCGAGGTGAAACCGACGAGCCCGACCACCGAGGGAACCCGCGACGAGGACCCCGTGGAACTGGCCGAGGCGATGGTCGCGGGCGGCGCGGCCGCGCTCTCGGTGCTCACCGAGCCCGAGCACTTCGGCGGCTCCACGGACCGGCTGGCCCGCGTCCGCGAGGCGGTCGACGTGCCGGTCCTCCGCAAGGACTTCGTGGTCGAGGAGGCGCAGCTGGACGCCGTCGAGAGCGACATCGTCCTGCTCATCGCGCGCTTCGTGGGCGAGGACCTCCCCGACCTGCTCGCGGCGGCGCGCGACCGCGGCTTCCGCGTGCTCGTGGAGGTCCACGACCGCGAGGAGCTGACCCGGGCGCTCGACGCCGGCGCGGACCTGATCGGCGTCAACAACCGCGATCTCGGACAGCTCGAGGTCGACCTTTCGACGTTCGAGGCGGTCGCGCCCGCGGTGCCCGAGGGCGTGACGCTGGTCGCCGAGAGCGGGATCGGGTCCCCCGCGGACGTGCGCCGGATGCGCGACGCGGGGGCGGACGCGCTGCTCGTCGGAAGCGCCATCATGGACGGGGACGTAGCGGCGAACACGAGACGGCTGGTGAACGCGGCGGAGACGTCGGATGAAGGGACCCCGGCCGAGGAGACATCGACATGAGTTCGGAGACACCACCGGAGACGGACCGACGCGAGGGAGAGCGCGGCAACGACGGCGCGGCCGACGGGAAGTTCGGCCGCTACGGCGGCCAGTACGTCCCCGAGGCGCTGATGCCGGCCATCGAGGAGCTGACCGACGCCTACGAGCGCTACGTCCTCGACAACGAGGACGGCTTCATGGACGAGTTCCGGCGCCGGCTCGCGGACTTCGGCGGCCGGCCGACGCCGCTCCAGCACGCCGAACGGCTCTCGGCGCGGTACGACACGGACGTCTACCTCAAGCGCGAGGACCTCGTCCACGGCGGCGCGCACAAGCTCAACAACGCGCTCGGGCAGGTGCTGCTCGCGAAGTACATGGGCAAGGAGCGCATCATCGCGGAGACCGGGGCCGGCCAGCACGGCACCGCGACCGCGATGGCGGCCGCGCACCTCGACATGCCCTGCGAGATATACATGGGCGAGCGCGACATCAACCGCCAGCGCCCCAACGTCTTCCGGATGAAGCTCAACGGGGCGGAGCTCAACGCGGTCACCGCGGGTCGCGGCACGCTCAAGGAGGCCATCTCCGAGACGATGCGCGACTGGGCGGGCTCCGTCGAGCACACCCACTACGTCATCGGGAGCGTCGTCGGCCCCCACCCCTTCCCGTCGATGGTGCGGGACTTCCAGGCGGTCATCTCCGAGGAGGCCCGCGAGCAGGCCCGCGAGAAGACCGGCGGCCTGCCGACCGACGTGGTCGCCTGCGCCGGCGGCGGTTCGAACACGATGGGGACGTTCGCGGAGTTCGTCGACGACGAGGACGTGGCGCTCCACGCCGTCGAGGCCGGCGGTTCGACGCTGGAGATCGACGCGGAGGCGGGCGTCGCGCCCAACTCCGCGTCGCTGTACGCCGGCGAGGAGGGCGTGCTCCACGGCGCGCGCACGAAGCTCCTCCAGGACCCCCACGGACAGATCGTCGAGAGCCACTCGGTCTCCTCGGGGCTCGACTACGCGGGCGTCGGCCCGGAGCTGGCGAACCTCGTCGACGAGGGGCGCGTCACGCCGGTCTCGGTCGGCGACGACGCGGCGCTGGAGGCGTTCCACCTGCTCTCGCGCACCGAGGGGATCATCCCCGCGCTGGAGTCGGCGCACGCGGTCGCGTACGTCGAGGAGCACCACGCGGACCTGGGCGAGTCGGTCCTGATCAACGTCTCCGGCCGCGGCGACAAGGACCTCGAGGCCGTCATCGAGGAGACCGACAAGCGGGACATCGAGAACGCCCCGGACATGGCGGAGTTCTCGGGGGGGATCTGAATGGCGGACAATGGGACCGAGGGGGACGACGTGGCCGGCGGCGCTTCCTCCCCGCCGGCGACCGGCAACAGCGAGGCCATCGCCGCGGCGTTCGCCGACGGGCCGGCGTTCATCCCGTATCTCGCGGTCGGCGACCCGAGCTACGAGGCCTCGCTGGCGTACGTCGAGGCGCTCGACCGCGGCGGCGCGGACGTCATCGAGCTGGGGCTCCCCTTCTCGGAGCCGGTCGCGGAGGGACCGACGATTCAGGGCGCGGTCGTCCGCGCGCTGGAGGCGGGGATGACCCCCGACCGCTTCTTCGCGTTCGTCGAGGCGGTCGAGACCGACGCGCCGCTGGTCTGTATGACCTACTACAACCTGATCTACCAGTACGGCGACGAGCAGGGACCGCGCCCCTTCGTCGAGCGGGCGGCCGCGGTCGGGCTCGAGGGGCTCGTCGTCCCCGACCTCCCCGCGGAGGAGGCGGACCCCCTGCGCGCGGCCTGCGACGAGTTCGGCCTCGACCTGGTGTTCATCGTCGCGCCGACCACCCGCGGCGAGCGACTGGAGCGGATCATGGACCGCGTCTCCGGCTACGTCTACGTGCAGGCGCGGCTCGGCACCACGGGCGCGAAGGCGGACGTCTCCGACCAGACGGAGGAGAGCCTCGCGCGGCTCTCCGACTGGGACGTGCCCAAGGCGGTCGGCTTCGGCATCTCGGCGGGCGACCACGCCGAGCGCATCGTCGCCGCCGGCGCGGACGGCATCATCGTCGGCTCCGCGCTCGTCGACATCGTCGCCGAGGGGGCCGAGAAGGACCTGCCCGTCGAGGAGGTCGCCGACCGACTGGAGGCGCTCTCGCGCGAACTCGCGGCCGGCGCTGAACGCGGGTACGAGCAACGGTCGCCGTCACCGGAAGCCCGATAGCGTCGCACCGAACGAAAGCCACTTATCCGCGTTTGCCACAGTCTCACACAACCGACCGTCGGAGGCCCCGGCGGACTCACCGCGACACACACCAGCACACACCATGACAGCAGGACTCTCCGCACGACTCGAGCGCATCTCCACGAACGACCGCTACCTCATCGTCCCGATGGACCACGGGATCACCATGGGCGCCGTCACCGGGCTCAAGGACATCGAAGCCACCATCGACGGCGTCACCAGCGGCGGCGCGGACGCGGTGCTCACCCAGAAGGGCATCGCCGACCGCGTCCACCCGAACAAGAACGACGCCGGCTACATCGTCCACGCGAACGCGTCGACGACCATCGGCCCCGACGAGCAGGACAAACGCGTCACGGCTACCGCCGAGGAGGCGGTCCGCGCGGGCGCCGACGCCGTCTCCTTCCACATCAACGTCGGCTCCGACTACGAGCCGAAACAGATCGAGGACCTGGCGGAGCTGACCGACGACGCCGACCGGCTCGGACTCCCGGTGCTCGCGATGGCGTACGCCCGCGGACCGGGCGTCGAAGGCGACGACCCCGAGGCGCTGGGCCACGCCGTCCGGCTCGCAGAGGAACTGGGCGCCGACGTGGTGAAGACGGGCTACTCCGGCGACGGCGACTCCTTCCAGCACGTCTGCGAGTCGACGCGGCTTCCGGTCGTCATCGCCGGCGGCTCGAAGGGGACCGACCGCGAGACCGTGGAAATGGTCCGCGGCGCGATGGACGGCGGCGCCGCGGGCGTCTCGATGGGCCGGTCGATCTTCCAGCACGAGAAGCCCGAGGCCATCGCGCGCGCCGTCAGCGCCGTCGTTCACGAAGATCGCGACGTCGAAGACGCGCTGCGGGCGGCCGGGCTGGTCGAGGCGTAACCGCGCGTTACGACACGTTTTACGGCTTCCGAGCGGCGTCGCGGAGCGGTCGCGCTGTCGGGGCGCTGTCGCGGCGCCGTCGCCGCACCGGCCGCCGCGTTTTTGTCGCGCCCGGCCGCCGGACGACTCATGGTTCGGTTCGACTTCGACGGCGAGGTGGCGGTGGTGACCGGCGGCGCCTCGGGCATCGGGCGCGCGACCGCGAAGCGCCTCGGCGCGGCGGGCGCGTTCGTCGTCGTGGCCGACCGCCGCGAGGCGCCGAAGGACGTGAACGCCGAGACGTCGACCCACGAGGCGGTCCGCGAGGCGGGCGGCGACGCGGTGTTCGTCGAGTGCGACGTGGCGGACCCGGGAGAAATCGGCGACGTGATCGAGGCGGCCCGCGCCGAGGGGGGCGTCGACGTGCTGGTGAACAACGCCGCCGAGTACGTCTCGGACCCCCTGCTGGAGCACTCGACGGGCGACCTGGACCGTCTCTACGAGACCAACGTCCGCGGCTACTTCGCGGGGACGAAGGCGGCCGCCGAGGACATGGTCCGGCGGGGCGAGCCGGGGCGGATCGTCAACGTCGCGTCGATCAGCGCCCGGTTCGCACAGCACGACCAGGCGGGCTACGACCTGACGAAGGCGGCCGTCGAGATGCTCACCCGGAACGCGGCGCTGGAACTGGCCGACCACGGGATCCGCGTCAACGCGGTCGCGCCCGGCCAGATCGCCACCGAGTTCTTCGAGGGCTGGACCGAGGAGGCGGTCGAGGGCGCCCGCGAGGACGCGTTCCTCAAGCCGGTCCCGCTCGGCCGCGCCGGTCACCCCGAGGACATCGCCGGACCGATCCTGTTCCTCGCCAGCGACGCCGCAGGGTACGTCACCGGCGAGTCGCTGTACGTCGACGGGGGCTGGTCCTGCTGTTGAACGGGAGCGGCGGTGACTGCGCGTTTGCGGGGTGAGCGTCGGGCCGGTCGTCGGGAGAGAGTTCCGGCGCTCGTGGGTCCTGTTACTGTGCTCGACGGCACCACCCAGAAAGCCCCAGCCGGCTCTCCCTCATACAGAAATCGTTCTGTCGTAGATCCTGCTGATCTGGACAGCAACACCCAGAAAGCCCCAGCCGGCTCTCCCTCATACAGAAATCGTTCTGTCGTAGATCCTGCTGATCTGGACAGCAACACCCAGAAAGCCCCCAGCCGGCTCGACCCGCCGGGCCTCGCTGCGCGCTCGCGTCTCTCCGCAACACCCGACGCGAGTGCTTGCGTCGTCCGGGCGGGATCGAGCCGGCTGCCCCTTTCAGTCCCGCCCCGCACCGCGACCGCAGCCTCGCGCCTCCCCAGCCTCGCCGCGGCCGCGGTCGCGCGACCGCACCGCGCTGCTGCGCGACCGCGACTGCGGGCTCCCTCGCGCGCGTTTCTCGCGCGCGCCGACAGCACAGCACCGCCACAGCACCGCCCCAGCGCCGCCACAGCACCGCCCCAGCGCCGCCCACGGCCCGTCCCAGCACCACCACAGCATCCCGGCCGCACCGGCCTGCACCTTCCGCAGTTTTGAAGCCGCGCGGCCGCGACTCTTCGGTAATGACGCGTACCGTCTGGGTCAAGGCCGACGACGCCGTCGGCGACTGGGAGGACCGGAAGCGGCGGATCACCGCGGGCATCGAGGCCGGCGTCGACTGGGTGCTCGTGGACGAGGGGGACGTCTCCCGGGTCCGCGAGCTGGGCGACGTGAACGTAGCGGCGTTCCGCTCGGACGCGGACGTGGTCGACGCGGCCGAGCCCGAGGGGGAGGCGGACCTCTACTTCGTCGGCAAGGACAGCGAGGGCGACGGCACCATCGACCTGCCCGATGACTTCTCCGGCTCCGCGGACCTGACGACGCTCCGGCGGCGCGACGACCGCGCGCAGGGCGCGTACGTCCGGATCCTCGACACCGAGTACGAGGCGTTCGCGGAGGAGGCCGCGGCCGAGGCCGACTACACCGTCGTCATCGGCGAGGACTGGACGATCATCCCGCTGGAGAACCTGATCGCCCGCGTCGGCGAGGAGACGCACCTGATCGCGGGCGCGACCACCGCCGCCGAGGCCCGGACGGCCTTCGAGACGCTGGAGACCGGCGCCGACGGCGTCCTGATCGACTCGGACTCCCCGGACGAGATCCGCGGGGCCGTGGAGGCCCGCGACGCCGCCGAGCGCGAGCAGCTGGAGCTCACCTACGCCGAGGTGCTGGAAGTGGAGCCGACCGGCATGGCCGACCGCGTCTGCATCGACACCGGTAGCCTGCTCGACCACGACGAGGGGATGCTCGTCGGGTCGATGTCGCGCGGCCTCTTCTTCGTCCACGCCGAGACCGCGGAGTCGCCGTACGTCGCCTCCCGCCCGTTCCGGGTCAACGCCGGTGCGGTCCACGCGTACGTCCGCACGCCCGACGGCGGCACGAAGTACCTCGCGGAGCTGCAGTCCGGCGACGACGTGCAGGTCGTCGACACCGAGGGGCACACCCGCGAGGCCATCGTCGGCCGCGTGAAGATCGAGAAACGGCCCATGTTCCGCGTCGAGGCCGAGGTCGAGACCGCGGAGGGGACCGACCGCGTCGAGACGCTGCTCCAGAACGCCGAGACGATCAAGGTCCCGACCCGCGGGGGCCGCGTCGCGGTCACGGACCTGGAGCCGGGCGACGAGGTGCTCTGCTACTACGAGGACGTGGCGCGGCACTTCGGCGAGACCGTCGAGGAGTCGATCATCGAGAAGTAGCGCCGCGAACCGCGGACGAAATCCGTTTCACCCCCCGTCGCCAATTTGGTGCACATGGACCGCGAGACCGCCGTCGACCGCGCGGCGTCCGTCGTGGAGACGGTCGCGACCGAGACGATGCCCGTCCCCGTCCGGGAGGTGTGGGTGTACGGCGACGTGGCGCTCGGGCTCGACCCCGTCGAGCGCCTCGACGTGTACGTGACCAAGGACGTGCTGTTCGGCGGCGGCCGGAGCGGCGCCGGTGCGGCGGCGACGGCGGGCGGCGACGCGTCGGCGACGGCGGGCGACGACGGCGCCGCCGACGCGACTGACTTCGAGGCCGAGTACGGCGTGAAGGGGATCGACAGCACCGTCCGCGCGGAGTGGGCGGCCGCCCACCCCGAGTGGATCCGGGCGAGCGACAACGGCTACGCGGCGCCCGAGAAGTGCCTGGCCGCCCACCTGCTCGACGGGGTCACGGAGCCGGTCCACCTCGAGGTGTGCAACACGGGCTTCGGCGACAACGTGACCCAGCGGCTCCGCGGCGCGCTCGCGCGCGAGGCGTACGACGAGGTGCTCGACCCCCGCGGCGTCTGCCTGTGGGCGGAGGGGCAACGCGACCCGGAGGCGTTCGAGAAGCTTCGCGAGGGGTCGTTCGCCATGCCGACACTCGAGGCGGCACTCGAGGGGATGGGCGCCGACCCCGAGGCGGCGGCCGCGGCCGCCGAGGCCGTGACCGCCGAACGCGCGGAGAGCGAGGGGACCTCGGTGCGCGGCGACGTGGTCTGAGACGGGACCTCTGAGCCTCCGAGTGGTCCAAAAACCGCCGGCCCTCAGACGTGTTCGTCGAGGAACTCCACGACCGCGCGGTACGCCTCCTTGCGGTTCTCCAGCTTCGAGAAGCCGTGGCCCTCGTCCTCGAAGATCAACTTCCGGACCGGCACGTCCTGCTCGCGGGCGCCCTCGACGATGCGCTCGGCCTCGCCGACCGGGACGCGCGGGTCGTTCGCGCCGTGGAGGACGAACAGCGGCGCGGCGATGCGGTCGACGTTGTTGACCGGCGAGATGGACTCCAGGAACTCGCGGTCCGCCTCGAGGCTGCCGTACTCGGCCTCGCGCAGGGAGCGGCGCCAGTCGCCGGTGTTCTCGAGGAAGGTGACGAAGTTCGCGATGCCGACCACGTCGACCCCCGCGGCCCACAGGTCGGGGTACTCCGTCATCGCCGCCAGCACCATGAACCCGCCGTAGGAGCCGCCCATCGCCACGACGCGGTCGCGGTCGACCTCGGGGTGGTCGTGGAGCCACTCGACGCCGGCGCGCACGTCCTGCACCGAGTCCATGCGCTTCTCCACGTCGTCGAGGGCGGCGTACGCCTTCCCGTAGCCCGACGACCCCCGGACGTTCGGCTCGAACACCGCGTAGCCGTGGTTGAGCAGGTACTGCGTCACGCCCGCGAAGGAGGGCCGGCGCTGTGACTCCGGCCCGCCGTGGACGTCCACGACGACCGGGTAGCCGCCCTCGGGCGGCTCCGTCTCCGGCACCGAGAAGAACGCCGGGATCTCGCGGCCGTCGAACGTCGGGTAGCGCACGAGTTCCGGCGCCACGAACGTCTCCGGCGGGATGCCGGCGGTGGAGGCGTTCGTCCACCGCTCCGTCTCGCCGGTGGTCGTCTCCACGACGTAGACGTTCCCGTTGGTCCCCCGACCCGAGGCGGAGACGGCGAAGCGGTCGCCCTCGGGGCCCCAGCTCACGCCGCCGGCGACGCCCTCGGGGAGGTCCGGGTCGGGAAGTTCGTCGATCCGGTCGGGCGCGACGAGTTCGCCGACCGTCAGCTCCGTGTACCCCTCGACGTTTCGAGAGTAGACCAGGCGGCGCGAGTCCTCGTCGACCGAGACGCCGTCGACGTTCCACTCGCCGCCGGCCGCGACGACGTCCCACTCGCCCGTTTCGAGGTCCAGCCGCTCCAGTCGGAGGGTGTCGGAGTCGCGGTCGGTGACGCAGTAGACCGCCTCGCCGTCGGGACCCCACTCGGCGCTCCCGTAGCGTACGTCGCCCTCGTGGGGCGTGAGGTGGCGGAGCTCGCCGCTCGCCACGTCGAGCGCGTGGAGGTCCTGGTCGAACGAGGAGTGGGCCTCGACCACGAGCAGGCGGTCGTCGCTCGGCGACCACCCGGCCAGCGAGAGCCAGCCGTCGCCCTCGTACACGAGGTCCGCGTCGCTCCCGGTCTCCGCGCTACCCTGCACGTACACGTCGAAGACGGCCTCGTCGCGGCGGTTCGAGGCGAACGCGAACCGGTCGCCCTCGCTCGCCCAGCCGCCCCACCGGTGTTTCGCCTCGGGGCGCTCCGTGAGGTTCGTGACGGTCCCGGTCGCGTAGTCGAGGCGGTACAGCTGCGCGCGCTCGTTGCCGCCCTCGTCCATGCCGAAGACAGCTTCGTCGCGCTCCGGCGAAGCGTCCACGAAGGCGACGCGGTCCTCGAAGAAGGTGTGCTGGTCGGGCCACGCCTCGGGCGCGTCGAGCGACCAGACCTGCGAGGTGCCGGTCGTGTCGATCAGGAACGAGAGCCGGCCGTCGGGACCGAGGCTGGCTCCGCCGGCGCTGCGGACGTTGAGGTAGCGGTCGACGTCGTACTGCTCCATGCGACCGCTTCGCTCGCCCGGGGCAAACCCCTTCGGGTGGGCGAGGGTGCGACCGCCTTTCGAACGGAGGCGGCCGTCGGGGACCGTCGCCGACGGGCGCCTCATCCCGCGGTCGACCGAAACCGCGTCGCCGGAACCGCCGGCATTTATGTCGGGGCACGCGGTTGGCTCGGGCATGCGCGTCGCGTTCGTCTCGCTGTTCACTCCCCACCACGGGGAGACGCCCGCCCGGACCCGGACGCGACGGTTCGCCCGCCTGCTCGCCGACCGCGGCCACCGCGTGACGTGGCTGTGCGCGCAGTGGTGGGGCGGCGACCACGACGCCTTCGAGGAGGACGGGATCACCTACCGGCGAGTGACCCGGGAGCCGGCGCCCGCCCGCTTCGTCGCGACACTGCCGTCGGCGCTCCGCCGGGCGAGCCCCGAGCTCGTCCACGCGGTCAACAGTCCGCCCGGCGGCGCGGTCGCGGCGGAGCTCGCGGGGCGGCTCCTCCGCGTCCCGGTCGTCGTCGACTGGTGGGACGACCGCCCGACGGACGCCGCGGGCCGCTACCGGCTCGCCGCCCGCGGCGCGGACGCCGTCCTCACGCCCGCGAGGACCGTCAGAACCCGGGTGTGGGAACACGGCGCGAGCGACGACGCGGTGACGGTGGTCCCCGAGAGCGTCGACTTCGACGCGGTCCGCGACGCGCCGGTCGACGACCGCTTCGACCTGGTCTACTCCAGGCGGATCGACCGGCACGCCAACGTGGAGACGTTCCTGCTCGGACTCGCGGAGCTCCGCGGCCGCGACTGGAACGCGGCGGTGATCGGCGACGGACCCGAGCGTGCCGCCGCCGAACGCACCGCGAGCGACCTCCGGATCGACGACCGCGTGACGTTCCTCGGCGACCTGCCCGTCGCGGAGCGGATCCCCCTCTTCCGCGGCGCGCACGTCGCGGCGTGGACCGCCACGCGCGAGACGTTTGCGGTCGACCTCCTGCGCGCGCTCGCCTGCGGCTGCGTCGGCCTCGTGGAGTACCAGGCCGGCTCCAGCGCGCACGAACTGGTGGAGGGGCGCGAGCGGTCGAGCCTGGTCACCAGCCCCGCGGAACTCGCGGCGGAGATCACCGACGCGAGCGCGCTCGACCACCGGACCGTCGACGAGACGTACGCCGAGTACGACCACGGCGCGGTGCTTGAGACGGTTCTGGAACGGTACCGGTCGCTGCTGAACGGGGAGTCCTGACCGAAGGCAGAGATCGGCTTCTCGGCGCGACGAGACGGCCTACTGGGCCGCGCCGCCGTCGCCGCCGTAGCTGATGAAGAAGAACGCGAGCCCGAGCGTCGCGACCATCGCGATGAACGTCGCCACGCCGAGCGCCTTCGCGGCGTCGGGGATGAAGACGGCGTTCGACTCGCCGCCGCCCGTGTCCACCGTCGGGATGTCGCTGCCGACCGCGAGCCCGCCGTGCATCCCGACCTGCTGGTGAGGGTCACACTGGTAGTGGGTGATCCCCACGTCTTCCTCGCTGGTCTCGTACTCGAAGGTGTGGCCCTCCTCGCCGACGATCTCGCTCTGGAATGACGCCGGCCCCTCGACCGCGTGCACGTTGTGGTCGCCGCCCGCGCCAGTCCACTCCCAGACGATCGTCGTCCCGGGGTCGACCCAGATCTTGGTCGGGTCGAACGCCAGCCCGTCGCCGGCACCGACCGAGACCGTCACTTCGTCCTGTCCGCGGGCGTCCTGGTAGCTGTTGACGTTGCCCTCGGTCGCGCTCGGCCAGTCGGGCTCCTCCTCCTGAGCGGCCGCCGTGCCGCTCGCGCCGACCGCCGCGCCCGCCGCCGCGGCCCCGCCGGCAGTCCGCATAAACCTGCGCCGGGAGACGTCGTCCGTACTCATACCTCCCGGTTGGCGACGCCCCGTAGTGAATACTTTGGTTCGCCGCTCGGACCGCTCCGGTCATTTATCACCCATGACGCGGCGAACCCGCCCCGTGACCTGAACGGAGTCCTCGGCGCGTCGAGGCGGTCGCGCGGCGCGCCGCCGGGGACGCGGAGCGGTGCGCCGCCTGTTCGCCATCGTCGAGCGGCGCCGCCGGAGCGCCGCGGCCGACCCGTGCCGGTCTCAGAACGTGTAGTCGTTCTCCCCCGTCTCCGACTCCAGGAAGGCGGTCAGCAGGTCGATCGTCGCCGCGACGTCGTCGCCGTCCGCGGTCTCGGTCACCGTGTGGAGGTACCGCGTCGGGATCGACAGCGCGCCGACCGGCTTCGCGCCCGCGCTGTTCTGGAACCCGGCCGTGTCCGTCCCGCCCGCGGGCAGCACTTCCGTCTGGTGGTCGATCCCTTCCGCCGCCGCAACGTCCCGGAGCCGCGCCGTCACCTTCGGGTTCGTGATCACCGAGGAGTCCTTCAGCTTGATCGCGGCTCCCTCGCCCAGCCGGGTGACCGCGTCGGCCTCGTCGGGGATCTGCGGCACGTCGTTCGCCACGGTCACGTCCAGCGCCACCGCCAGGTCGGGGTCGATGTCGACGCCGAGCGCCTCGGCGCCGCGGAGGCCCACCTCCTCCTGGACGGTCGCGGCGAAGTGGACCGTCACCGCCGGGTCCTCGATCCGCCGCGCCGCTTCCAGCATCGCGAGGACGCAGACCCGGTCGTCGAGCGCCTTTCCGGTCACGCGGTCGCCCATCCGCGTGGTCGTCTGGTCGAGCGTCACGAGGTCGCCCACGTCGACGAGGTCCCCGACCGCCTCGCCGTCGCGGCCCACGTCGATGTAGACGTCCGAGACCTCGTCGTCCGCCTCGCGTTGCTCCTCCGTGAGCGTGTGCGGCGGAACCGACCCGATGACGCCGGTGAGATCCGCCTCCTCGGCGTGGACCGTCACGCGCTGAGCGCGCAGGACGCGGGCGTCGAAGCCGCCGAGCGGGTCCACCTGCAGGAACCCCTCGTCGGTGACGTGTCTGACCATGAAGCCGATCTCGTCCATGTGGGCGGCGACGGCGACCGCGTAGTCACTTTCGCCCTCGATCGTGCCCACGACGTTGCCCATCGCGTCGGAGCGCACGCGGTCGACGCTCTCCGCGAACTCGCGGCGGACGATCTCGCGGACGCGGTCCTCGTAGCCGGGGACGCCCCGCGCCTCGGTCAACTCGCGCAGCAGGTCGAAGTCGAAGTCGAACGACATGCCCGAGCGTGGCGGCTCCGTCGACATAACCGCGGAGGTTCCGGAACGCCGACCCGGATCCGCGCACGGATCCACCAAGAACCAGTTTACCGTTGTTCCGGAACGCTTTTGCGGTCCGTGGCTGGACGTGGAGACATGACTGACGTCGAAGCCGAACTCCGTGCACAGTTCCGCGACGCCTTCGAGGGCGCAGACTTTCCGGTCGACAGCCAGATGGACCTCGTTCCGGCGCTGCCGGACGGTCCGGCGACGAAGTTCGAGGCCGGCGACGTGAGCTTCACCGCGATGGAGCTCGCGGCCAAGTTGGGCAGCGAACAGGAGTTCCCCTACGCCGACGTGGACTCCCTCGTCGACGACGTCATCGAGGGGCTGAAGTCGCAGGGCATGCTCTGAGTCGGCCGGACCGCACTCGCGACCTCCGTTCTGCCGTGCTAGCGACGACTGACACCGACGAGAGGTTCTTGAGCCCCGCGTCCCTACGCGGGGTGTGGTCGTCGACATCGTCCGACTCCTGCCGGCGTGGCTGCTCGTCGGCGTCGCGCTGGGGCTTGCCGCGACCGGCGTCGTCGCCGCGACCTTCTACGCCGCCGACCGGCTGTTCCCGGCTCGCAACCGCGCCGGCGGCGGGCCCAGCGTGGACGGCGCCGAACGCCGACGGATGGAGGTGCGAGACTACCTGCGCTCCATCGGGGAGCGCGTCCGCGAGAACCACGCGGTCGACGGCGTGACGGTTCCGTTCTTCCTCCCCGAGCGCGAGGTGGCGATCACCTTCGACGCACACGACTACTTCCGACTGCGCGAGGCCGGTGTCAGCGCCGTGCTCGCCGAGCACGAACTCCCCGGCCACTCGCTGGGCCGGCGGCTCCCCTTCGACGTGCCCGAACCGGAACCGCGGGCCCGCCGGACGCCGAATCCGGTCGCGGCCGCGTTCGACGAACTCGGCGTCCCGCGAACCGCGGACGCCGCGGCGGTCAAGCGGGCCTACCGCGAGCGCGTCAAGGAGGTCCACCCCGACCAGGGGGGCGACGAGGCGGCGTTCAGGCGCGTCCGCGAGGCGTACGCCACCGCGAGCGCACACGTCGAGGGAGAGGCTTCGGTCGATCCGGTCCCGGAGACTCGGGGGACCCGGTAGCCGTCCGGACCACCGAGGCTCTCACTCCGCCAACAGCTCCGCGACCGCGTCGCTCGCGGCCCGCCCGCTCGCCATCGCACCCTGTATCGAGGACCACTCGGTGTAGTCGCCGGCCAGACACACCGGCCCGTCGGGGTCGTCGACGCTCGGCAGGTCCGCCCGGAACCCCGGCGGCTGTGCGAACTGTGCGAACGGGATCCGGTCGACTGCGACGGGCTCCAGTCCCTCGAAGGAGCGCTCGGGGAACCACGACGCCAGCGCCTCGCGGGTCGCCGCGTGGAGCGTTCCGTCGTCGGCGTCGGGCGCCGCCTCGTCGACGAACGTCGCGTTGATCAGCGCGCGGTCGTCGGGCGCGTACTCCGGCGCGACGTCGGACATCGGGACGACCGTGTTCGGCCGCTCGTCGCCCGCGTTGAGAAGGATCCGACCGCCGGCTTCGAAGGTGGCTCCCTCCGGAAGCGTGTACCACGCGGAGACGCAACCGACGCCCTCCGTCGGGACCGAGCGCACGTCGGTCAGTCGGCGCGCCGTCTTCGGGTCCGCGGCCACGACGACGGCGTCCGCGGCGTGGGCGGTGCCGTCAGCGAAGGAGACGGTCGCGTCCGCGCCGTCGGCGCTCCCCCCTTCCTCGCCGCCCTCGGCGTCGATCCGGACGACTTCGCGACTGGTCTCGATCCGCGCGCCGGCCTCGCTCGCGCGGGCCGCCAACTGGTCGGGGACCGCGGCCATGCCAGCAGCCGGCACCGCGATTCCGCCGCGGCTCATCGCGCGGAAGGTGTACTCGAACACCTGCGAGGAGGTCGAGAGACTCCGGTCGAGCGTGATCCCGCCGTAGAACGGCTCGACGAAGCGCTCGACGTAGGCGTCGGAGAACCCCCACTCGTCGAGGTACTCGCGGATCGACTCGTCCGGACCGACGAAGAACTCCACCTCGGGGCGCCGGAGGAGGTCGTGTCTGAGCGCGAGCGTCCGGAGCTTGTCGGTCAGCGGTACCTCGTGGTTCAGCGCGGACTCGACCGCGTGGCGGGGGTCCCGGATCGGGTCGGAGAGGACGGCTCGGGACCCATCGCGACAGATCGTCGCGCCGGGCGCGAACCGCCGGAGGTCGAGCGCGTCGAGGTCGAGTTCCTCGCGGACCGCCGGGTAGGCGGTGAACAGCACCTGGAACCCGCGGTCGAGCGTGAACCCGTCGACGGTCCGGCTCCGAACGCGGCCACCGACGCGCTCGCGGCGCTCGAAGAGGGTCACGTCGCGGCCCCGCTCGGCCAGCCGGGCGGCCGCCGTCAGCCCCGCGAGCCCCCCGCCGACCACCGCGACCTCGGAGTCGTCGTCCATGCCCGTCGTTGGGTGCGCGGGGCCAAAAGTCCCGGCGGCGGAGGGCGGCGGTCCGCTCCCGCGGCCGAGCGAGCCGAGACGGGAAGGGCTTAGTCGCCGCTGTCACAAGGGCCGTGCATGGAGACGACGGACGCGTTCGAGGGGCTGGAGTGCCGAGGCTGCGGCGCCGTCCACGACGCGACGACGGCCGGCCGGTGCCCGGAGTGTGACGGGTCGCTCGACCCGACCTACGACTACGACGCCGTCGATTCGGCGGCGTTCCGCGAGGCGGCTTCCGAGGCCGCACGCGGCCGCGGAGTCGGACGGTTCGACGCGCTGCTACCGTTCCCGGCCGCGGCGCTCCCCGGGGCGGCCGAGGGGGGGACGCCGCTCGTGAGCGCCGACCGGCTCGCCGGCGAACTCGGCGTCGGCGAGGTGCTGATAAAGGACGAGGCGCGCAACCCGACCGGAACGTTCCACGACCGCGGGATGTGTCTCGCGGTCGCGGCCGCGAGCGAGCACGCGGCGTCCCGTGACGTGGAGCCGCTCGCGGCCGCGACGCCCGGCAACTCGGGGCAGTCGATGGCTGCGTACGCCGGCCGCGCGGGCCTGCGGTCGTACGCGTTCGTCCCCTCGCGGTGCGCCTTCTCGAACAAGGCGATGACGAACGTCCACGGCGGCGAGATGCGCGTCGTCGGCGGCCGCTTCCCGGACGCCGCGGCGGCCGTCGACGAGCAGTTCGCGACCGACTACACGGACCTGGGGGCGTTCACCACCCCCTACCGCCACGAGGGAGCGAAGACGGTCGCCTACGAGATCGCGGCGGACCGCGCGTGGGACGTGCCCGACGCGGTCGTCGTCCCGACCAGCACCGGGGAGCTGATCGTCGGGCTCGAGAAGGGGTTCCGCGAGCTCCGCGAGCTGGGGCTTCTCGACGCGGTGCCGACGCTGGTCGCCGCCCAGCCCGAGGGGTGCGCGCCGGTCTCCGCGGCGCTGGACCGCGGTCTCGACGCGCCGGAGCCGTGGGAGACGCCGGACACGATCTGCGGCGAACTGGAGATCCCCGACCCCGCGGGCGGTGCGGCCGCGGTCGCGGCGGTCCGCGCGACGGGCGGCCGCGGCGTCACCGCGAGCGACGACGACATCCTCGAGAGCGCGGTGACCGTCGCGCAGAACGAGGTGTTGGAGATGGGCGCCGCGGGCGGGGTCGCTCCCGCGGGCGCGTGGGCCCTCGCACAGGAGGACTTCTTCGACCCGGACGACGAGGTCGTCCTGATCAACACCGAGAGCGGCGTGAAGACGCCCGACGTGCTCCGTAGCCACCTGATGGGCAAGGGGATCTGAGGGGACACACCGCGTTAGCGTGACGTGAACGACGCCGTGAGGTGATCCTGTTGTGGAGACGGTGCTGTTGTGGTGCTGTGCTGTTGCGGTACGGTGCTGTTGCGGTACTGGGCTGTTGTGATGCTGTGCTGTCGGCGCGCGCGAGAAACGCGCGCGAGGGAGCCCGCGACCGCGGTCGCGCTGTGGTGCGGTCGCGCGACCGCGGCCGCGGCGAGGCTGGGGGGGCGTGAGGCTGCGGTCGCGGTGCGGGGCGGGACTGAAAGGGGCAGCCGGCTGGGGCTTTCGAGGTGTTGCTGTCCAGATCAACAACGTCCGCAACAGACGCAGAAACAGCCCGAACACGGTCCCCAACACGGGGGTTCGCTCCGACTCACTCGCCCTCGGAAAGCAGCCGATCAGCGACCGCAGCGTCCCGGGGGCGGTTGACGTTCACCGCGAGCCGCCGGCCGGCCGCGTCCTCGCGGACCCGAAGCCGGTCGTCGCCCTCGCCGACGACGTTCAGGCCGGTGGGGGCGAGTTCGCGGTCGTCGCCCGCGCCGTCCATCACCTCGCCTTCCCCGGAGCCCGCGTCCGCGGCCGAGAACGTCGTGTCCGCGCTGACCCCGAGCGACCGCTTCAGGGCGGCGGGGACACAGACCGCGAGCGAGTCGCCCGCCGCGTGCGCGACCGCGTCGTCCACGTCCGCGGGCGCAAGGAGGGGAAGGTCCGCGGCGACCGTGACGGCGGGCGTTCCCACGCGCGAGATCGCGGCGTCGAGGTCAGCGACGTACCCCTCGCCGGAACCCTCGATCACGCGGACGGGGCGCGAGCCCTCTTCGTCGGAGCGGGCGGCCGTCGCTCGGTCCTCCAGGAACCCCGCCGTTGCGGGCGTGTGCGGGGAGGTGACCGCGTGGACGACCCCGACCCGCTCCGCGGCGAGCAGCGCGTCGAGGACGCGCGCGACCATCGGCTCGCCGGCGATCGGGAGCATCGGCTTCTCGGCGTCCCGGACCGCGGACGGCGCGTCGGCGCCGGAGAGCCGGGTTCCGCGCCCGCCACACAGCAGGACCGCCGGGACCGGCTCGTGGACCGGCTCCGGGTCGCCCGTCACGTCAGCGCCCACGCGACCACCCCCGCGTGGAGCGCGACCGCGCGCCCGAGTTCGTTCGCCGCGCCGATCAGGTCGCCGCTGACGCCGCCGACCCACCGATCGCTCCGGGCCAGCACCGCCAGCGCGACCGCGGGCCCGGCAAGTAGCGCAGTCGCAAGCGCCGGGAGCGCGCCGGTCGGCGGCGCGAGCAGAACCGGCGCGGCGACGACGACCGCCGGGACCGCCGACAGCGGCCCGACGACGCCGACGAGCTGTGAGCCGAGCCCCTCGTGGGCGGGCCCGCCGAGACAGACGAGCAGCGCCATGCCGAGTTTCGCGCCGACCTCGGCGGCGAGGGCGATCCGGAACGCCACGCCGGCGGCCGCGGCCGTGGTCGCGAGACCCACCGCGCCGAGCGTCAGCGCCGCGAGCGTCACCCCGAGCGCGAGCACGCCGCCGACGCCCGTCTCGGCGTCCTTCAGGACGGCGTGCCGTTTCTCCGGATCGTGGACGGACAGCGCGTCGCCGAGGTCGGCCAGCCCGTCCGCGTGCGTGATCCCGCCGAGCAGGTAGAGCGCGAGGAGGTACGCCGCGACGGCGGTCGGTGCGGGGACCGGGAGCGCGAACGCGAGGCCGGCAACCGCCCCCAGAACTGCGCCGACAACCGGGAGCGTCCACGGCGACCGCCGGAACGCGTCCCAGTCCGCGAGCTCTCCGCCCGGGACCGGAAATCGGGTCAGAAAACCGAACGCACCGCGGAGCGCGGGGATCGGCTCGGCGCGCCCGGTCGGCGCCGCGGGCCGGTCGGCGCCGTCGCTCGGGTCGGCGTCGTCGCTCGGGCCGTCCGCGCCGGTCATACGGCCGCGGTCACCCCCGCGAGCGCGACCGCGGTCCAGCCCGCTCGCCCGACGAGGCGAACCCCGTCGGCGGCCGTCTCGACGTCGGGCAGATCCCGGTCGGGGTTCAGGTCGTAGGCGCCCGGCTTCCGGAGGCGCACGTCGAGGGCGGCCGCCGCGGTCGCCATCGGCCACCCGGAGTTCGGCGAGGCGGGAACGCGAGCCCACTCGCGGGCCCGGGCGACGGCGCCCGGCGACCGCGCCGCCACTCCGAGACAGAGCGCGCTCGTCCGAGCGGGGAGCCACATGACCGCGTCGTCGAGACGCGCGGGCGCCCGCCCCGCCCGCTTCTCGCGGTAGCCGAGCATGGAGTCGAGCGTGTTCACCCCCTTCACCCACGCCGCGGCGGCGGCGGCGAGCGGGAGCGCGAGGAACGGCGTCGACGCGCCGAGAAGCGACGCCCCGGCCGCCGCCAGCGAGAACGCCAGCAGTGGCGCGACCAGTCCGTCGGCGAGGTTCTCCGCGGCGCTCTCGACGGCGGCCGAGCGCACCGCCGCCGCGGAGAGGTCGCTCGGGTCGCGGCCGGCCAGCGCCGGGAGCGCGTCCCGCGCCGCGTCGAGGTCCGTCGCCGACAGCGCCACCACCTCGCTCGCGGCGTCCAGCAGCATCCGCAGGCTCGAACAGGAGAACAGCACCAGCCCGGCGAGGACGGCGGCGGCTGCGGTCGCGACGGGGAGGCCGAGTCCCCGCGGAGCGACGCCGGCCGCGAGGGCGCCGCCGGCCCACACCACGGCGGCGGCCGCGCCGGCGAACGCGAGCGGGAACGCCGCGGCGGCGAGGAGGCCGGCGAGCGCGGAGCCGCGGAAGCGGCGGTCGACGGCGCCGACGGGCTTGCCGAGCCAGACCACGGGGTGCAGGCGCGCCGGCGGCTCCGCGAACAGACGGTCGAGAACCGCCGCGAGCGCGACCGCGGCGGCGGCCGCGGCGGGCACGCTACGGTGCCTCCAGTCGCTCCGGGAGCCGCGCGAGGGGGGTCTCGGTCACGTCGACGAACCGGCCGCCGAGGTCGGCGACAGCGCCGTCGGCCGTCGGGTCGTCGCCGACGTGGGTCAGCGCAGCGGGCGCGACGCCCAGTTCGTCGGCGACGCGCTCGAACGCCTTCCGGTGCGGCTTCCGCCAGCCGCAGGCGACGCTCGAGACGACGGCGTCGAACTCGCCGCGGAGGTCCGCCCGGATCAGGGTCCGCGAGACGAGCTCGGGGACGGAGCAGTTCGAGAGCAGGCCGACCGGGCCGCGCTCCGCGGCGCTTCGTACGGCCGCGTGCGCGCCCTCTCGGACGGTCACCTCGGGGTCGAACGCCGCGACGACCGCGTGTCGGGCGACGTTCTCCGGCGCGTCGACGCCGCGGGACGACAGCGCCCGGGCGACGTGTGCGGGGAGCGGAACCTCGGCGCCCTCCGGGGCGTCGACGTGTCGCTCCCCGTAGGCGACGTGCCAGTCGTCGGGGACGGCCACGTCGCGCGCCTCCAGCTCCCGAGCCACCGCTTCGGCCGGGTCCGTCGGATAGGAGACGTCGACGAGCGTCCCGAACAGGTCGAACGTTACGGCCACGTTGCCGGCAGTAGGTGGAAGGCCGGGTTGAACCTGTCGGTGGGTTCAGTCCCCGTGGCCGGGGCGGCATTTATCGACCGCGGCCGTCGAGCGTCTCCGTCAGCACGCGCCGCCAGTTGCGCCACGCCACCTTCTCGACCGCGGGCTCGTCGTAGCCGCGCTCGCGGAGCGCGTCGAGCAGGTCGCGGAGCCCGGCCACGTCCCCGACGGCGTCGGTGATCGACGCGCCGTCGAAGTCCGATCCGAGCGCGACCGCGTCGACCCCGGCCGCGCCGACCATCGCGTCAACGTGGTCGACGACCGTGTCGAGTCCGACGGTCGCGTCCCGGTCGCCTTCGGGGTGGAGGTAGCCCGTGCCGAAGGTGAGCCCGACGACGCCGTCGCGCTCCCCGACTGCCCGGAGCTGCTCGTCGGTGAGGTTCCGGCTGGACGGACAGACCGCGTGCGCGCAGGCGTGGGTCACGACCGGCGGGTCGTCGGAGGCGTCCAGCACGTCCCAGAACCCGGCCGCGTTGAGGTGCGCGCAGTCGACGACCATCCCGCGCTCGTTGCACGCGCGGACGAGGCACTCACCGGCGTCGGTCAGCCCCGAACCCGTGTCCGGGGAGGCGTCGTGCAGAAAGGGGACGCCCTCGGCGAAGGCGTTCGGCCGCGACCAGACGAGGCCGACCGAGCGCAGCCCCGCGGCGTACAGCAGGTCGAGATTCGCGAGGTCCGGGGCGACCGCCGCCGCGCCCTCCAGATGCGGCACCGCGCCGAGGACGTCGCCGGGAGCCTCCAGACACGCGTCGAGGTCGGCTCCGTCCCGGATCAGCCGGAAGCGGTCGCTCGCGCGGTCCCACCGGTGAAGCGCGGCGAGTTGCTCGAGGACCACGTCGCGGGCGACCGCGGGGTCGACCGCGGGCGGCACCTCGCCGGCCGCGTAGTCGACCGACCCCTCCTCGAAGGCGGGGTCCGCGGCGTTCGGGACGAAGGTGGCGAACAGCCCCGCCGCGAGCCCCGCCTCGAGCGCGCGCGGGAGGTCGAGGTGGCCGCCCGCACCGCCCTCCAGAAACGCCGCGTCGACGCCGGGGACGTTCTCGGGGGCGACCCCGACCTCCGCGGCGGCCTCGGTCCGCCTGTCCCCGTCGGTACAGCGCAGGACGGTGTCGTTGTGCCCGTCGATCAGGGAGACGCGCTCGCCGTCGAGGTGGAGGTCCGCACGACGCCCCGCCATTCAGATCGTGTTCGACTCGATGTCGCGCGGGAAGTGCGTCAGCCACTCGACGCCGGTCTCGGTGATGGCGATGGTGTCGGAGTGGCGGTAGCCGTACTCGTCGGTGTAGATCCCCGGCTCGATGGTGTAGATGTGGCCGGGCGCCATCTCGACGTCCGCGCCGTCGTAGCGCTCGTCCCAGCCGCGGTCGATGTACGGCGGTTCGTGGCCGCCGAGGCCGATGTTGTGGCCGGTGTGGTGCTGGAGGAGGTCCGCGATCCCCTGCTCGTCCGCGTACGCGAACACCTGCTCGTCGACGTGCGAGACCGGGACGCTCGGCCCGAGCGCGTCGATGGCGACCTCCTGTGCCTCCTTCATCAGTTCGAAGTAGTGTTCCTGCTCGTCGGTGTAGTCGCCGACGAACATGGTGCGCTCCAGCTCGGAGTTGTAGCCGTCGACGTTCGCGGACGCGCCCGTGATCAGCACGTCGCCCTCCGCGAGGCGCTCGTTGGGCGTGTGGCCGTGCGGGAGCGCGGTCTCGGCGCCGGAGATGTAGCCGGCGTGGACCGGGCCGCTCCCCCGGACGCGGACGCTGTAGGTGTCCCCGAGCGCGTCCAGCATCGCGCGCGAGGCGTCCGTCGACGCGCGC
Source organism: Haloparvum alkalitolerans (assembly GCF_055381565.1). Taxonomy (NCBI): domain Archaea; kingdom Methanobacteriati; phylum Methanobacteriota; class Halobacteria; order Halobacteriales; family Haloferacaceae; genus Haloparvum; species Haloparvum alkalitolerans. The sequence goes on from NZ_AP043938.1 coordinate 1,604,779, forward strand.
TGTGAGACGGTCGCGGGGTGGGCGCCGACCTCGGTGTAGTCCGCGAGGTAGCGGTGGCCGAGGTTCGCCCACTTGGCCGACTCGCGGACGAGGTCGACCTCCGCGTCGGTCTTCTCCCAGCGCATGCGGTCGACCCACGACTGCGTCTCCACGTCGAGGAACTCCGACAGCGCCGGCCCCTCGTAGCCCATCACGCCCGGCGCGCCGTCGCCGTCGGCCGCGACCGCCGCGACGTCGAGCCCCCGGAGCATCTCCACCGCGGTCTCGATGGGCTTCCCGCCCGGATAGTCGAAGTAGTGATGCACCGCGTCGATCCGGGGGTTCGGCTCGACGCGCTCGACCTCCAACCGGGGGACCGTCACCGCCACGCGGTCGTCGGTCACCGCGAGCACGACCGGGCGCTCGGTCTGGATGTGGTGGAAGCCGGTGAGGTACTCGATGCTGGTCGCGCCGAACCAGACGCCCGCGTCCGCATCCGTGTCCGCGAGCTTGCCGCGGATCTCCGCGAGTCGGGCGTCGAACTCCGTCTCCGGAAGCCGTGTTGCCATACCGCCCGGATCCGCGACCGCGGAGTAAAAACGTGGGGAACCGGCCGCGAACGCCCCTTTGACGAAAAACGCGATACTGGGTATAGAGATGGTTTTTTGTCTGTTTTCTGTCACTGGGCGGTGTTTTTGTGACTGTTGCCGATCCTGCTGATCTGGACAGCACCACCCAGAAAGCCCCAGCCGGCTCGACCGGCCGCGCCTCGCTGCGCTCCTCGCTCTCCGCAACGCCCGCTGCGGTGCTTACGTCGTCGGGGCCGGATCGAGCCGACTGCCCCTTTCAGTCCCACCCACCGCGACCGCTCTGCACCGCCATCGCCCCGCAGCCTCGCACCTCCCCAGCCTCGGCGGCGGCGCGGCCGCGAAACCGCACCGCACCGTAGGCGGCCGCGCCGCCGCCTCCCTCGCACGGTCGCGGCGACACGCGTTGCGGTCGCCGCGGCGCGCGCCGACCGCGCCACCGCGGGACGAACGTTTTTCGCGTATTAGGCAGAACTCCCGCCGTGAGTGCAGCCTGATCGCTCGTTCTTCGACACGTCGGCTCGCCGGCTGTCCCGCGCTTGGCGCGCGCGAGCAACGCGCGCGAGGGAAGCCCGCCCGCGGCCGGAGCAACGCGAAGGCCGCGGGCGGCTGAGGCTGGGGAGGTGTGAGGCCACGCGTGCCTCGACAGCCGGTATCGAGAACCACCGATCGACCGGGCGCGACGACCGACCCTACAAATGACGCCCTGGCGGACTGAAAGGGCGAGGCCGGTCGCGGGCGCTCAGACGACCCCTATCGGCGCCGGGCGGTGTGGAGAGGCGCCGATATGTCGCTGAGCGCCCGCGAGCGGTCGAGGGCTTTCTGAGTGTTGGCGGTGAGCACAGCAGAACGCTTGACTGATCCAGAAAAAGCGTAGACCGAGCGGTCGAGGGCTTTCTGGGTGTCGACAATGAGCGCATCAGCACGCCTTATGAGACAGAAAACAGACACTTCTAGATCAGCCCGCTATACCCAGTATCGCTATCGGTCAAAACGGAATATCGGCAGTTAGACCTGGCGAGAGAAGGCGAGCGTACCGGAGACGTTCTCGATGTACGCCTTCACGGTGTCGCCCTCGGAGGCGCCGGGGACGAAGATCGTGTACTGGCCGCGCTCGGCGACGCCGTCGCCCTTGCGGCCGGTGCCGACGATCTCCAGTTCGTAGGTGTTGCCCTCCTCGATGGCCTCCTCCTGGGTGGTCGTCTTCGTCGTGTTCGACGAGCGCTTCGCGACCGGGCGGAACGCCCCGCAGGCCTCACAGCGAAGCATCTGCGTGCGGTCCTCGGTGACGAGTCGCGTGTCGGGGAGGCCGCACTCGGAACAGGTGACGTAGCTGGCGACGTAGGCGTCGATGGCCGCTTCGAAGTCGCTCGGGCGGAACGTGCCGTTGTAGCGCGCGACGCCGTTCTCGTACTGGCCGGCCGTCCCCAGCTCGCGCTGGAGGTTCGAGTGGAGGTGCTCGGGGTCGCGCCCGAGCGCGTCCGCGATGGCCGAGAGGTTGGTGAGTCGGGTGAACGCGCCGTCCTTCTGTGCCTGCGGGTCCGGCACCTGCAGTCGCTCGTCGGACCCGCCGAGGTCCGGGAGCGAGTCGATGGCGCGGTCGAGGCTCGCTTCGTACTCCATGACCGGACGAGGCGAGCGCGACGGAAAGCGCTTCCGGGTCACCCCCGAGCGCCCGGAAGCCGGCCGGCGGGCGACCCGGAGGCGCGGCGACCTCCCGGACCGGCGCGCTCAGAAGGAGACGGTGACGGCGGTCGGTTCGACGTCCAACGCGACGCCGAGGTCGGCCGCGAGCGCCGGCGCGGCGCCCAGGTCCGTGGCGACCGCGGCTCCCTCGACGCGCACCGCGTCCGCGTCGCCGACCACGCGGACGGTGTTCTCCTCGGGCGCGGTCGCGGCGAACAGCGCCGTCAGCAGCGCCTTCAGTCGGGTCGCGTCCGTCTCCACGACGGCGCCCACGTCGATGTCGAGCGACTCCGATCCGGTCTCGACGGTCGCCCACGCGGACGCCGCCACGTCCGGAACCGAGACCTCGTGCACGTCCCGCTCGCTCGCCATCGCGGTCAGCGCGGCGGCGAGGCGGTCGCGCTCCCGGGTCAGCTCCTCGCGCGTCTCGATGGCGTCGCTGATCTCGCGGGCGACTGCGGTCACGACCGGCTCCCCCGCGTGGCCGTGCTCGACGAGCGTCACGGAGACGGGCACCTCGTGGCCCTCCGCGTGTCGGGCGAGCAGTTCGAGGTTCGCCGTGCCGACGGGTGACTCGCCTGTCTCGACGTACTCGGCTGCAAGCTCGCGGGCGGCCGCGGAGAAGCGGTTCGGTATCAGCATCTCGACCGACTCGCCGACGACCGCGGTCGGGGCGTACCCGAGGATGCGTTCGAGCGCGGGGTTGGCCGCGTGGACTGTGCCGTCGAGCCCGACCGTCACTGCCGGGTCGGGACTCGCCCGGAGGAATTCCCCTGCAGGGAGTGCGTCGAGGCCACTCTCCAGAGCCTCGTCGCGTTCGGGATCGATGCTCATTGCGGATAGCTTCGCAATTCTGACGGCAAAGAGCTTACGGCCGGTTTCTCGCCGCGACGGCGGCCCGCGTGGGATCGGTCGGTGGTCGGCGGCGACGGTCCGACGGTCCGGGAAGGCGGCGTGTCACACGCGCGTCGGACGCGCAGGAAGATTGATGTAGTGGGGGCGAGGATGCTGTGTCGAGATGAGTAAGATCACGTTCCGCGCGGACGACGACCTCGTGGAGCGGCTGGAGGCGCTAGACGCCTCCAAAAGCGAGGTGATGCGCGAGGCGCTGCGCAGTCACCTCGACGAGGCGGCGTCGTCGGACGCGTCGGACGCGGCCGAGGCGGCGGACGCCGACCGCGAGGTCGCCGCGGACGGCCTCGAGGGCGCCATCGCGGAGCGCGTCGACGCCATCATCGCCGACCGGCTCGACGCCGCGCTCGACGAACGCCTCGGCGACGCGGCGGCCCGCGGGTACGGCCCCGCGCCTCGCGACCGCGACATCAACGTCAACGTCACCGTCGACGGCGCGACGGCGGCGGACGAGACGACCGAGCGGTCGGCGAGCGGACGGCGGGCGTCCGGTCGTGGGCCGGCCGCGGAGCGGGAGGAGCCGGCGGACGAGGAGCCCTCCGCGTCGGACGCCGCCGACCGGTCCGCCGACTCCGCGACCGCGCCGGGCGAGAACGGGGAGCGGACCTGCGGCGGCTGCGGCGAAACGCTGGAGGCGGGCGACGTGTACTGCGCCAACTGCGGCGAGAAGACCGCCCACCGCATGTTCTGCGAGTGCGGCGACGAGGTGCGGACGGACTGGGGCTTCTGTCCCGGCTGCGGCCGCCGGACCCCCGCTGCGGACGTACTCGACACGAGGTAAACGCGGATAGCGGGGTCGTGGCCGACGTATACGCCGTTTTCGCTAGCGTGTCTTACAATCGCCGTTACCTTTAAGTTCTATGCCTCGGTGCGTCTATGTGCGTAAGACGGTCGTCTTACAGACGGCCGCCGCGGAACGGGAGTCCGTTCCGTCCGGCGGTTCCGTTTCGTAAGACGCGGGCGCTCGTCGCCCGCCGTCTTACCGGGGGAATGTAAGCATGGAGCGTGTGACACTACGCATACCGAAACAGCAGATCGAGGAGGTCGAACAGATGGTCGAGACGGGGGAGTTCCCGAATCGGAGCGAGGCGATTCGCTCCGCCGTCCGTGAGATGCTCAACGAGCAGGACGGGGACCACGAGAGCCAGCGCCGCGGCAAGCGCGGCTGGGCCAAGGTGTAACGATGCAGGACATCGTTCAGGACGCACTCGACAACGCCGAGGCCGAGCAGCGCGAGATGGACGCCGACATGGACGACGACGACTTCGGGGACCCCCGAATCGTCATCGTCGGCGCCGGCGGCGCGGGCAACAACACGATCAACCGCCTGTACAACATCGGTGTCGACGGGGCCGACACGGTCGCGATCAACACCGACAAGCAGCACCTCAAGATGATCGAGGCCGACACGAAGATCCTCGTCGGCAAGTCGCTCACCTCCGGCCTCGGGGCCGGCGGCGACCCGAAGATGGGCGAGCGCGCCACCGAGATGGCCCAGGGGACCATCAAGGAAGTGCTCGGCGACGCCGACCTCGTGTTCGTCACGGCCGGCATGGGCGGCGGGACCGGCACCGGCGCCGCGCCCGTCGTCTCGAAGATCGCCAAGGAGCAGGGCGCCATCGTCGTCGGGATGGTCTCGACGCCGTTCAACGTCGAGCGCGCCCGCACGGTCAAGGCCGAGGAGGGGCTCGAGGAGCTCCGCAACGAGGCCGACTCGATCATCGTGCTCGACAACAACCGCCTCCTCGATTACGTCCCGAACCTTCCCATCGGTAAGGCGTTCTCCGTGATGGACCAGATCATCGCGGAGACGGTGAAGGGGATCTCGGAGACGATTACCCAGCCGTCCCTGATCAACCTGGACTACGCGGACATGTCCACGATCATGAACCAGGGCGGCGTCGCGGTGATGTTGGTCGGCGAGACCCAGGACAAGAACAAGACCCAGGAAGTGGTCAACGACGCGATGAACCACCCGCTTCTGGACGTGGACTACCGCGGCGCGTCCGGCGGGCTCGTCCACATCACGGGCGGCCCCGACCTGACGCTGAAGGAGGCGGAGGGTATCGCCGACAGCATCACGGAGCGCCTCGAGGCGAGCGCCAACGTGATCTGGGGCGCCCGGATCCAGGAGGAGTACAAGGGGAAAGTGCGCGTCATGGCGATCATGACGGGCGTCCAGAGCGCGCAGGTGCTCGGCCCGTCCACGCAGAAACAGGCCGACAAGTCCCGCGCCAGCATCGAGGGCGACGGCGAGGTCCACGACGGCGCGGCGGACGTCTCCCGTACCCCGTCCGCGGACGTCTCCGGCGGCAGCGACGCCGCGGCCTGGGAGTCCGACGGCGGCGAGGACCCGGTCGAGAAGAACAACGGCCTCGACGTCATCCGCTGACGCCGGCCGTTCGCCGCGAACCGCGTCACGTTTTTTCGACCCCGCACCGACGAGCGACCGCGCCGCCGCGACTCCGACGCCCCGCTCCGACTCTCAGACCGCTTCGATGGCCGCGACGAGTCGGCACTTCCGGCAGACCTCGCGGCTGGTCACGGAGCCGCACTCCGCGCACTCGCGGAGCTCCGGCCCTTCTCCGTCGTCGCGGTAGCGGTCGGCCGCCAGCGCTGCCAGCTCCTCGTAGCCGGCCATGATCGAGTGGCGGGTACCGGGGTGGTTCTCCTCCAAGTCGTAGAGGAGTCGCTGGATCTCGCCGCGGTACGCCTCGTCCGCGTGCGGGCACTCGGCCATGTGCGCGGGGATGTCCCGGAGGTGGCAGTAGAGCGCGACCTCCTTCTCGGGCACGTCGCGGAGCGGCTTCGCGCGCGGGATGAAGGGCGCGTCGTCGTCCGCGTCGTCGTCCGCGGCATCGGTCGCTCCGCCGCGCTCGTCGAAGGGGCCGAGCGAGGCGTCGAAGTGCTTGGCGATCTGGCGAACGTCGCCCTCGAGGAAGTTCATCAGCGCGGTCTGGGCCTCGTCGTCGAGGTTGTGTCCGGTGAGGAGCTTGTCGGCGCCGAACTCGTCGGCGTAGGTCTCCAGCAGGTCGCGCCGGAAGACGCCGCAGTAGGCGCAGGCGGCCATGTTCTCGGGGTCCTTCTCGACCACGTCGTCCATCTCGACGCCGATCTCGTCGGCGTACGACACCACCTCGTGGCGCATGTCGAGGTCGTCGGCCAGCTCGACGCAGGCGTCGACGCTCTCGTCGCGGTACCCCTCGATCCCCTCGTGGATGGTGAGCGCGAGCATCTCCACGCGGGGGTCCTTGCCGAACGTGTCGTCGAGGATCGACGCGAGCACGACGCTGTCCTTCCCGCCCGAGAGACCGATCACCCAGCGGTCGGGGTCGTCGGGCGTCGCCTCGGGGTCGAGGAGGCCGTCCTCCCGGACCCGCCGGCGCACGCGCTTCTCGACCGAGCGACAGAAGTGGTCCTCACAGAGGTGGGCGCCGGAGTAGGCCGCGAAGGTGACCGCGTCCGCGCCGCACTTGTCGCAGTCCATTACCGACCCGTAGCGGACCGGTCGGGATACGGGTTTCGGGGTCGGAGCGAGATTCACCCGCGGGGCCGTCCCGGGGCGCTACGGCAGTCCCGCCGGCCCCTCGCGGACGACCGCCCGGAGCGTCGACGCGTGCTCGTCGCGCGACGGGGAGGAGAACAGCTCGTGGCCGCCGTCGTACAGCACCGTGCGCTCGGCCTCGACGCGGTCCCCCACGCGACGCGGGTCGACGATCCGGTCCGTCAGGGTACAGAAGGCGACCGCGTCGGGGTCGGGGTCGACGGCCGCGAGGCCGGCCTGCGCCCGCGCCGCCTCCCGGAGGAACGTCGGCGCCGCTCGGTCGGGCCCCTCCCTGATCTGGCGGTCGGTCGCGAGCGCGCCGAGCGCGTCGCGGTCGGCGGTGCCGACGGGGACGACCCGTCGAGAAATCGGGAGCCGCGTGACGAGGTCGAAGATGGGGCCGGCCGTCTCCGGAACCATTCCCCACCACGGGCTGAGGTACGTCCGCGTCGCGGGCGCCGCCTCCCCGCGGAGGTACGCGCCGATCAGCCCGCCGGTCGAGTGGCCGACGAAGCGGTAGTCGTCGTCGAGGCCGTCGACGACCTCGCGGACCGGGTCGAGGTACCCCGCCTCGAAGTCGGTGACCGTGATCGGGATCTGTACCGCGGTGACGCGGCTGTCGGCCGCGAGCGTCTCCAGCAGCCAGCGGACGTTCTCGTGGTCGAGGCGGTTCCCCCAGCCGAGCACGCACGCGAGGTCCGGGTCGGCGGGGTCGCCGAGCGTCTCCGTCTCCATACGGGTCGTCCGGCGCGCGCCGACGTAAAAGGAGGGCGCCGCGACCGCACCAACGCCGTCGCCGGTTCCGACAGGGGTATGCGCCTTCGGTCGCGTGTGCGGGTATGAGCGACGACGGGCCGGAGCGCGCCCCATTGCGTGACGACCCGCCCGCGGAGACGCTCCGGACGCGGCTCTGGCGGCACGGCTACAACCTGTTCCCGGCCTACCGCGGGACGGGCGCGCGGATCGACCACATCGGCGGCGACTGGCGCTACGTCCGCGTCCGGATCCCGTTCAACTGGCGGACGCGGAACGTCGTCGGCGCGATCTTCGGCGGCAGTCTCTACGGCGCGGTCGACCCCGTCTACATGAGCCTGCTGCGGCGGAACCTCGACACCGACCGCTACACGGTGTGGGACAAGGCGGCCGACATCAGGTTCAGAAAGCCCGGCCGCGAGACGCTGTACGCGGAGTTCGAGATCGAGGGGGCCGAGCTCGACCGCATCCGCGAGGCGCTGTCCCCCGGCGAGTCGTTCGACCGCGTCTACGAGGTGGCGATCGTCGACGCCGAGGGCGTCGTCCACGCGGAGTGCGAGAAGACGCTGTACGTGCGGCAGGACGAGTAGAGAAGTCGGGGGCGGCCGGTCGGATCAGCCGTCCTGCAGTTCCGCCTCGCGTAGCGCCTCGTTGAGGTCCTCGCGCACGCGCTCGCCGGTGTCGCGGTCCATCGCGGTCGTGACGATCCGGTTCTCCTGCACGCTGGAGCCGTCCCGCAACAGGAGCCGCACGTTGCCGTTCCGGTCCGCGCGGGTGGCCTTCGCGCGCAGCCCCGTCCGCGACCCGGTCCCGCCCGCGTCGATCGGCCCCGGGACGATCTTCTTGACGTGCGGGTGTCCCGCGACCGTGGAGATGGCGCGCCGTCCCGGTCGGCCGCCGATCAGCGTCGAGTGCGTGCCGCCGATCTTCTCCTTCGGCGGCGTCTCGACGACTTCGAGCGCGCGGTCGCCGCGGCGGTCGCGCACCCACGCGACGGGGTCGGCCTCGTCGGGGATGCGGTAGAACTCGTGGTGGAGCTGGGCGCGCGCCTCGCGGAGCGGTCCGCGCTCGCCGGCGGCATACACCGCCTCGGGGCGCTTGCGCCGGATCTCGTCGGCGACCCGGCCCGCGAAGTTCCGCCGTTGAACCGTCTCGCGCTCGTCCCCGTCCCGGCGGTCGCGCTCGGGGATCGTGGTGACGGTCGTCCGGCCGACGACCTCGTCGTCGTCGAGCATCGCGATCTCCGCGCGGTCGGGGTCGAAGCGGACCACCACGGCGTCGCTGTTGGCGGTGTTGCAGGTGAGACAGTAGTCCCCGGGCTTGTCGAGGGGGGTGCCACACCGCCGACAGTTCATTGTTCGAGGTGTGGTCGCTCGAAGCTAAAAGGCCGTTGTCCCGGTGGTCGTTCCTCCGCTCCGGGACTGTGAGGCCCTCCCGCGGGGCGCCCGGACTCGTAGCCTTTTTACCCACGCTGGCGGTACTCTTCTCCACTATGGCTGAGAACGAGGCTCGATCCACCGGCAGCGCGGGCCGATTCGGCGCACGCTACGGGCGCGTCGCCCGCAAGCGCGTGCAGGACATCGAAGCGGAGATGGAGTCCGCGACGGTCGACGGCGACGACGTCACCCGCGTGGGGACCGGCATCTGGGTCAACGAGGAGACGGGCGAGAAGTTCACCGGCGGCGCCTACCGCCCCGAGACGCCCGGCGGCCGCACCGTCCGGCGCTCCATCCGCGCCGCGCTGGCCGACGAGGAATAATGAGCTACAAGTGCTCCCGCTGTAAGCGCGACGTGACGCTCGACGAGTACGGCGGCGTCCGCTGTCCGTACTGTGGCCACCGCGTCCTCCTGAAGGAGCGCGGCGGCGACGTCAAAGAAGTCGACGTCAACTGACGGGTCCACCCGTGTCGCCGGCGTTCGAGCACGACGCTTTCTTGCGCTTTTCCTACCCCGACGAGCGTCGCGCTCGCCTCGTGGCCGACGCGCTCGGCCCGGAGGTCGGCGAGATCGACGACGCCCGCTCGACCGCGAGCGTCGACCGCGACGGGGACACGGTGGCGGTCCGCGTGCGGGCGCACGACCTCGTCGCCCTCCGCGCCGGGATCAACAGCTGGACCCGGCTCGTGGCGGTCGCCGAGGACGTGAGCGACCGATAACGACGCCGTCCGTCGCCCTCCCCTCGCTTCTCCGCTACGTCCCGTCGCGTGCCTCGATACGCGGCGCCGCAGGTCACAGCAGGTCGTCGGGAGCGCCGGCGAGCCCCGCCAGCGCGTCCGCCTCGACGTGGTGGAGGTCGCCGGGGATCACCAGCAGGTGCAGCGGGTCGCCGAAGTCGCGCGCCGCGAGCGCGGAGAGGCGGTCCGCGGCGACGACGGCGTCCGGGCTCCCGGCGCGCGCGACGACCACGGCGAGTTCGTCGCCCCACTCCTCGGCGAACAGCTCGGCCGCGTAGTCGGCGGTCATGTACTCCTCGTGGTCCGGGTCCGGGCCGCGCGGCCCCATGCCGACCTTTATGTCCAGATAGACGACCGTGTGGAGGCCGCGATCGCGGTTGGCCTCGATCGTCTCGATCACGCTCTCCGGGACGCGGTCGCCGCCGTGGGCGTACGGGAACGGGAGCGTCACCGCCTTTCCGAAGCGGTAGTTCTGGAGCCCGGTCAGGCTGGAGGCGGCCGACTGGGCGGTGACGCCGTGGATAACGCGGGTCTCGATGCCCCGCTCCTCGGCGCGGAGCCGGAGGTCCGCGTGAGTCGTCGAGATCATCGTGTCGCCCGCGGTCAGAAACGCCACGTCCGAGGCGGCCGCCCTCGCCAGCATGTCGTCGGGGTCCTGTTCGACGCCGGGCCGGTCACGCACCTCGATGTCGACGCCGTGATACGCCTCCAGGTCCGCGACGTCGGCGCCGACCAGCCGGCTGGTGTAGAACTCGGCGTAGGCGTGGTCGGCCGCGCGCAGCGCCTCCTGCCCCTCGACGGTGATCGACCGCTCGTCGTAGAGGCCGAGGCCGATGAAGGTGAGCATACCGCCGCTCGGCCGGGGACGGCCTTATAGGACCCGGAACGGCGGCTCGGCGGCGCCGGGCCGATCGGCGGCCGTCCTACTCGTCGGTGACGCCGGACCGGTCCATCGCGGCGACCTCGTCGACCAGCCACTCGCGGAACCACCTGGCGCGCTTGAGCCGCTGGTGGGCGATGCTCTCGGCCGTGTCGGACTCGATGCGGTCGACGTGGTCGCGGCCGCGTTCGAGCACGCGGTCGACCATCTTCGCGGCGTCCATGTGCGAGCGGGACTCGTAGCCCATCCGGAGCAGCATCAGCGCGCTGCCGTTGGCGCCGATCTTGTCGAGGATGTCCGCCTCGATCAGACACCGCGCCTCCAGCGCGACCGCGTCGAGGTCGCCCTGGTAGGAGTGGTCCTCGACCGCCTGGCACACCTCCTCGACGAACGACTCGGGGTAGTCCCCGCGCGTCCGGAGGTACTCCCGGGCGACGCGCGCCCCGGCCTCGGCGTGAACGTCCTGTTCGGCCTCCAACTTGGCCACGTCGTGGAACAGTGCGGCGACGCGCACCACGTCCACGTCGGCGCCCTCCGCCTCCGCGATCTCGGTGGCGATCTCCATCACGTTGAGGATGTGGTTGAACCGGTACTCCGCGGAGTGCCAGGGGTACCACCGCATCCGACCCCCGTCGTCCTCGCCCTCGACGCTGGCGGCGAGGTAGTCGTGGACGAACTCCTTCATGTCCTCGAACGCGTCCTCGCTCACCGAGGACTCCTTAATCTCGACGCCCACGCCGGCACCTCCCCCCGTGACGATCCGTGTAGTTCATTGTACGAACGGAGGTACGTAACGCTTTTAGACGTTACGACAGTGTACCCACTTTTCGGCGGACGCGTTCCGGGCGCCTCGCGGTCGAAGCGGCACGTGCTTCACCGCCGGATCCGCCCGTTTCCGACTCAACAACCCGTAAGTAGCTCGGTCGACTCCGTCCGCGTATGACCGACCAGGCCTACCTCGCGGACAGCTACGTCCGGGAGTTCTCCGCGACCGTCGAGCGGAGCCTCGACGACCGGCTCGTGCTCGACCGCACGTACTTTTACCCCGAGGGCGGCGGCCAGCCGCACGACACCGGCGTCGTCGAGGCGAACGGTGACCGCTGGCGCGTCGTCGACGTGCAGAAGTCGGACGACGTCTACCACACGCTCCGTCCGGAGAACGGCGCGGTCGCCAACGACGCGCCCGTCGGCGGCGAGGCGAGGGCGGACCTGCCCGAACCCGGAACGACGGTCGATTGCGAGGTGACGTGGAACCGGCGGTACGCCCACATGCGCTACCACACCGCACAGCACCTGCTGTCGGCGCTGCTGCTCGAGGCGTTCGACGCGCCCACGACGGGCAATCAGCTGTACGGCGACCACGCGCACCTCGACGCCGGGCACGACCGCTTCACCGACGAGGACCTCGCGCTGATCGAGGAGCGCCTGAACGAGCTGATCGCGGACGCCCGCCCCGTCACCCACTACACGATGGACCGCGAGGAGGCGGAGGCGACGCTCGACACCGAGCGCACGCGGATCGACCTGCTGCCGGACTCCATCACCGAACTCCGGATCGTGGAGGTCGCGGGGCTCGGCGCGGACGGCGAGCCCGACCCCGACGCCGACCCCTACGACCGCACCGCGTGTGCGGGCACGCACGTCGACAACACCGAGAAGATCGGCGAGGTGGTCGTCACGGGCCGCGAGACGAAGGGCAGCGACGAGGAGCGCGTCCGGTTCGCGCTCGCGGAGCACGTCGACGCCGGGGACGACACGGATCCCGCGAACGCGGGGGACGGAGCGTCGTGAGCGACGCCCGGTTCGACGTGCGACGGGTCGTCCCGCGCGACGCGATCCCCAGCGTCGACGACCCGGAGGGCGTGCCGGCCGCGGCCTACGAGGGGGACCCGGACGACGACGTGGTCGCGGTCACGGTCGAGGGGCGGGCCCGGGCGTACCCCGTCCGCTACCTCCACTACCACGAGATCGTCAACGACGAACTGGGCGGCATCCCGGTCGCGGTGACGTGGTGTCCGCTCTGCGGCTCCGCGGTGGTCTACGACCGGCGGGCGGAGACGGTCGACGCGGAAGACGCCGACCTCGACGACGAGGACGGCCTCCCCGAGACGCTCACGTTCGGCGTCTCGGGCAAGCTCGCGGACGACGACCTCGTGATGTACGACCGCGAGACCGGGACGGAGTGGAAGCAGTCGCTCGGACGCGCGCTCTCGGGAGTGCTCGCGGGCGCGTCGCTGCGGGTGCTCCCCGCGGGCGTGACGACGATGGCCCGCTTCCGGGAGGCACATCCCGACGGGGACGTGCTCGCCCCGCCGGGCGGCGAGAGCGAAGCGGCCGGGGACGGGGACGACCCCGAGCCCGTCGACTACGACGAGGCGCCCTACGAGCGCTACTTCGAGGCTGAGGGGTTCGGACTCGGGGCACACCGGGGCACGGGCGGCCGCTCGTGGGACCGGACGGACCTCGACCCGAAGGCGGTCGTCCTCGGCGTCGAGCGGGGCGGCGACGCGCTCGGGTTCCCCCTCCCGCGCGTCGAGGCGGCCGGCGGCGTCGTGACCGCGACGGTCGGCGGCGCGTCGGTCGTCGTCTTCGCGGACGAGGGGATCCACGCCTTCGCGGACCCCGGCTACGAGTGGCGCGCGACCCCCGCGGGATTCCGCGCGGACCGCCCCGACGGCACCGGCGCGCTGTACGACGGCGCGACCGGCCGGCCCGTCGACGCGCCCGCGGCACACACCGGCGAGTCCGGCGGTGCGGCCGCGGAGCCGCTCGAACGGGTCCCCTCGCGGCGGCTGTTCGCGTTCGCGTGGCAGGACGACCACGGCGCGGACGCCTTCTACGAGCCCTGAGGATCGGCCGGGAGCCTCGTCCGCTTCACGGACCGACTACAGGTACGCCGCGTCCCACCGCGCCGGCTTGCGCCGGTTGCCGCACTCGTTGCAGACGACCCGTTCCATCGTGTCCACGGCCACGTCGAGGCTCCCGCAGGCCCCGCACCGGAAGCCGTACCGCTCCTCGTGGTCCGGGTCGGCGTAGACGACGTAGAAGGGGCCCTCGGAGCCGCGGGAGCTCTCCGTCAGTGCGACGTGGAGCTCCGTCCCGTCGTCGGTCGTCACGGTCTCGGCGTCCGCGACGGCGACCCCCTCCGAGAGCGTCTTCCGATAGCGGTGCTCGGGAAAGCTGTCGTGGCCGATGTCGACGAGCCGTTCGTCGACGCGCTCGTACCCTTCCCGCTCGTAGAAGGCGGTGCCTGCCTCGTTGGCCGACAGCACCGCGCCCTCGACGCGGTCGACGCCCCGCTCGCGGAGCGCCGCCTCGACGTGCTCTAACAGCATCGTCCCGATCCCCTCGCCGCGGTGATCGGGGTGGACGTGGAGCCAGTCGATCTCGCCGACGCGATCCCGACGGTCGACGACGTAGCTCTCGGCGAACCCGACGACCTCGCCGTCCGCGACCGCGACCGGGAACACGACCCGGTCGTCGGCGACGTCCGCGCCGAGCGCGTCCCGGCCGTACCAGCGGTCGACGGCCGCCTCCAGCACCGTCTCGGTGATCGCGTGCCCGTACGACGCGTCGAGGGAGGCGCGCGCTACCGCCCTGATCGCGTCCACGTCGTCCCCGGTCGCCGCACGAATCTCCATGTGGGGTGTCACCACGTCCAGCTACAAAAGTGTCTGCGGCCGGATGGACGGCTCGTCGCTACGCCTCGTCCGTCGGCGTGGGGCGGCCACCGACCAGCACCGGTCGGTCCGCGTTGAGGATCACCGTCTGCGCGACGCTCCCGAACAGCGCCTTGCCCGCCGGCGACCGACGCCGTCCGCCGATGACGATCATGTCCGCGTCGTGGTCCGCGGCGGCCTCCAGGAGCTCCTCCGCGGGATCGCCGCTCGCCTCGAGGACCGTCGTCTCGATCCCCGCCTCCTCGAGCCGCTCCTGCGCCCGACGGACCCCTGCGACCTGCGCCGCGGAGGCGCCCGCGGGATTGTCGGTGAACGCGTGAAACACCGAGACGGTCACCTCGTCGGCGCCCCCCGGCAGGTCGGCGACGGTCCCCGCCACTCGGTCGGCCATCTCTCCGTCGTCGTCAACTCCCAACAGCACGTGGTACATGGACCGGGGTTGTGCGGGGTCCGTAATGGTCTTTCCCCCGTGAGACGCCCCTCGTCGGAGGGGAACCGATCGCGCCGCTCGCGGCGTCGAGAACTGAACCGTCGAACGAAGGTGCTGCGACGGGGAACTACGTGATGGAGTAGGTGGCGGCCGACATCAACAGCAGCGTCAGCACGAGCGCCAGCACCATCAGGTACGTCAGCGAGCGATTCTCCCACTTGAGGTGCATGAAGAACGCGACGACCAGCGCCGTCTTGAGCACGGCGATGACCATCGTTCCGACGAAGGAGATGTCGTACGCGAGGTCGAGTCCGCCCTCGAAGAGCACGTAGTTCAGGACGGCGAGGCCCACCAGTCCCGCGTAGACGAGGCTGTAGAGTTTGATGGAGTCGGACGCCATTATTCGTACACCTCAACCTTCGGTGCCGTCCTTATAGATTTATTCATCCGTCTCCTCGCTGCCCCGCCAGCGGTTCCAGAGGTAGTGCGCGACGACGAACCCGCTGGACCAGAAGATCACCGCGCCGACGGCGATCCCCACGCCGATCAGGAGTCGCCCGTTCGTCAGTGCGTCCACGACCATGGACGGACTCAGGGGCTCCCGGAGTTAGGTCCGTCGCCTCGCGGTGCCTCCGCGCGAAAGAGGACGACGCAGACGACTATCAGCGCGGCCTCGGCCACCTTCGAGGTGAGGGTCAGCCAGTCGCTCACCAGGTGGTCGAGGAGGACGGCGACGACGCCGGTGTCCGGGTGTCCCCGCGGCTCCAGTCCCGGCCAGAACGCGCCGTGGTCCAGCAAGGTGTGCCACACCCCGAACCCGACGAGGAACGTCCCCGCGACGCCGGCCGCGAGCAGGTACGCGCCGCGCCGATAGACGTCCGCGACGATCAGCGACGCCGCGAACACCACGGCGAACCCCCCGGCGAGGAACGCGACCGGACGCGGGTCGCCGAGGTAGCCGGCGCTCGCGTACACCAGGAGCGCGGGACCGCCGTAGCTCGGATGCAGCAGGTGCGTGACCGCCACGACGCCCGCGAGCGCGACGGCCGCGACGCGGAGCCGCGCGACCATAGTCTCGTCCATACTCCGGGTATCGTGGGGGGAAAGGTATGTCGTGCGGTTCGCTCCTGTTGCGTGAGAACGGCGGCGCGTGTGAACGCGGGCGGGACGCGTCAAAAGGGACCGCCCGCGGTCGCTACCTCAGAAGAGGTAGAACAGCGGGAACAGGAAGATCCAGACGATGTCGACGAAGTGCCAGTAGAGCCCGAAGTACTCCAGCGGGCGCTGGTCCTCCTGGTAGTACCCGCGCGCGGCCCGGACGAACAGGTAGCCGGCGATGAGCACGCCGATGATCACGTGGAAGCCGTGCAGTCCGGTCGTCACGTAGTAGATCGACGCCTGAATCGGGTCGCCGTGCGGGTTCTGGGTGAGCGTGACGCCCTTGTCGTACACCTCGTGGTGCCACTCCCACGCCTTGATCCCGAGGAACGTGAACGACAGCAGGATCGTCGCACCGAGGCTCGCCAGCAGCCCCTTCGCGTTCTCCCGGCGGGCGAACACGAGCGCGAGGATGACCGTGAACGAGGAGGTCAACAGCACGAACGTGTTGATGAGCCCGGGAAGCGGGTCCGTCAGCGGGCCCCAGTTCATCCAGCCGGCGTTCACGCGGATGAACACGGCGGCCGAGATGAACGCGCCGAAGACGATGACGTCCGAGGCCAGGAAGAACCACATGCCCAGCTTCACCTTCTCGATGCCGTGGAACGGCCACCGCTCGGCGATCGCCGTCGGCGGCGCGTAGAAGTCCTCCGTGCCCCAGCGGACCGCGGTCCACACCATCAGGATCGGGCCGACGGCGGCGAACACCGGGTAGACGGGGTTCGACATGGACAGCGCAGTCGTCGCGAGCGTGTCGCCCAGCGACAGCGAGACGGAGTCGCGGACGCCCGAGAGCCCGATCATGAAGATCAGGGTCGCGACCGAGAACGCGAACGGCCAGATACTCGCGTGGCTCGGGTGCTTGTCCCAGTACGGGTACTCGTCGAGGTGGCTCTCGCCGTGACCGTCGGCGTGCCCGCCGTCAGCGACCGCGTCCTGCACGAACTCGAGCTTCCCGGAGGCGTACGAGGGGCGGCCGTCCCAGTTCTCGAGCGGCGGCGGCGAGGGGATCGCCCACTCGGCCGTCCGCGTGTAGTCCCACGGATTGGCCCCGGCCTCCTCGCCGTAGAGGTAGGAGTTGGCCAGGTTGTAGAACATGATGAAGAACGACCCGCCGAGGACGAACGCGCCGATCGTCCCGATCTGGTGGAACGTCTGGAACGCGGGGTCGTACTCGAAGACGCGGCGGGGGGTCTCCCAGCCGAGGAACATCGAGAAGTACACCGCGTTGAACCCGATGAAGAACACGACGAAGTGGACCTTCCCCAGGAACTCGTCGTACATCTTCCCGGTGACCTTCGGGAACCAGTAGTAGATGCCCCCGAACAGCGCGGTCGCGCCGCCGAACATCACGTAGTGGAAGTGCGCGACCACCCAGTAGGTGCCGCGGAACTCGTAGTCGAGGACGATGGCGCCGAGGAAGACGCCCGTGATGCCCCCGAGGATGAACAGCAGCAGCGCGCCGAGCGCGAACAGGAACGGCGTCGTGAACTGGATCCGTCCCTTGATCAGCGTGTAGATCAGCGCGAACACCAGCAGGTCGAACGGCAGGGATATCCCGATGGTCGTCGCCATCATCAGGGTCTTGATCTCCAGGTTGATCGTCGTCAGGAACATGTGGTGCATCCACACGAGGAACGACTGGACGGAGATCAGACAGATGGCGATGATGGCCCACTTCCGCCCGACGAGCCGCCGGCCGGAGAACGTCTGGAACAGCTCCAACATCACGCCGAGCGCGGGGAAGAAGACGATGTACACCTCCGGATGGCCGAAGAACCAGAAGAGGTGTCCCCAGAGTAGCGATCCGCCTTCAGTCGCCGAGAAGTAGAGGCTCCCGAAGACGCGGTCGGACAGGAGGATGACCGCGACCGCGAGCAGGGCCGCGAACGCGAACAGCATCATCCACACGGTCGCGAGCATGGACCACGTGAACATCGGCATGTCCATCAGGCCCATCCCCTCGGCGCGGGAGTGGTGGATCGACGTCAGGAAGTTCACCGTGGACGCGGTCGTGCTCGCCACGAACATCGCGAGCGCGAGGATCGCGCCCGTGGACCCGATGCTCGGCGTGTACATCGGGACGTTGAGCGGGGCGTACATCGTCCACCCGGCGGAGAGCGTTCCGCCCTGGAAGAACGAGATGGCGAACATGACGCCCGACAGCACGTACAGCCAGTAGGAGACGGCGTTGAGCCGCGGGAACGCCAGGTCGTCCGCCCCGATCTGCAGCGGGACGAAGTAGTTCGCGAGCCCGAACCCGAGCGGGGAGAGGAACCAGAACACCATCACCAGTCCGTGGGCCGTCACGGCCTCGTTGTACGCGAGGCCGGACAGGATCTGGGCGCCCGGTTCCCACAGCTGGAGCCGGATCAGCAGCGCCATCACGCCGCCGAAGATGAGGAAGAACAGCGCCGTGATGGTGTACATGATCCCGACGTCCTTGTGGTTCGTCGTGACGAGCCAACGGCGGAGCGAGGTCGTCGGCGGGAGCTCGGACATCAGCCGTCACCCTCCGTCTCCTCGCCCTCGGCGTCGGCGAGCTGTTCGTCGTACCAATCCTGGTAATCCTCTTCGTGCATGATGATCACGTCGGCCTTCATGTAGGAGTGGCCCGAGCCGCAGAGCTCGAAGCACTCCGCCGTGTAAGTCTCCGTCTCGCCGGGCTCGAGCGGCTCCTCGAGGTGGGCCTGTCCGCTGAACCACGTCTCGGAGTACTCGCCCGGAATCGCGTCGCTTTTGATGCGTAATTCGGAGACTCCGAAGTTATGCCACACGTCCCGCGAGGTCACACGTAACTGGACCACCTTATCCTGGGGGACGCGCAGCGTGTTCTGCGTGGTGACGCCCTCGTCGGGGTACTGGAACTCCCAGCCGAACTGGTAGCCCTCGACCGTGATCTCGATGTCCTCCTCCACGTCGGTGGCGGGTCCCTCCTCGACGTAGAGCAGCAGGCCGTAGGCGTAAACCACGAGGCTAATGACGACGATCGCGCTGAGACCGAACGAGAGGAAGAGCTTCTTCGCCTTCGGGCCGCCCTGTCCCGTCGGCAGCTCCCCGAGGACCGGGGGATCGAACTTCTCGCCGGGGTCGCTTCCGTCGTCGCGGTACTTGTACGCGTTGTAGAGCGTGTACGAGACGACGATCGTCCCGACGAGGGTACCGAGCGCGAGAAAGACGAAGAAGATCTCGTCGAACACCGCTGACTGCGCTCGCCACTCGTCGGCCACTTGTAATATGAGTGACTCTATCATGTTCTTCTGTCGGGCCTTACGTGTGGACTTAGCGATGGCACACTTAGCTCTTTTGTAGCGCGTTCGCCCGCGCGCTCGTCGGCCACATCCGAGGGGTCCACCGTCGCCGACATACGAAGGCTATTTGTACGCACGCACGGACGCTCTACCAACGAGGAACGGATACAGATATGGTCTCGCTTACGCTCGTGAGTACGGTACTGATGGGGTTGCTCGTCGTCGCCACGTTCGTCGCCGCCGCGCGGATCGGCACCCGACGGAAACACGAGGCGGCCGCGTCGGAGGGCGACCGGTACGACCAGCTCGCGCGCCGGTTCGACGAACTCGCCAAGTCGCCCGCGGTCTGGGCGGTCGTCTTCGTCGCCGGTGCGCTCACGTTCGGCCTCGGGGCGGTCGCCGCGTTCGGCGGCTTCGGTCTCTCGGAGGGGGCGGCCGCGACCGCGTTGACCGTCGTCTACGCCGTGCTCGGCATCTCGCTCTTCGCGTTCGTCTTCCTCGGCGGGTACGCCGGCGCACGCGGCCGCGGGCTCGGCAACGCGCAGGGGGTGGCCGTCGGGGCCATCGCCTTCGGCTTCGCGCTCCTGTTCGTCATCGCGGCGCAGCTCGTCATCGGCAGTCTCGGCTGAGTCGGCGCGTCGCGGTCCGTTCCTTTTCTCATCGGCACACGTCAGCCGCGGCTCCGCGGTCGGGGACACGCGTTCGAAGGAGAGACGGCGGGCGGCCGACGGGCGGTCCGCGACCGGCTACGCCAGCGCGACGCCCTGCCGAGCCAGGTAGTCGTTGACGGCCTTGATCTCGATCGGGCTGCCGATGATCCGACAGTGCGTCTCCGTCTCGAAGACGGTGACGGTGTACTCGGTCTCCAGTCGCTCGCGGACCCCGTCGAGCGCGTGGCGGGGCACCACGATCTGCGTGCTGTCGCGGAGCCGCGCGGGGTCCGGCATTCGTCGTCCGACCAGTTGTGTGGCCGACATATAGGCGTGTCGGAACGAGCGCGCGGGCCATCTCCGCGGTCCTCGGCGTGCAGTCCCGGCGTGGGTCCGACCGTGTTCGCGTCCCCACGTCGACCGCGGAGGGACAGGTTTAACGAGCCGACCGGCCGAGTATGCGGCGATGGGACTGGAGGACGAAATCGAGGACCTCCGCGAGGAGATCGCCAACACGCCCTACAACAAGTCCACCGAGGCGCACATCGGGCGGCTGAAGGCGAAGCTCGCGGAGAAGAAGGAGAAGCTGGAGAACCAGTCCTCCGCAGGCGGCGGTCACGGCTACGCCGTCGAGAAACACGGCGACGCGACCGTCGCGCTCGTCGGCTTCCCGAGCGTCGGCAAGTCGACCCTGATCAACGCGCTGACCAACGCCGACAGCGAGGTCGGCTCCTACGAGTTCACGACGCTCGACGTCAACCCGGGCATGCTGATGTACCGCGGCGCGAACATCCAGATCCTCGACGTGCCGGGCCTGATCGAGGGCGCGGCGGGCGGCCGCGGCGGCGGGAAGGAGGTCCTCTCGGTCGTCCGGACCGCGGACCTCGTGGTGTACGTCCTCTCCGTCTTCGAGATCGAGCAGTACGACCGGCTGAGCGAGGAGCTGTACAACACGAACATCCGGCTCGACACGGAGCCGCCGAACATCAACATCCGGAAGACACACAAGGACGGCATCGGAGTGACGATGAGCGACGAGGTGAGCCTCGAGGAGGACACCGTCAAGCAGGTGCTCCGCGAGTACGGCTACGTCAACGCCAAGGTGACGATCCCCCACGACCTCACCATCGACGAGCTCGTCGACGCCGTGATGGACAACCGCGAGTACCTCCCCTCGATGGTCGCGGTCAACAAGGCGGACCTGATCGACAAGGAGTACCTGCCGACGGTGAAGGAGGAACTCCGCGAGCGCGACCTCGACCCCGACGACGTGGTCTTCATCTCCGCGGAGAAGGAGCGCGGCCTCGACGGGCTGAAGGAGCGGCTCTGGGAGGAGCTCGGGCTGATCCGGATCTACATGGACAAGCCCGGCCGCGGCGTCGACTACGAGGAGCCGCTCGTCCTCTTCGAGGGCGCCACCGTCGGCGACGCCTGCGAGAAGATCGGCGGCGAGTTCGACGAGCGGTTCAAGTTCGCCCGCGTCTCCGGTCCGAGCGCGAAACACGACGACCAGCAGGTCGGCAAGGGGCACGTGCTGGCCGACGAGGACGTGCTCCGGATCGTCGCCCGGAAGTAGATGGGCGACGCCACCTCTGACCCGACCCCGCCCTCCGGTCGCCTCGCGGCCGCGGCGACGCTCGCGCTGCTTTTCGTCCCGGTGACCGCCCTCCGCGCGGGCGCCGGCGACTACACGCTCCTCATGCCGTGGGGCTTTCTGAACACCGCGCCGCTCGCGCCCGACCGATCCATCCACGTCTACACCGTCGCCAGCTACTTCCTCGACGGGCCGCCGGTCGCGGCGCTGCCCCGGTCGATCACCGTCTGGCCGGTCGCGCTCGCGTGTCACCTGTTGGCCGCGGGGAGCGCGGTCGCGGGCGCGCTCTTCGGCCGCGAGGACCGGCGCGTCACCGGCGGCCTGCTCGTGCTCGCCGCGGTCGGGAGCGCGTGGGTCGCGGTCGGCGTCGGCGCACGGGGCGGGAGCCCCCTCGCCGCGCCGCCGCTCGGCGCCGCGGTGACCCTCGGCGTCGCGGCCGCCTTCTACGGCCCCGCGCTTCGCCGGGCGGTCGCGCGCTGACTCGGACGCTCGCACGCCGACCCGTCCGCCGCGCGGAGGGCGCTTCAGACCTCGAGACGCCACGGGATGCGTCGCTCGGCGCGAAGCGCGGGAAGAAAAAACCAACAGGAAGGGGCCGGAGTCGGTCGATTAGGCGAACGCGATCGAGTCGCCCACGTCGCTCTCCTCGACCTGCGAGAGCTTCTCGTAGGCCTCGCGGAAGTCGCCCATCCGGACCTCGGTGCGGTCGTCGCGGATGGCGAACATCCCGGCCTCGGTACAGACGGCCTTCACGTCCGCGCCGGAGGCGTCCTCGGCCATCTCCGCGAGCGCGCCGAAGTCCACGTCGTCGGCGACGTTCATGTCGCGGGTGTGGATCTCGAAGATGATCTTGCGCCCCTCGGCGTCGGGCTTGGGGACCTCGATGAGGCGGTCGAACCGACCGGGCCGGAGGATCGCCTCGTCGAGCATGTCGAAGCGGTTGGTCGCGGCGATGATCCGGATCTCGCCGCGCTCGTCGAAGCCGTCCATCTCCGAGAGCAGCTGCATCATCGTCCGCTGGACCTCCGCGTCGCCGGAGGTCTTCGAGTCCGTCCGCTTCGAGGCGATGGCGTCGATCTCGTCGATGAAGATCACCGCGGGCTCGTTCTCGCGGGCGACCTCGAAGAGGTCGCGGACGAGCTTGGCGCCCTCGCCGATGAACTTGTGGACCAGCTCGGAGCCGGCCATCTTGATGAACGTCGCGTTGGTCTCGTTGGCGACGGCCTTCGCGAGCATCGTCTTGCCGGTGCCCGGCGGACCGTACAGCAGGACGCCGGAGGGCGGCGTGATGCCAACCTCTCCGAACATCTCGGGCTGTTCGAGCGGCATCTCGACGGTCTCGCGGACCTCGTTCATCTGCTCGTCGATGCCGCCGATGTCGGCGTAGGTCACGTCGGGCGAGTGCTCGACCTGCATGACGCGGGCGCGCACGTCCGTCTCCTTCTCGAGCTTCTTCACGACGGACAGCGAGTTGTTGACGGCCACGCGGTCGTCGGGCGCGAGGTCCTCGCGCATCTCGTCGGTGACCTCGGTGAGCGCCTCCTGGTTGTTGCCGTGCTGTTTGATCACGACGCCCTCGCCGTTGAGCTCCTGGACGGTGGCGACGAACAGCGGGGACTGCTTCAGCTTCTTGTTCTCGTGAGTCAGCCGCTCGAGCTTCTGCTGGTACTTGTTGTTCTCGGCGTTCGCGTCGAGGAGCTTGTCGCGCATCTCCTCGTTCTGCGACTCCAGAACCTCGAGCCGCTCCTGCAGCGTCTCGATCTTCTCCTGTTGCGACGCCGATTCGTCCTCGTACGGCATATCGACGTCGTCCACAGTGTCACTCATCTACCCCTGTTAGGCCGGTCACTAATAAGAGACTTCGGGTCGGGGCGGTCCGGCCGCCGCTGTGGGCCGTCTCTGCGGTCGTTCGC
This sequence comes from Haloparvum alkalitolerans, assembly GCF_055381565.1. Taxonomy (NCBI): domain Archaea; kingdom Methanobacteriati; phylum Methanobacteriota; class Halobacteria; order Halobacteriales; family Haloferacaceae; genus Haloparvum; species Haloparvum alkalitolerans. The sequence goes on from NZ_AP043938.1 coordinate 1,627,970, forward strand.
GTGGAACAGCCGCCATTCCTCTCCGTTCGCGTCGGCGCCTCCCGTGCCCGAGTAATGCTTGTTGGTAATTAAATTGGATAGCAAATATTATCTATTAGCATCACACACGTGGAGACACATGAGTGCACCAGAGGCCATCCACGCGGACGAGGACGACGCGGTAGACGAGGACGCGGTCGACGGCGACCGGTGGGAGCCGGTCCGGGACCTGCCCCCCAGCGCGAAGCTCGTGGCGAAGGTCCTCGACTACAACGAGACGCTGACGCAGAGCGAACTCGCGGAGGAGACCCTGCTGCCGCCCCGGACGGTCCGCTACGCGCTCTCCCGGCTGGAGGACGAGGAGGTCGTCGACTCCCGATTCTCCTTCGCTGACGCGCGCAAGCGGCTCTACACCCTGTCGCTCTGAGGCCCGGACCCGATCTCGAATCCCCCCGGAACGCCGCTCCGGTCCCTTCTCTCCGGTCCCTTCTCCCCCGACCCCTCCCGACCCCTTTTCACCGATACCGCGCCATCCGCGGCCGTGGCAACCACGCAAGCCGTCAAGCGCGCGCTGGCCGCGCTGGCGAGGAGGACCGACACGGCTCGAAGCCCCTACGCCGCCGTGATCGAGGAGGCGACGGATGCGCGCTCGGACCTCTCCCGAGCCGCCGGGTTCCTCGACGCGGTCGGGCTCGACCGGCTGGAGGCGGCGACGGCGGCGGCCGCGGACGCCGAGGAGGCGGCACTCGCGGACCGCGGCCGCGAGGCGCTCCGCGCGTATCGCGGGCTTCGGGCGGCCGCGGCGGGCACGGCGAGCGACCGGCCGCGGTCCGAGGGGGACCGCGAGGACGCTCCCGACCACTTCCGCCCCGGCGGCGGAACCCCTAAATGCGGAACCGGACAACCTCACGCCGAATGACGCGGGTGATCCACACCGGCGACACCCACATCGGGTACCAGCAGTACCACTCGCCGGTCAGACGGCAGGACTTCCTCGAGGCCTTCGAGCAGGTGGTCGAGGACGCGGTCGCGGACGACGTGGACGCGGTGGTCCACGCTGGCGACCTGTTCCACGACCGGCGGCCGGAGCTGCAGGACCTCCTCGGGACGCTGTCGGTCCTCCGGGAGCTGGACGACGCCGGCATCCCCTTCCTCGCCATCGTCGGCAACCACGAGTCGACGCGCGGCGGGCAGTGGCTCGACCTCTTCGAGCGCCTGGGACTTGCCACGCGGCTCGACGACGCGCCGACGGTCGTGGGCGACACCGCCTTCTACGGGCTCGACCACGTCCCCGTCTCGCGTCGCGACGATCTCGAGTACGAGTTCGAGCCACACGACGCCGACGCCGCCGCGCTGGTCGCGCACGGTCTCTTCGAGCCGTTCGCGCACGCGGACTGGGACACCGAGGAACTCCTCACGGCAAGCACCGTCGACTTCGACGCGCTGCTGCTCGGCGACAACCACAAGGCGGACACCGCGCAGGTGCGCAACGCGTGGGTCACCTACCCCGGCTCGACCGAGCGCGCGAGCGCGAGCGAGGAAGCGGGCCGTGGCTACAACCTCGTCCGCTTCGGGGAGGACGCGGCCGACGGGGACGCCGAAGACGGCGAGTCCGGGGACGACGCCGCCGCGGTCGACATCAGACGACGAGCGCTGGAGACGCGCCCGTTCGCGTTCGTCTCCGTGGACCTCCGCGAGGGCGAGGGGATCGAGCGCGTGCGCGAGCAGGTCCGCCAGCACGACCTCGCGGACGCGGTCGCCATCGTGGAGGTCACCGGCGAGGGGGAGCCGGTCACTCCCGCGGCGGTCGAGGAGTTCGCCACCGACGAGGGCGCGCTGATCGCCCGCGTGACCGACCGCCGCGAGGTGGAGACCGAGACGGAGGTGGACGTGAGCTTCGCGGACCCGGAGGACGCCGTCCGCGAGCGTATCGGCGAGATGGGCCTGTCGACGGCCGCGCTCGACGTGGACGAGACGGTCCGCGCGAGCAAGGTCGCGGACAGCAACGTCCGCGAGGAGGTCAAAACGCGGCTGGAGGACCGCCTCGAGGACGGGGACCTCGGCGCCTTCGAGACCGGAAGCGGCGTGGTCGAGGAACGGACCGGCGACGAGGACGACCCGGAGGACGTCCCCGGAGAGCCGGCGGAAGACGGCGAGGACGCCGCGGAGACCGAGACGGCCACCACCGACGCCGAGGGGACGGAAAACGCGACCACGGCGGACGCCGCCGAGACGGACGAGGGGGCCGCGGACGCCGAACCGGAAGCCGACCCGACCGACGCGCCCGCTGACGACGGACAAGTCTCCATGGAGGATTACCTATGAGGTTCGACCGCATCGTGCTGCGGAACTTCAAGCCCTACGGCGACGCGGACCTCGACCTGGGCGACGGCGTCACCGTGATCCACGGGCTCAACGGCAGCGGCAAGTCCTCGCTGCTCGAGGCGTGCTTCTTCGCGCTGTACGGGTCGAAGGCGCTCGACGGCACGCTGGAGGACGTGATCACCAACGGCGAGGAGGAGACGGAGGTGACGCTCGCGTTCACTCACGACGGCGGAAACTACCGCATCGAGCGCCGCCTGAAGGACTACGGCGACCGCGTCGGTCACGACTGCACGCTGGAGGGGCCCGACGGGCTGACGCGCGACGGCGCCACCGCGGTCCGCGGCTTCGTCACCGAACTGCTGCGGATGGACGCCGAGGCGTTCGTCAACTGCGCGTACGTCCGGCAGGGCGAGGTGAACAAGCTGATCAACGCCACGCCGAGCGAGCGCCAGGACACCATCGACGACCTGCTCCAGCTCGGGACGCTGGAGGAGTACCGCGAGCGCGCGGGCGACGCCCGCCTCGGCGTCGAGGACGTGTTGACCGCCAAGCGGACGCTCCTCGAAGACCTCGACGAACGGATCGACGAGAAGGAGGAGAAGGACCTCCACGGCCGGCTCAACGAGCTGGAGAGCGACCTCGCCGAGCTCGAGGAGCGAGTCGAGAACTACGAGCAGCAGCGCGAGACCGCGGTCGAGACGCGCGAGGAGGCCGCCGCGGTGCTCGACGCCCAAGCGGAGAATCGCGAGGAACTGCGCGAGGTCGAGACGGCCATCGACGACCTGGAGGCGGAGATCCGCGAGGCCGAGAGCGAACGCGAGGGACACAAATCCGAGATCCGCGAGGCTCGCGAGCGGATCGCGGACCTCGAGGCGGCTCTCGACGACCGGCTCGGCGACGCCGGCCTCGACGCGGCGACGGAGGACGCGGTCGCGGACCGCCGCGCGGCGCTCGATACTCGCGAGGAGGAGTTACAGGAGGAGCTGTCGGACGTTCGCGTCGACGCCGAGGCGTTCCGCAATCAGGCGGACAACCTCGCCGACAAGGCGGACGACCTCGCGGCTCGCGCCGAGGAGTTGGACGGGGAGGCCGACGGCCTGACCGAACGCGCCGCGGAGGCCGAATCGGAGGCCGAGGACCGCGCGGACCGACTCGACGACCTCGCCGAGGAGGCGGAGACGCTTCAGGACCGCTTCGCGGACGCCGAGGTCGACCGCGGCGAGGCGACGGCGAAACGCGAGGCGCTGCGCGAGGAGCGCGGCGAGGCCCGCGAGCGCGTCGCCGAGTTGGAGGCGGAGCTGAGCAACGCCCGCGAGCGCGTCGCGGAGGCCGAGGAGCTGCTGGACGCCGGCAAGTGCCCGGAGTGCGGCCAGCCAGTCGAGGACTCGCCGCACGCCCACCGCGTCGAGGAGGACCGCGAGCGCGTCGCCGAGTTGGAGGCGGACCTGAGCGACGCCCGCGAGCGGGTCGCCGCCCTCGACGACCGGATCGACGCGCTCGAGGACCTCGTGGACGCCGAGGAGCGACTCGGCGAGATCGGGAACGCACGGGAGATGCTCGAGGAGCGCGTCGCCGAGAAGCGCGAGGCGGCCGAGAAGCACCGCGAGGAGGCGGCCGAGAAGCGCGAGGAGGCGGCCGAGAAGCGCGAGGAGGCGGCGGACCTCCGCGAGGTCGCCGACGAGAAACGCGAGGCGGCCGCGGAGGCGGCCGAGACGGTCGAGACGCTGGAGGGGGACCTCGCGGACCTCGCGGACGCCCGCGAGGCGGTCGACGCGGTCGCGGAGCGGCTGGACGCGGTCGCGGACGCCGAGGACCGGATCGAGCGCCTGCGGGAGCGGCGGTCCGCGATCGCCGACCTCAACGACGAGCGCCGCGATCGGCTCGCCGAGAAGCGCGAGCGCCGCGACGAGCTCCGCGAGGAGGTCGACGAGGACGCCATCGAGGACGCGAAAGAGCGGAAGACGGAGGCCGAAGACTACATCGAGCGCGTCGACGCGGAGCTCGACCGGCTCGCCGACCGGCGCGACGAGATCCAGAGCGCCATCGGGAGCGTCAGGGGGGAGATCGGCGACCTCGAGGACCTCCGCGAGGACCGCGCGGAGCTCGCGGAGACGGTCGACTCCCTCGAGTCGCTCCACGGCGAGACCGAGGCCCTCGAGTCGATGTACGGCGACCTCCGGGCGGAGCTTCGCCAGCGGAACGTCCGCGAACTGGAGCGCATGCTCAACGAGACGTTCGAGTTGGTGTACGACAACGACGCCTACTCGCACATCGAGCTGGACGGCGAGTACGAGCTGACCGTCTATCAGAAGGACGGGCAGCCGCTCGACCCCGAGCAGCTCTCGGGCGGCGAGCGCGCGCTGTTCAACCTCTCGCTGCGGTGTGCGATCTACCGCCTGCTCGCGGAGGGGATCGAGGGCGCGGCGCCGACCCCGCCGCTCATCCTCGACGAGCCGACCGTCTTCCTCGACTCGGGCCACGTCTCGCGGCTGGTGGATCTGGTCGAGGAGATGCGCGGCTTCGGCGTCCGCCAGATCGTCATCGTGAGCCACGACGAGGACCTCGTGGGCGCGGCCGACGACCTCGTGACGGTCGAGAAGGACCCCCGGACGAACCGGTCGACCGTGGCGCACGCCGACCCCGACGTCGCGAGCGCCGTGCTCCCGGCGGACGACGACTGACGCGCGAACGACCGGGCCCAGCGGGTGACCGTCTCAGTCGTCCGTCGCGGCCGGCGACCCCTCTGCCGCCCCTTCCCCGTCGATAACTCCTTCCTTCCACGTGCCGCGGAGGAACCACGCGACGCCGACCGCGAAGGAGGCGACGGCGGCCGCGGTGTACCCCCACCAGAGCCCCTCGACGCCCCAGTCGAGCCCGGTGTAGGTGACGCCGACGACGGGGACGGTCACGGTGCCGAACGCGAGCGCGACCGCCAGCGGGACGCGGAACGCCCACCGGGAGAGCAGCGAGAGCGCCATCGCGACCCTGGTGTCGCCGGCGCCGCGGAACGCGCCCTGGATCACCATCAGGCCGCCGAAGAACGCCCACGAGAGCGCCACGATCCGGAGGAAGACGACGCCCTCGGCGACGGTCGCGGGGTCGTCGATGAACACGCGCATCGCGCCGGCGGGGAAGAGCCAGACGGCGAGGCTCGCGGCGAGCAGGATGCCCATCGTCGCGAGCGTGGCGACGCGTGCGACCTCGCTCGCGCGGTCGGGCGTGTCCGCGCCGAGGTTCTGTCCGACGCCGGTCGCGGTCGCCTGTCCGACCGCGCCGGAGACGGTCCACGAGACGGACATCAGGCGGACGCCGATGCCGTACGCCGCGGTGGCTGCGGGGCCGAACCGGGCGACCAGCGCCGCCATCGCCACCGCCGCGAACGAGCGCGCCCAGCCGTCCAGCGTCGCCGGGTACCCCACGTCGACGAGCTTCCGGAGGATATCGGGATTCGGACGGAGGTCGCCGGGGTGGAGCTGGATCCCCCAGTCGCCCCGCAGGAGGATCCAGACGCCGACGGCGGCCGCGAACAGCCGCGAGACCAGCGTCGCGAGGGCGGCGCCGCGGGTGCCCATCGGCGGGACCGGTCCCCATCCGAGGATGAAGACGGGGTCGATGACGATGTTGAGCCCGGCGGAGACGGCGACGAGCCACATCGCGGTCTTCGTGTCGCCCGCGCCCTGCAGCGCGGCCCGGAACGCGAAGAACAGGAACGTCAGCGGCAGGGTGAGGAAGATGACCTCGATGTACGCCAGCGACTCGACGAACACCCGCCCCTGTGCGCCGATCAGTCGCAAAAGCGGCTCGCGCGCCGCGAACCCCGCGACGGCCAGCGCGGCGGAGACGACGACCGCGAGCAGGCAGGTCTGTGCGACCACCTCGTCGGCCCGGCGGTCGTTGCCGGCGCCGACGTGCTGGGAGACGAGCGCGATAGTGGCGGCGGTCAGCCCCATCGCGGTGGAGACGAACATCCACGACAGCGGGAACATCAGGGAGACGGCCGCGACGGCCTCCGTGCTCACGCGGCCGACCCAGAACATGTCCGCGAGGTTGTACAGCGTCTGCAGCAGGTTGCCGAGGACGAGCGGCCACGCTAGGTGGAAGAGCTTCGGGGAGATGCGGCCGGTCGTCATGTCGACGCGCGCGTCCTGGTTCGCCACGGGGACTCTCACGCCGCAGGTCGTCACGGGAACCGGTAGTTCTTGCGGAGGCGGCCGGGCTGGCCGGCGCCCGCCCGTCTCCGGTCGCCGGCCCGGGTTCCGCGACCGCAACGGGCAAGCCCCGGCGCGCGAACCAACGACCATGCCGACCGACGACGGACTTCAGAAGGCGGTCTCGGACGCCGTCGACGCCCGCCTCGACGACTACCGCGAGTCGCTGTTCGAGCTGCTGCGCCAGCCGAGCGTCTCGACGACCGGCGAGGGAATGGCGGAGGCCGCCGACCTCGTCGCCGCCACCCTGGCCGACTGCGGCTTCGAGACGGAGCTGATCGACACCGAGCGCTACCCGCTGGCGTACGCCGAGCGCGTCCCCGAGTCGGTTCGACAGGGGGAGACCGACCTCGCGGACGTTCCCACGGTCGTCTTCTACGGCCACTACGACGTGCAGCCGCCGGGCGACGAGGACGAGTGGGACTCCCCCGCCTTCGAGCCGACCGTCCGCGACGGCCGGATATACGCTCGCGGCGTCGGCGACAACAAGGGCCAGTTCCTCGCCCACGCGTTCGCGGTCGACGCGCTCGCGGCCGCGGACGCGCTCCCCGAGGTCGCCGTCAAACTGCTCGTGGAGGGTGGCGAGGAGAGCGGGAGCGCCGGACTGGTCGAGTACCTGGAGAGCGGTGCGCCCGCGATCGCCGACGCCGACCTGCTCTACGTCGCCGACGGCCCCCAGCACGCTGTCGGGCCGACCGGGGAGGCGGACGGGGCGGGAACCGCCGGCTCGCGGGAGGGCAAGCCGACGCTCATCTACGGCAACCGCGGCGTGCTCGCGTTCCAGCTCGACTGTCGGATCGCCAACACCGACCTTCACTCCGGGAACTTCGGCGGGCCGGTCCCGGCCGCGACGAACCGGCTCGTGCAGGCCCTCTCCTCGATGCGCGGCCCGGACGGCGACGCGATCACGGTCGAGGGGTTCCACGACGGCGCGGACGTGACGGCGGCGGACCGCGAACTCGTCGCGGCCATCCCGGACGACTCCGCCGCCATCGCGGCCGACCTGGACGTGCAGCGGTTCGACGGCGACGGCTCCTACTACGAGCGTCTGCTGACCGAGCCGACGATGACGGTCAACGGGCTCTCCGGCGGCTATCAGGGCGAGGGGATGAAGACGGTGCTCCCCGCCACGGCCTCGGCCAAGCTGGACTGCCGGCTCGTCCCCGGGCAGGATCCCCACGCCGTCTTCGACGCCATCGAGGCGCACCTCGCGGAGCGGTTCCCCGAGGTCGAAGCGACCAAGCAGTCCACCTTCCCGCCGATGAAGACCCCGGTGGACACCCCGGCCGCCGAGCCTGTCGCGGCCGCCCTCGGGGGGGTCTACGGCGAGGCGCCGGTCGAGCTTCCGGTCCTCGGCGGCAGCCTGCCCGCCGCGCTGTTCCGCACGGTCGAGGAGCTCGCGGACGTGCCCGTCCTCGTCGTCCCCTACGGCGACCACGACCAGGGGAACCACTCGCCGAACGAGCACATGAGCCTCGACCGCTTCGAGAAGGGGATCCGGACGAGCGCCGCGGTCGTGCGGGAACTGGACGGCGGCTTCTGAGGACCTGCCTTCTGAGCACGCTCTCCCGGCTGTCCCACGCTCGGCGCGCGCCGCGGCGACCGCGAAGCGCGTCGCCGCGACCGCGCGAGGGAGGGCACGGGCCGGCCGCCTGCGGTGCGTTGCTGTTCGCGGCCGGCCCGCGGCCGAGGCTGGGGAGGTGTGAGGCCACGCTCGACTCGACAGCCGCTAGCGAGACTCACCGAGCAACCGGCTGCGGCGACCAACTGACCAGAAAACGCCCTGGCGGACTGAAAGGGCGAGGCCGGTCGCGCCGAAGGGGAGTCGCTGAGCAACCTCTATCGGCGCGGGCGTTGCGGAGAGCGCCGATATGTTGCTCAGCGACCGCGAGCGGCCGAGGGCTTTCTGGGCGTTAGCGGCAAACGCAGCAGAACGCCTCATCAGTCAAAAACCAGCGTATAGCGAGCGGTCGAGGGCTTTCTGGGCGTTAGCGGCAAACGCAGCAGAACGCCTCATCAGTCAAGAACCAGCGTATAGCGAGCGGTCGAGGGCTTTCTGGGCGGTGGTGGCAAGCGTAGCAGAACGCCTCATCAGTCAAGAACCAGCGTATAGCGAGCGGCCGAGGGCTTTCTGGGCGTTAGCAGCAAGCGCAGCAGAACGCTCTCCGAGACAGAAACGGGCACAGACGACCGATTTCGCAACCGCCTCTTCAGCGACGACCGGGTCCTCGAAACTCGCTTACTCCGCCAGCGCCTCGCGCAACAGCCCGTTGACCTCGCCGGGGTCCGCGGAGCCGCCGGTCTTCTGCATCACCTGCCCGACGAGGAAGTTGATCGCGCCCTCGTCGCCCTCGTGGTAGTCCGTGACTGCCTCGGGGTGCTCCTCGATGGCCGCTTCGACCGCGGCCGCGACTTCGCCGGACTCGGCCTTGCCGAGGCCCTCGCGTTCGACGACGGTGTCGGGGTCGTCGCCCTCGTCGAGCATCGCGCGGAGGACGACCTCCTCGGCGTTCTTCGTGGTGAGCTCGCCCTCGTCGACGAGTTCGATCAGGCGCTCGAACTCGTCGAGGCGGTCGTCGACGTCCGTGATCGCCATGTCGCGGTAGTTGAGCTCGCCGAGCAGGTTGTCGGCGACCCACGTCGCCGCGAGGTCGGGGTCGAACGCCTCGGCGACCGCCTCGAAGAAGTCCGCGACCTCCTTCGTGGACGTGAGCTTCGAGGCGGACTCGGCGTCGAGACCGTACTCCTCCACGAAGCGCTCGCGGCGGGCGTCCGGGAGCTCGGGGATGGGGATCGACTCCTTCCAGTCCGAGACCTCGAGCGCGGGCAGGTCCGCCTCGCGGAAGTAGCGGTAGTCCTTCTCGGCCTCCTTCGAGCGCATCGAGACGGTGATGCCGCGCGACTCGTCCCAGTGGCGCGTCTCCTGTGCGACCTCGCGGCCGCGCCGGACCGCGTTCTTCTGGCGCGTGACCTCGTAGGCGAGCGCCTTCTCCGCGCCCTTGTGGCTGGAGATGTTCTTCACCTCGGTGCGGTTCGCCTCCGCGAGGGCCGCCTCGTCGATGGCGCCGTCCGCGGCCACCTCCTCGCCGGGGACCAGCGAGATGTTGGCGTCGACGCGGAGGCTCCCGTCGCGGGTGGCGTCGAAGACGCCGAGGTACTCCAGTACCTCCTCCAGTTTGGCGAGGAACGCGCGCGTCTCCGCGGGCGAGCGGAAGTCCGGCTCCGTGACGATCTCCACGAGCGGCGTCCCCGCGCGGTTGTAGTCGACGAGCGTGTAGTCGGCGGTGTCGATGGAGCCGCCGGCGTGCTGGAGGCTGCCGGGGTCCTCCTCGAGGTGGGCTCGCGTGATGCCGATCTCGCGGCGGTCGCCCTCGACGGAGACCTCGAGGCTCCCGTCCTGGCAGATCGGGGCGTCGTACTGCGTGATCTGGAAGTTCTTCGGCAGGTCGGGGTAGTAGTAGTTCTTCCGGTGGAACGTGGTCGTCTCGGGCACGTCGGCCTCCAGCGCCTTGCCGATCTTCACCGCGGCCTCGACGGCGCCCTCGTTGAGCACCGGGAGCGCGCCCGGCAGGCCCAGACAGACCGGGCAGGTGCGCGTGTTCGGCGCCTCGTCCTCGCTCGGCTCCGTCGAACAGCCACAGAAGATCTTCGTGTCGGTTTCGAGCTGGACGTGGACCTCCAGCCCGATGACGACCGCGAGCTCCTCCTCGGCGGTCTGCGTACTCATTGCGCGACCGTAGCGCGTGCGGTGTGTAAAACGTGTCGGGACGCCGAGCCGACGCGGAACGGTGCACTCCCGTGCCGTACTGGGCGGTGCGGTACCCTGCGGCACTGGGAGATGCCGTGCGGTGCCGTGCGGTCGGCGCGCGCCGCGGCGACCGCTTCGCGTGTCGCTGCGACCGAGGCTGGGGAGGCGTGAGGCTGCGGGGCTGTGCGGTCACGGGGCGGTGGCTGGGGCTTTCTGGGTGGTGCTGTTCCGCGCAGCAGGGTCTGTGACAGACCGAGATCGGTCAGCTACGTAGAGGGAGTCGGTCGGGGCTTTCTGTACGCTGTCGAAGCGGCCGCCGACATGGACGACCCATCCCACACAGTTCTCTCAGTCGTCCGCGGCCGCGGCGTCGGGACGGTAGTTCTGACTGATCGCCTTCCACTTGCCGGTCCGGAAGCGGGCGTAGTTGATCGCGGCGGGGATGGAGGTCTCGGCGAGGAACGCGAGGTAGAGCCCCCAGTAGCCGAGCGGCGCGAGCGCGACCGCGGGCGTGGCGACGCCCAGTAGCGGGACGGTCACCGAGGGGACGGAGAGCCCCGCCGCGCCCAGGTACGCCAGCGGGATCGAGCCGCCGAACATCCCGAGCAGTTGGCTCAGGAAGGGGATCTTCGTGTCGCCGGCGGCGTCGAGCGGCCCCGCGGCGCCGCCGGAGACGCCCTGCAGGATGACGGCGACGCAGGCGGCGTAGACGAGGTTCGTCGCGATGGGGATCGCCGGACTGTCGGGGCTATCGGCGAACAGGACGACGATGTCCGCCGCGGCGACGGCGATGAGCGCCGCGGAGACGAGGTAGGTCGCCACGGAGAAGCGGATGATGTCGCGCGCGTACGCCTCCGCGGACGCCTCGTCGTTCGTGCCGAGTTCCTGCCCGACGAGGCTGGAGGAGGCGAGCCCGAAGCCCCAGCCGGGGGTGTTCATGATCCCCCAGATGCGGCGGGCGATGACGAACGCGGCGACGGTGTTCTCGCCGAACACGTCGAGGATGGCGAGCATCGGGAACTCCGCGACCGTCCACACCAGGTTGCGCGCGCCGACCGGCGCGCCGATCTCCACGAGGTCCCGCAGCGTTCCGGGGTCGAGGTAGTTCCCGAAGGGGTCGATCGTGACGGGGAACGCGCCCATCCCGGGAAGGGCGCCGCGAGTGAGCCCGACCGCGAACGCGGCGACCGCGACCACGTTCGAGAGGACGGTGCCGAGCGCCGCGCCCTCGACGCCCCAGCCGAGTCCGAAGATGAAGACGGCGTTGAGGACGACGTTGACGACGGCGCCGCCGGCCCGGACCTGCATCGCGGTGTAGGCGTCGTCCGCGCCGACGAGCACGCGGCTCCCGACGAGGTTCAGCCCCGCGAAGGGGACGCCGAGCCCGACGATCTTGAGGTAGTCGGCGCCGAGCGCGATGGCCCGCTCGTTGCTGGAGATGAGGCCGATGAGCTCTCCGGGGATCAGCCAGAAGGCGGCGGTGACGGGGAGGCTGACGACGACGACGAGCAGCGTCGAGGAGCGCACGGCGAGCCCGAGTTCCTCGTGCGCCTCGGCGCCGTAGCGCTGGGAGACGAGCGCGATGGTGCCGCCGGCGACGCCGCCGCCGATGGCGAACGCGAGCCCCCAGAAGGGGCCGGCGAAGCCGACGCCAGCGACCGCGGAGACGCCGACCGCGGAGCCGACCATCGCCACGTCCACGGCGTTCTTCGACATGCGGGCGACGCCGGTGACGATCCGGGGCCACGCGAGGTCCGTGGTCCGGACCACGCGCTCGCGCTCGATGAGCCCGGCCCGGGCCAGCGCGAACCCGATGTAGAGGATGGCGAGCCTGAAGGGGTTGGGGACGGAGGACACGGCGGACATGCCCCGTCTCACCGCCGACCTAAAGGCCCTTCGTCAGGCGGCAGCCCTCTCCGCAACGTTCGCGTGTCGTTCGCACACGGTCGCGCGTGTTTCGGGGAGTCGGCCGCGGCCGCAGTCCGCCACGGTCCGCCGCCGCCCGTCGCCGCCCGTCGCCGTCCGCCACCGTTCGCCACCGCTCGCCACGGTCCGCCACCGCCCGCCGCCTCCCGCCGCCGTCCGCCACCGTCCGCCGCCGCTTCCGAGTCACTCCGTCAGAAGGTCGTCACGGCGGGACGGCGGGATGTACTCGGGGTAATCGGTCGGGTAGCCGGCGAGGCGGCCGATCCGTGCGGTCGCCCGGATCGCGCGTTTCTGGATCGGGACGGGAGCGCGTGCGAGGTAGAGCAGGTCGTCGTACGTTTCGAGGACCGGCGCGAGTCGGAGCGGGTTGAGCGGCATCCCCGAAGGCGTCGCCGGATGGTCGGCCGCGAGCCCGTAGGTGACGTACATGAACGGCTCCGTGGCCAGCGCCGGCGCGACCGACCCGACCATGTGGAGTTCGCCCTCGCCCGCGTTCCAGAACCGGTGGGGGTCTCCGGCCGGGATCGTCGCCCGCTCGCCGGGGGAGAGCCGTCGCGTCTCGCCGTCGTGCCAGACGCCGAGGCGGCCGGTCCGGACCTCGAGCGTCTCGTCCTGCTCCGGGTGGACGTGCCGCATCGGGCCGTGCGACTCGGGGGGCGGGGCCAGCCACATCTCGAACGTGGCGGCGTCCTCGCCGGTGGCGTCGGGCGTTTCGAGATACCGGACCCGCTTGCCGCTCCGCGGGGCCTCGATGAGTGGATAGGTCGTCATTCCCGGGGGCGTGTCTCGTGTGCCGGTGACGCGGCCGCGTCTTCATCGTTACGCCCGCGGCCGCTTCCGGGTCCGGTACGCTTTTCGACCCGAGCGCCGAATCGTGGCCCGTATGAGCGGCATTCTCGACCACGTGATGATCCGCGTGGAGGACTTAGAGGAGAGCCTCGAGTGGTACCAGACCAACTTCGGCTACGAGGAGAAGGGCCGCTGGGAGGCGGACACGTTCACCAACGTCTACCTCGGCCCCGAGGACGTCCACGAGGACGGCGCGCTGCTGGAACTCACCTACAACCACGGCGACCACTCCTACGAGCTGGGCGACGCGTGGGGCCACATCGCCGTCCGCGTCCCCGAGGACGGCCTACAGGACGCCTACGACGAGCTGATGGCCAACGGCGTCGACGACTACCGCGACCCCGAGTCGTGCGACAACCGCTACGCGTTCGTGAAGGACCCCGACGGTCACGAGATCGAGATCGTCAAGCGCGACCACGGCGTGAAGTGGAGCCTCGACCACACGATGATCCGCGTCGAGGACGCCGACGAGGCGCTCGGTTTCTGGACCCGCAAGTTCGAGTACGAGCACGCCGGTCGCTGGGAGGCGGACACCTTCTCGAACTACTTCATGGCGCCCCCGGACGCGCCCGAGGAGGCGATGACGGTGGAGCTCACCTACAACTACGACGGCCGCGAGTACACGATGGGCGACGCGTGGGGCCACCTCTGCGTCCGCGTCGACGACCTCGAGGAGGCGTGGGACGACCTGATGACCCGCGAGGCGGCGGACTACCGCGACCCCGAGTCCTGTGACCACAACTACGCGTTCACGAAGGACCAGGACGGCCACGAGATCGAGATCCTGACGCGCGACTGAGCGCGATATCGGGCGTCAGGACGGGCCACGGGGTTCGGTCGGACGAGTTCCCGGATCGGCTTTCTGTCTGCTGTCGTGTCCGTTGCTCGGGAGAGTGCCGTCCAGAACGCACCCGCTGGCTCTCCCGCAGACAGAACCGGGTCCGTGGCAGATCCTGCTACGCTGGACGGCACCACCCGGAACGACCTAGCCGGCTCGACCGCACCGCGTCCTCGTACCTCCCCAGCCCCGGTCGCGGCCGCTGAAAGGGGCTCGGCGGTTCGCGTGCACGCTCGGCATGCGCCGCACGCCGACGGACGGGGATCAGCCGTCCGACTGGTCGGGGGTGCCGGCCTCCGCAGTCTCGTCGCTGTCGCCGTCCTCGCTGTCTTGACCGTCTCCGCCGTCCTCGTCGTCCGTCGGCCCGGGAAGCGTCGGGACCTCGACGGTGACGACCGCGCCGTCGCCGCCCGGGCGGTCCGCCATCTCCATGCGGCCGCCCGCCAGGTCGGTGCCCCACTTCACCAGCCAGAGGCCGAGACCGCTCCCGTGTTCGAGGGGCGACTCGCGCCCCCGGTCGATGACGGCCCACTCCTCCGCGTCGATCCCCGGACCGTCGTCCGCGACCGCAACGTGGACCCAGCCGTCGACGACCGCGGTCGTCACCCACGCGGTCGGGTTCGGCTCGTCGTTGTGGCTGATCGCGTTTGTCAGCAGTTGCTCGACGACCACGTCGAGCGAGGCGGCGACGTGGACGCCCTCCGGGGTCGGGCCGAGTTCGACCGTCGCGTCGGGGTACCGGTCCCGGGTCCGATCGGTCGCGTTCGCGAGCAGCGGCCCGACCGGCGTCGGATCGAGGGGGTCGGCCTCCTCGGAGAACATCGACGCGATCGACCGCGTCCGCTCGCTGAGCTGGAGGATCCGGCTCGCGCTCTCCTGGATCACCCCGGCGGATTCGGCGTGTTCTGGGTCTTCCCCGACCACGCTCGCGTAGCCGTGGATGAGGTTCGTCTCCGTCCGGATGTTGTGTCTGAGCACGCGGTCCAACACGTCGAGCCGCTGCTGCTGCCGGAGGTAGGCGCCCACGTCGTGATAGGTGACGACGCGTCCCACCTGCCGGTTCCGCGAGTCGGAAAGCGGCGTCACGGTCACGTCGTAGGGGCGCCAGCCGTCGGTCCCCTCGATGGTGAGTCGCTCGGTGTCGTCGTCCGCCTCCGGTAAGCGGTCGTAGGCCGGGACCACCGCGGCCGCGGGGCGGCCGAGCGCGTCGGTCGGGTCGAGCCCCAGCGCCGTTTCCGCGTCCCGGTTGTAGTCGACGACGTAGCCGTGGTTGTCGATCACCACGGCCGCCTCGTGGACCTGGTCGAAGACGTAGCGACGCGCGCGCGGCATCGCGGAGGGGCTCGTCCGGAGCAGCCGGAAGCGCGTGAGCGCGCCGAGGTACGCGACGCCCGTGACCGCGAAGCTGAGCGGCGTCGGGTCGAACCCCGCCAGCGCGTCCGGGGCGGCGCCCACCAGGTGGAGGGCGTTCGTCGTCCACGGCGCCAGCGTGCCGACGATGAGCGCGGCGCTTTGCGCCTTGAACGCCCGCGCTTCGTCGCGGACGAGCTGCAGCAGGGGGATCGTGCCGAACAGTCCCAGCAGGTAGGTGTACCCGGCCGTGACGTAGTACCAGACGCCGGGTGCGGTGCCGACGAAGTCGCCGAACGCGGTCGACTCGATCCACCGGTCACGGAGGAGGAGGCCGTAGGGGTCGCCGCTCGCGGCGAGCAGCACGGTGACCGCCGGGACGACACAGAGCGCGGCCACGGTCTTCCGCGTGACGAGGCGGTCGCGACCGGTGTACTCCAGCGCGAACACCAGCCACGCCACCGGGATGGCGACGACGCCGACCCACTGCACGTCGTACCAGAAGGCCTTCGCGGCGAGCGTCTCCGCCTGGAGCTCGAAGACCAGGAACACGGCCCACCACGCCTGCCCCGAAAGCAGCACGGCCAGCGGGGCCGCTCCGGGCTCCGGCCGCTCGCGCCACGCGACGATGGCAGCGGCCACGCCGACGATCACGGCGACCGTCACGACGGCCCGGAGCGGTGCGATCGGAAACACGACATCCGTCCCCTCGTCGCGAAGGGGTTTAATTCTCTTGTCACCGAGAAAAACGTACCAGACGAGCGGCGTGTTCTTTCGCGGCCGCGGATCGAAGTCAGGGGGCGGCCGTTCCTTCCCCGGCGGTCGACCGCCACCGCTGCCGTCGCCGCTCCTGCCGCCGCCGCTCAGCCGAGCAGGAGGAGCGCGGCCGCGGCCACGAGGTAGCTGCACTCGGGGGCGACTCCGAGGAGGCGGCGTTCCCTGACGCGGCCGACGAGCCCGGTGGTCGCGAGCGAGACGGTCACGCCCGCGAGCAGCGCGGCGACGTGGACCGGGGCGAGCAGGTCCGCGGCTCCGGCGGCCGCGATCAGCGCGACGACGGTCCCGTCGACGAGGTACAGCGTTCGGCGCGTGCGGCGGACGCCCAGCGCGGTCGGCAGGGTGGCGACGCCCGCCTCGCGGTCGGCGCGCACGTCGCGGACGTTGGGCACCTCCACGTCGACGAACGAGCGCAGGAGGAAGTAGGCGAAGACGACCGCCGCGACGGGCGCGACCGCGGTGCCGAGACCGGCGAAAGTCGGGGATCCCTCGACCGCGGGCGCGGCGAACGCCAGCGGGAGGAGGGTGAGCGCGGTCGCCCACGCGAGCGCGACGACGAGCGAGTTGACGAGGAGCACGTCCTTCAGCCGGGGGACGCGCTCGGCGACGCCCGGGAGCGCGTCTCCGACCGTCGGCAGCCAGTCGGAGGCGTAACAGACCCAGCAGACGCCGGGCAGGAGGGTGATCGCGAGCGCGAGCGGGCCGCCGAACAGCGCGACGGCGACGGCGAGCCCGTACGCGAGCGCGGCCGCGGCCGTGAACAGGTCGGCGTGTCTGCGGGCGGCGGCGGCCCGCGCGGGCGTGGAGGCGGCGTCGGCCTCGGCGTCGGCAACGTGGTCGGTGGCGTACACCGCGAAGGCGACGAGGCCCACCACCGCGGGCGCGGGCGAGAGCGGGACGCCCAGCAGCGCGGTGGCGACCAGCGTCTCCACGACGGCGACGAGCGCGACGAAGACGGGGCCCTCGAGGAACGCGGCCGCGAGGCGGCGCGCCCTCGCTGCGGCGAGCGTGGTGATCGACGGACGATGCGCGGCTGTCGGACCGTCGCTGTCGGGCGACGGCGGGTTCGGTTGCGTAGCCATGGTCGTATGCGACCGAGCGGTTTCGACGCTCGGACGCTACGATCATGCTGTGCCCGGTTCGGAATAAACGCCGAGGGAGGTGGTCCGGTCTGGCGGTCCGGTCCGAGGAGGGCACGGTCGCGTCCGTCGACTCCGTGTGACCATGCTCGATGGTCCGACGGGTCACAGGGCCGGTTGGAGGATTTATGACTCAGTAGAACGTTCTACCGTTATGAGCACGTCCGTCAAGATGGACGAGTCGACGAAGTCCCGGTTGGAGGAGCTGCAGGCGGAAATCCGTCTGGAGGCCGGCGTTCGTGTCACGCAACAGGAGTTGCTCGCGCGTATCGTCGGGGAGGCGTACGATTCGCGGGCGGAGCTGATCGACTCGTTCCGCGAGTCCGAGCCGGACGCGTCCGCGGCGGAGCGCGAGGCGTTTCACGACGGCCAGATCGCCTCGGGGAAGCGGACGCGGGAGTCGGACATCGACGAGGAGCTGTACGGGTGAGCGTCCTCGTCGACACGGGCGTGTTCTACGCGCATCACGACCGTGACGCCGCCCGACACGACGCCGCGGTCGCGATGATGGACGAACTGCTTGATGGCGCGTACGGGCGCGTGTACGCGACCGAGTACGTGTACGACGAGACGGTCACGCTGACGCGGTCGCGGACGGGGTCGTTCGATGCGGCGAAGACGGTCGGGGACCGGATCCGCGGTGCGGGGCGGTTTCCCGATGTCGTCGAGCTCCTGATCTCGGATCCGCCGGCCTTCGACCGGACTGTCGAGGCGTTCGAGCGCTATCGGGATCACGACCTGAGTTTCACCGACGCGAACCTGATCGCGCACTGCGAGCGCGGCGACGCGGACGCGGTCGTGAGCTTCGACGACGACTTCGACGGGATCGTCGACCGGGTCGAACCGACCGCTGAGGGATAGCGTCTCATCGGAGTCGGCTGTCGCGGTCGTCAGTCCTCGACGGAAACCGGAACTCGCGTCGCGCGCTCGTGGGCGGCGTACTCCTCGGAGAAAGCGCCGTCTCGCGGGCGGACTGGATCCCCGAGTGCGTACGAACGTTCCCTTGACACGACCGTGACCGTGGTTGGACCGTTGAGAGGAATTCTTTTGTGTATCACCGTTGTATCACAGCCCATGAGCACCGACACGGACGCGGGGGACAACCGAATGGAGAAGATCAACGTCCGAGTGCCGGAGGGGCTTCTGGCTCGGATCGATGAGGAGTGGGAGCGGCGCGGGTATTCCTCGAAGTCGGAGGCGATCCGCGACGCCCTTCGCAGTTGGGTGGAGCCGTCGACGCGGCTCTCGGAGGAGACGCTCGACGACTTGGAGCGGAGCCGCGAGCAGGTCGAACGCGGCGCGACGCACGACGCGGACGAGGTGCGGGAGCGACTCGGGCTCGCGGACGAGGACTGACGCGGGTCGAGTACACGGAGCAGGCGGTCGAGCACCTCGAAAAACACGACCAACAGGTCGCCGACCGCGTGATGAACAAGGTCGACGAGGCGACCGAGTGGACCGACCACCGTCTCGAACCACTCGCGGGCTACCCCTACTACAAACTCCGGGCCGGGGACTACCGGGCGATCATCACCTGGGACCGGTCGAACGATCGTCTCATTGTCGAAGCGGTGGGGCATCGCCGGAACGTGTACGACCGCTATCTCCCGCCCTGAGGAGTCCGCTTTCGGCGGTCGCGACCGCGGTCGTCACTCCTCGCCCGACCGCGAGCCTCGAGTCGAGCGCTCGCGGGCGGCGTACTCCTCGGGAGAGAGCTCCGTCTCGCGGGCGGACTGCAGCTGCGAGTCGATGAGGACGTTCCCCTGGCGTGACCACTCCGCGTCGTCGTGGGTCCGGACGGACGCGGCCCAGGAGATGACGAACGCTCGACGTTCGCGGGCGTTGTCCGCGACCAGCTCGTCACGTTCCTCGGCGTTCATCGTCGTCCCGTTTCACGCCGAATCGGTCGACGTATCGGTCGGGTCGCTCCGTGGGAAGGGAAGCCGTTCGGCGACCGTCTCGGAGCGATGCGTCGCGTCCGTTCCTCGAACTCGCGGAGTCATGCCGATGACTCTTCGCGGACGCGTCGCTCGCGTGCGCGAGCGTCTAGACGTGTGTCGGCCCCTCCGCAGTCCGCTCCGCAGTAGCGGACGCCGCTGACGCCGTCCGGGATCGCGCGAGCTGAATCCCTGTCCGCAAACACGCGAGGTCCGCGACGCCGATGTCCGGGAGGCTGCCGCACATCCCCGCGACCGCGTCCGGCGCCGCGACGCCCGCGTCCCAGCCCGCGGCCGCGATTCTCACCCCCGAGCTGCCTGATTCGCGCCGTCTTCAGTCGGCCACGCGTCGGACGGGCCACAAAGTACTTATGGGAAATCCCGCCGAAACGGCTCTACCCCCCGGATTCGGGCGTGTGAAGGCGTCACACGATAGGTCATTCAACACAAAGTATTTATAACGAGGTGCGTTTGTTCCGTCCGTACCCCTACCCATGGTGGCAGCAGCGAGTATCCCTGACCGAGTCCGGCCGGAACGCGACGACGATGTTGGTGCCGATGGCGGGCGTTCGGTCAAGGTTGGGAGAAAGGTCCTGTCGCCGGATGCAACAACTAACTAAACATGACAAGCGAAAACACAAACTATCGCACGAAGGGACGCGCAGTGTTCCTGGCTGCGATTATGGTTCTGTCCGTGTTCGCAGTCCCGCTCTCTTTCGCGGGCGGTGCTGCAGCATGGCAGATCGAAGACTCTTCCAGCAGCATCGTTGCTACACCCAACGATGCAGGCGCAGACGCACAGCACAATGTTACGTTCGGCATTAACAACAGTTCCCAGGTACTAACCGACGGGAATGTCTCTGACATTTACGTCGATTACTCCGCTGGAAGTGCTGAGCCAAACGTCGATACGTCGATCTCTTCCAACGATGTCTCTGTATTCGTTGACGGTTCAGAGATCACCGATTTCGACGTTGATGCTCAGGACAATGCCATTCTGATCACTCTCACCGATGAGTACGATCTCAACGGGTCGAGTGCATCGAACATCGAGGTGACGCTCAACGACAACGCCGACCCTGGTGACGCTAACAGTGCTGGTGACATGATCACCAACCATCAGAGCGACGGTACGTACGATGTTGATGTCGCTCTGAATACTGGTGAATCCAGTGCTGCAACTGGTCTGGCAAGCGGTGCCGACGATAGTGCGACGCTCGAACTCGCAATCGGCCAGACTCTGGACGGTAGCGAGTCCGACGAGGACATCGCCAACCAGTACGGCGTTGACGCTGCCTACGACTACACGGAAATCGGTGACGAGATCGTCTGGCAGGGCCAGTCGTTCGCGGTCTACAACGTCACTGAGAACCGTCAGATCCAGCTCCGTGAGCGTACGGGGACGGACAGCTACTCGACCCGCGTCCAGCGAACGAGTGACGGCAACGGTGTCGTGGTTTTCAACTCCGCGAACCGTAACGAGGCAGTCTTCCAGGTCCGTGATCCTGACGCTGCGGAGGCGAGCGACGACTTCGACATCGTCGTGCAGGATCTGACTGCTGACTTCGGCTCGGACACGGTCGACAACGAGGGCAGCGGCTCCGAGGTCGACCTTGATCTGGAGTCCAACCGTGGCGAGTTCACCGTCAACGTGACTGAGGCCGACGGTGACCTCTCCGCTGAGGAACTCGAGATGATCTTCGACGACACGGGTCTGACGGTGTCCAACGACACTGAGAACGACCGTGTCACGATCGAGGGCGTCTCGGGTGGCAGTACGTACACGACGAACTTCTCCGGTATCGAGGCTGCGGACTACGACCTCGAATATACCGTGATCGACACGACTGCGGAAGATTCGAACTCCATCACTGTTGAGGAAGTCTCGGAAGGCGAGACATCCTTCGCGCAGAACACGGTGACTGAGGAACGCGGTGACTACGTTGAGTACACTATCGAAGTTACTGGTGCTTCCGACACGGCACAGGTTGTCCTTGGCAACCTTGAGGAGGACGGCTACCAGTACAACGCCACCGTCGAGGACGGCAACGACGACGGTGAAGTGACGCTCCGCTTCAACACGTACAAGGCGGGCGATGGCACTGGTGACGATCTGCTCACTGCTGTTCACGATGACGACGAGGTAACTTCCCAGAACGAGCACGGCGATGTCGAGATCTCCGGTCTCATCAGTGCTGGTGACTACGACACCTACGTGCTTGCAGGAAGTAACAACGACTACTCCGATGTCATCGACAATTCGGACGATGTCATGCTGGTCACGTTGTCCGAGCGGTCCACGGACGGCATGACTATCTGGACTGCCCCGAAGGGCACCGCGGGTGACTACGAGGAGCTTGAGGACATCACGACGGCCGTCGAAGAGGGTGACCTCACAGAGACCTCCGACGTTGCGAAGGAGGACCTCGTGGTTCACCAGATCGACGCGACCGGTCTTGCCGGCGCCCTTGGCGCTGAAGAGAGCGGTGTTGTCACTGAGGACTTCCTCGCTGCGGTTGACAACGACAACTTCGAGCTCGCAATCGAGCAGAACAACCCGCGTCAGAACCGCCAGCCGATCACGCTGAACCTCTCGCAGTCGGAGAACGCCATCTCGGTTATCGCCGACAGTGAGAACGACAGCTACTACCTGGTTCTGAACACGAATAATGCCCAGTGGGACCGTGGAAGCAGTACCACGGACCAGGGCATCAGTTCGAGCGATCTCAACATGCGTGACGGTGCGTCCTTCGACGCCACCTTCACGGTGAACGACTCCGCCCTGCTCGGTCTGGACGACCGCGACACGGCTCCGGACGAAGAGGACCAGGAAGCCGTTACTGGAACCTTCACGCTGAACGACCGCGAGGGTAGCTTCGATAGCGACCCCGTCGAGGTCGAGGCTGCCTCCGACCAGCAGATCACGGGCACGACGACCGTCGCGCCTGGCTCCGAGATCACCGTCCGCGCAAGCGCGACGGAGGATACTGAGCCGCGCTTCGTCAAGACGCAGACTGTGACTGTTGCTGAGGACCGTACGTGGAGCACCACGATGGACTTCAGTGAACAGGCTGCCGAGGACACCTTCGAGGCTCGCATTAGCGGCGCCGTGCCGCGTGTGACCGTCGACGGTGTCGTCGTTGAGTCCGTCTCCGAGGACACTACGGAAGAGGAAACCACGGAGGAAACCACGGAGGAGACCACCGAGGAAACCACCGAGGAGACCACCGAGGAAACCACCGAGGAGACGACCGAGGAGCCTGAGGAGACGACCACGACGTCCGACGACACGCCCGGCTTCGGCGCCGTCGTCGCGCTCGTCGCGCTCGTCGCCGCCGCGCTGCTCGCGACTCGCCGCCGTCCCTAACACGGACGCCTAACCACTGACCCGCGAGGGTCGGTCCCGATTTGCAGCCCATTTTTCGCACCGCGCTCACCGACCGCGTAGCGGCGACGCTCGCGATCTGGACCTGGTTGGGACAACTATGCGTTTTCGGGAGTAGATATTTCTTCCTGGAGCTTGGATCACGGATATGGTCGAGCACGAGGAGCCGTGGTCCGGGTCCGTGAACGAGGCGGTCGTCGAGGAGTGGTGCGCGGAGACGACGCCCTTCGAGCGCGTGCACGAGGTCCTTCGCTCGACGACCGAGCCCGCGTACGCGAGTGCGTTCGCGGACCGCGCCCGCGTGAGCGAGCCGACCGCTCGGACGCACCTCGAGACGCTGGCCGACACCGGCGTCGCGACCGCGGTCCCGACCGGTCGCGGGACGAAGTACGTCCGATCACGGGAGAGCCTCGCGATGGAGCGCGTCCGCGACCTCCACGAGCGACTCTCGCGAGAGGAGCTGACCGCGGGCATCCGCGACGTTCGCGACCGCCTCGCGGCGTACGCCGACCGGCACGACGCCGCCGGCCCGGACGACCTCGCGCTCCGGCTGTCGGGCGACGACGAGGCCGGATGGACCGCGGTGAGCGACTGGCGCGCGCTCGAGCGCGACCTCGCGGTCGCACAAGCCGCGCTGGCGCTGTACGACTTCGACCCCGACGACAGGCCGACCGACCGCGGATCGCACGCGGACGAGGACCGCGACTCACGCGGTGCGCTCGCTGACGACCGCGACCGCGGCGCGACGGCCTGATGGCGTCCGGAATCGATCCGACGGAGCTCTCGGCGGCCGTCGGCGGCCCCGATTACGGCGCGATGGAGCTGATTCGTGACCGGTGTTTCGCTCGGGACCCACTCGTCGACGACGTTTCCTTCGACGACCCGATTTCGCCTCGCGAACTGCAGGTGCGGTTCGTAGACGGCTTCGACGGTGCCGACACCGCACGACTGGACGTGACGTGGTACGCGGGCGGCGCGTATCGGTTTCACTACGTCGACGAAGCGATCAACTGGCGGTTCGACCGTCACCCGAACCCGCATTCTCCCGAGAAGCATTTCCACGAGCCACCGGACGCGGACTCGGAGACTGCTGTCGCCTCGTGTATCACCGTCGAGGAACCGGTACTCGTCGCCCGTGCAGTCCTGCAGCTCTGGCGTCGAGCGTACGAAACGGGGTCGCTCGCGGAGCTGAATACGGCAGAGAACCCGCCCTGAACCGAGAATCGGAACGAAGCGCACGCGGTACTACTGAGCCGTCACCTGCGCGCGACACCGGTTCGTGCCGGATTTCGCGGTCCCCATCGCCCGGAAGCCACCGCGGACGAACGCTTATGCATACACGCACGTAAAGCATGAGCATATGTCGAACGCCGAATCAGGCGGTGGCGACGGCAGCGGGCCCGAGATGGTACAGATCAACCTCCGGCTGAGCGAGGCGTTCCTCGAGGACATCGACGCGACGTGGCGCGAGGAGGGGTTCAACTCGCGCAGCGAGTTCCTCCGATACGTCGCCCGGGACGCGGTGAAACACCCCGAGTTCTCCCGGGAGGGATGGAAGTCCATCGCGACCAGTGAGCACGAGCTGCGCTCCGGCGCGGAACTCGTCACTCGTGAGGAGGTCGTCGAACTGATGGACCGAAACGAGGACGACGAGTAGCCTGGAGGGCGAGTGATGGTGACTGGACCTGATCGTTCTCGCCCCGCGCTGCCGACCAGTTCGCGACCCTCGACGCGCACGTACAGGATCGACTCGTCAGCAAACTCGACGAGATCGTGTCGTCACCGTGGCGCGAGCCTTCGGAGTTCTTGGAGCCACTGACGGGCGGTCCGTTCTCGAAACTGCGCGTGGGGCAGTACCGGCTCGCCTGTACGCTGAACCGCGAGGGCGGTGTTCTGGAAGTGCATCGGATCGAACATCGGAGCGGCGCCTACACCGCGGACGACTGACACCGAGCGCGATGGTGGCCGATCCGGGAGTGTTTAGATACGCTGATCCCCTGCGAAGGCGATACGCTGATCCCCTGCGAAGGCGAACGCTTGCAGCCAATTTTCAGCGCTACGTACCTCAGCGCGGCGCGCGCCCGCGGTCGCGCCCGAACCCTTTTGCCCGGGAACGAACTATCGAGAGCCATGAGCACCGACACGGGCGATGACGGCGAGAAACCGTCCCCCCCGTCCCACATCACGCTGGAACGCTCCGCGGACGGCGAGGCGTGGATCGTCACCGACCGGGAGACGGGCGTGACGACGCAGGGCGAGACCCGCGAGCACGCCCTGGAGATGATCGACGAGGCGGTCGCGCTCCACACCGGTGCGGCCGGCGAGCCGGTCACTGACGAGGACCTCCGGGAGTGGGGTCTCGACCCCGAGTCGGTCCCCGACGAGGCCGGCGTTCCGGACGTTCCGTGGTTCGACGCGGACGAGGAATGACTCGGCGGCAGTTCACGGGACAAGAGGTCGCTGCCGTCCTCATCGACAACGGATACCGTCCGGTGGACCGAACGGGGAGCCACTGCAAGCTCCGGTACGGACACCCCGAGACCGGCGAGATCCGAACCGGGACACTTCGGAACATTGCGGACCAGTGTGGGGCACTCGACTTCGATGCGTTCTGTGTGTGGATCGATCGAAATAGCTGATCGCAGTCTTTCGCCGCCGAACCGCTCCGTTCGAGCGCTCCGTCTCCTCGGAACCGGTCGTTGGACCGGCACACGACCCACTATTGAAGTCCCGCACTGAAACGGAGGCGTTGGTAGCGGGTGGCCCGAGCCCGTGGCCCCTTCGCTACTGAGCGCCTCCGACGCACGCAACGATAAGGGCTTTACGCGCGCCGGCCCTCGATTCGCGTGATGCAGAGCGGCGTCACGGAGGCGGTCTTCACCGCGGTTCCGGACACGTTCACGTTCGCGTGGATCGTCGCGGTCCTGTTCGGGATCGCGGCGCTTTTGGACTATCGCGGGAGCGACCGCGGCCGCGATCTGGCGGCCGCGGCGTGGGGACTGTTCGGCCTCTTCTGGCTGTACATGGTCCCCTACTTCGCGTTCGAGCACCAGAGCTACGTCGAGAGCATCCTCGCGCTCGTCGGCGCGCCCGCGTGTGCGTACGCGGGCCTGTTGCTGTACCGCGGCCGCAGCTCGCTGTTCGTGCTCACCCGCGCGGTCGGGCTGATGCTGTTCATCTACCTGCCGTTCGAGACGATCCCCGCGGTCACGGTCGCGGGCGCGACGCTGCCCGCGCCGCGGCAGGTGCTCATCGAGATCGTCGCCGACCAGACCGGCTTCCTGATCGACCTGCTCGGCTACGACCCCGAGCGCGTGACCAGCACCGAGGGGTACGACGCCGCCTTCAGGTGGGTGCTTCCGGACGGGCACGTCGTCCGCATCTCCGTCGTGCTGGCGTGTACCGGCATCGGGAGCATGGCCATCTTCGGCGGGCTCGTGGGCGCGGTGAGCGCGCCCCTGAACCGCAAGCTCCGCGCGCTCGCGGTGTCGCTGCCGATCATCTACGTGCTGAACATCCTCCGCACGACGTTCATCACGGTCGTCGCGGGCAACCAGTACATGCACTGGTACCCCGAGCTCGTGTTGGCGATGTTCGGCGCCTCGGACCCCTACCGGGTGTCCTTCTTCGTCTCCGACCGGATCATCAGCCAGCTGCTCGCGGTCGTCGCGCTGGTCGGGATCACCTACCTCGTCGCCCGAGAGCTGCCCGAGCTCGTGGTCGTCCTGGAGGACGTGCTCTACATCCTCACCGGCGAGGAGCACGACCTGACCGAGTCGCTGGACCTGCCCCGCGAGCCGACCAACCGGCGGTCGTAGAGAAGACGGCGCTGTACGTCGCTTTTTCCTCACCGGTCGAGCGTACTGCTGCGCTCATCGTGCACACGCTGAACGCCCTCGACCGCGCTCGCGGCTTCCGCGCTGCTCCGACCGCGGGCGGGTTCCACCGGAAATCGGAGATTTCCGAGCAGCCAGCGTGCGGTAGCGCGCTGGCAACCCCACGCGCGCTGGGCACGGGACAACCGGCGGGGCGATGCGCCGCGGCCGGGACGATCAGGCTGCACTCACGGCGGGAGTTCTGCCCCATCCGCGAAAAACGCTCGGCCGGCCGTGCGGTCGGCGCGCGCGAGCAACGCGCGCGAGGTCGCCGGCGCGCTACTGCACGCCGGCTGCTCGAAAATCTCCGATTTTCGGTGGAGGTCGCGGGCCGGGCGCGCTACGGTTCCGCGCCCGGCCCGCGGCCGAGGTTGGGGAGGCGTGAGGCTGCGGTGCGGTCGCGGTGGGTGGGACTGAAAGGGGCAGCCGGCTCGATCCGGCCCCGGCGCCTCAAGCACCGCAGCGGGCGGTGCGGAGAGCGAGGAGCGCAGAGCGTGCCGCGGCCGGTCGAGCAGGCTGGGGCTTTCTGGGTGTTGCTGTCAGGAGCAGCAGGATCTGCGACAGAAACAAAAAACGCGTCGTACGGAGAGCCGGCTGGGTCTTTCCGGGTGGTACCGTCTCGATCAGCAGGATCGACAGCAGTTCCAGAAACGCCGTACAGAGCGTCGACAGAAACGTCCGCAGCGTCGCCCGGACCGCTCATCAGCGCCGGTCAGAACGGCGGGTCGCGGTCCGCCTCGCACTCGCCGGTCCGTTCCAGGATCAGGGTGTACTGGTTCGGGCGGAGCTCCTGCTCGTCGGCGTACTGGTCCGTCTGCGGGACGACGCCGTAGGGGAGAAGGTCCGTCACGGAGCCGGGCGTCGCGCGCTGGGGGACGAACTCCGGCGGTCGGGGGCCGAACTCGGCGACGATCTCGTAGTTCGTCTCCTCGTGGACCAGGTCCTCGATGAACCACCGCTGGATCGGGCCGGTTCGGTAGTAGGAGTCCTCCTTCAGGTACAGCAGGTCGCGGTAGCCCACCTGCACGTACTCGGGGCAGTGGACCATCTCCGCGTCGCCCGGCTGCGCGACGTGGTTGACGCGGGCGTCGTACGGGACCGCGGTGTCCTGGAAGTCGACGCGGTACACCTCGATCGCGTCGTTCGGACCGGCCTCCGCCTCCAGCCACGCCTCCGCGTTGTCGCGGGGCATGTCCGCGTAGCCGCCGACGCCGACCGCGGCGTACGCGCCGCTCGTGATCAGCAGCGCCGCGATGAGGGGTCGGACGACCGCGGGCCGGGACTCCCTGAGCGCGAGCAGTCGCTCGCCGACCACGAGCGCGATCAGGGGGAACGTCGGCAGCAGGTGGTGGACCCGGAAGTCGTGCCACGCCGAGAACAGCAGCAGGTACGCGAACAGGGCGGTCAACACCAGCGCGGTGCCGTCGACGCCGGCGTCGCGGCGTCGGAGCGAGGCGACGCTCGCGAGGGTCCCCACGAGCCCCGCGGCGAACAGCGGGAGCGAGAGCCCGCTGAAGTAGCCGCGGAGGAACCACCACCAGATCGGGGCGTCGGGGCCGGTCGTGTGGGTCGCCCGCGCGGTCGAGCCGCCGAAGATCCGGGTGACGACCTCACCGACCTCGCCGACCAGCGCCGTCGGAAACCCGAGGACGATGCCGAGAAAGCCCGCGAACGCGGCTCCGAGGAACAGCTTCGGCCGCCACAGCGCCGCACGCGGGCCGGCGGTCGGTCCGTCGGTGTCGCCCGCGGCGCCCTGGCGGGCCTCCTCGCGGACCCGCCGCGCCCGGAGGACGTACGCGGCGCCGACGACGAGCACGACCGGCGCCGCGGTGAGCTTGAAGGCGATGGCGACCCCGCCGGCCGCGCCCGCGAGCACGAACAGTCCGCCGTCGTCCGTCTGCACGTAGCGCAGCCCGAGGTACAGCGCCAGCAGGACGAAGAACAGCGCCGGCATGTCCTCGCCGCCCTCGTGGGCGATGGTGAGGAAGCCGAACGTGAGCGTCAGGAGGAGGGCGGCGAGGTCGCCGGTCGTGCGGTCGTACGCGGCCGCGCCGATCCGGTAGGTGAGGTAGACGCACCCGAGCGCGAACGCGACGTTGGTCAGCCGGACCAACAGGATGGAGGCGGTCCAGACCCATTCGGGCAGCGTCTGCCACGCGCCGTAGAAGCCGAACTCCCACGCCGGGAACCCGAGCGCGGCGAACGCCTCCCACTCGCCGAGCAGCGCGGCCGCGAGCACCACGGGCAGCAGCACGAGCGCGTACAGGTGGAACGTCGCGCCGAAGGGGACGCGGCTCCAGGCGACGCCCTCCCGCAGCGAGGCGAGGCTGGGCTCGTCGATGACCCGACCGTACGCCACCAGCACGTCGAGGATGCGGCTCTTCTCGTCGCGCGTGGCGAAGTTCGGGACGCGGTGCCAGATCCAGAAGGTGCAGAGTCCGGCCGCGAGCAGCAGGACGTAGGGGAGGTAGGCGTCCTCGCGGAGGTCGGTCAGGACCTGCCGTCTGGCCCGGTGGAGGTAATCGCCGGGCGAGAAACGCGTCATGGATCCGGCGTCGGGGTCCCGACTGAAAAAGCCGTCCAGTCGTCAGTCCGCGAGCAGGCTCTCGCCGTCGAAGGTCGCGCCCTCTGCGTCGACGTCCAGCAGGTCGAGGATCGTCGGCGTCAGGTCGTAGAGGTTCGCGCCGTCGGCGTCCAGATCCGCGGTCGAGTAGAGGACGGCGTTCTCGAACTTGTGCATCCCGTTGCGCGGTCCGGTCGTGAAGACGGCCTCCTTCTCCGAGAAGGCGGACTTGAGGTCGAAGCCGTCCGCGGGGACGACGACCACGTCGGGCGCGATGTCGTCGCCCGCGCCGTCGAACACTTCCTCGCCCTTCACGATGCGCTTGCAGACCTGCCGGCCGTCCGGGCCGGTCAGCTCCTCCAGGTCGGCGATCAGCTCGTCGCGGACCGCCTCGTACTCCGACTCGGGGACGGAGCCGTTCGCCTCGCGGCCTTCCAGGTTGACGTAGAACCGACCCGGGATCAGCGAGTAGGCGCGCGACTCCTCGTGTACGTCCGCGAGCGAGTCGTGATCGTCGTCCTCGTAGGAGAGCCACCCCTCCTCGGCGAGCCACTCGTTGCAGTTCACCTCGTGGTGGAGCTCGGTGAAGCCGTGGTCCGAGGCGACCACGAGTTCGGTGTCCTCGTCGAGCGAGTCACGAATCTCGCCGATGTAGTCGTCGAGCGTGTCGTAGAAGGCGAGGAAGTCGTCGGCGTGGGGGCCGTCGTCGACGTAGTCACCGAACAGGAAGTGGTTGACGCGGTCGGTGCTCATGTAGACGCCGAAGAACAGGTCCCAGTCGTCCGCCTCGAGGTAGTGGGTGAACGCCTCGTGGCGCGCGTCGAGCGTGGCGTGTGCGTTCTCGACGAACTCGGTCTTGTCCGCCTCGTGGCCGAGCTTCGCGTTCACGTCGATCCGGTAGTCGAACCCGGAGAGCGTCTCCTTCAGGTCGTCGTCGCTCGCGGCCGCGTCCAGCGACGGCGAGAGGAAGCCGGAGACCATCCGCTGGACCCGCGAGGAGGGCGGGAACGTGACGGGGACGTTCATGACCGTCGCGTCGCGGCCGGCGTCGGTGACCCGGTCCCACAGGCGCGTCGCGCGGACGTGCTTGCCCATCGGGACGTACGTCTCGTCGGAGCCGACCTCGCGGTCCTGGAAGCCGTAGACGCCGGTTGCGCCCGGGTTCACGCCCGTCGTCAGCGAGGGCCAGCAGGCGCTCGACTCGGGGGGGACGATGCTCTCCAGCCGGTCGCCGGTTCCCGCCTCGGCGATGGCGGTCAGGTTCTCGAACACGTCCGGGTGCTCCTGAACGAGCTCGTACGGTACGCCGTCGATGCCGAGGAAGACCACGCGTCCCTCGTCGTCGCCGCGCAGCCGGTCGAACAGTCCCATATGGGCCGGAGTCCGCTCGCGGCGCTTGAAACCCTTTCCGTTGCGGCCCCGCTCCGGGATACCGGCGTGCTCGGCGCGAGACAGAAAAGCTATCAACGTCGCGCGGTTTCTCGGAGCCACATGAGCGACGACTTCCCGGCGTACGTCGACGTCGACTACACCGACGGCGAGGGGGAGACCCCCGCGGACTACCCGTCACTCCAGCACAAGATCGAGAAGGCGATCGAGGTGACCCGCGAGGGGCTCGAGCAGTACGAGAACCCCGCCGTCATGTGGACCGGCGGGAAGGACTCGACGCTCACGCTCTACTTCATCAACCAGGTGGCCGAGGAGTTCGGCTACGAGAAGCCGACCGCCGTGTTCATCGACCACTTCCAGCACTTCGACGACATCACCGACTTCGTCGAGCGCTGGGCCGACGAGTGGGACATCGACCTCGTGTACGCCCGCAACGACGACGTGGGCGCGTACGTGGACGAGCACGGCCTCGAACCGGGCGACGACATCCCCGTCGACGCCCTCTCCGAGCACAACCAGCACCACGTCCGGAACATCCTCGAGTACGAGGAGGACACCTTCCCGTTCCTGCTCGACACCTACGTCGGCAACCACCTCCTGAAGACGGTGGCGCTCAACGACGCCCTTGAGGAGTACGACATCGACGGCGTCATCTCCGGCGTCCGCTGGGACGAACAGGAGGCCCGCGCCGACGAGACGTTCTTCTCGCCGCGGCACGACCCCGACCTGTTCCCGCCCCACGACCGCATCCAGCCCATCCTGCAGTTCGCGGAGGCGGACGTGTGGGACGTCTTCTGGAACTACGTCGTCCCGGACACCGTCGAGGCGTTCCCCGAGGACGGCTACGTCCCCGAGTCCGCCGCGGACCTCCCCGAGGGCGTCGACCAGGAAGACGTGCCCATCTCGCCGAAGTACTTCGCCGGGTTCCGCTCGCTCGGCAGCGAGGTCTCCACCGAGAAGACCGAGGAGGAGCCCGCGTGGCTTCAGGACCTCGAGAACACGACCGAGCGCGCCGGCCGCGCCCAGGACAAGGAGGACCTGATGGAGCGCCTGCGCGACCTCGGCTACATGTAACGCTCGGCGAGCCGACCGCGGTCCCGCGTTCTTCTAGACCCCCGGTATCGTGTTCGTCGCGCCGACGGTCTCCGCGACCACCCACGCGACGAACAGTCCGTAGGCGCCGATCAGCGCCCACGACTCGCCGCCCGACAGCGACAGGTCGGTCCGCAACACGGTGAACAGAAGCACCGTCGCCAGCGTCAGCACGGCCAGCATCGGCACCGCGACCGCGAGGTCGACCGGCGCGGCGCCGACGATGAGCACGCCGAGCGGGACCGCCACCAGCAGGTCGAAGGTGTTCGACCCGAGCACGTTGCCGAGACTGGTGACGGCCTTGCCGCTCCGGGCGGCCCGGACGCTGACGAGCGTGTCCGGGAGGCTCGTCGCGGCCGCGAGGATCGTCACGCCCGCGAGGAACGAGGGGACCGAGAACGTGACGCTCAGCGCCTCGACGCTCCCGACGAGCGCCTCGACGGCGATCAGGATGACCGCCAGCCCCGCCGCGAGCGTGAGCCACTCGCGGCCGACGGCGATCCCCGCCGGCGGCTCCCCGGCCTCGTGGTCGCTCACGTCCTGCCACTGGATGAAGAGGTAGAGCCCGTACAGACACAGCGGGACGACCGCGAGTTCGCGCGTGATCGACCCGCCCAGCGGCGGGCCCTCGGGGATCGGTTCGTAGATGACCGCGAACGCGAACGTGACGATGAGCGCCGCGACAGCGACCATGTAGAACTGCGCCTCCTTGTACACCAGCGTGCGGTTGGCGTCGAGCGCGTCGTCGGTCGCGAGCCCCGCGACGCCCGGCACCACGAGGATGTTGAAGATGGCGGAGCCGACGACCGCCCCCACGCCCAGGTCGAAGCTCCCGCCGAGCGCGGCGACGACGACGCTCGCGAGCTCCGGGAAGCTGGAGCCGACCGCGACGACGATCGACCCCTGCACGACGGCGGGCAGCCCGTAGTGCGCCGAGAGGTGCTCCGCGGACGACTCCAGCCAGTCGCTGCCGACCCAGACCGCGCCGCTCGCAAGGAGGATCAGGAGGACGTGTCCGAGCGGCGAGGACGGCGAGAGTCCGAGAACCATCGACGGGTAGTGCGCGGCCGGCCGGCAAAAGCGCCGGGGTCCACGACCTACTGACAAAAGCACCCAGGACCGCGATCCTCCGACAAGCACACCGGGAGTCCCGACCGCTCTCGGAGCCGGTGGAACCACAAGGAATAATACAACCCGAGAATACTACTTGGTTGTATGTTCGAGTTCGACGGCTTCAGCGACGCGGACGAGGCGGCAGTCACTCGCGCGATCGGCGAACAGTGGAGCGAGGAGTTCCTCGACTTCTCCGAGTCCGACGTGATCGTCGTCGGTGGCGGTCCCTCGGGGCTGATGACGGCCAAGGAGCTGGCCGAGCGCGGCGTGAAGACGATGGTCGTCGAGAAGAACAACTACCTCGGCGGCGGCTTCTGGCTCGGCGGGTTCCTGATGAACAAGGTGACCGTCCGCGACCCCGCACAGGAGATCCTCGACGACCTCGGCGTCGACTACGAGCCGGTCGAGGAGACCGAGGGGCTGTTCGTCGCGAACGGGCCGGAGGCCTGCTCGGCGCTGATCAAGGCCGCCTGCGACGCGGGCGCGAAGATCCAGAACATGACCGAGTTCACCGACGTGGTCGTCCGCGAGAACCACCGCGTCGGCGGCATCGTGATGAACTGGACGCCGGTCCACGCGCTCCCGCGGGAGATAACCTGCGTCGACCCCATCGCCGTGGAGTCGGACCTCGTCGTCGACTCGACGGGCCACGACTCGGTCGTGATCAGCAAGCTCGATGAACGCGGGGTCCTCGAAGCGCCCGGCATCCAGCACGCGAAGGAGCACAACACCGGCATGGACGCCACCGAGGACGGCCAGTACGGCGCGCCCGGCCACGACTCGCCCGGCCACGACTCCATGTGGGTCGGCGAGAGCGAGGACGCGGTCGTCGAGCACACCGGCGTCGTCCACGACGGCGTGGTCGCGACGGGGATGGCGGTCGCGACCGCCTACGGCCTCCCGCGGATGGGCCCGACCTTCGGCGCGATGCTCGTCTCCGGAAAGGCGGGCGCGCAGGCCGCGCTGGACGAGTTGGAGGTCGACGCCGGCGACGTGGCGCTCTCCTCGCGGTCGCCCGCGCCCGCGGACGACTGAGCGAACGACTGCAAAAAACGCGTTCCGCGGGCGTGTTCGACGGTCGATCGCTGGGAAGTCGGGTCGTAGGAAGTCGGGTCGTACAGTGGGCGGGCACTTGTCCGACGTGTCTCGACCGCTCCGAAAGCCTCAGTCCGCGTTCGCTACTACGCATCCGGCTCTGGGATAGATCCTGCTGTGCTGGACAGCACCGTCCAGAAAGCCCCAGCCGGCTCTCTGTACGACTCATCTTCTATTTCTGTCGCAGCACTGCTGATCGGGACGGAACCACCCAGAAAGCCCCAGCCGGCTCTCTGTACGACTCATCTTCTATTTCTGTCGCAGCACTGCTGATCGGGACGGAACCACCCAGAAAGCCCCAGCCGGCTCGACCGGCCGCGGCACGCTCTGCGCTCCTCGCTCTCAGCACCGCCCGCTGCGGTGCTTGAGGCGCCGGGGCCGGGTCGAGCCGGCTGCCCCTTTCAGCCCCACCCACCGCCCCGCACCGCAGCCTCACGCCTCCCCAACCTCGGCCGCGGGGCGGGCGCGGAACCGCAACGCACCGCAGCGCGCCCGCCCCGCGACCTCCCTCGCGCGCGTTCCTCGCGCGCGCCACGGTGAGGGTATCGGCACCGTTCGTTCCGGAGTGGTCTCCGATCGGGTCGCTGCGTCGGTATTTTTTGACCGCGATCAGCAGAGCTCGCGGACGATCCGCGCCGCCTCGGGCGCGTCCGGCGCGAGCACGTAGACGATGGGCTCGACGCCGACCGCGCCGGTCTGGTAGAGCACGAGCGCGTCGCTCGCGTCGTCCCCGTCCTCGGCTCCGTACGCGTCGACCGCCTCCCGCACCGCGGCCGCGGTGTCGGCCTCCGCGTCGAACGCGACGGTCGCGTACGCGTCGTCCAGCGCTTCGATCAGCTCCGGGTCGTAGCGGACGTTCACGGCGCCGCGGGCGTCGCTGCCGGCCTCGCGGGCCGCGAGGAGGACGGTCGCGACGTGCTCGCTGACGCCGAACTCGGGCTCGCCGGGGACCATCGCGCGTCCCTTCACGTCCACCAGTCGACCGGGGATCGCGGCCACGTCGTCGATCGTCTCGGCGTCGGGCAGACACTCCACGACGTTGGCGCCGACGTTCGGGATGAGCGCGGCGAAGCCGGAGGCGTTCGTGAGCGTGCGGAGGCCGCGCCGCACCGAGGCGAGCACGCGCTCGCGCTCGCGGAGCCCGCTCTCGGGGTCGTGGACCGAGAAGTCGACGTCCGCGTCCCGTAGTTCGGGCATCGCCGCCTCGTGGAGCTCCGCGAGCAGGTCGCCCTCCTCCAGCCGCCGGATCAGCACCTCGATCTCCACGAGCGCGGCGACGCGGCTCATGTCGCCCGATGCCAGCCCCTCGCCGACGCGGTCGACGAGGTCCTGTACGCGCGCGTCCGCGACCACGCGCTCGTGGCGCGCCACGTCGCCGTGCGCGTACTTCGAGACCGCCGACTGCGAGATGCCGAGCGCGTCCGCGACCTCGTGCTGTGTGAAGCCGCGGTCGCGGAGGTCCTCGGCGAGCATCGCCCGCACCGTCGGCAGGAACTCCTCGACGATGACCTCCTCGATGAACTTCACGCCCCGTCACCTCGCGCGTCGTCGTCCGCCGGTCGCTCCGCCTCGTCGGCGGGCGTCCCGCGGACCTCCGCCTCGCCCGCGAACTCCGGGTCGTCGCCGATGCGGGACGCCTGCGGGCCCTTCTGTCCCTGGTACTTCGAGCCGCGCTCCTCGCCGTAGGGGCGCTCGGCCGGCGTCGAGAGCTCCGTGAACGTGAGCTGCGAGACGCGCATCCCGGGCGAGAGCGCGACCGGCGCGGTGCCGAGGTTCGAGAGTTCGAGGGTTATCTGCCCCTCGTAGCCGGGGTCACACAGGCCCGCCGTGGCGTGGACCACGACCGCGAGCCGGCCGAGCGAGGAGCGCCCCTCGACGTGGGCCACGAGGTCGTCCGGGATGGCGACGCGCTCGGCCGTCGTGCCGAGCACGAAGTCGCCCGGGTGGAGGATGAAGTCCTCGCCGTTCGGGACGTGCGTCTCGGTGACGTAGTCGCCGACCTCGTCGGCCTCGGTGGGATGGATACAGGGGATGTTCGTCCGCTGAAACTCCAGGAACTCCTCGCCGAGCCGGAGGTCCACGCTCGCGGGCTGGACCTGCTGGTCGACGTCGTCGAGGGGCTCGATCTCGAGGTCGCCGGCCTCGAGGCGCCGCAGGATGTCGGCGTCCGACAGGATCATGTCCACACAACCGCGGCCGCGGACGTAAAAGCTCACGAATCCCGACCGCGACCGGTCGCGCCGTCGACGGCCGCGAACTCGACGGATCCTGTGGCGAGCCCCGTCGGAACGGCGGCGGGGAATCAGCAGAACCTGCGGCAGGAAACCGGCAGAATCTGCGGCGGGGAACCGACAGCATGCGCGCCGATCACGGGCAAGATATACGTTACCGCGACCCGGAAGCGAGAGCATGAACGACCGCGCCGGCGGGACGCCCGCGGCGGGCGAGGGCCGGGTCGAACCGCCCGAGCCGTTCGTGGCGTCGGCAAACGTCGCCGACTCGGCGATACACGACCGGTTCGCCGCCGAGTGGCCCGACTGCTGGGAGCGGGCCGCCGCCATCCTCGACTGGGAGGCGCCCTACGACCGCGTGCTCGACGACGCGGACGCGCCCTTCTACGAGTGGTTCCCCGGCGGCGAGTTGAACGCGAGCGCCAACTGCCTCGACAGACACCTCGACGACCGGAAGAACCAGGTGGCGATACAGTGGGTCGGCAAGCGCGGCGAGCGCCGGACCTACACCTACCTCGACCTCCACCGGGAGGTGAACGCGCTCGCCGCGGCGCTCCGCGAGCGCGGGGTCGGGGAGGACGACGTGGTGACGCTGTACCTGCCGATGATCCCCGAGCTCCCGGTCGCGATGTTGGCCTGCGCCCGGCTCGGGGCGCCGCACAACGTCGTCTTCGCGGGGCTGTCCGCGGAGGCGCTCGCGACGCGGCTCGACGCGGCCGACTCCGGGTACCTGATCACCTGCGACGGCTACTACCGGCGGGAGGACGCGTTCAACCAGAAGGGGAAGGCGGACAACGCGCGCCTCCGGCTCGACGAGGACCTTGAGGCGACCGTGGTCGTGGACCGGCTCGGCGACGAGCTCCCGACGCACCTCGGCGCGGACGAGTACGACTACGAGGCCCTCATCGACGCTCACGACGGCGAGACGGTCGAGCCGGTTCCCCGGGACGCGACGGACCTGCTGTTCGTGATGTACACCTCCGGGACCACCGGCCAGCCGAAGGGGGTCGAGCACGCGACCGGCGGCTACCTCGCACACGTCGCCTGGTCCACGCGGGCGGTGCTGGACGTCAAGCCCGAGGACACCCACTGGTGTGCCGCGGACATCGGCTGGATCACGGGCCACTCCTACGGCGTCTACGGCCCGCTCGCGCTCGGCGCGACGACACTGATCTACGAGGGCACGCCCGACTACCCCGACCGCGACCGCGTCTGGGAGCTCATCGAGCGCAACGCGGTCGACGTGTTCTACACCTCGCCGACCGCCATCCGCTCGTTCATGACGTGGGGCGCGGAGTACCCCGACGCGCACGACCTCTCCAGCCTGCGGCTGCTCGGCACGGTCGGCGAGGCGATCTCGCCGCGCGCGTGGGAGTGGTACCACGAACACGTCGGCGGCGGCGAGGTGCCCATCGTCGACACGTGGTGGCAGACGGAGACGGGCGCCACCATGGTCGCCACGCTGCCGGGGGTCGACGACATGAAGCCGGGGAAGGTCGGGCCGCCCCTGCCGGGGATCGACGCCCGCGTCGTCGACGAGCGCAACGAGCCGGTCGAGCCGAACCAGCCGGGCTACCTCGTGGTCGGCAAGCCGTGGCCGGGGATGTGCACCGGGCTCCGCGGCGGCGACGAGCGCTACGTCGAGGAGTACTGGGAGGAGACCGACGACGGGTGGTGCTACCGGACCGGCGACGGCGCCGCGGTCGACGAGGAGGGCTACGTCTCGATCCTCGGCCGGGTCGAGGACGTGGTCCGCGTCTCGAGCCAGCAGCTCAACGTCGCGGAGCTGGAGGCCGCCGTCGTCGAGGTCGAGGGGGTCACCGAGGCGGCGGTCGTCGGCTCCGCCGACGCCGGCATCCTCGTGTACGCGACCACCCGAGGCGAGGCGCCGTCCGACGAGGACCTCCGGAAGCGGATCGGCGACGAACTCGCCGACCGGGTGGGGGAGATCGCTCGCCCCGACGCGGTCGTGCTCACCTCGGACCTCCCGAAGACCCGGTCCGGAAAGGTCATGCGCCGGCTGCTGGAGGACATCGCCCAGGGCGAGGAGTTCGGCGACATCAGCGCGCTCCGGAACCCCGAGGTGGTCGGCGAGATCGCCTCGGCCGTCCGCGAGGAGTGACGTTTCGCTATTTCTACTGAACCCGAAATATGTCGGGCGTCGCGGCCGGCGAGCGTCGCGAGCGCCCCTCGAACGGTCCGCTCCGTTCGTCCGGGCCGAAAGACCCGTCCGTGCAGGTCGAGTGTCCCGTCCGTCCGGGCGGGGAGTCCCGTCCGACCGAATCGGGCGTGCCGCGCTCCGACCGGGTCCCGCCGGAACGGCGGCGCGGTCCGTCGGCGACAGTTTTTTGCTTCGGCTTTTAGATCTCTTACGAAACGCATGGCGCCCGACGCCTTGACGCCCGACGAGTACGCGACCTTCCGCGAGGCGGCCGCCACCGATCGGTCCGACCTGGTGGTCCGTCTCGCGGGGGAGGCGGGACTGCGGACCTCGGAGGTCCCGCGCGTGTGTCCGTCCGACATCGGGCCCGCAGATGAGGCCGGGCCCGCAGACGAGGCGGTCGAGCCGAACGCGGGGGACACCGCGGCCGGCGGTGCGACGACCGACGCGTTCGACGCCCGAGTGCTGACCGTACTGGACGGCGACGGCGGGCCCGACAGGCGCGTCGTCGTCCCCGACTCGCTCGCGGCCGCGGCGGAGCGGTACGCCGCCGAGCGCGGGGTCGCTGCCGAGGAACCGCTGGTAGACCTCTCGCCGCGCCGGATCCAGATGCTCGTCGCGGAGGTGGGCGACCGCGCCGCCGAGCGGACGGGGCGAGACCGGTTCCGAGAGGTGACCCCGCGCACGCTCCGCGGCACCTTCGCCCGCCGCCTCCTCGTCGAGGAGGAAGTCGACCCCCGGATCGTCCGGGCGGTCGGCGGATGGGAGACGCTCGACGCGCTCGAGCCGCATCTGACGGAGCCCTCGGAGACGGCCGTGGTCGCGGCGCTCGCGGGCGACCGGCCGACCGACGGCGCGCACGCGATCGAGGGTGGATCGGCCAAGGATGGATCGTCCGAGGGTGGATCGGCCGAGGGTGGATCGGTCGGGGATGAAGCCGTCCGCGACGAGGGCGGGTCCGACGCGGGACCCGAGTGGTTCGCGGCCGCCGTCGCGGCGGTGGTCGACGCGGACGACCGTCCCGACCTGCTGTCCGGCGTGCCGGCGGCGCTGGCGGCCGACCGGCGGTGGGAGGCGGCGTGGACGGCCACGCGCGAAGGTCGGCAGGGAACGCTCTCCGTCGCCGCCGCCGCGGGAGAGGCGGCCCCGCTCGACGCGGTCCGCGAGTCCGGCGGCGGGGACGGGGGACGCGGCGGGAGCGGGCTCGCCTGGAGCGCGGCGCTCGACCGCGGCGAACCGGTCGCGGGCACCATCGAGGCGGAGGGCTCGGAGCGCCCGGCGCTCGCGGTCCCGCTGGCGTACGCGGGGGCGACCGACGGCGTCTGCTGTGTGGTCGCGGCGGACGACCCGCCGACCGACCGGGAGCGGCGCGCGGTGGAGCTTCTCGGCCGCGTCGCGGGGCGCG
Source organism: Haloparvum alkalitolerans (assembly GCF_055381565.1). Taxonomy (NCBI): domain Archaea; kingdom Methanobacteriati; phylum Methanobacteriota; class Halobacteria; order Halobacteriales; family Haloferacaceae; genus Haloparvum; species Haloparvum alkalitolerans. The sequence continues at coordinate 1,667,355 of NZ_AP043938.1, forward strand.
GACTGACGGCGCTTCGCTGGCGCGACCTGCTCCACTCCGACGCGGTGTTGCGGCTGGAGTTCCGCACGAGCGACGCGCGCGCGTTCCTCCCGGCGCTCACCGACCGGCTCGACTGCACCGTCGAACTGGAGTCGACGGTCGTCGTCTCCGACGCGGAACTGCTCTGTTACCTCTCGGTCGAGGGCGCCCGCCCGCCCGCGGTCGCGGAGGTGGTCGACGCCGTCCGCGGGATCGCCGAGCCGCGGGTCGTCGAGACGCGCGAGGACGGCTGTCGGCTCTCGGTCGTCGTCTCGGGGGGGTCGCCCGTCCGCGCGCTCACGCGCCGCGGGGCGACCATCGCGGAGGCGACCGCGGAGGAGGGCCGGCTCCGGGTCGTCGCGGAGGTGCCTGCGGGCACGGAGGTCGGCCCCATCGCGGACGGGCTCCGCGCGTCGTTCCCGGACGCGCGGCTCGTCGGCCGGCAGGTGGTGGACGCGCCGCCGACCACGGGGGCACAGCTCCGCGAGACGGTCGCGGAGCGGTTCACCGACCGCCAGCGCACGGCGCTGGAGGCCGCCTACGAGAGCGGCTACTTCGACTGGCCGCGGGACAGCACCGCCGAGGAGGTCGCCGACGCGATGGGCGTCTCCTCGCCCACGTTCCACAATCACCTCCGGAAGGCCCAGCGGGAGCTGCTCGAGGCGGTCTTCGAGCGATAGGGCGCTCGAGGGCGGCGTTCTCCCCGTCTCCGGCCGGCGTTTCTCACGCGCCGCTCGGAGCGTATTTTTGATAATTAGATACGGGGCTTATTACCCATGATCTGTAGTGTACGACCGTCCCATGACAGAGGGTGACGCGGAACTCGAAGCGCGACTGGCAGAACAGGAGGTGTTCGAACCGCCCGAGTCGTTCGTCGAGCAGGCGAACGTCTCGGACCCGGGCATCTACGAGGAGTTCGAGGAGAACTGGCCGGCCTGTTGGGAGGGCGCAGCCGACCTCCTCGACTGGTACGAGGAGTACGACCAGGTCCTCGACGACAGCGACCCGCCGTTCTACGAGTGGTTCACCGACGGGAAGCTGAACGCCTCGGCCAACTGTCTCGACCGGCACCTCGACGAGCGCGGCGACGAGGCGGCCATCGAGTGGGTCGGCGAGCCGGTCGACGAGGACGACCGGACCTACACCTACGAGGAGCTCCACCGCGAGGTGAACGAGTTCGCGGCCGCGCTCCGCGACATCGGCGTCGGCGAGGACGACGTGGTGACGCTGTACATGCCGATGATCCCGGAGCTGCCGGTCGCGATGTTGGCCTGCGCCCGGATCGGCGCGCCCCACAGCGTCGTCTTCGCGGGCTTCTCCGCGGACGCGCTCGCGACCCGGATGAACGCGGCCGACTCCGAGTACCTCGTCACCTGCGACGGCTACTACCGCCGCGGCGACCCCCTCGACCACCTCGAGAAGGCCGAGGAGGGGCTCTCGGGCGTCGACCACGAGACCACGACGGTCGTGGTCGACCGCCTCGGCCCGAACGGCGACGACTTCGGCCGCGACCTCGGCGACAAGCACGACTACGGCGACCTCGTGGCCGCCCACGCGGGCGCCGAGGTCGAGCCGGTCGTCCGCGACGCCGAGGACATGCTGTTCCTGATGTACACCTCGGGGACCACGGGCAAGCCGAAGGGGGTCAAACACACCACCGGCGGCTACCTCGCGTGGGCCAGTTGGACCTCCCAGTCCGTCCTCGACATCAAGCCCGAGGACACGTACTTCTGCTCGGCCGACATCGGCTGGATCACGGGCCACTCCTACATCGTCTACGGGCCGCTCGCGCTCGGGACGACGACGATGATGTACGAGGGGACGCCCGACCACCCGGACCGCGACCGGCTGTGGGAGATCGTCGAGGAGTACGAGGCGACCCAGCTGTACACCGCGCCGACCGCGATCCGCGCGTTCATGAAGTGGGGGTCGGAGTACCCCGACGCTCACGACCTCTCGAGCCTGCGGCTGCTCGGCACCGTCGGGGAGCCGATCAACCCGCGCGCGTGGAAGTGGTACTACAAGCACATCGGCGATGAGGAGTGTCCCATCGTGGACACGTGGTGGCAGACGGAGACCGGCGGGATGATGGTCACGACGCTCCCGGGCGTCGGCGACATGAAGCCCGGATCGGCCGGACCGCCGCTCCCGGGCGTCGACGTACGGATCGTCGACACCCAGGGCGATGAAGTCGAAGCGGGACGCGCCGGCTACCTCACGGTCGACAAACCGTGGCCCGGCATGCTCCGGACGCTGTACAACAACGACGAGCGCTACATCGAGGAGTACTGGGCCGAGTACTCCGACCTCGACAGCGACGACCCCGACGACTGGGTCTACTTCCCGGAGGACGGGGCGAAGATCGACGAGGACGGCTACATCACCGTCCTCGGCCGCGTCGACGACGTGATCAACGTCTCCGGCCACCGGCTGGGGACGATGGAGATCGAGTCGGCCATCGTCGGCGTCGAGGGCGTCGCCGAGGCCGCGGTCGTCGGCGGCCACCACGACATCAAGGGCGAGGCGGTGTACGCCTACGTCATCACCGAGGAGGGCTACGAGGAGGACGACGCGCTGCGCGAGCGGATCGTCGCGGGCGTCGAGGACGCCATCGGCCCCATCGCCCGCCCCGAGCAGGTCGTGTTCACGCCCGACCTGCCGAAGACGCGGTCGGGGAAGATCATGCGTCGCCTGCTGGAGAACATCGCGGACGGCGAGGAGCTGGGGAACACCAGCACGCTCCGGAACCCGGAGATCGTCGAGGAGATCCAGCAGAAAGCGGGCGGCGACTGACCGACCACACCGTTTTTCGAACCGTACCGAGCGACGAACGACCCACACTCACACGCGATATGACAGACAATAGCTCACACGACACGGCCGAGGACGGGCCCCGAACCGACGGGGGCGTCGCCTCGGGTGCGGCACAGAAGCATCGAGAGACGGACTATCTGGGGTCGGAGGTGAACCTCCTCAACCCGAGTACGCCGTACATGCGCGAGCACCTCCGGATCGTCTGGACGGGGTTCGCCATCTGGGCGGTCGTGGTCTTCGGCCCGGTGACGGCCACGTACCTGGCGCCCGGCGCCATGTCGACGGCGATGCCGATCATCGGCTTCCCGCTCCACTACTTCCTCATCGCCATCGGCGCGCCCGGCGGCGCGCTGATCCTGTCGGCCTGGTACGCCAGGCGACGCGACGAGCTCGACGAGAAGTACGGCATCGACCACGACGTCACGGGCGGTGACGCATGACGCTCGCCGCGACGCTGCTCCAGAGCGAGCTGCTTCCGGAGGGGCTCAACGTCTCGTTCAAGCTCCTCCCGGCGCTGCTCGTCATCGGCATGCTCCTGATCTTCCTCGCGATCGGCTTCGTCTTCCGCGTGGCCGACACCGAGAACATGTGGGTCGCCGGCCGCTCCATCGGTAACCTGGAGAACGGCATGGCGATCGGCGCCAACTGGATGTCCGCCGCGTCGTACCTCGGGATGGCCGCGCTGATCGCGACGGCCGGCGTGTACGGGCTCGCGTTCGTCGTCGGCTGGACGACGGGCTACTTCATCCTGCTCATCTTCCTCGCCGCGCAGCTGCGGCGCTTCGGGAAGTACACGGCGCCGGACTTCGTCGGCGACCGCTTCAACTCCGACACCGCACGCGCCATCGGCGCGGTCACGACGTTCCTCATCGGGTTCGTCTACGCGATCGGCCAGGCGCGCGGGATGGGCCTCGTCGGGCTGTACATCTTCGGAGACCTCGGCTTCTGGGGGCTCAGCGGCTACCAGGCGATGGTGATCATCATGATGACCATCACCGTGGGCTACCTGACCCTCTCGGGGATGCTGGGCGCGACCAAGAACATGGCCGTCCAGTACGTCATCCTCATCGTCGCGTTCGTCGCCGGGCTGTACGCGGTCGGCTTCACGAACGACTACTCGACGATCCTCCCGCAGATCGAGTACGGCGCGCTGATAGCCGACCTGAGCACCGAGTTCTCCGAACCGTTCGTCAACGCGAGCTACTACCTCTGGATCGCGACGGCGTTCTCGCTCGTCGTCGGCACCTGCGGGCTCCCGCACGTGCTAGTCCGCTTCTACACGGTGGAAAACGAGCGGACGGCCCGCTGGTCCACCGTCTGGGGCCTCTTCTTCATCTGCATCCTCTACTTCAGCGCGCCGGCGTTCGCGGCGTTCGGGACGGACCTGTACGCGCGGAACATCGGCGCGGTGTACGGTGACCCCGGCATGACGACCGAGGCGGCCGACGTGATCGTCGTGTTGGCCGCACAGCTCTCGAACCTGCCCGAGTGGTTCGTCGGCCTGGTCGCGGCGGGCGGTATCGCCGCCGCAATCGCGACGACCGCGGGCCTGTTCATCGCCGGCTCCTCGGCGATCTCTCACGACATCTACACCAACATCGTCAACCCCGACGCGACGCAGCGCCAGCAGGTGCTCGTCGGCCGCCTCAGCATCGTCGCGCTGGGCGTCCTGACGACGCTGGCGGCGCTCGACCCCGCGGCGCCCATCGCCGCGCTGGTGTCGTACGCCTTCTCGCTCGCGGGCGCGGTGCTCTTCCCGATGTTCTTCCTCGGCATGTGGTGGGAGAACACGAACCGTGAGGGCGCGCTCGCCGGCATGACGACCGGGCTGGTCATCTGGTTCATCCCGATGATCAACGAGGTCGTCCCGACGTACACGAGCGCGCTCGAAGCGCCGCTGAACGGTGCGCTCGCGACGTGGATGCCTGCCATCGGCTCGGCGCTCATCGCCGTGCCCATCGTCTTCGCCGTCACCATCGGGGTGTCGCTGATGACTGACGAGCCGCCGCTGGAGACGAAGAAGATCGTTCGGCAGTGTCACAGCCCCGAGCCGATGAGCCAGCAGCAGACCGCGGAGGACGTGGTCGCGACCGACGGCGGCGAAACCGAAGGTGACGACTGATGTACGAGCGAATCCTGATTCCCACGGACGGTAGCGAGGTGGCAGAGGCCGCGGTCGATCACGCGCTGGACCTCGCGGAGCGGTACGACGCCGAGGTCCACGCGCTGTACGTGGTCGACATCGACTCGATCAACCTCGGCCTCGGCACCGAGCAGGTCGACCGGCTCAAGCAGGGCCGGTTCGACGAAATGGAGGAGGTGAAACAGCGGTCGGACGAGGCGACCGGCGCCGTGGCCGACCGCGCCGCCGAGCGCGGGATCGACGTGGTCGAACACGTCTCGGCCGGCCGCCCGCACAAACTCATCGGCGACTACGCCGAGAACCACGACATCGACATGATCGTGATGGGGAGCCACGGCCGCGCCGGCGTCAAGCGCGCGCTGTTGGGCAGCGTCACCGAGCGGACGCTCCGGTCGACGCACGTCCCCGTCCTCGTGGTCGACTACGAGGAGGAGTAAGCTTCAGGTGGGTCGCCCACGACACCCTCCCGTGAGCGATCCCACGCCGACGCACCGACGGACGACGACTTTTTTGCCGCACCGACGGCCGCGGAGGGCCCGCCGATGAGCCTCGGCGACCGCATCCGGAGCCACGTCCGCGACAACCCGACCGGCATGGTCCACGACCTGCTGTTCGCGGTCGCGTGGGTCGCGTTCGTGACGGTACTGACGAGCACCGTGTTCACGAGCGCGCCCCGCTGGGCGTACTACCTGTTCATGCTCGCGGGGATCCCGGCGTACTTCGGCTTCTTCATCTCGCTGGAGATCGCCAAAGAGCAGCAGGCGGCCCGGGACTGACCCGCGCCGCGGTCTCTACCTCACTCGCCGACGAGCCCGTCGACGAGTTCGCGAAGCTCCGCGAGCGGGTACTGGCCGGGGGCGGTCGCCTCGGCGGCGTCGACCGGCGCGTAGCCGATCCGCGAGCCGTACACGGGCGCGACCGCGCGGGTGTGTCTGCCCGGTTCGCCCATGCACATCGTCGCGACGACGTGACCCGCTTCGGTCGCGCGGTGGGTCGCCTCCAACATCGCCAGCGCGTCCGCGCGCACCTCCGCGGTCGTCGCCAGCTTCGCCACGTCGCCCGCCGCGGCGGCGTCGGCAAGCAGCTCCGCGAGCGCGTCCGCCGGCGGCGTGGACGCGAAGTCGTGGACCGACGCGATCACGTCCGCGCCCTCCTCGCGGGCCGTCTCCCGGAGCGCGCGGGCGTGTTCGGGCTCCCCCTCGGGCGCGGTGCCGTCGAGCGCGGCCAACTCGATGTCGACCGCCCGGACGGCGTCGACGGCGGCCGCGGCCGCGAGGTCGTCGAGCCGGTTGGGGCCCGCCGCCTCGCCGCCTTCCCACGACGCGCGGTTCGTGGCGACCACCGGGAGCTCGCCGTCGTAGTCGTCGAGCGCCGAGAGCGGGTCGTCCGCCAGGTCCATCCGGAACTCCACCGCGTCCGCGTCCTCGCGCGCGGCCGGCTCCTCCGACAGGTCGGCGGTGCTCGCCGCCAGCACGAACTCCTCGAACATGTCTCCCCCTGCGCCCGCGACCGACTTGAGCGTTCCCGCCGCGGCGCCGCCGTTCACGAAGTCGATCACGGTGCTCCAGGGAGGCTTTCGAAGGTCTCAGAAGGAGTAGTGACTGGGACGGTCGGATCGTGGGGATACTCTCCCGTTCGAGAGCTTACCGACTCTCTGGACGACGGGTTTTCTGTTTCTGTTTCTGTGGCCGAGCCTGCTGCTGGGGGCAGCAACACTCAGAGAGTCCCTGCCGGCTCTCAGTACGACGCTTTTGTGACTGCTGTAGATCCTGCTGATCGCGACAGTACCACCCAGAAAGCCCCACCCACCGCACAGCACCGCCTCGCACAGCACCGCCCCGCACAGCACCGCTCCGCCCAGCACCGCGACCGCACCGCAGCCTCACACCTCCCCAACCTCGGCGGCCGCGCGGCCGCGAAACCGCACAGCAGGCGGCCGCGCCGCCACCTCCACCGAAAATCGGAGATTTTCGAGCAGCCAGCGTGCAGTAGCGCGCCGGAAATCGGAGATTTTCGAGCCGCCGTTCGCTCCCCACCGCGCTCACGGCGACGCCGGCGACCTCGCGCGCGTTTCTCGCGCGTTCCGACCGCCCCAGCACCGCTGGGATCGCTGAACGGACAGCCGGCGCCGAACTCTGGGCATATTTCTGTCCTCTTAGCGGTCCGGGAACACGAAGGCGTCCGCGTCCTCGGCCGATCCCTCCTCGGAGCGCTCGTCGGGCTCGGCACCCGACTCTCCCTCCGACGTGGCGCCGGACCGAGGCGTCTCGTCTGTCCGTGCACCGGTCTCCTCGGCGCTCGCGTCATCGTCGGAGTCCTCCCCGTCACCCATGCCGCCCTGCAGGAACCGTTCGATCCGATCGGTCCCCGCTCCGGTCGAGGGGTCCGTCGCGGCCTCGTCATCCGGCTCCGGTGTCTCGGCGGCCGCAACGGTCTCTTCGCGGTCGGTCGCCACGGTCTCTTCGCGGTCGACCGCCGCCGGCGCCGTGGTCGCGCGGCCGTCCCGCGCGTACGTGTAGGCGATGCCGTCGACCGTCACGACGTAGTGGCCGGTCGTGGGGTCGTGGATGACGCGCCGGTTCGAGTCGATAGCGATGTCGACGAGGTCCGCCAGCGAGGCGACGGGGACGCGCGCGTCGGCGTCGGCGACGTCGACGTTCGCCGTCGAGATCCACTCCGCGAACCGAAGCCGCTCCAGTTCCCGGCTGATCGCCCGTGGGTCCGGCTCCCGGCGGCGTTCGAGTCCGGCAAGTGCGGCGCCGACGAGTGCGAGCAGCCCGATTCCGAGCGACCAACTCGCGGTCGTCGGAACGATGACCGTCTCGCCGGCGACGCTCATGACCGTTGTCCGACCCGGGTCCGGTCGCGAGGTCGGGACCGTCTCGGTCGTCCGAACCGGACCGCCGAGATCACCGGTCAGCCGATAGGAGCTCTGTGAGACGCGCAGCTCCACGGCCTCCGTCCGCTCGTTCGTCTCCCCGTCGACCCGGTACGTGAGGTCGTGACGCAGGTAGGCGTGGACGGTCGCCGCGCCGCCGACTTCGTCGATCACCTCGGCGAGTCGTGCGTCGACCTGGTCGATGTCGACGGTCGTCCGGACGGTCGTGGGCGAGTCGCCGGTCGAGGCGTTCGCGGCGAGCGGGACCGTCTCCGACCAGATCGACTCGCCGTCCCGCTCGGCGCGGTAGACGAGCGCGAGCCGCTGGTCCACTTCGTCGGCACCGTCCGGCCGCGCGGTCGTCCGCACGGTGAGGTTCGGCGTGGCGCTTCGGAGGTACACCGACCGGTCCCGCAGTCGCGTCCCGTCCTCGTACAGCGTCGTCTCCCCGGTGACGACCGCGCTCGTCTCGCCGTCCACGTCGAGGACCGTCGTGGAGCGCTCCTCCGAGGAGTCGATCATCGGCGGGGACGCGAGCGAGACCGCGGCGACCCCGATTCCGACCGCCGCGATCACGAGGAAACCGACGACGAGCGCTCGGCCGTGCCGTCCGACGAGCCGACGCCATCGGAGGACCCCGACTCGCGTCCAGTCGGTCACGGTACCCCACCCGGTTCGGTCACGTCGACGAACACTCCGTTCCCGTGCGGCTCTCGTTGACCGTCGCGCTCCGGTCCGCTGCGGAAACCGCGACCGACTCGTCGCTCGCGTTCACGTCGAAGCCGACGGCGGTCCCGTCGGAAACGTCGCTCGCGAGGTCTATCTCGACGCGCTCGGTCGCACCGACCGCCAGCGAGAACGTGACCTCGTTGCCTTCGTTCCCGCTGCCGAGCGTCAGGTTGCCGTACTGCGTCGCGTCGTCGCGGAGCGCCACCGTCACGGAGAGCGTCGACCCGAGCCCGTTGGACAGGTCCGCGAGCATGCAGGTCTCGCCGCTCTGCATCCCGTGATAGGGCTCGATCGTGACCCCGCCGCTTCCGTCGTCGACGGTCTCCAACGACGACGCCCGATCGAGGGCCCCGGTCTGAAACGCCTGCAGCCCGACCGGTCCCGGCCCGATGAGCAGACAGACGAGCAGCACCGCCGCGACGGTGGCGGTCCGGCCGGATCCGCCACGACCGCGTCGACCGCGGTTCACGTGTTTCGGCCCCCCTTCCCCGTCCGCCGCGATCGGCTCCGGAGGGGCGCCCCGGGGAGCGACGAGAGCCGGTACAGCGCAACGACCGGCGTGTACATCACGGCGGTCGTCGCCAGCCCGGCCACCGCGGGGTGGACCGACTGCAGCGCGGCCAGCACCGACGGAGGGAGCATCGGTGGGTACTGATAGACGTGCAGCGTCGCGGCCGTCGTCCCCGACAGGCCGGAGGGCCTCTCGAGTGTGATCTCGTGGCTGCCGTCCGTCCACGCGCTGTCGCGGACGGTCGCGCCGCGCGCGGTGACGGTGGAGACGAGCCAGGGGTGCGAGGTCGTCTCCAGTTCCACCGTCGCGCGGCCGTCCTCCAACAGCACCCCGTCCTCGCCAGGTGCGTCGGTGAGCGTGACGCCGACGGCGCTGCCCCCGACGAGCATCGGCACGACGGCGGCGACGGCGCCGACCGCGAGGGCGAGACGCACGAGGCTGCCCTCCGAGATCGGCGTCCGTCGCGGACGCGTGCGACCGTATCCCGTCACGAACAGGGCGATCGCGGTCGCGGCGACCAGGCCGCGCTTGTGTCGCTCGATCCCCGTCGCGGCCGTTCCGATCCCCGGGATCGTCACCGGCGAACCGCCGAGCGTCAGCACGCTGGCGACGATCGCGTCCCGCGATACCGGCGGGTGTCCCGCCTGCTGGTCGGTCACGTCGTTGTTGTCTCCCTGCGTCACGTAGCCCGCCTCCGTTTCTCCGACCACGCGATGCGTGACGTACTCGTCACGGTGGTCGGAGCGGAACGTCACCACGTCGCCGGGAGCAACGTCGCCACTGGGAAGCAGCACGATCCCGTCGCCGACGTTCATCTCCGGTTCCATGCTGTCCGATTCGACGAAGCTCACTCCGACCGGTGCGCCCGGCGGAGCGAGCAGGAGCCCCACGAGCGCGGCGAGCAGCAGTATCCCGACGGTTCGTGGGGTCATTGGTTCGCTATTCCTCCGTGCGGATTAGCTGATCGAGACCGACAGCGTGCCGGAGAGATCCGTGCTCGCGGCGTCGAGTTCGATCACGACGTAGCCGACCTCGCCGGCGGCCAGGCTGATCGAGCCGGTGGAGCCGGGCGAGGCGGTGTCGACCTGCGTCCCCGTGTTGTCGTAGAGCAGGAAGGAGACGTTGCCCGCGTTATTCGTATTGTCGAACACGTAGTCGAACGTGTACTGGTACTGCGTGTTGTGGTTGTTCGTGACGTTGAACGCGTACGTCTCGTTGGCCGCGCCCGTGTCGCCGACCGTGTACGTCGAGTTCGCGTTGACGCCGTCGGCAGTCACCTGACTGAAGTCGATCTGGAGCTCGTTGTTGCCGTCGTAGTAGACGAGGTCTGACGCTCCGGGCGCCAGCCCGGTGAGGGCGGCGTCGTCGCCGGCCACCTGCACGGTGGCCGTCCTGTCGACCTGCCCCGTCGTGAACGCTGCCGTGCCCGCGACGCTCGATACACCGATGACCGCGATCAGTAGGACCGCAATTTTCGTGTTCATGAGTTGGTCGAGCCGCGTCGATCCGCGCCTGGAGACCGCCGTCCGCGATCGCAGCGACATGCCGCCGTCCCGTTCCGAACGGGAGCGGCGATCCCGACGGACGCCCGCCCGAATCACTGGCTCTAGCGAAGCCAGACGAACACCGTGTAAAAGCCTTGGCAGCTAAAAATCAATATTGATAACGAAATCCGAGAAAACGGCACAGAAGTTTCTAGATACAGAAATTAACGGGATGCAAGATTATCATAAATGGATCTAGAGATCGAAAATGGTCTCAACGGTCACGATCTGGTAGTCGAGAGCCGGGACCGTCGAGCGGTCGGAAGAGGCGGCCGGTACCGTGGCAGTGCGGTCGACCGGCGGCGGTGTCAGAACGAAGTCCGCGAGAACGAGCGGGTGCCGGTCGAGTCCGGTCGGTCGCGGATCAGGCGACGAGGCCGTCCTCGGCCTCGAGGAGTTCGTGGTAGCGGTTGCGGATGGTGACTTCGGAGATGTCGGCGACCTCCGAGACCGCCGCCTGCGTCGTCTTCTCGTTGGTCAGCAGGGCGGCGGCGTAGACGGCGGCCGCGGCGAGACCGACCGGCGACTTGCCGGAGTGGACGCCCTTGTCCTTCGCGTTGCGGAGGAGCTGTTTGGCGCGCATCTCGGACTCGTCGGAGAGTTCGAGGTCGGAGGCGAAGCGCGGGACGTACTGCTCGGGGTCGGCGGGTTTGACCTCCAGCTTGAGTTCGCGGACCACGTAGCGGTAGGTGCGGGCGATCTCCGACTTCTCGACCCGGGAGACGTCCGCGATCTCGTCGAGGCTTCGCGGGACGCCGGCCATGCGGGCGGCCGCGTAGACGCAGGCGGTCGAGACCCCCTCGATGGAGCGGCCGGGGAGGAGGTCCTCCTCCAGCGCGCGGCGGTAGATGACGGAGGCGGTCTCGCGGACGTTGTCCGGCAGCCCCTGCGCGGAGGCCATGCGGTCGATCTCGCCGAGCGCCTGCTTGAGGTTGCGCTCCTTCGAGTCGCGGGTGCGGAACCGCTCGTTCCACTTGCGGAGCCGCTGCATCTTCTGGCGCTGGCGGGCGCCGAGCGAGCGGCCGTAGGCGTCCTGGTCGCGCCAGTCGATGTTCGTCGAGAGCCCCTTGTCGTGCATCGTGTTGGTGGTCGGGGCGCCGACGCGCGACTTCTCGTCCTTCTCGCGGGAGTCGAACGCGCGCCACTCCGGCCCGCGGTCGACCGAGTCCGCCTCGACGACGAGCCCGCAGTCGGCACACACCGTCTCGCCGTGCTCCTCGTCGGTGATGACGTTGCCGTCGCATTCGGGGCAGGTGAGGCTCTCGGCCTCGCTCTCGCTTTCGGTCTCGTCTTCCGTCTCCGTTTCGTGGCGGGCGGATCGGCCCCGCACGTGTGATCGTTCGCTCATGGGTGTATGGGTCCCCCGGACGAACCGATAGAAGCCGAGGAAGGTCTTACGGAGTGGATGCGAGGACGACGCATAAAGGGACCGGAATCGGTCCGGTCCGCGTCCCGCGGTCTCGGCCGCTCTCCGCGCCGGCGCCGCCCCTGCGCGCGGCCCCGACCTGCCGCCCCGGACGCGACCCCGCGCCGACCGAAGCGCCCATGTCGCCGGCCGCCCTCGCCCCGCCAATGACGGACCCACGCGTCGTCTCGCTGGCGCCGAGCGCGACCGCGACGCTCGCGGCGATGGACGCCGCGGACCTGCTCGTCGGCGTCACGACGCACTGCGAGGTCCCGCCGGCTCCGGAGCGCCGCGGAACCGGCGACGCCTCGCCGACCCGGATCGGCGGGTGGCTGAACCCGGACCCCGAGCGCGTGGCCGCGCTCGACCCGGACCTGATCCTGACCAGCGACCCCCTGCAGGCCGACCTCGCCGAGGAGTTCCGCGACCGCGGCCACGCCGTCCACCACGCCGAGCCGGCGACGCTGGACGTGGTTCTCGACTCCTTCGCCGATCTGGGTGTCGCCGTCGACAGGCCGGGAGCCGGCCGCGACCTCCGTGCGGACGCCGCCGACCGCCTCGACCGCGTCGCGGACGCCGTCGCGCCGGCGGTGGCCGAGCGCGGTCGGCCGGTCGTCTACTGCGAGGAGTGGTCGGACCCGCCGATGGCCGCCGGCAACTGGGTCCCGGACGCCGTCCGCGCCGCCGGCGGGCGCTACCCCTTCGTCGACGCGGGCGAGCGCTCCCGGGAGGTCGCCGGCGACGCCGTCGAGGCGGCCGACCCCGACCACGTCGTCCTCCACGTCTGCGGCCGCGGGGAGCGCTCCGATCCCGAGGCCGTCCGGAACCGGGAGTGGGCGATCGACGCGCCGGTCCACGTCGTCGACGACGACCTCCTCAATCAGCCGAGTCCGGCGCTGATCGACGGCGTGGAGCGGCTGGCCGAACTCCTCCATTCGGCGACGGTCGACGCCGGCGTGTGAACGTCGAGCGGACGCCGAGTCGTGAGCCTCACCGGAGCCGACACCGACTTGTGAGCCCCGCTCGGAGCCGCCCCCATGCACGTCGGCGTCGGCAGCGGCAACCCGGTGAAACGCGACGCGGTCGAGCGCGCCCTCGCGGCGGGCGAGGCCGCCGTCCCGAGCGACGCGACGGTCGAGGCCCGTCCCGTCTCCTCGGGCGTGAGCGAACAGCCCCGCGGCCACGCGGAGACGATCCGCGGCGCCGAGACCCGGGCGCGGAACGTGCTCGCCCAGGGCGACTACGACCTCGGGGTCGGGTTGGAGGGCGGCGTCGCCGCGTTCGACGGCGCCGACGGCCTGTTCCTGATCATGTGGGCCGCGGTCGACGACGGCGAGACGGTCGGCCGCGGCGCCGGGCCGAGCATGCGGCTCCCGGCCGAAATCGAGCGACGAGTCGCCGACGGCGCCGAACTCGGGCCGGTGATGGACGACGTGCTCGACGCCGAGGGCGTCGCCAGAAAGGGCGGCGCGGCGGGCGCGTTCACCGGCGACCGCGTCGACAGAACCACCGCGCTGGAGACCGCGGTCGCGGGCGCGCTCGGGCCGTTCGTCACGGACCTCTACTGATCCCCACGCCCTTTTGACCGATGCCGCGCCAGACGCCCCGTGCCCGACGGCGGGCGCCGGGACGGAACGCGGGTGCGCGGCACGGACGTTCCGGCGAGCGGCGAGTCCGTGCCGCCTGTCCGCCCTACTCGTGGAGCGGCTCCGCCTCGCTCGCGTCCGAGCTCTCCTCGACTGCCGTCGTCAGCGAGACGTTGAGCACCAGCATCGACGCGACGCCGCCGACCACCGTGACGACGTTCTTGAGCGCGTGGTCCAGCACCGCCGCGCCGAACGCGACCGGGAACGTGATCGGCGTCAGCCCGATCACCAGCACCGTGAACGCCCCCTCGTAGAGGCCGATCCCGCCCGGGGACAGCGGGAGCACCTTCGCGAGGTTCCCGACGCTCACTGCGAAGAAACAGACCGCGAGCAGCGTGACCGGCGCCAGCCCGACGCCGAACGCCGCCAGCACCAGCGCCGCCACGAGCACGTCGATCACCCAGATGACCACGCTCGAGGCGCCGACGCGGGCGAACGCCGCCGGGTCGCCGCCGACCCGCTGGACGTCGCCCACGAACCGCTCCAGCACCGCCGCCACGTATTCGCCGTAGGAATCGTCGCTGACCGCCTCGACGAGCGCACGCACGCGGTTCGCGTCCGACCGCGCGGACAGCACGATCCCGACGACCGCGCCGACCGCGGCGAGTCCGACAGCCATGGCGACGTACACCGCGACGCGGCCGGCGTCGTCGCCGCCCGCGATCGCCGCGACTACCTCGGCGAACTGGCCGGACGCGGCGTAGCCGACCAGCACCACGCCCGCCAGCCCCGCGAGCGTTAGCAGGTCGAAGACGCGCTCGGCCGCCAGCGATGCGAATCCGGATGGGTACGGGATCCCGCGGCGCACCTTCACGACGTACGCGCGCACCGCGTCGCCCATCCGCGCCGGGAACACGAGGTTCCCCGTCTGCGAGATGAAGATCGCGCCCGTCAGGAACCCCGTCCGCTCCCGGAAGCCGAGCTCCCGGAGGATGTCCCGGTAGCGGTAGCCACGGAGCGGCCACGACGCCGCGTACAGCACCGTCGCGGCGGCCACTAACCCGGTGTCCGCGCGCCGCATCTCCGCCAGCACGGCACCCAGATCGAGGTACTGGGTCATCAGCGCCGCCGCGGCCAACACCAGCAGGAACCCGGCGGCAGCCGTCTCCCGGCGACCGACCCGGGGCGCCACCGAGAGCTGCCACCAGAGGCGCACGACCTGCGAGCCCATGCCGACCACGTCGCGGACGAGGTCGACCTTCGTGTCGCCCTTCGGCTCCCAGTCGACCGGGAACTCCTTGACCGCGAGCCCCGCCCGCTGGGCGCGCACCAGAAGCTCCGTGTCCCAGAACCAGTGGTCGTCCTCGACGTCGTCGCGGAGTCGCTCGAACGCCTCCCGGGACAGCGCCTTGAAGCCGCACTGGTGGTCGCGGACGTCCGACCGCAGGACGGTCCGAACGAGCAGGTTGAACCCGCGCGAGGGGACCCCGCGCTTCGCCGGTCGCTCGGCCTCGTTTCCGGGCATCCAGCGCGAGCCGGTGGCCACGTCGTACTCCCCCGAGCGCACCGACTCGACGAGCTCCTCGAGGTGGCGCATGTCCGTCGCCATGTCCGTGTCGAAGTAGACGAGCGTCTCGCCGTCGGCGGTCGCAAACGCGCGTTCGAGCGCCCCGCCGCGGCCGAGCCGTTCGTCGCTGTGGTAGTGGTGGACGCGGTCGTCCGCGGCCGCGAGCCGCTTGGCGATCTCGGGCGTCCGGTCGTCACAGCCGTCCTCCGCGACGATCACTTCGAAGGAGCCGGCCGGGAGGAACTCGCCGAGCGTCGTCAGCGCCGTCTCGACGGTCCCCTCGATCGTCGCCTCCTCGTTGTACGCGGGAAGGACGACGCTTACGGTCCGGTCCTCGGACGACCCGGTCATTGGCCAATCCTGGCCGCGGCGGAGATAAGTACCTTCTGAAGCCGCGAGGTTCGGCCGACGTACCGGAACCGGCGCCCTGGCTCCGCGATCCGCACGCCTTCGGCCTCAAAACCGCAAGCGGGGAGCGTGTTAACCACGTCTACCAAACGCCCTTTCCGAGGCGGAGCCGTTCGGGACGGTATGAGCACCACCACCGCGACGGCGACGGCCGGTGCGGCGCTGACCGACAAGCAGGCGCGGATCCTCGCGTATCTCCGGGAGCACGCCAGCGACCGCACCTACTTCAAGTCCCGGCTCATCGCGGACGACCTCGACCTCTCGGCGAAGGAGGTCGGTGCGAACATGAGCGCCGTCCGCGACGCCGTGACGGACCTCACGATCGAGAAGTGGGGGTACTCCTCGGGGACGACCTGGATGGTCTCGGCGTAGGCCGTACCGCCCCACCGACGCGACGCTTTTGTCCCTCCCCCACTTCCCGTGGAGCATGTACGACGCCCTCCTGTTCGACATGGACGGCGTGTTGCTCGTCGGCGCCGGCACGGATCCGGGCGTCTACCGGATGGCGGCCCACGACGCGCTCCGCGAACTCGGCGTCGACCCGCCGAGCGTCCCCGCCGGCGACGCCGACGCCCTCGAGGCCGTCCACTACTCCGACGAGATGGCGACGGCGTGCGACGCGCTCGACGTCGACCGCGACCGGTGGTGGGCGGCCCGCGAACGGCACGCCTCTCGACGGACGAACGCGCGCGTCCGGTCGGGCGCTCGCCGGCGGTACGACGACGTGGCGGCGTTGCCCGACCTCGCCGCGGATCGACGGCTCGGCCTCGTGAGTAACAACCGGCACGCGACGGCCGCCTTCGTCGCCGACTTCTGTTTCCCCGGCGTCTTCGAGGCGGTCGTCGGTCGGGAGCCGACCGTCGCCGACTACCGACGACGGAAGCCGGACCCCGCCCTCGTCGAGCGGGGGCTGACGGCGATGGACGCGACCACGGGGTTGTACGTCGGCGACCGGGAGACCGACGTGGTCGCCGCGGAGCGCGCGGGCCTCGACGCCGCGTTCGTCGAGCGCCCGCACAACGACGCCGCCGACCTCGACGCGGAGCCAACCCACGTCGTGGCGTCGCTGTACGACCTCCGGGACCGGATCGGTGACTGACCGTCCTCGGACGGCAGGCGCCGTGCGCGACCGAGATCGGTCGTCGACGGTCAGGGGTCGTACCGCACGTAGTCGGCGGCAGCGTCGGCGAACGCGACCGCGTCGGGGCCGAACGACTCCGCGTGGCGCACCACGAGCGTGATGAGCCGTTCCGGCTCCCGGAGCGCGTAGCCCCCCTCGCGGGTCAGCAGTCCGGCGTCCGCGAGGTCCGCGGCCGCGGCGCTGATCGTCGGCCGTGAGACGCCGAGTTCGTCGGCGACGGCGGCGCCCGTCGCGTCGGGGTCGCGGAGCAGCGCGAGGACCAGGCCGCGCGGCGTCTCCCGGCGGAGGTATCCGAGCGCGCGCTTGTCGACGGCGTCGAACCGGCCGGCGGGGAAGAACCGCCGGTAGTCGCCGTCCTTCATCGACTCGACCGCCCCCGTCTCCTCGAGCTTACGGAGGTGGTGCTGGGTCTCACCGGTCCCCAGCCGCAGGTCGTCGCGCAGCTTCGAGAAATGCGCGCCGGGCGTGGTCGCGACGTATCCCTGGATGGCCTCCCGCGTTTCGTTGGCGTCCTCGTCGGGGGCCGCTGCCGCGCTCCCGGCGGCGGCGAGCGGCGCGGCTCCGAGCGCGGCGAAGCGCCGCAGTGTGGCCCGCTTCCGCCCGTCGACGCCGTCACTCATCGTCCGAAGGTGGACGAGCGCCGATTAAAAGGGCTTCGTTCGCCGTGTGCGTCTGTCACACGGGACGGCGCCACACCCGGACGGGCCGACGGCCGGCTCGCCGAACGGGATGGGTCGTCACTCCGTCTCGGGTTCCGTTTCCGCGTCCGCTTCGGGAACCTCCTCGTCCATCTCCTGGATGACCTCGTCGGCGGACTTGATGCCCGACTCGCCGCCTGCCTTGACCTTCTCCGCCTCCTGTTCGAGCTCCTCGACGTTCATCTCGGCCGCCTCGTCGATCTGACCGAGGATCTCGTCGATGTCGTCGAGGCCGAGCATCTGGCGGGTCTCCTCGTCGAACTCCAGTCCCTCCAGCCCCTCCGATTCCGTGGCCACGTCGGAGCCGGTGAGGTGCTTCCCGTACCGGCCGACGAGGCTCGTCAGCTCCTGCGGGAGGACGAAGGTGGTGGACTCGCCCTGACCGATGGCTTCGAGCGTCTCCATGCCGCGCTCGATCACCGCGCGCTCGCCCATCGACTCCGCGGACTTCGCCCGCAGGACGGTGGAGATGGCGTCACCCTGCGCCTCGAGGATCTGGCTCTGCTTTTCACCCTGTGCGCGGATGATGTTGGACTGCTTTTCCCCCTCCGCCTGCTCGACCGCGGAGCGGCGTTCTCCCTGCGCTTCGAGGATCATCGCGCGGCGGCGACGCTCCGCGGAGGTCTGCTGCTCCATCGCCTGCTGGACGTCCTTCGAGGGGTTGACCTCGCGGACCTCCACGCTCTCGACGCGGATCCCCCACTCGTCGGTGGGCTCGTCGAGCTCCTTGCGGATCTTCGCGTTGATCTCCTGGCGCTTGTTCAGCGTGTCGTCCAGTTCCATGTCGCCCAGCACGGCACGGAGCGTGGTCTGTGCGAGGTTCGAGACGGCCTTCTTGTAGTCGTCGACCTCGAGGAACGCCTTCTTGGCGTCCATCACCTTGATGTAGACGACCGCGTCGGCGGTCACCGGGGAGTTGTCCCGGGTGATCGCCTCCTGTCGGGGCACGTCCAGCGTCTGCGTCCGCATGTCGAACGGGTAGGTGCGGGAGACGAAGGGCGGAATGACGTTGATCCCCGGCTCCAACAGCTTCCTGTACTCGCCGAACACCGTGAGCGCCTTCTTCTCGTACGCGTCCACGATCTCGACGGACTGCCAGACCGCGACGACGACCAGAAGCAGGAACAGCAGGCCGACGCCTGCCAGTCCCACGTCGAGTTGGAGGGTAAGGAACTCCATGTTCACACGTTAGCACATCCGACCATAAGGGTTGGCCCGACGGGAGTCCGGCCCGGGTCCGGGTCCCCCGACCACCCAACCCTTTTCCCTCGGACGGCGCACAGCCCGACCCGGACCGGTTCATGGCACGCGCCGAGAGCGACGACCCGATCAACCGCGCGCTGTTCGGTCGGAGCGCGGTCCGGGCCAGGCGGGCGATCGCGCTCGCGGGGGCCGCCTTCGTCGCGGCGGCCGCCGGCCTCGCGATCGTCGAGCGGTTCTACGGGATCGACGCGGTCGTTCGCCCGCTCTGGTGGCAGGCGGGGGCGCTCGTCGTCGTCGCGGCGACGGCGGCTCACGCCTACCTGAACGGGGGGCTCCTCGTCTGCTGGCTGCTCGCGTTCGGGCCGCTGTTCGGCGTCTCCGCGGGGCTCGGCGGTGCCGTCTTCGCGGAGGTGCGATCGGGACTGCTGGCCACCGCGGCGGCGTCCGCGGTCGGGGCGGGGGCCGCGGCGGTGCTGCTCGGCGGCGCCGGCTTCCTGATCGGCTACGGGCTCCGATACCTGCTTCGCTAGCCGGGCGGACGCCACCGAGTCCGGTCAGACGCCGCCGGATCCGGTTTCCGTTTCGGTGTCTCGGCCGGTCTCGGTTTCTCGCTCCGCGTCGGCGTTCCGCTCGGTCTCCGCGGCGCGTCTCGTCCGCTCCCGGTCGGCCGCGAGCTCGCGGTCGATGTCGTCCTCGACGACGCCCAGCGACTCCACGGTCACCACGTTTCCGCCGCCGGGGTCGACCACCATCACCTCGGTCCCCTCCTCGATCTCGCCGTCGAACGACCGCGCCGAGTAGTAGGGGTTGAACCCGCCGGCGTCGAGCTTGACCTCGCCGCCGGTAGGCGTGACGCGCTCCGTCACGCGGCCGGTCTCGCCCTTGAGCGTGTCGCTGTCCCGCGTCTGCTGTTGGCCCTTTCCCCCGTAGAGGTCGAGTTCGTGGTAGCCGTAGAAGGCGGCCGCCCCGAAGACCAGTATCAGGAGGCCGAGCAGGAAGGGACTCGCGAGCGGACCGAGCGCGAGCCCGACGAGACCGGCGCCCAACAGGGCGATCCCGACGACGATGAAGTTCGCACCCGGTGCGATCGCCTCCGCCATCGAGAGCAGCAGTCCGGCCGCGAGCAGCAACAGCGGCAGGGTCTCCGGGCCGACCAGGTCCAGCTGGACGAGCAGTTCCATACTCCCGCTTCGGGGGCCATCCGATTAAGTTGTGGCCCACGGGCCGGCTCGCGTTCGGACCACGTCGAGCGGCCGTGGGACCACGTCGAGCGGTCGAGGACGCTCCGCGTTGCCCGACGACGCGGCGAGCCGTCGGCCGCCCGTCGCCGTTCCGGATCAAGAGGAACGCCTTTGAAACTCCCCCGCGTCGGCCCGCGTATGTTCGACAAGTCGACGTGGATCAAGCTCCCGCGGAGCGTCCTGTTGGGCCACGGCGTGCTCGACGACCTCGGGGGCGCCGTCGAGGACCTGTACCTCTCGGGGCGGCCGCTCGTCGTCACCAGCCCGACGCCGAACGAGCTCGCGGGCGACCGCGTCCGGGCGCAGTTCGACGACCCCGCGACCGCGGTCGTCGACGAGGCCTCCTTCGACGCGGTCGAGGAGCTGATCGACACCGCGGAGGCGGTCGACCCCGGCTACCTCGTCGCCCTCGGCGGCGGCAAGCCCATCGACACCGCGAAGATGGCCGCCGACCACCTCGGCGTCGGCTTCGTCTCGGTCCCGACCGCGGCCTCCCACGACGGCATCGTCTCCGGGCGCTCCTCGATCCCGGAGGGCGACACGCGCCACTCGGTCGCCGCGGACCCCCCGCTCGCGGTCGTCGCGGACACCGAACTCCTCGCGGACGCGCCGTGGGAGCTGACGACCGCCGGCTGCGCGGACATCATCTCCAACTACACCGCGGTGAAGGACTGGCGACTCGCCCGCCGGCTGCGCAACGTGGAGTACTCGGAGTACGCGGGCGCGCTCTCGGAGATGACCGCGGAGCTGCTCGTCCAGAACGCGGACTCGATCCGGCCCGGGCTGGAGGAGTCGTCGTGGATCGTCGCGAAGGCGCTCGTCTCCTCCGGCGTCGCGATGTCCATCGCGGGGTCCTCGCGGCCGGCCTCCGGCGCCGAGCACCTGTTCTCGCACCAGCTCGACCGCATCGCGCCGGGGAAGGCGCTCCACGGCCACCAGGTCGGCGTCGGCTCCATCCTCACCGAGTTCCTCCACAGCGGCGAGCAGGGCCAGTGGACCGCCATCCGCGACGCGCTGGCGAGCATCGACGCGCCCACGACCGCGGCCGACCTCGGCGTCAGCGACGACGAGGTGATCGAGGCGCTGACGACCGCCCACGAGATCCGCGACCGCTACACGATCATCTCCGGCGGGATGAGCGAGGCGGCCGCCCGCGAAGTCGCGAGCTATACGGGCGTTATCTGAGGGAGCGTCGCGAACCTGCTGTGAAATTTTCCGCAGGTTCACTGTACGACGGGTTCGATTTTTCTGTTTCTGCTGCAGAGCCTGCTGCTTGGAACAGCAGCGTCCAGAAAGCCCCAGCCGGCTCGACCCGCCGGGTTCCGGCAGACGGTCCGGGCTGCCTGCGGTGGCGGGCTGCCGGGCTGCGACTGCCGTCGTCCCGCTCGTTCCTCGCGGGACCCTCGCTGCGCTCCTCGCTCTCAGGCTGGCGAGACAACCCGCGTCTCGCCGCTCTCCGGCGTGCGGTAGCGCGCCGGAGACACCGCCCGCTGCGGTGCTTGCGTCGTCCGGGCGGGACCGAGCCGGCTGCCCCTTTCAGTCCCACCCACCGCCCCGCACAGCAGCCTCGTCCCTCCCCAGCCTCGGCGGCGGCGCGGCCGCGAAACCGCAGCGCGGGACAACCCGCGTCCCGCTGGCCTCCGGCGTGCAGTGGCGCGCCGGAGACACCGCAGGCGGCCGCGCCGCCGCCTCCACCGAAAATCGGAGATTTTCGAGCAGCCAGCGTGCAGTAGCGCGCTGGCGACCTCGCGCGCGTTCCTCGCGCGCCGACCGCAACAGCTCCGCGCCGGGAGTTCGGTCCGACCGAAATCTCCCTCCTCGCCGGCCGTCGCTATATCTGTCCCGACCCGCGAACTTATCCGTGCGTGTCACAACCACACGAGTACGAATGACCCGAGACGTTTCCAGTCATTCGGAGGATAGAGGAAGTCGCCACACGGCGGCTGGCCGCGAAATTCTCCGGTGACGACGACCGCGCGCGTCGCGACGACGGCGCCCGCGACCCGACCGACGTAACGACAGTTTTCTCCGAGGCCGTACACAGCGAGGGCGTCCAGCTGCTGGACACGACGCTGCGCGACGGCGAGCAGATGCCGGGCGTCTCGCTGACGCCGTCGGAGAAACTCGACCTCGCCCGCGACCTCGACGCCGCGGGCGTCCCGCTCGTGGAGGCCGGCTCCGCGTGCACCTCCGAGGGCGAGCGCGAGGGGATCCGCCGCGTGGCGAACGCGGGCCTCGACGCCACCGTGACGAGCTTCGCCCGCGGCGTCCGCGCCGACGTGGACAGCGCGCTCGACTGCGGCGTCGACGGCATCAACCTCGTCGTCCCCGCCTCCGACAGACACGTCGAGACGAAGGTGGGCAGCGACCGCGACGCGGTCGTCGAGCGCACCGCCGACCTCGTGGCGTACGCGAAGGACCACGGCCTCTGGGTCGAGGTGCTCGGCGAGGACGGCTCCCGCGCCGACCTGGACTACCTCGAACGCCTGATGGGCGCGGGGCTCGACGCCGGCGCCGACCGCGTCTGCTACTGCGACACCGTGGGCGCGGCCGGCCCGGAGCGCACCCGCGAGGTCGTCTCGCGGCTGGCGGAACTGGGCCCGACGAGCCTCCACACGCACGACGACCTCGGCTTCGGCATGACGAACGTCCACGCCGGCCTCCGAGCGGGCGCGGACACCGTCCACGCCACCGTCAACGGCGTCGGCGAGCGCGCCGGCAACGTCGCGTTGGAGGAGGTCGCGGTCGCGCTCGACCGCGTCTACGACGTGGAGACGGTGGACCTGACCGGGCTCTACGACCTCTGCCGGGCGGTGGCGGACGCCACCGGCGTCGCGCTCCCGCCGAACAAGGCGGTCTGCGGCGCCAACGCCTTCGCTCACGAGTCGGGCATCCACACCGACGGCACGCTCAAGGACGGGGCGATGTACGAGCCGTACCCGCCCGAGACGGTGGGGCGCGAGCGACGGCTCGTCCTCGGCAAGCACGCCGGACGCGCGGGCGTCAGCGCCGCGCTCTCGGAGCACGGCGTCGAGGCGACGGACGACGAACTCGACGCCGTCGTCGAGCGCGTGAAGGACCTCGGCGACCGCGGCAAGCGCGTCACCGACGCGGACCTGCTGGCCATCGCCGAGGACGTGCAGGGCCGCGACCGCGACCGCCACGTCGAACTGGTGGACCTCTCGGCCACCTCCGGCTCCGGCCTCCCGACCGCCTCCGTCCGCCTGCGCGTCGGCGACGACGAGCGCGTCGCCTCCGGCACGGGCGCCGGCCCGGTCGACGCCGCGGTCGAGGCGGTCAGGACCGCGCTTCCGGATGACGGCGACCTGGCCGCGTTCGACCTCGACGCCTACCACGTCGACGCCATCACCGGCGGGACGGACGCGGTCGTGACGGTCGCGGTCGACCTCTCCCACGGCGACCGCTCGGTCTCCGTCGAGGCCTCCGACGCGGACATCACCCGCGCCAGCGTCGCCGCGATGGTCGACGCGCTCGACCGCCTCGCGGACGCGCCGGTGGACGAGCGGACGGCCGCCGCCGACTGACCCCTCCGGACGCCGCTGCCCGGACCGCGGGTCGGTATCCGGCCGGAACGACCCGGCGAAAGCGGCTCTTCTCGCGCCGGTTTAGATCAGCGCCGCGATCAGGGAGAACCCGGCCGGCATCGCGGCCGCGACGGCGGCGCTCGACCGGGAGAGGTCGTGGAACGACTCGCCGGCGGCCGCGAGGATCCACCACTCCAGCGCGACGGTCAGGAGCGAGGCGACGACGAGCCAGGGCTCGACCGTAGCGAGGGCGGCGAGCACGTCGTCCGCGAGCGCCTCCATGCCGGCAGCGGAGACGGTCGCCGAGCGCAACGCGCCGTACAGGAGGGCGAGCGCGGCGCCCATGCGGAGCAACTCCGGCACGAGCGCCCACGCGGCCGCGGTCAGCGAGGCGCCGAACCGGGCGCTCCCGCCCGCGAACCGCGCGGCGGCGTGGAACACGCCGGCCGAGAACACCCACCAGAGCAGGACGCCGAGGAAGCCGTAGTGGACGTACCCGCCGACCGCGTCGCGGAGCTCGGCGCCGGCGTCGACGTCGACGTACTCGGGCTCCTCGCAGCTCGACGCGAAGGGGCCGTCGGTCGCGGTTCCGCCGTCGGTTCCATCGCCGCCACCGTCGGTGCCGTGCTGCTCGCAGACCCACTCCGGCGGGCGGTCGGGGTTCTCGACGGTGACGGTCGCGTCGATCGTCGCGTCGAAGACGGCGCCGAGGGCGACGATTCCGAGGCTCACGCAGACCGCGACCGCGAGGACGACGACGACCGCGGTCCCGAGCGACGGCGAGCGGCGGTCGAAGAAGCGGTGCGGGGCGGTCGCGGCGCGGCCGAGGGCGGCGCGCAAGCGGGCGAACGTGGAGGGCACGGGCGACGCCTCTCGGCGCGCCGGCAAGGGTTTTTCGTCCGGCTGGGCCGGGGTTCGGCGGCGCCCGTCCCCGCCCGCTGGCGCGGCCACGCGCCCCGAGTAGCCACACCTAAAGCCGCGGCCACGCAGAGAGCGAGTATGAAGCAGGCCATCGTCGCTCGCGCGGACCTGGGAATGGGCGAGGGCAAACTCGCCGCGCAGGTCGCCCACGCCTCGCTGTCGGCGTTCCAGGACGCCGGCCGCCGGACGCGCAAGAAGTGGCAGGGCGAGGGACAGAAGAAGGTCGTCCTGCGCGGCGACTCCGAGTCGCAGCTGTTCGAGCTCGCGGACAGGGCGGACAAGGAGGGGATCCCCTACGCGATCGTCCGCGACGCCGGCCACACCGAGCTGGAGCCGGGCACCGTCTCCGCGCTCGCGGTCGGGCCGGCCAGTGACGACCTGATCGACCGCGTCACCGGGGACCTCCCGCTGTACTGATGCGCGAGGCCCACCCGGTCGAGCGCGCGGTCGGCATCGACCACTACGTCAGCGACGCGGACGGCATCGGGGGGCGTCTCCGCACCAGCCCCGAGGACTTCCGCGTCCGCGAACTGGAGGCGTTCTCGGTCGAGCCCCTCGAGGCGCCCACGGGCGCGTACCCCCACCTCGTCTGTCGGGTCACGCTCCGCGACTGGGACACGAACGACTTCGTCCGCCGCCTCTCGGACGCGATGGGGATCAGCCGCGAGCGCGTCTCGTGGGCGGGCACGAAGGACAAGCGCGCGGTCACGACCCAGTTGATCTCCGTCCGCGACGCCGCCCCCGAGGACCTCCCCGAGGTCCGCGACGCCGACATCGAGGTCCTCGGCCGCGCGGGACGCGCGCTCACCTTCGGCGATTTGGCTGGCAACGCCTTCGAGATCCGAGTCCGCGACGCCGCCCCCGACGCCCGCGAGCGCGCCGCGGAGATCGCCGCGGCCCTCCGCGCGTTCGCGGCGGGAGCGGGGAACGCTGACGAGGGGACGCCGCCCGACCCCGACGACCCGGTCGGCGTCCCCAACTACTTCGGCCAGCAGCGCTTCGGCAGTCGGCGCCCCGTCACCCACGAGGTGGGCCTCGCGGTCGTCCGCGGCGACTGGCGCGAGGCGGTCAGGCTGTACGCGGGCAACCCCCACGAGAGCGAGCCGACGGACACCCGCGAGGCGCGGGCGCTCGTCGACGAGCAGTTCGCGAGCGACGCCCCCGACTGGGACGCCTGCCTCGAGGCGATGCCGGGCAAGCTTCGGTTCGAGCGCGGCATGCTCCACCGGCTCGCGGAGGCGGACGCGCCCGCGGACGCGCCGGACGCGGCGTGGCGCGAGGCGCTCGAAGCGGTCCCCTCGAACCTCCAGCGGCTGTTCGTCAACGCGGCGCAGTCCGCCCTCTTCAACCGCATCCTCAGCGAGCGGCTGCGGCGGGGGCTCCCCTTCGGCGCGCCGGTCGCCGGCGACGTGGCGTGCTTCTCCGATACGGACGCCCCCGCGGAGCTGTACGCGCCTGACACCGACCGACTCCAGCGCGTCTCCGAATCGCGCGTCTCCATCGTGGAGCGACACTGCCGCCGCGACCGCGCGTTCGTCACCGCGCCGCTGGTCGGCACCGAGACCGAACTCGCGGACGGCGAACCCGGCGAGATCGAGCGCGAGGTGCTCGCTGAGGCGGGAGTCGAGCCGGCCGACTTCGACCTCCCGGGCGAGTTCGGCTCGACCGGGACGCGGCGAGCGATCCTCGTGAAGACGGACCTCTCCGTCGACGACGACCTCACCTTCTCGTTCGCGCTCCCGAGCGGCTGCTACGCGACGGTGCTGCTGCGGGAGTTTCTCAAGAGCGGGCCGCTCGACCTGTAGCGACCGCGTTACAGAAATCGGTCTGGGACGACCGGGTTACAGAAAACGCGCCCGTTCGACCGCGCTACAGCACGCCGACGACCACGACGCCGACCGCGAGCAGGACCCCGAGCGCGACGAACACGGCGTGCTCCGGGACGATGGACTCCGGTTCGATCGGCTCGTCGCCGGGACTCGTCTCCTCGACGACGCCGTCCGGCCCCACCTCGTCGATCGAGAAGCGCCAGTCGCCGCCCTCGTCGTCGGCCGCGTCCGCGTCGGCCGCGTCGCCGACGGGGTCGTCGCTGCGACTCATGAACGGACGTAGTCGACCGTCCGATAAATGGTTGGCGGGCTCCCCGTGGTTCGAAAACGCGCGGGGGTCGCCTCCCTGCGTGGCGGCTGCAGCCTACCTGTGTCGCCCTTCGGCGGTCACGTCGCCGTCGTAGACGACGCCGCGCTCGCCGTCCACGGTGACCACGTCGCCGTCCGCGACCGTCGGCGGGAGCGCCGCGCCGGAGATCATCGGGATGCCGAGCTCGCGGGCGACGACCGCGGGATAGCCGGTCATCCCTTCGCGGGCGTCGATGATGCCGGCCAGCCCGGAGAGGTCGCCGGAGAACTCGCCCTCGAAAGCGGCGTCGAGCGCGACGATCGAGCCGTCCGGGACTGCGTCGAGGTCGCCGTCGTCGGTGCGCGCGATCGGCGCCGCGACGTGGCCCGCGACCACGGCCTTCCCGGAGGCGAGCGTCTCGGCGGCGACGTGGACCTTCAGCGTGTTCGTCGTGTTGGTCCCCTCCAGTTCCGTCATCATGCCGGAGAGCACGACGAGCGTGTCCCCGGACTCGGCGGCGCCGGCCTCCAGCGCCGCGTCGACGGCGTTGTCGAGGACGCGTTCCATGTCCTCGGCGTAGTCGGTGTACTTCGGTCGGACTCCCCACGAGAGCGCGAGCTGACGGCGAACGCGGTCGTTCGGCGTCGTGGCGACGACCGGCACCGCCGGGCGGAACATCGCCGTCTTGCGGGCGGTGAAGCCGGACTCGGAGACGGCGACGACCGCGTCCGCGCCGATGTCCCGCGCGAGGTAGCGCGCCGACCGCGCGAGCGCCTCCGTCCGCGAGCCCTCGTCGGCGGTCGGGACGCGCTGTTCCCGCGTCTCGGCGTACTCGTCGCTGCCCTCGATCTCGCGGACGATCCGGTCCATCGTCTCCACGACGTTGACGGGGTCGTCGCCGATCGCCGTCTCGCCGGACAGCATCACGGCGTCGGTGCCGTCGAGGACGGCGTTGGCCACGTCGGACGCCTCCGCGCGCGTCGGCCGGCGGGAGTGGACCATCGAGTCGAGCATCTCGGTCGCGGTGATCACCGGGACGCCCGCGTTGACGCAGGTTCGGATGATCCGCTTTTGAATGACGGGAACGTCCTCCAGTGGACACTCCACGCCGAGGTCGCCGCGTGCGACCATCACGCCGTCGGCGGCGTCGACGATCCCCTCCAGGTTGTCGACCGCGCCCGCGCGTTCGATCTTCGCGATGACGGGGATGTCCTCGGCGCCGCGTTCCTCCAGCCCGTCGGCGATCCGGTAGACGTCTTCGGCGTCGCGCACGAACGAGGCGGCCACGAAGTCCGCCTCCGCGCGGGCGGCCAGGTCCAGTTCGGCCTCGTCGGAGGGGGTGATCAGGTCCACGTCGATGGCGACGCCCGGCAGGTTGACGCCCTTTCGGGAGCCGAGTTTTCCACCGGAGTCGATGCGGGCGATCACGTCCGCGCCCTCGACGCGCTCCACGGTCGCCTCGATGCGGCCGTCGTCGAGCAGCACCGTGTCGCCCGGCTCGGCGGCCGCGATGGAGTGAGTGAGCCCGACCGCGGTCGGCGTCGCGGTGGCGCCCTCGTGGAACCGCACCTCGGAGTCGGCCTCCAGTCGGATCGGCTCGTCGATCTCCGCGGTGCGGACCTCCGGCCCCTGCAGGTCGACCATGACCGCGAGCGGGTCGACGGTCGCGCCGTCGACCGCCCGTACGCGGTCGATCACCTCCTCACGGTGTTCGGTAGTGCCGTGGCTGGCGTTGAGGCGGGCGACCGACATGCCGGCGTCCGCGAGCGCGCGGATCGTGGCCCGGTCGTCCGACGCCGGACCCAGCGTACAGACGATCTTGGCGTTTCGCATACCCCTCGATTCGTCGGACGGCCGCAAAAAGCCCCACGATGGAGTCGCTCCCGAGTTAACGTTCGTGAGGGTCGCCCGGTTCCGGGTCGACGCGGGGCCTCGGCTCGGACCGGTGCGGCCACAGCGCTTTACGGGATGGCGTCCACACGAGTGACGCATGCGCGAGTTCAGACAGGACGCTGTCGGCAAGCACGTCGTGGACGTCCACGGGGAGGACGTGGGACGCATCTCGTCGATCGAGGACGGCTACGCCCGCCTCTCGCCGGAGACGGGCGTCGCCTCACGCATGGAGGCGGCGCTCTCGCCTCCGGACGTGGACGGTCACGCGATCGCCCCCGAGCAGGTCGAGGAAGTGACCGAGGAGTACGTCCGCGTCGACGTGGACCTCGGCGAGTAGCGGTCCGGCTCCGCCGTTTCGCGTCGGCGTTTTCGCCGAACCGTGGCCGGAAACGGCTACAGCACGGGCGTCAGCATCCCGGCCACGAAGGCGACGTCGAGGTACGAGAGGATGATGACTAGCACCGCGCCCGGAACGCCGGCGATCGCACAGACCAGCACGGACAGCCACGAGATCTGTACGCCGAGCCCGGCGAGGTTGGCGACGAAGAGGATGACCACGCCGACGATGGCGTTGACGGCCAGCCCCTTCACGGCTTTCAGCAGCTTGAACGCCACGAACAGGCCGATCAGCGCGGCCGCGAGCAGTCCGATCTCGACGGGTGTAACCATGCCGGGCCTTCTCCGCTCGCCGTGAAAGCTTTTCTGGCGGCACGGCGGCGAGTCCGCGGTTAGCCGTCGGCTTCGCCGTCCGCGTCCGTGCCGTCCGCCTCGCGGTCGATGCGCGCGCCGAGGTCGTACATCGTCTCGAAGAAGGTCGGGAACGAGACGGCGACGTGCTCGCCGCCGGCCACGGTGGTCTCGCCGTCCGCGGCCAGCCCGGCGACGGTGAGCGCCATCACGATCCGGTGGTCCCCGCGGCCGTCCACGGTCGCCCCCGTCAGGTCGCTCTCGGAGCCGTGGACCGTCAGCGTGTCTCGCTCCTCGGTGACCGACGCGCCCATCCGCTCCAGTTCCGCCGCCATCGCGGCCACGCGGTCGGTCTCCTTCAGCCGGACGTGCTCGCAGTTGACGATCCGGGTGTCGCCCTCGGCGACGGCACCCAGCACCGCGATGGTGGGCAGGAGGTCGGGAGTGTCGCCCACGTCGACCTCGACGCCGGAGAGGTCCGAGCGCCGCACGACGACCGCGCCGTCGCCTTTTCTCCACTCGATGTCGGCGCCCATGCGGTCGAGCACGTCGATGATCGCGGAGTCGCCCTGCGCGCTCGGGAACGCGCCGCGCACGACGACCTCGCCGTCGTCCGCGGCCGCGACCGCGCCGGCCGCGACGAGGTAGGAGATGGAGGAGAAGTCGCCCGGGACCGTGTACTCGCCGTCTGTGGGTTCGTAGCGCTGACCGCCCGCGACGCGGAATCCCTCGGCCCCCTCAGCGGTGTCGCTACCGACCGGCTCCGCGGTGACGCCGAACGCCTCCAGCACCTCCAGCGTGATGTCGACGTACGGCGCCGACTTCAGCTCCGTCGTCAGCTCCACGTCGAGACCCGTCTCGGTGACCGCGCCGGCCATGAGCAGGCTGGTGATGTACTGCGAGGAGATGTCGCCGGGGATCGCGACCTCGCCGCCCTCGACGGGGCCGAACACGACCAGCGGCGCCTGTCCGTTTCCGCGCGTCGACTCGGCCCGCGCGTCCAACTCCGACAGCGCCGACAGGAGCGGGCCCTGCGGCCGCGAGCGGAGCGAGTCGTCCCCGGTCAACACCGTGCCGCCGTCCGCGAGCGACGCCGCGCCGGTCACCAGCCGCATCGTCGTCCCGGAGTTGGCGCAGTCGATCACGTCGCCGGGGACGGCGGGGCGGCCGCCGAACCCCGCCACGTCGAAGGTGTCGCGCTCGCGGTCCCGCGTCACGTCGCCACCGAACCGCTCGACTGCGCGGGCGGTCGCCTTCGTGTCGGCGCTGACGAGCGGCGAGCGCACCAGCGCGCCGTCGCTGTAGCCCGCCGCGAGGATCGCGCGGTGGGTGTAGCTCTTCGACGGCGGGGCCCGCACGGTCCCGCGCACGTCCGAGGGGGTCACGTGAACGTCCATATCTCCCGGTGTGTCGCCGGAAGTATCAGCGTACCGAACCCGGGGCGTCTCGCCGACCGCGGCGGGGAGGCGCCGCGACGGCGGACCCTTTATACGCTCGGCTCCGCTAGCTTCGTTCATGCCCCAGTGTGAGATGTGTGGCGCCGAACAGGCCTCGCTGACGACGACGAAGGTCGAAGGCGCCGAACTGGAGCTTTGTGACTCCTGTACGGACTTCGGCACGGAGGTCCGCCAGGAGTCCACCTCCGGATCCACGAGCAAGTACTCCACCTCCTCGAGCTCCGGCAAATCGTCGAGCGGCGGATCGTCGGGGTCGTCCGGCTCCTCCGGATCGTCGAGCCGGCGCCGCGACATGTTCGACGAGATGGACGAGGTCGCCGCCGACTACGACGACCGCATCCGCAAGGCGCGCGAGAGCCGCGGTCAGAGCCAGGAGGAGCTCGCGAACGACCTCAACCTCAAGGCGAGCATCATCCGCAAGCTCGAGCGCGGGGACATCCTCCCGCCGGACGACGTGCGAAAGAAGCTGGAGTCGACCCTCGACATCTCGCTCATCGAGGGCGGCGACGTCGACGAGGAGTGGGACTCCGGCGACAGCTCGACGATGACGCTCGGCGACGTGGTCAAGCGGAAGGACTGACGGCGCCGCTTTTCTCGGCTCGGACGACTACCCCGGGTTCCGGCGACATTAGGCGACCGCGTCCGGCTCGCCGTCCGCGTCGACGCGTCCGTACGCGTCCGCGAGGTGGTCGAAGACGTAGTCGACGGTGGCCGGGTCGTAGCTCCAGAACCCGTAGAACCGGCCGGGCTGCCGTTCCTCCGCGAGCAGCAGGCACTTGTCCGCGTCGCGGCCGTTCCCGTCGTAGGCGACGAACCACGAGTCGCGGACCTCCGGCGCGCGCTCGACGTGAAGCGTCACGCCGTCGCAGTCCGGCACCTCGCCCTCGGGCGCGGCGTACGCGTGCACGTCGAGCGCCTTCTCGCTCCCGAGCGTCTCGTACACGTCGGTCTGGTCGGCGAACACGTCGAGCGTCTGGAAGCCCGCGCTGAGCGTCCCCTCACCGCGGCGCCACGCGCGGTCCTCGATCTCCCGGGAAGCGGCGACCATCCGCGCCGTCGAGAAGGAGGTGAACAGCGTCTCGTCGAGGTGGTCGAGCACCGCGCGGTACGACCGCCGGTCGAAGCTCGGCGTCGTCGCCTCCGGGTCGCCCAGCAGGTCGGCAAGCGGCGTCGCGCTGATCACCTCCCCGTCGCGCCGCAACAGCGCGAACCCCGTCTCGTCGCCGCCGGTGACGCCGCTGTGGGCGACCTCGACGTTGCGGTCGGCGAACCGTTCGGCGAGTTCCGCGCGGACCGCCTCTGGGGCGTGGTAGACCGTCAGCGTCGCGCGGTGGGCCTCGACGCCCGCGATGAGTTCGGGGAGGGACATGTTCGTTGTCAGTCGTTGGCACGCGACGTATATGTGGTTATGGTCGGTCGTGCGAAAGACGTGCACGGTCGGAACGCCGGCGGACCGCTCGGACACCTCGACGGGGAACTCGCCGACACATGAAGCTATTTGCCCGCCCGGCCCCGCGTTCGCGTATGTTCGTTCTGGTCAACCTGAAGGCGTATCCCTGTGACCCAGTCGCCGTCGCGACCGCCGCCCGCGACGTGGCCGAGGAGACCGGCGTCCGCGTCGCCGTCTCCCCGCAGGCCGCGGACCTGGCCCGCGTCGCGGAGACGGGCGTCGAGACGTGGGCCCAGCACGTCTCGCCGAACGCCCACGGCTCCCACACCGGGTCGACGCTCGCGGAGGCGGTCGCGGAGAACGGCGCGGTCGGCACGCTGATCAACCACTCCGAGCGCCGCCTCAAACTGGCGGACATCGACGCCGCGCTCGAGGCCGCCGACCGCGCGGACCTGGAGACGGTCGTCTGTGCGAACAACCCGGCCCAGTCCGGCGCGGCCGCCGCGCTCGGTCCCGACGCGGTCGCCGTGGAGCCGCCCGAACTCATCGGCGGCGACGACTCGGTCGCGACCGCGGACCCCGGCATCGTCGAGGACGCCGTCGCCGCCGTCGAGGCGGTCGACCCCGCGGTGGACCTCTACTGCGGCGCCGGCGTCTCCACCGGCGACGACGTGAGCGCGGCGGGCGAGCTCGGCGCCGAGGGCGTCCTGCTGGCGTCGGGCGTCGCGAAGGCCGACGACCCCGAGGCGGTGCTGCGCGACCTCACGTGGCCGTACGCGGAGTAGGCACGTCGCCCGGGTCGCGAGATCAGGGTGGCTACGGACGTTCTCGGACCTTCTGTGACAACCCGTGACGAGGACGGGCGGATCGCGTGGGTGCCCTCCAGTTCGAAAGCCTCTGTCGGCGCTCCCTCATACTGATCTGGATCTGCTGTTGATCCTGCTGATCTGGACAGCAACCTCGAAAGCCCCACCGGCTCTCCGTACGAGGCTTTTGTAACTGCTGTTGGTCCTGCTGCTCCTGCCAGCAACACCTCGAAAGCCCCAGCTGGCTCGACCGGCCGCGACACGCGCTGCGCTCCTCGCTCTCCGCAACGCCCGCTGCGGTGCTTGCGGCGCCGGGGCCGGATCGAGCCGACTGCCCCTTTCAGTCCCACCCCGCACTGCGACCGCACCGCAGCCTCACGCCTCCCCAGCCTCGGCCGCGGGCCGGCCGCGAACCGCACAGCAGGCGGCCGGCCCGCGACCTCCCTCGCGCGCGTTTCTCGCGCGCGCCGACCGCATCAGTACCTCAGCATCGCCGCGATCACTGGAGGGAAAACCGTGATCGGCCTCTCACTGTGTCCGCGGCGGACTATCAGTCTCCGCCCCAGGGCGTCGGCGCGATTCCGCCCTCCTCGCGCGTGATCAGGAAGAGCACGAACGACGAGAGCCAGTGCGCGCCCGCGTAGTCGTCCGTGAACGCGCGGTCGACCCCGTAGGTCGCGTGCCGGCCGGCGCTTTCTCGGAGGCGGTCCGCGTGCCGGTGGTCGTCGCCGAGCGCGTCAGCGATCCCCGCCAGCGACCACGCCGTCGCGACGTTCAGTCCGACGAGGTGGAGCGCGACCCCGTCTGCCGAGTCGGGGTCGACCGGCACCGGATCGAGGATCTCGTCGTTCGGCGGCGCGGTCAGATCCGGGAGGAAGCCGTCGAGCCACGTCTCGAACTCCGCCGGCGGGAGCACGCGGCGCATCAGGTCGGCCTCGGTCAGCCCCGGCGAGAGGAAGTCCCAGCCGAGCGGCTCGTAGCCGAGCGGCCAGTCCGCGTCGTCCGCGTAGAACCGGCGCGCGGTGTCGGCCGCCTCGGCCGCCAACCCCTCGCGCCCGACCGTCCGCGCGTAGTCGAGCACGCACGCCAGCGCGAACGCGGAGTTGTCGTGGGTCCCGACGCGGAACGGCCGCTCCTGCGCGAGGAACTCCGACGCGACGAGTTCCGCGATCCGGTCCTCCAGCGGACGGAGGGTCTCGCGCCATGCCGCGGCCGTCTCGCGGCCCTCTCCGTCCGCTTCCTCGGCCCACAGGTGTAGCTCCGCGGCGAGGCGCAACAGCCATCCCCAGCCGTAGGGCTTCTCGAAGGAGTCGTGTTCCTCGAAGTGAGCGACCTCCGCGGCGACGTTCTCGGGCGTCAGCCGCGCGCCCACGCGCTCGCGGACCGCGGCCGCGTCGGGATGGTCGGGGAACAGCCGCAACGCGCGGACCAGCGCCCAGTGGCTGTGGACCGCGGAGTGCCAGTCGAAGCAGCCGTAGAAGACGGGGTGCTGCTCGCTCGGGGGCGTCGGTCCCGCCGGCCCCTCGACCGCGCCGACGTAGTGCGGGTACTCGGTGTCGACGCTCTCCAGTGGGTGCTCGGTCAGTCGCGAGGCGACCGCCGCGTCCACCCAGTCGCTCCGCCCGGCGAGCAGCGCTTCGGCGTCGGCGTCCGCCAGCGAGTCCGGCGTGTTCATGCGTCGACGGCGTCGCTCGCGAGGCTTCAATCGGTCGGTAGCGTGGAGGCGGGTCACACGGATACGGGCCGTACCTGTGACCGGATCTCGCGACCGATCAGGAGTCGAGGATCTCCACGTCCTCGTCGTCGACCGCGTCCGGTTCGTCGTTGGCTGCGTCCGGTTCGTTTCCGTCATCCGTCGCTCCGGCTTCGCTTCCGCCGTCGTCGGCTGCGCGCCCGTCCGATCGGGTTCGGGCGAAGCGCTTCGCGGCATCGCTGAGCCCCGACCGGGAGCCCTCGGCCTCGTCACCGCTCGTCGGGCGCGGACCGTCCTCCGACTCGGGGGCCTCGTCCGTCCCCTCGCTTCCGGCGCCCTCGTGCTCGGAGCCACCGGCCGCATCGGCCGCATCAGACGCATCGGCCGCGCCGGCACGGGGAGCGTCCTCGACCGCGCTGGGGGTCCCGATGTCCGCCTCCGGGGCGTCGCGCCGCTCGCCCGGCGGGACGAACGCCTCCTCGACCTCCGCGACCATCGCCGCCACCTCGTCCTCGGAGAGGCGGTCGGCGTACGCCTCGCGGATCAGGGCCGGGACCGCGTACTCGTAGCTCCCGCGGCCGGCGTGTCTGATCAGGCCGGAGCGACGGATCGGGCGGTGACGGGCGTAGGCGTGCTCGGCGTCGCCGTTGCCGCCCGCGTCGATGTGGGCCGCGAGGGGCTCGCTCTCGCCCTCGCGGCGGTAGTGGCGCAGCATCGCCACCGACAGCTCCGGGAGGCCCGCGATCCGCTCGCGGAGCTCCTCGATGACCGCCTCGCGCGTGCCGTGCTCCATCGCCGCGTCGAACCGGAGCGCCCCTTCCGCGACCGCGTCGCGGCTCACCGGGTCCACGTCGGTCGGCGGCTCCTCGGCGTCCGGCTCGGGCGCACCTGCGTCGGCGGCGTCGGCCGCGCCGGCCGCCGCTTTCCCGCCGTCCGCCGCCTCCCGGCCCTCGGCGGCGTCGGCGGGCGCCGTGTCGTCGGCAGCGTCGGCGGACGCCTCGGCCTCCGCGTCGTAGTCGTCGAGCGCCGACTGGTCGCGGCCGCCCGGCGCGGCGCCGTTCGAGGCGTCACCGCCGCGGTACGGCGCCTCCGCCTTCTGGAGCAGCGCCTGCGCGAACTTGTCCGCCATGTTCGACATGTCGCGGGCGTCCTCCAGCTCGCGTTCCAGCTGGTTGATGCGCTGGCGCTTCTTGTCGAGCTCCTGCCGGAGGTCGGCCATCTCGGACTCGTGGCGCTCCTTCTCGTCGGCGATGGTCTCCAGCTCCGAGACGAGGTCGCCGGAGACGGACTTCAGTTCCGGCCGCTCGAAGTCGTCGAGCCCCGGGGTCGCGCCCGCGTCAAACGTCTGCTTGCGGTGGAACTGGATCCGGCGGATCGACTCGTCCCAGTCGGTCATCATGAACGCCTCGCCGTCGTCCATGTCCTCGATCTCGTCGGCGTACGTCGACCCGAGGATCCGGCTCACGACCTTCGTGTCGTTGTCCCACGTCAGCCGGTGCCACGTCAGCCAGTCGCATTGCGTGATGAAGTCCTTCTTGACGTCCGCGGGGCGCTGGCTGATGCCGACGATGCCGAGGCCGTGCTTGCGGCCGCGCTTCCCGACCTTGATCAGCATCTTGCCCGTCTCGTCCATCCCGCCGCCCTCCGGGATGTACTCGTGGCACTCCTCCAGAACGAGCAGGAAGGGCTTCTTGAGCTTCTTCTCCTTCGCGAAGAGGTGTTTGACCACCTCCAGCAGGAGCTCGTTCGCGGTGTCCTCCTCCAAGTAGCCCGACACGTCGAGGATGATGGGGACGTTCTGTTCGAGCGCCAGCGAGGCGATCTTCTCGGCGTGTTCCGGCGAGACGACGATGTCGCACTCCTCGTCCGCGCCCGCGTGGAGGATTTCGTACTCCTCCTTCAGACCGTAATACTCCCCGTCTGAGTCCACGATCAACACAGGGAAGTTGTTGTCCAGCAGGCTCTCGATGAACACCGACGCCGTGTTCGACTTCCCGGACCCGGACTTCCCCGTGATGAAGCCGCGGCCCGTGAGGATCTCGACGACGGGGACCTCGACGGGCGTTCCGGGCTCGACCCCGGCACCTCCCCTTCCGTCGCTCACGTCCGCGACGTGGATCGTCTCCTCGTCGCTCATTACCCTACAGACGCCCGCCGGGCCTCAAAGACCTTCCCACCGCGTCCGACGTGCGTCTGACGAGCGTGTCGAGGGGAGGATGTCGGGTCAGTACACCAGCAGCCGCCAGACCAACTCGCCGGGACGCGGCGGACCGAGTTCGGCGGGCCGCTCGACGCTCACGTCGACCGCGAACTCGTGGCTCGTCGTCGCGTCGTACCGCCGCGCGTCGTCGCCGTGGACGACCGTCGCGTTCAGGCGCACGTCGACCGCGCGGAGCGTGCCGCGGTCGCGGTCGACCGTGGCGCGGATCCGGGAGGCGGAGACGTTCCGGACCGCGTCTGGGGACCGCCCCTGCGCGGCGCGGTAGACCGCCGCGGGGTCGGTGAGCTCTAAGACGACGCGGTCCGCGTCGCGCTCGACCACCTCCCACCCTTCGACCGCCGTGGGCGGGTTCAGCCCGCTCGCGCGCCACTCGTAGGTGACGTCCCAGTAGACGAAGGCGGGGAGCGCGGCGACCGACTGCTCGGTCTCCGGCGCGGTCCGCGACCCGAGCGCGTAGGCGGCGACCCCCGTCCGCGGCGGGGGCGACCCGACGCCGGTCGAGGCGTACACCTCGGGCCCGACGGCCTCGCCGCGGAGGTACTGCCGGTAGCGCCTGTCCGCGCGGTCGATCCGGTGGCCGACGACGAAGGGTTCGTCGTCCCCCTCGACCGCGACGCGGTAGTCGTGGCTCGCGCGCTCGGTGTTGGCCAAGGCGGTCGCGTACAGCGCGTCGGGGTCCTCGGGGAGCGGGTCGGGCGCCGTGTCGGCGGGTCGCGTCTCGGTGACGCGCACGGCGCCCGCGCCGACCACCAGCGCCGAGGCGACGAGCAGGGCGAGCGCGACGCGCCGGACCGGGAGGTCGCGGTCGGTCGCGGCCGCCCCTCCGCCCTCGTCCTCCGGCGTCCACCACTGCGCGTGGAGCGCGGTCAGGAACGCGAGGGAGAGCCCGATCAGCGCGACGGCGCCGACCGAGACGCCGGCCATCAGCGCGACCCCGACCGCGTCGGGACCTCGGGGCGAACCGAGGACGAGCACCGTCGCCGCCGCCGACAGCGCGAGCGCGACGGGAACGAGGTGACAGCCGGCGGCGACCGCGAGCGATCGAGGGGCGGCGAACGCGCGGACGACCGCGAGCGCGACGCCCTCGACGGCTCCGCGGATCGGCGAGTTCTCGACCTCCGCGGCCGCCCCGAGCACGCTCGCCGTCACCGCGCCCGCGACGGTGCTCCACGCGAGGAACGTCCCGGCGGCGAGCCCGACGGTGGGCCACGCGACGAGCCAGCCGATCCCGAGCGCGTCGCCGCGACCCAGCCAGTAGACCGCGGCCTTCGCGGGGGTATCGACGAGGACGAACAGCGCGATCCCGCCGACGAACGCGGCGGCGTGACCGACGACGGCCACCGCGAGCAGTCGGGGGAGTCGGTTGCGGACGCTCCCGGTTCCGGGGGCGTCTGCGCGTGTGCTTCGGCCGTCGTCCGGAAGACACCGCGGCGTGACCGCGGCGAGGCCGACGGCCGCGACCACTGGCGGCACGGCTATGGCGAGAAGCGGAGTGAACAGCACGGCGACCGCAATCCTGAGAACGGCCTCGACCAGCGTTACCGCGGTCGCGGCGGCGACCAGCCGCGCGTCGTTCAGCGCGGCGGAGAGGGGAGGGCGGAGGGCGGGCATACCCTCCGGCTCGCGGGGAGTTCACTTAAGCGGCGGTCACTCGGCGTCGAACTCCCCGAGCGAGGCCTGCCCCTCGCGGTTCCGAGCGGCGCGCGTCCCGCCCGCTCCGTCCGCGTCGTCCGCGTCGTTCGTCCCCTCTTCGGCTCCCGGTTCGCGACCGACCCAGTCGGTTATCGCCTCGCCGGGTGGCTCGTGGGGGACGTCGTCTTGGACATCGTCGGGGGCGTCGTCCTCGCCGCCGGCGTTCTCGTCGTCGCTGGCCGCGTTCCCTTCGAACCCGCCGAGCGTCGACTGGTCGCTCTCGGCGAAGTCGAGCTTCGAGACGCGAACGCCGAGCTTCCGGGCCTTCTCGTCCGCGAACTCCTCGAGCAGGTCCAGTGCCACCTCCTCGACCAACTCGGGGTCGTCGACCGGGCCGGGGAGGCTCCGGGCTCTGGTGTTCACGTCGTACGGCGGCGTGACGACCTTCACGCCGATGGTCCGGTATAGACACTCCCGCTCGCGGGCGCGCCGGGCGACGTCCGCCGCGAGCGCCCGCACGCGCTCGCGTTTCGTCTCCGCGTCGTCGGTCGGCGGCAGCGAGGACTCCCGCGAGAGGCTCTTGGGGAGCCCTGTTGGCGTCACTTCGCGGTCGTCCTCGCCGCGGGCGCGCTCGTGGAGCTCGCGGCCGCGCTCGCCGAGTTCGGCCTCCAGATCGGCGGGGTCGGCGGCCGCCAGGTCCCCCGCGGTCTCGATGCCCATGTCCGCGAGCGTCCGTGCGGTGACCGGCCCGACGCCGTGGACCTCCTCGGTTGGCAGCGGTGCCAGAAACTCCCGGACGCGGCCGGGCGGAACCACGACCAACCCCTCGGGCTTGTCGAAGTCGCTGGCGATCTTCGCGGCGGACATGTTGGGCGCGACGCCGACGCTGGCGGGGACGCCCGCCTCGCGCTCGATGCGGTCGCGGACGTACCGGGCGTACCCCTCCGCGAGCGTGCGGCGCTCGGCCGGGCCGGCCGCGGCGCTCGCCGACGGATCGGCGGCCGCTCCGGACTCGGCGCCCGCCTCGGCCGCCCCGGCCCCAGCGGCGTCCCACGACGTGCGCCCGGTCACGTCGAGGTACGCCTCGTCGACGCTCACCTCGCGGACGACCTCGGCGCAGTCGTGGAGCACTTCCTTCACGTCCGCCGCGATCGACTTGTAGAACGCCATGTCGACGGGACGGTAGTGGGCGGTCTCCTCGGGGTCGGGCGCGTCCGGATCGTCGGGGTCCGCGTCGGCGCGGCGCGGGAGGTTCCGGAGCGCCTTCGAGATGGGGTCGGCGCTGTTCACGTCGAACGCGCGCGCCTCGTAGCTCGCGGTCGCGACCGCGCCGATGGTCTCGCCGGGCTCGTACCCCATCCCGACCACGACCGGCTCGCCGCGGAGGTCCTCGTCCCGCAGGCGCTCACAGGAGGCGTAAAAGCAGTCCATGTCGACGTGGAGGACCACGCGCTCGGCGTCGTCGTTCGCGTCGTCGGTCGCGCCGGGGAGCGTCCCGCCGTCCATCGTGAGAGCGTCCGCGGGCCGCGGACATAAACGCCAGCCTCCCGCGGCGGAAGTGGCGCGGGCCGCGTCGAGTCGGCCCGGTTAGTCGGGCCGCGCCGAGCCGACCGGGACGCCGCCGAGTCGGTCGCCGCTTCTACTTCAGTCGTTCCTGGAGGAAAGAGGGATGCGCGGCGGTGACGCCGTCGATGGTCAACAGTTTCTCGCTTATCACGTCGCCGAGTTCGTCGCCGTCACCCGCACGGACCTCCGCCATCAGCATGTGGTCGCCCGAGGAGGTGTACAGCGCTTCCACCTCCTCGAGGTCCTTGATCGCGCGCGTCGCTTCGACGTACTGGCCGCTGTCCACGTCCATCCCCACCAGCGCGATGGACTGCCCGGAGAGCTTCTTGGGGTCGACGTCGGCCGAGTATCCGACGATGACGCCCTCCTCTTCCAACTTGCGGATGTACTTGCGAACGGTCGGCTTCGAGACGTCCGCGCGGTCGGCTATCTCGGCGTAGGAGGCCTGAGCGTCCTGCTCCAACACGGAGAGGATGCGCTCCTCCGTCGACACGGTACTCATGCCTGGAACTTTGTCGCCACGGAAAAAATACCTTGCGAACCCGAAAACGGGTTGCGCGACGCGAAAAACGCCAGCCGACCGCGCCGTCATCGTGCGGTTCTCCCGCGAACCGCGGACGTTTCGCCCCGGATCGCGTCCGGTGGCGGGGCGGTGAGGCGGTCGACGAGGCGACCGCGCGAGTCAGTCGCCTCAGGCGTGCTTGTCGAGGAAGCGGTCGTACGAGCGCTCCCAGTCGTAGTCGTCGTCCCAGTAGCGCTCCGCGAGCGGCTCCTCCGGCATCTCGCCGATGGACTGCTTCTCCTGCTGGTAGGAGGGGCGGTCCTCGTCGACGTAGAAGCGTCCGGTGAGGACCTCGCCCTCGTAGAGCGCCTCCTCCGTCTGCCGCATCATCTCGGCGGCTTCGACCTTGTCGGTCTTGTCGAAGTCGTAGTCGTCGGACTCGTTGACGTCGATGTAGGGGACGTACTGGCGCGCGTCCTTGTTCCAGGTCGGACACTGGGTGAGGAAGTCGACGTGCGCGAAGCCGTCGTGCTCCATCGCTTCCTGCAGGATCTCCTTCGCCTGGTTGGGGTTGACCGCCGCCGTGCGGGCGACGTAGGAGGCGCCGGCGTTCAGCGACATCGAGAGCGGCTTGATCGGCTCCTTGGCGCTGCCGTGCGGCTGCGTCTTCGACTTGTGACCCTTCGGGCTCGTGGGCGAGGTCTGGCCCTTGGTGAGGCCGAAGATCTCGTTGTTGAACACGATGTAGGTCATGTCGTGGTTCTCGCGAGCCGTGTGGATGAAGTGGTTCCCGCCGATCCCGTAGCCGTCGCCGTCGCCGCCGGCCGCGATCACTTCGAGGTCCGGGTTGGCGAGCTTCGCCGCCCGAGCGACGGGCAGCGAGCGGCCGTGGATCGTGTGGAAGCCGTAGGAGTCGAGGTAGCTGTTCAGCTTGCCGGAACAGCCGATCCCGGTGACGAGCAGGGTCTCCTCGGGGGAGCGCCCGACCTCCGGGAGCGCCTGCTTCAGCGACTTGAGGACGCTGAAGTCGCCACAGCCCGGACACCACGTGGGCTGCGGTTCGACGCTCGGGGTGTACTCGTCGCGGTCGACCTCTCGCTCCTCGCCGATTGCTGAGAATGCGCTCATGGGTTAGTCACCTGCCGCGGGGACGAAGGTGGTCTCGTTGCCGGGGATCTCCGCGTCGCCGTCGACGACGACGCGCTCGAACCCGTCGACGACCTCGCCGGGCTCGAAGGGGTTCCCGTTGTACTTCAGCAGGCTCGACAGCTGCTCTCCGTAGCGGCCGAGGTTCTTCTGGACGAGCCCGCGGAACTGTCCGGAAGCGGTCATCTCCACGACGAGCACCTCGTCGACGCTCTCGATGAACGCGGCGACCTCGTCGGTCGGGAACGGCAGCATGTCCGAGACGCCGAGCGACTTGACCGAGTGACCGGCCTCGTTGAGCCGGTCGACGGCCTCCTCGACGGTGCCCTGCTGGCTGCCGAACGTCATGATGCCGTACGTGGCCTCGTCGGGGCCGTGATACGCCTGCGTGGACTCGGTGTCCAGGTCCGCGCGGATCGCCTCCAGCTTCTGCGTGCGGCGGTCGATCTGCGCGACGCGGTTGTCCGGGCTCTCCGCGATGTGGCCCGTGGGGTCGTGCTCGTTGCCCGTCGCGAGGTAGCGGCCGCCCTTCTGGCCCGGGACGGACCGCGGGGAGACGCCGTCCTCCGCCTCGTGCTGGAAGCGGTGGAACTTGCCGTCCTCGCTGTGGGGCTGCTCCGCCAGCAGGTCCTCCGAGAGCGTCTTCCCGAGCGTCGGGTTGGGCTCGCGGTCGAAGTGGCTCTTCGGGACGTTGACGAGCTCGCCGCCGAGCTTCTGGTCGTACAGCAGGATCGTCGGGATCTGGTACTCGTAGGCGAGCCTGAACGCGAGCCGCGACTGCTCGTACGCCTCCGCCACCGTGCCGGGCGCCAGCACGACGCGCTGGGAGTCACCCTGCGAGGTGTAGAGGACGTGTTCGAGGTCGGACTGCTCCGGCTTCGTCGGCATCCCGGTCGAGGGACCGGCACGCATCGCCTCCACGAGGACGACCGGCGTCTCGGTCATCTCCGCGAGGCCGAGCGGCTCGGACATCAGCGCGAAGCCGCCGCCCGAGGAGCCGGACATCGCCTTCACGCCGGCGTGGGAGGCGCCGACCGCGAGCGCGGCCGCCGCGATCTCGTCTTCCACCTGCTCGGAGATCCCGCCCAGTTCGGGCAGGTTCTTCGTCATGATGGTGAACACCTCGGTCCACGGCGTCATGGGGTAGCCGGCGATGAACCGACAGCCCTCGTCGATGGCGCCGTAGGAGATGGCGTCCGAACCGGACATCAGGAGCTGCTCCTCGTCGTGCTCGCCGGTCG
Source organism: Haloparvum alkalitolerans (assembly GCF_055381565.1). Classification (NCBI taxonomy): domain Archaea; kingdom Methanobacteriati; phylum Methanobacteriota; class Halobacteria; order Halobacteriales; family Haloferacaceae; genus Haloparvum; species Haloparvum alkalitolerans. The sequence goes on from NZ_AP043938.1 coordinate 1,710,059, forward strand.
GGACGGAGACGTCGTGGGCGTCCACGTCGTACTCCTCGCGGACCTGGTCGTAGGCGGTCTGCAGGATCTCGAGGTTCGGCTCGAGGATCTTCTCCGGCATCGCGTCGCGCATGAGGTCCTGGACGTGGTCCAGGTCCATCCCGGTCAGCGCGCAGGTCGCGCCGACGCCGGCCGTGTTCCGCATGACCTCGCGGCCCTGCTCCCGCGCAAGGCCCCGCAGGTCGAGCGGGTAGACGTGCCAGTCGTTCTCCTCGGCGCGCTCCTCGAAGTCCGGGATCTCGGAGGCGTCGAGCAGCCCCTCGTCGTAGACGATGACCCCGCCCTCGCGCAGCTCGTCGAGGTTCTCCGAGAGCGGCTTGATCTCCTCGTTCCCGTAGACGGCACCCTCCGAGGGGTTCCGGGCGAAGGAGTCGCCCAGCGCCAGGAGGAAGTTGTAGCCGTCGCCGCGGGACTTCACCTCGTCCGCGGACGCGCGGATCTCCGTGTAGGTGTGGCCGCCACGGATCCGCGACGGATAGTGCCGATGCGTGAACACGTGGAGCCCCGACCGCATCAGGGCCTTTGCGAAGTTCTGGCTTGTCGAAGCGATCCCGTCGCCGGACCCCCCCGAGATTCGCCAGATGAGTTCGTCGGTAGTCATATTGTGCCTGGCCCTCCGTAGGCCTAGTGTCTCAGGGTTTCGCCGCGCCCGTAATAGGGCTTGCTATGGATTCACAATGAACGATTGTGGGAGATTCCGGTCCGCGCAAGAATTGCGGCGGCGGCCCGTGGGTTCTGGGTGTTCGGCGACTCGTCGCGAAAAGGCGCTCCGGCCTACTCGCCGTCCGGCCGCTCCGCGTGGTAGTCGGTGTCGTACTCGCCCGGTCGGCCGTCCAGCCGGTCCGGGTTGATCCGCCCGGCGAGCAGCATGAAGTCGAGGACGGTGCAGTAGATCATCGCCTCCACGACCGGGACCCCGCGCGGGGGCAACACGGGGTCGTGGCGGCCGACGACCTGGATGTCCTTGGCCTCCCCCGTCTCCCAGTCGACCGTGGTCTGCTCGCTCGGGATGGAGGTGGGGGCGTGGAGCGTCACCTCGCCGTAGATGGGCTCGCCGGTGGTGATGCCGCCCTGTAGCCCGCCGTGGGCGTTACCGACCGGGACCGGGTCACCCTCCTCGCTCGCGGTCTCGGGGTGTGACTCCCCGTCGTCGAACTCCCAGTCCTCGTTGCGCTCGGTGCCGGGGACCGACGCGGCCTCACGGCCGAGGCCGAACTCGAAGGCGGTGGTCGCGGGAACCGCCATCAGCGCCGCGCCGAGCCGCGAGGGGAACGAGTCGAACCGCGGCGCGCCCAGTCCGCGGGGGACCCCGCGCGCCTCGAAGTAGATGGAACCGCCGATGGAGTCGCCCTGCCGCTGGTACTCCTCCGCCAGTTCCTGCATCTCCGCGGCCGCCTCGGGGTCCGCACAGCGCACGTCGTTCTCCTCGCTCTCCGCGAGCAGCTGCTCGAAGCTCACGTCGCCGGCCTCCACGTCGCCGATGCGGTTGACGTGCGCCTTTATCTGCACGTCGTGGTCGGACTGTTCGAGCACCTGCTTGGCGACCGCGCCCGCCGCGACCCAGTTCACGGTCTCGCGCGCCGACGACCGGCCGCCGCCGCCCCAGTTGCGCGTCCCGAACTTCGCGGAGTAGGTGTAGTCGCCGTGGGAGGGCCGTGGCGCGGTGACGTACGGCTCGTACTTGCCCGAGCGCGCGTCCTTGTTCTCGATGGTCATCCCGATGGGCGTGCCCGTGGTGTAGCCGTCCTGGACTCCCGAGTTGATCTCGACCGCGTCGGGCTCGCCCCGCGAGGTGGTGATCATCGACTGGCCCGGCTTCCGCCGGTCGAGGTCGCGCTGGATCGCCTCCGTCGAGAGGTCGACGCCCGCGGGACACCCCGACACCGTGACGCCCATCGCGTCCCCGTGGCTCTCCCCGTAGGTGGTCACCTGAAAGAGGCGACCGAACCGGTTCCCGTTCATTACCTCGTCGTTGGGACGCGGGCATTTAGGCGTTGCACTCCGTGCAAGCGGGCGGCCGAACGGTCGTACGCGCACGGTGGCCCAGTAGGCGGAACCCGGGCAGAACTGCGACTCCCGTGTTGTGGCGGTTGCGGGCGGTTACGGTGCCATGGCGGTGATTGTGGGGTTGCAGGCGGTTACAGGCAGTTGCGGAGCGGTGCTGTGCTGTCGGCGCGCGCCGCGGCGACCGCGAAGCGTGTCGCCGCGACCGCGCGAGGGAGGCGGTGGCGCGGCCGCCTGCTGTGCGTTGCGGTTCGCGGCCGCGCCACCGCCGAGGCTGGGGAGGTGCGAGGCTGCGGCCGCGGTGCGGTTGCGGTGCCGGGTGGGACTGAAAGGGGCAGTCGGCTCGATCCGGCCCCGACGACGTAAGCACCGCAGCGGGCGTTGCGGAGAGCGAGGAGCGCAGCGAGGCGCGGTCGGTCGAGCCGACTGGGGCTTTCTGGATGATGCCGCCCCGATCAGCAGGAGCGACAACAGACACAGAAAAAGCGCTGTATAGAGAGCCGGCTGGGGATTTCTGGATGATGCCGCCCCGATCAGTAGGAGCGACAACAGACACAGAAAAAGCGCCGTATAGAGAGCCGGCTGGGGCTTTCTGGGTGTCTCCATCCCGAGCAGCAGGATCGACAGAAGTCACAGAAAACCCAGACACGTCGCAGGAAGAGTCGGCTGGAACGTTCAACGCGACTCCGTACCGGTCACGACGCAGCGACCGCTGACGGGCTCGCCGTCACGATCACCGCGGTCCCCGCATCGATCAGTCCCGAATCACGCTACCACGTCAGCCCCTCGTAGGTGATCCCCTCGCGGCGCTCGACGATCCGGCGCCCGTCGACGACGACCGGGTCGGCCATGGCGTCGAACTCGTCGTCGAGCGCGGCGAACTCGTCCCAGTCGGTGACGACGACCGCGCCGGCCGCGTCCTCCAGCGCCGCCGCGGCGGAGTCGGCGTAGGAGACCTCGCCGTCCGAGAACTGCTCGCGCATGTTCGCGGTCGCGACGGGGTCGTAGGCGACCACCTCCGCACCGCGGGCGAGCAGGCCCTCGATGACGGGGATCGCCCGCGAGTTCCGCACGTCGTCGGTGCCGGGCTTGAACGCGAGTCCGAGCACCGCGACGCGTCGCCCGCTCACGTCGACGTGGTCGTCCAACAGGTCGAGCAGGCGCTCCGGCTGGCGGTCGTTCACCGCGACCGCGGCCTCCAGCATCGCGGGGTCGTAGCCGGCCGCCTTCGCGGCCGCCGTGATGGCCGCCACGTCCTTCGGGAAGCAGCTCCCGCCCCAGCCGACTCCCGAGCGCAGGAACCGCGCGCCGATGCGGTCGTCGAGGCCGACCGCCTCCATCACCTCGTAGGCGTCGACGCCGAACTCCTTGCAGACGTTGCCGAGGTCGTTCGCCAGCGACACCTTCGCCGCGAGGAAGGCGTTGTTGGCGTACTTGATCAGCACGGCCGTCGCGGGGTCGGTGCGGACCACGTCGGGGTCCTCGATCGCGATAAGCGGCTCGTAGACCGTCTCCAACCGCTCCAGCGCCCAGGCGCCGTCCGTCCCGAAGACGACCTTGTCCGGCTGCTGGAAGTCCTCGACGGCGGTCCCCTCGCGCAGGAACTCGGGGTTCGTCGCGACGCCGACGCGGTCGGCGGCCTCGCCAGCGCCCGCGAGGACGGCCTCGCGGACCTCCTCGACGCCGGGCGGCGTGACGGTGCTCTTGACGACGACGAGGTGGCGCTCGTCGGGACCGAGGTCGGCCAGCGCCTCGCCGACCATCTCCCCGGCGGCGGTCAGCCCGCCGAGGTCGATACTGCCGTCCGCGCGCGAGGGCGTGCCGATGGCGAGGAACGTCACCTCGGCCGCGGCGAGGTCGTCGTAGGACGTCGTCGCGCGCAGGCGGTCGCCGACGTGTTCGGCCAGCAGCGCGTCGAGCCCCGGTTCGTGGATCGGCGCGCGCCCCTCGTTGAGCGTCGCGACGACCGCCTCGTCGATGTCGATCGCGGTCACGTCGTGGCCCATCTCGGCCAGGCAGGCCGCGAGCGTCGTCCCGACGTAGCCGCTCCCGACGACGTTGATCTGCATACGCGATGGAACCGCGCCGGGCCTCAAGAGTGTTGCTCGACGGAACGGAGCGCGAACACGCCGTGGCCGGTCGCTTCGTGAACCGCGCCCTCAAAACGGCAGCAGGTCCCGCAGCCGCGCGATCGGACCGCCGCCCCGCCGGCGCCGGCGCTCGAAGACGGGGTGCAGTTCGTCGAGCAGTTCGGTCCGCGTCTCGAACCGGTCGGCGTCGGTCTCCGCGAGCGCGGCGTCGAGCGTGACGGTGTGGCCCGACGCGTCGTACGGGACCTCCGCGTTCCTGACCGCGGCGCGGACCTCCTCGGCCGTCGCGGGGAACTGGAGCTCCGTCTCGTCGAGGCGGGCGTCCAGCGCCGCGATCCCGAACTCGATCGCGTCCGGTTCCTCGGTACCCCCGGTCGGCGGTCTGGCTGCCATCGGGGAAGCGTGTGGCCTCCGGGCCCAAAAATCCGGCTCCGTCGGTCGCGTGTCTCGGCCGCCCCCAGCCCCTCAGCGCCCCTCGAACTCCGGTTCGCGCCCCTCAGTGAACGCCGCCACGCCCTCCGCGTGGTCCTCGGAGTCGAGCACCGCCGCCTGCGCGGCGGCCTCGTTCTCGATGGCCGCGTCGAGGCTCCCGTCCGCCCCGTGTCTGAGCAGGCGCTTCGAGGTGCGGAGGGCGACGCTCGGCCCCTCGGCGATCCCGGCGATGAACGACTCGGCCTCCTCCTCGAACGCCTCGTCGGCGTAGACGTGGTTCGCGAGTCCTAGCTCCAGCGCGCGGTCGCCGGCGACGAGTTCGCCGGTGAACACGAGCTCCCGGGCGACGTTGTCGCCGACGAGCCGCGGCAGGAGGTACGAGGTCCCCGAGTCGACCGCGAGACCGACGTTTCTGAACCCGAAGCCGATCGACGCGGACTCGGAGAGGAGCTGGATGTCGCAGGCGATCGCGAGGTTCCCGCCCGCGCCGAACGCGGGGCCGTCGACCTTCGCGACGGTGGGGAACTCGCACTCCGCGACGCGCCGGACCGCCCGGCCGGTGTCGCGGGCGACGTGGCGGACCGCGTCCGCCAGCGGTTCGTCGCCCTCGTGCCGGTCGACCATCATCGACACGTCGCCGCCGGCACAGAAGGCCGGCCCCTCGCCCTCCAGCACGACGACGCGCGCGTCGGACCCCTCCACCGCGTTCACCGCGTCGACGATCCCGCGGGCCATGTCCACGCTCAGGGCGTTCCGGCGCTCGGGCGCGGTCAGCACGATCCGCGCGACCCCGCCCTCGCGCTCCAGTCGCACCGCGTCGGTGTCGGGTTCGGTCATGGTCCGGACCTTTCGCGGCCGGCATATAGCCGTTTCCCGCCGGCGGAGCGCGGTGCTTTACCGTCCCCTCCGCCAAGGCCGCCCATGGACGAGACGACGCGGCGGCGGGTGCTCGCGGGCGCGGCCGGTCTCGGTACGGTCGCGACCGCGGGCTGTCTGGGCGGTTCGGGCGGCGGAGACGGCGAGGCCAAGGAGCTGTACGGCGACTGGTTCTCGGGCGTCGGGAACTTCGACGGCACCGAGAACGTGCTGGGACAGGACGCCATCCGCATCGCGGTCGGCGCCGCCGGCGGGTTGGCCTTCGCGCCCCCGGCGGTCCGCGTGCGGACCGGGACGCGGGTCGTCTGGGAGTGGACCGGCGAGGGCGGCACCCACGACGTGACCGAGGAGAACGGCGTCTTCGAGTCGGACACCCACCGCGAGTCCGGCAGCACCTTCGAGCACACCTTCGAGGAGACGGGCGTCTACCGTTACGTCTGTACCCCCCATCAGGCGAGCGGGATGCGCGGCGCGGTCCACGTCGTCGACGAGGAGTACGAGGCCGAGTAGCGACCGTCGGACGGCCGAGTAGCGACCGTCGGACGGCCGAGACGGCCGATCAGAACACGAGGTCGTCGAACGCGCCGCCGGCGACGCCCGGGTCCTCCGGAACCCCGATCGCCCCGTCAGTCACGGGCGCCGGGTCCGGCGCCAGGTCCTCGCCGAGCAGGGGCGCGGTCGCGAGGCCGCAGGCGGACACGTCGGGGATCGCCGCCGCGACGTGGACCGCCGCGGTCCGGGCGACGACCGCGTCGACGGTCGTGGTGACGACCGGTTCGACACCGGCGTCCCGGGCGCGGACCGCCGCCGCGAGCGCGCGGTCCGGCCCCCCAAGCGCCATGGGCTTGAGCACGACCGCGTCCGCGGCGCCCGCCGACAGCACCGCGTCGAGACCGGCCGCGGCCAGCGACTCGTCGAGCGCGACGCCCACGTCGAACCCCTCCCGGAGCGCAGCGTGCCCGGCGAGGTCTTCCGGCGGGAGGGGTTGCTCGACGGACGCGAGGTCGATCTCGGGAGCGGCGGTCGCCGCGAGCGCGCGTTCCGCCGTCTCTCGGTCCCAGGCGCCGTTAGCGTCGGCACGGAGGGCGACGCGAGGAGGAACGGCCTCGCCCGCGGTCTCCGCGGCGTCGTCGACCGTCTTTCTGACGGCGCGCAGGCGTTCGAGATCCGCACCGAGGTCGCGAGCGCCGACTTTCACCTTCACCGTTCGGAACCCCGCCTCGACCGCCTCGCGGGCCGCGGCCGCGGTCGTCGCCGGGTCGCTGTCACCGACGGTGGCGTTGACCGGGACCGCGTCCGTGGGTGCGGACAGGCCCTGACTCGCGGCGAGGCGGTCGGCGAGGGACTCACCTGCCGCCCGCGCGTCGGCGTCGAGGCGTGCGAGCGAGACCGCGTGACGCGCCGCGGGCGCGTCCGAAAAGCGCTCGGCGTCGAGGTCGGGCGGGCTCGCGTCCGGGCTCGCCCGCTCGGCCGCGGCCTCCAGCGCACGCTCGCACGCCGCGAGCGACTCGGTCCATCCCGGGAGCGGCGTCGCCTCGCCCACGCCGCGGGACGGGACCGCGTCCGCCTCCGGATCGACGCCGACGACGAACCCCTCGCGCTCCGCGATCTCACCCCGGGCGGTCCCGAGCGGGCGTGCGAGCGGAAGCGAGAAGCGCCGTGCGTGCATGATCAGGCGATCACCTCACACCGCCAGCCCGACCGCGAACAGGCCGGCGTAAGCGGCGAGCAGCTTCCCGGTCGCCTCCAGCGCCGGGTTGAGCGCCTCGCCGCCCGTCTCGGTCAGGACCGTCCGGCTCACGCTCGCCGCGAGCGGGAGCGTGAGAAGCGGTGCGAGCACCGGGAGGTCGTAGCCGTCCCGGAGTATGAACCAGACGGGCGTCAGGTACGCGAGCGCGAGCAGGGCGAGGAACTGGGCGCGGGAGAAGCGGTAGCCGAACCGGACCGCGAGCGTCCGCTTGCCGGTCTCGGCGTCCTCCTCCAGGTCGCGGACGTTGTTCACCACGAGGATGTTCGTGGAGATCGCCGCCACCGGGAGGCTGGCGACGACGGCCGCGAGCGTGACCGTCCCCTCGGGGATCCCGGTGGGGAACGGCCCCGCGAGGAGGGCTGCCGCCTGCACGTAGTAGGTGCCCGTCACCGCGACGACGCCGAAGAAGACGAAGACGAACACGTCCCCGAGGCCGTGGTAGCCGAGGGGGTAGGGGCCGCCGGTGTACGCGACGCCCGCGGCGACGGACACCAGCCCGATCACGAGGATGGGGACGCCCCCCACGTAGACGAGATATGTCCCCACGAGGATCGCGGCCGCGAACGTCAGCCACATCGCCCGCTTCACCGCCGGCGGCTCGATGATCCCCGCGGCCGTGACGCGGGTGAACCCCTCCCGGTCCTCGGTGTCCGCGCCCTGCACGGCGTCGTAGTAGTCGTTCGCGAAGTTCGTCCCGACCTGGATCAGCGCGGCCCCGACGAACGCGAACAGCGCGGGCAGCGGGGCGAACACGCCGTCACCGACCGCGAGGCCGACGCCGACCGCGACCGGCGCGGCCGCCGCGGGGAGCGTCTGCGGGCGGGCCGCCATGACCCACGCCCGCGTCCGCGATACCTCAGTGCTCATTGGCGGTGGTTGGCCCGAGCGCCCCCTTAAGGTTACCATCGGGCGCGTCGTAGCGGGGACATGGCTCGCGTACCCTACGTCGACCCCGCGGACGTGCCGGCGGAGCACCGCGACCTGCTGAACTCCCGCCTGCAGGGGAAGCCCCTGAACCTCTACCGCGCGCTGGGCAACGCGCCCGCCGTCCTCGTGGGCTTCAGGGGCCATCTCGAGGCGCTCTGGTCGGAGACGGGACTCACCGAGCGCGAGCGCGAGCTCGTCATCCTCGCGAGCGCGGCCGCGGTCGGGAGCCGGTACGAGTGGCACCAGCACGTCAACATCGCCCGCGACGCGGGGATCGACGACGAGGCCATCTACGCCGTCACCGCGTTCGCGTGCGAGGACCCCGAGACGCTCGCGGACGCCGACGCGCTCGCGGACGCGGGGCTTGACGCCGACGAGCGCGCGCTGGTGGCGTACGTTCGCGCGGTCGTTCGCGGGGAGACGGACGACGCGCTTCACGCGGCGCTCGCGGAACACTACCCAACGGACACCGTCGTCGGCGTCGCGGTCATCGCTGGCACGTACACCGGTCTCGCGCACGTCATTGACGCGTTGAAGCTGGACCTGGAAGCGGACGAGGAGCCGCTCCACGAGTGGGACCCGCGGTGATCGGGACCCGCGGTGAGTGGGCCCCGCGGTGATCGGGACCCGCGGTGAGTGTCGGGTCGGACGGTCGCGTACGAGCGGACACCCTCGCGCGAGAGCGCCCTACGCGGCGTCGTCCACGGCCTCGACCACCTCGACGCCGGTCACCTCGACGCGCGCGCCGCCGGCCGCGCCCTCGACCAGCCTGACCCCCCAGTCGTGGGCCTCCGCGATCCCCTGGACGATGGAGAGGCCGAACCCGGTGCCGTCGGCACTCGTGGAGTGGCCCGCCTCGAAGACCGCCTCGCGGTCCGCCTCCGGGACGCCGGCGCCGTCGTCCTCGACGTAGAAGCCGTCCGGCAGGTCGCCGACCGTCACCGTCACGTCGGGTCCCCCGTGCTCGACCGCGTTGGCCATCAGGTTCTCGAGGAGCTGCTGGAGCCGGCTCCGGTCGGCCCGGACCGTCCGATCGGTTTCGACGACACACGCGGCCGCATTCGTCTCGCCGACGTTCTCCCAGCAGCCCGCGGCGAGCGCGGCGAGGTCGACCGACTCCGGATCCCCGACCGCTTCCCCGTTCCGGGCGAGCGTCAGGAGGTCGTCGATCAGCTCGCCCATCCGGTCCAGCGCCCGCGAGACGGGCGGGAGGTGTTCGCTGCTGTCGGTCTCCTCGAGCGCGAGGTCGAGACGCCCCTGTGCAACCGTGAGGGGGTTCCGGAGGTCGTGGCTGACGACGTGTGCGAACTCCTCGAGCCGCTCGTTCTGGCGCTTCAGCTCGTCGCGGTGCTGTCGGAGTTCGTGCTCGCGCTCCAGTTCGTCGAAGGCCGTCTCCGTGGCGGTCGCGAGGATGCGCGCGAGGAACTCATCGGTGGCGTCGAACGCGTTCGGCTCCGTCTCCCCCACGGATATCGTTCCGTGGTCACCGATCGGGAGGACCATCAGGCTCCGGAGGCCGGTCCCGCGGTCGACCGCCCCCACGCCGTCCTCGATGTCGTCGTAGACGCCGACCGTGCCCGCTTCGTAGCACTTCCAGTTGAGGCTGCCCGACTCCGGCGTGAACACCTCCCGCTCGGGGAGCGTGTCGCTCACGGAGTCCGACTCCGCGATCGGGACCAGGCCGTTCGCCTCGGGATCGTAGAGCCTGACGACCGTCGCGGAGAACTCGAGGATCTCCTCGGCGGCCGTGACGGCGCAGTCCGCGATCGCGTCCCGCGACTCGGCCCGGATCAGGTCTCTGGTCGCGTCGTGGAGCTGTCCGAGCCGCTCCTCGCGGGTCCGGAGCGTCTCCTCCCGCGCGACGCGCTCGAGCGCGGTCTCGAGGTGGTTCGCGAGGATCTCGACCAGGAAGCGGTCCGTCTCGGTGAACGCGTGCGCCTCGGGCGAGGAGATGACGAACAGGCCGCGGTCGCCGATCGGGTGCAACAGGACGCTCTCGGCGGGCGTCTCCTCGACGAGCCGGGGAGAGGCGGAGGTCTCGGGCAGGTAGACCGGTTCCTCGCCCTCGAAGGCCGCCCAGGCGAGCGCGGCGCGGCTCCCGTCCGGCTCCGACCGGTCGTAGGAGGGCGGGTCGTCGAACAGCTCCGGGACGGAGTCGGCGAGGGCGACCGGCTCGAGCGCCGTCCCCGCGTCGTTCAGCAGGTGCACGCCGCTCAGCGGCGCGCCGATCAGCTCGTCGGCGGCCGCGTTGGCCAGCCGCGCCGTTTCCCCCGTGGACTGCGTGTGGTTGAGGTCCCGCGTCCGCTCGCGGAGCTGCTCCAGTTTCCGCTCGCGCCGCTTCCGGTCGGCGATGTTCCGGCTGTTCACGATGAACCGCTCCTCGCCGTCGAGGTCGAGCCGGCGAACGTGGACCTCGACCGGGAACGTCGAGCCGTCGCGGCGCTCGTAGGCGGTCTCCAGCTCCAGCCGGTCGCCGACGGGCATCTCCCGCCAGACCTCGCGGGCGTCGGTCGGATCCATCCCGCAGTCGAGGTCCCCGACGGTCATCTCGGTGAGCTCCGCCTCGTCGTACCCCGTTTCCCGACAGAGGCGGGGGTTCGCGTCGAGGATGTTCCCCTCGACGTCGTGGATGTCGATCATGTCCGGGGAGTCCTCGAACAGCGCCTCGAGCCGGGCGGTCGTCCGCTGGAGGCGTTCCTCGCGCCGCTTGCGGTCGGTGATGTCGGTGATGAACCCCTCCAGCGCGACGAGTTCGCCGTCGTCGTAGACGCCGCGGCCGCGCTCCCAGGCCCATCTGGTCGCTCCATCGGCGGTGACGATCCGGTAGGTCACCTCGAAGCTCCCGTCCGTGTCGAGGGCGTCCTGCACCGCCGCCCACATCTCCTCGCGGTCGTCCGGATGGAGCACGTCGGTCCCCCACTTGACCTCGTTCCGCTCCAGCGTCGCCGCGGAGTAGCCGGTGAGCGCCTCCACCTCGCCTTCCACAGTCATCATGGGCCAGTCGGGCTCGTTCCGGCACCGGTAGATCATCCCGGGGAGGTTGCTGATCAGGGTCTCCAGCCGGCGCGTCCGCTCGGACAGCTTACGGCGCGCCTGCGTGGCGTCGACGGCGTTGTCGATCCGGTTCGCGAGGAGTTCGTACTGTTCGGTCGCGGTCCCCTTCTGGAGGTAGTCGGTCACGCCGGCGGAGATGGCCTCTCCGGCGACCTCCTCGGACCCTTTTCCGGTGAAGAGGATGAACGGCAGGTCGGGGTGGTCCTCGCGGACGGTCCGAAGCAACTCGATGCCGTTCCGGCCGGGCATCTCGTAGTCCGAGACGACGCAGTCGAACGCGGACGCGGACAGCAGCTCCAGCGCCTCCTCGGCGTCCGCCGCGGATCGCACCTGGATCCGGTCGTCCTCGCGCTCGAGGAACGCCCCCGCCATCTCCGCGAACTCGGGGTCGTCCTCGACGTGGAGCACGCGGATCGACGCGTCCTGATCGGTCATTCACCCGACGTTTCGGAGCGCGTCAGCATAAGTGTGTGACACCTCATCACGGGGTCGCGTCCGTCATCCTCCCGTCGCGGGAGGTGTTCTCGATCTCCGTGCTGATGCGGTGTGGTGCTGATGCGGTCGCGGTGCGGTGCTGTTTCTGTCGAGGTCGTGGGACCGCGGCGGCGAGAGGGCGCGAAGCGCCCGCAGCGCCGACCGCGGCCCCTTTTTGATCGACATTTTTCAAGGGAGCGGTGAGCGCGGCGCCTGCGCCGCGCGAACCCGACCGCAGAAAAAGGTCGTTTAGTAGTGCCAGGGGTAGTCGTCGAAGTCGGGGTCCCGCTTCTCCAGGAACGCGTCGCGGCCCTCCTGGGCCTCCTCGGTCATGTACGCGAGGCGCGTGGCCTCGCCGGCGAACACCTGCTGGCCGACCATGCCGTCGTCGGTCATGTTGAAGGCGTACTTCAGCATCCGCATCGCGGTCGGCGACTTGCTCGTCATCTCGTCGGCCCACTCCAGGGCCACGTCCTCCAGCGCCTCGTGGGGGATCGCCTCGTTGGCCATGCCCATGTCGACCGCCTCCTGGGCGGAGTAGGTCTTGCCGCGGAAGAACACCTCGCGGGCCTTCTTCTGACCGATCTGCTTGGCGAGGTACGCGGAGCCGAAGCCGCCGTCGAAGGAGGCGACGTCGGGATCCGTCTGGAGGAACTTCGCGTGCTCGTCGCTCGCGAGCGTGAGGTCACAGACGACGTGCAGCGAGTGGCCGCCGCCGACCGCCCAGCCGGGGACGACCGCGACCACGGGCTTGGGCATGAAGCGGATCAGCCGCTGGACCTCGAGGATGTGGAGCCGGCCGGCGCGCGCCTCGCGGACGAGGTCGTCGTCCTCGACGCCCGCCTCGTCGTCGTCGCGGTACTCGTACCCGGAGCCGCCGCGGACGGACTGGTCGCCACCGGCGCAGAAGGCCCAGCCGCCGTCCTTCTCCGAGGGGCCGTTGCCGGTCAGCAGGACGCAGCCCACGTCCGCCTGCTTGCGGGCGTGGTCGAGCGCGGCGTACAGCTCGTCGACGGTGCCGGGCCGGAAGGCGTTGCGCACGTCCGGGCGGTCGAAGGCGATGCGGACGGCGGGGACGTCGACCCCGCGGTGGTAGGTGACGTCGTCGAACTCGTCGGTGACCTCCTCCCACGCGTCGGGGTCGAACAGCTCCGAGACCATACCCGGGCTTGCGCGGGAGCGCTCATAAATGACCGATAAACGACCGCGGTCGCGGCGCGGTCGCGGCGCGGTCGCGGCGGGGGGCGACGAACCGGTCCGCGCGGGCGCCGAGAGCTACGCCCCGTCCCCGCGCTCCTCGACCGCGTCGCGCAGCGTCGCGACGTGGGTCTCCACCAGTTCGAGCGTGGCGTCCGCGTCGGCGTAGCCCTGCTCGTACTCGCCCTTCGCGCGCTCGTACTCCGTCAGGAACGTCTCGACGGCGTCCTCGAGGTCGTCCTCGCTCATGGACCGGTCTGGGAGCGCCGCGCCCTTATACCGACCGGCGGCGGGCCGGCGCCGACCGGCGTGGACCGACGCCGACCGGCGTGAACCGACGCCGACCGCCTCCGGAACCCCTAATGTGCCGCGGCCGTCCCCTCGCGCATGGACGATTCGGACGCGACCGGGGGCGGGTCGGAGACGAGGGCGGACGGCCGCGCGGCCGACCACCCGTACGCCGGCGCTTCGGACCCGGGGCCGGAGCCGGCCGCGACCGCGCGCGAGTTGGACGCCGCCGACCCGCTCGCGGAGTTCGCGGACCGGTTTCGGCTCCCCGAGGACGCGCTGTACATGGATGGCAACTCGCTGGGACCGGCCTCCGACGCCGCGCTGGCGAGCCTCGACCGCGTCGTCGACGAGTGGCGGGAGCTGTTGATCGGCGGCTGGACCGACGCCGAGCCGCCGTGGTTCGAGTACGCCGAGCGCGTCGGCGACGCGATGGCGCCGCTCGTGGGCGCCGCGCCCGAGGAGGTCGTCGTCGGCAACTCGATCACCGTCAACGTCCACACGCTCGTCGGGACGTTCCTGGACGAGTTGCTCGCTGGGAACGGCCCCGAAGTCGAGGGGTACGCGGCCGCGGACGGGACGTGGGGGTCGGGCTCCGGGGACGCGGCCGGCGGGGGCGACGCCGCCCGTCCCGCGGTCCTGGTCAACGAACTCGACTTCCCCTCGGACCACTACGCGGTCCGGGCGGCCCTGCGGACGCGGGGGATCGACCCCGACGAGAAGCTCCGCGCCGTGGAGAGCCGCGACGGGCGCACCGTCGACCCCGCGGACGTGGAGGCGGCACTGGAGCGACACGACGACGTGGGGATCGTCTACATGCCGACCGCGCTCTACCGCTCCGGACAGCGCTTCGACGTGCCACGGATCGCGGCGGCCGCCCACGCCAACGGGGCCTACGTCGGCTTCGACGCGGCTCACACCGCGGGCGTCGTCCCGCACGAGTTCTCGGCGGCGGGCGTCGACTTCGCCACGTGGTGCACCTACAAGTACCTCAACGCGGGGCCGGGGTCCATCGCGGGGCTCTACGTCGCCGAGCGCCACCACGGGCTCACCCCGGCGTTGGCCGGATGGTGGGGTCACGAGAAGGCGACGCAGTTCGAGATGAACATGACCTACACGCCCGCCGGCTCGGCCGGCGCGTGGCAGATCGGGACGCCGCCGATCCTCGCGACGGCGCCGCTGGAGGGCGCGCTCGACCTCGTTCGGAAGGCGGGGATCGACCGCGTCCGCCAGAAGTCGCTGGCGCTGACGGATTTCCTCGCCGCGCTCGTCGACGCGCGACTGCCGGCGGTGTCCGTCGGGACGCCCCGCGAGCACGACGCCCGCGGCGGGCACCTCGCGCTGGAACACCCCGACGCGGAGCGGCTGAGCCTCGCCCTGAAGGAGCGCGGGGTGGTGGTCGACTTCCGGCCGCCGAACGTGGTCCGGGTCTGCCCGGCGCCGCTCTACACGAGCTTCGGCGACGTGGTGGAGGTGGTCGCCACTCTCGAAGCGATACTCGCCGACGGCGCCCACGAGGCGTTCGATCCGGCCGGCGACGGCGTGACGTGAGCCCGGCCGGAGAGCCGCGAGCGGTCGAGGGCTTTCCGGGTAGTGGCGGCAAGCGCAGCAGGCCGCTCGACTGGTCCAGAAACCCCGAGCACAGCGGCGGTTGAGGGCTTCACGGCCGGTCGCAACGAGCACGGCAGCACGGTCGACCATTCACTCGCCCCCACCTATCGACGCAAGTCTCGCCGTCACCGAAATGTGTGAAAAACGCTTAAGAACTGTCCGGCGAAACCTCCGGGCATGTACGACGAGGAGGACCTCGCGTCGATCCGAGAGGCACGGGAGGAGTGGGAGGCGGAGACGCTCGACCCCGTGCTGGAGCGGTTCGGGGAGCGCGAGGACCGCTTCGCGACCGTCTCGAACCTCGAGGTCGACCGGATCTACACCCCCGAGGACGTGGCGGACCTGGACTACGAGGAGGACCTGGGCTTCCCGGGCGAGGAGCCGTTCACCCGCGGCCCGTACCCGACGATGTACCGCGGCCGGACGTGGACGATGCGGCAGTTCGCGGGGTTCGGGACCGCCGAGGAGACGAACGAGCGGTTCCACTACCTGATCGAGAACGGGCAGACCGGCCTCTCGACGGCGTTCGACATGCCCTCGCTGATGGGGCTCGACTCCGACGACCCGATGTCGCTCGGCGAGGTCGGCAAGGAGGGCGTCGCGGTCGACACCCTCCGCGACATGGAGGTGCTGTTCGACGGCATCGACGTCGGCGAGGTGTCGACCTCCTTCACCATCAACCCGAGCGCGCCGGTCATCTACGCGATGTACGTCGCGCTCGCCGACCAGCAGGGCGTCCCGCGCGAGGAGGTCCGCGGCACCCTGCAGAACGACATGCTCAAGGAGTTCATCGCGCAGAAGGAGTGGGTGATCCCGCCGGAGCCGTCCCTCGACCTGGTCACCGACACCATCGAGTTCGCCGTCGACGAGACGCCGAAGTTCAACCCCATCTCCGTCTCCGGCTACCACATCCGCGAGGCGGGCTCGACCGCGATTCAGGAACTGGCGTTCACGCTCGCGGACGGCTTCGCGTACGTCGAGGACTGTCTGGACCGCGGGCTGGACGTCGACGAGTTCGGGCCGCAGCTCTCCTTCTTCTTCAACTCGCACAACTCCATCTTCGAGGAGGTGGCGAAGTTCCGCGCGGCCCGCCGCATCTACGCCCGCGTGATGGACGAGTGGTACGACGCCGAGGACCCCGACGCCAAACGGCTGAAGTTCCACACCCAGACCGCGGGCCAGTCGCTGACCGCCCAGCAGCCGCTCAACAACGTCGTCCGCGTGACGATTCAGGCGCTCGCGGGCGTGCTCGGCGGCACCCAGAGCCTCCACACCAACTCCTACGACGAGGCGCTGGCGCTCCCCTCCGAGCAGGCGGTCCGCGTCGCGCTCCGGACCCAGCAGATCATCGCCGACGAGTCGGGCGCCGCGGACATCGTCGACCCGCTGGCGGGCTCGTTCGCGGTCGAGAGCCTCACCGACGAGACCGAGGAGAAGGCGATGGCGTACATCGAGGAGATCCGCGAGATGGGCGACGGCTCCGTCCGCGACGGCGTGCTCGCGGGGATCGAGGAGGGCTACTTCCACGGCGAGATCCAGGAGGCCTCCTACGAGTACCAGGAGCGCGTCGACGAGGGCGAGGAGACGGTCGTCGGCGTCAACAAGTACGAGGTCGACCAGGACACCAAGCCGGACCTGCTCCACGTCGACGAGACGACCCGCGAGCGCCAGCTCGCCCGCCTGGAGTCGGTCAAGGAGGACCGCGACGACGAGGCGGTCGAGGCGACCCTCGACGCGCTCGCGGACGCGGCCGAGAGCGGCGAGAACGTGATGCCCTACATCGTCGACGCGGTGAAAGCGTACGCCACGATGGGCGAGATAATGGCGGTCTTCGAGGCGCAGCACGGCCAGTACCGGGAGACCGTCGGGCTGGCCTGAGTAGCGGGAGCGGCGCCCGTTCGGTCTCCTCTCGCGGCCGGCGTTTGCTCGGCCGACCGCAGGCTTCGGCCTACCGGATCCGCTCGCCTGGCGCGGCGTCGCCGTGAGTCGTCAGCAGGTCGGCCTCCTCGCCCGCGGCCAGCACCATGCCGTTCGACTCGACGCCGAACAGCTCCGCCTTCTCGAGGTTCGCGAGGACGACCACCTTCTCGCCCTCGATGGCGTCGAGGTCGTGGAGCTGCTTGATCCCGGCGACGATCTGGCGCGTCTCCACGCCGATGTCGACGGTGAGCTTCGCGAGCTTGTCCGCGCCCTCGATGCCCTCCGCGCTCTCGATCCGGCCCACCCGGATGTCGAGCTCCTCGAACGTCTCGAAGTCGATGCGGTCGTCGGTGATGGGGTCGAAGTCGGTCATGGCGTCGTCCGTGTCCGCGGTATCCTCCGCGTCCGCCTCCTCGCTCTCCTTCGCCTCGTCGGCGGTCGCTTCGGCCACGCGCTCGTCGAGCTTCGCGTTCAGCTCCTCGACGCGCTCGGCCTCGATCTTCTCGAACAGCTCGGTCGGCTCGGGGAACGCCCCAGCGGGCGGTGCCAGCGCGTCGGCGCGCGTCGCGTTGTGGACGGACCCGTCCTCGCCCAGCTGCGCCCACAGGCGCTCGCATTTCTCGGGCGCGACCGGCTCGAAGAGGACGGCGATGGCCTTCGCGATCTGGACGCAGTCGTAGACGACCTGCTTCGCGCGCTCGGGGTCGTTGTCCACGAGGCTCCACGGCTCGTTGCGCTGGATGTACTCGTTGCCGAACGCGGCCAGATGGGTGACCGCGTCGCCCGCGTCGCGGACGGAGTAGTCGTTGACGGCGTCGGTGAAGTCGGCGACCGCGCCGTCGATCCGGCTCTCGACCTCGTCGCTCGGCCCCGCGACGTCCGTCGGGGCGCCCTCGTAGTTGCGGTGCGCGAACAAAAGCGAGCGGTAGAGGAAGTTGCCGACCGTCCCCACCAGCTCGTTGTTGACGCGCTCGCGGAAGCGCTCCCACGAGAAGTCCACGTCCTGCTGGAACCCGCCGTTGGTCGCGAGGTAGTACCGCAGCAGGTCGGGGTGGAACCCCTCGTCGATGTACTCGTCGGCCCAGACCGCGCGGTCGCGGCTGGTCGAGAAGCCCTTCCCGCCGAGCGTCACGAAGCCGGAGGCCATCACGGCGCGCGGCTCGACGTGACCCGTGCCGCGCAACATCGCGGGCCAGAAGACCGTGTGGTGCTGGATGATGTCGCGGCCGATGACGTGGACGACCTCGCCGCCGACGTCGTCGGGGTCGACCGCGTCGGGGTCGGTGGCGTCCGCGGCGGCCGCGGCGTGCTCGCCGGCGCCCCAGACCGCCTCCCAGTCGAAGACGTCCGCGCCCACGCGCTCGGAGTACTGCTTCGTGGAGGCGATGTACTCGATCGGCGCGTCGACCCAGACGTACAGCACGAGGTCGGACTCCTCGCCCTCGGCGTCGGGGTAGTCGATCCCCCAGTCCATGTCGCGGGTGATACACCAGTCCTGGAGCCCCTGCTCGATCCACTCGCGGGGCTGGTTCCGGGCGTTCGCGGTCCCCTCCAGCCGGTCCAGGAAGTCGGAGAGGTAGTCGGCGAACGCGGAGACCTCGAAGAACTTGTGCGTGCGCTCGTGGTACTCGGCCGGGTTCCCCGAGATGGTCGAGACGGGGTCCTCGATCTCGCCGGGCTCGAGGTGGCGCTGGCACCCCTCGTCGCACTCGTCGCCGCGGGCGTGGGCACCGCAGTACGGGCAGGTCCCCTCGACGTAGCGGTCGGGGAGGTACTGGTCGTCCTCGGGATCGTACGCGACCATGATCTCCTTCTCGTAGACGTGGCCGGCCTCGTCGAGGTCGCGGACCAGCTCCTGGGTGAGCTCGGTGTTGGTCTCGTCGTGGGTGTGGCCGTAGTTGTCGAAGTCGACGTTGAACTTCGGGAACGTCGCCTCGTACTCCTCGTGCCAGCCGAGCGCGAACTCCTCGGGGGAGACGCCCTCCTGCTCCGCGTTGACCGCGACGGGCGTGCCGTGCATGTCCGAGCCGGAGACGAACGCGGTCTGCTGGCCCAGCGTTCGCAGCGCGCGGGCGTACACGTCGCCGCCCACGTAGGTGCGGAGGTGACCGACGTGCAGGTCGCCGTTGGCGTACGGCAGCCCGCAGGTCACCACCGCGGGGTCGTCGGTGGGGAAGTCCTCGTGGCTCATTGCTCGTGTGTGTTCTCGGGCAAGCGGGGCAAAAGCCCGCTGGTTCCGCGCGTCCCTCGCCGCGGTCGAAACCGGGCGTTTCTCGGGTCGCTGCACGCACCCACACGCGAACCCGCGCGGGCAACGTTCAAACCCGTCCCCGTCGTACCCACGGCCGAATGCGGCTCGACGAGTTCGTGGAGTTCGAGCGGAACGAGCGCGCCGAGCGCCGCCGCCTCGCCCAGGAGAAGGACTACGGCGTGCTCGACCACCTCGAGACGTTTCAGGACCGCTTCGAGGACGCGCTCTCCGGCGACTCGCTGGTCGGCTCCGTCTCGCCGTCTATCTTCGTCGGGCGCTCGAACTACCCGAACGTCTCGACCGGCATCCTGTCGCCGGTCGGCCGCGAGGAGCAGGCCGAGCGGTTCCGCACCTCCGGCGACTGGTACGACGAGGGCGTCTCGATCGGCGACGTCTTCGAACGCCGCTCCGGCCTCCTCAACTCCAACCGGACCGCCGAGGTCGACAACGTCCACGACGCGTGGGACGGCTGGCTCGGCACCCAGCGCGAGGTGGCCATCGCGGACCGGCCCGTCGACGTGGAGATCGGGCTCGACTCGAAGCCGGAGTTGGACGTGGACATCGACGACGTGGGCGCGCCGGTCGGACCGCGGGCCCGCGCCCGCGACGCGTCGCTCGGCGAGAACCCGCACGTCCCGCGGCCGGTCGAGAAGACGCTGGAGGACGACGACTGGCGCGCGCAGGGGGCGATGACGTACCTCTACCGCCGGGGGTTCGACGTGTACGAGATCAACTCGATCCTCTCGGCGGGCGCGCTCGGACAGGGGGAGAACCGCCGACTCGTCCCGACGCGCTGGTCGATCACCGCGGTCGACGACACCGTCGGCCAGTACCTCCGCGGGACGATCAGGGACGCGCCGTCGGTCGACTCGGTCGAGGTCCACCGCAACGAGTACCTCGGCAACGCCTTCTGGGTGGTCCTCGCCCCGGGCGACTGGGAGTACGAGCTCGTCGAGATGAAGGCGCCCGGCTCCGTCTGGAACCCCGACCCCGAGGCCGGCATCTACCTCGCGGCCGCCCACGAGGGCCGCGAGGGGCGGACGGGCTACGTCGACGAGACCGCGGGCGCGTACTACGCCGCGCGGCTCGGCGTGCTGGAGCACCTCTCCGACCGCGGCCGGCAGGCGAAGGTCCTGGTGCTCAGACACGTCTCCGACGCGTACTGGGGGCCCGTCGGCGTCTGGCAGGTCCGCGAGGCGGTCAGGAACGCCTTCGAGGGCGAGCTCGGGGAAGCGGAGACGTTCGGCGAGGCCGTCCGCGGCGTCGCGGACCACCTCCCGGTCCCCCTCTCGCGACTCCGGCGCAAGTCGACGATGGCCGCGGGGCTCCAGACGAACATCGGGGACTTCCTCGGCTGAAGGGTCGAACGGGCCAGAACAGGGGAAGAGAGAACGGCCAGCCGGCGTTACCGCGTCAGCTTCGCGAGCAGCTCGTACCCCTTGTCGCGCACCGCGTCGGGGAGGAACCGCGCCAGGACGCCGACCCGGGCTGCCGTCCCGGGCTGGACGCGGGCCGGGGGCCGCGTCGCGCTCGCCGCGTTGAGGATCTCGGCCGCGACCCGCTCCGGACCGACCGACCCGGGGCCGTCGCCTCCGATCAGCTTCGCGTCGTCGAAGACGCGGTAGAAGTCCTCGTAGGCGCCCGAGCGGTCGATCCCCTCGCCGACCTCACCGCCCGCTTCGTCATCCTCCGGCTCCCGGTCCGCCGCCACCTCCCGCTCGGCGCGCTCGCTGAATCCCGTTTTGACCGGCCCGGGCTCGACGACGACCACGTCGATGCCGTACTCGGATACCTCGCCGCGCAGCGCGTCGGACATCGCCTCGACCGCGAACTTCGAACCGCTGTAGACGCCCCCGCCGGGGAACGCGACGCGTCCGGCGACCGACGAGAGGTTGACGATCGTCCCCTCGCGCTCGCGGCGCATGTGCGGGAGGACGGCCCTGATGAGCCGATGGGGACCGTACACGTTCACGTCGAACTGCTCGTGGACCTTCTCCGTCGGCACGTCCTCCAGCGGGCCGAACTGGCCGTATCCGGCGTTGTTGACCAGACAGTCGATGGCCCCCTCCTCGTCGAGGATCCGGTCCACGACGCGGTCGACGTCCGCCTGGTCCGTCACGTCGAGCGTCGCGAGCTCGCAGCCCTCGTCCCCGAGCGTCTGTGCGTCCGCGGGGTTCCGTGCGGTCGCGTACACCGTCCAGCCCTCGTCGTTGAACGCCCGCGCCGTCGCGCGGCCGATACCCGAGGAGCAGCCGGTGATGAGTACGGTCTTCTGCACGTTTCCGGCGTCGGGCGCGGAGGGTATAACTGTCGGGCTTCTCTCTCGATCCGGCAACTCTCAGATTAAAACAGCTGTTGGAAAATATAATTCGATAAAAAGATACGAACACTTAAGTCAGAAAAAGAGGATATGACTCTCCGCCTGAATGAGACGAGACGCGCTCGCACTGCTGTTCGTGTGTCTGTTCCTCGGCGCTCCGCTCGCGGGGGCGGCCGACGCCGAAGCGCCGCTTGCCGACGCCGGTCTCGACCAGTCGGTATCCCAGGGGACGACCGTTCATCTCGACGGCGGCGGCTCGTACGATCCGGACGGTGAGATCGTCGCTTACGAGTGGGAAATCCTGGCTCCGGACGGTAGCACGGCCGCGACGCCGACCGGCCGAACGCCGACCTTCGAGGCGGCCGCGTTAGGGACCTACGACGTGACGCTCACCGTGACCGACGACGCGGGGCGGACGGCCAGCGACACGCTCCACGTCCGCGTCTCCGAGGGGGACCCGCCCGCGGTCGCACTCGAGGGCCCGTCGGCGGTGTCGGTCGGCGACACCGCCGCCTTCACGGCCGCGATCGACCCGGGTGACGCGCCCATCGACCGCGTCGTCTGGCGAGTCGACGGGGAGGTCGTCGAGACCGAGCACCGGCCGGGAGCCGAAGCCACCCTGAACCGCACCATCACCACGCTCGATCCCCGAACCGTCGACGTGACGGTTCTCGACACTGCCGACCAGTCGGCGAGCGACGACCGGACGGTCTCGGTTACGGAGCCGGAGGAGGCGAGCGGAAGCCCCGGCTGGTACGGCGGTACCGCGGCGAGCGAGGACCCGACGATCCACGGTCCACAGGAGGTGTTCGAGGAGGAACCGCTCACTGCGACGTATTCGGTCGACTCCGGCGGCGCGGCCGTCGCCGCGGTCACCTGGCGCGTCGACGGCGAGTCGGTCGCGACCGGCGGGACGCTCCAACGAACGTGGGACCCCGGCCGCCACCGGCTCTCCGCGCTCGTCGAGTACCGCGACGGGAGCAAGCGCGTGGCGACGTTCGCGGACGGGACCCGCGAGGTGGTCGCGAAGCCGCCGGTCGACCTCCGGCTCCGGGACCTCGACGGCTACGACGGGACCATCAGCGGCGCGGTCGTCGCGGAGGACGACCTGAACGCGCTCCGGTCCGTGGAGGTGTTCATCGACGGCGAACTGGTCGAACGCGCAACGCGTCGGGGCGTCCGGCGCCACGAGTCGGAGTTCCGCGCGGACGGACTCCGAGACAACACCGAATACGAGGTGACCGCGGTCGCGACCGACACCTACGGACAGACCGTTCGCGTCACGGAGACCGTCGAAGTCGCCGGGATCCCCTATATCGAGTCGATCGAGGTCCTGAACACGCCGGTCGACTCCTACCACGAGCGAATCGACCCCGAACGCTACACCGCGACGATGAAGGTGACCGTGGACCTGAACGGCTACCCGGTTGAGGGGGTGGGGATGGAGACAAGCGCTCGGGAAAATGAGTATGTGGAATTAGAAACTCGCACTCAAAATATATCAGATCAAAAAATAGTCAAAATAGTTGACTTTGCTTATTCGTCCCCACGAAAGTATGAGATAACTGAGAATCTCCTAGTACTTGATCGGCCTCAAACGTTAGTCGTCGATAAGGAGCCTGCGTCGATCAAAGTCGTAGACAGTGACCCCGAGGTTCGATTAGATGTCCATGTCAACCACGACAAAAACCTACACGTTCCTAGAATCGTGATTGACGCCAGTAATTCATTTGATCCAGACGGAACTAAGCTCTCGTTTACTTGGATACCGGACTTTGTGGAGGAGAGCCCGGTTCTGTCGTCCAGCTTGAAAAACATCAAGAACGAAATCACCCTCTCAGTTATCGACGGACACAACCGAGAGGTTAGAAAGACGACGACGCTGGATGAGTACTATTCGCCGACAATTGACGTGTTCTTGTACAGTCAAACGGGATACGATCCATACGAAACTCTAAGTCTGAGCTTCAGAACAGAGCGGTTTAACTTGAAAGATGAAGCATTCGAAAGCTCTGACATACGCTTTGAATTGATCCGTGGTTCTGGCCAAGTCACAGCGAAGAAAGATCCGGCAGAACAGGAGAACCGCTGGGTCGGGGATATCGAAACTACGCTGGGAGCCTATCTTGATGGTCCTGTTGCTTTACAAGTATATAACGCAGAAAACCCGGAGCAAACGGAACGAACGTTCGAGTTACCCCTCCCGACATTCACCAGAACGGGAGAGTTTTATTACAATATCGACGTAACTGAGTCGCTCTATGAGGTAGAAGTTCCAGTGTATGACGAGATCTCAGTCTCGTCTGAGCACTTGATGCGGGCAAGTCAGGATAGAGGATACTCAGTAGCGGAGATGGAAGAGGACACGTCCTACACGATACAGAGGCTTCACGAGCAGGACGCAATAATCGAAACCAGGCAGAAGGAGTTCGATAGCTCGCTTCGACGCCGGCACTTTATCCGTCGATCTGACGGGTGGCACAAATCCGGACGCACGTCGACTCAACGCGAAAAAGTGACGACATCCTACGAGTGGCGGCATTCAATTTCGTCCGGGTACACCGGTCAGAAGCGGACAAGGACGATCCAGTCCGCGGAGTACCGAACGGAATACCAGTACCAAAGCAGGTACGGGGGAACTTACTGGTCATCGCATGCTTACAGTTTGTGGGACCGCCGAACAGGCTCCTCTCGTTCCGTTAAGGTCCGCGATCGAGTCACAGAGACTGAGTACCAACACAGGGAGACGAAGACCACAACGGTCACAGACTACACGTACCTAGCGAGCAAGGAAGTCGTCATTCAGCAAAGCGTGTCGGAGTGGAGAGACTACATGGAGACGTCCGACCGTCGGACGGTGGACAACCACGTCAGGAGTGACAACTATCGGATCGGTCGAACGTCAACGTCGACTACCTGGATACTCCGAAAGCAGGTTGGAACGAATTCTGAGATACGAGATGAAGTTGACGACAAAACAGCAGTTACTCGATCGGAACTGACGGTTGAAGGCGATATCGTGTACTACTCGTCCGGCACAGATGCGGTAGACAGTAATATCCGAAAGACGGGCGTGTTCAAGAAGACGGCAGTCGAAGAGGGATTCGTCTCAGAACCCGAATTAATACAACAATTAAGAAATCGTGAGCCGACAGGGGGAGATGACTGTCGAGGTGCGGGATGTGGTGTAAAATGATCCACGGTCGGTTTCTGCTAGTTGCGATGCTGGTGGTCGTAGCGGCCGGTATGATGGCAGGACCCGGACTGGCTGACTCAACGGTCGATACTGACGAGCAGGAGGAAATAGTCTACTCGAAGACGATACAAACAGAATATGGGTTCCAGATCACCGCCGACTTCTACGCGAATATGACTCTAGAGATCTCTTCGCACAATCTCAACACTGAGTCTGAAGAAGTATCATTTGCACTTCAAGTAGCCAGAACGACGGTGCATGACGTACGAGAGACACTCCACCCAAGCGAAACCGAATATTGGACCTTTGATATCTCTGGCATGCAAGATCCCTCTGCCCATCAACAAATAGTCAAGATCCATGCCTACGGCCCAACCATCCAGCACACCTACAACGCCACGCCCACGGCCGCGGACGCGGACGACATGCCGCTCCCGCAGATAACGAACGTCGACCTCGTGGCGAACGGGACGCCCGCGGATCCGCGGACGGAACTCCACGTCACGGTCGAGAACCCGACTCCGCACGCGCATCGCCAGCACGTCGTCGTCTCGACCGAGGAGACGGGGAACGCGGTCGGGCGGCCGGAGGCTAGGCCCAACGAGACGGGGACCGCGGTCATCGAGTTGAACGAGCCGCCGGACGCGGTCGTCAGGGGGGAAGTTCGACTGTACACGAACGACTACTCGGACATGAACGACAGCCTCGACATGGTCGAGTTCGCGGGCGAGCCCGAGGGCAACGTCACCGTGGAGAACCGGACGTACGAGCCCATCCACCCGAACTACCACTACGAACCGTCGGGGGCGGGCTCGGACGACGGTGACGGTGTGGGGCTCCCGGGCGGCGGGTCCCTCTCCGGGGACGCGCTGCTGGCCGCCGGGTTCCTCGGGGCCGGGACGCTCGCGATCGGCGTCATCCTCGCGGTCGGCGCACGCCGGCGATACTGACCGCGCCGGGAGCGTGGTTCGGATCCGGAGCCCGCCCGCCTACCGCGTCTTCGCGACCACTCTTGCCGGCGCACCGTCGCTCTCCGCGAGCGGGAGCGGGAAGGCGTAGCACGCAAACCGGCGGGGTAGACCCGCGAGGTTCCGAAGGTTCTCGACGACCGGCAGACCGGCACCCAGCAGCGCGTGGTGGGCAGGGAATCCGGTCGGCTCGTCACCGGAGTCGTCGTCTGCTGACTCGGCGGGCGCGGTCGGGTCGGGACCGAACGTGTCCAGACCCACGCCGACGCCCGCGTCGACGCACCGCTCGGCGAACTCGGGCGTCAGGAACGGATGATCGCGGTAGGCGTCGGTTCCCCACCTGTCGGCCCAACCGGTGCGGACGACCAGCAGGTCGATCGCGGGGTCGAGGTCGTCCGGAAACGCGTCCGGCCCGACCGCTTCCCGCGGCTCACACGGCGTCAGGTCGAGCAGGCGCGCGTCGAAGGCCCACTCGCCGACCTCGCGGTCGTCGAGCGTCGCGCCGTCGGGTTCCGTGTGCCGCGGCGCGTCGACGTGGGTGCCGGCGTGGCTGCCGAGTTCGACCGTGTGAACCGAGTAGCCGTCCGCCTCGTGAGTCGCGGCCGGTTCGACCGAGACGTCCGGGTCGCCGGGGTAAGTCGGCGCGCCCGTCCGGAGTGGGTGCGAGAGGTCGCGGTACATAGTCGTCCATCGGCACGGCGTCTCAAAAGTGCGGTCACGCGTCGCGGTGACGGAAATGGGCCGCACCGCGACCGGTTACAGAAAAATCCACATCACGACCGCAGACGGGAAACGGACCGGCGACGGCCGGTTGCGGGACCCGACTTACGCCCCTTCCGGGCTTAGCAGACGCGAGAGCGCGCGCTCGACCGCCGCGGTCGCCCACTCGACCTCGCGGACACGGACGTACTCGCGATCGGCGTGCGCGACGGCGCCGTCGCCGTCCGCGAGGTCGCCGGGACCGAACACGACCGTCGGCGCGGGCGCGAAGTACGAGGCCTCCGTCGCCGCGGAGAAGGGCCGGGCGCCGGCGCCGCGCTCGGCGTCGGTCGCTTCGGGTCGGGTGCCGGCGATGGCTTCCCGAAGCGTCCGCGGGAGCCGATGGTCGGGGTCGGTCGCGAACGCCTCCAGGAACGGCGAGTCGCGCTCCGTCAGCGAGACCGCGACGCCGACCGCGTCGTCGACCGCCGCGCGCACGTCCGCTTCGAGCGCGTCCCGGAACCCGCCCGCGGATTCGGGGGGAACGCTCCGGCGGTCGACGGTGATCGCACACCGGTCGGGCACCTGGTTCGTCGCGCCGCCCCCCTCGACCACCGTCGGCGTGAGCTTCGGCGGGCCGAGCTGTGGGTGTTCGTCCGCCTCCGCGTCGAACGTCCGGATCGCCGCGAGCGCGTCCTCAGCGGCCGCGACGGCGTTGACGCCGGCGAACTCGGCCGCGTGGGCGTTCTCGCCCGCGAGTTCGACCGTCCCCTCGAAGCGCCCCTTCGCGGCGGTGCAGACGTCAAGTCCCGTGGGCTCGCCGACCAGAAACAGGTCGCCCTCGAGCGCGTCTTCCGTCCCCGGAAGCCGGCCCGTCAGCGCCGCGGCGCCGAGCGAGAGGACCTCCTCGTCGGGGGTTATCGCGAGCGTGAGCCGACCGCGGCCGACGTCGGCGGACAGAAACCCGCCCACGAGCGCCGCGAGCGGCCCCTTCGCGTCGCAGGCGCCGCGCCCGTGGATGACGTCCACCCCCGTCTCGCCCTCGACGGTCGCGTCCCGGTCGCGCTCGAAAGGCACGTCCGGCGACACCGTGTCGAGGTGCGTATTCAGGACGACGTGGGGACCGGCGGCGCCCGCCGACTCCCCGGAGGCCGTCCGCGTGGCGAGGACGTTGCCGGCGTCGTCCACCGCCGCGTCGACGCCGTGCTCCGCCAGCGTCGCGACCAGCAGGTCTCGCGCGTCGGTCACGTCCTCGTGACACGGAAGCTGCACCATCTCGGCGAGGAAGGAGACGGGGTCGTAGGTCTCGGGGTCGGCCGGGGGGGACGCGTCGAGGTCGGACACGTCGACGCCTCGCGTGCCGGGAGAGTCGCCGTCCGCGGGTCCGGTCATCGCGGATCGGCGAGGAGCGTCCCCTCGTACTCCACCTCGACGGGGCCGGCCAGCCACGCCGGGCCGTCGTCCGGGACCGTCACCTCCAGCCGTCCGCCCGGCGGCGTGGTGTGGACCTCCGGGCCCTCGACGCGGCCGGTTCGGACCGCGGCCGCGCCGATGGCCACGCCGCCGGTGCCGCAGGAGCGGGTCTCGTCCTCGACGCCGCGCTCGAAGGTGCGCTGGGCGAACACGGGGACGCCGTCGGCGGTCGTTCCGGCCGGCGACGCGAGGTTCACGTTCGCGCCCTCCGGGAAGACGTCGGCGTGTCGGACCGGCTCCGCGACCGCCGCGAGGTCGTGTGCGTCCACGTCCTCGACGAACGCGACCGCGTGTGGGACGCCCGTGTTCACGGCGGTGACGGTCAGTCCCTCGACCTCGGTTTCGACCAACGGGCCGTCGCTCTCGACCGGGACGCGCTCGGGGTCGAACGCGGGCGTCCCCATCTCGATCTCCACGTAGTCGTCGTCCGGGCTCACGTTGGCGTGTCTGGTCCCCGCCTGCGTGTCGATCATGAACTCCGTCTCGCCGGTGCGCTCGTGGGCCCACGCGGCCGCACAGCGCGCGCCGTTGCCGCACATCGAGGCGGTCGAGCCGTCCGGCTGGACCAGCGTCATCACGACGCGGGCCGGCGAGTAGCGCTCGGTCACGTCCAGGAACAGCACGCCGTCGGCGCCCCGCCTCCCGGTCGCGGCGCTCGTGCCGCCGTTCCGTGACGACTCCGCGACGCTCACGCCCGTCTCGCGGTCGCAGTGCGTGCGAGCGAACGCGGCCCGGTCCGGGACCGGGTCCGTGGCGTCGACCACGAGGAAGTCGTTGCCCGTACCGTGGTACTTCGTGAACTCCACGGCGCCCGTCGCGTGGCTCATCCCTCTACCTCCGTCAGGTCCGCGAGCGTTTCACGGCGGCGGACGACGCGCGCTGCGCCGTCCGCGTCCCCCCCGCTCGCGTCCCCTGCGGCGACCGCGACCTCCGCGGGTCGCGGCCGGGAGTTGTACTGGCTCGCCATCTCGTAGCCGTACGCGCCGGCGATGCCGACCGCCAGCAGGTCGCCGCGCTCGGGGTCGGGGAGGGGCCTGTTCTCGCAGAACACGTCCGCGCTCTCGCAGATCGGGCCGGCGACGGTGACGCCGACCGTCTCGCGGTTCGTCGGCTCCGCGCCGGTCGCGGTCGACGAGCCGTCACCGAGGTTGCGGATCGGGTGGTAGGCGTCGTACATCGCCGGGCGGAGCAGGTCGGTCATGCCGGCGTCGACCCCCGCGACGACCGTCTCCGGCGTCGGCTTCACCGTGTTCACGCGCGTCAGCAGGACGCCGGCGTCCGCGACCACGTAGCGCCCGGGCTCGACCGCGAGACCGGCGGGCTCGGCATCGTCGGAGCCGCCCCGCGACACCTCGCCGAGCGCGTCGCGGGTCGCGTCCGCCACCGCGTCCAGGTCCAGCGCCGGCGCGTCCTCCTCGTACGGGACGCCGAAGCCGCCGCCCACGTCGACGTACTCGAGGTCGACGGGGGCGGCCGCGTCGCCGGTCCCGTCGGCGTCGTCCTCGCTCGGCGCGGTCAGCGTCCGCGCCAGCTCCCCCATCCGCGAGACGAGTTCGCGGTGGCTGTCGAGTTGGCTCGGGTCGATTCCGGAGCCGGCGTGGGCGTGGATCCCGACGATCTCGAACCGCTCGGCGGCGTCGCGGACGACCTCGGCCGCGCGGTCGTACGGGACGCCGAACTTCGCGTTCGCGCCGGTGCGGACCTTCTCGTGGTGGCCCGCGCCGACGCCAGGGTTGACGCGGACGCAGACGCGGCCGTCGTACCCGCGCTCCGCGAGGCGGTCGAGGGTGTCGACCGCGCCCGCGGTGACCGTCAGGTCGGGGTTGTCGGTCCACGCCTCGTCGACGACGTAGTCGAGGTCGCGGGCCGGCGGGTTGACCGCGGTGTAGTGGAGTCGGTCGCCCGCGAAGCCCGCGGCGAGCGCGCGGTGGAGTTCGCCCGCGGAGGCGCACTCGGCGTCGAGGCCCGCCTCGCGGACCGTCTCGAGGACCGCCCGCCCCGTGTGGGCCTTCACGGCGTAGCGCACGTCCGCGTCGGGGAACGCGGCGCGGAGCCGCGCGCAGTTCTCCCGCACGCGGTCGAGGTCGATGGCGTACAGCGGCGTGTCGTGGGTCGTGGCGAGGTCGCGGAGCCGGTCGGCGTCCCAGTCCGCGACTCGACGCACGTCGGGACCGAGGTCGGAGGCGGGCGCGGAGGCGGCGTCCGCCGCG
Source organism: Haloparvum alkalitolerans (assembly GCF_055381565.1). Taxonomy (NCBI): domain Archaea; kingdom Methanobacteriati; phylum Methanobacteriota; class Halobacteria; order Halobacteriales; family Haloferacaceae; genus Haloparvum; species Haloparvum alkalitolerans. The sequence goes on from NZ_AP043938.1 coordinate 1,739,838, forward strand.
GCGTCCCCGGTGGCGGCGTCGCTCATTCCCGAAGCGCCTCCTCCCGCGCGGTCGCCTCGAGGGTGCGCTCCTCCACGTCGGTGGCGACGACCGCGGGCTTGTACGCGCCGCCCTCGAAGAGGTCGTGGTCGCCGACGGAGGACTCCACCATGCGGGTGAACGCCCGCCGATCCGACGGCAGGTGACCGTAGATGACCTCCTCCTCGACGAGGTCGTACACCGGGATGCGCGGCGTGAGCAGGGTGTTCTCGCCGACGACCGAGTTCTCGCCCACGCGGAAGCCGGAGGTGACCCGACAGCCCGCGCCGAGCGAGACGCCGTCCTCGACGATCACGGGCGCGTCCTCGACCGGCTCGAGCACGCCGCCGATCAGCGTGTTCGCGCCGAGCTTGACGCCCTCCCCGAGCTGGGCGCAGGATCCGACCGTGTCACAGGAGTCGACGAGCGTGCCGTCGCCGACGTACGCGCCCATGTTGACGAACGAGGGGCTCATCATGATGCAGTCGCTGCCGAGGTACGCGCCGCGCCGGATCGCGGTCCCGTCCGGCGTGTTTCTCGTTCCCCGCTCCGCCAGATCGGCGGTGTCTCGCAGCGGGAGCACGTCGTGGTAGGTGACGTCGCCGTACTCGCGCGCCTCGGTCTCGCGGAGGCCGAAGTTGAGCAGGATGCCTCGCTTGACCCACTCGTTGGCCGTCCAGGAGGTCACGTCGTCGCCGGTCTTCTCCGCCGCGCGGACTTCGCCGGCCTCCAGCGCGTCGAGGAACGCGTCGAGCGTCGCCTCGTCGTCGGTCGTCGTGTCGGCCGCGGTCAGTCCCTGGTCGTAGCGCCGCCAGAGGTCCTCGATGTCGGTTTCGAGCGTCATGTTGTGTCGTGTGAGGGGAGTGGGTCGTTTTTACTCGTCGGTTGCGGCATCGACCGCGTCCGCGAAGTCGTAGCGGCCGGGGGGCTGGTCGGCGAGCCAGACGGCCGCGTCGAGCGCGCCGATGGCGAACACCGCCCGGTCGCCCGCGCGGTGGGTCAGCTCCAGCGTCTCGCGGTTGCCCGCCAGCAGCACCTCGTGCTCGCCGGTCACGTCGCCCGCGCGCCGGGCGTGGACGCCGATCTCAGAGGGCTCGCGGGGCGCCTCGCCCTCGCGGCCGTGCGTCCGCTCGTCGAGGTCGCCGCGCTCCGCCTCGACGTCGTCGAGCAGCGTCTTCGCGGTGCCCGAGGGAGCGTCGCGCTTGCCGTTGTGGTGCGTTTCGGTCAACTCCACGTCGTAGCTCGGGACCGCCCGCACCGCCTCCCGAACGGCCCGGCGGAGCGCCAGCACGCCCCGCGAGAAGTTCGCGGCCTTCAGCAGGGGCACCGCCTCGCTCGCCTCGCGGAGCCGACGCGTCTCCGAGGAGTCGAAGCCCGTGGTGCCGGTGACGACCGCGACGCCCGCCTCGGCGGCCGCCTCGGCGTAGTCGGCCGCGGACGCGGGACCGGTGAAGTCGACCAGCACGTCCGGGTCCGCGTCCGCGAGCAGGCGGTCGAGGTTGTCGGCGGGGTCGACCGCGACGCCCGCGACCGGTTCCGTCTCGGAGCGGTTCACCGCGAGGACGACGCGCACGTCCTCCCTGTCGGCCGCCGCGCCGATCACCTCGCCGCCCATCCGACCGCCGGCGCCGGTGACGGCGATGCGGACCGGGTCGTCGCCGCCGACCTCGGCACCGCCGGCGTCCGCCTCCGAGCCGTTCCCGGTCATCGCGTCGCCTCCGCGACGTCCGGCTCGCCGCCCTCGTACTCCGCGAGCAGGTCGGCCAGTTCCTCGCGGTGCTCCTCCGAGAGCCGCGTGAGCGGCGGGCGGACCGTCGGCGAGCCCATCCCGCGGATGTGCATCGCCTCCTTCACCGGAATGGGATTCGTCTCCGTGAACAGCGCGCGCGTCAGCGGCCCGAGTTCGTGGTGGAGCTCGCGGGCGCGGTCGTAGTCGCCCGCCAGCGCGGCGCCGACCATCGCGCAGGTGCGCTCCGGTTCGACGTTGGCGACGACGCTGATGGTGCCGCGGCCGCCGACCGAGAGGATGGGGAGGGTGAGCCCGTCGTCGCCCGAGAGGACCGAGAACTCCTTCTCTCGCGTGCGCTCGACGACCTCGGAGATCAGGTTGAGGTCGCCGGAGGCCGCCTTGTAGCCCGCGACGTTGGGGTGGTCGGCGAGTTCGACGGTCACGTCCGCGGGGATGGACTGCCCCGTCCGCGAGGGGACGTTGTAGACGATCTGCGGGAGGTCCACCGCGTCAGCGACCGTGCGGTAGTGTTCGAGGAAGCCCGCGGGTTCGGGCTTGTTGTAGTACGGCGAGATGAGCAGGAGTCCGTCAGCGCCGGCGTCCGCCGCGCGCTGGGAGAGCGAGAGCGCCTCCGCGGTGTTGTTCGAGCCGGTGCCGGCGATGACGGGCACGTCCTCGACCGCGGCCGCGACGGTCTCGATCACCTCTACGTGTTCGTCGTGGGTCATCGTCGCCGACTCGCCGGTGGAGCCGACGGGGACGAGCCCGTCGACGCCGGCCGCTTCGAGGTACTGCGCGTTGGCCGCGAGCTGGTCGTGGTCGATACCGTCGTCCGTGAACGGCGTCGTCATCGCGGGGAAGACGCCGTCGAGCGTGATGTCGGTCATGGGGTGTGTCGTCGTGTGGGTGCCGCGGATAGTGCCGCGGGTGGGTGTCGACTGTCGGGTGTCGGTCGTGAGTCGGAACGGAGCACGCGCACGAGCGCGTCCGGGGGCTGCCCGGTGCCGGGGGTCGTCCGGGACGGGGTCGCCACTCCCGCCTGTGGACGCATCATGCGCGTTTTTTCGAGAAGAGCCGCGCCGCTTCGGACGCCGCCGATGCGGACGTGGACGCGGTCGGAATCACGGTCGAACCTGCGGCCGAGAGGCCCTTATACGTTGCGTCCGCGGCCGAACTACCGCGATAGGTTGATCGGTGCGTTTCAAAACCGCTCGCGGTGCTGTGGGGTGCGGTTTTGGTCCCGTCAGCGCGCGCGGCGAGGGTCCCACGAGGAACGAGCGGGACAACGGGAGCCGCAGCCCGGCGCCCGCGACCGCAGGCGGCCCGGACCGTCCGTCGGAACCCGGCGCAGTCGAGCCGGCAGTGGCGAGGTGGCGCCGCCCAGACCAGCAGGACGGAGGGCCGCCTCGGGCGCTTTCGATCTCTCCGGCCGAATCACGGTTCCGCCGGTGAACGACCCGTCCGCGACGGCGTCCCTTTTACACGCCGCCCACCAACCCCGGGTATGGCGACACGCGAGGCGACCTGGCGCTACCGCGACCGGTTCGGGGACGCGTTCGGGCGCACCTTTTTCCGGCGGTTCGGCCCCGGCGTCGTCTCCAGCGTCGGGATCGGGACGTACCTCGGCGAGCCGACCGACGCGGTCGACGAACGCTACCGAGAGGCGATCCGGCTCGCGCTGGAGTCGGGCGTCAACGTCGTCGACACCGCGGTCAACTACCGCTGCGGCCGCTCCGAGCGCGCGGTCGGCGACGCGCTCGCGGCCGCGGACGTCGACCGCGACGCGGTGCTGGTGGCCACGAAGGGCGGCTTCGTCCCCTTCGACGGTACCCGGCCCGAGGACCCGGGCGCGTACGTCCGCGAGGAGTTCCTCGAAACGGGAGTCGTGGACCGCGAGGACCTCGCACACGGGAGCCACGCGATCGCGCCCGGCTTTCTCGACGCGATGCTGGACCGGTCGCTGTCCGCGCTCCGGCTCGACGCGGTCGACTGCTACTACGTCCACAACCCCGAGACGCAACTCGCCGTCCGGTCGCGGGCCGAGGTGTACGACGCGCTGGAGGCGGCCTTCGAGCTGCTGGAGCGCCGGCGGCTCGCGGGCGACCTCGGGAGCTACGGCGTGGCGACGTGGGAGGCGTTCCGGGTCCCGGAGGGTCACGAGTCGCACCTCTCGCTCCCGGCGGTGATCGAGCGGGCGGAACGGGCCGCGGAGGCGGTGGGCGCCGACGACTGCGGCTTCGCGGCGGTCCAGCTCCCGTTCAACGTCGCGATGGCGGACGCGTTCACGCGGGCGAACCAGCCGCGACCGGACGACCACGCGGGCGAGGCGGACGAACGCGTCTCGACGCTGGAGTGCGCCCACGAGGCCGGGGTCGGCGTGTTCACGAGCGCGAGCATCGGGCAGGGGGAGCTGTCCACCTCGCTGCCCGACTACGTCGCCGACCGGCTGGCCGGCGACACGCCGGCCCAGCGCGCGCTCAACTTCGCGCGGAGCGCGCCCGGCGTCACCTGCTCGCTGGTGGGCGCGAGCGACCCGGCGCACGTCCGCGAGAACGTCGCAGCGGGAACGTTCGACCCGCTGGGCGCGAACGCCTTCGACGCGGTCTTCGAGTGAGGGGGACGCGGCCGGGTCGGGGACGGGGGCGGCTCGCGTGGACCCCGGCCCGTTCGGCGAGCGTGGCCCGAGAAACGTGGGCAGAAAAATGGCCCCGACCAGTGACCCCGAGAAACAACGAGCCCGACAGAAGTACGCGTGAAAAAGCGCGCCCGAAGAAGCGCGCCCGGGAGGAGCGGGGACGTCTCAGCGGAGTTCCTTGAACTCGGCCTCGCACTCCGGACAGATCCGCACCGAGTACACCTTGTCGGGGTCGTTCTGCTTCTTGAGCACCTTCTCGCAGGCCGCGCAGTTGAGCCGCTCGTAGGTGTCCTTGAACAGGTCCCCGTCGCGTAGCCCCTTCCGAGTCGACTTCATACGCGGGAGTTGGACGCCGGGCGTGTTAAAGACCCCGCCGCGGGCGCGCGGATACCCGACCGCCGGGAGCGCGACCGTCGTCGCGGCCGACCGCGTATGCGCCGTCTGCTTTCGGAACGCTTGAAGCGGGGGGCGTGTTACGGCCGACGTGTCTCGCGCCAAGCTGTTCGGTTCGCTGTGCGGGCTGGTGTTCCTCGTCAACTTCGCGCGGGTGATCTTCGCCCCGCTGGTCGGCGAGTTCATCGACGAGTTCGCGATCCGGGAGGGGACGGCCGGCCTCGTCGTCACGCTGGCGTGGGTCGGCTCCGCGGCGCCGCGGTTCCCGACCGGCTGGCTGCTCACGAAGGTGCCGCGCCACCACGTCGTGCTCGCGTCCGGCGCCATGCTCTCGCTCGGCGCCGTCTTCCTGGGGTTCACCGACGGCGTCGCGTGGCTGATGGTCGGCGCGTTCGCGGTCGGCACCGCCTCCGGCGTCTACTTCGTCTCGGCGAACCCCTTCATCTCGGAGCTGTTCCCCGACCGCGTCGGCCGCGTGATGGGGATCCACGGGATGGCGAGCCAGGTCGCGGCGGTCGTCGTCGCGCCGGTCGCCACCGTCGCGCTGTGGTACGACTGGCGCTACGCGTTCTTCGGGCTGGGCGTCCTCGCGGCCCTTCTCACCGCCCTGACGTACGTGCTCGCGCGCCGCGCGGACCTCCCCGACGTGGACGTGGCCGCGACCGGCTTCCTCGCCGCCGCGCGCTCGGAGTGGCACATCATCGTCGCCGGCGTCGCGCTGATGGGGATCACGAGCTTCGTCTGGCAGGGCCTGTTCAACTTCTACGAGCTCTACATGGTCGCGAAGGGGCTGCCGCAGGCGACGGCCAGAAACCTCCTGACGGTCATCTTCGCCGCCGGCGTCCCCGCCTTCTTCATCTCGGGCACCCTCGTCGACCGCTTCCCGCGCGTGCAGTTCCTGCTCGCGGTCATCGCCTCGTTCGTCTGCTCGGTGTTCCTGATCGTCGCCGCCTCCGGCCTCTGGCCGCTCGTGGCAGCTACGACGCTGGCGGGCTTCACCATCCACGCGATGTTCCCCGCGGCGGACGCGTACATCCTCGACACGCTCCCCGACACGACGCGCGCGACCGCGTACGCCGTCTTCTCCGGCGGCATGATGCTCACGCAGGCGCTCGGCTCCTCCGCGGTCGGCGCGCTGGTCGAGCGGGGCATCGCGTACGACGCGGTGTTTACGGCCTTCGCCGCCGGGCTCGCCGTTCTCGTCGCCGTCTTCGCGGGGCTGGACCGAGCCGGACGGATCCCGGGATAGCGCTCGCTCGGGCCGGCGACGGACCGGCTGCACCGTCCGCGACCCGCGACCTTTTGAGGCGTCCGGCCGTCCCTTCGGTCGATGGAGTACGTCCAGGAGCGCGTGACGACCCTCCACGCGCTGACGGACCGGACGCCGGACGCGCCGACCGACCGCGCGGCGGTGGTGGTGCCGATGACGGAACGCGAGTACGGCGGGCTGGCGGCCGAGCGCGTGCTGACCGCGCTGGAGGCTGTCGACCCGGCGCGCGTGGTCGTGCCGCTGCGCGCGACCCCCGAACACGCCGGGTCGTTCCACGAGTGGCTGGGCGAGTTCGACCTCCCCGTGGAGACGCTCTGGTGTGACGGGCCGCGACTGGCGACGCTGCTCGCCGAGCACGGCCTCGACGGCGAGCGCGGGAAGGGCCGCGACGTGTGGCTCGGGCTCGGCCGGGCGATCACCGAGGAGTTCGTCGTCGTCCACGACGCGGACACGCGGAGCTACACGCCGGCGTACGTCCCGCGCCTGCTGTTCCCGCTCGCGCACGGCCACGCCTTCTCGAAGGGCTACTACGCCCGCGTCGAGGACGGGAAGCTCTACGGACGCCTGTTCCGCCTGCTGTATCGTCCCCTCGTGCGAGCGCTCGCGGACGCGCACGACGCGCCCATCCTGGACTATCTCGGCGCGTTCCGGTACGCGCTCGCGGGGGAGTTCGCGGCGACGAGCGACCTGGTCGCCGGGATGCGGATCCCCCGCGGCTGGGGCCTGGAGGTCGGAACGCTCGGCGACGCGTTCGCGCAGGCCGGGTTTTCCGGCTCGGCGCAGGTCGACCTCGGGCGCTACGAGCACGACCACCGCTCCGTCCGCGGGCCGACCGGGCTCGCCGACATGAGCGAGGCGGTCACGGGGGCGGTCCTCCGGACGCTCGCGGACCACGGCGTCGACCCGGACCTCGGCGCGCTTCCGGGGCGGTACCGGGACGCAGCCGAGCGGATCGTGACCGGGTACGCCACCGACGCCGCGTTCAACGGGTTCGAGTACGACCGCGAGGCGGAGTTGGCGCAGGTCGAGACGTACGCCGACTCCGTGGCCGCGCCCGGGACGGACACCCGGCTCCCGGCGTGGGCCGAGACGGGGCTCTCGCCCGACGCGGTCCGCGAGGCGGCGCGGGCCGACCTCTCGGAGGTGCTCGACGCGTGACCGACCCCGAGGTGCCCGCCGGGGAGAACCCGGCCGCCAGCGTCGCGGCCCGCGACGAGATAGCCGGCGTCGTCGACCTGTTCGGCGCGCTCACGCGCGCCGAGCTGCGGGCCGCCCTCTCGGAGCTGGCGTTCAAGCGGGGCGCCGACGTGGACGACGCGGCGGTCGACGCGGCGGTCGACGCCGCGATCCGCGAGTACGCGCTGGTTCCGGTCGACGACGGCGAGTCGGCGGACGACGGTCCGCCCGCGGACGCAGGGGGGGTCCCGGCGGTGACCGACGACGACCGCCTCGCGGTCGGGCCGGCCGCGTTCCCGACGCTGCCCGAGCGCGCCGAGGACCTGCCGCACATCCTCGACGTCGAGGAGCGGGACCCCGACCGCGAGGCGCTCGGGCGCGCCGTGGCGAGCCGGCTCCGCGCGGAGGCCGACGCCCTCCTCGACGCATCGGGGTCCCGCGGGGGCGACCGCGCCGAGACCCTGCTCGATGTCTGCTACGACCTCGACGTGTGGGCGCCCGTAGAGACCGACGACGTGCGCGACCGGCTGACCGAGGCGCTGGTCGACGCCGAGTGACGGCGACGCGAGCGGCGCCGGTCGCCGCGGCCGGGCGGCCGCCCGACACAGTCGCAGGATCCCGGCCGGGACTGCACGGAGGACAAGACTAACGCCGGCCGGGACCCAGATCCGGGCATGGACCTGTCCGGGCTCCGGCACCGCACGCCGGTCGCGGTCACCGACGCCGCGCGCGAAGCGGCGGTCCTCGCGCCCCTCCTCCGACGGGACGACGAGCCCCACCTGCTGTTCACAAAGCGCGCCGACCACCTCGGCGAGCATCCCGGGCAGATGAGCTTCCCCGGCGGCGGTCGCGAGCCCTCCGACGCTGACCTCCGCGCGACCGCGCTCCGGGAGGCCAACGAGGAGATCGGCCTCCGCCCCGAGGAGACCGAGATCCACGGCGCCCTCGACGACATCACCACGGTCACCGACTACGCCGTCCGCCCGTTCGTCGCGACGGTCCCCGACCGCGAGTACGTCCCCGACGAGAGCGAGGTCGCGGAGGTGGTGGTCCTCCCGGTCGCCGCGCTCACCGACCTCGCCAACTACGAATCGGAGCGCCGCGACCACCCGGAGTACGGCGACCACCGCGTCCACTTCTTCCGCGTCGACGGCTACACCGTCTGGGGCGCCACCGGCCGCATGCTCGTCCAGCTGCTGGAGCTGACGACCGACTGGACCATGCCGCCGCAGGTCGACCGCGTCGTCGACCCCGACGCCGACTTCCCGGTCTGAGTGCCCGCGGGCGATGCGGCGCGACTGCCTCAGTCGGGCTGCACTCACGGCGGGAATTCCGCGCGATCCCGGAAAAACGCTCGGCCGGCGGCGGTGCTGTGCGGGGCAGTGCGGTGGCGGTGCCGTGCCGTCGGCGCGCGCCGCGGCGACCGCAACGCGTGTCGCCGCGACCGCGCGAGGGAGGGCCGGCCGCGGCCGCGCTGCGTTGCTGTGCGGTTCCGCGGCCGCGGCCGACCCGAGGCTGGGGAGGTGTGAGGCTGCTGTGCGGTGCGGGGCGGTGGCTGGGGCGGTGGCTGGGGCGGTGGCTGGGGCGGTGGCTGGGGCGGTGGCCGAGGCGCTCTGGTGGTGCCGTCCCGATCAGCAGGATCGGCGGAGACAGAAAAACCGCCGCACAGATATCCAACGGGACGCACCGGGAGTCTCGAGTCCCAGCGGTTCGATCCCCGGCCGGGACGAAAACGGCGAACGCGGCGCCGCGGCGAGCGTCGCCTAGCCGAAGTTCTCGACCTTCGCGGCGTCGGGGTCGCCGCCGGCGGCCTCGATCGCGTCGCCCGCGGCCGCCACGAACGGCGCGAAGCCGAAGACGAACACCTGCTCGTCGTCGGCGCCGGTGACCGCCTCCTCGACCGCCTCGTCGAACGCCTCGGTCTCGTCGGTTCCCACGACGTGGACGGACGCGCCGTGCTCCCGCAGGTCGTTCAGGCGGGCGCCGTGGGCCGGCGCGTCGTCGCGGTAGACGACCGCGGCCTCGTTGCCGTCCGCGAGCGCGCGCTCGCCGATCGCGACCGCGGGGCCGATGCCGGGCCCGCCCGCGAGGACCACGACGCGCGCCTCGCCCTCGTAGTGGTCGTCGCCGTAGGGGCCCGAGATCTCCACCTCGTCGCCCGCGCTCAGGCCGGCGAGGTACTCCGAGAACGGGCCGCCCTCCGAGGGGTCGACCTCGATGGTGACCTCGAACTCCTCGTCCACGTCCGGGGAGGAGAGGGTGTAGAAGCGCGCGTATCCCTCCCCCTCGACCGTCGCGGAGATCTTCACGAACTGCCCCGGCTCCGCGGTGAAGCCCTCGGGGGTCGCGAACCGCACCGCGACCGTGTCCGGGCCGACCGACGCCGACGCGGTGACTGTGACCGTCGTGTCCATACCGGCCTCTCGGCCGTGCGCCGAATGAGGGTTGTGCTTCGGGCGAGGGTAGCCCGGAACTGGGACGGGGCCTGCTTCGCGGCGCTCCGGTTCCGCGGCGCTCCGGTTCCGCGGCACACCCGCACCGCCCAGATTCGACGGATGACGAATTCGGATACAGAAATTGCCGAAACGCACCGCGGATCCGGGCCGCGTTCACGACAGTTGCCGATGACCGACGGGGAGCGGCGGGGCGACTCTCCGAATTCGGTGGACATACACGAGATTATCGGCGTTAAGAGACACAAATGATGAACGTTCGTTTTCTATATGCCCGCTATCGGGCGAACTTTTAGATAATGCCCCGGTTCATGCTTTCAGAAGCCTTTTGATTGGTCCGGATGAAGCCAGAGACAGCATGGCTGCGGACTTCAACTGGGCCATCGGCGGGGAAGCCGGCGATGGCATCGACTCGACGGGGAAGATCTTCGCGCAAGCGCTCTCCCGAGCGGGTCGACACGTGTTCACGTCGAAGGACTTCGCGTCCCGGATTCGCGGCGGCTACACCGCGTATAAGGTTCGCACGTCCGTCGACAAGGTACAGAGCGTCGTCGACCGACTGGACGTGCTGATCGCGTTGACGCCCCGGACCATCGAGGAGAACCTGGACGAGCTCCACGACGGTTCGGTGATCATCTACGACGGCGAGCGGACGACGATGCAGGACGTCGAGATCCCCGGCGAGATGGTGGGGCTCGACGTGCCGCTCAAGCGGCTGGCCGAGGAGGCCGGCGGGGCCATCATGCGCAACGTCGTCGCGCTCGGGGCGGCCTGCGAGGTGACGAACTTCCCGATCGAGAACCTCGACTCGGCGCTGACGAAGCGCTTCAAGGACAAGGGCCAGCAGCTCGTCGACAACAACAAGGAGGCGGCCCGCGCGGGTCAGGAGTACGTCGCCGAGGAGTACGACCACGAGTTCGACTACGACCTCGAGACGACCGACGAGGACTACGTCCTGCTCAACGGCGACCAGGCGATCGGCATGGGCGCCATCGCGGCCGGCTGCCGGTTCTACGCCGGCTACCCCATCACGCCCGCGACGGACGTGATGACCTACCTGAAGGGCCGCATCGAGCAGTTCGGCGGACACGTCATCCAGGCGGAGGACGAGCTCTCCGCGATCAACATGGCGCTCGGGGCTGCCCGCGGGGGCGCGCGCTCGATGACCGCCACCTCCGGCCCCGGGATCGACCTGATGACGGAGACGTTCGGCCTGATCGCGACCTCGGAGACGCCGCTGGTCATCTGTAACGTGATGCGCTCGGGTCCCTCGACCGGGATGCCGACGAAGCAGGAGCAGGGTGACCTCAACGGCATGCTGTACGGCGGCCACGGCGAGGTGCCGCGGTTCGTCCTCGCACCGACGACCATCGCGGAGTGCTTCTGGAAGACCGTCGAGGCGTTCAACCTCGCCGAGAAGTACCAGATCCCGGTGTACCTCACCGCGGACCTCTCGATGGCGGTCACCGAGCAGACGTTCACGCCGGACACCTTCGACATGGACGAGGTGGAGGTCGACCGCGGCTTCGTCGTCGACGAGGCCGACATCGACGAGCACCTCTCCGAGTCGGGCGGGTTCCAGCCGCACGAGATCACCGAGGACGGCATCTCGCCGCGCGCGTTCCCCGGCACGTCGGGCGGCGCGCACATGTCCACCGGCCTGGAGCACGACGAGCAGGGCCGCCGGACCGAGGACACCGAGATGCGCGTCGAGCAGGTCGACAAGCGCAACCGGAAGGTCGAGACGGCCGAGGCGCGCGAGGACTGGAGCCCGCGCGAGTTCGGGAACCCGGACGCCGACAACCTGGTCATCACCTGGGGGTCGAACGAGGGGGCGCTCGCGGAGGCGCTCGACCTGCTCGAGGAGAGCGGGATCGACATCCGCGTGCTCTCGGTGCCGTACATCTTCCCGCGGCCGGACCTGTCGGACGCGGTGGCGGCGGCCGACCAGACGATCGTCGTGGAGTGTAACGAGACGGGCCAGTTCGCGGACATCGTCGAGCACGACGTGCTCGAGCGCGTCGACCGCGTCAACAAGTACACCGGCGTGCGGTTCAAGGCCGACGAACTCGCAGAGGAGATCAGGGAGTCCCTCGCGACGGGGGTGGAGGCGTAACCAATGAGCTCAGACATCCGATTCACCGACTTCAAGTCCGACAAGCAGCCGACGTGGTGCCCGGGTTGCGGCGACTTCGGGACCATGAACGGCATGATGAAGGCCCTCGCCGAGACGGGCAACGACCCCGACAACACCTTCGTCGTGGCCGGCATCGGCTGTTCCGGCAAGATCGGCACGTACATGCACAGCTACGCGCTTCACGGCGTTCACGGACGCGCGCTACCCGTCGGCACGGGCGTGAAGATCGCCCGCCCCGACATCGAGGTGATGGTCGCGGGCGGGGACGGCGACGGCTACTCCATCGGCGCGGGTCACTTCGTCCACGCCGTCCGGCGCAACGTCGACATGACGTACGTCGTGATGGACAACCGCATCTACGGGCTGACGAAGGGGCAGGCCTCGCCGACCTCGCGCGAGGACTTCGAGACCGCCACCACGCCGGAGGGGCCGAAGCAGCCGCCGGTTAATCCCCACGCGCTGGCGCTGGCGTCCGGCGCGACGTTCATCGCGCAGTCGTTCTCCTCGGACGCGCTCCGCCACCAGGAGATCGTGCAGGAGGCCGTCGAGCACGACGGCTTCGGCTTCGTGAACGTCTACTCGCCGTGCGTCACGTTCAACGACGTGGACACCTACGACTACTTCCGCGACAACCTCGTGGACCTCAAGGAGGAGGACCACGACCCGACCGACCGCGAGGCGGCGAAGGACGTCATCCTCGACCAGAACAAGGAGTATCAGGGCGTCGTCTACAAGGACGAGGACTCGGTGCCGTACCACGAGCAGCACGGCGTCGACGAGGACATGTCGATCATCCCCGACGGCGCGCCCCAGGGCGCGACCGACCTCGTCCGCGAGTTCTACTGACCCGCCGTCCGCAGCCTTTTCCGCGGCGTCGAGAGTTCGTTAGCGACCGGCGCGTTTCCGCGTCGGCAGCGGGCGTCTCGAACCCCGCCGCGTCACTCCGCGCCCTGATGCTCGACGGTCTCCATCAGGTCCAGGAGCGTCGCCTTCTCGTCGACCGCGGCCGGATGGAGGCCGACGAGGACCACCACGTCGCCCTCGTGGGCGACGGTCGCGAGGTGGATGCGGAGCGGCACGTCCTCTCCGTTCACCTGCGTGGTCGTCGCGAAGGTCGTCACCTCGGTCTCCGTGCCGAGAACGGTCCGCGTCTCGGAGCCGACGACCTCCACGTCGCTGGCGTTGAGGTTGGCCGAATCGCCGGCCCGGTCGAGGACGCGCTGGACCAGCTCCTCGTTCGAGAGCCGCACGACGGGGTTGACCGACTGCCCGGCGATCGTCGCGTCGGGCGTCGACGCGACCGTGAGCGAGGCCTGCCGCTCGCTACTGGGGTAGGTCGCGGTCCACGAGGTGGCCGTGACGTCGGCGCTCACACCGGCGACCTCGACGGATTCGTTGATCGTGAACGGTTCCGGCTCCATGGGCTCGTAGCCCGCCTCGGAGAGCGCGCCGTCGGGCACGCTCGCGGGCGAGGACTCGAAGCTGTACGCGCCGCCCGTACAGCCGGCGAGCAGCACGACGACCGCGAGTGCGGCGACGATCTTGGTTCGCATGGGTACCAGTAATCGCGTCAAGCGGTATAAACCCCGCGCGGCCGCGGCGGCGCGTCGCCGTTTCCGTCCAGCGGTCGGCGTCGACGGTCGGCGGCGGCGGTCGGGGCGTCGGTCGCGAAACCCGTCGACTCGCGGAGGACACGACGCTTCAGCAATACTGATAAATCGCGGGCATCACCTTCGGCTATGAGCGACCGTTTCGACGTGGTCATCGCCGGAGCCGGCCCCGCGGGCGCACAGTGTGCCCGCGACCTCGCCGCGCGGGACTACGACGTCCTCGTGCTCGAGACGGAGCCGGAGTCCGAGTTCCCGCGTCAGAGCAACAAGTCGACCGCGGGGACGTTCCCCTCCATGATGTCGTCGTTCGGCGTGCCCGACGACGTGGTGATGCAGTTCACCGACGACGTGGTGTTGGAGTCGCCCAACCGTCACTACGTCCAGCACCAACCGGGCGCGGTCCTGGAGTTCGCGGAGTTCAAACAGTGGCTGGTCTCGGACGGCCGCGAGAAGGGCGCCGAGTACCGCTTCGACGCCCGCGTCTCCGCGCCGATCACGGAGAACGGCGACGTCGTCGGCGTCCGCTACGGCGGCGACGAGGAGGTCCGCGCGGAGATCGTGGTCGACGCGACCGGTCCCGCGGCGCCGCTGGCGAAAAAGCTCGACGTCGTGGATCTGAAGCGGGAGAACCAGGCGATCGGCATCGAGTGGGAGATGGAGGGAGTCGACGTGAATCATCCCGACTACGCGGACCTCCGCGGCGCGATGATGCTCCGGCTCGACCACGACATCGCACCCGGCGGCTACTCGTGGATCTTCCACACCGGCGGCGACACCGCGAAGGTCGGGCTCTGCTACATCCAGAACGACCGCCACCGCGAGTTCGCCGAGGAGGGGACGACCATCGACGGCTATCTCGAGAAGTGGCTCGACCGGGACCCCCGGTTCCGGAACGCCGAGAAGATGGACGGGAAGGTTCACCGGGGCTCCGCGCACATCCAGCTGCCGACCGGCCTGAGCACGGACTCGTTCATGGCGGTCGGCGACACGGTCCCCACTATCGACCCGCTCTGGGGGGAGGGGATCCACAAGGGGATGCAGTCCGGCCGCGCGGCCGCCGCGACGGCGGACCGCTGTCTGACCGGCGAAGTCGACACCTCCGCGGCCGCGATGGCGACGTACGACGACCTCTGGCACTCGAAGGTCGCGCCGAACGCCCGCAGGCGGCTGCTGATGACGGAGCTTCTGTACCTCGCCCCCAACGACCGGTACGACCGCCTGATGGCAGACCTGGGGGAGACGAACGAGGACGTGCTCGCGGCCGTCAACGGCGGAAACCCCGCCGCGCTGCGGCGGCTGATCCACCTCGACGACCTGCCGCTGCTCGTCGGGTTCGCGAAGGACCGCTGGCTGGGGAACTGAGGCGCCCGCACTCCGGCACCTCGGGGCCCGACCTCGTTCGATCCCCGCCACAATTTCTTTCACCCGACGCGCCGACCGTTCGACCATGACCGACGAGATCGAGGTCACGACGGTGGAGGGCGTTCCGACCGCCGGCGACGTGCCGACGCTCGGCGGGATGCCGATGCTCGGCTACGGGACCTGGAAGCTGGAGGACCCGGCGGCGTGCGTCGACGCGGTCGAGACCGCCCTCGAGATGGGCTATCGCCACGTCGACACGGCGCAGGCGTACGGCAACGAGAGCGAGGTCGGCGACGCCATCGCGAACTCGCACGTCGACCGCGAGGAGGTGTTCCTCGCGACGAAGGTGTGGATCGACAACCTCGCGGGCGAGGACGTCGTCGAGACCGCCTACGACAGCCTCGAGAAGCTCGGCACCGACCACGTCGACCTGCTGTACGTCCACTGGCCGTCCCGGAGCTACGACGCCGCGGAGACGCTCGCGGCCTTCGACGACCTCGTCGACGAGGGGGTCACCGACCGCATCGGCGTCTCCAACTTCGAGCCCGACCAGCTCGCGGAGGCCTGCGAGCTGACCGACGCGCCCATCTTCGCCCACCAGTTCGAGTGTCACCCCCTGCTTCCCCAACAGCACCTGCTCGACGCCTGCGAGGAGCACGACGTGCACCCGGTCGCCTACTCCCCGCTCGCGCGCGGGTCGGTGCTGGACGTCCCCGAGGTCGCGGACGTGGCGGCGAAACACGAGGCGACGCCCGCGCAGGTGTCGCTCGCGTGGCTCCGCCAGCGCGGCGTGACGGCCATCCCGAAGGCGGCCAGCGAGGGGCACATCCGCGACAACTGGGGGTCGCTCGCGGTGCGGCTCGACGACGACGATATGGCGAAGCTGTCGAGCATCGACCGCACGGAGCGGCAGGTCGACCCCGGCTTCGCGCCGTGGAACTGACGGCGGAGTGAGACGACTCCGGTCGAGTCGGGCGAGTCCGCGCGGGAAGGCACAAAGTTCACGTCGCCTCGGGTGAGAGTAGCGGGCGATGGAACGACGGTCACCGGGGCTGCTCGGCGCGATCCGGATCGACGTGTTGCGGCTCCACGAGACGTGGATGGAGCTGCTGTTTCCCCGCCAGCTGGACGCGAGCCACGTCCTCGGCAAGTGGAAGCCCGAGACGGCCCCGCAGAAGGTCGGCTACTACCTCTGGGCGGCGCTCGGCCTCCTGCCGGTGCTCGTCGGCTACCCGCTCCTGCTCGTGGGGTTCGCGACGCGCCACTACGCGGGACGGCTCGACTCCGCGGTCACGCGGATCGGCGTGCTCGGCGTGGTCGGCGTCGCGACGCTCGTCTGGGGCGCCCTGACGGTCGTCACGCGGTTCCAACTCTCCACCGAGGCCTTCCTCGCTGTCGGGGCCGCGAGCGTCGTCGCGGTCGCGGCGGCGGGCTTCGCGGCGCTGTTCGCGAAGGTCGGCGGCCGGATCACCAGCGTCCTGCTCGCGTATCCCGCGGCGATGACGGCGCTGTTCCTGCCGCCGGTCGTCGCGGCGCTGTTCACCCCCTCGCTCGGGAACGTGATCTTCCCGAACAGCACCGAGCTGGCGATCTGGATCCTCGACACCCTGCTCGCGGTCGGCGGGATAAACGAGTGGCTCCGCGCCAACTTCACGCTCGAGGGCACCGGCTACGTCCTGATGTGGCTCGCGCTGTCCGTGCCGGCCGGCTGGCTGCTCGGCCTGCTCGTCGCGCTCGCGGACCTGATCCGACCGCAGTCGGACGGCTGAGAGGGCGTCGAGCGCGTACGCCGAGGACGGTCTCCGACGGATATCGGGCACGACGGGTCGTTCGTCCACCGCATTTATCGTGTCACCACACGATCGTTTACGGATGAGCGCTCGCGCTATCGTCCTCGGACTCGGGACTGCGATCACGACCTTCCTGTTGGCCGGGGCCGCGACGATCGAACTGTTGGGCGCCGGAGAAGCGCCGGGAATCGGTATCATCGGCGTGTTTGTCGGCTTCGTCGCCGGCTTGCTGGCGGGCGGGATCACCGGGGTCTACGCCGACCGACTTCCAGGAATCGCCGCGTCGGCGCTCCACGCGTACGCGGCCTTCGGGATCGCCTTCCTCGCGATCGCCGGACTGCGATACGTCAACGTGCCGTCTGCGGACGCGGTGTTCACGTTTCCCGTTCACGTCGGCGCGAGCCTCGTGATCGCGATCGGGATCGGGCTAGTAGTCGCCCGTGAGCGCCTCACCGAGCGGACCACGGCCGCTTGAACGGTACCGGACCGGTGCTCCTCGCGGGACCGCCGACTGCCGACCCGCACGCGCGGAGTCTCAGTCGGCCTTCGCTTGCCAGTCCCGAACCGTATCCGGCCCCACGCCGTCCACGTCCGCGGCCAGGTCCTCGGCGTCCGCGTCCTTGAGGTCGGAGACGGACTCGACGCCCGCGCCCTCGAGCTTCTCGGCGGTCTTCTCGCCGATGCCCTCGACGGCCTCCAGTTCCGACCCGTTCTGTCGGGCCTGGTACTCCCGGTAGTTGCAGATCGGACAGCCGAGCTCCCACGGCTCGTCGCCGGAGTGGACCCGGAGGTGCGGGAGGTCGTGTTCCTCACAGGTCTCGTCGGTCACCTCGATCTCGCCGCGCCGGGGGAGCGGGAGCGAGTAGTCGCAGTCCGGGTAGCGCGTACAGCCGACCAGCCGGGAGCCGGAGCGGAGCTGTTTGATCGCCAACTCGCCGCCCTCTTCCTCGCCGCACTCCGGACAGACGCCGATCACCTCGTCGTCCTGCTCGTCCGCCTCGTCGGCCTTACACTGCGGGCAGCCGTGGACGAACGTCTTGCGCCCGGCGAGCATCTTCACGTGCGCGAGCCCGTGCTCCTCGCACTCCTCGTCGAGGATCAGGGGCTTCCCCGTGGAGGGGAGCGGGAGTGTGTACTCGCAGTCGGGGTAGCCGTCACAGCCGACGAAGTAGGAGCCGTGCCGGGACTTTCGGACCAGCAGATCCTCGCCGCACTCCGGGCAGGGGCCGAGCGTCTTGTCGGCCTTCAGCGAGTCGCGGAGGTGGTCCCCGACCTCCTCACGGGACTCGGTCAGCTCAGCGAACACCGTCTCCAGCAGCTCGCGGGACTCCTCGGTCACCTCCTCGTAGGTGGTCTCGCCGTCCGCGATGGCGCGCATGTCCGCCTCCAGCTGGGCGGTCATCTCCTCGGAGACGACCCGGTCCGCGAACTGCTCGGCGGCCTCGACGACCGCCTCCGCGAGCCGCGTCGGCCGCGGCGGGTCGTTCTCGATGTAGCCGCGGTCGTAGAGCTTTTCGAGGGTGCCGTGGCGCGTCGCCTTCGTCCCGATGCCGAGCTCCTCCATCTTCTCGATGAGCCGCGACTGGCCGTAGCGCCGCGGCGGCTGGGTCTCCTTCGCCTCGAGGGTCCGCTCGTCGAGCGCGAGCGTCTCGCCCTCCTCGACGTCGGGGACGACCGTCTCGCTGGAGGACAGGTACGGATACACGTCGTGGTAGCCCGGTTCGACGAGCCGCTTGCCGTTCGCCTTCATGCGGAGGCCGCCGTCCGCGGCGAGGGAGGGTTCGACCGCGTCCGCCTCGTCAGCCTGGGCGGGGTCCCGGAGGGCCGCGCGCGGGTCCGCCTCGGCGGCGATCTCGGTCGCCGCGCCGTTCGCGAGCGCGACCACGCGGAGGTGCTCCCACTCCGCCGAATCGGCGACGGTCGCGAAGAAGCGCCGGACGATCAGCTCGTACACCTCCCACTCGTCGTCCGAGAGGTCCGCGGCCGACGGGAGTTCGCCGGTCGGGTGGATCGGCGGGTGGTCGGTGGTCTCCTCGTCGCCCTCGGTGGGCTTGATCTCCTCCTGTTCGAGCAGGCCCTTCGCCTCGTCCGAGAAGCCCGAGTTCAGGAACGCCTCGAGCAGCTCGCGGGGGTCGAGGTCGTCCGGGTAGACGGTGTTGTCCGTCCGCGGGTAGGTGACGTAGCCGGCGGTGTACAGGTCCTCCGCGATGGACATCGCGCGCTGGGCGGTGTAGCCGAGCGAGCCCGCGGCGCGGATGAACTGCGTGGTGTTGAACGGCGCCGGCGGGTCGTCGGTCCGGGTGCGGCGGCTGACCGAGTCGACGGTCGCGCCCTCGGCCGCCCGGAGCGCCTCGTCGAGCGTCCCGGCGGTCGCCTCGTCCCAGACGCGCTCGGACTCGTTGCCGTGCGCGTTCTTGTAGAAGTACTGCGCCGAGAAGGGGTCCCCGCCGTCCTTCGTGAGGTCGCCGTACAGCTCCCAGTAGTCCTCGGGGTCGAACGCCTGTATCTCCCGCTCGCGGTCGACGATGAGCTTCAGCGTCGGCCCCTGCACCCGGCCGACGGAGATGAAGTCGTCGCCGAGCTGGCGGGCCGACAGCGAGAGGAACCGGGTCAGCGCCGCGCCCCAGACGAGGTCGATCACCTGCCGGGCCTCGCCGGCCGCGGCCAGGTCGAAGTCGAGGTCGTCGGGGTTCTCGAAGGCGTTTTTCACCTCGTTGTCGGTGATCGAGGAGAACCGAACCCGGTCGACCGGCGCGTCCTCGTTCACCTCGCGGACCAGCTCGTAGGCCTCCTTACCGATCAGTTCGCCCTCCCGGTCGTAGTCCGTCGCGATGACGACCCGGGAGGCGTTGCGCGCGAGCCGCCGCAGGGCCGCGACGATGCTCTCCTGTGTCGGCTCCTTGGTCGTCGGCGCGTCGATCAGCTCGACCGGCTCCACGTCGCGCCAGTCGTTGTACTCCGCGGGAAAGTCGACGCCGACGACGTGGCCCGACAGGCCGATACAGCGCTTTCCGCCCCACTTGTAGACGTTGACGCCGTTCATCCGGTCGGCCTCCGCGGACTCCCCGCTCAGGATGTCCGCGATGCGCCGCGCGGCGTTGTCCTTCTCCGTGATGATCAGCTCCGGACCCCGACTCATTGCGTCCCGCTACGCCGCTCCCCCGCCTAAACCTTTCGTGCCGGAACCGCCGAAAACCGCAAGCACACGCGGGGACGGGCGCGTCCGGGCACGACGCAGCCGCGCACTCGCCTCGCGCCGGCCCGCGTGCGCGAGGTGGATGGCGGAGGTCGGCGCCGCCGCGGTGGATGCCGTACCGGCCCCGCCTACCGGGACGCCGCCTCGTCGGAGAACGGCTCCCGCCCGAGCCCCTCACGCACGCCGAACTCCAGCGCGTCGACGACGTAGTGGGCGACGACGACCGCGGGCAGGCTCCCGGTCGCGACGAACAGCGCGCCGAGCGCGGCGCCGAGTAGCGCGGCGACCGCCACGCCGAGCCGGCCCTGCGCGCCGTGTCCGAGCCCGAACGCGACTGACGAGCCCGCGACGAGGAGCCACGGGTCGAGCCCCAAGCCGACGGCCAGCGCGCCCACGAGCGCGCCCCGGAACGCAGCCTCCTCGGTCGCGGCGATGACGGGGACGACGACGCCGAGGAGGAGCCCCCACTCGCCGCGAGTCGTCGGCGCCATCGCCTCGCGGAGCCGAGTCGACGGGCTGTACCCGGCCCGGCGCGCGAGCGCGGCCGCGGCCTCGTTGCCGAGGTACAAAAGGACGCCGGCGACGGCGCCGACCGCGAGGAGGCGGGGCGTCGCGGCGTCCGGTGCGAGGCCGAACGCCGCGGCGGGCACCTCGGTCCACCACGCGAGCGCCGCGAGCGCCGCGAGCGCGAGCGCCTGCGAGACCGCCACGTTCGCCAGGAGCGCGCGCGTGGTGAGGACCGGACGCGGTGGATCGGCGGCGGCGGGTTCGGAGACCGCTCCCGCCGGTTCGTCGACGCCGACGATCCGGACGCGGTCGAGCGTTCGCCGCGACCGGTGCGTCAGAAACAGCAGGGCGGCGGTCAGCAGGCCGACCCCGACGGCGAAGGCGGTCCAGTCGGTCATGGGTAGCGTGATGAGTCGGTGAGAAACGTCGGAAAACGGGACCCGGCGCTACTGCGGGCTGGGGTTCGAGGAGCCGGCGACGCCCCCCTCCTTCAGCGCGGAGCCGGTGATCGACTTGAGGCGGGCGACCAGCGAGTCCTTGTCGGGTTCGCCCTCCAGGGCGATGTCGAGGACCTCGCTGATGTGCGAGACCGGGATGATCTCGATCATCTCGCGGTACTCGTCCTCGATCATCACGTCCTGCTCGTTGGCCTTCGGGATGATCACCCGGGTACAGCCGGCCTTCGCGGCCGCCTCGATCTTGTGGGTGACGCCGCCGACCGGGAGCACGTCGCCGCGGACCGACAGCGAGCCGGTCATCGCGAGGCTCTGGTCGACGCCGATGTCCTCCAGCGCGGAGATGACGGCGGTCGCGACCGTGATGGACGCGGAGTCGCCGTCGACGCCCTGCTGGCCCGTCTGGATGAACTGGATGTGGATGTCCTTCTCGGAGATGTTCTCGTCGGAGAACTTCTTGATGATCGCCGAGACGTTCTGGACGGACTCCTCGGCCATCTCCTTCAGCTGCCCGGTGGCGATCACCTGGCCGCCGCTCTGCGTGGGGGTGACCTCCGCCATCACGGGGAGCATGATGCCCGAGTCCTCGCCCATGACGGCGAGCCCGTTGACGCGGCCGGTGACGTACCCCTCCGAGACCTGCAGCTCGTAGTCCTTGCGGCGCTCGATGTAGTCGTCCGCGAGCTGCTGCTCGATGGAGCGGGAGCGGCCCTTCGCCGACAGCACGTGGTCGCGGGTGGTGTAGTCGGCGTCCTCGCCGCGGGCGATGTCGCCGGCGACGCGGACCAGCCCGCCGAGGTTCCGGAACAGGAGCGTGAGGTGCCCCTTCCGGCCGGAGCGGCGCTTCGCCTCGAGGATGACCTCCTCGACGGCCTCCGCGGTGAACTCCGGCAGGCGGCCGTCCTTCGCGACCTCCTGGGCGATGAACCGGACGTACTGCCGGCGCATCTTCGGGGTGTCCTCGATGGTGTCCTCCATGTACACCTCGTAGCCGTACCCCTTGATCCGGGAGCGCAGCGCCGGGTGCATGTTCTCCATCGCGTCGAGGTTCCCGGCCGCGATCATGACGAAGTCCGTCGGGACGGGCTCGGTCTGGACCATCGCGCCCGAGGAGCGCTCGGACTGGCCCGTGATCGAGAACTCGCCCTCCTGGATCGCCGTCATGAGGTGCTGCTGGCTGCGGATGTCGAGCGTGTTGATCTCGTCGACGAACAGCACGCCCTTGTTCGCCTGGTGGATGGCGCCGGCCTCGACGCGGTCGTGGCTCGGCGTCTCCATCCCGCCGGACTGGAACGGGTCGTGGCGCACGTCGCCCAGCAGCGCGCCGGCGTGGGCGCCGGTGGCGTCCTCGAACGGCGCGGTCTGGGTGTCGGCGTTGTTCACCAGCAGGTTCGGCACCATCGCGTCCGAGCCGCGGTTCATGTAGCGGAACGCGAGGTAGATGATCCCGGCCGCGAGGATGCCGAGCAGGATCTGGCTGGTGATGATCAGCGCGTAGCCGAGCACCACCGCGATGATGATCCACATCAGGAAGCTCCGCATCTGGTTGCGCTTGCGGGCCTCCTCCTTGTGGGCCTCGACGATCTGTTCGCCCTTGCCGGCGGGGACCGTCCGGACCTTCGGCTTGTTGCCGTCGTCCGGATTGTGGTAGACCAAGACGTCCTGAAGCTCCTCCTTCGGGAGCATCTCGGCCATCGCCTTCGCGAGCATCGACTTCCCCGTCCCCGGGGAGCCGATCATCATCACGTGGCGGCGCTGCTTGGCCGCCTTGATGATCACGTCGCGGGCGTGTTCCTGCCCGATGACCTGGTCGACGAGCCGGTCCGGGATCTCGATCTCCGACGTGGAGTCGATCTTGAGCCCGCCCAGCAGGTCGTCCTCGTCCGGGTCGTCCTCGATCTCGGCGCCCTCGACCTCGACGGTGCTGCCGAGCTCGTCGATACCCCCGTCGTCGTCGACCGGGCTCTCGTCGACCGGACCCTCACCGACCGGGTCCTCGTCGACGCCATCCTCGGCCGCGCCGCCGCTCCCGAGCGAACCGTCCCGGCTCGCGGGTGCGGTCGGATCGTCGCCGGTGTCCGCTTCGCCGGTGTCCGGCGGATCCTCCGCCGGCGGGACGGCGTCGTCCCCGTCCCGACCGTCGGCGGCGTCCGAGTCGGGGTGCTCGTCGCTCACGGGCGCGTCGTCCCCCTCGCGGCCCCCCTCGGTCGTGTCCTTTTCGTTGCTCATAGAATCGAGTGTCGCTACTGAAAACGTGGCGACGGCGATTGATATACTTTCTCCCCGAGTGCGCGAGGGCTACCGGGACGTAGACGGCTTCGTCACCATTTCTACCGGCCGAACGCGCCATCGCGGGCGACCCGCCGTATTTATAAATCGCCCGCGTCCAACTGGCGCGTATGCGGGGGTTCTACATCGGACGCTTTCAGCCGTTCCACGACGGCCACCGCCACATGGTCGAGGAGATCGCCACGGAGGTCGACGAGCTCGTTCTTGGAATCGGCTCCGCGGGCGACTCCCACTCCACGCGCAACCCCTTCACCGCCGGCGAGCGCGTGATGATGGTGACCAAGGCAGTCGAGGAGCTCGACCTCACCACCTACGTCGTCCCCATCGAGGACCTCGACCGCAACTCCGTCTGGGTGAGCCACGTCGAGAGCATGACCCCGAAGTTCGAGGTGGCCTACTCCAACAACCCCCTCGTCGTCAGGCTGTTCGAGGAGGCTGGCGTGGAGGTCCGCGGCTCCCCCATGTTCAACCGGGACGTGCTGGAGGGGACCGAGCTCCGCGAGCGAATGATCCACGGCCGCGACTGGGAGTCGCTCGTCCCCGAGGCCGTCGTGAACGTGATCGAGGAAGTCGGCGGCGTCGCGCGCATCCAGCGCGTCGCCGAGACCGACACCAACGGGGAGTGACCGTGATCACGCTCGCCTCCGACTTCGGTCCCCCGTACCCCGCCGCGATGCGCGGCGTCGTCCGGCGCCGCACCGACGCCGAGCTCCTCGACGTGAGCCACGACCTCCCGCGCGGCGACGTGCGCGCGGGCGCCTTCTGGCTCCGCTTCCTGCTCCCCGAGTTCCCGCCGGCCGTCCACTGTGCGGTCGTCGACCCCGGCGTCGGCACCGACCGCGCCGCCGTCGTCGTCCGCGCCGGCGATCACGCGGTCGTCGCGCCGGACAACGGGCTCGCGATCCCAGCGGCTCGACGCCTCGCCGCCGGTAGACGGGGCGGTCCCGTCGACGCTCCCACCGAGGACGACCCGGGGATAGCGGTGTTCGCCATCGACGCCCCCGAACCGGACTCCGCGACGTTCCACGGTCGGGACGTGTTCGCGCCCGCGGCCGCGGACGTCCACGACGCCGGCGTCGACGATCTCGCGGCCGTCGACCGGATCGCCCCCGCCGAGGACTACGTGGACCTCTCGCTGCCGACCGCGACCGTGGACAGAAACGCGGCGGGCGAACCGGTGTCGGCGGTCGGCGAGGTGATGGTCATCGACACCTTCGGCAACGTCATCACCAACGTTCCGGGCGCGGTGTTGGACGGCGTCGAGTCGGTCGAGGTGAACGGCGAGCGCGTCCCGGTCGGCGAGACGTTCGCGGACGTCGACCGCGGCGAGCGCCTCGTCACGGTCGGGAGCCACGGCTACGTGGAGTGTGACGTAAACGACGGCCGCGGCGACGAGCGCTTCGGGCTCGGGTCGCGGTCCCCCATCCAGCTCGTGTTCTGACCGGCCGCAGTCGGCCGCGCCGCAGGAGCCCGCGCTCCCGGCGACCGCGGGCCGAGCGCCCCGCTACCGCTCGGCGTCCGCAGCCGTGCCCTCCGCGGGCTTCGCCTCGTCCGCGTCGGCGCCCTCGCGGACGAACACGACCGGACACTCGGCGTTCATCATCACCTGGTGGGAGGTGCTGCCGAAGACGGCCTTGCCCGTGGAGGAGCGCTTGCGGCCGCCGACGAACAGCATGTCGGCGTCCCGGTCGTCGACGACGCCGAGGATCCCCTCCACCGTCGGCTCGACGGTGCTCTCGACCTCGTGACGCACGCCGGCGTCCTCGAGCGCGTCGGTGAGACAGACGACGCTCTCCAGCCGCTCGGCCACCTGATCGGGCTCGGGCGGGTCCTCCGGGTCGTAGCCCGCCTCCGTGACGCCCTCCCGAAACGCTCGTTCGGAGAAGGCGTGGTACAGCACCACGTCCGCGTCGCTCGGCTCGGCGACGTCGATCACCGTCTCGGTCAGCTGGCGGATGCGCGACTCCTCGGTCGGGCCGATGGCGACGACGAGGGTTTGGAGGCTCATACCCGCTCTTCGTGACGCCGGCGTAAATGGATCCGGATGGCGGCGACGGCAACGTATTTCGTCCCGGTGGTCCAACTGTCGGTCGATATGGACGACGCCCCGCACCGCGACGCCCGCTACCTCGCGGGGTCGCCGGTCCGGATCGCCGTGTTGCGCGAACTCGACGCGGAGCCGCGACGCCCCGCGGCGCTGACCGAGCGCGTGGACGCGACGCGCACGACGGTCCAGCGGATCCTCGCCGGCTTCCGCGAGCGCGACTGGGTCCGCAAGGCGGACGCGCGGTACCGGCTCACCGCGACCGGGGACCGCGTGCGGGCCGCCTACGAGGACCTGCTCGCGGAGGCCGACCGCGCCCGCGAGGTCGGGCCCCTCGTCGCGAACGTCGACGCCTTCGAGGCGGGGCTTCCGCCGGCCGCGCTGGAGGCCGGCGAGGTGACCGTCGCGGACGACCGGGACCCGTTCGCCCCGGTCGACCGCTTCCTCGACGTGTTCGCGGGCGCCGCCGGCGGTCACGTCCGGGCGGTCTCCCCCATCGTCAGCCGCGCGTTCAACGAGTCGGCCGTCGAACTGCTGGACGCGGGGACGACGATCGACCTCGTCATCGACCGAGGGGTGCTGGCGGCCTCCGAGAGCGACTTCGAGCCGGCGCTGCGGCGGGCGATCGAGGACGGCTCCGTCTCCGTGTACGTCCACCCGGAGCCGATCGAAACCGGACTCTGCGCGTTCGGGGACACCGCCTGCCTCGCGGCCTACGACGACGGCGGCAACATGCGCGCGCTGCTGTCGTCCGACGCCCCGGTGGTCCGGAACTGGGTCGGCGACCGCATAGACGACGCGCTGGAGCGCTCGCGACCGCTCGCGGACGTCCTCGACGGCGAGGGGACGACCTCCGACGACCCGACGCCCTGACCGCACGGCGTCGGAGACGCCGCTGGCGGTCGACGTGAGCGCGGAGAACGGTGGGTCGGTGTGGGGACCGAGCGCCCTGCGGAGGGCCGAATGCGGGCACCGGCACCGCTGCCGGGCCGGTCGCCGCTTCGCGGACGACTGGCGATGAACGGTCGCCGGCCGCCGTACCTATACTTACTTGCGGTCGGTCGTCTTCGGATCCGATACAGTTACAGGGTCTGTAACACCCGGGTCGCCGTCCCGTCCGTCCTCGCTCTCGTCCGCCAGCGCGTCCTCGTTCACGTCCCCGAGCGCGTCCTCGAGCCCCCACTCGGCGGCGCGCTCGGCCGCCTCCTCGCGGGCCTGCTCGCGGATGGCGGCGACGCGGTCGTCGTCCGCCAGGAACGCGGCGACCGCGTCGCCCCCGTCGGGGGACTCCTCGCGTCGATCCGCCGGGGCGGCCTCGCGGGTTCGGTCGGCCAGGTCTGGGTCGCCGGCCAGCTCCGCGGCGGGCGCGCCCGGCGCGACCCGCAACGCCCGCGTCTCGTGTGCCTCGGCCAGCGCAGACGGCGGCAGCCGGTACAGCTCGATCCGGATGGGGCCGGGACCCGCGAGCGCCGCGAGGGCGTCGGCGCCGCCGTCGTCGGTCGCCGGGTCGTACGCGAGCACCGGCACGCCGTCGGCGAAAGTGAGAACGCCGCGCGCCTCGCCGTCGAGCAGCAGCGTCTCCCCCGGCGCGACGGTCGCGTAGCCGGTGAGCCGGTCCTCCAACGCGGTCCGGAGGAGCGTCGCGGGGTCGGTGACGACGCGCGATCGGAGCAGCTCCCCGCGCGGGATGTGGAGCTCGTCCGCCGCCTCGGGCGCGTCGCTCCCGCCGGCGTCCTCGGGCGCATCGCTCCCGCCCGCGGTCTCGCTCCCGTCGTCGGTCGGCCCGCCCGCCTTCCTCATGGGCGGTCGGGGACGACGGCGCTCCGGAAGCGGTCCGCCAGCGCGCCCGCGCCGTCGTCGGCCGGTTCCCCCACCCCGGGCGGGCCGTCGGGACGCACGTCGAGCCGGTCAGCGGCCCGGCGGTAGGCGGCCGCGGCGTCGCTGTCGGGCGCGTGCGCCAGCAGCGGCTCGCCCGCGCGGCGCGCCTCGCGGACGGACTCCGAGGCGGGGACCTGCGCCAGCGTCGGCCCGCCGAAGCGGCGCTCCGCCTGCTCGGCGACGCGGTCGGCGTCCCCGCGGACCTTGTTGAACAGCACGCCCGCGGTCCCCGTGCCGTACGAGCGAGCGTACTCCTGCACCTTCAGCCCGTCCGAGAGCGCGGGGATGGTGGGCTGGACCACGACCACGGTCCGGTCGGCCAGCACGACCGGCAGCACCGCGGACTTCGAGCCGAGCGCGGCCGGCGAGTCCAGAAGCACCACGTCGGCGTCGCGACCCAACTCGGCGACCACGTCGCGGAGTCGCCCCGGGTCCGCCGCCTCGAAGGCCGTGAGCGAGGTGCCGCAGGGGACGACCGTCATCCCGAACCGCTCGTAGGTCGCCTCCGCGACGCCGGTGCCGGTCCCCTCGACCAGCAGGTCGTGCAGCGTCACCTCCACGTCGTCCAGCCCGGCGTGGAACAGCAGGTTCGCCATCCCGGTGTCGGCGTCGACGACCGTCACGTCGTACGCCTCGGCGAGCGCCATCCCCAGCGCGAGCGTGCTGGTGGTCTTGCCCGTCCCGCCCTTGCCGCTGGCGACCGCGAACGCCTCGACCATGGGGGCTCTCCCGCCTTCTCGGTTAAAAATTATCCGCTCGGCCGCCGTCGAAAAGGTCGCCGGCCGACCGACGGCCGTCGGGGAGGCCGAGCGCCCCGAGGTCCACGTGGGTACGCAGCAGGTCCGCGGCGCGGTCGTGCGGAGACCCGGCCGCGTCGGCGTCCGCGCGCGCGAGCGCTTCGGCCCGGTCCCGTCCGGCGGCGGCGAAGACGGCGTCCACGAACGCCTCCCGGGGCGTGTCGTTCTCGAACAGCCCGTGGAGGTAGGTGCCGAGGACGCCGGCGCGGTCGCCCCCGCGGTCGACCGCGGTCCCGAGCACCGCATCCGCA
Organism: Haloparvum alkalitolerans; assembly: GCF_055381565.1. NCBI lineage: Archaea > Methanobacteriati > Methanobacteriota > Halobacteria > Halobacteriales > Haloferacaceae > Haloparvum > Haloparvum alkalitolerans. The sequence continues at coordinate 1,767,828 of NZ_AP043938.1, forward strand.
CGTCCGTCGTGCCCGGTCGCGTTTTCCGTCGGCGAAAAGGGGAACCGGACCGCGCCCTCGTCGATGTCCGGCGCGAGCCGCGTCTCGCCCATGTGGATCTCGTACCCCTCGACCGGCCCCGAGGCGCCCGCGAGCGGTCCGGCCCCGTCGAGGTCGAGCGTCGTCGCGACGACGCGCTTGTCGGCGCTGAAGGCTGTCTCGACCGGGAGCAGGCCGATGCCCGCCACCGTCTCGCGGTCGCCCGTCCCCTCCACGTCCGCGCGCAGGATGCGCTCGCCGAGCATCTGGTAGCCGCCGCAGAGGCCGACGACCGGCCCCGAGACGCCCCGGAGCGCGTCGACGAGGCCGGCCTCGCGGAGCGCGATCAGGTCGTCGACGGTGTTCTTGGTGCCCGGCACCACGACCGCGTCGGCGTCGGCGAAGGGGTCGGCAGCCACGGACCCGTCCTCCCGGTCGGTGTCCCGGACCGGAACGTACGCCACGCGGACGCCCGGTTCGGCGGCGAGCGGTTCCAGGTCCGTCACGTTTGAGGCGCGCGGGAGCCGCGGGACCGCGACCGTCACCGCCAGCTCCGCCGGGACGCCGTCGTCGGCGCCGCGGACCGCGCGCTCGCCCCGCGCCGGGAGCGCGACGCTGTCCTCCTCGGGGAGTCCGGGGTCGTCGTGGGGAACCACGCCCAGCACCGGCACGCCGGTCCGGTCCTCGAACTCCTCGATCCCGGGCGCGAGCAGCGAGCGGTCCCCGCGGAACTTGGTGATCACGGCCCCGATGACGCGCTCGCGGAGGTCGTCGGGCAGGAGCTCCAGCGTCCCCACGAGCGACGCGAAGACGCCGCCCCGCTCGATGTCCGCGACGAGCAGGATCTGAGCGTCCGCGACCCGCGCCGTCTCGACGTTCGCCAGGTCGCGGTGCTGGAGGTTGATCTCGGCGATGGAGCCGGCGCCCTCCGCGACGACCACGTCGTGGGCGCTCGCGAGGCGCGCGTGGGCCGCGACCGCCGCCGCGCGGGCGTCGTGCCAGTGCTCGTCGTAGTAGTCGCCGGCCGCGTAGTGGGCGACCGCCTCGCCGTTCAGCACCAACTGCGACTCCCCGCCGCCGCGGGGCTTCAGGAGGACGGGGTTGTGGTCCGTCTCCGGGCGGACGCGCGCGGCGCGGGCCTGCACGTACTGGGAGACGCCGACCTCGCCGAAGCCCGTGCCGGCCGCGGCCTCGTCCCGGCCTTCGTCCGTTCCGTCGACCTCGGCCGACTTCGGCACCGCCCGCGCGTTGTTCGACATGTTCTGGGCCTTGAACGGCGCGACGGAGACGCCGCGGTCGGCGAGGACCCGACAGAGCCCGGCCGCGACCGTCGACTTGCCGACGTGGGAGGCCGTGCCGGCGACGAGGAGCGTGCGGGCCGGTCGGCCGCCCGACTGCTCGTCCCCTCCGGCCATGCGCTAAAACTCCGTGCCCATGCGGGCGCGCTGGCCCTCGTCGATGGGGTGTTTCTCCTTGGCGACGCGGGTGATCAGGTCCGCCTCCTCGTAGAGGTACTCGGGCTTCGCGTGGCTGCCCGTCACCACGAGTTCGAGCGACGGCGGCTTGGCCTCGATCAGGTCGAGCACGTCCGACTCCTCGAGCAGCCCCTTGTCGACCGCGTACAGCACCTCGTCGAGGATCAGGAGGTGGACGCCGTCCTCGGCCTCGCCGTCGAGCGGCAGGGGGGCGTCGAGGTCGGCGTCGGCGGCCGCGTCGATCAGGTCTCGCGCGCGGGCCAGTCCGCCCTGCGCCTTCGCGGCGTGGTCGTCGTCCGCGGAGCCGTCGCGGAAGCCGTGCCAGCCGTAGTGACCCGTGTTCTCATAGGAGAAGCCCGGCACCGCGGCGATGGCGTCGTACTCGCCCCGGACCGCCTCGACGGAGTCGGCGCCGCCCTTCATGAACTGGAGCATGTGGACCCGGAAGCCGTGGCCCGCCGCGCGGAACCCCATCCCGAGCGCCGCGGTCGTCTTCCCCTTCCCGTCGCCCCACCACGCCTGCACCAGGCCGAACTCCTCGGGCGCGCGCGCCTCGATGCCGCGCGCCTCCGGCGTGACACCCCCGCCGGGGGTCCCGCGCTCCCAGGCGCGGTCGCGTCTGTCCCCGTCGTCCCCGCCGCCTCGTTCGCGCGTGCCGTCCGCGTTGTCCATGCGAGTTGGATCGACACAAGCGGACTTGAATGGGTCGGAACGGGTCGGACCTCGACCCTCAGACAATAGTTTAGACATGTCTAATTTTTCTATTCGATAGAAGTCCTTTTGTATCTCTACTACCCACGGTCCGATAATGAGTAAGATAGAAACGACCGCCGTCCGGGGGGACACCCTCACCCGGCGACGACTGCTCGCGGCGGGCGCGAGCGGGCTCGCCGCCGGCGCGGCGGGGTGTCTGAACGGCACCGCCCTCGGGTCGACCGGGGAGACCGAGGGGCCGCGCGCGGTCGCCTCCTTCTTCAGCTTCTACGACTTCGCACGGGAGGTGGCCGCGGACACGCCCGTGACCGTCGAGAACCTCGTCCCGACCGGGCTCCACGGCCACGGCTGGGAGCCGGACGCGAGCGTGACGCGCGACATCCTCGAGGCGGACGCGTTCGTTCACGTCGGCGCCGACTTCCAGCCGTGGGCCGACCGCGCCATCGAGACCGTTCACGACGACGGGGCGGACACGGACCTGATCAACGTCCGGGAGGGCGTCGACCTGATCCCGCTCGCGGAGAGCCTCGACCGCGACGAGGAGGGCGTCGGCGACGACCGCGCGCTCGACCCGCATTTCTGGCTCGACCCGACGCGGGCGGCGACCGCGGTCGACAACATCGTCGAGGGGTTCGCCGAGTCGTTCCCGGACCACGAGGCGACGTTCCGCGCGAACGGCGACGCCTACACGGAGAACGTGCTCGCGGCCGTCGACGAGCGCTACGCCGCGACGTTCGACCGCGCCGACCGCGGGGTCGTCCAGCTGGCGGCTCACAACGCGTTCGGCTACGTCTCCGACCGCTACGACGTGGAGATCCGGCCGCTCGTCGTCAACCTCGCGGCCAGCGGCGACGTGAAGCCCTCCGACATCCGGCGCGCGAAGGAGGTCATCGACGCCAACGACATCCGGTACGTGGGCGCCGGCGTCTTCGAGAGCCGGAAGCCGGCCGAGCAGCTGATCGCCGAGACCGGGGTGGAGGCGTACTTCCCCGTCACGCCCTACGCCGGGGTCCGCGAGGACTGGGTCGAGGCGGGGTGGGGGTACGAGGAGATCGCCGACAACGTCAACCTGCCTACGTTCGACGTGGTGCTCGGCAACGTCCCGCCCGAAGAGGCCGGGCCGGAGGGGTGGGCCGAACAGTGGAGGAACTTCGAATGAGCGGTGCGGGATCCCCCACCTCTTCGCCACTCGTCGCCCTCGAGGACGTCTCGTTCGCGTACGCCGCGACGCCGGTGATCGAGGACGTGTCGCTGCGCGTCGCGGCGGGCGAGTACGTCGCGGTCGTCGGCCCGAACGGCTCCGGCAAGTCGACGCTCCTGCGCCTGATCCTCGGACTGGAAGAGCCCGACGCCGGGAGCGCCCGGCTGTTCGGCGAGCGCGCGGCCGGCTTCGACGCCGGCGAGCGCGTCGGCTACGTCGCACAGGGCGCCCGCGACGCCTCCTCGATGCCGATCACCGTCCGCGAGGTCGTGAAGATGGGTCGGTTCCCGCACGTCGGGTTCGGGCGGCTCTCGCCGGACGACTGGGCCGCGGTCGACGACGCCATCGCCACGGTGGGGATGGAGGCGTTCGCTGATCGGCAGATAACGAAGCTCTCGGGCGGGCAACGCCAGCGGGCGTTCATCGCCCGGGCGCTGGCGAGCGACGCCGAGCTGCTGGTCCTCGACGAGCCGACCGTCGGCGTCGACGCCGAGTCCGTCGAGGCGTTCTACGACCTGCTGGACGCGCTCAACGACCGGGGCATCACGGTCCTCCTGATCGAGCACGACCTCGGCGCGGTGACCGACCATGCCGAGCGCGTGGTGTGTCTGAACCGCGAGGTCTACTTCGACGGGCCGACCGAGGCGTTCCTCGACAGCGACGCGCTGGCGCGGGCGTTCGGCGCGACCGCGGGCCTCGTGGCCGACGCGGAGGGATCCCCGCCCAGTGACGGGGAACGGGCCGGCACCGCGTCCGGCTTCGGGACGCCGCCGAGGGGTGAGGACCGATGATTGACGCCCTCCTCGCGCCGCTCTACTGGCTGCTTTCGGCGTGGTCGTGGCTCATGTTCCGGCTCGCCGAGGTCACCGGGCTCGGCCTGCTCGACTACCCGTTCATGCACCGCGCGCTCCTCGTCGGGCTCTGCATCGGCGTGATGGCGCCGCTGATCGGGACGTTCCTCGTCCACCGGCAACTGGCCCTGATCGGGGACGCGCTCGCGCACACCGCGTTCGCGGGCGTCGCGGTCGGGCTGTTCCTGAACGCCGTCCTCGACTTCGGCGTCTCGCCGTACCTGACCGCGGTGATCGTCGCGATGATCGCGGCGCTCGCCATCGAACTCATCTCGGAGGTGACGGACGCGTACAACGACGTATCGATGGCCATCGTGCTCTCGACGGGGTTCGCGCTCGGGACCGTCCTGATCAGCCTCAACGCGGGCGGCCTCTCGGTCAGCGTCGACCAGTACCTCTTCGGCAACCTCGCGACCGTCGCCGCGGACGACGCGGCCCTGCTTGTGGTGCTGTTCGCCGTCATCGTCGGCACGGTCGCGGTCGCGCGCAACCAGCTGCTGTACGTCACCTTCGACGAGACGGCCGCGCGCGTCGCCGGGATCCGCGTGAACTGGTACAACCGCGCAACGGTCGTGCTCACGGCGATGGTGGTCGTCGGCGCGATGCAGATCATGGGCGTCATCCTCGTCGCCGCGATGCTCGTCGTGCCGGTCGCCGCCGCCACCCAGGTCTCGCGGAGCTTCACCGGCGCGCTCCTCTCCTCCGTCGTGCTCGCGGAGCTGGCGGTGATCCTCGGCATCGGCGTCTCCTACTACGCGGAGGCGACCGCGGGCGGCGTCATCGTGCTGGTCGCCGTCGGCATCTACCTCTGCTGTGTGGCGGCCGGCAAACTCCGCGCGGGGCGCGCCGAGGAGGCCGAAGCGCCGGAACTCGACGCGATGGCGGCCGACCGCGAGGCGGCGGACGACTGAGAGAAGCGTCGGTCGGCCGATCAGTCCTCGTCGTCGGACTCGGTGACGGGGACCGCATCGGCCGCGCCGGTCTTGGGGATCTCCACCTGCAGCGTGCCGGACCGTTTCAGCGTCGCGGCCGCGCCGTCGGGGTTCACGTCCGCGTCCGCGGGGAGGTCGGCGCTCCCGGACAGCGTCGTGCCGCGGCCGGGGAAGACGGTCTCGAAGCCCGCGCGCGGTTCGCGGAACCGCTCCATGGTCACCTCGATCGTGTGGTCCGAGAAGCGGACCTCCACGTCGTCGCCGCGGACGCCCGGCGCGTCGAAGACGACGAGGTAGGCGTCGTCGCTCTCCAGCAGGTCGGAGTCGAGCGGCCGGCGCTCCTGCACGTGGCTCCAGCCGCGGCCGACCTTCGAGAGCGCGCCGCGGACCGCCGCGCGCCCGGTGTCGAGGAGCCGCCCCATCTCACACCTCGATCTCGGCGAGTTCCGAGCCGCCGCAGTAGGGACACGAGAGGTCCGCGACGGAGTGGTCCTCGGGGACGTCGTAGGTGTAGTGGTTCTCGAACATGTCGAGCTCGCAGTCGGCGTTCTCGCACTTGATCTCCTTCGTCGAGGGCATGCCCGAAGGTTGGGTCGCGGCCGGCTTAAGTGCCGTGGGGCGGTCACGAGACTCATGAGTGGTGGACTCATGATAGGGGAGCTGAGCTGTCGGCGCGCGCGAGAAACGCGCGCGAGGGAGCTCGCAGCCGCGGTCGCGCAGCGGGGCGGTCGCGCGACCGCGGCTGCAGCGAGGCTGGGGAGGTGTGAGGCTGCGGTGCGGTTGTGGTGCGGTTGCGGGGCGGTCGCGGTGCGGTGCTGTGGGTGGGACTGAAAGGGGCAGTCGGCTCGGTCCGGCCCCGGCACCGCAAGCACCGCAGCGGGCGGTGTGGAGAGCGAGGTGCGCAGCGCGTGTCGCGGCCGGTCGAGCCGGCTGGGGCTTTCTGGGTGGTGCTGTCCAGATCAGCAGGATCGACAGTAGTTTCAAAAACGTCGTACGGAGAGCCAGCGGGGACTTTTGAGACGGGGTTGACCCTACCTTTCGGGTCAGAGATGGACGCTTACTCCTCGTCTCGCGACTCGTGGACGTTGTACGCGCCGCGGGCGTACGGGTCCTCGCGTGGGTCGTAGTCGCGCTCGTCGCGCTCGAACAGGTAGGCGAAGAAGCCGAAGAAGGGGACGAACAGGCTGACCGCCGCCCACTTCCGCGCGTTCATCCCGTGCCGGGCGGCGTCGCGGTAGGCGTACCCGGCCATCCCGACGAGCCACAGCGCGGGGAGGCCGATCAGGATGGCGCCGACGAGCGCGTCCATACGTCCCCTTCGGCCGCCGCGGTCGTAAGTCCACCCCCTCCGCGCCGTCGGCCCGCACCCCCCGGACGTGAGCCCACCCCCGGTTCGCGGGGTTTTAGCGTCTCCGCGGAGTATCGGCGTCCATGACCGACCCGGCCGACCTCACCGTGACCATCGTCGACGGGTACGTCGACGAGCCGGCGCACTTCGGCGTGCCGCCGTACGTCTCGACGTACCCCCGATACACGGCCGGCGCGCTCGTGGACGCGGGCGTTCCCGAGTCCGCGATCACCTACCACACCATCGACGAACTCCGTGAGGACCGCAACAAGTGGGCCGACGTGCAGCGGGCGGACCTGTTCGTCTACGTCGGCGGCATGACCGTCCCCGGCAAGTACGTCGGCGGCACGCCGGCGGAGCCGGACGAGGTCCGCGAGCTCGCGTGGACCGCCGAGGGCGAGACGCTGCTCGGGGGGCCCGTCCGCTTCGGCGTCGGCGAGGAGAACGCCGGCGCACAGGAGATGGAGCGCGACGACCTCGACTACGACTTCGTGGCGAAGGGCGACGTCGAGGCGGCCGCCTTCGACCTCGTCGACTCCGGACTGGAGGGGTTCAACAACCGCATGCGTGACAACGCGGAGGTGGACCGGTGGGCCGCGGCGGGCGCGTTCGTCGTCGAGCAGCACCCCAACCACCCCGACTACCTGATCGCGGAACTGGAGACCTCCCGCGGCTGTGCCTACCGCTGTTCGTTCTGTACCGAACCGCTGTACGGCAACCCGGCGTTCCGCGAGGCGCGCTCGGTCGTCGACGAGGTCGACGCGCTCTCGAACCGCGGCGTGAGCCACTTCCGGCTCGGCCGGCAGGCGGACATCCTCGCGTTCGGCGGCGACGGCGAGGCCCCCAATCCGGACGCCCTGCGCGACCTCTACGGCGGCATCCGCGAGGTGGCGCCCGACCTCGACACGCTCCACCTCGACAACATGAACCCCGTGACGATCACGGACTACCCCGAGAAGTCGCGTGAGGCTATCCGGGTCATCGCCGAGCACAACACGCCCGGCGACACGGCCGCGTTCGGGCTGGAGTCCGCGGACCCCGTGGTGCGGGAGAAGAACAACCTGCTCGTCTCCGCGGAGGAGTGTCTGGAGGCGGTCCGCGTCGTCAACGAGGAGGGCGGCTGGCGCCCCGGCGACACCCCCGAGGCGACGCCCGGGAGCGACGACCGCGTGACCGGCCCCTCCACCGGCCCGGACGCCTCCCCGCGGCTCCCGAAGCTCCTGCCGGGGATCAACCTCGTCCACGGGCTGGAGGGCGAACGCGCGGAGACGTTCGAGCACAACCGCGCGTTCCTCCAGTCGGTGTACGACGAGGGGCTGATGCTCCGCCGGATCAACATCCGGCAGGTGATGGCGTTCGCGGGCACCGAGATGGCCGAGACGGGCGCGGAGATCGCCCGGGACCACAAGCAGCAGTTCCAGGCGTACAAGAAGGAGGTGCGCGAGACCATCGACAACCCGATGCTCCAGCGCGTCGTCCCGCCCGGGACGATCCTCCCGGACGTGCACCTGGAGTACCACCAGGACGGCAAGACGTTCGGCCGCCAGCTCGGCACCTACCCCCTGCTCGTCGCGGTGCCGGGCGAGCGGGAACTCGGCACGACGCTCGACGTGGCGATCACCGACCACGGCTACCGGTCGATCACGGGCGTCCCCTACCCGCTGGACGTGAACGCGGCCTCGATGGACGAGCTGACCGCGATCCCCGGCATCAACCGGAGCAAAGCCGGCGACATCGTCGTCGGCCGCCCGTACGACTCGGTCGCGGCGGTCGACGACGGCGTCGCGGACCTCTCGCTGTTCGCGACCGCCGTGACCGCGGACGCCGGCGAGCCCTCCGTGCCCATCCCCGGCCGTGACGCCTGATCCGCCCGCTTCCGACGGGCCGCCTTCCTCCGACGGGCCGACCCGCGTCCCGCTTCCGGTCGAAACGCGCGCGCCCGGGGGCGAGACGAACGCCTACCTCGTCGGCTCGCTGCTAGTGGACCCGGCGGGAGTCTCCCCGGCGATCGACCCTGCCGCCGTCGACCACGTCGCCGTCACCCACACGCACCCGGACCACGTCGGTGGGGTGGCCCACTACGCCGCGGAGGCCGACGCGACGGTGTGGGCCCACGCGGACCACGCGGAGCGCTTTCTGTCCCGGACCGGCGTCGAACCCGACCGCACCTTCGCGGACGGCGACCGCGTCGGGCCGGCTCGCGTCCTCGAAACGCCCGGCCACGCGCCGGACCACGTCTGCTTCGCGACCGGCGACAGAAATGCCGAAAGCCGGTCCCTCCTCGGCGGCGACCTCATGGTCGCGGACGGCTCCGTCGTCGTCGGCGCGCCGGAGGGCGACCTGCGCGCGTACCTGGAGAGCCTCCGAACTGTGCGCGACGCCGGGTTCGAGGCCATCCATCCGGGTCACGGCCCGACGATCACCGACCCCGCGGCGACCGCGACCCGCCTTATCGAGCACCGGCTGGCGCGCGAGGAGGCGGTGCTCGCGGCCGTCGAGCACGGCGCCGAGACGGTCGAGGCGGTCCTCGACGCCGCCTACGAGAAGGACCTGACCGGCGTCCGCGACCTGGCGCGGGCGACCGTCGCCGCGCACCTGATCAAGCTCGCGGACGAGGGGCGGATTGAGCGGGAGTGGCGCGAGCGCGCGACGGGATAGGCGGCCTCTCGGCCAGTAATCCGCTCGCGGACGGCAAAAGCTCTTTGTGGATCTGCATACGACCGTATGCACATGTCGAAGAGCATCCGCCTCTCCGAGGAGGCGTATGACCGGCTCGCGGCCCACAAACGCGACGACGAGACGTTTTCGGAGGTCGTGCTGCGGTTGGCCGGGGAGCGGTCGCTGTCGGAACTTGCAGGAGTGTTGAGCGACGAGGAGGCGGACGCGCTCCGGGACGCGGTCGACGAGCGCCGCGAGCGACGAGCGGAGGAACTGGAGGAGATGGCGGACCGGATGCGAGGGGGATAGCGTGCTCCTCGACACGTCCTTCCTCATCGACCTGATGGACGGCGACGAGGCCGCAGTCGAGAAAGCACGCGAACTGGAGCGCGATCTCGTCCAGCAACGGCTCTCGTCGATGACGCTGTTCGAGTTGTCCTATGGGATCGCTCGCGCGACGCGATCCGAGTCGGAACGGGAAAAGGTCGAAGCAGTCCTCTCGTCAAAGCCCGTTCACCCGGCCGACACCGCGGTCATGCGGAAGGCCGGCCGGCTCTCCGGCGAGTTGCAAACCGACGGAACTCCCGTCGGCGACGGCGACGTGATCATCGCGGCGACGGCCGAGGTCGTCGACGAACCGGTCCTGACGCGAAACGTCTCGGACTTCGAGCGCCTCGACGTCGCCGTCGAAACGTACTGACCGCGGTCGCCTCCGACGCTGTCGAGCTTCGACCCACGCCCGACTCCGCTCGGCCCGCGACCGCACGCCCCCACCCCGACGTGTGGACTTATCCGACCCGCGGACGTAATTCTCCACATGCCCGAAGAAGTGCTGTTCGAGTCGGAGCACGACATGAGCGGAGCCGAGATCGCCGCATACCTCCGGACGGTCGCGGACAAGCTCGACGGGGGAGAGTCGATCACCCTGACGGCGGGCTCCGAGTCCGTGACGCTGACGCCCCCGGAGCGCCCGATCTTCGAGGTCAAGGCCGAGCGCGAGACCGTGGCGTCTGGCCCGGATGAGTTGAGCGTCGAGTTCGAGTTGGAGTGGGACGAGGGAGTCGAGGGAGAGGCCGGCGGTGCGGACGGAACGCTGGAGATCGAGTGACGGAGAAGTTCTGAGACCGCTGACCGCGGCGTTTCCTATTTCTCGTCCCCGTCCACCAGCCGCGCGCCCGCGGCGTGAGTGTGACAGACCGCCGGGTCGTAGCCGGCGTCCGAGAGGCCGGTGCCGAGCGCGAAGACGGTCCGGCCGAGCATCGCCATCGCGGCCTCGCCGCCCGCCTCCTCGACCGCCTCGACCGCCTCCGCGACCTCGGGAACCAGCAGGCCGGCCTCGCGCGCGAACGTCCGCGAGGCGGCCATGAGCGCCGGCAGGACCGGGGTCCGACGGACCGCCGTCAGCGCGCGCTCGCCCGCCTCCGTCAGCGCGGTCGTGTCGCCCGCGAGCACCTCGGCGGTCGAGAGCTCGCCGAAGGTGACGTACTCGACCCGGGCGCCCGCGGGGACGCCGTCCAGTTCGCCGTAGCCCGGCGCGCCCGGCTCCAGCCTGATGGGGACGCCGCCGCGCGCCTGCGCGACCACGTCGCCGAGGCCCGTGCCCGCCTCCACCTCCGCGACGTGCGCGAGTCTGACCAGCTCGTTCTCCGAGCGCCCGCAGGCGAACGCCTCGTTGGCCGCGAGCGCGGTTCCGAGCGCGGCCGCGCCCGAGACGCCGAAGCCCGAGCCGACCGGGAGGTCCGTGGTCGCTGCGACGCCGACGCTCCGATCCTCCTCGATGCCGAGTTCCGCCAGCACCGTCTCGACCGCCTCGATCTCCGCGGACTCGCCGTTCAGCGTCGTCTCGGAACCCGTCGGGTCGATCCGGACCTCCACGCCGTCGGTCAGCGTCAGGCCCGCGCCGCGCGAGCCCGCGGCGGCCGCGCGCTCGGCCGGGTGGGCGCTGAAGAAGCCCGTGACGTGGCCGGGGACGAACGCGGTCGCGCTCTCGTCGCTCATACCGGGAGGTGACGGACGCGCCGATTAACGGTTGCCATCGCGGACGGCGGACAGAAAAGCGGGGACGGAAAACGCGGACCGCGGTCGCAGTCGGGGAGGCGCCGTCTCAGGGACTCAGCCGCTGCCGGTCCCGCGGGAAGAGCACGGCCTCGCGGATGTTGTCGAGGTCGAGCATCGTCATCACGAGGCGCTCGGCGCCGATGGCCCAGCCGGCGTGGGGCGGCATGCCGTACTTGAACATCTTCGTGTAGTACTCGAACTCGTCGGGGTCGAGCCCCTGCTGCTCGAAGCCGGCGATGAGCTCCTCGTAGCGGTGCTCGCGCTGGCCCCCGGAGACGAGCTCCATGCGCGGGTGCATGAGGTCGAAGCCGGTCGAGAGGGTCTCGTCGTCGTCGTAGTCCTTGATGTAGAACGGCTTCACCTCGCTGGGCCAGTCGGTGATGAAGTAGTGGGAGCCGACCGCCTCGCCGAGCGCGACCTCGCCCTCGGTCGGGAGGTCGTCGCCCCAGACGAGCTGCTCGTCGAGCGCGCCCGTGGCGTTGATCTCCTCGATGGCCTCCTCGTAGGTGAGCCGCGGGAACGCCTCCTCGGGCACGTCGAACTCGCCCTCGAGGCCGAGCGCCTCGAGCTGTTCCTGACAGTTCTCGGCGACCGCCTCGTAGGCCGAGCGCACGACGGACTCGCAGACGTCCATCGCGTCGTGGTGGTCACAGAAGGCGCCCTCGAAGTCGATGGAGGTCGCCTCGTTGAGGTGCCGCGGCGTGTTGTGCTCCTCGGCGCGGAAGATCGGGCCGATCTCGAAGACGCGCTCCAGCCCGGAGCCGGCGGTCAGCTGCTTGAACAGCTGCGGCGACTGGTTCATGAACGCCTCCTCGCCGAAGTAGGTGATCGGGAACAGCTCCGTCCCGCCCTCGGTGCCGGTGGCGACGATCTTCGGCGTGGTGATCTCGGTCGCGTCCGCGTCGCGGAACGCCTCGCGTGCGGCGCGCAGGATCTCCGAGCGGATCTCGAAGACCGCCTTCACCTCGTCTTTCCGCAGGTCGAGGGTGCGGTTGTCGAGCCGCGTCGACAGCTCCGCGTCGACCTTGCCGGAGGGGTCCAGCGGCAGTTCCGTGTCGGCCTCGGCGATGACCTCGACCGACTCGGGCGTGATCTCGACGCCGGTGGGCGCGCGGGGTTCCTCCTCCACGTCGCCGGTCACGGAGACGACCGACTCGCGGGCGACGCCGAGCCCGGTTTCGACGAGCTCGTCGTCCATCTCGTCCTTCTCGAACTTGACCTGGATCTTCCCGTCCGTGTCCCGGAGGATCAGGAACGCGATGCCGCCGAGGTCGCGGACCTCGTGAACCCAGCCGGCGACCGTGACGTGGTCACCCGGCTCGGCGTCCGCGGTGTAGGTGCGGTCTTCGAGTCCTTCCATACCGATCGCTTCCGCGGTCGAGGCTTAAAAGACGTTGATTCCGGACCGTGCGGGATTCAGAACCTTCAGGGGGTTCGCCCGACAACGGCCGCCAATGCGAGACCGATATCGGCCGTGGCTGGCGGCGCTGCTCGCGTTCCTGTTCCCCGGCCTCGGTCACGCGTTCCTCCGGAAGTGGGGCCGCGCCTTCCTGTGGATCGCGACCATCATCGTCGGCGGCGTCCTCCTCCAAGTGCTGTACGGCACCGTCCCCGCGGACCCGAACGTGGGGGTCGTCGAGTACTCCGAGTCGCTGCCCGCGGACGTGGTGCTCCCGATCCTCCTGTTGACCCTGCTGTCGGTGCTCGACGCCTTCCTCGTCGCCCGTCGCCAAAACGCGGAGAAGCGCAGTCGGCGGGCGGCCGCCGCGGTCGCGGAGGCCCGCGCCGGCGACGCACCGGAACGGGACGAAGAACGAACCGGGCGGAGCGAGCGGGGCAACGGCGCGGCCGCGAACCGCGCGGCGCGGCGCGGCGGCGAGTCGAGTTCGGTCCCGCTCGCGGACGCCGTCCCGAGCGGCGGCGAGACGGACGCCCCCGAGACCGTCCAGTGCCCGAACTGCGGCAAGGAGACCGACGCCGAGATCGACTTCTGTCACTGGTGTACCGAGCCGCTGCCGTGGGCCGACGAGGAGTAGCGCGAGGGGTCGGCGATCCTCTCAGTTGTGGATCCTGCTGAACGGGACGGCAGCGTTTAGCTGAAAGTAGGCGCTAAGCCCCCTTCCTCAGCGAGCGCCGACCGAATGGGAGGCGAGAGCAGGGAGGGGATACAGCGCCGAACAGTTCTCATACACGATTCAATGGCAGGCCCACAGGCCCACGCAATCGCAATGTTTTCACAGTAGGGTAGTATAGCATTGGCCGAACCCAATGGAGTACGACCTCGACTCGGGAGCGCACTCGACGTATTCCCTGCACTACCACCTGATACTCACCACGAAATATCGGCGCGGAGTGCTCACCGAGGAGCGAACCCAATTCATTCGCGAGGTCATCAGCGGGTTCACGGAAAACTACGGTGTCGAACTGACGAACCTCGACGGCGAGGACGACCACGTACACATCCTGTTCCGAGCGAAACCAACCACAGACCTCGTAAAGTTCATCAACACGGTCAAAGGCGCGACCGCTCGCCGTATCCGTAACGAGTACGCGGACGAACTGAAAACCGAACTGTGGGGCGACTCGTTCTGGAACGACTCGTACTGCCTCATCTCGACGGGGCAGGTGTCGCTGGATGTGCTGAAACAGTACGTCGAGAACCAACGCGAGTAGAGGGTCATGTACTACACCTACAAGTACCGTCTCATGCCGTCCGACGCCCATTGTGAGGAGTTGGACCGCCACCGAGACATTTGTAGGCAACTCTACAACCACACTCTCTACCGACTCAACGAGTACCAAGACGAACACGGCGAACTGCCGTCCATGACCACGCTACGGTCGGAACTCCCCGAGCTCAAGAAGTGGTGGGACGGCCTCTCCGACGTGTACTCGAAGGTTCTCCAAACCGTCGTTGAACGGTTGTTCGACAACCTCAAAGGACTCTCCGCGCTCAAAGAGAACGGCTACGGCGTCGGTCAGCTCAAGTGGAAGCCGCCACGGGAGTTCCGCAGTTTCACGTACAGCCAGTCTGGCTTCAAGCTCGACAAGAAGGGTGGTCAGACTGTGTTGTCACTCTCGAAACTCGCGGACATACCGATACGGCTCCACCGCTCCATCCCCGACGACGCGAAGCTCAAGCAAGTCACGGTCAAGAAGGAACCGACGGGCGAGTGGTTCGCCACCTTCGGCGTCCAAATGGACCGAGAACCGCCCGAACCGCCTGAGAACCCCGAGAAGTGCGTCGGGATCGACGTGGGAATTTTCAAGTACGCTCACGACACCGACGGCATGGCAGTCGGGTCCCTCGACCTGTCAGACGAACGTGAACGCTTGGAACGCGAGCAACGGAAGCTCTCGCGCAAACAGCACGGGTCGAACAACTACGAGAAGCAACGGCGGCGCGTTGCGGAGTGTCACGCCGACCTCCGACGGAAACGCCGCGACTTCCTCCATAAACTCTCAGCGTATTACGCACGGGAGTACGACCTCGTAGCAGTCGAAGACCTGAACGTGAAGGGGATGATGGAATCGCCGTCGAACAGCCGCAACACGGCGTCTGCTGCGTGGCGGACGTTCCTCTCGTTACTCGAATACAAGTGCGAGCGCGAGGGAACGCACTTCGCCGCGGTCAACCCGAGAGGGACGACCAAGGAGTGCGCGTCCTGCGGTGTCTCGACCGATAAGCCGTTGTGGGTCCGTGAACACTCCTGTCCGGCGTGTGGGTTTGAGGCGGACAGGGACGCGAACGCAGCGTGGAACATTCTTTCTCGCGCCCTAGAAGACGTAGGAGTGGGATGCTCCGAATCAACGCCTGTGGAGACTGCGCTCCCTGTGGACACCGACTCGGTGTCTGCAAAGCGCGTCGTGGAAGCAGGAAGCCCTACCCTCAAGGAGCGAACGGCGTCGGCCGTGAGCGAGTAGGGTAGTTCACAAGGTTCCAGTCGGCTGTCTCTCCGACGCGTTTTTTGTTTCTGTCGCAGATCCTGCTGATCGGGACAGCAACATCTCGAAAGCCCCAGCCGACTGCCCCTTTCAGTCCCACCCCGCACCGCGACCGCCCCGCAACCGCACGGCAGCCTCACGCCTCCCCAGCCTCGGCCGCGGGCCGGCCGCGAACCGCACAGCACCGCAGGCGGCCGGCCCGCGCCCTCCACCGAAAATCGGAGATTTTCGAGCAGCCAGCGTGCAGTAGCGCGCTGGCGACCTCGCGCGGTCGCGGCGACACAGGGTCGCCGCGGCGCGCGCCGACCGCACAGCACCGCACCACCCCGCACAGCACCGCGACCGCACACCACCCATCGCACACAACGGCACCGAAGGAACGAGACGGCGATGCGGAGGGTTCAGAAATCGGCGCCGGCCGCCAGCCCCGGGATCACTCGCGAGGGGTTCTTCGTGAAGACGCGCTGCATCAGGTCCTCGGAGACGTCCAGCGTCAGCACCTCCATCACGCCGACGTTCGGGTGGGCCTCGGGGACGCCGCTCCCGAACAGGATCCGGTCGGGGTGTTCGAGCACGCCCCGCTCGAGGACGTTGCGGTACCGGACGGCCCTGGTGTCGAGGTAGAGCCGGTCGTGGTCGTCGAGCAGGTCGAGCGCCTCGGTCATCAGTCCCTCATCGAGCGGGTAGCCACCGAAGCCGGCCAGCACCACCGGGAAGTCGTACGGGAGCAGGGTGCGTTCGACCATCGACGGGGTGAACCGCTCGCCGCCGTGGACCAGCACCGGCAGGTCCGCGTCCGCGAGCTGTTCGAGCACGTCTTCTCCCGGGACGCCGTCGGCAGCCGGGACGATCGTGAACCCGTGGAACCGGTCGTCGTAGGCGTACTGCTCCACGTCGTCCGGGCGCGTGTGGTGGTCGGCGCGCTCGGTGCGGAGGTTCCTGAGCCGCGCGATCGGGTTATCGCGCGGGTCGACGGGACCGTTGAGCCGCGCGAACGCGAGGAAGGGCCGGTCGACGCTGAGCCGAGCGACGGCGTTGTTCGCTCGGAGATAGCTCTCGCCCGGCGGGCGCTGGCCGGGAGAGACCGCCGCGCGCACCACGCCGGCCTGATGCATCTCGCGCTCCAGGCGTTCGGGCGAGATGTCGCGGCCGTGCGTCTCCACGGACTCCGCGTCGGGATCGAGACGCGCGTGCACGTCCACGATCCGGAACCCGTGTTCCAGCCCGAGCATGGTAGAACCTTTCGTCCGCTCCACATGTGCCTGTCGGTCGACCCGCGGCGCCGCGGGACGCGACCGCGGACGCCGGTCGGAGCGCTGACGGCTCGCGCCGAGTCGCCCCCGGCGTAGTCCGGTGTTTTCCTCCCAATCGCACCGAAACGGATATATAGAACTGCTAGCCTCTAGGGGCACTGAGTATGGCCGCACGCATGCAGCAACCGATGTACGTTCTGTCCGAGGACAGCAGTCGAACGCGCGGACGGGCCGCGCAGGACTCGAACATCCGCGCCGGGCGTGCGGTGGCGAGCGCGGTCCGAACCACGCTCGGTCCCCGCGGGATGGACAAGATGCTCGTCGACACCGCCGGCGAGGTGGTGATCACCAACGACGGCGCGACCATCCTCCGGGAGATGGACATCGAACACCCCGCCGCACAGATGCTCGTCGAGGTGAGCGAGACGCAGGAGGAGACGGTCGGCGACGGCACCACCACCGCCGCGGTGCTCGCCGGCGAACTGCTCGCCCGCGCCGAGGACCTGCTCGACGACGACGTTCACCCGAGCGTCGTCGTGGAAGGGTACCACGAGGCGGCACGGATCGCCGAGGAGGCCATCGACGAGTGCCTGCTCGATGCTGACCTCGACGACGACCTGCTCGCGCAGGTCGCGGAATCCTCGATGACCGGCAAGGGGACCGGCGACGTGACGGCCGCGGCGCTCGCCGACCTGGTCGTCGCGGCCGTCCGCCGCGTCGAGACCGACGACGGCGTCGACCGCGAGGACGTGCGCCTCCACGCGCGGGCCGGCGCCGCGTCCTCGGGCTCCGAACTGGTCGAGGGGATCCTCCTCGACGAGGAGCCGGCGACCGACGACATGCCCCGCGAAGTGACCGACGCGACGGTCGCCGTCCTCGACGCCGCGCTCGAGGTCCGCACCGGCGAGGTCGGCGCCGAGTACGCGATCAGCTCCGTCGACCAGCTCGACGCCGCGATCCGCGCCGAGGACGACGAACTGCGCGGCTACGCGCGGACGCTCGCCGACGCGGGCGTCGACGCGCTCGTCTGCTCGAAGCGGATCGACGACCGCGTCGCGGGCTACCTCGCCGACGCCGGCGTCCTCGCGTTCACGAACGTGAGCAGCGCCGACGCCGGCGCGGTCGCGTCGGTCACGGGCGCGAAGCGGCTCGGCACCCTCGCGGATCTCGACGCCGACGACCTCGGAACGGCCGCGTCCCTCACCGTCGAGCGCCACGGCGAGGACGACCTGACGTTCGTCCGCGGCGGCGATACGGACGGCCCCGTTACCCTGCTGCTCCGCGGCAGCACCGAACACGTCCTCGCCGAACTGGAGCGCGCCACGGAGGACGCCGTCGACGTGGTCGTCGCCGCCCTCACTGGCGGCGTCGTCCCCGGCGCGGGCGCGACGGAGATCGCGATCGCGGACCGCGTCCGGAGCGCGACCGCGGGCGTCGAGGGTCGCAAGCAGCTCGCCATCGAGGCGTTCGCGGACGCGGTCGACGCGCTCCCCCGAACGCTCGCCGAGAACGCGGGTCTCGACCCCATCGACGCGCTCGTCGACCTGCGCGCGGCCCACGAGTCGACCGGTCGCGCCGGGATCGTGAGCGACGGACGCTCCGGCGTCGTCGCCGACCCCGTCGAGTACGGGATCGTCGACCCCGCGGCCGTCAAGCGGGAGGCAGTCGCGTCCGCGACGGACGCGACCGGGCAGATCCTCCGCATCGACGACGTGATCGCCGCGGAGTAGGGCTCACCCGGAGTCGCTCGGTGGCAGGTCTATCGGCCTCCTGGCACCGCAACAGCTCGGGACGACCCATCCGGGCTCGCGGACGGCCACGACCGCGGGATCCTCGTCGCAGTCGGGGTTATACCGACACATGGGTCTGGAGGGACCAGACGGCGCCCCCGCGGCTCCCGATGGCGGTCGGTGGGCAACACTCAATATCGCGGTGTGTGTTCGTTTGCATGGCTTCCGGGGAACGCCCTCGCGGGCGTGGAAGCCACGTCTCGGGTGGTAGGGCACCCGGGACGTTTCCGTACGCCCCGCGCCGACGCGGCTTCCGTCACGAACTGGCGGCGTAATCGCATTTAATTCTACCGAGGGAAGCGAGGATACAGCGCCGCATCAGTGCGCAGCGACGACCGCCCGTCGTTTCGCACACGTTTTGCGTTCCCGGCACCGACGGCGACCATGACCGACCTCTCTGCCGAGACCGTGATCGTCACCGGGGCCAGCCGCGGCCTCGGTGCCTCGATGGCCCGCCGACTGACTCGCGAGGGTGCGAACGTAGTGCTGTCCGCCCGCGACGAGGCGGCGCTCGACGACGTCGCCGCCGACGTCGCGGACGCCCCAGGCGAGACGCTCGTCGCGCCCGCGGACGTGACCGACGAGGCGGCCGTCGAGGCGCTCGTCGACGCGACCGTCGACGCGTTCGGAGCACCCACCGGCCTCGTCAACAACGCCGGCGTCGGCATGCTGAGCCTCCACGACGAACTGCGGGACACCGTGACCGTCGACGCCGACGACTGGCGACTGATCCTCGAGGTGAACCTCACCGGGGCGTTCCTCTGTGCCAAGCACGCGGTCCCGCACATGGTGGCGGCGGGCCGCGGTAACGTGATCAACGTCTCCTCGGGACTCGGC
This sequence comes from Haloparvum alkalitolerans, assembly GCF_055381565.1. Lineage (NCBI taxonomy): Archaea > Methanobacteriati > Methanobacteriota > Halobacteria > Halobacteriales > Haloferacaceae > Haloparvum > Haloparvum alkalitolerans. The sequence continues at coordinate 1,786,908 of NZ_AP043938.1, forward strand.
CGCCGCGCGGCCGCGGGCTGGGGCCCCTACGTCGCCTCCAAGTGGGGCCTGGAGGGCTTCTCGCGAACGCTGGCCGACGAGGTGGAAGCGGACGGCGTCAACGTGAACTGTCTGGACCCCGGCGGCCGCGCCGCGACCGGCTTCTGGGACCACCTGCCGGAGGCGGAACGCGACGGCGTGCTCCCGCCGGACGTGATGGACGACGCCATCACGCTGCTGCTCGCACAGGGCCCGGACGGCGTGACCCGCGAGTCCTTGCCCGCCGAGGAGTGGGAAGAGCGGCTCGACGCCTGAGGCGTCGGGCTCAGTCCCGCCGACGGAACGAGGCGACCGTCCCGATGGTGTCGTTGGCGTCGACCGTCTCCGTGGTGACGGTGAAGCCGAGCAGCGCGTCCGCGTCCAGCGCCTCCTCGATGATCGCGCGGAGCGCGTCCGGGTCCGCCCCCGCGGGCAGCACCGCGACGCGCACCCGGTCGCGGTTCTCGCTGGCGGTCACGAGGTCGTAGTCGGTGTGCTCGAAGGCGTCGGTCAGCTTCTCGGAGCGGTCGCTCATGTCTGGCCGTGTGGGCTCCGTGGTAAAAGGCGTCGCGGCCGCGGTCCGGCGACGGACGCCGATCTTGGACGGTGCGGACGGCGACGACGACGCAGCACGGACCGGACGCCGAAGTGGAGATCAGGGCGGACGATCGTCGAACATCGACGCCACCGTCTCGGCGAAATCCGGCGTGTCCAACCCCCCGTCGCCGGCCACCGAAACGAACACGCCCGCCGCCTCGCCGGTCGGGACTCTGAGAACGGAGAACTCCTCGAAGTGGGTCACCTCCGACTGACAGCTGTCCGTCGGAATCGTCACCTCGCTCAGCGAGTGGTCGAAGAGGAACGTCCGCAGCATCTCCTCGAACGCCTCCGTCGAGTAGTCCGATAGTACCGCTTCGTCCGCGAACAGGAACCGCACCGAGTCGCCCTCGCAGCACCCGACCGAGCGGAGCTCGTCGCCGAACGCGTCTCGGGCGCGATCCACGAGCCGCCGCTGGCGGTCCGTCGACGGCTCGCTCACGGACCACTCCACTTTGCGGAGCCGGTCCCGGATCTCCGTCCAGACGCCCTCGCCGTCGTCGGTCAGACCGTAGTACCGGCCGACGCTGCGCCCCTCGGACACCCGGAGTTCAACCACGTCTTCCTCGCGGAGTTCGGACAGCGCTCGGGAGATGTGTGGTCGCGGCTCGTCGACCGCCTCCGCCAGCTGCGTCGGCGTCGCTCGGTCCGTGTCTCCGAGCTCCCGCAGCACGCCGCGGCGATACTTCGAGTTCAGCACGTACGCCGCCGTGTCCGATTCCTGTCCCATTCGTCCGTCCGCCACCCTACCGGACGGAGACTCTTGTACCTGACAGGACGTACCAAGAACGTACCAGTTTATTTTTCCGCGGTCGGGTCCGTACTCGAGGCCAGAATGAGTCAGATCGAGACTGACGAGTCCACCGTCGTGCTGCACGTGGACGACGACCCGCAGTTTTCGGGGCTAGTTCGGACGTACCTGAACAAGCTCGACGAGAGCTTCACCGTGATCACGGAACACGATCCTGCGGAGGCGCTCGACCGGACCCGCGAGGCGACCGTCGACTGCGTCGTGAGCGACTACGATATGCCGGGGATGGACGGATTGGAGTTCCTCGAAGCGGTCCGCGGGGAGTACCCGAACCTCCCGTTCGTGCTCTTCACTGGCAAGGGGAGCGAGGAGATCGCCTCGAAGGCGATCAACGCGGGCGCGAGCTCCTACCTCCAGAAGGGCGGCACGGAGGCGTACGAGCTGCTCGCGAACCGGATCGACACGCTGGTCGGACGGCGCCGATCGGAACATCAGGCCGAGATAGCAAAGGATCGACTACTGACGCTGTACGAGCAGACGGGCGGCTTCTACACGGTCGACGAGGACTGGACGATCACCTACTGGAACGAGGAGATGGAGCGGCGAACCGGCTGTCCGGCGCCGCGAGCGACAGGCGAAGCGCTGTGGGACGTGTTCCCCGAGGCGGAGGGGACGGAGCTGCACTCTCACCTGCGGGGAGCGATGGCGGCCGACGAGGCGGTCGAGTTCGAGACGGAGTTCGAGCCCCGGGGAATGTGGCTCGAAGTGAGCGTCCAGCCCGTCGATGAAGGGCTGTTCATCCACTCGCGCGACGTGACCGACGACAAGGACCGACAACAGGAGATCCAGTACCGCAACGAGCTGTTGGAGTCGTTCGCGAGCACCGTCTCCCACGACCTCAGGAACCCGCTTAGTGTGGCGGAAGGGCGACTCCAGCTGGCGAAGGAGACGGGCGATTTCGAGCACCTCGAAGCCGTCGCCCAGGCGCACAACCGGATGCGCAACCTCATCGACGAGCTCCTCCACGTCGCTCGCGGCGACGAGCTGGACCTCTCGTCGGTCTCGCTCGCGACGGCCGCTCCCGAGGCGTGGGAGACCGTCTCGTCCGAGGGTGCCGAGCTCACGGTCGAGGGTGACGCCGACTTCGAGGCGTACGACAGCCAGCTCAGGCGGCTCTTCGAGAACCTGTTCTGGAACGCGATCGACCACGGCGACGCCGACGAGATCCGCGTCGGTCCCCTCGGCGACGGCTTCTACGTCGAGGACGACGGCACCGGCATCCCGCCCGCGGACCGCGAGGCCGTGTTCGAATCCGGCTTTTCGACCCAGGAGGACAGCCCCGGCTACGGCCTCTCCATCGTCCAAGGAATCGCGGAGATACACGACTGGGAGATCGCCGTGACCGAGGGCGCGGATGGCGGTGCGCGGTTCGAGGCCACGAACGTGGCGTAACGAACGGAACCACCAGAGTCAGCCAACCTGGCTCACACCGACCCACTGAAACTTCCCATCCATCCCCGCCATGACCGCAGAGTAGTCGGCGACCGTGAGCCTGTAGCACGGTGATGTATCCGTCGTCGATGAAACGTGCGCGGTCGACGAGAAGCCATCGCGGCTGGTTCCGAGATACAGCTGCCAGTTCCCGTTACGAACCGTATACCGTGGCTTGTACTCCACGTACGCGAACAATCGTAGGATGTCCGCAGCGAGCTGGTCGCTTGCCGTATAGTAGACGCCCCAGTCGTTCCCGTCGCCCGCAAAGAGCGTATCCAACAGGAGTTCCTGTTGCTCACGCGGGAGCGTGAACACGAACTCCGGAAGCCGTTTCTCGTGACTCGATCCGCCACAGAGCCGAGTCAGCACGCGAGCAAACAGCTTTGAGCTGAAGCTGAACCCGTTTTCACTGACACACACATCGATCTCCATTCGGTCGAAGAGCTCCGCGATTCGCTCACGGTGGGAAGCCGTCTTCTGTGCGATGCCGATCTCCGACGTGTCTCGGTTGGACGAGTGGGTGATGGACCCTTCAGTGATGAACCAGCCGAGGAATTCGAGAAAGTCGTCGCCGTCGAACGTGATCGGCCGCCGCCAGTGGTTCGGCCCGGCGTGAATCGTCACCTCCGCGGCCGTGTCCTCGATCGAAGAGCGATACGTCTCGAAGGTGTCCGGATCGAAGTAGTACCCGACATCACCCCCGTATCGGCTCGGCTCACACCCGTCGGGGAGGCGGGCTCGGAACGTGTGCCCGTGACAGTTCGGTGTGACTCCGACCTCGTACTCCTTTGCCAACTCGGTCATGTCGACTTGTTCAAGCCGGGGGTAGGCTCGCGTTTGCCAGTCGTTGACGAACTTGTACTCCTGTCGCGTTGCGAGCTCACCGGCAGGGTGCGTCCGGATCCGGCTGATCGACTTCGTCTGGTACGGAATGCGGTGGTCCTGTAAGAGCTTCAAGTGGCCGCGCCGCGTCCGGATCTCGACGAGTGAATCGGTGGGTGTGACCGGCTCGACAGCAAGCACCCGTTTCGGCTGCATCACGCTCGTTGCCAAGTTGAGTGCATACACGCGGTCCTCCGGAGTGAGACGGCCGACGCGTCGCGGGCCGGTGGTCGTCAGGATCTCCGTTTCGGCCGCGAAGCCGCCGGCCGCAAGATCCGCAACTGCAGGGCTCTGTCCGGTTTCAATGGGCTGGTTCAACTCTGGCAGTCTGCTACGCTCGGTCATGCGGGGCATTCGCTTCGTTCCCGCAGTTGACATCCTCCCCGCCCTGAAGAGCGAGGATTCCCGAGCATTGGGATATTACGGTTCGCAACCTGCCTGTTCTCTCGGGTGGAACGACCCGGAGGTTTGGTTGAACAGGTAGGCTACTGGCCGTGCCAAACGACCGTTACTCATATCCCCAGTTGGGGGATTCTGAGTTATCTTTCTGCGAATGTTCACCGCGCCGTTCACGTCCGCGTTCATCGTCGCACCGCACAACTCACAAACGTACAGACCACGCTCCACGCGATTCGAATCCCGCTTCCGACCACAGCACGAACACGTCTTCGACGTGTCTCGCTCGCTTGTGCGGTCAACGAGGATGCCGTGCTCTTCGGCCTTGTATTCGAGTAACGTGGTGAAGCGGTCGAACTCCCAGCCGTGGAGTTTCTTGTTCCCACATCGACCCCAGTTCCGCGAGCTACCGTTCTCGTCTTCACGAATCTCGCGTAAGTCACCGATGGCGATGTGACCAACTTCGTGGTCGATGCACTGCTCTACGACGTGTTTGGCGAGCGCGTGTAGGAAGTGGTCTTTCCGACGCGAGAGTTTCTGTCGGGCGCGAAGCGCACGGCGTGACGGGCCGTTCTCGCCTTCAGTGTCGTACTCGTCACGAGTGAAGTAGTGCTTGTCCTCTTTTAGCACGTTCCCCGGATACAACTCTGCGTCACCGTCGTCGTAGGCTATGGCGAGATAGTTTTTGATGCCGAGATCAATGCCCGCCGTATTGTCGCCCGGTGCGTCTTCGACGGGGATCTCCTTCTTGCAGACGAGGTGGAGTTCCCAACGGTCGCCGTTCCACACGGCCTGAACCTGCTGGATGTTCTCCACGGTCACGTCTGGTCGCGTCTCGTACTCACAGAGGATGAAGTCCGAGCGATGGTTTTTCAGGTTGAAGCCCTTGCTCAGACGAAGTCGGGTGTGCTTGGAGTCGTGCTTGATGCCGTTCTGCTTCCACGTCACGGTGGAGCGCGGGTGCTCGTCGCCGTGTTTGCGGTAGCCGGGTGGGTTGGCGTTCTCGTCTCCTCGTTGGCGTGCTTTGTACCAACTGGTGAACGACTCAGCAAGCTCTTCGAGAACTCGCTGACTTGACTGAGAATGGAGGTCACTGTATCGTTCGTGTTCCTTGAGTTCGGATTTGAGTTCGCCGTCGTCGGGGATCTCCCCGTCTTCATCCCATCGGCCTTGCGTGTAGTATCGGGCGACGTTCCACAGTTTCGACGCGGAGAACCCGCACTGATCGAGGTCGTCATTTACTTGTGAGTGATTGACGATTTTCGCTCGATAGGTGCGGGTCGTCTCCAGCATCGGCCTACGTCTATAACCTATTATGGAAAATTGCATATTAAAAATAACGGCTGGGTATGGAATATCCAGCAATGCCATCGAGCGCGGTCCGTGGAAGCGTTTTCGGCTGTATCCCCGCCCTGAAGCGGGGCTTTAGCCTTGTAACTTCGATAACCCTGCGTGCGTGCTCACGATTCATACCCGGGTGGATGGTTCTGGGGTACCAAATCGGGCGTCTCAACCCCCTCTCGTTTCGGGTCCAGGCGTTCATAATCGGGTTTGGTCTCCGGGAGGTCTCTGTCTCACAAAGCGCAACGGGGAGTATGACCGGTGGTGGCGCAGGGTTCGGGACGGGGACCTACGCGGATCGGGGGCAGCTGACTGCGGTCGCGGTCCGCGGTCGGGGAGATGAGGAGGCGACCGCGAACAGGGGAGAGGGGCCGTTCGCGGCCGCGGACAGCCACGATCGCTGTCGCGATCGCGGTCGGCTCGCGGCCGGGCCGCGGCCGTCTCACCACCCACGAACGAGTCGGTGTGACGGGCCGACCGCGGTCCGGGTAGACCAGCCGAATCTTCATAATCGGCTTTCGTCGGGCGATTTTTCGATCTGTCGGTCGCAACTCCCTGCGACATCCTCGACCAGCGAGTCGTCTCGCACGCTCCACTCCCACGAAGCCGACGCGAACAGCCCGCATCGCGGCCGGTTTGTGACCACCCCCACAGCCGGCCGCGGCCGCATGCACAGCACCCCTGGCGTCTTCATACTCACCCTCGATCGGAGCGTCACCCAGTCCTCCCGGGCAAAAACCCCGAGTATGAACACGCCCGTTTCCACGCTGGGAGACCCCTCCCCGTCGCGTGCTCCGGTTCACGACCTGGAAGCGAGGGATGAACCTGCTCCGGCCGACAGGCGACCAGTCCGTGTCTCTGCCCGCCCGCTCAGTCCGCGGGTTCTTCATCATCCACCCGGTCGCGGAGCCACGTCACCGGGAACATCGCGGTGAGCCCCGGCGTGTCGATCCGGAACTGCTGCGGGGGCGTCGTCGACGCGTACGTCTTCTCGACGCGTGGATCCTCATCCAGCGGGTCGTTCAGCGCGGTCAGCACCTCGTGGCCATCGCTCTGGCTCATCACCACCCAGATCGCCTCCGCGGGGTCACAGCTCGCGAGTTTGTCGAAGTCCTCGGGGACCGCCCGACGCAGGTCGTGATTGACGCGCTCCACCTCGACCACGACCTCGAACTCCCCATGCTCGTCCACCCCGGCAACGTCCAAGCGTCGGTTCCCGTCGAGGTCGTAGTAGGGGATCACCTCGGCCACGTCGCTCTCGGGGTCCTCGACATAGTCCGCCTCGAGGTAGCGTCGCGCCACCTCGACGGCAAAGACGTGCTGGCTCGTCTCCTCGAGGTCGCCCTGGCCATGGCCGTAGTCGACGCCCTCGCGATAGTGTTCGCCGATCGCCTTGCGGCCGTCAGGCGTGACGGTGTACAGCCGGTGGGGGTGGTCCGTATCCCGCGTCAACACGCCCGCCTCACAGAGGTCGTCGACGGCTGCGCTCTCGATGCCGACGTACTCCTGTAACCGGATCATCGAGTCGTGCAGCAGGTCGTACGCGGGCGGCTCGTACCGCAGCTGCTGGGCGTTGTACACCGCCTGCAGGAACAGGAGCTGCGTCGTCGAGAACTCGCTATCGCGACACTCCGCGGGCGTCAGCTTCAGGTTGAGGTCGCAGATGGGGATGTCCGCGGGGTCGACCGCGTCCAGATCGCCACAGCAGTTCGTCGCCCGGCGAACGCCCTCGATCGACGGGTCGTACCGCGCATCACACTCCCGACAGCGACAGGCGTGGATCTCGGCATCATACTCGACGGTGGGCGGAAGCCGGGTGGTGTGCGGGAGCGCGGAGTCGACACGGACCGTTTCGGGATCCGGTGCGTCCGACGCCTCCTCCTGGTCCTCCGCGTCGACCGTTGACGGCGACGCCAGCTGCAGCCCACATTCCGCGAGGACGCGGTCGCGCAGCCGGTCGCGAGCCGCCTCGAAGGTGGCGTGGCCGTCGGGCGCGAGCGGGCGTGACTCGGTCGGGTCCGTGGGTGGCGGCGACGGTGAGCCGACGAGGAACGGCCGTGGCGGCGTCTCGCCGAAGCCGGCCGGGAGCGAGACGACCCACTCGCCGCGCTGGAGCGCGCGGAGCCGCGTGGCGACGCGGTCGGCATCCATCTCGTCGGTCGCCAGTCGCTCCGCGAGCCCCCTGTCCGACGGCACCGGCCCGGTGATGATCGACCCGACGTTGTTTAGCACCTCCTCGTACGCGCCCTCGTCGCGACTCCGCAGCTGTGCCGGATACTGCATCGCAAGCGTCACCGAACAGCCGAACCCGCGCGCTTGCGCCAGCAGCTCGCTGAGCACGTCCGAGACGGCGATGCTGGCGGCCTCCTCCAAGTAGAGATTGACGAGTGGCTGGTCCCCCTCTTCGCGGGCGGCGCGCCGTTTGAGCGCGGTCCAGAGGTTCGACAGCAGCACGACCGCGAGCGTGCGCTGCGCCTCGCTGCGGAGGCGGCCGGTGTCGATCACGATCACCACGTCCTCGTTGAGGTAGTCGGCCAGGTCGAACTGTGGGTCGTCCTCCGCGGGCACGTGGTTGAACACGCGGGCGAGTCGGCGGTCGACGGGCACCTTTTCGAGCCGGTTGGCGACCCCCTGCATCAGCTCGTCGAAGGTTCGTTTGCGGTTGGCGACGACGCCCGCGAGCATCCGCTCGAGGTCCGGATCCGACACTGCGGGTGCGGACTGGCGTTCGTGCATCCGTCGCGCCGCTCCATGGAGCGCGCGATGCGAGAACGCGTCCTCCCCGTGGACGGGGTCGAACAGCGCCTTTACCAGATAGCGGATGATGTCCGGCGACCGGACCGCCTGCTCGAACCGATCCCGTCCCATGATCTGGGTAAGCACCTCGAGGTAGTGGTCGACGATGTCCTCGACGGCCGTCTCCCGAGCGACGCCGTCCGCGACCGCCTCCCGGATATCGAAAAAGGAGAACGCCGGGAGCACGTCCGCGCAGTCGAAGTAGATCACGTTCTCGAGCGTACCGTACTCGGCGTAGTGAGCGCGGAGATAGTCGGTCGCCATGCCGTCACCCTTGGGGTCGACGAGGATGTCCGCGCCGTCGGTCACCGCGTGATTCTGCAGGATGGCGTTCGTTAGCGCCGTCGACTTTCCCGCTCCCGTGGCTCCGAACCAGGCGACGTGGAGCGGCTGGAGTGACGGCGGAATGGCGATGGTGTCGTCGTCACGCGCCCCGTCCTGGTCGAGCGGGTGGCCGACTGTGAGGCCCGGTGCGCGATAGCGCTGCAGGCGTGCGTCGGGTGGGCGCTGGATCGTCGTCCGCTCGCCGGGCGTCGTGTCGATCCCGCGGTCGCCCGCGGCCGTGAGCGCGGTGCCGTCGAGCAGGCAGAACGACGGCGCTTCGGCGGCGTCCGCGATAATCGCCCGGCTGCGGTTGGCCGTCCACGGGAGCTTCCCGCGCCAGTCGTCGTACGTCGGCGGGTGGACCGTTCGGTTCTCGATCGCCTCGCGGACGGCGCGGGCGTCGTGCCCGGTTTTTCGGCGTCCGCGGACGCTGTACCAGGTGTGGCTCACGGGTTCGAACGCGCTCTCCAGGTCCGCGATCGCGGCGTCCGCGTCGGAGCCAACGGCGACGACGCGCGCGTTCACGACGAACGAGCGCCGAGCATCTTTCGCGGCGAGTTCGTCGTAGCGCTCGCCGGGTTCGATCTCCTCGTCCGTGGGCCCGATCCAGTCGTCGACAAATCGCTGCGCAGGCGTGTCGCGGCCGCGTTCGAGTCGGTGACGACGGTCGGCTGCGGCCGCACTCCAGTCACGATAGGGACGGCAGACGGCCTGATACGCCATCGGCGTCGTCGCCGTCGCGAGTCGCTCGGCGATCGCCGCGAGCGGGAGTCGCGTCTCTCGATCCTCCGTGAACTCGGAGAGGGGGGTGAGCTGCGTCTGCCAGTCCTCGCGCCGCTCGACGTCGCCGTAGTACTCGACGGCCGCATGTGGGAGCGTCGCGTCGTTGGGCTCGTCGTTCCCTGTCGGGTCCGCGGTCCCCGTCGGAAGGACGTCAGCAGGGTCGGTCTCGGCTTCCTCGACCGTGTAGTCGTTCGGCAGGAGGGTTCGGAGCACGCGCTCGACCGCATCTCGCTTCTCGGGTGGGTCGATACTCACGTACGCGGAGAGGCCATCGTCGCTTGCACCCGAGGTTGTGAGGGTGAACGCGACGACGGAATGGGCGTGCGCACCGAACAGTCGGTCCCGTAGGCCGCTCGTGTCAGCGGTGAGTAGTCGCTGGAGACGCCGAAACTGTGCTACGACCGTGTCCGGATCGAGTGCGGTCGTCGTCGGCTGGAGCTGGAGGGTACCCATGTTCGCAGTCGCTTCGTGGTCCGGCATGTCTACGTGCGGGATACATTTCTCTGAATGGTCCTAAATTCAACGCCCGAGTCGGGTGGACGACCCTTCACTGAACGGTCGCCTCGGGGGGATTGTGGGTCCTCCAGCGGGTGGAGGACAAATTCGTGCGATTCATCGGATGGCTACTCGCCGATGTCCAGCAGCAACAGTCCCAGACAACCGCGTGGGGATCCTGTATCCATGCGGCCCCGGACCGAACGGTGTCGGTCGATACTGGCGACCGGATCGAAGCCTGCGAGCGCTGTGGGCGGATCCTCTCGCGGACGCCCGTGGACGAGACGTAGTCCCAACCGTGGACGCGGTCATCGGGTCCAGCTGGCCGGAATCACTCAAGCCGATCGGGCGGTCGTGCGTCGAGCGGTTCACCACGGTGGCGCTGTCGAGGTGCGCTTCACTAGGCCTCATACACGGTCGTTCGAAACCGAGTGAACGGCACTACTCGTGCCCGATGACCGCCCGCGAGCGATCATTCAGACGCACGGTCGTTGCAAGGCTGTCACCACGCGCGCCCGGGGCCAACTCTACAGAAGGTGTATGCAAGATGCAGAGTCCTTATTTTGCAGCACTAGCCCGCAAGAAGGTACTCGATAAAACTGGTCAATACAGGATACTCACTTACCGATGGAGACTATATTTTTTCGACGCCCGGAAAGAACTGCGTGCTGAATATAGAGACTAAATACAGGCTCATGGACTGTTTTACAGACCACCGCCAAAGAACTATTATTTTCCACTATTTGTACCGACTATGGAAGCCAGTGAGCTAACTGAAGGCGAAATTGATGAGATATTGAGTCTCTATCGTCAGGCAACTACCGAGCGAACAACTACGTTCGACATCATCGATAGAGCTGGGGATGAAAGGACACACACGAAATTCCTGAAATGGATCTGTGATCCTGAAGGAAGCCACGGCTTGGATGCGACCTTTCTGAATCATTGCTTGGACGTGGCCGGTGGGACTCAGTACGCAATTGAAGGGGTAGATGGAGACACGGTTAATTCAATCAGTACGTTCAGCCGGAAGCCGGACGAGACGGAGTTGGATATTCTAATTGAGACAGATACGCGTATGCTTGCTTTTGAAATAAAGACCCAGTCTTCTCTCAGACACAAACAAATAGACGCTCAGACACGCTTTCTTCAGAAGCAGGTTGAGAAGAACGCCGTTAATTCGTGGGACTATATATTACTCACGCAGGAACATCAAAATACGAAAAACTCCTATCCTCATCTGTACTGGAGCGATATCCATAGCTGCCTGACAGATATCGTGGGTCAAGTCGAGTCAGAGATCGATGCACTCCGTATCCGTGATTGGATGCACGCAATCAACAAAGATCTCCTTGACCAGCGGGATTTTGGCCCAGAATCCATACTGACGCTCCAATATGGAGAGAAGCTGAACCATTTGGGGATCCCGTACGACTCAGAAGCGCATATCGATGACCGCATTCAGTTGTTCAAACGACTGCGCGAGTGGCTACGAGAACAGTATGAATTGTCTTCCGGATCGTCCAATGAGTGGACATCACGAACACTTCAGTCGCGGTTTGAGAGGGGGTCGGATATTTATCGTATTGGCAAGCATCGATGGGAAGATGCAAGGATTCGATTCGAAGTGTTGGCGCGTGATAAACGGCTGAAACAGGGAACAGATCATGACTCGCACGGCTATCGATCAACGGACTCTCTGATCGAAGTTACTCTTCGTTACATAATAGACGAGCAAGATACCGAGTCATCTCAGGAAAATCCCACACCCGGTAGTCAGCAACGAAAAAAACTCCATGAAAAGCTCAAACAGGATGGGCACTGGGAGTCTCTACAGGCTGCTGGTTTTCATCGAACACGGACGCTGTTGCCAGAGGACCAGCCTCTGAGTCGATACCACATGTATTCACGAGAAATCCCGGTGTGTGAACAGGATGGAAAAGGCGTCTTTGCTGACATACGGGACGCAGTTGCGGCGCTGATGGATACGCGAGCGTCAATCGACGAATTCGTGGAGATGGAGGAGACGCAGTAGGTGTATCTAGCTGGGGATAACGAACCGCTATCCCGGACAGCCACACTGGTGATCTGTGCAGTAACTGGTTGATATGCAGTTTTCATCGATCCGCTGTTTCAGGTGAGAATATATATGATGAATGATACTCCAACAGAGCCCAACAGGGCCATTCGATATCGCTATACAGTACTGAACGCACTCATGTTGGAATGTCGCAGGTGCTGAGGATGCCCCGAGCAGGGCCGATCAGTCGAGCGCGTCGACCGTGCGCTCGACGAGCGTCGGCATGTCGGCATTCGCAACTGCTTCACCGCGGTGCAACCGCTGACGTGGCCGGCCAACATCCCGCTGGACCTTCGAAGTGGTCACCAAATCGGCATCCTCGAGGTCCTGTTTGATCCGGCTGAGACTGGCCTTGCTGCGGACACCCTGATACTCCGCCCAGCGGCCGACGTCGTAGTGGAGCTCCTCCCCGTGGGCACCAGCAAGGATCACCACCGCACCGACCGTGAGCGGGCTTCCCTGCTCCCGGTTCGCTTCGACGCCCGTCGCGAACGCCTCTGCGACCGTCTCATCGCATTCCGTGGCGAACGTCTCTAGCAGCCGTTCGCGGCCCGCAAACGGCAGCACGTAGTCGGTGGTGTCGAGGTCCTCCCAGTACGTCGTGTGGACCTCGTTCGCGAGCGTTTCGTCCGCGGTCGTCGTACTCGCCACGCGGTCCCCGAGTGGGATCGGATTGTCGACGCGTGTGTCGGTCGCGAACACGGAGGTCGGAAGCTCCGTGGTCGTCTCGTGGAACGAGAGGTGCCCGGCGTCGACCAGATCCCCCGCGAGCCACGCGGTGCCGAACTCCCGCTTGAGCTCGTGGAGAACGGATTTCGGAGCCACAACACGGAGGTCCGGCCCGGTGTCGACGCCGGCATCGTGCGTGGTGGTGATGACGTCCCTGAGCGTGGGATACTGCCGGCAAACCGCGAGGAGTGGGTCACCCTCCGGGGCGGCCGACAGCGTCTCCTCGAACGTGTGCGTGGCGTGTGGTGTGCCTCCGTCAGCCATGCAGTCGGCTTTTCACAGCGTCCCTTTTTCAGTACCGATCGCTCGGGGGGATTGTCGCGCTCCGCGATGGGTGCGGAGCGAGACAGTATGGCTGCCGAACCCGCACGGGACGAGCGCGTCGCCTTCGACGACGCCGACTCCCGTTCCGACCGGATGCACAGCACGATCAGTGACTGGGTCGACGAGTTGGTGACGGCCGTCGACGACGCCCGTGCCAGCGACCGGTTCCAAGCGTGGCTCGACGTTCACCAACGCTTCCACGAGTACTCCCACCGCAACACCCTCCTCATCGCGTTGCAGTGTCCGGAGGCGTCGAAGGTCGCCGGCTATCGGACCTGGCAGGAGGAGTTCGACAGACACGTCCAAGAGGGGGAATCGGCGATCTGGATCTGGGCCCCGCTCATCTCGTCGCAATGTCCTGCGTGCGGGAACTCCCCATCCTACCACGACGACGCCGATTGTGCGTACGACGACACGCCGCCTGAGGAGTGGGACGAAGGTGTTGTCGGCTTCAAACCTGTTCCCGTGTTCGACGTCTCCCAGACGGCGGGCGAACCGCTTCCGGAGCTGGAGACGACCGCGAGCGGCGAGGCGTCAGCCCTGTTCCCTGCCCTGCTGAACGCGGCCGTCGACCTCGGCATCGAGGTCCGTGTCCGCGACCCGGACGACTGGTCACACGGAGACGCGAACGGCGTGTGTGCGTACCCCGCTGAGGGACCACTGGTCACTCTCAAGGAGGCTGAGCCGGCCGCGATGGCGGGCGTGCTCGTTCACGAGCTCGCACACGCCCTGTTGCACGGGGACCACGATGCACCCGAACGAGCAAAGCGAGAAGTGGAAGCCGAGGCGGTCGCGTACGTGGTGGGACGCCACTTCGGCCTCGACATGAGCGGCTCCGCGTTCTACCTCGTGGCGTGGATCGGTGATGAAACGGAAGTGATCGAGGAGCGCCTCGAACGGATCAGCCGGACGAGCGAGCGGGTGATCGAGGCGGTCGCTGAGAGCCGGTCCTGAGTCGGTGGTCAGGACCGGTTTGTCCCGCTCTGTGGCTCCGGTACCATGACCACCAAACCGTGTTGCTCCACAACGACAGATCCAACAACAAGAGCTGAGAACGAAACCCTTCGACATTCGCGAGGAGGTGTACGGAGTTTGTCCGCGCCGGAAGGCGTGCAGCGCGCGATAGCGTGCGCGGCGTGACTCATAATGGCGATGCCCGATCTCCACGACGACACGAGTGCTGATTACGAACAGTTCGAGAAAGAACAGCTTGCTCAGGACCGCGACGCCTCCCGGGTTGACACGGCGGACGTCGACGACGCGACTGCGCAGAACCTGATCAACGACCTCGTCGACGCGGACATCGTCACTCCGGTTCCCGAGGACCAAGTTCTGGTTCACGAGCCGAGCGGTACCGCGTTCGACTCATCGACGCAGCTGGCTGTCTTCCACCGTGGCTGGACGGTCGGTCGCGACGCCGACGCGGAGGGCGAGTGATGCAGCAGACCCTCGTTGGCTGTGCGTTCTGCGATGCCCCACCCGGTACCGAGACTGGCGAGACACACACCTGGGGACAGGACGAACAGGTCACCCACCCGATCTGCGTCGACTGCGCGATTCAGACGGAGCCGGATCCCGACGATCGCGATCACGTCGCCTGTGATGACTGTGGACTGGTCGTCGACACGCTCGCGGCGCTCACCCGGTTCCGAGTCGAACTGGGGCATCTGGAAGGCCCGTTGCAGCTGTGCCCTCGCTGCAGTCCGGGCGGGCTCGCGACGTACTGGACGCGTGATCTCGAGGAGCATCTCGTCGCGATGCCGGGGGAGTGACCCAAACACTCTTTACTGATTCGCTGTAATCTGCAATCAATAACGCCCGTGTCACGCACCTCAAACCGCGCCGACGGTGACATCGTCCAAGACTTCCTCTCGGTCGCTGACCTCCTCGAGGAGCCACAGCTGGCCAAACTGTACGCGTATCTCGCCCGGGAGGAGGCGACCGTCCGGGACGTGATGGACGACCTCGATCTCGCCCAGGGAACGGCCTACAGCTACGTCAACCGGCTCGTCGACGCTGGCGTCGTCGACGTCACCGACGACGAGCAGCCACGCCGGTACGCCGCCCGGGAGATCGACCTGACCGTGACGACGACCGCGGGCGACCGCGAGTACACGATCACGCCGGCGCTGATCGACGCCGTTGGGCGGCGCAAGACGGACGTCGACATCGACACGTACATGGACCGCCACGGCGTCGCCGGCCTCGCGACCGCGCTCACCTACGCGGTCGCCCGCGAACGCGGTGAGGTGACCCACCGACTGATGGCTGAGGAGCTGGACATCTCGCCGCTAGCTGCGGAGCTGATTCTGCAGGCGCTCCGGCCCGTCGTCCACGAGCACTACGAGATCAGTGAGGATGTACGTCATGATACCGAAGAAGGAGTTAACGTATGAGCATCGAAATGGACGTCCCGACACAAATGACGCAGTGGTCAGTTTATCGGCGTTCCATGGAGAGAACTGATGGAGCTCAGTGACGACACGCTCACGGTTTCACGGGAGCTTTCAGAGCTCGACAAAGATGTACTCGAATTCACGCAGATCCTCGACGCCTGCGATGTCAACTACGTCATCGTTAGTGGGTACGTCGCCATCCTCACTGGGCGCTCTCGATCGACAGAGGACATCGACATCATTCTGGAATCCCTGTCCGAAACGGAGACTGAGCAGTTAGTTACCGAACTCAAAAATCAGGGGTACTGGGGGATAGCGATGCCGCTTGATGAGATGTATTCGATGCTAAGTGAGGGGAGCCGCATCCGGATTGCCGAAGAAGGGGAGATGTACCCGAACTTCGAAACATGGTTTGTTTCAAACGACGTTGAGCGTGAAGCCCTCTCCAATCCCCTTACGGTGACATTCGATGAGGGGCAGATCGAGATCAGTCCGCTTGAACTCCAAATCGCGTACAAACTCCGACTTGCACAAGCTGCAGACAGCCTCAGCGGGAAGGACTTCGAGGATGCACTCCACCTGTACTTGACCTTCGAGGAACGATTTAACACGGAGCAGTTCGAAACGTACGTCAACGAGCTTGGGGTTGAGGACTACTATGCTGAACTCACAGGAATTTGAGGACGATCACCGCCGAAACACGGAACAACGGCGAGCGATGATCAAACAATGGGCTGAGTACGTTCGGACGCACGACGACAGGGAGTGGTCACGCCAACAGAATCGGCTTATTGACTCGCAGCTCCAGTCGGCAAACGACATGGCTGCCGCTGGCGATACGGATCCAGTTCGGTTTGCAGCCGCTCGCGATCGGCTGCGCGACCGATGAGCGGCGGAGACCCGCTTCCGAAGGCGATCGCAACTACGTACTACAATGCTGGTCTCACCGTTGACCAGCTCACAGTCCTCGTTGGTGCTAAGTCCGCCAAGCGACTACGACTTCTCAAAGCTGACTTCGAGGACGAGCCACTCGATCTCGCTGCCCCTAACGACGTCGACATCTACGAGGGGGACGTGACGACAGTCGACACCGGGACCGACGACGATTGCTGAGCGGTAGACGACTGCGAACGGTCGTCGCTGACACCAGCGCCCTCGTCAGCCGCGCAGTGCCCGTGCGGATGCAGCCGTCGGACCCGACTTCCGGAGCCGTTCCAGTACCTGCTCACCTCCTGTGACGTAGTCGTCTCTCCGGAAGTGGTCGCAGAACTCCGCGATATCACGCAGTATCAGGATATCCACGCCGCAGCCGCGAATAATCAGCACGAGGTAGTATTTCTGGTACGAAGCGCACCGACACACGCCTGATTTTGATGAGTGTGTGACGGCCCGCCCCGCGCGCCGCGTGCCGCCCTCCGCGTCGCTCGCGACCGACCATTCCGGGCTGCCTGCCTGCAGTAGCGGGCGGGCTGCCGGGCTAAAGTGGATGTGCCCTCGGCGCCAGCGCTTCACCCGTTCGGGTCCTGCGGACCTCGGCAGAGCCGACCGCGACGGACGTAGTTGCGTCGCGGCGAACGGGGAATGCGCTGGCCGCTCGCTCCGGGCGGGTCGGCGCGCGGTGCTGGTTGGGACTCTCCTCTGAGGCGCGCGCCGCTCGCGCCCCAACAGGGGGCGCGAGGCGAAGGCGCGAGCGGCGCGCGCAGTAGGTTCCGTCGGTGAGTTGGAGAAAATCCCGCGTAAGGGCGCGGGCGGTACCGCGTCGGGAGCGCCTTCAGGAGTCAGTGAACTCCAATGAGTAGTAAACGCGTTATCGGTCAAGAAGTTTCGGTCGATGAACAGGGTTTGGAAGCAGCGGAGGCGGACGACGATGCGGAGCCGTTGCGGCCGACGGTGGACATGCAGGTGCGCGCGAAGGTGGACGCGAACCATCCGGATGCGGGCTTTCACGGACTGACGCTGGAAGCGGAGGAGAAGGCGCTGGCACGCGAGCTCGAGAAGGAGCGCACGCGCGAGCGGTGGGACCGGCGGCAGTCGTCGGACCGGGAAGCCCGGGCACGGCGCCAAGCGGCGACTGGCAGTCAGGCGCGGCAAGAAGAGTTCGCGGAACGGCGCGCGAGCGTGGACGCGTGGGCCGGGCCGGAGCAGCCGGATTCCCGGGAGACGCTGAGCCGGGACGAGCTGGCGGCCGTGAACGAGCAGGCGCGGACGATCGCGGACGTGAAAGGCGGCTGGACGGCGGCGGCCGTGAGCCGACGACTGGCGCGGCGGGTCGCGGACGGTACGGACCTGCCGACGGCCGTGATGCGGACGAGTGAGGAACTCGAGCGTGATCCCGGGCGGCTCACCCCGATCGACGCGGTCGCGGACGTCGGTCGCGGCGAGGTGTCCATCGAAGGGCGCGTCGTGGAGTTGTGGGAGCCGACCAGTGCGGCCATTCAACAAGTCGGACTCCTGGAGGACGAGACGGGGCGCATCAAGGTCACCAGCTGGGTCAAAAGCGACCAACCTCGCATCGAGGAAGGCGAGCGCGTGCGGCTGTACGACGCAGCGACGAGCTGGTACGAGGGCCGCGTCTCGGTGGCGCTGACGGGCCGGTCGCGGGTCACCTTCCCTGACCGTGACGACTGGTTGACCCCGTAGGCCATCGCGGCCCCCTTTTTTTGCCGTGTGGATCCGCAGGCGGTTGATCGGCATCGGTGCAGGCCCGGAAGCCGGCGAGGATGCACCATCCAGCCCACGCCCACCGCCCCACCCTCCGCTCCGTGCTCGCTCCGTTCGTCGCTGCGCGCGCAGCCACGACCGATCGGGGTGGATGTCTGCTTCCCGTGAGTGAACTATGGCCCCCTGCGTCACAGGAGATACCCTCTGAATCGCCGTGATGCTCTCGCGATAACTCTGTTAGTGTCCCTCGGGCGGCCCCCACACGGGCGCGGACCAAACACTCATTGGTCGGCTTGGCGAACGGCAGGCCAATGCGTTATAGCGACGCCGAACTCCTCGATGATGTCCGTGAAGTCGGCGACGATCTTGGGCGCGCGCCCACACTGCAGGAGTATCGCGACCATGGGAGTCACTCGGCGACGACCCTGTACGACCGCTTCGGGTCGTGGCGGGCGACGCTCGCGGAAGCAGGGTTCGAGCCGCGCGAGCCGACCACGAGCGTCTCGAAGGAGGAACTCCTTGCCGACCTAACGAGAGTCGCGGAGGAACTCGGCCACGCGCCGACCGCGAGCGAGATGAACGACGAGGGCGAGTACTGGGTGTCGACCTATCGCCGGGCGTTCGGGACGTGGACGGCCTCGCTTGAGGCCGCAGGACTCGAGTCGGCCGCGAGCGGCTCGCGAGGACGCCCCGCGACGGACGACGAACTGCTTGCAGAGCTCGAGCGCGTGGCGGACGAGCACGGTGCCCCACCGAGTTTTCAGGCGATGGAGGATTACGGCCAGTACGGGACGCGGACGTACGTGCGACGATTCGGGTCCTGGAACGAGGCGGTTGAGGCGGCGGGATTCGAGCCCGCCGAGCAGGACTCCAAGCTCTCTGAGGAGACCCTCATCGCCGATCTGCATCGGCTGGCCGACGAACTCGGGGAGCAACCCGTCTCGACCGATGTCGTTGAGTACGGCGAGCATTCCCTGGCGACGTACCAGCGCCACTTCGGATCGTGGTCCACGGCTGTCGACGTTGCGTTCGACGAGGATTAGTCGGTGATCCGTTTCGGAGGGAGCGCCATCTGGTCGATGGGGACGGCCGCAGCTCAGCGTGCGACGGACGACGGCAGGCGAAAAAGCCCCTACCAAGGTTCTGATGGCCTGCCGCCGTTGGGCCCGTTAATCGTTTGTTCCCTCGCGGTTGTAGGTGTTGCGGTCGATTTGCTGACCCCAGTCTGGTGAGGGCTCAATACTCAAAAACTCACCCTAAGGTACCGATCGCGAAACGGGCGTTTCCGAGCGTCTGACGGCTGTGTGGGGCGTTCACAAGGGGCGAAGAATTTGCACAAAGCACTTATAGGGATAGCTGTATGTTTCAAGCGCAACCCCTACCCAAGCACCAGTAATGAGTATCCAAGGCCAAGTCCGGCCGCACCACGCTGACGATGTTGGTACCCGACGAACGGGCGACGGGCACAGGTCAGGAGAAAGCTACTGATGCACGAAGCAACAACCAACTAAACATGACAAGCGAAAACACAAACTATCGCACGAAGGGACGCGCAGTGTTCCTGGCTGCGATCATGGTGCTTTCCGTATTCGCCGTCCCCATCTCCTTTGCGGGATCGGCGGCTGCGGTAAGCGACGTTACGGTCAATAACTTCGCTCCCGACACTGTGGACGAAGATCAGACCGTGGAGCATAACCTCAATTTCACAGCTAACGACGTGAATTCGACCGGGACTCACAAGATCACGGTGACTCTCCCCGGGGATTCCACGTTCGAGAACGATGGCAATAACGGCGTTGATGCCATTGCCATCTATAACGAGACCGGTTCCGATGTCTCTAACGACATCGTTACCGACACGTCGAACTCTAACGAGCGGGACCAGCTGATTGTCTCGCTCGATACGAGCGACTACCCCGAACAGAACTTCACCGTCGACACGAACGTTTCCGTCGTTCACCCGGCTGTTGACGGGGACGCTACTGGTGACGTCACTGTTGAGTTCGATGATGCGAACACTGGCGTCGCATCCGCCACGACTTCGCTCACAGTTCAGGACACTGACTCCAGTGGCCTGGACGTCGACCGTGAGTTCACGAACGCGAGCGACCTCAACAACAGTCTGGTCTTTGCGGGCCAGTCCTTCTCGGTCGCTGGTGGAAGTGGCACGAGCCTGACCGACGGTGAGGAGATCACCCTTCGCCGTGTGACCGGTGACAGCAGTTCGACGCCGGTCGCCAACAACCAGGTTCAGACGATCAACGGAACGCAGTACATCATCTTCGAGACGGCCAATCGCGAGACTGGCGACTACTTCCTCGAAGATGGTGACGGTGACCTCACGCGTTCCAACTCTGAATTCGAACTCGTTCAGCAGAACGTGAACGCTGAGTTCGATCCTGATGAGGTCGCGAACCAGGGCGAGACGGAGACGGAACTCACGTTCGAGTCCGACCTGCGTAACGACTACGACGTGACTATTTCGTCGGAGAGCTTCTCCGAGGACGAGCTCGAGGACCTCTACACGGGTTCCAGCTCGAACTACGACATCAACTCGGACGACGAGTTCGTCCTGTATGATGTCGAGAACAACGAGCACACGTTCGACTTCACCGACACCTCGACGGGTGACTACGACTTCGACGTCTCCGTGACCGACACGGACGCCGAAGACACCGCGTCGCTCTCCGTTACGGAGGGCCAGGCCGGTGACGTCACCTTCTCCGAGGGTGTCGTCGAAGAGAACCAGGGCGACATCGCCCAGATCGACATCGAGTTCACTGGCGGGCAGGAGCAGGCCTACCTGCGCATCGGTGACGAAGAGGACGTCAACTACGAACTCGACCTCGCTATCGACTCCGACGGTGCCGAGGAAGTGACGGTTCACTTCAACACGTACACCGCCGGCCAGAACAATTCGGCAACCTTCAACGAGGACAACGTCGTCTCCGTGACGACTGAGGAAGACGGCGCGAGTCCGTCTGTCACAGTCGAGAACAGCTCCAACGCGGGGATCGGCGGTATTCTGGGTCAGGGCGACTACTCGCTCGACCTGGACACGTCCTACTCGAACATCGAGGATGACAACGCTGACGAGGTCGGCGAGCTCTTCATCGAGGAGCGCTCGACCGACACGATGAACATCTGGACGGCGCCTGACGGCTCCCTCAGCGACATTGAGGACGTCAGCGACGTGACGGCCGCCGTCGAGGACGGTAGCATCACCGAGACCGAAGAGGTCGCGAACGGTGACGTCATCGTCCACGAGCTTGGTGCCTCCGGCATCAGCGGTCTCATCGACGCGAACGACGAGTCGATCACGACCGCCATCGCGAACGGGAACCTCAGCCTGAGCATCACGCAGACCGAGGCCACCACGGGGACCAACCAGGACCCCAAGGAGGTCGACGTGGTCAACTCGGCTGACGCCTTCACGGTCATCTCCGACGCGGAGAACGACACCTACTACCTCGCCATCGAGACCGAGGATCTTGAGTGGGAGAACGACCGTGCAGCGAGCGTTGACGACGCGTTCAACGTGGAGTTCCACGTGAACGACTCGCGTCTGCTCGACGTCGACACGGTTGAGGAAGAGGACTACACCGTCGCCTCCGACAGCTTCACGCTGGTCGAGGCTACGGGCGAGTTCGACTCTGACCCGGTCGAGGTCGAAGCCGCCGAGAGCCAGTCCATCACTGGTACCACGACGCTGGCGCCGGGCACGGAGCTCAGCCTGCGTGTCAGCTCGGCTGACGACGTGTCGCCGCGGTTCCGCCTCTCACCCACGAACGACGTGGTCGTGCAGGCTGACGGCACGTTCGACGCGCAGTTCGACTTCAGCGACACGAACGTGGACGACACGTTCACCGTGACGCTGCGCTCCGTCGACGACGTCTCCGCTGACGGTGTCGTCGTCGAGTCGGTCGGCGAGGACACTACGGAAGAGGACACCACGGAGGAAACCACGGAGGAGACCACCGAGGAAACCACCGAGGAGACCACCGAGGAAACCACCGAGGAGACGACCGAGGAGCCTGAGGAGACGACGACGACGTCCGACGACACGCCCGGCTTCGGCGCTGTTGTCGCGCTCGTCGCGCTCGTCGCCGCTGCGCTGCTCGCGACTCGCCGCCGTCCCTAACACGGACGCCTAACCACTGACCCGCGAGGGTCGGTCCCGCTTTGCAGCCCATTTTTCGCAACCGCACTCACAAGCCGAGTAGCGGCAGCGTTTGGGTCCGGTCACGGTTACAAACAGATGTAGCCAGACCCATACACGGTAGACGCTGACACTGTCACTACCTTCATAGGAATACACCGTGAACGCCTCGACCATGACGCAGGAGTTCGAGGTACTCACCGAGGGCCCCCAAACGGGGGTTAAGATCGGAAACCTCGATCCGGACGAGCGCCAGCACGTCCGGACGATCGACGTGTCCCGGTCACCCGGCAGGGCACCCGCAACTCCAACGGGTCCGTTCACAACCGTCTACTACGTGGCTGGTGAGGAGCGAGAGGGAGCGGCCACGTTCGTCACGGAGAACCGGGAGGCGCTCGAAGCGATCAATCTCACCGGCTGTGGCTCGAACCTGGTCTCGACGAGCGTGTCACGTGCGGTCTACGACTGGATCCTCCACGCACTCGGTGAACGCGTCCTATCACCGTACGAGACGGTCGTCGTAGAGTACCGCCCGGAGGCCGACGAGACCTGGTGTATCGGCCGGCGCCAGTTCGAAGCGAGGGCTGGGCAACGCTACAGTCTTGAGGCCAGCGGCACGGCTCGTACTTCGGGGACGCTTGAGGCGCTGTTCCGATCGTTGTGTCCTCCGGACGACGGATGCACTATCACGGAATCCACCCTTCGTCGTCGTGACGACGTGGCTGGCGATGTCCGTGAGATCCTCGATGCGTTTCGGCAGGTGCCACAGTTCCTCGTCGAACCGACGACTCACGACGGTGAACTTGCCGTTCGGACACTCTCGTCGGAGACGTATCTTGGGACATCCTCGCGTTAGTTGGAGGCTCGTCTGAAGAATAGCCTTGTACTGCTTCCCTCACCAGCTGCTGTACTATGCGGCGATCCGCGGCCGTCCTCAGAGTGACGATTCGAGGTCGGTCCAGCAGAGACTCGATATCGAACGTACTGACGCCCGCGGAGACCACGATCGCTGGGTCTGCTGACGGAGACACCTCCGTCACCGAAGATGCAACCTGCATTCCGACGCAACACCTCCATCACCGAAGTAGGACAGCGTGGTTTAGCCGAAGACGACTTCGGTGACGCCGTCCATCGTCTCGATTTGGGCGGAGAGTTCCTCTCGGTCGGTTTCGTACGTGTCGTAGGAGATGTCGCAGGCAAGCGTCTCGTCGACGGTTTGGCTTGATCCTGCAGAGGTGGATACGTTTGTTACGCCGGTGAGGCCGGCGATCTGTGTGGTGAGATCACGAACGGTGCCGCTGTACGTGATTTTGAAAAGTTCGGTGTAGTCTGTCATCGAAAGCACATTCCGATCGCGTGTATGTAATTGTTCGGCCGTCAGTTAGCGAGAGTACGCGGACGGCTGCTCAAGACTGCTCGTGAACGTGCCCCACAGTCCTGTATCGAGGGACTGACGGCCAGCCACTCGACGAGGGGGGTTGTTTCCGCCCTGAGGGGTGCGGGCGCGCTCGTCTCGGCCCGCAACAACCCCATGGCGACAGACCACTCCGACCGCGAGCGACAGCAAGCGGTCTCGACGGCCGATCCGTGCATCGAGAACGATCACGAGCTCCTCCGCGTCAGGGAGCAGGTCCCCGGTCGCGAACCGACCGATTACGACATCGAGCTGACCGAGGGGCCACCGTACTCCTACACGACGACGTACTGGCGGTGTCGGCGGTGTGGCCAGGAGCGGAATCATCGCGAGGAGTTCCGGGAGCCCTGTCCGGTCGAGCGGCGGCCACATCCGGTGACGGATGGCGGCTACTCGATCGACGAGCCGCGAACGCGACGTGCGCTGTCGGAAGCGATCGAGGTTCGCTTTGGCGAACAGGGCCCACGCTACCTGGTCGAGAGTGCGACCGGGAACACCTACGAGGTCGATCTCGCGGCCGAGCAGTGTAGCTGTCCGGATGCACGCCACCGCGATCCCGAAGGCGGCTGCAAACACCTCCGACGCGTCGACATCGAGGTTCGAACGGGGACCGTGCCGGCACCGGACGGGCGGTTCCTCCGCTAACCCGCGTGGGTTTGTGTGCCCCTGAGAGGGTGCGGGGCGATCCCACGCGGGTCGCCGCGAATACCCAATGCAGACGAGACCTCTCTCCGACCGAACGTTCGACGAGGAAGCACAGGGATCCGATCAGCAAAACTGTCCAGATTGCGGCGGCCGCGTCACGAAGACGGAACACGAAACCGTGTGTGACGACTGCGGACTCGTGCTCGATGCGTCGCCGATCGACCACGGTCCAGACTGGCGGAACTTCGAGGACGGAACGGAGAACAAGTCCCGAACCGGCGCCCCGGTCACGCAGACGCGACACGACCGCGGTCTCTCGACGGAGATCGGTAGTAGACGGGACGCGAACGGCAACACCCTCTCCGGACGGAAGCAACGGCAGATGTCCCGGCTCCGGATGCGGCACAGCCGGGCACAGTTCAGCTCGAAGCGCGAGCGAAACCTCGCGACCGCCTGCACGGAGATCGCCCGCCTCGTGAGCGCGCTCGAGCTCACACAGGAGCTTCGTGAACGCGCGAGTACCCTCTTCCGGAAGGCACAGAAGGCAGATCTCCTCAAGGGACGCTCCATCGAAGCGCTCGCGGCCGGCAGCGTGTATGGGGCGTGTCGGACCGACGGCCTCCTCCGCACCATCGAGGAAATCGCGGACGTGGCCCGCTGCGACCGCGGAAAGGTCCTCCTCGGCTACCGCGTCCTCAACACGGAACTCGGAATCGCGAGTCGCCCCATCTCGCCGGGCGACATCCTGCCGCGACTGTTCACGGAACTCGACGTATCACCAGCGGTCCGCTCGCGAGCAGCCGACCTCGCACAGTGCGCCCGCGAGGAAGGGTTGGTAAGCGGTCGATCCCCATCCGGTGTCGCGGCCGGGTGCCTCTATCTCGCGAGCGAAGAGCACGGTGGCGGATTTCGCCAAGAAGCGATTGCGGAGGTGGCCAACGTGACGCCCGTGACGCTTCGGGCGCGGTATCAGGAGTTGCAGGAGCGGTCTGAGTCATCTTCTCCGATCTAAAGGGAGAGCTGTCGGTGGACTCGCGTTCTGGCTGATACTACTGGATGGCAGGCAAGTAACTGCCATTCACGTTCAGCGTTCCCGACTTCAGGGTGAGGTGACGTGTTGTCCTCCGTGCGGAGATTTTTGTCCCACACGGGGTAGCCGAAAGCCGTGATGACCCCCGTGAACGGCCCGCACCGGACCTCCGCTGTCCGGAGTGTCCGAACGACGATGTCCGAATCGGCGAGAAGGCAGCAGACCGGGCGAAGTTATCGGACTGCCACGACTGTGGGTGCGAAGCCCTCCCAGGCATCGTCTACGGCATTGAACGGTAGTGAGCGGTGAGTGCTGTTTTTGACCGGGAACGAGGTGGTGGCCCGGTACGGCCGGGTTAGGCAACCAATGACCCTCGAAGTACTTGAACGACACAATGAGGCACTGTTCGAGTTCCTCTGGTGCCCCGTCTGCGGGCAGGAGGTTTTCACTCACATCCCCTTCGAGGGGGTGTTCTGCAAGAACTGCAACACTCAGGTCGAACTCCAAGAGCCCCTAGAGACACGCGGCTACGAGGAGGCCGTGCTCGCCTGCTTCGATACAGCCACAACCTGGAATCTTCACGTCGAAGAAAAACTGCGTCGCGACCTGCCTGATGGGTCCGCACGCGTGAAGCTCTTCGGCGCACCGGACGCCTACGAGGTCGCCTGGTGGAGTCCGGAGCCAGGTGAGGACTGGAAACCTGTGGAACGCGGCGAATTCGACGACATCGAGGAACCATCAGAGGTGTCACACCTTGCGTAGGGATCTTGTTGAAAGACTCAGCCGACGTTGGGTTCCGAAACTTAGCTGACTAGAACTCGTCCCGTATCGCAACGTCTGGAGATGTGCGAACTCCATGTCAGTTCCCCGATTCTCGACAGGGGTGTCGGCGAAGTCGACAACGATACTCGTCACGGCCGATGTCACTCGCTCACCTACCGTTATTCTACTACCGCTCCATGGCACGGTTTTATTCGTTTCAAGCCGTTGCCGTGTTTATGGATGAACTGACGGCGAACATCTCGTTCGATAGGTTCGCGGATATGCCGGAGTTCTACGGGTCAGGGGCTGCGAAATACCGGCTGGTGATGGTGAAAGAGCGAGAGGATTTCCTCGATCTGTTCGCGGGTGCGCGTCACGTGGACGCCGTGACGTACTCAGAGACACCCGAGCTGATGGTAAAGATGTTGACTGAATACGATATCGGCTCGCTTGATGTACTCATTGGAAACGCCGAAGAGTACGCCGATCAGGTGAGTGAGGTCTCGACGGCGAGGTCTCTCGTACAACTTCGACAGGATAACCGACTCACCGTTCGTCTGAAGAATCGGAAGACCGTTCACTCGAAGATTTATCGCATCGTCATGCCGGACGAGACGGTAAAGCTCGTCCAAGGGTCGGCGAACCTCTCGCGGAACTCCTGGGAGTATCACACGAACCAGATCTCCGTCTTCACGACCGATCTCGGGACGGAATTGGACGAGGAGTTTGAACGCTTCATCGATGAGTACCGAGAGGGATACAGCGATCAGACACTCCTCGAAGGCCTTGTCGAAGCGCTGGAAGAAGCTGACTCACCGGAGGAACGGGAGAACCGTATCGAGTACTGGGTCGGTGCCGGTGACCTCGAGATGAGCGATACGGCCGCGCTGAATCAGGACGCCGTTGAAGACCTGAAAGATGTCGCTGATCAAGTCACGACCGTCGTCGACGACCCGGCGGAGGCTGACGAGACGGTCGCGTTCGTCGAAGAACCCGAGAACGCCAACCGCAACGTCATCAAACCGAACGGATCCACAGAGGAAGACGGATCACCTGCCGATCCGGACGACGACGAGTCACCGGATGTTGGGCTCGTTGAATCGGAGCATGAAACGGGGCTCACGGATGGGCTTGACCGTCCCCGAATTCGCGCCCCCGATGAAAAGATACGGATGGGAACCAGCAAAGTTGACAAGGATACTGCCGATGAGTTCGGAGCTGGACTCCGGAACCGCGGGGCGACCGTCGAGGACCACAGCATCACTGCGCCATTGAGCGCGTACAACAACCAGGTCAAGGAGTCGACAGCGATCCCGACGATGTCGGTCCTTCCGGAAGCCGAGCAAGTCGTGATCGGCGAAGATGACGAAATGATTCTCGTGGCCACCGACGAGCCAACCACTGAAGTCCTGGATCACTGTCTCGAAACGATCGAAGATTACATCGAAACCGTCGAGAACCACGGTCACACCCAATCCGAGACCGCGGTGATGGCACAGATGTATGAGGCGTTTCTCTATGGATTCTGGGCCCCGTTCGCCAATCAATATGCGAAAGCGTTGTCATCGCCGTCTCGGACGTTAGACAACGTTCTGCAGCATCTGTATATCGAGGGAAAAAGCGACGCGGGAAAGGATAAACTCACCGAGTACATCCTGCGCCTCGTGTCCGACAACACAGTTATCTCCGGTGTGGATGCGGACGATGTCGGTGTCAAGGAAGTCCGTGGCGTCCGCGAGTGGGACACGTGCTTCCCATACGCCATCATCGACGCGGAAAAGGAGAAGATCCAGCGATGGAGCCCGATCCGGAACTACTGGGGGGATTGGACGCCCACCAGCGTCGATCAACCGTGTCTCATCTTCACAACTAACGATGCGCTCCCGAAGTCCGAGTTCCGGAACCGAATGAAAATCTTGAGTATGGATGTCTCTTTCCCCTCGAACCCGGAAGATCCAGGATTCCGCGAGGCACAAGAAGACCTATCAGACGTGTTGGAACGGCAGAACCCGATCTTCAGCTACGTCGCTCGTCGAATGCTTACCGAGCAACCGTGGACCGACGGGAACGGCACTATCGAAGACGTCCGCCGTATCGTCCGCGACTTCTACAACGAAGCGGGTCGAGAGCACCCCGAGTACTTCCCCGCTGTTGAACCTGCCGAGAAAACATACGACACGGGCCGGTTGAAGTGGCAGCGGGATATCCAAGGCGGCCGTGTTACGTTCGAATCCGAGCCGAACGCTATCACGGCTGACTTCGACCGCGAGGAGTATGAGGTGTACGACTACGAAAAGCGACTGCCTAAGCGGTTCATGTCCGAGAAATCGTCCACGAGCGTTTACATCGGTGCGCCTGAGGAATTCGCTGAGTGGATCGGGTACTCTGTCACCGACCTCCTGAACGGAGCGGCCGAAACCGAGACAGACACCGAGCAGCCAGCCACCACGGAGGATACGTCAGAGACGGACGCCTCCGGTGGATTCCTTTCCCGATTGTTTGGAGACTAGCCTCTTTGAGACAGACCGCGGTCTTAGTGGGCGTCTCTCCGGGCTGAGGTTGAGGAAGAGACGGACACACCGACGGAACGCGTAGCGAGGATCCACTCAGTCCCCTCACCCACTGCTGGTTCAGTGCATGGTGAAGGTCCTCTGATCTGAGTCGTGAAGTACCCGTGATTGACCTCCTCCCGCGCCTAAAGTCGCGGGAATCCCACCATGGGATTTCAGGCCGAGCACGGCCCTAAGGTTTCAAGACGCGTTCGTTCCAAGCGTCTCTTCCTGGGTGTCAGCATCGGCTTGGCTGTCTTGTGGGACGGTCAAACGTCCCCCTTCCTCAGCCGAGTCATCGCCACTCGTGTATTCTCTTGAGTGACTCTCTCCGCTGAGGTAGCGGTCTGCAATATTGAGCGCGGCGTTAACGTCTGCTTGGTACTCCGAAACCCAACACCCCGAGTTGGAACACTTGAACGTCGCCTGCTTCGGACGGTAGCCCTGTTCTCCGCAACAGTGGCACGTCTTCGAGGTGTAGGCGGGATTCACCGTCTCCACTCGAATCCCCTTCTCAGCCGCTTTGTAGCGAATCTGCGCGTGCATCTTGGCGAATCCCCATCCGTGGAGGCGGCGATTCATGAACGCGCCGTAGTCCATGTTCTCACGGATGTGCGTCAAGTCTTCCAGAACCAGTACGGGGTTCTCGAATTGCTCGGCGTAGGTGACGACCTCCGACGTGACTGTGTGAAGGATATGGTCGATGTGTCGCCACAACTCGTCGCCGTAGGACTCAGCGATACGTTCGCTTCCGCGTTTCTGAAGGCGTCGAGTCGCCGTGAAGTACGTCTCACGGAGTTGTCGGACTCGCTTGCCTTCGTCGTTCCAGAGGTTGGGTGCAGTCGGGGAGCCGCGCTTGTCACGGTGACACACCGTTACCAAAGAGGCTTCCCCGATATCTACCCCAATCGGCGTTTCCGCCGAACTGGTTTCTCGCTCCTCCACGTCTCGCGTAGCGACGATGTGGAAGTACCACTCGCCGTCACGGTCGAATAGCCGACACTCACCCATCTTCGCGTCCCCCGCCTGCAACGCTTCCAACCACTCCCGTTGTTCGGGGTTCGGTTGTGCGGGCAACCAGAGGTGGTAGTCGTCGTGGTGCGGGATTTTGACGTACCACTCAATTGCGTTTTGTGGCTTGTGGTCGAGTTTCGGGCCTTCGTTCGTGAACCGAACAGGGTGGTCGTTGTGAAGTTCTTTCGCGTCGTAGCTTCCGCCACAGAGTTGCGGGACGTACTTCTTGATCGCATTCTTCGCGTATCCACTCAGGTCATAGTTGACCACTATGTCGTTGGCCGTTGACTGTGTGGTACAGTTGGCGTTGAACGCGGCCTCGAGCGCGTCTTGGTACGCTCGTTTCGTCCCACAGAGTTTGCGGTGCTTGTGGGCGTTCGGCTCCACGAGCTTCAGTTCCAGCGTCTCGGTGAGTTCGGTCACTGTTCGTCCTCCGCGTGACGCTGGATGTATTTCTCGACAGTCTCACTCGAAACGTGACCCGCTGTTCCTGCGTAGTAGCCGCGTGCCCACTTGATTTTCTCGCCGTCGTGGTCGGCGTGACGGTGGTTGTATTTCCGCGAGCTAATTCCCTTAAACCAGTTGGCAAGAAGCGACGGAGCGTGCTTCGGTGGACTACTGACGAACAGGTGGATGTGGTCGGGTTGGACAGTGAGGTCGATGATCTCCAACCCCTTGTCGTCGGCTATTTCGTGGAGGATGTCTCGCACACGGGTTGCAACGTCATCGACGAGTACCGATTTGCGGTACTTCGGTATCCACACTATGTGGTAGTTGAGGTTGTACGTTGCGTGCCGTGTGGTCTTCATCCGTACGACACACTATGATTCTGTGGTGTCTTGAAACTACCGCACACGGTAGAAAATCCAGCCATGCCATCGCCGGTGGAAGTGTACGCTATTGTCCGCTTGACCCGCGCCTAAAGACGCGGGTATGCGCTCGCACGATATATCACGGACCCGATACGTGAGAGAAAGCTGGGCGGTTTCCACAGTACCATTCGGATAGACTCGATCCGCTTCCTGAGACGACCAAATACGTTGGTGAACGCACCGCAGCCGGGTTTGTGTGCCCCGAAGAGGGCGAGGGCTTCATCGAGAGTCCTCATCTAGAGGTGAATTTCGTGAGTCAACGACAGCGAACCAACGATGTCTCGCTCGACGACATTCCGGTCGATATCGCGGAGGCACAGACAGCAAGCGTTGAGCCGGGCGACGTGCCCCCGGAGATCGAGTCGATCACTCGCGATCTTGCACAAGATCAGCCACCAACGAACCCGCTGATAGTTCTCAAAGCGGCCCGCTGGTGGTACATCCACGGCAAGGGTGGCTCGGATCCCGCTTTCCAGTGGGCCGTCGAATGGACGCAGCATCTCGCGAGCGGGACACCGAGTGACAGCGAGCTGTTCGACACGTTCCTCGAGTATCTCGTGACGGTCGGCTTCGAGGACGAACGACATCAGCTCCGATAGCGCGCGGAGTGTTTTTCGCCCCCGAAGGGTGCGGCCGCGGTCTGAACAGATGCAGTCGCCGTGAACGTGATTCGGTGCACACAATGGCTACGACCAGTGATTCGTCGGTCTCCTTCGACCAGACCGACACACGATCCGACGAGATGAACAGCACTATCGAACAGTGGATCGACGACCTCGTCGCTGGCGTCGACGATGCGCAGGCCAGCGAAGAGTTCCAAGAGTGGCTCGACATCCAGAGTCGCTTCCACGACTACTCCTACCGGAACACGCTCCTGATCAAGCGGCAGTGTCCCGGGGCGACCCGGGTGGCGGGCTACCGGACGTGGCAGGAGGAGTTCGACCGGCACGTCCGGGAGGGCGAGTCGGCGATCTGGATCTGGGCGCCGATCATCACGAAGCAGTGCCCGGAGTGCGAGAACTCGCCGAGCTACCACGCGGACAGCGACTGTGCGTACGACGAGACGCCACCGGAAGAGTGGTCCGAGGGTTTGGTCGGGTTCACGCCGGCGCCGGTGTTTGACGTCTCTCAGACCGATGGGGAGCCGCTTCCCGAACTCGACACGGAAGCGACGGGGGAAGCTGATGACCTTGTCGCCCACCTCACTGCGATCGCGGACGACCTTGACGTGACGGTTCGAATCGTGCCGGAAGGTGAGTGGACGCACGGTGAGGCGAGGGGTATCTACCAGCGGTCGGGTTTCGCCGAGACGCGGCCGCGTATCGAGGTCCGCGATCGGGAGAACGATGCCGACCTTGCGCGGACGGTGATCCACGAGTACGCGCACGCGCTGCTCCACTGCGATGTCGACGACGCTACCGAGCGGTCGAAACGCGAAGTCGAGGCCGAGGCCGTCGCGTACGTTGGGGGGCGATACTGCGGGCTCGACACGAGCGGGTCAGCGTTCTACCTCGCCTCGTGGGGGGCGGACGATCCGGACGTCGTTCGCGACCGACTTAAGCGAATCAGTCGAACGGCAGAGAAGGTCATTGACCTCCTCGAAACCGTGAAGAGTTAATCAGCAACGGCGTCGAGATCGGGCTCGTCAAATTCGAGTGCGTCCGCGATATCGTCCGAAAGTGCCGGTCGGGGAGCCGATTCGTGACGTTCGATTTTTTCGGTCTTCCGCGTGTTCTCGTAGAGGGCGCGCGCGACCGGAAGCCCACGGAGATACTTATAGTCGTGAAGGACCTCAACACCCCGCTCTGTAAACCCGTAGAACTGAGAGGGGAGATCACGTTTCCCTTCGCTCGGTTCGTACGTATAGCGTGCGAGGAGCCCGGCATCGATCAACGTCTCCAGCTGATCTTTGATGGCTGCCTGACTCTTTCCGGTCATATACTCGAATTCGGCGAGCGACATCAGATGGGTGGGATGGCCCAGCAGCTCCTGGATAATGAGATGGCGCGTATCCTGGGACAGCAGCTTGAACAGCCGCTGCTGTTCCGCGAACGGCCCTGAATCGGCCGTGCCAGTGTCGGTTTCGCTCATATGCGATGGTACGAGGAGGGACGCTATAATAGTTAGGATAGTCCAAGTTGGTTAATCCGAGAAAAACCAAAGTAGTTCAGAAGAGATAAGGTGCGACGGTTTGAACCGGCACCTCATGACCGATCCAAGCCCTCCGCCGGAAGCTGGGGACATTATGACCGTCGTTCACGAGGCGGTTGGGGACATCGAACTTGAACCAGCGGAGAAACGCGAGATCTGGCGGTTCACGCAGCGGGAGCTGCCGTATCTGTGGAGTCAGCGGACATCGTATTTTATCCTAGGGAGTTATCGTGACCCCTATCTTCGCCGACTTCGCGCCGTCCAGAACGAACTCACGAAGCAGCTCGGCGCCTATCCATTCATTATGGGTGATCTTCTCGAACTCCCCACTGATCGGCTCAATACGTTCGATATCATGTTTTCGTTGCTCGCGACATACAGCGACTACATCGTCGGCGTCTTCGAGAAGGAAAGTGGTGGGGAGGCCCCTGAATTGGGCGAGATCGATGACCCGCCGTATTTCGCCAAGTCGTACGTGTTCCCACGTGATTACGCCTGGGTGACTGACGATAACCTTGACTCGACACAGCACGTCATTCAGGCCGCCCTCGAAATCGCGTTTGCAGACGATGTGTCGGCGGATGGAGTCCAAGCAAAGGTTACTTCGCTTGTTGATCGCGCCCAAGAGAACGGTCTTGACATCGACGAACAGGAGGTTTGGGATGTGATCGACGACCGGGCAGATGAGGGCGAAGAGCCAGCAACGTACAGTTGGGTCCATCTCAACAAGTTCCGTAAATTCGAACTCCACGATCGATGCTTCCCGTGGACGACAGAGGACGAACTTCGAACCGCGGTTGACGAACTCCCATCCCCGACACCACGTCCGGAGTGGGAAGCGAGTGGAGAACGATGAACTATTTCCATTTGGCTGTCACGTATTGACACCCATAGTGAGCAATAAGTATGGCCGCTGAAAGTGAGCAGCCCGAGTTTCCCGATGAAATGTCCTCTGAGGAGGCACGGCAGTATCTCATCCGGTTCCTCGGACGCCAAGACCTCGACGAGCACGAGGCGATCTACGACGAACTCGCGACGGAGTAGGACTTCCTCCTCGCTGCGGTTTCAACCAAGTACCCCATCCATTTCGTCTGTGTCTCTCCTTTTTTGAGATGAGCCACAGGCATGCCCCGCGGTTGTGCTCCGCGACCGGCCGCGACCCAGATGGCCTTCGGTGCGGCAATCAGCCGAACTTTGGAGTGTTGTTGGCCGTGAGTACTTGGTTCAAATGGATGTTTGCGGGCAGAAACGCGAGATGTTCTGTACTTGGCTGATTGAGTTATAGTCGCGTAGCCCGCAAGCGGTGAGCAGCAGCATGCGACACTCGCTGATCGGTACTCCGCGCGGGGGTTGTTGGCCCCTGAGAGGGTGCGGGGCGATCCAGAAGGGTCGCCACGTACACCCGATGCGCTCGAAACAGCCCTACGACCGAACGTTCGACGAGGAGCCACAGCGCGATGACCAGCCCGGCTGTCCGGACTGCGGCGGCCGCGTCACGACGACGGGCCACGAAACCGTGTGTGACGACTGCGGGCTCGTGCTCGAGGCGTCACCGATCGACCACGGACCGGAGTGGCGGGAGTTCGAGGAGCGGTCGGAGAGCGCGGCGCGAACCGGTGGGGCAGTCACGCCCGCGCGGCACGACCGCGGGCTGTCGACCGAGATCGGGATCGACCGGGACGCGAACGGGAACACGCTCTCCGGTCGGAAGCAGCGGCAGATGGCGCGGTTGCGGACGCGACACAGTCGCGCGCGGTACCAGTCAAAACGGGAGCGAAACCTCGCGATCGGCTGCGTCGAGATCGCGCGCCTGGTGAGCGCACTCGATCTCTCACAGGGGCTGCGTGAGCGTGCGAGTCAGCTCTTCCGGCAGGCACAGCGTGCGGACCTGCTCACGGGGCGCTCCATCGAGGCGTTTGCGGCCGGGAGCGTGTACGGCGCGTGTCGGACCGACGGCGTCCTGCGGACGATCGAGGAGGTCGCGGACGTGGCGCGGTGTCCCCGCGAGAAAGTCCTGCTCGGCTACCGCGTGCTCAACGTGGAGCTCGAGATCGCGAGTCGGCCGATCTCGCCGGGCGACATTCTCCCGCGGCTGTTCACGGCGCTCGACGTGCCGCCCGCGGTCCGGTCGCGGGCAGTCGCCCTCGCGGACGTCGCCCGTGAGACGGGGATCCTGAGCGGCCGGTCGCCCTCGGGCGTCGCGGCCGGCTGTCTGTACCTCGCGAGTGAGGAGCGCGGTGGCGGGTTGTTTCAGGCGGACATCGCGGCGGCAGCCAACGTGACGCCCGTCACGCTTCGAGCGCGGTATCAGGAACTGCAGAAGCATTCTGGGTGATCCCAAGCCGCAGCAGAGACCACTCCAGCAGGCGAAGGCAGATCCTGCGGTTCCACTCGGGAACGTACACGTTCAACTTGCGAGATCAGACCTTGTTTTTGGTGCAAGATGAGACGTGAAAATCCCAACCCAATTTCCAAACAGACCAAATAGCTATGTTCCAACAGTACCAACACTAGTCTATGTCAAGCGGGACCATCGATATCGATGAGTTCGAGGAAGCCGATGCCGACGAGTTCGAGGAGCGGACCGATACCGAGCGGATCGTGCTGTTCCTCGACGACCACGACGACCGCGCGTGGAAGGCCGCAACGATTGCCGAGCGACTCGGGTTGGATACGGATGCTGTCAGTGCGATCCTTTCGCGGTTGAAGGAGCGCGGCCTCGTGCGACACAAGCGCCCGTATTGGGCGATCACGGATGATGAGGAACGGCTCCACTCTGCCTACCGACTGCACCACCATCACGAGACTGCGGATGACCAGTACGGTGAGGAGCATCTCGAGGAACTCCAGACCGACGAGATGGAGCAGGTCCAGTGACTGCGTTCGCGGACTTGGAACGCGGGGATATCGTGTGGGCGAGTGATCCCCTCTCAGGGAAAGGCCGCCCGCTGCTCGTTCTGGGAACTCCGCAGTTCCCGAACCACGGAGTACAACTCATTACTGCGCTGATCTCCACGAAGACCTACCACGAGGAGGCACTCACACTTCGTGATGACGACTACGAGGGCGATCCACTCTGAGAGCGAAGCCACGTTCTCCCCTGGCCGCTTGTAACTCTCACCAGTGCTGCTGACGTCGACCGCTATCTGACCGCTCTGGTCGACGACCGCACCAACGATGTAGCCACTCAAGTGACCGAGTATATCTCGAGCTAGACAGGCTCGGCTGGCCTCATAGCGACGACCGCGGTCCATAGAGTCTGTGAGGGGTGTGGCTAGTCATCGACGAGCAGCACACCACTCATGGGCCGGAGTGGCGGGCGCATGTCGACGAGGATCCCGGTAGCGTCACCAACGCTGGGGGAGGTGGCTAGTCCGACGCGGCCGACGGTTCGTCCGCGGTTTCAGTACGGTTTGCAGGCTCCGCGGTCGGGAGCGCGTGGAGGTACGCATCGAGATCGAGCGCAAGGGTGTCGATGGCTGTGGGGTCCATCCACTGCAACTCGAACGTGGCGCCGTGTTCGGCACCCCCATCGTGGACGACGTGGTTCCAGGCGTCGCGGGGTTCCGAAACGTGAGCGTGGAAAAAGTGGCGGACGTAGCGCTTCGGCGGGTCCTGGCGGCGTGTCCAGACGTCGGTTGCGACCGGGGTGATGGCCGCGAGCTCCGTCAGCCCGGTTTCCTCCCGCACTTCGCGGTGGAGTGCCTCCCGCGGTCGTTCGCCGGACTCGATCGTGCCCTTGGGGATCTGAAGGGTCTCGTGGCCCGGTCCCTCGAACACTAACACCTCCCCAGTCGACCGCGTCACGTACGCGCACGCCTTCCCGACGTACGTGGCGTCACGGAGATTCATGGGACAGACCACCAATCCGCCCGGCATAAATATTGATTATTCATTGACATCGGTGTGTTTGTGGGAGGACTCGATGGCGGGATGGTGCGAACGCGAACCTGTGGCCCGGGTCTGCTCACTGCGGGTGAGGACGGCTGCGAGACCGCTCGCGACCATCAACGGCATTGACCTCCTACTGGTCGTCTCTCCAGCTCCCCCACACTTCTCGGTACTTGCCGAGTTCGCGGTACTCCTTCTTCCGCTCGAAGGCGTCGATGGCGTAGACCACCTCGTTGTCCTTATCCCAATCGATCAGTACGCGAAAGTCGCCGACGCGAAGCTTGTAGCCGGGATGGTTCTTCAACCGGTCGAGAAAGTGGTCCGGGAAGTCGCCGATGTCCTCCAGCTTGCTGATGATCCGCTCGGCGTCATCGGTCTCGAACTGTTCCAGCGTTTCGACTAACGTCTCGGTCAAAACGACTTCGTGAGCCATTAGTCAGCCTCAGTGGTCGATATCGAGACGTTCGCGGGCCTCGTCCGTGGACATCGTCCGCCCCGCTGCAACATCCGCGTACCCCTCCGAGACACCCTCCTGCGCGCCAGGCGTCAGAATCGGCTCTGTGGTGTCGCGCAGAACCTCACGGATGAACTCCGAGCGGGTGGTGTACTCCAGTTCATCCGCCAGTTCGTCGATCTCCTCCAGAAGCCGCTTCGGGACCTTCACGTTCAACTTCACCATGTCCCCATCGCCGTTGTCGCCCGCGTCCGTGCTCATACTGCGTGGTACGCGGGTGGTACTCAAAGAACTGTCGCTCAGTCGTCCCGGGGTCGGCGACGAATCGGTGAACCGCCTCGGGACTTGACTAGTCCGATGCGGTCGATGGGCCGTCCGCAGTTTCGGGGCGGTCTGCACACTCCGCGAGTGGCAGGGCGTGGAGGTACGCATCGAGATCGAGCGCGAGGCTGTCGATGGCTGTGGGTCCATCCACTGCAACTCGAACGTGGCGCCGTGTTCGGCGCCCCCATCGCGGACGTCGTGGGACCAGCTGTCGCGGGGTTCCTCAACCCGTGCGTGGAAGAAGTGGCGGACGTACCGCTTCGGTGGGTACTGGCGCCGCGTCCACACATCGGTCGCGACCGGGCTGACGGCCGCGAGCTTCGTGAGGCCGGTCCCCTCTCGAACTTCGCGGCCGACCGCGTCCCGCGGCCGTTCCTCGGTCTCGATCGTTCCCTTCGGGATTTGGAGCTCCTCGTGGCCCGGCCCGTTGAACACCAACACCTCGCCGGTCGACCGCGTCACGTACGCGCACGCCTTCCCGACGTACGTGGCGTATCGGCGATTCATGTGGCCCCCCTCAAAGCCCGTCAATATATATTGATCATCCATTGACACCCGGGGTGTGCTCAGGAAGACCTGATAGCGGTCGGAGGAGCGAAAGCGATGCAGAACCTGGTACCCGGAAAATGAGAAACCCGTTCATCCACGGCTGCAGGCTGTCTCACGCCCGTTCCATGATCAAGATGTCGCGACAGGGAGTAGCCCGCGATCGTCCCCCGGCATACTGCTTTGGTTGGGACACCCCGGTGATTCAGCGTGGAATCAGTGTGCAGGTGGTGCCTAGGATGGAATGTGTCATGATTTCCGATTTTCTGAGAGGCTATTCCAATACGACGTCAATGTGGACTTTCTCACCGCAATTTCCACAGTGTTCGTCATAGTCTGCAATGCCGGGGCCCGACCAAATCGACGAAACCTCTTCAATACTCTCGATCGTGAATGAAACAGCGTTACCACATTCAGGGCAGGCGACATTTTTCAAGACCATAGATTGCTCTCAGCCAAGAGCATCATAGTGGCTGATGTACCAGCAATACTTCCCGATACTAGTCCCCAGCATGCCGCATCAATCGACGGTTATCGCATCCAGTTCGGTGCGTAGATCCTCGCATGTGTTCTCCTTGATGGGTGTGGGGATTTCCGCAAAGAGTCGTCGCGTAGAGTTCGTCACATATTCAGCAGTCTATTCTCCACCTCGTGGCTTACCGATCACGCGGCCGCGTTCGAGGCGTTCGGGCGGCTAGGTTCGCGCGGCGTAGGCCGGCCATCCGGATGCGCTACGGTCGATCCGCGATCTTGGGAGTCACGAGTCCCTGTGGGTCGCTTGGTAGCTGGCGCGTCGCCGATCGACCAGCCACACGGTCGCGGCCGCGAGCAACGCGACCGCGGCCGGCCAGCGGTCGGTACTGACGAAGATGCCGTCGATGGCGAACCCGTGAGTGATGAACGGCCACAGCAGCGGACTGGACACGCCCGAGGGCTTGTAGAGCAGGAAGTCGAGCGTGTAGTGCGAGCTGGCACCGAGCGCGAGCAGTGCGAACACTGCTCGTCGATGGCGCGCGGACGTGAGCAACGCACCCAGACAGACGACGAGCAGCGTTCCTCCCACGCGGTGGAGGGGCATCCACGAGAAGGGGATGCCAAGCATCGTAGCGATGAGCTCGTCCGAGACCAGGAGATCGATCCGGTTCAAGTCCGGGAGGATGGCTCCACCCATCGCGAGCGTGACGAGTGGTGGCGTGATCCAGTCCACGTGCCACGAGAGGACGGTCGCGAGACAGTACCCGACGAGCATGTGGGTAAACAGATCAGTCATCGCGCGCCTCCTTCGTGCGGAGTCGTTCGTGCAGCGGGACGTCTCTGGGAACGACCGACCACGTCTCGCGGTCGACCGTCCACCCGTTGATCCCGCGGCCGGCAATGAGGAGGGCCGCGAACGTCGAGATACCGTACATATAGAGCACTTCCCACGGCTCGCGGACGATGGCTCGGTCAGGGTCGACCTGCAGTGTGCCGTCATCGGTCAGCTCGCCGGCGACGATCACGTTCTGGCCCTCCGCGACTGGCGGCGCGTTCTCGAGCGTGAGCAGCTGGGGCTCCTCACCCGGCCCGTCAGCCTCGACCTCGATAACCACTGGATCCGTGTCGACGACCACACCACCCGCCTGGATCCGGTCGCCTGCATGGTCTGCGGGGTCGACATCCGCGACCGCGAGATCCAGTCCGGGGTCGGGTGGTGCGGGCCAGCCCATCCCCCCCAAGCACGAAGAGGCTACCCAAGAGGAGACAACAGGCAGCAAGTGCGAGAACGCGGCGGGGATCCGTCGGCATGTAGGCGTGTCTGGTGGACCGTGGGTTAAGTGGTTGGCCCTTGGGAGATGTCGCACCCGTCCTTCCCTTTGATCAGGTAGGAGAACGCGGTCGAGATCGCGGTGTTGGTCGGCACGTGGACGGCTGCGCAGGTCGTGCCCTCGCCGCGAGCGAGCATTGAGCATTTCGGCGGGGTGTGAACGTCGCCCCGGCCTATTAGGCGCTGCTCCGTGAACATCCGGCTAGATGGCCCCCGCGATCGCCCACTTCCTCGTCGGTGCAGCCTTCCTTCTGCTGGTGGCAACTCCGCTCATGCTTCGCTACGATCTCGATCGGGAACTCGCCATCTGGCTGCTCCCGATCGGCGGCGTGTGGGGCATCGCGCCCGACGTGCACCACATCTCGCCCGTAGCTGCGGAGACACTGTACGGCTTCCACCACTCTCCCTGGATGGAGCTCTTCGCCCTTCACTACACGCTTGACCGACCGGCCGTCCGCGCGCAGGAGCACTGGAGCATTTTCGCGTCGATCCTCCTGTTCATCGTCGCGGTCGCCGGCTTCCGGCTTGCTGTCCGCGTGCGGAACAGGGGCCTCGTCGCGCGCCGCCCGCTTGAACACGCGTTCGTCGTCTGTGCCGCGACCGCGGCTGCGGGAACGCTCGCGACGATCGTTCTCGGCGTCGGCGTGAGCATTCAGGAGGCCTTTCCAGCCGTGGCGGGACTGGTCGGCAGTTCGAGCGTCCTCGTCGGTGGCCTGCTTGTGACCCTCGGTGGGGGACTGCTGAGTGTGGGGACGGCCGCGGTCGTGGAGAGTGATGTCGTCGAGCGGGCACGCTTCGAGCCGACTCACGGTGCGTTCGTGGGTGCGAGCGTCGGACTTGTCAGTTGGATCGGCGGCGTGGTCGTCGGTGTCCCCCTCGTGAGTGCGGCGCCGTTTCCGTCCCTCCATGTTGGGAGTCTCGGCACGCTGCTCGTGTTTGGCGTCGTCTTCGGCGCATTCTACGCGGTCGTGCGTGGGGCGTTTCGGGATCCGGATATCGTAGTTCCGGGCAACGAAACGCCGTAGACGTGAAATGGCCGCTCAAGGGTTCCGAGGACAAACCGGTTGTCGCCGATCAGTCGTCCGCCTGGACCGTTTCGTCCGCGTTCGCAGTCGTCTCGGGAGCCGTGTCGGTGTCTGGGTCCTCGAGCTGTGAATGCTGGCCGATTAGACTCTCGTGTAGATCGACCCCGTCGACTGTGGACTTGCGGTCAATGATCGACTCGGAGACGGAGGCGTTCGCGATTTCCGTCTCGGGAAAGATCACGGTTCGGGCAAGGTCCGAATCCCTAACGACCGCGTCGCCGAGCACCTGCACGCCGCTCCCGATGCTCGTGTTCTCAACGGTCGCCTCGTCAGCAACGAGTGCCTCGCCGTCGAGTTCGTACTCGACCGCGTCGAGATAGCTCTCCGCGGTGCCGATGTCGAACCACGCGCCGTCGAAGGTGAACGCGTGCGTCGGCGTCCGGTCCTGCAGCCACTGCACGAACCAGCCCGGCTCGTCCGGATTGTTCCCCTCCTCGAGATACGTCTCCAGCAAGTCGATGGAGTCGCTGGGGAAGCCGTAGCACGCAATGGAGACGAGCGAACTCTTGGGGTGCTCAGGTTTCTCCGCGAAGTCGACGATCCGGTCCCCTTCGAGTTCGACAACGCCGTACGAGGTGGCGCGGTCGCGAGAGCCAACGTCATAGGCGGCGATGGTCGGGCTTTTGGCCTCTTGGAAGAAGTCCAGAAAGTCGCTCACGTCGAAACTGATGTAGTTATCGCCCGCGATGACGACCGTGTCGTCCGAGATCTCCTCGCGGTCGACGAGCTGTGCAAGCGCGCTGATGACGCCGAACTTCTCCGATTCGCCGGTCGTGTCCTCGATGGAGAGTGCCGGTTTCTCGAAGTCAGCCGCGGCGAGGTACTCGCGGAACTCGCCCGCGAATCGCTCGTTCGTCGACACGTACACGTCATCGACGCGGTCGTCCTCCTCAAGCTCCGCGAAGATCCGGTCGATGACGGTGCTGTCCCCCAGTGGAAGAAACATCTTCGGCCGATGCGTCGTGACCGGCCAGAGCCGCGTTGCGTACCCACCCGCCAGCACGATGGCATCCATGTCTATCAACCTATTCGTCATCGCACATAAACATTTTCAGGTCGCTATCAGAATTTGGCATCTGGTCTATGGCCCGTACTCTTGAAGGGGGTAGACTCCGACATACACGTGTCCCTCGGCCACGGTACTCAAGAGTAGTGGCCTTGTCTGGTGTCGTTGAAGGGTGCGGTTAGAATTGTAGAGAGCTCTTGCGATGGGTGGATTCTTCCACTTATACAGGATCTAATAATACATAATTAATGTGTAAAAGACTGCACAATATTGGTGCTGTACGGCGCTATCTAGTATATTATGTACGCATTACTATCAGAATAAGCTAGTAAAGATAG
Source organism: Haloparvum alkalitolerans (assembly GCF_055381565.1). Classification (NCBI taxonomy): domain Archaea; kingdom Methanobacteriati; phylum Methanobacteriota; class Halobacteria; order Halobacteriales; family Haloferacaceae; genus Haloparvum; species Haloparvum alkalitolerans. The sequence goes on from NZ_AP043938.1 coordinate 1,829,019, forward strand.
CATAACACTTATGTGAGCATAAATTCACTATCTTCTAAATACTCTATGGTGTTGGGAAGTTCGAGGGGATGGCCATTCCACGTAGTCAATAAAGGAGGTGAATAATGTCGACCTACGCAACATCGGGTGTGAATGGCGAGCGAGAGGCTCCTTTGGAACAGGAACCGATCGATACTACATCCGACACAATCGTCGCCGGTATTCCGACGTACAACGAGGAGATTGCGATCGGCAGTGTCGTCTCGGAGGCACAGCAATACGCCGATGAGGTCGTCGTCGTTGACGACGGGAGCACCGACAATACGGTCCGGATTGCTCAGAACGTCGGAGCGACGGTGATCAAACATGAGGAAAACAAGGGCAAAGGCGGCGCGATCCGAACGCTCATGAAGTATACTACGAATATCGATGGTGTTGACAGCCTCGTGATCCTCGATGGTGACGGACAACACCTTCCCGAGGACATCCCAGATGTTGTTGAACCCGTCCTTGAAGGCGACTGTGACATCTCGATCGGAAGTCGATACGTCGAGCAGGAAGAGACTGAGACGCCGCTGCATCGACGATTCGGGCAGCGTGTGCTCGACACCCTGACACTGGGATCGTCTGGAGAGAACCTGAGCGACACTCAGAGCGGGTTCCGGGCGTTCTCGCCCGAGGCGGCCTCGAGTTTGAACCTCCAGACGGACGGGATGGGCGTCGAAAGTGAGATGATCAGCGAAGCAGCAAATCGTGAACTTAAGATCGATGAGGTGCCTATCGATGTAAGGTATGACGGCATCGATGGACAGACGTTCAACCCGCTTGCCCACGGATTGAGTGTCGCCGTGTTCGTAACGCAACTAATCCGGGACCGGCATCCCTTGCTGTTCTTTGGTGTGCCGGCACTATTGCTGCTCGGAGTTGGAGGTGCGCTGTTACTCCAAACTGCATATCTCTACCAAACTACTGCGGCTTTCCATCAGTGGCGGGCGTTAATTAGCGGGTTCTTGGTTCTGACAGGGATTGTGTGTCTCTTTAGTGCACTCGTCTTGAGCCAGGTGAAGAACATGGTCTCCCGCCCCGATTAAGAATGTCCATGGTGCTATATGAGAGAATTTCGACTGAGGCGAATAATTGATAGATTAGTCAAAACTGTTGGAAGATCAAAATGATCACAGTTAACAATGTTATGAATAAGAGCTAGAATGGACACAAATAGCACAACACACGCCACTGTCGTCGTTGTTACCTATAACCATGCAGATTTTATCGAAACGTGTCTTCGGAGTTCTCTGGCTGAGAATCCGGCGAAAGTCATCGTTGTTGACACCGGTTCAACTGATGGAACAAAAGATATTGTATCGGAGAAATTCCCTGACGTAGAGTTGTTTACAATGGCGGAAAACAGGGGATATGGTGCCGGAAACAATGTTGGTGTGAGCAGTATAGATACGGAATTTACAGTCATTCTGAATCCAGATACTCGGGTCGAATCAGGCTGTTTCGAAGCGTTATTAGAGCCCCTCGCAGAGATGAAAAACCGAATTACGACACCAAAGATACTCACCTATGACGGGAAACATATCAACACTTGTGGGAATATTGATCACTTTACAGGCCTGGGCTTTACTAGAGGTTTCTATCGGCCACCTATGGAACTCTCGGAAACAGAGCGACTTTCTGGTCTTTCCGGTGCGTGCTTTGCCCTCCGTACGGAGCTGTACAGGGAGATAGGTGGGTTTGATGAGGAGCTCTTCCTCTACATGGAAGATGTGGAATTGTCATGGCGAGCGGCACTAAACGATATTGAGATCCGCTACATCCCTGATGCAATAATATGTCATGACTACGAGGATATCCAGGTTCCGGCGAAAAAGATCTATCACCTTGAACGAGGACGATATTACATACTCCGGAAGTACCTCAACATGAAGACAACAATGATGTTGCTACCGTCGCTATTACTGACTGAACTGCTAACTACTGGATTCGCAGTTCTGAGCGGTACCGAAGGAATTCGAAACAAGCTACGAGGAATGCGGGAAGGTCTAACTATGGACATAAACACAGTAAAAAAGGATCCACAAACAGTACTTTCCAAGCTCGCAGTCAAGATTCCAGAAGATCAACTCACATACAGTATGCTTGATCTATTTGGAAAGAAATTTGCGAACACAGTATACAAACTCAATTATTCGCTTCTTAACGTATGAAGGTAGCCATGGTTTCATCTCACGGAGGACATCTCACGGAACTTCAAATGATCGCTGACGCGTTTGATGGGCACGATCAGTTCTATATAACATATGAAAGTGAGCGCACGAACCAGCTTGATATAGAAGCGTATACCTTGGAGAACATTGGGACAAACCCTATATCAATGACAATAGCGTTCAAGCAAATACTTCGGTGGTTCTGGTCGCACAGACCAGATCTCGTAGTGAGCACGGGGTCCGAGATTGCAATCCCCGCATTTGTCGCCGGCGAGATCTTCGGAGCGACGACTATCTTTGTCGAGAGCTGGTGCCGTGTCACCAGCCGATCAACAACGGGACGCATAGTGTATCCTATTGTCGACCACTTCTTCGTCCAGTGGCCGGAACTGCTTGAGGAATACGGTGAAAAGGCAGAGTTTCGAGGAAGCATCGTATGATATTCGGGACAGTAGGGACACATGATCAGCCGTTCAACCGATTACTATCCGGATTGGACGAAATCGCGGACGAATACGACAAGGTGGTCACACAGGTCGGGCACTCGACCTACCGGCCAAAAAACATGGAGTGGTTCGATTTTGTCGCCGAATCTGAGATCAACAATTACTACCGGAATGCGTCGGTCATAGTCGGGCACGCCGGCGCAGGGACGATTCTGACGGCCCTCTCGTACGGAAAGCCAATCGTGTTGATGCCGCGGCGAAAGCAATACGACGAACATATTGATGACCACCAACTCGAGCTGACGGCCGCACTCAGGGAAAGAGAGGGTGTCTTCATCGTGAAGATGGCTGACGAACTCAAAGCTGCGATCGACGACGCGCTAGCATATACTCAGACGAAAACCACGTCATCCGGAGAACTAGTGACGTATCTGTCGGCGAATATCGAACGACTGGTGGACTGAATAATGCACGTCGCGATGATCGTATCGACCCCAATGCCACCCGAAGAGGGGATTGGCTACTACACATACAACCTCTCGAAGGAGCTCCAAGAACGGGGCCATCGAATAACTATCGTCACGAGAGGTGGACTCAAAGGGATGTCCGCAACACACGACGGGCTCGAGATCAAAAAGGTACCGTATATTCCAGCCTACCCGTTCCACGTGGACCTACACGGGATCTTCCTGCGTCGTCGACTCCGTCAGCTCGGCCCGGACATCGTTCACACCCACACACCATTGACACCGCCGGTAGATATCGACATACCGGTGGTCTCGACCATCCACACTTCTGTCGTCGAAGATGCTAACCAGACCGATTCGATCAGGCCCGGTGCGCTTGCACACCGATTTCTCACACGAGTCACTAGCAGACGGACAATCGCTGCGCAAGCTGAATCCGCGACAGAACTCGCGACAGTCGCACACTCGGTGAAGGAAGAGCTTGCGACACATTTCGGGCTCTCAGGCATACACGTGGTCGGCAACGGTGTGAATATCTCCGAATTCGACGGTGTATCGGACACCAACGAACGATTTGGGCTGTTCGTCGGTCGACTGAGTTATCGCAAGGGAATCGCGGACCTGCTCAACGCGTGGGAGCAACTGCCCGACGAACAGCGCATCCCGCTGAAGATCGTCGGTAAGGGTCCGCTTCGCGAGCAGCTAGAAGATCAACTTAGCGGCACTGGACTGTCTGGGGATGTTTCCTTTCTCGGACACCTGCCGCGGGCGGACCTGGTGCGCCTCTATCAGCAGGCTACGCTATTCATCGTTCCCTCGCACTACGAAGGACTTCCAACGGTCCTGCTGGAAGCGATGGCGGCCCGGACTCCTGTTATCTCGACGGCCGTAAGCGGAGCCCTCGATGTCATCGATGACGGAGAGAACGGCATTCTCGTCCCGGCACGGGCGCCGGAAGAGATGAGCGAGGCGGTACTCAGACTCCTGCGTGACCCCGAAGCCCGGAAACGACTCGCAGCGCGCGGTCGAGAAACAGTTGAGCGGGAGTACACCTGGGACGCGGTCGCCGACCGCTACCTAGATCTTTACGAGACAAGCATGAACGCATGAAACTGGTATTCGTCTGCTTCGAGTTCGAACCGAGCAAGCTTCGTAAACAGCCATGGAGGTATGTAGCAGAACTAACACGTGGGCTTGATACGGATGTGGAACCACTCGTGGTCACCGACACCGAGGCTGAGGTCGACGGAGTAGCAACCCACACCGTCGATTCACTCGGGACGCTGACCGGACCCTCCACGGCGCTCGTCGACACAGTCCGTCGAGCGGACCCCGACGTGGTCGCGACAGTGCTTGGGCCCTCTAGTCTGTTTCGGCCGACTTCGCTCGCGTCCGAAGTCCAGGCTCCGACCATCGCCGTCATGACGAGTCCCCTGTACGAACTCGGGGACGTGGTCGGCGTCGGCGCTGCCGAGTTCTATCGGCACTCCTCGTACCTGATTGGCCACCTTGCCGGGGCACTAACACCGGACATCGCTGCCAGACGGCACCTTGACCAGTATGATCACCTTATTACGCTGACCTGCAGTACGGGTGACGCGCTTGCCGACACCGGGACGACGACGCCCGTCGATGTCGTCAGGCCCGGATTGGATCCGTTTGACCGTAAACTGCCGCCAGAGAGCGCCGTAGAAGACGTACAAGCGGAGCTAGCACCAGACGGCGATCCGATTATTCTCTACTTTACCTCGCCACTGACCCTTCGCGGGACGGATACGCTTGTGAAGGCGTTCGCGAAGCTAACCACGTCGACGGACGCGATTCTGGTCGTCCTCGCACGACAGGACGGCGGCGGGCTGAGCGACGAGGAGCAGTATTTGACGGACCTTGCATCGAACCTAGGCGTGGCCGACTCCTTCGTGCTCCTGCCGAAGAACCTCACGCCGGAGGGGGTCAAAGCCCACCTTCGGGCCAGTGACGTGGTGGCCCTGCCCTACAAAATTGTCATCTCCGGCGTACCGGTAAGCATCTTGGAGACGATGGCAGTCGGGCGACCAGTCGTGACGACAACCACCGACGGGCTGCCAGAGCTCGTCGGTGATCGATCCCAACTCGTTGTGCCCAACGATGTTGACTCGCTGGCGAGGAGGCTGGAGGCACGGTTGGCAGACTCGAACGCGGTCGGTCGGGCAAATCGGGAACGGATAAGTGACCACCCGACTTGGGAAGAATCACGAGAACAGTTCGTAGGGATTCTGGAGGGAATACAATGAGTGAAAGTCGACTGATTTGCATTATTGGGCCCGATGGTGCCGGGAAATCAACGCAGGCCGACATGTTGCTGGAATTGTTATCAAACCACGGTCACGATTGTGAGTATCGGTGGCTCGGATTCAATCATTACCTATCGCTGCCGCTACTTGGAGTTGCCCGGCTCATTGGATTGAGCGAAATAGAGACACTCGATAGTGGCAGAGAGGTCGGTTACCATCACTTTGAGCGTTCAAAAATCCTTACAAAGCTGTACCCTGTCCTACTCCTAGTCGATACACTACTTGCCTATCTAATAGCGGTCGCGTGGCCACGAAGCCAACTCGGCAAATCACTAGTCTGTGACCGCTTCATTCACGATACGGTCGTGAATATTATGCTCTCTATCGACCAGCCAGATTTCATAGACACTGCGGTCTGCAATTTGTTTTTTAGGTTAATTCCCGACGACGCGGAAGTATTCGTCTTGTTGGCCGATGAAGATACGCTTCGTGATAGAAGAGATGATGTCGAAGCTGACAGGAACATCTCGGAGAAAATCCAGTATTATCAGATCCTCGCAGATAGGCTTGATCTTCCTGTTATCGATTCTTCAAAATCCCCGGAATCGATTCATCATGAAATCCAAGCACAGCTCAGAAGGGAGCATTAATCGAACAGGCCCGTTTTATCGTAGAGAACAATCAGGTTCTCTCGTTCATCCTCACGTATTTTCGACAACTCTTCAGCGTTTTCAAGAACAAAGATATCAAGCGGGAATTTATCAAACAACGCTCTACTCCTCGCTAGTGTTGTTAACCAACACGCGAAAATTCCGTTTAAGACGCCATCGCTTCGAATAATCCTAATATCTAAATCAGAAGTACTGTGAAGTTCATCTCTTGAGAGACTACCCAGTGCCACGACAGCCTCGATGCTTTCGTGCTCCGCCCCGAGATCTCGTAGAAACTCGCAATAATTATAGAAGGTTTTCTCATCAGTGTGAATCAGATCAACGTTCTTTAACACAACAAATATGTGCCCATTAAATATGAAATTAAGTGTATGAGCGATTAGCACCGAAGCGATAATCCCAATTCTCCCACCAATATGCTTGTTTAATATACTGTATAATATTGCGGTCAAAAGCACGTCAAGACCGACTTTGTAAGCGCACTCCGTTCTAGACATATTAAATAGCCCTTGAAACGTCCAGTGTGACCCCACGAGCACAAGTGCGGACAGCCAACTATCTGCCTCGGTAACCTTTTCGACGAATGTAGCGAACTTCGAATTAAACATGAATGTGTGACATTTCGTCCTGAGAACGTACGAAATGATAGGCGGCAGTAGATATGTGTCCTTCGTCTAATTTCAGTCGATCCGATGATTGAAAAGGGCTAGCTGACAATGTGTGTTGCTAGTCTCAACTTATCTTATTATATTCTTTGATGAGAGCAGTCTAAGGAGAGGCCATCTATGACGTAATTCTTAATAAACACGCAGGCAACATATTACTATCATGAAAGTAGGAGTGGCCTACAACTACGATCCATGTGAACTTCGGACAGGTGGTGGAATTACTTATTGCAACAATCTTGTCCGGTCACTAACCAAAAAAGGGCATAAGGTAGAGTTATTTGATGTCGAACTGACCACTAAACGGGAACCCATCGAAAATTTGAGTCACCACCCTGTACAGCATAGTTCCGATAATTGGTGGAGGTTTATATTTAATCTCTATCGAAAAATCGACACAGGGGATCTCGAAGACCTGGATGTCATACATACTCACCATCCATTAGTCATGCTTCCATTTTTACTGAAACAGACAAAGACACCGACAGTCTGTACGTTCCACGGAGTTCCGCTTGACTGGCTTGACGCTAACTATCCAATGGTATCCCGTACCGCTTCGGTACCCTACAAAAAACTGGAACGGGAGATAATCCAGCGAGTTGATAAAACGACGACAGCGGGGCCCGAGCCGCAGAAACGGCTATCGGAACGACATGGGGACTGGTTCGAAGTGAAGAACAAGCCAATTCCCAGCGGTGTTGATTTAGACTTCTTTTCCCCGGAGAAGACCGATGATGCCGAGGTCACCGAAGGGGTAACAACATACCTGTTTGCCGGGCGTCTTTCCAAACAGAAGAACCTGAAATCACTTTTCCATGCCTTCAATATTGTCAGCCGAAACAACCCCCAAACGGAGCTAATTGTTCTTGGTAGGGGTGAAATGCGGGATGAACTCGAAAACTACGTAACGAATCCGAATGTCCGATTTAAGGGTGAGGTCCCCTTCGAACAGGTACCCCAGTATATGGCCGCAGCTGACGTGTTCTGCCTCCCTTCGCTCTACGAAGCATCTCCAACCGTGGTCAAAGAGACTCTGAGTTGTGGTACACCAATTGTGAGTACGGACGTTGGTGATGTCTCCGAAATCATCACCGCTGAGGAACTAGGCGAAATTGTGCTAGACGACGACGCAGAGACAATAGCAGCGGCGATGGAAGCGGTCGCTAGACGAGTGGAAGAGGATCCCGAGAACATCCGCCGGGCATGCCGTAACTACGCGGCAAAGAATTTTGCTTTCGACACAATTGCCGAAGCATACATCCGGACGTTCGAATCTGCGATGGCAAGGTAGTCGACGCCAGAGGGGGATCGTGAGAAATTAAAAACTAACATCAAGCAATTCGGCCGTCTCAACTGCTTGTGTGCGGATATGACTGTCTGCGAGGAGGACGATGAAATACAGAGTACCGCCAGTGGCTACGAGTCCTAGTAGCTGGGGAATCCCATCAATACTGAACTGTGAATCGATAAGAACCAAAACAAGAGCCATAGCTACCGAGGAAATAACAGACCAGGTTAGACTTCGCCAGTCGACGCGAAGGTCGATGTGTTTCGACGCGAACCACAGTGCCGAGACCGACATCGCCATAGCGGATACCAACGTAGCAATTGCCGCCCCTTCGATCCCTGCGGTGGGGATGAGGATGATATTCAATACGATGTTTGTCACTAATAGACAGAAGCTCACCCACATTAGTCCTCTGGGTAAATTTAACCCATAAAGTATTGCACGAGCGATGCCACCGACAGTCTGTGGAATCTTTTCCAGAAGGAGGATTATCAATACGACGCTGGCTGCGCCGTACTCTGCGGTGAACAAATTTGACAACAGTTCACCCGCAAGGAGACAGCCACCTACAACAATTGGAATGAGCAAAACCAGTGTGAGAGTGAAGTACCGGTACACTACGTCTTCGACTAGTTGTTGTTTTCCTTCCACCCACCATTCACTGAGTTGCGGACGGATGACCGCACCCAGAGACTGTGCTATTATCATCGGGATAAGCGATACTTGCCAAGCGATCTCGTACATACTAACAGATGAAGAGACAAGGAAGAAGCCAATGAGAAGGATGTCGGTCCTATCGTAAGCCTGTTCAGATACTTGAGAGATTCCTGCAAAGATAGAGAAAGTAAATATCTTCTCAGCAGCGTCTTTTGTTGGTGTAGATATTCCAATGGGTAATTTTATGCTAACATAAACTAGCGCGATACAGATTGATGCTAAGTAGGATATTAAAATTGCGTTGATATTCACACGCCCAGAATAATAGAAGAAAGCTATAAATACAAAAAATAGTAATTTTTGCAGAAATTGGGAGAATATTGTATTTGGGACAGCTAAATTGCCGTTCAGTGCCTTTCGTAGCCCTACTAAGAGTATATATAAAAAAAGGCCAAGAGTTACATATGCGATCGAAACATTGAGATAAGATTCTATTTGGGACTTGAATATGTAGCTCAAAAGTGCTAACAGTGTGGATATGAGTAAGACAATGAGTACACCAGTAGAAAAGATTTCTGCCTTGTTTTTGCCTTCGGATAATCTCTTTTCGAGCCCCTCGCCAACTCCGATAAGCGAAAGAGTTCCCACAACGGAAACCACAGAGATATATAAAAAATAAGTTCCTAGAATTGACCTTGGGACTATTCGAGAAATAACTGCTATCGATAAAAAAGAGAGACCCAATTTAGACATATTCCAAATGAATACTTTGGCCCCATCATTGCCCAACGACATATAGAACCAACAAATTTCTACTTTGATAAGAGGGACGATTTGAACATAGTATATAAATAATCGTCAATTAATGTTTGTCAGACATAGCCTAGATCTTTCAACCGCTCCATGGTCTTCTCGTCAAATGAGTCATCGCTATCCTCGCGCTCTGCTTCATGTTCGTCTATCCAATCAGCGATTTCATCGGTTACATCAGATGGGACGTCGTCAACCCCAGCGTGCTTAATGTCGGCATATCTGTATTTAGCAGTTTTAGACTGGTAATACCGTATATCTGCAACTGGCAGAGATGGTGGCTGGTAGTCTGGATTATGTTCTCTGATTAAATCTAGTGCATCATTTAGGTGACCCTTACCTACCTCTGAAATGGCGAACTCTCGTGACTCTTGTCGTAGGTCTTGACCAGCTGGAACGTTTATATCTGCATCTATTTCGTTGAAGACCATCTGTAATCCGTCTGCAGGTTGGACGATCTCATTTGCAACAGCTTCAATCCCATCTATACCAGCAGTCATGAATGGAACATTGGTCAGCTGGTCATTGATAGTGAGCGTATGGCTAATGAGACTGTCCTCACCGAAAAGCTCACCGTGGTCCCCAACTACGATAATAATTGGATTGTCAAGTTTGCGGCGTGCCTCCGCTATCAGGTCTGCTACAATATGGTCAATATATCGAATCAGCATGTCGTAAAGGACTCTGAGTGCAGTAAATTCTTTTTCCGAATAGTCGGCACCTTCACCGATTCGTGCATGGAGATTTTCACTCATATCTATCGCAAGATCAAGCGCCTTATTCATCGGCATCGGGAGTTCGGACGCAAATGTATCTCGCCATGTGACTGGTGGCCAGTATGGGTGGTGGCTATCGTTCAGGTGCATATACAAGAATAGCGGGTCGTCAGCTGACTGGTGCTTATTCAACTCACGTTTCGCTAGATCTTGCTGGATATAACTCGTACAGGCAGTTCGTGTATTCTGTGACAGTCCAGCAGAATGACGTCGAATATTTAATAAATACTTAGCGATCGTGGTGAGTGGAACCGTGTCAAGCAGCGTATCTCGAGTAAGATGGTGAAAATCGTCAAATCCTCGATCCAAATTTGTGGCAGAAGAAACCTGTGTGTTGTTTGAGATACCGACCGTTCTGTATCCCATCTCACTGAACTGTTCCGGGACGGTCTTGACCGACTTGGGCAATTGATCTCTGTCAAAGCCAGTCCGATGGTCGCTAAGGGCTCGTCCAGTCAGAATGGATGCGCTGGAGGCCCGTGTCCAAATACCGTGTGCGTAGCATGATGGGAACGCTGTGACTTCTCCAGTATTAACTAATGATTGCAATTCAGGTGTCGTCTCACGGTGATGTCCATATATTGATAAATGATCTTTCCGAATACTCTCCAATGTAAGCCAGATAATATTCCGTGACATTTAATTATATTTCTGAGTTGAAGTTGAATATGCTTTACTATTTATTACACTGATCAATTTTGTCATACCTACAAATTCCAGTATTGATTTCTCATAATAGTGACCGGTGACCGATTGGTGATTGAATTATTGAATATTTACCTTTGTTGTACCCGAATCAAAAACTTTTGATCGATCGATGAACTCACAGTCTGGACTGTTAGGTAATGCATTTATTGAGGTAACCGAAATGGGGAGGTCACGCCTTCCACATTGCTGTATTCGTCTCATTCGATCTTGTATTGGACTTTCATATAGGCTTACTGTTCTTTCATACAACCAAATGTCAATTTGTATTAGATTACCACCCAACGAATTCTCGGTCGTCCAGTCTACCGCTACTTTCTCTGACGGTTGCGAATAATATGAGTGTTTATCTACATCAATTGGCTGTTCGCTATCGATATAGAGACTAGGTGGTGTCGCAAAACCCTGTAGGATCAAAACGCTCACAAGTAGAACTCCAGCAAAAACCTTTGCATTAGGGAGACGCGGCATTCTGGGTACTAAGGCTGTACTCACCAAATACAACGCAGCCAAGCCATAGACTACAAATCTTCCTCCCCATGCTGCTCCTGAAGATGACGCAGATGAAAACACAGTTAGAATTAATGTGAACATAGCCATTAAACTTCCAAACGCAATAAGCCCGCTTGAAATACAACGTCTTTTAGGAATAAGTAACGATGTTAGAATACTCCCGACACCCGCTATCGGACCTAAAATAAAGGACGAATTCCAAGCTATATTCCAGAGATCTTGCCATGGATAAGTAAATGCTGACCCAGGAGTTCCGGCAATTTGGATAGGTGTACCTGTCGATGAACTAGTTGGTTGCAATGCGGTCAACAACTCCGTTATCGTCAATAAGAGCGGACTCTGTTGAACATAAATCCAAAAACTAACTACTATAACACTTGTAAGTATGGAAAATCCAGTAATATCTATGCTTCGAGTTGTCGGCTCATTGGAAAGTGGAAGATACTGGCTGATAAATAGTGAGCTAAATAAGGTAAGCGAGATTGCAGCTGCAAGATGGTGTGAGATCGTCACTCCACCTATTCCCAATGTTGCAAGTAACGACCATTGCTCACGAGATATATCCTCTCTTGGAACCAATCGGAGAGTTAACAAATATAGAATCAAGGCAAAAAATACGATCCCTATTGTTTCTTTAATGAAACTACTATGAATGAACACGTAACGGGGAAATACAGAAAGAAGTATGACAGTTAACGTTGCAGGACGTAGACCAAATAATTGCCGTCCAGCTAGGAATACAAACAAAAGAAATAACAAAGTAATTATAGCTCCCGTCCACTGAACAGTGGTGAAGATGCTTAAATCCGAAACTACCCTAATTGCGGACCCTAAGAGGTAAGAGCCGGGGTATTGTGCGTCTGTCACTCCCGAATACTGTTGGCTAACTGAACCCACCTCAACGACATTACTGAGCGTCCGATACGATGGCTGGTAGGAAGGGCCGACAAGCACACCGGGAAACTGCTTATAAAAAGACCGTATGAGAAATGTGAATATTATTGATGATATAAGTGCAAAATAGTTTGTGAAACGGCGACTATATAAGAAAAGCAGAGAAATGAAAGCTGACCAAACTGCAAGAAAAGCTAAAAAGACAAGAATGCCCTGTTGTGGCAAGAACCGTATATAGTAGACAGATATACTAAGCAAAAGGAAAAATAGTATCCCAAATTTCCGTTTCATAGATGTGTTGTGTACGAGAATGAGTATGTTATAAGTTTCTACTTCATGGTGGCGTTGCGATCAGGAATGGGGTAGTCTAAAAGTCGAGTAACTCATGCTCTGTTTCAGCCACCTCAGCAGTAAAAGCGTTGTATCGAGTTAGACATTCTGGAGAAAGAGGAGACACACGAGCTGGTGACGAAGCCTTGTATCCGACTCCAATTGACTGGATTATCACCGGATAGCGTCTCGATTGTTGAATTTTTGGTGTCTATTGACGGTCGTGTTTAGTTAAGGATGAAGAGTGAAGCGGGAGAATTTCTTGGTGGTCTATACCAGAAATCGCCCGCCTCAGTGGATGCACGAACTGGATTGATTTGGATTTTGTGGAGCGACAGCGGGTACTGTTCAGATAAGCTGATTCCATGCGAAAGCGAACGATATCAGCCACTCGTCAGCAGTTTCTGCTTCGGCGTTGCTGAAACAGTTTGAGAAGCTGGTAGTTCTGCGTTTTACCTCACGAAAGACACGTTCGACGCTGTTCCGATTTCCATGTCGTTCGTATCTGAAATCGAGGCCATGTTTTTCACATGCTCGGTGAAGAGGAACCGCACCATCAACGAGAATGATCGCGTTATCTACATCATGTTTTTCGCGAAGTTCAGCAAAAAACTGATCTGCGATCACGTTCGTTCTCGTCGGTTCAAGCTTTGTATGTAGCAAATCGTTTGAATCAGGATCAACGGCGGCGTACAGCCAATATTGTTCGTCGTCAAGCTGAATCACGGTCTCATCAACCGCAACGTGATTCGGACTTCGACCAGATTCCGGCTGTAAATCGGCCTTGTGAACCCAGTTATGCACGGTGGAGCGAACTCGATCAACACCGAATACCTCAAGAAATGAAACAGTATTCGAAAGCGACAATCCAGACAAATGAAGCTGAATACTGAGCTTCATCAACAGCGGCGGTGTTGCCTCTCGCTCCACAAACTCTAAGTTGATCTCGTCTAAACAGCCGCTGAGGCGGTCGTTTTCGGGCATAGATCACTTTGAAAACGCACCGCCTCACTTTTCAATCCTTATCTGAACACCGCCGTTGGGCGATTACCGATTTGTGAGATACTAAACTGCTTAATGTGTTGATGAAGTAGCTATTTGTGGCCACGTTGATATTGATTAGTTATGGCTATTGAAAGTGATGGAGAATTACAGAGAATGTACGAAGAGAATCATTTGTTTAATCTCAAGGAGGATGTGACTGCTTGGAAGGTGTCTCACGTGACGGAGGTTCTTGAGGAAGCAGGAATAACCTCCTGCGACTCTATAGTTGAACTGGGTTTTGGGTCGGGGGAAGTCCTCAGCCTTCTCTCTGAGTGGTTTGATGCGGAGGAAACTGTTGGTCTTGATTTTTCGACGCGAGCTGTGTACGTGGCCGACGAGATCGCCGACGAGAAACGTTGTATCGTTGGAGACGCACAAAGAACCCCAATTAAGGACAAAAAATTCGATGTTTGTTGTCTCATGGATATTTTAGAACACGTGAGGGAGCCAGTAACAGTTCTTGAGGAAGCCATCAGAATTGCTGAAACGGTGATTGCTAAAGTTCCGATCGAGTATAATTACTGCCGTCGGGCACAGAACAAACTTGGTATTTTTACGTGGGAAGACTCAAAGCGCGATGTTGGCCACGTTCATTGGTGGACATTAGCGGATATTCAGAAGATAGTCGAGCGTTTTGATGTTAGATATTCTCAGCTAACACCGAGCCGTCGTCACTTTGATTCACACGACAATCCAGTACGTACACTTGCTGGAAATATGGATGCAGCGACATTCAGAATAAGTAGATCACTTTACCATCGTATGTGGGGTGGTAATATAGTCTATATAATAAATTCGTGAATCAAAGCTAAATTTTCATTTAGTGTTCTGACTAAGACAGGCGATAGTGAGTTTGCGGAACTACCACCATCGTCGTAAACGGATGAACGCACCTTACTTCCGCTTTAGCGTTGAGTTGACTGTTTCAGATCAACTCCGCGATCCGTAGTGGTCAGAGTCTAAGGTGCTCCAAGCCTGGTGAAGAAACGATTTGAGCAACACTGTCACAAATACTGCTAATCTGTGGCTCAGATGTTCGATATTGTATGAAACCAGCGAATTTGAGCACTGCCTATAAATTTGATAATTCTAGCATGAAATCTTGGACTGTTCTTATATGATCAAACATATTTTTAACCCTCAACCGGCTTTTTTCACCTAGCTCCTCACGGGTTCTATCATCATCAATCAGTTGCTCAATCATCTCTACCGCTTCATCAGGTGAGCCAGCAATCAACTCTTCCATACCGACGATCTCTCTTTTTGCAGAATTCTCTAGTACGACAGGTGGTGTGCCACACGCCATCGATTCAACGACGGGAAGTCCAAAACTATCCCATTCAGTCAGATGGCAGAATACCGAAAGACTAGAGTAGAACTCCGGTAAATCATTTTCTGCGATGAATTCGGGTGAATATATCTCAATATCCGTTTGTTCGAGAGCGTTCGCTAGTGAGCGGCTCCCAGAAAGGACCCCCAACTCATGATGTTGGTTGGTGTCTAAGGGCCTAAACCGATCAGTATCGATGGGGTTGTAGACCACTGATGAGTGGTACCCCAACTTAGATTCAAGCTGATTTTTGGCGTACTCGGAGACGGAATACAATTTGTCAGCGTACCGCAACTGCGGTATTCTGGTTGCGATATACGCCATATGAGAGATTCTTCGTGTGTTTGTGACGTTACGTGGGACAAAGCCGTGGTTCACGTAAATGACGTTGTTATTGTGCAGAAAGAAGTTCCCCAAGGCGCCCCCCTCCAAAAGAACGACATCCTCGTCCGGTACAGAGATTGGGCGAGCGAGTAACGGCATACCAACCGGACCAACATTACTTACTGTCTCAATGTCAAACTTCGACTCGGCAAACTCAAAATCCACATCAGCGGCCCAGATCTTAGTGTGATACCCAAATTCTTCGAGCGCCTTGGCCCGAGTGATTGCAACCTTGGATTGACCTGAATGGTATGCTAGATAGTCAACTACCAGATGTACCGTCGTCTGAGGATTTGTTGGTGACATGGAGGCGTCGTCAGTAGCGTTAATCAGTACTCACAGAGTAAATCTCTATTCACCACTATTCTACACTATTATGAAAGTCTGCCCCTTCGATTGTACAGTAGTAGAACCTGTCCAAACAGTGTTCAAGCTATTTTATTTTGTAATCGCACGTGGAAGCCCGAAAGGTAGTTTAATCTAGTACTGCCAAGAATGCATGGAAAAGTAGTATACTGCTTTCTCAAATCCCAAACTGTAAATTCATAGAATTGGTCATTCAACACATGATACAGGGCGTAGAGGTCCGCGACCTCCAAGTAAACGCGGATGAGCGCGGCCATCTGGTCGAGGTGTTCCGCGAGGACTGGGACACGTATGACCCAGAACCGGCAATGTCCTACTACTCGATGACGTACCCCGGTGTCGTCCGGGCGTGGCACAAGCACAATCGAGGACAGGTCGATCACTTCGTCTGTCCCTCGGGGCGAATCAAGGTCGGCGTTTACGACGACCGCGAGCATTCACCTACGGAGGGCAACCTCGACACGTTCGTCATCGGCGAGCACAGTCAGCAGGTCATCCGGATTCCGGGCGATTGCTGGCACGGCTTCAAGGCTATCGGCGACGAACCGTCCTTCCTAGTGAACTTTCCGACCAATCTCTACGATTACGAGGACCCGGACGAGGAACGGCTACCGCCGGACACCGACCACATTCCGCTGGATTGGGACGAGAACCCGGACGGGTGAACGATGAAAGGTGTACTCCTCTCCGGCGGGACAGGTTCACGCCTCCGCCCGATCACTCACACCGGTCCGAAACAGCTCGTCCCGGTGGCGAACAAACCGGTTCTCGAATACGCCATCGACGACCTCAAGGAGGCAGGAATCACCGAGATCGGGGTTGTCCTCGGCAACAAGGGTCGCGACGAGATTCAGGAACTCCTCGGCGACGGCTCGAAGTACGGGGTCGAGATTACGTACATCGTCCAAGGGAACCCGCTCGGGCTCGCGCACGCCGCGGGCTGTGCCCGCGACTTCGTCGGTGACGACGACTTCGTAATGTACCTCGGGGACAATATCCTCAAGTCGGGTGTCACCGACCTCGTCGAGAGCTTCCAAGCGGGCGACTACGGCGCGGGTATCGCGCTCCAAGAGGTCGAGAACCCCCAGGCGTTCGGAATTGCGGGCGTCGACGATTCGGGCAACGTTACGGAGCTCATCGAAAAGCCTGACGACCCGCCAACGAACCTCGCACTTGTCGGGATGTATGTCTTCTCTGCCGCGATCTTCGACGCCATTGACGACCTCGAACCGTCGTGGCGAGGCGAACTCGAGATCACGGATGCCATCCAGGACCTACTCGAAGACGGCCACGCGATCGACTCGCACGTTGTTACGGGTTGGTGGAAGGACACCGGGAAGCCCGAGGACATCCTCCACGCTAACCGGCTTGTCCTCGAGGACAAAGTACTTGAGACCGCAGGTACGGTCGAGGACGGCGCAGAGGTTAACGGCCGTATCGAACTCCACGAATCTGCGGTCATCGAGGACGGCGCGGTCGTCCGCGGGCCGGTCTCGATCGCTGAAGATACGGTCATCAAGAGCGGTACCTATGTCGGGCCATACACTTCGGTCGGCGCGAACTCCACACTCGAGAACGTGCACATTGAGAACAGCGTCGTCATCGGCGACTCGACGATCACGGCGTCGGGGCGAATCGTCGACAGTCTCCTTGGCCGGAGCGCGAACGTCGAGAGTGCGGAGAATCATCTCCCCGAGGGCCGCCGCCTCGTCGTCGGCGAGAACTCCCAGCTCAAACTGTAACCATGCGCATCATCACTCACTCCTGTCCGGACTGTGGCACCGTCGTCGCCGCGAATGAGCTCGAGTCTAACCGCGTGATGAAGTGTCCCGGACTCGGCTGTCAGGGAGTCCTCCGGTTCGACGACCTACCAGAAGAGGTGCGCGAGCACTTCCTCGAAAACCGCGAGCGCTACGAGATCTAGCGCACAGCGTCCCTGATTTCTCTCACGTCCGCTTCCAGCGTCGGCTGTGGCCGGCCGAGTCGCGACTCGACGGTACTCACATCGAGACAGGTGTACGTCGGGCGTGTCGCGTCCCGATTGACATCGTCGGTCGACCTCTCTTTGAGCAGCGACGCATCTGATTCGAGCTGACCGGCAAGTACCTCGCCGAACTCGTGGGGCGTTACACAGGATCGACAAGCGACGTGGTACAGCCCGGTTGCATCCGAGTCGACCAAATCAAGCAGCGTCGCAGCCGCCTGACCTGCCCGCGTCGGCGTCACCCACTGGTCGGTGAAGAGCGGGACAGTGTCACTCGACGCCAGCCGGTCACGGACCCACGCCGGAAACCCGTTAAGCTCACCCGAACTCCGATGGACGCCCCATACGAACGAGAGCCGCGCGATCAGGTGGTCCCCGTCTGCCTCCTGCACCGCTCGTTCGCCCGCTAACTTCGAGTCGCCATACACTTGGACGGGGTTTGGCATGTCTCCTTCACAATACGGGTCCCGCGCGGTGCCGTCGAAGATGTAATCGGTCGAGACGTGGACGAACTCGACATCATTTGCCGCACACTGGGACGCCAACGCGCCCGGTGCATCACCGTTGATCACGTCTGCCCGATCAGGGTTCTTTTCACACCCATCCACATCTGTCATCGCGGCGCAGTTAACTACGAGATCCGGGTCATGAGTCTCGAGTACTTCGTCGAACGTTTCGGAATCTGTGAGGTCGAACTGTGTCTGCGGGATTTCGAACTCAGGTCGTGTCGAGTGGTACGTGCCTGCGACCGTCCAATCGCGCTGGATACCGGTATAAACGACGTTGCTACCGAGAAGTCCGTTCGCCCCGACGACGAGAAGACGCATAGTTCGGTATTTCAACAGGAATATAAATAGGTGCTGTTGAGAGTAAGGTAGTATGCGACTCCTCGTCACAGGCGGTGCCGGCTTTATCGGATCCAACTTTGTACACCACGTGCTTGACACCCACGTTGACGACGAAATCGTCACACTGGACGCACTAACGTACGCGGGCTCAAAGACGAACCTAGAAGGCGTCCTCGATGACCCACGCCACGAGTTCGTCGAGGGGGACATCCGTAATCAAGAACTTGTTACGGAACTCGTCGCCGATGTCGACGCGATCGTCAACTTCGCCGCAGAATCACACGTCGATCGCTCCATCGAGGGCGCGAAACCCTTCGTAAGCACGAACGTCCAGGGAACACAGACATTGCTTGATGCGGCCAACGAGGCAGATCTCGATCGCTTCCTGCAAATCTCAACCGACGAGGTGTACGGCCAGGTGCTTGACGGGACCTTCTCTGAGGACGACCCCCTCAACCCACGCAATCCTTACGCCGCGACGAAGGCAGGTGCGGATCTACTCGCGAACAGCTTCCAAACGACACACGACCTCCCCGTGGTCATCACTCGAACCTGTAACAACTTCGGCCCACGACAACACGCCGAGAAGCTCATTCCGAAGTTCATCCAGAACGCAGCTACCGGGAAGAGTCTCCCTGTGTACGGTGACGGGTCGAACGTACGTGAGTGGATCTACGTCGAAGACAACTGTCGCGCACTCGATCTAGTGCTTCGGGAGGGCAACATTGGTGAAGTGTACAATATCGGTAGCCATGCCGAGAAGACGAACCTCGAAGTTACCGAGTCGATCCTCGATGCCGTCGGCGCATCCGACGATCTCATCGAGTTCGTAGAGGACCGCGCCGGCCACGATCAGCGATACGCGCTCGACACCGACAAGATCAAAGCGCTGGGCTGGGAGCCCCAGCACTCTTTCGAAGACGCGCTCAAACGAACAGTCGATTACTACCTCAGCTGATGACTGACAGCGAAAAGCCGATTGCGGACGACGAGTGGCGCACGATCGTCGCAAATGTCCCACTCGTCTCAGTCGACCTTGTGATCGAACACGACGGTGGCGTACTCCTCGGAAAACGAGAAAACGAACCCGTGAAAGGCGAATGGTTCGTTCCCGGTGGGACGGTGTTCAAAAACGAATCCCGTACTGAGGCCGTCCATCGCGTTGCCGAGGCGGAACTGGGTGAACCTGTAGTCATCGACGGCTGTATTGGAACCTATGAACATTTCTACGAAACGGCCGCAACCGGGGGTGTCGACTCGAAGCACTATCTCGCGACCGCCTATTCCTCTCACCTCGATCGTAACGATCCCGAGCTCAACGGCGACGATCAGCATGGTGCTTTCCAGGTCTTCCGGCCACCGTTCGACGAGTTCCATCCATACATCAAACGGTATCTCAACGACTACTAGCCCGTTCTACTATTAGTCCAACCTAATCTTCCTGCGCTCAATATCCATTTTCGGCCCCGAACCGTCTCTTTCTCTACCAACTCCCCCTTCTATCCACGCTTCAGACCTTCGCGATTCTCTGGATATCCGAGGTTACTCCGTCAACCCTCAAGCGGATCGCATCGGTCGTTCGCGCCGCTTGGATCAACAGGTTGATCGCGTCTCTGATCTTGGACTCGAGGGGTACCGACCCATTCTTCATCACCGTATCGCGTCACGCGGTCCGCGGCCGACCGTAGTCGCAACCTTGCTCTCCAACGACAAGCTACAAACCCCCACCCATCCCAACACTCACCAATGACGACGGCGAAGCGGCAGCGGTTCGTCACGGGGGTGACCGCGTGGCTGGTGGGCGCTATCCTCTTGCTCTCCCTGCTGGGATCGATGGAGCTCGAGCTCTTCTTCGTCATGTCCCTGATCGGGCTGCTGGTGGTCGTCGAGCTGACCGCGCCGTTCAACGTGACGCCGCGGTGGCGCCGACGGCTGCTTCCGCTGATCGCGGTCGGGTTGCTGGGCTTCGGGATCATCGTTATCCGTCGCATCTTGGCGATCCTGCCGGAGGGGTTGTTCTAGATGGCGTCGCCGTGGCCGGACCTCCCACGCACTGTCCTCGCCCTGCTGACGGCCGCGGTCGTCGTGGCACTCATCCTGGCAGCCTCCACCTCGACGGTCGCGTTCGGGTCGTACAACCCCTCATGGGAGGGGACCTCGGATCTCCGGGAGCTGGACACGGACGGTACCGAGACCGAAGTTCTCCTCGACACGGAGGGGTACGCGGCCGCGGCGCCGAACGCGACGGTCGCGTTCGTCATCGCGCCCGCGGAGGGGTACTCCCAAGCCGATGTAGAGCGGATCGAGACCTTCCTCGCGAACGGCGGGACCCTCGTGGTCGCGGACAACTTCGGGGCACACGGGAACGCGCTCCTCGACGATCTCGGTGCGAGCGCCAGACTCGATGGCGACATCCTGCGTGACGAGCGGCATTACGGAGAGAATCCGCGGTTCCCGGTTGCAACGAACGTGTCCGACGATCCGGAGCTCGCGGCTGTCGACCAGCTCACGCTGAACCACGGCACGGCAGTCGAGCCTGGGAACGCGACCGTGCTCGTGCGAACGTCGGAGTTCGCGTATCTCGACCGCAACCGGAACGACGAACTCGACGCGAACGAGACGCTGGCCGCCCATGCGGTCGTCGCGCGAGAATCGATGGGAGAGGGGCAAGTGATCACGGTCGGCGACCCTAGCCTGTTCATCAACGCGATGCTCGATGCCCCGGACAACCGCGCGTTCGCGACCGCGCTCCTCAACGGCCACGACGCGGCGCTGCTCGACTACTCACACGCCGGGAGCCAGCCCCCGCTCGCGGTCGCCCTCCAAACACTTCGGGCAACGCCCGGGTTGCAGGTCCTGCTCGGACTGGTCGGCCTGCTCGCGGTCGGCACCGCGTTCTCGGGACGGTCCCACTGGAGCGCGGTCGTCCACGCGGTCGGGACCCGATTCACACGGGTGGGGACGTACTTCGGTCTCACCACGCGACCGGATGAGACACAGCGCACGGATCCAGAAGCACTGAAGACGTACCTTCGCGAGCAGCATCCCGAGTGGGACGAGGAGCGACTCGACCACGTGATGGCAGGAACTTTAGGGGAGACAGACGCAGCAGAGGCCAATGAGTAGTCCCGAAGCGCTCTATGAGGCCATCCTTGCGGAAACGTCGAACGTGGTCGTCGGCAACGAGGACGTCATCGAAGGGCTGACGATCGCGATGATTACGGACGGGCACGTCCTCCTCGAGGGTGTTCCGGGCGTCGCGAAGACGACTATCGCGAACGCGGTCGCCCGGGCGACGGACCTCTCCTACAGCCGTATCCAGATGACGCCGGACATGGTGCCGGCCGACATCACAGGTACGCAGATCTATCGGCAGCAGCAGGGCGAGTTCGAGCTCCAGCGCGGGCCGGTGTTCGCGAACGTCGTCGTCGCGGACGAGATCAATCGCGCGACGCCGAAGACCCAGTCCGCGCTGCTGGAGTCGATGCAGGAATCGACGGTGACGATCGACGGCGACTCGCTCGCACTGCCGGACCCGTTTCTCGTCGTCGCCACGCAGAACCCGCTCGAGATGGAGGGCGTCTTCGAACTCCCCGAGGCCCAGCGTGACCGCTTCCAGCTGAAGTACGTCGTCGACGTGCCGGAGCGGGACAACGAACGTGCAATCTTGGACCGGTTCGATGCGGACCCCGATCTCGATGCGGCGGCCATCTCCTCCGTGGTGGACGCGGCCGACATTCAAGCTGCCCGCGACGCCGTCCAGGGCATCCATGTCGCGGCGCCGATCAAGGAGTACGTCCTCGACATCGTCGCGGCGACGCGGTCGTCCAGTGCACTCCAGCATGGCGGCTCACCGCGGGCGTCGCTCGCGTTCCTGAGTGCGTCGAAGGCGCGAGCGGCGATCCACGGCCGCGAGTACGTCATCCCGGACGACGTGAAGGCGCTCGCGCTCCCCGTACTCCGCCATCGGGTTATCCGAAGCACGGACGCGGAACTCGCCGACCGTGCGGTCGACGACATCGTCACGGAGCTCGTCGACTCCGTCACCCCCCCGGGAAGCGACGAGACGTTCACGTCCGAGGCACCCGACCCGTCAGTCGCCGATAATTGACCCAGTCGGAATTCATCTGGGTCGGCCCTCTTGGCCCTTTGTGACACGGGAGCAGCAGCCGAATCGGCCCCCCGGTGAAGCGTTCTTCCGGATCTATTTCCGCCTAAAAACGGAGATTTCGCATCAACTGTCGTAAATGATACCCCAGTCTCATTTATATATTTATGTCTACGAAAAATCATAATGATCTATCGGCCACCACTCTTTTTCGTCTGTTGTCCAATATCGTAGACATGAGACAGATACGTCGTCGGGACGTATTGAGGAAGGTCACGGGAGGCGGGCTCGTTGCGCTGCTCGCAGGTGGCGGTATCGTAACCCTAACACAGCCGTCGCTCGCAGCTGACGGGACGCTGGATGCTGCGGACGTGTCAGTGTCCTCGACTGATGGGCAGTTGGATTCCTTGACGATCACGCCCAGCATTACCGTGGACTGGGCCAATCAAGACGCTGCCGTCGCAACAGTGGAGGTAACCTGGCACACGAGCGGGCCGAACACCAGCAAATCGACCGTTGGGAATACGCCATACGCGTTCACCCCGAGCAGTAGCTCCACTGACGGATCACTCACCAGAGACATGGGGGAGATCAACCTTCTCAACACACTCGATGCCAGCGCGTTTAGTGCCGATACAGACGGGAACACGACGACCTCGAGTGTTGAACTGTGGCTGGACGTGACGCTCAAAGACAGTGGGGACAACATCCTCGACCAACAGGACGACATCCTCAACACGACGTTCCAAGTGAGCGTCACAAACACGGAGGCATCCGCGTCCCTCTCGGCATCCGGAACCGCAAACACGAGCGGAAGCTGAGCCCTCCTCACTCCCAGTACAGTCACCGGTTCTGGCGGCGCCATCGGTCGGCCGCTTCGACGGCGGAGGCAATCTCGATGGCGCCGACTCTCCGTCCTCGCCGGGACGTGTTTTCTCGAACGTCCGTATGGCGAAAGCGGGCCACCAAGCACGAACTACTCCGGTGAGCCGGTGACCAGTCCCAACGTGTGAAATGTCTCCTGGCTACGTGTCATCCACGTCCCACCGACACGTGACCGTGAACGAGTCGCCAGTGTCGATATCCGTCCGAACCGGCTCGTCAACCGCGGTCGCGGTCCCAACGGCGAGCAGTGAGACGATCGGGTGGTCGAACTGCTCACCAGTCCCATATAGAGGGTCAGACACGGTCCAGGTGGCGCGACCGTTCGTGATGTCGACGTCGACGTCCACTGCGGTGGCGAGCTCGAAGGTCTCGACGAGCGCACTCGCCAGCAGGTTCGCCTGGCTCGCTACGGTTCCCTCGTTCCAGTCGAGAGCGTCGAGAAGGCGTGCACCTGTCGGCTCGAACGCGATACCGCGGTCGGCGTCGTCCGCGCCGACGACGAACGTCTCCTCGAGTGCGTCCGCGGCAGGGACTGAGTGTCCCGTGGATTGGGGGATATACAGCCGGACGTCCGACTCTCGAGGAACGTACGTCGGCTCGCCCACCAGCCCGAGTTCGCTCACCACCGCATCGCCGTTCCGCGCCATCGCAGCGTAGACACGCTCGCCGACGTCGGCGCTGACGAACCGTTCGGGCGTGATCCACAGTGTGAGAACGGCCGCAAACAGGCCCGTCCCCGCGAGCGCGAACAGGACGGATCGTGCGTCCGGAAACAGGGCGGCGCCTCCGATAGCGAACAGCCCCAGCAGGGCGAATCCGGCTGCCGTCCGACGGTGTTTGACGTGCTTTTCGCGGTCGCGCTCGGCGCGGAGGCGCTGCGTTTCCTCTTCGAGAAGGTCGACGCGAGCCTGCAGCTCCGCGGCCGACTCCTCGGTGGCGTTCCGTGTCGTCGAGGTAGTATCAGACATGCTCTTGACCTCCTCCCGGCTCTAGAGACCCGGGAATCCCACCACGGGATTTTAGGCCGAGCGTAGCCCTATGGGTTTCAAGACGCATACGTTCCAAGCGTCTCGTGCTTGATAGCATCAGCTTGGCTGTCTTGCGGGGCGGTCAAACGCCCCCCATCCTCAGCCGAGTCATCGTCATCCGTGTGTTCTCTTGAATGGCTCTCTCCGCTGAGGTAGCGGTCAGCTATGTTGATCGCACCGTTCACGTCGGCTTGGTACTCGCTTATCCAGCAAGCGTCGTTCGTACATTTGAACGTCGCCTGTCGCGGGCGGTACCCCACTTCACCACAAGCGTGACAGTCCTTCGACGTGCTTCGTGGATTCACTGTCTCCACCGGGATACCCTTCTCGACGGCCTTGTAGCGTATCTGCGCATGGATTTTGGCGAATCCCCATCCGTGGAGCCTTCGATTCATGAAGCCGCCGTAGTCCATCGACTCCCGTATATACGTCAGATCTTCTAGTACAAGAACGGGATTCTCGACGGACTCAGCGTACTCCACAACCTCGCGGGTAACGGTGTGGAGTATATCGTCTATCTGGTTCCACACCTTGTCCCCAAAGGACTCCGCGATACGTTCGCATCCCCGCGCCTGGAGGCGGCGCTTGGCGGTGAAGTAGGTCTTGCGGAGCCGACGAACGGTCTTCCCCTCGTCAGCCCATAGAACGGGCGTGGTCGGAGAACCGTGGTCGTCGCGGTGACACACCGTGACGAGTGACGCCTCTCCTACGTCTACCCCGATGGGTGTCGGTTCTTCAGCGGACACCTCGGAGTGTTTCTCTACGTCTCGGGTGGCGGTGATGTGAAGATACCACGTTCCCTCCCGCTCGAACAGCCGACTCTCACCCATCGTGGCAGCTCCTGCATTCAACGCTTCCAGCCAGTCCCGCTGTTCGGGATTCGGTTGAGCGGGAATCCAGAGGTGATAGTCCTCATGGTGCGGGATTTTGACGTACCACTCGATTGCGTTCTCGGGCTTGTGGTCGAGTCGTAGCCCTTCGTTAGTGAACCGAACAGGGTGGTTGTCATGAAGTTCACCCGCGCTGTACGTCGTCGTGAGTTGTGGGACGTATTTCTTGAGGGCGTTCTTCGCGTACCCGCTCAGGTCGTAGTTGACTACGACATCGTTCGCTTCAGTCTGCGTGACACATCCGGCACCGAAAGCTTCTTTCAGGGCGTTTTGATATGCCTCTCGCGTCTCACGAAGTTTCCTTCGCTTGTGGGCGTTTGGCTCTACCAGTTTGAGTTCGAGCGTCTTCGTGAGTTCGATCACGAGTTGCCCTCCTTGTGCTGCTGGATGTAATTCTCGATTGTCTCACTTGAAACGTCCCCGGCGGTTCCTGCGTAGTATCCTCTCACCCAGCCGATTTTCTCGCCCTCATGGTCGGCGTATCGATGGTTGTACTTACGTGAGGAGATACCCTTGAACCAGTTAGCGAGGAGTGCGGGTTCGTTCTTGGGCGGGCTACTGATGAACAGGTGAACGTGGTCGGGCTGTAACGTGAGGTTGAGAATTTCGACGCCTTTGTTGTCTGCTATTTCGTGGAGGATGGACCGCACACGGCTGGCAACCTCATTAACGAGTACTGATTGATGGTACTTCGGCAACCACACTATGTGGTAGTTGAGGTTATAGGTTGCATGCCGTGTGCTTTTCATCCGTGTTGTATACTATAGTCAGCCAGTATCTTAATACTACCGACAGAACGGTGGGAATTTCCGTTTTGGCGTCGGCGGTGGGGACGTAGGCTATTGCCCGCTTGATCCCCGACTAAAGACGAGAGGACGCGCTCCTATGTTTATTATGTCTCCATTGTTGGGCGGGCGAGCCCGAGGCGCACGCGGAGATAGCGGTGACAGCCGTACACGCCCATCGCGACGACCAGACAGAGGCCGGCCGCGAGCCAGCCGATCGAGAGTTGCGTCTGGAGGACTCCGATCGAGACGGCAAACATGGCGAAGAGCGCGGCCGTAAGTACGATCGGCGACCGGACACCAACCGTGCGTGCCGGTTCGGTTAGGACGATTAGGAGGCCGACCTGTACCATCACCAGCGTCAGCAGTCTCGGTTCACCGCCGAGGAGGAGCCACAACTGGCCGGCTGCGACGGCGGGCAGACTCGTGAGCAGCAGGCCCGTGAGAAGGAGGCCGACGGCAGCCACGACCCCTCCGTCACTCCCGACCCCGAGCGCGCCGGCCGCGAGCAGCAGCCCGCCGAGACTGATCGGGTCATGGTCGCGGCGTCCGGTCCGCAGCCACCCCCTCGATCCCAGCTCGGTCATGCAGTCTGCGCCTCCCGTCGGTTCGACAGGACGGCCGCGAGTCGATCACCCGGGGCTACTTCGAACGCGGTCGTCCGCGGGTACCCCGCGATCTCGCGCCGGAGGTCCTCGAACGACAGGTACGCGTCGTACGCCTCGTCGAGGTCGCCCAGGCCGGCCGTTCCGAAGAGCGTCTGCGGCGTGAGGAACACGAGGGCGCTTCCTCCTCCAAGCGTCGCCATCCGGACGGCCTCCTTGAGGCGGACGGGATCCGTATCCGTCGTCACGATGGCGAGCGTCGTGTCCGCGGTGAGCTGCGTCCGCACGCGCCGAACCGTCTCGATGAGCGGGTCGTCCCGCATGCGCGTCACGTACGGATCGGCCGCGCTCACGAACGGGCGCAACGTCCTCGCGAACTGGTGCTCCTCATCGCGGAGCTGGTCAGCCGTCCGGCGGACCGCTGCCGGAGCGCGTGCCCCACCCGGTGTGGCCTCGCCAGCCGGCTGTAGCCCCGTCAGCGTCTCTCGGATGCGGGTGTACGTCTCCGGACCGCTGCCCGGCGTGATCGCGGTCGTGATCCCTTCGTCGCCAATGGTCCAGAGCCCGAGCGGGTCGCCGGTCTCGGCGGCGTACTGGGTGATCCCGAGCCCGACTTCACGGGCGTACGCCAACATCGTCTCTCCCTCCCGGCCGGACGCCATCCGGCCGCGATGGTCGACGAGGAGGACGGTCCGTCGGTCCGTCTCGGCTTCCGTCTCGCGCACGAACACGTCACCCAGCCGGGCCGTCGCTTTCCAGTCGATCGCGTCCGCGGCGTCGCCGGGAAGGTACTCGCGGAGCTCGCGCGTCGTCACACCCGGGCCGGCCCGGTCACCCTCGTGTTCGCCGAACGCCCCGATGGCCGGCGTGCCCCCCTGTCCGACGTGGAGCGTGGACGGCGTCCGCGCGGAGACCGTCAGCGCTGGCGTCGACCCCGTCTCCACCGTCTGCGTGTAGTAGCCAAACGGCTCCGCGAACGTGATACGGGGCGTCGGCAACTCGAACTGCCCGACGACCGTCGGCGTCAGCGACACCGTTGTGTCTGCGATCCGCTCGCCAGCGGCGAGTGTGACCGTGGGGGGCCCGTTCGGACAGGAGACGCCCGGGGGAAGCGGGAGCGTCGTCTCGACCGCCCCGACTGTATCCGTGCGCGTTACGGTGAGCGTCGCCTGCACCGGTTCATCAGTCCGCGTCACCGCGTGGGACAGCTCTGTCGTAACGGACAGGTCCGTGTTCGTCCGGAGTATCCACTGCGTGCTCCACAGCGTGACCGCAAGGAGCCACGCGGCGATCGCCGCGCCGCCATACAGGAGCACCGCTTGCTGGGTAAGGACGGCAACGGCCAGCAGCCAGAGGCCGATGGCCGCGGTCAGCCACCAGCGACGCGTGAGCTCCATCCGTTCCCACCCTTCCGGGCAACTCCATTGAACCTTTCCACCTCCGGCGACAGCCGACCGCGTTACTGGGGGTTGGAAACGTTCATCCAGAGGTGGAGGTCACGGTAGGCGTTCTCCCGTGTCGGCGACGCTGGTGCCTCGCCCATGTACAGCAGGAACTGGACGCGAAGCTCCGTGCCCGTGAACGTCGGTTCCACCACGAACGGTCGCTGGTCCGTCGCGTTATGCTCGAGCGTCGTCCCATACCGGCCGAGTTCTTCACGGCGCTCGACCGTCGAGGTGTTCCCCTCGACCGTGACCTCCTGGAGTTGGACCACAACGGTGTAGTTCTGGGTGCTGTGTTCGTTGTTCCCGATGCCGACGATGAGCTCCGCGGACTCGTTTAGCGCCAGCTCCTCAGGGTAGTCATCCGCAACCAGCTCGCCATCCGGCTGTTCCGTCAGCAGGTAGAACTCCGTGAACTGTTCGCCATCCTGCGGGACGGCGACCGCATACCCCACACTTCCAACGGCCAGCAGCATACTCAGCCCGAGCACCACGTTCAACGCCGCGTCAGTCCGATCTTCAGGCTCGAACACCTCAGCCTTCCCGGCCGCGATCCACTCGCGATACGGCACCACAAAGCGCTCCTCAGGCGGTAGTTCCCACCGACGGACGGCCGCGACCACGACACAGCCGAGGGTGAACAGCGACACCGAGACCGCGATCGGAACGAGCCGAATCCCCCACGGCGTGAAGTTGAGCACCAGCCCGATCAGCGGGACGATGGCGATCGAGAGGCCGAACGAGAGCGCGACGCGCTCGATCCCGTCGATACCGGCGCGGGCGGTCGGATCGTCGGCGGAGGTGTCGGCCGTCTCCGCGGTCGCCTCCTCGGCCGCGGCCGTCCCCGGAACTGGGGCAGGGCCATCTGCATCATCCCCATCGTCTGTGTCCGGTTCGGACGCCGCGGTCCCACCCGCTTCCGAGGTGGTCGGTGATTCTCCCTCTTCCGGAAACAGCGCCGCGATGAACGCGTAGCCGGGCAGAAATAGCACGAACGCAAGCCCGAACACGACGCGAAGCGGCGTCTCGTTCACGATCGGGATGAACACGGACGCGAGCGTCAGGAGCGTGAGCAGAACGACCGCGGCGAGATCGGCTGGCAGCCGACGGACTGGGCGTGGAAGCAGCAGCCACAGATCCCGTCGACCCAGCATTACGCTGGATATACAGGTCACCCTGTAAAAACAAGTCGGTTAGGGAACCGAACGGAGAACCGCCCACTCTTCAGATCCAGAAGTATTTCAATGAGGGAACCAATACGGCCGATCGTGCCGGGTGGTGGAGGATGTCCCCCAAAGCCCCTGATTCCCGGCACGTTTGTGAACCACCCCTGCGATCCGCTCGATTCCCCCATCTCCCATCCCCATTCGTTCACCGCAACTATGCGGTAGTTCCCCAATTCGTGCACATTCAGGGCGATCTGCCGTCGATCGTCGATTGATTCTCGATCACCTCCTGTTCGAACGGCAGGGCACGGATCTCGATACCGCGCCACTCCCCGTCGACGCCGATGAGCGCCTCGGCGTAGCCGGTCTCCTCATTGCCGGGAATCGCGTCTTGGACGTAGCGCATTTGGGCGTGATTCAGCCCGAACTCGGCGGCCCAGTCCTCGTCCATGCCGTCGAGGCGGTGGAACTGCTTGATCGCACACTGGTCGAGGATCATCTCGGCCTCGGGCTGTTGGAAGAACTCGTCGACCGTCTGGGTGACGAGTCGGATAGAGAGATTGTGATGCCGATGGTGTCGAAAAATCGTCTCGATGTAGGAGAGGCTCGCGGCATCAGTGAAGAGGTAGCGCGCCTCGTCGATGACGAACACGACCTCCTTCGGCGTCTCCTTGGCGCGCTCGTAGACGAGCGAGACGAGCAACTGCATCAGGAGGCTCGTCTGTCCGCCGAGGCTCCCCTCCTGCTGGGCGAGGTCGAGGTAGATGAGGTCCTCGTCACGAATGTCGAACGCCGTCTCGCGGCCGAGGTTCTCGAATCGGCCACCCTCCGCGAACGGCCGGAGTTGGTCGATGAGCCACGTCGCGTCCGCTTGGAGTTTGTCCGCTTCCGCGTCCGTCCGAAGGACGTACTCGTCCGGGTCCTCAACGAGCCCCTCTAGGACGTCGATCACGTCCGTCATCGTCGGACTCTCGCGACTGTGCGTGGCGATATCCTCGGTGATGCCGCGGTCGCGGTAGGCCGCGTCGACCGCGAGTTCGAGCGTCGTGCGCCGGTCCATGAGGTCCACCCCGCGAAGCGCGAAGAAGTTGGTGAGGAAGCTGAGCACGCTGTCCTTCTTCTCGGTGAAGGGGCTCGCGTCGGCACCGAGGCGGCGCTGCACGTGCTCGGGCGTCGGCCGGATCTCGAGTGGGTTCAGCCCGAGCGTGCCCCCGACCGTGATGCGGCGGGCGTCAAGGGCGTCCGCGACGCCGGTCCAGTCGTTCAGCGGTTCGAGGATCACGCCGATGCGGTCCTCCGACTGCGCGATGGAGCGGATGAACTGCTGTTTGGCGCTGAAACTCTTCCCTGACCCTGGGTCGCCGACCGTGAACATGGCGTAGCCGTTCTCGCGCGCGAACGGGTCGACAACCACGGGACTATCGGTGTGGCGATGGACGCCGACTTCGACGCCGCCCGGTTCGAGCAGGGTTGGCGAATGGGGAGACGCAAGGAGCGCGCCGACCGCGCCACCGAGCGCGATCGCGTCGCGCCCGAACGGGTTGTCGCCGATCGGCGCGGCCGCTTGCAGCGCGAGATCCTGCGTACAGATCGCGGTTTTCGGCGTGAGGTCGGCGGGCGACTCGCGGAGGCGACGCTTCACGGTGCGCACGGCGTTCCGGAGCTCCTCACGGGAGTCGGCGCGGACGGTGACCTGCATCGCCTGTGCGAAGACGCGCTGGCCGTTTTCGACGGCGCGATAGGTCGCGGCCGCTTCGTTGGCCCGCTCGTGAAGGTAGGTGCTCCGAACGCTTCCTTCGAGATCCGCGTCCACCTTCAGATCGTCCGCGACCGTCTGCAGTTCGTCGCGAGCCCGGGCCTGGTCCTTGGGCCGGACGTGGGCGGTGAGGTCGAAGCGGACGTCCGTGAGGGTGAACAGCTCGCTGAGGTAGCCGTCACTCGGGTAGTCCGGCCAGTCGGCGATGTACAGTGTCGATGTCCAGTCGTCGCCAACCCGGGCGACGCGCGTCTCCCACTCAATGGCGTCGGGGGCGACCGTGTCGGCATGGCGGTCGGCCACGTCATCGAACGCACGTCCATCGTCCGGCGCGGTCGCGATCTGCTCGGGATCAATGAACTGCGAAAGATCGACCTCGGGGTCGTTCCGCGGACGCCGCTCGACGAGCCAACCGCCGATCAGGATGCCGATCACGACCGCGCCGATGACGCCGGCGGAGCCGATCAGCACGTCGACGCTCGTGTCCAGTCCGCCCTGAAGCACGGCGTCGTGACGCACGCTGATAGCCTCACGCATCGTCAGTATCCCGTGATGAGTGATCCACGGCAACCTGTTCGCGCACCGGGGGTTGCTCGCGTTCGCTTCCGGTCCAGAACCGGAGTGCGAGACCAAACAGCTCGACTGTGGAGAGTCGCCGCGCGGACCACCCGCTCACCGTCCCGACGAGCTCGGTCTGGACGGCCCGAATCCGATCGTCGAGCTTCGAGAGCGCGCGGCCGCGAAGCTCGGCCTCCGTGAGCCGCTCGCGTCGCGTGACGAACGGCCGCACCAGCACCCCGAGGACCGGAATCGTCGTGAGCCGTTGGGCAGGCGACCGCTCGTCGTCGTGGCGCTCGTACACCTCGTAGGGTGCAACCTCCACGCCGAGGTAGTAGCGCACCTGCTGTGTGTCGGCCAGCTCATCAGGGCGTTCGCGACGGTACTCCTCGACGAGCTGCTCGAACACCGGATTGTCCGAGACATCCGGGTCGGTCAGCCGCTCCTCGAGCTGCGCCACTAGCTGGTCGGTCGGGAAGGTCCGCGTCGTCGCGTACACGGTCAGCGGAAAGTCGAGCTCGTCGTTCGCGAACGCCGCACCGGCTGCTTGGACGCTGGCCCAGTCGTCGGCCATCGCGAAGTCCATGTTTCCGGGCCGGACCTCCAGAAACGCCTCCATCGTGCCGTCCGTGCGCTGAATCGCGGCCGCGTCCGGCCAGGCGCGTTCGATCTGCGTGAGCTCTTGGGTCGTCTCGTCGACCGTGAACGGCAGGTACTCGGACAGCGATCGGTCCGGGGACTGACGTCGTCGGTCCTGCGCGGCTGTGTCGTCATTCGTCGGCTCGCGCTGCGTCACGCGCGGTCGGAGCACGTAAAAGCGACCCACGTCCGCGAGCCAGCTGGCCGCGGATCGATGCGTGGGCGTCGCGGAGACGGCCGCGACGCCGAGGACGATGCCGAGTCCCACGAGCGGGGCGAGGAGGGCGTCCACGCCGGAGAACGCGGCCGTGAGTAGGCCAGCAACGGGAAAGCCCAGTAGGACATACAGATCCCCTTCGGTGACGTTGAACAGCGGGACGCGCGTCTCCTCGCCGATCGCGTCCATGATGCGTCGCCGGGCCGGATTCTCGTCGCTCATTGTGTCCCCCCCGGTTCGTTCCCCGTTCGACGATAGGCGGGGAGCCGGTCACCGTCAGTCACGAGCGCGCTCTGGAACGTGTCCCCGTCTTCGCCTCCTCCGTTCGCGACCCGATTCGCGATGACGTGGCCGGCCGCAGCGCGTGGTCCCCACCGGGCAGCCGTGG
This sequence comes from Haloparvum alkalitolerans, assembly GCF_055381565.1. Taxonomy (NCBI): domain Archaea; kingdom Methanobacteriati; phylum Methanobacteriota; class Halobacteria; order Halobacteriales; family Haloferacaceae; genus Haloparvum; species Haloparvum alkalitolerans. The sequence goes on from NZ_AP043938.1 coordinate 1,862,132, forward strand.
AGGCGGCCCACGGGCCCGCAGCCGCGCCGGCGCCAACGACCGCGCCCGCAGTGAGTGCCGCGCCCGCAGCCGTCTCCACGGTCCGCGTGAGCCGCGGCGTCGCGTACGAAAACGTCTTCCAGACGAGGACCACGCTCACCACAGGCAGCGAGACCGCGACGAGATGGCTCAAGAACGCGGAGTCAGGCGTGACTGCCGGGACGGTCCCACTCCCGAACAGCAGCTCGTACCCGTGGAAGAGGAGCGCGACCGGAATCGGCATGACGAGTAGTGGAACGAATTTCAGACAGACGCGACTCGCGATCCGCGAGACGACCGGGAGGTTCCCGTACGCGAGCGCGATCCCGATCGGCATCCCGTAGATAAAGACGATCAAGAGCACGTCCCGGAGGAAGAACAGCGACTGCAGCGCCCACATCGCACTTCCGCCGAGGATGTTGAGCGAGAGGGCCAAGGCGGGGTTCTCGACGGACGAGGTGAGAAGGTCGACCATCGCGCCTGCAACCGTTCCCACTGAGGGGATCAGGACGAGTGTGAACGCGTCGACGAAATAGACCGAGACCGCAGCGACCCAGTACCACGCCACGATCAGGATCCCACCCGTCCACGCCGTCTTTCTAGCCTTCCGCGCTTCATACGTCGACCCGATGTTGAAGATACGGATCGTGTTTCGGCCCTGAACACAAGTGATCAGGAGCAGCAGCGCCACGATCATGATCTCGCCACCAACGAGGTCGCCGTAGATCGTCTTCCACGGTTCGTTGGTGGGGACCCCAAATCCGAACGGTTCGCCAGTCTGGGGTGTTGGCGTAGAAAAGATCGATTCGGTGACCGATTCATATCCGCTAATCAGCCCATCTTGGAACCACTCGATCCCCTTATCAACTATATCTTGAAACCATTGAACACCAACATCAACGAGAGAGATGTCGGTCACGACGACCCCTCCGTGATTTCAATACTACAGTCGCTCATATCTTCTCCAGTATAGACCACTTGATATTTCTCTTCGACTGCATCCTCTCCAGTGATTTTACTCTCTAGACTGACCGTGAACTCACCTTCGGCTCCTCCTGGTTGACACTCAACAGTATCTCCCGCTGATGAGAATGGGAGTGAATAACTGAATATCTTATATTCGGAATTAGGAGAAATCTCAATTCCATCTGCAGGAACGCTCTGACCATCAGATGGATCAAATATTCCGCTTTCATCAAACCCGTCAGTTGTGGGGTTAGGGACATCACCAGTGAAACGCAGATCAGTCACAAAATCAGGGCCTCTACCGGAATTTTCCAGATAGACTATCACTTCTGTACGTGTTCTTAATTCGGGAGCCCCTTCGTACATCTCGTCAGGATGGTTACGGCCGAGTTTGAGGTCCACAATCTCGAGGTCCGGACGGATCGCAATCGTCTCCGTGTCGGTTACCTCGTCCTCAACAACGGCACGGACCTCGTACTCGCCGGGGGCGTACGGCATTTCGATGGGGAACGTTTCGGTTGTCACCCCGGCCGCGACCGTCGTCTCGGCGAAGAGCTCGCCGTTCGGATCGACGACCGTGAGTGCGTCGACGCTCGCCTCCGCAGCGAGATCGACGACGAGTTCGGTCTCTTCGACGGCCACGGCCGCGAGCGGGCCGTCCGCGGTCGGGGTCCAGTCGGCACCGTCACCGTCGAGACAACCGGCGAGCGCGAGAACGCCCGCGGGGGCAAGCGTTTTGAGGACGGTGCGTCTGCTGGAGGGAGTGGTGTTCGTGTTCATGGGTCGGAAATGCGGAAGAAGCGACCGATCCGGAGTCCGGCATATAGCGTGACGGCAAACGGAATCGCCCACACGACGACGGTCTCGATCACGTGCAGCCACCCCGAGACCGTCGTCAGCGGGTGCCACTGAACGCTTTCGGTTGCACCCACGTAGGCCGGACTGGCCGCACGCCAAGACTCGGGCTCGTACTCGACCGTATAGATCCCCGGCTCGTCGACGGTGACGACCGCAACACCACGGCCGTTCGTCTCGACGGCGTTGCCGTTCACGCGGAGCGTTCCCGTTCGTGGCTCGCCGCCGATCGGCGCACGGCGATCCCCGTCGCGGAGAACGATCGGATCGTCGGTCCGTGCATCCGTGAGTTCGATACGGAGAGTCGCTGCTGTTTCGTTCCGGTCAGTAACAGTGACCGAGAGGTTGCTCTCGCGAAGGGGTCGGTGTTCGCGTTCCACGTCGCTCAGATTCGTCTCGACGCCGCGGACGACGCCGTGGATAGTCAGCGCCGAGTCGTCGACCGAATCCGTTCGGATCGCCATCCCGTACGAGCGGGTGTACGACTCGTTGACGACGCCGACATCAACATTCTCGTGCAGTCCTGCAGCTGGCGTGGGTGCATCAGTCCCCCACACGTCGAGGATCGTCGGCCCGTCACGCACGGGTTCAGCACGAGGACCGATGCGCGAAGGAAACGCGTGTACGTACACCGGTCGTGCAGGCGCGTCAACCGTCTCCGCGTCCGTCGCGGTCGACCGCGTCAGGGTGTCCCAGCGGGTATCGCGGCCGGTGTAGTAGCGCCAGACGCCGCGAACGCGGTCGGTCCCGTCCGCAGTCAGCGTGTACCCGTGCCACGGCTGGGCGTGGTAGATGACGAGCCCCGTTTCTCCATTCGGGTACGTCGTTTCGTACGACTCCGCGTCGAGCGTGTAGACGCGAACGGTCCGAGTCTCCGCGACCGTCACTTCGTCGGCAGGCAGGACCGAGGTGGTTCCGTTCGGACGTGACGCGCTGCTTTCCAAGTCGACCCGGATGTCTGCTTCCAGCCGCAGGTCCACACGCCCGCTCTCATCCGTCCGATACTCGAGGACTGGGGTCGCGTTACCGTCATGGCTGGCGACCCGTTCGCCATCGATGTAGAGGCGGACCTCCTCGATGTCGTGGTCGGTGGTGGAGACGGACGCGTTGGTCGCGTTCGTGATCGCGGCCGGTTCGCGGACGCGATAGTCGACGAAACCGCGAACGGTTCCCTCGGGAGCAATATACTGCGACGGATCGTCGCCATCCAGGTGCACATACGTTGAGGGATGGATCGCGAATAGCGAGGCGTGTGCATCGGCGATCGCGACGGAGTCCGTCGTGTTCGCGTTCGGGGGCACGTACGAGGTGGACGCGTTCCCTGGCGTCAAGGTCGGGAAATCGGCGGCCGTCCATCTCGCGGCCGTGTCCGGAGGCTCCGCGAACGTGATGTCCGTACACGTGGCGAGCCGCTGAATCGCGGTCGGCTCCGTCCCGTGTTCCGTTTCGTACTCCGACTCGGAGAGACACGGGTCTGGCTGCTTCGAGAAGAGCGTCGCTCGCTCCGTCTCGGTAAGCGGCTCTTCCTCTCCATTCGTCTGCATGGCCGTGCCTACTCCGACCGCGACGGCGGTCATTGCCAGCCAGACGAGCAGGAGTCGTGGTGCGCGTGTGCGCATCGATCGGACCTCAATGGGTCACCACGGCGTGAGATCGACACACTGCGCGATGGGGAGGTTCATCATGCTTCCGGCGACGGTCGTGAGGGGCCCCAACACGAGCAGCACGACCGCGGACTTGAGCGCCGTCCGCTTGTGCCGCTTGAGGGCTTCACGCTGGTCGGGCCGCACGGTAAACATCTCGACCAGCGAGTCGGCCTGCCACACGACGACGAGGCCCATGAGGCCGACCGCGGTCGTCAGCTGGAAGAATCCCGAGATCATCTCGGGAAGACGTTCGGCTTCACACACCGCGCTCTCCTGTGCGAGTACTGGGTCGACCGCGACGATCAAAAGCAGGATCGTCGCGATCACCGTCCACCAACCTGGAAGCCATCGTCTCCAACTGATCGATACGGGGATGCTTGGGAGAGGATCGGAAGTCATTGTTGTGGATTTGGGGATACCCCGGAGACCGGCGCATCCGACGACTGAGCCGTGTGTCCCGAGGTGGTGCCACGATGGTTTTGTTCTCAGCAGCAGTCCATAATAGCGAGCTATCCAGATATTAATTTTCTGGGATTCATAAACTGACTGTAAGGTGATCTGGGATAATGAAATTTGCATCCACGTTCATGCATGCCGTACCCATTCGGCAGTCGACTCAGTCGTTGAGCCACAGTCCCTGACAGACGCAGCTGAGTCCGCCTCGGATTCCGACGACACAGCTGGACGACGACACAGTCTCCCGGTCGCATCACACCAACCCAATCCCCCGACCCACAACACGAAAGGGTCTAAATACGTCGGTCGCAAGACATTCCTTGTGACTCGTCGCCCGTTCGTCGCGATCGTTCTCGGCGCGCTCTTTATCGGCGTCGTGATTGTGGGCACGGTGCCTGCAGGCGCAGCGGTCGACACGGTGGCTGACACACCGTTACAAGTGGTAAACAACTCGACTGAAACGCCTCCCCCACACGAAAATCCGGAGGAGGCTAGTGGCGACGGTGATGACGACCAAGTCGCCTCCTACTTAGCCGCCCAACTCGCGTCCCGACTTGGCGATAGTACGCGGGAGATCAGTCAGGGACAGTACGAACATGGACGGACGCTGGTTGGGGACGAGTACGACGCCATTCTCGACCAGTACGTGGAAGTTGCCGGTGACACGGGGAACGAGGACACTGCCGCCGAGCTCAACGAAACGAAAGCCGAGCAGGAACGATTGGCGAACCAACTCGAGGAGTACGAGGAGACTCGCGAGGAGTACGAAGAGGCGGTTGCAAACGGGGACGAGGAGCGCGCCCGGGAGTTGGCTCGCGAACTGCAGGTGCAGGCAAGCGAGATTTCGGAGACGACCACGAACCTTGATGGGCAGTATGCGACCTTCGAGGAGGATCTCCAGACTGACTTTACCGAGTCAAGACAGCAGCTTGCCGAGCTCAACGCGACCGTCACGAACGAGTCGGCGGCGATCCGTGATGCACAACTCGTCGGAACGACCCTCAACGCCACCGCGAACACCTCAAGTGGGTCCTTTACGGAGCCAGTCGAAGTAACCGGTCAGCTCGTCACCACGGACGGTGACCCCGTCGCGAACCGGAGCATCGGCGTGGTCGTCGGCCAGCGCCAGTATTCGGTGGACACGAACGAAAGCGGCCACTTCTCGCTCGTGTATCGTCCCGTCTTCCTCGCGACGAGTGCTACCGACGCCCCTGTTCGGTTCAACCCTCGCAATTCGTCGGCCTATCTCCAGTCGGAGACCACGATTCCCCTGACGGTGACGGAGCAAACGCCATCGGAAACCGCCCTGACGACTGCGACCGAAACGGTCCAATTCGACGAGACGGTTGAAGCGACCGGGACCGTTTCAATCGCGAATCGAACCGTGGCCGGCATCCCGGTGACGCTCAGTGTGGACGGCCAACCGCTTGCGAGAGGCGAGACGACCGCGGACGGCAGCTACACCCTGACCGGGAGGCTGCCGGCCGCAGTCGAAGCCGGATCGCAGTCGGCGACTGTCGCGGTCGGACTGTCGGAGGCGGCGGTCGCATCGTCGAACGCGTCGGCCGAGAGGCGCGTTGGGTCGACCACAACGGGTCTCGACATGAACGCGTCCATATCGGAGAACACGCTCTCGCTCGCTGGGCAACTCACGACCGCGACCGGCGTCGCTCCCGGCGAACGACAGCTCACCGTCACACTCGAGGGGCGGCATCTGGCAACGATAACGACCGATACGGACGGGACATTCACCCACACAGTCACGGTCCCAGAGACGGCTCGGAGCGCCGAGGCGATCAAGCCGGTCGTTACGTTCGACGGATCCGGGCTCAATCTCGAGGGCAGTGAGGCGTCGACGACAGTACCCCTCGCCTCAGGGAGCACGAGTGAGTCGGGGAATAGCGCGTCCGAACTGCCCACAGTACCCGTGATCGGTCTCGGTGCAGTCGTCCTTCTCGGGCTGCTCGCCACAACCTGGTGGTACGTGCGGGGAGGGACCCTTCAGACGTACGTCCCAGTCCTGTTCGGCACCGCACCCAAGTCGTCGACCGCGGCGGCGGACACAGCCACGGCGGACGACGCATCGACGACCACACCCGATGCGGCCACCTCACAAGCGAAGCAGTTACTCGAACACGCAAAGGCCGCGGACGCTGCCGGGAACACGACGACCGCAGTCACGGCCTCGTACGCGGCCGCGAGACGCGCACTCCAAGATCGCGTAACTGATGCCGACCTCGAAGCGGCAACCCCCCGCGAATTTGCAGCACGGATCCAGGACCACCTCCAAGACAGCAGCCCACTCCACACGCTCACTCAAGCGTTCGAGCGCGCCACGTTCGGAGAGACACCCGTCGACGCGACTGCTGCACACGACGCGGTCGAGACGGCGGAGTCCCTGGTCGATGCGAGACAGTCGACACCCACCGACGGGTCCCAGACGGAACGCTAGCTCGTCGTGGGGCGCTCCTGCCTCTCAGACTCCCTCGTAGGGGTCACTAGTCCACACGCGTCCCGTACATGATGCCCTCCCACACTGAGAGGGCTCCAAGCACAAACGGGATGAGCAGCGGGTGGACCACAATCGCCACGGAAAGGACGACCCAGATAACGCCCAGCGCACCGACCGTCTGTCGCGGCCGTTCCCACAGCCGATACGCGGCATTGCGAACGGCCGTCGAGCCAGCAAGAAACGGATACGACGCGAGCAGCGATCCAGCACGCAGCACCCAAAGCGTCACGACAGCGAGCAGCCCGAGCCCGACGATCGCCTCCAGAGGGCTCCGAGATCCCCACAGTAGCCACCTTCGTCCCACTAGACCGGGGAGTAGCGGAGAGAGTGCAAGCAGGGAGAGCGGCAGTGCACGCCAGCGTTCCTGCCACCACCGTCGCCAGAAAAACCGCATCTGCGTCCGTATTGATGATTGATGAGGTCCGTGAGCGAGCTGGCTCGTCCGAAACGTAACGGCAATCGCAGCCGTGACTGCGGCCCCCACAGTGAGGACTGGAATGGCCGCAACGATGAACACGGCACTCACGCACAGCATGGTTCGAACTACCGCTTTCGCCACCAGCAGGTAGGCCCTCACTCTGGCGGCGATGTTCCTCCCCTCCACATTTGTCCGTCGAGTTAGGGATTCAAAAGTAGCCAGATTTCGCGAGGAACAGATCCCCGACACGCACAGAGGCGTTCGGCTTCCTGCTGTCCGTCAACGGACGAGTTCCGCGGCCGCGGTCAGCCGTGTGACACGCCATGCCCCGGCCAGACTGCCGATGATCGCGAACACGGTCGCGACGGCCACGCCACCGAGATACGCCTCCTGGGGCACCTGGACCAGTCCCTCGAACCCAGTCACGGTGGCTGCGACCGTCTCCAACACGATCGCCGTAGGAGGTGTCAAGACGAGCCCGACGAAACACCCACCGGCCGCGATCGCGATCGCCTGTGTCACTGCGACGCCGACGATCTGCGTGCGCGAGCCACCGAGCGCTCGCAGCACCGAGAAGGCATCCCGTTGCGCGTACATCAGCGACAAAAGCAGGTTGACGGCAAGCAGTGCCCCACCGATAACGCCGAGGACGACCAAACTCACGCCGCCCGCAAGAATGACGGCTTGGCGTTCGAGCAGGTCGACGAACTGCTCCTGATTCGTCTTGAACGTGTACTCGGGATGCGCGGCCGCGAGCTCGTCGCGAACCGTCTCCGGATCTGCGCCATCCTCGAGTCGGATCGTGATGAGCGTCGCCCGGTCCTGATACGCGTTCCCAGTGAGCGTTTGTAGTTCGCTCAGTCGCGTCGTGACAGTCCCCGTCCCGAGGAAGTTCGCGAACGTCGGCGAGATCCCAACGACCTCGAACTCGTTCCGGCGAGCGTTCGCGATCGTGCCGCCCATGTAGATAGTGTCGCCAACCTCGAGGTCGTACCGCTCGGCGATCTCCGGCGAGATGATCGCCTCATGCGTCATGGGCCCATCGTACTCGCCGCCCGCGTAGTGGGTGTCCGCGCCCGAGAAGCCGCTCCCGTTCGTGATCGCGACCGAGCCACCACCACCGGGGGCGCCACTCCCCATCACGGTGTCGAACTCCTCGCCGTCAGGGCTCACGTAGACGACCTGGAACCCCATTGGCACGGCCGTCTGGACATCGGGATGCTCCTGAATCTCCGCGGACAGCGTGTGTGCGTCCGGAACCGGATTCTGAAAGCCGCCGACCGTCCCCGGTGCGATCTGGATCGGCCCCCCGGAGACCCACAGGTCACGGTCGGACTCGTTGAACAGCTGATCCCCCGTCTCGACGACGCCCACGCCGACGCCTGCCAACAGGGTCACCGCGAGGACCGCAAGCGCAACGCCCGCAACCGCGAGGAGGGTCCGCATCCGATCCGACCGAAGCTGGCGGAGGCCGAGCCACACCATTCCTGCTGCCGTTCGACTGCGCGTCATCGGGTCAACTCCTCCAAGGTGTCCGTCCGCAGAGCTAGATACAGCGGATACGGCGCCGACAACAGCCCAACAAGTAGCGCCATCACGAACGCGTATCCCGCGAGCGGGAGCGACAGCTCCGCAACCGTCGAGAGACCGATTGTCTGCGCGATGCCCGCGTTCAGTGCGAGGATCCCAGCGGTGCCGAACACAACCCCAAGCAGGCCCCCGAGTGCGGAGACGATGAGCGTCTCGCTGACGGACAGAAGCGCCCGACTGCGCTGTGAGAACCCGATCGCCCCAAGCATCGCGAGTTCGCGCCGCCCCGCGGTCAACTCGAGCCCCATCATCGTCGCCACGAAGGCCACCCCGATTCCCCCAGCCACGAGCGAGGCCGTCAACGCCATGGCGAGCGGCAGACTCGTCGGCGTGGTGTCCGCACCTACGATACCGGACCGCGTGATGACCTTCGTCCGCGGATAGATCCCCGTGAGACTCTCGCGGACGCGACTGTCGCTCGTACTTACCATGATCTGGTCGGCCTGATCACCGCTCGCAGTACCGGTCACCGTCTGCAGCTCCGCAAGCGGCATGACGACCGCGGGCACCTCCCCAACGCCTGCGGAGAGGTTCGTCTCCGCGGCGCCGACGACATCGAGCTCACGGTCGTCACGGGCGAGCTCGAGAGGACCGCCTCGTTCGGTGCCGATCTCTGCGCTCACCGCGGGCGTGATGACGGTTTCACCAGTCCACGCTCCTTCGTATGTACCGTTGGCGTAGTGGGGATATGCGGTGTCAAGCGTCGATATGTTGAGCCCGGAGATATGGGTCTGCTCAGCAGTCGGAATGATCCCCAGCGCGAGCACGTACATCCGTTCGTCAGTCTCCGGATTCTGTATCCGTATTGGGTGGATCGCAACGGGCGTTGCGTACCGCACCCGTTCGTCCGACTCGATCCGTGCTGCCGTCGTGTGCACGTCCCCAAGTTGGGTCCCTTCCGCACTCAACGGCACGCTCCCGGCGTTCCCGTCATCCGGAACGATCCAGTAGTTCACACCATCACCGTCGACGGTTGCGCCCGTTGCCAGCCCGAGTGACAGCCCCGTCACGACCATCAACAGCCCGACTGCGACCGCGACACCCGTGATACAGACGGCAGTACGCCCCGGCGACGCACCGCGAAGCCGACCCACCACGCGACGCCCGCCAAGAGCACCGATCCCGATGACGTGAAGCAGGCGCTCCCTCATTCCACACGCCCATCTCGCAGTCGAAGCACGCGGTCCGTCCGACTCAGCGTGTACTCATCGTGTGACGCAACGATCACCGCCCGTCCATCGCTCACCTCGGTCAACAGATCAAGCACGGCCTCACCCGTCTGCCTGTCCAACTCGCCAGTCGGTTCGTCCGCAATCACGACCGCGGGATCGGCCGCGAGTGCGCGCGCAATCGCAACCCGTTGCTGTTCGCCCCCACTGAGCGATCCCGGCCGATGAGTCAGACGATCGCCGAGCCCCACCCGGTTAAGCAAATCCTCTGCCCGCTCCTGTCGCGTCCCTTTGGCCTGCCCCTGTGCGACGAGCGGCAACGCCACGTTCTCGCGTGCAGTCAATGCCGGGAGCAAGTGGAACCGCTGAAACACCAGTCCAACGTGTGCGAGCCGAAATTGCGCCCGCTGGCGGCGACCGAGTGTGGCGATATCCCGGCTACGGATCCGAACCGCACCAGCCGTCGGCGAGTCCAGCCCCGCGAGCAGATGCAGCAATGTGGACTTACCGCTTCCACTGGGTCCAGCGACCCCAACGACTTCACCCTCTGAGACACTTATCGAGACATCCTCCAACGCAGTTACCGATCGCCCATCTCCCCGTTCGAACCAGCCATCGTCCGTGTCGAACACTCGCGTAACACCAGTACACTCTACTGCAACGGATGGTGGTGTGGCTGGCTCCGACATTCAATAACTCCAGCAATGCTGACAGCCCAATTAAAAATAGGGGTTTGGTTCTACACCGGCGTGACAGTCTGTGACGATTGCTGGACTGTATCGGTGCACTCTCTGTATCCTATGATGAAACAAACACGCCCAAGAAAGTGATACCGAGAGGTTCCAGTTCACCTACTCTATCAGACTGATCACTGATCGCTAAATCGGATATACCCAGCACCGAGCAATAGCGTGAACAGCAGGAGTTGAACTCCCCGAAGCGGGACATCAACTCCACTTTTGTCTTCCGGCGTCTGTGTCCCACTCGGCGTTATTGGTCCGCTCTCAGTAGTCGTAGAGTCCTCTGATTCCGTTCCCTCTGTCGGTGACTCTGTTCGGTCCGTGGACTGAGCGGTCGTGGTTTCCGTTTGAGTCGATGTAGCAGTTGTGGTGGTCTCCGGGGTAGCTTCCTCCGTCGCAGTCGTCTCTTCTGTCGTGGTGTCTGTCTCGATAGGAGTCTCGGTCGGGCCACCAGCACCGCTTCCCGAGCTTCCATCGTCGGTGCTCCCGTCATCGGCCTCAACCTTGACTGTCGATCTGTCCGAGAGCCCGACGAACTGTTTCTCGCCGTTGATCTCCGATTCGCCACGGACCCCTGCATAGATCGAATGGGTGCCTTCCTCTTCGAACGTCACCGTGGCTTCATACGTGCCATCACCCACGTGTGTCATCGAAATGTTGCGTTCCTCTCCTTCATGGGTTGTGACGAGGCCTGCCTGCGTTATTGGCTCCGCGGATTCGTCCGTCTGCGTTGTGGTTACTTGTATCGCCACTGTTTCGCCGGGCTCAACAGTAGTCGGTGCGGATAGGGAGGTGTCATATCCGTCTACCACGAGTGGTAGTGCTGCTTCGTACGACCCGTCTGCAGAGATCAGAATCATGTAAGTTCCGGGGGTGAGTTCGCTCGCATCGAACGTTTCAACTCCACTCCCTTCCATTCGTGACCCTGTTGTCGCGATCTGTTTCTCGGAATCGCGGAGATGAATACGGAAGCTGGTTCCGTCTGGTCCCGTCGCGGAGACATCGAACGTGCTGTCTGCCGATGTGGTCCCGATTGACGCAAAACTATACGTCGACCCTTCTATCGTCACAGTTTGTGGCTGGACATCGATACTGGAATCCATCGCTAGTGAAAACTCATCTGAGGCAGTCACACTAGCACCGGCAACCCCGACTCCAACTGCGATTATCACAAGTAGAGAGAGCCCAAGGAACCAACGGGAGTTCATAAGTGTCTCTATCAGCCCCGGCCCTTAATTAATCGGTATGAACCAATTGGGTCTGATGTATGTGGCTGCATCCTCCCCCCATGTTTCATGTATGTTTGTCTGTGGAATATAGTAGGATCGAAAAAGTATACCGATTGCTTAACCGGGTACACCACCGGAATTCTTTTATCACTCGTATATAACAACTGTAGCCATATGACAAGTCGGTTGAGGACAAGAAGAAGTTCCCTCCTTCTCGCCTGCGTAGTCGTAGTAGTCCTTCTTGGAGTGGTTGCTGGAGCTGGCGCAGTCACTGCGGCTGAAGCCAATACGACAACCGTCAGCGAGAACGAATCAATTCAAGAGGCGATCAATAACGCATCCACAGGTGAGACAATTCATGTGGAGGAAGGAACGTATCAAGAAAGCTTGGTTGTTAACAAGTCCATAACGCTGGAGGCCGCGAACGGTGTGGTCCTCATCGCGGATAATGAGTCGAAGCCGGCTATCGTCGTTCGAAATGGAACCCAACAACTATCGGGTGTCTCCATTTCCGGGTTTGGAATCGCAGATTCGAACAGCGGTGTTCTCGTGGCCGGTAACACAAACGACGTACAAATATCCAATATAGACGTTACCAACGCCACGACCGCGGGACTCGTTATTCACGCTGAAAGTAGTGCGACAGTTCAAGACATCACCGTCAATAGTGTCACTGTTGAAGGGTCCACAAACGGGATCCGACTTCGATCGGCCGAAAACGGGCAGCTTGAGAACGTCTCAATCGAGGAAACTGCTGCTCAAAACATCACACAGTCGGGGGTTCTGCTGTCAAGCGAGGGGATGATTGCTGACGCCACTATCGATGGTACCCTCGTGCGGAATGCGTCCGTCGGCGTGAATGCATGGGCATCGAACGATGGATCCGTTGACAACCTCATCATCACGGATACGGCCGCTCAGGAAATCGAATTTGCTGGGATCGATGTCACTGCTCAGAACGCATCGCTTCAGAACGTCAATATTTCCTCTGCGCTGCTTAACGAGTCGGATCCCAACAGTGACGGTGTCTCTGTTACAAGCGCAAACGGAACAGTCGCCGGTGTTTCCATTACGGACAGTTTCGCTGAAGACGCAGGCACCGGCGTCGCACTCCGATCACGTGACAGTGGACAACTCTCCAATGTTTCCGTACAGAACACCGCTACAACGAATGCGTCAAATGCAGGGATCTCGGTATATGGAGTAAACGGGTCGGTTTCGGGCGTTGCGGTCGACAGCACTTTAGCTAATGACTCGGCCGGCACTGGCCTGGACGTTCTCAGTGATGGCGGAAATGTGAGTGATATCACGGTCGAGAACACCGTCGCTCAGAATACGGGAACGGGGGTCTCACTCTCCTCTCTGAATGACGGGCAAATCTCTAATATCTCTCTTGCAAACAGTGGTGCGTCAAATGTGTCTTCTGCTGGTCTTCGGGTGGTCACGAACAACGGAGCGGTTTCGCAAGTGTCCATTTCTAGGACGTTGTACAATAGTTCTGCAGGCTCCGGGGTCACAGTTATCAGTGATGGTGGAGCGATTGAGGACCTCTCGTTCTCCGAAGTGATCCTTGATGACAACGAAGACGGGCTGTTCCTTATCGCCGAGAACGGCGGGTCAATTGGTACGGTCACTGCTGATACCGCTGTCATTCAGGAGACCAACGGGTCGGCGCTGTTGATCCACAGTAACCAGAGTCAACTGGGCTCCGTCCAGGTCACGGAGTCACTACTTCGTGATAACAACGGTTCCGCTGTCGTCGTGACTGAGGAGACATCAGCTGACGCCGTCCAGATCCACGATTCGTTCCTTGGACGGAACGGTGCCGGAGTTAGCAATGAAAACACTTCGGCAAACGTTGATGCGCGGTTCAATTACTGGGGCAACTCCACTGGACCGTCTAGTACGACGTCTGAACCGCTCAGTGATCCGGAGACAGGCCAGCTCGCGAATGGAGCTGGCGACTCCGTTTCTGAGGGCAGTAACGGTGTCGCAAACGTCCGGTTCTCACCAAGCGTCGGTGGCAAGGGTGAGACGCGTGACGGCTTCTACGATACGTCCGATACCGGTCGGGATCCGGAGGTCAATTTCACAATTCCTGGCGCGTCGATTACGGATCCAATCGAGTATACCGTCGAGGGTGAAGCGGTGAGGGGTCCGGCGTCCGACTTTGTGGGTATCTCCGTCTGGGAACGATCCCCACTTCCGCTTCGGACGGATGCAAGTACTGCGGCCACGTCGGTGCCGATTCCCGAAACGTTCGTTCGCGTTAACGGAGAAGACGTGGGTATCAACCGGCAGCAGATGTCCGTGTATAACAAGGGGGATTCGGTCGCAATCACCTTTGACAAGGTAACCGGTGCACCAACGGACCGATTCGCAGATGAAGACGCGCATGTGGTGCTCGTCCGGACTGACTCGGATGTGAATACGACCGGGCTCAACTCCAGGGATGACCTTCAGGAACTCTTCGAGATGAGTGGCTCACCGACGGATGGTGAGGTAACGCTCGATGCGGAAGGCGTTGAAGTAGTCGACGTTAAGAACGTAGGCCAGCTGGACGGGACTGGAGAAACGTCGTTCGACTTCACACCCAACCAGTCCGGTGATTATGCGGCCGTATTAGCAACCATCGACCAGGGAACTGGCTTCGAGGAAAGCGGTAACGGTGGCATTGCCTTCGACGTCATCAACGATTCCGTCAGCGTGATCGGGGCCGAGCGCATTCAGGTGCAGGAAACCTCATCGTCAGTCACGCCCTCGTCGACGGAGGTCACGCAGGGAGAGAACGTCTCCTTCGAGGCGAACTCGAACCTTGCAGCGGACTCCGTTGCCCACCTCGTCGTTGCCTACGACAAGGCGCAGTTCGAAGGTCAGACGGTCATCATTGAGAATGCAACGTCTGAGAACGTGACCTCGACGGGAACGCTTGTCTCTGTCAGCGGCACACGTGGAGGAGACCCGTTCTTCGCCGAGCTCGTCGTCACGGAGAATGGCACGGTTGAGGACGTCGAAACGGGAGAGAATCTCGACCAAGCCAATGTGTCCTTCGTAACGGCGATGAACGGGAGCGCCACGGAGACGCTCACGATGCCCGTTGGGACGAACGCGAACCTGTCCGAGGGTGACTCGCGAACGTATCAGGTCATCCATCTCGCTGCGAATCGGAGTGACCCGATGCTTCGGAGTTCGAGTACAGAGACGCTGACCGTTACTGGCGGAGAGGTGCAGACGCCGGGTTCAGTTAAGGTGGCGAACGCCGACCTCAATCGGACGGAGATCGAACCTGGAGAGGCCGTCCGCGTCACTGCGGATCTGAACAACCCCGGTGACGAGTCCGCAACGAAGACGATTGACGTGACCGTTAATGGCACCACTCAGGAATCCCGGCAGGTGACGCTCACAGCCGGTGAGTCGCGGACGGAGACGTTTACGCTGACGTTCGGCGACACGGGCTCTTACGGTGTGGCCGTTGAAGGTGTTACGGCAGGAACCGTACAAGTCGCCACTAGCGGTGGTGGCGGCGGTGGCGGCGGTGGCGGCGGTGGCGGCGGTGGCGGTAGTGATGAGGCCTCGAAAACCGTAACCGCGACTGGAACCGGTGCTACGGTCTCGATCAGAGATGCCAGCGGCGGGGAGGCGATCGATGTCGAACTCGGTGATTCCGTCTCCGGTGATGGCGTTGCGTTCGAGAGCCTGCAGCTCCGGATGCTGTTCGCGAATAGCGGTTTCCGTGTCGAGCTCACACGGCCACAGCGGGATCCAGTGGAGAGTGCGCCCGCACTTGATACTGGAGAGCCTGTGAGCTACCTCAATATTGATGCGATTAACGCGAATCAGGACATCGACGAGGCATCGATTCGGTTCCGCGTGAACGAGGATCGGCTTCCGGAAGGCACGGATCCCGACAATGTCCGACTCTTCCGCTACAACGATGGCGAGTGGCAGGAACTGGAGACGAGCCATCAGGGAGAGAACCGCTTCAATGCTGAGACACCCGGATTCTCGCCGTTCGCGGTCGGCGTCATCTCGGATGAGCAGGCCGACGCGGCTGTTCAAGTGACGGATGCACAACTGTCCACAACGACGGCCGCGGTCGGTGAGACGGTCGAGATCACTGGAACGGTTGAGAACACTGGTGATTCCGAGAGCACAGCGACAGTCGACCTCGTGGTTGACGGCGAAACCGTCGACTCACAGGATGTCACAGTCGCAGCGGGTGAAACGGAGGGCGTGACGTTCTCCTCCGCTTTCGATGAGGCCGGCAGCTACGAGGTCGCACTCAACGACGTGACGGCTGGGACTGTCGAGGTCACTGCTGAAGGCGGTCCCGAAGGAACGACCGAAGCTCCGGGCGGCGTCGGTGGTCCCGGCGGAACGTCAGTTGTTCTTGGCATCGTCCTGCTGGTGGTTTCAGTGGCGGCTGCGCTCGGGATCTACTACTACCGTCACGAGCGGTTCCCGTGGGATCCGAAGCGCTAACCCGCGTTCTCTCAAGCGGTCGATCCCTTTCGTCCTGAATTGAGAACCGTCGATTTTTCCTCATAATTTGGTTTGACAGCTGTTTTGCTAGGGCTGTGGTGTCGGAATAGAGGAGATACAAATCAGGAAGACCCGGGAAACTCGAGCTCGAAGAACATATGTGGCGAATGGTGAGGATACTGAAGTAAGTAGAGATAGTTGTAATCTCTGAACGGACACTCCCGGATCTCATTAGAGGGCCACCCTCAACGGGCAACGGCATCGTCTTCCTCTGGAGTTTCCATGAACAGGCGGAGTAGGCTAAGGGCTCGGGGGTTAATCCCGACCGGTTCACAGGGTAGACCGATCGCCTCGACCGCAGGCGCTAGAAATCGGCTACAAACCGGGAGCACATGATGATGGGGACTGACTGTGACGGGCAACTACGAGAATTCGATTGCGAGTAGCGACGCAGCGGTGTCGACGTCGAACAGTTCGGATCCGTAGAAGACAGAAAGGGGCAACTCCCGATCGGCAGCCGCGAACTCCTCTTGCCACAGCTCGGCGAGCTCCTTCAAGTCGGCTGCGCGGATAAGTCGAATGTCCACCCCGATCTGCATTTCCAGTTGCTCCGCGTTTCTGGCAGCTTGGTCCGTGAAATCCGGAGCGATGATGAGAAACCACTCAACATCGTGCTGCTTGCTTTTCGTGTCGATGTAGTTTTTGATCTTGCTTCGGGTGTCGCTTCCAAGACGGAACTGTTGCCGTCGGCGCTTGTTGTCCCACAGTAACCACCGGCCGTCCTGCTCGATCTCCCCGTCTGCGACCATTCCGGTTGCCTTTTGTCCGAGCTGATTCGTCCCATCGAGGTTGAACGCTTCGCGGAAGATTTCCCCGGTTGCCTCTTCAAACAGGATATCCAGTTTCTCCTCAGGGTTGTCGGCGACGACGAGGTCTTGGAGCTGTGGCGGAACGGCTGTGACGGAGCCGTCGGCAATCTCTTCGAAGGCATCGATATACAGATCGACTGCTGGCTCTCTATCGTCGACGGACTTCTGCGATTGTTCGAAATACTCGATGATCGCGGACACCATCTGGTCTGTTTTCTGCTTGTGGGCCTCCAACCCATACTGATCGACGATGGCTTTCAGATCCCCTTTGTCGACGACTGTCTTCAGGAGCTCACTCGGATATACACCCGCAGCAACAATGTTCTCACGTCGGTTCTGGTTTCGACCGTAGTTCTTCCCCTTGACGTCAAACTGATCACGGGCCTCGACGAGGACGGACTGGCGATCAAATGGGTCGAGTGTCTCCAGCATTTGGAGGTAATTCTCATTCGACATCTCGTAGTAGAGCCAGTCCCGGATGACCTCAATGTAGTCCTCTGGGATCCCGACGAGCTCGTGGTAGTCCTCCTCGTTAACCTCATAGACGAGCGCCTGTTCTTGGAGCGACCATAGCCCCTTCTCAATCGTGTCACGAGCATGCTCCGGGCTGTCGGAGCGGGACACCTTTGGGAAGCGGTCGATGGCGGAGAGACGCTGAAAGAAGTCGAGCCATGTGTAACAGTCGTGCTTGCTGTTATGGGCTCGGTTGTGAAGCTCGAAGTAGCTGTAGATCATGTGGATCTCCGAATCGTCGATCTGATTCTGGTAGTCCACAGCAGCACGGGCAAGATGGAGCAAATCGTCCGCATCGTTAAACGAATCCGCATCGAAGCGCTCGATCAGCGTTCGCTGCCAGTCTTGCACTGCATCCAAGAGGTCCGGCTTTTCCATGCTGTAGTCGGGCTGCTGGATCAACTGTCGGAGAATGCCGTAGCGGATGACGAGTGCCTGATACGGTGAGTCGTTGATCGAACTGATCCGGGGCGGGGTGAAGTTGTTGAGTTCGGTCCGGACCCGCTCCGGATCGGCAAGTGCTGGGACGTACGTTTCGAGGTAGCGTTCCCGGTCGTCAAAGCCGTCGTGTTTGAACTCTCCTGGGTCGAAATCGTCTGTGGCCGTCTTCGTCTCCCCCTTCAAAAACCGACTTTGTTCGTAGCTGTTCCAGTCTTTATCAATAAGCTCGTGTAGCTCCATATGTTGATTCAGTACTACTTTCGGCCTACTTGAATCTGTGTGGGGGTGGCATGCTACGATCTGTAGCTGTGCTAGCAACGCCACTCAGTGATATTGATTTCAAGACGCCTGTGAGGTCTTCGCGACTCGCGCTGTATCTTCCACGAACGGGATCTCGCTGAATCACCGTTGCCAAGCCAGCTTCGTACATGGGTGTCTATGCTTTTGGTTGTCTGAGCTGGATGACTAGCAGTTCGGCGGGGAGATGAAGGAACGGTGATGCACCCAACAACAGAACATGAACGGGTACACTAACGCCACGCAGCCCCCTCATCGAGCGTCGTGTCGAAACCCTCCTGCTACTCGTTGAACGGCCGTTCACCAGGATACGGGCGTACGCGACTGGCTGCTCGTACTCAGGGGTCTTGAGCCACGTCCCGGGCAGGCCCCTCAGGCGGGGTGGCTCAGCCGTGGTGGGCCGACTCGACCTCGATCTCAGGGACGCCGGCCACCTCGACCCGGTCGTTGACCGTCACTACGTCAGATCGCCGAGCAGCCAGAGTTCGCTCTCGCGTGGTAGTTGATCCGGCGGCGCGCGGCCGCAGACGGTGTGGTCGGTGACGGCGACCGCGGCCGATCCGCGGCGCCCCACGGCCGGCTCGGGAGCCCTACTCCTCGCTCTCGTAGGGCTCACCGACGGCGGAGGGCGTCCGCGTGGACCCCCAGACGGTGAGGACGACGACCACGCCGGCGTACGGGAACAGGTTGACGAGCCGGTTGGGCACGCTGATGCCGACCGTCTGCAGCTGGATCTGCAGCATGTCCAGCCCGCCGAACACGAGCGCCGCGACGGCCGCGCCGATCGGGTTGTAGTTGCCGAACAGGTAGGCGACGATGCCGATCCAGCCGCGGCCGCTGACCATCGTGTCGCCGGTCCCGGTGAACGAGCCCGCCTGCGCCAGCAGCACCGCACCGCCCAGGCCGGCCATGACGCCGGAGAAGATCACGGCGGCGTACCGGACGCGCGTGACGCTGACGCCGGCCGTGTCGAGCGCCTCCGGGTTCTCGCCGGCCGCCTGGATCCAGTAGCCGTACCGCGTGTCGTTGAGGAACTTCCAGGCGGCGACGGCCAGGACGGCGGTGACGAGCACCAGCGGCGACGTGTCGAAGAGGATCGGGCCGAGCACCGGCACGTCCGCGAGCACGGGGATCGTCAGGTCGTTGATGCTCTCAAGGCTCGGACTGTTGCGGCTGTCCCAGACGAGGACCGCCATGAACGGGCCGAACCCGAGGCCGATGAACCACAGCGCCAGCCCCGCGACGATCTGGTCCGCCTCGTACCGGATCAGCAGGACGGCGAACACGACCGCGAACGCCAGACTGACCAGGACCGAGGCGAGGATCGCGAGCCAGACGTCGCTCTGTCCGGGGGACCCCCCGCCGACGATCCACATCGTGGTCGCCGCGGTCGCCGCCCCGAAGATCATGAACCCCTCGACGCCGATGTTGAAGACGCCGCTCTTCTCGGCGTAGAGCCCGCCGATCGCCGTCAACGCGATCGGGGTCGCGGCCTGGAGCGAGCGCTCCGCGAAGCCGACCGTGACGATCTCCAGGAGCGGCAGGTCCATCGCCACGGCGGCCACCGCCGCGGCGGCGACGAGCGCAACGACGCCGGCGATCCGAACCCGGCTTCCGCCGAGGGAGTCGGTGAGGCTCATCGGCGCTCACCCCCCAGCCCGGTCCGCTGTGCGGCCATACGGAACAGCTCCGGCACCGCGACGAAGAGGATGACGAGTCCGATGACGCCGTCGATGAGCTGGACCGGAACGTCGGTGTAGAGCCCGATGTGCGTCCCCGCGGAGTCGAGGCCGCCGAACAGCAGTCCGGCCGGCACGATGCCGAGGGGGTTGTTCGCCGCGAGCAGGCTCACGGCGATGGCGTCGAAGCCGTACGTCGCGATGCCGCCGGGGTCGGTGTAGTAGCCCATGATCATCACCGCGAACACCGCCCCGGCGATCCCGGCGACCACGCCCGAGAGGGCCATCGTGGTGACGACCGTTCGCTCGGCGTCGACGCCGGAGTAGGTCGCGGCCGACTCCTGGTGGCCGCTCGTCACCATGTCGTAGCCGAACCGGCTCCGCTCCATGACCACGTAGATCGCCGCGACGGTGACGAGCGCGATCCCCAGTCCGACGACCGAGAACCCGGAGCTGTCGAAGACGAGGCTCGGGAACGAGACGTACTCCGGGATCCGCTCCGTGTTCGGCGCCGCGTTGCCCTCCCCGCGGAGGGGCCCCTGAACGAGCCAGCCGACGACGCCGGTCGCGATGAAGTTCAACATGATCGTGGTGATGATCACGTTCGCGTCGGCGTACGCCTTCAGCGCGCCGGGGAGCGCCGCGTAGGCGCCGCCGGCGACCGCACCCGCGAGGAACCCGACGATCAGGAGGCCGACCCCGCCGATGACGCCCCCCGGGAGCAGCGGCGCCGTCCAGATGATCGACATGATGGTCGCGAAGCCGCCGACGACGAACTGCCCCTGGACGCCGATGTTGAACACGCCGGCCCGGAACGCGACCGCGACCGCGACGCCGGTCAGGATGAACAGCGTCGAGAACCGCAGCGTTCGCGCGATCGCCGACCGGCCGCCGACCGCGCCCTCGATCAGGCTGGTGACGAACTGCACCGGGTCGTACCCGGCCGCCGCGACGATGCCGACGCCGATCGCCAGCGCCAGCGCCGTCGAGGCGGTCGCGATCGCCAGCCGCTCGAGCACCGACGCGCGCAGCATGTGGCCGGCGGCGCGGTCGACCGCCTCACGGAGCCGTTCCGACGGCCCGCTCACGACTGGACACCTCCGCTCGAGGCGGCGTCGGAACCGCCCTCGCCGTCGCCGGTGTCGTGGCCCGCCATCAGCAGCCCGAGCTCCTCCTCGGTCGTCGTCTCCGGGTCAACGACATCCACGAACTCGCCCTCGTACATCACCGCGATCCGGTCGGAGAGCTTCTGTATCTCGTCGAGCTTCGAGGAGACCACGACGATCGCCATCCCCGCCTCGCGCAGCTCCAGCAGCCGGTCGTGGATGAACTCGATCGAGCCGATGTCGACCCCCCGCGTCGGGTGGGAGGCGACCATGGCGTCGGGGTCGTGTTCGATCTCCCGGCCGACGATGAACTTCTGCTGGTTCCCGCCGGAGAGCGACTTCGCCTCCGTCTCCTCGTTCGGCGGCTGCACGTCGTACTCCCGGACGATCTCCTCGGCGTGGGCGCGGACGGCCGCCCAGTCGATCAGGCCGTTCGTCGAGAACGGTTCGACGGTCTGGTTGCCCAGGAGCGCGTTGCGAACGAGCGTGTAGTCCTGGACGAGCCCCTCGGTCGTTCGGTCCTCCGGAATGTACGCGATGCCGGCGTCGATGCGCTCGCGTCGGTCCGTGTCGGTGACGTCCGCGCCGTCGAACCGCACCGTGCCGGCGTCGACCTCGCGGAGCCCGGTGAGCGCTTCGACCAGCTCGGTCTGCCCGTTCCCCTGGACGCCGGCCACCCCCAGGATCTCTCCCTCCCGCACGGTGAGGTCGACGCCGCTCACCTGCTCGAGACCCCGGTTGCCCCGCACGCGGAGCCCCTCCGCGTCGAGCACGGGATCGCCCTCCGTCGAGTCCCGGGGCGGGCGGTCGAACTGGACCTCCCGACCGACCATCATCCGCGCGAGCTCCTCCTCGGAGGTGTCGGCCGCGTCGACCGTGCCGATCGCCGCGCCGTCCCGCAGGACGGTGATCTCGTCGGCCGCGTCGAGCGCCTCGCCCAGCTTGTGCGTGATGAAGATGAGCGAGTGGCCGGCGTCCGTGAGCTGCTCCATCACGTCGAGGAGGTCCTCGATCTCCTGCGGCGTGAGGACCGCGGTCGGCTCGTCGAGGATGAGGATGTCCGCACCGCGATAGAGGCTCTTGACGATCTCCACCCGCTGGCGGGCGCCGAGGTCGAGGTCCCGGACCTTCACGTCGAGGTACTCGTCGACGTCGAACTCGTAGCGCGAGCAGATCTCCTCGACGTCGGCCCGGGCGGCCGCCGTGTCGACGAAGCCGCGCTCGGTCGGCTCGTGGCCCAGGATGATGTTCTGGAGGACGGTCATCGTCTCCACGAGCTGGAAATGCTGGTGGATCATCCCGATGCCCGCGTCCATCGCGTCCCTCGGCGAGTCGAACGCTCTGGACTCGCCGCCGACGGATATCGTCCCGGCGTTCTTCTCGTAGAGCCCGTAGAGGACGCTCATCAGCGTCGTCTTCCCGGAGCCGTTCTCGCCGAGGAGGGCGTGGATCGACCCCTGCTCCAGCGAGAAGTCGACCTCGTCGTTCGCCACGACGTCGCCGAACCGCTTCGTGATGCCCTCCATCCGAACGGCCGGCGGCCGCGTGCCTTCAGCCGTCATCGTCTCCCGTCGAAAACGTGTTTATAAATGCCATCGGGATGTGGCCGGCGATCAGTTACAGCCGGAGGCGGAACACGGAACCTCGATGTCGCCGCTCGTGATCCCGTCCTTCGCGTCCTGAACGTTCTGCGAGACGACGTCCGGGAGGTTCCCCTCGAACGCCTGCCCGATCACGACGTCGACCCCCTCCTCGTCGAGGCCGAGCGTGTTCGCGCCCGTGACGCTTCCGAAGTCGTCCTCGGCGACCGCCGCCGCGACCTCCCGCGTCCCCTCGTTGATGTACTTGACCGCGGAGCCGATGATGACGTCCTGGAACTCCTCCAGGGTCACGGACTGGTCCGCGTCGACGCCGATGGCGAAGCGGTTGTTCTCCTGAGCGGCCTCGAAGACGCCCTGTCCGGCCGCGGCCGCGGCGTGGTAGACGATGTCCGCGCCGTTGTCGTACTGGGAGGAGGCGATGCTCGCGGCGGTGTCCGTGTCGCTGTAGTCGCCGATGTACCCCACGTCGACGGTGACGTCGGAGTTGACCCACTCCGCGCCCGCCTTGTACGCCTCCTCGAACGCGTTGATGAGCGACCCGTCGACGCCGCCGACGAAGCCGATGTGCGCGTCGCTCGGCTCGTTCGAGTTCCCCTCGTGGGAGAGCTCCTCGGTCGTCATCGTCCCGCCGAGGACGCCCGCGAGGTACGACATCTCGTGGTTGGCCCACGTGTACCCGGCCACGTTGGGCTCGTCGACGTGGTCGTTGATGAGCATCCAGTTCTGGTCCGGATAGTCCGCGGCGTTCTGCGTCAGGGCCTCCGTGTGGTTGTACGAGACCAAGACGATGAGGTCGTAGTCCCCGCTCTCGGCGAGGTTCGCCTGCGTGGACTGGTAGTTCGACTGCTCGGTCTCCTCGACCTGGTTGATCTCGAGGTCGTACTCCTCCTGCGCGCTCTCGAGCCCCTGGACCGCCAGGTCGTTGAACGCGTTGTCGTCGAACCCGGCCGGGCTGGAGACGATCGCGACGTTCGTCGTCGACCCCGAGCCACCGCCGTCACCGCTGCCGTCGCCGCCGCCGTTGCCGTCGCCGTCACCGCCGTCACCGCCGCCACCGAGACACCCGGTGAGCGTGGTTCCGGCAACGACGGCGCCGCCCGCCGCCAGCATGGAGCGACGATCGATCGCGGCCCCGCGATTCGCCCCGTCAGATCCTTCAACATTGTCTGTGTCAGACATCATCCACGGAAATGTGACACTACACTAAAAGATTATTCATTATCGGGTTACTGTTCCGGTAGGTCTGCCGTCGGCGGGATTTGCCGCCTCGGGAGTCGTCACGAGTAGTCCGCAAACGGTCTATTCGGGCCACTATCGACCGTTCGTCGACACGTCCGAAAACCGATATTTTTGGTGTATTTTCTCTTCAGAGATACTGGCTGTTCGGCGTCGTCGAGCCCGGACGCGAGGCGGTCGATTTCCGCTTCCCCTCGTGAGGGCACACCGGGGGTTCCGGCTCCTGCCCCGAGCGCCGTCGGAGCGGTCACCCATACAGTTATTTTCGAGAGCGCCGTCCTTCGTCCGTGATGGTTCCCGCACAGATTCCGGGCGGTCCGGAGCTCCTGATCCTCGTCGTGGTCTTCCTCGTGCTCCTCGCGATCCCGGTCGCGCTGATCGGGATCGTCGTGTACTTCGTCCGATCCAAATCCGGGGGTTCAGACCCCGAACAGCGCCGGATCGAGGAACTCGAGGACCGCGTCGAAACGCTGGAGGAGGACCGCGACCGCGAGCGCGAGGGCGGACCGCGGTGACCTCGCCCGTCGTCCGAGAGGGTCCGTCTGTCGTTCGAGAAGTCCCGCCTGCCGTTCGAGCAGACCCGGTCGCGAACGGACTCAACAGCAGAACATGAATGGGTAGACGAGCGCGACGCGGTCCCCCTCCTCGAGCGTCGTGTCGAAGCCCGCCTGCTGCTCGTTGAAGCGGCCGTTCACGAGGATGCGGGCGTACGCGACCGTCTGCTCGCCCTCGGGGTTTTTGACCCAGGTTCCGGGAAGGTCCTCGGGCGGGGTCGCCCAGCCGCGGTGGGTCGCCTCGGCCTCCGTCTCGGCGATCAGTAGCTCCTCCAGTCCGGGGTGCTCCTCGAACAGGGCGGCGAGGAACTCGCGGAGGGTCTCGCCCGCGAACGTGAAGGGGAACTCGTGGGTCCCCAGTTCGGTGCGGACGTGGCCGGTACAGCGGACCGTGACGGTCGTGGTCGCCTCCGCGACCCTCTCCTCGTCCGCGACCCTCTCCTCGTCCGCGACCCTCTCCTCGTCCCCGCCCCTTTCCTCGTCCGCGGTCGCTCCCTCGGTGGCGGGTCGGTCCGTGGTGGACGTGCTCATGTCGAGGTGTATGCCCCGGACGAACAACGGCCGTGTGCCGAAGATGTTCGGTGCCGTTCGCGGAGCCCGAGCCGGGAAACGGCGAGCGGGAACTTCCGGTTCCTGTGACCTTTTGCGGGCGCGCGACGAACGCTCACGCGATGACTCGATCACCCGAGGAGCTCGACCTCGACTTCGTCTCACTCGACGGCACCGGCATCCACACGAGCGAGCTGCAGCTCGGCACGTGGCGGTTCGGCAAGGAGAACGACGCCGGCGAGACGGAGATCGACGAGACGCGCGCGAAGGAACTGCTCGACGCCTACGACGCCGCGGGCGGCCGCTACATCGACACCGCGGACGTGTACGGCGGCGGCGCGAGCGAGGAGTGGATCGGCGAGTGGCTGCAGGGGCGGGACCGCGAGCGGTACACGATCGCCTCGAAGATCTACTGGCAGATCCGCGACGGCGACCCGAACAGCCGCGGCACGAACCGGAAGAACGTCCGCGACCGCATCGACGCGCTGCTGGAGCGACTCGACACCGACTACGTCGACGTGCTCTACATCCACCGCTGGGACGACGCGACCGACGCGCGCGAGCTGATGAAGACGCTCAACGCGCTCGTCGAGGCGGGGAAGGTCCACTACCTCGGCGCGTCGACGCTGCGCCCGAACGCGTGGAAGGTCGCCCGCGCCAACGAGATCGCTCGCGCGGAGGGGTGGGAGCCGTTCAGCGTGCTCCAGCCGCGCTACAACCTCGTCGACCGGGAGATCGAGGGAGACTACCTGGAGTTCGCGCGCCAGCAGGACCTCGCCGTCTGCCCGTGGAGCCCGCTGGGACAGGGCTTCCTGACCGGCAAGTACGACCGCGAGGAGGACCTGCCGGAGGAGTCGAAGGTGGCCGCCTCCGACCGGTTCCAGGAGTCGTACCTCACCGCGGAGAACTTCGACCTCCACGACGAACTCGACGCGGTCGCCGACGAGGTCGACGCCTCGCCCGCACAGGTCGCGCTCGCGTGGCTGCAACACCGCGACGGCGTCACCGCGCCCATCGTCGGCGCCCGCACCGTCGACCAGTTGACCGAGAACCTCGCGTCCGCCGCCGTCGACCTCAGCGACGAGCAGGTCGAGCGACTGACGGCGGCGAAAGGCGGCCCCTACGCCGGGCTGTAAGGCGCCGTTCGGTCCCCGCGACCGGTTCCGTCGGCCGTCCGACGTGACGAAACACTAATCAAGTTCTCTCGCGTACGCTGTAGCCAATTACTGGCACGCGGACGGGTCCTGGGGGGCCGGTCGCGGCAGACGCCGGCGCCGAACGGTCCACTCGCGGCGGGCCGACGGCGCTCGGACGCGTGTCGGGACTGACCACCATGGACGGCACATCTCCACGTTCGAACGTTCTTCTCGTCACGGTCGACTCCCTGCGGACCGACGCCATCGGCCCGTACGACGCCGAGCGCCGCACGCCCGTCATCGACGATCTGGGCGACCGCGGCGTCGTCTTCGAGCGCGGCTTCGCGAACGGCAACTGGACGCCCTTCTCGTTCCCCTCGATCATGGCCTCGCAGCCGGTGTTCACCGACTCGGGCCGGATCGGGGTCGAGGGGCGGCCGACCATCGCGGAGGTCGCCTCCGAGGCCGGCGTCTCGACGGCGGGGTTCAACGCCGCGAACGGCTTCCTCACCTCCTACTGGGGGTACGACGAGGGGTTCGACGAGTTCGAGTCGTTCGTCGCCGACGTGAACGCCAGCATCTACGGCAAGTACCTCGCCACCCACCCGACCGTGGAGGCGTGGCTCCAGCTCGCCGCCTCCCCGTTCCGACGCCTGAGCGCGAAGCTCCGCGGCGAGAGCGACGACCGCCCCTTCCTCGACACCTCGCGGATGTTCGACGTGGAGAACGCGGCGACCGAGTTCGTGGAGTCGCGCGACGACGACGAGCCGTTCTTCCTGTGGGTGCACTACATGGACGCGCACACGCCCTACGTCCCCGCGCCCCGATACGTCCGGGAAGTCTCCGACCAGACGGTCGGCACCCACCGGATGCTGCTCGCGCACACCCGGACCGGGCTCGGACTGGAGGTCGGCGACAGCACGCTCGACGACCTCCGAACCCTGTATCAGGCCGCCGTCAGGCAGGTCGACGCCAGCATCGGCCGCCTGCTCGAGACGCTGGAGGCCGAGGGGCTCCGCGACGAAACCGCGATCGTGTTCGCGGGCGACCACGGCGAGGAGTTCCAGGAGCACGGCCACCTCGCACACTATCCCAAGCTGTACGACGAGCTGATCCACGTCCCGCTACTGGTCGACGCGCCGGGCGTGGAGTCGGACCGCAGCGACCGGCCCGTCGGCCTCGACGCGGTCCCGCCGACGGTCGCGGACCTCCTGGGGATCGAGGCGCCCGACGCGTGGGAGGGCGAGTCGCTGCTCTCCCCCGGGGCCGACCGCGCGCCCGACGACCTCGCGGAGGCGGAGTCCGAACCGGCGGTCGCGTCGGACGGCGGCGCGGTCGCGGAGACCCAGGCCGAGACGGGGGCGGATTCGGAGCCGGCGGAGCCGGCGGAGCCGGTCGTCTCCGTCACCGTCCGCGGCGAGGAGCTGACCGCCCAGCCCATCCCGCGCTCGCTCGACGACGGCGACCTCCTCGTGAGCGCCCGGGACGACGGCTGGACCTACATCGAGAACGCGGACACCGGCGAGGCGGAGCTGTACCACCGGCCCTCGGACCCGGACCAGCAGGCGAACCTCGCCGACGACCCGACACCCGAGCAGGCAGCCGCCATCGAGCGGCTCGCGCCCGCGGTCGCGTCCCACGTCGCCCGCCTCCGCGAGGAGGCGGACTCCGGCGACGACGCGGGCGACGAGGAGGAGATCGACGAGGATCTCGAGGCCCAACTCTCCGCGCTCGGCTACCGCTAGATGCTCCGGTCCCTTCTCAGAAACCTCCTCAGCGGGCCAGTCGCGACGCAGCTCCGGCGGTTCGTGATCGTCGGCGCCACGACCGCCGGCATCCAGATGGCCCTGCTGTGGGCGTTCGTCGACGTCGGCGGGCTCAACTACCTCGTCGGCGCGACGATCGCCATCGAGATCACGATCGTTCTCTCGTACGTGCTCAACAACGCGTGGACGTTCCGGGCGACCCAGAACACCGGCCTCCACGACTACCTCGCCGGGCTGCTCAAGACGAACGTCGTCCGGGGCTCCGCGATCCCGATCCAGCTCGGCGTCCTCTACGGGCTGGTGGAGTTCGCGGCGATCACGTACCTGATCGCCAACGTCGCCGCCATCCTCATCAGCGGACTCTACCGGTTCGTCTTCGACTCGCTGTGGACGTGGGGGTAGCTGAACCCGGATTCGATGGGGGTACCGATCGGGCTTCAACCCACAAGGGTTCGTCTGAAACCAGGCCGTCGACCACCAGCATCAGCAGGTCAGGGTTGCTTCAACCCCACAAGGGTTCGTCTGAAACCTCCTGCATCGCGAGCAGCAGCGTTTCTACGTCCTGCTTCAACCCCACAAGGGTTCGTCTGAAACTCGCGGTCGTCCTGAAAGTCGAGGTGTTGGACGTGGCTTCAACCCAACAAGGGTTCGTCTGAAACCGCCCCACACGACTGAGACGGACGACGGTGAGACCTTGCTTCAACCCCACAAGGGTTCGTCTGAAACCCCCCGCAGACGGTGTTCTTAGACGACACCAACCCGGCTTCAACCCCACAAGGGTTCGTCTGAAACGGTGGCGCGGAGGCACTCGACAACGAGCCCGCGAACGCTTCAACCCCACAAGGGTTCGTCTGAAACGGCCGCGAACGCCGCCAGTTCAGCGACCGCGTCCGCGCTTCAACCCCACAAGGGTTCGTCTGAAACCGATGACTACTTCGAGGGCGACCTCCGGCGGGCCTGGCTTCAACCCCACAAGGGTTCGTCTGAAACGTACTGGACCGGCTACCGCGTCTACGCTGACGGCGTGCTTCAACCCCACAAGGGTTCGTCTGAAACAATGGTGGTGTCGCCGCTTAGACGCGATGCGGAAGGCTTCAACCCCACAAGGGTTCGTCTGAAACCGTGCCCCGTTCCCCGGACACAGACCGATTACGCCCCGTTTTCACTCAAACGTTTCCATCGACCCCCAATATCCTCCAAACCCCCGGGGGTCGACAGCCAGCGCTCCGGGCGGGCGGTCCGGTAACCCCACGGGAGCGTTTTAGTACCGGGGGAGTAGATTTGTCTGGTATGCCTGATATTCGCTCGTCACCTGTTCCATCCCGTCGCGTCGGAGGGCAGCGGTGGTAGACCTCGCCATCTCCGCGGGGCGGGTCCTCGTCGCGCTGTTTCTGGTCGCGCTGAACGGCTTCTTCGTCGCCGCGGAGTTCGCGTACGTCCGCGTGCGGGCGACCGCGGTCGAGTCGATGGTCGACGCCGGCAAGCCCGGCGCCGAGACGCTCGACGCCGCGATGGACAGCCTCGACGACTACCTCGCGGTGACGCAACTCGGGATCACGCTCGCCTCGCTCGGACTGGGGTGGATCGGCGAGCCCGCGGTCGCGGCCCTTATCGAGCCCGTGCTCGGCGGGTTCCTCCCCCAGAGTCTCGTCCATCTGGTCGCGTTCGCGGTCGGGTTCTCGGTCATCACGTTCCTCCACGTGGTCTTCGGAGAGTTGGCGCCCAAGACGATCGCCATCGCGCAGGCGGAGCGCATCGCGCTGCTCGTGGCGGCGCCGATGCGCGTCTGCCACTTCCTGTTCTACCCGGGACTCGTGGTGTTCAACGGCACCGCGAACGCGTTCACGCGCGCGCTCGGCGTCCCCCCCGCCTCGGAGACGGACGAGACGCTCACGGAGGAGGAGCTCCGCATGGCGCTTGCGCGCGCCGGCGAGGAGGGCAACGTCGCGGGCACGGAAGTGGAGATGGTCGAGAGCGTCTTCGAACTGGACGACGTGAGCGTTCGCGAGGCGATGGTCCCGAGACCGGACGTGCGGACGGTGACGACGGACCTGTCGCTGTCAGAACTGCGGACGGTCGTCGTCGACGCGGGCCACACGCGCTATCCGGTCGTCGCCGCGGACGACCCCGACCGCGTCGTCGGCGTGGTCGACGCGAAGGACGTGATCCGGGCGGGCGTCAACGCCGCGGAGGCCGAGGCCGCGGGCGCGGAGGGCCCGGCGGTGACCGCGGGGGACCTCGCGCGCGACATCCACGCCGTCCCGGAGACGACGAGCGTGGCCGACCTGTTGGCGGAGCTTCAGCAGCGCCGGACGCAGATGGCGGCGGTGATCGACGAGTGGGGCGCCTTCGAGGGGATCGTCACGATCGAGGACCTCGTCGAGGTGATCGTCGGCGACATCCGCGACGAGTTCGACGCGGTCACGCCGGAGCCCGCCATCGATCGGCGGGAGGACGGGACGCTGGCCGTCGGCGGCGCCGTCCGGCTCGCGGAGCTCGACGAGGAGATCGGGACCGCACTCGACGCGGAGTGGCCCGGGATCGACACGATCGGTGGCCTCGTCGCCGACCGGCTCGGACGGCCGCCGGAGGATGGCGACGCGGTCACGGTCGACGGCCACACGGTCGAGGTGACCGGCGTGGACGGGATGCGGGTCGAGACGGTGGTCGTTCGCCGCGCGGACGGGGGGTCGGACGAGGGCGAGACCGATCGCGACGACGGCGAGGGCGGGAAGGACGGCGAGGGCGGGAAGGACGGCGAGGGCGGGAAGGACGGCGAGGACGGGAAGGACAGCGAGGGCGGAAAAGGCGACGACGGGAAGGACGGCGAGGGCCGAAAAGGCGACGACGCGACCGACGCCACCGACGACGGCTGATCCGAGCCCCGGCCGTCACTGCGCGTTCGCGAGCCGCTTTTCGACGCGCTCGCGGTCGGCGCGGATGCGGCTCACGAGTGCGGCCACCTCGGCCAGCACCGGATGGTCCGCGCCCGGGTCCCGACCGTAGAGGTACCGGTAGAAGGAGGGCGACCTCTCGGGGCGGTCGAGTGGTGGGTTTCTGATCTCCGCCTGCCGGTCGCTCGCCACCGCCGCACAGCGCTGTTCGAGCTCGCCGAGGCGTCGCCAGACGTCGGCGCAGGCGTCGAAGCTGTCCGCGACGCGGCCGTCGAGGTGCTCGGCGAGCGCGCGTCGTTCGCGGTCGATCCGCGCCAGTCGCGTCTCGGCGTCGTCGAGGCGGTCCCGCTCGGCGTCGAGCGCGTCGGTCAGGTTTTCGCGCCGGCGGACTGCCTCGCGGGTGCGGGTCGTGAGTCCCTCCCGGAGGTCCGGCGTGAGCCCGTCGCTCGCGACCAGCGCCGCCGCGGCGTCGTCGCCGAGCTCCGCGGCGACGCTCGCGTGTAAGTCGTCGTCGTACTCCTCCTCGTAGTGGGGGACGCTCATCACGGTCTCGCGATAGGCGCGCTTTACGCGGTCCAACGTCGGGTCGCGACCGGTCGCCGGGACCGCACTCGCGGCGCCGGCTGGAAGCCCGCGTGGCGAGGCGGACCGCCCCGCACCGGCCGGGCGTCCCGCCGGGAGGTCGCGGAGCCGAGCGGCGAACTCCTCGAAGGCGTCCTGTTCGTCCGCGACGCGACGCCCCTCCTCTCGGCAGCGTCCCCTGGCGTCGCGAAGGTACGCGAACGCCACGAGCGCGAGAACCGACGCGAGAACGGTGCCCACGACGACGGCCGGTTCCAGAAGCTCCGCGGCGGTCGAGCAGGTGAGGTCCGTACACTCCGCTGCGGCCGGGTCCGGGTCCGCGACGCGAAACGTCACGTCGGCGGGAGAGATGCTCATGTGAACAGATAGCACGCTCGGAGGACATAGCCTTTCCGTCCGTTCCGAGCGGCTGAGACGGCACTCGCGCCGACGGCTTCGCTCCGCGGCTGGCGCGGCCGGTCGACTCACGCCACACCGCCCGGTCGGGCGGCGTCCTGCGGGGACCTCTCCGAAAAGTATTCCTGCCAGAACTATCACCGAGCGAACGTGCAACGCGACGCCGTCGCCGCGGTCGCGGTCGCCCTCCTCGCGCTCGCGGCGCTCGGCGTCGCCGCGGCCACCATCGACACTGCCGTCGAACCCGACGGCGGCGGCTTCGGCGGCGGTGGAGGGGAGTCGACGGGCGTGGGACCGGACGACCCCGACTCGCTGGGCGAGGACGCCCCCGCCGCGTCGACGCAGATCGCGCCGCTTTTCGACTGCGTCCCGTGGCTCCGGTCGCCGCCGGCGCTGGCCGGGCTGGCGCTGCTTTTCGCCCTCTTCTTCGGGCTGACCTACCGCGACACGGGGTCGCCGTTCGCGGGCGTGATGGTCGCCGGCGCGCTGTTCCTGCCGATCGGCTTGCTGTGGTACGTCTTCGCCTTCTGCTCGTCTCCCGAGGCCCTGGACCGGGACCTGCGACTCGGGCTGGGCAATCAGACGGAGGGCGGGCTTTTCGGGCGGGCCGGCGGGTCAGCCGGGCTCGGCGGCGCCGGCGAGACGGTCTCGACGCCGACGGCGCTGTTCGCGGTGCTGCTCGTCGTCGCGGTCGTCGCCAGCGCGGTCCTCCTGATCACGGCGGGCCGCGACGACGAGGCCGACGCGGCGGGCGGACCCGGGGAGGACGACCCCGAGGAGCCGCCGGAGGTCGCGGCGCTCGGCCGGTCCGCGGGGGCGGCCGCCGACCGGATCGAGGCGGACGCGGACGTGGACAACGAAGTGTTCCGTGCGTGGCGCGAGATGACCGACGCGCTGGAGGTCGACAATCCGCAGTCCACGACGCCCGCGGAGTTCGCCGACGCGGCGGGCGCGGCGGGCGTGGACCGCGACGACGCCGAGGCGCTGACGGCGCTGTTCGAGGAAGTGCGCTACGGCGGCGCCGCCCCGACGGAGGAGCGCGAGCGGCGGGCGGTCGAGGCGCTCCGGCGGATCGAGGAAGCGTACGCGGACGCCGACGGGGACCGGGGGACGGACCGATGAGAGCGGCCGAGGCGGTCGGCGTCGCCGCCCTGCTGGCCGGATTTCTCGCCGTGTTCCAGCGCGGCATCGCGGGGCTGTTCGACTTCAGCTACGCGTTCGTCACCCTGGTCGGCGTGCTCGCGGCCGTCCAGGGGATCCGGTACGCCGGCGCTCGCCGCCGGACGGAGTACGTCTCGCTCGACCTGGGCGACCCCGAGGAGCGCTACGTCGTCGACGTGCCGGGCGCGGAGGTCGACGACTGGCTCCGCCGCGTCGACCCGCGGAGCCGCGGCGGTTCGCGGTTCCGCAACCGCCTCCGCGAACGGATCCGGGAGGCGGCGACGGACCGACTCGTCGCGACGCACGGCTACACGCCCGCCGAGGCGGAGGCGGCGCTCGCGGACGGGTCGTGGACCGACGACGCCGCGGCGGCGGCGTTCCTCGCGCCGTCGCTGGGGTACCCGCTCCGGACGCGCGTTCGGGTTCGGCTGCGCGGCGGCTCGCTCTTCCGACACGGCGTCGATCGGACCGTAACGGCGCTCCGTGAGGAGGGGGAGGGATCGTGAGCCGGGACGCGGAAGGCGGCGGTACTGGCGAGCGGGCGGACGGCGGCCTCGACGACGCGGTCACCTCGTACTCGCCCTTCGAGACGAACCGGTGGGAGGGGGTCGCGGGGGTCACACTGCTGGTGATCGCCGCGGGCGTGATCGCCAGACAGGCCTCGCTGGTGCTCGTCGGCGCCGTCGGCGTGGGGTACGCCATCTACGCGCATTACGGTGACGCGCCCCCCGCTCGCCTCGCGGTGAGTCGGAGTCTCGACGAGACTGCGCCCGAACCGGGCGACGAGGTTCGGGTCACGGTGCGGGTCACGAACGAGGGTTCGGCGACGCTCGCGGACCTCCGACTGGTCGACGGCGTCCCGCCGGCGCTGGAAGTCGTCGACACGCCGGCGCGGCTCGCCACGGCCCTCCGACCCGGCGCCACCGCGACGTTCTCGTACCGGGTCCGTGCGGTCCGGGGGTCACACGACTGGGAACCGCTCCGCGCGGTCACGCGGTCGCCGGCGGGCGCGCGGGAGCGCGAGACGCGCGTCGCGGCGGCGACGACGCTGCGGTGTGCGCCGACGCTCGACGCCGGGGCGGACCTCCCGCTGCGCGGGCTGACGACGCAGTACCACGGGCGCGTGCCGACCGACGTGGGCGGCTCCGGCGTGGAGTTCTACGCCACGCGCGAGTATCGCCGTGGCGACCCGCTCCGGCGGATCGACTGGAACCGACGCGCGCGGACGGGGGAGCTGGCGACGCTGGAGCTCCGTGAGGAACGGGCGGCGACGGTCGTCCTACTGGTCGACGCCCGCGAGGAGGCGTACGTCGCGCCGGCGCCGGAGGCGGAGAACGCGGTCGAGCGGAGCGTCGAGGCCGCCGGACTGACGTTCACGGCGTTACAGGACGGCGGCGACCGGGCGGGCATCGCGGCGGTCTCGCGGCGGGACTGCTGGCTCCCGCCGGGCGCGGGCACCGACCACGCGGTGCGAGCGCGGGACCTGCTGGCGACCCACCCCGCGCTGGCGCCGACGCCCGACGACGACGGCGTCTTCTACGCGTCGGTCTGGCTCCGGCGACTCCGACGCCGGCTCCCCGCCGACGCGCAGGTGATCCTGTTCTCGCCGCTGGCCGACCGGTACCCCGTGCGCGTCGCCAAGCGGTTGGACGCGCACGGCCACCTCGTGACGGTGGTCTCGCCGGACCCGACCTCGGACCGGACCGTGGGCGCCACGGTCGCTCGGTTCGAGCGGGACGGGCGCGTCCGGGACCTCCGCGGGCGCGGGATCCGGGTCGTGGAGTGGGGCGACGAGTCGTTCCCGAAGGCGGTCGCGGGCGCGAGCAGGCGGTGGGACGGATGACCGAGATCGACCGCCGGCCGCCCCCGACCTCGGTCGTTGCCGCGACGGTCCTCGCCCTCTTGTCGGTGCTGGCCTGCGCCGCCGCCAGCGCGCAGGGAGCCCTCGCGGCGACCGTCGGCCTGCTGGCGTTTCTCGTCGGAGTTGTCCGCGGATCGCGCCGGGCACTGACGTGGGCCGTGGTTCTCTACGCCGCCGGGTTCGTCGTCGCCGGCCTCTCCGGGGCGGACCCCGCTCCGCTCGTCGCCGCCGCGGTGGCGCTGGCGCTGGCGTGGGACGCCGCCGACCACGCCCTCTCGCTGGGCGAGCACGTCGGCCGCGACGCGCGCTCGCGACGCAACCAGTTCGTCCACGCCGGCACGAACGGGCTCGTCGGACTGTTGACCGGCGGCGTCGCGTACGGCACCTACGTCGCCGCGACGGGGGGACAGCCGGTCGCGGCGCTCGTGTTCCTGCTGCTGGGCGCGGTCGCGGTCGTCACCGCGTTCCGATGAGCGCGGCGCCGGCCGAGCGTGGCCGACACCGACGGAGACCGACGCTCAGGCCCCCGCCTCCTCCGCGATCGTCGGAACGGGGACGCGCTCGAGCACCTCGCGGATCACCTTCCGCTTGAGGATGGCGTCGACCGTGGCGTCCGGCGTGAGTACGAGGCGATGGGCCAGCACCGGCTCGGCGACCGTCTTCACGTCGTCGGGGGTGACGAACTCGCGGCCGCGGATCACGGCCTGTGCGCGGGCCGCCTCGAACAATCGCTGGGTGCCACGCGGGGAGACGCCCACCTCGACGCGGCGGTCCTCGCGGGTCGCCCGCGCGAGGTCGGCGACGTACTCCAGCAGGTCGTCGTCCATCCGGACGGTCTCGGGCGTCTCGCGGAGCTCCAGCACCGAGGTCTCGTCGAGCACGCGCTCGACGGAGGGGCTCTGCTCGACCCGGCCGGCGCGACGCCGGAGGAGTTCGACCTCGCCGTCCGCGTCCGGGTAGCCGATGGAGCTTTTGACCACGAAGCGGTCGAGCTGGGCCTCGGGGAGCGGGAACGCCCCCTCGCTCTCGACGGGGTTCTGCGTCGCGATCACGTAGAAGGGCTCCGGCAGCTGGTGGGTCTCGCCGTCGACGGTCACCTGGCCCTCCTCCATCGCCTCCAGCAGCGCGGCCTGCGTCTTCGGCGGCGCGCGGTTGATCTCGTCCGCGAGGACGACGTTCGCGAAGATCGGGCCGGGCGCGAACTCGAACGTGCCCTCGCGCTCGTCGAAGACGTTCGTCCCGGTCACGTCCGTCGGGAGGAGGTCGGGCGTGAACTGGATCCGCGAGAACGCCAGTCCGAGGGCGGACGCGAACGCCCGCGCGGTCAGCGTCTTGCCGGTTCCGGGCACGTCCTCGAGCAGGACGTGGCCGCGCGCCAGCACACCCAGCGTCACGCGCTCGAGGAACTCGCGGTCCGCGACCACCGCGCCGCCGACCTCGTCCATCACGCGGCCGCACACGTCGGCCGCTTCGGGGACATCCATGTGCGCCAGGTCCGCTCCGGACCCCAAAGGTCTGTCGGGGGCCACGAACGCCGCGGGCGACCGCCGGAGGGAGTCCGGATCGAAACCACTAAAGTTGGCAACCGACTACCGACGAGTGAGCCGAGGTAGCCTAGCCTGGCCAAGGCGGCAGATTCGAAATCTGCTGTCCATTCGGACACGGGAGTTCAAATCTCTCCCTCGGCGCTTCTTCCGACGCTCCGACCGCGAGCGACCGGTTTCGGTTTCTCTTCGATCGGTGTCCCCTCACCCTTCGCGACCGGCGTCCGGTCCTGTCGACTTACTCCGGTCCGCCGAGCGACTGCTGTTCGCCCCCCTCTCCGCCCCGGAGCCGGCGACGACGCTTGTCGTAGGCCGCCTCCAGTTTCGCGTTCGTCGCCCGCGAGACGAGGTAGCAGTCGACGTCGTCATCGTCGTCGGGGTGGGCGGCCGCGATCCAGACGTGCCCGTCGCCGGTCGAGAGCGACTCCGCCCACCGCTCCGCGGCCGCGCGGCTCCCGAACGCGTGGCGGGTCCCCTCCGCCGCGACGAGCCGACCCACCTTCGCGTTCCGCTTGCGCGCTGACGGTTTGACCGCGACGACGACGCTCACTGGCGGTGTGTGCGTCGCTCCGGGTTAAAAAGGGTCGGCAGACGACCACCATCGAGGGACGCCGGTCGACCGCGGTCAGACCACGGAATTCTCTATCGCAGTATCGGGTTTACTCCGCGTCTGTAGCCATCTCGGTCGCGACGCCGGTGTAGCCCGCGGGCGTGAGCGCGTGGAGCTCCTCGCGGACTTCCTCGTCCACGTCCAACTCGTCGAACAGGTCGCGGAAGTCGTCGAGCGTCACCTGCCGGCCGCGAGTGAGCGCCTTCACGCGCTCGTAGGCGTCGGTGTCGCCCTCGCGGCGGAGGATCGTCTGGACCGCCTCGCCGATGACCGCGGGCGTGCTCTCCAGTTCCTCGGCCATCACCTGCTCGTTGGGGACGACCTTCGCCAGCCCGTCCGCGGCCTTCAGGTAGCCGATCAGCGAGTGGGCCAGCGCGGCGCCCACGTTGCGCTTGACCGTCGAGTCCGAGAGGTCGCGCTGGAGCCGGGAGGTGGTGACGTAGTCCGCGAGGAACGTCAGGTCGGAGTTGGCCTTCGAGAGGTTCCCCTCCGAGTTCTCGAAGTCGATGGGGTTCACCTTGTGGGGCATCGTCGAGGAGCCGGTCTCGCCTTCGACGGCCTCCTGTCCGAGGTAGCGGTCCGAGACGTAGAGCCACGCGTCGCGGTCGAGGTCGAGCAGGACGTTGTTGACCCCGCGGACGGCGTCGAAGACCGCCGCCAGGTCGTCGCAGGGGTTCACCTGCGTCGTCGCCGGCTCGTGGTCGAGTCCGAGGTCGGCGACGAACTCCGCGGCGAACGCGCGCCAGTCGACCTCCGGGAACGCCGCCTCGTGGGCCGCGTAGGTTCCGGAGGCGCCCGCGAGCTTGCCGGCGACCGCGTCGGTCGCGTCGCGGAGGCGGCCGAGACCGCGGCCGAGCCGGGAGGCGTACACCGCCATCTCCTTGCCGAAGGTGGTCGGCGTCGCGGGCTGGCCGTGGGTGCGCGCGAGCATCGGCGTCTCAGCGTACTCGTGGGCGAGGTCGACCAGTTCGTCCCGCACGTCCCGGACCGCGGGCACCAGCACCGCCTCGACCGCGGGCTTCACGAGCAGGCGGTGCGCGAGGTTGTTCACGTCCTCGCTGGTGAGCCCGAAGTGGATCCACGGCGTGATCGCCTCGGGGTCGGCCACGTCGCCGGCTTCCGCGGCGCGGTCGAGCGTCACGCGGAGGAAGTACTCGACCGCCTTCACGTCGTGGTTGGTCGCGTCATACCCCGCCGCGCCCCGGACTTCGAGGTCCTTGATCAGGCGGGCGTCGTCGGCGTCGAACGCCTCGTAGCAGTCGCGGAGGACGGCGCGCTCGTTCGTGTCGAGCTCCAGTGCCGTCGCGGGCAGGTCAGCCAGCGCGATCAGGTACTCGACCTCGACGCGGGTCCGGGCCCGCATCAATGCGGCCTCGCTGGCGTACGGCGACAGGGGCGCGGTGCGACCGGCGTATCGCCCGTCGAGCGGCGAGACGGCCGCGAGCGGATCCGCCCGGTCGAGCCCCGGGATCGTGGCTTCGTCGTCGGTCATACCCGACCGTCCCGGCGGCACCCGCAAAAGGGTGTCGGGGCACGTCCGTGCATCCTTCCGGCGGGTTACCGCGCCGGATCCGGTTTTTCTGTGTCCGAACGTGGATCGAACCGCGCCTCGGACCGCAACCCCTATACTCGGAGCGACGGACCGTGCGAGTATGAAGATCGCCGGCATGGCGAGCAACCGAGGACGGAACCTGCTGCACATCGACGACCTCGCGCCCGCCGGGGCCGCGCTGTCCGTCGTGGTGACCAACCGGGAGGGCGCGCCCGTCGTGGAGGCGGCCTCGGAGCGGGGGATCCCCACCGAGGTCGTCGTCCGCGAGGAGGGCGAGTCGCGGGAGTCCCACGAGCGCCGGATCCTCGACCGGCTCTCGGGCTACGACTTCGACGTCGTCTGTCTGGACGGGTACATGCGCGTGCTGACGGAGACGTTCCTCGACGCCGCGCCGACGGCACTGAACGTCCACCCCTCCCTGCTGCCCGCGTTCCCCGGGATGGACGCCCACGAGCAGGTGCTCGACGCGGGCGTTCGGACGACTGGCGCGACCGTCCACGTCGTCACCGAGGCGGTCGACGCCGGCCCCGTCGTCACGCAGGAACCGGTCCCCGTGTACGAGGACGACGACGCGGACTCCTTGAAGCATAGAGTGCTATATCAAGCGGAGTTCGCGGCCTATCCCCGGGCGGTGCGCTGGTTCGCGGAGGACCGCGTGACGGTGGACCGCGAGGCCGGCGAGGTCCGCGTCGAGGGCGACACGGGCGGGGACTTCCCGCAGCGTCGCCTCGTCTCGGAGGACCGCGCGGCGACGCTCCGCTACGGCGAGAACCCCCATCAGGACGCCGCGCTGTACGCGGACGACGCCAGCGAGGAGGCGAGCGTCGTCTCCGCGCCCCAGTTGAACGAGGGCGCGAAGGGGATGGGCTACAACAACTACAACGACGCGGACGCGGCGCTGAACCTGATCAAGGAGTTCGAGGCGCCCGCAGCCGCGGTGATCAAACACACCAACCCCGCGGGCTGTGCGGTCGCGGACACGCTCGCGGAGGCGTACGACCGCGCGCTGCGGACGGACGCGAAGTCGGCGTTCGGCGGCATCGTCGCGCTCAACCGCGAGTGCGACGCGGAGACGGCCGACGCAATCACGGAGTCGTTCAAGGAGGTCGTCGTCGCGCCCGGCTACACCGACGCCGCGCTCGACGTGCTCCGCGAGAAGAAGAACCTCCGCGTGCTCGACGTGGGGGACCTCGGGCCGATGGCGGAGCGGTTCTCGGAGCGACTCACCGAGAACGACCTCGTCGGCGGCCGCCTCGTCCAGGAGCGCGACCGCCAGCGTCCCGCGGTCGACGACCTCGAGGTCGTCACGGAGCGCGAGCCGACCGACGCGGAGCTCGAGACGATGGTGTTCGCGTGGAAGACGCTGAAGCACGTGAAGTCCAACGGCATCCTGTTCGCGGACGGCACCGAGACGGTCGGCATCGGCGCGGGGCAGGTCTCGCGCGTGGACGCGGTGACGCTCGCGGCGATGAAGGCCGAGAAGGACGCCGACGGCAAGTCCGCCGAGGGCGCGGTGATGGCCTCGGACGCGTTCTTCCCGTTCCCGGACGGCATCGAGGAGGCGGCCGAGGCCGGTATCGAGGCCGTGGTCCAGCCCGGCGGCTCGGTCAACGACGAGGACGTGATCGCGGCCGCCGACGAGCACGACATGGCGATGGCGTTCACCGGTTCGCGGTCGTTCAGACACGACTGACGGAAGTCCGCGAACGGACCGAGAGATCGGGCCAGCGTCGACGGCTGGGGCTTTCTGGGCGGCGCTGGCCCAGCAGCGGAAGGAGCAGCGGGAACAGAAATAGCGTCGCAGGGGACCCGCCCGGGACACGCGAACTGGACGCCACCCACGCGATCCGGCCGTGCTCGACACCCTCCGCATGACCCCTCGAGAGCGGCCGTGGAGCACGCTGGGCCACACCGACGAACGCGGAACGTTCAAACGCCGCGCGCTCCTCGCCGCGGACATGGACGAGGACCGGCGCGTCGCGGATCTCTCGGAGGTCCCCGACGACGCCACGCTGCTCGTGACGCTCCGCCCGGTCGGCGACGTGGCCGACGACACCGGCGACGTAGGCGCGGACGACGCTGGCGACCCGGAGGTTGAGGCGCTGTTGATCCGCCTGTCGGACGGCGTCGCCGCCTACCGGAACTACTGCCAGCACTGGACCGACGTGCGCCTGAACAAGGGCGACGGCGGCTTCGTGCGGAACGGCGAGATCTTCTGCCGCAAGCACGGCGCGACGTTCGAGGGTGGCTCGGGCTACTGCAACTTCGGCCCCTGCGAGGGCGCGACGCTCGACCGCGTGGCCGTGACGGCCGAGGACGGCGCGGTGTACCTCACCGACGAGGAGTACGAGTTCGTCCGCGTCGGTCCCGCCGAGCGCGACGAGGAGGCCGGCGGCTCCCGGATCGACTTCACCGGGAACTGACTCGCGGCCGGCGCCCGATTTTTCGGCACCTCCGTCTCAGCGGTTCTCGACCGCCATTCCCTCGGCGATCTCGAACTCCTCCGCGCCGGAGAATCGCGTCGGGTCGAAGGGGCCGATGGCGGCGTCGAGGGGGTCCTCCGCGTCGGCGGCCGAACTCGGCAGTCCCCGCTCCGCGCGCTCTATCGCCATCTCCGCGAGCGCTTCCGCGTGGGCCGGCGCGCGCATGAACCCGTGGCCCTGCCACCCCGCGCCGACGAACAGCCCCGGCTCGACCTCGCCGAGCAGCGGGTCGCCGTCCGGCGTCGCGGTGCAGAGGCCGGCCCACGCGCGTTCCGGTTCGGTCGCGTACTCCGCGCGCTCCCGGAGCGCGGTCGAGACGTTCCCGACGAACCAGTCGTCGGCGGTCGGGTCGTACGCTTCCGGGTCCGCCTCCACCGGCTCCGTCCCGTCGCCGCCGAGCAGGCCGGTCGGATGCGGCCGGAAGTAGACGCCCGCGGTCGCGTCGTACACCATCGGCCCCTCGTAGGGCGCCGCGCTCGTCAGCGCCTGCACGCGGTAGGGCTTGACCGCCAGCGGCCGGTCCGCGGCCGCGAACAGGCGCTTCGTGTGCGCGCCGGCCGCGACGACCACCGCGTCGAAGCGCTCGCGGTTCGGGTCGGCGTCGGGAGCGGCATCGGTGTTGATCAGCACCGCGGGCGCGTCCGCCGTTTCGGAAAACCCGTCCGCGGGGAGCGCGACCGGCGTCTCCTCCCTGATCTCGACGCCGAGTTCGCGGGCGCGGGCGGCCATCGCCTCGGTGTAGGCGGCGGGGTCGACGTAGCCGGCGTTCTCCGCGACGGCGGCCGCGGCGAGGTCGTCCGTCTTCAGCGGGAACGCGTCCGCGAGCTCCTCGGGGGCCACGAGCGACACCGCGCGGCCGTGGGCGCGCATGCGCTCGACCGTGGCGGGCAGCGCCTCGGCGGTCTCGTCGCCCTCGCGAACGGCGATGACGTACGGGCGCTCCGTGAACGCGAACCCCTCCGGTCCGGGTCCGGCGAGGTCGCGGAACCGGTCCATCGACCGCGCGGCGAGGCGGGCGTCCACGTCCTCGGCGTAGGCGTCGTACAGCACGCCCGCGGCGCGGCCGGAGCTGCCGCTGGCGACCGTTTCGCGCTCGAACAGGGTGACGGCCGCGCCGCGGGCGGCGAGGTCGCCGGCGGTCGTGACGCCGACGGCGCCGCCGCCGACCACGGCGACGTGCGGGGGCATACACGACGCTTCGTCGCCCCGTGCTTATAAGGAACGGTCGGCGGGACGGAGGAAGTCGTCGACGCCGCGGGCGGGGTAGCCGACGACGCGGTCCGCCCCGGCCTCGCGGAGGGCGTCGACGCGCTCGCGCACCGCGTCGGGGTTGCCGACGAGGGCGAAGTCGTGGACCGCCGCCGAGAGCACCTCGCGGGCGCGGTCGGTCGCCGCGGCGTCCGTGGCGGCGCCGTCGGGGAGCGCGCGGGCGACGGGCCGGCGTCGGGCGGCGTAGGCGCCGACCGCGTCGAGCGCCTCGTCGGTGTCGTCCGTGAGGACGGTGGGCGCGTAGACGGCGACCTCGCCGTCGAACCCCGTCGCGCGGAGCGCGCGGAGGTCCCGCGCCGTGGACCGGGAGAGCAGTTCGTACTGCGTCCCGCCCGCGGCCATCGCCAGCCGCTCGACGCCCTCGGTGCCGACCCACGCGTCGGGCGCCGTCTCGCGGGCGGCGCCGATCCGGGGGGCGACCGCTCGCTCCGCCTCCTCCTCGGAGAGATAGGCGCCGTGGCCGGCCACGAGGACGCGGCGGACGCCCTCCGGCAGGTCGGCGAGCAGCGAGTCGTCGCCGAGGGGATCGTACCCGTCGGCGCGGACCGGCGTGGTGAGGTACACCTGCTTGTTCTCGGCGAGGGCGGCGAGGGTGTCCGGCTCCGGGACGTGCTCGCGTCCCTCGTAGTCGATGGCGACGGCGTCGACGGGGAGGTCGGCCCCCCGCGACACGTCGCACTCGGCGGGCTTGAGCGCCGCCGCGTCCAGTCCGGTACGCGCCACTGCGTGCTCGTCGGTCTCTGTCAACATCGAGAATCACTGCCGCCGGCGGATCGGCTCTCGGTGGTCGTGCGGTTACCGTCGCGGAACGCGACCAATCGCCTGTGCGGCCATACCTCCGCTGGGGCCTTCTCCCGCATAAACGCACCGGGTCTCGGGAATGTTGCCGGCCGCTCGCCGGCCGCGTGCCGGCGGCGTGTCGGCCGTGTGTCGGCGGCGTGCCGGCCGTGTGTCGGCGGCGTGCCGGCCGCACCCCCGGATCGAAACGGGCGTACGGGCCGGTGACACCCGCGTCACCCGGTATCCTCGTCCTCGCCGAACGGTTAACCCCGCGGCGCCCCATCCTCGAGACATGAACCAGCTCGTGAACGGCGAGTGGCGGACGGAGACCTACGAGGCGACCGACGAGGAGGGTGCGTTCCAGCGCGGCGAGACCACCTTCAGAAACTGGCTCGCGGGGTCGGCGATCCCGGGGGGCGTCGACGCGGAGCCGGACGAGCGCTTCCAGCCCGAGGCGGGCCGGTACCACCTCTACGTCTCCTACGCCTGTCCGTGGGCCCACCGGGCCCTCCTCGCGCGGTCGCTGCTCGGGCTGGAGGACGCCATCTCGGTCTCCGTCGTGGACCCGTGGCGCGGCGAGGACGGCTGGCAGTTCACCCCCGAGAAGGCGGGCTGTACGCCGGACCACCTCCACGGCGCCGACTACCTGCGCGAGCTGTACGTGAAGGCGGACCCGGACGCAACCTGTCGCGTCACCGTTCCGGTGCTGTGGGACAAGAAGGAGGACACCATCGTCAACAACGAGTCCCGAGAGATCCTCCGGATGCTCGACACCGCCTTCGCCGGGACGGACGTCGGCAACGACGCGACCCTCCTCCCG
The DNA here is from genome assembly GCF_055381565.1 of Haloparvum alkalitolerans. Taxonomy (NCBI): domain Archaea; kingdom Methanobacteriati; phylum Methanobacteriota; class Halobacteria; order Halobacteriales; family Haloferacaceae; genus Haloparvum; species Haloparvum alkalitolerans. The sequence goes on from NZ_AP043938.1 coordinate 1,905,912, forward strand.
GAGGCCGAGGACGCAGACGCCTCGGACCGCGTCGCGGACGGCCGCTTCGACCCCGAGGGCGTCGCCCGCGTCGACGAGGCCATCACCGACATCTACGAGCCGATCAACAACGGCGTCTACCGCGCCGGATTCGCGGAGTCGCAGTCGGCCTACGACGAGGCGATCGACGAACTGTTCGGCGCCCTGGACCGCTGGAACGAGGAACTCGGCGAGCGCCGCTACCTCGTCGGGGACACCCTCACCGAGGCGGATCTCTGCATGTTCACCACGCTGATCCGCTTCGACCACGTCTACCACACGCACTTCATGTGCAACGTGCAACAGATTCACGAGTACGACCACCTCTGGCCGTACCTGCGCGACCTCTACACGACCGCGGACGTGGCCGAGACCGTGAACCTCGACCACATCAAGGAGCACTACTACACCACCCACCCCGACGTGACGCCCACGCGCATCGTCGCCCGCGGCCCGGACCTGGAGTTCGCGGCCCCGCACGACCGCGACCGGTTCGGCGGTGGCCCGCCGGCCGGGATCGAGGACGCGGACCGCGCGTCGGCTCCCGGCGTGGGGGAGTAGCGCGCGAAAGGCGGCGCGCGGAACGTCGCGCGCCGAGCGAAACCCGACGGCGTACCCTCCCGTGGCGTCCCACATCGCCGGCTCCCGACCCCTTTTTGCTGACTCGCGCGGTGGGACGGGTATGCACACTCCGACGGAGCGCGTCCGCCGCGCGAAGCGGTCGCGGATCCGCACGATGTTCGACCTCGCGGAGGCGCAACCACCGGAGCGCGACCTCGTCCGGCTGGAGGTCGGCGAACCGGACTTCGACACCCCCGAACACGTCATCGACGCCGCCGCCGACGCGGCTCGCGCGGGCGCGACTCACTACACCTCCAACGCGGGCCTCCCGGCGTGTCGGGAGGCGATAAGCGACACGCTCGCCCGGGAGTACGGCGTCCGGCACGGCGCCGACGAGGTGCTCGTCACCGTCGGCGGGATGGAGGCGCTGCTGCTCGCGGTCCTGTCCACGGTCGGGCCGGGCGAGGAGTTGGTCGTACCGGGACCGACGTGGCCCAACTACGAGACGCAGGCCGCGCTCGCGGACGCCGACTTCGTCGAGGTTCCGATGCCCGCCGAGACGGGGTACGACCTCGACGCCGACCGCGTGATCGAGGAGTTGGGCCCGGAGACGGGCGCGGTCGTGCTGACGACGCCCTCGAACCCCACCGGCCGCGTCTTCGACCCCGAGGAGTGCCGCGCGGTCGTGGAGGCCGCGGCCGACTGCGGCGCGTACGTGATCGCCGACGAGGTGTACCTCGGGCTGACCTACGACGGCGACGCGCGCGGGATCGCCGCGGAGACGGGCCATCCCGACCACGTGCTGACGGTCGGCTCCTGCTCGAAGACGTACGCCATGACGGGCTGGCGGCTCGGCTGGCTGGCGGGCGACCCTCACGTCCTCGACGAGGCGACGAAGGTCCGCGAGTCGACCACGGCGTGCGCGTCGAGCGTCGCCCAGCACGCCGCGATCGCCGCGCTCACCGGGCCGCAGGAGCCCGTCCGCGAGATGCGGCGCGCCTTCGAGCGTCGTCGCGACCTCGTTGTCGAGCGCATCGACGCCATCGACGGCCTCTCCGCGCCGCGGCCGGAGGGCGCCTTCTACGCGTTTCTGGACCCCGCGGGCGTCGAGGACGACATGGCGTTCGCGCGGACGCTGCTGGAGGACCACGGCGTCGTCCTCGCGCCCGGGAGCGGCTTCGGCGAGACCGGACGGGGGAAGCTCCGCCTCTCGTTCGCCAACTCCGCGGAGCGACTGCGGGAGGGGTTCGACCGGATCGAGCGGGCGCTGGGGGAGCGGTAATCACCAAGCGAGGCTCATCGAACGACAATCAGCGAACGGCGGATCTCCGGGCGACGATCACCGAGCGACGATCACCGAGACGGGCGAGTTGTGGACCACCTGCTTGGCGACGTTCCCGACGATCAGACGATCGACCAGCGATCCGCCGTGGCTCCCGATCACGACCGCGTCGTACTCCTCCACGGCGTTCAAAATGACCCGGGCCGGATGCCCGACCTGTACCTCGGTGGTTATCTGTCTCCCGTACTCGGCGGCGAGGTCGCGGGCGTCGTCGAACACGTCCTCCGCGCGGTCCTCCGCGCCCGCCTCGACGTCGTCTTCGAGGGCGAGCGACGTGGCGGCTCCGCCCCATCGGGATGGGGTGCCCGCGACGTGCAGGACGGTGATGTCGGCGTCGGGGTGGTTCTCGAGGGCGTACTCGAGCGCCTGTTTCGCCATCTCCGAGTCGTCCATCGGAACGAGGATCCGCGAGATCATGCGACAGCTACGGCCGGTGAGACGTTAAACCGGCCGGTCGTCCCGGTCGGCGGTGCCGAAACGCGACTCGTGCCCGCGCGTTCGGACCGTGTCGGGACGGGTTCGAGAACGGCCCGGCTGCGAATCGGCTACTCCGCGCGCTCGACCGAGTTGTCGTTCTCGCCTTCTCCGTCCGCGAACGACCCCTGTCGGATCGCCCGTTCCGCGTCCGCGAGGGCCTCCTCGCGGTCGAAGGAGTCGACGACGTACTGCAGTTCCTCGCGCGGCGCGTCCGCGAGGTCCTCGGCGTGGCGCGTGATGGCCGGGACGGCGCGGATGATGTTGTCGACGATCGGAACGTCCGCGGCGCGCGCCGACCGCGATCCGGGATTGAGGTCGATCACGATCTCCGTCTTGCCGGCCTCGGCGAGGGCGGCGGCGCGGTCGCCGTCCTCCAGGGGGACCAGCACCACGTCGGCGGCGCCGATCCCCTCGGCGTCCACCTTCGCGCGCTCGTGGGAGAGCCCCGGGATGCGGCCGTCCGCCGTCAGGCCGAGCACCTCCTCCGCGCCGTGCTCGCGCAGGTGGTCCGCGATGCGGGCCATGCGCTCCTCGGTCCGGTTGAAGAGGTTGACCTCGATCGCGGCGCCGGTCGCGTCCGCGAGGGTGGCCATCTCGCCCGGAACGAGCGCCGCGACGTTGCCGTTCACCGAGAGGACCGGGCGGTCGGCGAGCAGCAGTTGCGCGGCGGCCGCGCGCGCCGCCTCGTCGGCGGAGGGGAGCGTCCGCTCGCCGAGCAGGTAGTCGAACGCCTCCCCGCGCCCCTGCGCGATGAGCCCCTGCTTCGAGGTGATCCCCTTCTCGACGCCCGCCTCGATGCGGTGGCGCGTGAGGAGGGACTCGTACCGGGGGTGGTCCTCCGGGATCTCGACGTCGCTCATGACGACCGATCCTCGGCCGGCGGGGGTCTAAAAGCCGTCTCTCCGCGGTCGGCGGTTCCCCGATCCGGGCCGCTCCCTCACGCCGTCTCCCTCACGCCGCTTTCCTCACGCCGCCTCCCTCACGCCTCCTCGACCGGCCGACGCTCAACGTCCAGCAGGTCGTAGAGGTCCGCGTCCTCGGGCATCGGCGGCTCGTAGGGGCCCTCGCGGCGCGACTCGAACTCCGCGGTCGCGGCCGCGCGGAGGTCGTCGTCCGCGATCAGGCGGCCGAGCGTCGCGCCGATCACCTTCGACGCGTAGCACGCGCCGTCGACGCCCGTGGTCCCGCTGGCGGCGACCGCCTGCCAGGAGTGGGCGGGCGTGCCGACCGGCCACGTCGCGGCGGTGAACCGCCCGAGCGGGACGACCTGACTCACCTCGCCGGAGTCCGTCGAGTACGACCCCGTCTCGCCCGCGTCGGTCGCGTCGATCGGGTCGGTGAAGTAGTCCGCCTCGCGGGCCTTCTCTCGGGCGTCCGACGGGAGCTCCGCGAGCGCGCTCTCCACGTCGCCCAGCGAGTCGCGGAGGCCGGCGGCCGTCTCCGCGTCATCCACCTCGAACGGGCCGAGGTCGGCCATCGTCTCGCGGATCGCGTCGCCGAGCGTCTCGTTCGGCTGCACGCCGTGGAGCCCCGTCGTCTGGGTGACGTCCACGTCCACGTCGGCCATCAGCGCCGCGCCCTCGGCGGCGTCGAGGACGCGCTCGCTCACCGACTCGACGAGGTCGCGGTCGGGCGCGCGGACGAGGATCTCGCCGGTCGCCTCGGGGGGCACGACGTTCGGCGCGTCGCCGCCCTCCGTGACGACGTAGTGGATGCGGACCGGGTCCGGCACGTGCTCGCGCATGTACTCGACGCCGGTGTGGAACAACTGGAGGCCGTCGAGCGCGCTCCGGCCGGCCTCGGGCGCGGCCGCCGCGTGCGAGGAGACGCCCTCGAAGGTGACCTCGTAGCCGTTCACCGCCAGGCACGCCCCCTTCGTCGGCGCGTTGTACCAGCCGGGGTGCCACGAGACGACCGCGTCGAGGCCGTCGAAGATGCCGGCGCGCACGAGGTACGTCTTCCCGCCGCCCTTCTCCTCGGCGGGCGTGCCGACGTAGACGACGCTGCCCGCGAGGCCGTCGTCGATCAGGTCCGCGACCGCGAGCGCGCCGCCGAGGCTCCCGACACCGAAGAGGTTGTGCCCGCAGCCGTGGCCGGGCGCCCCCTGCTCCACCGGGTCGCGGTTGGCCGCCCGGCGCTGGGACATCCCGGGGAGCGCGTCGTACTCGCCCATCGTCCCGACGACCGGGCCCTCGTCGCCATAGCGCGCGACGATGGCCGTCTCCAGCCCGCCCGCGCCGACGGTCACGTCGAACCCCCGGTCGCGGAGCACGCCGGCGATGCGCCCGGCTGCGTAGGTCTCCTCCAGTGCCGGTTCCGGACGCTCCCAGATGTCGTTCGCGAGCGCCGTCAGCTCCTCCCGTCGCGACTCGACCGCGGCCGCGGCTTCCTCGGTGACGTTCATGCCCGTGACTTCCACGGCCGGCGCAAAAGGGTTCCCTCACCGGCAGGCGGCGCGGTTGAACTCGTCGAGGGACACCGCATTGAACGCCGACAGTGGGCGGTGCAGACCGGGTCAGACATCCCGTTTTTCTGAAAACTCGCGGCGGTGCGGTGCGGTCGCGGTACCGTGCGGTGCGGTCGCGGGGTGGGTGCTGTGCGGTCGCGGTACCGTGCGGTGCGGTCGCGAGGTGGGTGCTGTGCGGTCGCGACGCTGGGCTCCGAGGTGGTGCTGTCCAGCGCGGCAGACCTGCGACGATCGGTCGCAAACCGGGTCGTCGCGGTCTCAGGGCGCGACGAGGTCGACGACCGTCTCGTCGTCGACGACGTGATTGTGCGCGCCCTCGTCGTCGTTCCAGAGGACGAGCGCGTTCTCGACGGAGAGCACCGCGCCGTACTCCGCCTCTCGGAGCGCGCGGTTCAACTCCGTCTCCCGGGTGAGGACGGCGTACTGCTCCAGGTCCTCCGAGCCGTCGCCGACCTTGAACAGCCGGTTGCCGCCGTCGCTCAGGTCGTGGCTCAGCTTCACCCAGAGGGCGTTCACGCGGTCGGTGACGTGTTCGTCGGCGGCCGCGAGCGGCATGTGGCGCTCGGGGCTGGCGGTCACGTCGACGCGCCGCTGTCCGTCCGGGCGGAGGATCGAGTAGGCGAACTGCACGTCGACGTTGACGAACTCGCCGGGCGCCTCGCCCGGGTCGCGGTCGGCCGCCTCGTCGAGCCGCCGCTGGAAGGGCGGGACCTCGAGGTCCGGGCGCACGTCGAACGACCAGCCGCGGTCGCTCGGGACCGCGTCGGGCCACAGGCGGAGCGTCGGGCTGTAGACGCTCGTCCCGGCGTCGGGCGGCGTCACCGCGCGCTCGATCTCGCGGAGGCCCGTCGCGGTGTTGAGGTCCGCGGGCGCGAGCGCGACGACCGAGCCGTCCGCGGCGAGCGCGTCCAGCGCCGCCTCGACGACCGGGACCGGCTCCGCGAGTTCCGAGAGCACGTTTCCGAACAGGACGAGGTCGAAGGGCTCGGTGGCCGGGCCGTCGTCATCGTTCCCCTCCAGCCCGAGGAACGATTCCGCGGTCTCGCGGTGGACCGTCGGCCGGAAGTTGCGGTCCGCCTCGTCGAGCAGCGCCTCCAGCACGTCCGCGGCGGCGCTCGGCTCGACCGCGTGGTACTCCACGACCGCGTCGTCGGGCAGGTAGTCGTGGAGGCCGAGCGCCGGGCCGCCGACGCCCGCGCCCACGTCGAGCACCCGAAGCCGGCGGTCGAGCAGCCCGTTCTCGGCGAGGTCGTCGAGGACGTAGCCGACCGCGGCGTAGTAGTCGGGCAGGTGGTAGATCGCGTAGCCGAGCGCGGCGACGCGGTCGTACTCCACGTCGTTCTGGAAGTAGTAATCCTCCTTCAGCCGGCGGACGGCCGCGCGGAGGTCGCCGCCCGAGTCGCCGCGGTGCCAGTTCGCACCGAACTCGCCGATCAGCAGGTCCTCGACTCCGAACGCGTACGCCTCGGGGAACGCCTCGGGCCCCCAACCCGGCAGCGGGGCGGGGTCGTCCTCGACCGGGACGAAGGTCCCGTCCTCGCGCTCGCGGAGGCCGAGGTCGAACGCCTCCTCGCGGAGCGTCTGTTTGACGACGGCCGGGTGAGCCCCGCCCTCGACGTAGTCGGCGAGCTCCTCGGGGTCGATCGGACGGACCTGTCTGAGGTACTTCGCGCTGTCGCGGACTGCGTCTCTGTCGATCATTGGGGTAGCATGTGGGTCATCTGGTGTGGGTCATCGGCGTGGTGTGGGCCATCGGAATCGGCGGGTCGGTCAGTCGTGTCTGTCGCGCGCGTCGCGTTCGCCGCGGGCCGCCTCGTAGAGCGCGGCGAACGCCTCGGGGTCGGCGTCCGCGAGGTCGCGCGCGGCCTCGGCGACCGCGTCGGCGCCGTCGAAGGCGCGCTGGATCTCGGCGTACACCGCCGGGGACCCCTCGGTGACGGTGTCCGCGAGGTCGTCGAGCGCGCCCGAGACCGGGGTGTGGAACTCCTCGCGCACGTCCTCGCCGGCGAGACGCCACGCGAGGATCGCCGCGTGCGCGCCTGCCTGTACCGTCTCCATCGCGCGGTCGTGCTCCTCGGGCGTCGTCTCGAACACGTCGTTGCCGCCGGCCTCCACGTCGGCGACGACCGCGTCGATCAGCGGGCCGCCGGCGTCGATCACGGCGGCGACGTTGCCCGGCACGCGCGGCGGCGCGAACAGGGGATGGAAGCTCGCCCGCTGGGCGTCCGGACACGCCGCGCGCAGCGCCGCGACCGGTTCCGCCATCGCCCCGGACACGTCGAAGACCGCCTCGCCGACGTTGTCGGCGTAGGCGTCGACCGCGTCCGGGACCGCGGACATCGGCACCGCGAGACAGACCGCGTCGAACGTCTCCGTCGTGTCGGGGTCGACCGCGCGGGCGTCGCGCGCGTCGGCCGCGTCGCGGGCGACGACGGGGTCGCGGTCGGCGAACGCCACCGTCCCCTCGACGGTGTCGGCGACCCACCGGCCCATCTCTCCGGCGCCCACGACGAGTAGATCCATCGGTCACTCGGGGTACGACGCCTGGGAGGTAAAAACGTTCGAAGCGCGCGCCGCTCGGCGAAACCCGGGCGCGATCAGAGCCGGTCGTCCTCGATGCTGCCGGGGTCCTCCGCCGTGTCGAACATGTTGTTCTCCGCGCCCTCCAGCATCTCGTCGCGGGGCTCCTCGTCGACGACGGTGACGTTGTACGCCTCGATGCCCGAGGAGATGAGCTCCTCGGCGGCCTGTTCCTCGGAGACGAACTCCTGTTCCGCGAGCTGCTGGAACTCGGAGTACACGTCGTCTGACAGCGAGAGTTCGAAGGTGGGCATACCTGGGGGTATCCCCTGCGTCCTTTTGAACCTTGGCTCCGGATGCGCGCCGTCGACACGACCGGTGCGGTGCCCCCAACGCGGCCGATCCGCCGGCGGTCACTCCTCGCCGACGCGCTCGCGGACCGCGTCGAGGAGGTCCCGCTCTGCCTCGACTTCCTCGCGCAACACGGCCAACGCGTCGGCGAGCGATCCGTGGTCGGCGAGGTAGGTGACGCCCACGGCGCTTTTGATCAGGTTCGCGGTCGGCCCGGTGAACGTCCGCGGCCCCAACTGCGCGACGGCGCCGTCGCCGACGGAGACCAGCCAGCCGGGCGTCTCGAAGGTCCACGTTTCGAACGCCGGCTCCCGGCCGGCCCTCAGCGCCTCCACCGCCTCCGCGACGTTGTTCGCGGCGGTCTCGGAGGCGCGAACCGCCGCCTGCGCGCTCGGCGGCACGACGGCGCCGCTCCCGTCCCGGACCCGTGCGGCGTCCCCGACGACGAAGGTGCGCTCGTCCAGCGCGAGGGTGCCGTCGACCTCCCGGCGACGGCCGTCCAGTGCGTCCGGGCCCCGCACCCCGCCGGTCCAGACCAACAGGCCGTGAGGGAGCGTCCCGGCGTCCGCCGAATCGACCGACTCCCCCGCCATCTCGACGGCGTCCGCGCCGGCGGCCGTCACGCGCGTCCCCGTCCGCACGGCCACGTCGAGGCGGTCGAGTTCCTCGCGGACGGCCGCCCGGAACTCCTCCGGAAAGCCGGGAACGACGCGGTCCTCCGCCTCCAGCAGCACCACCTCGACGTGGCCGGCGACCCCTTCGTCACGGGCGAACTGGGCGAGTTCGCCCGCCGTCTGGACGCCCGACAGGCCCGCGCCCGCGACCACCGCTCGGCCGCCACCGGCGTCGAGGACGCCGCGGAACTCCCGGCGGATCCGGCTCGCGTGCGGGAGCCGCTTGAGCGGGAGCGCGTGCTCCGCGACCCCCGGAACGTCGCGGTAGTCGGTCCCTGCGCCGAGCGCGACCACGACCACGTCGTAGTCGACCGCGTCGCCGTCCGCCAGCCGGACGGACCGATCCTCGCGGTCGACGGACGCCACCGTCGCCTCCCGGACCGTGGCCCGGTCCAGCAGGTCCGTCAGTGGGAGGGAGATGCGGTCGACGAACTCCGGCCGCCGGATGGCCCGGTGGAGTTCGTGCTGGATCAGGTGGTCGCCGGTCTCGTCGACGAGCGTCAGGTCGACGGCCGACGGCAACGTCCCTTCGAGCGTTCGCGTCGTGACGAGGCCCGCGTATCCGCCCCCGAGAACGACCACGCGCATATCGGGCGTCTGGTCCGGGGCCCACTAATGTCTGGTTGCGAGGCCGCCGGCGAACGCCCTCGGTGGCGCCTCTTCGCGCGGCCGTTCCGATCCACGTTTTTGCCCACTAGTCGGCTGTCGGTGGCAATCCTTATGCAGTATCGTCCGCAATTCTCGCGCGTGACAGTGACACTTCCCGGCCCGACGCTCGGCATCGTCGGGGGCGGTCAGCTGGGACGGATGATCGGCGAGGCGGTCGCGCCGCTGGGCGTCGAGGTGGTCGTGCTCGACCCGACGCCGGACCCGCCGGCCGCGCCGACGACCGCGGACCAGATCGTGGGGAGCTTCGACGACGAGGCGGCCGTCCGCGAACTCGCCGAGCGCGCGGACGCCGTGACCTACGAGATCGAGCTCGCGGACCCGGACCTGCTGGCGGCGGTGAGCGAGGAGTTCGACGTGCCGGTCCATCCCGACCCGTCGACGCTCCGCACCATCCAGGACAAGCTCGTCCAGAAGCGCGCGCTCGAGGAGGCGGGGATCCCGGTCCCGGAGTTCGTCGAGGTCTCCGACGAGGCGGCCCTCCGCCGCGCGGTCGAGGCGTTCGGCGGCGTCATGCTGAAGGCCCGCGAGGGGGGCTACGACGGCCGGGGTAACCGTCCCGTCGAGGACCCCGACGAGGCGGCCGCGGCGCTCGCGGAACTCGGCACGCACGCGATGGCCGAGACGCTCGTTCCTTTCGAGCGCGAGCTCTCCGTGATCGGCGTGAAGGGCCCCGACGGCGTGGCTACCTACCCCGTCACCGAGACCCTCCACCGCGAGGAGATCCTCCGCGAGAGCGTGGCGCCGGCCCGGGCGGACGACGCGGTGCTGGAGCGCGCGGAGGCGGTCGCGCGCGACGTGCTCGAGTTCCTCGACGGCCGCGGCGTCTACGGCATCGAACTGTTCGAGGCGCCGGACGGCGAGGTGCTGGTCAACGAGATCGCGCCCCGGCCCCACAACTCCGGGCACTGGACCATCGAGGGCGCGGCGACCTCGCAGTTCGAGAACCACGTCCGCGCCGTGTTGGGCTGGCCGCTCGGGCCGACCGACCTCGTCGCGCCCGCGGTCACCGCGAACGTGCTCGGCGACGTGGCCGAGCCGGAGCCCGCGACGCTGTCGGGCGTCGAGGCGGTGCTGGCCGCGGCCGACGCCGACCTCCACTGGTACGGCAAGCGCGAGGCCCGGCCGCTCCGCAAGATGGGCCACCTCACCGTGACCGGCGAGGAGGCAGACGCCGCTCCCGACGTGCCCGGCGACCGATCGCGCGCCGACCGCGCCGACCTGCTCGCCCGCGCCCGCGAATTGCGCGACGGACTGACCTTCACCGACGACTGACGACCGCGACCCACGACCGCGACCAACGGACACACGACACGCCACAATGACCACCGTTCAGAACCTCATCGACAGACTCGACGCGGAAGCCGACGCGGACGCCGACCCCGCCACGACCCCGGACGTGGGGATCATCATGGGCTCGGACTCGGACCTCGACACGATGGCGGGCGCCTACGACGCGCTCCGCGAACTCGGCTTCGCGGAACAGACCGACTTCGGGAACCCGCCGGACGCCCGGTTCACCTTCGAGAGCTACGTCGTCTCCGCACACCGCACGCCGGAGCTGATGTACGCCTACGGGGAGACGGCGGAGGCCCGGGGAGTCGACGTGATAATCGCCGGCGCGGGCGGCAAGTCCGCGGACCTGCCGAACATGACCGCCTCGGTCGCGTATCCGGTCCCCGTCATCGGCGTTCCCGTACAGGAGAAGTCCGTCGACAGCGTGCTGGGGATGCCCACGGGCGCGCCCATCGTCGCGGTCGACGCGGGTAAGTCGTTCAACGCCGGCCTCTCGGCCGCGCAGGTGCTCTCGCGGGAACACGAGGCGATCCGCGACCGGCTGGTCGCGTTCCACGACGAGCAGAAGGCCGGCGTCGCGGACGTCTCCGCGGCGCTGCACGACGAGGGGATCGACGCGTTCCGCGAGCGCGAGGAGTAGCGCCGGCCGCGCAGCGGGGGCGGTTCGCTCGCCGAGGGGCCGCGCCGCGACGGTCGCGCGCTCTCCGAGGGGTCGATTCGCACGCGCGCACCCGAGAATCAACGCTTATGTAGGGGCCAACCAAACTCGCGCACGTTACGGAGACCCGTATGAACGACTGGATAGCTATCGGCGCACTGGCGGTCGTCGGCCTCGCCATCCCGCTGGGGATGATGGCGGCGTCGGCGCTTCTTCGTCCGAGTGTGCCGGAACAAGGCAAACGCACGGTGTACGAGTCCGGCGAGGTCCCGACCGGAACGGCGCGCATTCGGTTCAACATCCAATACTACATGGTCGCGCTGCTGTTCCTCGTGTTCGACATCGAGACGGTGCTGCTGTTCCCGTGGGTCACCATCTACCGGCCCGCGCTCGAGCAGGGCGTCCCGCTTCTCGACGTTCTGTGGCCGATGCTGGCGTTCGTCGGCATCCTCGCGGTCGGACTCGTCTGGGCGTGGCGCAACGGCGCGGTGCAGTGGACCTCGAGCCCGCGCGCGACGGCCCGCAAGACGGAGCGTGAGACGGAACCATGAGCAGCGACCAACCCTTCATCACCGACGACTCCGCCGTACTGACCGAGACCCGCGACGCCCGGATGGGCGAGGGACGCGGCGACCGATTCAACTCCCGCCTCCGCGAGGCGTTCGGCTCCTCGCCGTTCATCCTCACCAAGTTCGACAAGTTCATGAACTGGGTGCGGGGGTCCTCGATGTTCATGCTGCAGTTCGGGATCGCCTGCTGCAGCATCGAGATGATGCACACCTACGCGGTCAAACACGACCTCGACCGCTTCGGCTCCGGTGTGCCGCGCGCCTCGCCGCGACAGGCCGACGTGATGATCGTCCCCGGGACGATCGTCTCGAAGTTCGCCCCGCGGATGAAGCGCGTCTACGACCAGATGCCCGAGCCGAAGTTCGTCGTCGGGATGGGCTCGTGTACCATCTCCGGCGGTCCCTTCCAGGAGGGGTACAACGTGGTCAAGGGCGCCGAGGAGGTCATCCCGGTCGACATCCACGTGCCGGGCTGTCCCCCGCGTCCGGAGGCGCTCGTCTACGGCGTCGCCAAACTGCAGGAGCGCATCGCCAACGGCGAGGCCTCCCCGGTGACGGTCAAGCCCTACGAGCTGGAACAGTTCTCGGACCTGGAGCAGGACGAACTCGTCGACCACCTCTCCGACCAGATCGACGAGGACGACCTGGTGATGCGGTACAACTTCGCTGATTCGCCATGAGTCTGGAAAAGCCAGAGGCCGACGAGGCGGTCGTTCCGGCCGACGACGCCGAGGACATCGCCGCCCTGCTGGGCGAGAACGTCATCGGCCGCGAGGAGCACGTCAACGCGCCGGGCTTCGTGGTCCGGCCGGACGCGGTCCAGGACACCCTCTCCACGCTCAAGGAGGAGGCCGGCTACGACCACCTCTCGGTCGTCACCGCCCAGGAGTACGAGAACCGCTACGAGTCGATCTACCACCTGAAGAAGTACGACGACCCGACCCAGGAGGTCAGCGTCGTCGTCCCCGCCGACAAGGAGAACCCGGTCTCCGAGTCCGGCGCCGGCGTCTTCAGCACGGCCGACTGGCACGAGCGCGAGGCGTACGACCTCGTCGGCATCGACTACGAGGGCCACCCCGACCTCCGGCGCATCCTGCTGCCGGAGACGTGGCAGGGGCACCCGCTCTCGATGGACTACGACCAGGACCAGCCGCAGGTCGTTAGCCTCTCCGAGCACGCCAACCCTCTGCAGGACGACTACAAGGACGCCGAGTCGGACACGATGTTCGTCAACATCGGTCCGCACCACCCGGCGACCCACGGCGTGCTCCACCTGAAGACGACGCTCGACGGCGAGCAGGTCGCGGACGTCGAATCCGACATCGGCTACCTCCACCGCAGCGAGGAGCAGATGGCTCAGAACGGCACGTACCGCTACCAGATCATGCCGTACCCGGACCGCTGGGACTACATCTCGGCGGGACTCCTCAACGAGTACGCGTACGCCCGCGCGGCCGAGGACCTCGCGGACATCGACGTCCCCGAGTACGCGCAGGTCATCCGCACGATGGGCGCGGAGATGTGCCGCATCGCCGCGCACATGCTCGCGCTCGCCACGTTCGCGCTGGACGTCAACGGCGACTTCACCGCGACGTTCATGTACGCGATCAACGACCGCGAGCAGGTGCAGAACCTGCTGGAGGACCTGACCGGCCAGCGGATGATGTTCAACTACTTCCGGCTCGGCGGCGTCGTCTGGGACCTGCCCGAGCCCCGCGAGGAGTTCTTCTCGAAGACGCGGGACTTCCTCGACCAGCTCCCGGAGTCCGTCGAGGAGTACCACGACCTGCTGACCTCCAACGAGATCTTCCAGATGCGGACGGTCGACACCGGCATCCTCCCGCCGGAGGTGGCGAAGGACTACGGTGCGACCGGTCCGGTCGCCCGCGGTTCCGGCGTCGACTACGACCTGCGCCGCGACGACCCCTACGGCTACTACGACGAGCTCGACTGGGACGTGGTGACCGAGGACGGCTGCGACAACTACGCCCGCCTGCTCGTCCGGATGCGGGAGGTCGAGGAGTCCGCCAAGATCATCGAACAGTGCGTCGACCTGCTGGAGGACTGGCCCGAGGACGAGCGCACGATCCAGGCCAACGTCCCGCGCACCCTCCGGCCGGACGACGACACCGAGATCTACCGCGCCGTCGAGGCCGCGAAGGGCGAACTCGGCATCTACATGCGCGCGGACGGCACCGACAAGCCCGCCCGCTTCAAGATCCGGTCGCCGTGCTTCTCCAACCTGCAGACGCTGCCGGAGATGGCGCAGGGCGAGTACATCCCGGACATGATCGCGGCGCTGGGTAGCCTCGACATCGTGCTCGGCGAGGTGGATCGGTGATGTCGCTCGCGCCCGCCCAGCTGTTCCCCGAGTTCGTCGCGAACGCGCTCGGGATCGGCGGCGTGCTCGGCGAGGTCGTCGGCGCGCTGATCGCCGCGTTCCTCGTCGGCAACGTCATGCTGACGTTCACGGGCGTCGCGGGCCCGTGGGCCAAGCGGAAGATCACGGCCGCGTTCACCGACCGCATCGCGGTCAACCGGATCGGGCCGTTCGGCCTGCTGATCATCCCGGCCGCGGCCGTCCAGCTCCTCGCGAAGGAACTGATCATCCCGGAGGGCGCCGACCGCCCCTCCTACGACCTGGCGCCCATCGTGCTGCCCGCGTCCGCGCTGCTCGGCTTCGCGGTGATCCCGATGGGCAACCTCGGTCCGATAAACGTCCAGCTCGCGGACCCCGAGGTCGGGTTCGCGCTGGTGTTCGCGTTCGCCTCCATCGCCTCCGTCTCGCTGGTGATGGCCGGCTACGCGTCCAACAACAAGTACTCGCTGCTCGGCGGCCTGCGGGCCGTCGCGCAGAACCTCGCGTACGAGATTCCCCTCATCGTCACGGCGATGTCCGTCGTGGTGTTCGCGGGGACGCTCCAGACCAGCGGCATCGTCGCCGCCCAGCAGGAGGCGCTCGTCACGCTCGGCGGGATCACCATCCCGTCGTGGTACGCGTTCGTCAACCCGTTCGCGTTCCTGCTGTTCCTCACGGCGAACATGGCGGAGATCGGCCGGAACCCCTTCGACATCCCGGAGGCCCCGACCGAGATCGTCGCCGGCTACCAGACCGAGTACTCCTCGGCGTACTTCGTGCTGTTCTACCTCGGGGAGTTCCTCCACATCTTCCTCGGCGGCGCCATCCTGACGATGGCGTTCCTCGGGGGCGCCTCCGGGCCGGGCCCGGAGAGCATCGGGTTCGTCTGGTTCGTCGTGAAGATCTGGGCGTTCTTCCTGTTCACCCAGTGGTGCCGGGCCGCGATGCCGCGGTTCCGCATCGACCAGCTCATCGAGGTGGGCTGGAAGGGAATGCTGGTGCTATCGTTCGCTAACCTCGTGCTCACGGCCGTACTCGTGGGGGTGACCGTCTGATGATCGGACTGCTCAAATCCATGGCGACGACGATGAAGCACGCGCTCGACGGCTCGACGTTCACGGTCGAGTACCCGGAGACGGCGCCGGAGGTGAGCCCGCGCTTCCGCGGCGTTCACAAGTTCAGCCAGGAGCGCTGCATCTGGTGCCGGCAGTGTGAGAACGTCTGTCCCAACGACACGATCCAGATCGTCCAGGACGACCAGCGCAACGGCGAGCAGTACAACCTCCACATCGGGCAGTGCATCTACTGCCGGCTGTGCGAGGAGGTCTGTCCCGTCGACGCCATCCTGCTGACGCAGAACTTCGAGTTCACCGCGGACACGAAGGACGACTTCGTCTACAACAAAGAACAGCTCAAGAACGTCCCGTGGTACAAGGGTATCGACCCGCTCAACTCCCGCAACCCCGACCGCAACGCGTGGGTCGGAGAGGGTGACGGGGAGGTCGATTACCAGTAGTTCCGCGAACGGCGTCGAGCCGTTCTCGAAACCTTCAAAGGAAATCTCATAGGAGACACACACAATGGTCTACGAAACCATCGCGTTCGCCCTGTTCGCCCTCGTTACGCTGGCGAGCAGCCTCGGCGTGGTTCTCGCTCGGGACGTGTTTCACGCGTCCCTGCTTCTGGGAGCCGCGCTGGTGAGCGTCGCGGTGCACTACGTGATGTTGCAGGCGGAGTTCCTCGCCGCCATGCAGATCCTCGTCTACGTGGGCGGGGTGCTCATCCTCATCACGTTCGCCGTGATGCTGACGCGGTCGACGGAGCCGGAGGTGCATAGCGCATGAGCGACCGCCGTTCCGGACTCGTCCCGGGGCTGGCGTCGGTCCTGCTGTTCGCGGCCATGGCCGCGGCGTTCGTGAACGCGGAGTTCGGCGAGCCGGCCGGCTTCGAGCTGTCCGGCGAGGCGGCCGACACGGTCGTCCACAACATCGGCTACGCCCTCTTCAACCTCGACCTCGGGAGCCTCGCCGCCAACACGGAGGGGTTCCTCGCCGCGTTCCTCATCGTCGCCTTGACGCTGGACGTGGCGGTCGACGGGGCGCTCTACCTCGCGAAGCGCGAGGAGGGCGGCTCCGTCGTCTCCGCGGTCGGTGAGGCGTTCACCGACGGCGGCCGGGAGGGGGGTGACCGCTGATGGTCCCGCCCACCTACTACCTGCTGTTGGCGGCCGGCATCTTCTGTATCGGCCTGTTCGGCGTCCTCACGCGGCGTGAGGTGCTGTACTTCCTGATGAGCGTGGAGCTGATGCTCAACGCGGCGAACATCAACCTGGTGGCGTTCTCGCTGTTCTACGGGGACCTCACCGGGCAGGTGTTCGCCCTGTTCGTCATCGCGCTGGCGGCCGCGGAGGTCGCCGTCGGGATCGGCATTATCCTCGTGCTGTACCGTAACTTCGGTGAGACAGACGTGACACTGACTTCGGAGATGAGGTGGTAACGATGGTGGACGCGTTCGCGTACGTGCCGGCCATCGTCCTGCTGCCGTTCGTATCGTTCCTCGTGGCGCTGGGCCTCGGGAAGTACCTCCCCAAGGGCGGCGCCTTCGGGGGCATCGCGGCGACCGCGGGCTCGTTCCTGCTGTCGCTGTGGGTGCTCGCGACGGTCGCAGGCGGGGCGGCCTACGACGAGACGATCTACACGTGGGCCGGCGGCGAGCAGTTCGAGCTCGCGTTCGGCCTGCTGATCGACCCGCTGTCGTCGCTGATGCTCGTCATCGTGACGCTCGTGGCGCTTTTAGTCCACGTGTTCTCGCTCGGCTACATGAACGACGAGGACGAGACGGGGCTCCCCCGGTACTACGCCGGCCTCGGCCTCTTCACCGCCTCGATGCTCGGGTTCGTCGTCGCCGACAACCTGCTGATGGCGTTCATGTTCTTCGAGCTGGTCGGGCTCTGCTCGTACCTGCTCATCGGCTTCCACTTCCGGGAGCCGGGGCCGCCGTCGGCGGCGAAGAAGGCGTTCCTCGTCACCCGCTTCGGGGACTACTTCTTCCTCGTCGGCGTGGTCGCGGTGTTCGCGACGTTCGGCACCGCGGGGTTCGCGGGCGCCGAGTCGTTCCCCGCGCTCGCTGAGGCGGCGCTCGCGGGCGAGTTCGACGCCTGGACGCCGTTCGGGCTCGACGCGATGACGTGGTTCACCGTCGTCGGCCTGCTGGTGCTGGGCGGCGCGGTCGGCAAGTCCGCGCAGTTCCCGCTGCACACGTGGCTCCCCGACGCGATGGAGGGCCCGACGCCGGTCTCCGCGCTCATCCACGCGGCGACGATGGTCGCGGCCGGCGTCTACCTCGTCGCGCGGATGTACGGCTTCTACGCGCTGACGCCGACGACGCTCGCGGTCATCGCGTTCATCGGCGGCTTCACGGCCCTGTTCGCGGCGACGATGGGCGTGGTGAAGGACGAGCTGAAGCAGGTGCTCGCGTACTCGACGATCTCGCAGTACGGCTACATGATGCTCGCGCTCGGCGCGGGCGGCTACGTGGCCGCGGTCTTCCACCTGACGACCCACGCGTTCTTCAAGGCGCTGCTGTTCCTCGGTGCCGGGTCGGTCATCATCGCGATGCACCACAACGAGGACATGTGGGACATGGGAGGGCTGAGGGACAAGATGCCCGTCACCTACTGGACGTTCCTCGCGGGCTCGCTCGCGCTCGCGGGCATCTTCCCGTTCGCGGGCTTCTGGTCGAAGGACGAGATCCTCTACGAGGCGCTCGTCCACGGCCTCAACGACCCGCTGCTTCTGGGCGGCTACGTCATGGGGCTGCTCGCGGTGCCCGTCACCGCGTTCTACACCTTCCGCATGGTGTTCCTGACGTTCCACGGCGAGCCGCGGTCGGAGCTGGCCGAGGACCCGCACTCGGTGCGCTGGAACGTGAAGGGGCCGCTGACGGTGCTCGGCACCCTCGCGGTCGTCACCGGATTCATCAACATGGTGCCGGTCAAGAAGGTGCTCGGCGTGAAGGGCATCGACGTGCTCCACCGCTGGCTCGACAACGAGTGGGGCGGCATCGACGGCCTCTCCTCGCACCACTACGCGGACATCGGTCCGTACAGTAGCGGCTACATCGCGGGCGGCGAGGTGCCCACCGTGCTGATCGGCGCGGGCGTCTCGCTCGGGCTGGCGCTGGCCGGCCTCGCGGTCGCGTGGACGCTGTACAACGTCGCCGAGCCGACGGAGCACACGGCGAAGCTCGGCGGCCTCAAGGACGTGCTGTACAACAACTACTACCAGGACGAGGTGCAGGTCTGGCTCGCCGCCCGGACGCAGGACGTCTCCGGCGGCGCGGACACCTTCGACCAGGGCATCGTCGACGGCGTCGTCAACGGCGTCTCCTCGGTGAGCCTGGCGGCCGGGCAGCGCGTCCGGCGGGTCCAGACGGGCGTGGTCACGCACTACGCCGCGATGTTGACGCTCGGGCTCACCGGCCTGCTTCTCCTGTTCGGTGTGCTCGGGGGGTGGTTCCTGTGATAATCGAGACGCTCATCGCCGTAACGTTCGTGAGCGCCGTGGTCGTCGCGCTCGCTCCCGACGAGTGGGCGGGACGGCTCGCGTTCGCGCTCAGTCTGCTCCCGTTCGTCGGGAGCCTCTACATGTGGTCACAGTTCGAGGCGGCCGGCAACGCCCTCACGGGCGGCGGCATCGCCTTCGAAACGCAGGCCGACTGGCTGGAGGTCGGCGGCTACACGCTCCAGTGGTTCGTCGGCGTCGACGGCATCAGCATGCCGCTGCTGGTGCTCACGACGTTCCTCGTCCCGCTAGCGATCCTCTCGGCGTGGACGCCCATCTCCGACCGCATCAGCCAGTTCTACGCGCTGCTGCTGTTCATGGAGGCGAACCTGCTCGGCGTGTTCACGGCGCTGGACTTCTTCGTCTGGTTCATCTTCTGGGAGGCCGTCCTCGTCCCGATGTACTTCCTCATCGGCGTCTGGGGCGGCCCGCGCCGGAAGTACGCCGCGATCAAGTTCTTCGCGTACACGAACCTCGCGTCGCTGGTCATGTTCATCGGGTTCATGGCGTTGGTGTTCGCGCTCCCGGTCGAGACGTTCGGGATGCCCGCGATCACCGCGGCGCTCGCGGCCGGCGAGGTCGAGGCGTTCTACGGGATCGCCCCCGACGCCATCCGGCTGTTCGCGTTCCTCGCGCTGTTCGTCGGCTTCGCGGTGAAGGTGCCGATGGTGCCGTTCCACACCTGGCTGCCGGACGCCCACGTGGAGGCGCCGACCCCGGTGTCGGTGCTGCTGGCCGGCGTCCTCCTGAAGATGGGGACGTACGCGCTGTTGCGGTTCAACTTCACGATGCTGCCCGAGGAGGCGACCGCGCTCGCGGTGCCGATCGCCGCGATAGCCGTGGTGTCGGTCATCTACGGCGCCATGCTGGCGCTGGCCCAGCAGGACCTCAAGCGCATCGTCGCCTACTCGTCCGTCTCGTCGATGGGCTACGTCATCCTCGGCCTGATCGCGTTCACCGAGTACGGCGTCGGCGGCGCGACGTTCCAGATGGTCGCGCACGGCCTCATCTCGGGGCTGATGTTCATGGCGGTCGGCGTCGTCTACAACGCGACGCACACGCGGATGCTCTCGGACATGTCCGGGATGGCAGACCGGATGCCCGTCGCGGTGGGCGTCCTCGTCGCCGGCGCGTTCGCGTACATGGGGCTGCCGCTGATGGCCGGCTTCGCGGGCGAGTTCTTCATCTTCGTGGGCTCGTTCGGCTCGCCGGTCGCGGGCGGCCTGATGCCGCTGTTCACCGCGGCGGCGATGTTCGGCATCGTCATCGTGGCGGGCTACCTGCTGCTGGCGATGCAGAAGACGCTGTTCGGGCCGTTCAGCCTCGCGACCGACTACGAGGTCGGCCGCGCGCCGGTCCGCGACGTGGCGCCGCTGATGGCGCTTCTGGGTGCCATCATCCTGCTCGGCGTCGCGCCGGACCTGTTCTTCGAGATGATCCGTGACGCCGTCGCGGACGTGGTCGCAGGAGGTGTCAACTAATGGCGACGCAACTCCCCGAGTGGGCCGCGCTCTCCCCCGTGCTGGCGCTCGCGCTGACGGGGCTCGCGCTGCTGCTCGTGGACACGATCAACCCGAACAGTCGTTCGAACACCTCCTCGGCCGTCGTGGCCGTGCTGGGGTCGCTCGCGTCGCTCGGCGCCGCGACGTGGTTCCTGCTGGCCGGGACCGGACAGGAGGGCACCGGCGGCGCGATCACCCTGCTCGCGGACGCGATCGTGGTGGACGGCCTCGCGCTGTTCTTCACGGTGGTCTTCGCGGTCGTGACGGCGCTGGTCGTCGTCGCGGCGCACGACTACCTCGCGGACGTGGACAGCCCCGGCGAGTTCTACTCGATGGTCCTGTTCGCGGCCACGGGGATGTCGCTGATGGCGGCCGCCAACTCGCTGGCGGTCGCGTTCGTCGCGCTGGAGATGGCGTCGCTGCCCTCCTACGCGCTGGTGACGTTCCTCAAGCGGAACAAGGGGAGCGTCGAGGCGGGGCTGAAGTACTTCCTCGTCGGCGCGGTCTCCTCCGCGGTGTTCGTCTTCGGCATCTCGCTGGTGTACGCCGCGACGGGGTCGCTGCTGCTGTCCGACGTGGCCGCTGGCCTGACGAGCGGTGACGCCCCGGTCGGCGTCGCCGGCATCGGGATCCTGATGGTGCTCGGCGGGCTGGCGTACAAGACCGCCTCCGTGCCGTTCCACTTCTGGGCGCCGGAGGCGTACGAGGGCGCGCCCGCGCCCGTGAGCGCGTTCCTGTCGTCCGCCTCGAAGGCGGCCGGCTTCGCGCTCGCGTTCCGCGTGTTCACCGAGGGCTTCGCGCTCGGGAGCGAACTCGTCGCGGGCGTCGACTGGGCGGTGGCGTTCGGCATCGTCGCCGTCGTCACGATGACGCTCGGCAACTTCGCGGCCGCGGTCCAGGAGAACGTCAAGCGGATGCTGGCGTACTCCTCCATCGGTCACGCCGGCTACGCGCTCATCGGGCTGGCGGCGATCTCGGTCGGCGGGGCCCACAACGGCGACGTGATGGGCGCCGCGATGGCGCACCTGCTCGTCTACGGGTTCATGAACACCGGCGCGTTCCTGTTCATCGCCCTCGCGGAGACGTGGGGCGTCGGGAAGACGTTCGAGGACTACAACGGCCTCGCGAGCAAGGCGCCGATGGCCTCGCTCGCGATGACCGTGTTTATGTTCTCGCTGGCGGGGCTGCCCCCGCTCGGCGGGTTCTTCTCGAAGTACTTCCTGTTCATGGGCGCGGTGTTCAACGGCTTCTGGTGGCTGGCGGCGGTCGGCGCCGCAAACAGCGTGCTGTCGCTGTACTACTACAGCCGCGTCGTGAAGGCGCTGTGGCTGGAGGAGCCGGCGGGCGACCTCGACGCGGTCGACTCGCGCCCGACGGCGCTGTACGCCGCGATCGTCTTCGCGGCGGTCGGTACGGTGCTCGTACTGCCCGGCTTCGGGCCGGTCATCGAGAGCGCGCAGGCGGCCGCGAACGCGCTGTTCGCGTAACGCGGACGCTTCTCACACGTTTTTCCGACGACGCATTCGGTCGTTGACCGGCGACGTATTTGTGACTGGTAGAGCGTTTCTACCTGCGCTTCGGACGGCGAGGTTTCCGTGTCGGCTGCAGATCCGGTTACTCCAGACAGCAACATCCAGAAAGCCCCAGCCGGCTCTCCCTCCTACTGATCTGGATCTGCTACAAATACTGCTCTAGACAGCAACATCCAGAAAGCCCCAGCCGGCTCGACCGCGCCGGGTTCCGGCAGGCGGTCCGGGCTGCCTGCGGTAGCGGGCTGCCGGGCTGCGACTGCCGTCGTCCCGCTCGGCAGGCTCGCGGGACCCTCGCTGCGCTCCTCGCTCTCCGCTTGGCGAGACAAACCGCGTCTCGCTAGCCTCCAGCGTGCAGTGGCGCGCTGGAGACACAGCCCGCTGCGGTGCTTGTCTGGCAAGACGGTCCGGGCGTTCCGTTGCGTCTCTCCGCACCGCCCGACGGACGGGTCCGGGCTGCGACTTGCTGACTCTCGCTCGGCAGGCTCGCGAGAGCGTCGTCCGGGCGGGTTCGAGCCGGCTGCCCCTTTCAGTCCCACCCCGCACAGCACCGCACCGCGACCGCACAGCAGCCTCACACCTCCCCAGCCTCGGCCGCGGGCGGGGCGCGGAACCGCAGCGCGGGACAAACCGCGTCCCGCTGGCCTCCGGCGTGCAGTGGCGCGCCGGAGACACCGCAGGCGGCCGCCCCGCGCCCTCCACCGAAAATCGGAGATTTTCGAGCAGCCAGCGTGCAGTAGCGCGCTGGCGACCTCGCGCGGTCGCGGCGACACGGGGTCGCCGCGGCGCGCGCCGACCGCACCGCCACGCACAGCACCGCGACCGCACGTGGGACGAACGTTTTTGGCTGATACCGAAGGACTCCCGCCGTGAGTGCAGTTGGGTGGGATGGCTCGCAGCCCATCGCCTCGGGGGTCGGTCCACCGGACTCACCGTGACGGTACCGTTTTGAGTCCGCGTCCCGCAGGGACGGGCACATGGTACGGCGGCTGGTTCTCGGCTGCGGCTCCGTCGGTCACACGCTCGTCGAGCGGGCGCGAGAGCGCCGCGGCGAGTTACACGTCGTCGCTACCGACACCGGCTGGGTGACGACGCTCCGGGAGGCCAACGTCGCCGCCGTCGAGGCGGACCCGACCGACTCCGCCAACTACCCCGACAGGGCGGCGGTCGTCGTGGTCGCGAGCGACGACCCGGACCGGAACCTCGCCGCCGCGCTGTCGGCGCGGGCGGCGTTCCCCGACGCGCTGATCGTTGCGTACGCCGGCGAGAACCCGGCGGACGCCGTCCGTGACCGACTCCGGGAGACGGCCGACCGACTCATCGACCCCGTCGACGCGCTCGCGGACCGCGTCGTCGCGGCCGCGGGCGCGGACGAGGGCGAGCGCCTGGCGTCGCTGTTCGCGGCGCTCCGGAAACTGAACGGGCCGCTGGCGGTCGTGACCCACGACAATCCCGACCCCGACGCCATCGCGAGCGCCATCGCCCTGGTGCGCGTCGCGGAGGCCGTCGGAGTGCCCGCGGAGGCGTGTTATCACGGCGAGATCTCCCATCAGGAGAACCGCGCGCTCGTGAACCTGCTGGACATCCCGATCCGGAACGTGGAGTCGATCAACCCGGATGAGTACGGCGGAATCGCCCTGGTCGACCACTCGCGCGCGGGCGTCAACGACAGCCTCGACCCCGAGACGCCGGTCGCCGTCGTCGTCGACCACCATCCGCCGCGCGGCCCGGTCGACGGCGCCTACGTCGACATCAGGCCGGACCTGGGCGCGACGAGCACCATCCTCGCCGAGTACCTCGACCGGCTCGGGATCGAGCCGGACCGCCGGACCGCGACCGCCCTACTGTACGGGATCCGCGTCGACACGCGCGATCTCACTCGCGAAGTGTCGGCCGCGGACTTCGAGGCGGGCGCGAACCTCCTCCCGTTCGTCGACGAGGAGGTGCTCGAGCGCGTCGAGTCGCCGAGCGTGAGCGCGAACACCGTCGAGACGCTCGCGGAGGCGATCCGGAACCGGGACGTGCGGGGGTCGGCGGTCGCCTCGTGCGCCGGACCGATCAACGACCGCGACGCGCTCGCGCAGGCGGCCGAGCGACTGCTGAACCTGGAAGACGTGACGGTGTCGCTCGTCTACGGCTACATGGACGGCGTCGTCTACGTCTCCGCTCGCGCGCGCGGCGCGTCCATCGACCTCGGCGAGACGCTCCGGGAGGCGCTCGACCAGATCGGCTCCGCGGGCGGACACGCCGACATGGCCGGCGCGCAGGTCCCGCTCGGCATCCTCGGGGAGGTCGACGAGGAGGCGGAGGAGACCCTGACCGACGTGGTCGAGGACATCGTCTCCGGCCGCTTCTTCGAGACGCTCGCGGACGCGCCCGCGGCGCCGGACCACGATCCGGACGCCGCGTTCCCGCACGACTGAGGCGTCTCGCGCCGCCGGAGTCCAGCCGCGCTTCGGGGCCGAGCCGTCTGTGGACACCTCACAGTCGGCGGCATAACCGCCAGACTTTATCCGCCCGGGTTGGTACGCGCGACATGGACCAGTTGCGGCAGTCACTCCTCGACGCGCCGATCATCGAGAAAGGCGACTACGAGTACTTCGTCCACCCCATCAGCGACGGCGTTCCGATGCTGGAGCCGGAGCTCCTCCGCGAGATCGTCATCCGGATGATCCGGAAGACGGAACTGGAGAACGTCGACAAGATCGTCACCCCCGCGGCCATGGGGATCCACATCTCCACCGCGCTCTCGCTGATGACGGACATCCCGCTCGTCGTCATCCGCAAGCGCCAGTACGGCCTCGACGGCGAGGTGCCGCTGTTCCAGGAGACGGGCTACTCCGAGTCCGAGATGTACATCAACGACGTGGAGGCGGGCGACCGCGTGCTCGTCCTCGACGACGTGCTCTCGACGGGCGGCACGATGAAGGCCATCCTCGACGCGCTCACGAACGAGGTCGGCGCGGACGTGGTCGACGTGCTCGCGGTGATCAAGAAGGCGGGCGAGAACGAACTCGACGACACCGACTACGACGTGAAGACGCTGATCAACGTCACTGTCGAGGACGGCGAGGTCGTCATCGTCGACGAGGACGGCGACGGGTAGCCGCGGAGCGGCGGGGACCGACTCCTCGCGCCGCCCCGACCATCCCGGGGCCTTCCGATCCCGGTCCGACCTGCCGGCCACCACGGCCTTTTGCGTCGCCGGCCCGAACCGGAACTGCATGAGCGATACGCAGACCGCGCTGTTCGTCGTCAGCGAGGAGGGGTACTGGGCCGAGGAGTGCATCGAGCCGCTGAACGCGCTGGGCGCCGCCGGCGTCGACGTCACGGTCGCGACGCCCTCGGGCACGGCCCCGGAGCCGGACGAGCGCTCGCTCGACCCGGAGACCGTCGGCGAGGAGACCGCGGAGCGCTACCGCGAGGTCGCGGGCGCGGACCCGGCCCTCAACGACCCGATCCCGCTGGCGGCCGCCTCCGCGGCCGACCACGACGCGGTCGTGTTCCCCGGCGGCCACGGCACGGTCTGGGACGTAAACCAGGACCGTGACGCGCGCCAGCTCCTGCTCGAGGCGGTCGCCGGCGAGGACGGCGTCGCGCTCGTCGTCTGTCACGCGGTCGGGATCCTCGCGTTCACGCGCGAGGCGGACGGCTCCTTCCTCGTGGAGGGCCGCGAGGTCACCGGCTTCCCGAACGCGTGGGAGGCGGACATCGTGGACGACGACGACGTGCTCCCGGACGGGCGCAAGCTCCCCTACTGGGTCGAGGACGAGGTCGTCGCCGCCGGCGGCCTCTGGGATGCCGAACTCGACGCGGACACGAGCGTCACCGTCGACGGCGACCTGATCACCGCCCGTGGCCCCGGTTCCTCCGAGGCAGCCGCGGAGACGCTGATCGACGTGCTGGAGCTGTAGGCGGGTTCTGGGCTCGGGAACCGTTGCTCAGGACATCTTCGATCAGGACACATCCGATTCGTCCGACCCGTCTCGGCAGGCCGCGACGAACTCCCCCGTTCTCGGTACCTCCGCGCTCGCCTCAGGACGAGCGCGCGGTCCGAACCGCCAGTGCGCCCGCGAGCGCGGCCGCGAGCATCGCGACCCCCGTCAGGCCGGCGAACAGGGCCTCCGAGCCGCCGGCGTCGAGGGCCGCGCCGGCAAGCAGCGCGCCGAGCGCGCCGACGCCGAACGTCCCGAGGTAGACGAAGCCGAACGAGAGCCCGTGGCTCGCCTCGTCGACGCTGCGCGCGACGACCGTCTGCGCCACGGGCGCGACGGCGTACGCGAAGAAGCCGAGCAGGGCACAGACCGCGAGCAGCGGGGCGACGCCGGCGTTCGAGAGGGGGAGGAACGCGACGGAGACGACCGCCAGCCCGGCGAACGCCGCCAGCAGCGTCCGCTCGGGCGAGAGTCGGTCGCTGGCGAGGCCGCCGGCGTACTGCCCCGCGACGCCCACGAGCAGGAGCCACGTGTACGCGAGCCGACTCGCCTCCAGGTCGCGGCCGCCGAGCGTCAGCGGCTCGAAGACGGGGACGCCGGCGAGCACGTCCGGCAGGAAGGTGAACGCGCCGCGGTAGTAGACGCCGTAGACCATCTGGATCGCGAAGACGAGCAGGAAGCCGCCCGCGAACAGCCGCCGGGAGTCCGCGACGAGCGCGAGAAGCGCGCCGCGGGGCGTCTCGGCGGCGGCCGCGGCCGACCGCTCCGCCTCCGACTCTCCGTCCGCGTCATCCCCACGTCCACCACCTCCGTCACCGTCCCGGTCGCCCTCACCGTCCCGGTCGATCCGCACCCGGAGCCCCACCAGCACCGCGACCGCGGCGGGGACCGCGAGCGCCGCGGCGACCGCCCGCCACTCGGCGGCCGTGAGCGCGAGGATGACCGCGAGCGGGCCGACCACCATCCCGACGTTGCCGCCCGCGCCGTGGACCGCGAGGACCGTCCCCCGGCGGTCGGCGCCGCGACTGATCAGCGAGAGGCCGGCGGGATGATAGAGGCTCGCCGCGGCGCCCCACGCCAGCAGCGCGAGCGTCACGCCGGCGAGCGTGGACGCGAGGTACAGGCCGGCGAAGGCGGCGCCCATCCCGCCGATGGACAGCAGGACGAGCCGCCGCGACCCCCACCGGTCCGCCGCCGCGCCCGAAAGCGGCGCGAGCAGGCCGATGAGGGCGTAGCTGGCGCCCGTGACGGCGCCGACGACCGTCGCCGAGACGCCGAACTCCGCGATCCACAGCGGGACGAACAGCGGGATCGACAGCTCGAAGCCGTGGAACGTGCCGTGGCCGAGCGCGGTGAAGGCGGCGACGGCGCGGTCGCTGGCGTTCACGGGCGGCGGTTCGACGGGGGCGGAAAAGGGGCTGCCGGTTCGCGCCGGTCGGGTGCTACTCGGCGGCGTTCTCGTCGGCTTCTTCGTCGGCATCGGCGGCCGCGACCGTCTCCGCGTCGACGATGTCGACCGTGGAGACCTCGTCGCCGGCTTCGAGGTCCATCACGACGACGCCCATCGTGTTGCGGCCGACCTTCGAGAGGTCCTCAACGCGCGTCCGGAGGATCTGGCCTTCGCGGCTCATCGTCACGAGGTGGTCGCCCGCGGACACCGCGTCCACGGAGACGACCTCGCCGTTCCGATCGCCGGTCTTGATGTCGATGAGGCCCATCCCGTTGCGGGACTGGAGCCGGTACTCCGCCACGTCCGAGCGCTTGCCGTAGCCGTTCTCGGTGACCGTCAGGAGCCAGTCGTGCGCGTCGGCGTCGACGGCCGCGACGCCCGCGACCGCGTCGCCCTCGCGGAGGTCGATCCCTCGGACGCCGCGGGCGGTGCGGCCCATCGCGCGGACCTCCTCCTCGGCGAAGCGGATCGCCATCCCGTCGCGGCTGCCGATGACGATGTCGAAGTCGCCGTCGGTGACGCCGACGTCGACCAGCTGATCGCCGTCCTCCAGCCGGATGGCACGGATCCCCGTCGAGCGGATGTTCTCGAACTCCTCGACGCCGGTTCGCTTGATGTAGCCGTCCCGGGTGACCATCGTGAGGTACTCGTCGTCGTCGAGGTCGTCGGTGTTGACGACCGCCTGGATCTCCTCGCCGTCGTCTAGGTCCAGCAGGTTGACCGCGGATTTCCCGCGGGCGGTGCGGGACATCTCCGGGATCTCGTAGGTCTTCAGCTGGTAGATCTGGCCCTCGTTGGTGAACACCAGTAGGTAGTCGTGGGAGTTGGCGACGAAGACGGAGGAGACGGCGTCCTCCTCCTTCAGGTCGGTGCCGATCACCCCCTTCCCGCCGCGGTTCTGCGCGCGGATGGCGTCCAGCGGCATCCGCTTGATGTAGTCGTCCTCGGACATGACCACGACGAACTCCTCCTCCGGGATGAGGTCCTCGTGGGTGACGGAGCCGGTGTCCTCGATGAAGGAGGTGCGGCGCTCGTCGCCGTACTCGTCTTTGATCTCCAGCAGCTCTTTCTCGATCACCGCGTCGAGTTCCGCCTGCGAGTCGAGGATCTCCTCCAGCCGCTCGATGCGGGCGGTCACGTCCTCGTACTCGGACTCGATCTCCTCGGTCTCCATCGAGGTGAGCGAGCCGAGCTGCATCCGGACGATGTGGGCGGCCTGCTCCTCGGAGAAGTCGAAGTCGTCCCGCAGCGCCGCCTTCGCGGCGTCGCGGTCTTCGGACTCCCGGATCGCCTCCACCACCTCGTCGACGTGGTCGAGCGCGCGGAGCCGGCCCTCGAGGATGTGCGCGCGGTCCTGTCGCTCGGCGAGTTCGTGCTCGGAGCGCCGGCGGACGACCTCGCGGCGGTGGTCGAGGTACTCCTGGAGCGTCTCCTTGAGGTCGAGCACCTTCGGCTGGCCGTCGACCAGCGCGAGGTTGATGACGCCGAAGGTGCGTTCGAGGTGGCTCTCCAGTAGCTGGTTCTTGACGACCTCCGCCATCGCGTCGCGCTTCAGCTCGACGACGACGCGGATGCCGTCACGGTCGGACTCGTCGCGCAGGTCGCGGATCCCCTCGATGGAGCCGTCGTTGACGTCCTCCGCGATGCGCTCGACCAGCCGGGACTTGTTCTGCTGGAAGGGGAGTTCGGTGATGACGATGCGGCCTTCCTCCTCGTCGACCTCGAACTCGGCGCGGACGCGGATCCGGCCGCGACCGGTCTTGTACGCCTTGTGGACCGCGTTGCGGCCGACGATGTTGGCGCCCGTCGGGAAGTCGGGTCCCTTGACGTGTTCCATCAGGTCCTCGACGGTCGCCTCGGGGTCGTCGATCAGCTCGACGGTCGCGTCGATGACCTCGCCGAGGTTGTGCGGCGGGATGTTCGTCGACATCCCGACCGCGATGCCCGAGGAGCCGTTGACCAGCAGGTTCGGGAACGCGGACGGGAGCACTTCCGGCTCCGTGAGCCGGTCGTCGTAGTTGCTCTGGAAGTCGACCGTGTCGCGCTCGATGTCCGCGAGCATCTCCTCGGCCAGCGGCGCCATGCGCGCCTCCGTGTAGCGCGGGGCGGCCGGCGGGTCGCCGTCGACGGAGCCGAAGTTCCCCTGCCCGTCGACGAGGGGGTACCGCATCGAGAAGTCCTGGGCCATCCGCGCCAAGGCGTCGTAGATGGGGGAGTCGCCGTGCGGGTGATAATCGCCCATCGTCTCGCCGACGATGGAGGAGGACTTCCGGTGGGAGGTGTTGCTCGTGATGCCCGCCTCGTGCATCGCGTAGAGGATGCGTCGGTGGACGGGCTTGAGCCCGTCGCGGACGTCGGGGAGCGCGCGCCCCGCGATGACCGACATCGCGTAGTCGATGTACGACTGCTCCATCTCGTCCTCGATGCGGGCGGTCTTGACCTGTGCGGCTCGCACGTCGTCGGGATTCGGTGTCTCGGAACTCATCTCAGATGTCCACCCACTCGGCGTCGGTCGCGTGCTCCTTGATGAACTGTTTGCGCGGTTCGACCGCGTCGCCCATCAGCACGTTGAACATGCGGTCGGCGGCCGCGGCGTCCTCGATATTGATCTGCTTCAGGATGCGGTTCTCCGGGTCCATCGTCGTGTCCCACAGCTGCTCGGGGTTCATCTCGCCGAGGCCCTTGAACCGCTGGATCTGCGTGGGGTTGCCGTTGCACTTCTCCTCGACGACGCGGTCGCGCTCCGCCTCGGTCATCACGTCGTACGTCTCGCCGTTGTACCGGATCCGGTAGAGGGGCGGCTGGGCCGCGTACACGTAGCCCGCCTCGATGAGCGGCTTCATGTGGCGATACAGAAGCGTCAGGAGGAGGGTTCGGATGTGGGCGCCGTCGACGTCGGCGTCAGTCATCAGGATGATCTTGTGGTAGCGCGCTTCCTCGATGTCGAACTCCTCGCCGATGCCGGTGCCGATGGCGGTGATCAGCGCCCGGATCTCGTCGTTCTCGAGGATGCGGTCGAGGCGGTGCTTCTCCACGTTGAGGATCTTCCCCTTGATGGGGAGGATCGCCTGGAACTCCCGGGCGCGGCCCTGCTTGGCCGAACCGCCCGCGGAGTCGCCCTCCACGACGAACAGTTCGCCCTCGTCCGGGTCGCGGGTCTGGCAGTCGGCGAGCTTTCCGGGCAGGGCCGTCGACTCCAGCGCCGACTTGCGGCGGGTCAGCTCCTCGGCCTTCTTCGCGGCCTTGCGCGCGCGGGCGGCCTCCGCGGCCTTGTGGACGACCTTCCGGGCGGTGTCGGGGTTCTCCTCGAAGAACGTGCCGAGCTGCTCGTGGGTCGCGGACTCGACGACGCCGCGGACCTCGGAGTTGCCGAGCTTCGTCTTCGTCTGCCCCTCGAACTGCGGGTCGGGGTGTTTGACGGAGACGACCGCGGTGAGCCCCTCGCGGACGTCCTCGCCCTTGAGGTTCGCGTCGAGGTCGTCGACGAGGCCGTGGTCGTTCGCGTAGTCGTTGACGACGCGCGTCAGCGCGGTCTTGAACCCGGTGAGGTGGGTGCCGCCCTCGCGGGTGTTGATGTTGTTCGCGAACGCGTGGACGGAGCCCTGCAGCTCCTCGGTGGCCTGCATCGCGACCTCGACGTGGATGCCGTCCGCCTCGTCCTCGAAGTAGATGACCTCGTCGTGGATCGGCGACCGCGTCTCGTTGAGGTACTCGACGAACTCCCGGATGCCGCCGTCGTAGCGGAACGTCTCGGACTCGTCGCTCCGCTCGTCGGCCAGCGTGATCTCCACGCCGGAGTTGAGGAACGCCAGTTCGCGGAGGCGGCTCGACAGCGTCGAGAAGTCGAAGTCCGTGGTCTCGAAGATGTCGCCGTCGGGCCAGAAGCGGATGTGCGTCCCCGTCTCCTCGTCCGGCTCCATGTCGCGGACGCGCTCGAAGGCGTCCGGGACCGGCTCGCCGGTTTCGAAGCGGTGGCGGTAGACGCCGCCGTCGCGTTTCACCTCGACCTCCAGCCGCTTCGAGAGCGCGTTGACCACGCTCACGCCGACGCCGTGGAGCCCGCCCGACACCTGGTAGGACTTCGAGTCGAACTTGCCGCCCGCGTGGAGGACAGTCATGATGACCTCCAGCGCGGGGCGGTCGTACTCCTCGTGGGTGTCGACGGGGATGCCGCGCCCGTCGTCGCGGACGCTCACGGAGCCGTCGTCGTGGATCTCCACCTCGATGTCGTCACAGAAGCCGGCCAGCGCCTCGTCGATGGCGTTGTCGACGACCTCGTAGACGAGGTGGTGGAGTCCGCCGGCGTCCGTGGACCCGATGTACATCGCGGGCCGTTTGCGGACGGCCTGTAAGCCTTCCAGCACCTGGATCTGCCCGGCGCCGTACTCGTTTTCTTCGTCCATCGTACTTGATCGGGTTACTCGATGCCCACTGATAAAGGCGCCGCACGCGCGTGGGCGCGCAGGCGAACACATCATGGCGACACGGTGTGCACTCCGTGTGCACGACCCCGAGGTCCGGGGTGGTCGGCTCCCGGCCGCCCCGTGGCCGACCGCGCGGACCGCGCCGGCCGCGTTTCCACAGACCCTTATGTTCCGACGACCACGTTCGCGTATGGCTGACACCGAGACCTACACCGTGACCGGACCGAACGGCGAGGAGGACACCGTCGAACTGCCCGCGGGGCTCGTCGGCACGATGGCCGAACAGGGCGAGAACCCGGCGAAGGTCATCAGCGACGTGGTGCTGCAGGCGATGGCCCAGCAGGCGCACATGATGGCGCATCACGGCGAGGGCGAGGTTCCCGAGGAGATCCAGGAGATGAACGACACCGCCGAGGAGCTGTTCGAGGCGCGCTTCGGCACCTCGCTCGCGGACGCGCTCGGCCACTCGCACTGACTGGCACTAACCGCGTCTCGCCGGAGGCTTCGAGGACCGCTTTTCGACCCGCTTTTTGACCCGCACAGCGCCGAGGCCGGCCGCGCACGTTCCGCCGGCGTCCGCAGCCTTTTGTCGGCCGGCCACCTGCGGCGGGACATGCACCAGCGCGCTGCGGAGTTCGCGGAGCGGGCGGCGGCCGACCACGACCTCGACGTGACCGTCGAGGAGTTCGACGCCGGGACCGAGACCGCGGCCGCGGCCGCCGACGCCGTGGGCTGTGAGACCGCCCAGATCGCCTCCAGCATCGTGATCGAGCTCTCGGGCGGCCCGCGGGACGGCGACCTCGTCGTCGCGGTGACCAGCGGCGCGAACCGCGTCGACCTCGGCGCGGTCGCGGCGCACTTCGACGCCGACGGCGCCGCGATGGGCGACCCCGGCCGCATCCGCGAGGAGGTCGGCTGGAGCATCGGCGGCGTCCCGCCGATCGGCCACGACGCCGCACTCCCGGCGGTCATGGACCCGACGCTGACCGAGTTCGACACCGTCTGGGCCGCGGCCGGCACCCCCGACGCCGTGTTCCCGGTCGCGCCCGAGCGCCTGCGCGCGGCCGCCGACGCGACCGTCGTGGACCTCACCGAGTGAGGGTCGCGGCGGGATAATAACTCGCCCGCGACTACTGGCCGAAGTTATTAAAACGAGTCTGAAGGATAACAACCCTTTTCTCGGAGAACCCGATAGGGTCGTGTATGACCCATTCACGCCGCGACGTGTTACGCGCGACCGCGGGGACGCTCGGCGTCGGCGCGCTCGCCGGCTGTACCGAGCGACTCAAGCGCGTCGCGGGCACGAGCGAGTTGGAGGACGGCGCGTACGCCGCCTTCTTCACGCTCGCCGACTTCGCGCGACAGGTCGGCGGCGACGCCTTCCCGGTCGAGAACCCGGTCCCGGCGGGGACGATGGGCCACCGCTGGGAGCCCGGCCCGGACCTGGCGACCGAGGTCGTCTCCCACCAGGCGTTCGTCTACATGGACGTGCCGGGGTTCCAGCGGTGGGCCCGCAACACGGCCGCGACCATCGAGTCCGACCACCCCGAGGTGACGCTCGTGGACGTGCTCGACGGCGTCGACCTGCTGGCCCTCGACGAGGGGGGCCACGACCACGGCGACGACGGTCACGACGACCACACAGAGGAGACTCACGACGACGGTCACGACGACCACACCGAGGAGACCCACGACGGCCACGACCACACCGAGGAGACTCACGACGACCACGAGCACGGCGACTACGACCCCCACTTCTGGGTCGACCCGGTCCGCGCGGCCGAGAGCGTCGAGACCATCGTCTCGGGGTTCCAGGAGGCGGACCCGGACAACGCGGAGGTCTTCGCGGAGAACGGCGACGCCTACGTCGAGCGCCTGACGGCGCTCCACGAGGCCTTCGAGGCCGGTCTCGCCGACCGCGAGCGCGACACCGTCGTCGTCGCCGCGCACAACTCCTACGCCTACCTCGCGGACCGCTACGGGCTGGAGGTCGTCTCCCCGCAGGGCGTCTCGCCGGACGCCGAGCCGAGTCAGGACGAGATCTCGGCGGTCGTCGACCTGATCGACAGCGAGGGGATCGACGTGGTGCTGGCCGACCACTTCGGCTCCGACGACCTCGCGAACACCGTCGTCCGCGAGTCGAGCGCGAGCCGAGTCGAGCACCTCTCGCCCGCCGAGGGGACGACCCAGGAGTGGAACGAGCGCGGCTGGGGCTACCTCGAACAGATGGAAGAGGTTAATCTGCCGGCCCTGCAAGCGGCGGTAGGGATCACCGAGTGAGCGAGGACGCAGCACGGCGGGACGACCCGCCGGTCGTCGCGGTCGAGGACGTCACCTACGACTACGGCGAGACGCTCGCCGTCGAGGACGTGACGCTCACGGTCGAGTCCGGCGAGTTCCTCGGTCTCGTCGGTCCGAACGGCTCGGGCAAGACCACGCTCCTCCACCTGATGCTCGGGCTGCTCGAGCCCGACGAGGGCTCCGTTAGCCTGTTCGGCGAGCCGATCGACGAGTTCGAGGACGGCCACCGGATCGGCTACGTCGCTCAGCAGGCGACCCAGCAGGGCTCCGCGATGCCGGTCACCGTCGAGGAGGTCGTCGAGATGGGGCGGTACCCACACCGCGGCTCCGGCCGGCTGACGGACGCCGATCGGCGGACGGTCCGCGAGGCGATGGAGCGGGTCGAGATCGCCGACCTCGCGGACCGCCGGATCGCGGCGCTCTCCGGCGGCCAGCGCCAGCGCGCGTACATCGCCCGCGCGGTCGCGTCGGAGGCGGACCTGCTGGCGCTCGACGAGCCGACCGTCGGCGTCGACGCGGAGTCGCGCGACCGCTTCTACGGCCTGTTACAGGAACTCAACGACGACGGGATCACGATCGTCCTGATCGAACACGACATCGGCGTCGTCACCGACCGCGCGAGCCGCATCGCCTGCATCAACCGCCGGCTGTTCCACCACGGGGACACCGAGTCGTTCGTGGAGAGCGACGCCTTGGAGGAGGCGTACGGCTCGACGAGCAGCGTCGTCCATCACCACCACTGATGACCGGGAAACCCACGCGGACGCGGCTGGTCGAGGGCGCGACGGTCGCGGTCGCGGCGTTCGTCGGCCTGCTCGTGCTGTTCATGGCCAGCGACGCGCTCGGGAGCGCGGGGCTTCCGGGCGGCGGCCTCGCGGAGTTCCTCGTCCTGCTCGGGCGCGTGCTGGAGGCGCTCACGGGGCTGGAGATGTTCCGGTTCCGGTTCGTCTGGTACTCGCTGGCGACGGGCGCGCTCATCGGCGTCGTCGGGCCGCTGGTGGGGATGTTCGTCGTCCACCGGGAGATGGCGCTGATCGGCGAGACGCTGGCGCACACGGCCTTCGCGGGCGTCGCCGCGGGCCTGCTCGTCGCCTCCGCGACCGACTGGTCGGCGCCGCTGCTGCTGTCGGCGCTGGTCGCGGCCGTCCTGGGCGCGTTCGGCGTCGAGTGGCTCGCGGAGCGCACGGAGACGTACGGCGACGTGCCCATCGCGGTGATGCTCACCGGCTCGTTCGCGCTCGGCACGGTGATCATCTCCTACGGCGGCGGCTTCTCGGGGCTGAACATCGACTCGTTCCTCTTCGGGAACATCTCGTTCGTCCCCGTCGGCGGCGCGTGGGTGATGGTCGCGCTCTCGGCGTTCGTCGTCGGCGTCGTCGCGACCCAGTACAAACAGCTCCTCTTCATCACCTTCGACGAGCAGGCCGCCCGCGTCGCGCAGTTCGACGTGTCGCTGTACAACAAGCTGCTCGTCGTGCTCACGGCGATGGTCGTCGTCGGCTCGATGCAGGTGCTCGGCGTCATCCTCGTCGCCGCGATGCTGGTCGTCCCGACCGCGGCCGCCTCGCAGGTCGCGGAGAGCTTCCGCGAGGCCCTCCTCCTCGCGGTGCTGGTCGGCGAAGTGTCGGTCGTCTCGGGGCTACTCGTGGGGTACGTCACCGGCCTCCCCGCGGGCGGAACCGTCGTCCTGATCGGGATCGGCTTCTACCTCCTGAGCGTCGCCGCGTCGAGCCGGTCGGTCTCGCTGTCGCTGCACTGACGGCCCCCCGAACGGGCGGTCGGCCGCGAGGGGCGCCGCGAGGGCCGCGGAGCGTGACGCGGCAGAAGGCATTTACCGGCCTGCCGAGGATCCGGAGGCGTGTCCACGCCCTCCACGCGCCGGTCGTTCAGGCGTCACTCGGTCCCGCTGGTCCTGTTCGGACTGGTGGCGCTCGCGGTCCTCGTCGTCCCGCCGCTCGTCCTCGGCGAGGTGACGACGCGCACGTACGCCATCGCGGCGGCGATCCTCATCATCGCGGTCGGGGCCGCGTTCCCGTACGCGGTGTTGGTCGCGCTGGGGACGCTCCCGCTGCTTCGCGCGGGCGTCGCGAGCTTCGCGGCGCCACAGCCCGAAGCCGACGGTCCCCACGCCTTCTCCGCGGAGGCGACGGTCCGGCACGTCGTCGCCGGCGTCGCGTACGTCCTCGGCGCGGCCGCGGTCGGCGCCATCGGCCTCGGCGCGCAGATCGGACTGCGGAGCGGTCCCACGGCGACGCCGACGTTCCTGCAGCCGTCCTTCCTGTACCTCGGCGGACTCCTCGTCGGCGGCGTCTTCGTCGCGCTGCAACTGTGGCGCTACGACGCGGACGCGGCCGTCATCGACCGGCGAACGGCCCTCGCGACGGTCGGGCTCGGAGTCCTGATCGCGCTCGCGCCGGCCGTCGCCTTCTGGGTGTTCAACGGCGGCGTCTGAGGGCCGTGTCCGGCCGGGGCGGCTCGCTCCTCCGGGCAGGGGCCACGGAGGTCGAGGTGGCCGCCCCGCCGCCCTCCCGGGAGGTCCACACCGAATGACTGACGGACCCCTGGCCGTAACGGGGACGCATGAGTCACGGGGAGCGCGGCGACGGACGCGAGGACCTCGACGGCCTGTCCGTCGACGCGGCGGTCGATGCGGTCGACGACGAACGGACCGATCCCGGCCGGGTGCGCGAGACGCTCGCCATCGTCGCCCGCGACGGGACGGTTCGCCGAACGGCCGTCGACGACGCGCTCGCGAACGCCTCGAAGGTGGTGACGACCGCCGAGACGCGGACGGAGCTCGCGGCTCGGAAACTGTCCGAGGCACGCGAGGACGCCGATCCCGTGCTGGACCTGGGTCCCGTCTCGTCGCGGGTCGACGGCTTCGCGGCACGGCTCGACGCGATCGAGGACCGCACGGACGAACTCGGCGACGACGTACAGGCGATCCTCGCGCGAAAGGACGACGGCGACCTCTACCGGATCGCGCGACGGATCCGGTCGGTGACGGGCGCCGCGAACGAGGCGCAGCGCGCCGCCGACGACCTGCAACTCGAACTCGACTCGTTCCGGGAGTGGCTCACCGACGCCGACCGGCGCGAGGCGGCGTTCGCGGACGACGTCGACGCGGTCGCTGACGCGCTGGACGGACTCGACGCGACCGCCTCGGAGATCGCGGCCGCCGGCGAGGCGCCCGAGGGGAACGAGAGAGGACGGCGGTGGCTCGCGGCGACGATCCGCCACCGCGTCCTGTCGCTGATGATCGCGGACCTCCGGGCGGAGCTGTCGGCGCTGCGGGCGTGGGCCGAGCGCGAGGGGGTCGACCCGCCCTCCGGGGTCGACGCCCGGATCGACGAGCTCGCGGCCCGTCACGACGCCGTCGGTGACCGGCTCGAGGGCTGCGCGTCGCCGGCGCTGGCCGAGCGCTTCGACGACCGACTGACGGCGGTCGAGGCGGCGCTCGCGGATCTGGAGCCGCCGGTCGACTGGTCCGAGGTCGAGGCCGTGGTCGCGGAGCACCGGCCGGACGTGGCGTAGCGGTCAGAGGTCGAGGTTCCGGGCGCGAACCGTCGACCGCGCGGCGGCGTCCGCGACGCGCCGGCCGCACGCCGCCATGCGCCGAAGCTGCTCGATCGCGCCGGCCAGCGCGACGGCCGTCGGCACCGACTCCACGGCCGTCCCGTCGAACAGCGCGCGTTCGACCTCGTCGATCCGCTCGACGGCGTCCGCACAGCGCTCCTTCGACCGACGCGCCGTGGTCGTGTCGCCGTCGAAGATCGCGGTCACCGCGTCGTCGAGCGCGAGTTCGGCGCCCTCAGCGGCCGACCGGAGATCCGAGGCGAGGGGCCCGGGCACCGGACCGGGAAGGCGCTCCGTCAGTGCCGCGATCCGGACGGCCCGCCCGACGACGGTTTCGAGGCACTCGGCCGTCACGTAGTAGACGAACAGCTCCGGGCGCGATACGTCGAGCGCGTCGAGCTCCGCGTGCGAGACCAGCGACCGCGACAGATGGCGCGTGATCATCTCCGCGGACCGACGGGCCTCGTCGGCTCGGTCGCGGACCCTCGCGTGCGCGTCAGCGGCGTCGAGGAACGCGTCGATCGCGTCTCGCTGAAGCCCGAT
Organism: Haloparvum alkalitolerans; assembly: GCF_055381565.1. Taxonomy (NCBI): domain Archaea; kingdom Methanobacteriati; phylum Methanobacteriota; class Halobacteria; order Halobacteriales; family Haloferacaceae; genus Haloparvum; species Haloparvum alkalitolerans. Next base: position 1,943,692 of record NZ_AP043938.1, read on the forward strand.
GGCCACGTATTGGAGTTGGACGACCGACTGGCGCACGGAGACGGACGACGCGTCCAGCATGTGGCTGACCGTGATCGCCGCGTCCGACTCGGCGGTGATGTCCGTCCCCACGAGCCCGCGCACCGTCGACTGCGCCGCCTTGCGCTCGGCGTCGGTGAACGGCTCGGCCGATCGGATCGTTATCGTCTCGAACCCCGCGGCGTGGGCGGTCCGGATCGCCCACCGCACGGCGTCGGGACCGTCGGCGTCGACGTCGATCGCGACCTCGTCCAGACACCCGCCGTCCGCGTCCGAGGACCGGACGAGGAGCGACCCGTCGTGGTGGGTGTACAGCCGCAGGTCCATCCCCCCCTCGAGCCCGTGGTCCCGCGCCCACCCCTTCGGGATCGACACGGTGAACGTCCCGCCGCCGACCTCCTGGAGCTTTCTCGTCTCCATGATCAGTAGATCAGCTCCGGGTCGCTGTCGGTCACGTACAGCGTCCGCGCGGCGACGTTGACGGCGTGGTCGCCGATCCGCTCGAGGTCGCGGATCGTCAGCAGCAGGTTCGAGATCCCGTCGAGGAGCCGTTCGATCTCCCAGCGGTCCGGCTCGCCGGCGACCAGTTCGCGGACGACCGCCTCGCTGGCGTGTTGACACAGCGCGTCCAGTTCGTCGTCGCGCTCGGCGATCGCTCGGCAGGCGTCGGCGTCCCCCTCGACGTACGCGTCGACGGCGGCCCGGACCTGGTCGGCGGCGGTCTCACCGATCTCGTGGACGCGAACGTCCGCGCCGACGGCCGGCCCTTCGACGAGGGCGTAGCGTGCGAGGTTCGTCGCGAGGTCCCCGATCCGCTCTAAGTCGGTCAGGATCTTGAACGACGCGGCGACGAACCGCAGGTCCGAGGCGACGGGCTGTTGGAGCGCGAAGAGGTCGATGCAGTCGCCCTCGAGTTCGAGGTATCGCCGGTTGATGGCCTCGTCGCCGTCGATCACCGCGCGGGCCGACGCGTCGTCGTCGCCCGCGAGCGCCGCGAGCGCCCGCCGGAGCTGGTCGAGCACGTCGTCGGCCATCGAGTCGACGTCGGACCGGAGCGCGTCGAGCGACTCGCGGTAGTCGTCACGGGGCACGGCGATCACCCGAACTTCCCGCTGATGTAGTCCTCGACGCGCCGGCTCTCGGGGTCCTCGAAGATCTTCTGGGTGTCGTCGTACTCGACGAGTTCGCCGCCCGTCAGGAAGACTGCGGTCTGGTCGGAGACGCGGGCGGCCTGTTGCATGCTGTGGGTGACGACGACGACGGTGTAGTCCTGCGCGAGGTCCTCGATGAGGTCCTCGATCTTCGCGGTGGCGATGGGGTCCAGCGCGGAGGCCGGCTCGTCCATCAGGATGACCTCCGGGTCGACGGCCAGACAGCGGGCGATACACAGCCGCTGTTGCTGGCCGCCGGAGAGGCCGAGCGCGTTGTCGTCCAGCCGGTCGCGAACCTCCTCCCAGAGGGCGGCCCGTTCGAGCGACCGTTTCACGAGGTCCCTCTCGCGGTCGGGCTCCGCGCGCCCGGTCAGCCGCGCGAGCAGGCCCGTCTCGACGTCGCCGTGTTTCCGCGGGCCGTAGGAGACGTTCGCGCGGATCGACTTGGGGAAGGGGTTCGGGCTCTGGAACACCATCCCGACGCGCTTGCGCAACTCGACGAGGTCGACGCCGTCCTGATAGACGTCCTCGCCGTCGATGGCGACGGTCCCGTCGACGCGGGCGCTGCGGATGCGGTCGTTCATTCGGTTCAGACACCGGAGGAACGTCGACTTGCCGCACCCCGACGGGCCGATGAGGGCCGTCACGCTCCGCTCGGGGATGTCCATCGAGACGCCCTTCAGCGCGTGGTCGTCGCCGTAGTGGACGTCGAGCTCCTCGACGGCGAGTTTCGTCTCGCCGGCGGCCTCGTAGTCGGTCCACTCCGGGCGCGTTTCCTCGACGGTCTCGCCGGCGGTCGTGGAGACCCCCTGGTCGTCGGTGCGGTTCGCCGTCGTCTCTGCGGTCTCTACGGTCTCCGCGGTGTCTGTCTGACTCATTGGTGGAGTTTCCGTCTGAAGTAGTAGCGCGTCGCGATGCCGACCGCGTAGAAGGCCAACACGACGAGCAGCAGCGTCAGCGCCAGCCCCCACGCGAACTCCTGCGGGTTCTCGATGTTGCCGCTCAGCCCCGCCGTGATGAGCGCGTACAGCTGATACGGCAGCGCGCTCGTGGCCTCGAGCAGCGCGGGGTTGCTGACGAACGGCGGCGAACCGGTCAGCCGGAAGCCGCCCAGCACGTCGGGCGCGGCCGACTTCGCCGGGAGGACGCCGCCGCCCGTGGTCAGCAGGATCGGCGCGGTCTCGCCGGCGATGCGCCCCACGCCGAGGATGACGCCGGTCGTGATCCCCGGGATCGCCGCGGGGAGGACCACGCTCCGGACCGTCTGCCACTTGGAGACGCCGAGGGCCGCGCTCGCGTCCCGGTACTCGTCCGGGACCGCGAGGATCGCCTCGCGGCTCGTGATGAGGACGAGCGGCAGCAGCATGAACCCGAGCGTCAACATCCCCGCGATCAGCGACTTCTGGTTGCCGAACCGGGGGATCAGGAAGGCGGCGCCGAACAGGCCGAAGACGATGCTCGGCGTGCTCCAGAGCCCGTTCGTCGCCACCTCGACCGCGCCCGTGAACCGACCCTGTTCGGCGTACTCGCTGAGGAACACGGCGGCGCCGACGCCGGTCGGCACGGCGAACAGGACGGCGCCGACGACCAGCCAGACCGTCCCGACGAGCGCCGGGAACACGCCCGCGACCTCGGCCAGCAGCCCCGCCCCGTTGGTCAGGAACGGCCACCTGAGGAGGCCCGGGCCGCCCACGCCGAACCCGCGGAACAGCCCGGGGAGCCCCCTGACCGTCACGAAGGCGACGAGGCCGACGAGGACGGACAGGATCGCGACCACGACGAGGTAGATGAGGACGTACGCGCCGACGTTGCGTCCCCGGGCGCCGAACCCGCCGTACGCCTTCGCGGCCCCCCAGCCCGCGACCAGCGAGGCGACCATCACGACGACCGGCACGACGGTGTCGCCGAACAGCGTCGCGTCGTACCCCGCGAGGACTCGCTCCCACCCCGGTCCGACGACGGCGCTCGCGAGGACCGCGCCCGCGAGGACGGCCACGCCCCCCGCGGGCAGGGTCGACCCCACGTCCTCGCGCGGGAGCGCGGTCGCCGCGAACGCGACGCCCCCCGCGACGACCGCGACGGCGAGCCGGCCGACGCCCTCGAGGCCGACGCTCCCGGCCGCGAGCGCACCGATGGCGAGCCAGAGACCGGTGAACGCCGCCGTCGCGACGATCCCCGCGCTCGGTTGCGGCCCCGTGTCGACGACTCCCAGTCGGGAGGCCACGCCGAACCCGACGACGCCGAGGCCGACGACGACCAGCACCGCGCCGAGCGCCGTCGACAGCGGGAGTCCCGCGACGGGGTCGTCGATGGCGACGACGTCGACGAGCGCCGCCAGTCCGACGGCGAACGCGAGCCCCGAGACCCCGACCGCGCCCGCCGTGAGGGCCTCGTACACGCTCCGGTCCTCGCGGACGAGGGCCGTCTCGGTCGCGCGGCTCATTCGGCACCCCCCAGGCGGCGCCGCATGCGTAACTCGACGTACTGCGAGACGAGGCTCAGACACAGCACGGTCACGAACAGGACGACGCCGGCGGCGAACAGCGCGCTCTCGTGGACCCCGTTCGCGCTCCCGTACCCCCGGGCGATCAGCGACGTGAGCGTCTCGTAGCCGTAGAAGACGTTGAACAGGGGGTCGCTGATGCGCGGAACGCCGGCCAGCATCACCGTCGCCGCCATCGTCTCGCCGATCGCGCGCCCGACGCCGAGGAGGACGGCCGCCGAGACGCCGGAGAACGCGGCCGGAATCGTGATCGAGGTCATGGACTGCCAGTCGGTCGCCCCGAGCGCGAGCGACCCGTCCTTCATCGCGTCCGGGACGCTCGTCAGCGCGTCCTCGGCGACGGAGACCACCGTCGGCAGCGCCATCAGGCCGACGACCGCCCCGACGAAGAGGTACGTCGAGCCGCCGTTAAGCGCGAACGCGTCGTTCGCCCAGGGGTTGATCACGGTGAAGCCGATGAACCCGTAGACGATGGAGGGGATGCCGGCGAGCACCTCGATGCCGGGCTTGACGAGTTCACGGACGGCCGGGGGCGCGATCTCCGCGATGAACAGCGCGGCGGCGACGCCCAGTGGCGCCGCCACCAGCGTCGCGATGGTGGTCACCATCACGGTCCCGTGGATCATCGGCACGAGCGAGAACCGGACCGGCTCCGAGACCGCGTCCCACCGCGTCGCCGTGAACATCCGCAGTCCGGGGACGGAGGTGCCGAGGACGGTGGCCGTCTCGTACCGAAACGCCGGGAGCGACTCGGCGACGATGAACACGACGATGAGGCCGAGCGTGACGAGCGTCACCGTCGTCATCGCGAACGTGACGGCGCGGGCGACGAGCGCCTGGTGGCGCACCCAGCCGACGCCCGTCGCGATCAGGAACGCGCCGAGCGGAACCGCGGTCCAGGGGGACGCCAGCAGGAAGCCGAGAAACGCCGCCAGAAGCGACCCCATCGAGACGCCGACCACGGCCAGCGCCTCCGGGTCGGTCTCGTCGACGAACGCTCGCGTCCGGGTGACCCGCCGCTCGATGCCCGCACGCCAGTCAGTCGGTGGATTCGTGAGTGACATGTGATAAATATCGGTCGGAGAGCGGTCGTCTCCGGGGCCGCGACGCTAGGCCTGCTCCGGCAGCTTCGCGCGCTCGGCCTCGATGTCGGAGGTCGGTAGGGTGATGTAGTTGACGTCCTCGACGAACACCTGCTGGCCGAAGTCGGTCAGGAACATGTTGAGGAACGCCGCCTCGCGCATGTCCGTTCCCTCCGGCGTGTCCTCGGTGATCCGCGTGTACATGTGGAGGTCGCGGTTCAGCGGGTACTCGGAGTCGAAGATGGTGTTCTCGGCGTCGGGGTCCGGGCGGAAGACGGTGCCCTCGAAGTCGATCGCGATCGCCTGGATCCCCGGCCCGGAGAACGCGAGCGCCATGTAGCCGATGGCGTTGTCGTTGTCCTGGAGGACCTGCTGGACCTGCTGGTTCTGTCCGAGGCGGGTGTCGACCTCCATCGGCGCGTCGGCGTCGCCGAGCATGTTCAGCCTGAACGAGGTGTCCGTGCCCGAGCCCTCGGCGCGGCCGACCACGTAGATCTCCCGGTCGGGACCGCCGACCTCGCTCCAGTTGGTGATGTCGCCCTGGTAGATGCCGCGGATCTGCTCGCCGGTGAGCTGGTCGACGCCGGCGTCGTAGATCGCCTGGCTGACGAAGACGGGCTGGCCGTCCCGGCCGACGACGTGGTCGACGTAGTTCTCGTCGCGTTGTTCCTCGCTGATGTCGAGTTCCGCCGTGATGGGCCCGGAGGAGTTCCCGATGTCGACCAGCCCGTCGCGGACGGCCTCACAGCCGGTCCCCGAGTGGCTCAGCGCCACGCGGGTCGCGAACGGGGGGTTCGACCGCTCGCCGGTCGGCTCGAAGCCGTACAGCCCGGCGAAGTAGTCGGCGATGTTCTGGTCAGTGTCGATCTGGTCCCAGCCGGGGACCGACGACTCGTCGTTGGAGCCCCAGTACTCGCCGTCGCTCGCCGGCGAGTTGGAGTTCCAGTAGGAGCTCCCCTTGTTCGAGATGGGGTACACCGTCGAGGACCCCTCGGCAGTCACCGTGGCCGGCGCCGCCGACCCGCCGCTTCCACCCTCGTCGGCGTCGTCGCCGTCTCCGCTCCCGCCGCCGCTCCCGCCACTGCTGGTCCCGCTCTCGCCGCCGCTCCCGCTGTTGCTCTGTCCGCTACACCCCGCGAGGCCTGCCGCCCCGGCGGCGGTCAGCGTCAGCAGGTACTTTCGGCGTGATACCGCGTCCACCTGATGCGCCGCGTCACGTGACATCGAGTAAGAGCACCCGTCGACCTATTAAACACGTTTATAATAGGTGACTGGACCGTGACGGAGCGACCAGGACCCGACGGTAGCGCCTCGGAGTCGGCGGTATCGGTACTGTCGGATATATAGTGTATGGAGCGCGGGCCGCGCGAGTGGTCGCGCGAGTGCTCCCCGCGTCGCGCGTGGGGGCTCACCGAGCGCCGGCTCCCGGTCCCCGGCTCCCGGCTCCTTCACGGGGTCGTCCCCGGCCTCTCACTCCTCACGAACCCGCTCGACCACGCGCTCCCGCAGCGCCTCCCGCGCACGGTGACTCGTTTCGGCGTCGGTCCGCACCTCGATCAGGTGGCTGCCGGGCTCCTCGCGTGCGGTCGCGAGGGCGTCGCGGAGGGCCGCGGTCGCCTCGTCGGGGGCCAGCGCGCGCCCGGCCGCGTCGTCGCTCTCCCCCCCGTCACCCGCGCCGCCGCGCGCGTCGATCCGCGCGAAGTCCACGTCGTACAGCGCCGAGAGCGGTTCGAAGTCGATGCCGTGAGGCGTCCTGAACTGCTCGGTGAACGGCGGGTCGAACGCCTCGACGGGAAGCTTGTGGAAGATGCCGCCGCCGTCGTTGTTGACGGCGACGACCGTCGCGTCCACCTCGCAGCGGTCGAGCGCGAGCAGGCCGTTGGCGTCGTGATACAGCGCGAGGTCGCCGGTCACGAGCGTCAGGTCGTCGGTCGTCGCGGACCCGGCGCCGAGCGCCGTCGAGACGATGCCGTCGATGCCCGAGGCGCCGCGGTTCCCGAGCGCGGTCACCGACTTCGCCGACGGGGCGACGAACCGGTCGAGGTCGCGGACGGGCATGGAGTTCGAGACGAACAGCGTCGCGGGGTCCGGAAGCGCCTCGACCACGGTCTCGAGGACGCGCCCCTCGAGGAAGGCGTCGGAGGCGGTCGCGCCGGTCGCCTCTCCGGCGTTCCGGCCCTCGGCGGCGCTCCCCTCCAGCGCGTCGAACGCCGCGGCGTCCGCCGTCTCCCACTGCGCGCGCCAGTCGGCGTCGCCGCCGGGGAGCAGTCGCGAGAGCCGACCGCAGAGCCGGGAGGGCTCGGCGACCACCAGGTCCGTCGCCGCGAACTCGGCCTCGCGCCACGCGCCCGCGGGGTCGACGACGTACTGGTCCGCGTCCGTCGCCGCGAGGTACTTGCGGAGGTTCTTCGAGGTCGGGGAGGCGCCGAGTCGGACGACGACCTCGGGGTTCGGGAACGCCTCCGCCTCGGCCAGGTCCGGCGAGAGGTAGGCGTCGTAACCGCCGATCACGGGCGCGACGCGGGTGTGTCCGCCGAACCGGACGCCCGAGAGGGGGTCCGCGAGGACCGGGAAGCCGGTCGCGTGCGAGAGCGCGGTGACCGCCTCCGCGTCGAGGCCCGGCGGGTCCGCCGGCCCGGCGACGATCAGTCCGCGGTCGGTCTCGAGCGCGGCCGCCAGTTCCCGCAGCGACGTGTCGTCGAGTTCGGGGGCGCCAGCGTGGCGGGAGACGTAGGGGCCGTCGCGGCCCGCGGCGGCCTCGGGGTCGAGGTCGGCGGGCACGTCCCCCTCCACCGGCGTCGGTTCGAGCGGCTTGGCGAACGGGACGTTGAGGTGGACCGGGCCGGCCGCCGTCCCCTCCGCGGCCGAGAGCGCGCGGGCGACGGTGGTGCGGACGGACTCGAGCGCGCGCTCGTCGGCGGCGGGTTCGGGCAGGTCCTTGTAGTAGCGGACGGCGTCGCCGTAGAGCTTCTCCTGGTCGACGGTCTGGTTCGCGCCGGAGTCGCGCAGCTCCGGCGGGCGGTCGGCGGTCAGCGCCAGCATCGGGACGCGCGCCTCGTCGGCCTCCACGATGGCGGGGTGGTAGTTCGCAGCGGCGGTGCCGGAGGTGCAGACCAGCGGCGTCACCTCGCCCGTCCGCCGCGCGCGGCCGAGCGCGAAGAAGGCCGCGGAGCGCTCGTCGAGTTGGGAGAAGACGTGCACGTCGTCGTGGCGGGCCAGCGCCATCGTGAGCGGCGTCGAGCGGCTCCCCGGCGAGACGACCGCCGCGGAGACGCCCGCACGGGCCAGCTCCTCGACGATGGCGGACGCCCACAGCGTGTTCCGGTTCGGTGCGGTCATTAGTTCCCGTTCGGGGGTCGCGGGCTTATAAGCCGGCGGAACGCGACCGAGTGGGCGGAACGCGGCCGCGACGAGCGGAACGCAGCCGGGGGAAGCGAACCCCGGCCGCGGCGTTCTGCAAGCCTTAAGCCCGGCGCGGGCCTCCCCTCGCACATGAGCGACGACGACGCCGTCGACGTCGAGGTCGAGGCGCCGAACGACGAATCGGGCGCGGCCGGGGACGCGGCGAGCGCCGCGGAGGCCGCAGGCGAGAACCCCGCCGCGGCCGCCGACGGGGAGTCGGCCGACGCGAACGGCGCCGCCGGCGGCCGGACGACCGACGACGGGGAGTCGGCCGACGCGAACGGCGCCGCCGGCGGCCGGACGACCGACGACGGCGAGACCGAGACGCCCCTCGCCGACCGCGTCGCGGCCCACGACGAGGAGCTCGCCTCGGCGGTCGCGGACCTCGAGGCGGGCGTGACCGAACTGGAGGCGGAACTCGCCGAGGCCGAGGAGACGGTCGCGGACCTCGAGAGCCGACTGAAGCGTTCGAAGGCCGACTTCCAGAACTACAAGCAGCGCCAGCAGCGGAAACAGGAGCGGATCAAGGAGCGCGCGGCCGAGGACCTGGTGGAGCGCATCGTCCCCGTCCGCGACAACCTGATCCGGGCGCTCGACCAGGAGGAGGGCGCGGACATCCGGCCGGGCGTCGAGTCCACGCTGGAGGAGTTCGACCGCGTGCTGGAGGCGGAGGGCGTCGAGCCCATCGAGCCGGAGCCGGGCGCCGACGTGGACCCGACGCGTCATCAGGTGATGCTCCGCGTCGAGAGCGACCAGCCCGAGGGGACGGTCCACGAGGTGTACCAGCCCGGCTACGAGCTGGGCGAGAAGGTGATCCGCGAGGCGCAGGTGACCGTCTCCGACGGCGACGAGTAGTCCGGGTCGGTTTCCGGCCGCCGTCGATCCGCGCTCAGCCGTCGCCGTCCCGCCGTCCGTCCAGCCGTCGTATCTGTTCGCGGTGGAGCGACAGCATCATGTCCGCGAGGAAGCCGAACATCAGCAGCTGGAACCCCAACAGGACGCCCGCCGCCGCCACGATGGCGAGGATCTGGTGGCCGATACCGTACGCGATCCAGTCGTAGAGCACGTAGGCGGCCACGGCCAGGCCGGCGGTCGTCGACGCCGCGCCGACGCTCCCGAAGTAGAACAGGGGGTTGTTCGTCTTCGCCTTGCGGAACAGCTCCAGGAAGATGATCCCGCCGTCGCGGACGGGGTTGAGGTTCGTGTCCGACCCGGAGGGGCGCGGCCGGTAGGTGATGGGGACGACCGCGACCGGCACGTCGTGTTTGACGCACTCGACGGCCATCTCGGTCTCGATGCCGAACCCCTCGGCGCTCAGGGTGAGCTGCTGGAACGACTCGCGAGTGAACGCGCGGTACCCGGAGAGGATGTCGCCGTAGTCCTCGCCGTGGATCAGGCGGAATGCGCCGTTGATGAGCCGGTTGCCGATCCGGTTGAGCCGGGTCATCGCCCCCTCCCGCATGTCCGCGAACCGGTCGCCGATCACGTGCTCGGCCTCGCCCGACAGCAGCGGCTCCAGCATCGCGTCGGCGTCGGCGGCGTCGTAGGTCGCGTCGGCGTCGGCCATCAGCACGTAGTCGGCGTCGACGTGGTCGCGGACCGCCTCGCGGACCGCCTGTCCCTTGCCGTCGCCCGACTGCTCGACGACTCGCGCGCCCGCCTCGGCGGCGCGCTCGCGAGTGCCGTCCTCCGAGCCGCCGTCGATCACGACGACGTTCTCCAGTCCCTCCGCCCGATAGCCCCCGACCACGTCCGCGATGGTCGCGGCCTCGTTGTAGGTCGGCAGGAGGACGCACACGTCGTCGCGACTCGCCATTACCGGCCCGTCGCCCGCCCGGGTGGTTAAGTATACGGTTTGACGCGACGGCGGAACCCTCCGCTCCCGGCGGGCACTCAGCTACTCCATGTAGCCGAGTTGTTTGAGTCGGTTTTCGACGCCGTCGGTGTCGCGGTCGGTCGCGGCCGCGGCGGGCGAGAGGGGGTCGCGCGTGTCGGCGTCCTCGGCCGCCTCGCCGGCGAGCATGGGGAGCACGTCGCCGTCCATGTCGGTGGGGACGGCACAGCCGGCGGCCGCGAGCAGGGTCGGGGCCATGTCGGTGATGCTGATCTGCTCGAGTTCGCCGCGGTGTTCGAAGTCGGGGCCGCTGGCGAGGAAGAGGCCGTTGCGCGTGTTCTCGGCGCGCCAGCGGTCCGGGCCCGCCAGTACGTCGCCGCCGCCGACGCCGTCGTTGACGTGGACGCCGTCGCGCTGGTCGACCACGACCGCGGGCGCGTCCGACTCGCCGAGGTGCGGCCCCTCGTACACCTCTTCGGCGCGGTACACCCCGTCGAACAGCGGGCCGTGGTCGTCCTCCACCGCTTCGAGGTCCGCGATCAGCTCCTCCCGGACCGCCTCCGTGTCGAAGGCGGGGTTGAGGTAGATGGGTCCCTGCCCGCTCGCGACCGCCTTCGTCTCCGACAGATCCATCGCCTCCAGTTTTCTGTCCCTCTTGAGGCCCGCGCTCTGGGGGACGAGCTGCTGGAGTCGCTCGGGGACCACCTTCGCGAGGAGGTCGACCGCGCCGACCGCCTTCGCGGCCGCGAGGGCGTTCTCGCGGTCGATGCCCACCTTCTGGAGCACGCTGTCCACGCTCGCCGACCGCGTCTGGTAGCCGTTCTCGGCCAGCCACTCGTTCACGTAGAACTCCGTCGTCGTCGGCGCGCAGCCGTGATCGGACATGATCACCAGGTTCGTCTCCTCCATCTCGTCGATCCGGCCGACCCACTCGTCGACGATCTCGTAGGCGCGCTTCGTCGGCTCGTCGTTCCAGAAGAAGTGCTGGAGCACGTTGAGGTAGAACAGCGTGACGTGGACGAACTCGAGGTCTTCCTCCTCCAGGAGGGTCGTGGCGACCTCGAAGCGCTTCTCGAGGAGGTCGAGGATGGCGTCGACCTCGGCGCCGGTCTCCTCGTTGGAGGAGAGCAGGGGGTCGGGGTGGACGCGGTAGTCGAAGCGCTCCTCGAGGTCGTCGGCGAGCCCCTCGGGGGTGGCGTAGCCGCCGCTGATGGAGCGGTACTCGCCCTCGACGGCGTCGGGGCCGCCGGCGACGACGGGGCCGTCGATGTCGCGGGGCGGGTACATCGTGGGCATGTTGACCACGCCCGCGCGGTGGCCCTCGTCGTTGAGGTAGTCCCACAGCTCGAGCGTCTCGAAGTCCGCGCCGTTGGTCACCTCGATCTCGCCGGCCGCGAGGTCGACGCGCTCGAACCAGTAGACGCCGAACTTTCCGGGGTTCTTGCCGGACGAGTAGCACTTCCAGTTCGGGAAGGTGACCGGCGGGAGACAGCTCTCGGTCTCGGCCCACGAGCTCTCCTCGCGGAGGGCGGCGAGGTTCGGGAGGGTGCCGTCGTCGAGCCACGGTTCGAGCAAGCGCCAGTTCGACCCGTCCAGCCCCACGACGACCGTTCTGCTCATGTCGGGACGGTCCCGGCCGACTCACAAGTCGCTTTCGTCGTGCGCGCGAACGGCGCTCCGGCGTCGGCGCCCTCTCCGGCCGGCCGTGGCGCCCTCGCCGCCCGGCCGCGACGCCCTCGGGCGAACGACATTCATAAGTGCGGGCCGCGGGTTCTCTCGGGCACGTGCGAACCGTAGCCGTCCTCCCCGCGTACAACGAGGCCGAGACGGTCGGCCCCGTGATCGAGGGCACGAGCGAACACGTCGACGAGGTCGTCGTCGTCGACGACGGCTCCAGCGACGCGACCGCCGCGGTCGCGCGCGACCACGGCGCGACCGTCGTCGAGCACGTGTTCAACACGGGCGTCGGCGGCGCGGTCAGGACCGGCTACCAGTACGCGATCCGCAACGACTACGACCTCGTGGTGCAGGTCGACGGGGACGGCCAACACGACCCGGCCCACATCCCGCGCCTGCTGGAGGCGGCCGAGGACGCGGATATGGTGATCGCCAGCCGGTACCTCAACGAGAGCTTCGAGGAGTACGGCTTCGTCCGGCGGCTCGGGATCAGCTTCTTCACGACCGTCGTGAACGTGCTCGGCGGCGTCGACATCACGGACGTGACCAGCGGCTTCCGCGTCTACCGCGTCGACGCGCTGGCCGAGATCCTCCACCGCTCGGACAGACACTGGGCGGTCGAGCAGACGCTCGACGCGGCGAAGCGCGACCAGCGCATCACGGAGGTGTCGGTCGCGATGCCGACCCGCGAGGAGGGCGACTCGCAGTTCACGCTGGACACGTTCGTCCTCTACCCGCTCCGCATGACCGACGTGGTGTTGCGCGTCCTCCTGTTCCGGTGACTCCCATGATCGACACACTCGCAACGACCGGCGCTCTCGTCACGCTCGACGCTCCCGTCACCGCCGGTGCTCCGGCGGTGCTCGGTACGTTCGACTACTCGCTGGTCAACGTCGTCTCGCTGCTCGTCGGCCTGCTGTTCCTCGCGAACGGCTACTTCCTCGTGCGGAAGGGCCGGGAGGCGGTCGCGGTGTTCGTCCTCTCGGTCGCGGTGGGGGGCGGACTCGTCTTCGTGGCGCTGTTCCCGGGCGCGTTCGACTTCGTGGCGCGCCTGCTCGGACTGGAGTTGCGCGCACGAGCCATCCTCGTCGTCTCGAACCTGACGCTGTTCGCGCTGGTCATCTACCTGCTCAACCGCATCGGGAAACTGTACGACCGCGTCTCCCGGCTGAACGAGCGCCTGAGCCTGCTGGACGCCGAACTGGAAGCGGCCGGGGGTCGCGGCGACAGCGATGACCCCGACGACCATGAGTGACGGGGGCCGCGGCGGCGGGCCGAGCGACGCGCGCCGCGCCGTCCTCTCGGTCGACGTGGAGCTGTTCCGTCACACGCCCGCGTACAGGAACGCCTCGGGGACGCTCGACGACCCGAGCGTCGGGCTGGCGGGCGCACGGTTTTTGCGGGAGGCGTTCGCGCGCCACGACGCCCGGACGACGGCGTTCGTCGTCTCCGAGGTGGCCGAGGAGCATCCCGGCGCCGTCGGCGCGTTCGTCGACGCCGGCCACGAGGTGGGCTCGCACACACACACGCACCGACTGCTGACCGACCTCTCGCCCGACGAGCGCCGCGAGGAACTCGTCCGGTCGAAGGAGCGGCTCGAGACCGTCACTGGCGCGTCGGTCGCGGGCTTTCGCGCGCCGGCGTTCGACTTCGGGGACGACCACTTCGCGGCGCTCGACGCGGCGGGCTACGCCTACGACGCGAGCGTCGTCTCCTGTCGCGCGATTCCCGGCTGGTACGGCGGCGAGTACGACCTCCACCGGCCCGCGCCCGCGACCGCGGTCGACCCGACCGCGCCGGCCGGCCTCGCGGAGGTGCCGACCGCGGTGTTTCCCGGTATCGGGCTCCCGCTGACGGGGACGTGGCTGCGCTTCTTCGGCGTCCGGTACACGACCCTCGGGATGCGCCTGCTCGCGCGTCGGGGGATCGCCCCCGTGCTGTACGTCCACCCGTGGGAGTTCGTCGACCTCCCGGACGTCGAGGGCGTTCCGAAGCGAGTGTACGCCAGGACCGGCGACTGGATGCGGCGCGCGGTCGAGCGCATCCTCTCGACGGAGTTCTCGTTCGTCGCCTGCGAGGACGTGCTCGCGGACGCCGGACTGGGTGACGGTGGGGAGCCGGAACCGCCCGACGGAGGGGCGTAGTGTGGCGGACCGCTCCCCCCGCGATCTGGCGGTCGCCGCGCTCCAGTACGGACTCGGGATCGCGGCGCTCGGGTGGGTGTCGACGCAGGTGCGGTTCGGCGAGGTGCTCGGCCTCCTCGGGCGCCTCGGTCCCGCCGAGATCGCGGTCGTGCTCGGCGTCTCGGTCGTCGGCCTGCTTGCGCGCTTCTACACCTGGCAGGTGCTGATGGCGCGGGTCGGCGCGGCGTCGTTCCGCGCGGCCGCGAGCGTCGACCTCACCGTCTACTTCCTCAACCAGTTGCTCCCCTCGCGGCTCTCCGGGCGCGTGGCGGCGCCGTTCGTCCTGCGGAGCCGGACCGGGATGTCCTACGCCGACGGCGCCTCGGTTTCGGGCGTTCACACCGGGATCTACGCGGTGCTGTACGGGGTCGCGGCCGCGGTCGGCGTGGCGGCCGCCGCGCCGCGGCTCTCGCCCGGGATCCTGTCGCTGCTCGCGCTTTCGACCGGGCTCTACCTCGCGGCCGGCGGTGCGGTGCTTCTGGCCGGCATCAATCTCCCGCTGCTCGACCGCCTCGTGGACGCGCTCGCGGCGCTGGCGGGGCGGCTTCCGCGGGTCGGCGCCGCGGCCGCGGAGCGCGTCGCGGGGCTGCGGGAGTTCACCGCAGCCGCGAGCGCCTCGTTCCGCCGGCTCGCGGTCGACCCCGGCCTCTGGGGGCGGTACGCCGCCGGCTGGACCGTCTTCTCGGTGCTCGCGCCCGGCCTCCGCGTGCTGGTCCTGCTCGCGGCGTTCGGCGCGCCCTTCGAGCCCGCGGCCCTGCTGCCGCTGTACCTGGTCGCCGCCTACAGCGTCACCCTGCTGCCGCTGACGCCCGGCGGCATCGGCGTCACCGAGGCGACGACGACGGTGGTGTTCGTCGCGCTCGGCGTCCCCGAGGCGGCCGCGGTGTCGGTCGTGCTCGTCGACCGCTTCCTCGGCGTCTACCTGCCCGCGGTGGCCGGCTGGTACCCCTCGATGGCGCTCGACATCGACGGCGCCTCGGACGCGGCGGATCCGCCGAACGACGGCGTGAACGACTGACCGCGGTACTGAGCGGGGCGGCGTGTCGCCGCCTGTTTTCTGTCACTTGTGGGTTTTTGCGGCTGCTGTCGGTGCCGCTGCTCGGGCCAGGATCACCTCGAAAGCCCCAGCCGGCTCGACCGGGTCGGGTTTCAGGAGACGGGTCGGGCGGGGCCGAACCGGGTGTCCCGTTCAGTCCTGCCCCGTCCAGCATCGCAATCGCATCGCAACCGCCCAGCACCGCAATCGCACCGCAACCGCCCCGCACCGCACCTACCCCCGCACCGCACCCGCCCAGCACCGCAACCGCACTGCAACCGCACCGGCGCCTCGCATCTCCCCAGCCTCGGCGGCGGCGCGGCCGCGGAACCGCACAGCAGGCGGCCGCGCCGCCGCCTCCACCGAAAATCGAAGATTTTCGAGCAGCCGGCGTGCGGTAGCGCGCCGGCGACCTCGCGCGCGTTACTCGCGCGCGCCGACCGCATCCGTCACTACCGGCCGTCTCCGTAGTGCGTTCGCTCCACGCGCCGCGCGTACAGGCGCGAGAGCAGCGTCGTCAGGGGACCGGCGGCGCGGTCGGCGTTTTTGGGCGTCGCGTCGCCGGGCGTCGCGTCGCCGGGCGTCGCGTCGCCGGGCGTCGCGTCGCCGGGCGTCGCGTCGCCGGGCGTCACGTCCACCCCGTCGACGGTCGCGACCGGCCGGACCTCCCACGTCGAGTTGGTCAGGAAGACCTCGTCGGCGTCGCGCACGTCTGCGGGCGTTATCCGCCCCTCCTCGACCGGAATCCCCTCCTCGGCCGCGAGGTCCAGCACGGTGTCCCGCGTGATTCCGGGCAGTACCGGCCCGTCGATCGAGGGGGTTCCCAGTCCGCCGTCGTCGACCAGAAACAGGTTCGACGTGGCGCCTTCCGCGACGTACCCCTCGGCGTCGCGGAGCATCGCCTCGTCGGCGTCCGAGGCGCGGAGTTCGAGGCGCGCGAGGATCCCGTTGAGGTAGTTGTGCGTCTTCGCGTCCGCCGGGATGGCGCGGTCGGGCACGCGCTGGGTCCTGACCGTCTGGAGCGCGGCGGGGCCGTCCCAGACCGGCTCCGCCTCGGGGGCGGTGCCGCCTCGGGGAAGCGGCGAGACGTAGACGACGACGGTGGGGTCGACTGCGGGGTCGGGGTCCAACTTGCCGGGCTGGACGCCCCGCGAGACGGAGAGCTTCACGGAGGCGTCCGCGAGGTCGTTGGCCGCGAGCGTCTCGTCGACCCGGGCTTTCAGGTCTGCGTCGGCGAGCCCGTGGTCGAGTTGGAGCGTCTCGCAGGTGCCGCGGAGGCGGTCGGCGTGCGCGTCCCACCGAAAGACCTCGCCGCCGTACGCGCGCATCGTCTCGAAGGCCGCGTCGCCGTACATGAACCCGCGGTCCCGGACGTTCACGGTCGCTTCGTCGGCCGGAACGAGGGCGCCGTCGACGTGGTACAGGAGGTCGTCGGGGGAGCTCATCGGGACGCCGCCCCCCACGTCTCGCAGGTCGCCACGAAGTTCGCGACCATCCGCTCGCCCGCGTCGGTGAGGATGCTCTCGGGGTGGAACTGCACGCCGACGTGCGGCTTCTCGCGGTGCCGGACGCCCATCACCACCTCGCGCTCGTCCTCGGTCCGGGCGGTCTCGATCAGGTCGGTCGGGAGGTCCTCGCGTTCGACGCACAGCGAGTGATAGCGGCCGACCGAGAGCCGGTCCGGCAGGCCGGCGAAGACGCCGGTCCCGTCGTGGCTGATCGTCGAGGGCTTGCCGTGGACCACCTCCGGGGCGTGGCCGACCGGAGCGCCGAGAGAGGCACAGAGCGCCTGGTGACCGAGGCAGACGCCGAGGACGGGGCGGTCGAGCTCCCACACGTCCATCGAGACGCCGGCCTCCCGCGGCGTTCCCGGTCCGGGCGAGACGACGACGCCGTCGGGGTCCATCTCGCAGATCCCGGCGCTGTCGACCGCGTCGTTGCGCCGGACCGCCACCGCGCCCGCGACCGCTCCCACGTACTGGACGAGGTTGTAGACGAACGAGTCGTAGTTGTCTATCACGAGGATCCGCGCCTCGGAGTCGCCCGCACCGGGCCGCCAGCCCGCGGCGGCCGTGGGGCCGTCTTCTTTCGGCCTCGCGCTCGCGTCAGTCATCGCCCGCCTCCTGGTCGCCGCGGGTCTCCGAGCCCCCAACCGCGCCCTCGGCGTCGCCGGCCGCGTCCACGCGCAGGTCCGCCGCGGCGAGCGCCTCGTCGATGGCGGTCACGAGCGCGCGCCCCTTCGCCAGCGTCTCCTCGTACTCCGCGTCGGGGTCCGAGTCGTCGACGATGCCCGCGCCGACGCGGAGGTGGTACTCGTCGGCGTGTCTGACCAGCGTCCTGATCACGATGTTCAGCGTCGCGCGCCCGTCGAACCCGAAGACGCCCATCGAACCGGTGTAGGGGCCTCTGCGCGTCGGCTCCACCTCGTCGATTATCTCCATCGTTCTGGGCTTGGGCGCGCCCGTGATGGTGCCGCCGGGGAAGCAGGCAGCGACCGCGTCCGCGAGCGTCACGTCCGAGCGGGCGCGCCCCTCCACCAGCGAGACGAGGTGCATCACCTCGCTGTACCGGTCGACGCGGCGGTATTCGGCCACCTCGACGGTTCCGAACCGGCTGACCTTTCCGAGGTCGTTGCGTTCGAGGTCCACGAGCATGGCGTGCTCGGCGCGCTCCTTCTCGTCGCCGGTCAGCTCGGCCTCCAGCGCCGCGTCCGCCGCCGGCGTCTCGCCGCGCGGTCGCGTGCCCGCGATGGGCTCCGTCGCGAGTCGGTCGCCGTCGCGGTCGAGCAGGAGCTCCGGGCTGGCGCTCACGAGGTCGACGCCGCTGTCGGCGGCGCCGCGGCCGCTGTTTTCTCCCGCGCTCGGCCGCGCGAACTCCAGCAGGCCCGAGTAGGGCGCGGGGTTCACGTCCCGAAGCGCGTCGTAGGCGTCGACCGGATGGACCGCCGCGGGGGCGACGAGGCGCTGGGAGACGTTCGCCTGGAACGTGTCGCCGTCGCGGACGTGCGCCTTGACGCGACGGACCGCGTCCGCGTACGTCTCGCGGCCCGACTCGCTCCGAAAGGTCGCGTTCTCCGAATCAGGTTCCGGTGCCGGGCCGGCCTCCGGACCGCCCGTTTCGATCCGCTCCACGAGGTCGACCGCCCGCGAAACGGCCGCGTCGTACAGCGCGTCGTGGTCCGCTCGCTCGGCGTCGGCCGCTCGCTCGGCGGAAACGCGCGGACAGACCGTGATCCGGAGCGTCACCGCCCCCTCGTCGGGGACCGGACACTCCCACGCTGCGAGCCGGTCGAACACCGCGGCGTCGAGTCGGGGGAGGTCCCGGTCGTCGACCGCGCCCTCGTCCGGGAACGTCTCCAGTTCGCGGGCGGCGTCGTAGGAGAGCCACCCGAGGACCCCGCAGGGGTACGGCACGTCGCAGTCGCCGCGGGCGAGGGCCTCGCCGGCCAGCAGGCCGTCGAGCGCCGCGAGCGTCGGGGAGTCCCGTCGGTAGTCGCCGGTTCCGGCGTCCGGGTCGGACTCGCGGACGACCGCGTTCGGACCGACGCGCAGCCGCTCGGCGGGGTCGACGCCGAAGTACCCCCAGCCGGTCTGGCCGCCCGTGGTCTCCAGGAACGCGCCGCCGGGGCCGTCCCGGGCCCGCCGGTAGGCGTCGAAGGGGTCCGCGACCGTCGTCCGGACCTCGACGGGGACGCGGGCGCCGCTCGGGGCCGCGGCCGCCGTCTCGCGGAAGGCGGCCCGGTCCGTCCGGACGGTGTGGGTCATCGTTGAGGGAAGGTCGTCGCCGGCGCGTGAAACAGTTGTGGTGTCCGGCGACGACGCGGCGCCTCAGAACTCCTGGGCCCGCTCGATCCACGTCGCTGCGCGGTTCTCGCCGACGTTCGCGCCCTCGGCGACCTCGGCCGGGTCGGCGTCGGCCAGGTCGGCCACGGTCTCGATGCCGATGTTCGAGAGGCGGTCGGCGTACGCCGGACCGATCCCCTTGACGGAGTCGACGGCGGTGCCGCCCACCTCGTCGACGTCCTCGTCGACTTCCACGTCCTCCGATTCGGGGCCGGCCGCCTCCGCGGGCTCGGCCGCCTCGGCCGGATCCGCGGCGGCGTCCTCCTCGTCGACGAGCGATTCGGTCGAGGCGGCCGCGTCCGTCTCGGTCGCGACCGGTTCGTCGCCGGAGCCGTCTCCGTCCGTCGAGTCGGACTCCTCGTCGGGCTCGTGCTCGACGGTCACCTCCGTGTCGCTCCGGGCCGGCTCGTCGCCGGAGCCGCCGATTCCGAGTTTCTCCTTGAGTTTCTGCAGTAGCGCCATCGGCGACACTTAGGACAGGCGGGTATTTAAAAGCCGGCGGCGGTCGGACCGACCACGCCGCGTCCCGGTTCGGCCGCCGGACAGCCGGCGACCCTCCCCGGTGTCGCCCCTTATAAGGTGGTGGCGGCCGAATTCGGGTCCATGTCCGTTCTCGACGCCGTGATGTGGACGATCCACGTCTCGTTCGCCGCACTCTGGACCGGAAGCGTCCTGTTCGTCGTCGCGACCATCCTCCCGTCCGCGACGGCGGGCGACATCGGCTCCGAGGCCTTCGGGCGCATCGTCGACCGGCTGCGGTGGATCACCCGGGTCTCCGCGGTCGCGTTCCTGGCCTCCGGCGGGCACATGGCCGGCACGCGCTACGACGTGGGCACGCTGACGGGGACCGGAAACGGGCACCTCGTCCTGACGATGCTCGGCCTCTGGGTCGTGCTTACTGGCCTCGTGGAGGTCGCCGGGATCAAGGTGGAGTCGGGCGTCGACGAGGGCAAGCTCCGGGAACCGGCCCACGACGCGAAGCCCTTCTTCTTCGGGGCCGCCGCGGTCGCGGTGCTGCTCCTGATCACCGCGGGGCTGCTCGCCAGCAACGTGCTCGCCTGAGGGGGCCGGGCCGAACGTCTCGGCCGGCTCTCCCTCATCCGCTGCCGTGCTCAGTTCTGGTCCTGCTGCTTGGAACAGCACCACCCAGAAAGCCCCAGCCGGATCGAGCCGGCTGCCCCTTTCAGTCCCGCCCCGCACAGTACCGCTTCGCACCGCAACCGTACGGCAGCCTCACGCCTCCCCAGCCTCGGCGGCGGCGCGGCCGCGAACCGCACCGCACAGCAGGCGGCCGCGCCGCCGCCTCCACCGAAAATCGAAGATTTTCGAGCAGCCGGCGTGCGGTAGCGCGCCGGCGACCTCGCGCGCGTTTCTCGCGCGCGCCGACCGTATCAGCACCGCACCCCCAGCGCATCAGCACCACGATCACCCCGTCGCCGTTTCGTGAGAGGTCGTCCTCACTCGTCGGCGGTCGGTCCGCTACCGGCTTCGATCGCGGTCTCGTCGACGTACTTCTCCGACCACGTGCCGCGGCCGTACCACGCCAGCGCGAGCAGGCACCCGACCACGTCGCCGAGCACGACCGCGAGCCAGATCCCGTCCTCCGCCCAGCCGAGCGTGAACGCGAGCAGGTAGGTCGCGGGGACGCGGACGACCCACAGCGTCGCCACCGAGAACAGCATCGCGGTCTTGGTGTTGCCGGCGCCGCGGAACGTCCCCAGCAGGATCTGCAGGACGCCCATGGGGACGAACATGAACGCCGCGATCTGCAGGTACTCGACGCTGTACGCCAGCGCGTCGGCGGTCCCCTCGGCGGTGAGGAACACGCCGGCGATCGGCGCGGGCACGAGGAAGACGACGGCGGTGAGCAGCGCCATCACCCCCGCGGTGACGGCCATCGCCAGCCGGGACCCGCGCTCGGCGCGGTCGGGACGCTCGGCGCCGAGGTTCTTCCCGACGACGGTGTCGACCGCCTGCGAGAGCCCCAGCGCGGGCAGAAACACGAGCGAGACGATCCGGTTGCCGAGCCCGTAGGCGGCCACGACCGGGGGCGAGAACGTCACCACGATCGCGGTGAGCGCGATGAACGCCAGCGAGGAGGCGGACTGCTCGACCGCGCTCGGGACCCCGAGCCGGACGATGTCGCCGACGTCGGACCGGTTGAGGGTCAGGTCCTCCCGCCGGATGTCCGGGCCGGCGCCGGTGCCGAACAGGACGTATAAGCCGAGAACCGTGGCCACGAACCGCGAGAAGACCGTCGCGAGCGCGGCCCCCTGTACGTCCAGCGCGGGGAACGGCCCGATCCCGAAGATCAGCAGGGGGTCGAGCGCGACGTTGACCGCGACGGAGACGACCATCACCCGCATCGGCGTGCGCGTGTCGCCGTAGCCGCGCATCAGCGAGACGAACACGAAGAAGCCGAACAGGAACGGCGTGCCGAGGAAGAACACCCGCATGTACGCCGACGCCATCGGCACGATCCGCTCCTGCGTGGCGGCGTCGGCCGGCAGCAGCGCGAGCATCGGGTCCGTGACGACGTAGCCGATGGCGCCGACCGCGACCGCGACGAGCGTGACGAAGACGAGCGTCTGCCCCGCGATGCGGTCCGCGTCGCGGTCGGCGCCGGCCCCGCTGTACTGGGCGATCAGGATCGCGCCCGCGGCCGTGAAGCCGCCGCCGATGGAGATCAGGAAGAAGACGATGGGGAACGCGAGGCTGAGCGCGGCGACCGCGTCCGCGGAGTAGGCGCCAAGGAACGCCGTGTCGGCGACGTTGTACGCCACCTGCAGCAGCTGGATGACGACCATCGGCCACGCGAGCGCGACCATCGGCCCGAGGAGGTCGCCCTCGGTCAGGCGGCTCGCCACGTCGGGTTCGGAGGGCACTACGGACCGTCAGCACCCCGGGGCTTAAGAACGGTCGTGAAACCTGTTGACGCTTGTTGATGCCTGCTCTCCGGCTCCCAGCGGGCGGAGGCCGGCCGTCCCGGTTCAGTCCTTATAAGTGCGGAGCGACCGCAGGTCGGGGCATGAGCAAGATCGGCTTCATCGGCGGCAGCGGGATCTACGAGGCGCTCCCGCTGAACGACGTGCGCGAGGAGGCGTACGACACCCCCTACGGCGAGCCATCCGACGCGGTCACGGTCGGCGAGTTCGCGGACACGGGCAAGGAGGTCGCGTTCCTCCCGCGGCACGGCTCGAACCACGGCGCCTCGCCCACGGACCTGCCGTACCGCGCCAACATGTACGCGCTGAAGCAGGCGGGCGTGACGCACGTCTTCGCCTCCAACGCGGTCGGCAGCCTGAAGGAGGAGCTGGAGCCGGGCACGCTCGTCGTCCCCGACCAGATCTACGACCGGACGAAACACCGCGAGCTCTCCTTCTACGGCGACGGGGTCGTCGTCCACCAGCCGTTCGCGGACCCCTATAGCCCGGAGCTCGTCGACCACCTCACCGACGCCGCCGAGGCCACGACCGACGACGACACCGAGGTCGTGAAGGGCGGCACCTACGTCTGCATCGAGGGGCCGCAGTACTCGACGCGCGCGGAGTCGGAGTTCTACCGGGCGCAGGGGTGGGACGTGGTCGGGATGACCGCCATCCCGGAGGCCAAACTCGCTCGCGAGGCGGAGATGGCCTACGCCACCATCGCGGGCGTCACCGACTACGACGTCTGGAAGGCGGACAGCGAGGTGACCTTAGAGGAGGTGCTGGAGAACGCGGAACAGAATCAGGCCGCGATCAAGGCCGCCGTCGAGGAGGCCGTCCGGACCCTGCCCGACGACCACGAGTGCGAGGCCCACACGTCGCTCGAAGGCACGATCAACACTCCGAGCGAGGCGATCCCGGCCGAGACGCGCGAACGCGTCGACCCCCTGCTGGGCGAGTACCTGGACTGATCGCGCCGGGCGCTTCCCCCGCATCTGTGCCAATCAGTCACACGCCCGTCTGACACACATTTATACCGCTCCCGTGACCAGTGCGCCCATGAGCAATCGGGTCGAGGAACTCGAGGGGCAGGTCGCCGAGCTGCAGGCCGCGGTCAACGGGCTGACGGAGGAGCTCGTGGAGATGAAAGAGCGCGTCCGGCAGCTCGAGGACGACGCCGAGGCCCGCGAGGCACGCGAGGCCGCCGCGTCGACTACGTCGGCCGAGCCGGCCGCGTCGGAGACGGACCAGCCCGCGGCCGGACCGACGGCCGCCGAGTCCGGCCCGAGCGAGCGCACGACGAAGAGCGACGACCGCGTCGAGGTCGTCGAGTCCACCGGCGAGGCGGACGCCGACGGCGCCCACGGCGGGGCCGCGGCCGACGCCGAAGGGGGTAAGGCCGCGGAGGACGCAGACGCGACCGACGAGGGCGAGTCCGAGGACGGCGACATCATCGTCGCGTAACCGGCGGGCCGCCCACAGCCAGCCAGCATGCACATCAAGGAAGTCGTTCTGGACAAGTTCAAGAGCTTCGGGCGGACGACGAGGATCCCCTTCTACGAGGACTTCACGGTCGTCACCGGCCCGAACGGCTCGGGCAAGTCGAACATCATCGACGCGGTGCTGTTCGCGCTCGGACTGGCACGCACCCGCGGGATCCGCGCCGAGAAGCTGACCGACCTGATCTACAACCCCGGCCACGAGGGCGACGGTGAGGTCGAGGGGCCGAGCGAGGCCTCCGTCACGGTGATCCTCGACAACGAGGACCGTGCGCTCGAGCGGAGCCAGGTCGTCTCCGCGGCCGGCTCCGAGAACGTCGGCGACGTGGACGAGATCACCATCAAGCGCCGCGTCAAGCGCACCGAGGACAACTACTACTCCTACTACTACCTCAACGAGCGCTCGGTGAACCTCTCGGACATCCAGGACCTGCTGGCGCAGGCCGGCGTGACGCCGGAGGGGTACAACGTCGTCATGCAGGGCGACGTGACCGAGATCATCAACATGACCCCGTATCAGCGCCGGGGGATCATCGACGAGATCGCCGGCGTCGCGGAGTTCGACGCGAAGAAGGAGGCCGCCTTCGAGGAGATGGAGACGGTCGAGGAGCGGATCGGCGAGGCGGACCTCAAGATCGGCGAGAAGCGGGACCGCCTCGACAGGCTCGCGGACGAGCGCGAGACCGCGCTGGAGTACCAGGAGTACCGCGACGAGGTCGAGCAGTACCGCGGCTACCTCAAGGCGGCCGAGCTGGAGGAGAAGCGCGAGACGCTCGGCGAGATCGCCGACGACATCGCCGAGAAGGAGGCCGAACTCGCGGAGCTCCAGGAGGAACTCGACACCCGGCAGGGGAAGGTCACCCGGCTGGAGACGGAGCTCTCACGACTCAACGACGAGATCGAGAGCAAGGGCGAGGACGAACAGATCGCGATCAAGTCCGAGATCGAGGAGGTGAAAGGCGACATCTCCCGCATCGAAGGCGAGATCGAGAACGCGGAGGAGCGCGCCGAGGAGGCCGAGACCGAGCGCCGGAACGCGTTCGTCCAGATCGACCGCAAGCAGGAGACGATCGACGACCTCGAGGGCGACATCAAGGAGGTCAAAGTCGAGAAGGCCTCCGTGAAGGCGGAGATCGCGGACAAGCGGTCCGAGCTCGCGGACGTGCAGGCGGAGATCGACGGCATCGACACGCAGTACGACGAGCTGAAGGCCGACCTCGCCGAGCGGAAGGAGCGGCTGGAGGCCGTCAAGTCCGAGAAGAACGAGGAGCAGCGCGAGAAGGACCGCCTGCTCGACGAGGCGCGCCGCCGCTCGAACGCGGTGAGCGAGGCCCAGACCGAGCTGGAGGAGGCCCACGAGGCGATCCCGGACCTGAAGGCGCGGATCTCGGAGCTGAAGGGCGAACTCGACAAGGCGGAGCGCAACCGCGAGACGATCGAGTCGACGGTCGAGGAGCTGTTCGCCGAGAAGGCGGAGCTGCAGGAGCGGCTCGACGAGATCGACGAGACGCTGCGTGGCAAGCAGAACGAGTACGCGAAGCTGGAGGCGAACGCCGACCAGCGCGGCGACAGCTCCTGGCCCCGCGCGGTGACGACGATCAAGAACGCCGGCGTCGACGGCGTCCACGGCGCGGTCGGCGAACTCGGCGCGGTCGACCCCGAGTATGCGGAGGCGTGTGAGACCGCCGCGGGCGGTCGGCTCGCGAACGTCGTCGTGGACGACGACGGCGTCGGCGAGACGTGTATCGACCACCTCAAGAGCCGGAACGCGGGCCGGGCGACGTTCCTCCCCATCACGGAGATGGACGACCGGAGCCTGCCGCGGAAGCCCTCGATGCCCGGCGTGGTCGACTTCGCGCGCAACCTCGTCGACTACGACAGCGAGTACGAGTCGATCTTCTCGTACGTGCTCGGGTCGACGCTGGTCGTTGAGGACATGCGGACCGCCCGCGACCTGATGGGCGACTACCGCATGGTGACGCTGGAGGGCGACCTCGTGGAGAAGTCGGGCGCGATGACCGGCGGTTCCGGCGGCGGTTCGCGCTTCTCGTTCACGAAGTCGGGCGGCGGCAAGCTGGAGCGGCTCGCCGAGGAGATCTCGGAGCTGGAGGACGAGCGCCAGGCGCTCGACGCCGAGATCCGCGAGCTGGAGTCGGACATCGACGACGCCCGCGAGCGGAAGAGCGACGCGGCCGACCGCGTGCGCTCGGTCGAGTCGGACATCGAGCGCGCGGAGGCGGACCTCGCGGACCAGCAGGACCGCATCGAGGAGCTCGAGGACGAACTCGAGGCGCTCCGCGAGGAGCGCGAGGCGGTCGACGAGGAGATGGCCGCGATCGACGACGCCATCGAGGAGTTGAACGCCGAACAGGCGGAGCTGGAAGCCGAGATAGACGAGCTCGAGAGCGAGCTGGCGGACTCCCGGATCCCGGAGCTGTCCGACCGGGCCGACGAGATCCGCGAGGAGATCGACGACCTCGAGGACAGACAGAGCAAGCTCGACGGCCGGCTCAACGAGCTCCAGTTGGAGAAGGAGTACGCGGAGGACGCGGTCGACGACCTCCACGAGACGGTCGAGAAGGCGCAGAACCGGAAGGCGGACGCCGAGGGGACCATCGCCGACTGCGAGGACCGGATCGCGGACAAGCGGGAGCTGCTGGAGGAGAAACGCGAGGCCATCGCGGACCTGGAGGAGGAGCTCGCGGAGCTGAAGGAGGAGCGCGAGGCGCTCCGCGAGGACCTGGCGGACGCGAAGGAGTCCCGCGACGAGCAGACGGAGCGAGTGAACGCGGTCGAGTCGACGCTCGCGGACCTGCAGGACAGACAGGACCGGCTGGAGTGGGAGGTCGACGAGTTGGCCTCGCAGGTCGGCGAGTACGACCCCGAGGAGATCCCGGACCACGACGAGGTCGAGAGCCGGATCGCCACGCTGGAGGGGAAGATGGAGGCGCTCGAACCCGTCAACATGCTCGCCATCGACGAGTACGACGAGGTGGAAGCGGAGCTGGACGACCTCCAGCAGCGCCGCGACACTCTCGTCTCCGAGCGCGACGCCATCGAGGAGCGCATCGAGAGCTACGAGGCCCAGAAGAAGGAGACGTTCATGGACGCGTTCGACTCGATCAACGAGCAGTTCCGGGAGATATTCTCGCGGCTCTCGGCGGGGACGGGCGAACTCGTCTTAGAGAACCCGGAGGACCCCTTCGAGGAGGGGCTGACGATGAAGGCCCAGCCAGCGGACAAGCCGGTCCAGCGGCTCGACGCGATGAGCGGCGGCGAGAAGTCGCTCACCGCGCTCTCGTTCATCTTCGCCATCCAGCGGCACAACCCGGCGCCGTTCTACGCGCTCGACGAGATCGACGCGTTCCTCGACGCGGTCAACGCCGAGCGCGTCGGCGAGATGATCGAGGAGCTCTCCGACGAGGCGCAGTTCGTCGTCGTCGGGCACCGCTCCGCGCTGCTGGAGCGGGCCGACCGCGCCATCGGCGTGACGATGCAGGGCGACAACGTCTCGGCCGTCACCGGGATGCAGTTCGGCGGCGACGGCGACGACGAGGGCGAGGAGGTGCCGGCCGATGACTGACGGCTACGTCCCGGACGTGAGCCTCTCCGACCGCGACGACGATGACGACGGCGACGCGGCCGACGACGCGACCGGTCCCGCCTTCGGCACCCCCACGGAGAACGGAGGTGCCGAGAACGCTGCCGCCGAGAACGGCGCTTCGGCGACCGGCGCCGCGGAGGGCGAGTCGGTCGAGGCAGGGGAGGGCTCCGACTCCGGGGCCGTCCCGGACATCGAGCACCCGGACGCCGCGGACGACGGCGAGGTGGAGCCGGTGGAGCTGCTGGTCCAGCTCGCGGAGGAGGGCGAGATCGAGCCGTGGGACATCGACATCGTGCAGGTGACCGACGCGTTCCTCGAGAAGCTGGACGCGACGGACCTCCGGACCTCCGGGCGGGCGCTGTTCTACGCCAGCGTCCTCCTGCGGATGAAGGGCGACGAGATGATGGCGGAAGACGACGGGGACGACGAGCCCGACCAGGAGCCGTGGCAGGCCGCCATGGAGGGCGGCGAGCCCGCGCCCGACGCCGACTTCGATCCCGTCTCGGAGCTGGAGGCGGAGATGGACCGCCGGCTGGAGCGCAAGAGCACCCGCGGGTCGCCGGAGACGCTGGACGAGTTGGTCCGCGAACTCCGGGACGCCGAGCGCGGCACGTGGTGGAAGGACTCCCGCGAGTACGACACCTCGGAGTCGCCGCAGGGGTACGACCGCGGCACGCAGACCGTCGACTACCGCGCCGGCGACGAGTTCCGCGGGGAGCACGAGCCGACCCAGGAGGAGGTCACCGGCGGCACACACGACGAGGACATCGAGGAGGTCATCGAGGACGTGCGCGCCGCGCTGGACGAGCAGTACGGCAAGGGCCGCGAGGAGGTCCTGTTCGCGGAGGTCGCCGACGCCGGCGGCCGCTCGTTCATGACGTTCCTCGCGCTGCTGTTCCTGGCCCACCGCGGCGGGGTCGAACTCCGACAGGACGAGTTCTTCGGCGACCTCTGGATCCGCGACCCGACCGCCGCGACCGGCGAGGCGGAAGCGGTCGCGGACTGAGGGGCGGGGACCGAGTGCGGGCGGAACTCGCGGGAGGCGGCAGCGTTCACGTCCACCCGTGACACGCTCGGTTCGCAGGCCACCGGTCTCTCGATCGCTTCCAGCAGTTCGGCGACGACCGGCAGTTCCGCAAGCGATAGCTGCTTCAACATCTTTTTGTCACTCTCCGGATGCGCACTAATCATGCGTCGCCGCGCCCTCCTCGTGTCCGCGCTGACCGCCGCCTCCGCCGTCACTGCGGGCTGTAGCACCGTCGAACCGCGAACGGAACACACGAATCCGGTCGAGAAAACCAGCGACGACCCCCGCGACGACGAGAAGTATCTCGAGTTTCCCGGGGACGGTGGCGATCTCGCCGTCGTGGGCGTCGACCCTCGGTTTTCCCCCCTGCCGGAGCACTTCCACACGTGGATTTCACACGCTGAGGACACCGAGCTGCAGTCGCTCACACAGCGGTTCGTCGCACCGGACGGTGACGGCACTCCGCCACAGCTCTCGCTCGAGGGCCCGTTCATGGGAGACGCCGAACCCCACCCGTCCGTGTCGCTCTACCGGGACGACGGGGCTGCGGTCGTCGAAGTCCACCGGTTCGGCGAGCTCGCCGACGAGACCGTATTCATCAACTTTCCGGTCATTCGATGGCCGGAGTCAAGCCGGCGGGTCGTCGTCGAGAACACCGTCGAACTCGTTCGGTCGGGACTGCTCGACCGAACACACGTCCTCGACGGACGACTCGAGTTCTCCGCCGAGACCGACGGGAGCGACTGAACCGCGGAACCGGACGGACCCCTCGTCGACGCCTTCACACCTCCACCGCGGCCCTTGCGAACGTGGGTCTGCTCGGGGGCTGCGCACCGACACGGGCCGAGGCCCCCGACCGCCATCGCTTAGTCGCCGGCGGCACCTCTCTCCGGCATGCCTGTCCTCTCCTGTTACGCCTGCGGTCGGACGGTCGAGGCCCCGGCCGCGCCGCGGTGTGAGTGCGGCGAGCCGCGGTGGTTCGAGACGGACCCGGAGGCGCTCGCGGCCCTCGAGTGGCCCGGCTCGCTGGACGCCCGCGCGTGGGCCTTCGCGGACCTCCTGCCGGTCGACCCGCCCGCGGCGGGCGTGGGGGCGGCCGCCGGCGGAACGCCGCTCGTGCGCACGCCGACGCTGGACGAGTACGCGGGCGTTCGCACGTTCGTCAAGGACGAGGGGCTGAACCCGACCGGCTCGTTCAAGGACCGCGGCACGGCGGTGGGGATCGAGCTCGCGCTCGCGGAGGGCGCCGACGCGGTGGGCACCGTCTCGCACGGCAACATGGCGATGTCGACCGCGGCGGGGGCCGCGGCGGCGGGCCTCGACTGCGTGGTCTGCGTCCCCGCGGACATCTCCGCGGAGCGGCTCGGCAACATCGCCCGGTACGAGCCCCGGATCGTCCGCGTCGAGGGGGACTACGGCCGGCTCTACTACGACGCGCTCGAGATCGGTCCCGAGCGCGGCGTCCGGTTCGTCAACTCCGACACGCCCGGCCGCGTCGCCGGACAGAAGACCACCGCGCTGGAGGCGCTCACGCAACACCGCGCGCGGACCGGCGCGGTCCCGGACGCGATCGTCCTGCCGACCTCCTCGGGCGGCCACGCCAGCGGCGCGTACAAGGCCCTGCTGGAACTTCGCGCCGCCGGCCTGCTCGACGAGGCGGCGACGCCGCGGCTCTATCTGGTGCAGGCGGCCGCCTGCGCGCCGGTCGCGGCGGCGTACCGCGACGGCCGCGAGGCGGTGACGCGCGTCGAGCGCGGCGAGACGGTCGCCTACTCCATCGCCAACCCGGACCCCCCGAGCGGGACGCGCGCGCTGCACGGCGCCCGCGAGACGGGCGGCGGCGCTGTCGCGGTCGAAGACGAGGAGATCCTGGACGCACAGCGCCGCCTCGCCGCCGAGGCCGGCCTCACCGTCGAGGCGTCCTCCGCGACGGCGCTGGCGGGCGCCCGCCGGCTCGCGGCCGACGGCGTGCTCGATAGCGAGGACTCGGTCGTCTGCGTCACCACCGGGTCGGGGTTCAAGGAGTCCGTCGGCGCGGCCGCCGGCGACGAGGTCGACGCCGAGACGGTGCCGCTCGACGAGTTGGGCGACCGGCTGTAGCGGGCGCGGGCGCTCGGGCGGTGCGCTACTCCTCCAGTTCCACGATGTCGCCCGGTTCCACGTTCTCGGCCGCACCCGCCGGGAGCTCCACGACGAGGTCCGCGCTCGCGCGGCCGACGCCCACGAACGGCCTGAGCCGCTTCTTGTGGACCACCTCCGGGCCGCGGATCCACAGCGCGTCGATGGCGAAGGGGACGAACAGCATGTGCAGCGTCCGCGGCCGCGGCTCGTCGAACCGGAACGCGAGGCCGTAGCCGTCCGGGACCGACCGCCGGAACATCAGGCCGCGGGCCTGCTGGAGCGTCGTGTCCGCCGTCTCCACGTCGCTCGCGAGCGTGTCGGCCTGCCGGTCCTCCAGCGGGCCGTAGCGGTGGACGAGTCGCACGACCGCACCGTCGCTCGCGGCCGACTTAAACGCTCGCGGTCGGATGGTCGGCGGAGCTGTGCGGGCCACGCGCGGCCCCCTCGCGCGGCCCCTCGCGTGACCGACCGCTACCCCAACCGCTTTGCCGCTGACGGCGGAGCCCCGAGTATGCCCGAGACCGAGACGGATGCGGACCTGTACGCGATGACGTGGGAGGAGGCGGCCGAGGCGGTCGCCACGAGCGACCTCGCGGTGCTTCCCACCGGAAGCATCGAGCAGCACTCCACGCACCTGCCGACCTCGACGGACACCCTGCGGGCCGACTACCTCTCCGCGGAACTGGTCGAGGCGGCGCCCGACCACGGTCTCGAGTTGCTCCGCCTACCCACGCTCCCGTTCGGCTACTCCGAGCACCACATGCGCTTCCCGGGGACGATCACCCTCTCGCGGGAGACGTACGTCGACGTCGTCGTGGAGATCGGCGAGTCGATGGCGGCCCACGGCGTCGACCGCCTGCTGTTCCTGAACACCCACGGCGGCAACAAGGAGCCGCTGGCGATGGCCGCCGACCGGCTCGGCCGCGAGACGGCGCTGTCGGTCCACTTCGTCCACTGGACGGACTTCGCCCGCGAGGACCTCGAGGAGGCCTTCGGCGAGGGATGGGGCCACGCCGGCGACCACGAGACGAGCTTCGTGGAGCTGTACCGACCCGACCTCGTCCGCGAGTCGAAGAAGGAGCCGCAGGAGGCCCGCGAGATGCCCGAGACGCGTTCGTACGAGTACTTCGACGAGGTGACCGAACTCGGCGGCCTCGGCGACCCGACGAACTCGGACACGGACGTGATGGAGCGCGTCGTGGCCGACACGACCGCGAAGATCCTCGAGGCGGTCGCGGCCGACATCGACGCCGGCTGGTAGGCCGACGGCGGCGGAGAGCGATAAGTCGCTGCCGGCGCCCCATCGTTCAAATACGGGGCCGCACAACGGCGGTCATGGAGCGGACACCGGACGGGACGCCGGTCGGCGTCGACGACCCCTACGCGGTCGCGGGCGTCTGCGACCACCTCACGGACAACGGGCGCTGTCGGTTCGCGCTCGATCGCGCCGGCGACGACCCGGAGTTCGCGGCCGCGCGCCGCCGCGACGGGTACGCCTGCCACGTCGGCGAGGAAGGGAACTGGTTCGCCTGCCCCCACTACCGGTCGACGACCGCGAATCGGGAGTGCGCCCGCTGCGGGCTTCCCGAGGTCCGCATGGCGCACGACGACGCCCGGCCCATGCTGGAGGAACACCACCTGATGTACGGCGACGCGGCGCGGGAGTCCGAGGCCGGCGGGGCCGTCGATCCGGACGACTCCAGCGAGCCCGACGACCTCGACGACGCCGGGCCACACGAGATAACGGTCGCGCTCTGTCGGTGGTGTCACGCGAAGGTCCACAAGTCGTTCGCGCGGATCGACGACGACGCCGGTCCGGACCCCGAGGCGCTCGCGGAGCGGGAGTCCCGGCGGAGCAAGGAACAGGCGGAGTTCGGCTTCGCGGCCGCCAGCGAGCGCTACGAGGAGGAGTGAGCCCTCCGGCCCGCGGGGACGACGGCGACGGCCGCCCGAGCGGGCGGATCCATCGCTTCCTTTTTAACCGCCGGGGGGCGTTTCCCCTCCAATGAGCAATCCGTGGGAAGACTGGGACCACATCCTGAAGGTCGACCCCGACAAGGACCTCGTCGGCGACGAGACGTTCGAGGACGTCTGCGAGACCGGGACGGACGCGCTGGAGATCGGCGGTACGCTCGACATGACCGCCGACAAGATGCAGCGCGTCATCGACGCCTGCGCGAAGTACGACGTGCCGATCTATCAGGAGCCGTCGAACCCCGCGGTCGTCGTGGACGACCCGGCGTTGGAGGGGTACCTGATCCCGACGGTGTTCAACTCCGAGTCGCCCTTCTGGATCGTCGGCGCGCACAAGGAGTGGGTCCGCATCGAGAACGGCCTCGACTGGGACCGCACCCACACCGAGGCGTACATCGTGATGAACCCCGACGCGTCGGTCGCGGAGTACACCGAGGCGGACTGCGACCAGTCCGCGGAGGACGTGGCCTCCTTCGCGCGCGTCGCCGAGAAGATGTTCGGCCAGGAGATCGTCTACGTGGAGTACTCGGGCACCTACGGCGACCCCGAGAAGGTCGCGGCCGCCGACGAGGCGCTCGACGACGCCACGCTGTTCTACGGCGGCGGCATCCACGACTACGACGCGGCCCACGAGATGGCGAGTCACGCGGACGTGGTCGTGGTCGGCGACCTGCTCCACGAGGAGGGCGTCGACGCCGTCCGCGAGACCGTCCGCGGCGCGAAGGACGCGCAATAGGGCGTTTTCTGTCGGCGGTTCGAAAGGCGGATTTCTGTCGGCGGTCTCACGAGCCCGTTTACGCCAGACAGGCGGCGACGACGCGCAGCGCCGCCTCGCCGCGCACCTCCTCGGCCAGCAGGGGCACGCGCTTCACGTCGCGGCCGCGGAACAGGTCCGTCGCGCGCCCGAGGGCGTTCTGCTGGACCTCCCAGCGGCGCTGACAGAACTCGCAGTCCTCGAGGTTCGGCGAGACCACCCACTCGGGGTCGACGCCGGTCGCGGCGGCGTTTTCGTCCCCCGCCGCTCCGCCCTCGGCCCCCGCCACGTCGGTCACGTCCGCGAGGTCCTCCATCACCCGGTTGACGACGAGCGTGTTCACCGGGATGTCGAACTCGTCGAGGCGAGCGACCAGCCGTTCGGTCTCCACGACGCTCATCTCCTCGGGAACCATCACGGCGCGGAAGTCCGTCTTCGCGGGGTCCTGCAGCACCGCGCGCAGGCGCTCGATGCGCTCGCGGAGCTCGTCGAGGTCGGCGCTCGGGTCCGGCTCCTCGTCCCCGCCGCCGAACATGCCCGTGATGCCGTCCATCATGCCCGAGAAGCGCTGCCGGAGCTTCATCACGCGGCCGAGCATCGAGTCCATCACCTCGGGTAGCTGAAGGAGTCGAAGGGTGTGACCGGTCGGCGCGGTGTCGACGACGACGCGGTCGAAACGCGGGTCGTCGAGGTACTCCAGGAGCTGTCGCATCGCCGCCGCCTCGTCAGCGCCGGGGACCGTCCCCTCCAGCAGGCCGCCCGCGGGACCCTCGCCGTCGGTCGAGCCGCCAGCGGCACCGCCCATCCCGCCCATGCCGCCCATCGCCTCGCCCATCTCGCCGAGGCCGCCGAGGGGGTCGGCGTCGGTGCCGAACATCCCCTCCTCCATCGCCGCGTCGGGATCGATCTCCGCGGCGAAAAGCGGCGCGTCGGCCCGGATCCGGGTCGGCTCCGCGGGCACGTCGACGTCGAGCGTGTCCGACAGCGAGTGGGCCGGGTCCGTCGAGACGACGAGCGTCGGGACGCCCGCGGCCGCCGAGGCGAGCCCGGTCGCGGCCGCCATCGTCGTCTTGCCGACGCCGCCCTTCCCGCCGTAGAGCACGTACTCCGGCGCGTCGACGGTCTCGGGGAGCGGCGCGCCCTCGGTCGCGGCGAGGTCCTCGGCGTCCGGGGCGGTGTCCCGAGCCTCGGCTGGGGCCGACCCGTTCGCCGACTCCTCGTCGTCGACCGTCTCGACCGGCTCGACGTCGATCTCGTCCATGTCGCCCGGGAGGGCGGGCCGCCTTGTGTACCCGTCGGTCGCTGGCTCGGTCGGGGAGCGAGCCCGGGCTTCGATCCCGATCCGCGGGCCCCGCGAGCGCTACGAGAAGTAGTCAGCCAACCGCTCGGCCGCCTCGACGGCCCGAGGGGTGACCAGCGCGAACCGGACCCACTCCTCGCGGGCGGTGCCGAACGTCTCGCCGGGCATGCCCGCGACGCCGGCCTCGTCGACGAGTCGCTTGACGTTCGCCATCGTGCCGGGGAAGCCGTCGAAGCGCGCGAGGACGTAGAAGCCGCCTTCCGGCGTCGTGTACTCCGCGCCGGCCTCATCGAGCGCGGCGGTGAACGCGTCGATGCGTTCCTCGAGCATGCCGCGGGCCTCCGCGTAGTAGCTCGGGGGCGTCTCGCGGAGCGCGTGGAGGACGGCGTACTGGGAGGGGCGCGGGCCGGTCACGTTGACGAGCATGTGGCGCGTGCGGGCGGCCTCGACGTGCTCTTCGGGGAGGATCGCGTAGCCGACGCGGAACCCCGTGATCGCCATCGACTTCGAGAAGCCGCCGGTGACGATCCGGTTCGGCGAGTCGATCCGGAGCGCGCTCTCGAAGGAGCCCGTGTGGTCGAACGCCTCGTACACCTCGTCGACGACGACGAGCGCGTCGTGGGCCTCGGCGAGGCGGACCACCTCGGCGACGGCCTCGGGGTCGTAGACCGCACCGGTCGGATTGTTGGGCGTGTTGCACATCACGAGCGCGGTCTCGTCGCTCATCGCCTCGCGGACGGCCGCGAGGTCGAGGCCGCCGTCGCGCGCGGTGGGGACGAGCCGCTGGGTCCCGCCGAGCATCTCCACCTTCCCCGGGTAGTAGGGGTAGACGGGGTCCAGCAGGAGCGCCTCGTCGCCGGCGTCGCGGTCGAGCGCGCGGGCCATCGCGAGGTAGTTCGCCTCGCCGGTGCCGACGGTGATCACGACCTGCTCCGGGTCGACGCCGCGCCGCTCCGCGACCGCGATCCGGAGCTCCCGGAGGCCGTCGCTCGGCGGGTACTGGAACGCGTCCGGCGAGAGCTCCGCGTACTCGGAGAGGGCGGTCCGCAGGGCGCCGGGCGGCTCCCAGTCGGGGTTCCCGCTCACCATGTCGATGACGTCGCCGTCCGCGCGGGCCGCGTACTGCATCACGTGGAAGAACTGCGGCTCCTCGTACTCCATGTGCGGTCCTCGGCGGCGGCCCCCGTGGCTCTTTCGTCCGCGGCACGGCTCCCGGCCGACCGCGGGCGTAGACCGGGAGCCTCGCGCCCGCGTCGCCGTCGAGGGAAACGCTTGAGTCGGTCCCGGGAAGAGAACGCGCCATGAACAAACGCGGCCACGTCCTGAACGCGCTGCTTCTGGCGATCGGGCTCGGGTTCGTCCTCGAGCCGGCGGTCGACGTCGCGACGGCCGAGAAGATCGGGCAGATCACGGTGCCGATCGTCCTCGGCGCGCTGTTCCCGGACGTGGACACCGCGTTCGGCAAGCACCGGAAGACGCTGCACAGCCTGCCGGTGCTCGCGGTCGTGATGGCGTACCCGGTCGTCTTCGACAACCTCCACTTCGTCTGGATCGGCGTCCTCACCCACTACCTGCTCGACGTGGTGGGAAGCAAGCGCGGTATCGCACTGTTTCACCCCTTCTGGGGCGAGGAGTTCGGGATCCCGGTCGGCGTGACCACCTCCAGTAAGTACGCGGACTTGGTGACCGTGATCATTACCGGCCTGGAGATCGCGGCCTTCTGGGCGGTTCACACCTACGTCGTGGACCTCGACGTGGACCTGTCGGCCGCCTCGCAGGCGATCGGGGTCTGAGGCCCCGGCCAGTCCCCGCGCGCACCCCCCATCTCGTCGGTCGGGGTTCGGGGCGAATGCGGTGCTGATTCGGACGCGGGGCGGTGCGGTCGCGGTGCTGTGCTGTGCTGTCGGCGCGCGCGAGAAACGCGCGCGAGGGAGGCCGCGGGCCGGCCGCCTGCGGTGTGTTGCGGTTTCGCGGCCGGCCCGCGGCCGAGGTTGGGGAGGTGCGAGGCTGCGGTGCGGTTGCGGTGGGTGGGACCGAAAGGGGCAGTCGGCTCGGTCCCGCCCGGACGACGCAAGCACTCGCGTCGGGCTGTGCTGAGAGACGCGAGCGCACAGCGAGGCCCGGCGGGTCGAGCCGGCTGGGGCTTTCCGAGTGTCGCCGTCCCGATCAGCAGGATCAGTAACAGACACAGAAAATGCACCGTACAGAGAGCCGGGTGGGACTTTCCGAGTGTCGCCGCCCCGATCAGCAGGATCTCCACCGGAACCGGATCGGCAACCCGGCTCCCGTCCTCACGCCTCGTCGTCCGCGTCGACGACCTTCTTGCCGGTCGCCTGCGGCAGCACGCGGCGGTCGGCGTCGGTCCACTCGCGGTCGAGTTCGCGGCCGTCGAACAGGCGGTCCAGAAACACCGCGAGGCCGGCGACCTCGGAGTGGGGCTGGTTCGTCACGCCGACGTTGAACTCGGCGCGCTCGTAGAGCTCCCACGGCACCTTCTCGCCGCCCACGACGATCAGGAGGGGCTCGTCGGCGTGCGCGTCGCGCACCTCGGACTCCACGTCCTGCACGCGCTCGCCGTACATCGTGAGGTGGACGACGGTCCCCTCCCAGTCGCGGACGACGGCCGTCTGGTCCTCGCGGAGCTCGACCTCGAAGGGGCCACCGAAGCGGTCGGTGATGTCGCGGATCGTCTCCGCGGACTGGCCGGCGTTGTCCGGGAGGAGCACGCGGTCGGCGCCGAGCGCGCGCGCCGTCAGGCCGACGTGGGTCGTCATGCGGTCGTCGCGGCCCGGCCGGTGGCCGAAGCGGAGCACGGCGACCTCGGGTTCCTCGTGCATGTCCCGACGGACGGACGCGGCCGGTTAGGGGGTTTCGATGCGGCGACCGCCCGCGACCGGAACGCCCTTCCCCGCCGCCGGGAAAGCGCGCGACATGGAGCTTCAGGACGCGCGCGTGCTCGTCACCGGCGGCGCGGGACTCGTCGGGTCTGAGCTGGCCCGACAGCTCGCGCCGGACAACGACGTGGTCGTCGCGGACGACCTCTCGAACGGCCTCCGCGAGACGGTCCCCGAGGGCGTCGAGTTCCGGCAGGCCGACCTGCTGGACCCCGCGGACGTGGCCGAGGTGATCACCGAGGAGCTCGACATCGTCTTCCACCTCGCGGCCGCGAACAAGTACGTCAACGCCGAGGACACCCGCGGGCAGTTCGAGGCGAACGGCGAGTTGACGATGAACGTCCTCGAGCGCATGGACGAGGTCGGCGTCGACCGCATCGCGTTCACCTCCTCCTCGACGGTGTACGGCGAGGCCCCGCGCCCCACGCCCGAGGACTACGCGCCGCTGGAGCCGATCAGCGTCTACGGCGCCGCCAAGCTCTCGGAGGAGGCGCTGCTGTCGGTGTACGCGCACTCGCACGGCTTCCGCGTGTGGAACTTCCGGTTCGCGAACGTCGTCGGGCCGCGCTTCGGCGCGGGCGTCGTCCCGGACTTCGTGGAGAAGTTGGCCGACGACCCCGAGACGCTCACCATCCTCGGGAACGGGCGCCAGGAGAAGTCCTACATGCACGTCGAGGACTGCGTCGCGGCCATGCGCCACGTCGTGGAACGCGCGGACGACGCCGTGAACACCTACAACCTCGGCTCGCGGACGACCACCTCGGTCACACGCATCGCCGACATCGTCGCCGACGAGATGGGGCTCGACCCCGACTACGAGTACACCGGCGGCGACCGCGGCTGGACCGGCGACGTGCCGAAGATGCGCCTCTCCGTCGAGAAGCTCGCCGCGCTCGGCTTCGAGCCGCCGGGCTCCTCGGACGAGGCGGTCCGCAGGGCCGCCCGCGAACTCGTCGCGCGCGTGGACCGGCGCGACGACCTTCA
The DNA here is from genome assembly GCF_055381565.1 of Haloparvum alkalitolerans. Classification (NCBI taxonomy): domain Archaea; kingdom Methanobacteriati; phylum Methanobacteriota; class Halobacteria; order Halobacteriales; family Haloferacaceae; genus Haloparvum; species Haloparvum alkalitolerans. Next base: position 1,981,504 of record NZ_AP043938.1, read on the forward strand.
TCCCGACCGGGTTTGATCCGGCGGCGCCCCACCCGAGAACCGGATTCTGACGAAAGACGCGGTTCTGCGTCCAGTTTGCACGCGGGCGCTCGGGACAACTCGGCGCAGCTTTCACAAGCTTTCCTCATCAAGAACAGCCCGTAATTATGGGCCTCGTGACGACCCTCAAGCGGACGCTCTCGGAGTCCGAATCGGGCGATGACGAGGACGCCACGTTCGACTATCGGTGTGCGGGCTGTGAAACCGAGTTCTCGAAGCCCCGTAGCCGGATGGTCCGTGTGACCTGTCCGGACTGCGGTTCGGCGGCGGTCCGCGCCGTCGACTGACCGCGCCGCGGCGCGGTCACTCCCCGAACGGGGCGAACTGGCCGTTGATGTCCCACTCGTGGACGCAGTAGACGTTCCCGGGGTCGTCCGCGACGAGCCACGTCTCGGCGTCCTCGCTCCACGTCTCCGTCCGGCCGCAGTTCTCGCACGTCCGTTCGGTGGGCGTCCGGAGCGTCGTGTGCATACCCGAACGAGGGTGGTCGATCACCAAAAGCGTGACTCCGTCGGCGAGCGGCGCCGCCCGCGAGCGGGGCCTGCGAGCGGGGCGGGCCTCCGGTGGCCGAGCCGAAGACCTATCCTCGCCGCCCGAAAACTCCGTTCCACCACGCCATGCACCGAACCGGTCACTACGGCGCCGCGCTGTGTCTGTACGCCCCGGTCGGCTTCCTCGCGCTCGCGGCCGGCTTCGCGGAGCTCGCGGTCGCGGGCGGGGTCGTCGCGGTCGGGGGTGCGACGGTCCCCGACCTCGACCTCCGGGTGCCGTTCCTCCCCCACCGCGGGCCGACCCACACCGTCTGGTTCGCGGCCGCGGTCGCCGCCGCCTGCGCCCTCGGCGGTGGGGCGCTCGGGGCCGGCTCGGGCGCGCTCGCCGCGGTCGGAGTCGGCGCGTTCGCGGCGCTGGCCGGCGCGGTCGCGATCGGCTCCCACCTGCTCGCGGACGCCATGACGCCGATGGGGATCCGGCCGTTCGCGCCGCTGCGCGACGACCGCTACTCGCTGGAGGCGGCACGCGCAGCGAACCCGATCGCGAACTACGGGCTGCTGGCGCTCGGCGTCCTGCTGACCGCGGCCGCCGCGGCCGGCGGGAGCGCCGTCGCCGGCGCGGTCGGGTAAGCCGCGACCCCCTCGCGAGCGTCCCGCTCCGAAAACGATAAACGCCGAGTCGCTCATCGTCGACCATGATCAAGCTCGTCGAGTTCGTCGTCCGCAAGGAGGAACTGTCCCACGCCGAGTTCGCGGACTACTGGCTCCACGACCACAGCCCGATCGCGAAGGAGATGCCGGGGCTGAAACGCTACGTCACGTCGCTGCCGGCCGACCCCGAACAGTCCGAGTACGACGGCGTGTTGGAGCTGTACTTCGAGGACACGGACGCGCTGTCGGAGGCGTTCGACTCGGAGGCCGGCCAGCGGACGATGGCCGACGCGGAGAGCTTCCTGCAGGTCGGAGAGGGGCCGCGCATGATCGTCGAGGAGACCGTCCAGCTGGACGAGACGGCATAGCGGGCGTTCCGCCATAGGGAGGGACCGGGCGCCCGCGGCGACCGTGACGCCCGCGGCGACCGTGGCGACCGCGGCGACCGTGACGCCGGCCGGGACACGGTAAGGACCGCGAACTACCCACTGAGCGCGTTGTTCCGCGTCGACAGCAGGTGCACTATCGCTGAGACGCCGAGCACCGCGGCGGTCAGGAGGCCGTACACGGTCCCGGAGAGGGCGGCGAACGGCGGCGTCCCGATCGCGGCCGCACCCACCAGGAGAAACGCCACCACGGCGAGCCCGAGATAGTACTCGCTCCACAGGAGGTCCTTCCCCGTCACCACCTCGAGATAGATCTGCAGATCGTCCGCATCAGAGGTGAGCGAAACCGTCCCCCGGTTCCGGTCGTAGTCGATGAACCCCTCCCGCGCCAGCCGCGGCAGATGCGACTGGTGGAGCGAGGTGTACACGCGCTTCCGCTGATCGTACGTGACTTCGTCCGTCTCCACGCCGTTCTCCCACGCCGCGACCTGCCTCGCGATGTCGCGGACGGCCGCCTTCTCGTCTACTTCCTTTAGGTACCGTACCGTTTCGCGGCGTCGACGGTTACTCAGTACCTTCAACACCGTGTCCATCGAGTCGGGCTCGACGGAGCGGTCCGTGGAGTCGTTCTTTTTGTCTGGCTTTCTCTCCGGCGACCTGAGGTTCATGTTGTCCCACCACCAAGCCCCTGATCCGAGTCATGGGTGATAAATATTGCTACCATTTGAAATATTCAACTCATAGATCACTACCGTGGGAAGCCCGTTAATAACGTGTTTACCGCCGGTATGCGTGTCATAACTACACCGCTGAAGCGTCCTCGTTCGATTGATGTCTAACGTTCCCAATGTATTGATCGAGCGAATCCGCCGGAGGGAGTACACGGGACCCAACCGCTGTGTGCCCTGTACGACCCTGAACCTCGTGGTGGTCGCCGTCGCGGCCGCGGTCCTCGGGAGCGTGCGGCCCGCGCTGGGCGTGGGGCTGGCGATCGTCGGCGTGCTGTCCGTCTGGCTCCGCGGCTACCTGATCCCGGGCACGCCCTGGCTCACCGCGAACTACCTCCCGCGACAGGTCCTCGCCCTGTTCGACAAGGAGCCGGCCGCAGAGCGCGCGTTCATGGACGACGGTGCAGGCGGGGAGACGGCGGAGGACGCGGAGGCCACCCTGTTGGAGTCCGGGCTTCTCGTCGTCGATCCGTCGGGAGCGGACCTGATGATCGCCCCCGACGTGGCCGACGACCTGCGGGCCGCGGCGGCCGCGGTGAACGCCGGCCCCTCGGACGAGGAGACGCTCTCGCGGCTCGCCGGGATCCCGGCCGAGGACCTCCGGTTCGGGTGGGAGGGGGACGCGTACGTCGCGCAGTTCGGCCACGAGAAGATCGCCGTCTGGGAGTCGCGCTCGGCGTTCGTCGCGGACGCGGCCGCGGACCAGGTCTTCGCGGACCGGATCCCGGGCTACGCCGACGAGTCGCTCGCCCGCCGGACCGCCCTGCTGGGCGCGTTCCGGATCTTCCTCGACCGGTGTCCGACCTGCCACGGGGAGATAACGGTCGGCCGCGACGTGGTCACGTCCTGCTGTGCCAGCTACGACGTGGTCGCCGGGACCTGTGCGGGCTGTAACGACCGGCTCTTCGAGATCGAGGTCGACGGGACGGACCTCGCGTAGTCACCGATCCGCGTCCGTCGCGTCCCCGCTCTCCAACTTCTCGACCGCGTCGTCGAACGCCGCTTCGAGGGCTTCGTCGCCGGTCGCTCCCGGATGCGCCTCGCGTACTGCGGGGAGGTCGTCAGGGTCGCCGATCTCGCCCAGCGCGTGCGCGGCGAACGAGGGGAACCCGTTTCCGCGTCCGCGGTCGAGCAGATCGCGGAGCGCCGCCCGGACCTCCGCGGTCGGCACGGCGTCCGGCGACCGCGCGGCGACGTATCCGAGCGTGAACGCGTGGTGAGACGGCGCGTTCGCCTCGGACCGAACCGCTTCGACGAGTCGATCCGCGTGGGGTTCGACGACCGCGGGCGCGCGCTGTGCGACCCTCGCCAGGGCGTCCGCGACGTACACGACCGCTCGGAGCCGGTCGGAGGCCATCCACTGTTGCGGCGACGGGATCCCCTCGACCTCGTCGGGATACGTCGCGGAGGCCTCGACCAGTTCGGGGACGAACGGCTCGAACAGGGCCGGGCGGTCGAACACGTGCTGGAGCACCTCCGCTGCGGTGACGCGGACCTCCGGATCCTCGCACGCGAGGAGGGAGACGGCCGTACCCATCTCCTCGGTCGTGATCCCGCTGGGGTCGGCTTCGGCGCGTTCACGCAGGTCGCGAGCGGTGTCGAGATCCGCGGGGGCGTCGGTCCCTCGGGCCGCGGAGTCACCGCTCGCTTCGGGCGCGTCGTCGTCCTGCATTCTCACTCCGTGAGGTCGACGTCGAGGTGGAGGTCGGTGAAGATGTGCGCGTACACCTCTCGCTTGTTCACGCCCGTCTCCGCACAGAACTCGTCGACGCCGCTCGCGGTCCAATCGGTTCGCACGTCGGCGAGCAGGTCGTAGAACGAGACGGAGTACCGGGGAGTCAGCTCGGCCGTCCGGGCGACGAGCCCCTCGTCGACCAGCTCTTCCAGCACGGCCCCGAACGCCGACTCGGTCTCCGGCGGTCCCTCGATGTGGTCGGCGGTCGCGAACTGGTAATAGTGGTCCTGGACGGTCCGGATCGGGCTGCCGTCCTCGCCATCGAGGAACGCGTACGCCCGTTCGGCGGGATCGCTCACGTTGTCGACGCTCGGCTCCTCCAGATCCGCCCCGTATCTGGAGAGGATCGCCTCGACGACTACCGGGTCGACGTCGTGCTGCCGGAGCAACTCCGTGGTAGTCCGCGTCATTGTTCTTCGGTAGACATGTTCGCCTGTTAAGTCTGGTCCCGTCGCCCGTCTGGTCCCGTCGTCACCCCAGCAGCGAGAACCGGTACGACCAGAGGTGGTAGACGCTCACGGCCGCGAAGCCGACGAGCGCGAGGCTCGTCCACAACAGCGGGTCCACGCGCGCGAGCCCGGGCGCGCCGACGAGCGAGCCGAGCACCGCACACAGGCCGACGATCCCGACCCCGCGGTACAGCTCCGCCCACGTCACCCCGAACGACGTGACCACCTCTTGGTACACCCGGAGCTGCTCGGCGTGGGGCGCGAGCCGGACCGTCTGCGCGTCCGCGTCGTGGACGACCACTCCCGACTCCTCGAGCGTCGGCAGGTGCGTCTGCACCAGCGAGCAGTAGACGCTCTCGCGCACGTCGCGCGGCGGGGGCGAGGTTCCGGACTCCCGCTCCGCGACGAACGTCGCCAGGTCGCTGACGGAGATCTCCTCGTCCGCGCGCGAGAGCCGGTCGAGCGTCGCCTGCCGTCGCTCGTTCGACAGCAGCGCGTGAATCCGCGTCTCCGGTAGCGTCACCGGGACCGCCACGTCGATCCCCCCTCGGGTACTCGCGGGTGAGTCATAGCCGGCCTGTCGCAGCCCCCATACGTAGGTATGGGTCGGTTGCCGTCTCGTACGGACTGGCAACCGCCTCCGATGGATCCGGTAGGGACACCGATCGGGTTACGGTAACACACCCCATCCATCGGCGAATCGGACGTTACGATCGGTTGCTCGGCCGTTGGAATCCCTTATGCTCCCATTCAACGGCGCTATTCTGGGGTTTAGCGGCACTATGCTGCCGTTTAGCCGTGTATAGCTCGCTCGTACATAAGGTGGCAGCCGAATGAGGGGTGGATACACGACGACCGGACTCGCCCGGCCGTCGACCCAACCATGACAGACAACGACATCGACACCATCGGCCTCTCCCGGCGTCGGATCCTCGCCGGGCTCGGCGCGGTCGGCGTCGCGTCCGCGGGTGCAGGACTCGGGACGACGGCGTACTTCAGCGACGAGGAATCGTTCGACAACAACACGCTCACCGCGGGCGAGCTGGACCTCAAGCTCGACTACAGGGCGACGTACGCGGGCGGGCCCGGTCGGCTCGAGGAGATCGACGGGTGGTACCCCGACTTCGACGTGCAGGAGGAGGAGCCGGGCGTCTACCTGCTCGGCGAGGTGCCGGACGTCGGCGGGTGGAGCTGGCCGGAGGAGGTCCAGGAACGCGACCTCTGTAACCCGGAGCTGAACCTCGTGGACGGCGACGCGATCCCGGTGTTCACGCTGGAGGACGTGAAGCCGGGCGACTACGGCGAGGTGACGATCAGTCTCCACATCTGTGACAACCCCTCGTGGGTGTGGATGTACGGCGACCTCAGCGGAAACGCGGAGAACGGCCTCACTGACCCCGAGTCGGCGGTCGACGAGACCGGCGGCGACCCCGGTGCGGGCGCCGGCGAACTCGCCGACGCCATCGACGTGACGATGTGGTACGACGAGGACTGCGACAACGTCTACGAACCCGCCGGGGGCGACGACGACCCGATCTGTGTCGAACTCGTCCTCGACGTCTCCGGGTCGATGGGGACCGGCAACCGCCTCCAGGACATGAAGGACGGCGCGTCGACGCTGGTCTCGACGATACTCGGCGCCAGCTCCGCCAACCGCGTCGGCCTCACGACGTTCGCGAACAGCGCGAACACGCTCGTCTCCGTGACCGACGACGAGGCCGCCCTGCAGAACGCGATCAGCGGCCTCTCCGCCAACGGCAGCACGGCGATGGCCGACGGCGTCTCCACCGGGCAGGCGGACCTCGGGAACTGTCCCGACGGCCACGACCGGATCATGGTCGTGTTCACGGACGGGCAGCCGTCCAGCGGGCAGGACCCCGCGAGCGCGGCACAGGCCGCGCGAAACGCGGATCCGAGCACGGAGATCTTCGCCATCGGCGTCGCGGGCGCCCAGCAGTCGACGCTGGAGTCGATGGCCAGCGACCCGACCGACGACCACATCTTCACCGCGACCGACGACGCCGCGCTCGAACAGGCGTTCGGCCAGATCGCGGAGACGCTCGTGGGCGAGCAGGTCATCTTCGAGGGGTCGCTCGCGGAGGCGATGGCCGCGCTCTCGAAGGACGAGGGCGGGATCGCCCTCGACGGCAACCGGTCCACGGAGGACCGCGAGTGTTTCGCGGGCGGACTCACGCAGTGTATCGGCTTCGAGTGGGAGCTGCCCCCGGACGTGGGCAACGAGGTGCAGTCGGACTCCGTCACCTTCGACGTGGGGTTCCACGCCGAGCAGTGCCGGCACAACGAGGAGCCGGGCAACCCGTTCGAGCAGCCCACTCCGACGCCGACCGCGACGCCGAACGACACCCAGACGCCAGAGTGAGACCACGAGAGCGGCGGCGCCGCTCGATTCCCATCCGGACTCCGGCAACCCGCCACGGCGGCGGGTTCCGGGACGGCCGGCCCGGCGGTTCGATCCCGCCGGTGGGGTTCCCCATTCGGGGATGAACACCATGAACGACGACAACATCGGCATTTCGCGGCGGCAGACGCTCCTCGGCCTCGGCGCGGTCGGCGTCGCCTCCGCGGGCGCAGGGTTCGGAACGACGGCGTACTTCAGCGACGAGGAGGCCTTCGAGGACAACACGCTCACCGCGGGCGAACTCGACCTGTTCGTTCACGTCGACTACTCCGAGGACCAGGGCAGCTACAACCAGTACGCGATCGACACGGTGCTGAACGGCAACACCGTCGGCGAGGACACGGAGGGCGACCCGCTCAAGATCGAGGTCGACGACGTCAAGCCCGGCGACTCCGGCGAGGGGGTCCTCTGTTTCTCCATCGTCGACAACCCCGCGTACATGTGGATGTGCGGGCAGCTGACGGAGAACAGCCAGAACGGCACCACGGAGCCGGAAGCGGCGGCGCTCAACGACATGTACGGCGAGATCCCCGAGGCGGGGCAGCTCGCCGAGGCGATGCAGGTGACGCTCCGCTACTGCACCGAGGAGGACGACGAGCTAATCGAGGGCGACCTCATCGCCGAGGGCTCGCTCGCGGACGTCATGGCCGCGCTCGACAACGGCGTGCCGCTCGACGGCTCCGGCGACGGCGCCGCGGGCATCGACCGCGACCCCTTCGACGGCGTCGAGAGCAGCGAGGAGCACGACGAGACCTGCGTCTGCCTCTCGTGGGAGATCCCCACGAACGTCGGCAACGAGATCCAGACCGACTCCGTCACGTTCGACGTGTCCTTCTACGCGGAGCAGGCGCGGCACAACGACGGCACGATGAACCCCTGCATCACCTCGCGGGAGGTCGAGGGGTTCGGCAAGCTGGACTACGACGACGCCGACGTGCTGTGGATCTCCAAGGCGCGCAACGGCGGCTCCAACACCTTCGAACTGCTCGTGGGCGACGACAACGCCAACAGCGACACCGCCGACTACGACTTCGGCGGCAGCAGCTTCGACGGGGACCTGACCGTCGCGTACGACGCCGACGCCGGCGAGGCGACGCTCGAACTCGCGAACGGTTCCACCGGAGACGTCTCTTACGCCGTCAGCGACGCGGCCGGCGACGTCGTCTCCATCGTCGCCCGCGGCGACGACGCGAGCCACCTCGCGAGCGTCTCGAACGTTCGCGTCAACGGCAGCGCCCCGACCGGTCCCGACGCGGTCGAGGCCGACGGCGCCGAGATCAACTCCCTGCTGGTCGAGGACGTCGACGCCAGCGTCGACTGGGAGCTGACCGCGGACGTGACGCTCGAGGGACTCGACGACGACCCCGCCGCCTCGGACGAGAACCCCGCGGTGTACGTCGAGGTGCTCGACGCGTAGGGACCGCGAACCGCCTCGGACTGCCTCGGACTGCCGGGGGAACGTTCCCCCACCCCCCACGTCGGCGCACGACGGTTCGACTCCGTCGGTGGGACTCCCATCAGGGATCGCCATGACACCCATCACACGTCCGCCCGGATCCGCGAGCCGAGAGTCGGGTCGCGGGCGTCCGGTTCGCTCACCCTGCCGGATCGCCGCGACCCGGTACGCGACCCATACATATGCGCTCACCCCGCAAACGAGCGGGTCGACCACGGACCGAGCGCGCGCGTTCGCCTCGGAGGAGGGTCGGCGTGTCACAAAATGACGAATTCCGGTTCAGTCGGCGGCAACTGCTCGCGAGCGCCAGCGTCGTCGGGGCGGCCGGGCTCGGGTTCGCGCGCGGGAACCGTCGGGTGTCCGGGACGGACCCGTCGTACCCCAACGTCACGTACGCGGCGACGCAGGGGCCCTCCCTGCGCGTCGGCTGGCACGCCACCTACGACGATGGTCGCGAGGAGGACCCGCTCCGGTCCGTGTCCCCGGGGACCGATGAGTGGAGCCACGGCGACACCGACGCCTACGCGAACGAGCTGGACGAGGACGGCCCCGCCGGACCGGTCATCGACTTCGGGGATGTGGTGCCGGGCGACTCGGGCACGTTGAGCGTCGGGCTGTACGTCGACGCCGACTCGGAGCCCGGGACCGTGTGGGTCCGTCGGACGCTCGCGGGCGAGAGCGCCCTCGCGAGCGCGGTCGACGTGGAACTGTGGTACGACACCGGGCTGTTCGGCGTCGGCGGCTGTCGCGGCGCCGACGCGTCCGGCTTCGGCGAGCCGGTGGTCACCGGCACGCTCGCAGCGCCGGAGACGACCCTGGCCGCGACCGGCACGTTCGACGAGGGCCTCAGGCTCGACCCCGGGCTCGCGAGCGCGCGCTGTCTGGAGCCCGGCGAACGGCTGTGTCTGGGCTTCTCGTGGGCGCTCGACGAGAACGTCGGCAACGCGTATCAGGGCGCCGGAACGCAGTTCGCGCTGGAGTTCGGCGCCGTCGGCTGTGACTTCGCGGGGAACCCCTTCGTCGTCGAGCCGTGGGGGGGAGAGCAATGAGCCTCAGTCGCCGCGAGATCCTCGCCGGCATCGTCGGGACGGGGACGCTCGGCGCACTCGGTGGCGTCGGCGGTGCGCGGACCGTCGCGCTGCTGTCCGACCGCGAGCGCGCGGGCGGACTGCTGACGAGCGGCGACCTCGAACTGGCCGTCGAACTCGACTGTGCGGACTGCGCGGCGGACGCGCCTCCCGGCGTCATCAGCTTCACCGACCTCGACCGCGGCGACGAGGGACGGGCCACGCTCGCGTGGACCATCACCTCCAACCCCGGCCGGCTGTGGGTCCGGACGACCTGCCCGTCCGGCCCGGACCCGCTCGGCGACGCGCTCCAGGTGACCGTCTCCCTCGGTGGGACGACGCTCGCGGCCGGTTCGCTGACCGCGGTCCGCGAGGCGCTCGCCGGCGGCGTCCGGCTCGACGACCGCGACGGAACGCCGTGTCTCGACCCCGGGACGCCGCTGTCGCTGGTCGTCGAGTGGACGCTCCCGCCCGACGCCCCCGCCGCGGCCGCCAACGAGACGACGGAGCTGGCCGTCTCGGGGTACGCCGAGCAGTGTCGCCACGTGTCGGAGTCCGCGGCCGTCAACCCCTTCGAGGGGCTCGGCGACTGCCCGGACGAGCCGGACTGCGCGACGTGTCCGCCCGCGGACGGCGGCGAGGGCGAGCGCATCGCGAGCGCGACGTTCGCGTACGCGGGGCCGGACGACGTGCTCCTCGAGATCGTTCGCTCCGGGTCCGGTGGGGGAAGCGGTGGGAACGGTGGAGGCGGAAACGGCAACGGTGGAGGCGGCAACGGTAACGCCGGCGCCGGCGACGTCGCCTTCTCGGGCACGCTCGATGATGGCGACGAGTTCGACGCCGTGCTCCACGACCCGCCGTCGGTCTCGGGCGGGCCCGACTTCGACGTGGTCGTCGACGGCGCGGTCGTCGGCGGCTTCCACATCAGCTGTTCACAGCCCTTCGGCCCGGGGCTCGTGATCGGCGACGGCACGCACGACGTGACCGTCCTCGAGGCGGTCGATACGGACGGGTCGGTCCTGTGTGAGGTGGATTCCGCATGAACACCAGAAAACTCGCAAGCGTCGCCGCACTGCTGCTGTTGATCGCGGTCGTCGTGCCGTTCGTCGTCTACGCGGCCCCCTGGACGATCGGCGCCGACGAGAGCTACGTCGTGCTCACGGCGAGCATGACGCCGGCCATCGCGCCCGGCGACGTGGTGATCGTCGACGACCGCGGCCCCGGAGCGATCGCGGAGGGCGACGTGATCACGTTCCGCCGCGGCGACGAGCAGGTCCCGGTCACCCATCGCGTGGTCGGCGTCGAGGAGCGGAACGGCGACCGCGCGTTCGCGACGAAGGGCGACGCCAACGAGGACGCCGACGCGGGGTTGGTTCCCGCGAGCAACGTCCTCGGCACCGTCGTGTTGACGATCCCGTACCTCGGCTACGTCATCCAGTTCGGAAACTCGCCGTACGGGTTCCTCGCACTCGTCGTGGTCCCGTTCGGGCTGCTGGTGATCACGGAGATCTGGTCGCTCGTCGGCCCGCGGATCCGTGCCGGGTCGTCGGACGAGACGGCGTCCGCCACCGAGAACTCGGCCGACGCAGCCGACAGCGACCCCTCCGAAACGTCGAGCGGTGAACCTGCCGAGCCAGCCGTCGCCGATTCATCCGCCGGCGCGTCGGCCGCCGCTGTGGATCCAGGCGCTGGCGAGTCGGCCGCCGCGACGGCCGCCGAGAGCGATACCGGGAGCGAGAGCGCGGGCGAGAGTGGAGGCGAGATCTCCGTCGAGACCATCAAGGGGGCGGCCGCCGTGCTCGCGCTCGCGGCGCCGTACGCCGTCTACGTCGCCGTCCGGCTGCAGTCGCCGGTCACGCTCTCCGTCGCGTTCGCCGCGACGGTGACGCTGCTGGGCGCCGCGGGGATCCTCCTCACCGCTCGGCGGGCGACGCCCGCGGTCGACCAGTCGACGGCCTCGGACGCGGCGACCGAGAGCGCGGCAGCCACGCCGGCGTCGGACGGCGGGACGCCGCTGTCGGCAAGCGGCGACGAGTCCGAACCCGCGGACGCGACGGCCGATTCGGCGACCGACTCGGCCGACGACCCGCCGCATGACTCGACGGGCGCCGAGGAGGTCGACCGATGAGCCGCGTGTCGCTCCGGCGTCGCGTCGCGGTCGCACTCCTCGCCGCCGTCGTCGTCACGTCGGTCGGGTTCGGGGGCGGCGCGACGGTCGCGCTGTTCTCGGCCACCGGCGACGCGACCGCGGAGTTCTCGTCAGGGTCGTTCGACGAACCGGCCGGCGCAAACGGGGCCGGAGCGTTCGCCGCCGGCGCGAACGAGTCCGGTTCGGGCGGGGCGTCGGAGACGACCGCGGGCAACGGGACGGCCTCGGGCAACGAGACGAGGGCCGACGGCAACGAGACCGCGACCCACCCCGGGAACGAGACGCGGAACGGGACGCGGAACGGGACGGCGAACGGTTCGACCGCGCCGCCGGGCAACGAGTCGACGACGCCGCCCGAGAACGGGTCGACGGAGTCGCCGCAGGGCTCGGAGAACGGAACCGCGGACGCCCCGCGCAACGAGTCGACGGGGACGGCACAGAACGAGACCGCGACCGGGGACGGCAACGAGAGCGAGAACGAGAGCCGGCCGGAAAACGAGAGCCAGATGACGCCCGACGGCGGGACGCCCACGGCCAACGAGAGTGAATCCGGCGACGGGAACGCGTCCGGCGACGGGAACGCGTCGGCGTCCCTGACGAGCGCGTCCGCGGTGGGGCTCCACGACGGCGACGCGTCGACCCCGCTCGGCGCGTTCGACACCCTCGCAGGTGAGTCGGAGCGCGGAGGTGCGGTGCCGTGACCGACGACGCCGCGGCCGCGCGGGAGAACGAGGTCGCGTCGCCGACACCCGCCGCCGAGCCGTCGGAGGTGCGGGCGACCGACGTGATCGTCCACGAGCTCCGCAACGCGCTCGCGATCGCGACCGGGAACGCGGCGCTGCTCGCGGAGGACCGAACGGGCCCGAACGCGGCCCGAGAGACGGACGACCGCGCGCTCGACTGTCTCCGGACCGCACTGGACCGCATGGGGAGAACTCTCGACGACGCCGAGCGCATCGCCGCCGCGGAGCGCGTCGAGTCGCCGGCGCGCGTGGACCTCGAGCGGGTCGCGGAGGCGGCCTTCGAGTGCGTCCACCACGACGCCGCAGCGGGCGAGACGGCGACCGCGCCGACGCTGACGATCGAGTGCGACACGGTCGCCGCCGACCCGGCCCTGCTGTCGGCGGCGCTGGAGAACCTCTTCCGGAACGCGCTCGAGCACGGCGGCGACGCGGTCATCGTCCGATCGCTCCCGGACGGGGCGGGGTTCCTGGTCGCGGACTCGGGCCCGGGCATCGACCCGGACGTGCGCGAGGACGTGTTCGATCCCGGCGTGAGCACCCGCGCGGGCGGGGGCGCCTCCGGGCTCGGCCTGCACATCGTCGACCGCGTCGCGTCCGCTCACGGCTGGACGGTCACCGTCCGCGACGGTCCCGCCGACTACCCCGGTGCCTGTTTCGAGTTCCGGACCGGAAAACGCGCGACTTCGGAGTGACGGAGGCGTCGACCGCGGTCGCGCGAGGCGTGGGCCCGATCAGTACTCGATCGTCCCGGAGTAGCGGTCCAGGAGGCCGACCGCGAGCGCGCCGCCGACCGCCGCGAGCGCGAACTCCGGCGCGGCCGCGCGCCAGGTGCCGCCCGTCTCCGCGAGGACGCGGCCGACCTCCGCGACCGGCGCTCGGAGCGCGCCGACGATGAGGCTGACCAGGAACGCGAGCGTGGCCGCGCGGTCGCGTTCGAGCGCGCGCCGCACCGCGTGCGCGACGGTGAACAGCCCGACGAGCGCGCCCGCGACGAAGACCAGCACGGGCGGCGCGGTCTCGGTCACGCGGGCGGGCTCGCCGCCCACGGCGAGACCGACCAGCGCGTCGACGAACGCCGAAAGCGCGCCGCTCATGTACTCGTACTGGCCGAGGATGATCAACAGGAGCGAGCCGGAGATGCCCGGGAGGATCATCGCGCTGACCGCGACCGCGCCCGCGACGAAGAGGACGGGGTAGCTCCCCGCCCCGAGCGCGCTGGAGGCGTAGCCGGAGGTGAGGAAGGCGAGCAGGAACCCGCCCGCGGCCGCCGCCTTCCGGTCGCGCGTCGAGAGATCGACCTCACCGTAGAGGACGACCGCCGAGGCGGCGATCAGCCCGAAGAAGAAGCCGAAGGTGGGGACCGGGAGCGTTTCGAGCAGGTGGTCGACCAGTCGCAGGACGGTGACGATCGCGGTCGCAATTCCGGCGCCGAGGACGGCGAGGAACGCGCCGTCGACCTCCAGGAACGCGGCCCTGGCGTCGGGCAGGTTCCGGGGCCGCACGCCCGCGAGCACTCGCCGGATGCGCTCCGGGCTGACGGTCGTGATCGCGGCGATCAGCCGCTCGTAGACACCGACGATGAGCGCGATGGTGCCGCCCGAGACGCCCGGGACCGCGTCCGCACAGCCCATGGCGACCCCCTTCAGGTAGACCGCCAGCCAGTCCCGGAGCGCGACCATCGGACTACGGCTCCGCGGCAAGCGTCCCGGCCCGCGGTGCGGTCACGGCCTCGAACGTGCCAGCGCCGCCGTCGCCGTCAGCCGCCGTGAGCGAGTCCGCGAACGCGCTCCCCGACAGCGAGGACTCGTTCGTCGTGGTGCCGTCGTCCGTCTCGTTCCCGCCCGCGCCCTCCGGTTCGGTCCGCTCCTCTTCGAGGGTGACCGTCACCGGCTCGTCGTCGTCGCCGACGACCGTCGCCTCGGAGATGTCCACCTCGGCGCGGTTCTGGACCGTCGTGCCGTTGTCGAGCGTCTCGCCTTCGTCGAAGATCCGGTACGAGCCCTCGGCGCGGACGCTCGTGTTCGTGTAGCCGTTCTCGGGGCCGTACTCCGCGTAGCCCGTCGTGGAGTACGGCAGCGTGAACGTGAACTCGCCGTCCTCGTTCGCGGTCGCGTACTGCGTGTACGTGAACGTCTCGTTGCTGCCAGGCATCCCCATCTCGACCGTCGCGGTCACCTCCTCGCCGGGCTCGGCGCCCGAGCCCTCGACGGTCGCGCCGGGCACGCGCTCGAACGTCTTCACCCAGCGCTGGGGCGTCGTCGAGAGCGCGCTGCCGGGAATCCCGAGCACCTGCGCGACCTGCTGGCGCTGGAGCGTGCGCCGGAACGCCGGCTGCTGGTTCGCGTGCACGAGCCGGTAGTGCTCCAGGGCCGGCACGTCCTCGCTCGGGAACCCGCCGATGCCGCCGACCTGCGCACTGCCGTCCTCCTCGACGTAGGCGCGCGCGGCGCTCATGTTGTCGAAGGTCTTGACGGTCGGCTCCTCGCCCTGCGGCATGGTGTTGACCGTCACCTGCTCGCCGCTCTGCGTCTGCGCGTCCGTCTCCTGCCAGTCGACGACGACCGGCTGAGCGGAGGTGGCGCTGCCGTGGAACTCGTAGAGGCGCACCATCAGGCTCTCGTAGTAGCGCTGGTCGTTCACCTGCGTGACGGGCCGGAAGCCGCCCTGCTCGGTCTGCTGGTAGAGCAGACTGAAGAAGTCGTCGCGGGTGAGCTCCTGCCCCTCGTCGTTGTAGAACGTGACCGGCGCGCCGAACTTGGAGTTAGCGTCGATCATCTGCCAGTCGACCATGACGTAGCGGGTGTGCTCGCCTTCGTCGCTCTGGCTCGCGAGGACGTCCTCCGCGTCCTCCTCGCTCGGCGCTAAGAGGAAGTTGGCCGCCTCGGCCGCGTTCTGCTGGAAGGGGTTGGCGTTCGGGATGCGCTCGGCTCTGGTGGTGATCCAGTGGCCGTAGTCCCACCACGACTGCACGCCGTAGGCGCCCTCGGGGTAGTCGAAGTCGCCGTCCTCAGGGCGCTCGTAGGTGCCGTAGAACTCCATCGGGTTGTTCGCGCCCTCGAGCTCGCCCGGATGGGGCGTCTCGTCGTTCATCCACTGCAGGCTGTCGTCCCACTGGACGACGCTGCCGGGGCCGTTCTGCGCGCCCGCGGCCCACACCGGCGTGACCATGAACAGTAGGGGCGCGACGAGCACGAGCACCACGGCCGCGGCCGTTAGCACCTGCCAGCCCTGGATGTCGCTCGCGAGCTCGTCGAGGGGCTGGCCGCGGAGGTTCAAGGCGTCGAGCGCGAGCTGGAGGAAGTACGCCGCGCCGACCGCGACGATGACGGCGAGGTAGTAGTTGAAGCGCATCTGCGTGAACGCGGCGCTCGCGATGAACGCCGCCCACACGAGGAAGTAGAGTTCCTCCGCGTCGTACTTGGCGCGGTAGGTCGCGCCCACGAGGAACGCGGCCGCGATGGCGAGCCCGACGACCTGCCAGCCGACGCCGACGAGGCCGCCCACGAAGCCGTACACTTGCGGCAGCGCGTACACCGAGCCGATGACGACGAACGCGGCCGCGACGTAGCCCGTGTCACGCACGTCGTCGCTCTTGATCAGCGGCCGCGCGAGGATGTAGAGGACGGCGAAGAGTGCGAGGAAGAACGCGAGCCCGTACTCGGAGAGCACGAACTCGCCGAAGCCGTATCGGGCGAGGGGGGGTTGGGCCTCGCCGATGGTGCGGGCGGTCGCGCTCGTGCTGAATCCGAGCGTCCGGAGCACGTTACTGTACAGCGTGTTCCAGAAGGAAGGGACTGCGACCGAGAGCACACCAATAGAGAGTGCGATCAGCCCGCCGACTGCGGCCGGGTACGTCGTCGCGTCGAGATCACGTGCCTCCCACTCGCGGGCGAGGTACGCGAGAAACGCGCTTCCGACGGCGACGCCGAGCGGGAGGATGACTTGCAGGAGGGAGTAGCCGGTCGTATCGAAGCTAAAGGTGTCCAGAGGGATGAGCTGCAGAAGGCCGGCGATGCCCATCGCCACCGCACCGACGAACGCGGTCGGCTCCGGGCTCTCGCCGTGGACCACGTCGCTCGTGATCTTGACGACGAGGAAGATGCCCGTGAAGCCGACCATCATCACGCCGGGCTGCCACGTGTACATGTAGAGCGCGAGCGCGAGACCGGCCGCGGCCGCGTACGCGAGGGGGCGCTTGAGGGCCTCGGTGTCCTGGTCGACGACGAGTTCCCAAACGGGCTTTTCACGCTCTGCAACCGCAAAGGCGACGAGGAACGCGAGGACGGCGAGTGTCTGGAAGAAGACCTCACCCGCGTGGTGGTCGTAGAACCCCACGAGGGTGTAGTTGAAGAACGTCCCCGAGAAGAGTGCGAGGACACCGACCGCGACGACTGAGCCGAACTTCCCGACGAAGCGCTTCCCGATGAAGTATGTGAGGAGGCCGGTCGCGGCTGCGAACAGCGGCGCCATCACCAGCATCATTACCGTTGACGCGTCCTCGCCGAGGAACGGCGAGCTGACGAGGATAAGCGTCGCCGTGATCAGGTCATAGAGAGTACCGAAGTGACCTACATGCTGTCCATACGGAAATCCGGTCCACGCCTCAAACGGTAGCGTTCCCGGGAAGTTCTCGACGGTGTACTTCGTCGTGCGGGAGTGATACCAGGCGTCGTTCCCGCGGAAGAACGCTTCGCCGTCGCGGACGAACTCGCCGTAGTTCTGGAGACGGCTCCAGAGCATTAGGCCGAGGAACGCCGCGAGCGCGGGGACGTGGTACCACCGTTCGAGGAGGTCGAGCACCGAGTCGCCCGACTCATCGGGTGGGTCGCTCGCTTGACTCATTGTCTGAAGCAGACTGGCAAAACGCGCATAAGGCTTGTGATAAAGGGAGCAACCGCGCAGTCACAATACATAAACTGTGCTTACGTCATCGTCTACGTGTGAAAGTCTCGGTCGTCCTGTGCACGTATACGATGGATATGTACGACCACTTCGCGGAGGCCGCCGACAGCGTGCTCTCACAGACGTACGACGATGTGGAACTCGCCGTCATCGTCGACGGCACACCGGAGGTGTACGACCGCGTCGAGGAGGAATACGGCGACTGTGAGGACGTGGTAGTCCACTGTAACGACGAGAACGCCGGCCTTCTGAAGAGCCGGAACAAGGGTGCGGAGATCGCGTCCGGCGACGTAGTTGCGTTCATTGACGACGACGCTATCGCGGACGAAGAGTGGGTTGAGCGGCTGGTCCGTGCCTACGAAGAGGAGGACGCCATCGCGGCTGGCGGAAAGATGACTCCCGAATGGCTCGCGGGCAAGCCATCGTTCCTTCCCGAGGAGTTTTATTGGCTTGTGGGCGTCACACACCGTGGCTTCGCGGACGGACCCGGTGAGGTGCGAAACACGTTCGGGTCGAACATCTCGTTCCGTGCCGACATATTCGAAGAACTCGGCGGGTTCGACGCGAATATCGGCGGGCGAAAGGGAGACGCGAATTTGCAAGGTGGGGAGACGGAGCTGTGTGCGCGAATGCGCGAGCAGTACGGTCGCGGCGTGTGGTATGACCCCGAGGCGACGGTCGCGCACAAGGTGTTCGACTACCGAACGGACTTCTTCTGGCTGTTGGACCGGGCGTTTTGGCAGGGATACTCGAAGCGAGCAATGGAAACCTTGGTTCAGGAGGGTGGTAGCGAAGAAGGAGAATTCATAGGCAATCTGCTGACGGAATTTGTTCCCGGTCGTGTGAAGAAGTTAGCGCGGTCTCCGTCAATAGCGGCCGTGGTACAATTGATGATGTTACTGGTATTTACTCTGTGTGTGGGTAGTGGATATGTGTATGGTTTGTGGAAGTGGTTCGACCGCTCATAAAACCAAAAAGTGAAACGATTTTAGAACTTCTCGGCTACACGAGAGCACCGCAGTCAACCTGACTGTAGCTGTCTCTCTCGGGGATGATATTGTTGTACAAAAATTGAATCAGAGATAAGTAAGGCGACAAATTATTTTAATATCATTATGTCTGTCCATAATTGGAATCCTTGTGGATTTTCAAGCAGGTAGTGTCACCGGTAGGTACTGATTGACTATTTGTCTGATCTCCGGGTCAAATAGGACGAGTCCCCCGTATACTCCCGCACCGATGAGAATAGTGAGTAGAAGAGTCACCGTCGACAGAGGCCCGAGAGCTGTGACGATAGTGGCAACGATGACGCCCATTCCGACTGCGCTCCCGATTTGCCACAACAAGCTCCTGGTGGGATAGTCGATATCAAGCAACCTTTCGATGAATATCCACTGATAAGCTGTATCGATCAACTTCGCTACCAGCGTCGCTACGGCAGCACCTACGAGGCCGTAACGGGGAATCAAAGTGATATTTAGCGCCAAAGCGAGCGTTACTCCAACAAGCCGCGATCGGAAGGGAATGTCCGCTCGGTCCATCCCGGTCAGCAGGGAGTTGCCTATCCGTTGAATTGACTCCACGACCATATATCCAGACAGAACCAACATCGGAATGGCTGCAATAGTATAATTTGGATCATATATCGTGCCGAGTATCTCTTCCCCCAGGACAAAAATTCCGATGGTGCCGGGAAGCGGGAAAAACAGTCCGAAGAGAACGGCTCCCGGAATCACGCGCTCTATCTCGCCATGCTCTCCTCGACTCGCCCACCGGGATACTTTTGGAAAGATGGTGGTATTGATCGCTGACGTCGCGATAACCAGTACCCTAGTGGTCTGCCATGCGACTTCGTACGCACTCACATCTCCCCTCGTAAGCAGGACACCGATGAGAAACGTGTCGAGCCAGAAATATATTAGGTTAGTCGGCCCAAAAAACATTGTGTAGCGTGATATACTGAACACACGTGAGAAGTCGGCCCCCTCAGGAACCGCGAACGATAGATCCGAGATCGGGAAGCCGATAATCACGGTTGCGACGAAGCCCGCAATAACGCCATACATCAGTCCGACCGGGCCGTAGCCGATAGTGAGGAGTACGGCACCAATACCAACTCGGACTATATCTTGAAGTAGTTGGAGTAAACCGCCGGTAAGGACCCGATCCTCTGCTTGAAGCGTGCTAATTAACAAATCAGCGAGGAGCCACGTCCCAGTTCCCAACGCTAGGAGTCCTGGAACGTCAGCTCCAATATAGCCTGCGAGCGGTTCTCGAAGGGCATAGAAAGTGACTGTTGCGATCAGCGTGACTACAGTGACAACAGTTATCGTAACGGTAAACAGTTCAGACTGGCGTTCCCCTTCGCCGATGCGCCGGACAAGCGCTTGCCCTAACCCCATGTTCCCCAGCATCGAAGAGACTTGGATCACGAGGAAGAACAGGAAATAGACGCCAAGTTCTGATGGAGGAATCTCCTTCGTGAAGTAGATGAGACCCAAGAAACCGACGACACGAGCCGCCATCTGGATCCCAAAGAGCAGAATGCTCTCCCTGCCCGCATCGCTGTCGGTCATCTGCTAGGATCTTCCCGATCTGATGAGGTTAGATTTTTTCTAGCAGCATTATCAAAGGCGTGCGCCATTGCCTCGATTTTCGTAGTCCGCGCGAAGCGCTCGAACAACTCGGGGTCTGGATCATACATGAACGTGCCAGAACGTAGGTCATGGAGGGCAGACGATATCTCGTCGCTGTTCCGGGGATCAACGACGATCCCCAGTCCGTTCCGATCAATTATTTTGGCGACCCGGAAATCGGGATCGACGAGCGCGAGTATCGGCGTCCGGGCCCCGATGTAATCCCAAACCTTCGAGGGGACGCTCTCGCTGTTCTCCGGATCCGTTCCGCCGATGTAGAGGGCAACGTCTGAACCCTTCAACACCGGAACGATCTCCTCGTAGGGAACGAAGTCGTGTGTCTCCACGACGCTTTCGACTCCCGATTCTCGGGCGGCAGTGGAGTACTCCTCTTCCCAGTCGCCGTAGAACTGCGCCGTGAGGCCGGGGTCGTCCCGCTCGACGTACTCGCCAAGACCCTCGAGGAACGCGTATGGTTCTATCCAGCCATCGTAGAACGATCCGGCGTACGTCACAGTGAAGTCATCGTACTCCTCTGGTTCGACATCGTTGAACGTCCCCCGTTCGTACCCTTTGAAAGGCAGTTCGACGAACGTCTCCGAGTCGACGTTCGGATACCTCTCGCGGTAGTAGGACACTCCGACTTGGATACCATCGGTCCAAAGTACTCGCTCGGCCCGCGTGACACAAAGACGCTCGACGGCCTCTGCAACCTTCGTAAGCGGGGCGTCCGGGTCCCGGTCGGGGTTCGTCACCATCGGGTCACGGAACTCGACTACCCACGGAACCCTGAGGAGGCGGCTGACGACGAAGCCGACGAGTTGGAGGTGGAAGGGATTACTCACCGAAACAACGATATCAGCGTCGGATCGCCGCCCGCGACGGTAACACCGGAGTATCGACGGCAGGAACGTTTTGACGTACGGCTCCGGCACATGCCCGATGACCTGTTCCCAGCCGTTCTCACGGAGTAGCTCCTCCCGTGTCGAGAGGTCCGCCGCACGTCCCCCTGGATCGTCGGTGGTGACGTTCGATATCAGGAGTGCGGTCCGCATCTCAGATGTAGCCGAGGTCTTCGAGGTGGCTCCGCGTCTCGTCGCCGACTCGATCCGCGGTTTCGTAGCGCTGGTCGTCATCACCGATCCACTCTAGGAGCTCTTCGAGCAGGTCGGCGGCGACCTCCTCTTCTTCCTCTAAGAGGTTCCGGGACTCCGCGGGGTCCTGTGCGATGTGATACAGCTCCCGCGGTTTGACATCCCCGTTCGCGGTGCAGACGAGTTTCCACTCGTTGGACCGGACGCCGACGAGTGAGTCGATGTCGTTCCAGCCGAACTCGTAGTTCTCGTTCATTTTGTGGGTCAGCTTGTTCTCCGAGGTGAGTTGGCCGTGGTACGTTTCGAAGTACGCCAATTCCGGGAGGTCACCGTCGAGCAGGCTCCCGCCGTCAACGTCCGGACTCCCGATGTCGAGGGCGTCGAGTAGGGTCGGCACGATATCGATGGTCCTGACCTGCTCGTGGACCGTCCGCTCCGGGAACATCTCACCGGTGAAGATCAGCGGGACCCTGACCAGTTCATCGTACAGTTCGACCGCGCGGAACTGGGAGCCGACTCTGTTGCCTTCGCCGTCGTACACCCACGGGTAGCCGTGTTCCCGCGGCATCTTCGAGCCGTGGTCGGCCGTCAGGACACCCGCATCGACGTCGACCAGATCGAACAGCAGTTCCAACTGTCGCCCAACGAAGTCGGCTTCCTCGTGATAGCGTTCCTGCTGGCGGCCGATGTGCTGTTCGACGTTCTCGTAGACGTGCTGGTCGTCGAAGTCGGGACGTTCGCGGTTGCCGAACTCCGATCGGAGGGTGAAGTGGAGGTCGAAAAAATGGAGGAAGACGAAGTTGTCCTCGCCCTCGTGGTCGTGGAACCAGTTGATGGCGCGGTTCACGAGCACGTTCGCGGGGCCGAACTCTTGTCGACCCTCCATTCGGTCCTCGATTTCGGCGTGGTGTTCCCACGTATCGAACCCCTTGTCGAGGTTACCGGTGGGGAGCGGATAGCCGCCAGTGAACCCCGCCGTGTTGAACCCTTCCTCTTGGAGCAGTTCCGTCAACGTCGTCGCATCCGTCTCGTAGTCGACGAGCCAACGAACGTCATGGTTGTACGGCGCCTGACCGGTAAGCATCGAGGTATGGGAGGGACTCGTGAACGGGGCTTGGACGATGCAGGTGTCGTAGAAGGCCCCGTTCTCCTTCTCGCGTTCGTAGAACCGGTGGGTGAACGCGTCCGGCCGCGCACAGTCGACCGAAGCGAGGACGATATTCATGTTCGTGAGAAGCGCTGTCCGGGTGTTTAAGCTATTGGTTCAGAACGATTCGAGGGTCGCCACGACCTCCTTGGCGTCCGCTTCGGACATCCCCGCGTGGATCGGGAGTAGCACAATTTCCGCCGAGAGCGCTTCCGCAACCGGGAACGAGCGGTCTACTGACGGCGCCTCATCGTACTCGTGGAGCGGCTTCGAGTACAGCCGCGACGTTCCGATGTCGTGCGCTTCGAGGTGGTCGGCGAGCCGGTCAGCGTCGGCATGCCGAATCGGATATGCATGGTAAACGTTCGTTGCGCCTTGGCGCGTTGCTGGATGGCGACCGATATCGGATACCTGCCGATATATCTCGGCGATATGGCGCTTCCGGCCGACTGTCTCGTCGTAGTTCTCCAGTTGGCCGAGACCAATGGTGGCCTCGATATCGTTCATTCGAACGCTCCGGGGCGGTGGCGACACGTCGTCGGTGTTCGAACGGGAACGGCTCACTCGCTCCTCGATGGCAGGGTCGTCACTGAGAACCACCCCGCCCTCGGCTGTCGTGATGTTCTTGGTTGCGCCAAAACTACAGACGCTCACAGTCCCGATCGAACCAGTTACTCGTCCGTCGGCCTCTGCCCCGGGCGCCTGTGCGAAGTCCTCGACGACGGTGATATCGTTCGCGTCCGAGACGGTGAGCAGGTCGTCGACCCTGCTAGGTTCGCCGAATAGGTGGGCGACGAGGACGCCGTCTACGGAAGTCCCGACGGTCGATAGTGACTCCGGGTCGATTCCACAGGAGTCCGGTTCGGCGTCGACGAACGCCGGTTGCAGGCCTGCACGGAGGACTGAGTAAAGGGTCGCACCACAGTTATACGGCGAGAGAGCGATTCGGCTCCCGGAATCGAAGACGGCTTCGAGTGCCATCTCGAGAGCGACGCTCCCAGAGCAAACTGCCGTCGCGTACTTCCTGTCGGAAAACGCCCCGAAGGTCTGTTCGAACTCTTCGACGGCCTCCCCCGTCGAGAGGTCACCAGAAGCGAGGAGACTGCTGACGTGCTCGATTGTTTCCCGGTCTACCTGTGGGTCAGCGAGTGGAACCATCAGTTGCTTTGTTCGACACGGTACGCCGGGAAGTATCCCGACTCGGTGTCGACACCGGAGTCGGACGCTGCATCAACGAGCGTATCGTACACGTCGTCGATGTGTACCTGCTTCGCGATGTGGAACTCCCCGCGGCCAGACTCGGAGAAACCGCGCTTGAATTTGAATACGCCTGGACGGCCCCCCTGAAAGTCGAACAGTTCCCGTCCGGTCCTTCGCATCTCCATGAGCGATTCGTAGCAGATCAGGTTGTTCACCCTGAGGTCCCAGTAGTCAGGATCCGACGCGCGCAGGTAGTCATGGGCGATGTCGTCGTCGTGAACGACGAACGACCCCCCGATCACTTCCCCCTCGTACCGGGCAACCGAAAGCGTCGCCAAATCGTCCTCGGCCAGTAATGCCTCGAAGAACGAGAGCGGGAATCGGTAGTGTTTGGCTGCGTCCTGCGCCTTCATCGCGTCCGTGTAGATGTCGTGGAACGCTGCGTAGTCGTCGGGGTCGGTCGTTGGCTCGACGACGATATCCGTCTCCTGTGCCTGCCGAATAGCGTTCCGATTCCGCTTCTCAAAGTCGTCCCAGATGTCGTCGAGTGACTGGGTCAGGTCAACGCGAACGGTTTCCCTGTTGAAACTGGGATCGAGCGCCTCGAACGTCTCGTGGTTCTCGAGGTTCGGGTCAAATCGGACGAACTCGGAGACGATGTTCTCCCGGCGACAGTAGTCAGAGAACTCCTCAAGGAACGCATCCACGGTATCCTCGTCCGCCCCGACCGACGCGACCGGCCCCCCGTAGTACCACGACGAGACGATGTCGGAGTACTCCACGCCGTCGATATCGTCGACTTCGAACGGGAGTTCGGACAACGTGCGCCGGATATACGGGTAGTAGACGAACGCGTCGTCGGTCGTATAAACGAACGCCTCGGCGAATTCGGACTCCTGTTCGAACCCACCGGCCAGCAACGACATGTATCGTGGGTCGTGGTACGACCCAGCGTGCTCGAGCGAGTCGTACAACTCTTGCCACTCGTTCAGACGATTCTCGGTGAATATTTCAACGGTCATCTGTCACATGTACGGGTATTCGGAGTTACGCATCTCTTTCTGTGAGTAGTCCGTGATCTCCTCTTCCTCCATCCACTCCTTGATTTCCTGCACGCCGTCAGCGATGTCGTACTCGGCTTCCCAGCCGAGGATGTGGTTGATCTTGTCGAAGCTGACTCGGTAGGTTCGCTCGTCTTCCTTGTGTTCCACGAATCGGACTTCGGCGCCCTCGACGTTTTCCTCGACGATGCGGCCAACTTTCTTAATCTGGTAGTTCAGATCGTTGTCGCCGACGTTGAAGATCTGGTGGTCGACTTTCTCCTCGTCGGCGTCGAGGACGGCGGCGAACGCCCGAGCGGCGTCGTGGACGTGGACGAGGGGGCGGTACTGTTCCCCGCCGTAGACCGGGATGTCTCCCTCGAGGACGGCCTTTGCCGTGAGGATGTTCACGACGAGGTCGAAGCGCATCCGCCGGGACCAGCCGAAGATCGTGCCGAGGCGGAGAATCGTCGTCGTGATGTCGTTGTCGGCGAACTGATCCTGCGTTTCGTGGAGGATGATCTCCTCGGAGTCGATCTTCGACTCAGCGTACAGCGAGAGGGGGTTGAGGTAGGAGCCCTCATTCAGTTCCATCAGTTCGCTGGCGCCGTAGACGCTACACGTCGACGCGAAGACCAGGCGGTCGATGTCGTGCAGCTTCGCCACTTCGACGAGCGACTTCGTCGCTTCAACGTTCACCGACTGGGTCGCCTGCTCGTTGACGCCACAGGCAGGGTCGCCGACAATCCCGGCCATGTGAACCACCGCATCGCGGTCATCCATGGCGTAGGAGAGGTCCTCGATGTGCCGGATGTCCCCTTCGCGGATCTCGAGGTTTTCGTCGTCCTCAAACGGCTCCAGAGCGTCGTCCCCCCAGAGCATCGAATCGAGGACACGGACGTGGTGTCCGGCGTCGAGGAGTTCCTCGACGATGTAGTTCCCGATGTATCCAGCGCCGCCTGTCACGAGTACGCGCATTCTGTCCGAATTTTACTGAGAGTGAGTAAAATCCTTCCGCATTCCGGAATCGCTACATCAAATCATATAACTCTGCCCGAGTGACTGCCCTCATGAGCGATTTAACCAGCCGGGCGAAGGAACGTGCTTACTTCCTCTTCGCCAGCCTCTCTCCCCGCCGACTAGCCGCGAGATGGTCCGGCCCCCGAGTTCTCGCAAATAGCGTGCCGAAGTCGGGTACCAACCTCCTTACGCAGTGTCTCTCACTGTTCCCTGTGCTCCGTCCGTCTTTTGAGCACGTAACGATGAATTACAACCGTCGACCCGGAACTGACGAGTTAGCGAAGAAGGTGAACGCTACAAAGCGGGGTCAATTCACTTCTGCTCACGTCTTTTATTCTCCCGAAAACGCCAAAATCGTCGAAATGAATGAAATGAGAATGATTCTCATGACTCGAGACCCTCGCGACGTAGTCACCTCCCACTTCCACTATGTGTCAGAAAAGCACCCAGACCATCGGCTTCACGAGCACTATACGGACCTGCCCAACGACCACGAACGGCTCATGGCTTCTATTCGGGGTGTTGACGGGAAACATACCGACGATGGTGACCCCTTGGAAAGTATTGGAACCTGGATGGACTCCTTCCTCGCATGGGAGACGAAGCCCTACGTGGAAACCGTTCGATTTGAGGATCTCATTGGGCCGAAAGGTGGTGGGGATCGGTCATCACAGGAGCGGACTGTTCGACGTATCGCCCACCATCTTGATGTCAGTATTGACGAGAACGACCTCAGTCACATCGCAGACAAGACGTACTCAAGCGGAAGTGACACGTTCCGAAAAGGTCTCATCGGTGACTGGAAAAACCACTTCACGCCGGCACACGTCGAAGCATTCAAGGAAGAAACTGGGGATGCGCTCGTTCGCCTCGGATACGAAAACGACCACGCTTGGGGGATCTGACCTTCCCGATATCCTTTTTTACCTACCTAGGGAAGGCGACCTATGACGACACGAGTGGCTGCAGACCTCCACTTACACACGACGGCCTCGGACGGTACGTGTTCGATACCCGACCGCGTCGAGCAAGCCGTTGAGCGAGATCTTGACTCGATCGCTATTACCGACCACGACCGAATAGATGACGTCCTCACAGAGCGGGTCGAACTGCGCAACGGAATCTCGATCGTCACTGGGGTCGAAATCCGGGCAGACCTCTTCGACACGAAGATCGAGATACTCGGACATTTCGTCGATCCGGATAATGAGGAGCTCCTCGACGCTCTCGACCAGACGCGAGAGTTTCGGCGAGAGCGGAACCGCCAACTCGTGTCGAACCTCACAAACGCCACCGAACTCGACCTCTCCTACGAGGCACTGCAAGAAGAGGCCGACGGCACACTAGGCCGGCCCCACCTCGCTGAACGACTTGTTGATGGAGGTGTCGTTGACTCTATCGGAGAGGCCTTCGACGCCTATCTCGGGACTGGCGCAGAGGCGTATGTGCCGATGAAACGGCTCCCGCATGGTACAGTTCTCAACGCAATCCACGCCGCTGGGGGTGTTGCCTCTCTTGCACACCCCGGACGTATCCGCTCGGAACGTGTCCCCGAGATGGTCGACACTCTGGCAGATTCGGGACTCGACGGCATCGAGGTGTGGTATCCATACGACTCGGCCGGGCCGGACGCGTACGCTGACATCGATGTCGCAGAGGCAGACGAGCTTGCTGCCGAGTACGATCTCCTTCGAGTAGGGGGTTCGGACTGTCACGGTCCGGGGTCAGGTAAGTTCCGTATCGGCGGAACCGGAATCTCACGGGAGCAGTTCGAACTCCTCCGTGAGACTGCGGGACTATCGTAACGAAACAGTATTAGGACACGACAGGGAAAGCTGCGTATGGCTGAAACTGTAAACCGAGTCGGAGGCGATGCATCCGAACCACGGTACGCGCTGATTTTCGCGGTCGGTGTGATCGTCGGGACGGTGATTCGGGTGTGGATGTGGGCGCTGCCAACTGGATTTGTTGACACAGTCACGTCGCGACTTGAACGCGAGTGACGCCGCGGAGACAACACGCTTTTGCGGGATAGGCAAGAATCCAGAGCCGATGATCGAGCCTCACGGTGGTAGTCTCATCAACCGGATGGTTCAGGAATCGACTCACCGCGAGCGGGTCGATGATATCGGGTCACTTCCCCGAATACAGCTGGACGAGCGATTGTTCCAAGACGCAATGAACATCGCAAACGGTCGATACAGCCCTCTCAAGGGGTTCATGTCCAGTGACGATTTTCTCAAAGTCGTCCACGACCGAACACTAGAGGATGGAACCGTCTGGCCGCTCCCGGTCGTTATCGACGTGGACGCGGACCTCGCCGCGGAACTCGAACCTGACGAGCGGGCGGCGCTCGTTGATCCAGCGGGCGACGTGATGGGCACGATAGCAGTCGAAGAGATATACAAATTCAACAAACAAGAGTCGGCAACACACGTGTTCGGGACGGATGATACGGACCACCCTGGGGTGGCTGAGCATTTATCCATGGGTGACTTCCTCGTCGGGGGGCCCATCGACGTCTTCGAAGGCTATCGATACAACGAGAGTGACCTCCACCCGAAGGAGTCGCGAGTACTGTTCCGGGAGTACGGCTGGGATCGAGTAGTTGGATTCCAGACACGAAACGCGCCTCACCGGGGTCACGAGTATATCCAGAAATGTGCGCTTGAGCGGACCGACGGTATCCTCATCCAACCGAAACTCGGGGAGAAGAAAGCTGGCGACTACCAAGACGACGTGATTCTCAGCTCCTATCAGGAACTTATCGAGCACTACTACCCATCGGATCACGTTGCACTGTCGGTGTTCCCGAGTCGGATGCGATATGCGGGGCCCCGAGAGGCGGTGTTCGACGCTATCGTGCGGAAAAATCAAGGTTGTACACACTTTATTATTGGTCGGGACCATGCCGGAGTCGGTGACTACTACCGGCCTGAGGCAGCACACGACGTCTTCGAGGAGATCGGTGATATCGGGATCACACCGATGCTGTTTGAGCACGCGTTCTACTGCCGAGCGTGTGATGGTATGTGTTCAAGAAAGATCTGTCCGCACGGCGACGAGGAACGCATCTATCCGTCAGGATCGAAAATTCGAGAACTAGTGAAAGAGGACCAGTCCCCCTCCGAGAAAATAATGCGGCCGGAGATAGCGGAGTTTATAATGGAACGAGACGACACCTTCGTTGGAAACTGATGTCATTCACACTGTGGTTTATGGGCCGTCCCGCCTCCGGCAAGTCGACATTAGCGAAACGTGTCGAAGAACAACTCAGGACTGCGAACCTTTCGGTCGAGAACCTCGATGGCGATGAGGTCCGGAAGAATCTCCATCCGGACCTCGGGTTCAGCAGAGAGGAACGAGCGCTGAACAATCGCCGCACAGCGTTTGTTTGTAAACTTCTAAACAGGAATGGCATCAACGCGGTTACCGCAATGATCACCCCGTTCAGAGACTCACAGCATCAGGCACGAGAGATCATCGAGGAATCGGGTGAGTTCGTTCTCGTATACGTAAAGTGTCCTCTGGATGTCGCGGCTGAGCGTGATCCGAAGAACCTCTATGAGAAGGCCAGAGCCGGAAAAATAGAGAAGTTCACCGGTGTCAACCATCCGTTTCAAACCCCGATCGACCCCGACATAGTTGTGGATACCGCCAGCGAGTCGGTTGACGAATCAGTGGACCATGTAATGAAGCGGCTGGATGATTTGGGCGTATTCGACGACGAAACACTCTCCCAGTATGACTTCGACATCACACAGGGCGAGGAGTCATCGATCAAGCAGCGCTTAGAAGACTTGGGGTATTTCAAATGAGCGGCGAATCCTCCGCCGTATTCCTCCTCTCAACTGAGCGCTCGGGATCGAACCTCGTTCGGAGCATCCTGAATACCCACTCGGAAATCGCTGGTCCGCACCCACTCGAAACCGCCTACCCATGGCGGAAGACGAAGCCAGCAGGTAAACTCTCACCCGAGAAGCGGCATCGTCTGATCCGTGACATCCTGATCAGCAAGCAGTACTCTTTCCACCCGCTCGTGGAGGCGCTCGACATCGATGCTGTCGTGGATCGCTTGGAGTCAACTGATCTCGATTCCTTCCTTGCAGTCCAGCAGGCACTATACGAGGAGTACGCGGCTACTGTCGATGCGAACCACTGGGTTTCGAAGGACCCCAGCATGTGGGACTACCTCGACGAGGCGTTCGAACACTACGAGGATCTGAAGGTTGTCTATCTCGTTCGGGACCCTCGTGATGCCGTCCTATCGTTCAAGAATTCGAACGTGGGACAGTACCACCCGTATTTTAACGCCAAACGGTGGCAGGAGGAGCAGGAGGCTGGACTCAACCTTCTCGAGGAGCGGCCGGATAGCGTCCACCGCATTCGATATGAAGATCTGCTTCAGAACCCCGAGGAGGAAGCACAGGCGCTCTGCTCGTTCCTCGACCTTGAGTACGAGCCGGAAATGCTCTACTACTACGAATCAGAGGATGCGCGCGAGTCATCTCAAAGTGCCGATGTATTCGAGAACCTCTCGGTACCTATCAAGAGCGACAACTACGGAAAATATCTGGACCGTCTCCCGTACGAGGAGATCAAGATCACAGAGCACATCGCTGCCGACGAGATGGAACAGCACGGGTACGAACTTGAACACGACAGGGAACTACTCGACGAGTTCGAGACGGATGAGGCGGCGTATACGGAGCAGGATCGGGACCTGGAACGTGCTGCCACACTCAAATACTGGCGGGAGAGCCCTCGTGAGCAGATCGATCGTTATGCTACTCGCTCATTTTCCTACTACATGGTCCTGAAGTACGGCCTTCTCGCCTGAAGCCGTCTTTACGCCTTCGGATCGAACTCTCGAACCGTCTCGATGACGTAGTCGATATCCTCCTCCTCTAGCCCGGGGTGGTTCGGCAGTCCGAGCATCTTCCCGACGACGTCCTCGACGTTCGGGAGCGACATCGAACTGTAGTCGTGGTCGGCGTCGTTCTCGCTCCAAGGGAACTCGCTGTTGAATCCCTCGTGTTCGACGAATGCCGGCTGTTCGTACAGCGGTCTGTCGTAGCGATGGCGGGTCTCGACACCTTGCTCCTTGAGGCGTCGCCAGACTTCCTTGCCCGACAGGCCGATGACATCGGTTTGGACTTCGAACGGCGCCCAGAAGTACGCGTGTTCGACGTGGTCCGGGACGGTGACTGGTTCGAGCCAGTCGAGATCGCTGAGTTCGTCAGCCAACTGCTCTGAGATACGCCGGCGCTTCGCGTTGAAGTCAGAGAGTCGCTCGACTTGCTTCGCTCCTACGGCGGCGTGAAGTTCGCTCATTCGATAGTTGTAGCCAACTTTCTCGTGGGTGTCGCGGTCGACGAGGCCGTGATTTCTGAGGCTTCGAATCTCTGCAGCGAGTTCATCGTCATCGGTCGTAACCATTCCCCCTTCCCCAGACGTGATGTTTTTGGTCGCGTAGAAGGAGAAACAGCCGACATCGCCGATAGAGCCGACGCGCTCACCTTTGTACTTAGCCCCGTGTGCCTGTGCAGCGTCCTCGACCACGGCGATGTCACGACTGTCGGCGAACTCCCGTATCTCGTCCATCGCTGCTGGCTGCCCGTAGAGGTGGACCGGCATAATGGCGGCGGTCCGGTCGGAGACACAGCGTTCGAGATCACGGTGATCGAGAGTATACAACTCTCGGTCAATGTCCCCGAAAACTGGGACACCGCCTTGGTGAACGACGGCGGTTGCGGTCGATCCGAACGTGAGACTCGGTACAACGACCTCGTCACCGGGTTCAACTCCGAGCGCGTTGAGTGCCAACTGGATGGCTACGGTCCCATTGGTAACGGCCACGGCGTGGTTTACTCCGACGTAATCGGCCCACTTTGCCTCGAACTGTTCGACAAAGGGTCCTTGAACGAATCGTCCGCTTTCAAGTACCTCAGCAATATTTTCACGCTCAGCATCGCCGAGAATTGGTTCAGCGACGCTTACCTTACGACCCATACTTTGCCGTACAGATGGGAACTAATTAATACCACGGTACGCGCCGGGGATGGCTCGATTTCGGGAAAAATAGTCTCGGGGTCTTATTTATAGGGATAGCGGCCGGTGAATAAGCGTCGAGACTGCTGCGTGGGAGAGAGTTACTCTCTTCTCACAAATCTTAAAAGATACATATCTTCGACACGATGTTCCCAGATGAATGGCACCTTCTGGATCACGCGGACGTTCTTCACCGTCACCATCCCCCTGCTCGTGGTCATGTTCGCGCTCTTCCTGATCGCCTGCGGGGTCATCATCCTCCGCTTCGGCGGCGTCGAGGAGGGGAAGGAGGTCATGCTAGTCCTGAGCCTCGAGGACCGCTCCGGCGTCGACCTCGGCCCTCTGAAGGAGCTCGCGAAGATTTTCATCGTAAGAACTCCGCGGCCGGGTCACGCGGCCGCTTTGCGACTAATTACATCTAATTAATTACTAGTACCTCCAGCCACAACCCGTGTCCAATGACCGACTACACGACCATTTCGCTGCGGAAGGAGTTCGTCGCGGACGTGGAGGCGTACATCGAGGACGAGCCGTTCGGGTCGGTGAAGGAGTTCGTCAAGCACGTGGTCGTTCGCGAGATGGAGTCGGACGACGAGATCTCCGAGACGGAAGCGCGCCAGATCGCGCAGAAACTGCAGGATCTGGGCTACATGGAGTAGCGCCGATGCGTACGCTCGACGCCGCGACCGTCTTCGACACGCTCTCGCGGGCGGACCTGGTGCTCTGCTGTCTGCCCTTGCTCTTCGCTGCGGGGTATCTCGCGGGCGCGGCCGCGTTCGGGACGCGCGTCGCCGCGGTCGCGGTCGGGGCGGCCGCGTGCTGGCCGGTGGTCGCGGACGCCTGCCTTCTCCACCCGCCGGGCGCGGAGTGAGCCGGCCGCGAGCCCGGGTATGAACCAGCCTGGGGTCGGTGCCGTCCGCGGACGGCCGCTCCAACGACCGAGACGGTCCCCGACGGACCCCCGCCTCCGAGCGATCCGGACTCCGTCCCGGGGATCGCGCCGTCGACGAGCGACCGGCCCGCGGCTCGCTCTTCGCGCCGCCGTCGAAGCCGGACCGAATCGTCATACTCGGGGTTTCCGACCGCAAGAACCCGGCAGCAGGCCGGTCGCGGTCGAGTATGACCGTCGCCGCGGAGCCGGCTTCGCGAGCGTCGCACGCGAACGGCCTGCCGAAATCGCGGTCGTGAGAAGTTCTCCGGGCCGTCCTCTCTCAACGAGGCGCTCCCCGTGGTCGCGGCCCGCGCGGGGACGACCGCGATCGAACAGCGAATCACGGGACGGCAGCCGATTATGAGGAGTTCGACCGCGAGTGTCCAAGCGTTTCGGTCGTGGCAGGCCGACCGCGGTCGCCCGTTTTCGGCACGCAGCCGGGCGAATGGCCGCCATCCGCGGTCCTCATCACGCGGCCGCGAGTGTCCCCGTCACGGGTCGCCGCAGTCATACCCGTCCAGAGCCGGGGGACGACGATGCACCTTGCGGGTCCGAGACGCGGCTATGACCCGAAGTCCACTCACAACGCCAGTAGCTGAGACACTGCGTTTCCCGTGAACTCGAGGGAGATCGCGGATGGCCGATCGTCGGGGCACCGGGGCCGAGCTCGCCAGTGGGACACCCCTTGTTTCGTCTGTTCTTCGTTGCGCAGGCAGGGGCTCTTCGAGCGGGGACACACCCCTCGTTTCGTCTGTTCCGCTCGCGATTGCGTCTGCTGCTCTCCGTTCACGACCGGCTACGCCCCTGTCGAGTTTCGAGTCGAAACCCGAAACCGTGGCACGACCTGAATTTCGGACACCCCTCGTTTCGTCTGTTGTTTGCGGTCGTTTCGCTGCAGGGAGTCGATCAGGTACCCTCGAAGCTACAGACGAAACACAAGAAACAGATAAACACCAACACTTATGGTCATTCCGATGAATCTCGTGTTCACTGAAGATGCCCGAGGATCTGTTCACCGAGATGACGGATACGCTCTTCGAGGACAAGTCGATCCTCTCGGAGGAGTACCGGCCGGACGACATTCTGGAGCGCGATACGGAGATCGACGCCTATCGAACGGCGCTCAAGGACGTGTTGTTCGGCCGGAATCCGCCGAACATCTTTCTCTACGGGAAGACCGGTGTCGGCAAGACGGCCGTCACCGAATCGATGATGGAAGCGCTCGAAGCGGAGGTCCACCGTCGGGACGACGCCGACGAGCTGCACGTCCACTTTCGGAACTGCAACGACGACAGCGTCTACCAGGCGGTCCGGTCGCTGATCAACAGCATTCGTGGTGACGACCGCGACCCGTTCCCCGAAACCGGACTCTCGACGTCGCGGGCGCTCGAAACCCTCTACGAGGAGATGGAGGACCGCGGCGGCACCTTCCTGTTCGTCCTTGACGAGATCGACCACCTGTCGGACCCGAACTCGCTGCTGTACGAACTCCCCCGCGCGCGGGCCAACGGCCATCTCGAGGACGCCCGCGTCGGCGTGATCGGGATCAGCAACAACTACACGTTCCGGTCGTCGCTTAGCCCCAAGGTCAAGGACACCCTGATGGAGAAGGAGCTCGCGTTTTCGCCGTACGACGCGAGCGAACTGCAGACGATCCTCGCCGCACGAGCCGAGAAGGCGTTTCTCCCCGACGTCTGTCAGGACTCCGCGATCAAGCTCGCGGCCGCCCGCGCTGCGAAGGACACGGGAAGCGCCCGACAGGCGATCGACCTCCTTCGGGAGGGTGGTGATGTCGCCGAAGAGCAGGGGGCCGAACAGGTCACTGACGAGCACATCGTCGCTGCCGCGGAACGTGTTCGACGTGGACGTGTCGAGGACAAACTCCGTGACCAGACGATGCACGGCCAACTCATCCTCGAGGCGATCGCTCGGCTCGAGACGAACGGCTCGGTCCCCGTTCGCTCGAAGGAGGTACAGTCGACCTACGAGCAGACGGCCACCCACTGGGACTACGACCCGCTCACGACCTTGAAGAGCGTGCAGAATCACCTCGCGGACCTCACGATGCTCGGCTTTCTGGAACGGACCGAGCGCAACGAAGGGCGCGCGGGCGGGGCGCACTATCAGTACGAACTCGCCCTCGATCCGGAGCTCGTCCTCGACACGCGGGAGTCGATCGAGACCGCAGTCTAAGACCAACCTCCGTTCTCGGCGTCACGATCCTCATCCGTCCCCCTTCGCGGCCGGCGCTTCCGGTCCGTACTCACCGTTCTTCATCTCCAGTTCCCTCGGTCTCTGCCGCCCCCTCCGAATCGGAGAACAGACGAAACGAGGGGTGTCTGCGCCATCGCACACACGGCGAGACCCGTCGGAGGCATTCCGGAAGGGCACGCAGTTAGCGCTCTCCGAACGTCGCTCGGCCCGCGTCCCGGAACGCTTCCTCGTCCCACTCGTCCCGGTCGCGACCCGTCGACACCGTTTCGAGCTCCGGCAGCTGCCGGACCAGCAGGATGGTGTTGTTCTGCCGGACTACGGTGAACGTCGTCCCACCCTCGATCTTGAGGTCGTCACGAAGGGATTTCGGGATGGTGAGCCGCCCGCGGTCGGTTATCTCTACTTGGCCGTATTCCTCACCACCATGTTCGGTTGGGTCACTCATCGTACTCCCCGACTGGATCAACTTCACTCGATCATGATAAGTCTCGATGCATATCTGGGTCCGGTCGCTATCGAGAGAACGAAGCTCCCCCGCTTTCAAAATCAGAAATTCGTTCCTGCGCTTCGGTGGAGTCTCACGGGAGATGAAGACCCATCGTCGGGACTCCACCCATCCCCATACCGAGAAGACGGACACGTGTTTCCCATGAATCAAGGACGGAGTCCGGTGTCCACCTCCGCGTTCCAGACGACGACCGCGAGGAGGCATGTGGACCGAGAATCGCTCAGATCGGACGTGACTTGAACGGAAGTTCTTTTTCCAGCAAGATTGACTGCCAATCCATGAGTGACTCCTCCCCGTCCGACGCACCGTCGGCCTCCTACGACATCTCCACGGTCGATCTCGACGACGACCGCTACGAGGTGAAGCAGTCGGCGATCCGGAACAAGTACGTGGTGCGCGACAGCGCCGGCGCCGTCGTCCTCCGCGGGAAGCAGAAGCTGTTCAAGCTGAAGGAGGAGTTCCCGTTCGTCACCGGCGAGGACGCGGACGCGTTCACCGTGAAGGCCGGCGGGATCATGGACGTCGCGGGCAACTACGCGATCATCGACGCCGGGACCGGGGAGGAGGTCGTCGTCCTGGACGAGGACTACTCGTTGTTCGTCGAGAACTGGACGATTCGTGACCCCGAGTCGGGGGAGTCGTTGGCGACCATCCGGTCGAAGCACAAGCTGCTCTCCGCGCTTCGACATCTCTTCTCCGCCGCGAACCTGGTCCCGAACAAGTACGAGATCGTCGACCCCGACGGGACGCACGTCGGCGACATCGAGGGGAAATTCTCACTGCGGGACACCTACACGGTTACCATCGACGACGCCAGCACCGTTCCGAAGGAGGCGGTCGTCGCGGCCGCGTGCATCCTCGACGCGCTCGAGAACAAGTGAGCCGACCGCGGGCCGGGGAGGCCCTCCTGCCGGATCCGACGCCGGTTCCTCCCGCGCCTCTCGGCCCTATCGCGGGTACCACGCCAGCGGGTGGTCGGCGACCAAGTCGACCGCGACCGACTGGTCGAGGTCGAACTCCTCGACGTGGTTGTGGAGGCAGTGGACCGCCTCGCCGGAGTCGAGCTCGACGCGGTAGATGAAGGAGGGCCCGACGTACTGCCGCGAGACGACGGTGCCGTCGGCGTTCGAGCCGGACGCGGGCGTCGCACGGAGGTCGTCCGGGCGCACGAGCACGTCGACGGGCGCGCCGTCGTAGACGGTGTCGTACCCCTCCAGCGTGGCGGCGTTGAACCGGCCGACGCCGGTGTCGACCTTCCCCTCGCTGAGGTGGCCCTTCAGGAAGGCGGCCCGGCCGAGGAAGGAGGCGACGAACTTCGACTCCGGCTGCTGGAAGACGGCCTCGGGCTTGCCGACCTGCTCCAGTTTCCCGTCGTTCATCACGGCGACGCGGTCGGAGATGGAGAGCGCCTCCTCCTGGTCGTGGGTGACCGAGACAGCCGTCACGCCCGCGGCCTTCAGGATGCGGCGCACCTCCTCGCGCATCTCCACGCGGAGGCGCACGTCGAGGTTCGAGAAGGGCTCGTCGAGCAGGAGCACGTCCGGCTCGGGCGCGAGCGACCGCGCGAGCGCGACGCGCTGCTTCTGGCCGCCCGAGAGCTGGTCCGGCGTCTTCTCGCCGTGGTCGGGCATGTTCACGAGCTCCAGCAGGTCGTCGACGCGCTCGGCGGTCGCATCGGCGTCCGCGTCCTGCAGGCCGAACGCGATGTTCTCGCGAACGGTGAGGTGCGGGAACAGCGCGAAGTCCTGAAACACGATGCCCACGTCGCGCTCCTCCGGCTTCACGAACCGATCCCCGGTCCCGGCTACCTCCTCGTCCGCGATGGTGATCGAGCCCGCGCTCGGCGCCTCGAGCCCGGCGATCATCCGCAGCGTCGTCGTCTTCCCGCAGCCCGACGGGCCGAGCAGCGTCAACAGCTCGCCCCGACGGACCGACAGCGAGACGCCGTCGACCGCGGTCTCCTCGCCGAACGACTTGCCGACGTCGTCGAGCGCGAGCACCGACTCCTCCGCGACCGCTTCGGCGGCCGCGTCGACGCGCTCCTCGGCCGCGGCAGTATCCCGGACGAGTGACTTCGGTGTGGACATGATTGGGAGACCGCTCTGGTTGCCCACCGATAGTTTAGGAATCCCTAAAAGCATATCGCTCGCAGCCCCCGGCTCCGGCGACGGAGCTCGAAAACGGCGCCCGCCTCAGGCCAGTTCGCGCTGGATGACGTTCCGGAGCTCGCGGATCTCGTCGGCGGTGGCCTCGACCGCGGTCCCCTCGATGGACAGGTCGAGCGTCCCGTCCGTCGTCACGTCGCCGAGCCGGAACACGGGCACGTCGCCGGCCAGCTCCGCGACCGCTTCGGGATCGGTCGTCTGGACGACCAGCCGGCCGGGCGTCTCGTCGAACGCCGCGACGCGGTCCGGGAGGGCCACGTCCGCGCCGGCCTCCGCGGTGACGAGCTCCGCGAGCGCGACCGCGAGCCCGCCGTCGCTCACGTCGTGGGTCGCGAGCGTCGCGTCGTGGCGTGCGATCGCGGCGAGCGTCGCGACGAGGTCCCCGGGCGCCTCCGGCAGCGTCGGGAACCGGTCGCTCCCGCCGACCCGCGCGAGGTACTCGGAGCCGCCCAGCGCGTCGCCGCCCGCGCCCACGAGGAGGAGGGCCGACTCGTCGGCCGCGTCGGCCGAAAGCGCCGCGGGCGGCGCGTCGTAGCCCCGCTTCGTGCCGATCAGCGCGAGCGTCGGCGTCGGCGGGATCGGCCCGGCGACGCTGTCGTTGTACAGCGAGACGTTCCCGCCGACGACCGGCGTCGAGAGCGCCGAACACATGTCCGCGAGCCCGTCGACGATCCCCTCGAAGCCGCCGTACACGTCGGGCTTCTCCGGATTGCCGCCGTTCAGACAGTCGACCGCGGCCAGCGGGGTCGCCCCCTTCGCCGCGAGGTTGGTCGCGTTCTCCAGCGCCACCGCGCGAGCGCCGTCGTAGGGGGCCACCTCGGTCCAGTTCGGGTTCGCGCCCGACGAGAGCGCGAGGCCGACGCCCGTCCCGGAGGCGTCACCGGACGCGCCACCCTCAGTCCCGTCGAGGGCTTCGCCCTCCGCGGCCTCCCGGATCGCCATGATCGCGGCGTCGTCGCCGGGCTTGCGCGCGGTCCGCGTTCCGACCTCGTGGTCGTACTGCCGGTAGACCCAGCGCTTGCTCGCGGTCGAGGGCGCCGAGACGACCGCCTCGAAGGCGTCCGCGAGGTCGCCCGTCGGCAGGTCGCGCTCCGGCTGGGTCGGTTCCTCGCTGTCGAGGTCGTTCATCGGCGCGCCCTCCGCGAGGAAGTCCGCGTCCACGTCGACGACCGTCTCGCCCTCGAACTCGCAGACGTAGTTGCCCGCGGTCACCTCGCCGATGACCGAGCAGCCGAGGTCGAACCGGTCGGCGAGCTCCTCGACGCGCGCCACGTCCGTCGGCGCCACCTCGTAGCACATCCGCTCTTGCGACTCCGCGAGCAGGATCTCCAGCGCGCTCATGTTCGGCTCGCGCTGGTGGACTCGCCCGAGGTCGATGCGGGCGCCGAGCCCGCCCTTCGCGACCAGCTCGGAGGAGGCGCCCCCGAGGCCCGCCGCGCCGAGGTCCCGTGCGGCGAGCACCAGGTCCTCGTCGACCAGCGCCTCGTTGCACTCGATCAGCCGCTTCTCCGCGTAGGGGTCGCCCACCTGCACCGCGGGGCGGTCCTCGGTCTCGGCGTCCTCGCCCAGGTCCTCCGAGGCGAAGGAGGCGCCGCCGAGCCCGTCGCGCCCGGTCGCGTTGCCCACGAGCACCAGCTTGTTGCCCGGTTCGGTCGCCTCGGCGGTGACGAGCCGGTCCTCGTTCGTCAGGCCGACGCAGGCCACGTTGACGAGGGGGTTGCCCTCGTAGCCGTCGTGGAACGCCACGCTCCCCCCGACGGTGGGGACGCCGATGCAGTTGCCGTAGTGGGAGATGCCGTCGACGACGCCCTCGAACAGGTAGCGGGAGTGCTCGCGGTCGAAGTCGCCGAAGTACAGCGAGTCGAGCAGGGCGACCGGATACGCGCCCATGCTCATCGTGTCGCGGACGATGCCGCCCACGCCCGTCGCCGCGCCGTCCACGGGGTCGACGTAGGAGGGGTGGTTGTGGCTCTCGACGCCGAACGTGACGTAGGTGTCGCCGTAGTCGTCGGCCTCGCGCTCGCTCGCGGGCGTGTCGGCGGCGTCGGGGTCCGGCAGCGCCAGCACCGCGGCGTCGTCGCCCGGCCCGACGACGACCTGATCTCCCTCGCTGTCGAACGCCCCGAGGAGCGGGCGCGAGGAGCGGTACGCGCAGTGCTCGCTCCAGAGGTTCTCGAACAGGACGCTCTCCGCCGGCGTGGGCTCCCGACCGAGCTCCGCGACGACGAGTTCGTGGTCCGCCTCGGACAGGCTCATTCACTTGCGTGTCTACTTCCGGGCGTCTAATGCTTTTCTATGTGCACGTTCGTGCGTTACTTCCGGCTTCGGTCGGCTCCCGCTGCGCCGGCCTCCGTCACCACGACCACGCGCAGGTCGTTGACGTTCGTCCCCGTCGGCCCGGTCTCGATCAGCGCACCGACCGCGTCGAGCACGGGATACGCGTCGTTGTCCGCGAGCGCGGCCCGGCCCGCGGCCCGCCTCTCGGCGTCCGCGACCGCATCCGGCCCGAGCACCGCCCCGGCCGCGTCGGTCGCGCCGTCGACCCCGTCGGTGTCGACAGCGCCCACGACGACCCGATCGCGGTCGACCGGCTCCACGTCGAGTTCCAACGCGGCCGCCAGCGCGAACTCCTGATTCGGCCCGCCCGTGCCGTCGCCCTCCACCGTCACCGTCGTCTCGCCGCCGGACAGGAACACCGCGGGCGGCGCGACGGGGTTCCCGGTCGCGAGCGCCTCCTCGGCCATCGCCGCGGCGGTGACGGCGGCGTCCCGGGACTCCCCGCGGATCCGCGAGGAGACCAGCAGGGGTTCGTGGCCGGCCTCCCGCGCGACCCCAGCCGCGGCCCGCATGGCCGTCAGCCCGTTCGCGAGGACGTGCGTGCGCACGCGGTCGAACGCCGGATCGCCGGCAGAGGGGGTTTCAGAAATTTCCCCGGCCGCGCCGCGCTCCAACCGCTCTCGGACCGCATTTGGTACAGAAAGGTCGTACCGGTCCAGCACGGAGAGCGCGTCCGAAAAGGTCGTCTCGTCGGGGACGAACGGCCCGCTGGCGATCGTCGAAAGGTCGTCGCCGACCACGTCGGAGAGCACCAGACACCGGACCGTTGCGGGCGCGGCGGCCGCGGCCAACCGGCCGCCCTTCAGGTCCGAGAGGTGCTTCCGGACCGCATTTATCTCCCCGATCGCGGCGCCGCTCGCCAGCAGCGACGCCGTGGTCTCGCGGAGGTCCGCGAGCGTGACGCCCGCGACGCCCGCGACCCCCTCCGCGGGCGCGGGCATGAGCGCGCTGCCGCCGCCGGTGATGACCCCCAACACGAGCGTGTCTGCGTCGGCGGACGCGGCCGCGGAAAGCACCTCGCGGGCGCTCTCGACGCCGCGCTCGCTCGGCGTCGGATGGTCGCCGGGAAGCACCCGGACGCGCTCGCAGTCGACGGCGTCGTCCGTCACCACGACGCCGCCGTCGACCCGGTCGCCAAGCAGCCGCTCCAGTTCGCGCGCGACCTGCGAGGCCGCGTTGCCGCCGCCGAGCACCAGCACGCGGTCGAACGCCGCGAGGTCGACCGTCTCCGCGCCGTCGATCAGCAGCCGGCTCCCCTCGAGCACGAGGCGGTCCGGGACGACGCGGTCCGGCCGAGCGGCGCGGATCCCCGCGGCGAGACAGTCGAGCGCGAGGTCGTGGGCGGCCGTCTCCGGGAACCGGTCGCGGTCGTCGATCATCGGTCGCGTGCTCATCGGTGCGAGAGGGAGAAAAAACCGGCCGGTGGTCGGTTCGCCCCGCTACCGGTCGACC
Organism: Haloparvum alkalitolerans; assembly: GCF_055381565.1. NCBI lineage: Archaea > Methanobacteriati > Methanobacteriota > Halobacteria > Halobacteriales > Haloferacaceae > Haloparvum > Haloparvum alkalitolerans. The sequence continues at coordinate 2,022,514 of NZ_AP043938.1, forward strand.
TCGCCCATGATCGTGTCCAAGCTTCCGACGGTAGCGATCAGGTCCGCGACCGACTCGCCGCGGGCCATCTCGGGGAGCGCCTGCAGGTTCGAGAAGGAGGGGCCGCGGATCTTGAACCGGGCCGGCGACTCGGTGCCGTCGGAGCGGATGTACACGCCGAGCTCCCCCTTGGCCGCCTCGACCGTCCGGTAGATCTCGGCGTCCGCGTCCGGGCGAAGCGTGCGCGGCACGTTGCTCTGGACCGTCCGGTCGGCCGCCGGCCAGTCGGCCAGGAGGTCCGCACACTGGGTCAGGATGCGGGCCGACTCCTCCAGCTCGCCGAGCCGCACCGAGAGCCGGGCGAAGTTGTCCCCCGCCTCCCGCGTCACCACGCCCCAGTCGAGCTCGTCGTACCAGCCGTACGGGTCGTCGCGCCGCAGGTCGTAGTCGACCCCCGAACCGCGGGCGACCGGGCCGGTGCAGCCGTAGTCCCGCGCTACGTCCGCGGGGAGGACGCCGGTGTCGACCGTCCGGAGCTGGATGATCTCGTTCCCCGTCAGCAGGTCCCGGAACTCCGCGACGCGCTCGGGGAGCTCGGCAGCGAACTCCCGAACGTCGTCCAGCCATTCCTCCCGCGGCTGCGGGAGGTCCCAGACGACGCCCCCGAGCCGCAGGTAGTTGAACATCAGGCGCTGGCCGGTGAGGTCCTCCAGCAGCGACTGGACGCGCTCGCGCTCCTGGATCGCGTACATGAACGCGGCGGTGAACTCGCCGATCACGTCGAGCGCGTACGTGCCGACCGCGAGCAGGTGCGAGAGCACGCGGGAGAGCTCGGCGCCGAGCGTCCGGACGACCTGCGCGTAGTCGGGCACGTCGACGCCCGCGAGGTCCTCGGCCGCGCGGGCGTACGCCCACTCGTTCAGGAGGCCGCCGCCGCCCCAGTCCCACCGGTCCGGGTACGGCATGATCTGCCGACGGTAGGTCCCGCGCTGGGCCATCTGCTCCTCGCAGCGGTGGATGTAGCCGATGTCCGGCTCCACGTCGACGACCGTCTCCCCGTCCAGCAGCGCCTTCAGGTGCAACACGCCGTGAGTCGCCGGGTGGTGCGGACCGAGGTTGATCATCATCGTCTCCGTCCCGCCTCCGGTCGAGTCCGAGCCGACGCCCCCGGTCGAGGCGGGGTCGAGCGCGTCCCCGTGCAGCCGCTCGCTCTCCGTGAGCGGGACGACCTGCGACTGGTCGCCGTCGTAGTCCCGCGAGAGCGGATGCCCCTGCCACGTCTCCGGCAGCAGGATACGCCGGAGGTCCGGATGGTCCCGGTACCGGATCCCGAGCAGGTCGTACGCTTCGCGCTCGTGCCAGTTCGCGGTGGTGAACGCCGTCGCGCCGCTCTCCGTCTCCGGGTCCGCGGTCGCGGCCGGCACGACCACGCTCACCTCCTCGGTCGGGTCGTCGTACGTCCGCAGGTGGTAGATCGTCTCGTAGCGCGACGCGTACTGCTGGGCGGTGACACACGAGCAGTGGTCGAACCCCGCGCGGTCGCGGAGCAGCGCGAGCGCGTCCGCCACCTCGTCCCCGCGGACGACGAACGCGGGGGCGTTCAGGTGGTCGTCCCGGCTGATGGCGAGCGGATCCAACAGTGCGGCCGCCGCGTCCGTCGGCGCCCGTCCCGCGGCGAGGCTCGCGTCGCCGGGCCCCGCGTCGTCCGGTCCCGCATCGTCCGTCGCGACATCGTTCGCGTCGGTCGAACCGTCCCCCACGTCCGGTCTCGGGTGCGTCTGCGGTGGCGTCATGGCGGTCTCGTGGTCGCATCTCCGGCCGCCGTCCGGGGGAGCGTTCTGCCTCTCAGGTGAGGTCCTTTCAAGTACTACCGTGAAGACGTGCCGGACGTGCGACTGCTCACCCTCCGACTCGACCTCGCCGACCACGCGCTCCACCCCATGCACGCGTTCGTGGCGGCGGACGACCGCTACGGCCCGACCCGCCTGCTGCAGTGGAACGAGACGGGGGACGGCACCAACCTCATGGTGTTCCGCGTCGCCGGGCCGCGGGAGCCGTACCTCGACCGCATCGAGGCGGTTGACGGGGTGCGGTCGGTCTCCGTCGCGTCGACGGCGGAGGGGCCGATATCCGGCGGGTTCTTCCTGTTCGTGGAAGATGAGATCGGCCCGATCCAGCGCGACATCGTCGACGCGCACGCGGCCGAGTCCGTCGTCGTCGTGCCACCGGTCGTCTTCCGCACCGACCGCGCCGCGACGATCACCTTCGTCGGACCGACCGACGACCTGAGCCGGATCGTCGACCGGCTCCCGCCCGCGGTCGGCGTAGAGGTCAGACGCGTCACCTCTGGGGACGCCCCGCTCACGCGGCCGGTCGACCGGCTCACGGAGCGACAGCGCGAGGCGCTCGCGACCGCGTGGGCGGTCGGGTATTACGAGGAGCCACGGGCGGCGACCGTGGCCGACGTGGCCGACGAATTGGACCGCGCGCCCGGGACGGTCGCCGAGCATCTCCGCAAGGCGGAGTCTCGGCTCGTCGCGCACGCCGTGGGGCGCGGCTGACGGGCGACCGCCGCCCGGACCGCGGGGCTTTTTTACGCCACACGCCAACGCAGGGGCGTGCTATCGGTCGAGCTCCACACGCATTCCGAGCTGTCCCACGACGGGCGCGATCCGGTGGAACTCCTCGTCGAGCAGGCGGCCGCGGTCGGGCTCGACGCGCTCGCGGTCACCGACCACGACGAGATCGACGCCAGCAAGGAAGCCGCCGAGCTGGCGGCCGACCACGGGCTCGTCGGCATCGTCGGCATGGAGGTGACGAGCGCAGCGGGCCACGTCCTCGCGTTCGGGATCGATGAGCTGATCCCGGCCGGGCTCCCCTTCGACGAGACGCTCGACCGCATCCGCGAGCAGGGCGGGATCGCCGTCGTCCCCCACCCGTTCCAGAAGACGCGCCACGGCGTCGCGCCGCACGTCTCCGACGCGCAACTGGCGAGCGCCGACGCCATCGAGGTGTACAACTCCCGGCTGTTCACCGGCCGGTCGAACAGGCAGGCGGAGGCGTTCGCGGTCGAACACGGCGTCCCGATGACCGCGGGCAGCGACGCGCACATCTCCGAGATGGTCGGTCAGGCCGTCACGGAGGTCGACGCCGACGAGCGGACCAGCGAGGCGATCCTCGACGCCATCGCGGCGGGAAAGACCAGCGTCCTCGGCCACCGGACCCCCTGGCGCGTCTCGCTCCGACAGTTCGCCGGCGGCGCCAAGCGGCGCGCGATCCGCACCCTCGGCAGGCTTCGATGACCGGTGACGCGGCCGGCGGCGCGGCCGACCCCGCGACCGGCGACCGACTCCGCGGCGCCGACGCCGCGACCGTACGCCGCGCGCTGGCCGACCGCGACCCCTTCCCCGGCGGCGCGGGCTTCGCGGGCCGCGTGGCCGCGGGCGGTGCCTCATTTATGAATCGCGAGGGCAGTGGCGGTCCCCGACTCGTCCGCGACGTGCTGGGACGGCAACCGCTCTTCGTCGAGCGCGGCGCGAGCGACCCGACCGCGGGCGAGGCGTGGAGCTTCGATCCCGCCACCCTGACCGACCCGGAGGCGCTCCCCGCGGGAACGACCGCCTCGCCCTCGGGCGAGCGGACGACCGCGTGGACGCTCCCTGATCCGCCGGCGGCCGACCCGGAGCCCGCCCAGGCCGCCGTGACGGAGGCGGTCACCGCGGCCGTGGAAGCGGTCGGGGACGCCGACGCCGGCGCGACCGCGGTCGCGTTCTCGGGCGGCGTCGACTCCGCGCTGGCCGCGACCGGCGTCCCGGACGCGCCCTGTTACGTCGCCGGTTTTGAGGGGAGCCACGACCTCTCGGCCGCACGCGAGGCGGCCGCAGAAATGGACCGGGAGCTCCGCGTCGTCGAGTTAACCCACGCCGACCTCGAGCGCGCGGTGCCCGAGCTGGTCGCCGCGACCGGCCGGTCGAACGCGATGGACCTGAACATCGCGCTCCCGCTGTACCTGACCGCGGAGGCGGTCGCCGCGGACGGGTTCGAGCGCCTCGTCGTCGGGCAGGGGGCCGACGAGCTGTTCGGCGGCTACAGCAAGGTGGTCGAGCCGGCCGCGGACCACCGCGTCGACGCCGACACCGTCCGCGGCGCGCGCCGCGAGACGATGCTGACGCTCCCGGCACAGCTGGAGCGTGACGTGCTGGCGCTGCGCGCCGCGGGCGTCGAACCGGTCGCGCCGTTCCTCGACGACCGCGTGGTCGCGGCGGCGCTGGAACTGCCGGGCGACCTGCTCGCGACGCCAGACGAGCGGAAGGTCGCGCTCCGTCGGGCCGCCCGCGGGGCGGTTCCCGAGTCAGTCCGCACCGCCGACAAGAAGGCGGTGCAGTACGGCACGTACGTCGCGCGCGAACTCGACCGGCTGGCCCGGCAGGCCGGCTTCAAGCGCCGGATGGACGACCACGTCGGGCAGTACGTCGACGCGCTCGTGGCGGGCGAGGTCTGAGGGCGCGGTCGGCCGCGAGCGGCACCTCCCCGACTCCGTGCCGGTAGCTATTAACCGAGGGACGGTCTAGCGGCCGGTCGCATGCCCGCGGACTTCTACGACCTGCTGGAGGTGGACCGGGACGCGGACACCTCCGAGATCAAGCGCGCCTATCGCGAGAAGGCGCGCACTTACCACCCGGACGTGAACGACGACCCGCGGGCCCGCGACCAGTTCGCGACGCTGAATCGCGCGCGTGAGACGCTGACCGACCCCAAGGAGCGGAGCCGCTACGACCGACTCGGCCATCAGGACTACGTGAGCCAGCATCTCGACGGGCTCCCGACGCTGAGCCGACCGAGCGACGCGGACGCCGGCGGTGACGGGGCGGGCGGTGACGGAGCGGGCGGCGGCGAGACGGCCGACGCGCGCGACGGGACGGCGGACGAGGCCGAGAGCCGGACCGACGCCGGGCGCTCGGACGTGGGGTCAGCGGCGAGCGATTCCGCGACCGACGAGTCCGCGACCGGTGCGTCCGCGACCGATACGTCGGCGACCGAAACTGCGACCGGTTCCGGGCCGACCGGAGAGGCGTCGCAGTCGACCGGCTCGAACGAGGGATCGTCGCGAGGCGCTTCCCGCACCGGGTCCGGGGCCTCGAGAACGAACGCCTCCGGGTCGACCGGCACCGCGGAGCGCGCGGGGTCGACCGCCGAGCGCGGAGCGAGTTCCGCCGCCGACCGCTCCGGGCACGCGTCGCGGAAGCGGGGACTGCGCCGCGGCTGGACCCTCTCGGCGGCGGCGCTCGTCGTCTACGCGGTCGGCCTCTCGGCGGCCGTTGCGACGGCGCCGGACGCGGCGAACGGCGCCCTCGACGCCGTCCTCGCGGATCCCGCGGGCGCGCTGACGGCCGCGTCCCCGCTCCCGGACCCGGTGACTGCGGTCCGGGGCGCCGCGGCGCTCGCGGCGGGTGCGGTCACGCCGGCGTCGCTCGGCGGCGCGGCGCTCGGCGTCGGCCTCGTCGCGCTCCCCGCGGCCGTCGGCGGAACGGTCGCGCGGTTCGGGAGCGGTGCCGCGACGCTGTACCCGGTCGGCGTCGGCGTTCCCGCCGGCTGGGCGCTGGTCCGCCCGTTCGTCCCCGCGCCGCTCGCGGCGGACCTGCTCGCGCTGGCGGTCGCGCCGCTCGTCGCCGGCGTCTGGTTCCTCGCGGACATCGGCCGCTACCTTCGGTCGTGAACTCCTGCAGAAAACCCCGCCGCAAACGGCCCCGGAGGGGCCGTCGACTGACCAAGCCACTGTGGGAGCACTAGTCCACAGGCGACGCCCGTGCGGGGGTCCGTCGGGCGTCAGCGACTATTCGCCTGTTGTCAACTAAATAGCTGACGATGGGTCAAATATGGCCACCACGATCGCGAGTTTCTTTTGGTTCACGGATGGCGTGCCGTCAGGACGGATCGATCTACGAACTCTCGCTCCGACAGCAGCATGAAAAGTGGACGGGCGCACGCCGCGGCGTCCGTTCCCTCACCGCACGAGGTACGGGTCGGACCCGGCGATGAAGCGCCCCAGGTCCGTCTCCCGTCGGTAGTCGGTCCGCTGGAGCGTCCGCAGCCCCTCGACGAGTCGGTCGGCGTCGTCGCCGGTCCAGTCGGCGGGCTCCTTTATCGGGACGACCAGAAAGCCGGAGCCGCGGATCTCGGTGCCGTGAAGCGCGTCCATGTCGACCGCGGTCTTGTGCGCCTGCGCCGTGTACGTCTCGAGGACGTGCGCGGTGGCCCGGGCGCCGACCGGGAGGAGGACGTGGGCCGCGATCGCGCGGAGCTCCGCGTCGAAGAACCGCTCCATGTCGTCGTAGGCGTCCGCGGTCGGGTCGCCGTCCTCGGGGAGACACATGTGGCGATACGAGAGGAACGTCTTCGCGACCGCGAACGGGGCCGCGTCGCCCGAGCCGTCCGCGGCGGGCTCCGGGGCGTCCGGTTCGCGCTCGGTCGGTTCGGTCCCGGCGACCGAGTCTTGGTCCGTGTTCGCCAGCAGGCCACCCTCGCGGAGCGCCTCGAGGAACGCCGCCGACCACGGCTCGCCGGTGAAGGGGACGCCGCGGTCGAGGCCGCCGTGGACGCCGGGATGGTCGCCGACGACGTGGAAGTCGGCGTTGGCGTCGCCGTACCCCGGGACGAACTGCTCGCAGGGCGGGCTCATGCCGAAGGGGTTCGACAGCCGGTCGGTGACGTTTCGCACGGACGCGGGTAGGTCGCGGGGCGGTAATAGGGCGTTCGGTTCGGACGTTCCGGCGTTGCGGGCGGAGGCGTCCGGCCGAGATCGGGGGGACGTGTGAGCCGAGCTACAGCTCGACGCCGGACGGGATCAGGCTCTCGGAGCGGAGCAGGTTCCCCTCGGCGTCGTACACGAGGAGCGTGCGCTTGTCGTAGGTGACGAGCTCCTCGCCGTCGACGGTGATGATCACGCGGTAGCCGCCGTCGTCGTCGGCGGCGTCGCCGTACGCCCGGGCGGCGCCGATGAAGTCGAGCACGTCGTCGGCGTCCTCGTTGAGTTCGAGCACGAAGTCGCCGGTGACGCGGTTCGTCACGGCGACGACGCCGGCCGGGTCCGGGTCGCCCAGTGAGTCCTGGAGCCGGAACGCCACGTCGGTCTCCTCGGCCGCGAGCAGGTCGCCCTCCACGTCCGAGAGCCGGTCGCGAAGGAGTCCCTCGGGGCCGTGGAAGTCGATGCGCACCAGCGGCTTTCCGGGGTCGACAGCCCCCTCGACGCGCTCCACCGACAGATCGAAATAGTCCCGCCGCATCAGGTACCTGACTCTTGGACGTGCGCGGGTATGAACGTAACGCCGGCGCGAGGGTCTGCCGCCGACCACGGCTGCGACGGGCATCGCTGCGACGGGCAGCACCGCGACGGGCACCGCTGCGACGGACACCCCTGTCGCGGCCACGACTCCGGCGGGAACCCCCGCGACCACGCGCTCCGGACGGAGACTTTTAAGACGACGCCGGGAGCGGGTCCGGTATGGTCTGGGTCCGATCCGAGTACGCGGGCGAACTCGCGGTGCTGTCCGCGTGGCTCGCCGCGCTGATCCCCTGGAACGTCACCGTGGCGAGCGAGCAGGTGCCGGGCTACCTGTTCTACCTCCGCTTTCCCTTCGCCGAGGTGCAGTACCTGCTCGGCTTCGACGTGGGCGGACGGAGCTTTTTCCTTTTGTCCATCGCCGAGGCGGTGACCAACCAGAGCGGCCAGGTCGTCTACGGCGCGTACCTGACGTGGGCGGCCGGCGCCGCGCTGATCGGGGCCGCGGTCCTCGTCTCGATCGCCTACTACCTCGAGGAGGAGTACGTCGAGTCCGGGCCGGTCGACCCGGTCCGCGCCATCGGCGCGCTGCTGACGGCGGCCGGCGCGGTGCTGCTCGTCGCCACCTACCTGCTCGTGACGCGCGGGATCCCCGGGATCCCCCTCCCCATCGGCGCGCTGCTGCTCGCCGTCATCGGCGGCACGCTGCTCCGCGTCGAGCGCCGCTGACCGGGGGTGTTCTGGATATGCGGATCTGAACCGCGGAGTGGCTGCTCCCGGAGCGACGCCCGCGGCCGCTCAAAAGCCCTCGCGGAGGAACGTCGGCCGCGGCGGGAACAGCCGCTCCAGCGCCGGCCGCGCCGTCCCCGGATCGAGCCGGTCGAGCCGCGTCGCCTCCCCGACCGACAGGTAGCCCACGTAGAGCTGCGAGAGCGTCCCCACGTCGACCGCGACGGTGGGTAGCGAGCCGGCGTCCTCGGCCGCGTCCCCGGCCCCCGATTCGTCGGTCGGCGTCGCCGTCACCTCGCCGCCCGCCGCGTCGGTCCGGACCGTGAACCGGCCCTCGTTCCACGGGACGAGCGGATCCTCGACCGCGAGGACGAAGGGATCGACGGGCCCGGCGGACGACCCCTCTCGGCCCTCCGGCGACGGCAGGCGCTCGAGCGCGTCGGGCACGTCGACCAGCCTGACCATCGGCCCGGTCTTCTCGGCCTGCGTGACCGCTCGCGGGTCGTCGACGCGGTCGAGCACGTCCGCGTCCGGCGGCGCGCGGATCCGGACCTCGCCGGCCTGCGAGTCGTGGTTGCGACAGAACCGGAGCAGGTGGAGCCACGCGGTCTCGTCGACCGCGATGGCGTCCGAGACGGTCATCGTGCGCTCGTTTTTCCCCTCGCCCTCGGAGAAGGTGTACGAGAGCAGCCCGCGGAGCTCCCCGTCGCGCTCGTAGCCGTAGACGAACGGGTCCGTCTGCCAACTGCGGAGGCTCCGGTGTTCCCACCACGCCGCGGAGCGCGCCATCGTGAGGTCGTAGCGCTCCGCGACCCGCTCCAACAGTTTCGCGACCGCGGCGTGGTCGTCGGGGCCCAACCGTCGGAACCGGCCGGCGTCGGGGTCGATCGCCTCGACCGCGAACGACAGCTCCTCCGGCGGAGCGATCAGGTGGGTGTACCGGCTCGCGGTCGCCCAGCCGAACCGCCGGTAGAAGCCGTACTCGAAGGGCCACAGCGCGGAGACGGCGATGCCGTCGTCGCGGTGTTCGGCCAGCGACTCGCGGAGGAGGTGCCGAACCAGCCCGCGGCGGCGGTGCTCGGGCGGGCACGCGACCGCCGAGAGGCCGGCGACGCGCCGGTCGGCCCCGCGGATCCGGAGGTCGAACTCGTGGTGGCCACAGACCGCGAGCGGTTCGTCGCCGTCGAACAGCCCGCGACCGGCGGCGAGGGACTCCCGCTCGTCCGCTTCTTCGGGGTCGTAGGGACCGCGTTCGGGCGAGAAGGCGTACCGGGTGAACGCGCGGAACTCGTCCTCGCGCGACTCGGGGAATGGACGGTACTCGACCATACGCGGATGGCGAGGGTCGGACACAAAAGGGTTCCCGAACCGTGGGAGGGCGTGGCAAAAGGCGGCGCGGAGGCGACGCGGAGGCGACGCGGAGGCGACGGCGGCTCGCGGGAGCACGAGGCCGACGACGGGCCGGGCGAGCTACTCGAACCGGCCGCGGCGGTACTGCGGCGGCCACTCGACGTCGACGCCGAGTTCGTGGGCGGCCTCCAGCGTCCAGTAGGGGTTCCGCAGGAGTTCGCGGCCGAGCGCGACCAGGTCCGCACGGTCGTTGCGCACGAGCGCGTCGGCCTGTTCGGGTTCGGTGATCTTGCCGACCGCGGCGACGGGGACCTCGCCCTCGCGGCGGACGGCCTCGGCGAGCGGCACCTGGTAGTTCGGGCCGGCGTGCGGGAGGTCCTGGTCGCGGTGGATGCCGCCCGAGGAGACGTCGATCAGGTCGGCGCCGGCCTCGATAAGGAGGGGCCCGAGCCGCGCGGACTGCTCGCGGTCCCACGAGGGGCGGTCGTCGATCCAGTCGGTCCCGGAAATGCGGACGAACACCGGCTTGTCGTCGGGCCAGACCTCGCGGACCGCCTCGACGACCTCGCGGACGAGCCGGGTGCGGTTCTCGAAGCTGCCGCCGTACTCGTCGTCGCGCTCGTTGGCGACCGGCGAGAGGAACTCGTGGAGGAGGTAGCCGTGGGCGGCGTGGACCTCGGCGACCTCGAAGCCGGCGTCGAGCGCGCGCTCGGCCGCGTCGGCGAACGCCTCGATCACGTCGTCGATGTCCCCCTTCGTCATCCGCCGCGTCTTCGGCGGGTTCTCGAAGGGGTACGGCACGTCGCTCGGCGCGATGGTCTCCCAGCCGCCCTCATCGGGCTGGAGCGGGCCGCCCTCGTCCCACGGCCGCGTCGTGGACGCCTTCCGGCCGGCGTGGGCGAGCTGGATCGCGGGCGTGGCGCCCTGCTCGGCGACGAACTCCGCGATGGGGGCCAGCGCCTCGGCGTGCTCGTCCGACCAGATGCCGAGGTCCTCCGGCGTAATCCGGCCGCGGGGCTCGACCGCGGTCGCCTCGGCCATCACCAGCCCCGCGCCGCCGACGGCCCGCGAGCCGAGGTGGACGCGGTGCCAGTCGGTGGCGAGCCCCTCCTCGGCGGAGTACTGACACATCGGCGACATCATCACGCGGTTGCGGATCTCCGTGTCCCGGATCGTCATCGGGGAGAACAGCGAGTCGGTCATGGTGGGGGAGACGAGGGCCACGACGTAAGGCCCTGCGATCCGCCTCGCCGATTGCCCGTATCGTGGAGCCGGCGGCGGGGGCACAGCCGCCGATCCCGGATGGGTCGTTCTGAGCGCCGAGGGTTTAGGCACACCAAAACCTATATGTCCGTCCCTCCCCGAGCCACCGGTAATGCCGACCGCGGACGCACCGACGACGGACTCCGAGGACCGCGACGAGGAACTGCCGGAGATCACTACCGCCTGCACCAGTCCCGACCGGACGGTCTTCTCCGAGCGGGACAACCCCGACGGCTGGATAGCGACGGACTACACCGTCGATCTCGACGAGTGATTCCGTTTTCGCTCCGGCTTCGGAGCATGGGTCTTGAATTTTCCTTGACGTGATCGGCCTGAAACCACGGAGTGGGGTCCCCGTGAGTATCGGTACGCGAGAACGTTCATCGGTAGCAGGTGGGCTTATTGCACGCCATCTCGTAAGGTGGCATATGAGCATACGCGCGACCGATCTGGCGGAGTTGTTCGGCGTCGACGTGGAGGAGGTGGACGACGACGTGCCGCTCGGGACGGCACTTCGTGGTGAATTCGCCGATGTCGAGGTGGACTCCGTGAAAGCTGTTCGCGAACTCCGAGAGCAGTAGGATGGAGCTGCTGGTCGACACGAATATTTTTGTCTCGAACTTGGTCGATGAACCGGGGCGCGGAGAGATCGCGACCGAATTGCTTGACTCCGAGCACGAGCTCTATACGACGATTCTGAACCTCATGGAACTCCGGTCCGTGTTGGTGAAAAAGAAGCGTCAGGAAGCGGACCGCGTCCGAGAGATCGTCGCCAAGATTCCCGGGACGGTTGGACTGTTGATCCCCGATGCCGGCGACATGATGGCGGCGAACAACTACCAGAACGAAACCTGGCTGTACACGATGGACGCGATCATCGCCACTCTGGCGAAGCGGAACGACCTCACGCTCGTGACGTTCGACAGCGAACTGTTGGAACACGACGCGGTCGCTCCCGAAACAGTCCTCTGATCGCCCGGGGACGACCGTCAAAAGTTCGAAGAACTGTCGAGGAACGCGTCGAAAACGCGAGCGTTCGACCGCGGCCGGACGCGTCTCGGAACGGTACCCCCTACTCCATCGAGCCCTCGGTGACGAGCGTGTCGTCCTCGAGGTAGTGCTCGATGTGGTGGCCGTGTTCCTCGACGTCCTCGAGGATCTCGCGGAGCTGCTCCTCGGTGTTGTAGTCGCCGAGGTTGTTGGCGAGGCGGATGTGCTCGCGCAGCGACTCCGTGATGTCGCCGAACATCTCGAGGTCGTGCTCCAGCGAGGTGCGGATGTCGTAGGCGTCCTTGTCCTCGGGGGTCACCGTCGCGTGCTCCTCGAAGTTGGCGCCGCCGGAGAGGGGGACGCCGCCGAGCGCCTGCGCGCGCTCCGCGAGCACGTCCGCGCCCTCTTCGAGGTCCGCGGCGACCTCGCCGAGGTAGACGTGCAGGTCGTGGAACTCCGCGCCCTCGACGATCCAGTGGTGCTTCTTGATCTGGTGGTAGAGGACGTACGTCGACGCGAGGTCGGAGTTGAGCGCGTCGATCAGCTGCTCGGCCTTCTCCTCGGGGATGCGCAGGGCCTCGCTCTCCTCGACGTCGCCGTACTGCTGGCGTGCGTGCTTCTGGGTGCTCATGACGTTTCATCGTTCGGCGGCATTGCACTTAAAGATTCCTTACTACGAAAGAGAAGTTCGCGGTTCAGAAACTTCTGTTTCAGAAAAGCGGAAACAGTGGCGCATCAGACCGACCCGACGAACGCGCGCTGTTCGCGGAGGAGGTCCTCGTCCAGCGTCGCCACGAGGTCGCGCTCGCCGCGCGCGAGCGAGCGGTGGACGACGCCGTCCGGGCGGACGACCGCGGAGCGGCCCGCGTACTCGGTCGCGGGCGCGCCCGCCACGTCGCGGGAACCGGTCCGCCCGGCGCCGACCACCCACCGGACGCCGTCGAGCGCGCGAGCGCGCAGGAGCAGGCGCCAGTTCTCGGAGTAGGCGGCGGGCCACGCGGCCGGCACCGCGAGCGCGTCGACGCGCTCCTCGGTCAGCGCCGCGCTCTCCGCGACGAAATTCAGGTCGTAGCAGGTCAACAGCGCGGTCGCGCCGGCGGCGGTCTCGACGACGACGCGCTCCTCGCCCGCGGTCAACAGGTCCGCCTCCGCGCCCCGGAGGTGCCGCTTGCGGTAGACCGCCGTCTCGTCGGCCGCGTCGCCGGCCGCATCGCCGGCGGAGTCCCTCGTGCTCGCCGGCGGGACGTGCGCGACCGCGTTGTACGTCCGCCCGTCCGTGTCCCGCTCCAGAAAGCCCGCGACGAGGGCGGTCCCTTCCTCGCGTGCGACCTCGCGGAGCCAGTGGACCGCGGTTTCCCGCTCCAGCGCCGCCTCGTGGACGCGCTCGTCGGGGACGAATCCCGTGAGCGCGTACTCCGGGAACACGGCGAGGTCGACGTCGGCAGGGAGCGCCGCGACGCGGTCGGCGATCCGCCGGCGGTTCGACTCGGGGTCGAGGTCGTCGACGTCGGTCTGGGGGACGGCGACGACGGCGTCGTCGGTCGCATCCGCGGACGCAGTCATGCGCTCGACGTCGGCCGGCAGGGCTTAATCGTTGGCGACCGGCGGTCCGGACGGACACGATGGAGCCCACGGAGCGGATCGAATGACCACGGTGGACCCACCGACGCGCGACGAGCTGTTCGAGGGCGCAGCATCGACCGACGGGCTCGACGTGGACCCGGAGGCTCTCGACCGAGAATGGGTGGCCGCGGAGGCCGCCGCGACCTTCTCGCTGACCCCCGCCGAGGCGGAGGCGTGGATCGCCGAGGACGGTGTCGGCGCGGTCTACGCCCGGATACAGGCGTACTGGGGAGCGCTGTGAGATGCGGTCGTGTTCTCGGTCACGCCCGGTCGCGCGGGCGAAGGGAAACGTCCTTATGGGCTTCGCACGGAGAATCGAGCATATGAGCAACGGCGACGACGAGGCGGCCGACGCGCCCGAGGAGGCGGCGGAGGACGGCGCTGCGGACGCGGACGCCGAGGAGGCGACCGCCCCGGCGCTCCCCGACGAGGTCACCGAAGAGTCCCTGAACGAGTACCTCGACGAGATCGCCGAACGACTCGACGAGGCGGAGACCGAGGCGGACCTCGACGACGTCGAGGCGCTGATCGACGACGCCGAGGCCGGTATCGAGGAGGCGGACCTCCCCGAGCCGGACGAGGACGACGAGGACGCCGAGGACCCGCGCGCCGACCTGGAGTCGCGCGTCGAGGACCTCCGGAGCGACCTCGAGGACGCCCGCGGCCCCTACGCCGAGGACGTGGTCGCGGACGTCGAGGCGGCGGTCGAGACGGTCGAGAGCACCGAGTGGACCGCGGACGGCCTCGGTGACGCCGCCGACGCGGTCGAGGCGTTCGCGGCGACCGTCGGCGACGAGCTCGGCGTGGAGGTCGAACTCGAGGACGACGAGGTCGAGGCGCTGACGCTCGCGCTCGACTCGCTCGCGGAGGCGGTCGACGACGCCGACCTCGACCCCGACGACGATGCGGAGACGATCGCGGCCCTCGTCGAGGCGACGGACGCCCTCGAAGCCGGGCTCGACGAGGCCGAGGAGTGGGACGACCTGGAGACGAACGAGCAGCTGATGGCGCAGGGCTACTACGACGTGCTCGGCCACTACAAGGACTACCCGCCGGAGTGGTCGGCGCTGAAGGTCCACGAGCGCGAGGGCAACACGGACATGGTGCTGCTGGCGCTGAACTCGCTGCAGTCCGAGTTCATGGAGCGGCACTGTCTGGAGTCGCTCCAGCGGATGGGCAAGCGCGCCGCCACCGAGGAGGCCGTCGACCAGATGCTCGACCGCGCCGGGAAGCGCGACCAGCCCGCGATCCGCATCCTCGGCAAGATGGCCGCCGAGGAGGCGACGGAGACGCTCGTCGAGTACGTCGACGAGGACTCCAACCCGCAGCTCCAGAAGGTGACGTTCAAGGCGCTCGGCGAGATCGGGGCCGCGGAGGCGGTCCAGCCGCTCGCGAACAAGCTGGAGATGGAGGACGACAACGTCCGCCCGTACGCCGCCCGCGCGCTCGGGCTCATCGGGGACGCGCGCGCGGTCGACCCCCTCGCGGACGCGCTCGCCGAGGACGACTCCGACGACGTGCGCGCCGCGGCCGCGTGGGCGCTCCGCCAGATCGGCACCCGCGAGGCGCTGGAGGCCGCCGCGGAGTACGCCGACGAACGCGTCTTCATCGTCCAGACGGAGGCCGAGAAGGCCGCCGACGCGCTCGACGAGGCCGCACAGCCGGCCTGAGCGGCGCCGAACCCCGCGCGATTCCTCTCATCTTTCCGTCCGTTTTCTCACCTCTCTTCCCTTCCGTTCCCTTCACCCGGCTACGATCCCTCTCCGTCGCGTTTCCGACCCGGGCCCTTTTGAACGAAGCCGCGCCAGACCCCCCGTGCGTCTGCCGGACGAGAGCGAGCGGTTCGAGCG
Organism: Haloparvum alkalitolerans; assembly: GCF_055381565.1. Classification (NCBI taxonomy): domain Archaea; kingdom Methanobacteriati; phylum Methanobacteriota; class Halobacteria; order Halobacteriales; family Haloferacaceae; genus Haloparvum; species Haloparvum alkalitolerans. The sequence continues at coordinate 2,037,577 of NZ_AP043938.1, forward strand.
TCCCGACTCCGCGCCCGACCGCGCCCGGGGAGCCGCGGCGCTGCGCGTGGCCGCTGCCGTCGCGGTGCTGGTCGCGACCCTGCTCGCGACCGGCGGAGCCACCGCACCGGGCGCCGCGGAGCCTCGTCAGGAATCCCCTGCAGCAGCCGGCGCGCCCGCCGCGCCCGAGACGGCGACCGTCCGCGAGCTCTATCCGAACCCGGTCGCGGACGGGAACGCCGGCGAGTACCTGATCGTCGACCTTCCACGCCCCGGCAACTGGAGCCTCTCGGACGGCTACCACGAGACGCCGCTCCCGGCGGGCGTGACCGGCCGCGTCGCGCTCTCGCGTGAGCCGGCCATCGCGAGCGACCACGTCGACCGCCGCGTCTATCGGCTTCCGGAGCCGTTCCCGCTGTCCGCCGCCGGCGACCGGATCGCCCTCAGGCACGGCACGGAGACCGTGGACGCGGTCGCCTACGAGCGCGCCCGCGAGGCCGCGGTCTGGAACCGGTCGTGGTCGCGTTCGGACGCCGACCACGCGGCCGCGAGCGCGCATGCCGAGCCGAGCGATCCCGACGATCCGGGTTGGCGACCCTACGGATTCCGGCCGCGCGAGCCGGTCTCGACCGGGTCGACGAACGGAACGGCGTTCGTGCTCCCCGACGCCCCCGAGGAGCCGGTCGCCCCGCTTGTTGACGCCGAGGACCGCCTCTACGTCGCGGCGTACACCTTCGACTCGGCGCGCGTGACGGACGCGCTGGTGGCGGCCGCGGAGCGCGGCGCCGACGCCCGGTTGCTGCTCGAGGGGTCCCCCGTGGGCGGCTTCCCCGCCGCGAGCGAACCGCACCTCGACAGGCTCGCGGCCGCGGGCGTCGAGGTTCGGGTCCTCGACGGTCCCCGGACGCGGTTCGCGTTCCATCACGCCAAGTACGCCGTCGCCGACGACCGGGCAGTGGTGTTGACCGAGAACTGGAAGCCCGCGGGCACCGGCGGAGCCGGGAGCCGCGGCTGGGGCGTCACGCTCCGGGACCGCAAAACCGCGGACGAACTCGCGGCGCTATTCGAGCGCGACGCCACCGCGGTCGACGCGCGGCCGTGGGGGCGGTTCGCCGCGAACGCGAGCTTCCACGGGGACGGCCCGGCGTCGGGATCGTACCCGGCACGCTTCGACCCGGCGACGTTCGCGGACGCCCGCATTGAGGTGCTGACTGCGCCGGGCAACGCCGAGGACCGCGTCGTCGCCAGGGTCGATGCGGCCGACGAGCGCGTGCTCGGCGTCGTCCCGCGGACCGGCGGCAGGGACCAGCGGATCGTCCGCGCGCTCGGCCGGGCGACCGACCGCGGCGTCGAGACGCGACTGCTGCTCTCGGGCGCGTGGTACGACCGCGAGGAGAACGCGGCGCTCGCCGAGCACCTCTCCGCGGATCGGGGGGTCGCCGCCGGCGTGGCGGACGGGCGCGGCCGCTACGCCAAACTCCACGCGAAGGGACTGGTGATCGACGACACCGCCGTCATCGGGAGCCTCAACTGGAACGACGCGGCGGCCGGTCGCAACCGCGAGGTGCTCGTCGCCGTCGAACACCCGGCGGTCGCCGACTTCCTCGCGCAGGTGATCGCGGCCGACGCCAGCGGCGGAACGCGTCGGCTCCCGGTCGCCCTGCTCGGGGGCGTCCTCGTCGCGCTCTGCGGTGCGGGGACGCTGGCGCGGCGGCGAGTCCGGTTCGCGGACCGCTGACCGAGGACCAGTCGGCCGCGACCGGGACAGAAAACCACCGGCCGCGACCGGGACAAAAATAGCGGCGGGACCGCGGGGTCCGACCGTCCTACTCGTCGCCGACGATGGTGCTCGACAGCGCCTCGTCGATCTCCGCGTCGGCCATCTTCTCGACGAGCGCCTCGATCACGGGTTGGCGGCGCCCCTTCACGAACTTGATCGAACCGACGACGAGGTGGCCGCCGCCCGAGACGCCGGCCTCGGGCAGCTCCTCGTTCAGCTCGGTCACCATGTTCGGGATGTCGAGGCGGACGCCGTCCGAGCGGAGGACGGAGAAGTCCGGCCCGTAGCCGATGGTGATGACGGGGTCGCCGGTCTCCTGCACCTTCGTGTCGTGCAGTTCGCCGGTGGTCTTGCCCGGCGCGGGGTAGGTGAACCGGTGGGCGTACTCGTCGAGGTCGATGCGGTAGAGGTGCGCTCCCGACGCGAGCCGCTCGTGTTCGACGTGTTCCTCGACCGCGTCGAGCTGTTCTTCGACGTCGCGTTCGGCGCGCTCCGCGAGGAAGTCGACCAGCTCCGCGTGGCGGGCCTCGTCGTCGCAGCCGACGTTGAGCACGTCGTTGACGAGCGTCTTGCCCTCGGAGTAGCGGAGCCAGTGGGCGGCGTAGTCGAGCGCCTCGCCGATGTCCAGCAGGTCGTCGCGGTCGTAGCCCGCCTCGGCGGCCAGGTCGACGTAGTCGTCCATCGCCTCGGCCTTCGAGCGGTCCGAGAGCCCGGCGACCGCGGGGACGTGTTCGAGCTCCTCGGTGAGCGAGGGGTCGATGAGGCGGGCGAGTTCGACGCACATCATGCCCGTCGTGACGCGGTAGTCCTCGCCGTGCGTGTAGGGGTTGACGTGGGCGTCAAGCAGGGGGTCGACCGCCTCCGGGTCCGGGTGGTGGTGGTCGACGACGGCGATGGGGATGTCGTAGTGCGCGAGGTTCTCGTAGGCGGGCACGTCCTCCTCGGTGGAGCCGTTGTCCAACATCAGCAGGAACGGGAGCTTCTGGCCGTGGCGGGCCTGCCCCTCCAGCGCGAAGTTGAGGTCGCGCGTCACGTCCTCCATCTCGTAGAAGGGGGCCTTGCTCGGCAGGCGCTTGAACAGGTGCCGCGGCGCGTCGGTGTCCTCGTGGACCTCGCTGACGAACGTCTCTAACGCGAGCTGGACCGGGATGGCGGCGCACATGCCGTCGCCGTCCGCGTGGTGGCGCACGCGGATGGGGCGACCCGAGAGCACCGTGCGGCGGAGCAGCCGCGCGACCTCGCGGAGCTCCTCGTGGATCGGCTCGAACGCCTCCCACTCCACGAGCGGCTCGACGTCGGCCGGGGCGGCGCGCTCGTCGAGCGCCTCCTCGAACCGCTCGCGGGCCTCCTCGCGGCGGTCGCCCTCGAGTCCCGTCAGCGAGTCGACCTCGATCTGGATCGCGTCCTCGCGCGTCTCGACGGTGCCCGCGACGTGGACCATCTGCCCGACCTCGATCTCGGGGTACGCGCGGACGCCCGCCTCCTCGAAGGCGGCACAGGAGACGATCCCGGTGCCGTCCGCGACCGCGAATATCGTCGGGCCGCCGGTCTGTTTGGCCTGCACGACCTCGCCCTCGACGGTGACCTCGTCGCCGGCGGTGAGCCCGCGGACGCGGGTGATCGTCGGCTCGTGGGCGACCGCGACCGTGTGGTAGTCGTCGAGGTCGACGTCGTCGAAGGCCACGTCGCCGTTCTCCTTCACTTCGGTCAGCTCGACGACGAGCTCGTCGCCGACCGCGTAATCGCCGTCGAGCGAGGACTCGTGGACCAGCCCCGAGACCGCCTCGGAGACGTCGACGAAGACCCCGTAGTCGACCACGCCGTTCACCTCGGCGAGGTAGTACGCGCCCGTCTCCACGTCGGTCAGCGTGCAGTCGGGGGCGAGGTCGTGGACGACGTGTTCGCCGTTCTCCGGCGCCTCGTTCTCTGCCGCATCCGTCGTCGCCTCGCCGCCGTCGGCTCGAACCGCGGGACTCGAATCGTCCCGCACGCCGGAACACCCGGCGGAGTTGTCGGTCATGTAGCGAAGTAGGTCGGCGGCCGGTGTTAAGCTTTTTATATCGCTTTCGCGGCTCGTCCGGGGAACGGTCGGTTCGTCGGGGAGTCCGACCGAGGGCGGCGCGGTCGGCCCTTCCGGAACCCTTGTAAGGAGCGCCGACCCACGTCCACGCATGCGCCTGTTCCGGTCGAGCGAACTCCTCGGGATCGCCCGGGAAACGATGGAGTTCGTGCTCGAAGCGTGCGAGGACACCCACCCCAACGAGTACATGGGCTTCCTCCGCGCGGAGGACGCCCGCACGCTCGGCCTCGACCGGGACGGACAGGTGATCACCGACGTGCTCGTCATCCCCGGCACGGAGTCGAGCCCCGTGAGCGCCACCGTGCGGACGAACATGAAGCCGAACGACGCCCGCGCCGTGGGGTCGGTCCACTCCCACCCCAACGGCGCCCTCCACCCGAGCGACGCCGACCTCGCGACGTTCGGACAGGGCGAGGTCCACGTCATCGTCGGCGCGCCCTACGGCTGGGGCGACTGGAAGGCGTTCGACAACGAGGGCGACCCCACGACGCTGGACGTGCTCGACGTGGAACTGCCCGACGACGCCTTCTTCGACTTCACGCAGGCGGACATCGACGCCGAGCTGCGCGAGGAGCGCGAGGACGACCGCGGCGGTATCCTCTCGTGGTTCCGATGACGCGGGTGCTCGCGCAGGGGACCTTCGACATCCTCCATCCCGGCCACGTCCACTACCTCTCCGACGCCGCCGCCCGCGGCGACGAACTGTACGTCATCGTCGCCCGCGGCGCCAACGTGACCCACAAGGAGCCGCCGGTCCTGCCGGACCGCCAGCGCCGCGACATGGTCGCCGCCCTCGAGGTCGTCGACGAGGCCCGTCTCGGCCACGAGTCGGACATCTTCGTCCCGGTCGCGGAGATCGACCCCGACGTGATCGTCTTGGGCTACGACCAGCACCACGACGAGGACGCCATCGCGGCCGCGCTCGACGACCGCGGGATCGACTGCGAGGTCGCGCGCGCAAGCCCCCGCGATCCGGCCTACGAGGGCGAGCTCCTCTCGACCGGTCGGATCGTCGACCGGATCCTGAAGCGGCGCGGCGCGGAGTAGCCGACCGGCGGTCGTCCCCTCCCGCACCGTCCGCGAGCCTCGGCCCCCGAACGGTCCCTTCCAGCGCGCCGGGAGGAAGCGCGGAACCTATATGGAGCGGTTCCCAACCCCCGACAGTGACTGTCCCCGATCGGTTCCCCGGCCTCCTCGCCGCCGCCGCGATGGGCGTCTACCTGCTGCTCGTGGTGGGGGCGACGACGGCCGTCACGGACGCGGCCGCCGCCTGCGGCGCGTGGCCGGCCTGCGGGTCCGGCTGGGCGCTTCCCGCGGAGGCCGCCGGCTGGGTCGCGCTCGGCCACCGCGCCGTCGCGGCGGTCGTCGGCGCGCTCGTCGTCGCGGCCGCCGCGGCCGCCTGGCTCGGCGACGAGCGCCGCCGCGTCCGCGCCGCCCTCGCGGTCGCCGTCCTGCTGTACCCCGCGCAGGTTGCCCTCGGCGCCGTCGTCGCGGTCGAGGGCGCCTCCGCGGTCGTCTCCGCGGTCCACCTGCTGGCGGGGGTCGTCATCTTCGGCGGCCTCCTCGCCGCGCTGGCGTGGTGGTTGGAGGCGGAGACGGGCGACCCCGACGACGATCCCGCGATGACCGAAGCGGACCTCGAACCTAACTTCGATGACGTACAGGACCACGCGGGCGACGACGGTCCCGGAACGCCGGCCGCGGTCCCGACGGAGCCGTGGCCGCGCGCGAAGGCGACCGCGGCCGCGTACTTCCGCCTGATGAAGCCGCGGCTGATGTGGCTGCTCTGTCTGGTTGCCGCGGCCGCGATGGCGCTGGCTGGCGGCCCCGGATTCACCGTCCGCACGGTGGCGACGACGCTCGTCGCCGGTTCGCTGGCCATCGGCGCCTCGGGGACGTTCAACCACGTCCTCGAGCGCGACGTGGACCGCAAGATGCAGCGTACCTCGGACCGCCCGCTTGCGGTCGACCTCGTGCCGGTCCGGAACGCCGTGGCGTTCGGCCTGACGCTGACCGCCGTCTCCGTCGGCCTGTTCTGGTCGATAAACCCGCTGGCGGCCGCGCTCGGCCTGCTGGCGATCCTGTTCTACAGCGTCGTCTACACGCTCCTGTTGAAGCCGAACACGGTCCAGAACACGGTGATCGGCGGGGCGGCCGGCGCGCTCCCGGCGCTGATCGGCTGGGCGGCGGTGACCGGCGAGGTGGGCGGCGGCGGGCTGCTGCTCGCGGCGCTCATCTTCCTGTGGACGCCGGCACACTTCTACAACCTCGCGTTAGCCTACCGCGACGACTACGAGGCCGGCGGCTTCCCGATGATGCCGGTGGTCCGCGGCGAGACGGCGACGCACCGCCACATCCTCTGGTACCTCGGCGCGACCTACGTCGCGGCCGCGGTGCTCGCCGCGACCGCGGACGCGCTCGGCCTGTTGTACGTCGGCACGGGCGTGGCGCTCGGCGCGGTGTTCCTCTGGGCGGTCGTCCGCCTCCACTACGAGCGGAGCGAGACGGCCGCCTTCCGCGCGTTCCACGCCTCGAACGCCTACCTCGGCCTGCTGCTTCTGGCCGTGGTCCTCGACTCGCTGGTGGTCTGACGTGGCGGGACGCGACTCCGCGGCGCCGCTCGCGTCGCTGCGCGCACGCCTCGACGACGGGCCGGTCGACCTCCGGACGCTCCTGATCGCGGCCGTCGTGCTCAACGCGGAGCTGTTGTTCGTGGTGCTGTACGCCGCCTTCTCGAACGCGACGATCACCGCGCCGCGGTACATCCTCTACGGGCTGACGTGGGTGAACGTCGGCGCGCTGGTGCTGTGGCGGGTGCGGCCGCCCGCTGGCTACGACTTCGAGACGCGACGGCGCGCGCTCGCGGTCGCCGCCGGCTACTTCGCGCTGTTGGCCTTCTTCGGCGGGATGGTCGGCATCGGCGTCCCGCCCGACTTCGTCGACCTCCGGATCGCGTGGCTCCCGCCGGGATGGGGGCCGGCCCTGGTGTGGGCCACCGAGTACCTGACGATCGTGGTGATGCCGGCGTACCTGGTGGGCTACACCGCGCTCGCGTACCTGCTGTACATCACGGCACTGGAGGCGTCCGGTTCGGTCGTCGCGGGCGTGGTGGGGCTGTTCTCCTGCGTCTCCTGTACCCTCCCCATCGTCGCCGCGCTGGTCTCGTCGTTCCTCGGCGGGACGGGGATCGTCGCCGCGACCGCGCTCGACGCCTCCTACGGCGCCTCGACCGCGGTGTTCCTGGTCACGGTCGCGCTGCTGTACTGGCGGCCGGGCTTCCGGTAGTCGGCTAGACAAGGCGACCACGGCCGGGACAGAAATAGCCCGGCACAGGGACAGAAATAGCCCGACACAGGGACAGAAATAGCCCGACACAGGGACAGAAATAGCCCGACACAGGGACAGAAATAGCCCGACACAGGGACAGAAATAGCCCGACACAGGGACAGAAATAGCCCGACACAGGGACAGAAATAGCCCGACACAGGGACAGAAATAGCCCGACACAGGGACAGAAATAGCCCGACACAGGGACAGAAATAGCCCGACACAGGGACAGAAATAGCCCGACACAGGGACAGAAATGGCCTGACGCGAGCGTGCGGAGAACGCGGCCGGCCAGCCCGGTTCGCGGACGCTTATGCCGCTGGCGGCCCAACGCGGGACCATGACCCGAGTCGAGGTCGAGTACTGCGTACCGTGCGGCATGCTGAACCGAGCACAGGACGTGGCGGGCGCCATCCTCCAGCAGTTCGGGGAGGAGGTCGAGGAGGTCTCGCTCGTCACCGGCGACGACGGCGTGTTCGTCGTCCGCGCGGACGGCGAGGTCGTCTTCGACAAGACCGAGGACGAGTTCGACGTGGACGCCATCGTCCGCGGCGTGCGGCCGTACGTTGGCGCGGAAGCGTAGGCTTCGACGCCCGGCGTCCGGATTTTTCTTCAGCGGTCGAGCCGACAGGACAGCAGCGCCCACGCTCCGCCGCCGAGCTCGTCGCCGGTCGTGCGCTCCTCGCGGACCGAGAACCCGGCGTCGCGGAGGTGCTCGCGGGTCGCCTCGAGCGCGGGGAAGCTCCACTCCATCGCGGCGCCGGCGTCGAGCCAGTCGTCGTTGCGGCCGGCCCACGCCTCGCGGCCGGCGGTGAGGAGCAGCCGGCCGCCGGGCCGGAGGACGCGCGCGAACTCCCGGTAGACGTCGGGGTGGTCCGCGGTCGGGACGTGGATCACCGAGTGGAACGCGGTGACGGCGTCGACCGCGTCGTCCGCGACCGGGAGGGACGTCAGGTCGCCCGCGGCGACCGGCGCGTGACGGCGCGCGAGGCGGAGCTGCGCCATGGACAGGTCCACCCCGACCGCCTCGACTCGGTCCTCGTCCACGAACGCCTCCAGCACCGCGCGGCCGGCGCCGCAGCCGGCGTCGAGCAGGCTGACCCGCTCCGTCGCGGCGCCGTCGTCGCGGGACGCCGCCTCCTCGGCCAGTCGCTCGCGGAGGTCGCTCACGGCCGCGCGCTCGACCGCGTCCGGTTCGCGCGCCGCGTCGTAGGCGGCCGCGAGCGCGTCGTACCCCTCGCGGACCGTCTCCCTGTCCGCTTCGGCTGCCCCGTCCGCTCCGCCGGTTCCGTCGGCTCCGTCGTCGCTCACGGCCGGGCGTTCAGCCGGTCCCCTCAAGGCTCTTGTCCCGGCGTGCGAGTCGGTTCCACGGCGCCGAAGAGCAACCCTTAGGCGCGCCGCGAGTCGAGTCGGCGTATGAACGAGACGGCGGCGGACGCGTCGGGGGCGACGGGGTCCGGTGGCGCGGCGGGGCCAGCGAGCGGGGACGAGGCCCTCGCCGCGCGCGGCGTCCGCAAGGCGTACGGCGAGACGGTCGCGCTCGACGGCGTCGACCTCTCCGTCGAGCGCGGCGAGGTGTTCGGCCTGATCGGGCCGAACGGGGCGGGCAAGACGACGCTCGTGCGCGCGCTGACGGGGACGACCGACGCGGAGGGCGAGGTCCGCGTGCTCGGCGCGGCGCCGGGCGGCGTCCACCCCGCCCGCGTGGGACTGCTCCCGCAGTCGTTCGACCCGCCCGAGCGGCTGACCGCGCGCGAACTCGTGGACTACTACGGCGGGCTCTACGACGACCCGCGGGACACCGAGGAAGTGCTCGCGGACGTGGGCCTCGCGGACGACGCTGACGCGTGGTACGAGACGCTCTCGGGCGGGCAAAAGCGGCGGACCTGCGTCGCGACCGCCCTCGTCAACGACCCTGAGGTCCTCTTTCTGGACGAGCCGACGACCGGCATCGACCCGGCGGGCCGCCGGAGTCTCCACGCGCTGATCGAGGCGCTCGCCGACGACGGCACGACCGTCTTCCTGACGAGCCACGCGATGGACGAGGTGGAGCGGCTCGCGGACCGCGTCGCCCTGATCCGGGACGGCGCGGTCGTCGCGACCGGAACGCCGGCCGGCCTGATCGCCGACCACGGCGGCGCGCCCCACCTCGACGTGGAACTCGCAGTCGACGGGGACCGCGAGGCGAGCGGTTCCCTCGACCCGGAGACCGCGGCCGAGCGCGTCCGCGAGCGGGGCGGTGACGACCGGGGACTGGCGGTCGAGACGACCGACCGCGGCCTCCGGTTCTCCGGCGTCGAGCCGGAGGGGATCGCAGCCGTGGTCGACGCGCTCGGGGACGCGGGCGTTCCCTTCGAGTCGCTGTCGTGGGCGGAGCCGACGCTCGAGGACGTCTACCTGGAGCTCACCGGCGAAGCGTACGCGCCGCGGGGGCGTGACGCGGGGCCGGGAGTATCGAGCGGCGACGGGACCGAGCCGACCGACGGAGGGGCGCGATGAGTCGCCTCGGGCGCGTGCGGGCGGAGGCGACCGCGGCCGCGCGGTCGTTCCTGCGCCGGCGGACGGCGGTGTTCTTCACGTTCTTCTTCCCGGTGATCCTCGTGGTCATCTTCGGCGCGCTGGTGCGGACCCAGCCCACCGGTGGCGGCCTGTTCGCGGAGCCGGCCGGCTACTACCTGCCGGGCTACCTCGCGGTCGTGGTGCTGTTCACGCCCCTGTCGCGCGTCGGCTCGGAGATCGCGCGCCACAGGGACGGCAACCGGTTCGAGAAGCTGTCGACGACCCCCCTGACGCGGACGGAGTGGCTGCTCGCGCACACGGTCGTCAACGTCGCCATCATCGGCGCGGCGAGCCTCCTGATCTTCGGGCTGGTGCTCGCCGTGACCGACGCCGCGGTGCGCGCGACGCCCGCGCTCGCCGTCCTCCCCGTCTTCGTCGTAGTCGGCGTGGCGACCTTCTGCGGGCTCGGGGCGCTGCTCGGCGCGGCCGCGGACTCGCAGGACGGGGTGATCGCCGCGAGCAACACGGTCGCGCTCCCGCTGTTGTTCCTCTCGGAGACGTTCGTCGCGCCGTCGATGCTGCCGGGCTGGTTCCTGCCGCTGGTGAACCTCTCGCCGCTGACCTACTTCGCGCGCGGCGTGCGGGCGATCACCTACGACGGTGGAGCGTGGCTCGGCGACCTCGCGGTGCTGTCCGCGCTCGCGGTCGCGCTGCTCGCGGCCGGCGCGCTGGCGCTTCCCCGGACCGACTGACCCACGACACCGACGACCCGCAGTTCTCTCCGTTCTCGCGGTTTTTAAGGCCCCGCTGGTCCTCGGTGCGCGTATGAACGAGACGCTCCAGCGGATCGAGGACTCCGGCGTCGTCGCCGTGTTGCGCGGCGTGCCCGCCGACCAGCTCATCGACATCGCGGACGCGCTGCGCGAGGGCGGCGTGACCGCCATCGAAGTGACCGCGGACACGCCGGGCGTCGTGGACCTGATCGACGAAGTGTCCTCGAGCTTCGCGGACGGCGAGACGACCATCGGCGCCGGCACCGTCATCGACGCGGAGACGGCCCGGAACGTCCAGCTCGCTGGCGCGGAGTTCGTCGTCTCGCCGAGCCTCCACGAGGACGTGATCGAGACGTGCAACCGCTACGGCACCGTCGTCGCGCCGGGCGTCATGACGCCGACCGAGGCGATCACCGCCTACGAGGCGGGCGCGGACTTCGTGAAGGTGTTCCCGGCCGCGACGGTCGGGCCGGGCCACGTCTCCGCGATCAAGGGCCCGCTCTCGCAGATCCCCATCATGCCGACCGGCGGCGTCGGGCTAGACAACGCGGGCGAGTTCGTCGATGCCGGCGCGTTCGCGGTCGGCGCGGGCTCCGCGCTCGTCGACTACGACGCCGCGGAGCGCGGCGACTTCGCGTCCATCACGGAAACCGCCCGGCAGTTCACCGAGACGGTCGCGGAGCACCGCGACTGAGCGGCGACTCGCGGGCCGGGTTTTTCTGAAAAACGGGCGGTCGCGAACCGCTACATCCCCATGTCGGCGGCCGCGTCGGGAACCGGGAGGTCGGCAGGCGCGACGCCCAGCAGTTCCGCGGCGTGGTCCAGCGCCATATCGAAGCCGTAGTAGCGCTCCAGCTCGTCGCCGTCCGCTGTCGGGCGCACCTTCAACATCGCGTACCCCTCGACGTTCTGTGCGACCGCCGCGGTCCGCCCGTCGCGCTCGAAGGCGAGCACGCGCTCGCCGTCGCGCACCTCGTAGCGTGCGGTGATCCCGTCCGCAGACGCCGTCGCGGTCTCGCTCTCGCTGTCGGCCATACCCGCCGTTCGGGCGTCGGGGTTTCGTAGCTGTCGGTCCCGGCGGCAGCCCACGCATCGAGAACCGTCTCCGACCCGCCGGTCCGCGCTACCCTTTTGTCCCCGCCGGCCGCGGTCGAGCGCATGACTGGCGAGGACGACGCCGCTGATCGCAGCGACGGCGAGGGAGCCCTCGAATACGACAAGCTCGTCCGGGACGATATCCCGCGTATCGTCCGGGAGGACGGCGACGTGCCCGAGACGCACGTCGCGGACGACGCGGAGCACGAACGGCGGCTGCGCGAGAAACTGGTCGAGGAGGCCGCGGAGTTCCGGGAGTCCGGGAACCCGGCCGAACTCGGCGACGTGCTCGACGTGCTCGACGCGGTGCTGGCGAACGCCGACTACGACCGCGAACGAATCGAGAACCTCCGGGCGGAGAAGTCCGCGGCGCGCGGCGGCTTCGAGGACCGGATCGTGCTCGACCAGGTGCGCGAGCGCGAGTAACCGCGGGGACTCGGGGGCGCGCCGCGCTACCGCGCTCGGCGCGACCGCTGTGCCTGCGCGTCGATGTAGGAGGTGTAGCCGCCGAAGACGAGGCCGATGCCGACGAGGACGCCGGCGAAGCCGGCCCAGCGGACCAGCCCGACGGTGAACGCCGCGACCGGGAACCCCACGAGGATCGCGAAGACGCCGAGGACCGCGAGCAGGGCCGCGAGCAGCGGCGACGGCTGAAGCTCGCCGCAGTGCGGGCAGATCCGCGCGTCCGCGCTGATCGCCTCCTCGCAGTTGATACAGACGACGGTCGAGCCTCGTGACACGGCCGCCGGTTCGAGCCGGTTCGCCTTACCGGTTGCCGTCTCGGCCGGCGGTGGAGGGTCCAGGTCGTCCGGTCTCAGAACTCGTCCAGCGTCGCGGTGCCGTGCTGTTGCCGGTCTTCGGGCGCGACCGTCGTCGCGATCACCTCGTCGACCTCCCCGCGGCTCTCGGCGTCACTGTTTATCGCTCGCGTGGCACCCTCACGCGTGACGTGGAGCCCCGCGTCGTCGTAGGTGTCGTACATGACCCCGCTGTTGGAGAGGATCGCGTGGACGCCGCGGTCGCGGAGGGCGAGGACGGTCTCGAGAAGCGCGCGCTGGTCCTCGCGGTCGAAGCCGCCGGCGCTGTACTCGGCGAAGTCCGCGGTCGGGCTCATCGGCTCGTAGGGCGGGTCGAAGTAGACCAGATCGCCCGGTTCGGCGGCGTCGAGCACGTAGTCGTACTCGCCCGCACGGAGCGCGTCGTCGGGCAGGCGGGAGAGGACGCGGCTCGCGGCGCGGACCTCGTCGGCGCGGACCCAATCGGGATTGGCGTAGCGCCCGATGGGCACGTTGAACTCGCCGTCGCTGTTCTCGCGATAGAGTCCGTTGAAGCAGGTTCGGTTGAGGTAGAGCAGTCGCGCGGCCTCGTCGAGGGGATCGAAGGGCTCGCCGTTCGGGCGGCGGTTAAAGAGCGCGCGCTGCTGGTAGTAGTACGCCTCGACGGGCTTGTCGGAGCGGTCCGTCTCCGCGAACGGCAGGTCCGGGTCGGGGTCGCTCTCGGGGTCGTCGAACGCGCGGCAGCGCTCGATCAGGTCCTCGGACCGGTCGCGGACCTGGACGTAGAAGTTGTGGAGCCGGACGTTGCGGTCGTTGACGGTGCCGCGGCGGGGCTCGTGGTCGAAGAAGAGCGCGCCGCTCCCCAGGAACGGCTCGTGGTAGGCGTGCTCCGCGGGGTCGTAGGCGGCGGGGAACCGCGCGTACAGCTCGTCGAGCAGTTGGCGCTTCCCGCCTGCCCACTTGAGGATCGGCGTCGCCATCGGCTACCGGAGCGAAGCGCGCGCGGGCACAAAAAGGGGTCGTCCGCGGTCGGTCGGCCTCGCGCCGAACTACTCGGCGTCCTCGATGACGACGGTCCCGTTCGCGCGCTGCTCGTCGTTGACGTGCACCTCGACGGCGTACTCCCCGGCCTCCTCGGGGTTGTCGACGGCGGGATAGCCGAGCACGACGGTGTCGCCTTCCTTGAGGGTGTAGTCGGTGTCGAGCGTCACGTCGTAGGAGAACTCGTTGGTGTTGACGCCGCTGACGTGCGTCTCGTTGAACCCGCGGTCGAGGTCGCCGTCGCCGTCGGTGTCGACGCCGATCAGGATGGCGTCGTGAGCGGCCTCGTCGACGTTGAACCGGTCGCGGGGGTAGGTGGCGCCGACCGAGGTGAGTTCGTCGCCGGCGACGCTCTCGTTCACGGTCAGCCGGAGCGTCTGGTTGACGCCGGTCGCGTTCGCCTCGTCGTTCGCGACCGAGACTTCCTCGTCGGGGACCGCGGTGCCCTCGCCGGCGTCGCCGGCACCCGGCAGCCCGGCACAGCCGGCCAGCGCGACTATCGACACGAGCGCGAGTACGGTCAGGAGTCGTCTCACACTCGGGCGTGTGGCCCGACACCGGAAAGGCTGATGCCATAGAAATTTCCGTCACGGTCCGGTAGCGGATCGGCTCCAGCCACACATCGACACCCGGTATTTTTCATGTCACGGTACGGTCGCGGTGCGGTGCTGATGCGGTCGCGGTGCGGTGCTGATGCGGCCGCGGTGCGGTGCTGATGCGGTCGCGGTGCGGTTGCGGCCGCGGTGCGGTGCTGATGCGGTCGCGGTGCGGTTGCGGCCGCGGTGCGGTGCTGATGCGGTCGCGGTGCGGTTGCGGCCGCGGTGCGGTTATGTATTGAGGTCGTGGTACCGCGGCGGCGCGAGGGCGCGGAGCGCCCGGAGCGCCGCCCGCGGCCCCTTTTTGATCGACATTTTTCAAGGGCGGGTGAGCGCGCCGCTCCGCGGCGCGTGAACCCAACCGCAGAAAAAGGTCGTTATGAATGGATGGACGGACCGGGATAGCCCGGCGTTCCGACGCGGGGAATCCCGGTTGCCTCCTCCACCCCGCGACCCGACGAGCGACTGGCGTCCGGAGGTGGGCTGCTCGCTTCCGCGCCTGACCCATTGTCTCCGCCGAACCGCGACGGACCGCTCCTGCGAGCGGGCGCCACGGACCGCTGTCCCCGTCGGACGAGGCTTCCACGTTGGCTCCCGGGGCCCGTGCCGGTCTGACCGGACACCCCCGGCGTTCGGTCCCCGCTGAAGACTACCTCACGGGCGAGGGGCGGGGCCTAACCGCCCGACCTAGTCCACTCCACCGTAGACCAGTGCCCCATAAGGGCCTTTCGCTCCGCGGGTCGCGGGAGGGCGTGGGATCGGTGGCGGTTCGTTCGCGGTGGTCGGTCCGAAGTCGTGGGGAGTCCCGCTACTCCACGACCGCGCTCGCGTACGCCGCGGCCGCCGCGGCCGGCAGGACCGCGAGCGCGGTGGTCAGGGGCGCGTGCCACTCCAGCCAGCGGTACTGCTGCGGGAAGCTGAAGAGGACGGTCTCGTCGATGGCGAGCCACCACGCGGCCGCGAGGGCGAGCGTCCCGGCGCCGAGCGCGACCAGCCCGCCGGCCATCGTCACGCGGTCGACGTTGCCCCGCTCCGCGGAGGCGAACGCGACGGCGCCCACCAGTCCGAACAGCGCGATCCCGACCGCGCCAGTCGGTCCGGCCGCGTAGTAGGCGTTCAGCAGTTCCGCCCGCACGTCGACCAGCACGAACGGCAGCGCGAGGACCAACACCGTCAACAGCGACGCGACGGCGCCGACCGGGGGCGCGACCTTCCGGAGGTTCATGGACGGGGGTTGGGGCGTGGGTGCGTTAAAAAGGGCGATCCGAACCGAGATCGGGATCTGGAGGCCGCTGGCTCGGGTCGGGTACGCGGGCGTACTGCTGTGACTGATGCGAACGTGCGGAAAGCCCTCGACCGCTCGCTATACGATGGTTCTGTCTCAGTCAAGCGTTCTGCTGCGTTCACCGCGAACATCCAGAAAGCCCTCGACCGCTCGCGGACGCTCAGCGACATACCGGCGCCTCTCCGCAACACCCGGCGCCGATAGGGGTCGGCTGAGCGGCCGCGACCGGCCTCGCCCTTTCAGTCCGCCAGGGCGTGGATTGCGGAGTCGGTTGTCGCGGCCGGTTGCTCGGTGCGTCTCTGGTCCGGCTGTCGAGTCAAGCGTGGCCTCTCGCCTCCGCAGCCTCGCCGGTGGCGCGGCCGCGGAACCGCACAGCACCACAGCGCGGCCGCGCCACCGCCTCCCTCGCGCGGTCGCGGCGACGCGCTCCGCGGTCGCCGCGGCGCGCGCCGAGCGTGGGACAGCCGGTCTACCGGTCTCGTTTTTCTGAAAGCGGTTCGTGCGTCCCCGGGCTATTCCTCGTCGCTCTCGGGGTCGCTCTCGGTCGCGGGATCGTGCGTCTCGTACCACTCGGTGACCGCCTCGAGGCGGTGGATCGCGCGGTCGGGGTCGCCGACGTTGTGGTGCTCCTCGGGGTAGACGATCAGCTTCGCGTCGACGCCCGCCTTCTGGGCGGCCATGTAGAACTGCTCGGACTGCGAGGGCGGGCAGCGCCAGTCCTGCCCGCCGGCGGTGATCAGGACCGGCGTGTCGATGTTCCCGGCGTCGAGGATGGCCGAGGAGGCGTCGATGGCTTCCGGGTTCTCCCACGGCAGGCCGTACTCCGCCTCCATCCAGTTGTGGGAGTCGTCCGTCCCGAACGCCGACCGCAGGTCGTAGATGCCGTGCTCGGGCGCGGCGGCCGCGAAGAGGTCCGGCTCCTGCGTGACGATGAACCCCTGCGTGATCCCGCCGTAGGAGAAGCCGTAGCCGAAGATCCGGTCCCCGTCGGCCCACCCGCGCTCGACGAGCGAGCGCGCGCCCGCGACCACGTCCGCGACCTCGACCGTGCCCCACTGGCCGCGGAGCGTCTCCGCGAACTCCCGGCCCCGAGAACTTCCACCGCGGTAGTTCGGTCGGAAGACGAGGTACCCCCGGCTCGTCAGCGCCGCGTGCGCGAACGAGAAGACCGGCTCGTCGTAGGAGATGGGGCCGCCGTGGATGGCAACGGCGAGGGGGTGGTCGCCCGCCTCGGGGTCCACGTCCGGGTCGTGATACAGCACGCCGTCGAGGTCCCAGCCGTCCGACTCCCACTCGACGCGCTCGACCTCCGGCATGGAGAACTCCGCGATCAGGTCGTCGTTGACCCCCGAGAGGCGCGTGATCGACCCCGGCTCTTCGGGGAACCCCTCGGGGTCGTCCGCGGGATGGTGCGGCTCGGCCGCGGGCGCGTCGTCCAGGTCGGCCACGTCGACCGCGTACACGTCCGCTCCCTCGCCCGGGTGCGAGAGGACGAACGCCGCGGTCGAGCCGTCCGCGGAGACGTCGAGCGCGGAGACCGCGCGCAGGTTCCCCTGCGCCTCGAACACGCGGTCGACCGCCTTTTCGGCCGGGTCCGCCCGCACGAGCCGCGTCCGAGAGTGGTCCGCGATCAGGGTGTACACCGCGCCGTCGACCCAGTGGACGCCGCCCCCGCGAGCGACGGTCCGGTCCAGGTCCTCGGTGATCGACGCGAACGACCCCGCGCCCTCGGCGTCCGCGGCGCCGGGGTCGCCAGCGGGCTGCTCCTTGCCCGGCTCGCCGACGTAGACCTGCGTCGGGAGACACCAGTTGTCGGGGACGCTGGCGACGAACCCGAGCGTCCCGTCGCTGCGCCACCGCGGGCCGGCACACGACAGCGTCCCGTCGGTCTGTCTGACCGCCTCGGCGTCGGCCTCGGGGCGGATCGTGTACACGTCCCGCGCGCTCGTGTCGTCGGGGTCCTCGCCGCGGTAGGCGGTGAAGGCGATTCGCCCCGCCTCGCCCCAGTGGGGGTTCATGCCGGAGAGGTCCTGCTGGGCGCCGCCGCCGTAGCCGTCCTCCAGTCTGATCTCCTCGCCCGTCTCGGCGTCGACGACGAACAGGTACGTCGTCACGTCGTCCGTCCAGCCCACCCCGTCGAGTTTGTGCTGCATCCGGGTCGTCTCGACCGGGCCGCCGTCGCGCACCTGGTCGAGGTAGTCGGACTCCTCGTCGGTGGGGTCGCGCGCCGCGACGACCAGCCGGTCGCCCTCCGGACCCCAGTCGAACTCCGAGACGCCCTCCTCGCGGTCGGTCACCTGCCGGGCGTCGCCGCCGAGCGCGAGGTCGAAGACCCACACCTGCGACTTCGGTTCGTCGTCGGCGTTCTCGGGTTCGGCGGCGTCCTCCCCGTTCGTCTCCTCAGCGTCCGCCTCGTCTGCCTCGTCAGCATTCTCGTCCGTCGCGCGGTCCTGCCACCCGACGCGCCGCGCGTCGTCCTCCTCGCGGGCGGCGGTGAACGCGAGCCGCTCCCCGTCGGGCGACCACGCCGGGCTTCCGGCGTCCGACGCGCGCGAGAGGCGGTGCGGGTCGCGGGAGCCGTCCCGCGGGACGACGAACAGCGAGGTGACCGACTCGTCCTCGCTCTGGTCGTACTCGGTGGCCGTAAAGGCGACGCGGTCGCCGGACGGCGAGACGGCGACCTCGCCGACCTGCGTCAGGTCGTAGTAGGCGTCGAGCGGCAGTTCCGTCATGCAGTGACCGAAACGGGGGCTTCGGATATACGTTGGCCAACCGGAACGCCGCGGCGGGTCCGACCGCCGTCGCCGGCGGTGTGCGGGCGTCGACCGCGCACCTCCGGCGGTACGGGCCGCGGACGAAGCGGCTTAACCGACCCGCGCCGAAGCGGTCGTCATGCAGAGTTACCTCCCCTACTCGCTTTTGGCGCTCGGGGCGTACGCGCTCGTCGCGCCGCTGATGCGCTTTGCGACCTCCGGACAGAACGCGGTTCCGAGCGACGTGGCGGCCGCGATCTCGAACCTCGTGCTGGTGGCGGCCGCGCTCGGCGTCGTCGCCGCGACCGGACAGCAGGTGACGCCGCACCTCTCCGGGCCGAAGACGCCGTACGTGCTCGCGGCCGGGCTCTGTCTGGCGGTGGGGATCCTCGCCTACTACCGGGCGCTCGCGCTCGGTCCGGTGAGCGTCGTCACGCCGATCTTCGCCACCTTCCTCGTGTTCAGCTCCGTCATCGGGGTCGCCGCGCTCGGGGAGTCCCTCACCGCGAAGAAGGCGGCCGGCATCCTGTTCGCGACGCTCGGCGTCTATCTCGTCGCGACGAGCTGATCGCCCGCGTTCGGAGAGACCGCCGCACCGCCGCCGGAAACCGAACCGCGTTTTACGCCCGACGCCGACGCGGCGTCCATGAGCGTCCCCCTCGACGACCTCGCGACGGTCGCGGCCCGCGCGGCGCGGGCCGGCGGCGACCTGCTCGCGTCCCGGTTCCGCGACGGCCGCGTTCCCGGCGAGTACAAGGCCGACGACGTGAAGACCGACGCCGACGTGGCCGCCGAGGAGCGCGTCCTCGCGGTGCTCGAGGACGCGTATCCGACCCACGCCACGCACGGCGAGGAGTCGGGCCGTCGGGGCGACGGCGAGTACGTCTGGGTCGTCGACCCCCTCGACGGGACCAACAACTTCGCGGCCGGCTTCCCGTCGTTCGCGACCGCGGTCTGCTGTCTGTGCGACGACGAACCGGTCGCCGGCGCCGTCTACGAACCCCTCCCCGATTCCCTGTTCCGAGCCACGCGCGGCGGCGGTGGGACCGTTGCCCCCGCCGCCGTCGCGACCGACCCGGACCGGCCCGGAGCGGGGACGCCCCTGTCGGCCGACAGCGACGTCCCGCTCGACAGCGGGACGGTCTCACTCGTGATCGGGCTCCCCGCGATCCGCGACGCCGAGCGGAGCGCGCGGGCGGACGCGCTCGCGTCCGCGCTCGACGCGGAGTGCAAGCGCGTCCTCCAGTCGTGGTCCCCCTGCGTCGACTGGGGGATGCTCGCGAGCGGCGGCTCCGAGGCGGTCGTCTGCTACCACCCCGACCCCTTCGAGCAGTACGTCGGCTCGCTGCTGGCCGAGGAGAGCGACGCCGCGGTCCGGGCGGACGACGACGCGGGACTGTACGTGGCCGCGGCCGACGAGACGGCCGCCGACCGTCTCGCGGCCGTGGCCCGAGAAACGATCGCGCAGTAGCGATCGCGGAGTAGCGATCCGGAAGGGACGGTACCGACACGGCCGACAGAAAAGCGCCGTCCGAACAGTCGACAGAAAAAGCGCCATCCGAACAGTCGACAGAAATTTCGCTCGGAACGCGGAGTCGTCCCGCGACCGTCACTCCCCGCGCCGCTGGACCAACTTCGCGACGGCGACCACGCCGACGACGACGGGCGTCCCGAACGCGAGCAGGTACGGGGCGACGTAGGCGGCTCCGACGGCGATCGCCCGCAGCGCGGTTCCGACGCCGTCCACGGAGGTGAGGAACGCGGCGGCGACGCCGGTGTCGTACCACGCCTCGGGCTCGGTCGAGTCGCCT
Organism: Haloparvum alkalitolerans; assembly: GCF_055381565.1. Classification (NCBI taxonomy): domain Archaea; kingdom Methanobacteriati; phylum Methanobacteriota; class Halobacteria; order Halobacteriales; family Haloferacaceae; genus Haloparvum; species Haloparvum alkalitolerans. The sequence goes on from NZ_AP043938.1 coordinate 2,057,372, forward strand.
TCAGGGCGATCCTCCACGATGTGGACCGTGATGGTGGCGTACGCGACGCGGTCCTCAAGCTGACGCTGTTGGGCCTCGAGGCGCTCGATCTCCTCTTGAACCCGGGAGAGCTCCGACTGCACCGCGAGCACGTCCTCGGTCTCGTTGGCCCCCTCGTACAGCTCGCGAAGGCGGTCGCGCTCGGCGCGGAGGTTCGTCAACCGAGCCTCGACGTCGACCAGCTGGTCGGTCACGTCCTCGGTGTTCGTCGAGGAGTCCTCGACCTCGCCGACCGCGGTGGCGTCCGCGAACGCGTCGTCGAACGACTCGGTGGGGACGCGGAACCGCACCGTGCCGCGGGTCCACGTCTCGTTCCCGATCTCGCGCGAGCGCTGCTCGGTGTCGCTGACGTACCCGTCGTACGACGCCGCGATCGACCGGACCTCGTCGCTCGCGTCGCCGAAGCTCTCGACGTGTATCGTCGCCTCGCCGGTCCGGATCAGCTGCCTGTCGGCGACCGCGTACGCGGACCCGTCCTCGGCCGACCGGGCGTCGTCACTCCCCGCCTCCTGAGGCGCGTCTCCGCCGGCGTCCATCTCCGCGCCCCCGTCGCCGCCCGAGGGGGCGGCGTCGTTCCCGGCCCCGGCACAGCCCGCGGTCACGAGCAGCAGCGCCACCGCGACCGCGACCACCGCGCGTTGTCGGCTCATGGCTCCGAGAACGCGCCCCGCTGTGGTAAAGTATCGCAAAGCACAAACGACCGTTTGTGTCTCGCGGCGCCGGACCGCGCGTCGTGCCGGGCACCGGACCGACCGTCGCCCGAACCGACCGTCGACTGCACCGACCGTCGACGGCACCGACCGTCTCCCACGCCGGCCTGTGGGTCCCGCCGCCACCGGACCTTTGCCCGAGGAGGACGGATCGACGGCCATGACCGACCGTCACCTGCTGGAGATGGAGTGGCGCGACGCGCTGTTCCTCCACTGGCCCGTCAGCCCGGAGACGGTCGCGGCCCGGCTCCCGGAGGGGCTCTCGGTCGCGACGCACGACGGGGACGCCTACCTCGGGGTCGTTCCGTTCGTGATGGCCGACATCGGGCTCCGGGGGATCCCCTTCGGCCTCTCGTTTCCGGAGGTGAACCTCCGCACGTACGTCGACGGACCGCGCGGTCGCGGCGTCTACTTCTTCAACCTCGACGCGGCCGACCCGATCGGGGTACACGTCGCGCGCCGACTGTTCGCCCTGCCGTACTACCGCGCGGAGATGGAGGTGACGACGGAGGGCGACCGCGACCGCCCGGTCGCGACCGACCGCCGCGTGACGTTTACCAGCCACCGCACGCACCGCGGCGCGGACCCGGCCCACGTCGACCTCGCGTACGGCCCCGCGGGCGAGGCGTTCGAGGCGGACCCCGGGTCACTGGCGGCGTTCCTCGTGGAGAACTACCGCTTCTACGCCGAGGGGCGGCGCCTCTACTGCGGGGAGATCGATCACGGACCGTGGCCGCTCCACGAAGCGGACGCGACCGTCCGGACGAACACGCTCTTCGAGACCAACGGGTTCGAGGAACCGGAGGGGGCGCCGATCGCGCACTACAGTCCCGCTGTCGACGTGACCGCCGAACGGATCCGGCGGGTCGAGTTCTGAACCTCGGCGGGTCGAGTTCTGAATCCCGCGGGTCACTCCGCGTCGCGCTCGGCGACCGCGGGACCGTGGCGCCCCACGTCCATGATGAATCCCTCCAGCGCGACGACCGCGTCGTCCTCGTACACCGGTTGCCCGTGCTCGTAGACGCGGACGACCTCGCCGTCGGCCCGCCGGAGGCGGTAGGTCAACTCGAAGGCCTCCTCGCGCTCGAGCGCGGTGGCGACCGTCTCGTCGACCAACCGCTCGTCCGCGTCGAGGATCAGGTCGCCGAGTGCCACCTCGCCCTCGACGAGCGCCGCGGGGTCGTGGCCGAGCACCGCCTCCACCTCGCCCCCGAGGAAGGCCATCTGCCACGGCTCCGTGGGCTCGCAGCGATAGGCCACCCCGGGGAGGTTCGAGACCAGCCGCGAGAGCCGTCGCCGGTTCTCCGCGACCGCCTCTCGCGCTCGCAACTGCTCGACGGCGTTCCTGATCCGGTTGGCCAGCACCTCGTACCGCTCGATCCCCGGCCCCTTCCGCAGGTAGTCCGTCACCCCCGCCGACACGGCCTCGCTGGCGATCTCCTCGCTCCCCTTTCCGGTGAACAGGATGAAGGGCATCTCGGGGTGCCGCGATCGGACCGCGTCGAGAAAGGCGAGCCCGTCCCGCTCGGGCATGTCGAAGTCCGAGACGACGCAGTCGACATCGTCGAGGCGCTCGAGCGCCGCGTCCGTGTCCGTCGCCGTCTCCACGCTGAGGGGTTCGTGTCGACCCAGAAACTCGCTCGCGAGGTCCAGAAACGCGTCGTCGTCGTCGACGTGGAGCACCGTGATCGGGGCTTCCGAGAGCGGCTCTCCGGCGTTCGAGAACACCACGCCGCGGTCGTCGATGGGGACGGTCGCCGCGGCGCCGTCCGCCCGGGCGAGGCTGTCGGCCCTCGGAACGGGCCCGCGCAGTCCCTCCGCGCGTTCCCCTTCCGATACGCCGGACCCACCGCCGTCGTCGGTGTCCTCATCGGCGGCCCGAACGCCATGTGTGCCCATACGTTCGCCATTTTCACCGCCGAAGATAAATGTACCGCGGGGAAGGTGGTTCCGACCGCCAGGGCGGGGCCCTCGTGCGATTCCTCCACGACCGTCGAAGGGACGCGGAGTCGGTAGGTTCGAGCCGTTCGCGGCCGCTACTCACCGACGTCGCCGACGACGAACACCGGGCCGAGCGACTCGTCCGCGATCTGTTCGTGGAGTTCCCCGAAGATCAGCGAGCGCCAGTCCGGCTCACGTTTGCCCATCACGACCGCGTCGTGAGCGATGGCTACCCTGATGATGGCGCGTGTCGGCGTGTCCGTCACCTCCGCCCGTTCTGTGATCGCATCGGCCGGGACGCCGAGGTCGGTGAGCGTCGCGGCGGCGAGGTCAACGAGCTCCGCGGCCGCGGCTGCCGCGGCATCCTCTCCTTCTCCCGTGGCCGCGTACAGGGTCACGTCGATATCGCGGTCGCCGCGGAGCCGTGCCACGAAGCGGGCGATGCGCGCCGCGTCGACGTCGCCCCGGAGCGGAACGAGCACGGAGTCGACCGAAGCGATCGGCCGTGGGAGGAGAAACGCCGTGGCGCCCGTCTCCGCCAGCACGCGGTCGACCGTTTGCTCGCGGTCGTGCGTGAAGACGAGACGGGTTTCCGCCTCGCCGCCGGCGTTCGCGAACGTCTCCGCGACCTCCGAGAGGGACTTTTGCGCCTGCTCTTCGTACTGCTGTCGCATCATGTCGGGCGGCGTCTGCTCAGGGACGACGTGGTACCCAAGGAGGATCACGTCGGTCGTGGAGAGCAGCTCCGGCAGCCCGCCGGGGACGCCCTGCCCTTCCAGAATCGGAAGCGGGATCAGGACGCGCTCACGGCCGCCGCCGTCGGTCAGGACGCAGTTCGTCGTCATGTCGGGACGCGGGGGCGCTCCCGTGCCGATCGGTGTTCTGTCGGTCATTTCAGAGTGCTCCTTTGAGGGTCACGTCGCGCGCGTAGTAGAAGTACCATCCGACGGCACCGACCATGATGGCGATCCCGACGAGCTGTGAGAGCGGCTGCATAAAGACGATGAGTCCGAAGCTCGCGGCCGCCCCGACCAGCGGGATGGCCGGTCCCCCGGGAACGACGAAGTCCGGGTCGTACCACGCCGGCGGGTTCCGGCGAAGCAGGATGAGCGCCACACAAATGAGCCCGTACATGACGAGGTGGAGGAACGAGGCGACTTCCGCGAGCAGTTCGACCTCGCCGACCGCGATCAGGACGAGGATCGGCCCGCCGGCCATGCCGAGCGCGACGTGTGGCGTGCCGTATCTGAGGTTGACCCGGCTGGCCCACTGCGGCAGGATCGCGTCGCGCGAGGTGGCGTACACCGCACGCGAGGTCGAGAGGATGGAGGCGTTGGCCGAGGAGACCGTCGCGAGCAGCCCGGCGAGCAGGATGACGATGGCGCCGGGTGCCCCGAAGAAGTACCGGGCCACCTCGACCATCGCGGTCTCGCCGAACTGCGACAGCGCGGCGCTCCCGAAGGCACTCGTCGCGACGAAGATGGTCGCGACGTACATCGCGCCGACGATCAGCACGGAGCCGACCATCGCCAGCGGGAGGTTCCGACCGGGGTCTTTGATCTCGCCGGCGACGGTCGCTACCTGCGCGAACCCGAGGTAGCTGGTGAACACCAGCGCCGCCGTAGTGAGAACGGGCGTGTATCCGAAGGGCGCGAACGTTTCGGGGGCGGACGGCTCGCCGACCAGTCCGACCGCATCGGCGCCGCCGTACAGCAGGAAGGCCACGAGGATCCCGAGCAGAAGGCCGACGACGTAGTTCTGAAGCGCCGCGGCGTTCTCGGTCCCGGTAACGTTGAGGACGGTGAACGCCACGCCGAAGACCAGCGCGAGCGGGACGACGAGTTCGGGTCGCGGTGCGCCGACTTCCGCGAGCACGGCGACGGCGTACTCGCCGAAGCCCACCAGGTAGAACGCGGACGCGAAGACAAGTCCGAGCCACAGTGAGACCCCGACGACGGCACCGAACGCGGTCCCCATGGCGCGGGAGATGAAGTAGTAGCCGCCGCCGGACCGCGGCATCGCGGTCGCCAACTCGGAGGCGGGAAGTGCGACCAACAGCGCGACGACCGCACCGAGCGCGAACGACGCCGCAGCCGCCGGGCCGGCCTCCCCGGCGGCGATCCCGGGAAAGACGAAGATGCCGGCCCCGATCATCGTCCCGACGCCGATGGCGAGGCCGCCCCGCAGCCCGATCGTCCGTTCCAGTTCGACGTCGCCCTCGTGGACCGTCGTTTCCTCGGTCGTCTCGACCGGTGTGTCGGTTCTCGGCGATTCTCCCTCCCTGTTGGCCCCGCCGAGGGCGGCGTCCGGCGACGCGTCGGTCACGAGTGATACCCCCGAACGACCCCGCGCCACGTCGCGGTGGTGGCTTCGCTCGTGGCCATACGGGTCGAGTCACCGCCGACGCCACTTATGTCTGCGGGCCGACGTGTCCTCGGCGGCTCCGAAGGAGCGGGCGCGAGAACGGCCGTCGGCGAATCGAGGTGTGCCGGTCGCCCTGTAGATCAGGGGAACAGCCCGCTACAGATCAGGGGAACAGCCCGCTACAGATCAGGGGAACAGCCCGCGGTACTCGTGGGCGCGGGCGGTGCGCTCGAGCGCGAGGGTGTACGCGGCGGTCCGGAGGTCCGGGATCGCCCCCTCGTCGTAGCGCTCGATCGTCTCGTCGAACGCGGAGCCGATGCGGCGCTCCAGTTCGGCGTTGACGGTCTCCAGCGGCCACGAGAACTCCTGGGAGTTCTGGACCCACTCGAGGTAGGAGACGATGACGCCGCCGGCGTTCGCGAGGATGTCCGGCACGATCTGGACGTCGCGCTCGGAGAGGATCTCGTCGGCGGCGACCGTGGTCGGGCCGTTGGCGGCCTCGACGATGGCGTCCGCGCGGACGGCGTCGGCGTTGGCCTCGGTGAGAACCCCCTCCACGGCGGCGGGGATGAGCACGTCCACGTCGAGCGTCAGCAGGTCCTCGTTCGCGATGGCGTCGCCCTCGTCCCACTGCGTGCGGTCCTCGACGCGGAGGTCGCCCGCGGTGTACTCCTCGATCGTGCCGCCGGCGTCGACGTGTGCGCCGAGCGTCGGCACGTCGAGACCGTCGGGGTCGTAGACGGCGCCGGTCACGTCGGAGGTGGCGACGATCCGCGCGCCGGCGTCGTCGAGCAGGCGAGCGGCGTGGGAGCCGACGTTCCCGAAGCCCTGGACCGCGACGGTCGCCTCAGAGAGGTCGTTCTCCAGGTAGTCGAAGAGCCGTTCGGTGATGATGGAGACGCCGCGGCCGGTCGCCGCGACGCGCCCCGGCGTGCCCCCGATCTCCAGCGGCTTGCCGGTGACGACCTTCGGGACCGAGTAGCCCTCGTACATGGAGTAGGTGTCCATCATCCACGCCATCGTCTGCGGGTTCGTGTTCATGTCCGGCGCCGGCACGTCCGTCTCGGGGCCGATGAGGCGGCGGATCCCCTCCGTGTAGCGCCGCGTGAGGTTCTCTAAGTCGTTGTCGGTGAGCTCCTTCGGCTCGCAGATGACGCCGCCCTTCGCGCCGCCGAACGGCAGGTCGACGAGCGCGGTCTTCCAGGTCATCCACCCCGCGAGCGCCTCGACCTCCTCCTGGGTGACGCTCGGGTGGTAGCGGACGCCGCCCTTGAACGGGCCGCGCGCGCTGTCGAACTGGCAGCGGTACCCTTTGAACACCTCCACGTCGCCGCTGTCGAGTTCGACCGGGAGCGTCACCTTCAGCGTCCGCTCCGGGTGTTTGAGCCGCTCGAAGACGCCGTGGGTCACGTCGGCGAACTCCTCTGCGCGGTCCATCTGCGCGAGCATGTTCTCGAAGGGGTCGTCGTCCGCCATACCCGCCCCTGCGTGGTCCCCCTAATTGTCCCTTTCGGCAGAAATTGCCATTGACACTGCCACACACGATCGTGAACGACCGCATGCAGGCGGTCCGCTGGTCCGCACCCCGCCGGTCACGACCGACCGCCGCGTCCGCGACGGGGGCGTCCGACGACACTTATGTCCCGCGGGCCACAAGCGCGGGGCATGGACACCGGGACTCGGCCGGACGCGGCCGGCGAGGATGCGAGCGAGGCGGACGCTCCCGAGGCCGACGCGGGTGGTGGCGCTACCTCCGGCGGCGGGGCGGACGGCCCGGGGGAGCCGACGGGGCCGACGGAGCCGCGGGTCGACGTCGAGACGACGACTCCGACCGGAACGATGCGGCGGCTCCACCCCCGGATCCGGGTCGTGTGGCTCCTCCGGGCCGCGGTGCTGGCCGCCGTCGTCGGCGGCATCCTCTTCGGGCTCGACCGAGTGCTTCCGCTTCCGGTCGCGGTTCCCGGGTGGGCGCCCGCGCTCGTCGCGGGCGTCGTCTTTCTCGTCGTGGGCGGACACGCCCTGCTTCGGTATCGGTACTGGCGGTTCGAGCTCCGGGAGGACGCCATCTACCTCGAGCGGGGCGTCTTCACGCGCGTTCGGACGGTCGTGCCGTTCGTCCGGATACAGCACGTCGACTCGCGGCGCGGTCCGCTCGAGCGCGTCGTCGGGCTCGCCTCCTGCGTCGTCTACAGCGCCGGCTCGCGCGGCGCCGACGTGCGGATCCCCGGCCTGCCCCCCGACGGCGCCGACGACCTCCGGGAGGACCTGAAGCGGCTCGCAATCGGCGCCGAGGGGGAGGACGGGGTGTGAAGCTGGCGCCGCTGTCGGTCCCGTACCGCGCGGCCCAGAAGGCCGGGAGCGCGGTCGTTGCGGCGTTTTTCATCTCCGCCGGAGGCGGGGGGACGGTGCTCGGCGACTACGCCCCGCTCCTGGCGGTCGCGGCCGCCCTCGTCGCGCTGGCGTACGAGGTCGCCTACTACCGCCGGTTCGAGTACGAGCTGACCGAGGACACGTTCGACGTGGTCTCCGGCGTCGTCTCGCGGCGGGACCGCGAGATCCCCTACCGCCGGATCCAGAACGTCGACATCAGCCGAGGCGTCGTCCAGCGGCTGCTCGGGCTGGCGGCGGTGGACCTCGAGACGGCGGGCGGCTCCTCGACCGAGGGGGCGATCCGCTACGTCACGCCCGCGGAGGCGGAGCGCCTGCGGTCGGAGATCCAGCGTCGGAAGGCGGGCGCTGCGGCGGGCGAGCCGGCCGCGAGAGCGGGTTCGAGCACGAGCGAGGGGATGGGCGCGGGCGCGGATTCCGACGAGTCGGCCATCGCGTCCGGTGCGCCCGCGGAATCGGAGCTGTTCGCCATCTCGCCGTCCGAGCTGGCGCTCGTGGGCGCGCTCTCGTTCGACCCCCGGCTGCTCGGGCTGGTGGCGTTTCTGGCCTCCGGGTCGGTGCCGGTACTGTCCGGGTTCCTCTCGAGTACGTCCGCGGTGCTTCTGTCCGTCACCGGGCTGTTCCTCGCGGGCGCGCTGCTTCTCGCCTCGTGGCTTCTCGGCGCCGCGATCGCGGTGACGAACTACTACGGCTTCCGGCTGACGCGGTCGGGCGACGAGCTGCGCTACGAGCGCGGGCTGTTCCGGCGCTACTCCGGCTCGATCCCGACCGAGAAGGTCCAGAGCATCGCCGTGACCGACAACCCCCTCAAGCGGCTGTTCGGATACGCGACGCTCACCATCGAGACGGCCGGCTACGCGCCGGGACAGGGCGGGGACTACGGGAGCCAGGCGGCGGTCCCGCTCGCGAAGACCGACCGCGTGTACGAGCTCGCGCGCGAGGTCGAGGCGTTCGAGGAGCCCGACTTCACCCGCCCGCCGGGCCGGATCCGGGTCCGGTACGCCGTCCGGTACGCCGCGGCCGTCCTCGCGCTGACCGGGATCGCGTACGGGATCGACCGCGCGCTCGACCTCGCGGCGCCGTGGGGCGCGCCGCTCGCGCTCCTCGCGCTCGTCCCGGTCGCCGCCCATTACAAGTGGGTCCACCGCGGCTACTGGCTCGGCGAGGACCACCTGCTGACGCGGTCCGGGTTCTGGCGTCGGCAGACGCGAGTGGTCCCCTACTACCGGCTCCAGACCGTCATCGACAGCCGGACGCTGTTCCAGCGGCGCTGGGGCGTCGCCACGGTCGTCGCGGACACGGCGGGGACCGGGTCGTTCACCGGCGGCGACGCGGTGGCGCCCGACGTGGAAGCCGCCGAGGCGGACGCGCTCCGCGGCGCGTTGACCGACCGGCTCCGTCGCGCGCTGATCGAACGCCGCGAACCGGACCGGTCCGCGGTCGGGAGTTCGGTCGATGATGGGACGGACTCGGGGGCCGAAACCGCCGGGTCGGCCGACGCCGACCGGGACGCGTTCGAGTGGCCGTCCGGGGAGGCCGACGGCGGAGGCTGACCGTCGCCGCGGCCCCGCCCTACGCCTCCGCGACCGGAAGCGTCACGGAGACGACGGTCCCGCGCGGCTCGTTGTCCCTGATGTCCACCGCGCCGCCGTACGCCTCGACCGCGTCGCCGACGAGGTAGAGTCCGAACCCCGTGCCGCCGCTGTCGCGGCCACGCTCCCCGCGCTCGAAGACCGCCTCCTTGCGCTCGTCGTCGATGCCGGGTCCGTCGTCGCGGACGTGCAGGGTGACCGTTCCCCCCTCTCGGTCGTGGGCCGCCGCCACCTCGACGTGCGGCGTCTCCCGGTCGCTGTGGACGACCGCGTTCGTCAGCAGGTTCTCGACGACCGGCTCGAGCAGGTCGTCGGCGCGGACGGACACCGACGGGAGTTCCTCGACCTCGATCTCCGCCTCGGGGTGGCCGTCGCGGGCGTCGGCGACCTGCTCGCGCACCAGCGGTGTCAGCGGGACGGTGCGGAGCTCGTGTTCGTCCTCCAGCAGCGTGTTCATGTACTCCTTCATCGTGTGGATGAAGGAGGCCATTCCGTCGATCCGCGACCGGATCACGCCGGCGTGCCGCTCGAACGGTTCGTCCCCCTCGTCGACGACCTCCAGCCTGGACGAGACGACCTGCATGTCGTTGAGCAGGTTGTGTCTGATCGTCCGGTTGATGAACTCCAGCCGCTCGCGCTCCTCGCGGATCGCGCGCTCGTCGTCGAGCCGCGTCAGGGTCCTGTCGAGATGGACCGCGAGCAGTTCGACGGTCTCGACCTCGTGTTCGGCGAACGACTCGCCGAGCAGGTCGATCCGTCCCCTGCAGCCGACCGGCACCGACCGCCCGACCCCGGGACCGGCGTCCGCGCCGTCCCCGGTACCGCCGTCGGCGGACGCGGCCGGTCGATCGCCGAACACCGCGTCGTCAACCGCGATCCGGACGCCCTCCGGCGCAACCGTCTCCCTTACGGCGTCGAGTGCCACCTCGGCGGCCGCCTCGCGGTCCTCGATGGCTCCCAGCCGGGCCGCGTGATCGTGGAGCGTCGCGAGCCGCTCGGCGATCCCCCGCTCGACGGCGAGGTCTCGAGCCTGCACGCTCGATTTGACGGAGTAGAAAGCGAGCGCGAACACGGTCACCGCCCCGATCAACACGGCGTCGAGCGCGATGATGAACGGCTTCAGCCCGCCCATCACCCGGAGCTGGCTGACGATCACCCAGCCGATCAACACCGCGACGGCGGCGGTCCCGACGGCCGTCCGCTCCGCGACCGAGCGGACGTGCCTGGTCTCCCAGTCGAGTCGGACCAGCCGAACGCCGCCGAAGACGAGCGTCATCGCCAGCGCGATGAGGACCGCGTTTTCGGCGACGCTGGCGGCCACGCCCCAGCCGAGGTTCGTCGTGTCGTCGAGGATGTCGTACAGGGGGATCCCGAGCGCGGCGAGTCCGAGGGCGCTCACCGCCCCGCCCGCGGCGTAGCGGCGGAGCGAGCCGCCAGTACCGGCGCCGACCATGGTCAACGATCTGACTCGACGGCATTAAGCGCCCGGGCCGACCCGAGCCCTCGGTATCGTGGTGTTCCCCCGGTTCGCCCCCATCAGACGGCGACGTCCGGGTCCAGAAAGGTCTGAAACTCGACCGTGCGCCCGTCCGGGTCCCGCGCCAGGAACCGGTAGATGTCGTACGTCTCCTCGACGTGCGGCGGCTCGGTCGCGGCCGCGCCGACGCGCTCGTGGTAGGCGTCGACGCCCGCACGGTCGTCCGCGAGGATCGTCACGGTCCCCTCGTCGTCCGTCCGGTCGCGGTCACAGAACCCGACGAGCAGGTTGCCGTGCTTGAGGACGGTACAGTCCGGCTGTTCGAGCCACACGTCCGCGCCGACCGTTTCAACGTAGAAGTCGACGACCGCGTCGTGGTTCTCCGTGGCGAAGAAGACGATGCCCGACATGCGGGTCCGGTCGCGCCCCGAATGCAAAAATCGTCCGGCGTAGGGAGAACCGTCGGTGCGGCGAGACCGCCGCTTCCGGCGCGGCGGGTCAGTACTCCTCGTAAGCGAGGTTCATCAGCCACTGCGAGAAGGCGTCGGACTGCGGGTCGACCTCCTCCTCGCCGATGAACGGCGAGAGCATGTCGCCGGCCATCAGCAGCGAGAAGTCCAGGTCGCGGGCGGCCGGCTCGAGGTAGAAGGTGTTGTGGCCGTCGTAGACGGTATCCTCGCGCTTGATGAGGCCGGACTCCTCCAGCGCTTCCGCGATGCGGCTCCCCTTCCGGGAGGAGACGTCCAGCTCCTTCCAGAAGTCGCTCTGGTGGATGCCGCCCGTCTCGCGGATGAGTTCGAGCCCCGCGTGCTCGTCATCCGAGAGGTCGGCCTCCAGTTCGGACACGCTCATGTGTGTGTTGGCGCCCGCGATTCGCTTAAACCTGACCTTCCGGACGACCGTCCTCCCGGGGTGGGGTCCGCGGCCAGCCGTCGGGAACGGACACGTCGGCGTAGGCCGTCTCGCAGGGCGGCCCGTCCGCGAACGCGAACCGGGGGGCCGGGCCGGTCCCGACGAGCGTGCTGGACCGCGTCCCGTAGCCGTCGCCGTGGACGCAGACGCCCACCTCGTGATCGGCCATGGCCGCGCCCGCGCGGTCGAGCCAGGCGTCCGCGACGTCACCCGGCTCGACGCCCAGCCGGTCGGCGAGTCGGCCGACGCGTTCGACCTGCTCCTCGCCCGCCTCGCGGCGGCGCTCGGGGACCGCGAAGCGCCCGCGGCCGTTGAGCAGTCCGCCGACGTTCGTCAGCACGTGGACGCCGGGGTCGAGCCGCTCGATGGAGAGCCGGCCGCTCCACGAGACGACGAACGCCGCGCGGGCGTCCGCGATCGCGAGATTGAACCCGTCGTAGGAACGCTCGCGGAGCTCCCGCTCCACGCGGCGGACCGCCGCCTCCGCGGTCGGCGCGCGCAGACAGTCGCGCACGAGGAGCCCGCGCGACCGCTCGGCGGGCGGCGACTCGTCCAGCCATCGGTTGGTGACGGTGGCGTAGCAGCCGTATTCGTTGAGCCCGACCCACGTCCCGCCGGCCTCCGCATCGCGCGGCGCGAGGAACGTCGCGGTGCCGTCGTCGGTCGTAGTCCCGTCGTCGGTCGTGGCGCCGTCGCCGACCGCGCCGTCGGCTTCCCCGCCGGCGGCGCCGACCTCCCACAGCGCCGGCGGTTCCGAGGGACGGCCGAGCCCCTCGTCGCGGTTCGCGGCGGCGGCGACCGGCGTCCCCTCGAACGTCCGCCATGCGAGCGCGAGCGTGCACACGACCACGGCTGCGCGCGGCGCGAACAAAAAGCCCGCCGCTCGTCGCGGTGCCGCTCCTCGCGGGGCGGTGGCGACCGCGCGACAACAGGGTGACGGCGGAGGCGGGTCGGACGTCTCGACGGTGCGTCGCGACGGTGATGGCTGTCGGCGTGGGGACTGGACCCGCGCCGAACCCGCGTCCGCCGACGGGGAGAGAAATTACTCAAAATAGAATAAATCTTTTGGTGGCCCGGATCCTCGGTCATCGTATGCACGCAATCGCGGTCACCGAGGGCGGGGGCGATCCCGTCCTGATCGAGAAGCCGCGGCCGGAACCGGCCGCCGGGGAGGCGCTCGTGCGGACGCTCCGGGTGGGCGTCGACGGGACCGACCACGAAGTCATCGCGGGGACCCACGGCGGGTTCCCCGACGGCGAGGACCACCTCGTGTTGGGCCACGAGGCGGTCGGCGTCGTGGCGGACCCGAACGGCACCGACCTCGAGGAGGGCGACGTGGTCGTCCCGACCGTCCGGCGGGCGCCGAACGGGGGCAACGAGTTCTTCGCGCGCGGCGAACCGGACATGGCCCCGGCGGGCCAGTACCACGAGCGCGGCATCGTCGGCGACCACGGCTTCATGGCCGAGTACTTCACCAGCCCCGCGGAGTGCCTCGTCGAGATTCCGCCCGAACTCGCGGAGTGGGGCTTTCTGGTGGAGCCGATATCGATCACCGAGAAGGCGGTCGAGCACGCGTTCGCCTCGCGGTCGGCGTTCGAGTGGGACCCCGAGAGCGCGCTGGTGCTCGGCAACGGCTCACTCGGGCTGTTGACGGTCGCGATGCTCGACGACCGGTTCGACCGGCTCTACTGTCTCGGCCGCCGGTACCGGCCGGACCCCACCATCGACATCATCGAGTCGCTCGGTGCGACCTACGTCAACTCCGAGGAGACGGCGGTCCCGGAGGTCCCGGAGGTCCACGAGGCGCCGGACTTCGTCTACGAGGCGACCGGCTACGCGCCGCACGCCTTCGAGACGATCGAGGCGCTCGCCCCGAACGGCGTCGGCGCGCTGCTCGGCGTCCCGAGCGACTGGGAGTTCGAGGTCGACGGGGGCGCGCTCCACCGCGAGTTCGTCCTCCACAACAAGGCGCTCGTCGGGAGCGTCAACTCCGGCGTGGGGCACTTCGAGGCCGCGGCCGACTCGCTGGCCGCGATGGAGGGGTCGTTCCTCGAGGACCTGGTCACCGGCGTCCACGGGCTGGACGAGTTCGAGGCCGCGTTCGCGGATGACGACACGACTATTAAAACGGCCGTCGAATTCGCCAGCTATGAAGAACGTTGACGACCTGATCGACAGCGCCGCGGAGCTGGCCGAGCGCGGCCTCTCGAAGGGGGAGATCGCCGACGAGCTGAACGTCTCGCGGGAGACGGCGAGCTGGCTCGTCGAGCGCGCCGGCGCGGGCGAGGAGTCGGCAGCCGACGTGCAGGAGGAGCCCGCCGCGACCACGAGCTCGGACATCCACGTCGACTGGAGCGCCATCGGGCGCGACTCGGCGCGGCTCAGCTACGCGGGCAAGGCGATGGCGGACCTGCTCTCGAAGGAGGGCGAGGAGGTCGACCTCACCATCGGCATCGAGAAGGCGGGCGTCCCGCTGGCGACGGTCGTCGCGCGCGCGCTCGACACGGACATGGGCACCTACGCGCCCGCCAAGCACCAGTGGGAGGAGGGCGACATCGCCGAGCACGGCGGCGGCTTCTCGCGCAACTTCGCGGGGATCCGCGGCCGCGAGTGCTACGTCGTCGACGACATCGTCACCTCCGGCACCACGATGGCCGAGACCATCGAGGCGATCCGCGAGCAGGGCGGCGAGCCGGTCGGCTGCTGCGTGCTGGCGGACAAGCAGGGCAACGAGGAGATCGAGGGCGTCCCCATCTACTCGCTGGTGGACGTGGTGCGCGTCGACCGCGAGGACTGAAGCAGTTTCCCGGAGGTTCTCGGGTTTTTTACGGGAGGTAGTGACAGACGCGCTCCGATCGTGCGGGTGTCTCCCGGTTTGAGCGCTCCGGCCGGCTCTCTGTACGGCGCGTTTTCTGTGTCTGTTGTCGATCCTGCCGATCTGGACAGCACCACCCAGAAAGCCCCAGCCGGCTCGACCGGCCGCGACACGCGCTGCGCTCCTCGCTCTCCGCTTGGCGAGACAACCCGCGTCTCGCGAGCCTCCAGCGTGCAGTAGCGCGCCGAAAATCGGAGATTTTCGAGCCGCCGTTCGCTCCGCACCGCGCTCACGGCGACGCCGGAGACACCGCCCGCTGCGGTGCTTGCGGTTCCGGGGCCGGATCGAGCCGGCTGCCCCTTTCAGTCCCGCCCCGCACCGCACAGCGCCGCAGCCTCGCACCTCCCCAGCCTCGGCCGCGGGGCGGGCGCGGGACTGCACCGCATCGCGCCCGCCCCGCGGCCTCCCTCGCGCGCGAGAAACGCGCGCGCCACCGCCACGGTCACACCATCGCCGCGGTCACGCCACCGCCTCGCGGACGGTCGACCCGACGGTCGCCGACAGCGCAACCCCTTTTCCCCCGCGCCGCGTACGAGGGGACATGACGTTCACGCCCGAATCCGAGTCCGACGCCGAGGAGATCCAGCAGCGCGTCGACGAGGCCATCGCGGACAACGACGTGGTCCTGTTCATGAAGGGCAACCGGCTGATGCCCCAGTGCGGCTACTCGAAGCGCGCGCTGGAGCTGATCGGCCAGCACGTCTCCGAGTTCGAGACGGTCGACGTGCTCCCCGCGCTCGACCAGTACCGCGAGGCGCTCGCCGAGCACAGCGACTGGGAGACGATCCCGCAGACGTACGTCGACGGCGAGTTCGTCGGCGGGAGCGACGTGCTCGCGGAGCTCGACGAGCGCGGCGAGCTCGCGGCGTCGCTGAACGCCGAGTAGCCCCGCGGCTCCGACCGCGACCGGGACCCGACCGGGACCCGACCGGACGACTCCGAAACCCCCAGGAGCGACCGACAGCGCGCGTGAGGCCCCTCGTCTCGCCGCACCGGCGCCGCGGAAAGGGCAGCCCCTATAAGGCTCGGTACCCAACATGCGGTAGGTACGGTTGCTCCCTCGCCGCGTCCGCCAACCACCAGAACCCCATTCAACCATGTCAGGCCGCGTGTTCCGACTTCACTCGACGCTCGAACTGCCCCTCGAAGACGTAGAAGAGTACTTCGAGAACGACCCCGACCTCCCGACGGAGATCGACGACGTGGACATCACGCGTCGCAACAACACACTCATCATCAAGGCCGTTTCCTCGGACGAGAACATCAGCAAGTACACGCCGACCGCACAGCTGAAGGCCTCCGTCAGCGAGACGCGCGTCTACGAGGAGGAACCGCCGCGCGCCGGCGGCCCCCAGTGGATGGACGACGAGGAGGAGGAGATCCCCTCGGAGCTCGTCGAGTTCGCCTGCTTCAAGGGCGACCGCGAGACCGTCCTCCAGAACTCGGCGCTCCAGTACCCGATGTTCCTCGTCCTCCGCGACATCGCGCTCCAGGCCGAGAAGGGCACGCTCACCGCCATCACCGAGGAGGGCGAGGAGCTGCAGGCGACCCGCATCGTCGAGGGCGAGGAGCGCCCCGCGACCGTCGAGGTCGTCGAGAGCCCGAAGGGCAACGGCGACGGCGAGGGCGGCGTCAACTGGCGCGACAACAAGTTCATCAGCGACTGAGGCGCCGGACGCGCCCGAGGTAGCTGCTCGTCTCACCGTGACGCCCGCGGACCGCTGCCGATTTACCCGCAGCCCCGCTCTCACTCGCCATGAGCGACGACTGGGTCAGCCTCTTCTCCGGCGGCAAGGACTCCTCGTGGGCGCTGTACCGCGCACTCGCGGAGGGGCTGGACGTGACGCGCCTGCTCACCGTCCACCCCGCCGGCGACTCCTACATGTACCACACGCCCGCGACGCACCTCACCGAACTCGTCGCGGAGAGCGTCGGGATCGACCTCGTCTCCGTCGAACCCGAGGACTTCGAGACGGGCCCGGCGGGGGACGCGGCCGCGGGCGAGCGCGGCGACGCGGAACTCGAGCCGATGGAGGCGGCGCTCCGGGAGATCGCGGCCGAGGAGAGCGTCGACCTCGCGGGCGTCACCGCGGGCGCGGTCGAGAGCGAGTTCCAGACCAGCCGGATCGAGGCGATGTGCGACCGGCTCGGGATCGACCTGTTCGCGCCGCTGTGGCAGGAGGACCCCGAGGAACTGGCGACCGCGATGCTCGACGCCGGCTTCGAGATCCTGATCGTCCAGGTGGCGGCGTACGGCCTCGACGAGTCGTGGCTCGGCCGCCCGCTCGACCGGGAGGCGCTCGCGGACCTCCGCGAGCTCAACGAGGAGTACGGCGTCCACCTGCTCGGGGAGGGCGGCGAGTTCGAGACGTTCGTCGTCGACGGCCCGCACATGGACCGCCGGGTCGACCTGGAGTACGAGACGGTGTGGGAGGGCGACCGCGGGCACATCCGCGTGACGGACGCGCGGCTGGAGTAGCCGGACCGCGGTGGAGCGGCGCCCGCGCGAACGGCATCCGACGCCTACTCGCCGTTCGTGATCTTCGTGTGCGCGCCGATGAGCGCGCCCGAGAGGTCGAGCCCCTTGAGGTGGGTGCCGCGGTCGATGATCGTGTGGCGGACCTCCGCCTCCTCGATGGTGACCTCGGGGAAGACGACGCTGTCGTGGACCGCGGCGTCGCGGACGGTCGCGTCGGCCATGACGTGAACGTTCTCGCCGAGCGTCGCGTTCTCGACGGTCGCGGACTCCGCGACGCGCGTCTCCCCGTCGAGGGTCCACGCGACCGCGTCGAGGTAGCTCTCGGGCGTCCCGATGTCGAACCACGCGCCGTCGAAGGTGAACGCGTGGACCGGCTGGCGGCGCTGGAGCCACTGGATGAACCAGCCCGGCTCGTCGGGGTTGTTGCCGTCGTCGAGGTACGTCCGCAGGTCCGGCAGGGTGTCGGCGGGGAACGCGTAGCAGGCGATGGAGACGAGCGTGCTCTTGGGGTCCTCGGGCTTCTCCTGGAAGTCGACCACGCGGTCGCCCTCCAGTTCGACGAGCCCGTAGGACTTCGCCTTCTCCCGTGAGCCCACGTCGTAGGCCGCGATGGCGGCCGTGCCCTTCGCTTCGAAGAAGTCGACGAACTCGGCCACGTCGAAGCTGATCAGGTTGTCGCCCGCCACGACGACGAGGTCCTCCTCGATCCCCTCCCGTTCCACGAGCTGGGCGAGCGCGCCGACGACGCCGAACTTCTCGTCTTCGGCCTCGGTGTCCTCCACGGAGAGCTTCGGCTTCTCGAACTCGCTGTCCGCGAGGTACGACTCGAAGTCCTCCGCGAACCGCTCGTTCGTGGAGACGAACACGTCGCTGATCCGGTCGTCCGCCTCCAGGTCGGCGAAGATCTCGTCGATCACCGTCCGGTCGCCGACGGGGAGGAACATCTTCGGCCGGTCCTTCGTGATCGGCCAGAGGCGCGTCGCGTACCCACCCGCAAGCACTACCGCTTTCATGAGTGCATCTTCCGGTCCGCGGTTATGGTTTTTGTGACTTAGGCCGACCGAAATCCGGAACCGGACGGGGGCCGCGCACGACCGATAGCGGAGTGCTGCCGGCCGAGAGGGGAACGCGAGCGCGTTTCGGTGCCCTGCCGCCGCGGGGCTTTTCTCGCCGGCCGGCCAACGGCCGGCATGGAGCCGACCACCCGCCAGCGCATCGCGGACCGTCTGCGCGAGGGGCCCGCAACCGCGAGCGACCTCGCGGCCGCGCTCGAGCTGCCGACGCCGGTCGTCTACGACCACCTCGACCACGTCGCGCAGTCGGTGGGCGAGGACGAGCAGTTCCTCGTCGCCCCGCCCGCGTGCCGCGACTGCGGCTTCGACGGCTTCGACGACCCCGTGAACGAGCCCTCGCGGTGCCCCGAGTGCAAGTCCGAGCGCATCGCCGAGCCCGAGTTCCTGGTCGACGAAGCGTAGCGATGCTGCGGCGCGGTCTCGGCGTTTAGAGCGGGTCAGTCGAACGGCGGTGCCTCCGCCCCGACCGCGAAGCTTACCGATCGGGTCAGCACCACCCGGGAAGCCCCGGCCGGACCAGCCGGCTGCGTCTCTCGGTCCCACTCCGCCGCGGCGCGCGCCGACAGCACGGCACCACGACGGCCGTGCCCGCTCGTTCGGCCGGTCGGCAGCTCACCGTCAGACGGCCAGCACCGCGTCGACGACGATCAGCAGCGCGAAGCCGACGAGGAACGCGGCGGTCGCGGCGTCGGCGTGCCCGTGCCCGTGCGAGGACGGGATCATCTCGCGGAAGACCACGGCCATCATCGCGCCCGCGGCGAACCCGGCCGCGACGGGGAAGACGCCGGTGGCGACCGAGACCAGCCCGAAGCCGAAGATCGAGGCGAGCACCTGCGGCACGAGCCCCGACAGCGTCGTGTACAGGAGGACCCGGGGGTTCGACAGCCCCGCGTCGCCCATCGGGAGCGCGAACGCGAAGCCGTCGGGGACGTTCTGGAGGCCGATGACGACGGCCAGAAGCAGCGCGACCGACTCCAGCCCGGACGCGAACGCGACGCCGACCGCGAGCCCCTCCGGCGCGTTGTGGAGGGTTATCGCCCCGCCGATCAGCAGGGCGCGGCGGACGGTCGAGAGCTTCTCGGGGTCGTCCGGGGGCGCGCCGCCCTCGCGCCGCCACCCGCGGTACCGCGCGTGGATGTGCGGGATGACCCGGTTGCCGCCCAGGAGGACGAAGCCGCCGAGGAAGACGCCGACCAGCACCGGCCGCAGCCCGCCCTCCTCCGTTCCCGGGAGGATCAGCCCGAAGACGCTGGCGGCGATCATGATCCCCGCCGCGAGGCCGAGCGAGGCGTCGTAGGTGCGGTGGCTCACCCGCGAGCGCACGAACACGGGGAGTGCGCCGAGTCCCGTGGCCGCCCCCGCGACCGTCGTCACCCACAGCATCGTCCAGAAGTGGTTCATGCGGTCGGCTTCGGCGAGCGGTCATAAATACTCCCGTCCCGGCGACGCGGCGCGAGGCGGAGCGCGGTCGAGCGGCAGGTCGCTCGGCGACCGCGGCCCCACCGATTATGTCGCCGGCCGCCGACCGCTCGACCATGACCGAACGCGTCGCGATCATGGGCGCCGCGGGGCGCGACTTCCACGACTTCAACGTCCGCTTCCGCGGCGCCACGCCCGCGGAGCGCGTCGTCGCGGTCACGCGCGCGCCCGGCCAGAACCTCGGGGAGGCGGAGGGCGGCGAGGAGGCGGAGGGCGGTAGCGAGGAGACGGAGGACGGCGAGGCTGCCGACCGCCCGCGCTACCCGCCCGAACTCGCGGGGCCCGGCTACGACGAGGGGGTTCCGATCGTCCCGGAGGCGGAACTGGAGGCGGTCGTGACCGGCACCCACCCCGCGGTCCCGGACGCCGGCGCGGACCGCGTCGTCTTCTCCTACTCCGACGTGAGCCACGAGGCGGTGATGCACGCCGCCTCCCGCGCGCTCGCGGCCGGCGCGGACTTCGAACTGCTCGGCCCGGAGACGATGCAGGTCGCCCTCGACACCCCCGTCCTCGCGGTGGACGCGGTCAGGACGGGCTGCGGAAAGTCCTCCGTCGCCCGGGGGCTCGCGGACGCGCTCGACGCGCGCGGCGCGGACGTGGCCGTCGTCCGCGAGCCGATGCCGTACGGCGACCTGATCGAGAAGCGCGCGGAGCGGTTCGCCACGCCCGCGGACCTCGACGACGCCGACCTCACGCTGGAGGAGCGCGAGGAGTACGCCTGGCACGTCGAGGCGGGACACCCGGTCCACGCCGGCGTCGACTACGAGGCGGTCCTCGCGAACGCCGCCGCGGAGGCGGACGTGGTGGTCTGGGACGGCGGCAACAACGAACTCCCGTTCGCCGAGCCGGACGTCCACCTCGTGCTCGCCGACCCCACACGCCCCGGCCACGAGCGTCGCTACCATCCCGGCGAGGCGAACCTCCGCGCCGCGGACGCGGTCTGTCTCACCAAGCTCGCGGCCGCCGAGCCGGAGGGGATCGCGACCGTCGAGGAGAACGTCCGCGAGGTCGCGCCGGCGGAGGCCCCGGTCCTCCGCGCGGAGTCGGTCGTGAGCGTCCCCGACCCGGACCGGATCGAGGGCGCACGCGTGCTCGCTATCGAAGACGGTCCGACCGTCACCCACGGCGACGCCGCCCGCGGGGCCGCGACCGTCGCGGCGCGGCGCTACGGGGCCGCCGAGCGCGTCGACCCCGAACCGGCCGCGGTCGGGTCCGTGGCGGAGACGCTCGCCGAGTACGACCACCTCGACCGCGTGCTGCCCGCGATGGGGTACACCGACGCGCAGGTCGCCGAGTTGGAGGCGACGATCGAGGCCTGCGAGGCGGACCTCGTGCTGGCCGGCACCCCCTGCGACGTCTCGCGCGTGCTGGACGTGGACGCGCCCGTCGTAGACGTGGACTACCGCTTCGAGCCCGTCGGCTGGTCCTTCGAGGAGTTCGTCGCCGAGCGCGCGGAGACGCTCGGGCTGAACTGACGTGGTGACCGGTCCGGGACGCCCCCCAGTCAGCGGTTCATTCGTGGTAGACGGGTTCGCGTTCGACCGCCTGTGACTTCGCGATCGCCTCCTCGACGAGGGTGACGACCTCCCGCGTGGTGTATCCGTCGGCCAACTCGAGCGCGACCGCGACCCCCTCGCGGTCGTTCACCGGAACGACCACGTCGAGCATCTCCTCGTAGACCCGGACGGTCGCGTGTAGCTGCGACTCCTGGGTCCGTTCGTAGGCGCCGTAGCCGAGCGCCTCGAGCTGGAGATCGCGAACGATCTGGTCCACCTGTTCGCGCTCGAAGGTCTCCCTCGCCCACTCGCTCTGGTAGACGTGGTCGACCTCCTCGCCCGTGAAGTAACTCACGCCGACCAACGGTTCGTGGCCGATATCCTCCTTGATCCGTTCGAGGACGCGCTCCGCAAGTTCCTCCATACTCCCAGACCTCCTGTTGGGACTGTAAAACTTGGTCACCAGCGACATGTCCGGGCGGGCGTGAACACCCATCGCCCGGTCGGTTCCGACACCGGGCCGATCAGTTCTCGACCGCGCTCGCGGCCCGGATGATCGTCTCCTCGTCGAACTTCGGCCCGACGAGCTGGAGCCCGACCGGGAGCTCGTCCGACTCGCCGGCGGGGACGGAGATAGCGGGGAGGTTCGCGAGGTTCGCGGGGGTCGTGTTGGCATCCGCGAGGTAGAGCTTCAGGGGGTCGTCGAGCCCCTCGCCGAGTTCGAACGGGGGAACCGGCATCGTCGGCGAGGCGATCACGTCGACCTCCTCGAAGGCGTCCTCGAAGTCCTGTCGGACCCACGCGCGGGCGTCCTGCGCCTTCTCGTAGTACTTGTCGTGGTAGCCCGCCGAGAGCGCGTACGTGCCGAGAAGGATCCGACGCTTGACCTCCGCGCCGAAGCCCTCCTCGCGCGTCGCAGCGAACGTGTCGTTCCAGTTGCCCTCGGCGTCCGCGGAGTGGCCGTAGCGCACGCCGTCGAAGCGCGCGAGGTTGGAGGAGGCTTCCGAGGTCGCGATGACGTAGTAGGCCGCGACCGCGTGCTCGACGGAGGGGAGCGACACCTCGACGGTCTCCGCGCCCTGCTCTTCGAGGTCCGCGACGGCCGCCTCGACCGTCTCGACGACGCCCTCGTCGGCGCCCTCGAACAGCTCCGTCGGGATCCCGACCGTCAGCCCCTCGACGTCGCCGTCGGCGGCCGCGGCGTAGTCGGAGTCGGCGCCTTCCTCGCGCGTCGTCCCGTCGTTCGGGTCCGGGCCGGCGATGACGTCGAGGAGTTCGGCCGCCTCCCGCACGGTCGGCGCGATGGGGCCGATCTGTTCGAGCGAGTTGGCGTACGCGATCAGGCCGTACCGCGAGACCAGCCCGTAGGTGGGCTTGATGCCGACGACGCCGCAGAAGGCCGCCGGACAGCGCACGGAACCGCCGGTGTCGGAGCCGAGCGCGAGGTCGGCCTCGCCGGCCGCGACCGCCGCCGCGGAGCCGCCGGAGGAGCCGCCCGGCACGCGGTCGGTGTCGACCGGGTTCCGGGTGGCGCCGAACGCGGAGGTCTCCGTCGTCGTCCCCATCCCGAACTCGTCCATGTTCGCCTTGCCGACGATCTCGGCGCCCGCGTCCGTCAGGCGCTCGACGACCGTCGCGTCGTACGGCGGGACGTAGTCGGCGAGCATCTCGGAACCGCAGGTGGTGCGGACGCCCTCGGTGGAGATGTTGTCCTTCACCGCGACCGTGGTGCCCGCGAGCGGCCCGTCGTCGGCCCCCTCGATCGTCTCCTCGGTGATGAACGCGTTGAGCTCCGCCATCTACGACACCTTCGGTCCCTTGAAGAAACCGTCCTCGGAGTCGGGCGCGTTCGCCAGCGCCTCCTCCTGGGTGAGCCCCTCGCGAACCTCGTCCGGGCGCATCACGTTCACGAGTTCCTCCTCGCGGTCGGTCTCGGGCACCTCGTCGAGCGCCTCGAAGTGGTCGAGGATGTCGGCGAACTGCTCGGCGAACGTCGCCACCTCCGCCTCGTCGAGGTCGACGCGCGCCAACTCGGCGACGTGCTCGACCTCCTCGGGGTCGACGGCCGCGGCGCCGGACGCCCCGTCGCCGGCCGCGCCCTCGCTCTCGTCGGACGTATCGCTCATACCGGAGGGTGCCGCGGACCGGGAGTAAGGGTTTCGGAAGCGCGGTCCGGCCGCACGCGAGCGGGGGCGACGACCGCAGACGGCGCCCCGAAAGACGGTGTGTCAACACGGCCCATAGACATATCCGGCGGGAGCGCGAAGCGCCGAGGATGGCAGACACAAAGGACGGTCGCGAGAAACAGGCGCGCAACGCCGACCGCCGCCAGCGGGAACGGGACATCGCCGCGGAGATGGACCGCTGGGACGACGCGGAGCCGCCGGTCGCCCCCGGCGAGCTCGCGTACTTCGAGGCCGACCTCGAGTCCGTCGCCTTCCCGGCGACGGGCCGCGAGATCGTGGAGACGGTCGGCGACCGCGAGATCGAGGCGACCGACGGGAGCCACGCGGTCGCGGACCTCGTTCCGGACGCCGACGGCGAGACCTTCACGTCCCCGGAGGCGGTGCGCGTGCGCGTCCAGCGCCCGTCGGTGGCCCGCGCGATGAAGCGCGTCGTGGAGGCGGTCGATGCGCTCCCGTACGCGTCGCTGGACGACTCCCAGCGCGACGCCTACGCGCGGACGTTCCGGGAGCTTGAAGCGATAAGTCCGACCGACGAGGACGAGGGCATCCGGGCCATCGCGGACTGGATCGTCGAACGGACCGAGGAGAAGGAGGCCGCGCCCGGCTCGCGGGACGTGCGCCGCCGGGCCGCCGAGTTCTGTCGAGAGAACGGCTACGAGGTGCGGAACGACGAGTGGCTCGGGGTCTGAGAGCGCTTCGCGGTCGTTCTCGGGCCCGTTCCATGGCGCGTGGCGGGTGACGAGGAGGGGCCGATAGCGGGGGTATCCGGCTCGAAATCCCGCGCCGGCCCTCTCCACTCCTGATCTGGTTTTGGTACAGATCCTGCCACTCGGGTCAGCACCGTCCAGAAAGCCCCAGCCGGCACCGCGACCGCACAGCAGCCTCGCACCTCCCCAGCCTCGGCCGCGGACCGGCCGCGAACCGCACAGCAGGCGGCCGGCCCGCGCCCTCCCTCGCGCGCGTTCCTCGCGCGCGCCGCCGCGACGATCGACCGACCAACCGACGGTCACTGAACGGATAGCCGTGGCCGATCTCTGAGTCTGCCAGTGGTTTCCTGTGAATCCCTCGAGAGAGGTGCGAAGGACCCGTACTCAGTCCAACAGCTGCTGAGCGATCGTGTTCCGGAGCACCTCGCTCGTCCCCTCGTAGATCTCGTTGAGCTTCGCGTCGCGGTAGTAGCGCTCCAGGGGGAAGTCCGTCGTGTAGCCGTAGCCGCCGTGGATCTGGATCCCCTCGTTGGCGACCTCGCGGGAGATCTCCGAGGCGTACAGCTTCGCCTGCGCGGCCTCCTTGATGTAGTCCTCGCCCCGGATCTTCCTGTCCGCGGCCCTGTGCATCAGCAGCTTGGCCGACTGCACCTTCGTGTCCATGTCCGCGAGCTTGTGCTGGATCGCCTGGAAGTCGGCGATGGGCTGGTCGAATTGCTCGCGGTCGCCGGCGTACTCGACGGCGTCCTCCAGGGCGGCGCGCGCGATGCCGACCGACCGCGCCGCGATGGTGATCCGGCCGCCGTTGAGCGTCTTGAGCGCCTGCACGAAGCCGTCGCCCTCCGCGCCGAGCAGGCGGTCCTCGGGCAGTCGCATGTCGTCGAAGCGGAGCTCCGCGGTCGGACAGCCCTTGTCGCCGAGCTTCTTCTCCGTCCCCTCCACGATGAACCCCTCGTCCTCCTCGGGGCGGACGACGAACGAGGAGATGCCCTTCCGGCCCGCGTCGGGGTCCGTCTTGGCGAACAGGGTGACCGTGTCCGCGACCGAGCCGTTGGAGATCCAGAGCTTCCCGCCGTTGACGACGTACTCGCCGGTGTCGGCGTCGTACTCCGCGGTCGTGTCCATCGCCGGCACGTCGGAGCCGGCGCCGGCCTCCGAGAGCGCGAACGCGCCCACGTCGGCCCCCTCGTTGAGCGGCGTGAGGAACGTCTCCTTCTGCGCCTCGTCGCCGAAGGCGTAGATCATGTTGCCCGCGAGCGACGTGTGGGCGGCGACGACGGTCGCGAGGCCGCCGGAGCCGCGGGCGATCTCCTCCAGTCCGATGGCGTAGCTGTGGTAGTCGAGGCCGGCGCCGCCGTACTCGACCGGGAACGGCATGCCCATCAGCCCGAGGTCGGCCATCTGGTCGACCAGATCGGCGGGGAACTCGTCCTCCGCGTCGATCTCGGCGGCCCGGGGTTCGACCTCCTCGTCGACGAACTCCGCGACGGTGTCGCGGATCTGCTTCTGCTCGGCGGAGAGCGTGAAGTCCATACGAGTTCTCCCCGTCGGGCGTCCTTATGAGTTACTACACGGTCTTTGATGTGGGACCGGCCGCGGCGACCGGGTCGGCGGCGCAGGGGCGCCCTCGGACGGTCGGCGGGGTGGATCCGGACCGATCCGCGGCGCTCGGACGGCCCACGACACTTTTTATGTCTGCTTCCATAAGGACCGATAGCTAAATGAGCGGACGCGACCCCTCCCCAGGAGAACCCGACCTCGCGTGGTGCCACGAGGCCGTGCAGGGCGTCTCGCGCACCTTCGCGCTGACGGTCGACGTGCTGGACGAGCCGATGTCGAGCCACATCTGTCTCGGGTACCTCCTCTGTCGCGTGGCCGACACCGTCGAGGACGCCGGCCACATCCCGCCCGCGGAGCAGGCGGAGATCCTGCGGACCTACGACGCGGTGCTCGACCCGGACGACCCGACCACCATCGGCGAGTTCCGGAGCGCGGTCGACCCGCACATCCCGGCGCCCGCGGAGCGGAACGACGACTGGGCGGTCGTCGCGGAGTCGCCGACGGTGGTCGCGACCTTCGAGGACCAGCCCCGCGACGTGCGGGAGGCGGTCGTCCCGCCGGTCCGCGAGATGGTCGACGGGATGGCGATGTTCGTCGAGCGGCACGCCGGGGAGGGCGGGCTGCGCATCGACGACCGCGCCGAGCTGGAGCAGTACTGCTACTACGCGGCCGGCACCGTCGGCACCCTGATCACCAACCTGCTGACCCGCGGCGACGTGGACGGGGACCGCGTCGAGCGCCTCTACGACACCGCCGAGGAGTTCGGGCTCCTGCTCCAGCTCGTCAACGTCTCGAAGGACGTCTACGACGACTACACGGAGGAGAACAACGTCTACATCCCCGCCGAGTGGCTGGCCGACGAGGGCGTCCCGCAGGAGGAGATCGTCGCCCCGGAGAACCGCGAGTCCTCGGCCCGCGTCGTCGACCGCACCGCCGACCACGCCCGCTCGTTCCTCGACGACGCGCAGGCGTACCTCGAGACGATGCCGCTCAGACACGGCAACACGATGGCCGCCTGGAGCGTCCCCTACCTGCTCGCGGTCGGCACGCTCCGCGAGCTCGGCTCGCGGCCGGAGGACGCGCTCACCGAGACCGGCGTGAAGATCTCCAGACAGGAGGTGTTCGCGGTGATGAACGTCGCGAGCGAGGCCGGCCGGGAGTCGCTCTCGGAGCTCCGCGAGACCATCGCCCGCACGCCGTACCACCGCGCCGCCGGCTTCGCCGACTGAGCAGCGAAAGACCCGCCCTCCGGCCGCCCTTCGGCCGTCCTTCGGCCGCCCTCCACGGGTGACGAATCCGCGCGCTTTTAACCGCGCCGCGGGAACGAACGGCCATGAGCTTCGAGAAGGAGGACGAGGTCGTGCTGCACGACAAACACAGCGAGTTCGACGGCGAGGCCGGGACGGTCACGCAGGTCGTCGAGTCCATGTTCGGCGAGGCGACGTACACCGTGAGCTTCGAGGACGGACAGGAAGTCGGCGTGCCGGCCGACGACCTCGAGGAGGTCGAGGGCGACGCGGACGAGGAAGACGCCGACGACGAGACGGACGAGGAGTAGCCAGCCCACCCAGATGCCCCGCGTCCCGCTCCACTACGTCGACCTCCGGACGTTCTGTTACGCCACGGAGGACGAGAAGCGCGTCGAGGAGGCGCTCTGCGCGTTCCTCCCGGACGAGTTCGAGATCGACCGCGTGGAGAACGTCGGCCACCACGGCGACCGGATCGTCGTGCTCTCGGCGCGCCTCGAGCGCGCCGACGAGATGCGCCACGTGCTGGGACGCGTGAGCGAGTTGGACGACATCGAGCGCGTGCTGACCGAACTCGACGGGCGCGTCGACGACAACTGTTCGCTGTTCCTGCGGCTCGATAAACAGGCCGCCTTCCGCGACGAGGTGCGGCTCGGCCCGGGGCTCACCCTCCGCGCGAAGGTCGAGGCATATCCCGCCAAGAAGCCCCGAGCGGTCGAGACGGCCCGCGAGCTGATCGCCGATCTCGCCGGGATCGACGTCGAAGAGTTGGAGACCGACGAGACGGAAGCGCCCGACGAACCATAAGCGTCCGACGAACGATAAGCGTCCGACGAGTCGCCGGCGGCCGCGGCGGGTCGGCCGCAACCGGTCGCGTCGCCGCCAGTTTTTCCCCCAATCCGAGCGGACCTCGGCAGATTTATGAGCGTCGTCCCGGGACCACCGAGCGAATCGCCGGGCGGGGTCGCGACCGTGACCGGTTACGGAGGACGGTCGGGAACGGACGCGTGCGCGGCCGCGGCCGCCGCCGGGCAGAGACAAAAATGAGCACGGACGGAAACGACCGCGGAGGCGCGACGGTGGAGGGCGGCCGCTCGGGCGAGCGCGAGGCGGCCTCCTTCGTGGAGTACGGCATCGAGGACAGACCGCCGCTCGGGGAGTCGGTGGCGCTCGGGCTCCAGCACTACCTCACGATGGTGGGGGCGAACGTCGCCGTCCCGCTGGTGCTGATCGGCGAGATGGGCGCGAGCGACGCGCAGGCGGCACAGCTGGTCGGGACCTTCTTCGTCGTCTCGGGGATCGCCACCCTGCTCCAGACGACGGTGGGGAACCGCTATCCGCTGGTGCAGGGCGCCTCGTTCGCGCTGCTGGCGCCCGCGCTGGCGGTGGTCGCGGCCGTCGGCGGGCCCTTCGAGGTGGCGATGCGCGAGCTCCAGGGGGCGATCATCGCGGCCGCGCTCGTGCAGGTGGTCGTCGGTTACTCGGGCCTGATGGGACGGCTGAAGGAGTACCTCTCGCCGGTCGTCGTCGCGCCGGTGATCGTCCTGATCGGCCTGTCGCTGTTCGACGTGCCGCAGATCGCCACCGCGGGACAGAACTGGTGGCTGCTCGGGTTCACGCTGGTCGCCATCGTCGCCTTCTCGCAGTACCTCGACGCCTACAGCCGGTACGCGCGGCTGTTCCCGGTGCTGCTCGGCGTCGTCGCGGCGTACCTGCTGGCCCTCGCGCTCTCGCTCGCGGGCGTGTACGCGACCGGACAGCCCGGCTACGTCGACCTCTCGGGGACGACCGAGGTCCCCCTGCTGCTCGCGGTGACGCCGTTCCAGTGGGGGGCGCCGCAGTTCACCGGCGCGTTCGTCGTCGGGATGTTCGCGGGCATCGTCGCCTCGATGATCGAGAGCTACGGCGACTACTTCGCGGTCGCGCGGCTCGCGGGCGTCGGCGCGCCCTCGAAGAAGCGCGTCGACCACGGCATCGGTATGGAGGGCATCGGCAACGTCGTCGCGGGGATCATGGGCACCGGGAACGGCTCCACCTCCTACTCCGAGAACATCGGCGCCATCGGCATCACGGGCGTCGCCTCGCGGTTCGTCGTGCAGGTCGGCGCCGTCGTGATGATCGTGGTCGGCTTCGTCGGTCCGATCGGCCAGCTCATCGTCACCATCCCGTCGCCGATCGTCGGCGGGCTGTTCGTCGCGATGTTCGGCCAGATCGCCGCGGTCGGCCTCTCGAACCTGAAGTACGTCGACCTCGACGCGCAGCGCAACGTGTTCACCGTGGGGCTCGCGCTGTTCGCCGGCCTCGCGGTCCCCGCCTACGTCGGCACCGTCGGCGGCGTCGCGGCGTTCCGCGAGGGGATGGCGGGCGTGGCCGTCCTCGGCCCGGTGCTGGGTGCGCAGGTGGTCGCGGACACGGTCTACGTCGTCGGGTCGACCGGGATGGCCGTCGGCGGCATCGTCGCCCTGCTGCTCGACAACACCATCCCGGGCACTCGCGAGGAGCGCGGCCTCGACCAGTGGGAGGCGATCTCCGAGGGCGACGAGGCGTTCGACACCGCGCTCGAACGCCTCCGGGAGTAGCCCCTCGGACCCGTGAGCGCCGCCGACTCGTCGGGGACCGGGGACAGCGCGCGGCCGCGCTACCGCGGCCGCGACCGCCGGCGCGGCGCGCTCTCGGTGAGCGACGAGCGTCTGCTGGTCGGCGACGCGAACGAGGGAGGCGACCCCGTCGCGGTCTCGCTCGCGCGCGTCGAGGAGGTGACCCACCGCCGCGTCGACTGGTACCTCGTGTTGCTCGGCCTCGCCGTCGTGGCGTTCGGCCTCGCCTCCGTCCCGAGGAACCCCGTCGCGGGCGCGGCGTTCGCGCTCGCGGGACTCGGCAGCCTTCTCGTGACGTGGCGCCGCCGCGACCGCGTTCGGGTTCGGGTCCGCGGACGGCCGAAGCCGCTGACGCTGTATCCCGCGGAGCCGGAGCGATTTCTGTCGGCGGTCGGAGCGGCGCTCGACGCGGCGCGGGCGGAAGGGGGGTGAGCGGCTCCCGGTCGACCTCGCCCGCCAGCCTTGCGCGTGTCGCTACCCCTTTTAGGGGTGGGCTCCGTCGTCGGGGTATGAACGACGAGCGGGAGGTGCTCGACGTACTGACGACGAACGCCCGCGAGAGCCTCGCGGACATCGCCGCACAGACCGGTCTCGACGAGGAGGCGGTGGCCGACGCCATCGCCTCGCTGGAGCGCGAGGGCGTCGTCCACGGCTATCAGGCCGTCGTCGACTGGGACCGCACCGACGAGGAGAAGGTGCGCGCGGTCGTCGAGGTGAACGTGGAACTCGACCGCGAGACCGGCTACGAGGAGATCGCCGACCGGATCGCGAAGTTCCCCGCGACCCACGCGCTCCACCTCGTCTCCGGCGACTACGACTTCGCGGTCGAGGTCGAAGGCGCCTCGATGCAGGACGTCTCCCGGTTCATCTCCGAGCAGGTCGCGCCCATGCCGGAGGTCACCCAGACGGTGACCCACTACATCATGGAGACGTACAAGGACGGCGGGATCCGCTTCGAGGACGGCGACGACGACGACCGGCTCTCCGTGTCTCCATGAGGCTCTCGGAGCGCGCTCGGGACCTCCCGGAGTCGGGGATCCGGAAGTTCTTCGAACTGGCGGAGGCCCGCGACGACGTGATCTCCTTAGGCGTCGGGGAGCCGGACTTCTCCGCGCCGTGGGCGGCCCGCACCGCGGCCATCGACTCGCTGGAGCGCGGCCGCACCTCCTACACGGCCAACCGGGGCATGCTGGAGCTGCGGGAGGCGGTCGCGGACCATCACCGGCGGTACGACCAGGTGTACGACCCCGAGTCGGAGGTCGTCGTCACCACGGGCGCGAGCGAGGCGGTCGACCTGGCGTTCCGCGCGCTGGTCGACCCCGGCGACACGGTCGCGATCCACGAGCCGGCGTACATCTCCTACGGCCCGGGTGTCGACCTCGCGGGCGGCGAGCGGCTGCCGGTCCGGACCCGCGCCGAGGACGACTTCGTGCTCACTCCGGAGGTCCTCAGGGAGGCGGGCGCCGAGGACGCGGACCTGCTGGTGCTCTGTTACCCGAACAACCCCACGGGCGCGACGATGGACGCCGACGAGCTGGCCGACGTGGCCGCCTTCTGCCGCGAGCACGACATCCGGGTGATCGCCGACGAGATCTACGCGGCGCTCACCTACGGCTCCGACCACGACTCCATCGCGACCCAGCCCGGGATGCGCGAGCGCACGGTGGTCATCAACGGCTTCTCGAAGGCGTACGCGATGACGGGACTCCGGCTCGGGTACGCGATGGGGCCCGCGGAGGCGATCGACGCGATGAACCGGATCCACCAGTACACGATGCTGTCGGCGCCGACCACGGCCCAGTACGCCGCGATCGAGGCGCTCCGCTCCTGCGACGACGAGGTGGCGGAGATGGTCACGGAGTACGACCGACGCCGGAACTACGTCCACTCGCGGTTCGCGGAGATGGGCCTCGACTGCTTCGAGCCGAAGGGCGCCTTCTACGCGTTCCCGCAACCCGGCGGCGACGACGAGCAGTTCGCGGAGGACCTGCTGGAGGAGCAGGGCGTCGCGGTCGTCCCCGGCTCCGTCTTCGGCGAGGGCGGCGCGGGTCACCTCCGCGTCTCCTACGCCACCTCGATGCGCGAGCTGAAGGCCGCGACCGACCGGATCGAGGCGTTCCTCGCGGACCGTGACTGACGTCCGTTCGCGGTTCGGGGAGGCGTCGGGCTCCACCGACGCTCCCGGAACGTTCTGACGGGGCGCGGCCGCGAGGACGTGACGTACCGCGAGCGAGAGCCGCTGTCGGCTCATGCACACGAAGCCGGTCGGCGCACGGCCGGCCACGCGCTTTTAGTGACTGGACGGCGACCGCCCGTGCATGAGCTACGAAACGGCGACCGACCGCGGGTTCCTGCTGTCGGGTCGCGACTGGAAGGTCATCGGTACCGCGGCGGCGCTGATGGCGCTGAACGTGCTGGTGATGTACGTCGTCGCCGTCACGCCGCTCGCGGCCGTCAACGACTACCTGTTCGCGATTCCGATCCTCGGCGCGGTCGTCTACGGCGCCGCCATCTACGCGGGCGAGTCGATCGCAGCGCGGGGCATCGAGGGCGGCAACGTCGGGCTCGCCCTCGCGGGCGTCGCGGTGCTACAGGGCGCGTTCGGCGTCTTCGGCGCGGGCGTGCTCTCGGTCGTGCCGGCCGACTCGCGCGCGCTCGTGCTCGGCGTCGCGGCGGTCGTCACGGCCGCGATGACCGCGCTGATCGGCGGGTACGTCTACGCCCGCGCCGGGACGACCTTCGAGCACTACGGGAAGTGGTCGACGTACGCCTTCCTCGGCGGCCTCGGCGGGGTCCTCGTGGGGAGCTTCTTCACGCCCGTGCTGCTGGTCGGCTTCGTCCTCATCATGCTCGGCTTCCTGCTCCGACTCGGCTGGGAGATGTGGCGCGTGCGCGACGGTCGCGTCCAGGCCGTCTCGCTGCAGGCTGTCGGGCTCTACGTCGCCGTGGCCGGCGTCTTCGTCCACGTCCTGCAGATCGTGGTTCGGATGCTCGCGGAGCGGTAGGGCCCGCCGCGGTCGGGGCTCGAGCCGCGACTCCGGAGTTTTCTGCCGACCGGGTTTCTGCCGACCGGGTTTCTGCCGACCGGGTTTCTGCCGACCGGAGTTCTGACGATCAGGCTACATAAATCCGCGTCCGGAAGTACCTTTCCGTCCCCCCGCCGTCGCCTCCGCCGACGCGATGGCTTCGGACGTTCACGACCCCGTGATCCGGGCCTACTACGCCTATCAGCTGACCGCCTCGGCGGGGTTCATCTGGCCGGTGTTCACGCTGTTCCTGCTGTGGAACGGGCTCTCGTTCGCCCAGATCGGCACGCTCGGCGCCGTCTCCGCGGTGCTGGTCGCGGCGCTGGAGGTGCCGACCGGCGGGTTCGCCGACCGCGTGGGGCGCCGGAACGCGCTCGCGGTCGGCATGGCCGCGATGGCGGCGTCGGTGGCGGGGTTCGTCGTCGCGGAGACGTTCCTCGCGTTCGTCGCCCTCTACGCGCTGTGGGCGCTCGCGCTCTCCCTGCGGTCGGGGACAGCCGACGCGTGGCTCTACGAGACGCTCCGCGAGCGCACCGACGAGTCGTCGTTCACGCGCGTCCGCGGACGCGGCGGCGCGGCCAACCAGTGGGGGTCCGCGCTGGCGATGGTCGCGGGCGGCCTGCTGTACGTGCGCCACCCGACCTACCCGTTCGTGGCGGCGGCGGTCCTCCACGCGCTCGGCGTGGCCGCGGTGCTGTCGCTGCCGGAGAACGAGGCGCTCGGCGACCCCGCCGCGAGCGAGGCGCTCGGCGTCCGGGAGGCGCTGGGCCTGATCCGGGCGGAGTTCCTCGCGCCCGCGCTGCGCGCGTTCGTGCCGTTCGTCGCGCTCTTCTTCGCGGTCGTGGGGACGGCCGACACCTACATCCAACCGATCACCGTCGGCGTGCTGGAGGGCGCTACCGCGGCCGCCGGCCCGCTTGCCGCGGTCCCAGAGGCGGCGACGCTGGGCGTCGCCTACGCCGGGTTCGCGGCGCTCGCGGCGACCGCGAGCTATCACGCCGAAGCGGTGGCGGACCGGGTCGGGGCGCGCCGCGCGCTGCTGGGCGTGCCCGTCCTCGTCGCGGCGCTGCTTCTCGCCCCGGTCGCGGTCCCGCTGCTCGCGCTGCCCGCCTTCTTCGGCATGAAGGGCGGCGAGGCGCTCTACAAGCCGCTCGTCAACCAGTACCTCAACGACCGGACCGGCTCCCGCGGGCGGGCGACCGTCCTGAGCGCCGCCTCGCTGGTGTACGCGCTGGTGCGCGCCCCGCTGAAGCCCGTCGCCGGTTACGCGGCCGACCTCGCGGGACCGGTCGCGCTGGTGGCGGGACTCGGCGCCGGCTTCCTGCTGGTCGCGGGCGTGCTGGCGCTCGGCGGAGCCGACCCCGTCGAGCGGTGAGGGGACCTGCCGATCCGCCGCCCTCCTCACGGCCCCGCGTTCCGGTTCGCCCACGCTTTTGTCCCGCGACCGCCGAGGGCCGGTATGACCGACACCGCGCTCGTCATCGGCGGCACGCGCTTCATCGGCCGACACACCGTCCAGGACCTGCTCGACAACGGCTACGCGGTGACCATGCTCAACCGCGGCAACCACGAGAACCCCTTCGCGGACGACGAACGGGTGACCCACATCGAGGGGGACCGGACCGACCGCACGGACCTCCGGACGGCGAAGCTCTCCGCGGAGCCGGACGTCGTCGTCGACTGCGTCGCGTACTACCCGGCGGACGTCGAGGAGGCGGTCGACGTGTTCGCGGACGTGGACGCCTACGTCTACATCTCCTCCGGGTCGGCGTACGCCCGCGAGGAGATCCCGAAGCGCGAGGGGGAGACGCCGCTGTGCGAGTGCACGCCCGAACAGGCCGACAGCGACGACCACGACACCTACGGCAACCGCAAGGCGGAGGGCGACCGGATCGTCTTCGAGGCGGCCGCGGAGGGGGTCAACGCGATGGCCGTCCGCCCCTGCATCGTCTACGGTCCGCACGACTATACCGAGCGGCTGGACTACTGGATCGACCGCGTGGCAAGTCACGACCGCGTGGTCGTCCCCGGCGACGGCCAGAACGTCTGGCACCGCGCGTACGTGGAGGACGTGGCGGCCGCGCTTCGGACGGTCGCGGAGGAGGGGGAGCCCGGCGAGGCGTACAACGTCGGCGACCGGCGGGTCGTCACCCTCGCGGAGACGGTCGAGCTGATCGCCGACGCCATGGACACCGACTGCGAGGTCGTCACCGCCGGGGAGGGCGCGCTCGCGGCCGGCGACCTCGAACCGGAGGACTTCGTCCTCTACCGCGACTACCCGCACGTCCTCGACACCTGCAAGCTGTCGGCCCTCGGCTGGGAGTCGACGCCCCTCGACGAGGCGATGGCGGCGACCGTCGCGGAGCACCTGGAGTCCGACCGCGACGGGAGCGAGCACGACCCCGGCCGCGAGGACGAGGAGCGCGTGCTGGGCGTGCTGGAGACGATGTAGGAGCCGGTGGAACAGGCGGGGGCGAGCCGGCTATCCGTCGCGGTCGTCCGGGCCGACCGCGAAGGGGCTCGGCGACTCCCGCCACTCCCACCCCGGGAGCCGGGTCTGGAACCCCGCCGCGAGCGCGGCGTCGAGGTCGTCGGCGCCCGCGGGGTCGGCCTCGCCGGCCGGGTCGTGGCCGCCCGCGCTCGCGTCCCCGCCCGTCTCGCCGTGCGTGTGCACGTCCGCGACGTGGAACGTCGCCTCCGCGAGCAGCGCGAGGGGCTGGCCGCCGGCGACCGTGCCCGCGAGTTCGCGGCCGAGCACCTCGTCGACGATGAACCCCGGGTAGTCGCCGGCCACGTCGAGGTCCCGCAGGAGGCCGACGTACGCGGCGACGTTGACCGCGCGGTCGCCGTCCGCGAACACCGCGTCCACCTCCGCGCGGTACTCGTCGGGGGCGACGCGGTCGACCTCGGTCGCGAACAGTTCCTCGAGCACGCCGCGGGTCTCGTTGATCAGGGGGACGACGACGGGGGCGCGGTCGCGGACCCACGCGCGCTCGGCGGCGACGGACTCCGGTGTGAGACGCATACCGAGAGCCTGGGGCGGGAAGCGTTTGCAGTTTGCGAAGGCTTTTATAACGCCCGGGGATTACGACCATCTAAGCGGGTTTTCGCTGACCCTTCCCGCAATCGCAGTTACGGACACATTAGCCACTATGCCTTGCCCGTCCGCGTCAGGTCCGTCTACCCGGGGCCGCCGGTCTCTCCCGCGGCCACGTGACGGTCGACCCGCGGCCGGGAGGGTCCGCTCTCTCGCCTCCGTGCGAGCACCATTTGAGATATGAGTCAAGTCGACAAGCAACTCGACGAACTGAAATCCGAGATCGAACAGGAGATCCCCGACGACATCACGGTCACCGACGTCAAGTACGAGGGACCGGAACTCGTCGTCTACACCCGCCACCCGAAGGAGTTCGCCGGCGACGGCGACCTCATCCGACGGCTGGCCTCCAGGCTCCGGAAGCGCATCACCGTCCGCCCCGACCCCGACACGCTCGCGCCGCCGAGCGAGGCGGAGGAGCGCGTGCTGGAGGTGGTCCCCGACGAGGCCGGCGTCACCGACCTCGACTTCCACGAGGACACCGGCGAGGTGCTGATCGAGGCCGAGAAGCCCGGCATGGTGATCGGCCGCCGCGGCTCCACGCTGCGGGAGATCACCCAGAAGGTCGGCTGGAACGCGGAGGTCGTCCGCACGCCGCCGATCGAGTCCTCCACCGTCTCCAACGTGCGGAACTTCCTGAAACAGGAGCGCGAGGAGCGCCGCGACTTCCTCGAGCGCGTCGGCCGCCAGATCCACCGCGAGGAGATGTCCGACGACGAGTGGGTCCGGATCACCACGCTCGGCTGCTGCCGCGAGGTCGGCCGCGCCTCCTTCATCCTCTCGACGCCCGAGACGCGCATCCTCATCGACTGCGGCGACAAGCCCGGCGCCGAGGGCGAGGTCCCCTACCTCCAGGTGCCCGAGGCGCTCGGCGCGGGCGCGCACACCATCGACGCGGTCGTGCTCACCCACGCCCACCTCGACCACTCCGCGCTGATCCCGCTCCTGTTCAAGTACGGCTACGACGGCCCGATCTACACGACGGAGCCCACGCGGGACCTGATGGGCCTGCTGCAGCTCGACTACCTCGACGTGGCCGCCAAGGAGGGGCGCACGCCGCCCTACGAGTCCGCGCAGGTGCGCGAGGCGATCAAACACACCATCCCGCTGGAGTACGGCGACGTGACGGACGTGGCGCCGGACGTGAAGCTCACGTTCCACAACGCGGGCCACATCCTCGGCTCCTCGGTCACGCACTTCCACATCGGTGACGGCCTCTACAACGTCGCCTTCTCCGGCGACATCCACTACGAGGACACGCGCCTGTTCAACGGCGCCGTCAACGACTTCCCGCGCGTGGAGACGCTCGTGCTGGAGTCGACCTACGGCGGCCGCAACGACTACCAGACCGACCAGGAAGACTCCGAGCGCAAGCTGAAGAAGGTCATCAACGAGACCTACGAGCGCGACGGGAAGGTCCTGATCCCGGCGTTCGCGGTCGGCCGGTCCCAGGAGCTGATGCTCGTGCTGGAGGAGGCGATGCGCGAGGGCGACATCCCCGAGATGCCGGTCCACCTCGACGGGATGATCTGGGAGGCGACCGCGATCCACACCACCTACCCGGAGTACCTCCGCGACGACCTCCGCGACCGCATCTTCCACGAGGACGAGAACCCGTTCCTCGCCGACCAGTTCAACCACATCGACGGCGGCGAGGAGGAGCGACAGGAGGTCGCCGACGGCGGCCCCTGCATCGTGCTCTCCACCTCCGGCATGGTCGAGGGCGGTCCGATCATGTCGTGGCTCCGCCACCTCGGGAGCGAGGACGACTCGACGATGACGTTCGTCGGCTACCAGGCCCAGGGGACGCTCGGCCGCCGCATTCAGAACGGCTGGGACGAGATCCCGGTCTCCGACTGGGGCAACGACGGCGGCCGGAGTTCGACGCTCACGCTCAACATGAACGTCGAGACGGTCGACGGGTTCTCCGGTCACGCCGACCGGCAGGGGCTGGAGAACTTCGTGAAGACGATGCAGCCCCGCCCGGAGAAGGTGCTGTGCGTCCACGGCGACGAGAGCTCCGTCCAGGACCTCTCCTCCTCGCTGTACCACGACTACAACATGCGGACGTTCGCGCCGAAGAACCTCGAGACGTTCCGGTTCAAGTAAGCCGTCCGCGAGAGTCGCCGTTTCGATCCCCGTGCCCGCCTCGCCGTCACGACGATCGCCCCGCGGCCGCCCCCATTTATGTTCGCGGTCGCACACGCTCACGCATGCGCCTCGCGCTCATCGCCCACGACGAGGAGAAGCCGACGCTACTGGAGTTCGCCGCTGACCACGAGTCCGCGCTCCGCGAGTGCGAGCTCGTGGCGACCGGAACCACCGGAAAGCGGTTACAGGAGGCGGTCGGTCTCGACGTCGACAGACAGGCGTCGGGGCCGCTCGGCGGCGACCTCCAGATCGGCGCGATGGTCGCGGCCGACGAACTCGACGGCGTGGTCTTCCTGCGCGACCCGCTGACCGCGCAGGCCCACGAGCCCGACATCTCCGCGCTCTTGCGCGTCTGTGACGTGATGGACGTGCCGCTGGCGACGAACCTCGCGTCCGCGACGCTGTTGGTCGAGGGGCTACTCGACGCGTGAGTCTCAAAATCCCTCTCGGCGCGTGAGCTAGAACCCTTTATCGAACAGCTCGCGAGCGATGATGTTCTTCTGTATCTCGGTGGTGCCCTCGTAGATCTGGGTGATCTTCGAGTCGCGGTAGAAGCGCTCGACGTCGTGGTCGTTCACGAAGCCGGCGCCGCCGTGGACCTGCACCGCCTCGTTCGCGACCTCGACCGCGGTCCGGGAGGCGAACTCCTTGGCCATCGACGCGAGCATCGTCACGTCGTCGGGCGACTCGTCGACCGCCCACGCGGAGCGGTAGGTGAGCCAGCGCGCCGCCTCGGTGTTCGTGTGCATCTCCGCGAGCTTGTGCTCGATGGCCTGAAAGTCGCCGATCGGGCGGCCGAACTGCTCGCGCTCCTCGGCGTACGCAAGCGCGCGCTCGGCCGCGCCGCGGGCGATGCCGACGCCCTGTGCGGCGACCGCGGTCCGCGTCTCGTCGAAGAACTGCATCAGCTGGAGGAAGCCCATTCCGCGTTGGCCGATCAGGTTCTCCTCGGGGACGCGCACGTCGTCGAACCGGAGCTCCGCGGTGTCGCTCGCGCGGATGCCGAGCTTGCCGGTGATCTTCTCGCGGGTGAGGCCGTCCCGATCCGCCTCCACGAGGATCTGCGAGTAGCCCGAGTATCGGTCCTCGACCTCGGGGTCGGTCTCGCAGACCACGACGAAGTAGTCGGCCACCGTCCCGTTGGTGATCCACATCTTCGAGCCGTTGATCACCCACTCGTCGCCGTCCTTCTCGGCGCGGGTCGCCACCGAGGTCACGTCCGAGCCGGCCTGCGGCTCGCTGATCGCGGAGCCCATCACCGCGTCGCCGGCGGTCACCTCCGGGAGCACGCGCTCCTTCTGGTCGTCGGTGCCAAACTCGATCAGCGCCTCAGCGCCGAAGCCGGCGCTGGAGACGCACAGCCCCACGCCGGGGTCGGCCGCGAACAGCTCCTCAGTGATGATGGCGTTCTCCAGCGCCGAGTAGCCCACGCCGCCGTACTCGACCGGCACGTGCGGCGCGAGCAGCCCCATCTCCGCGGCCGCGTCCATCACCCCGTGGGGGTACGACTCCCCGGCGTCGTGCTCGCTCGCGACGGGCTTGATCTCGTTGTCCGCGAACCGCCGCACCTCGTCCCGTAGTTGCTGCTGCTCGTCGGAGAGTGCGAACTCCATGGTCGACACTCGAAAGCCAGTCGTGTTAGCTATTCGCAAACGACGATGAACGATGGCGGAGTTAATAGTCCGCTCCCGATCCGTCGAGAGGCCCGTACGGCCGTCCGTCACCGATCCCCCACGTGCGCCGCCGAAGTCGCCGGATTCATCCCTTCCCCCGTCGTCCGACAGGCAATGACTGCCGAGGAGGAGAACGTCTTCGACGTCTACCGCGACCAGGTGGACCGGCCGCTCTCGCGGCTCTTCCGGGAGTACGGCACCGACGAACTCCACTGGCTCGTGCTCGGAATGGTGGCGAACGTCGTCGCCCGGGTGGCGAGTCTGGTCCCGCCGGTCGTGCTCGGCGTCGCGGTCGACGCGGTCTTCGCGGGCGACGGGGCCTACACCCTCCCGCTCCTCCCCGACGCGTGGCTCCCGACCGAGTCGGCCGCGCAGTTCCGGTTCTCCGCGGCGCTCATCGTCGGCTCCTTCCTGACGACCGCGGTGTTCACGTGGGTGTACGGCGTCGCAGCGAACAACTTCGCCCACCGCGTGATGCACGCCGTCCGGACCGACTCCTTCGAGAAGATGCAGCGGCTGGACATGACCTTCTTCGACGACAAGCAGACCGGCGAGGTGATGTCCGTGCTGAACAACGACGCCTCCAACCTGGAGGTCTTCCTCGACAACGCGCTCCAGAACTCCGCGCGCCTCGGCGTGATGATCCTCGGCATCGCGGCCGTCCTCTTCTACTACAACCACGAGCTCGCGCTCGTGACGCTGACCGCCGTTCCGCTGATGGTGCTTTTCACGCTCTGGTTCATGCGCGCCGTCGAGCCGCGGTACGTGGAGCAGCGATCCGTCGTGGGCGACCTCAACACGGCGCTGGAGAACGCGCTCTCGGGCGTCGAGTTGGTCAAGACCTCCAACACCGAGGACCACGAGACCGACCGCGTCGCGAACGCCTCCTACGACTACTTCCGACAGACGATGTCGATCCTCCGGCTCAACTACCTCTACCGGCCGGGGATGGAGTTCCTCGCGGGGCTCGCGTTCGCCGTGACGTTCGTCGTCGGCGGGGTGTGGCTCTCCGCGGGCCCGCCGGGGCCGTTCACGTCGACGCTGACCGTCGGGACGTTCATCACGTTCGTCTTCCTCACCCAGCAGTTCGTCGCGCCGCTCGCGGAGGTGTCGAACATCGTCGACCAGTACGAGAACGCGAAGGCCTCCTCCGAGCGCGTCTTCGGGCTGATGGACGTGCCGGTCCGCATCGCGGACGACGAGGACGCGGTGGACCTGGGCGAGGTCGCGGGGCGCGTCGCGTACGACGACGTCTCCTTCGGCTACACCGAGACCCCCCTCGAAGACCCCGCCGACGCCGACGAGTACGTGGTCGACGGCGTCTCCTTCGAGGCGGAGCCGGGCGAGACGGTCGCGCTCGTCGGCCCCACCGGCGCGGGTAAGTCCACCCTCCTCAAACTCCTGCTCCGGCTCTACGACGTGACGGAGGGCGAGATCAGGGTCGACGGCCACGACATCCGGGACGTGACGCTGGAGAGCCTCCGCTCCTCGGTGGGGTACGTCTCGCAGGACACCTACCTCTTCGACGGCACCATCGCCGAGAACATCAGGTACGGCCGGTTCGCGGGCGTCGACCACGACGTGGAGAGCGAGGAACTCCGCGAGCGCGTGATCGAGGCGGCGAAGGCAGCAGAGGCGCACGCCTTCATCGACGCGCTCCCGGAGGGGTACGACACCCGGATCGGCGAGCGCGGCGTGAAGCTCTCCGGCGGTCAGCGCCAGCGCATCGCCATCGCGCGAACGGTGCTACAGGACCCCGCCATCCTCGTGCTCGACGAGGCGACCTCCGCGGTCGACACGGAGACGGAGATGCTGATCCAGCGCTCGCTGGACCGCCTCTCCGAGGAGCGCACGACCTTCGCCATCGCGCACCGCCTCTCGACGATCCGCGACGCGGACACCATCCTCGTGATGGAGGACGGCGCGGTCGTCGAGCGCGGCACGCACGAGGACCTGATCGACGCGGACGGCCTCTACGCCAAACTCTGGGGCGTGCAGGCCGGCGAGATCGAGGGACTCCCCGAGGAGTTCGTCGAGAAGGCCCGCGAGCGGCACGTCGACCGCGGGTACGGGAACGACGACTGAGTCGCCCCCTCTCGGTCGAGGACGGAGGTGGCCCTACTCGCTCGGCACGCGCTCCAGCGCCTCCTCCACCAGTCGCACCGCGGTCGCGCCGTCGCGGCGGCCGACCACGACCGTCAGCGCCTCGGCGGCGACGCTCGCGGCCGCGACCGGGACCTCGGCGGTCCCGAGTCGAGCCAGCACCGCGGCGAGGGCGGCCGCGTCCACCTCGCCGCGCGCGACGATGGCGGTGTGGTCGCCGTCCTCGACCACTGCGGCGTCGCCCACGCGCAGGACGGGGGCGATCCCGCTCTCGGCCGCGTCCGGATCTTCTTCGATCCCCACGCCGCCGTGCATCGAGACGCTCGCACGGCGTCCCTCGACCGAGCGCGCGGGTAAGTCCTCCGCGAACCGACGGAGCGCGGTCGCGACCGCCTCGGGTTCGCCCTCCAGGGCGGCGTCCGCGACCAGCCACTCCGCGGCGGCGGTGTAGTTGACGACGCCCGCGCGCAGCGCCGCGGTCAGGAACGGTCGCGCGCGGGCGGCCTCGCGGGTCTCGGCTGCGAGCGACATGCGCGGAGCCTCGACGGGACGGCTCTTGGTCGTTTCGCCGCCGTACGTGTCGGCGGTTCTCTCGGTCCCCTACTTCGAGCGCAAGTTTTGACGCGGCGATGCGTCTGCTGTCGATCCTGCTGCTTGGAACAGCAACGTCCAGAAAGCCCCGCACAGCACGGCGACCGCACCGCCGCCTCACCCCTCCCCACCCTCGCCACGGAGACGGCCGCGCGGACGGCACCGCACCGCGGCGCGGCCGTCTCCGTAGGCTCCCTCGCGCGCGTTTCTCGCGCGCGCCGACAGCACGGCACCGCGAGCGCATCGGCATCCCAACGCCAGGGCTCGGAGTCCAAAAGCACCACCTCGAGCGTCGGTGAAAGGCGGGGGATGGCCGAATCGCTTCGGGAGTGACTGTCCCCCCGCCTATCGCGCGAGCAGGCCGGACTCGCGCGTCGTCGCGACCAGCGCCACGAGGCCGGCGGCGCCGACGGCGCGCGTCGCCACGTCCGTCGTCACCGTGTAGAGAGCCACGTCGATCCCCGCCAGTCCGGCGAGGGTGCCGGCGGGCGTCAACAGGAGCGCCGGCGCCATCAGCAGCACCGAGACGACGCCGAAGCCGACGCGGGCGCCGGTCGGAACCTCGTCGTCGAGGTAGCCGATGATGGTGACGCTGAGCGCCCACACGCCGGCGAACATGCCGACGATGGGGATGACGACCTCGGGGACGAAGAAGCCGACGTCGAGCACGTCCTCGATCCCGATGACGCGGATCCCCTCCTCGCCCTGGCGCAGGAGCAAGATGCCGGGCGAGAGCACGAACGCGAAGGGGACGAGCACCTTGTTGAGCGACAGCAGGAAGGCGATCTTCCCGGTCGCCCACTCGTCGGC
Organism: Haloparvum alkalitolerans; assembly: GCF_055381565.1. Classification (NCBI taxonomy): domain Archaea; kingdom Methanobacteriati; phylum Methanobacteriota; class Halobacteria; order Halobacteriales; family Haloferacaceae; genus Haloparvum; species Haloparvum alkalitolerans. Next base: position 2,099,945 of record NZ_AP043938.1, read on the forward strand.
CTTCGCGACGCCCGCGGCGGCGTAGGCGGCCACCGCGACCGGCGGCGTCACGTCGGCCATCAGCCCGAAGTAGAGCACGAACAGGTGCGCCGCGAGCAGCGGGATGCCGAGCCCCTCCAGCGCGCTCCCGAGCGTCGCGATCAGCAGGATGTACATCACCGTCGTCGGCATGCCGAGCCCGAGGATGAGCGCCGAGATGCCGGCGATGATCAACAGGAGGATCAGCGACCCGCCCGACAGCGTCGTGATCAGCGACGTGAGGTTCGGGCCGAGCCCCGAGACGCTGATGACGCCGGGGATGACGCCCGCGGCCGCGACGGCGACGACCACCGTGGTCGCGGTCCGCGCGCCCGACTCCATCGAGGTGATCACGAACGCGCCCATGCGGTACGCCTGGTTGTCGGCGAGCCCCGGGCGGCCGACCGCCTCGGCGACCGTCTCGGCGTTGTCGTCGACCGACTCGTCCAGTTCCAGAAGCGACGACTCGCTCGCGGGCCGGACCAGGAGGACCGCCATGGAGACGACGATGGTTATCGGGCCGAGCGAGCCCGCGGCGGCCGCCAGCGCGGCGGCGGGGGCGAGCGCGGCGGCCGACTCGCCGCCGACCAGCGCCGGGGCGCTCACGCCCGCGGTCGCGTACGCGGCCGTCTGCGCGAGGAACGCCAGCGCGACGCCGCCGACGAGCCACGGGCGGTTCCGGCGGTTGTACGCCGCGACGAAGGTGATCAGCGCGATTATCGCGAGGATCGTGTACCAGCCGGACCGGCCCACCGAGAGCCGGACGATCACGAGGAAGTACAGCAGCAGGCCGATGGGGACGAGGTAGAACCAGCCGCGGGCGATCAGCGACCGGACCCGCGGGAGGTCCTCGCGCGCCAGCCCGCCGATGTCGTGGCGCGCGGCCTCGAGGTGGACCATGATCCACATCCCGAAGAAGAAGGCGATGGCGGGCACCGCCGCGGCGACGATCACGTCGTTGTACGGCGTCCCGGTGTACTCGACGATGAGGAACGCGGCCGCGCCCATCACCGGCGGCAGGATCTGGCCGCCGGAGGAGGCCGACGACTCCACCCCGCCCGCGAACTCCGGCGAGTAGCCGGAGCGTTTCATCAGCGGGATGGTGAACGCGCCGGTCGTCACCGTGTTGGCGATGGAGGAGCCGGAGAGCATCCCCATGAAGCCGGAGGCGACGACGGAGGCCTTCGCGGGGCCGCCGCGGCGCGCGCCCGTCAGCGCGTACGCGAAGTCGATGAACCACTTGCCCGCGCCGGAGGTCTCCAGGAACGCCCCGAAGAGGATGAAGATGTAGATGAACCGCACGGAGACGGAGACGGGGATGCCGAACACGCCCTGGTCGGTGAACCAGAGGTCCCGCAGGATGCTCGACAGCGCCAGCTCCGGGATGGCGAAGATCCCCACGAGCGGGAGCCCGCGCGGGATGTAGTGGCCGAACATCGCGTAGACGATGAACGCCGCCACCAGCGACGCGAGGAACGTCCCGAGCGCGCGCCGCGTCGCCTCCAGCACGAGCAGGACGCCGATCGCCGCGACCAGCATCGCGTAGGGGATCTCCCCGAGCGGCACGCCGACCGCGCTCAGGAGCGAGACCGGCGCCTCCAAGAACGGGTACACCTCCTGGACCGGGCGCGCCCGGCGGAGCCCGAAGCGCCGGATGACGTCGGCGATCTCCTGGAACTCGCCGACGACGTACAGCGGCGTCAGGAGCACCAGTCCGATCATCGTCACGTCCGCGGGCGTCACGCGGTCGCCGTCGGCGTCGACGGCGAACCAGCGCGCCGCGCCCCGCACGCGCTCGACCGCGGCCGCGCCCGTCTCGCCGGTCCGAGCCGCGACCGCGTCCGCGAGCGCGCCGAGGCGGCGGGCGACCGCCCCGTCACCCCGACTCGTCGGGAACAGCAGGAACGCGAGCACGAGCGCGAAGGCGACGTGGACCGTGTTCGCCTGCAGCGACTGGAGCGCGAACAGCTCCACCTCGCCGACCACGGGCAGCGTGATTCGAGCGGTGAAGCTGAACGCGGCGATCAGCACCTGGAACGCCGAGAAGGCGATCCCCAGCACCGCCACCACGAGCGCCGCCACTGTCGACAGCGACCGCTTGCGTTCGATCTCCTCCAGCAGCTCCTCGGTCTCCTCCGAGGAGAGCGCCGCCTCGTCGGGGTCGACGTCGGGACCTTCGGGATCGCCCTCGTCCGGTCCGTCCGGTCCGTCCGGCCCGTCTCGCCCGGCGTCGGGGGGCGCTCCCCCGTCCGTCCGTGGGCGGCCGGCCGCCCCGCGGTCCTCGTCGCGACGGCCGCCGTCGCGTCGGTCGGTGCTGTCCGTCTCGGCGCCGGTGTCGTCGCTCAATCCCATTGGAAAATCTCTGGACGGAGGGTGGTTCGCGTCCCGACGTAAATGCGCACGGTTTCGGCGTTCGACAGCGCGACGAGGTCGTGGGTCTCCCCGTCGATCCGGAGTTCGTGGCCCGCGATCCGGCCGGGTTTGACGTACAGCTCCCCGGTCGAGTCGTTCGGCGCGAAGACGAACGAGCCGTTGCCGGTCCGCTCCACGTCCGCCTGTGCGGGCAGGCCCGCCCCGTACGAGGAGAACTCCATCCGCGTCATCACGAGCCGACCGTCGCGGCGTTCGTACGTCTCGATGACGGGCGTCTTCTCGACGCTGTGGGTGTACGACAGCACGAACCCCTCTGCGTCGCTCTCGATCAGCGTCTCGCCGTCGCTCGACTCGACGACGATGACCCGCTCGGTGAGCGGGGAGTCCGGGTGCGCGACGGCCGCCGCGGTCCCGCCCGCGAGCAGCGCGGCAAGCAGCAGCACGACTGCGGCCGTACGCGCGTTCACGGCGCTACTCGAAGTAGCGGGCCGCGCCCTCGTGCAGGTCGATCGACATGCCGTCCTGCGCGGAGTCGACGCTGATGAAGTCGGTCTTGATCGTCAGGTCGTCGAGGTTGTCGAAGATGGCCGCGGTGACCGCCTCGACCACGTCCGCCGAGTACTCCTCGCGCGTGGCGATCATCGCCTGCACGGAGACGGTGTTGATGTCCGACTCGAGCCCCTCGTAGGTGCCGCCGGGGATGGTGTCGTCCGCGAACCACGAGGCGGCGTCCTTGATCTCGTCGCGCGTGGACTGGTCGAGGCTGAGGATCTCCACGTCCGCGGTCTGTGCGAGGTCCTCGACCGCGCCGACCGGCCAGCCGCCGACGACGAAGGCCGCCTCCACGTCGCCGTCGCGGAGCTGGTCCGCGGCGGTGCCGAAGCCGGCGTTCTGCTCGTCGAAGTCCTCCTCGGTGATCCCGACGGTCTCGAGGATCTGGAGCGCGTTCACCTGCGTCCCCGATCCGAGGTCGCCGGTGTTGACTGACATCCCCTCCAGATCCGTCAGCGACTCGATGCCCGCGTCCGAGCGGACCACGATGTGGATCGTCTCGGGGTACAGCGTCGCGACGCCGCGGAGGTTCTCGATGGGACTGTCGGCGAAGGCGTCGATGCCGGTCCCGTTGGCGGCGAAGTACGCGATGTCGTTCTGCAGCAGCGCGAAGTCCGCGTCGCCGGAGCCGAGGCTCCCGGCGTTCTCGACGGACGCGCCCGTCGACTGGACCGTCAGCGAGTGGGGGGTCTCCTCGTCGACGACCGTCTTGAACTCGTTCGAGAGGGGGTAGTAGGTCCCCGACTGGCCGCCCGCGTGCCAGGAGATCTGCTCGCCCTCGCTGTCGCCGGTACAGCCCGCGAGACCGACGAGTCCGGCCCCGCCGATACCCTTGAGTACGTCTCGGCGGTTCGCGCCGAAGTTAGTGTTCGTCATGCAATCGTGGAATATGACTCGATATGATAAAGGGATATCGCATGATGAAGACCGATCTCTTCGAAAATAGTGCGAATAGGTAACAACCGACTGTACAGCGGACGCGCTCGGCCGCCGGCTCCGAAGTCCCTAAGGAGAGCGCGACCCTTCTCCCGGACATGCAGGCGCTCGTCATCGTGGCTCACGGGTCTCATCTCAATCCGGATTCGAGCACGCCCACCTACCGGCACGCGGACACGATCCGCGCGACCGGCGCGTTCGACGAGGTGCGAACCGGCTTCTGGAAGGAGGAGCCGCACCTCCGGGAGGTGCTCAGGACGACCGAGGCCGACGAGGTGTACGTCGTCCCGCTGTTCGTCTCGGAAGGGTACTTCACCGAGCAGGTGATCCCCCGCGAACTCCGCCTCTCGGGGTGGGACGTCGAGCAGTGGGGGTCGGACGGACTCTCCGCGGACCAGGCCACGCTGACGGCCGCGGACACCGGCCAGACGGTCCACTACTGCGGCCCGGTGGGGACCCACGAGGCGATGACGGACGTGCTGGTCCGGCGCGCGGAGACGGTGACCGGCGACCCCGACGTAGGCGAGGGGTTCGGCTTCGCGGTCGTGGGCCACGGTACCGAGCGCAACGAGAACTCCGCGAAGGCGATCGAGTACCACGCCGACCGCATCCGCGAGCTGGACCGCTTCGACGAGGTCCGCGCGCTCTACATGGACGAGGACCCCGAGGTCGACGACCTCCCCGAGTTCTTCGAGAGCGACGACGTGGTGCTCGTCCCGCTGTTCATCGCGGACGGCTTCCACACGCAGGAGGACATCCCCGAGGACGTCGGCCTCACCGACGACTACCGCGAGGGCTACGACGTGCCCGCCACCGTCGACGGCGTCCGGGTCTGGTACGCCGGCGCGGTCGGCACCGAACCGCTGCTGGCCGACGTGGTGCTCGAACGCGCCGCGGACGCGGGCGCGGACGTCGAGAACGCGCTGGAGTCGGTGCGCGAGACGACCCGCGTCGCCACGGGGGACTGACGATGGCGGACCGCGCCCCGGCGGCCGCCCCCGCCGACCCGCCGGACGTGACGCTCGGCGGCGCCGCCTTCGACGCGCTCGTCCGCGCGCTCGACGCCGGCGAGTCGGTCGACCACGGCGGCTTCACCGCACGGCCGGCCGACGCTGACGGCGACGGCTACCGCGTCGAGGCGGCCGACGGCGAGCGCCACGAGGGACTCTCCGAGAGCGGACTCCACGAGCTCGCGAGCGCGCACGCGACTGCGGTGACCGACTGGCACTTCCTGACCGAGCGGGTCGGCGAAGGCGGTCCGCGCGCCTCCTTCGTTCGGTGGCTGGAGGGCGTCGACGTGCACGGTGTCGACGCGGAGGGCGTGGCCGCCCGGTACGCCGCGCTCGCGGACGGCGCCGCCCGGGAGTGGGGCCAGCTGCTCGTCTCGGTCCGGCTCGGCGACCGGGGCGACCGCGTCTACGAGGTCAGACACGCCGACGAGGCGGGCGCGGACGCCGCGGACCTCGACGGCTACGACGACCCGCTGGAGGCGCGCCGGCTCGTCAAGTTCGACGACGACGACCGATACCGACCGCTCAAGACCGCGCCGACGCTCCCCACCGGCTGGGTCTTCGCGGCCCTCGACCACCGGAGCGTCTACGAGACGGTCGAGACGGTCTACCCCGCGACGGTCGCCAACTGGCACCGCGAGCGCGAGGGGGAACTCGACGTGAACCACTGGCGCGAGACGATGGAGCGGCAGTCGGGCATCTACGGCGTGATCCGGACGTGGGACCGCGGCGAGGGCCACGAGCACGTGAACTGGGTCGCGGAGGCGACCTGCGACGACTCGCAGTGCCTGAAGCGCCGCGAGTGGGAGTACGACGAGGAGACCGACCTCGACGTGGACGGCGGCGACGGCGTCTTCCCCTGCCGGGAGCCCTGTTCGCTCGTGGTCTCCGCCGCGCGCAAGTGGACGAAACTGGAGGGCGAGACCGAGCGCACCTACGAGTTCGAGCTGACGCCGAGCGAGAAGGAGCAGGTCGAGGCGATCATCGACGCGGTGGCGGACGACCGCACGGACGAGATCCGCGAGGCGGACGTCTACGAGGGGGCGAACCGCTACCGCACGCGGTTCCTGCGCGCGAAGCGGTTCGACGAGGCGGGGAACCTCTGCGGCGTTCCCACCGACGCGGACGAGGAGTAGCGCTCCGGTCCCGCACGAGGAGCGGGTCCGGTCACCGGACCGCGAGGTAGCTCGCCGCCGCGGCCGCGAGGACGACGACCGCGGCGCCCGCCTGAACCAGCGGGCTGTCGACGGCGAGCGCGACGGCGACCGCCACGACGAGCGCGACCGCCACCACCGCGACCGCGGTGACGCGCTCGCCGGTCAGGTGCTCGTCGACCGCCGCCGCGAGCGCCTCCGCCGGCGTCGGTTCCGGCTCGCGCTCCGGCGGCGAGGAGAGCGACTCGTCGACGATCACCGGCTGCTCGTTCCGCGGGCGGGGCTCGACCGCGAGCGTGACGTACTCCGTGGCCGCGCCGTGGCCGACGACGACTTTGAGTTTCCCCCGTACGGTGTCGTCCGGCTCGGCGGCGGTCACCTGGACGTGGGTGACGCCCTCGCTCTCGACGTAGTGGTTCGTGGCGGCCAGCGTCGCCACCTCCGCGAGCGTGTCGTCGAGGTTGAGGTGGACGTGACTCGCCTGCCCGCGGTTGACGAGCGCGATGCTGAACGACCCCTGGGCGGCGAAGCGGTCCGGCGCCGCGATGGAGTGGACGCCGTCCCCGTTCAACTCGACCTGCAGCGTCGACACACCTCGTCGTCGCGCCGACGCGTCAAAAAGGTTCAGTACGGCGGTTCGGTCCCCGACGCGGCGTCGCCACTCCGGTGCGGCGTCGCGACGGTGACGCGGCGCGCGACCGAGTCGGGTTCGCCGTCCGAAAAGGCCGGAGCTCCCTACGCAGCCGCTTCCTCTTCCTCGCGCATGTCCGGCGGGAGGAGGTTCGGGATGCCGTCCTCGATGGGGTAGACCTCGCCGCACTCCGTGCAGGTCAGCGTCCCGGCGATGACCTCGCCGTCCTCGCGCTCCGTGGCGTCGAGTTCGAGGTCCTCCTTGTCGAGCGGGCAGCAGACGATGTCCAGCAGCGACTCCTTCATGGTTCCGGGTTGACGGGGATTCGGCAAAAGCCTACGGGTTGGGCGGCGCGCCCCGCGATCGACCGGGCGTGGAGTCGGTCAGCGCAGGTCGACGCTCACGGCCGCAGGCGTGGCGTTCTGGAGGTTGTCGCCAACGGGACACCGCTCCTCCACCTCGGCGGCGAACCCGTCGAGTGCCTCGTCGTCGCCGTCCGCGGCGAGCTTGACCTCGACCCGGATCTCCTGAAACCCGGCGCGCGCCCCGTCGCTTCCATGCGCGAACTTCCGTGGGTCGAGATCGCCCTCCAGGCCGAGTTCGATCCCCTCGATTTCGACGCCGCGGTCTGCGGCGACGTTGTGCGCGGTGAGGTTGAGACACCCCGCCCACGCGCCGAGCAGGTACTCGACCGGCGTCGGCCCCTCGTTCGTCCCGCCGACCGCGGTCGGCTCGTCGACGACGAACTCGAAGTCGCGAACGCTCACCGTCGTCCGCGAGGACGTCTCTCCCTCGGCCGTCACGGAAAACTGCTGTGTCGGGTCGGTTTCGCTCATCGCGTGGCTATTGGTCGGACGCGGCGTCAACCCACGGACCGGACCGAGTGCTGCAGCCGTCGATGACGGTCAGTCTCGGTCAAAAATGGCCGATCGCGGGCCGTGTAACCTCCACGAGGCCGAAACCGTCGAGTTCTCGTCTCGTCTGCTTCGGCGATCGTTGCCGCGATCGCCGTCGACGGCGCGCCGCGGCCCTGCTACAGCCGGTCGAAGGGGTTCGCCAGCTCGACCGTCTCGGCGCGGTCCGGACCGACGCCGACCGCGTACACCTCGGTGTCGAGCTCCTCGGCGAGGTACGTGAGGTACGCCTGCGTCTCGTCGGGGAGCGCGTCTCCGCCCTCCGCGACGGCGGCGTCCCAGTCGGCGTCCTCGCTCCACGGCTCGAACTCGCGGAACACCGGCTCGCAGCGCGCCCACTCCTCGGTCGTCGCGGGGACCGTCTCGATGCGCTCGCCGTCGAGCTCGTAGGCGTGACAGACCTTCAGCTCGTCGAGGCCGGCCAGCACGTCGACGTGGTTCACCGCGATGCCGGTGAAGCCGGAGACGCGGGCGGCGTGGCGGAGCATCGGCACGTCGAGCCAACCGATGCGGCGCGGGCGGCCCGTGACGGTGCCGAACTCGCCGCCCTTCTCGCGGATGTAGTCGGCCAGTTCCTCCTCGCGGTCGGTGCCGTCGAGTTCAGTCGGGAGCGGCCCGCTGCCGACCCGCGAGAGGTACGCCTTCACGATGCCGACGACCTCGCCCTGCCCGACGACGGTCGGGCCGACGCCGGAGCCGACCGCGGCGCCGCCCGCGGTCGGGTTCGAGGAGGTGACGAACGGGAAGTTCCCGTGGTCGACGTCGATCATCGTCCCCTGGGCGCCCTCGTACAGCAGGTCGTCGCCCGCCTGCCGGCGCTCGTGGAGGAAGTCCGAGCAGTTGACGGTCATGTCCTCCTCGGCCATCCGGGCGCCGTGTTGCCCGTACTCGGCGACGAGGTGGTCGACGTCGAACGCCGAGGCGTGCTCGCCGGTCGAGACGTCGAGCCCGTACACCTCCTCCGCGAGCGCGCGCTTCTGCGGGACGACGTACGAGAGCCGCTCGCGCAACGCGTCGGGGTCGAGCAGGTCCGCGATCCGGACCCCGCGGCGGCCGGCCTTGTCCTCGTAGGTGGGGCCGATGCCGCGGCCGGTCGTGCCGACCTCCTGGCCCGACTCGTCGTCCGCCTTCGTCTCCTCCTCGACGCCGTCCAGCACGCGGTGGTACGGCATGATGACGTGCGCGCGGCGGGCGATGCGAACGTCCGGGTCGAGCCCCTGTTCGCGGAGGTCGTCCAGCTCGTCGAACAGCGTGCGCGGGTTGACGACGCAGCCGTTGCCCAGCACTCCGATCTTGTCGCGGACGGCCCCCGAGGGGACCAGCGAGAGCTTGTACTCGGTGCCGTCCTCGACGACGGTGTGGCCGGCGTTGTCGCCGCCCTGATAACGGACCACGACGTCCGCGTCCCCTCCCCACCGGTCGACGAGGGCGCCCTTGCCCTCGTCTCCCAGCTGGGAGCCGACGATGGTGACAGTCATACGTTCGTTCATCGGCAGGGGGTGTGAAACCGATTACGGTCCTCGGCGACTGATGATCCAAGAACGTGTCCTCTCGCCGAATCGGTTCCGTTTTTCTACCCTTGTACGTGCATGGGTGGCCCTCGGAAGGAAGCCGAGCACTCGACGGGCCACGGCCGGCCGCACCCGCGAACCGAACCGTTAACTACTCCCACGATAAACGATCGGACGCCGGTTTTCTCGGGACGCGCCGCGGACAGCAACTTTTAAACCCCCGAAAGACAAGTTAACATGTGGCATGATAGACCGACTTGAGAAGGAAGTCGATATGTTGGAACGGCACCTGCAGGTCCTGAAGATGGTCATCGAGAACGAGCCCATCGGGATCGTGAAGATGTCCAACGAGACGGGCTACCCCCACCACAAGGTGCGCTACTCGCTCCGCGTGCTGGAGGAGGAGAACCTGATCGAGCCCTCGAGCCAGGGCGCGATCACCACCGAGCGAACCCACGAGTTCGTCGACGACCTCGACGACAAGCTCGACGAGATCGTCGACAAGCTCGGCGAGATGCGGATCGACTCGGGCGCGGAAGTCGAGAGCTGAGCCGTCGGTTCGAACGTCGGTCACGGATCGCATCGTCGGTTTCGATTTCGTCCCTCCGTCGCTCGCAGGAACGCTTTCGGAGCGGCTCCTCCCGCTACAGTTCGGGCACCGTCAGGTGGAACCCGCCGTCTCGCGACTCCGCGAGACACAGGTGGTAGCCGCGCTTTCTGGCGATCTTCACGTAGCTCTTGCGCTTCGATCGGCTCAGGATGCCGCCGCCGGTGGCGTCGTCGGCCGTCTCCAGCGCCCCGGGCTCGAAGAAGCTCGACGTGACCGCGAACGCGGCCGCGAACGCGTCGTCGGACTCCGCGAGGTGGCTGCCGTGCTCGACCAGCTCCTCCAGCGTCCGCTCCGGCGTCGGCTCGCGGCTGTCGTTGAGGTCCGCGACGAAGAGCGGCGTTCCCATCCGGTCGCGCAACACCAGGTCGAAGGTGCGCTGCTCGCGTGTCTCCTCGCCGTCCTCCGTGCGTCGGATTGACGCGGAGCCGCCGATTTCCGCGCGGTCGATCTCCGGGATCGCGTCGTACAGGTCGGCGAGCGCCCCGACGTTGCCCGTCTCGCGCACCTCGAACGGGAGCTCCTCGGCGACCCACCGGGTGAAGCCGTACTCCATCGTGCCGCGGAGGAACTCCTCGTAGGGCTCGCCGTCGACGACGACACCCTCGTCCTCGAAGCTGGTGTGGTACTCCAGCCGGAGGTTCCCGGCGAGTTCCTCGCGGCTCACTTCCCCGTCGTGGGCCTTCTCCAGCGTGGCGCCCCCCTGCGACTCGTAGCGCACGAACAGGTTCGTCCCCGCGAGCGCGTCGGCGGGCGACATCGTCCGATCGCCGTCGGGAAGCTGTGCGCGCGCCTCGCGGAGGTCGCCGCGGACGGACTTCAGTTCGGACTCCAGCTCGGCGACCCGCGACTCCAACCGCTCGGCCTCCTCGCGGTACTCGTCGCGCTCGGCGGCGACCGCCTCGCGTTCCTCGGCCGCCTGCTCGCGCTCGGTCTCCGCGCGGTCGAGCTCCTGCTCGAGTCGGTTGACCTGCCGCTGGAGCTGGCTCCGCTGGACCGACGGTCGCTCGCTCACGGCCTGCTTCCTGTCGGCGGCCGTCTCGGGGTCCGCCTCCGACCCGGTTCCCGTCGGCCGGGGCTCCGTTCGATCGCCGCGGTCCCGGCCGTCGCCGCCGCTCGACCGGTCGCCGCTCGCTGCCTCGCTCGACCCGCCGCGCCCGTTCCGGGTCGACTGGCCTCCGCGCTCCGCTCGACCGCTCGACCGCTCCGCTCGACCGTCCGACCCCTCGCTCGACTGCTGTGGCCGCGTCCGGCCCGGCCCCGCCTCCGTCGGATCGAGCGCCGGGATCGACCGCGCCTCCCGCCACTCCTCCTCCTCGGAGAAGACGTCGTCGTCCGGGTCGGCCGGGGTCGACTCGCTCGTCGCCTCCGACTGCTGAGCGGCGACGTGGCCGGCCTCGCGCGTCTCGGCCGGAGCGTCCCCCCACCCCTCTGGAGGCCGTGCCCCCGAAGTGGACTCGTCGGCGGCGGTCTCGGCGTCCGACTCCCGGGACGGTTCGGGCCGGCGGTTCGACGGCGCAGCGGTCCGGCTCACGTCGGCGTCCGCGTCGGCGTCGCCGGCCGTCTCGTGGGTCGCGTCGTCGGCCGTCTCGTCCGCCCTCCCGCCGGTCGTCTCGCCGGGCGCCTCGTCGGTCGGCCCGTCGTCCGTCCGAGCGTCCGCGTCGGCCTCGGAGGCCCGCCTCCCGGCCTCGACCGTCTCCGAGTCGGATTCGGCAGCGGACTGTGCGGGGTCGGGATCCCCCGCTCCTGCGTCCGTGGGCTCGCTGGCCGCGGTGGACGACCCCGTGGCCGCCGAGGGGTCGGGGTCGATCGGCCCGACGGCCGTGTGGTCACTGTCGCCGTCGTCTGAGGCTGCTCGGTCGGACTCGGCCGTCTCGGCGGCGGTCCGTTCGTCCTCGCTGTCCTCATCGGCCGCGTCGGTCGCGTCGTCCGTCAGAGCGTCCGCGTCGGCCGTGTTGGCCGCGTTGGCTGCGTCGGCCGCGTTCGGCTCGGCGTCCGGAACCTCGCGCACGTCGAGGTCGACCTCGACCACGCGGTAGATGCCCACCTCGTCGTCGGCCAGGTCGAACGCCTCCTCGCCCGTCTTGAGGGTGCGGGAGTTGCCGACGAACGCGCACGCCAGCGACTCGCCGCCGTAGTAAGCGACGTAGTAGTCGCCCGACAGCACGTTCTCGGAGAGTTCGACGTAGCCGGTGAAGTTGCCGGCCGACAGCGTCGTGTCCGCCTCCGAGAGCGGGGTGTCGTTCGTGTAGTACTGCGCCCGCGTCTCGCCGCCCAGTTCCTGCATGGCGTACAGCAGCGGGAGGGCGTCGTGCGGGGCCTCGTAGGCGGTGCCCGACGCGTCCGCGAAGCCGTCGAGGTCGCCGTCGATCACTCCGACGACGCGGCCGTTCAGCATGAACAGCCACGCGGCGCCGTCGGTGACGGCCCCGGAGAAGTCCCGGTCCGCCAGCCGGCGGAGCCCGGCGTAGCCGTCCGCGTACGACGCCTCGTCCCAGCCGGTCACGTTGTCGATACGCTCGGCGTCCATTTGGGCTATCTCGCCGGAGGCGACGCAAATACTTTCCGGAGCGTGGGACGGGCGTCTGACACGTCTCGCGGGCGCTACGTGTTTTTCTCGTGACAGCGAGCCTGAACGCGTTCGACCGAGCCGCCCGCCGGTCTTACGCCTCGCCGACCGTCTCGATGGCCTCGATGCCGAGCCGGACCACGTCCGCGTCGAGGTCCGCGGCGCGGAGGTCCGCGGGCGCGTACCAGTCCCACGCGGCCGCCCCTCGCTCGTCGTGGCCGTCGGGGTCGATGTCGCGGCCGTCGACCCGCGCGAAGTAGCAGTGATCGATGTGCTGGTGGCCGACGCTGCCGTCCTCGTGGACGTTGATGTCGTGCAGCATCAGGTGTGCCGGCTGCGGGAGGCTGTGGCCCTGCGGCCCCTCGATGCCGGGGTCGTCCGCGACCAACTCGGCCTCCAGTCCCGTCTCCTCGCGAACCTCCCGCAGCGCCGCCTCGTGCGGGAGCTCGTCGCGGTCGACGTGTCCGCCCGGCGGGAGGCGGATGCCGAGCCGCTCGTGGGCGTGCAGCGCGGTCGCCCCGTCGTTGACGATGTACGTCGTCGCCGTGAAGTGGCGCGTCGTCTCCATGCGTCGGCTCAGGCGGGCGCGGAATATGGCCGGTTCGGTTCGCGGTCGGCCGGGTCCCGCCCGAACAGTTCCCTCTCAGAGTTCCTCCGTCCGGATCCACATCCCCTTCGAGGCCGGCGCGCTCTCCCGGAAGCCCCAGCGCTCGTAGAAGCCGTCGACGTCCGCCATCAGGTTGACGTACGCGCCCGCGGGCGCCTCGGTGCGGAGCCACGCGACGAGCGCGTCCATCATCGCCGTCCCGACGCCCCGCCCCTGATGCGCCTCCGCGACCGCCATGTCCGAGAGGTGGAAGACGGAGCCGCCGTCGCCGACGATCCGCGCCATGCCGACCGGCTCCCCGCTCGCCTCCTCCACGACGTGAACGCCGTAGGTCGTGTTCGGGAGCCCCCGCTCGACCGCCTCGCGCGACCGCGGGGTCATGTCCGCGGCCGCCCGCAGGGACAGAAACGCCTCGACCGAAGGGGTCGTCTCGCGGAGCGCGTAGCCGGCCGGGAGCGAGGGGTCGGCCGCCCGCCGCGCGTGCTCGTCGTCGCTCATAGACGGCGTCGCGCAGTCGCACCGGTTTGTGGTTTCGAAAAACTGCGGACCGCGCGGTCGGGGAGGCCCGGTCGCGCTCGGAGACGCAAAGCGGTGCGCTCGGGGACGGGATTGCGTGTGCGGGAACAGAAATGCGGCCGCCGAGACGTGCGTCTAGCGACAGAAATGCGGCCGCCGACCCGGCTATTCGTCGCCGTCGGCGGCGTCTTCGGCGTCGTCCTGTTCGTCCGCGAGCAGGCCGTGCTCCTCCAGAACCGTCTCCAGCTCCGCGGGGCTGCGCTCGTGGAACTGCTCGTCGTCGACCTCGATCGTGGCGACGCCGACGCCCTCGGGGGTGAGCCCGTCGTCGTTCACCTGGTCGAGCGCCTCGAGCGCGAGGCCGACCGCCTCCTCCGTCGAGAGGCCCTCCTCGTAGTGTTCCTCGAGGTAGTCGCGCACGTCGGAGCGGTTCGCGCCGATGGAGAGCGCCTTCCACTCGTAGGGGGTGCCCGACGGGTCCGTCTCGAACAGGCGCGGCTCGCCGTTCTCGATGCCGCCGACCACGAGCGCGACGCCGAACGGCCGCGCGCCGCCGACCTGCGTGTACTGCTGGATGTGGTCGGTGATGTTCTTCGTCAGCGTCTCGATGCCGATGGCCTCGCCGTAGCGGAGCTGGTTCACCTGCGCCTGTCGGCGGGCGAAGTCGATCAGCTGGCGGGCGTCCGCGACGTGGCCCGCGGAGGCGACGCCGACGTGGTCGTCGGCCTTGTGGATCTTCTCGACGCTCGCCGGCTCCATCAGCGGGGAGCGGGCGCGCTTGTCCGCCGCGAGGACGACGCCGTCCTCGGCGCGGACGCCGATGCTCGCGGTCCCGCGCTTGACGGCCTCGCGCGCGTACTCGACCTGGTAGAGGCGACCGTCGGGCGAGAAGATGGTGATCCCGCGGTCGTACGCCTGCTGTTGTTGTCCTTGCATGGTTTACTCGAAATCGAGCGGCGTCGCGCCCACGCGGCCCGCGTCCGCCTCGACGTCGGCCGCGTCCCCGCGGACGACGGCCGGTCGCTCGGACCCCGCGAACGCGACGTCTCTCCGTACCGAATTTCCGCCGCCCCGACCCATATATCTTTCCTCACAGGCACGTACCGTGCCCGAGATCCCGCGCACGGTCACGCGGACGGGGTCCCCGCCGACCTCGCTGATGCAGGCCACCGCCGCCCGCGCCTCGCCGACGTGGCCGTGTCTGACACGGACCAGCGCCTCGCCCTCGCCGTCGGAAAAGGAGAAGTCGAAGAGGGAGAGGTCGGCGTCCGCGCTCCCGGGGTCGCCGAGCAGGTTGCCCGCGCTGTACCAGAGCGCGCGCTGGAACTCACGTCGCGAGAGGTCGGCGTCCGGCCACGCCTCCAGCCCCACGGCGAGGTAGCGCCACCGCGGGCGGAGGTGTTTCGGGAGGTGCTTCACGCGACGCTACTCCGCCCCTGGCACCTCGTCGCCCTCGCCGATCCGGTGGGCGACGATCACGCCGATCATGTCGTGGACGCGCTCGACCGCGGTCACGGCGAAGCCCAGATCGGTGAACGCCTCCACGAGCGTCCCGACGGTTGCGGGGTCGTCGACCTCCGGGCCGTAGAACTCCTCGTTCCCCTCGGTCCCCTCGAAGAACATCAGGTCGCCGAGCACGATGCGGTCCGCGCCGGTCGCGGCCCACGCGGCCAGCGCCTCGCGCTTGCCCGCGTCGTCGAGGTGATGCAGCGCGAAGTTCGAGGTGACCACGTCCACGCTCGTCCCCGGGTCGAGGTTCGGGTCGCGGAACTCCCCGTGACCGAACTCGACGTTCTCGACGCCCTGCTTTTCCGCCTTCGCGCGGGCCTGGTCGAGCATCCCCTCGCTCACGTCCCGACCGATCACGCGCGCGGCGCGGTCGGCGACCCCGAACGCGATGGCCCCGGTTCCGGTCCCCATGTCCAGCACCACGTCCCTGGGTTCGGGGGCGGCGTGCTCGATCACCAGCGACGCGCAGGCGTGATACTCCTCGCTCTTGGACTCGTCGTAGTCGGCCGCCTTCTCGGTGAAGCGGGCGGCGTGTTCCTCAACGCTCTTCTTCATACCGCCCTCGTTCGACCCCCGGCGCAATGAACTCCTCGGAGAGCCGCCGCCGGTTCGTCCCGACGATCGCGTCCCACTCGGCCAGCCCCGCCGCGACGCGCTCCGCGGAGAAGCCGATCGCCTCGCCGACCGCCCGAAGCTCCCGCGGCGCCCTGAGCTGGAGGTGGCTCCGCGCGTTCGCGCTCACCACGTATGGCGCGTCGTAGTGGTCGACGATCTCGCGGAGCTTCCGGAGGTCCGAGAGCGCGCGCACGCGGTCGCCGCCGGTCGAGCGCAGCACCGGCCCGAAGTCGAACTCCACGCGCGTCCCGTGCTCGGCCGCCGCCTTCGCGAGCACGTGGTTGAACTCCCCCCGACCGGCCATCGGCCGCGAGAGCACGTCGACGCGGTCCGACTCGACCGCGAACCGGTTGAGCGCGTCGTCGCCGCCCCGCAGCGTCACCACGGTGAAGTCGGGCCGGAAGTTCCCGACCGCGCCGCCGGCGCTGCCGGGGTCGTCCGCTCGGATCTCGACGCCCGCGGCCACGTCGACGCCGTACTCCTCCCGGATCGCGTCCGCGTCGAAGTCGGCCTCGCGCGTGCGGACCACGATCCCGTCGTACCCCTGTTCGGCCGCGGTGCGGGCGAACCGCGCGACCGTCGCCTCCCCTTCGGGGTGTGCGTGGACCGCCTCGTACATGCCCCGGCGTTCGGCCCCCCGTGCTTTGGCGGTTGCGCTTTTCGGGGACCGGCCTCCTCGAGACTCGTCGAACCCGCCGCGAAGGTTCATACGGAAGGACGCGCCCAACGCGCCACGGGCGTTCGCGGTGTCTCACCCGGGACACCCGGAGTCCGAATAAGCCGGTCCGCCGCCCGCGGCGACGCGCCGTCGCGCGAGTCCGCCGGGAGCCGCGACGGCGGGCCGGTCGAGCCCTCGTCCGCCAGCCGCGGGTCCACCGAGCGTGCGCGCCGTGCCCGACCGGCCCGCCGTCGCGGCTACTCCAACTCGTCCGGATCGGCGGCCGCCTCCGCGGCGTCGACCGCGGCGCGGTTCGCGGCCACGTCGTGGACGCGCACGATGTCCGCTCCGCGATCGGTCGCGACCGCCGTGCCAGCGACGGTCGCCGCCTCGCGTTCCTCCGGTCCTCGTCCGATGGCGCCGAACAGCGACTTGTGGGAGTGGCCGACTAGCACCGGACAGCCGAGCGCCGCGAACTCGTCGACGCGGCCGAGCAGCTCGAAGTCCTCCGCGGGCGACTTCCCGAAGCCGAGACCGGGGTCGACGATCACGCGCTCGCGGTCGATCCCCGCGCGCTCGGCGAGCAACAGCCGCTCCTGCAGGTCGCCGACGACGTCCGCGACCACGTCCCCGTACTCCACGTCGGTCGCGGGGTCGACCGGCGCCTCGACGCTGTGCATCACCACGACCGGACAGCCGGCTTCGGCCACCACCTCGCGCATCCGCGGGTCCGCGAGGCCGGTCACGTCGTTGATCACGTCGGCGCCCGCGTCGAGCGCCGCCTCCGCGACCGCGGGCTTGCGCGTGTCGACGGAGACCCACACGTCGCCGGCCGCGACCTCGGGCACCTCGTTGACCGCCTCGACCACGGGCACCACGCGGTCGATCTCCTCGTCGACGGGGACGGGTTCCGCGCCCGGGCGCGTGGACTCGCCGCCCACGTCGAGGATGTCGGCACCCGCCGCGACCATGCGCTTCGCGCCGTCGACGGCGTCGCCCAGCGCCGCGTGTCGCCCGCCGTCGTGGAACGAGTCCGGCGTCACGTTGAGGATGCCCATCACCGCGGTGCCTTCGGCCCACGGATACGCCGCGTCGTCTCCCGCGCGGGACCCACCGCCCCGGCCGCTCACCGCGGTCGCGTCGAGCGGCGGCAGCTCGACCGCTTCGCGGAGGTCGCTCGCCACGTCCGCCATTCCGGTCCCCTCCGCCGCGAGCCGGATCGTCGCCTCGTCGTACGCCCCGACCGTCGCAGCGCAGACGACCGCGACCAGCTCGCCCCCGTCCGCCGCCTCGGAGACGATGCACTCGCCGTCGGCCGCCCGGATCGCCGTCGCCAGACGCTCCGCTCGCGCCGACTGGAGTCGGGTCTCCACGACGCGGTGGTCCAGCGACGGCGCCGTCTCGCCGACCGTCGCGGGGGCGGCGTCGGCGCTCTCCAGCAGCGCGGCCGCCTCACCCGCGTCCTCGACGCGGACCGGCCGCGGCGCGTGCGTGTACGTCGACCGCGCCTCGGCGACCGCGAACAGCGACCCGGTCACGAGCACGCAGTCCTCGGGGGCCGCGCGCTCGCGGGCGGTCCGGAGCGCATCCGCGACCGCATCGGCCGACTCGACCGTCTCCACGCCGCCGTTCCGGAACGCGGCGGCGAGCACCTCCGGGTCTTCCGCGCGGTCCAGGTCCGGCCGACAGGTCACCACGCTGTCGGGCGTCGGCAGGTTCTCGACGGTGCCGGCGTGGTCCTTGTCGTGCATCGCGGCGAACGCGAGGTGGAGGTCGCCGTAGTCGTAGTCCGCGAGCGTCTCCGCCAGCGTCTCGCAGGCGGCCGGGTTGTGCGCGCCGTCGAGGACCACGAGCGGCGCCGTCTCCAGCACCTCGAACCGGCCGGGCCACGTCGCCCGCGCGAGCCCGTCGAGGACCGCGCCGTCCGGGAGGTCGGCGTCCAGCGCCGCGGCCGTCGCCCGCGCGAGCGCGGTCGCGACGCCGGCGTTCGTCGCCTGATGCTCGCCGACCAGCGGAACGCGCGCGTCGTACGCCCAGCCGTCCCCGTCGACCGCGACCGCCGCGTCGCAGGGGCCGACCCGCCCCTCGTAGGCGGCGGTCACGTCCGGGTCCGTCGCGGGCGCCTCGACTCCCGGACCGTCGACGGTCACGACCTCGCTTCCCGCCTCGCCGGCGACCTCGCGGACCACGTCGAGCGCCTCCCCGCCGCAGGCGGTCACGAGCGGCGCGTCCGTGGGCGCGATCTTCGCCTTCGTCCGGGCGATCTCCGCGACGGTGTCGCCCAGCACCGCGGTGTGTTCGAGCGAGACGTTCGTCACCGCGGCCGCCAGCGGGGCAACCGCGCTGGTGGCGTCGTACTCGCCGCCCATGCCGACCTCGAGGACGGCCACGTCGACGTCGCGCCGTGCGAACTGCCAGATCCCCATGGCCGTGACGACCTCGAAAAACGTGAGCGGTTCGCCCGCGGCGGCCCGCTCGACCAGCCACGGCTTCGTCTCGGCGACGAACGCGGCGATGGCGTCGTCGCTCATCGGGCGTCCGTCGACCCGGACGCGTTCGGAGAGGTCCTCCAGGTGCGGGGAAGTGTACAGGCCCACGGAGAGGCCGGCCTCCCGGAGGACCGACTCCGTCATCCGCGCGGTGCTCCCCTTGCCGTTGGAGCCGGCGACCTGCACGAACGCCACGTCCTCCTCGGGGTTGCCGAGGTGGTCGAGGAGGGCCGCGACCGACTCTGTGCCCGGGCTGACGGAGAAGCGGCGGAGGTCGAACAGGAAGCTCGCCGCCTCGTGGTAGCGCATACCCGGAGGTGGTCGGGGCGTCGCTTTAGCGTAACGGACCCGGGTGGCCGAAGCGAACCCATTTAGTCGCTCCGCGTAAACGCCGCCGTATGACCATCGAGGAGGGGCCTTAGCGTGCGCGTCGTCATCATCGGGGCCGGGCAGGTCGGCGAGAGCATCGCGGCCGACCTCCAGCACGACCACGACGTGGTCGTCGTCGAGAACCGGGCCGAGCGCGCTGACGAGCTGACATACGCGCTCGACGTGCTGACCGTCTCCGGCGACGGCACGGAGCTCTCCACGCTGGAGGACGCCGGGGTCGCGGACGCCGACATGGTGCTCGCGACCACCGACGACGACGAGACGAACATCGTCGCCTGCTCGACCGCGAAGGCGCTCTCCGGGTCGGCGTTCACCATCGCGCGGATCAAGAACACGAAGTACCTGCGGACGTGGGAGCGCGACGAGGGCGCGTTCGGCATCGACTTCATGGTGTGTACGAACCTGCTCACCGCGGAGTCCATCGTCCGCGTCGTCGGGCTCCCGGCGGCCCGCGACGCCGACATGTTCGCGAACGGTCGCGTCCAGATGGCCGAGTTCGAGGTGAGCGAGGGGTCGGCGATCGCGGACCAGACCGTCCAGGAGGCGGACCGCTTCGATTCGCTGACGTTCGCGGCCATCCTGCGGAACGGCGACGTGGAGATCCCGCGGGGCGACACCTGCATCCAGACCGGCGACCGCGTCGTCGTCATCGGGTCGCCACGCAGCGTCCAGCAGTTCGCACGAACGCTCGCGCCGAAGCGGTCGCCCGAGAAGGACGCGGAGGTCGTCGTGATCGGCGGCTCGGAGATCGGCTACCACGTCTGCCGGCTGCTGGAGGAGCGCGGGCTCTCGCCGCGGCTCGTCGAGCAGGACTCCGACCGCGCCCGCAAGCTCGCGGAGGACCTCCCCGAGACGCTCGTGATGGAGTCCGACGCGACCGACATGGGCTTTCTCGAACGCGAGCACATCGGCGACGCCGACATCCTCGTCTCGACGCTCGACTCCGACGAGAAGAACCTGCTCGAGTGTCTGCTCGCGGAGCGGCTGGGCGTCGAGCGCACGGTCGCGGTGATCGACCGCACCTCCTACGTCGGCCTCTTCGAGACAGTCGGCGTCGACGTGGGGCTCTCGCCGCGGGAGGTCGTCGCCGAGGAGATAACGCGGTTCACGCAGTCCGGCTCCGCCGAGAACATCGCCTTCATCGAGACGGACAAGGCGGAGGTCCTGGAGATCCAGCTCGACGACTCCAGCCCGCTCGTCGGGCGGACGATCCAGGACGCGGTCGGGGACCTCCCGAAGGGCGTCGTCATCGGCGCCATCACCCGGAACAAGGAGTTCATCGTCCCCCGGGGCGACACCGAGCTACACCCCGGCGACCACGTCGTGGTCTTCGTGGACGCCGCGGTGCTCGACGAGGCGATGAGCGTACTGTAGCGGATCTCTTCGGAGACCCGGAGCTTTCTTGCCGCTCTCATTGGATAGCCGAACCATGTCTAGTTTCGTGGGAGGACCATGTCGGCCGTAAAAGTCGAGTGGCGAACGAGCCTCGCCGTCACCGGGACGGTGCTCAAGCTGATCGCGGCCGCGATGGCCGTCCCGCTGATCGTCGCGCTCGTCTACGGCGACGACCTACTCGTGTTCGGTGCGTCGATCCTGATCACGATCGGGATCGGCATGGCGCTCGAACGGCTCGACCCGGAGCCCGATCTCGGACCGCGCGAAGCCTTGTTGCTCGTCGCAATAGTCTGGTTTGCGGTCGCTGCCGTCGGAACGATCCCCTACCTGCTCGCCGGGTTCGGAACCGGGTCGACCCTCGCGAATCCGGTCAACGCGCTGTTCGAGTCCATGTCCGGCTTCACGACGACGGGCGCGACGGTAATGGGCGAAATATCGACCGACCAGCACTCACACGCCCTGCTGATGTGGCGACAACTGACGCAGTGGCTCGGCGGAATGGGGATCATCGTGCTGATGGTGGCTATTCTGCCGGAGCTTGCAGTCAACGGTGCCGAACTGATCCAAGCCGAAGCGCCAGGTCCGCAGCTCCAGAAGCTCACGCCGCAGATCCAGGAAACCGCACGCGTCCTCTGGAAAGTGTACTTCGCCTTCACGGTCGCGCTCGCGACTGTCCTCTATCTCCTCCATCTTGTCGGCTACGCACCGAACATGGACCTGTTTAACGCCGTCTCACACGCCTTCACCACGATGCCGACGGGTGGGTTTTCGCCGAAAGCGGACAGTATCGCGGCGTTCTCGGCGGCCGTCCAGTGGGCCATCATTCCGTTCATGGTGGTCGCAGGCGTGAACTTCGGGTTGTTCTGGCACGTTCTCACTGGCGAGACACGAAACTTCTTCCGTGACTCGGAGTTTCGGGCGTACCTCGGCGCTATCGCGGCACTGACGGCGGTGCTCTCGGGGCTGCTGTTTACCGGCGCCGCGCCGACGCTTGAGATCGGCGGTGCGACTGAAGGTACCTTCGAGAATTCGCTCCGACAGGCGGCGTTCCAGATCGGGTCACTGATGAACTCGACGGGATACGCGACCAGCGACTTCGCCCAGTGGAGCTCCTACGGACAGATCTATCTCCTGTTTGCGATGTTCGTCGGCGGGTCGGCCGGATCGACGGGTGGCGGAATCAAGGTCGTCCGGTGGCTCATCGTGCTGAAGACGCTTCACCGGGAGCTGTTCCGGACCTCACACCCCAACGCCGTCCGTCCGATCCGGCTCGCGGGCCGGGTCGTCGACGAGGCCGCGATCCGGGGCGTGATGGCGTTCTCGATACTCTACCTGCTGCTGTTCGGCGTGGGTGCGGTGTTCATCTCGCTGGACGCGGCGCGGATCGGGATCGATCTGACGCCGCTTGAGGCGATCGGCGGGTCGCTGGCGACGATCGGGAACATCGGCCCGGCGTTCGGCCGCCTCGGGCCCTTCGGATCGTACCTGATGCTCCCCGACACCACGAAGCTGTTCATGGTGTTCCTGATGTGGATCGGGCGGCTGGAGATCCTCCCCGTGTTGGTGCTTTTCACCGGCGCCTTCTGGCGCCGGTGACGGGGTTCGGTCACGTCGCCGCCATCAGTGGCCGAGCCCGTACACGACCGACCGAACCAGCGCGAGGACCGGAATGATCTCGAGCCGACCGATCCACATGTTGAACAGGAACATCGTCTCCGCAACCGGGTGCATGTCCGGTCCGGCGATGCCGGTCGAGAGTCCGACGTTCCCCTGTGCGCTCGCGACCTCGAAGAGGGCGTCCGCGTATCCGAACTCCGGCCCGGCGAGGTTGACCAGTACCACGCTCCCCGCCACGAGGAAGAGGATCCAGAGCAGGCTCACGATGGCGGCCTCGCCGAACTCGCGTTCCATCTCGCCGCGGTCGAGCACGCGGCCGTCGATACGGGCGACCGCGACCGCGCTACTCGGGAGGAAGGCGCGCGAAAACTGCCAGATTGCTCCCCGTCCGATGGTGTAAGCGCGGACGATCTTGATCCCGCCCACGGTGCTCCCGGCCGCGCCACCGATAACCATCGACGCGCTCGTGATCAGCTTTGCCCCATCGCCCCACTCGCCGATGGGTGCCGACTGGAAGCCCGTACAGGAGAGCGCGCTCACGAGCTGGAACGTAGAGTCTCGGAGCGCGTCCGTTTGAGCGCCCGTCAGCCCGAGCGCCGCCCAGTCTCCGTCGAAGGCGGCCGGGAGCGCGTTCGCGGTCAGGACGTTCTGAACGCCCAGCAGGACGACACCGACCGCCAGCAGGATGAACAGCCACCGCGTCTGGAGGTCGCCGTACAGCTCCCCGAGATCGTGGTCGGAGAGGACGGCGTAGTGGACCGGAAACGCGATGGCGCCGAGGACCATGACCGGTAGCAGCACTCCCTCCACGAGTGGGGAGTCGTACGTCGCGATCGAGTTGTCGGTGACGCTGAACCCGCCGGTCGTAAGCCCGGTCATCCCGTGGTTCAACGCCTGCCACGCGGTTTCCGCCAGCGAAAGCGTGGTCCCGTAACTGCTCGTTCGGATAGCGACGAACAGCAGCACGGCGGCCAGCAGCGTGTAGCCCACGACGATCTTCCAGACGGTCCGGACCGTCGAGACTACGCTCGGATGGATCCGCTCTGAGCGCGCCTCGCTTCGGTAGAGGGCGTAGCTCCCGCTGCCGGGACGCGCGAGGATCGCCACCGTCAGCACGATGACGCCCACGCCGCCGACCCACTGGATGAACGAGCGCCACCACTGGACTGCACGCGGGAGCGACGGTTCGTGTCGAGCCATGGTGAGCCCGCTACCCGTCCAACCGCTCATGCTCTCGAAGAGCGCGTGGAGGGGGTTCGCGAAGACACCGAGGCTGGACGCGTCGTAGGCCGCACCCGCGGGCACGTACGTCGCCATCACCGATGCCGGGACGAGGTGCGCCGACAGGAAGAACGGGAGCGCACCGAAACACGCGGTCGCGAACCAGCCGCCCGCCGCGATGACCATCCCGTGTTTCATCTTCGGTTCCGGTGCGGCCGCGAACCGCCGTCTGGCCGCGGCGCCTGCTACGACGGTGATGCCCGCGGACAGAAGGAACGCGGCGCCGACGTACCACTCGCCGAAGACGGCCGCGAGAGACGCGGAGACGACCATCAGCGTCGACTGCAAGCCGACGAGCGACCCGATGTCCCGGACGATGGTCGCGTAGTCGGAGGGCAGTCCCCCGACGCGTTTTCCGGCCGTCATTTGTCGGGACGTCCGAACAGCCCGTCGACGTTCTCCGGGACGCCGGACGCGGAGTAAATCGTCAGCAGGTCCTCGGGCTCGATACGGGTGTTCCCGCGAGGGGTAATCGGCGGCTCCCCGTCATCGCGCTCGACCGCAACCACGAGCATCTCGTCACCGAGGTGGCCCGCTTCCGCGGCCTCGGCCAACGTGAGTCCGGCCACCTCCCCGTTCGGGAACACCTCCACCTCGAAGACCTCCGCCGTCTCGCCGATGTGCATGTGATCGACGATGGAGGGTCGTCGGGCAGACCGATAGAGGTGTTCGGCGATCAGTCGCTGAGGGTTCTTCATCGTGTTGACCCCGATCCGCTCGAACAGCGCCATGTGTTCTGGGTCATGGACGACCGAGACGACCGTCGGTACGTCCAACTCGCGGGCGAGCAGACACACCATCACGTTCGTGGCGTCGTGGTCGGTCGTCGAGACGAGGCTGTCAGCCCGACCGGCCTCGGCCTCCTCGAGCGTCTCCTTCGTAGTCGCGTCCGCGTTGAGGACGAGACAGTCGAAGTCCATCGCGGCCTCGTTCGCGCGCTCCGGATCGCTCTCGATGACCACGACTTCGTTCCCGTCTCGTGTGGCCATCTCGATGAGCGGCCGACCGATGTCGCCGGCACCGACGATCACGACGTACATGGTCCGCACTGTAACAGGAATTCGGATAAGCGTCCCGATCGGTTGAGGGCGCTCTCGCTCGGCTCACTGGCCGCCGGTCCCGCCGGCACACGGTCAGTGGCGCTTGATGTGGTACGCATAGCCCCACACGAACGCCAGCACCGCGATGGCCGCGACGTACAGCGCCGTCGCGGTCAGGCCGGCGTCGAGCGTCACGATCGGATGCGCGCTCACGACGGTCGCGGCGGACTCGATCATCGCCTCCACGTCCCTGGTCGTGACGAGCGTCTCGATGAGTCGGGAGAGCACGGGCCCGACCAGCAGCACGACGACCGCCGCCATCGCGTGCGAGAGGCCAGTCTGCGTCGGCATACGTAGTACCTGCGCGGGGGCGGCAAAAATCTTTATTCGGACGACAGGTTCGCCGTCGCGGCGGGGCGTCGCCGCCGGCGACGGGGATCGAGGCGTTTCGGCCGCGCCGCTATCGCCGGACGCGAGTCGCCGCGAGCGCGCTCCCGAGGACGGCGACGAGCGCGGCGACCGCGCCGAAGCCGGGCGCGGAGTCGCCGGACGTGTCGCCCTCGGTGGTCCCGGGCGCCTCAGTCGTCGCGGGAGCCTCCGTCGCGTCCGCCGTCTCCTCGTCGTCGACCTCGCCCTCGGCCTCCACCGAGACCTCGGAGCGTTCCACGTACGTCGAGTTGTCGTAGATGTCCCCGTGGACCTGCCGGGTCATGTCGTGGATCGTGTTGACCACGCTGGCGGGCGCGGGCTGGTTGAGCCAGTGGACCTCCAGGTAGACCGCGTTGCCCTCCTCGCCCGCGGTCGTGCTGGCGTACGGCTCCTCGTCGAGCGCGGAGTCGCCGCGGCTGTTGACGACGATCCACTCGGGGTCGAGTTCGAGGACGACCTCGTCGGAGATCTGCGGGTAGCCGTCCGCGACCGTCGCGGCGGTGTTGTTCGTCCCCGCGAGCGTGAACGTCGCGTTGATGAACGTGTCGCCGCCGGCCACGAAGCCGCTGCCGAGCGGGTAGAGCACGCGCGGCCGGTCGGCGTCGGCGGTGACGTTCGAGACCGCGTCGACGTTCGCGTTCATCCACGCGTTCGTCTCGGCGGCGCCCTCGCAGTTGCCGGTCAGCTTCCCGATGGTGGTCGTCTTCTGGGCGATGTCGTCGGTGGTTTTCGCCTCCGGGAAGTGGTAGACGGTCAGGCCGGCGTCGCGCAGCGCCTGGACCTGCCCGGCGGAGGCGTTCGGCGCCAGCACGAGGTCCGGCTCCGTGCCGGCGACCTTCTCGACGTCGACGCCGCGCTCGGCGGAGACGTCGGTCTTCTCGTCGGCGCCGTCGAGGTACATCGCGTACTGGGTCACGCCGACGACCTGCGACTCGCCGCCGATCTCCCACATCGTCTGGGCCGCCGAGGGGTTCGTCGTCGTCACGCGCTCGGGCGGTTCTTCCAGGGTTATCTCCTCGCCGGTCGCGTCCGTCATCGTGACCGGGAACTCGCACGTCTCGTAGGTCGCGTCGGGCTGGGCCGCCGCGGGCGCCGCGAATCCGCCGAGCGCGGCGGTCGCGACGAGCAGCGCCGTCACCAGCACCAGTCTGTCACGCATCGTCTATCAAACGCGGATAGTCCAATAAGTATTTATCTAACGCAAGCCGGGTTGTGAACGAGATGCGCACCCTGACGCGGACCGCGGGCTGGTCGGCCGCGCTCTGCTGTCTGCTGGCGGTCGTCGTCACCGCCAGCGCCGCGCTCGGGCCCGTTCGCGTGCCGCCGGTCGAGGTGGCGAAGGTGCTGTTGAACGGGGTCGCGGTGCCCGCGAGCGTCGAGTTCGGCGTTCGCGGCGCGATCGGCCCCCTCCTGGTCCCGAGCGTCGACGTGGGCTTCGCACCCGTGTTCACCTACCCGGTCGAGGACCTCCACCGACAGATCGTGGTGAACATCCGGCTGCCGCGGATCCTGCTCGGAGCCGTCGTCGGTTTCGGGCTCGCGGCGGCCGGCACCGTGATGCAGGGGTTCTTCCGGAACCCGATGGCGGACCCGTCGATCATCGGCGTCTCCTCGGGCGCCGCGACGGGCGCGGTCGCGTTCCTCGTGTTCCCGGCGACGATCCCGTTCGGCTTCGGCCTGCAGGGCGCGGCGTTCTCGGGCGCGCTGCTGGCGGCGTTCGGCGTCTACGCCATCGCCACGCGGAACGGCCACACGCCCGTCGCCACCCTGCTCCTGGCCGGCGTCGCGGTCCAGACGTTCCTCGGCGCGGTCATCTCCTACCTCCAGTTGCAGGCGGAGAACAACCTCCGCGAGGTCGTCGCGTGGCTGATGGGCCACCTGGGCAACGCCTCGTGGGACGAGGTCCGGGTGACGGTCGTCGCCGTCCCGCTGCTGTTTCTGGTCCTGCTGGCGTACGCTCGCGACCTGAACGTCCTGCTGCTCGGCGAGGAGGAGGCCCGCGGGCTCGGCATCGCGGTCGAGCGCACCAAGTTCGTCCTGCTGTCGGTCTCGGCGCTGATCACCGCCGCGGGCGTGGCGGTGACCGGCGTCATCGGCTTCGTGGGCCTGATCATCCCGCACATGCTCCGGCTCGTGGTCGGCCCGGACCACCGGATACTGCTCCCGACCGCCGCGCTCGCGGGCGCCTCGTTCCTCGTCGCGGCGGACACCGTCGCGAGGCTCGGCGCCGCGGAACTCCCCGTCGGCGTGGTCACGGCCGCGGTCGGCGCGCCCTTCTTCCTGTTCCTGCTGCGTCGCCGGGAGGTGCACGAGCTGTGAGCCGGACGGACGGGGAGGTCGGCCCCTCCGGCACCGACCACTCCGGCTCCGGTACCGACCACTCCGACGCCGACCGCTCCGTGGCGTCTCCAGTCATCGGCGCCGAGGGCCTGACCGTCTCGCTCGGCGGCGTCGAGGTGCTGTCGGGCGTCGACCTCGAAGTCCGACCCGGGGAACTCGTCGGCCTCGTGGGGCCGAACGGCGCCGGCAAGACGACGCTCTTGCGCGCGCTCCGCGGGTCGCTCGACCTCGACGCGGGGACCGCCTCCGTGGGCGGCGATACGGTCGCGGGCCTCCCGGCGAAGGAGATCGCGCGGCGCGTCGCCTCCGTGCCGCAGGACGCGACGCCCTCCTTCGAGTTCACCGTCGAGCAGGTGGTGGAGATGGGCCGGACCCCGCACCGCTCCCGCTTCTCGGGACCGGACGCGACTGACGCCGCGGCCGTCGAGGAGGCGATGGACCGCACCGCAGTCGCACAGTTCGCGGACCGTCCGGTGACCGCGGTGTCGGGGGGCGAGCGCCAGCGCGTCCTCCTCGCGCGGGCGCTCGCGCAGTCGACTCCCGCGCTCCTGCTGGACGAGCCGACCGCGGGCCTCGACGTGAACCACGCCGTCCGCACGCTCGAACTCGTCTCGGAACTGGTCGCCGAGGGGAAGGCGGCGCTGGCGGCGATCCACGACCTCGACCTGGCGGCGCGCTACTGCGACCGGATCGTCGTGTTGTCCGACGGGGCGGTGCTCGCGGCCGGGCCTCCCGAGGAGGTGTTGACCCGAGGATCGATCCGCGAGGCGTTCGACGCGCGGGCGGCGGTCACCGAGGACGCGACCACGGGCGCGCCGCGCGTGACCCCCCTCCCGGACCTCCGCGAGGGCGCGCCGACCGCTCGGGTTCACGTCGTCGGCACCGGCACGCGGGCGGCGACCGTTCTGGGACGGCTCGCGGCGGCCGGCCACGCCGTGAGCCTCGGCGTCGCGCCGAGCGGCGACGCGGCCGCGGCGACCGCACGCGAGGTCGGGGCGGAGCCGGTCCTCGTCCCGGCGTTCGCGGGCGTGAACGACGACGCGCGCGAGGCGGCCGCGGAGCGGGCCGAGGGGGCGGACGCGGTCGTCGTCGTCGGTGAACCGGCTGCCGGGAACCGGGCGGTCGCGGAGACGGTTCCCCCCGCCCGTCGAGTGCTGGTCGACTGCGGCTCCCTCGACGGTGCGGCGGTCGGCGACGGGGACGTGGTGGAAACGGTCGGCGAGGTCGTCGCCGACGCGGACGAGAACCCGGTCGGCGGATTCCGGTTCGGCTAGTCGTCACTCTCGGCCGTCAGGCCCACCCTCCCGTCGAGGCCGATCGCCGGTGATCCGCGAAGCGTCACGCTTTATCCCCGCGGCCGCGGATGCCCGACGATGAGTGTCCCCTGCCTCGCCGTCTCCCGCGAGCGCGGCGAGACCGTCCGGAGCCGCCTCGCCGAGGCGGACGCGCTCGACGGCGACCACGAGATCACCGTCGAGGGCGACACGATCTACATCCCCGTCACGGACCCGGCGGCGGTGCCCGCGGACCTGGCCGGGGAGGTCGTCGAGCGCGAACCGGCGGCTCGGGAGTCCCCGGAGTCGCCCGCGGACATCCTCGGCTACGAGCCCTCCATCGAGCGCCTCGGCGACGTGGTGATCCTCGACGAGGACGACCCCGAGCGCGCCGCGGAGATCGCCGAGGCGGTGATGGCCTCGCACGTCCCCTGCGAGACGGTCGTCAACCGTGCGTCGCCGATCGAGGGGGAGTTGCGCGTCCGGCAGTGGGAGGTGCTGGCCGGAAACGGCACCGAGACGGTCCACCGCGAGTACGGCCACGAGTTCCTGCTCGACATCGCGGAGGTGTACTTCTCGCCGCGGCTCGCCACGGAGCGCCACCGCGTGACCGAGCAGGTCGACGCCGGCGAGCACGCGTTCGACATGTTCGCGGGCGTCGGCCCCTACGCGGTGCCGATGGCCGCGAAGGGCGCCGAGGTCGTCGCCTGCGACCTCAACGAGCGCGCGGTCGCGTACCTGCGGGAGAACGCCGAGCGCAACGGCGTCGCGGACCGGCTCACCGCGATTCAGGGGGACGTACGCGAGGTCGCCGACGAGTGGGCCGGCTGGGCGGACCGGCTGGTGATGAACCTCCCTCACTCCGCGGACGAGTTTCTGGACGCGGCCGTGACGCTCGCGGGCGATACGTGCGTGATCCACTACTACGACATCCAGCACGAGGACGACCCCTTCAGGCCGGGCGCGCGCGCCATCCGGGAGGCGGTCGCGGACGCGGGCGGCGAGTACGACGTGACCGTCGAGACCGAGCACGTCGTCCGGTCGTACGCGCCACACGAACTGAACGTCTGTCTGGACGTACGGCTGGAGAAGTAGAGCGATGTAGCGGTCGAGGGAAGCGATGGCGCCGGCCTGTTCCGTTTCAAAAAGTGCGCTGCCGTGATCGTCACCAGCAGCCGGAAGCCCTCGACCGCTCGTGCGGTCGCGGCGACGGGGGACAGCCGGTGCGTTGTCGCCGGATCGCTCGGACGAATCGGCGTGCGTCACCCTGACGCAGTGGCCCGATTCCGGAACCCTTATTTCCTTCATCGGGGTACGTGGAGGTACGTCGCGCCGGAGTAGCTCAGCTGGCAGAGCGATTCCTTCGTAAGGAATAGGTCGAGGGTTCAAATCCCTCCTCCGGCTTTCTCACGGAACGCCGCCGACCGCCGCCAGCCGTCCCGTTTCTCAGTCGTCTTCGTCGGGCTCGAACCCCAGCTCGCGCATCCGCTCGGCGACGCGTCGCTCCGTCTCCTCGGAGTACTCGCGCCGTGCGTCGCTCTCGACGTTGACGTACTTCAGCCGTCGCACCCGGTTGACGAGGTCGTCGGAGAGGTCGTAGTCATCCAGGTCGACCGCGAACAGCCCGAGGTCCTCGAGCAGCCGCTTCTGGACGCGGTCGGCCTCGGCGCCGGACGCCGCCCGACCCTCGGCGTCCAGCATCCCGATCACCTTCTCCTCGTCCAGCTGCTCGATCAGCCGGTCCATGCTCTTGGCGTCGGTCGCGTGCGGGCGGTCGTCCATGCCCCGATCATTGTTCTTTGCTCACATATGTGTTCGGACGGCACGGACACGTCCGGCGCGCTTCTCGGCCAGCGCCCCGTCACCCCCGAGAACGATGCCTCGATGGACGCCCGCGTCTCGGTTCCTCGATCCGACAGGACCGTCCTCTCGCACGGTTGGCGACCTCGTCCGACTCCTCCCGCTACCGCAACGCCAGCATCTTTTGCGCTGGCCCGCACCGTTTCCGTATGGACCTCGACGCGCTGTACGACCGCTTCGACGAGCGCGACTGGGAGACCCCCGCCGAGGGGACGCTCCGGGTCGCGATGGTCGGTCTCGGCGGCTGGACGCGGAACCACGCGATCCCGGCGGTCGCGGCCGGCGACTACTGCGAGACGACGGTGCTGGTCTCGGGCCACGCCGACAAGGCGGAATCGGTCGCCGCGGAGCTCCCGGGCGAGCCGGAGACGCTGGACTACGAGGCGTTCCACGCGGGCGCCGCCAGCGAGGCGTACGACGCGGCCTACGTCGCGACGCCGAACGCGCTTCACCTGCCGCACGTCCGCGCGGCCGCGGACCTGGGCAAGCACGTCCTCTGTGAGAAACCGCTCGAGGCGAGCGCGGAGCGCGCCCGCGCGCTGGTCGACGCCTGCGAGGAGGCCGGCGTGACGCTGATGACCGCCTATCGCCTCACCGCGGACCCCGCGGTTCGGTTCGCGCGGGAGCTCGTCCGCGAGGGCTACGTCGGCGAACCGGGACTCGTCCGCGGCCACATGACGCAGCCGGTGCTGGACCACGGCGACGCCGACCAGTGGCGGCTCGACCCCGACCTCGCGGGCCGCGGCACCTCGGTCACGGACCTGGGGATCTACCCCCTCAGCACCGCGCGGTTCGTGCTCGACGCCGACCCGGTTCGCGTCTCGGCGGCGATGTCCAGCGAGCACTCGGCGTTCGCGGACGTGC
This sequence comes from Haloparvum alkalitolerans, assembly GCF_055381565.1. Lineage (NCBI taxonomy): Archaea > Methanobacteriati > Methanobacteriota > Halobacteria > Halobacteriales > Haloferacaceae > Haloparvum > Haloparvum alkalitolerans. The sequence continues at coordinate 2,131,104 of NZ_AP043938.1, forward strand.
CCGACGAGCGCGCGAGCTTCCGGCTGGAGTTCCCCGACGGCCTCGTGGCCGACTGCGCGGCCAGCCAGAACCTCCAGCGGTCCGGGAGCTTCAGGATCGTCGGAACCGAGGGGGAGATCCGGTTCGATCCCGCGTTCTACGGCGACCCCCGACGCACCCTCGCGCTGCAGCGCGGGTCGACGAGTACGGAGTTCGCCTTCGACGCGGTCGACCAGATGCGCGCGGAGTTCGACTACTTCGGCAACCGCGTGCTGGCCGGCCGCGAACCGGAGGCCGACGGCGCCTTCGGCGCGGCCGACGTGGCCACCATCGAGGCGGTCTACGACGCGGCGAAGCGAGACGCACCGGTGGAGCTGTGAGGGAGCTCCCGAGACCGGGAGTCGGTGACACGCCTTCGGAGGGTTTACGTCCCACACGCCGGATTTTCCGGTAATGACCGAGGACGACCAGGAGCTCGGGATCACCGAGTCCAAGTCGCACAACACCGGTGAGTGGTACGCGGAGGTCGTACAGAAGGCGGGCCTCGCGAACTACGGTCCCGAGGGGATGAGCGGATTCATCGTCACGCGCCCCCGCGGCTACGCGCTGTGGGAGGCGGTCCAGGGCTTCCTCGACGCGAAGTTCAAGGAGACCGACGTACAGAACGCCTACTTCCCCATGTTCATCCCCGAGTCCTACCTCGAGCGCGAGAAGGACATCGTCGAGGGGTTCGACCCCGAGGTGGCGTGGGTGACCCAGGGCGGTCACGAGGAGCTGGAGGAGCGACTCGCGGTCCGGCCCACTTCCGAGTCCATCATCGCGCCCTACATGGCCCAGTGGATCCGGAGCCACCGCGACCTTCCCCTGCGCGTGAACCAGTGGTGCTCGGTCGTGCGCTGGGAGGCCACGGAGACGAAGCCGTTCTTCCGCACGAAGGAGTTCCTCTGGCAGGAGGGCCACACCGCCCACGAGAGCCACGAGGAGGCGTGGGAGGAGACGATGACGCGGCTCGACCAGTACGAGTCCGTCTACGAGGACCTGCTCGCCATCCCCGTGCTGCGCGGCCAGAAGCCCGACCACGACAAGTTCCCCGGCGCCCACACCACGACCACGGTCGAGGCGCTGATGCCCGACGGGAAGTCCGTGCAGGGCGGCACCTCCCACCACCTCGGGCAGTCGTTCGCGGAGGCGTTCGACATCACCTACTCGGACGAGGACGAGGAGGAACGCGTCGCGCACACCACCTCGTGGGGGCTCTCGTGGCGCTGTCTCGGCGCGCTGATCATGACCCACTCCGACGAGCAGGGGCTGGTGCTCCCGCCCACCGTCGCGCCCACGCAGGTCGTGATCGTCCCCATCTGGCAGGCCGACACGAAGGAGGACGTGCTCGAGTACGCCGAGGGCGTCGCGGACGACCTCGCGGACGCGGGCGTCAGCGTCGAACTCGACGACCGCGACGAGCGCAATCCCGGCTTCAAGTTCAACGAGCACGAGCTCAACGGCGTCCCCCTCCGGATCGAGATCGGTCCCCACGAGGTCGAGGACGGGGAGCTCACGCTGGTCCACCGCCCCGACGGCGAGAGCGCGGTCGAGGACCGCGAGGACGTGGCCGACACCGTGCGGTCCCACTTCGACGAGATCTACGGGAAGCTGTACGCGGCCGCCGAGGAGAACCTCGACGGCGAGGTGCGCGAGGCCGACGACCGCGCCTCCATCCTCGGCACGCTCGGCCAGCACGGCGGCTACGTGAAGACGCCGTGGTGCGGCGACGAGGCCTGCGAGGAGGAGATCAAAGACCAGATCGCCGCCGAGATCGTGATGGTCCCCTTCGAGGACGAGGACGACCTCGTCGACGCCGACCACGAGGAGACCTGCGGCGTCTGCGGCGAGGCGGCCGAGCGGACGGCCTACTTCGCGAAGTCCTACTGACTCGCGGAGTTGGTCCGTCACGCTGCGACCGAAACCGAACGGTTGATCACACGGATCTCCCAATATCTCTCCCGATCGGGTTTACAGTATAAACCTAAATGGCAAAATATCTGGAGAGTAGGCCGCTCCCATCTCCGTAAATGCCTTCGATATCCAAAAATACACGTCATCGATGGCCGACCGTCTACCCATGTGCATCAATGCCAGTCCCTGAAGAATAATGACCTAATATTCCCTAATGGGTGGGTAAGGCACCCTACCCATATCAGGGTTAGTCCTTTAACTCGAACTGCGTTTTGGTAGTGTATGACCAAGCCACACAGTAACACCCTCGAACCGGACGCGTCCGGGTCGGCGGGTCGCGACGCGGAGGCGAGCGGAGACGGGCTCGCGTCGCCGGACGACGACCGATCGAACTGCGGCGTCGGCGGGGTCGTCGACCTCGCGGGCGAGCCGAGCCACGACACCGTCGCCGACGCGGTCTCACTGCTGGAGAACCTCCAGCACCGCGGGACGACGGGAGCGGAACCGAACACCGGCGACGGCGCCGGGATCATGGTCGAGCGCCCGGACGGCTTCTTCGAGTCCGTCGTCGACGCCGACCTGCCCGACGAGTACGCGGTCGGCTCGCTGTTCATGCCCGAGGAGCCGGCCGCGGAGGCGGCGCTTCACGAGGTCGTCGCGGAGACGTTCGCCGAGTACGGGCTCGAGGTGCTCGCGTGGCGCGAGGTGCCCACCGACGCCGACGGCGCGGACCTCGGGGCGACCGCGCTCGACTCCGAGCCGAACGTCGTGCAGGTGTTCGTCGCGCCCGCCGCCGACGCGGACCTCGACGCGCGCTTCACCGACCCCGAGGCGGACGACACGGACGCGAACCCCCACCTCGGCTTCGACCGCGCGCTCTACGTCGCCCGGAAGGCCGTCGAGTCGGCCGCCGCGGACGTGGATGGCGGCGGCCGCTTCTACGTCTGCTCGCTCGACCGCCGCCGCGTCGTCTACAAGGGCCTGCTGAAGGGCGACCAGCTGGCCGCCTACTTCCCCGACCTCTCCGACGAGCGGTTCGCGAGCCGGGTCGCGCTGGTCCACGCCCGCTTCTCGACGAACACGCTCGGCGCGTGGCACCTCGCGCACCCGTACAGAAACATCGTCCACAACGGCGAGTTCAACACGATCCAGGGCAACATCAACTGGATGCGCGCCCGGGAGACGGACGTCTCCCACCCAGGCTTCGGCGCGGACCTGGAGACGGTCAAGCCGGTCATCGACGACCCGAACCAGTCCGACACCGCCAGCGTCGACAACGCGGTCGAGCTCCTGCTCCAGACCGGCCGGGACCTCCCGCACGCGCTCCGGATGCTGATCCCGGAGGCGTTCCGCGGCGACGACCTGATGAGCGAGGAGCGCGCCGACTGGTACGACTACCACGCCTCGCTGGTCGAGCCGTGGGACGGCCCGGCGCTCGTGATCGGCTTCGACGGCGACCGCGTCGCGGGCGTCCTCGACCGGAACGGGCTGCGCCCGTGCCGCTACGAGGTGACGAGCGACGACCGCCTCATCGTCGGCTCGGAGGTGGGTGCGATCCCGACCGACCCCGGCGAGGTCGAGTCCCGCGGCCGCCTCCAGCCCGGCGAGATCTTCGTCGCGGACTTAGAGAGCGGTCGGGTCGTCCCCGACGACGAGGTCTTTGACGACCTCACCGACGAGAAGTACGGCGAGTGGGTCGACGAGGAACAGGCCGCCCTTGAGGAGGTCGCGGCCGAGACGGGCGACGCCGCGGCGGACGCGGACGACGCCGATCCGGCCGAGCCCACCGTCGAGGAGGTGCGCGCCCACCAGGCCGCGTTCGGCTACACGACCGACTCGCTGAACCACCTCGTCGAGCCGATGGCCGAACAGGGGAAGGACCCGGTCGGCTCGATGGGCGACGACACGCCCCTCTCGGTGCTGACGGAGGTCGACCGCCCGCTGTTCACCTACTTCAAACAGCTGTTCGCGCAGGTGTCGAACCCGCCCATCGACTACATCCGCGAGGAACTCGTCACCTCGCTGGAGTCGCGGCTCGGCTTCCAGCGCAACCTGCTGGACGAGTCGGCCGACCACGCCCGCCAGATCGTCTGCGACTCCCCGGTCCTCACCGAGGCGGAGACGGCCTCGCTGAAGGCGCTCGGCGACGACCCCGACGACGCCTTCGAGAGCGCTGTCGTGGACGCCACCTTCGACCCCGACGCGGACCTGGCGGACGCGGTGGCCCGCCTGCGCGACGACGCGGCCGCGGCCATCGAGGCCGGCGCGGACGTGGTCGTCGTCTCCGACCGCGCGGTCGGCCCGGACCGGCTCGCCATCCCGAGCCTGCTGGCGACCGGGGCGGTCCACCACCACCTCGTTCGCAACGGGCTCCGCAACCACGCCGGCCTCGTCGTCGAGTCGGGCGAACCCCACGAGGTCCACCACCTCGCCACGCTGGTCGGGTACGGCGCCGGCGCGGTGACGCCGTACCTCGCGTACGACTCCATCCGCGACACGGTCGCGGGGCCGGACGGCGCGGACGCCGACGAGGCCCTCGCGGCGTACAGAAAGGCGCTGGAGGACGGCCTGCTGAAGACGATGGCGAAGATGGGCATCTCCACGGTGGAGTCGTACCAGGGCGCCCAGATCTTCGAGGCGGTCGGGCTCGACTCCGAGTTCGTCGGCGAGTACTTCGAGGGGACGGAGATCAGGACCGAGGGGATCGGCGTCGACGAGATCGAGGGCGACCTCCGCGCCCGCCACGCGATGGCGTTCGGCGCTGACCCTCAGCTGGAGACCACCGGCGAGTACGAGCACCGCTCCTCGGGCGTGAAACACGGCTGGAACCCGCAGACGGTCGGCACGCTCCAGCAGGCGGTCCGCGCGGGCGACTACGAGCAGTACGAGGAGTTCGCCGACCTGGTCAACGACCAGTCCGAGAGCCTCCAGACGCTGCGCGGCCTGCTCGAGTTCGACTCCGACCGCGACCCGGTTCCGGTCGAGGAGGTGGAGCCGGTCGAGGAGATCGTGGAGCGCTTCTCGACGGCCGCGATGAGCCTCGGGAGCCTCTCGCCGGAGGCCCACGAGAACAACTCCATCGCGATGAACCGCCTCGGCGCCAAGTCCAACACCGGCGAGGGCGGCGAGCCGCCGGAGCGGTTCGACACCGAGCGCGAGTGTAACGTCAAGCAGGTCGCCTCCGGGCGCTTCGGCGTCACCGCGGAGTACCTCGCGAGCGCCGACGAGCTACAGATCAAGATGGCGCAGGGCTCCAAGCCCGGCGAGGGGGGCCACCTCCCCGGCGAGAAGGTCAACGAGATGATCGCGCACGTCAGGTGTTCGACGCCCGGCGTGGGGCTCATCTCGCCGCCGCCCCAGCACGACATCTACTCCATCGAGGACCTCAAGCAGCTGATCTACGACCTGAAGGCGGCCAACCCCGAAGCGGACGTGAACGTCAAGCTCGTCTCGGAGGCCGGCATCGGCACCATCGCCGCGGGCGTGGCGAAGGCGAACGCGGACGTGGTCCACGTCTCCGGCCACTCCGGCGGCACCGGCGCGTCGCCGAAGACCTCGATCAAGAACGCGGGGCTGCCGTGGGAGCTCGGCCTCGCGGAGGCGAACCAGATGCTGCGGGCGACCGGCCTGCGCGACCGCATCCGGGTCACCGCGGACGGCGGGCTCAAGACCGGCCGCGACGTGGCCGTCGCCGCCCTCCTCGGCGCTGAGGAGTACGTCTTCGGCACCGCGTCGCTGGTCACCTCCGGCTGCGTGATGGCCCGGCAGTGTCACGAGAACACCTGTCCGGTCGGCGTCGCCACCCAGCGCGAGGACCTGCGCAAGCGGTTCCCGGGCGAGCCGGAGCACGTCATCAACTACATGACGTTCATCGCGCAGGAGCTGCGCGAGATAATGGCCGAACTCGGCTACACCGACCTCGAGGAGTTCATCGGCCGGCCCGACCTGCTGACCCAGCGCGAGACCGACCACGAGAAGGCGAGCCACCTCGACCTGTCGGCGGTCATCGCCGACCCCGCGGGCGACGTGCGCACGAAGATCCGCGAGCAGCGCCACGAGGAGGTCGCGACCGCGCTCGACTGGGACCTCATCGACGCCGCCGAGCCGGCGCTCGCGGAGGGCAAGCCGGTGACGGTCTCCGAGGACGTGACGAACGTCGACCGCGCGGTCGGCGCGACGCTCTCGAACCGCGTCGCCTCCGAGTACGGCGGCGAGGGACTCCCGGACGACACGATCACCTGCGACCTCGACGGCTACGCGGGCCAGAGCTTCGGCGCGTTCCTCGCGCGCGGCGTCACGATGGACCTCACCGGCGCCGCCAACGACTACGTCGGCAAGGGGCTCTCGGGCGGGAAGGTGGTGATCCGGACGCCCGCGGACGCCGGCTACGACCCCGCCGACAACGTCGTCGCGGGCAACGTCTGCCTGTACGGCGCGACCGCCGGCGAGACCTACGTCAACGGCGTCGCTGGCGAGCGCTTCGCGGTCCGCAACTCCGGCGTGAAGGCGGTCGTCGAGGGCGTCGGCGACCACGGCTGCGAGTACATGACCGGCGGCGTCGTCGCGGTGCTGGGCGAGTTCGGCCGCAACTTCGCGGCCGGGATGTCCGGCGGCGTGGCGTACGTCCACGACCCCGACGGCGAACTCGCCGAGAAGGCCAACACCGGGATGGTGACGCTCTCCGACGACCTCTCCGAGCGCGACGAGGCGATGCTCCGGCGGCTGGTGGAGAATCACGCCGCCTACACCGACAGCGCCCGCGCGCGGGAACTGCTCGACGACTGGGCGAACGCGGTCGAGGCGTTCACGCGCGTCCTCCCCGACGCCTACGCGGACGTCATCGCGGAGGGCGTCGGCGACGACGTGCGCGAGGACCTCCCCGACGCGGCCGAGGCGGGCGCCAACGTCCACGGCGACGCCGGCGCGGTTTCGGGCGACGACTGAGCGTCGAGGCCGCGCCTGACGGGGTTTTTGTCGATGACGTCAAGCAGCACGAGCGTCCCGCTTATCGGTTCCAGGCCGCCTCGTCGGGGTCGATCAGGCGCTCCTCGGCGTCGATCCCGTCGATAGCCGCGAGGTCCTCGTCCGGGAGGTCGACCTCGAGCGCGGCGTAGTTCTCGTCGACGTGGTCGCCGGTCCCCTTCGGGATCGGGACGACGCCGCGGGCCAGCGCCCACGCGAGCGCGGCCTGCGCGGGCGAGCAGTCGTTGCGCTCGGCGACCGCGGTCAGCGTCGGGTCGTCGAGGACCTCCCCGCGGCCGAGCGGCGAGTAGCCGACGAGGTAGTGGCCGTCGTCGTGTGCGAGCTGCCGCAGCTCGTCCTGCCGGAACCGCGGGTGACACTCCACCTGATGGGCCGCGATGGGCGCATCGAGGATCCCCGCCGCCTCCTCCAGCAGGTCGGAGGTGAAGTTGGAGACGCCGACGTGACGGGTTACGCCCGCCTCGCGGAGGTCGTCGAACGCCGGCAGCGTCGCCGCCGCGTCGTACGCGCTCGTCGGCCAGTGGACGTACAGCAGGTCGACGTAGTCGAGGCCGAGTCGGTCGAGGCTCTCGCGGGCGGTCTCTCGGACGTCCTCGGGCGCGAGGTTATCGGGGTGGACCTTCGTCGCCACGACCACGTCCTCGCGCGAGACGTCGGCGTCGGGGTCGTCGAACGCGCGCGCCAGCCCCTCGCCGACGGCCGCCTCGTTGTCGTACATCTGCGCGGTGTCGACGTGTCTGTAGCCGCGCTCGAGCGCGCGGCGGACGGTCGCGGCGCACTCCTCGGGGTCGTCGTTGCCGGAGGTGCCGAGACCGAGCGTCAGGTCGAGGTCGGTGTCGCTCATGGCCCTCCGTTCGGCCGGGGGGCGCATAAGCGGCGGTGCTGCGGAAAGCGAGGCGGGCACCCGCGTCGCGCTCGCGGAGCCCCACCGCTCCCCGACGAAGCCGTCGCGCTCGCGGAGCCCCACCGCTCCCCGGCGAAGCCGGCGCCTCGCGCGGAACGCCTTTTGTCCCGGAGCGAGAGAGGTCGACGTGGTGACACGGACGTGAGCGACCGGTGGCTGTACGCGTGGGGGGCGGGCTACGCCGCGGTCGGGGCCGCGTCGCTCCTCCTCCCGCTGTACGCGGTCTCGCTCGGCGCGGGCGCGGCGGTGGTGGGAGCGATGGCCGCCACCGCCGCCTTCGCGGGCGTGCCCGGCGCGCTGCTGTGGGGACGCCTCGCGGCCCGAACCGGGCGTCGGCGGCCGTTCGTCCTCGTCGCGCTCGGGGCGCTCGCGGGCGTGCTGGCGCTGGTCCCGTTCGCGAGCACGCCGCTCGGCCTGCTCGTCGGCAACGCGGCGATGTGGTTCGTCGTCTCCGCGGCCGCGCCGGTCCTGAACCTGATCGTCGTGGAGGGCCGGCAGGTCGCCGAGTGGGACGCGCGGATCGCCCGACTCAACGCGGTACAGGGCTACGGCTGGGTCGCGGGGCTTGTGCTCGGAACCGTCTGGACCGCGACGGTCCCGCGCGCGCTCGGCGCGGTGGCCGCACAGGAACTGTTGTGCTTCCTGCTCGCGGTCGTCGCGACGGGCGCGCTGGCGGCGGCCGCGCGCTGGTACCCCGAGCCCGCGACCACGAGCGCCGCGCGGTTCCGACGCGTCTTCGCACGCCTCGACCGGGACGGCTGGGGCGCCGGTCGGTACATCAGGTCGGTCCCCTACGGGCCGACGCGCCTCTACTGGGTGCTGACGGGGTATCTCGGCCGTGCCCGCCGAGCGCGTCGCCGTCCCGACCGCGAAGGAGGGGCGGCGGACGCGACCGCGGGTGACCCCGAGCGGTCCGCCCGGGACCGCTTTTCGGGCCCCCTGACCGCCTACCTCGCGGCGGCGACGCTGTTCTCGGTCGGCTTCGCGGTGTTCTGGGGACCGATGCCGGCGTACCTCGCGGAGGCCGGCTACGCGACCGGCGTCGTCTTCGGCCTGTTCCTCGCCGCGAACGTCGGGTCCGCGGTCTGTTACACGCCGGTCGGCCGCCTCGCGGCCCGACGTGGCCCCGCCGTGGTCCAGAACGTGGCGCTCGCGGGCCGCGCGGCGCTGTTCCCGGCGGTCGCCGCGCTCGGAACGGTGCTGCCCGCGGTCTCGCTCCCCGCGACCGCCGCACTCGGCGGGCTGTTCCTGGCCATCGGTGTGACGTGGGCGATGATCGCGGTCACGGCGACCGGGCTCGTGACGCGGCTCGCGAACGAGGCCCTCCGGGGGGACGCTCTGGGCGCCTACTCCGCGCTCGCCGGCGTCGGGACCGGCCTCGGGAGCGCGCTCGGCGGCCTGCTCGCGGGCGTCGCGGGCTACGCGGTCGCGTTCTGGGCGGCGGGCGGGGTCGTCCTCGTCGCGCTGGCGGTGCTCCTCCGGGCCGAGCGCTCCGCGTCCGAAACCGCCCCGACCGCGTGACCGCCGGCCCACCGTCGACCGGGCCGCCGCTCACTCCGGAACGATCCGGGTTCCGGAGTCGCCGTCGAGCGCCTCCGCGAGCCGGTCCGGCGCGGCGATCAGCGCCTCGCCGCCGGTCTCCCCGGCGAACGTCGCGCAGGCGTCGATCTTCGGTCCCATGCTCCCCGCGGGGAACTGGTCGTCCGCGGCGTGTTCGCGGACCTCCGCGGGCGTCGCCTCCGCCAGCCGTCGCTGGTCCGGCGTCCCGTAGTCCAGATACGCCGCGTCCACGTCCGTCAGGAACAGGAGCGTGTCCGCGCCGACCGCCTCCGCCACGAGCCGCGACGTGCGGTCCTTGTCGACCACCGCGGCGACGCCGTCGTACGCGCCGGCGTCCGGCGCGGTTCCGCCGTCATCGCTGTCACCGCCGTCACCGCCGTCACCGCCGTCGGCGGGGACGACCGGGACCCCCCCGCCGCCGCCGCAGATGACCGGCCCGCCGTCGTCGTCGGCCAGCCGACGGATCCGGTCGGCCTCCAGCAGTTCCTCTGGCTCCGGCGAGGGGACGACCCGCCGGTGGGCGGTGGCGCCGCCGGCCGCGTCGTCCCGGCCGTCCGCGGAGCCGGACGAGCGATGGACCGCCGTCGTCTCGAACGGCTTCGCGGCCGCCTCCTCGGCCGAGTAGTAGGGGCCGACCGGCTTCTGTGGGTTCTCGAACGCCGAGTCGTCCGGGTCGACTCGGACGCGGGTCACGACGGCGGTCGGCCGGCCGCCGAGCGCGTCGCCGAACTCCCCGGCCAGCAGGTAGCCGACCTGCGCCTGCGTCTCCGCGACGAGCACGTCAAGCGGCTCCGGGTCGCCCTCGGCCGCCTCTTCGGCGAGCAGGCGGTGGCCGACCTGCGGTCCGTTCCCGTGAGTCAGCGTCAGGTCGTGGCCGCGCTCGACGAGCGGTGCGAGCGCGTCGCGCGTCTCGCGGATCCGGGCGCGCTGGTCGGCGACGGTCCCCTCGCCGCTCTCGAGGATGGCGTTGCCGCCGAGCGCGACGACGGTGTCCGACATGTGCGACGCGTCGTGGCCCGGCGGGAAGGGGGTTGCGGCCGGAGCGTCGGGACCGCGAACCGCGACCGGCCGAGCGCCCCTACTCCCCGCGGAGGGCCGCGACCGCCTCCCGGTCCGGGAGCGCCGTCATCGCCCCCTTCTCGGTCGTCGTCCGGGCGGCGACCGCGTTCGCGAACGCCACCGCCTCGGCCAGCGACTCGCCCGCCGAGAGCGCCGCGACCGCGCCCGCGGTGAAGGCGTCGCCCGCGCCCGTGGTGTCGATCGGCTCCGCGGCGTATCCCCCGTGGTCGACCGCGATCGGCTCGTCGCCGTCGTTCCACGGGGCGTCGGGGGTCGCGTACGCGAACGCGCCGGCGCCGCCGAGCGTCACCAGCACCGTGTGCGGGCCGTCGGCGGCGACCGCGGCCGCGGCGTCTGTCGCGGAGGCCGGGTCCGACTCGTCGACGGCGGCGCCGTCGTACCCCGCGGCGTCGAGGTCCTCGGGCGAGACTTTCACCACGTCCGCGAGCGCGAACGCCTCGCGGCAGGAGCCCGGGAAGTCGAAGTCGGTCCACAGTTCGGGGCGCGCGTTGGGGTCGAACGAGACGGTCGCGCCGGCCTCGCGGGCCCGCGCGAGCAGGTCCAGCGTCGCGGTCCGGGCCGGCTCGTCGGCCAGCGTCACGCCCCCGGCGTGGACCCAGTCGGTCTCCGCGAGCGCCGCCCCGTCCACCCCGCCCGGCTCCATCCGGGTGTCCGCGCTGCCGTCGCGGTGGAAGGAGAACGCGCGGTCCGCGTCGGGGTCGAGGCTGACGAACGCGAGGCCGGTCTTGGCGTCCGGGTCCCGCTCGACGTGCTCGGTCGGTACGCCGGCGTCCGCGAGGGTGGCGGCGAGGAAGTCGCCGAAGGGGTCGTCGCCGACCCGGGTCCAGAAGGCCGGGGGGCGACCGAGCCGCGCGAGCCCGACCGCGACGTTGGCCGGCGCCCCGCCCGCCCGGCGGTGGAAGGTCTCCACCTCGTCGAGCGGCCCCGGCTCCTCGGGGATGAAGTCGATGAGCGTCTCACCGGCGACGAGGATCTGCTGCATGCCCGACCCTGCGCCCCTCGCCGGCCTTAGTCTTCGGCTTCGCGCGAACATTTATGCCCGCACCCGGCGAGTCACCGACGAATGGCCGACTCGACGCCGACACTCCCGCTCGCAGGGGGAACGCTGGGGCTGTCGGGCCCCCGGCCGGTCCTGCTCGTGGACCCCGGCGAGCGGCTCCTCCGAAGCGTCCTCGACGCGCTGGCCGACGCGGCCCCCGCGGTCGCGGCGCCGACGGTCGGGACGCTCCGGAGCGAGGTTGACGCGCGCGAGGACCACGCCACCGGGTCGATCGACCTCCCGCATCCGGTTCCGGAGTCGTTCCCGCACCTGCGCGTCGCGGCGCGCGAGCCTGTGCTTGACGCGGTCCTCGACGGCTTCCACGCGGCGAGCCGCGTCGCGGCGTTCCGCGAGGCCGACGCGCTCTCGCTCGTGACCGTCGAGGCGCGCGAGCCGAGCACGCTCCTGGTCGCCGACGGCGCGGTCGCGGTGCCGCTCCCGGCCGCGGACGCGGCGGGGTACGCGGCCGTCCGCGAGACGGACCCGGAGCGGGTCGACGAGGTCCGGGGCCGGTGGGAGACCCGGCTGACCGACGCCGAGCCGTACGCCCTGCGGACGCCCTCCCGTCGCGCGCTCTTCGGCGCGTTCGCCGGGCGGTGCGACGCGGACGTGGCGGCGGAACTGCTCCGCCTGCTCGACGCGCTCCCCGAGGTCGACCGCGGGGACCCCTGCGACCACCTCGACTGCGTGTACGCCGCGGGCGCGCGCCGCGACGCGGTCAACTACGGGCTCCGGCGCGCGGCCGAGGACTGCGGACTGGCCAGCCCCGCGACGCTCTCGTCGGTGAAAGCCGAGTTCGAGGCGGCCGGCCTGATCGAGACGGAGCCGGTCCCTCGCCGCGTCGGCCGCCCACGCCAGCGGATCGTCCCGGCTGACGACAGGCTCGCGGCCGCGGCGGCCGAGGAGGTTCCGGGCTTCGTCGCGGCGGCAAAGGGCGACGGGACGGACGGAGGGGCCGATGCCGCGGACGCGGCCGAAGCCGAGACCCACGCCGCCTCCGGCGTGGATCCGACCGCGGGCGACGACGCCTGAGGTGGGGTTACGGATGGGGTGACACGCTCGTGACGCTGCGGGAGCGTCCCCGTCGCGTGCCGCGACCATGCTGCGCGATCGGCCGCGGCTGTCCGTTCAGCCACCACGGTGGTGCGGTCGGCGCGCGCGAGCAACGCGCGCGAGGGAGGGCTGGACGCGGCCGCGATGTGGTGCTGTCCGCGGCCGCGTCCAGCCCGAGGTTGGGGAGGTGCGAGGCCGCCGTGCGGTCGCGGTGCGGTGCTGTGCGGTGGGTGGGACTGACGGGGCAGTCAGCTCGATCCGGCCACGACGACGCTCTCGCGAGCCTGTCGAGCGAGAGTCAGCGAGTCGTAGCCCGGCAGCCCGCGACTGCAGGCAGCCCGCACCGTCCGCCGGTACGCGGCCGGTCGAACCGGCAGGGGATTCCTGGGTGGCGCCGCCCAGGTCGGCAGGATCAGCAGCAGAAACAGACACGACGGCGGAGCCTTCCTCTCAGACCGCGTCGGCGGACATCGTCAGCTGCTTCCGGTAGTCGGAGAACCCCGCTTTCTCGTAGAAGGCGAGCGCGCGCTCGTTGTCCACATCCACGTCGAGGCGGAGCTCCGGACAGCCTTCCTCGCGGGCGTCGGCCGCAGCACGCTCCACGAACCGGTTCGCGAGCCCGGAGCCGCGATGCGGCTCGGCGACGTAGATGTCGCCGATCACGAGCCGATCGGGCCGGTCGAACACGTCGGGACAGGCGTCGACGCCGGTCAGGACGAAGCCGGCGAGGTCGGCGTTCGGGGGGAAGTCGTCCGCCAGACGCCCGTCGGTCGGGGGTTCCTGTGTCCCGGTTTCCCCGACCGCGACCCAGCCGCGGCGGCCCTCCTCGAGCAGGTCGCGGTGGAAGGCGACGTTCTCCGCGATGAGCTCCTCCTCGGGCCGGTCCGCGAGCGCGTGCGCCTCGACCGTCGCGGCCAGGTCGCGGTGGTACGGGAGCCACAGCTCCTCGGCAAAGCGTCGGAGCGCGTCGTAAATGCTTGCGGGACGCGTGCGAGGGCCTCTCACCCGGATCCGGCGGAGACGAAACCTTCAAACGCCGCTCGGGCGAACCGTACCCCATGGAACTGCGGGTCATCGAGAAAACCGAGGAGGAGCTCCGTCTGGAGATCGCGGGCGAGGACCACACCTTCATGAACGTGCTGAAGGGCGCGCTGCTGGAGACCGACGACGTGGCGGCCGCGACCTACGACGTCAACCCCGAGCAGTCGGGCGGCCAGACGGACCCGATCCTCACCGTGAAGACGGAGTCCGGCGACCCCCTCGACGCCGTGGGCACGGCGACCGAGGCGATCAACGAGAAGACGACCGCGCTCGCGGACGCCGTCAAGGCGGCCTGAGCGCGCCACGGACCCGAGGCCGGGAGCCGCTCGACCCCGGCCCGTCGGTCGTGGACTGCCGACCGCGAACCGGAGCACCGATTTCTGTCGACCGTCGCCGCGCTTCCGAGTGACGACGCCCGACTCACGACGCCCGACTCGCGGCGCTGCGGCTGGCGGGCGTTCCCGTCCGGACGGAGAAATTCGCCGCCGGCCGCGTCACCGACCGACTATCGCCAGTCGGCCGCGGGAACCACGTCCGCGTCCGCGACCGTGAGCCAGCGCGTCGTCCGGCGCTCCGGCTCGCGGTCCGCCTCGTAGAACGTCCACTCCTCGTCGCCGTTCGGACCCTCGGCTCGCTGGCAGACGAGCGGCGAGTCGTCCTCGCCGGGTGCTCGCCGCGGCGGTGCCCCGCTGCCGACAGGTCCTCCGGACTGCGTGGTGGACATGTGTATCCGACGATTGGGCGTCGGGGTAAAAAGGTGGTCCGATCCGATTATCAGGTGTGGATCCCGGGAGGGCGGCCGGATCGAGACGGGGTTCGCGACGGTGTCGTGGCCGTTCGAAGCGCCGGATATCCGGCCGGTCAGAGCCGCACGGGCACGCCGCGCTCGTCGAGGTACTCCTTGACCTCCTCGATGGTGTACTCGCCGTAGTGGAAGATGGAGGCGGCCAGCGCGGCGTCCGCGCCGCCCTCCTCGAACACCTCGTAGACGTGTTCGGGGCCGCCGCAGCCCGAGGAGGCGATGACCGGCGTCGAGACCGCCTCGGAGACCGCCCGGATGAGCGGCACGTCGTAGCCGTCCTTCGTCCCGTCGCGGTCGATGGAGTTGACGAACAGCTCCCCGGCGCCGCGCGCCTCGGCCTCCGCGGCCCACGCGACCGCGTCGATCCCGGTCCCCTCGCGGCCGCCCTTTTTGGTGCACTCGAACCAGACGTCCTCGCCGTCGACCTCGACGTAGTGCTCGCCCGCGTCGTCGTACCGGCGGCGGGCGTCGACGGAGATGACGATACACTGGGAGCCGAACGCGGCCGCGCCCTCCTCGATGAGCGCGGGGCGCTCCAGCGCGCCGGTGGTGATCGACACCTTGTCCGCGCCCGCGCGGAGCGTCTCCTTGATGTCCGCCTTCGTCCGGATGCCGCCCCCGACCGTCAGGGGGATGAAGCACTCGTCGGCGACCGCGGAGACCACGTCGAGCATCGTCTCGCGTCCCTCGGCGCTCGCGGTGATGTCGAGGAAGACGAACTCGTCGGCGCCAGACTCGTTGTACTTCTCGGCCAGCTCGACCGGGTCGCCGGTGTACTCCAGGTTCTCGAAGTTGACGCCCGTGTAGACGGCCGCGTTCCCGTCCTCGTCGAGGTCCACGTCGATGCAGGGGATGATCCGCTTCGTGAGGCCCATTCGTTGGGAGGATTTCGCGCCGCGGGCTACAAAAAGGGCGCGACGCCGGCCGTGGCTACAAAAAGGACGCAACGTCGGCCGTTCCGGGACCCACGCTCGCTCACCCGTTCCGACCGGCCCGGATCGGGTGCGCTTTTGTACCGGGCGAACGCACCGTCGCCCATGGCAGACCACTCGCACGAGCCGGACCCGGACGAGCGCGTAACCGCACCGATGCAGGACTTCGGCGGCCGCGAGGTCGGGATCGGCCTCGTCGTCCTCCTCGCCGGCCTCGCGGTCGCGTACGGCGTCCCGCTGCTGCTCGCCTGACGGCGGTCGAAGACGGTGAATCCGGGCTGATCCGCCTCTTACTCCACGGTGACGCTCTTCGCGAGGTTCCGCGGCTTGTCTATTGATCGCCCCTTCTCGTTGGCGACGTGATAGGCGAACAGCTGGAAGTAGACGTTCGCGACGAGCGGTTCGACGACGCCCGCCTCGGGGACGGCGAACGCCTCGTCGAGCGCGTCCGCCTTCTCGCCCGCCGAGACCGCACCGAGCGCGGGCGCGCCGCGCGTCTGTGCCTCGGTGACGTTGTTCATCGTCTCCCGGGGCTTCGCGCCGTCCGTCAGCACCGCGAGGACGGGCGTCTCCGGGGTCACCAGCGCGAGGGGGCCGTGTTTCAGCTCGCCGGCCGCGAACCCCTCCGCGTGGTCGTAGGAGATCTCCTTCAGCTTCAGCGCCCCCTCGAGCGCGACCGGGACGCCGAGCTCGCGGCCGACGAAGAAGAACGCCTCCGAATCGCCGTACTCGCGGGCGGCCGCCCGCACCGCGTCCTCCGCGTCGAGCGCCTGCTGGACCGCGCCGGGCAGCCCGCGGAGGTTCTCGACGGCGGTGCGGGCCCGCGCGGCCGACATGGCGTCGCGCCCGCGACCGAGCGCGACCGCGAGCATGGCCAGCGTCGTCACCTGCGAGGCGAACGTCTTGGTCGCCGCGACGCCGATCTCCGGGCCCGCGCGGATGAACACCGCGTCGTCCACCTCGCGTGTGATGGTGCTACCGAGGGTGTTCGTCACCGCGAGCGTCCGCGCGCCGGCCGCCGCGGCGCGCCGGATCGCCCCCAGCGTGTCGGCCGTCTCCCCGCTCTGCGTGACCGCGATCGTCAGCGTGCGGTGGGGGTCGCGCCCGCCGCCGAACTCGTACTCGCTCGCGATCTCCACCGTCGTCCGCACGTCGGCGAACTCCTCGATCAGCTCCGCCGCGTACCGGCCCGCGTAGTAGGAGGTGCCACAGGCGACGATCTGCACCTCGTCGAGGCTGTTGAGGAACGGCTCCGGGAACTCGACGTCGAGGTCGACCGCGCCGCGGTCGGCGTCCAGCCGCCCCGAGATGGCCTGCCTGAGGGCGGTCGGCTGCTCGTGGATCTCCTTGCGCATGTAGTGCTCGTAGCCGGCCTTCTCCGCGGCGTCGGCCTCCCATTCGACCGTCTCGACCGGGCGGTCGACCGCCTCGCCGTCGTGGAACACGTCGACGCGTCCCGGCTCCAGGACCGCCACGTCCCCGTCCTCCAGGTACGTCACGTCGCGCGTGTGGTCGAGGAACGCCGTCACGTCGCTGCCGACGAACGACGCCGCCTCGCCGTGGCCGAGGACGAGCGGGCTGTCCTGTCGCGCGACGACGATGCGCTCGGCGGCCTCGTGGACCGCACAGATCGCGTAACTCCCCTCCAGCCGGTCGTCGATGCGCTCGACCGCGGTCCGGAGGTCCGCGCCCGCCGCCAGTTCCTCCTCGATCAGGTGGGGGATGACCTCGGTGTCCGTGTCGCTCGTGAACGCGTGGTCGGACAGCTCCGCCTTGAGCGTCTCGTGGTTCTCGACGATGCCGTTGTGGACGACCGCGACCGACCCCTCGCAGTCGGTGTGGGGGTGCGCGTTCGCGTCCGTCGGCGGCCCGTGCGTGCTCCAGCGCGTGTGGCCGATCCCGCAGGTGGCCTCGGAGTCGGGAACGTCGAGGTTCGCGACCTCGCCCGACCGCTTCGTGACGGTGAGCCCCTCGGCGCCCGCCCGCTCCTCGCCCGCGCCCGCCGCGCCGTCGACGAGCGCGATCCCCGCGGAGTCGTAGCCGCGGTACTCCAGGTTCTCCAGGCCGCGGTAGACGATGGGGCCGGCCGCCTCGTCGCCGACGTAGCCGATGATCCCGCACATGTTTACCCCCTCCTGACGACCGCGCCGGTCTCTATCCGACCGTCGAGCGCGACCCCCGGATCGACCGTCGCGTCGTCGCCGATCACGGTGCCGGCGTCGAGCGTCGCGCCGCCGCCGACCGTCGCGTTGTCGCCGACGACGCCGCCGAGTCGCACGTCCTCGTGGGCCTCGCCGTCGACGACGAGCGTCGCCGTGCCGCCCGCCACGGTCGCGTTCGCGCCGATCCGCGCGTTGCCCGCGACGATCGCGTCGCGCACCACCGCGCCCGGTTCGATGACCGTGTCCGGGAGGACGACCGCGTTCTCGACCACCGCGGTCGCGCCGACGTGGACGTTCCGCCCCAGCGCCGTGCTCCCGCCGACGACGGCGCCCGGGCCGAAGCGCACGTCCGCGCCCACGACCACGTCGTCCGCGACCGCCGCGTGTGCCGGACCGGCGTCGGTCGCTCCGGCGTCGCCGGTCCCGTCGGGTCCGTCATCCCCGCTTCCCCCGCCCGCGCCGGCGGCACCGACGAGTGAGGCGTTCACCGCGAGCAGGTCCCAGAGGTGGGAGACGTCGTACCAGTCGCCGTGGTACTCGACCGCCTCGATCGACGACTCGCGCGCGAGTCGGTCGAGCGTGTCCGTGATCCCGAGCTCGCCCGCCGGCGACGTGTCGCGGACCGCGTCGAAGATCGCGGCCGAGAACCCGTATACCCCGGCGTTTATCCGGCCGGCCGCGACCGGCGCCTCCGGCTTCTCCTCGACGCCGACGACCCGCCCGCCCTCGAGGCTGACGACGCCGTACTCGCGCGGGTGCTCCACGTCGGTCACCGCCATCACGGGGCTCCGGCCGTCGACGGTCGCGTCGCGGACGTCGCGGACGATCGACGCGTCCACGATCCGGTCGCCGTTGAGGACGACGAACCGGTCGCCGACCGCGTCCTCGGCCTGCAACACGGCGTGGCCGGTGCCGAGTTGGTGGGACTGCTCGACGTACTCGATCTCGAGGTCCCACTCGCGGCCGTCGCCGAAGTGGTTCCGGATGCGCTCGCCGCGGTAGCCGACGACGAGCACCACGCGGTCGATGCCGGCGTCGGCGACCGCCTCCACGACGTACTCCAGAATTGGCCGGTTCGCCACGGGGAGCATCGGCTTCGGCCGCCGGTTCGTCAGCGGCGCGAGCCGGCGCCCCTCGCCCGCCGCGAGGACGACGGCAGTGACGGGTTCGCTGGTCATGGACGATGGTCGCCCCGTCCGCCGATAAATCCTCCGTCGTCCGCGATTCCCGTGACGCGAGCGCGGGTGACCTCGCCCGCTCAACCGCCACATCGGGGACGGAGGTGGCAAAAAAGTAAAGTGTGTGTCGGGGTCACAAGTCCCTATCCAATGTCGGGTGACGATACGCGGTCGGACGGTGGTGGTGGTGAGGTCGGGACGGCCGGCGGAACCGGAACGGCCGTCAGTCAGGTGGATGACGCGGAGAAGGACTCGATGGAGCAGTGGCTCGACGCCTACTTCGAGCCCTCCTTCTTCCGGCTCCGGTACCTGCTGTTGGTGCCGGTGCTCGTCTCGTTCGTCGGGTCGCTGGTGATGTTCTACGTCGGCGCCTACGACACGTACAAGGCGCTGTACGCGCTGATAATCCAGGGGCAGTCCAGCGGCGAGGCCGTGATCCTCCCGATCGTCAAGGCGCTCGACGCCTTCCTGATCGGGATCATCCTTGTCATCTTCTCGTTCGGGATCTACGACTTCTTCATCAGCAAGCTCGACCCGGCTGAACACGCCGGCGTCCGGCCCGACTGGTTCAAGTTCGACTCCACCGGCGAGCTCAAGAACAAGCTGATCGAGCTCGTGCTGGTCATCCTCGCCATCCAGTTCTTCGAGCAGATGATCGCGAACGTCGACGGGTTCGAGGACCCGATGCTCTACCTGATCATCCCGGCCGGGGCGGCGATCCTGGCGGTCAGCCTCGGCTTCTTCAAGTGGGCCACGGAGTGATCCCCGTGGCGTGTTCCTACCGGTTCGATCCCGCCGAGTGGGAGGGGGACCGGGAGAGCACCCTCGCGGAGGCGTGGACCTGCCCGCACGAGGAACACGAGGACGCCGACCGCTGCGTGTTCCACCTCCCGCCCGAGCGGCGCGAGGAGCTCGGCGTCGACGCGGCCGCGGTCGAGTCGGCCCTCCGCGAGGCCGCCGCGGCCGACGGCCGCCGGACCAAGCAGTTCGTCGGCGCGCACCTGCCGGCGGCGACGCTTGACCACCTGGTGGTCGACGCCGCCGACCGGTATCCGATCGACCTCCGGCACGCGCGGGTCGAGGGGACGTTCGCGGCGCGCAATGCGGACCTTCGCCAGCCGGTCGACCTGCGGGACGCCCGGCTCGACGCGGTCGACTGGCGCGAGGCCGCCTTCGCGCATCGGTGTGACCTGTCCGGGGTGACGGTCGGGGGGCGCTTCGACGTGACGAGCGCGACGTTCGAGGGCGACGTCGACCTCATCGAAGCGACGTTCCGCGACGAGGTCCGGTTCGAAGAGGCCCGGTTCCACGGCGACACCTGCCTGCGCGAGACGGTCTACGAGGCGGACGCCTCCTTCGACGGCGTGGAGTTCCGCGGCGACGCCAACCTCAAGGACGACGACGCCTGCTTCGAGGACGCCGTCTTCCACGCCGGGGCGTCGTTCCGCAAGGCGGTGTTCAGGTACGCGGACTTCGTCGGCGTCGCGTTCCGCGAGCCCGTCTCCTTCGACGAGGCCACGTTCACCGGCGACGGCGAGTTCAGGGACGCCGCCTTCGACGCCGGCGCGTCGTTCCGCGGCGCCGAGTTCCACGGCGACGCCAACGTGCTCTACGACGACGCCGACTTCTCGGGCGCGCGGTTCGGCGGCGACGCGGCGTTCACGCGCACGGAGTTCACGCTGGCGAACTTCACGGGCGCCGCCTTCGAGGGGGACGCCGCCTTCGACGACGCCGCCTTCGCGGAGGACGCCTTCTTCGACGACGTGCGCGTCGAGGGAACCTTCGAGGCCGCGGAGGCCCGGTTCCTCGGCGACACGAGCTTCGAATCGGCCGCGTTCGCCGACGCCGTTCGGTTCCTCGGCGCGGAGTTCGAGGGGTCGGACAACGCCACCGACGACAACCTCACCTTCGCGGACGCGACGTTCGCCGACGCCGCCCGGTTCGACGGCGCGGTCTTCACCGTGGCGCGGTTCGACGGCGCCGCGTTCGCCTCGGCCGTCTTCGACGACGCCGTCTTCGGCGACGACGCCTCGTTCGCGGCCGCGGCGTTTTCCGGGGACTGCTCGTTCGACGAGGCGCGGTTCCGGCGGGACTGCTCGTTTGCGGGCGCCGCCTTCGAAGCGGCCGCGAGCTTCGCCGGCGCCGAGTTCGACGGCGGGGACAACCTCGAGGACGAGGACGCCACGTTCCGGGAGGCGGCCTTCGACGGTCCGGCAGTGTTCCGCGCCGCGGCGTTCCGCAACGCCACGTTCACCGACGCCGCCTTCCGCGACGACGCGCGGTTCGCGGGCGTTCGGATAGCCCAGCGGGCGCGCTTCGACCGGACGACGTTCGCCGACGGGGCCGACTTCGACGAGGCGCGGTTCCGCGGCGACGCCGACTTCTCCCACGTGCGCGTCGACGCCGACGCCTCGTTCCGCGGCGCCGAGTTCCACGGCGAGGCGAACGTGAACCACGACGACGTGACCTTCGCGGACGCGACCGTCGACGGCGACGCGGACTTCGAGGCCGCGCGGTTCAGATACGCCGCCTTTCGGGGGATCGAGGTGACCGGGCGAGCGGGCTTCGACGCCGCGGTGTTCGCGGACGACGCGGAGTTCTCCGACGCCACCGTCCGCGGGACGCTCTCGCTCGAGGAGACCCGCTTCCGCGACGACGCCGCCTTCGACGGCGCGTCCATCGGCGGCGACCTCGACGCGGCGGGCGTGGAGTTCCGCGGCGGCGACAACGTCCTCAACGACGACGTGACCTTCGCCGGCGCGACCGTCGCGGGCGAGGCGACCTTCGAGAAGGCGGCCCTCGCGTACGCGGAGTTCGCCGACGCGACGTTCACCGGGCCGGCCACCTTCGCGGGCGCGACCTTCGAGAAGACCGCCCGGTTCATGGGCGCGACGTTCGAGGCGACCGCGTCCTTCGAGGAGACGCACTTCCGGCGCGACGGGCGCTTCGAGGACTGCACCTTCGGCGGCGCGGTGACGTTCTTCGGCGCGGAGTTCGACGGCTGGACCGACGACGCCGACGACGCCGCGTTCGGCGGTGCCGCCTTCGGCGACGACGCCGACTTCGACGCCGTCGAGTTCGGGACCGCGGGGTTCGACGACGCGACCGTCGCGGGCGCGGCGACGCTCTCGCGGTCGTCGTTCGACGGGTTCCACGCCGAGCGCGCCGTCTTCGAGGGGACGGTCGACCTCTCGTTCACCGCGTTCGAGGGCGCCGTCGACCTCACGGGCGCCGCCTTCGCCGCGCCCGTCGACTGCATGGAGATCCGGTTCGAGAGCGACGCCTGCTTCGCGGACGCCGCCTTCGAGGCGGGCGTGACCTTCCGGGGGACGGAGTTTCTGGGCGGGGCCTACACCGTCGACGACGCCGACTTCACCGGAGCGACGTTCGGCGACGACGCCGACTTCGGTCTGACGACGTTCCGCTTCGGTAACTTCGCCGGGGCGACGTTCCGCGGCGAGGCGGCGTTCCCCGACGCCGTCTTCGAGGGCGAGGCGCGGTTCGCCGACGCCGTCTTCGAGGGGGCCGCCGCGTTCGACGGCGTCGAGTTCGAGTCCACGGTCGACTTCTCCGGAGCGTCGTTCCGGGCGGCCGGCTCCTTCGAGAAGGTGCTGTTCCACGAGGCGACGACGTTCGCGGAGGCGCGGTTCCGGGACGGCGCGAGCTTTCGGGCCTCGCAGTTCGAGGCGACCGCGAACATGCACGAGGAGGACGCGGACTTCGGCGGCGCCGTCTTCGAGGCGGGGGCCGACTTCGGTCGCGTCACCTTCGCGTACGCCAACTTCCGAGGGACGACCTTCGGCGAGGCGGCGACGTTCGTGGGGGTGACGGTCAGCGAGAGCGCGGCGTTCCGGCCCGAAGCGGGCGAGCGCGGGGAGACGCTGGTGGACCTCCGCGACGCGGCGATCGGCGGCGGGACGATGGGCCAACCCGAGGTCGGCAGCGCGTTTTACGACCTCACCGACGCTGTCGTGGGCTCGGTCACGCTCGACCACTCCGACAGCGCCTACCCGCTCTTCGACCATTTCCGGTTCTGTAACACCGACTTCGATGGGTTCGACTTCAGCGCACACAAGGCGCACCTCGCGGAGAACGGGTGGTCGATCCACGAGTTCGCGGCCGGCGACGCGGTCATCCCGGAGGGGAGCGTCGCCGCCATCGACAACCCCGCGACGCTGGAGAACACCTACCTGAAGGCGAAGAACTGCGCCAGCGACTACGGGGACCGCAAGGCCGCCGCCGAGTTCTTCATCCGCGAGATGATCTACCGGCGCAAGAAGAACTGGAAGATCGCGGCGGGTTACGACGTGGCCGAGAACGCCAACCTCGCGACCCACGACGCCGTCGACGCGTTCGTCCCGTGGGAGGGCGACGCCGAGGACGCCTCCGACGTGGGGGCGCTCGGCCGGGTCCGCGCGCTCGGCAAGTGGGCCGGCAACAACGTGCTCTACCAGACCTGCGGCTACGGCGAGCGGCTCTGGCGGATCGTCTACATCTCCAGCGTCGCGATCGTGTTCTGGGCGCTGCTGTACACGATCGTCCCCACCGGCGGCGAGGGGTCGAGCCTGCGGACGGTCACCAGCGCCGCGGAGTTCGCTACCCCCGACGGCCTCCTCGCGGTCGGCCAGAACATGTACTTCAGCACGGCGACGTTCATCACGCTGGAGTACGTCGGCGCTCCCGGAAGCTCCCTCGCCCGATGGCTCGCCAGCCTCGAGGCGTACTTCGGCGCGCTGTTGATAGCGCTCGTCGTGTTCGTGCTCGGGAGGCGGGTCGCGTGGTGACGCGCCGCTCGCGGGGGCCGCGCCACGGGGTGACCGCCCCGTGAGCGACCGCTGTGAGTACCGGCTAGAGCCCGCACGCGAGGCCGACGAGGAGCCGAGAGCCGCGGCCAACCACCACGGCCCCGCGGAGGCGTGGGAGTGCCACCGCGAGGCCGTCGAGGGGACCGACAGGTGCCCGTTCCACCTGTCGCCGGAGCGGCGCCGCGAGGTCGGGGTCGACGACGACGCGCTGCGCGAGCGGTTTCTGTCGGCGGTCCGCGAGGGCGGACGGCGCCGCAAGCAGTTCCTCGGCGCCAGGTTCGAGGGGATCGACCTGAGCTACCTGATCGTCGAGGGGGCCGACAACCACCCGATAGACCTGCGCTACGCGGTCGTCGACGGTACCGTCGACGTCGAACGGGCGACGGTGAAACAGGCGGTCGACCTGCGGCACGCGAGCGTGGCCGCGATCGACGGTCGCGACGCCGAACTCGAGGACGCGTGGCTGTTGGACGAGGCGACCGTCGACGCCGTCTCGCTGACCGGGGCGACGTTCGCGGACGACCTGGAGGCGTCCGGCCTCCGCGTCGCGGGCGAGGCGACCCTCGACGAGACGCGGGTCGACGGCGACACCTGCTTTCGCCGGGCCCGCTTCGAGGGTCCCGCGAGCTTCCGGGGCGTGGAGTTCCGCGGCGACGCCAACCTCCTCGACGACGACGTCTGCTTCGAGGACGCCGTCTTCGCGGGCGACGCGACGTTCCTGAAAGCGGAGTTCCGGTACGCCGACTTCGAGGGGACGACCTTCGAGGCCGACGCCGGCTTCGCGGAGGCGACCTTCGACAGCGACGCCGAGTTCATCGACGTGGCCTTCGGGGGGGCGGCCGACTTCCGGGGCGCGGAGTTCCGCGGCGGCGATAACGTGCTCTCGGACGACGCGGACTTCGAGCGCTCCACGTTCGCCGGGCGGGCGAGCTTCACCGCGGCCCGCTTCGCGTTCGCGGACTTCCACGAGGTCGTCTTCGAAGGGGAGGCGACGTTCGCCGACGCGGCGTTCGACGGCGACGCCGACTTCCGGGGCGTCGAGGCCCGCGCTGGGGTCGACTTCGGCGAGGTCCGCTTCGCCGGCGACGCCGACTTCTCGTCGCTCGTTCTCGAGGAGGGGGCCGACTTCACCGGGGCGGAGTTCCGCGGCGGGGACAACGCCGACGACGAGGACCTCTCGTTCAGGGACGCTGAGATCCGCGGACCCGTCGACTTCGAGATGGCCCGGTTCCGGTTCGCGACGTTCGCTGACGCCCGGTTCGGGGCGACCGCGGGGTTCGCGCACGCGACGTTCGACCGCGAGGTGGTGTTCGCCGGGGCGGCGTTCGCCGGGACGGTGACGTTCGACGAGGGGCGGTTCGACGACGACGCCGACTTCTCGGGGGCGGCGTTCCGCGACGACGCCTCGTTCCGGGGCGTCGAGTTCCGCGGCGGCGACAACGTCGACGACGAGGACCTCAGCCTCGCCGACGCGACGTTCGAGAGCGAGGCCGACTTCCGGCGAGGGGAGTTCGGCGAGACGACCGCCGTCGACGCGACGTTCAAGGGGCCCCTCGTGCTGGTCGGCGCGTCGTTCGGGCGCGCGGCCGCCTTCGACGGGGCCGCCTTCGAGGGGCCGGTCGACGCGTCGGGGGTCGCGTTCTCGGGCGGAAACACGGTCGAGGACGCCGTCTCGTTCGAGGACGCCACCTTCGAGGACCGGGCCGACTTCGACCGGGCGTGGGTCGCGACCGCCACCTTCGCGGGCGTCGCCTTCGAGGGCGCCGTGGCGTTCAGGGAGGCGTGGTTCGACGACACGACGACCTTCGAGGGGGCCACCTTCAGGGACCGCGCGGTGTTCCTGCGAAGCCGATTCGACCACGACGTCTGCTTCGCGGACGTCGCCTTCGAGGCGCCGGCGACGTTCCGCGGGAGCGAGTTCCACGGCGGCGAACACGCCGTCGACGACGCCGACTTCCAGGACGCGACGTTCGCGGCCACCGCCGACTTCGAGCGGGTGGAGTTCCGCTACGCCCGCTTCGACGGCGTGCAGGTGGCCGCCGAGCTCGGCTTCAAGGAGAGCCGCTTCACCGGAACGGCCAGCTTCGAGGGGGTTTCCGTGGGCGGGGACGCGACGTTCTCGGGGGCGGTGTTCGAGCAGGCGGCCGGCTTCGCGGGCGCCGAGTTCGCCGGCGCCGCGTCGTTCGACCGGATCCGGTTCGACGACGACACCTCGTTCGCGGGCGTCCGCTTCGCCGGGGAGGCGAACTTCAGGGCGACGGAGTTCCGCGGGAAGACCAACCACGAGAACGACGACGCGACGTTCGAGGACGCGGTCTTCGAGGGCGACGCCGCGTTCGCACAGGCCCGGTTCGAGTACGCCAACTTCACCGGCGTCGAGGTCCGCGGCGGCGCGAACTTCCAGGACGTCCGCTTCAGGGAACTGGGCGCGTTCGACCGCGCGACGTTCCACGACGAGGTCACCTTCGAGCGGGCGCGGTTCCACTACGCAACGTTCGAGGGCGTCACCTTCGCGGCGCCCGCCGACTTCGCCCACGTCCGGTTCGACGAGCGCGTCACGATGCGCGCGTCGTGTGCGGCCGGGATGCAGGCGGTCGACATGAGCCACGCGACGCTGGCCGGCGGCCGGATCACCCAGCCCGCGGAGGACCCCCCCGTCTACGACCTGACCGGAGCGACGCTGGGCGAGGTGCGGCTGACCGGCGACCGCCGGGACCTCTTCGACGAGTTCCGGTTCAAAAACACCACGTTCGAGGACTTCGATTTCACCCGCCACAAGGAGTCGCTCGCGCGCAACGACTGGGTGATCCACGAGTGGGCGCCCGCGGAGTCGTCGCGCTTCCCCGAGGTGGAGCCGATAACCGACCCGGCGGTCCTCGAGAGCACCTACCTCAAGGCCAAGAACGGCGCCGCCGACTTCGGCGACAGGAAGGCCGCCTCGGAGTTCTTCATCAAGGAGATGACCTACCGGCGCCGGAAAAACGCCGCCATCGCGTTCCGCGCGGACGGCGACGCGGACGGCGCGGCCGACCCGCTCGCCCGGTTGACGGCCGCGGGCAAGTGGGTCGGGAACGGGGTGCTCTACCAGACCTGCGGCTACGGCGAGCGGCTCTGGCGAGTGATCTACATCTCCGCGTTCGCCATCGTCACCTGGGGGTTCCTCTACGCGACGCTGACGGAGGGGACCCGCGGGGCCAGCGACCTCACGACGGACGGCATCGACAGCCTGAGCGCGCTGTTGACGCCGGAGGGACTCATCATCCTCGGGAAGAACCTCTACTTCAGCATGGTCACCTTCACGACGCTCGGTTACGGCGACATCCAGCCGGTCGGGACGACCGCCCGGACGCTCGCCGGCCTCGAGTCGTTCCTCGGCGCGCTGCTGCTCGCGCTCGTCGTGTTCGTGCTCGGGCGGCGCGTCGCGTGGTAGGCGGTCGGCTCCCCTCGAGTCCCCCGAGAGGAACGACGCCGCGACCCGCGTTCAGATCGTGCCGTTCGACCGCCGGTTGCAGTTCGGACAGGCCCACCGGTAGTGCGTCGACCCCGAACTGAGGAGTCCGCCGCTCTCCTCTTTGATCTGGAGATCTCCACGCCGCTGTGCGCAGTCGGCGTGGAAGTTCATCCCGCACTGGCTGCAGTTCTCCTTGGCACCCGAGTCGCCACAGTACGCGCAGTCCGTCGAGAACAGTCCCATGAGTACAGACAACTCTTGACATACGTCAGCTAATAAAACTTATTGCGTTGGTACGATCGGCGGAGGCGCACGGGGGCCGGCGGCCCCCTACGAGTGACGCTCGAGCAGCCGGCGGACCGAGTCCGCGACGCTCTCCTCGGGCTCCCACCCGAGCGTCTCCCGCGCCGCCGAGACGTCGACGCCGAACTCCTCGACCATCGTCTCCGCGCCGCGGGGGTTCTCGACGAGTTCCACGTCGACCGCCGTCCCCAGCAGGTCGCCGGCGGCCTCGCTGACGATCTCCGCGACCGCCATCACGCTCATGTCCTCCGTGCCGGCGATCTCGTAGGTCTCCGTGCCGGTCTCGCCGCGGTCGAGCTGTGCGAGCAGGCACTCGGCGCTGTCGACGTAGGCCCGCGCCACGTCCTTGACGTGGACGAAGTTGCGCGCCTGCGAGCCCGGCTCGTAGACGGTGAGCGGCTCGCCCGCGAGCGCGCGGTCCGCGAAGAAGTTGATGACGGTGGGCTTGCCGACCTCCGTGCCGTCCACGACGTGCTCGCCGTAGAGGTTCGACTTCAGGAACAGGTGCGCGGGGAACGCGCCGTCCGCGAACGTCTCGATCGACCGCTCGCCCAGCAGTTTCGTGCGGCCGTACCAGTTGAGGGGGTCGCGGGGCTGGTCGGCGGTGATGGGGAACGACTCGGGGTCCCCGAGCACGGCCATGCTGAACGGGAAGACGAGCGCCGCGCCGGTCTTGCGGCAGAACCACGCGACGTTGTTCGTCCCGGTGACGTTCACCTCGTAGGCCAGGTCGGGGTGCTCCTCGCAGTCGTCGACGCCGCTTATCGCCGCGAGGTGACAGACGACGTCCGCGCCCGCGAGCGCGTCCTCCAGTCGGTCGCGGTTCCTGATGTCGACGTGTGCGACCTCGACGTCGCCGACCGCGTCGACCTGTCCGCGGTACTGGTTGTCGAGCGCGGTGACGGTCCAGTCGGGGTGCCGCTCCCGCATCGCGGCCACCACGCGGCTGCCGATGTAGCCGGCCGCGCCCGTGACCGCTATCGTCGGTTCGGCTCCCGGTGCCTCGTCGTCCGTTCCGTCGTCGTTGCTCATGAGTGGTCACCTGCTTCCGCGGGCGTCCCGGCGGCCGGGTCGGTCCCCCGCAACTCCACGGCCATGTCCCGGATCCCCTCCCGGAGGGTCCACTCGGGTTCGAAGCCGGTCTCCGCGAGCCGGTCGAAGTTCACGTGGTAGGAGGGGCCGGGGTGTTCGTCCTCCAGGTACGTCACGTCGAGGTCGCGGTCCAGCTCCTCGCGGACGACCTCGGCGATCTCCGCGATCCGGTAGTTCCCCTCGTTGGAGCCGACGTTGTACACCCGCTCGGGCCACGACTCCGGCTCCAGCGCCGCGTGGGCGTACGCGCGGGCCGCGTCGCGGACGTGGATGAAGGGACGCCAGTTGCTCCCGTCGCCGTAGACGGTGAGCGGGCGGCCGGTGAGCCCGCGGAAGACGAAGTGGTTCACGACGAGGTTGAACCGGACGCCCGGCGACCAGCCGTAGTTGGTGCTCATCCGGAGCGCGGTGCCGTCGAAGCCGTGGGTCGCCATCGCGTCCGCGAGCAGTCCCTCCGCGGCGACCTTCGACTCCGCGTAGGGGTTCAGCGGGTTCTGGTCGGTCTCCTCGTCGATGTCGGTACTGGCCGCGCGGCCGTAGTTGTTACACGAGGAGGCGAGCACGACGTTGTCCACGCCGAACTTGCCGGCGGCCGTGAGGACGTTCTCGGTGCCGTCGCGGTTGACCGCGAACGTCTCCGCCTCGCGGTCGTGGGTCGAGGCCGCCCCCGTGATGGCCGCGAGGTGGACCACCGCGTCCGCGCCGCGGACCGCGCCCTCCACGTCGCCGTACTCGCGCACGTCGCCGCGCCGGAACCGGAGGTCGTCCCGGACGCTCCCCGCGAGGTTGGCCGGGGAGCCGGACGACAGCGAGTCGAGGACGACGACCTCGCCCACGCGCTCGTCGTCGAGCAACTGGGGGACGAGGACGCTTCCGATGTAGCCGCAGCCGCCCGTGACGAGGACGCGCCGGTCGGCGTCGCCGTCGGCCGCGCGATCCCCTCCGGCGTCACTCATCGGTCAGCACGCCGGGCAGGAACCGGTCCTCGTGGGCTGCGATCCGGTCCTGTTCCTCGACGAGCGTCGCCAGCACGTCGCGGATCCCCTCCTCCAGCGTCTGTCGCTGGCCGCCGACGAGCTCGAGGAACCGCTCGTTCTCCATCTCCATCTTGTGCTCCTCGTCCTCGTCGCGCGGGTTCTCGTAGTGTTCGACCGCCGCGTCGAGGCCGAACTCGTCGCCGACCTCGGCGATGGTCTCCGCGAGCTCCACGATGGCGACCGGCCGCGTCACCTGGTTGTAGATGGTGATCTCGTCGTCGGCCTCGGGGCCCTCCTCGACCAGTCGGACGAGGCTCTCGACGGCGTCCTCCAGGCTCACCATCGGCTTGCGCTGTTCGCCCTTGCCGTAGACGGTCAGGGGGTAGCCGGCCACCGCCTGCGCGCAGAAGCGGTTGACGACGGTGCCGAAGTAGTAGTCGAAGTCGAACCGCGTCGGGCTGTCGTGCGCCCGCGTCTCGGCCGTCTCCGTGCCGTAGACGATGGCGGTCCGGACCTCGCTCATCGGGAAGTCGAACTGCGACTCGGCGAGCCGCATGTTCGCGGCGTCGAACGACTTCGTCTGGTGGTACCAGCTGCCGCCCATCGCCGGGAACGGCACCTCGTCGCTGCCGCCCTTCCGCTCGACCTCCAGCCCGCCCTCCGGGATGGGGAAGTGGGGCGCGCCGTAGATGCCGGTCGTCGTCGTCTCGATGAAGTGCGTGTCCGAGAGTCCGCACTCCGCGAGCCCGTGGAGGAGGTTGAGGTTCATCGAGACGTTGTTGCGCTGCGTGTAGAGCGCGCGCTCGCCGTTGATCGAGGAGTAGGGCGCGCTCGGCTGCGCGGCCGCGTGGAGGACGGTGTCCGGCTCGTGAGTCTCCAGCAGCTGGAGCACGAAGTCGCGGTCCGCGAGGTCCCCCTCGACGAGGCTCAGGTTCTCGACGCTCTCGAACCGCTCCGCAGGGTCCTCGACGCGCGTCGCGGAGACGCTGCCCGACTCCGCGACCCACTCGCGGCGCGCGAAGTTGTCGACGCAGACGATGCGTTCGTCGAGTCGGTCCGCCAGACGGAGCGCGGTCGGCCACCCGAGGTAGCCGTCCGCACCGGTGAGCAGCACGGTCATCGTTACTCGAAACGTGAGTAACCCGGTGTTAAGTCCTTTCCCCTTCGCCAGCGCGGTCGAACCGGGGCGTCCACCTCCGCGCGACCCGGAACACCCCCGCGCGACCCGGAACACCCTGCGCGGCCCGGAACACCCTGCGCGGCCCGGAACTTTTTGAGACCGCGGGAGAAATGTAGACGTACGCCTACGTCTATGCCCACGAAGAGTCTGACCATCACGGAGGAAGCGTACGAGAGCCTCAAGAAACACAAGCGCCCGGGTGAGAGCTTCACAGACACGATCCTGCGGCTGACTGACGGGGAGCGCGACGTGCTTGACGGGTTCGGAGCGATGTCCGACGTCGAGGGGTTCCGCGAGGCCGTGGAGGGAACTCGGCGCGACCTCGACGCTGACGTGCGCGAGCGAGCGAGACGATGATCGCGCTGGACACCTCCTTTCTCGTCGACTACCTCGACGGCGAAGAGGCGACGAAACGGTTCCTCGCGGAACGAACCGGCGAGCCGATGCACTCTCCCGCGCTCTCGCTGTTCGAGGTCTATCGTGGGGCCGCTCGGACGACGAGCGGCGATCGGATCGACGACGTGGCCGACGCGCTGGACTGGGTGGACCCGCTCCCGCTCGACGGGTCAGCGGCCGACGAGGCGGCCCGCATCGAGAGCGAGCTCCTCGCCGCGGGGGAACGGATAAACCTCGGAGACGTGCTGATCGCGGGCGTCTGCCGGGATCGAGGTGCAACGATCGTCTCTCGGGACGACCACTTCGACCGTGTCGACGGACTCGACACGGTGACGTACTGACGAAGGATCCGAGGCTCCCCGTTTCTCCCGGTCGTCGTTTTTCTCCCGTCACGCCTCCGCGGCCGGGCGGCTCTCGTGGCGCCACAGCAGGTCGAAGTACTGCCAGAGCCCGGCGACGAAGGAGGGGTTCTCGGTGACGGCCGCCTGCCGGCGGTGGTTCGGCACGTCCTCCTGTTCGACCATGAACAGCCCGTGGCCCGCCTCGTAGTCGGTGTCGGGGTCGACGAACGTCCCGCGCCACGGGAGCACGCGCTCGCTGATGCGGACGGTGACCGAGGGGAAGTCGGCCGCCAGCTCCTCGCGGATCGCGGCCTGCCGCTCCGCGTTCTCCTCGGAGAGGTGTTCGGGCGCGAGCATCAGCACCTTCACGTCGACGCCGCGGTCGACCGCCTCGCGGAGCGCGGGTCTCACGGCGTCGATGTAGCCGAGGCTCTTGGTGAGCACGTACGCCTCGGCCTCCGCCTCGCGGAACAGGCGCCGCGTCTCGCGCTCGCTCGGCTCGCCCACGTCCACGACGTGGAACAGGTCCTCGGCCGGGCCGAGCTCGTCCACGTCGCGGTCACGAACTGGCGCGTACCGCTCCACGAACGCCTCGCGGGTCTCCTCGACCTCGTCCGCGAAGCGCTCGTACTCGTCCCGCCGGTTGCGGACCGCCCGGTCGACGATCTCCTCGGGGTCGTGCGGGCGGTACTCCTTCGGTCGGCCGGGGATGACGGTCACGTAGCCGGCCTCGGCCAGCTCGTCGAGCACGCCGTAGATCCGCGCCTTGGGGATCCCGGTCGCCTCCGCCAGCTCCGGCGCGGTCGACCGGCCGAGCAGCAGGAGCTCCGCCAGCGCCTGCTCCTCGTACTCGGTGAGGTCGAGCCGCGAGAGGAACTCGTCGCCGCGTTCGGACATGCCCGCCCCTCCTCGCGTCGGAGATAAGTACGTGCTGGTCGTCCCCCGAAACGTTTATGTCCCGATACCGAGTTGGCTTACTCAGAAAATGAGTAACTCCTCATCCTCCGCCGCGGACGACGACGCGCACCTCGACGAGGTCCCCGACGGCGCCGGCTGCACCGAGATCTGGGAGCACCTCTCGGACGGCCGCGACGACGACTGACGCCGGGGTCGCCGGAGCCGGCGCGCCGATCGATCTCCCGACGCCAGGAACCGTCTTGTGACACGATACCGATAGCCCCGATCGACATGACGGCTTTTTCGACGCGACGACTCTCGCTCGACGCTGCACCGGGGAGAAAAATCGGACCGGACGGCGGCCGTCAGTGCTCCTCGAACGGCTGGACGACGACGAACCCGTCGGGTCCGTCGAACCGCATCTGGTAGCGCTCGCCGGACTCCTGCCCGACCATGTCCGAGAGGCTGCGGTTCACCTCGACGTCGGGCGACGTGCCGCTCCACGCGACCGTCGCGCTGGGGTCCGTGGAGACTGGCGGCTCGACGACGACGGGGTCGCCGTGGGTCGTGATGGCGACGTAGCCGGGGCCGCTCAGGAAGACGTTGGTGAACCCGCCCGCGAGCGAGCCCGCGAGGCTGTCGATCGTGCTGATCTCGTAGGAGATCCGGTCCTCGAACGCGAGCACGTCCTCGCCGTTGACGGTGATCGCGTCGTCCGCGCCGAGCTCCAGCACCTGCACCTTCTTGCCTCCGTCCGCGAGGTAGGCGTGACCCTGCCCCTCGATGGCCATCACGGGCGTCCCCTCGCCGGAGGCCGCCTCCTTGAGGAAGCCGGTGATCCCGCCCTCGGCCGAGGCCTTCCCCTTGAACGAGAGGTCGCCGGTGTACGCCACCATCGATCCGGCCTTCGCCATCGCGGTCCCGTCGACCGCGACGTCGAGGGTGTAGCTGTTCTCGAGCTGGAAGCGCTCGTCGGACTCCACGGGGACGTGTTCGGCTTTGAATTGGTCGATGTCCATCGTGATCACGAGTTGGAGGGCAACTCGACCGAGGGATGGCCCCGCAGCGAAAAGAAGCTACTGGCTGGATCGCGGCGGTAGTCCGAGACGGTCGAAGGACCTCTCGAGGCCCCGGTATTTTGTGTTTCCGTGCGGACGTGGACCCGTGTCCGAGAGGGAGTTCGACGTGGGCGACGCCGTGCTCGTCGAGTTCGCGGACGGCGAGCGGGTCAAAGGGACGATACGCGAACGGACGAGGACGCACGCGACGATCGACGTGGAGAAACGGTTCGACAGCGAGCGCCGCCCGGCATTTCCGGCCGACGAAACGCGTGTGATCACGCTCGACCGGGTCCTGCGGGCGCTCTGAAGTGTCCCCGCTTTGGAGTTCCGGTAAGTCAGAGCGGGTGGCTTCGCTGCCGGCCGCACGCGCGAACGACCGACGACGGGACTGCTCGGACGAGGTCAGGGGAGATACGTAGCGAGGAAGTCGACGAGCCGGTCCAGACGGCGGTTGATCCGGCCGTCCGCGTCCTCGTCGGCTGCTTCGCCGTTCGCGTTCCCGGAGCGCTCCCGCTCGCCGGCTTCGGGGATCGAGTCGTCGGCCATGCCGGAATTTCGGGACGGACCTCGAAAACGGTTGTGCGGCCGACGGCGCATTCCTACCTCGATTCCGGTCCCGGGCGGCTCCCGTCACCTCGGCGCCGGCCGCTCGCCGAGCGCGAACGAGACCGTCTCCTCGCTCCCGTCCCGCAGCACGCGCGCCTCGAGGTCGTCGCCAGGCGAGGTCTCCAGCGCGAGGTGTCTGGACAGGTCCGCCCGCGTGGCGATCCCGACGCCGTCGAGTCCGACGATGGTGTCGCCGCCGGTGGGCACCGGCATCCCCTCGACCGTGGTCTCGCCGGTGCTGCCCCGAAGGGTCCCGTCAGCCGGACCGCCGTCCACGACGCTCACGACGTAGACGCCGCGCGCCTCGGGGAGGTCGTTCGCGGCCGCGATCGCCGGGTCCACGCCAGCGACGCCCACTCCCATGTACGCATGGTCGTAGCTCCCCGCCTCGACGAGTCGGGGAACGACCCGACGGGCGAGCCGCGAGGAGACGCCGAAGCCGAGGTTGTCCGCGCCGGGGACGCGCGCGGTCGCGACCGCGACGGCGCTCCCGTCGAGGTCGACGATCGGACCGCCGCTGTTGCCGGGGTTCAGCGGCGCGTCCACCTGCACCACGTCCGGGACCGAAAAGTCGTTGGGCGCCGGGATCGTTCTGTTCCGGCCGCTGACGATGCCCGCGGTCGCGCTGCCGTCGAGGCCGAACGGCGCGCCGACCACCAGCACCTCCGCGCCGACGTTCGGCAGGTCCTCGCGCAACGGGAGTTCCGGGCCGGGCGGCGGGGACTCGGCGCGGAGCACCGCCAGGTCGCTGTAGGGGTCCGCGCCGACGACCTCGGCGTCGCGCCACGCACCGTCGGCGTACTGCACGCTCACGCGGTCCGCGCCGGCGACCACGTGCTCGTTCGTGACGAGGTGGCCGCCGTCGACGCGGAACGCCGAGCCCTGCCCGCCGCCCGCGTCGGTGTACGTCCGCACGCGGGCGACCGCGCCCGAGACGGACTCGTAGGCGCGCTCGAACCGCTGGGTCCCGCCGGGGTCGCTGGCGGGGGCCATACAGCCGGCCGTCGCGGCCGCGGCGGCGCCGACGGCACCGAGGAAGCCGCGTCGGGTCTGCTCCATGCGCCCGGTTACGGCGGCCGCCGCATAAACGCCCGGACCGCGGCGGGCCGAACGCGTCGACGCCCGGGCGATGGGCCCCGACGATGGGCCTCGTCGATGGGCCTCGGCGATGGGCCCCGACCGCCCCTCCTCGGCCGACGCGTCCCGGCCGCGACGCCGCGGGCTTTTTGCCCGCCGGAGCGAAGGGCGCCCATGACCCTGCACGTCGACCCGCCGGACCCGCCGACGCTCGTCGCGGTCGACCCCAACCAGTACGAGGACACCACCGTCGGCGGCACCGGCAACGAGGACGCCGCCGACGACGTGACCGAGGACGAGTACCGCCGCGACGACCTCGAGCGGTTCCTGAACGAGGGCGCGTGGGCCGAGGCGTTCGAGGAGTGGGCCGCCACGAGCGACCTCGACGCCGAGGAGTGGCGCATCGTCGAGGAGATGGGACTCGTCGACCGCTTCGACTTCTTCTGGGACGACTTCGCCGACCGCGTGGGCTACCACGCGCCCGGCATCCCGGAGGACTGGAAGGAGCGCGACCTCCACCCCGACCTGGACTCGTGGTCGACCGTCTCCGGGATCAACGCCGGGCTGACAGAACTCGGCCAGATCGTCTGCGAGACGCTGAAGCAGGAGTACATCGACTGGGAGGCCGACTACGAGGCGCCCGACGACCTCCCCGACTTCGAGGCCTGACGTGGCGAAGGAACGCTCCGCTCCGCCGGCCGACGACTGCGCCGCGTTCGACGCGCCGACGATCCCCGCGTTCGACGACGCGGCCGCGGACGCCGCTCGTGCGCGCCAGCAGGAGTTGACGAAGCCGCCGGGGAGCCTCGGTCGACTGGAGGACCTGGCGGTCGCCCTCGCGGGCCTGACGGGCGACGCTAGGCCCGCGCTCTCGGAGCCCGCGGTCCTCGTCGCGGCCGCGGACCACGGCGTCGTCGCGGAGGGCGTCTCCGCGTACCCCGGCGACGTGACGCGGGCGATGCTGGCGAATTTCGCTGACGGCGGCGCGGCGGTCAACGCCCTCGCGGACGTGGTCGGCGCGGCGACCGTCCTCGTGGACGCGGGCGTGGACGGCGCTCCCGTCTCCGGAGTCAGAAACGAGAAGGTCGCCCGCGGGACGGCGAACCTCGTCGACGGGCCGGCGATGACGCGCGCGCAAGCCGTCGCGTCGCTAGAGGCGGGCGTCCGGGTCGCGAAGACGGACCTGGCGACCGCGGACCTCGTCGCACTCGGCGAGATGGGCATCGGGAACACCACCGTCGCGAGCGCGCTCACGGCCGCCCTCGCGGACGCGGACCCCGAGGCGGTCACGGGCCCCGGAACGGGCGTGGACGAGGAGACGCGCGCCCACAAGGTCGCGGTCGTGGAGCGCGGCCTGCGGGAGAACGACCTCCGCGATGAGGACGGTCGGCCGACCGAGACCGCGACCGACCCCGTCGAGGTGCTCCGGCGCGTCGGCGGCTTCGAGGTCGGCCTGCTCGCGGGCGCGGCGCTCGGCTGTGCGGCCGACAGGACGCCGGTGGTCGTGGACGGCGTCGTCTCCGGCGCCGCGGCGCTCGTGGCGGCCGCCGTCGACGGCGCGGTCCGCCCCTACCTGCTCCCCTCCC
Source organism: Haloparvum alkalitolerans (assembly GCF_055381565.1). Taxonomy (NCBI): domain Archaea; kingdom Methanobacteriati; phylum Methanobacteriota; class Halobacteria; order Halobacteriales; family Haloferacaceae; genus Haloparvum; species Haloparvum alkalitolerans. The sequence goes on from NZ_AP043938.1 coordinate 2,167,542, forward strand.
ACGGCGGCGCGGAGCCGGGTCACGCGGTCCAACTGGACGCACTCGGGCTGGACCCCCTGTTCGACCACGACCTCAGACTCGGCGAGGGGAGCGGCGCGTGTCTGGCGCTCGCGACCTACCGCGCCGCCTGCGCGACCCACGACGGGATGGCGACGTTCGCGGAGGCGGGGATCGGGGAACGGTAGCGGCGGAAACGGCGTGACGCGACTCGCGAGCCGCCTCGGCGGGGACGGACGGAATCGCGTTCAGGCGGGCGGCGCCCGGCCGGGCGCGTGCTCGTCGTAGTACCTCACCAGCACGTGGAGGTACGCGAGCTTGCAGGCGAGGGCGACGCCCCCGCCGAGCGCCGTCACGCGGGGATCGCGTCTGTAGGCGCCGTAGAGACCGTACCCGTACGCGAGCGCGTTCGCGACGTTGAGCGCGCCCGGCACGCTGGGCTCGAACACCCCGTGACCGTCCGCCAGCCAGCGCTGCTCGCCGAGGACGGACCGACTGATCCACGCGTCCGTGGTCTCCGGCTCCGGGAACAGGATCGGGTTGACGGCGACGTAGAGAAGGGTCAGCCCGACCATTCGCCAGTCACGCCGGAACAGCCCGAGCAGGAGGACAGGCCCCATGGGAAGCCGCGTGTAGCCGCTCCACGGGTTGGTGTGCCGGGCCCAGAACTCCTCGCCGAGACCGTCGGTCAGCGCCATGGGTCCCCGTACGCGGACCGAGCCTATCAACCTGTGCCGCTCGACGCGGCGACCCCCGTGTGCCGCGTGCACGCCGGGAGGGCCGCGGGCCCCGTTCGCCGCCACACCGGAGGCCCGCGCGACTGCAACTCCGCCGTATTGAAATACGCGGGCGCTGACCCTCGGATATGGAGCAGGTAGACGACCAGTACACCCCCGAGAACGTCGAATCCGGCGTGACGGACTACTGGGAGGAACACGACGCCTACGAGGCCGCCAAGGAGGCGCACGCGGACGACCCGTCCTTCTTCTTCGTCGACGGACCGCCGTACACCTCCGGACAGATGCACCTCGGCACGGCGTGGAACAAGACGCTGAAGGACGCGATCATCCGGTACAAGCGGATGACGGGCCACCGCGTCACCGACCGTCCGGGCTACGACATGCACGGGCTCCCCATCGAGGTGAAAGTCGAGGAGGAACTCGGCTTCGACTCCAAGACGGACATCGAGGAGTACGGGATGGAGGCGTTCATCGAGGAGTGCAAGGAGTTCGCCGAGACCAACCGCGAGGCGATGGACGAGGACTTCGAGTCCATCGGCGCGTGGATGGACTGGGAGAACCCCTACAAGACCGTCTCGCCCGAGTACATGGAGTCGGCGTGGTGGGCCTTCTCGCAGGTGGCCGACCGCGGCCTCGTCGAGCGCGGCAAGCGCTCCATCTCGCAGTGTCCCCGCTGTGAGACGGGCCTCGCCAACAACGAGGTCGAGTACGAGGACGTGGAGGACCCCTCCATCTACGTGAAGTTCCCGCTCGCGGACCGCGAGGGGAGCCTCGTCATCTGGACGACGACGCCGTGGACCATCCCCGCGAACACCTTCGTCGCGGTCGACCCCGACCTCACCTACAACGCCGTCCGCGCCGAGAAGGACGGCGAGGAGGAGGTCCTGTACGTCGCCGAGGCCTGCGTCGAGGACGTGTTACAGGAGGGCCGGTACGAGGACTACGCCGTGGAGGCGGAACTCTCCGGCGAGGATCTGGTCGGCTGGCAGTACGACCACCCGCTCGCGGACCACCTCGCGGAGTACCCCGACTTCGAGGGCGCCGGCGAGGTGTATCCCGCCGACTACGTGGAGGCGGACCGCACCGGCCTCGTCCACTCCGCGCCCGGCCACGGCGAGGAGGACTTCCACCGCGGGCAGGAGCTCGGGCTGGACGTGTTCTGTCCGGTCGGTCCCGACGGCGTCTACGACGACGCCGCCGGCGACTACGCGGGCCAGTTCGTCCGCGACGCCAACGAGGAGATCATCGCGGACCTCGTCGCGGAGGGGCACATGCTCGCGCACGGCACGGTCCACCACAGCTACGGCCACTGCTGGCGGTGTGACACGGGGATCATCCAGCTGGTCACCGACCAGTGGTTCATCTCCATCACGGACGTGAAAGACGAGCTCCTCGAGAACATGGAGGAGTCGGAGTGGCACCCGCAGTGGGCGCGCGACAACCGCTTCCGGGACTTCATCGAGGACGCGCCGGACTGGAACGTCTCCCGCCAGCGCTACTGGGGCATCCCCATCCCGATCTGGGTGCCCGAGGGCGAGGACCCCGCGGAGATCGACCTCGAAGAGGAGACGGTCGTCGTGAGCACGCGCGAGGAGCTCGCGGACCGCGTCGACCAGGAGATTGACCCCGCGGAGATCGACCTCCACCGCCCCTCGGTGGACGACCTGACGATCAGCGAGGACGGGACGACCTACCGCCGCGTCGAGGACGTCTTCGACGTGTGGCTGGACTCCTCGGTCGCCTCGTGGGGCACGCTCGGCTACCCCGGCGAGACCGAGGCGCACGACGAGCTGTGGCCCGCCGACCTCATCGTCGAGGCGCACGACCAGACCCGCGGCTGGTTCTGGTCGCAGCTCGGCATGGGGACGGCCGCGGTCGGCGAGATCCCGTATAAGGAGGTGCTGATGCACGGCTTCGCCAACGACAGCGACGGCCGCAAGATGTCGAAGTCCGTCGGCAACATCGTGACGCCGGAGGAGGCCATCGACCGCGCCGGCCGCGACCCCCTGCGCACCTACCTCCTCAGCCACGACCAGCAGGGCGTCGACCTCGCGTTCGAGTGGGACGGGCTCGGCGAGATCCAGGGGAAGCTCAACATCTTCTGGAACGTCTTCCGGTTCCCGCTGGAGTACATGGACCTGGACGGCTACGACCCCGCGGAGGCCGACCTCTCCGACGGCGACCTCGAGGTCGTCGACGAGTGGGTGCTCTCACGACTCCAGTCCGTCGAGCGGGAGGTCGCCGAGGCGTGGGACGACTACCGCGTCAGCGACGCCGTCAACGCGCTGATCGAGTTCGTCACGCAGGACGTCTCGCGGTTCTACGTGAAGGCGGTCCGCGACCGCATGTGGGAGGAGGAGGACTCCGCCTCCAAGCGCGGCGCCTACGCGACGCTCGCGACCGTCCTCGACGAGACGGTCCGCATGTTCGCGCCGTTCGCGCCCTACCTCGCGGAGCGCATGTACCAGACGCTGGACGGCGAGGCCACGACGGTCCACGCGCTCGCGTACCCCGAGTACGACGCCGACCTCCACGACGAGGAACTGGAACGCGACGTGGCGGTGCTCCGGGACGTGGAGGAGGCGGCCGCGAACGCCCGCCAGCAGGCCGGCCGGAAGCTCCGGTGGCCCGTCCCGCGCGTGGTCGTGGAGACGGACGACGACGAGGTGGCCGAGGCGGTCCGGAACCTCGAGGCCCTGATCCTCGACCGCGTGAACGCCCGCGCGCTCGAGGTCACCGACGGCTTCGAGGAACTGGTGGAGCACGCCGAGCCGCAGATGGCCCAGATCGGTCCCGCCTTCGGCGGCGACGCCCAGAAGGTGATGGACGCGGTCAAGGGGGCGACCCGCGCCGAGGTCGAGAACGGCGAGGTGCTGGTCGACGGCGAGCCGGTCGAGTTGGACGACGAGATGGTCGAGTACGTCGCGGAGCCGCCCGAACACGTCTCCGGCGCGGAGTTCGACGGCGGCGTCGTCTACGTCGACACCAGCCTCACCGACGAGATCGAGGCCGAGGGGTACGCCCGCGACGTGATCCGGCGCGTGCAGGAGATGCGGAAGGACCTCGACCTCGACGTCGAGGAACCCGTCCGCCTCGGCGTCGCGGTCGACGACGACCGCGTGGCCGGCTTCGTCGACGAGCACCGCGAGCTGATCGCGGAGGAGACGCGCGCCGCCGAATGGCTCGACGACCCCGAGGCGGCCGCCGGCGCCGTCGAGGCGTGGGACGTCGAGGACGTGGTCGTCACCATCGGGCTCGAGCGCGCGAGCTGATCGCGGGCTTCACGGCCGATACTCTTCGACTTCGACGACGTTCTTCGTCTCCGAATGAGTCAGGTCGCCGTCGCTGGAGACGGCGGGCGCACCGAGTTCGCGACCGACCGCGGCAATGAGCGCGTCCGGACCGTCGAGGTACGGTCCGCCGGGGGCGATTTCGTCAGCAATGATCCCCGCGGTCACCGCAATATCGGTGTCGACGGCGTATGGCTCGGCCCATGAGAGATCGATCCGAGCCTGTGCGACGTCGCCATTCGGAAGGTTCCCTTCACCCACCAGCACCTCTGCGTACGCCGGCACGGGAATCACCCAGTCTTCCGACTCGCCCCCGTTCTCCTCGTAGTACGTCTTCGTCGCGTTGACGCCCTCGAGATAGTCGATAAGGAACGACGCGTCGAGGACCCTCATGTCGCGTTTTCTGTACGGTCGCGGGTTCGCTGCTTCCGCTCCTCCTTGGCCGCCTTCCGCTCCTCGCGGACGCGGTCGGCTTTCTCCTCGGACCATCGTCCGAATCCGCCGTCGAAGTCCGCCCCCTCGGTCTCCTCGCCGAGGACGCGTTCGAGAACGTCGTTATAACTCTCCCCGGTCTCCCTGAGTCGGTCGAGTTTCCGCTTCACCCGGTCACTGACTCGGATCTGTTCGTCGGCGGTGGCCATCTCGTGTCAACGTTGGCGTCGACATCGCTTAATCGTTGGGCACGGGTTCGAAGAGCTCGCTCCACCTCTCCCCGTCTCCGTTCTGATCTGGCCTCGTATGCCGGGGAGACTTATGCCGACTCCCGGACAACTGTCGGTATGACCAACGACGACTACGAACGCGAACTGACCGGCAGCCGCGAGGAGATCGCCACGGTGCTGAACGACGTCGCTGACGGGCTTCGGTCGGGCGCCGTACGCCTCGGCGAGGACGGCGACGCCGTCACCGTCGCGACGCCGGAGGAACTCACGCTGGAGGTCGAACTCGAAACCGAGGACGGCGAGCAGAGCCTGGAACTGGAACTCGAGTGGCCGGTGTCCGAGGCGGACGCGGCGGCCGAAACGGACGCAGTGGATGAGTCGGACGCGGCGACAGAAATGGACGCGGCCGCCGAGGGGGCGGCCGAAACGGACGCGGTCCCCGAGACCGACGCGGCCGCGGGGTCGGCCGAGTCCCCTTCGGACGTCGAGATCGAGGCACCGACGATCGCCGGCGCCGCCGACGCGACGCAGTCGCTGGCCGGCTTCGAGGTGTATCGGGACGCCGGCGGGGAGTGGCGCTGGCGGCTCCGCCACCGCAACGGGAACATTATCGCGACCGGCGGCGAGGGCTACACGCGCAAGCACAACGCGCTGAAGGGGCTTCGCAGCGTGGTGAAAAATTCGCCCGGCGCGACGGTCAGCGACGAGTTTAGCGACTGATCCGTCGGCCGCGCCGGCCGCGATCGGGTTCCTGCGATCGGTGGTCCGGAGTCAGTCGTCCGCGGTCGGCGCGTCGGCGCTCGCGGGCTCGCCGAGTTCGCCCGCGCGTTCCAACTCGGTGAGGTACTCGTCGGCGTCGAGCGCGGCCTGACACCCCATGCCGGCGGCGGTGACCGCCTGCTGGTAGTGGAAGTCGACCACGTCGCCGGCGCCGAACAGGCCCTCGACGCCGGTCGCGGTCTGGTTCGCGCCGCGGCCGCCCTCGGTGAGCAGGTAGCCCTCCTCGTCCGTCTCGACGCCGGTCCCCTCGAGGTAGCCCGTGTTCGGCGTGTGGCCGATGGCGAAGAAGACGGCGCCCACGTCGAAGTCGTACGCCTCGACCTCGTCGGCGGTCTCGGGGTCGTCGAGCTTCTCCTTCGGGTGGCCCTCGGGGTGCTCGACGAGCGAGACGTGGTCGATGCCCTCTTCCGGCGTGCCGTGGAGCTCCGTCACCTCGGTGTTCCAGAGGACCTCGACTGCCCCGTCCTCGACCTTCTCCATGATGCGGTCGATCCAGACGTCCTCGGCCCGGAACTCGTCGCGGCGGTGGGCGATGTAGACGGTGTCCGCGAACTTGGTGAGGAAGTTGGCCTCCTCCATCGCGGCGTCGCCGCCGCCGACGACGAGCATGTCCTCGCCGCGGAAGAACGCGCCGTCGCAGGTCGCACACGTCGAGAGCCCGTAGCCCATCAGCTCGTCCTCGCCGGGGATCCCCAGCGTGCGCGCGGAGGCGCCGGAGGCCGCGATGAACGCGTCGGCGGTGTAGACGTCGCCGTTGGTCAACTCGACGCGGAACGGCCGGTCGTCCGCGTCGACCGACGCGACGACGCCGTTCTTCGTCTCGGCGCCGAACTTCTCCGCCTGCGCCTTCATGTCGTTGATCAGCTCGGGGCCGGAGATGCCCTCCGGGAAGCCCGGGAAGTTCTCCACGTCGGTCGTCAGCGTGAGCTGTCCGCCGGGCTCGTCGCCCTCCAGGATCAGGGGGTCGTTGTTGGACCGGGCGGCGTAGATCCCCGCCGTCAGCCCTGCTGCACCGGTGCCGGCGATGATCAGCCGGCGGTGTTCGACGATGTCGTCGCTCATACAGGACCTTCGCCAGCGGGCCGTTTGTACGTTGCGCTGTCCGGCGGCGATGCCGCAACCGCGGTCGGTGAGAGGCCCTTCGAGGGGGTCCCCACCTGCCTCAGACGATCTTCATCATCCGGGTCTCGAACTTGCCGACGCGGACGCGGGTCCAGCCGCGCAGTCGCTCGTCGAGCTCGGGGTCGTCGGTGTCGACGCGGAGCACCGAGAGGTCGTCGAGCTTGCTCCGCGAGGCGACCACGGACACCTCGCACGCGCGGATCACCGCCGGCGAGAGCTGGGGGTTGCCGCGGCCGAAGACGAACCCCTGCCCGCCGATGGGCGTCACGACCACGACGTTGCGCTCGCCGAGGGCGTCGAGGATCTCCGCCTCGGTCGCGTCTCGGACCAGTACCTCGCCGTCGCGCCACACGTCGACGCCGATGGGCGATCCGTCGAAGCCGAGTTCGTCCTTGATCGCCCCGAGCGTCGAGCCGGGACCCAGGACGTAGGTGACGCCGTCCTCAACGTCGTCCGCGACCCCCTCGGCGAGCGCCTCGACCGTACCGCCGCCGGTCTGTTTCGAGGACTGGAGGTCCTCCGCGACCGGGACGTGCGCGACCGCCCGCAGTTCCGGGTGGACCTCCCCCTCGCGGTAGGCATCCTCGTCGATGTCCATCACCTCGCGGCGCTCCGTGCGCTCGAAGTCGGCCACGACCGCGGCGGCATCCTCCGGCGAGACCGCGAACACGGAGGAGTACACCTTCACCCCCGCGGGAACGCCGAGCATCGGCGTCTCGGTGCCCTCCAGCGCCTCGGCCACGTCCGCGGCGGTGCCGTCCCCGCCGACGAAGAGGACGATGTCGACGCCGGCGTCCGCGAGCGCGGTGACCGCCTCGCGTGTGTCCGCCGCGGTCGTCTCCGCCGCGGCGTAGGCGTCGTCGTCCGCGGGGGGCTCAGAAAAGGCGCGGGCGGGCTCCGCGACCACCTCCGGGTCGAACCCGGCCTCGCGGACCAGCGACGCACCCATCGGGTCCGCGGCCGTCGAGACCGTCGCGTCCGGCGCGCGCTCGTACAGGGACGCGAGCGCCCGGCGGGCGCGGTCGGGAGCTCGGGGCTCGGCGCCGCGCTCGCGCGCCTCCGCCACCTTCCCGTCGGTCCCCTTCAGCCCGACCCGGCCGCCCATCCCCGCGACGGGGTTCACCACGACGCCCACGTGCATGGCCGCCCCTACCGCCGCGGGCTACTTAAGCCGGGTGAGACGGAGGGCGCCCCGGAGGCGCGGTCGCGCGCTTCGCGGTGCGAGACACCGCGTTTCCGGTGAACGACGACAGCGACAGAAACGAGGATCAGCGCGGCCCCGCGCACTCGCCGGCCACCTCGACGCGGTCGGCGGCCACGCGCACCGTCCCGTCGTACAGCCGGCACCGCTCGGCGTCCCACGCCAGCGCTCCTTCCCACCCGCCGCCCGAGACGACGGCCTCGTGACGGCCGCTCGCCGCGACCGTCACCTCGAACGCCCGCGCGACGCCGGGGTCGATCCGGTCCGCCTCGTCCTCGTAGGTGGTCCCGTCCGCGCCGGTCACCACGACCCGCGCCTCGACTGGTTCGTCGCCCTCGTTCTGCACGGTGAGGTCGAGGTTCCCGTTCTCGTCGGAGCCGCCCAGACAGCCCGCGAGGCCCGTGAATCCCGCGACCGTTCCGGCCGCGCCGGCCGCGAGGAACTGGCGTCTGTGCATAGGGGACGGACGACGGGACACCACTTCAAGCCGCCGAGCGGGCGGGCCCGTCGCGCTCGGTCCGGTCAGGTGATCCACGTGAGGCGGATCCACACCCCCAATCCGACCGCGAACGCGAGGTGGTACGCGACCAGGAGACGCGCCGGCGGAACGACCGGGACGCCGCCGTCCACGCCGCCGTCCGCGCCGCCGGACCGCAGGAGCCGTCCGATCGCCAGCAGACCGAGACACAGCAGGGCGCTCCAGACGGCCGCCGCGGCGAGCGCCTCGCCGAACGACGGGGGGACGCCGAGGGCGCCCGCCACGTACAGTTCGCCCGCCACGAAGCCGAGACCGGCCAGCGCACCGTAGGCGACGCCGAGGGGGATCGAGCGCGGGCCCTCTACAGACACGCCCGCCCGGGACGTGACCGTCCGAGCGACGACCGCCCGAACCGCGATCGTCGCGACGATGCCAGCCGCGAACCCGCCGAGCAGACCGTTGAGAAGGGTCGTCACCGCGGGTCGAACGAGACGCTGATCTCGTCGACGTAGTGGGTCGCGTCCGCCTCCCAGATGACGGCGGTCCCGACCGCGACGTACAGCGTGTCGGTGGCGATCTCCGGCGTGGTCCACTCGAACGTGTACTCGCGCCAGCCGTCGGCGAGCCACAGGGGTTCCCGCAGACCGCCGTAGGGCGTCTCGCCGAGATCCGTCGTGTTCAGCCCGAGGTCCGGGAAGTCCTCCTCGGCCTCGGGTCGCTCCGCGCCGAGGCGCATGACGGCGTGGCGGATCGTGTTGAACGACTCCGAGTCGCTCCAGAACTGCGCGGTGACCGTCGCCTCGTAGCGCCGCCCGGGTTCGACCGACACGGGGTGGACCGCCCACGACACCCCGTCGTCGTAGTCGCCCTCGTTCCAGACCCGCAGCGAGCGGTCGCCGGCGGACGCTTCTTCCTCGGAGACGTCGACCTCCCACTCGAAGTCGGCGATGTCGACCTCCGGGCCGATGGCTGCGTCCGTCTCCCAGTCGCCGAGTCCGTCCTCGAACCCCTCCGTGAAGGCGGCCGCGTCCGGCGCGCCCAGACAGCCCGCCGCACCGATACCCCCGACCGCGCTCGCGGTCGCAAGCCCGCCACAACTCCGCAGCAGCTCTCGTCTGTTCATGCGTCGGGGTGTCAACGCTCGTAGATAATCTTGTGGGTCGACTGCGGAGGGAGACACCGCGGACCGACCGCGGGCGGTGAGGACCGAAACAGACCGCGGACGGCGACGTCGGGCACGGGGTTTACGTACGGCGGGCGCGACCGTCGTCACGATGGTACAGGGAGGACCGATCGTCCAGGTCGCCGTGATCGCCGCGACGATCCTCGGGCTCTGGGTCGGGGCGCGAGCGCTCGTCGACGCCGTGGTCCGGCTGGCTCGCCGGTTCGGCGTCGCGGAGCTGACTATCGGCCTCACCGTGGTCGCGATGGGCACCTCGACGCCGGAACTGGTCGTCACGACCGACGCGGCGCTCGCGGGTCTCGGCGACATCGCGGTCGGGAACGTCGTCGGATCGAACGTCTACAACCTCGCGTTCATCCTCGGCACGGTGTCGCTGCTCCGGGTGATCCCCGTCGAGCGGTCGCTGGTCCACCGGGACGGCGCGGCGCTGGTGCTGTCGACGCTGCTGGCGTTCGCGGTGCTGTTCGACCGGACGGTGACGCGCCCGGAGGGCCTGCTCCTCGCCCTCGCGTTCCTCGCCTACACGGCGTACCTGCTCTACGACGAGCGCACGGGGGCCTCGATCGAGACCGAATACCCGGCGTCGCACCGGTCCGGGGCGGACCGCACGGCGTTCCGCGGCCGCGACGCGCTCCTGCTCGTCGGCGGGCTGGCGGTCGTCCTCGTCAGCGGGCACTTCATGGTCGAGGCGGCGTCGGCGCTGGCGCGCTCGGCCGGCGTCTCCGACTGGGTTATCGGCGGGACCATCGTCGCCGCCGGCACCTCCACCCCGGAGTTCGCCGTCTCGCTCGTCGCCATGCGGCAGGGCCACGTCGGCATGTCCGTCGGCAACATCGTCGGCTCGAACGTGTTCAACGCGCTCGGCATCATGGGGCTGGCGGCCGGGCTCCGACCCCTTGCCGTCTCCGGGGCCGCCATCGAGACGACGCTCTGGCTGACCGCCGTGACGGTGCTGATGGTCGCCGCGCTCTGGTCCGGGCGCCGGCTCTCCCGGGTCGAGGGCGCGCTGTTCGCCTGCTCGGAGGCCCTCCGCTGGGTGCTCGGACTGTTCCGGGTCTTCGGCTGAGCGCGGCTGACGGCGGCGGATCGGGTGCGGACCGGAGACGGCGTCCGCGGGCGCAGGACGGCCGGCCGGGCGGAGTCCCTCACGGTCGTTCGCTTCATTTATACTCCGGGTGGACCCAGTTGCGGTATGGACTTCGACCTGCCCGCGGAGCACCGGATGATCCGGGACACCGTCCGGGAGTTCTGCGAGGAGGAGATCGCCCCGATCGCCCAGGAGGTGGAGGACGAGCACCGCTTCCCCGCGGAGGTGTTCGACGAACTCGCCGCCCTCGACATGATGGGCGTCCCCGTCTCGGAGGAGTACGGCGGCCTCGGCGGCGACCAGCTGATGTACGCGCTCGTCACCGAGGAGCTCGGCCGCGTCTCCGGCGGCATCGGGCTCTCCTACGCCGCGCACGTCTCGCTCGGCTCGAAGCCGATCGAGCTGTTCGGCACCGACGAACAGAAGGCGGAGTGGCTCCGCCCGCTCGCGGAGGGCGAGGGGATGGGTGCGTGGGCGCTCACGGAGCCCGGCAGCGGCTCGGACGCTTCCGACATGGACACGACCGCGGAGTACGACGCGGACGCCGGCGAGTACGTCCTGAACGGGACGAAGCAGTTCATCACCAACGCGACCGTCGCCAACAGCGTGCTGGTGAAGGCGGTCACGGAGCCCGAGGCGGGCTACGACGGCATCTCCACGTTTATCGTCGACCCCGAGAACGACGACGGCTTCGAGGTCACCACCGTCTGGGACAAGATGGGCCTCAACTGCTCGCCCACCTGCGAGATCCGGCTCGACGACGTGCGGATCCCCGAGGACCGCCTGCTCGGAGCAGAGGGAGAGGGGTGGACACAGACGATGAAGACGCTCGACGGCGGCCGGATCTCCATCGCGGCGCTGTCGACCGGGCTCGCGCAAGGGGCCTACGAGGCCGCCAAGGAGTACGCCGGCGAGCGCGAGCAGTTCGGCCAGCCCATCTCGAAGTTCGACGCCATCCGCGACAAGATCGTCGACATGCACCGCAAGACGGAGCGCTCCCGCCTCCTCACCCACAAGGCGGCCGTGAAGTACGACGAGGGGAACCGGGTGACCGAGGAGTCCGCGCTGGCAAAGCTCGACGCCTCCGAGTCCGCCCGCGAGGTGGCCGAGGACGCCGTGCAGGTGCTCGGCGGCTACGGCTACACCGAGGACTTCTCGCCGCAGCGCTTCTACCGCGACGCGAAGCTGATGGAGATCGGCGAGGGGACCTCCGAGATCCAGCACGTCGTGCTCGGACGCCAGCTCGGGCTCTGAAGCGCGCTCGCGCCCTTCCAGTTTTCTCGAGCAACCCGCGTCTCGCGAGCCACCGGCGCGCAGTAGCGCACCGAGAATCGGGGATCTTCGAGCCGCCGGTCGCTCCGTTCAGTCCCACCCACCGCCACGCAACTGCACCGCAGCCTCGTCCCTCCCCAGCCTCGACCGCGGGGCGGGCGCGGAACCGCATCGCACCGCATCGCGCCCGCCCCGCGACCTCCCTCGCGCGCGTTGCTCGCACGCGCCGACCGCGACAAAGTAGCTCTGTGATCGCGCTTCCCGAAACCGGCCTCAGAAGCGGCCGATCTCCCTCACGCCCTGGCGGAGGCACCGACGCGTCTTTATCCGCGCCGGCTCGAACCCGCAAGCATGGAGTATCAACCCGGCGTCTGCAACATCGGCCCCGGCGAGCGCCGCAAGCGCCTCGCGCTCGGCGGGGGGTCGCTCGCCGCGGCAGTCGCTCTGGGTGCGGTCGTCGTCCTCGGGTCGTTCCCGGCGGTCTACCTGCTCGCGACCGTCTTCCCGCTGTACGGCGCGGCGATGGGGTTCCTGCAGTACCGCGAACGCTTCTGCGTCGGCTTCGCGGCGCTGGGCGTCTTCGACGTGGGAGCGGGGAACCGCGAGGTCACCGACGACGCGGCCCGGGAAGCCGACAGAAAACGGGCAGTTCGGCTGAACACGAAGGCCCTCGCGCTCGGTGTCGCGGGCGCGGTCGTCGTCTACGTGGCGGGTCGACTGCTTCTGTGACCGCCGAACGGCCGCGATTCGAACGAATAGCAAGCTCTTAAGTCCCCGGACGGACAGGTTTTCGACGGGAACAGCACAGCCGCAAATCCGACTCGCGCGTCGATTGGCGCGCTTGGGATTGCGGCAGTGCACCGCCGGCTCCCCCGGCGACGGTCGTCGCGGCCTCTGCCGCCGACCAGCGTCGCGCGGAGCCGCGGTCACGCGTCCGCGGTTGTGCCGTTCCAACTTCGAACGATGGCACGAATGCATACCCGTCGCCGCGGCTCGTCCGGTTCGGACAAGCCCGTGGCGGCAGACGACCCCGAGTGGAGCGACGTCGACGCCGAGGACATCGAGTCCCGCGTCGTCGAACTGGCGGAACAGGGCCACGAGCCCGCCGTCATCGGTCTCAAGTTGCGCGACGAGGGCGTGAAGGGCACCCCGATCCCGGACGTGAAGCTGGCGACCGGGAAGAAGGTGACCGAGATCCTCGAGGAGAACGACGCGGCCGGCGACCTGCCGTCCGACCTCCGGAACCTGATGGAACGCGCCGTCAACCTGCGCGAGCACATGGCGGAGAACCAGCAGGACCACCAGAACAAGCGCGCGCTGCAGAACACGGAGTCGAAGATCCGCCGACTCGTCGACTACTACCGCGGCGACCAGCTCGACGAGGACTTCGTCTACGACTACGAGACCGCGGCCGAACTGCTGAACGAGTAACCCGACGCACGGCCACCGAACGGTCCACCACGGACCCGACATCCACAGTCAACTGACCCACATCCGACCCACGCCCGATCCACACCCGACCGTGACAGAAACCGCATCCGCCGACGCCGCCCCCGACGCGCTCGCCGGCGTCCTGCGCGACGCGCCGTTCGTTCGGCTCGTCGCCCGCGACGACGGCGACTCGCTGGCAGCGGCGGCGCTGCTCGCCCGCGCGCTCCGCGCCCGGAGCACTCCGTTCCAGGCGCGGGTGGCGGCCGACCCCGACCCGACCCCGTCCGAGGAGGACGTGTCGGTGACGGTCGGCGCCGACGCGGGACCGCACGCCGTCGCCGGCGAGGGGCGCCCGGCCAGCACGACCGCCTTCGCGGTCGCCCGCGAGCTGGGCGCCGACCCCGACCCGGTGCTGGCGCTCGCCGGCGTCGTCGCCGCGGGATCGGTCCCCGGCACGGACGGCTCCGGCGACGCGCTGGCGGCCGCCGAGCGGACCGGTCGCGTCGAGCGGCGCCCCGGCGTCGCGGTCCCGACCGCCGACCTGGCGGACGGGCTCTCGGCGTCCACGCTGCTCCGGCTCCCCTACTCGGGCGAGCCGGAGTCGGCGCGGGCGGCGCTCGCGGAGCTGTCGCTCCCGTCCGACCTCGACGCCGACGCCCACCGGCGGCTAGCGTCGCTGGTCGCCGTCGACGCCGCGACCGCGCCGGACGCGAGCCGACGGGCCGCGACCGCGGTCGAGCGTGCACTCCGCCCGTACGCCACGGACGGCGACGACGCGCCGTTCGCCACGGTCGGCGGCTACGCCGACGTGCTCGACGCGCTGTCGCGCGCGGCGCCCGGGACGGGGATCGCGCTCGCGCTCGCCGACGAGCCGAGCGACGGCCTCCGTACCGCCGCGCTCGACGCGTGGCGCACCCACGGGCTGGCGGCCCACCGCGCGCTGGCGGGCGCGACGACCGGCCGGTACGACGGCGCGACCGTCGTCCGGACGGACGCGTCGGCCGCGACGCTCCCGACGGTCGCCCGCCTCGCGCGGGACTACCTGTCGCCGGAGCCGATCGCGCTCGCGCTCTCCGCGGAGGCGGGCGCGCTCGCGGCCGCGGCGACGGAGCCGGTCGGCCTCGGCGAGGCCCTCCGGACCGTCGCCGCCGACTTCGGCGGGACGGGCTGGGGGACGCCGACCCGCGGCGCCGCCCGGTTCGACGGGGACGCGACCGAGGTCGCGGCGGCGGTCAGGGGGGCGCTATGAGCGAGGACGCGAGCGAGGCGGCGGTCGGCGAGGGCGCGTCCGCGGACGGCGCCGTCACCCGGACGGCGACCCTGCGGACCACTCACGCCGACGCCGACCTCGTCGCGGCCGCGCTCGGCCCCGACGACACGGCCTCGATGGACGCGCGCGTCGACGGCGACGCGATCGTCTGCGAGGTCGGGCGGGAGACGACCGGCGGACTGCTGTCCACGGTCGACGACTACGTGGTGAACCTGACGGTGGCGGACCGCGTCATCGAGCGCGGACGCGCCCACGCGGGCGAGTCCGCCACATCCAACGACAACACACACGACACATGAGCGAACGATCCGTATCCAAGCAGAAGCGAGGCAAGCGCTGGTACTCCGTGATCGCCCCCGAGCAGTTCGACCGGGAGGAGATCGGGGAGACCGTCGCCGAGGAGCCCGACATGGTGCTCGGGCGCACGATCACCACGACGCTGGGCGACCTGACGGGCGACTCCGGCGCCAACAACACGAAGCTGACGTTCAAGATCACCGACGTGGGCTCGGACGCGGCCTACACCGAGTTCATCAAGTACGAGCTGACGCGCGATTACCTGCGCTCGCTCGTGCGCCGCGGCGCCTCGAAGGTCGAGGCGTCGATCACGGTGCTGACGACGGACGACCACCGCATCCGCGTGCAGCCGGTGGCGTTCACGACGAAGAAGGCCGACCGCTCTCAGGAGAAGGCCATCCGCCGGGTCATGATCGACCAGGTGGAGGCGGCCGCCGAGGAGCGCACCTTCGCCGAGTTCGTCGACTCCATCGTCGAGGGCCGGCTCTCCTCCGCCATCTACGGCGAGGCGAAGACCATCTACCCGCTGCGCCGCGTCGAGGTCCAGAAGCTGACCCTCGAAGCGCGCCCGGAGGAGGTCGCCGCCGAGGAGGAGGCCTCCGTCGACGTGGACGAGGACGAAGTCGCCGTCGAGGAGTAGCGCCGCGCCGCTCCCGACCGACTCGACCATCCGATTTCTCCGTTTATCGCGCCTTTCAGCGGCGGCGCCGGTCCCCAGTGGAACGACCCAGCGTCGGCATCCGACCGACCGAATGCAGAACTGTGCGCTGCGAACCGACCCCGTCCGCTGCGGTCGCGGTGAGGTGCTGATGCGGTCGCGATGAGGTGCTGATGCGGTCGCGGTGAGGTGCTGATGCGGTCGCGGTGGGGTGCTGAAGTGGTCGCGGTAGGGGTGCTGATGCGGTCGCGGTGAGGTGCTGATGCGGTCGCGGTGGGGTGCTGATGCGGCCGCGATGCGGGGCGGTGGGTGGAGTTTTCGGGGTGGTGCTGGCACGATCGGCGGAGTCGCCACAAAAACGGAGGCGCGGAACTCCGGGTGAACACCGGCAGACGCGACTCGGTCTCCGTAGTGTCGAAAGTGGCAACGCTCAAAAAGGCGCGCGACCCACGTACACGAGTGAAGCGAATCAGGCTCGGGAACACCGTCTTCGAGGGGCTGAACAACGTCTACCTGTTCGACGGCGAGACGACGGCGCTCGTGGACACGGGCGTCGCGCTCCCCGAGGTGCGGGCGGAGCTGGAGGAGGGGCTCGCGACCGCGGGGCTCGCGCTCGCGGACGTGGACGAGGTGTACCTCACGCACTGGCACCCGGACCACGCCGGCCTCGCGGGCGACGTGCAGGCCGAGAGCGACTGCGAGGTGTTCGTCCACGAAGCGGACGCGCCCCTGGTCTCGGGTGCGGAGCCGTCCTTCCTCCAGGACCGGGACGCACAGGAGCGCGTCTTCGACCTGTGGGGGATGCCCGCGGACGCCCGCGAGGCGCTCCAGTCGTTCATCGGCGGGTCGATGGACGACCTCCGGGGAGCCGACGCGGACGTGACGCCCATCGTGGACGGCGACCGGTTCGACGTGAACGGGACGGAACTGGAGGCGGTTCACCTCCCCGGCCACGCGGCCGGGCTGACGGCGTTCGCGTTCGACGCGGACTCGGTCGCGGACGGGGGCGGCGCCGACGTGGGTCCCGACGAGTCCCTGCTCGGGGACCGCGGGGGCGAGCAGGCGTTCGTCGGCGACGCGATCCTGCCGCGTTACACGCCGAACGTCGGCGGCGCGGACACGCGCGTCGCGCAGCCCCTGCAGAAGTACGCCGAGAGCCTGGTTCGCGTGGTCGAGCGGGACTGGACGCGCGCGCATCCGGGACATCGTGACGCGATCACGGAGCCGAGTCGCCGCGCGGCGGTCATCCTCGAGCACCACCGCGAGCGCACGGAGCGCGTCATCGACGTGTTGGACGAGCACGGGCCCTGCGACACGTGGACCGTCTCCGCGCACCTGTTCGGCGACCTCGACCGGATCCACATCCTGCACGGGCCGGGCGAGGCGCACGCGCATCTCGACCATCTCGAGGACGCGGGCGTCGTGGATCGGGACGGGAGCCAGTATCGGCTTCTCGACGCGGACCCGGACGTGAACGCGCTGTTCCCGAACACTAGGTTCTCGGGCATGGTCGAAGCCGAGACCGAAGGGCGCTGACGCGGCTGCAGTCGCGATTTTTCTCGGCGGTAGCCCAGAGACGATTACCGTCGGAGCCGCGGCGCGGTGCTGATGCGGTGGCGGTGCGGTGCTGATGCGGTGGCGGTGCGGTGCTGTTTCTGTCGAGGTTGTGGTACCGCGGCGGCGCGAGGGCGCGAAGCGCCCGCAGCGCCGACCGCGGCCCCTTTTTGATCGACATTTTTCAAGGAGCGGTGAGCGCGGCGCTTGCGCCGCGCGAACCCGACGCAGAAAAAGGTCGGTCGAAAGGATCTTACCCCGCGCGCTCGCTCTCCCGGTATGGTCGAGAACGTCATCTATCCCGCCTACATCGACGCGGCGCTGACGCGGTCGGAGGGGCGGCGCGTGCCGGCGGATCAGGCGGTCGAGGAGCCGGCCGTCGACGAGATCGCGAAGGCGGTCCAGCAGGTGGGGTACGACGCGGTGATCGAACGCGACAAGGCGTACTCACGGGAGTTCGAGCCGCGGGGACGCGTGCTCGTTCAGGGGACGGAGGACACGGCCAAGAACGACCTCGTGCAGGCGGTCGCCGCGTACGTCAACATCCTGCGCGACGAAGCGTGAAGCGCGTCGGCAACGTGGTCCGAATCGCGCAGGGGCTCGCGATCGCGCGCGCGGACGCGGACGGTGCGGGGGAGGCGGCCGACATCGGCGACGTGGTCGTCGACGAGTCGCTCTCGACGGTCGGTCGCGTCGTGGACGTGTTCGGCCCGGTGGAGCGCCCCTACGTTGCGGTGACGCCGAACGACGGCGTCGAGTTGGCGTCGCTGGTGGGCCAGCAGCTGTACGCGCGGTGAGGCCGCGAGGGATCCTCACACGCCGGCGTAACGGTTTTGCGCCCCCCGGCGTATCCTCCGGCAGTCATGGTCCCCGAGCGAGCGACCGCAGTCGGCGGAGGAGCGGTGACGAGCGCCGAACGAGTACCGAACGACCCGGACATCGGACGAGAAGTCCGGCGGAGCGACGATGTCTGACATCGACCGCGACCGGCTCGGACTGTTCGTCGGGGCTCTGATCGCGGCCGCGGTGCTCCTCGTCGCGGCCGCCCGTGCGCTCGGCGTCTCCACCGTCGCGCTCGCGCCGGTCTACATGTTCTCGCCGCTCGTCGCGGGACTGGTCGTCTGTCTGCGTCACGATGTCGGGGTCCGGGAGGTCGGACTCCGCATCGGCCGACCGCGGTGGCTGCTCGCGGCGCCGTTTGTCGCCCTCGGGCTCGTCGGCGTGACGCTGGCGGTGGCGGTCGCCGTTCCCGGCGTCGCGTTCGGCTTGGACGGCGACCCCCTCCCCGGCGTCGGGCTTCCGGCCGGGGCGCTCGGCGTCGCGGCGGCGCTCGGGCTGGCGCTGGCGCTCGGCGCGACCGTCAACGCCGTGTTCGCGTTCGGCGAGGAGTTCGGCTGGCGGGGCTACCTGTTGTGGGAGCTCGCGCCGCTCGGGTTCTGGCGCGCGTCGCTCGGCGTCGGCGCGCTGTGGGGCGTCTGGCACGCGCCGGTGGTCGCGGCGGGCTACAACTACCCCTCGTTCCCGACGGTGGGGGTCGCCGTCATGACGCTGGCCTGCGTCGCCTTCTCGCCGGCGTACACGTTCCTCGTCGTTCGCGCGGAGTCGGCGCTCGCGGCCGCGCTGCTCCACGGGGTGTTCAACGGCTCCGCGGGGCTCGTGCTCGTCTACGCGGTCGCGGAGAACGCCCGGATCGCGGAGTTCGTCGCGAGCCCGGTCGGCGCGGCGGGGATCGCGGCGTTCGGCCTCGCGGCGGTCGCCATCGCCATCCGCGGGGCGCCGACGCTCGACCGGTCGTTCGCGGCCGGGGAGTGACGGGGCGGCCGGCCCTCGCCCGGAGGTCGGCCGCAAGCACAACTGCAAAACGCCCCCGCGTCGAACGGGCGGTAGATGATCCCCCGCGCGTATCGCGGCGTCGGCTTCGCCGTGGCGCTTTTCGTCCTCGTCCAGCTTGGCGCGCTCGCGCTCGTGCCGGAGTTCGTCGAGAGCGGCTACCAACCCGTCGAGAACCCGCAGGACCCCACAAACAGCGTGCTCTACATCGCCGCCATCCTCGTGATGACGGCGCTGATGCTCGCGGCGTTCAAGTACGAGTTCGACTGGGCCGTCCGGCTCGTCATCGTCGGGACCTCCGCGTGGCTCTCGTGGTACGTCTTCTCCGCGCTGTTCTCGCCGGTCCTCGCCGCAGTCCCCGCGCTCGCGGTCGGCGTCGCGCTGCTCGTCCATCCGGAGTGGTACGTCATCGACACCGCCGGGGTGTTGATGGGGGCCGGCGCCGCGGGGCTGTTCGGCATCTCCTTCGGCGTCCTCCCGGCGCTCGTCTTGCTGACCCTCCTGGCCGTCTACGACGCGATCTCCGTCTACGGCACCGAGCACATGCTCTCGCTCGCCGAGGGCGTGATGGACCTCAACATCCCGGTGGTGCTCGTTATTCCGCTGTCGCTGTCCTACTCGCTGCTGGCCGACCGCGAGGAAGGGTCCGCGGAGGCTGATAGAGCCGCGGATGCTGAGGAGGCCACGGATGCTGCTGAGCCCGCGGAGGCTGCTGAGCCCGCGGAGACGGAGGCCGAGGCACCCGACATCGAGGACCGCGACGCGTTCTTCATCGGACTCGGGGACGCGGTCATCCCCGCGGTGCTGGTCGCCAGCGCGGCGACGTTCCTCCCCGAGGCGGGCGCGCTCGACGTGCCCCTGATCGGGCTGAACCTGCCCGCGCTCGGCGCGATGGTCGGCACCGTCGCCGGCCTGCTCGTGCTGATGAGCTGGGTCATGAAGGGCCGGGCACACGCCGGACTCCCCCTGCTGAACGGCGGCGCCATCGCCGGTTTCCTGGTCGGCTCGATCGCGGCCGGCATCCCGCTGATCGAGGCGGTCGGGCTGGCGCGGTTCCTGTAGGTCGAGGCGTCTCCGTCGCTCGGCCAGCCTGCGTGGTTCGCGGTCGAGTTACAGGTCCTCGACGCCGTCACGAACCTTCACGGCCATCCCGGTGTCGAACGCGCGCATCTCCGCGGCGGAGAGCTCCGCGCGCCCGACCGCGAGCAGGCGGCCGTCCTCGTGGACGACCAGCAGCTCGTCTCCGGGTCGGACTGCGTCGTCGACCGCGGTGACGAACTTCGCGAAGACGTTGCTCCCGTCGCGGACGAACGGTTCGCTCTCGTCGCCGACGGTGACGCGGTACGCGGGCGGATCGAGCGCCTCGTGGAGGCGCGCGCCGCCCGCGATCCCGAGCCGGAAACGGCCGTCGGTGCCGTACGTCACGAGCCGGTCGCCCTCCGCGCTACCGGGTGTCTCGGTCACGTCGCCGGCCAGCACCTGCCGCGGGCGGCCGCCGCTGGACCGCCGAACGGTGTGCTCGTCGCTCGGCGGGAACAGCGCCGCGCCCGCGCCGGCGCCGAACTGGTAGTCGGCGGTCACCCGCAGATCCGCGAGATCCTCCGCGTCGCTCATGGGCGCACTCGCGGCGGCGCGCTCAAAGCGGTTCCGGACCGTGGGCGTCGCGGGAGGAACCGCCGGTCGGGGTGACCGCGGGAGGTCCGCCGACGGGGACTACTGTGGGAGGTTCGCCAGCCACAGCCGCAGCCAGCCGAACCCGGCCGCGAGGGCGATCCCGAGGGCGATTCCGGCCGCGAGGCTGTCCAGTTGGCCGCCGACCGCGAGCCCGAGCGCCATGCCGAGAACGGCGGGCAGCGCGAGCACGACGAGGCGGTCGTCGACCGGGTCCGGGCCGCGCTGACGAGAGCTCATGGAGAGGTCTGGAACGGCCGAGGTTAAAGCAGGAACGCGTCCTCCTCGTCCTCCATGTCGTGGAAGGAGTCGGCCGCGTCGATCAGCTCTTCGGCGGTCGACGAGCCGAGCCCGACAGCCTCGACGCGGACGCCCTCGTGTCTGAGGTGGGTGCAGAGCCGCGCGAAGTCGCCGTCGCCGGTACAGAGGACCACCGTGTCGACGTGGCTCGCCAGCGAGACGGCGTCGAGGCTCATCCCGAGGTCCCAGTCGGCCTTCTTCGTCCCGTCGGGGAACGTCTTGATGTCCTTGATCTTCGTCTCGAAGCCGATGTCCCGCAGCGCCTCGAAGAAGCTCTCCTCCTCCGGCGAGTCGGCGCGGATGACGTACGCGATGGCGCGCACGAGCGACCGGTCGCCGACCGCCCGCTCCAGCAGGCCGGCGTAGTCGACGTTCCGAGAGTACTTGCTCTGCGCGGAGTGATAGAGGTTCTGTGAGTCCGCCAGCACCGCGACGCGCTGGTCGGCGTGGGTCACGCTCATTGTCGGGTCGTTTCGCCGCCATCGTTTATCAACTTCGGGCCGCGGGCGCCGGTCGGCGCGGTCGGCCTCCCGGGTCGTCGGTCAGTCCCCAGATCAGAGGTCCCGCCACGCGCCCAGGAACCGCTGGAGCGCGGTGAGGTGGCCGACGACCGCGAAGAGGACGAGGAGGAGCCCGACGACGCCGAGTCCCGCGACCAGTTCCCGCGGGACGACCGCGGCCGCGAACCCGACGAACCCCATCAGCGCGAGCCGGTCGGCGCGGCCGAGGAGGCCGCCGTACTCGCGGCCGAGCCCGACCGCCTGGATCTGCGTGCCGAGGTAGGAGGTCATCAGGACGCCCGTCACCGCGAGCAGCCCGAGGTCGTACCGCCCGATCCCCGCGGCGAACCCGGCGATGATCGCGATGTCGGCGTAGCGGTCGAGCACGTGGTCGAGCAGGTCGCCCCCTTCCGAGGCGACCGCCTGCTCGCGCGCGAGCGCGCCGTCGACGAGGTCGAGCCAGCCGTTTAGAAACACCAGCGCCGCGCCCGCGGCGTACGCCGCCGCGGTGCCGACGTAGAACGCGCCACCGGCGGCGACGGCCGCCGCGAAGGCGATCACGCTGACCTGGTTCGGGGTCAGCCCGAGCCGGTCGGCCGCGGCGACCCACGGGCCGAGGAGGCGTTCCGCTACGGACCGATACTGATCGAGCGTCATACGCGGTCACTCTCCCGGTTCACGGTTATATGTACCCCGTGAAGTCGACCGTCCCGGCGCTCGGTTCGCGGTCGCCCTCCAGCACCGCGCGAATGGCGTCGGCCACCTCCGCCGGACTCCGGTCCGTGGTGTCGATCTCGTAGACGTTCTCGCGCCCGAACCGCTCGACGGCCTCCGCGAGCACCACGTCGAGCGCCTCCGACTCGGCGTTCTCCGCGGCCGACTCGGCGGACTCGCCGCGCTCCCGGAGGCGTTCCTCGATGACGGCCGGAGCGCACCGGAGGACGACGACCGCGTCGGCGTCGAAGTGGTGCGCGAGGTGCGACTCCAGGATCCCCTCCCAGTCGCCCAGTTCCTCACGGACGGCCTCGAGGTCGACGACGCGCGAGCCGCCGCGGTCGTCGTCGCGCTCGGTCCAGAGGTCGTCGTCGCCCTTGATCCGCTCGTTGAGGTGGATCACCTCGGGGGCGTCCTCCCATCGGTCCGCCAGCAGCTCCGTCGCGGTCGTCTTGCCCGTCCCGGGCGTGCCGGTGACTGCCAGCCGCATCAGGCGTGGACACCCTGTTCGAGGTCGGCGAGCACGTCGTTGAGGGTCGCGACGGCCCGCTCGGTCTCCTCCCGCGTGCCGGTCGAGATCCGGATGCAGGCGGGCAGCCCGAACGAGCTACAGTCCCGGACGATGACGCCCTCGTGCTGGGCGGCCTCGCAGACCGCCTCGGCGTTGCCGACCTCCGCGAGCACGAAGTTGCCCGCCGAGGGGTACGTCGGCGCGTCGAGCTCCTCGCGGATGTACGCGCGCGCCCACCGGGCGCTCTCGACCGACTTCTCGACGTGGTCGTCGTCGTCGAGCGCGGCCAGCGCGGCCCGACAGGCCAACTCGCTCGCGGCGAAGGGCGTGTTCACGCGGGCGTAGGCGTCGGCCCACGCCTCCGGGACGACCGCGTAGCCAACCCGGAGCCCGGCGAGCCCGTACGCCTTCGAGAAGGTCCTGAGGACCGCGATATCGTCCCGCGCGTCGTCGCGCGTGGCGTCGCCTCCGCCCTCCCGGATCAGCGAGACGGCGCTCTCGCTCTCGTCGAACTCGCCGTACGCCTCGTCGACGACGACGAGGGTGCTGTCGGCCGTGGCGTCCGCGAGCGCGACCACGTCGTCGAGGTCCATCGTGGAGCCGGAGGGGTTGTGCGGCGAGGTGACGTAGACGATGCGCTCGCCGGCGTACTGCTCCAGCACCGTCTCGGCGGTCTGGACGAAGTCGTCGGCCTTCTCGAGTTCGTACTCGTTGGCGTCGCCGTGGTGGTAGCGCGCGGACATGCCGTAGTAGGCGAAGCCCGGCGTCGGGACGAGGATGTCGTCGTCGGGCTCCAGCATCGCCCGCGAGAGGTAGTCGATGGAGCCGTCCGCGCCCGGCGAGAGCCACACCTGCTCGTCGGTCACGCCCCACTTCTCGGCGAGGCGGCTCGTCAGGTCCGTGTGCGAGGCCTTCGGGTAGACGCTGATTCCGTCGGCGTGCTCGCGGATCGCGGCGACGGCGTCGGGGCTAGCGCCGTGGGGGTTCTCGTTCGAGGAAAGCTTGATCAGGTCCTCGGGGTCGAGTCCCAACTCGCGGGCGACCTCCTCGACGCCGCGGCCGGGGACGTACGGGGAGTTCGCTGAGAGGTCCCGTGGTTGCATACGTCCTCGTCGGCCGTGGGCGCCCTTAAGACTGCCCGAACCGGTCGGCTACTCGCCGAGCGCCGCGGCCCGTCGGTCGGCCTCCGCGACGACGTCGGGACGGCCGGCGAACCGGACCCGCACGGCGTCGGCCTCGTACGAGACGTCGCGGACGTCCCCGTGGTCGTGTGCCCACGCCAGCAGGCGCTGTGTCGCCCCGTCGTTCGGGAGGTCGAGCGTGGTCTCGGCCGTCGGGAGCGCGGCCACGGTCCGCTCGCGCAACCGGTCGATCCCCGTCCCGTCGAGCGCACTGACCGGCACCGGGTCCAGGAGGCGGTCCGCGGCGGGCACCCCCGCGCCCGACAGCGCGGCCGCCGCCTCGTCGACCGCCGCGAGGCGGGCGTCGATCGACTCCGGCCCCGCCAGCGCGTCGACCTTCGTCAGGACCGGGAGCACCGGTCCCGAAGTCTCCTCGACCGCGCGGAGCGAGACGGCGACCTTCTCGCGCAGGCGGTCCGGCGCGTCGGTCGCGTCGACCGCCAGCAGGACGGCGTCGGCCTCGCGCGTCGCCGCTATCGTCGCCCGGAACGACCGAACCGCCTCGTGCGGGAGCGCGTCGACGAACCCGACGGTGTCGGTCACCAGCAGTCGCCGCCCGCCGACCGTCGCGCGACGCGTCGTCGTCTCCAGCGTCTCGAAGAGGCGGTCCGCGACGGTCGCGGCCGTCGCGACGTCCGCGTGACCGTCGCCCCCGGTCGCCGGCGTCGCTCCGGCTGCCGCGGTTCCGCCGGTCGCCGGGACCCCGTCAGGGTCGTCGAGGTCGTCCGCCAGCCGGCGGAGGAGCGTCGACTTGCCGGCGTTGGTGTAGCCCGCGAGCGCGACGAGGTCGAACCCCGCCTCGCGCCGTTCGCGACGGCGCTCGCGTCGGGTCTCCGTCACCGCGTCGAGCGCGCGCTCGGTCGCCTCGATGCGTCGCTCCACGTCGAGCACGCGCCGATCGTCCTCGTTGTGGAACCGCAGGTCGTCCGCGTAGTCGCGGGCGATCAGTTCACGAAGCCGGGGCTTCCAGTAGCGGAGGCGGGCCAAATCGACCTGAAGCGTCGCGGCCCGCGAGTCGGCCCCGTCCGCGAAGCGGTCGAGCACGACCCGGGTCCGGTCCAGCACGGACACCCCCGCGGGGAGCAGGTCGGTCAGCGCGGCGGTCTGTCCGGGCGTCAACTCGCCGTCGTACACCACCGCGTCGGCGTCCGTCTCGGCGGCGCGCCGCATCAACTCCTCGGCCTTCCCACGCCCGACCGCGTAGGTGGGGTCCTCGCGGCGGCGCTGTGTCACCGCGTCGACCACGGAGTAGCCGACCGCCTCGGTCAGCGCCCGTATCTCGGTCGTGTCGGGGACCGCGTCCGCGTCGCGGGCCACGACGATGGCCCGGGACCCGTCCGCCGTTTCCGTTCGCGTCGATCCGTCTCGTCGGTCCGCAGATGCGTCGTTCGTGTTCGACATTCGTCTCGGGCGCTCGCGTCGGCCCGCGGAGGGGTCGGCCGACGCGACGCGGCGGCGCGACGGGGGCCGCCACGGCGGGTCGGTCGACCGACTCGGAACGCTGTCCCACCGCGACCGGGAGGGGAGCCACACCGTCGCCGCGACGGCGGAGTTCCGCTCCCGGGCGCGTCGTCGGTGCCGACCGCGGCCGCGCCGACGCGGCGCCGCGACACCCCGGCGTCCCGGGGGGCGGCGCACGCGGCGGTCCCGTCGAGGGCCCGGTCAGCGGAAACGGGGATCGGTCTTCATTCACCACAGCGTTCCCGCGTCGCCACTTAACCGTTCGTGGGGTGTGGTGATCGGAACCAAACGGCACGTGGGTCGGAGCGCGCCCCGGTCGGAACCTCGCCGGCGACGACATTTATTACCTCTCCGCGACACGTTCCGACCGAACCATGGAACTCACCTGGCACGGCCACTCCACGTGGCACGTCACCGTCGGCGACACCGACCTGCTGATCGACCCGTTCTTCGACAACCCGAAGACGGACGTCTCGCCCGAGGAACTGGACCCCGACTATCTCCTGTTGACCCACGGCCACGCCGACCACATCGGCGACGCCGACCGCTACGAGGGCGCGACCGTCGTCGCGACTCCGGAGCTCGCGGGCTATCTCGAGGACAACATGGGTCACGAGAACGCGGTCGGCGGCATGGGGATGAACCTCGGCGGCACCGTCGCGTGCGGCGACGCGTGGGTGACGATGGTGCGCGCGGACCACTCCAACGGCATCGAGACCGGCTACGGCACCTCCGCGGGGATGCCCGCCGGCTTCGTGGTCTCGGACAAGAAGCCGACACAGGAGTCCGACGCCGACGCGACCGCGTTCTACCACGCCGGCGACACGGCGCTGATGTCCGAGATGAAGGACGTGATCGGGCTGTTCCTCGAACCCGACGCGGCCGCGCTCCCGGTCGGCGACCACTTCACCATGGGGCCGGCACAGGCCGCGATCGCCGCGGACTGGGTCGGCGCGGACGTGGTCTTCCCGATGCACTACGACTCCTTCCCGCCGATCGAGATCGACACCGACGACTTCGTGCGCGAGGTGAAGGCGACGGCCGGCGCCGCCGAGGCCGTCGTCCTCGACGGCGACGAGTCCTACGAACTGTAGACGGGCCGGGGTCCGCTCCGCCGATCGACCGACGGCGCGTCTGCGCGCGGACCGCCCACGACCGCCATCTTTAGGATGCGACCGACCGAACGTGAGCGCGTATGTCTGACATCGAGACCACCACGGTCAGCGAGGAGGGCTACGCGTCCACCAGTCACGTCGGCGACTTCGACCTGCAGATCGACGCCACCGACGAGACCGGCCCGAACCCGAACGCGACGCTCGTCGCGACGTACGCCTCCTGTTTCCTCCCCGCGTTCCGCGTCGGCGGCAGCCAGCGCGGTGAGGAAGACCTCGGCAAGCTCCAGATCGACGCCTCCGCGGAGCTGGACGACGACGACGACCTGGCCGCGATCAGCTTCGACCTCCACGTCGAGGCCGACCTGAGCGAGGGCGAACTCGACGAGATCGTCGACCGCGCCGAGGACATCTGCCACGTCCACTCCGCCCTCCGCGAGGAGCTCCACGCCGACATCTCCGCGTACGGCGACGCCTTCTGAACCCCGGCACGACCCGCCCTTTCGACTTTTCCGCAGCCGCTCCGCGCCTCCGAGCGAGCGATTCGCGTTCCGTCCCGCTGAGCGACGAGGCCGGCCACGGAGCGGCGCCGCTCGGAGCGCCGTCACTCCCGGTCCGCGTCCGAGGAGCGCCAGATGGGCCCGCCTCCGTCGACCGCCGACCGCGAGTCAGTAGCGGTACTCGTTGAACTGTACGGCGTGGCCTTCGACGACGACCACGCGGTCGTCCTCGGGGTCTTCCTCGCGGTTGGCCTCGGTTTCGCCGTCCCACACGTGCGGCGAGTCGTGGTCCATGTGCGTCCGATTGCGATTCGCCGGCTTAAATCTTTGGCACGTGGTGGCACGCACCTCGGCGGAGGTCGACCCGCGGCGACCGCGGCCGTCGCGGCGAGCGGACCGGCCGCTCAGCCGAGAACGCGGTCGATGTCGCCCAGCGAGTCGAGCACGTAGTCGGGGTCGTGGTCGCTCGCGGCGAGCGTCGCGTCGTCGGTGACGCCCGTGCGCACGAGCACCGTGGTCATCCCGGCGCGCTCGCCGAGGGCGATGTCCGTGTTCAGGCGGTCGCCGACGAGCAGGCACCGCTCCGGCGGGTGCGGCAGGCGCTCGCGCACGAGTTCGACCGCGGCGTCGGAGGGTTTGCCGAGCACCGCGTCGGGGTCGCGCTCCGCGACGCCCGCCACGGCGTTGATGATCGCGCCGGAGCCCGGCACGTCCCGATCGGGCGCGGGGATCACCACGTCGGGATCGGTACCGATGAAGGGGACGTCCCGCTCCAGCACCCACAGCGCCTCGCAGAGGTCCTCGTAGTCGAACCCGTGGTCGATGGAGGCCACCAGCGCGTCCGCGGCTTCGACCGCGTCGGTCGTCGAAAGGTCCGCGGCCGCGAGCTGCTCACGCAGTCCGGGCGCGCCGATCAGGAAGAGGTCGTCGTCCGCGTGGTGCTCCCGGAGGTACCGCGTCGCGACCGTTCCCGCGGTCACCACCTGCTCCGCGGTCACCTCGAAGCCGGCGTCGCCGAGCCGATCCACGTACGCGGGCGGCGCCTTCGTCGGGTTGTTCGAGACGAACAGCGTCTCCAGCCCGGCCGCCCGGAGCCGACGGTACCCCTCCGGCGCGCCGGGGATGGGGTCGTTGCCGCGCACCACGGTGCCGTCGACGTCGAGGACGGCGCCTCGGTAGTCCATGGGGGTCACAGGGGCCGGCGAACCGTATCGGTTCCGTCCGCGCACCCGGTCGGACGGTGGGGCGGACCGTCGACAATCATCCTCTCGTCCCAGTATCGGGATGGGTCACGGCTTGTGGATAACGGAAGGGTAAAGCGGGCGCCGGTCCGAACACCGGGTACCCGTGACGACCACCCAGTTGACTCTCGTCCAGATCGACAACTACGGGCCGTGGACCGTGACGCCGGAGCCGCGCCGGGAGATGGACCTCCAGACGCTCCAGTCGCGGCTGTTCGCGGACCTCGCGCAGTTCGTCGGCTCGCGGAACGGCTACGTCTTCTTCACGCGGTTCGACAACATGATCGCCGTGACGAACGGCCTCGACGGCGAGGACCACGCCGCACTCCAGGAGACGGTCCGCAACCGCTACCCGGTGACGGTGAGCCTCGGCGTCGACGTGGCGACCCGACCCATCGACGCGCTGGAGTCCGCGACCGAGCGCCTGCAGGTCCGCGGCAGCGCGCAGGACGAGGCCCGGACCGAGGTGCTCGACGGCGAGTTCCTCGCCGACCGCGCGGACGACGACCTCGCGTTGGCGCACTTCGACGTGGTCGACGCCACCGGCACCTACACCGACCGGCTCAACGCCTTCGACACGTTCATCGAGATCGAGCAGGCGTACGCCGCGCTGATGCGATACATGCGGGCGGAACACGGCGCGCTCTCCTTCTTCGTCGGCGGCGACAACGTCATCGCGGTCTGCCCGGACGTGACCGAGACAGGCTACCGCGACGCGATCGACCACGTCCGCCGCGAGACCGGCGTCGAGGTCCGCGTCGGGGTGGGACGCGGCCGACACGCCCACGAGGCCGGCTTCGCGGCCAAGCACGCGCTCGAGGTCGGCCGCGAGCGCGAAACGGCGGTCGAGTTCGCCGGCGTGCCCCTGCCGGAATAGGCCCTCGCCGGTACGCCCTCCCGGAACCGGTCCGACCTCGGAACGGGGAGTCGCGTCCCCGGCGCTTCGGACCGCCCGATGATTTCGAGGCGATCGACGGGCGCGATGTCAAGAATTATTATGTTTTTCGGTCCGTTCACACAGATTTTTATATGCGTATTCTGTTCGACCTAACTGGAATGCCGGGCGATATCGTATTCATTTGCACGTCGGACGACTGCACGGCGGGACCGTGGGAGGGAGCCCACGATGCGATGGCCCACTGCGCCGAGAAGTCGGGCCACGCGTACACCGGACGCCCGCGGGGCGAGGTCGACGCCGAGCCGATTCCGGCGACGAACGTCGAGTCGCAGGACAACAGGAACCTCCAGCACAAGGGGAACCCGGAGGGCGCACGCGCCGAAGACGAGTCGTAACGCACCGCGAGGCCCGCGGGGTACCGATCCGGCCATCCTGACCAGCGTGTCCGTCGTTTCACGAGGGGTCGAAGAGGACCCGCGAGACGAGACGGGCGTCTCCGGCCGTTTCGTTCCGATCCGGCAGCGGGAAGGAACTGGACCGCCTTTTCGGCGATTCTAGGCCGCCGATCGGCACAAACTCAACCGTGCGTGGGTAGGTAACAAACGGCAACCGGTTTGGTAGCGTAGGGTCTGTATGCCACATGCGAGTAGCCGGAGGCAAGCGACGGGCCCTCCTGACGGTCTGTCTCGTTCTCCTCGCGGGCTGTGCGGGCGGGGTTCCGGGCGATCAGACGCCGTCACAGCCGGTTCCGAGCCAGGGCTCGCCGGCCGATGCGGCGGCCGGCACCCTCGAGGTCCACTACATCAACGTCGGGCAGTCGGTCAGTACGCTCATCGTGGGTCCAGAGGGGGAGACGATGCTCGTCGACACCGGTCACTACAACGACGACGGCGAGTACGTGTTACAGTACCTCCGCCGGCACGGCGTCACCCGGATCGACCACCTCGTCACCTCGCACAACGACGCGGACCACATCGGCGGCAACGCGGCGGTCATCGAGTATTACGAGACGGAGGCGGAGGGGATCGGCGCGGTCTACGACCCGGGGATCGCGTCGAGTAGCCAGACGTACGCCGAGTACCTGGACGCCGTCGAGGAGCACGACGTGACGCTGTACGAGACGCGGGAGGGAGACGCCATCCCGTTCGGGGACGTCGACGTGGACGTTCTCGGACCGCCGGACCCGTACCTCGAGAACGAAGCGCGCAACGAGAACAGCATCGTTCTCGCGGTTGCACACGGAGAGACGAGCTTCCTGCTCACCGGCGACGCCGAGGACGACCAGGAGGCGTACCTGATCGACACCTACGGCACGGAACTCCGGTCGACCGTGCTGAAGGCCGGCCACCACGGCTCCGCGAGCTCCTCGAGCGAGTCGTTCATCGACGCGGTACGGCCGCGGGCGGTCGTCGTCTCGAGCGCGTACGACTCGCAGTACGGACACCCGCACGAGGAGGTCCTCGAGCGGCTGTCCGAGCGGTCCCTCCCGACGTACTGGACGGCGACGCACGGCGATATCGTGCTCGTCAGCGACGGGAGCGGCGTCTCCGTGCGCACGCAACGCGACGCGCCGACGGACGCGCTCGCGATCCGCGACGCGGACCCGATAGCCCCGGGCACGACCGAGGAGGTCGTCGAGCGCGCTCGGATCGGCGGCGACCCGGTCGACGGCGGGTCCGGAAGCGACGGCGACGCGACCGACGACACCGGCGAGGAGACCGAGACGACGGACAACGAGCCGGACGCGGCGCTCGAGGTCGCCGCGATCAACGCGGACGCCGCGGGCGACGACCGCGAGAACCTCAACGACGAGTACGTCGTCTTCGAGAACACCGGCGACGAGGCGATCGACCTCTCCGGCTGGACGGTCGAAGACGAGGCGGGTCACAGCTACGCGTTCCCGGACGGCTTCACGCTCGAAGCCGGTGCGAGGGTGACGCTGCGAACCGGGAGCGGAACGGACACCGACACCGACCTGTACTGGGGGGCGGGATCGCCGGTCTGGAACAACGACGGCGACACGGTGATACTCTCCGACGACGATGGAGAACGCGTCCTGGCGGTGAGCTACGAATGACCGACATCGAACTCCCGGACGGCGAGTACACCGCGGTCGTCGACAGCGTCGAGGACGGGCTCGCGACCGTGTTCTTCGAACGCGGCAGTGAGGAAGTCGGGAACGCGGTCCTGGAGGCCGCACGGCTCCCCGCGGACGCACGCCACGCGGACGCCGTCCTCTCGGTGACCGTCCGCGACGGCGCCCTCGCGGCCGCGTCCTACGACCCCGAGTCGACCGAAACCCGCGCGAACGCGGCACAGGACCGGTTCGACCGTTTATCGAAGCGGCCACCCTCCGAGGACGACTCGTGACAGGGAGGTCCTCGGAATCCCTCTCCGTGGTGAACGGTCCGGCGCATCCGACGCTCACGCGGCGGCCCTTCTTGGGACAGAAGTGCTTTTAGTCGGAGACGTATCTCTAAGAAGTGATAAGTTAACCTTAGAACCGCCATGGGGCCGGAGGGATTTGAACCCCCGATCGACTGATATCTCCGGTTGCGCCTCGGAACTCCAGAGGGTCGTCAACGCGGCCGATGATCAGTCGGCCGCTCGGAATACCAGTCTGGAGTGTCGTCCCCGGCGCGGCCTCTGGAGTCAGTCGCCATCCCTGGCTTGGCCACAGCCCCGAGCGATCTTGCGAATGTGGGTTGTCCGGAGGTACGTAAAGGGGTTTCGATACGCCGTGATCGGGGCAGGGCGGGGCCGTCCGCGGAGTGTCTTCCGGGGGCGACCAGCGGCGAGAGCGCGGGCTCGCGCACCGCCGACGCTACTCGTCGCGGTCGGTGTCGCTCCAGTCGCACTCCTGGCATTTGTAGCCGGTGACGAACTCGGTGACGGTCGGCATGTAGCCGACCCGGATCACGTCGCTGCCGCAGTCCGGGCAGTCGCGGTCGGCGTCCTCGATCGACTCCGCCTCCAGCGGGGCCTCGCCCTCGATAAGTTCGGCCAACTTCTCCGGCGTCACCATCCGCCCTTGCACGACGCGGTTGCTCATGCGTGGTGAGAGCGCGGCGGCGACCTAAAGCCCGACGGTCGGGAGGGGCGGGGGACCGGCTACAGCCACGGCGCGCGCGACTCGCCCGTGTCGTCGCCGTCGTGGTCCGACGCGTCCGGTTCCTCGACCGAGTCGGCCGGTTCGCCGTCGTCGTCGACCGCGGTCGACGAGTCGGGAGACTCGGCGTCGCCGTCGGCCACGACCGCCGGTGAGCCGGCCGGGGGGTTCGATCCGGCCCCGTCGGCGGCCGGTTCGGTCGCGGCCGGCGCGTCGCCGCGAACCGGGTCGGGGGTCGGCTCGGCCCCGGGGAGGGAGTCGTCCTCCGCGGCGGGAGCGTCCGGGTCCGCCGGCTCCGCGCCGCGGTCGTCCGGGCTGTCGTCGTCCCGTTCGCTGCCGACTCCCTCGGCCTCGGGGTCGTACGCGAACAGGCCGGTGACGGCGAGCACCGCCAGCGCGACCGGCGCGTCCGTCTGCATCACGCCGAAGGGGCCGAGCAGGATGGGAAGCGCGAGGACGCCCAGCGCGACCGCGGAGCCGAACCGGAAGCGGTCGATGTCGACGCGCCCGCGCAGCTGGGGCGACAGGGTCGCGACGCCCAACGCGAAGGCGACGCCGACGCCCGCGGCCGCGGCGCCGCGCAGCACCGTCTCCGGGTCGTTCAGAAGCGCCAGCTCCGCGCCGGCGGGCTCGAAGCTCGCCACCAGCCCGAGCGCGATGATGACGGCCGGGCTCGGGAGGCTCTCGCCGACCTTCGAGGAGGCGGTCTTGGCGGCGATGGTCAGGATGACCAGCCCCGCGAACCGCTCGAAGACGGCCATGTTCAGCAGCCCTTCGATGGTAGGCGCCAGCGCGGCCTGTATCCCGGCGACCGGGACGATGAGCGCGCCGATGAGCAGCACCGACGTCGCCTGCTGGCGGCGGGTGCCGTCCATCTCCGCGAGGATGACCGCGACGGTCGCGGAGCCGCCGAAGATCAGCAGCCCGGTCTCGAGGATGCCGAACGCGCTGTCGAGCACCCCGGCCAGCACCAGGGCGGGGAAGATGCCGTCGACGAGCGGCAGCGCCATCACGGTCGCCAGCAGCTTCGTCGCGCCCCCGACCTGCCGCTCTAAGCGGAGCGCGATCGGGTGTTGGGAAACGCTCATTCAGGCGGCGTGGCCCTCACCGGCGGGCCGACGGTGGTGTGCGGACTCCCCACGATAGCCGAGCGCGTCGTCGTGAGTGCGTCCGAACGGAGCCGTCCAGTCCCGTGTGAATGTGAGAATATTGCCGGTTTTAAAGAGGGCGCCGAGACGGCGGATCGGCTGGCCGGCAACACTCGTCACAGCGGGACTGTCGGAGTCCATACTTCATCATCCGAACGGCGGGGGTTAAACGTTGCGTGAGGGTTGTCCGCATACGCCAGAATATTCGTACAGTTCTTTTTAAATAGCGCTTGTGAGTCGTAGACGATCGTCCGATTTCGCCGAGAGTTCCACGGTTTCGGGCGCCGGGATCCGGTCCCTCACGAACGACCGTTCGCGTCGATCGGCTCGCGCGCGGTCACCGTCCGCCGGACCCGAGACGCGAGACGGAGCGCCGGCCGCCGGATCGATCCACGGGTTCGCATATATCCCGAATTCGGATGCGTCCGACCCGCACGTCGGTGCTGACTCGCAACGCTTTTCCCGGATCCGCCGCGACCCTTGACATGGCGAAGGACGCTCCCACCGACGAGCCCTTTTCGGAGAAACTCCGCGAACCGGAAGCGCTGACCTTCGACGACGTGCTGCTCCGACCCAAGGAGAGCCGCGTCGAACCCGACGACGCGGACCTGTCGACGCGCGTGTCGCGGAACGTCGAACTCACCCTGCCCGTCCTCTCGGCGGCGATGGACACCGTCACCGAGAGCCGGATGGCGATCGCGATGGCGCGTGAGGGGGGACTCGGCGTGCTCCACCGCAACATGACCGTCGAGGAGACGGCCGCCGAGATAGAGCGGGTCAAGCGCGCACACGAACTGGTGATCCGCCGCGAGAACGTCGTCACCGTCTCGCCCGAGATGACCGTCCGCGAGGCCGACTCGACGATGGAGCGCGAGGGCGTCTCCGGCGCCCCAGTCGTCGACGAGGACGACACCGTGCTCGGCATCATCTCCGGGACCGACATCCGCCCGTATCTGGAGGTCGGCGAGGAGGACGCCGTCCGCGAGGCGATGACCGACGAGGTCATCACCGTCGACGAGGACGTGGACGCCCGCGCGGCGCTGGAGCTGATGTACGACCACAAGATCGAGCGCGTCCCGGTCGTCGACGACGACGAGCGACTCGTCGGGCTGGTGACGATGCAGGGGATCCTCCAGCGCCGCGAGCACGAGGACGCCGCTCGCGACGACGACGGCCGCCTGATCGCCGGCGTCGCGGTCGGCCCCTTCGAGGAGGAGCGCGCGGTCGCCGCCGACGAGGCGGGCGCCGACGTGCTGTTCATCGACTGCGCGCACGCGCACAACCTCAACGTACTGGAGTCCGCGCGCGCCATCAAGGAAACGGTCGACGCGGACGTGGTCGTCGGCAACGTCGGCACGCGGGAGGCCGCCGAGGCCGCGGTCGACTTCGCGGACGGCCTGAAGGTCGGCATCGGGCCGGGGTCGATCTGTACCACGCGGGTCGTCTCCGGCGCGGGGATGCCGCAGATAACCGCCGTCGCCGAGGTCGCGGACGTGGCCAGCCAGCACGACGTGCCGGTCATCGCGGACGGCGGCATCCGGTACTCCGGCGACGCGATCAAGGCCATCGCGGCGGGCGCGGACGCGGTGATGCTCGGCTCCTACTTCGCGGGCACCGAGGAGGCGCCGGGTCGCGTCATCACGATGAACGGCAAGAAGTACAAGCAGTACCGCGGGATGGGGTCGGTCGGCGCCATGAAGTCCGGCGGCGGCGACCGCTACCTGAAGGACGCCGACGAGGACGAGGAGTTCGTCCCCGAGGGCGTCGAGGCGGCGACCCCCTACAAGGGGACGCTCTCCTCGGAGCTGTACCAGCTCGTCGGCGGCATGCGCTCGGGGATGGGCTACGTCGGCGCCGAGACGGTCCCCGGCGTGAAGGAGCGCGCGGAGTTCGTCCGCGTCTCCGCGGCCGGCCAGACGGAGGGCCACCCCCACGACGTGATGATCACGGACGAGGCGCCCAACTACTCCCCCGACGAGTAGGCGGAGCGACGCCTTCCCGGGCGGCGGTTCTCGTTTTCTCGACCCGTCACGCGAGGCAGCTTCCGACAGCACAGGGGTTAAGACGAGCGTATCCGTGTGGTTACACATGGATATCGCGGAGGTGCGCCGTACTCTGGAAGACGCCGGGCTCTCCCAGTACCAGGCGGACGCGTACGTGAGCCTGCTGGAGCTCGGCTCCGCGTCGGCCACGGCGCTGGCGGACGCCAGCGGGGTCCCGAGCGCACGTATCTACGACGTGTTGCGGGACCTCGAGGAGCGGGGATACGTCGAGACGTACGAGGGCGACGCGCTGCGGGCCCGCGCTCGCGACCCGCGGAAGGCCCTCGACGACCTGCGTGACCGCGCCGACAGGCTCGTCTCGGCGGCCGAGGAGGCGGAGTCCCGCTGGGAGGCGCCCGCGCCGGACCGCCACCGCGTCGACATCGTCAAGCGGTTCGAGACGGTGACGGACCGCGCGGTAGAGGCGGTCGCGAACGCGGAAAACGAGGTCGCGCTCGCGGTGAGCCCGGAGGGGTTCGACCGCTTTCACGACGCCCTCGCGGCGGCCCACGAGAACGGCGCGGTGGTGAAGCTGACGCTGGTCGGCGAGGACGACGACGGGGTCGTGGACGCGGCGGCGTTCGAGGCGGTCGCGACCGAGGTGCGACACCGGCCGCTCCCCGCGCCGTTCCTCGCGGTGGTCGACCGGACGGTGACCTGCTTCGCTCCGCACCGGGATTCGCTCAACGAGTACGGCGTGCTCGTCGACGACTTCTCGCTCACGTACGTCTTCCACTGGTACTTCAGCACGTGTCTGTGGGAGGTGTGGGACGAGGTGTACGACGAGCGCGCGGGGCGGCTCGCGGCCGACTACGTCGACATCCGGCGCTTCCTACGCGAGGTGCAGCCCATCGTGAGCGCCGGCGGCACCGTGGAGGTCCGCGTCCGCGGGACGGCCCGCGCGAACGGCGAGCCGGTCACGATCGACGGCACCGTGACCGAGTTCGTCTACGCGGGCGAGTCCGGCGACGAGGCGAACGAGGGAGCCACGCACGACGAGACCGGGAGCCGGGGGTCGAACGAGGGGGGCGAGGGGGACGATCCGGTCCCGCTCCCGAAACTCGCCGGCCGCGTGACCGCCTACGTCGACGACGGCGACCGCGAGTGGTCCGTCGGCGGGTGGGGCGCCAACCTCGAGGACATCGAGCTGACGCGGATCTCCGTCACCGCGGTCGAGCGTCCGGACGGCGAGCGCATCGAGGAGGCGAACCCGGCGTGACCGATCTCCGACCCCGGCGACACAAGGGACATTTTGATATAGCGGGGCGTGCGATGAATCGTGTGAGCGGACGTTGCAGGACCGAGGACCAATGAGCGATGAACCCCCACTCGTGCTCGTCGTCGAGGACGAACCCGACCTGGCGGACCTCTATGCAGCGTGGCTCGGCAGCGACTACCGGGTTCGAACCGCCTACGGCGGCCGAGAGGCGCTGGAACAGCTCAACGACGAGGTTGACGTTGTCCTTCTGGACCGGCGGATGCCCGGGCTGTCCGGCGACGAGGTGCTCGTCACCGTCCGCGACCGCGACATCGACTGTCGCGTCGCGATGGTGACCGCGGTCGAGCCCGACTTCGACATCGTCGCGATGGGCTTCGACGACTACCTCGTCAAGCCGGTGACGAAGGAGACGCTCCGGGAGACCGTCGACGACCTGCTGGAGCGCAGCCAGTACGACGCCGGCGTCCAGGAGCTGTTCGCGCTCAGCTCCAAGAAGGCCCTGCTGGAGACCGAGAAGGGACAGAGCGCGCTCGCGGACAGCGAGGAGTACCAGGAGCTGTCCGACCGGCTCGCGGAGCTGCAGTCGGAACTCGACACGACCGTGAGCTCCCTCGAGGAGCACGAGGACTTCGAGCGGATGTTTAAGGAGTTCGAGGACGGCGAGGCGCCCGACGCGAACGACGCCGCGGACGCCGACAACGGCGGCGAAGCCGACGCGGACGAGTAGCCGTCCACGGGGCTGTACCTTCCTCGGCCTCGCTCCCCAACTGTCGGACTGGCGAGTGTTTTTATGTACCACCACTGAGAACTGTCAGAACGCATGTCATCGACCGAAGTCGAGTTACGAAGCACGATCGGGGGATTCACCGCGACGGGGAAGCTCCACACCCTGAGCGTCTGGTTCATCCTCGCGCTGCGGCTGATGATGGGGATCGCCTTCTTCCAGAGCGGGTTCGGGAAGGTGCTCTCGGGAAGCTTCAGCGCCGCGGGCTACCTCCAGAACGCGCCGCCGAGCAACGGGAGTCCGGTCGCGGGCCTGTTCGTGGCCATGGGCGAGACGCCCTGGTTCGTCAGCTTCGTGGACATCGCCGTCCCGTGGGGTGAGGTCCTGATCGGCCTCGGCCTCCTCGTCGGCGCGTTCACCCGGCTGGCCGCCTTCTGGGGGGCGTTCATGATGCTGCTGTTCTACCTCGGCAACTGGGACATCTCCCACGGCTACATCAACGGCGACTTCGCGTACATGCTGGTGTTCCTCTCCGTCGCGGCGTTCGGCGCCGGGCGGATCCTCGGGCTCGACGCCTACATCGAGGCGTACGAGATCGACGGCCAGCCGCTCGTGGAGCGGTACCCCTGGGCGCGGTACTTCCTCGGGTGAGAGAACGGAGATCGAGCCGGGATCGCGGCCGACTGCGGCTACTCCGCGGCTACTCCGCGGCCGCCGCGTCGGCGCCGTCCGCGACCAGTTTCCTGACCTTCTCGATCTTCGGGTCGGCGTGGAACGTGCAGTAGGCGTCGCCGGGGTTCTTCTCGTAGTAGTTCTGGTGTTTCTCCTCGGCCTCGTAGAACGTCTCCAGCGGCTCGATCTCCGTGACGATCTCGTCGTCGTAGACGTCCTCGGCCTCCAGCCCGCGGACGTACTCTGCGGCCGCGCGCGCCTGCTCGTCGTCGTGCGTGAGGATTATCGACCGGTACTGGCTCCCCACGTCGGGCCCCTGCCGGTTGAGCTGCGTCGGGTCGTGGACGGTGAAGAACACCTTCAGCACGTCGGCGTAGGAGAGCTCGTCGGGGTCGTACTCGACCTGCACGACCTCCGCGTGGCCCGTCTCGCCGGTACAGACCGCCCGATAGCTCGGGTCCTCGACGCGCCCGCCCGCGTAGCCGGAGGTGACCGACTCGACGCCGGGGACCTCCTCGAAGGCCGCCTCGACGCACCAGAAGCACCCGCCGCCGAGCGTCGCGGTTTCTGTCTCGCTCATGCCCCACGATAGGTGCTCCCGGCGTATAGACGCATCGGCGGCGGCGAGGCCGCCGGTGGCCGGCACCGACGCGTCGAACTCTCACCGCCGATGTCGGCCTGCAACATCGCGCGCGAACGGTAGACATTAGGCCGCGCCGAGGTATCTCCGGAGTATGGTTACGCTGGGACTGGTCGTGGCGCAGTTCAACGACTCCGTGACGGGACCGATGGCCGAGACGGCCCGCGAGGCGGCCGCCGCCCGCGGCGCCGAGGTCGCCGAGGAGGTGCCCGTGCCGGGGGCGTACGACGCGCCGCTCGCCGCGGACCGACTGGCGCGCCGCGACGACGTCGACGCCGTCGCGGTCGTCGGCGCCATCGTGACGGGCGACACCGACCACGACCGCGTGATCGCGGAGGCGACGGCGGAGGCGCTCACGGAGGTGAGCCTCGACCGCGACACCCCCGTCACGTTCGGCGTGAGCGGGCCGGGGATGTCCGGCGCGGAGGCGCGCGAACGCACCGACAAGGGCGCTGAGGCCGTCGACGCCGCACTCGACCTAGTGGAGGAACTCCCATGAGCTACGACTTCTCCGAGCGCATTCAACGAGTCGAACCGAGCGCGACGCTTGCCATCTCCAACCTCGCCGCCGAGAAGGAGGCCGAGGGCGCGGACGTCGTCGACCTGTCGGTCGGCGCGCCCGACTTCCCGACCCCCGAGAACGTCACCGAGGCGGGCAAGGCGGCGATGGACGCCGGCCACACCGGCTACACGTCGACGAACGGCGTCCCCGGTCTCAAAGAAGCGATCGCCGACAAGCTCCGCGACGGCGGCGTCGACGCCGAGGCGGACGAGGTGATCGTCACGCCGGGCGCCAAGCAGGCGCTCTACGAGGTCGTCCAGACGCTCGTCGACGAGGGCGACGAGGTCGTCCTGCTGGACCCCGCGTGGGTCTCCTACGAGGCGCAGGTCAAGCTCGCGGGCGGCGACCTCAACCGCGTCGACCTGGCGCCCCACGGCTTCCAACTCGAACCCGCCCTCGACGACCTGGCGGCCGCGGTCTCCGAGGACACCGAACTGCTGATCGTCAACTCGCCGTCGAACCCCACGGGCGCGGTCTACACCGACGCCGCGCTGGAGGGCGTCCGCGACCTCGCGGTCGAGCACGACGTGGCCGTCATCTCGGACGAGATCTACGAGCGCATCAGCTACGGCGTGGAGCCGACCTCGCTGGCGTCGCTCGACGGCATGGCCGACCGCACGGTCACCGTCAACGGCTTCTCGAAGGCCTACTCGATGACGGGCTGGCGGCTCGGCTACCTCCACGCGACCGAGGAGTTCGTGAGCGAGGCGGGCAAGCTCCACTCCCACTCCGTCTCCTGTGCGACGAACTTCGTCCAGCGAGCCGGGATCGAGGCGCTGGAGAACACCGAGGAGGCGGTCGTGGAGATGCGGGAGGCGTTCCGGGGCCGGCGGGACCTCCTGATCGACCTGTTCGAGGAGCACGGCGTCGACGTGGCGGTCCCCGACGGCGCGTTCTACATGATGCTCCCCGTCGACGCGGACGACGAGGCGTGGTGCGAGGCAGCCATCGAGCAAGCGAACGTCGCGACGGTTCCCGGCAGCGCGTTCAACGCGCCCGGCTACGCCCGCATCTCCTACGCCGCGAGCGAGGACCGCCTGCGTGAAGCGGTCGAGCGACTGGCCGACGCGGACCTGATCTAGGTCTCGGGCGGCTCTCTGTACGGCGTTTTTGAAACGGCTGTCTCAGTTGCTACTTCTGCTGATCTGGACCGCATCACCCAGAAAGCCCCAACCGGCTCTCCCAATTACTGATCTGGTTCTGCTGCAGATGCTGCTGCTTTGGACAGCACCACCCAGAAAGCCCCAGTCGGCTCGACCGGCCGCGCCTCGCTGCGCTCCTCGCTCTCCGCAACGCCCGCTGCGGTGCTTACGTCGTCGGGGCCGGATCGAGCCGACTGCCCCTTTCAGTCCCACCCCGCACCGCAACCGCCCCGCAGCCTCACACCTCCCCAGCCTCGGCGCCGGCGCGGCCGCGAAACCGCACAGCAGGCGGCCGCGCCGCCGCCTCCCTCGCGCGGTCGCGGCGACACGCTTCGCGGTCGCCGCGGCGCGCGCCGACAGCACAGCACTACACAGACCACCACACAACAGCACGCCTCAGCGCTACTGTCGCACCGACCAGCCTCACCACGGGGGCAGATCAGGAGTCGTCCGTTTCCCTTGCGGCCTCGTGTGCGTTTTCGACCATCTCGTGGAGTTTTTCGAGCGTTGTCTCGTGCGCGAGGTGCGACGGACAGTCGCAGTCCGAGGCGCCGAAGCCGGGGACCGGCCCCTCGTTCAGGCGTTCTGCGACCGCGCACTCCGCGTCCGCGCCGGGCGAGGTGACGACCTCGCGGAGGGTCGCCTCGGGGTGCCCGATCAGGTAGTCGACGTGCCAGTGGCGCGCGTCGGACTCGCCGCGCGCGAGGCGCCGATGTCTGTCCACCCGGGCGAAGCCGCCGCTGCCGAGCGCGCTGCCGGTGTAGGCGTACGCGCCCGCGGGGAACGCGTGGTCGCCGAGCGCGCCGACCCCGATCCGAGTCGCCTCGGGGAGCGTGACCAGCAGGGTGTACGTGCCGCCCTCGTCCATGCGCGATGGGTCGAGCCGCGTGCCGAAAGGCCCGTCGGGACGAGGCGGGCCGGTAGGGCCGGCCCGGCCG
The DNA here is from genome assembly GCF_055381565.1 of Haloparvum alkalitolerans. Taxonomy (NCBI): domain Archaea; kingdom Methanobacteriati; phylum Methanobacteriota; class Halobacteria; order Halobacteriales; family Haloferacaceae; genus Haloparvum; species Haloparvum alkalitolerans. Next base: position 2,208,679 of record NZ_AP043938.1, read on the forward strand.
CCTCGGCGCGGTCGGGGACCGACAGGTTCCTGTCGCCGGGCCCACGAGTGGGGACCATGAACGACGGATGGTTCGCCGGCCTCGACCCCGGCGACGGCGACGCCGCGGCCCGGCGGATCCGGGAGGGGTCCGCGCCGGAACCGGCCGACTGGCCCGGACTGGCGGTCGAGTCCGGCTTCGCCGACGACGAGGCGGACTACTACGACCGGCTCCGCGAGGCGACGCTGGCGGCGACCCGCGCCGCGGTGACGGAGCGCGAGCGCGCCGACGACCAGCAGCTCGTCCACGCGGTCCGCGCGATGGACGACTGCGAGCGCACCGCCAACGAGCTCGCGGAGCGCGCCGCCGAGTGGGCGGGCGCGCTGTTCGACGAAGCGGGAAGCGGCGTCGACGGCGCCCGAACGGTCGCCGAGCGCGAGCCCGACACCGCCGCGGAGCGCCGCGCCGTCTCGCTGGCCGAACGCGTCGCGGACCTGGCCGACGAGGCCGACGAGCTGGAGCGGTTCATCGAGGAGACCGCGCCCGCGGTCGCGCCGAACCTCGCCGAGATGGCCGGACCGGTCCTCGCGTCGCGGCTCATGGCCCTCGCGGGCGGGCTCAAACCCCTCGCGCGGAAGCCCTCGGGGACGGTGCAGGTGCTCGGCGCCGAGGACGCCCTGTTCGCGCACCTCGCCGGGCGCGCCCCCTCGCCGAAGCACGGCATCATCTACACGCACGACTACGTCCGCGGGACGCGGCCGGAGGACCGCGGCTCCGCCGCGCGGGCGTTCGCCGGCAAGCTCGCCATCGCGGCCCGGATCGACCACTACTCGGGCGACTACCGGCCGGACCTCCACGAGGAGCTCCGCGAGCGCATGGCGACCATCCGCGCTCGCGCGGAAGGGGACGGCGGCGCGGACGACGACGCGCCCGAGGAGGCGGACGATGAGTGAGGACGCCGCGGACGCGACCCTCCCCGCCGGCGTCGAGCGGCGGACGTTCGACGGCGAGCGCCGACTGGCCACGCGCGGGGAGCCGGTGTACGGCGAGCCGACCGACGGCGCGTGGCGCGCGTGGGACGCCGGGCGGTCGAAGCTCGGCGCGATGTTCGCCGCCGGGATGGACGTGGGACTCGCGGGCGGCGAGACGGTGCTGTACCTCGGCGCGGCGTCGGGGACGACCGTCAGCCACGTCGCCGACTTCGCGGGGCCGACGTACGCGGTGGAGTTCGCGCCGCGTCCGGTCCGGGACCTGCTGGACGCGGCCGCGGACCGCGACCGCCTGTTCCCGCTGCTGAAGGACGCTCGCAAGCCCGACACCTACGCGCACGTCGTCGAGTCGGACGTGGACGCGCTCGTGCAGGACGTGGCGACGCGCGGGCAGGCCGACGTGGCGGTGCGGAACGCCCGGTTCCTGGCGGACGACGGCCGCCTCCTGCTCGCGGTGAAGGCCCGCAGCGAGGACGTGACCGCCGACCCGGCGGACGTGTTCGAGGACGTGCTCGCGACCCTCTCGGAAGCCTACGAGGTGCTGGAGACGGCGCGGCTGGAGCCGTACCACGAGGACCACCTCGGCGTGGTCGCGACGCCCGACCGGAGCGAGTAGTCGACCGCGCGAGCCAATCGCCCGATCCGGCCACCGATCCATTCGCCCGCTCCGACTGCCGATCCGACCGCCGATCCGACCGTCCGCGGTACCCGGATTTTTAACCCCCCGGAGCATTTCTCGACCCGATGGACGCTCGCCTCCTCGCGTGCGCCGCGCTGTTTTGCGTCGGCATCGTCGCGGACATGGCGACGACGTACGTCGCGCTCACCGCGGGCCCGTACGTCGAGGCGTCGCCGGTCGGCCGCCGGCTCATCACTCGGTTCGGGCTCGTTCCCGGCATGCTGCTCACCAAGGCGGTCGGGATGGCGGTCGTGGCGGTGCCGGTCGCGGCCGCCCGGTTCGACCGCCGGACGGCGCTCGCGGTCATGCTGGCGGGCGTCGGCCTGCTGTCGCTGGGGGCCGCCGGTCACAACCTCCTCGTGTTCTCGGGCGTGCTCTGAGGCCACTCACGACTCCGCCGGGGCCGGGTCGGGCGGGCCGTCCCGCACCGCGGCCGCCCGGCGCGCCTGCCACCAGAAGGCGGTCGTCGCGAACGCGATAAAGCCCGCCGCGACGAGGAACCCGACCTCCGTCGAGAAGACGTCCATGATGGACCCGACCGCGACAGGGCCCGCGACCTGCCCGACCTTCCACGAGATGGAGCGGAGCGACATGGCGCTCGCAACCGAGTCGTACGCCTCGCCCTCCTCAACGAACAGCGCCATGCTCGCCGGCAGGCGGATGGAGTCGGCGACGCCCAGCAGCGAGTAGGCGGCGAACAGCGCGAAGAAGGCGCCGCCGAGGGTCTGGGTGTCCCCGAGGTAGGAGACGGTGACGGGGGCGAGCGTTCCCTCCGCGAGCGCGGCGAGCGGTACCATCGCCGTGCCGATGCCGTACAGCAGCGCCCCGACCGCGACGAAGCGGTGCTTCCCGCCGAAGCGGTCCGTGAGGTCGCCGACGTACCCCTGCGTGAGCGCCTTCGTCAGCTTTCCGCCCGCCATGATCCAGCCGATGGCGAACGCGGAGATGCCGAACTCGGTGCGCGCGTAGATGGGGAGGAAGATGATCACCGCCATCTTCCCCACGCTGAAGGTGAACCGGAAGGTGACGAGCGAGCGAAGCAGGGGGAGCCCGATGAGGGAGCGGAACGTCTCGATCCCGCCGGACTCCTCGGGGTCCTTCCGGCCGCCGGGGTTGTCGCGCAGGAACGCGAACACGAGCGCGAACGCCGCCAGCGTGACCACCGTCAGGACGACGTAGGTCGTGGTGAAGTCGTACGCGTACAGCAGGTACCCGCCGACCAGGTCGCCCGCCAGCGAGGAGAAGGAGGCGAACTGGTTGTAGGAGCCGAGCCAGCGCCCGCGCTCGCCGTCGGGACTTATCTCGCCGATGATCGTCGCGCCGGTGATCCAGAGCACGCTCGCGCCGAGCCCCTGCACCATGCGGACGAGGATGACGTGGACCGGGTTCGACACCGCGATGAACCCGAGGAAGACGACGACGTTGAGCAGGAAGCCCGCCAGCAGGTAACGCTTCGCGTTCCCGGTGTCCACCTTCCGGCCGAGCGGGAGGACGATGACGAGTTGGACGAGCGCGAAGGCGGTGCCGAACAGCCCCTCGACGAACCCCGTGGTGCCGAACAGATCCGCGTACAGCGCCAACGCGATCAGGATGGTCGAGTACGCCTGACTGCGCGCGAACGCCGTGCCCGCCAGCGCCGCGAACTCCTTGTCCTTCAGGAGCGCGACCGAGTTGCCGATCCGTGCCACGGAGGATTCCCCTTTCGGTTCGAAACGCCACGCCGGTGCCGCAAAAGGCTCTCGAATCCGGCCGCGGCCGCCGGGTGATCGCGCCGTCCGCGCACGGCGGGCGGCCGTTCAGAGCTCGATCCGCTCGACCAGCACGTCCTCGGCGTCGTCCTTCGTGTTGACCGCGACGATCCGGACCTGCTCCTCCAGCGTCGACCGCTCCAGTTTGCTCTTCAACAGCGAGTCGACCTGGTAGACGCCGGCGGCGTTGTTCATCCGGATCTCCACCTCGACGGGCTTGGTCTCGCCGGCGTGAAGCGTGACGCGCTCGATGGCCTGCGAGGAGATGGTGTTGATCCCGCGGCCACCCTTCTCGTAGGGGATCCGCGACCGGCCGCGCTCCATGTCGAGCCCGTCCGCGATGCGGATGACCCCTGCCTCCTTCGTCAGCGGTTCCTCCTCGGTGTGGTGACAGAGGATGGCGTGTAACACCTCCGCTTTCACGCGCACCGTCTCGGACGTGTCGTAGAACTGCGGGAGGAACCGGTCGAGCAGGTCCGCGGCCAGCGGGATGGAGTAGTAGGAGTGGTCGTCCCGGTGGACGACGTGACCGATGTCGTGTAGCGTCGCGGCGAGCGCGACGATCACCGCCTCGTCGGCCTCCTCGAGCCCCTGGTCGGCGGCACCGTTGAACGCCACGCCGCCGCGCTTCAACAGGTCGTACAGCCGCAGCGCGCGGTTCCGAACGATCTCGATGTGTTTCGCCCCGTGGTCGTTGTATCCCTTCCGCGTGACGGCGTTGACGTTCTGCGCCTTCAGGTACGTATTGATCTCGGGGTCCTCGTGTATCGCGGCCAGCACCTCGTTGACGCGCTCGTCCGGGAACGCGTGGTCCGCGTTCGGGTCGTACGTCCCGCGCTCGTTACCGTCCGGCGTTTCGTCGGCGTTGCTCATCCCGTTCCTCCGATGCGCCGGAAGCGTAAAAATGACCGGCGCGCGGTCGGTGACACCGCCCGGCCGGTCCCGGTCCGCGACTCAGGCGGCGTCTACGGTCGCGGACGCGACCGCTTCCTCGACCGCCTCGTAGGGCGGCTCCTGCCCCGGGTCGTCCGCGAGCCAGCGGTACCGTACCTCCCCCGCCGGGCCGACGACGAAGACGGCCCGGCGCGCGACGGTCTCGACGCCCGTGCCCGCGAAGGAGTCGTCGGCGACGCCGTACGCCGTGACCGCCTCGTGGTCCGGGTCGCCGACGAGGCCGAAGGGAAGGGCCTCCTGCTTGCGGAACTCGCGGAGCGCGAACGGGAGGTCGGTGCTGACCCCGAACACGGTCGCGTCCAACTCGTCGAACCGGGCGAGGCGGTCCCTGAACGTGCACAGTTCCGCCGTGCAGGTGCCGGTGAACGCCGCCGGGAAGAACGCCAGCACCACGACACCGTCGCCGAGGTGCTCGCCCAGGTCGAACGGTTCAACGTCGTCGGTCGCGAGCGACGCCTCGAAGGTCGGAGCGTCGTCGCCCTCCTCGATCATACGGGCGGGTCGGTCGCCCGTGGGTTATCGGTTCCGACCGCGGCGAGGGACGACCCCGTTCGCTGTCACCGGTCGCGACCGACGGCGCTCGAGGCGGGCGGCGCGACCGCTCCGCGTCGTGAGAAAACCCGAGAAGGAAGCCGCGACCGGTGGGTCAGAGAACCGTCCGAGCCGCCGGGGTCACGGCATCGCGATCTCCTCTTCGGCCTCGAGGAGCTCGTGGTAGCGGTTGCGGATGGTGACCTCGCTGATGTTGGCGACCTCGCTCACCTCGCTCTGGGTGACCTTCTCGTTGGTGAGCAGCGAGGCGGCGTAGACGGCCGCCGCCGCGAGGCCGACCGGCGACTTGCCGGAGTGGACGCCCTGCTCCTTCGCGGTCGAGAGGAGCTGTCGGGCGCGGCGCTCGGCCTCCTCGGAGAGGTCGAGGTCGGAGGCGAACCGGGGGACGTAGCTCTCGGGGTCGGCCGGCTTGATCTCCAACTTGAGCTCGCGGACGATGTACCGGTAGGTCCGCGCGATCTCGTCCTTCTCGACGCGGGAGACGTTCGCGATCTCGTCGAGGCTTCGCGGGGTCCCGGCCTGCCGCGCGGCCGCGTACAGCGAGGAGGTGGAGACGCCCTCGATGGAGCGGCCGGGGAGGAGGTCCTCGTCGAGCGCGCGGCGGTAGATGACGGAAGCGGTCTCGCGGACGTTGTCCGGGAGGCCGAGCGCGGAGGCCATGCGGTCGATCTCGCCGAGCGCCTGCTTCAGGTTGCGCTCCTTCGAGTCGCGGGTGCGGAACCGCTCGTTCCACGTCCGCAGCCGCTGCATCTTCTCGCGCTGGCGGCTCGACAGGGAGTTGCCGTAGGCGTCCTTGTCCTGCCAGCCGATGTTCGTCGAGAGCCCCTTGTCGTGCATCATGTTCGTCGTCGGGGCGCCGACGCGCGACTTCTCGTCCTTCTCGGAGGCGTCGAACGCGCGCCACTCCGGCCCGCGGTCGATCTCGCCCTCCTCCACGACGAGGCCGCAGTCCGCACAGACGGTCTCGCCGTGCTCGGTGTCCGTGGCGAGCTGGCCGCCACACTCCGGGCAGACGAGCCGCTCCTCCTCGTCGTCGGTCGTTTCCTGCTCGGTTTCGTCGGCGTGCTCGCCAGTGTACGTTCGGACGTTGTCGCTCATTGTGTGGGTGGGGGTGGGGACCGACAGATGGGTCTGGGTTCCGTGTTCCTCGCTCCAACAAAAGGTTCGAGGACACTTAAACTTGCCGGAGATTTCCGATCTGCAGGATCGAGAAAAATGGATGACTGCGTCGGGGTAGTGAGGGATCATGATGGATCCGCGGTGAATTCGGTGTGAAGGTCACCTCACCCCGGAGGGATATTTAACGGTTGCGTCGAGGCCGCCGCCGGCCCGAGGTTCCGGGAGGCGAACCGCTTTTTGTCCGGCCCGCGGACCCGGGGACATGGATCCCGACCTCTCGCGGCTCGACGAGTACCTCGCGGACGTCGGCGCGGACGGCTACCTGATCGACGCCGACCAGGACGACTCGAACCAGCTCTACCTCTCCGGGTTCACCGGGCCGGACCCGTTTCTTACCCTCTATGCGGACGGCGAGACGCACCTGCTCGTCTCCGGGCTGGAGTACGGCCGTGCGCGGGACGAGGCGCGCGCCGACACCGTCGAGCGACACGCCGACTACGGCTTCGAGTACGGCGGCCGCGACGAGCGGCTCGAGATGTACGCCGACTTCGTCGCCGACAAGGGCGTCGAGACCGCGGTGATGCCCGAGCGCGGCCCGGTCGGCACCGCCGACGGCCTCCGCGACCGCGGGCTCGACGTGCAAGTCGACGCCGAGGACGTGCTCACCGAGATCCGGGCCACGAAGACCGACGCGGAGGTCGAGCACGTCCGCGAGGCCCAGCGGGCCAACGAGGCCGCGATGGCCGCCGCCGAGGACCTGATCGCCGCCGCGGAGGTGGCCGACGAGGGCGACGACGCCGACGCCGGCGTCCTGCTGTTCGAGGGCGAACCGCTGACGAGCGAGCGCGTGACGGAGGCGATAGAGGTGACCCTGCTGCGACACGGCTGCTCGCTCGACCAGACCATCGTCGCGGGCGGCGCGCAGGCCGCGGACCCGCACAACCGCGGCTCCGGGGCGCTCCGGGCGAACGAGGCGATCATCCTCGACATCTTCCCGCGGGACAAGTCCTCCCACTACAACGCCGACATGACGCGGACCCTCTCGAAGGGCGAGCCGAGCGAGACGGTCCGCGAGTGGTTCGAGCTGACCGAGGAGGCCCTCGAGGCTGCCCTCGAGGCGGTGGAGCCGGGGGCGACCGGCGAGGACGTCCACGCCGCCGCCTGCGAGGTGTACGAGGAGGCCGGCGAGCCGACGTTCCGCACGGACCCCGAGACGGAGACCGGCTTCATCCACTCCACGGGGCACGGCATCGGCCTCGACGTCCACGAGCGCCCGCGGCTCGCCAGCGGCGGCGAGGAGCTCCAGCCCGGCCACGTGATCACGGTCGAACCGGGACTCTACGACCCCGCGGTGGGCGGCGTCCGCATCGAGGACCTCGTCGTCGTCACCGAGGACGGCTACGAGAACCTCACCGACTACCCCGTGGAACTCGTCGTCGAGTAGAGCGGCCACCTCGCCCCCGGTGTGGTACCGAGGCGCACGCCGTGCCGCGACCGCAAGCCGCTTTTCCCGACCCCGCGAAAGGCGGTCGTGCGCTGGCGCTACGCCGACACCGCCCTGACGCTGTGTACCCTCGCGTTCTTCGCGACGATGGTCGCCAGGCTGGCGATCAGTCCCGTCGTCCCCCTCATCACCGCGGACTTCGGCGTCACGAACGGGACGGTCGGGCTCGCGCTGTCGGGCATGTGGGCCGCCTACGCGCTCGCGCAGTTCCCCTCGGGAGTGCTCGGGGACCGGCTCGGCGAGCGAACGGTGATCCTGATCGCGGTCGGCGCGACCGCGGTCGCGAGCGTGCTGCTGGCCGCCTCCCCCTCCGTCGTCGCCTTCTTCGCGTTCGCGGTCGTGCTCGGCGGCGGCGCCGGCCTCCACTACTCGGTGGCGACGACGTTCCTCGCCCGGCAGTTCGACGACATCGGCCGCGCCATCGGGTTCCACGTCGCGGGCGGCCCGCTGGCCGGACTGATCGCGCCGCCGGTCGCGGCGCTGATCGGCGCGCGGTACGGCTGGCGCGTCGCGCTGCTGTCGGGCGCCGTCGTCGCCGTGCCGGTGTTTCTGCTGTTCGCGTGGCGGATCCGCCCCACGCCGGCGGCGCGTCCGGACCAGCCCGTCCGCGAGCGGTTCGCGATCGACCCCCTGGTCGAGTTGCTCTCGCGCCCCGCCATCGCGTACACGACCGCGCTGGCGACGATGGGCGCCTTCTCGTGGCAGGCGACCGCGTCGTTCCTCTACACGTTCCTGCTGGTGGCGGGCGAGTTGGACCCCGGGACCGCCGGCCTGCTGTTCTCGCTGTACTTCGTCGTCCACGGGCTCACGCAGCCGCTCATGGGGACGCTCTCGGACCGGCTCGACCGCGACTCGGCGGCGATGGTGACGATGAGCGCCGGCGTCGTCGGCTACGGCGGGCTGGTGCTGGCGACGACGGTCGGCGCCTCGACGCTCGCACTCGCGGGCGCGACGACGCTGGTCGGCCTGGCGATGTCGTGGGGCGCGCCGGTCCAGTCGCGGTTCATGGACAACCTCGGCGCGGCCGAGCGCGGTGCGGGGTTCGGCCTCGTCCGAACCGTGTACATGGTGATGGGCGCGACCGGGAGCGTCGTCGTCGGCGCGCTCTCCGACGCGGCCGGCTGGGGGGTCGCGTTCGGACTGCTGGCGGGCGTGATGGCGCTCGGCCTGACCGTGCTCGCCGCGAACCGGCTCCTCGGCGCCGACCTGTGACCGCCACCGCTCCCGGCAACTGACGTGGGGTTCGGCCCGAAAGGCTACGTGTCTCGATGCCCGATCGGCGTCCACCATGCCGGAATGTCGGAACTGTAGCTCGTTCGTCACGGAGCGCTACGTCCGGGTGTTCTCGCCGCCCGAGGTGGAGGGCGTGCGGGTCTGCCCGGAGTGCGAGGACAAGGTTCGCGACGGCGCGGGCGTCCGCGAGGCGCGGTCGAAGCGCGTGTAGGGCCGGGGCGCTCGGTCCCCCGCTCCCTGACCGCCGTCCCGGGTCGCGGCGGTCGGTCTCGGTGGGCCTAAGTGCGCGTGGCGCCGAATGCGACCATGCGAACCTCCCGACGGGTCTTTCTGTCGAGCGCGGCCGCCGCGGGCGCGACCGGCGTCGCCGGCTGTCTCGGCGGCTCCGGCGGCGGTCCCTCCGAGTACGACTGCGACACCGCCGAACCGGAACCGGTCTCCGAGCTCCCGCAGCCGGTCGCGGGCGACCCGGAGGCGGACGTGGTGGTGGCCGCCTTCGAGGACTTCGGCTGCCCCCACTGCGCGACGTGGGTGCTGGAGGAGTACCCGACCGTCGAGTCGGAGTACGTCGAACCGGGCGAGATCCGGTTCGAGCACTGGGACTTCCCGATCCCGGTCACGGACTGGTCGGTGCCGGTCGCCAACGCCGGCCGCGGCGTGCAGGAGCGCGCCGGCGACGAGGCGTTCTTCGCGTTCGCCAAGCGGGCCTACGAACTGCAGGACGACCACTCCCTCGACGCCGTCGGCACCGCGGCCGAGGCGGCCGACGCCGACCCCTGCGCGGCCATCGCCGACGCCGAGCACGAGCCGTACGAGGCGGTCGTCTCCGGCAACCGGTCGGAGGGCGAACAGCGCGGCGTGGGCGGGACGCCGACGGTGTTCGTGAACGGCGAGAGCGTCCAGCCGACCGCGGACGCCGTCTCCGAGGCGATCGAGAACGCGCTGTAAGCCGATCCCATGAGCGACGTGGCGCATCGGAGCGACCGCCGCCGCCTCGCGGTCGTCGTCTGGGCCGTCCTCGTCTCGCAGGTGTTCCTCTATCCCGGCGTCCCGACGCTCGTGGACGCGCTGGGCGCGCCGAGCGCCGGCATCGACGCCGGCATGTGGTTCCTCGTCGCCGAGTTCGCGGCGTTCGTGGCCTTCGCCGGCGTCTGGGGCGCGATGAGCGACGCCACCGGCCGGCGCGTGGCGCTCGTCGTGGTCGGGGCCGTCGGCGGCGGCCTGACCTACCTCGCGGTACCCGCCTTGCCCGGCCTCGGCGTCGGCTTCGGCGGCGTGCTCCTCCTTCGCGTCGTGGGCGGGGCGTTCACCATCGGCGCCTTCTCGCTCGGCATCACGATGCTGATGGACCTCCGCGGCGGTCACGGTCGGAACATGGGTGCGGCCGGCATCGCCATCGGCTTCGGCGCGGCGGTCGGCTCCGTCGTCGGCGGCCGCCTCGCGGACGCGGACCCGTTCTACCCGCTCTACGCCGGCGGCGCGGTCCTGCTGGGCGCGGCGCTCCTGGCCTCGACCGTGTCGGACCGCACGGAAGCGGCGACCGCGGGTGCGGGCGGAGCGGCGGCGGCGCCGACCGACGCCGACCGCCCCGGATTCCGGGAGATCGCCCGGCGGATGCGCGCGATGCCCGGTCTGCTGGTCCCCTTCGCGTTCGGCTTCATCGACCGCCTGACCGCCGGCTTCTTCGCGCTCGTCGGCGTCTACTACTTCCAGGACCCGGCGGTATTCGGCCTCTCGGCGTTCGGCGCGGGGCTCACGCTCGCGCTGTTCTTCCTCCCGTTCGCGCTGCTGCAGTACCCGATGGGCGTGCTCTCGGACCGGATCGGGCGCTTCTACCCGGTCGTGGTCGGCTCGCTCGCGTACGGCGCGGTCATCGCCGGCGTCGGACTGGCGCCGACCTACCCGGTCGCCGCGCTGTTGATGGTGCTCGTCGGGGTCTGCGGCGCGCTCGTGGCGCCCGCGACGATGGCGCTCGTGACCGACCTCGTCGCGCCGAGCGAGCGCGGGGCGGCGATGGGGCTGTTCAACGTGTTCGGCTCGCTCGGCTTCCTCACCGGCTTCCTCGTCGGCGGCACCGTCACCGAGGGGTTCGACTACCTGACGGCGTTCCTGGTCGTCGGCGGACTCGAACTCGCCATCGCGGTCCTGCTGTTCCCCGCGGTGCGGGTCATCACCGCGGAGACGGGGCCCGGACCCTCGTAGCGACTGCCGGTCGGCCGATCGGCCGGGCAGCCGCTCACTCGTCCTCGCCGGTGCCGCCGCGCGGGGCCGGACCGGTCACCAGGTCACCGTCCCTGGCGCGCCACTCGGTGAGGCTCCCCTCGTAGATCCCCACGTCTCGGAACCCCAGCCAGCGCAACACGACGTAGGTGTGGCTCAGCCGGCGGGCGGTGTTACAGTAGAGGATGACGGGGTGGTCCGGCGTGACCCCGCGCTCCGCGAACAGCTCCCGCAGCGTCTCGCGGTCCCTCACGCCGCGCGTCTCGGGGTCGACCGCCTCGGTCCAGTCGAACCGCACGGCGCCGGGCAGGTGGCCCGCCTCGTACTCCTCGCGGTCGCGCGTGTCCACGAGCACGCCGTCGCCGGCGACCGCGGCCCGCACGCGCTCGGCGTCGACCAGGGGGGAGTCGCGTCCAGTCACGCGCTCCGGCTCCACCGCGACCGGATCCGGCGAGGCGGCCTCGTCGCTGACCTCGTGCTCGCGCTTCCACGAGCTGAAGTCGCCGTTCAGCAGGCGCACGTCGTCGTAGCCGTACACGAGGGCGGTGACCAGAAACCGGGCAGCGAAGACGCCGTTCGTGTCGTCGTACGCGACGAGGGTCCGGTCCCGGGACAGGCCGGCCTCCCCCAGCAGGTCGGCGAACGCCTCGGCGCCGGGGAGGTGGCCGGCGTCGGCGTCGCCGTCGCTCCGGAACGCGTCGAAGGGGACGTTCACCGCGCCGGGGACGTGGCCGAGCGCGTCGTACTCCCAGGCGTCGCGCACGTCGACGACGCGAACGTCGGGGTCGTCGAGCCGACCCGCGAGCCACGACGCGTCGACGATGATCTCGTCCATGCCTGTGCCACGGTCGCGAGGGGTTAGACTCCTCGGCTCCCGACACGGCCTGCCGCGGTCGGGGACGCCGCGTCCGAGGCCAACGACCGCTCCGACGATCTGGCAAAAACCTCCGATTGATCGGACGAGAGGCGGCTTTATCCTCCACAGGGTACACTTTACCCGGGCGGCCCGTACACCGACGCGTATGGTCGACGATTCATACGCGAACGACGTGCTCGTGTCCGCCGACTGGGTCGAGGCGCGTCTCGACGAGTTCGAGAGCGACGACCCCGACCTGCGACTGGTGGAGGTCGACGTTGACACCGAGTCCTACGACGAGGCCCACGCGCCCGGCGCGGTCGGGTTCAACTGGGAGACCCAGCTCCAGGACCAGACGCAGCGCGACATCCTCGAGAAGGACGACTTCGAGGACCTGCTCGGCTCCCACGGCATCTCCGAGGAGTCGACGGTCGTGCTGTACGGCGACAACGCCAACTGGTTCGCGGCGTACGCCTACTGGCAGTTCAAGTACTACGGCCACGACGACGTGCGCCTGCTGGACGGCGGCCGCGAGTACTGGGTCGAGAACGACTACCCGACGACCGACGAGGCGCCCGACTTCTCCGCGGTCGAGTACGACGCCGCCGGCCCCCACGAGAGCATCCGCGCGTACCGCGACGACGTGGAGAAGGCGATCCGACGCGGCGTGCCGCTCGTCGACGTGCGCTCGCCCGAGGAGTACCGCGGCGAGGTGCTCGCCCCGCCGGGACTCAACGAGACCGCCCAGCGCGGCGGCCACATCCCCGGCGCGAAGAACATCTCGTGGGCGGACGTGACCGACGACGACGGCCTGTTCAAGGGCCGCGACGAGCTCGCGGAGCTGTACGCCGACGAGGGCATCGAGGGCGAGGAGACCACCGTCGCCTACTGCCGCATCGGCGAGCGCTCCTCGGTCGCGTGGTTCGCGCTCCACGAACTGCTCGGCTACGACGCCGTCAACTACGACGGCTCCTGGACCGAGTGGGGCAACCTCGTCGACGCGCCCATCGAGACGGGCGACGGCGCGTAAGCGGTTCGGCCCGCTCGTCGGCCCCGCCGATTTCTCCGCCGCCTTCTGTCGTCCCGGCGGTCGTTCCCGCCACCTTCTGCCGCCCCCGCCGGACTTAGGAGCGACCGCGCCGTGGTCCCATTTATGAACGCTGACGCGCTGCTCGATTCGGTCCGCGAGGCGACCGCGACGGAACTGTCCAGGCTCGGCTCCTCGAAGGCGCTGTACGCCGCCACCGGAGGCGACCTCGACGCCGAGAGCGTGTTCCGCGCCGCCGCGACCGCCGAGCGCGCCGCCGCCGAGACGTTCGAGGCGTGGGCCGACGCGGAGTCGACCGAGGCGGCCGCGACCGCCTTCCGCGAGACCGCGGCCGAGGAGCGCGAACACGCCGCGCGCGTCCGCGAGGAACTCGACGGGGACGCGGCCGGGGACGCCGGCGGCACGCACGCCGACGACGAGCCGCCCGCGCTCGCGGCGCACCTCCGCGGCCTCGACGACACGGTCGCACGCGCCGGGGGATTCCTCGGCCGCGTGCTGGTCGCGGACGAGTCGAAGTCGCAGTACGTCGGCTACTTCGTCGGCGACGCGGACCCGCAAAGCGCCGCCGTGTTCCGCGAACTGCGCGAGGACCTGGCTGGCCAGCGCGAGCGCGCGCTCGACCTGCTGGACGCAGTCTGCGAGACCGAGGCGGACTGGGAGCGCGCCGAGGCCGCCGCGGTCGCGGCCGTCGAAGCGGCCTACGAGGCCCACGTCGAAGCGCTCGAGTCGCTCGGCGTGGACCCGAAGCCGGTCTGTTGAGCGCGGACGGGGATCACCCCGCAGCAACCGGAACAAAAATCGCCCCGCAGCAACCGGAACAGAAATCGCCCCGCAGTCACGACGCCGCGGCGACCGCGCCGCTTTTTCCCGCGGGCGCCGCAACGGGGGGCATGAGCGCCGACCTCGAGGAGAAGACGGACCGCTACGAGCGGATGCTGGCCGACGCGCTCGACGCCGCCGAGCCGCGTCCCCCCGCCGACACGCACCTCGGGCGGGCGGCCGCGGACTGCGCGGAGATGGCCGAGTCCTACCTCGCGGACGGCCGGCACTTCCGCGAGGCCGACGACCCCGTGAACGCGCTGGCGTCGTACTCGTACGGCTACGGCTGGCTCGACGCCGGCGTCCGGATGGGGCTGTTCGAGGTGCCCGAGGACACCGAGTTGTTCACGACCTGATCGGGGAGCGTCGGCCGGCCGACCGCGCCGCTACTCCTCGGCGGCGTCCTCGTCGCGCTCCACGATCCCCTCGACGCTCTCGACGATGGCGAGGTCCGCGGCGCGGAACGCCTTCACGACGCGGTGGCAGACGAAGTAGCTCGGCACCGCGGCGACGACCGCGAGGATGAGGTTGCCGACCACCAGCCGGATCACCACGTCGTTGGCCGCCGAGAGGGTCGGCGCGGTCGGCGTCGCCCCCTCGACGGGCCCGAGCAGGAGGGTTCCGAGCGTGAAGCTCGCTCCGTAGACGCCCCACTTCACCGCGGGGTTGAACACCAGCACCGAGGCGAACAGCGCGATCTTCGAGACGCGCTCGAAGAGCCACGCGATGAGGAAGAACAGGAGCACGCCCGTCCCGAGCGTCGGCAGCATCGTGATGAAGACGCCGAGCGCGAAGCTCCGCGAGACCTCGACCGAGGAGTACTCGTCCGCGAAGGCGCGACGGAGCTCCGCCCGGATCCGCTCGGCCCACCGGTCGAGCCGGCGCCGGAGCCGCTCCGTCCAGCGACCGATGCGCCTCCGAATCATTGTCGTCCGATAGCCCGGCTCACCTCAAGTAGCTGTCGACGGCGACAGTTCGTCCGGCCGGGAGGAGACGGGACGCGCCCCGCTACTCGAAGCGGTACGTCGGTCCCTCGGAGGAGTCCTCGACGGTCACGCCGACCGCCTCCAGCGCGTCCCGGAGTTCGTCCGCGCGCTCGTACTCGCCCGCCTCGCGGGCCGACTCGCGGAGATCGAGCACCAACTCGACGAGTTCCTCGGCCAACTCGACCTCGCCGCTCGCCTCGGCGCCGGCCGCGCCGTCCGCCTCGAACTGGAGACCGAGCACGTCGCCGCCCAGTTCCTCGAACGCCTCGACGGACTCCCGGAGGCCGCGGTAGTCGTAGCCGGCGAGGGCGCCCGCGCCGTCCGCCCCCTCCGCCTCGTCGGCCGTCTCCACCGCGTCGACGTGTCTGTTCACGGCGTCGGTCAGGTCCAGAAGCGCCGCGGTCGCCTCGCGGAGGTTGAGGTCGTCGTCCATCGCGCGCTCGAACTCCTCGCGAGTCTCGGCGACGGCCTCGCGGAGGTCCTCGTCGGCCACCTTCGCGCGGGCGTCGACCGAGTCGACCGCCGCGACCGCGCGGTCGTACGTCCGGGAGAGTCGGTCCCACCGCTCCTCGGCCTCCGCGACCGTCTCGTCGGTCAGCGCCTGCTCGGAGCGGTAGGCGGCGCCCGCGTAGAAGGTGCGGAGGACGTTGACGCCGAGCTCCTCCAGCGCGTCCGGGACGGTCCAGAAGTTGCCGATGGAGGAGGACATCTTCTCGCCCTCCATCGAGAGCAGGCCGCAGTGGAGCCAGTAGCGCGCGAACGTCTCACCCGAGGCGGCCTCCGACTGCGCGATCTCGTTCTCGTGGTGGGGGAAGACGAGGTCGCGGCCGCCCATGTGGATGTCGAGCGTCTCGCCGAGGTGCGTCGTCGACATCGCCGAGCACTCGACGTGCCAGCCCGGCCGCCCCTCGCTCCACGGGGATTCCCACGTCTGGCCGTCGGGCGTCTCCGCGCCGTGGTCGTGTTTGGCGTGCTCGCGGGCGGCGGTCTCGCTCACGCCGCCGGCCTTCCAGAGCGCGAAGTCCGCGGGGTTGCGCTTCTCGGAGCGCTCGTCCGGTTCGCCCTGCGCCTCCAGCTCCTCCGGGTCCTGATTCGAGAGCTTGCCGTACTCCGGGAACTCGGTCACGTCGAAGTAGACGGAGCCGTTCGACTCGTAGGCGTAGCCGGCCTCCACTAGCCGCTCGACCAGTTCCACGATCTCCGGGACGTGCTCGGAGACGCGCGGGTACACCTCGGCGCGCTCGAGGTTGAGCCCGCGCATCGACTCGAACACCTCCGCGGTGAACGTCTCGGCCACGTCCGCCTCGCCGGTCCACGCCTCGCGCTCGCCGACGCGGGCGGTTATCTTCTCGTTCACGTCGGTGACGTTCTCGACGTGGCGCACGTCGTACCCCTTGTAGGCGAGCCAGCGGTGCAGCACGTCCGCGTGGAACCACAGCCGAGCGTGGCCCAGGTGCGGGTCGTCCGAGACCGTCAGCCCACAGACGTACAGCAGGACCTCGTCGTCGGCCGAAAACTCCTCGCGGTCGCCCGTCAGGGTGTTGGTCACGGACAGGGTCATCGCCGGAGCGTACCCGTCCGCGAACTTTGAAAGCGTCGAAAGCGCGCCCGCGGCGTCAGCACTCGCCGTACAGCGTGTCGCCTCCGCCGTAGAACTCGGAACTCGCCGCGAGCGACTCGATCTCCCCCTGCACCTGACAGACCGCGTTGACGCCGGAGTCGATCACCTGATTTCCCATCCCGAAGACGGTCGTCGAGACGATCCCGACCAGGATCACCACGATCGCGAGCATCAGCACCGACCCGATCACGGAGTCCACCCCGCGGTCGTCCTTGAGAAACACCCACATGTCCTGATGACGTGTTCGCGAGTAGTTACTTATTTCTGGCGTCCGCTGGCCGCTCTCGCCGACCGGCGGCGGTCGCGGGAAGGGCCCGTTCGGCCCCGGTCACTCCGGGGGCGCGTTTCCGGTCTCGGCCTCCGCGGTCGTGTGGCGCACGTCGAACCCCTCGCTCCGCAGGGCCGCGAGCACGCGTTCGGTGTGGGCCGGCCCGTTCGTCTCCACCTCGAAGACGAGGTCGGCGTCGCCGACCGGGAGGTCCGGACGGCTCCGCTCGTGACGCACCGTCCTGATGTTGGCGCGCTCGGCCCCGATGACCGTCGAGATCTCGCCCATTTTCCCCGGTCCCTCGTCGATGCGGACGGTGACCTCCGCGAGCTGTCGGCGGTCGACCAGCGCGTGGGTCAACACCTCCTGCAGCGACGTGATGTCGATGTTCCCGCCGCACAGCACCGGGACGACCGTCTCTCCCTCCACGTCGAGGGCGTCCGACAGCAGCGCCGCGACGCTTACGGCGCCCGCGCCCTCGACCATCTGCTTGGCGCGCTCGAGCAGCAGCAGGATCGCGGCGGCCACGTCGTCGTCGGACACCTCGACCACCTCGTCGACGTGTTCCCGGATGAGCCCGAGCGTCAGCTCGCTCACGCCGCCGGTCGCGATGCCGTCCGCGATCGTGTCCGGCTCCGCGAGCGAGACCGGTTCGCCCTTCTCCAGACTCGCCGCGACGGTCGAGGCACCCTCCGTCTGGACGCCGACCACCCGCACGTCGGGGTTCCGGGCCTTCACCGCGGTCGCGATGCCGCCGATCAGGCCGCCCCCGCCGATGGGCGCGATGACGGTGTCGGCCTCGGGCACCTGGTCGAGGATCTCCAGCCCGAGCGTCCCCTGCCCGGCGACGATGTCGGGGTCGTCGAAGGCGTGGATGAACCGCACCGCCGGGTCGTCCGCGAGCGTCCGCGCGTGGCTCATCGCGGCCGGGAACGCGCTCCCGTGGAGGACGACCTCGGCGCCGTAGCCGCGCGTGGCCTCGATCTTCGTCCCCGGCGCGGACTCGGGCATGACGATGGTCGCGTCGATGCCGGCCTCCCGCGCCGCGATGGCGACCCCCTGCGCGTGGTTGCCCGCGCTCGCGGCGACGACGCGTTCGACCGGCGGCTCAGCCGTACCGTCGGCTTGGCCGTCTTCGGCGCTCCGGCCGTCGACCAGCCGCGAGACGGCGTTGTACGCCCCGCGCGTCTTGAACGACCCCGTGCGCTGGAGGTGCTCCATCTTCAGGACGACCTCGGCGCCGCACCGCTCGCTCAGCGACCGGCTCCGCTCCGTCGACGTGCGCTGGACGATCTCCGCGTCCGCCGCTCGCTCGGCTGCGCGTTCGATGTCGGAAATTGTCACGCCGGGCATGGTCCTCGACTCTCCGGCGGCGCTCAAAAGGTTGCGGATCGCGGCGTCTACTGGTTCCCCTTCTCGCGGACGTTCCCCTCCCGCGCCTCGATCCCCCGGTAGATCCAGATCGCGACCACGTACACCGCGAGGAACAGCAGGTATCCGGTCACGATCCCCACGAGGCGACCGCGGTCGAGCCCGTCGGGCAGCGTCGCGTCCAAGACGATCAGTCCGACGACGAAGACGACGAAGCTGAAGGCCCCCGAGAGGAGGTAGACGCCCAGGTCGGACGAGAGCAGGCGCTTCACGACGCCACCTCGGGGCGGTCGCACAATAAACGCCCCGGAGGCCGCGGCCCCGACCGGTCCCGCGCGGCCGGACTACTCCTCCCCGACAAGCGCCTCGAACGCGGCCTCGTCGACGCTCGCTCGCCGGACGTGGTCGGAGTCCGTGAGGTCGAAGACCGCCTCCGGTTCGAGGTCGGCCGCCTCGGCCAGGTCCGCCACGCGGTCCGGGTCGAACGCCTCCGCCTCGTGTGGGTCGACTCCCGCCCGGGCGAGCGCGCGTCGAACCGTTTCGTCGTCACGGAGCGAGCGCCGCGTTCCCGTCGACCGGTCGACGCTCCCGAGTTCGCCCTCCAGTTCCGCCTCCCCCTCGACGCGGTCGATGATCGCGGCCCGGACGTCGCTTCGGACGCTGCTCGCCCGGCTCGACAGCACCGAGAAGGCCACGAACAGATCGACCAACTCCTCCGTATCGAACCCGTCGAGCGCCTCGACCCCCTCGGCGCGCTCCTCGGCGACCGCGGCCGCGCGGAACGCCGGTTCGGGGTCGAACGGGTGGTCCGGCTCGTCGCCGTCGGACTCGCGTTCGTCGGGGACGGTCCCGTCCGGCGCTTGCCCGCCCGGTTCCCCAGCCGCCGATTCCGGTCCGGTTGCCGGGGGGAACGCCGCGGCGTTCGGGTACTCGAGCCGGCGCATGTCGTGGTCGTCGTCGCGCTTGCCGCTCACGTGTGCCGCGACCGATTTCGGCGGGCCGGCGTACGAGCACCCCTCGACCGGACAGCGCACGCGGTCGGGGGCCGATCCGGACGCGGAGCCGTCGGCATCGTCCTCGTCTCCCTCTCCGCCGCCCGCGCCGCCGTCCTCGTCGGGCGCGTCGACGACGCCCGACGGCCCGCTCCGCGACTCGGTCTCGCCCGACCGGACCGCCGACAGAAACGCCCCCGGTCCGGCGTAGGGGAGCCGGTCCCAGTCGTGTGCGTCGTCGTCCGTGCCGTTGACGTGTGCGGCCACGAGCGAGGGAACGTCGGAGAACCCGCACTCCTCGACCGGGCAGTCGGCTCCGTTCGCCATGTCCGGCCGTACGTCGGCATCCGGTTTGAGGGTTCGGGCGCGGGGCGGCGGCCGCGCCCGTTGACCCCGCCGAGCGCGGGCAACGATTAACCGGCTCCCGGTGCTCTGCGGTGTATGAGCGAAAACGGGGATTCCGGGCGGGAGACGGGGGACGACGTGCCGGCCACCGACGCCAGCGGCGGTCCGAGGTCGGGGGCCGGGGACGACGATCCCGAGCCGTTCCGGTTCGACCGGGACGTCGACCCGGGGGAGAAGCGGCACCTCAGGTACGAGGTGTCGGAGACGTACCTCGGCGACCCCGTCGCGATCCCAGTGACGGTCATCAACGGCGAGCGCGGCGGACCGACGGTGTTCATGACCGCGGCGATTCACGGTGACGAACTCAACGGCGTGAAGGTGCTTCAGGAGGTCGCGGCGCGGTACGACCCCGCGACGATCCATGGCACGCTCGTGTTGATCCACGTGGCGAACGTACCTGGATACCTCGCACAGCAGCGCTACCTGCCGATCTACGACCAGGACCTCAACCGGTCGTTCCCGGGGCGCGCGCGGTCGAACACGGCCGAGCGGATGGCCAACGAGATCTACTCGCGGTTCGTCTCGCAGTGCGACTACGGTCTCGACTTCCACACCTCGACGCGAAACCGGACGACGATGTACCACGTCCGCGCCGACATGGGGAACCCGGAGGTGGAGCGGATCGCGCGGGCGTTCGGCGCGAACCTCGTGCTCTCGGGCGAGTCGGACCCGGGGAGCCTGCGGGGGGCCGCGACCGCGAACGGGATCCCGACGATCACCGTCGAGATGGGGAAGGCGCACCGGTTCCAGCTCCCCCTGATCGAGCGCGCGCTCGACGGCGTCGAGTCGGTGCTCGCGGAGGTGAACGTCCTCCCGGAGGAGCCCGTCTCGTGGCCCGGCTGGTTCCGGGTGGTCGACGCGACCGCGGACAAGACGTGGGTCCGCTCGGACACGGGCGGGCTCGTCGAGATGGAGTACGACCATCCGCTCGTCTACGAGGGGGACGCGATCTGCACCGTCTCGGACCACTTCTCGACGCGGGAGAAGACGGTTCGGGCGCCGTTCACCGGGCTGCTGGTCGGCGTGTTACAGAACCCGGTCGCCGCGCCTGGCCATCCCCTCTGTCACCTCGTGAGCGTCGACGACGAGACGCTCGCGGAGATCGAACGCGAGATCGAGAACGGGGAGTTCTCGGAGCTCCCGTGGGCCTGAGTCGGGAGACGGTCAGCGTGCTTCGGGCAGGTCGTACGCCACGCCGGTCCACGCCTCGGACCGCTCCCACAGGTCCGCCGCGGCCTCCCGGTCGCGGGAGAGTTCGTTCGACTCGGTGACCTCGGGGGCGCCGCGCATACCGAGCAGTCCGCCCGGTCCGACGAACTCGCCGCCCGACAGGTCGGGCGCGGTCGCCGCGTAGACGGTGGGGAGCGCGCCGGCCGCGGCCGACTGCGCCAGCACCGCGTTCGCGGCCCGCATCGCCAGTCGCTTCACGCGTGAGCCGTCCGCCTCGGGGCCCCGGAGCTGGAGGTTCGTGTCGGCGTACCCGGGGTGACAGGCGAAGCTCCGGACGGACGCGCCCGCGGTCGCCAGCCGCCGGTCGAGCTCGTAGGCGAACAGCAGGTTCGCGAGTTTGCTCCGACCGTACGCGTCCCAGCGGTCGTAGTCGGCCGCGGCGTCCTCGCCGCCCGCGGCCGCCTCGAACTCCGCGTCGCCGCGCTCGTGGAGGCCGCTGGAGACCGTCACGACGCGAGACGGGCCGCGACCGTCGTCGTCCGCCCCGGCGCTCGGGATCCCCTCCCCGGCCCGGAGGTCGTCGAGCAGGTGGCCGGTGAGCGCGAAGTGCCCGAGGTGGTTGACGCCGAACTGGTACTCGAAGCCGTCTCCGGTCTCCTCGTAGGGGAGCGCCATCACGCCCGCGTTGTTGACGAGGAGGTCAAGCCCGTCGTACGCCTCGTCGACGACGGTCGCGAACGAGGCGACGGAGTCGAGGTCCGCCAGGTCCAACTCGCGCACGTCGAGCGACCCGGACGCCGTCGCGTCCCGGATCGACGAGACCGCGTCCGCGCCGCGGTTCACGCTCCGGCAGCCCATCACCACCGTGGCGCCGTGGTCCGCGAGGATCCGGGTCGCCTCGTAGCCGATGCCGCTGTTCGCACCGGTCACGACCGCGGTGACGCCGTCGAGGTCGGACACGTCCGTCTCGTTCCAGCCGCTGCCGAACATGCCCGGGGTTTGGCCCCGAGCAGTATCGGTCTGTCGCCGCCGACGCGGGCGTCGGCTCCTCGCCGGAAGGGTACGCTTTAGGCGACCGCCTCGGAACGCCGGGACATGGAACGAGTAGCGATCATCGGCGCGTCGATGACGCGCTTCGGCGAGCGGGACGGCTGGGTCCGCGACCTCCTCGCGGAGGCGGGGGAAGCCTGCCTGCGGGACGCGGGCGTCGCCGGCTCCGACCTTGACCACCTCTACGTCTCGAACATGGCGAGCGGCGAGTTCGAGGGCCAGACCGGGGTCCCGAACGCGCTCGCACACGATCTGAACGCGATGCCGGCGTACACCGCCCGGATCGACCAGACCTCCTCCTCGGGCGGCGCCGGGGTCTACGCCGCGTGGCAGTCGGTCGCCTCCGGCGCGTCCGACCTGACGATGCTCGTCGGCGGCGAGAAGATGACCCACCGGACCACCGCCGAGGCGACCGACGTCATCGCCTCGCTGACCCATCCGGCGGAGTACAAACACGGCGTCACGCTCCCCTCCTTCGCGGGCATGACCGCGCGGCTCTACCTCGACACCTACGACGCCCCGCGCGAGAGCCTCGGCAAGGTCGCGGTGAAGAACCACAGAAACGGCGTAGACAACCCCCACGCGCAGTTCCGGAAGGAGGTCGACCTCGAGACGGTCCTGGAGTCGCCGATCGTCGCCGACCCCCTCCGGCTCTACGACTTCTGCCCCATCACCGACGGCTCCGCGGCGCTTTTGTTCTGTCCCGCGGACGTGGCCGAGGAGTACGTCCCGAAAGACGACTACGTGACGATCGAGGGGATCGGGGGCGCGACGGACACCCACGTCGTCCACGAGCGCGCGGACCCGACGACGATGGGCGGCGTCGCCGACTCCTCGGACGACGCCTACGAGA
The DNA here is from genome assembly GCF_055381565.1 of Haloparvum alkalitolerans. Lineage (NCBI taxonomy): Archaea > Methanobacteriati > Methanobacteriota > Halobacteria > Halobacteriales > Haloferacaceae > Haloparvum > Haloparvum alkalitolerans. Next base: position 2,231,095 of record NZ_AP043938.1, read on the forward strand.
TGGCCGGCCTCGGCCCCGACGACGTGGACGTGGCCGAACTGCACGACATGTTCACCATCCTCGAGTTCCTCCAGAGCGAGGACCTCGGCTTCTTCGAGAAGGGGAAGGGATGGAAGGCGGTCGAGGAGGGCGTGACCGATCGCGACGGCGACCTCCCGATCAACACCTCCGGCGGCCTGAAGTCGAAGGGCCACCCCCTCGGCGCCTCCGGCGTCGCGCAGGTGTACGAGATATTCGCCCAGCTCACCGGCCAGGCCGGCGACAGACAGGTCGAGGCCGACGTGGGACTGGCGTGTAACGTGGGCGGGTTCGGCAACTGCGTCACCACCGCGGTGATGGAGGGGCACCGATGAGCGACGCGGACGAGGCCGGCCGCGACGAGCGGGGCGCCCCCGCCTTCGAGGCCGCCGAGTACGCCAGCGGCGCGGTGTCGTACCCGCCGCATCCGGTCGGGCCCGAGGGCACCGAGCGCGTCGGGGCCGTGGACCTCTCGGACCGCGAAGCGACCGTGATCACGTGGACGGAGTCGACCGCGACGCCGCCCGGGGTCCGCCAGCCCAACACGCTCGCCATCGTCGAGTTCGAGATGGACGAGGGCTACGACGGCCCGCCGGTGCGCGCGCTCGGGCAGGTCGTCGAGGGGCAGGACGTGGAGATCGGCGACACTGTCGCCCCGACCTACGCGGAGGAGCTGCGCGAGCCGGGCGCCGGCATCCGCGAGCCGGCGAGTCAGGACTGGGACGGCTTCCGGTTCGAGCCGGTCGAGTAGCGCGGGTCAGGCGTCCGCGTCGGAGTCCGCCTCGTCGGAGTCCGTTTCGTCGCTGTCGGCTTTTCTGACGCTCTCGTCGCTGTCGGCTTTTCTGTCACCGCCGCCGCTGTCGGCTTTTCTGACGCTCTCGTCGCTGTCGGCTTTTCTGTCACCGCCGCCGCTGTCGGCTTTTCTGACGCTCTCGTCGCTGTCGGCTTTTCTGTCACCGCCGCCGCTGTCGGCTTTTCTGTCACCGCCGTCGCTGTCGCCGCCGTTCCTCCCGTCGGCCTCCCGGCCGCGCTTCCGCCGGTCGAGTTCCCGCTTGATCGAGTCGAGTTCCGACTCCACGTCGACCGTCGGCTGGTCCTCGTCGTCCTCGGTTTCGTCCCCATCCGCGTCCGTATCGCCGTCGCCGTCGCTCTCCCCGCCGCCAGCCGCCTCGTCGGGTTCTCGGACGTCGATGCTCACCGGGCCGGTGTCGCCACGGGACTCGTCGCCGGGTGCAGAGGATCCCCTCCGACGGCGCTCGCCGTCGCGGTCGGCGCGCCGCTCGCGCTCCTCTCCGATGCGGGCCTCTATCTCGGCGGAGAGGTCCCGCGCGTCCTCCAGGATCGACCGCGAGGCGGCGTCTTCCGGAAGGTCGGCGTCGTCGAGCGCGCGCCGGAGCTCGGTGAGCGACCGGGCCAGCCCGCGCTCGGCCTCCGAGCGCACGCCCGCGAGCCCCTCGCGCGTCGCGTCCGTGGCCGCTCGTCCGAGCACGCCGCCGCTCGAGCGCGCGTCGTCCCCCGACTCGCGGAGGTCGCGCTCGGGGTCGACCAGTCTGAGCGTCGCCCGAAGCAGTTCCAGCGACTTGATCGTCGTCTCCAGGGTCGCGATCAGCGTCGGGATGGTGTACTGCTCGGTGAACCGCAGGAGCTCGGAGAGCCGGGGCGGTCGCGGCAGTCCCGGCGGCTTCGGGGGGCGTGGGAGGGGGCTTGTGGTGGGCGGGCCGCGTCGGCCGCGGTCGCGTCGGTCGCGCGTCCGTCTCTCGCTCGCTGCACCGTCCCGGAGTTCCGCCCGGAGGTCGCGGAGCGTCGCCTCCAACTCGTCGAGGCGCGCCGCCAACTCCGCCTCCGTGGGCTGTCGGTCGGAATCGTCGCTGGCGTCCTGCGGACCGTCGGCGTCGTCGCGGGGGCTCATGACCTGACGGTTGGAACGCCGGGGTGAAAGCCCTCCCGGCGAGTCGCTTCGACGGCGCCGCCCGGACGCCTAAATACGGGAGCGCACCAGACGGAGCGTGGTCTGAGAACGGCCCGCGTCGGTCACGGCTGGAGCGCGGCGCGCCGACGCGAGCGACCGGGACACGCGCCGCCTGTTCGCCCTCCACACCGCCAGCTGCGGCTCCGCGTGCGTCGGCCGGGTTATAGCTCCAGCCCGCGGATCGCCACGCCCTCGCCGTCCTCGACGCGGCCGATCACGCGGCCGTCCGTCGCCTCGGCCAGCGCCGCCGCGGCCTCGGGGTCCAGCGCCGCCACGAAGCCGGTGCCCATGTTGAACGTCCGGTGCATCTCCTCGTCGGAGACGTTCCCCTCGGACTGGACGAACTCGAAGACCGGCTGTACGTCGAAGGGATCCTCGACGACGTATCGGTGGTCGCCGAGCCGCTCCAGGTTCGTCCAGCCGCCGCCGGTGACGTGCGCGGCGCCGCGGACGCCGTGCTCGCGCATCGGGGTCAGGAGGTCGGTGTAGATCCGCGTCGGCTCCAGCAGCGCCTCGCCCAGCGTGTCGTAGCCGTCGAAGGGACACGGGTCGTCGTAGCCGTGGTCGCGCGTTACGGCCTCGCGGGCGAGCGTGAGGCCGTTCGAGTGGACTCCGGAGGAGCGCCAGCCGACGAGCGCGTCGCCCGGCTCCGCCGCGCCGTCGAAGACGCCGTCCTTCGCGGCTAGCCCCGCGCAGGCGCCGGCCAGGTCGAGCCCCCGGATCACGTCGGGCATCACCGCGGTCTCGCCGCCGACGAGTTCCACGTCCGCCAGCTCCGCCGCCCGGTCGAGCCCCTCGCCGACCTGCTCCGCGAACGTCTCGTCCGGCTCCTCGACCGCGAGGTAGTCGACGAACGCTACCGGACGGACGCCCGCGGCGACGAGGTCGTTGACGTTCATCGCCATGCAGTCGATGCCGACCGTCGAGTAGTCGCCGAGCGCCTCCGCGACCAGCAGTTTGGTCCCGACGCCGTCGGTCGCCAGCGCGAGGTAGCGGTCGCCGATGTCCAGCAGGCCGGCGTAATCGCTGCCGTCCCCGTCTCCGGCGCCGACTGCGCCCACGAGCGCGGCCGTCGCGGCCTCGCTCGCCTCGATGTCGACGCCCGACTCCGCGTACGTGAGCCCCTCCTCGTCGCCTTCGCTCATGCAGGTGAGGCTGCCGCCGCGCGACTAAAGCGCGTCGGTATCAGCACGAATATCTACAGGTCTACGTCTAAACGAGGACAGAAAAGGCACGTTCTTGGATCGGAGCGGCTACTCCGTCTCAGAGCGCGTACGCCGCGCCGCCGGCCATCAGGAACCCGACGGTCGCGGCCGCGGAGACGGCGAAGGAGACCGCCCACACGGGCTTGCTCCACCCCAGGACGGTCTTCCCGTCGAGCGGGCCGTAGGGGATCAGGTTGAACGCCGCGAGGAACAGGTTGATCGCCACGCCGCGGGCGCCGACCAGCGCCAGCAGCGGCGACGAGACCGCCAGCCCGGCCGCGAACGCCGGCAGGAAGACGACGCCGAGCGCGAGGTTGACGGCCGGCCCCGCGAGCGCGATGTGACCGTGCTCCTCGGGAGTGAGCCGGCCGCGGTGGTGGACCGCTCCCGGCGCCGCGAAGATGAAGCCGATCATCGCGGACATCACGGCCAGGAACAGCATCCCGCGGTCGGCGCGGAACTCCGCGACCTGTCCGTAGCGGACCGCGACCGCCTTGTGGGCCACCTCGTGGAACAGAAACGCGACGCCCGCGGTGAGCAGGCTGACGACGAACAGCAGGGCGCCGGTCGGCGAGAGCAGTCCCGTGACGGCGGCGATCCCGCCGCCCTCGAAGAACACCGCGAAGGCGACGCCGAGCGCGAGCCACGCGACCAGCAGGTCCCGGATCTCGGTCCCGCTGAAGCGCAGGCCAGCGACGGTGCGCCCCTCGGTTCGGGCGCTCATCCCGCGACCACGCTCCAGATCAGGTCCGCGCTGTTTCTGGCCCCCTCGACCATCAGCCGCGAGACGGCCCCCACGCCGCCCAGTTCCGCGCCGAACAGCGGCAGGACGTAGACGGCGAACAGGAAGCTCGCCACCATGCTCCCGACGTTGGTCATCGCGACGACCATGATCAGCCGGAACAGCGGCACGTCGAACATCTCCGAGAGGATCTCGGTGACCGGCCGCGTCTCGTCGCTGAGCAGGTCGTTGAGCGTCCCGATGTCGCCGACGTTGACCCGGAGGTGTCGCAGCTCGACCCAGCCGGCGAACCAGCCCGGTGCGAGCAGCGGGTTGATCGAGGTCATCCACGCGACGGCGCCGCCGACGCCCGCGGAGAGCCAGCGCGCGCCGGCGAGCTTCGCGCAGCCGAACGCGAAGACCGCGTTGATCAGGAACCACGCGCCGAACAGCCGGAGCAGGAAGCCGTCCTGCACGCCGGCCATCGCCAGCAGGACGAAGAACGTCACGAAGGCGATGCCGATGGCGTAGCCGAGCGCCTTCCCCCACGGGAAGCCGCGACCGGTCTCTTCACCCACCAGGTCGTCCATCGGGGGGAGACTCGCCGGGTCCGCGAGGTAGCCCTCGATCCCCTGCCGGTGGCCCGCGCCGACGACGGCGAGCACGTCGAACCCCTGCTCGCGGAGCGCGACCAGTTTGTGGGCGATGAAGGCGTCCCGCTCGTCGATCAGCGCTTCCGCCCCGCCGGGCGAGAACTGCCGGAACTCCTCCATCATCATCGTCACCACGTCGGTGTCGGTGAGGTCGGACATCTCCAGCTCCTCGATGCCGCCCGCGTCGGTCGGCTCCGGCCCGGTTCCCACGAGTCCGATCAGGCCGGCCGCGAGGAGGCCGATGGTGAGCCCGCCGGCCAGCCCCAGCCCGAGGCTCCCGACGATGCGGATCGCGAAATCGCCGAGGGACGCGGCGACGTAGGGGTCGAGGACGCCCGAGAGGGCGACGGCGCCCGCGGTCGCGAGCCCGGTTCCGACCCCGGCGTAGAGCCGCGCGTCCGGTTCCAGCGCGACCGCGCCGGCCTTCTCGACGAGCACTCCCGCGAGCACGCCCGCGGCGACTCCCGCCGTAACGCTCGTCAGCAGGGCGTCGGTGACGCCGAGGTAGCCGCCGAAGAGGCCGATCGCGGGCCCGAGAACGATACCGACGAAGAGCCCGGCCATCACGCCGACGATTCGGGGGTCGGTCACCCCGAACGCGAGTCCCCCGATCATGCGGAGCTTCTCGGGGATCGTCATCCGGGCCCAGAAGCGCTGGATCGTGGTCTGGATGTCGCGGTCGACGAGCGCCACGTCGATCCCGAGCGACTCCGCGGTGTCGACCGCGGCCAGCATGTCCGCGCCCGGCTCGATGTCGAAGCGGTCGCCGAGCTGGGCCTGCACGTACGAGAGCATCCAGTAGGCGAGGAACTGGAAGACGGTGTTCCCGCGGAGCAGGTCGCTCGCGTCGAGGTCCTCCGGCGTCTCGCCCTGCATCTGTCTGTACCGTCCCTCATCGAGTTCGACGGCGACCACGTCGGGGCGCTCCCGCTCGATGGCCTCCTCGACCTCGGTCACGGAGTCGGCTGAGACGTGTGCCGTGCCGACGACGGTGACGGAGCCGTCCCCGTCTCGCGCGGCGGCCGCGTTCGCGGAGGCGGCGTCCGTGGTCGGACCGGGAGGCGGGCCGTCCGCGCCCGGGTCGTCCGGCGTCTCGGTCATTGGCGTCCGCTACTGTTCCCCCGCGTATAGGGGTTGTGAGTCGGACGCGAACCGGTGACACGGCCGGGAGCGGGCGGTCGGGCGGTCGACCGCGCCGAAATCCCCCTCATCCGTCCAACAGATTTGTTACGGTGCACGACCGAGAGGCGGTTATGTCCCGGCTGTTGCCCTCCCCGCCGGACCTCTCGCTCGGCGACCGCGACCCCCGCGTCGTGGGCGTCGAGGACGAGGACGCCGACGAGCTCATCGCCGCCCTCTCCTCCGAGACCGCGCGGAACGCCCTGACCGCCCTCCACGACCAGCCCGCGACCACCTCCGAGCTGGCCGACGAGCTGGACACCTCCCTCCAGAACGTCCAGTACCACCTCGGCAACCTCCGCGATGCCGACCTCGTGGAGGTCGTCGACACCGTTTACTCCGAGAAGGGCCGCGAGATGAGCGTCTACGCCCCGGCCGACGAGCCCCTGGTCCTTTTCGCGGGACGCTCGACGGATTCCGGCGGTCTCAAGACCGCCCTCAAGCGGCTGCTCGGCGGCTACGGGCTCCTCGGGCTCGCGGCGCTCGCCGCTCAGTCGATCCTCTCCGTGACGGTCCCGGGCGGCGAGGCCGGCGCCGGAGGCTACGACGTCCGGTCGACGGACGGCGGCGCGGAGTCGGCCGACGCCGGATCGGGGGGAGACGACGCGGGGATCTCCGCCGAGGAGACGCCCGCCATGACCGAGGAGGCCTCGACCGCGGGCGACGGCGGCACGTTCGAGGTGGTGTTCGACGGGAGCGCGGCCGAGCGGGCGGAGCTGGCCGCCGAACACGCGGTCTCCCTGCTTGAACCGGGCATCGTCTTCTTCCTCGGCGCCGCGCTCGTGTTCACGCTCGCGTGGGCCTACTGGTACCGGCGGGACCTGCGTCGGCCGTCGTAGATCGCCGGGGGCTGAGCCGGCCTCGTAGCCGGGGCTCCCCCCGCCGACGAACCGGGCGGGAGGGACGCGACGCGTAACTATACCCGTCTGCGGTCACAAAATAGGGTATGAACCACGACGCGGAGGTCGTCGCCATCGGCGCCGGCGAGAGCGCGGAGGGGGACAGCGTTCCGGCGGTCGTCCTCGCCGTCCGCGAGGAGGTCCTCCCCATCTTCGTCACGCCGAGTCAGGCCCACTCGATCGGCATGGTGCTCCGCGGGGAACCGTTCGACCGCCCGCTGACCCACGACCTGCTGACGGAGGTGTTGACGGAGTTCGGCGGCGCGGTCGACCGGGTCCGGATCGACGACCTCTCCGAGGGGACGTTCTTCGCGAAGGTCGACGTGGAGCGCTACGACGACGGGCGCGCCGAGCGGTTCGTCTTCGACGCGCGCCCCTCGGACGCGCTGGCGCTCGCGGTCCGGAGCGAGTGCGAGATCGTCGTCAGCGACGAGGTCGTCGACGAGGCGGGGCGTCCACCCGAGGCGATCGGGTTCGACGTGGAAGACGAGATCGACGGCTTCGGCTCCGACGAGGACGACGGTCCCTCGTTCGGGAGCGACCCCGACGACCCCTTCGGTCGCTGAGTCCGCGGCGATCGCCCACATTCTTGCCCCGGCCGCGCCGAGGAGGCCCATGGCCGACTCCGCGACGCTGTCCGACTCGCACACGGAGATGACGGAGCTGCTGTTGCCCAACGACACGAACAACCTCGGGCGGGCGCTGGGGGGCGCCGTGCTCCACTGGATGGACATCTGCGGCGCGATCGCCGGAATGCGCTTCGCGAGCCGCCAAGTCGTCACCGCCTCGATGGACCATGTCGACTTCATCACGCCCATCGAGATGGGCGAGGTCGCCGTCGTGGAGGGGTACGTCTTCAACACCGGACACACCAGCCTCGACGTGAAAGTCGACGTCCGCGCGGAGAACCCGCGGACCGGCGACGAGCGGCGCACGACCACCTCCTACTTCACCTTCGTCGCGCTCGACGAGCGAGGCGAGCCGGCCTCGGTTCCGGAACTGGAGTGTCCCACGGCGGCCGAGGAGGCGCTCCGAGAGGAGGCGGTCGAGGGGCGCCGCGAGCAGCTGGAGGAAGTCGTCGACCGCTACGACCTCTGAGGGCAGCGTCATTCACCGCAACGCAAACCGTTAGGGCGCCGGTGACCGGATCGAAGGGCATGGAACTCACCGACCGACTGCGCGGCGTCACCCCGCCGCTCGTCACTCCCTTCTCGAACGGTGCAGTCGACCACGACGCGCTGACCGCGGTCGTCGAGCACGCGGTCGCCGGCGGCGTCGCCGGCCTCTTCCCGAACGGCACCACCGGGGAGTTCGCCAGCCTCGCGGACGCGGAGCGCGCGGCGGTCGTCGAGACGGCGGTCGCGGCCGCGCCGGCGGACGTACCGGTGCTGGCCGGCGTCGCCGACACCGCGGTCGCGGACGTGCTCGCGCACGCCGACCGGGCGGCCGACGCGGGCGCGGACGCGGTCGTCGTCACGCCGCCGTACTTCCACGGGCCGAACGGCGGACCCGAGGCGAGCCGAGGGGACGGCCTCCGGTCGTTCTTCGAAACCGTAGCCGACGAGGCGACGCTGCCGGTGTTCCTCTACGACATCCCGTCCTGTACCGGGACGGCGATCCCGACTCCGACCGCGCTCTCGCTCGCGGAGCACCCGAACGTCGTCGGGCTGAAGGACTCCTCGGGCGACTTCGGGAGCTTCTGCCGGCTGGTGCGCGAGGCGCCCGACGACTTCCTGGTGTTGCAGGGGTTCGACAACCTGCTGTACCCCTCGCTGCGGGTCGGCGCTGACGGCGGGGTCCACGCACTCTCGAACGTGGCTCCGGAGGCGTTCGCCGACCTCTACGCGGCCGCGACCGCCCCGGAGGCGCCCGCGGAGAACGCGGACGGAGACAGGGCCGTCGCCCTCCACGAGGCCGTCGGCACGCTGTTCGACGCCTGCCTCGACGGGGGGTTCGCGCCCGCGACGAAGGCCGCCCTCGTCGATCGCGGCGTCCTCGAGGACGACGCGGTCCGGCCGCCGCTCTCGACGCTCGACGACGACGGGAGACGTACGGTCGCCGCGGCGCTGTCGACGCTCGACGGCGTCTGAGAGCCGGGAACGACCCGTGGACACCGACGACGCCGGTGTCCGGCGCGGAGGAGGGTGCCTCTGACGACCGCCCTCGGAACCACAGTAGAGGGGACCACGAATAAGAGCCGACCCTACGATGTTTGGGTTCCGTCGCTCTCCAGGTAGGCGGCGACGAGCTTTCGCTGTGCGTGCCGGAGGTGCTCGTGAAACGTCGGCGCCGCGATGTCGAGCAGGTCCGCGACCTCCTCGGCGGTCGACACGCGGGGCCACTCGAAGAAGCCGGCGTGATGGGAGGTCTCGACAGCCTCCCGCTGGCGTGCGGTCAGCGACTCGTCGAGCCCCTCCCGGAACCGCAGCCCCGAGACGCCGACCGGTTCGCCCTCCCGCTGGGCGCGGAGTGAGACCCGGCCGCCGTACGCCTCGTCGATCCGGTCGATGAGGCCCCGAGCGCTCGTCCCGGTCGGCAGGGCCACGGTCGCCGACCCGCGACCCGACTCGGCGGTCCCCCCCGTGAGCGTGCCGCCGTAGTCGGCGACGAGGGCCGCCAGTGAGCGGTCGTCCACGCGGACCCGCACGACGCCCTCGTCGCCGCGCTCCGCAACCGGCGTGACCGCGACGCCCGCTTCGGCGGCGTGGGACCGGAGGTCTCCGACGCGGTCGGCCGGGACTCGGAGGAACTCGACGAGCCCGCCGTCCCTCTCGACGACCCCGTCCAGCCGCACGGCGGCGTCGATCGCCGCAGAGGCGTCCACGTACGTCGCTCCCGGGGCCTCGAGCGCGAGCTCGACTTCGGTGACTGCGTCGGTGAGTAGCGCGTGACGCCGCTCCGCGGCGCTGATCGCGTACCCGATGGTCTCGCCGAGCTCTCGGAGCACGGAGCGCTCGCGGTCGTCGAAGGCGCCCGGTCGCGGTGCGTACACGCAGAGAACGCCGTACGTGCGACCGCGGTACCTGAGCGGGATCCCCGCGGCGGAGTGGTGGCCGTGTTCGACGGCCTCAGCGGGTCGCGCCGCGTTCTCCGCGTCGGCGGTCATCCGATCGACGACCTTCACCTCGCCGTCGCGCATGGCCGCCGCGGCGGTCGCCCACTCCGAGGGCGCGTCCGCTCGTTCCACGAGGTACTCCCCTCCCTCGCCGGCGTGCGAGCGCGGGACGACGCCGTTCCCGCCGTGGTCGAACTCGCCGATCCAGACGAACCGGTACGGCTCGGCGTCGGCCAGTCGCTCGCAGACTGCGGTCTCGATGCCTTCGCGCGTCTCGGTCCGGACGAGCGCCTCGTTCACCTCGCGGATCACCGCGTTGATGTGGTTGAGCGTCTCGAGGCGGTCGGCCTGCCGTTCCAGCACGCGCTCGCGACGGCGCCGCTCGGTGATGTCCCGACCGGTCCCGGCGATCACGGTTCGGTCGTCGCCCGTCTCCAGTACCGCCCCGGTGAACTCGTAGGGGATCCGCTCGCCGTCCGCGGTCAGCAGATCGGCCGTTGCCTGCGTCCGGCCGGCCTCGACCGTCCGACCGATCGCTGTCGCGATGCGGTCGCGGTCCTCCGGTGCGATGAACGACGTCGGCTCCATCGTGGCGATCTCGTCCGGGTCGTAGCCCGTCACCGCGACCAGTCTGTCGTTCCACGACAGCATCGTGCCGTCCGGCTCGTAGACGTAGAGCAGGTCCGACAGCCGGTCGGCCACCGCCGGAAGGAACTCGTCGAACGCGGTCGACGCGCCGTTCTCGAACGCCGTCGTCGATCCCTCGCCCCGCGGCACGGCGGCCGTGTCCGCCTCTCCCGTGTCGGTGCCGGGTGCGTCGGCGAGGGCGTCGAACGCAGCTGCGACCTCGTCCGCCGCGTCACGAAGAGCGGCCGCGGGAGGGCCGTCGGCCGCGTCCGAGGACCCGCCGCTCGGGAGCCGGGTCGCGTGCGACGCGCCGGCCGCGAGCGTCGCGCCCACCTCGCCCGGGTCCTCGTGGAGTGCGACGACCGGGAGGTCGGGGGCGCGGTCGCGAACCGCGCGCACGCCCGCCCGGCCCGCGGCGGGCGCTACGAGAGCGCCGACGACCTCGGTCGACGCGGTCCCGGTCGACACGGCCGCGGCCACAGCGCCCGACAGTTCCGGGCGTCCGGGCCCTTCACTCGGGCCGCCCACCGACTCGACGCGGTACCCGTGTCGTGTCCGAAGACCCTCGTGAATTAGCCGGGTGCGCTCGCTCGCGCCGACGGCGAGCAGCGTCTGCCGCGTGTCCATCGGTCGACAGGTATTCCCCCAGCGACATAACAGTCGCTGGTCCGCGTCTGCGGGACGACGCGAAAATGAGGATCCGAGAGTCAGCCCACCAGCTCGTCGACGTTCGCGTGGTCCGCCAGCAGGTCGGCCATCGTCTCCACGGTGCGTTCGTCCCGAGTGCGGCCGCCCCGGACGATCGACTCCACACGCCCGATGGTCGTCGCGGTGTCGGCGTTGACCGCGAGGACGGGGACCCCCGCCTCTGCGGCCTTGCCGAGCACCGCACCGGAGGGTCGCTGGCCGCCGGTGAGCACCAGACACCGGACGCCGGAGGCGTCGAGCGCCGCGGTCTGGACGTCCGCGCGGTCCCCGCCCGTGATCACGGCGGCGTCGCGGGCGCGTCGGAAGTGGCGCAGCGCCTCCTCCCCGCTCATCGCGCCGACGAGGAAGCGCTCGACGAAGCCGTCGGTCGGGGCGTCGGTGAGCACCTCGGCGCCGAGCTCGTCCGCGAGGTCGCCGACCGTCACGCCGGCCAGTTCGCGGACGCGGGGGAGGACGCCCAGCACGGGGACGCCCCGCCCCTCGAGGAACGGGACGGCGTCCGCCTCCAGCCCGTCGAAGGCGGCGTCGGCGACGCGGTTGAACACGACGCCCGCGAGGCGGTCGCCCAGCGCGTCCGCCGCCGCCAGCACCTCGTCGAGGTCCCCCGGCTCGTCGTAGTCGGTCACGAGCACGACGCGCGCGTCGAGCAGTTCGGCCACGTCGGCGTCGGTGAGGTCGACGACGCCGCCGGTGGTCCACCGGCCGCCCCCCTCGACGAACATCGCGTCCGCGTCGGCCGCGAGGGCGTCGAACGATTCGCGGACGCGGTCGCGGAGCGCGCCGGGGTCCTCGGTACCCCGCACCGCGCCCTCCACGAACGTCGGCGAGTAGACGACCGGCTCCATCTCGTGGACCTCGGCGTCGAGGTCGAGCACCTCGCGCGCGAGCATCGGGTCGCGGTCGAGCGTCTTGCCGACGCTCGACTGAAGGCGGGTGCCCTTCGGTTTCATGTAGCCGACCGTCGCGCCGCGGTCGCTCGCCAGCCGAGCGAGCGCGAGCGTGATGGCCGTCTTGCCGGTGCCGTCGCCGGTCGAGGTGACGAGGGTCGTGTCAGTCATTGTCGGGGAGTTCCGCGGGGTCGACGGTAAGTCTAACGTCGACGGCGGCGACGCCGCGGTCGCCGTCGTCCGGACCGGTCGCTCCGTCCGCACCGCCGTCGGTCGGTTCGCCCTCAGCGGCGGCGCTCGCGTCGCCGGCCGCGTCGCCGCCCGCGTCGGCCGCAGGGAGCGCTACGAGGGGGTTCACGTCCAGTTCAACGATCGCCGGGAAGTCGGTGACGAGCTGGGAGAGGCGACCGATCGTCTCCACGACGCCGTCGACGTCCACCGGCTCGCGGCCGCGAGCACCGCGCAACAGGGGCGCCGACTGCACCTCCTCGGTCATCGTTCGGGCTTCCCGGTCCGAGACCGGCGCGACACGGAAGGTGGTGTCCTCCATCACCTCCACGAAGATGCCGCCGAGTCCGAACATCAGCAGGGGCCCGAACTGCGGGTCGCGGTTCATCCCGACGATGGTCTCGACGCCGTCCTCGAGGTCGACCATCTCCTGGACCTGCACACCGAGGATGGTCGCGTCCGGCTGGTAGTTCCGCGCTCTGGTGATCAGCGTCTCGTAGGTCTCCGCGGCGTCGGCCGCGCTCACGCCGACCGCCACGCCGCCGATGTCGGACTTGTGGAGGATGTCCGGCGAGACGATCTTCATGACCGCGTCGCCGTCGATCTCCTCGGCGACCATCTCCGCGTCCTCCGGGGAGTCGACGATCTCGCCGTCGGGCGTCGGGATGCCGTACGCGTCCAGCAGGTCCATCGCCTCGACGCCGAGGCGGTTGTCGTCCCGCTCCCGGACGCGCTGGAGGACCGAGAGCGCGCGCTCGCGGTCCACGTCGTAGGTCGTCGGCTCCGCGTACTCGCGCTCGCTGATCTCCCGGTAGCGGACGAGCGCGTCGAGGCTCCGGACCGCTCTGGCCGGGTCGAAGTAGCACGGGACGCCGACCTCCTGGAGGCGACGTTTGGGCTCGCGGGTGCGGTCGCCGCCCATCAGGCAGGCCGCGACCGGGACCGCGGCGTCGGCCTGTAGCTCCGCGAGGCTCTCCGCGAGGTCGTCGAAGGAGAGCACCGCGGTCGGCGCGGACAGCACCAGCGCGGCGCCGACGTTCTCGTCGTCGAGGACGATCTCGATCGCCTCGCGGAAGCGGTCGAGGTCCGCGTCGCCGATCACGTCGACCGGGTTGTGGACGTTCGCCTCCTCGGGCATCGCCTCGCGGAGGCGCTCGGTCGTCTTCGCGGAGAAGGAGGCCATCTCCAGCTCGGCGTCGCCGACCGCGTCCGTCGCCATCACGCCGGGGCCGCCGGCGTTGGTGATCACCGCGACTCGGTCGGTCTCGGGCAGCGGCTGGCTGCCGAGGATCCCGGCGGCGTCGAACAGTTCCTCGGTCGACTCCGCGCGGAGGACGCCCGCCTGGTCGAGGCCGGCCTCGTAGGCCTTCTCGGAGCCCGCGAGCGTCCCGGTGTGCGAGGAGGCGGCCTGCGCGCCCGCGCTCGTCCGGCCGGACTTGACCAGCACGACCGGCGTGTCCGCGGTCGCCTCGCGCGCGGCGTCGATGAACGCGCGGCCGTCCTCGATCCCCTCGAGGTAGCCGATGATCACGTCCGTCTCCTCGTCGTCGCCCCAGTGCTCGACGAAGTCCGTCTCGTCGAGGACCGCCTTGTTGCCCAGCGAGACCACGTCCTTGAAGCCGATCCCCTGGTCGTTGGCCCAGTCCAGCACCGCGGTGATGAACGCGCCCGACTGGCTCATGAAGGAGAGGCCGCCGGGGAGGGCGTTCTCCGGTCCGAAGGTGGCGTTCATTCCCGACGGCGTGGACATGACCCCCAGCGAGTTCGGCCCGACGACGTTGAGGTCGTACTCGTCGGCCAACTCCGCGAGTCGGCTCTCGCGGGCGGCTCCCTCGCCGCCGGTCTCGCCGAAGCCGGCGGTGATGACGACCACGTCCGTCACGCCGGCCTCGCCGCAGGCCTCCACCGCGTCGAGGACGATCGTCGGCGGGACGACGACCACGGCCAGGTCCGCGTCGGCGTCGGCCACCTCGGGCACGCACGGTTCGCCCAGCACCGCGTCGTAGTTCGGGTTGACCGGGACCGTCTCGCCGTCGAAGTCGGCGAGCAGGTTCTCGGTGATCGCGCGACCGATCGACCCCTCTCGGGGGGTCGCGCCCACCACCGCCACCCGGTCGGGCGTGAACAGGTCTGTGAGCGTTCCCATCGGTCGACGTTCGTCGGGCGGCGGTTTAAACCCGGTGTCACGGAGATCTATCGCTGATACACCCACGATCGATCAGTATTAATGCGAGGTTAGGGTGGAGATGTGGATCGATACTCCAGAGGCGGCGTGGTCCGAGGTGGGCGGTGTCTCGTTCCGCTCAGTGTGAGTGCACGACGGAGACCTCGATCGACTGCACAGCGTCGGGTTTTCTGTCTGCAAGCGACCTGCTGTGCTTGCCGTCACCAGTCAGAAGTCCCTCGACCGCTCGCTCTACGCTTTTTCCGGATCAGTCGAGCATCCTGCTGTGCTTGGTGCCAACACCCAGAAAGCCCTCGACCGCGGCCGGCCTCGCCCTTTCAGTCCGCCAGGGCCTAGCTCGTGGAGTTGGTCGTCGTAGCCGGTTGCTCGGTGATTTGCCACACCGGCTGTCGCCTTGAGCGTGGCCTCACGCCTCCCCAGCCTCAGCCGACCGCGGCCTCCGCGGTGCTCCGGCCGCGGTCGGGCTTCCCTCGCGCGCGTCAAGTCGCGCGCGCCAAGTGTAGGACAGCCGGCGAAGCGACGCGCCGCAACCGGCGAAGTTGGGCTGCACTCACGGCGGGAGTTCTTCGGGAGCCGCAAAAAACGTTCATCCACCGGCGGTGCGGTCGCAGTGCTGTGGCGGGGGTGTGCGGTCGGCGCGCGCCGCCGCGACCGCGCGAGGTCGCCAGCGCGCTACTGCACGCTGGCTGCTCGAAAATCTCCGATTTTCGGTGGAGGCCGCGGGCCGGGCGCACTGCGGTGCGTTGCGGTTCTGCGCCCGGCCCGTGGCCGAGGCTGGGGAGGCGTGAGGCTGCTGTGCGGTGCGGTCGCGGTGGGACTGAAAGGGGCAGCCGGCTCGATCCGGCCCCGGCACCGTAAGCACCGCAGCGAGCTGTGCGGGGAGCGAGGAGCGCAGCGCGTGTCGCGGCCGGTCGAGCCGGCTGGGGCTTTCTGGGCGTTACTGTCCAGATCAGCAGGAACAGCGGAGACAGATCCAGATCAGTAGTAGCGAGGGTTGTCTCGACCGTCCAACCGCATCCATCGCGATCAGCACCGCCAGTCGCGGTCGGTGTCGTTCAAACGCTCGCACCCGTCCTCGGTCACGACGACCAGGTCCTCGATGCGGACGCCAAACTCGTCGGGCAGGTAGATCCCGGGCTCGACGGAGAGCACCATCCCGGGCTCCAGCTCGCGCTCGTTGCCGGCCACCGCGTACGGTTCCTCGTGAACGTCGAGGCCGACGCCGTGGCCGGTTCGGTGGACGAACGCATCGCCGTAGCCCGCTGCCTCGATGACCTCGCGGGCAGCCGCGTCGACCGCCTCGGCGGGGACGCCCGGGCCGACGGCCGCGACGCCGGCCTGCTGGGCCTCGCGAACGACCTCGTGGACCTCGCGGTATCTCGCCGGGGGCTCGCCGTCGAAGACGAGCGTCCGGGTCTGGTCGGAGGGGTAGCCGTCGACGCGCGTACCGAAGTCGAGGACGATCGGCTCGCCGGCGCGGATCTCGCGGTCGCCGTGGCCGTGGTGCGGCTTGGCGCCGTTCGGTCCCGAGCCGACGATCGTCTCGAAGGAGGTGCCGCTCCCGCCCCGCTCGGTGAGCCGGTCCTCGATGAACGCCGAAAGCTCCGCCTCCGTCATCCCGACCGCGTCCGGGCCGAGGTCCCGAAGGTCGCCGACGACGGCGTCCGCGACCGCGGCCGCGCGGCGCATGGCGTCCAGCTCGGCCGCGTCCTTCCGGACCCGCAGCTCCGAGAGCACCTCGCTGGCGAGGCCGAACGACGCCGCGGGCGCCGCCGCGCGGAGGTCCTGCGTGAACGTCGCCCACATCGTGTCGTCGACGAGCAGGTGGCCGCCCCGAACGCCACAGTCCGCGAGCAGGTCGCGGACGCCCGCGACCGGGTCCTCCCCGTCGCTCCACGTGCGGATCTCCGCGACCGCGGTCTCCTCGCGCAGTTGCGTCTCGTAGAGATCGGGAGCGAAAAACGCCGCGTCGCCGTCGGCGGGCACCAGGAAGAGCAGATGGCGCTCGTCCGGCGACTCCGCGAAGCCGGTGAGGTACTGGAGGTTCCGACTCGGGAAGAGCACCAGCGCGTCGCCCGCGCCCGCCCGAAGCGCGCGCTGCGTCCCCTCGACGCGTCGGCGTCGGAGTTCCGCCTCGGTCCCGTGGTCGTCCGCGTCCGTCTCGCTCATGGGTCGTCGCTGTGGCGGCCGGCGCTTAGCTCCGACGGTACGGTGCGGCGCCGGAGGGTTCTGGACGCTGCCGGACGGTAGAGCGGCGGTTTCGAACCATCGAACCGGCCGTGAATCCCCGGTTCGTGACCGGTAGGCAGTCATTACCCAAGTGAGTGGCGCACGTTGTCACGTCCATGAGCACCGACGCGCCGGCGTTCGACTGTCTCGCCTGCGGAACGCGCGCCAGCACGGAGCGGGTCGAGTACGACGCGCTCGGCTACGCGGTCTGTCCCGTCTGCGGTCGCTCGACCGCGCCAGCCTCGGCACCGGTGCGGACACCGTCGAGTGACGACCGTGACGCGGGGCTTCCGACCGCCGACGGCGCCTTCGAGTGGGGCGAGACACGCTGATCGGAACGCCGAGGCCGTCGGCGCCTCCGACGGCGGACCGCGCCCTTTTACTCGCCCGCGGGCGGACCGCCGGACATGGACTGGAGCGTCAGCCGCGACCGGGACGGCGTGACCGAGTGGGAACGAGGCGACGGGCTCGCGACGGTACGGGTCCGCGAGAAGGGCGGAGCGAGCGGATGGGTCGTCCGGATCGACGTGCTCGAACAGGCGGCTGACGGTCCCGACTACCGCCGGGAGTCGGTGGCCGACGAGGACGACGCCGCGGATCTCGCCGAGGAGTGGCGCGAGGCGTTCGCCGACCCGGCGTGACCGGCGACGCTCCCGAGCGTGACCGGCGGCGCTCTCGAAGTCGTCGTCGGTGTGAGCGCCGGCGACGGTCGCGAACTACTGCAACCGCTCCGTTCGCTCGACGAGCGGATGGCGTGCGTAGTCGACGATCTCCACGTCCGATAGGTCGTCGAGCCCCTCCTTCTCGGCGGTTTTGGCCATGCCGAGGTCGACCGGGTCGTCGAGGACGATAACGTACGCGTCCATCTCCTCGATGTCCAGTTCCGCGGCCGCCATCACGCGGTGGTGGCCGTCCGCGAGGTAGAGCGTGCCGCCGTTGTCGATGACGACCAGCGGCTCCGCGAGCCCCCGCTCGAGCTCGTACTGCCGCCCCTCAAGCTCGTCGGCGTAGACGCGTCCCTGCGTCGGCGTGAGCGCGGACAGGCGGACGGTCCGCCGGTTCTGGTCGAGGGAGACGTCGTGGATCTGCTCGAGCGTCCGCATCAGCTTGCCGACCTTCCCGGGCGTCGCGCGCTCGATCTGCGACCGGATCACGTCCGTGTTCGAGATGATCCCCACGAGGTTGCCCGCGTCGTCGACGACCGGGAGCTTCTGGATACCCGACCGCAGGATGACGCGCGCCGCGTCCGTCACCGCCATCGCCGGATGCGCGACCACGAGGTCGTCGCTCATCACGGTGAAGATCTGCGCGTCCGGGTCGGCCAACAGCAGGTCGCGGGCGCTGACGAACCCCTCCACCTGCCGCCCTTCCGTGACGGGGAAGCCGTTGTGGCCGTCGCTGTCGACGATCCGCTCGGAGACCGTGGCCACGGTGTCGTCCGGCGCGACCGTCTGCACGTCCCGCGTCATGTACTCGCTGACGGTCGGCTTGCCGCTCATAAGCGACCCGTACGCCACGGCTGCGTAAAAAGGCGTCCTCGTCGCCGCCGCGTGTGCGGACGGGCTCTCGACCGCCGTCCTGGGTGGAGTCCCGACCGCCGCCCCCGGCCCGACGTCGATCGGCGCTACGTGACAAGAACTATCTCGCCGGCCGCCCGTCCCTCTTCCATGCCGAAGTTCTCCGACCGCGTCGAGCGGATCTCGATCAGCGGGATCCGCGAGGTGTTCGAGGCAGCCGGCGAGGACGCGATCAACCTCGGGCTGGGTCAGCCCGACTTCCCGACTCCCGACCACGCGCGCGAGGCCGCCGTCGAGGCGATCCGCGCCGGGGAGACGGACGCCTACACCGGCAACAAAGGGATCCTCCCGCTCCGAGAGGCCATCGCCGCCAAACACGAGCGGGACCAGGGGATCGACGTCGACCCCGACGACGTGATCGCCACCGCGGGCGGCAGCGAGGCGCTCCACATCGCGCTGGAGGCGCACGCCGACCCCGGCGACGAGGTGATCATCCCCGACCCCGGCTTCGTCTCCTACGACGCGCTGACGAAACTGACCGGCGCCGAACCGGTCCCCGTCCCGCTCCGGGACGACCTCACGCTCGACCCCGCGGCCGTCGAGGAGGCGATCACCGACGACACCGTCGCCTTCATCCTCAACTCGCCGGGGAACCCCACCGGCGCCGTCTCGCCGCCCGAGGACATCAGGGATTTCGCACGTATCGCCCGCGAGCACGACATCCTCTGTGTCTCCGACGAGGTGTACGAGTACACCGTCTTCGACGGCGAACACCGCTCGCCCGCGGAGTTCGACGACGGCGGCAACACCGTGATCGTCAACTCTTCCTCGAAGCTCTACTCGATGACCGGCTGGCGGCTCGGCTGGGTGACGGGGGCCTCCGAGCGCGTCGAGCGCATGCTCCGCGTCCACCAGTACGTGCAGGCGTGCGCGTCCGCGCCCGCGCAGTTCGCCGCGGAGGCGGCGCTGACCGGCGACCAGTCCATCGTCGCGGAGATGACCGAGTCCTTCGAGCGCCGGCGCGACCTGCTCGTCTCGGGACTGGAGGCGGTCGGCATCCACGTCCCCACGCCGCGGGGCGCCTTCTACGCCATGCCGGAGGTGCCGGAGGGATTCGTCGACGAGTGCATCGAGCGCGGCGTCGTCATCGTTCCCGGCGAGGCCTTCGGCGAACACGGCGAGGGGTACGCGCGCATCTCCTACGCGACGGACGAGGAGGAGCTCCGCGAGGCCATCGACATCATGCAGGACGCCTACGAGGCCGTCACCGCACAGGCGTAGCGCGCCGGCCTACTGGAACATCCCCCGCGTCGACACCTGTTGGCCCTCCTCGGCCGCCTGCTGGAGCTGTTGCATCAGCGCCTCGCGCTGCTCGACGATCTCCTCGGCCTCCTCGACCAGCCGATCGGTGTCGATCGACACGCCCGCGATCGGCTCGATCCCCGCGTCGATCAGTTTCTGTGCGCCCTGCGGGTCGGGGAACCGCGGGTCCGACTCCACCAGCAGCCCCACGGCGTCCACGTCGCGCTCCTTCGCCTCCTGAAGGAACGCCCCGCCCGGCCCCTGCACCATGCCCGTCTGTGCCGGCGGCGGCACCTCCGCGTCGTCCAGGAGCCCCTCCGCCTCGCCGGTGGCGATGCCGTGCACGTCCGGCACCGCTCCCGGTTCCCGTTCCTCCGCGACCCCCGCGAGGTAGATCGGCGTCGCGGCGTTCTCGATGACCCAGTCGGTGAACGCCTCCACCAGTACGTCGGCCTGCACCGCCTCGATGGGGACCGCACTCTGTAACACGACGAGATCCGCCTCGGGCGCCGCGAACAGCCGCATCGGCGACTTCACCGCGCGCTCGTCGTTCTCGAACACCGCCACCGGCGGAAGCCCCTCGTTGGTTATCTCGCCGTACTCGACCATGTCCAGTTCCTCCACCACGTGGTCGGCGGCGATCTTGCCCACCAGGCCGACGCCGGGCAGGCCCTCGACGAGCGTCGGCGACTCCAGTTCCACGTCGTCGCGCGTCCGGATCTCGACCATGCCCGAGGTCACGAGCGCCGGTGAAAAAGGCGTTCGGGCCGGCGGGCCGGTCCGCGCCGCGTCCGGAGCCTCCGTCCGTCTACCGCCCGGATCAGTCCCCGTGCCGCCCGTGTTCCACCTTCAGACACCGGTCCTGCACGACCGCGATCCCCGCGGCCTCGGCGCGCGCGGCCGCCTCGTCGTCGCGAATGCCGAGCTGCAGCCAGAGGCCGTTCACGTCGCCCGCGGCGTCCCGCCGCGCGAGCGCGTCGTCGACGATCCCCGACACCTCATCGCTCGGCCGGAACACGTCCACAACGTCGACGTGGACCCCCTCCGGCACCTCCGTCAGTCGGTCGTAGGCCGGCTCCCCGAGCACCTCGTCGGCGAAGGGGTTCACCGGCACGATCCGGTAGCCGTGCTCCTGCAGGTACCGCGGCACGTCGTGGGCGGCCTTGCCCGCAGTCGTCGAACAGCCCACGACCGCGATCGTGTCGGCCGCGAGCATGTCGCGTATCGTCGCCTCGCTCGCGGTCCCCGCGTCGCCGGCACCGTCGGCGCCGGTTCTCCCGCTATCGGTGCCGCCGCTGTGCTCCGAGTTCTCGTCTCCCATAGCGCCGGATACGCGGCGCGGCGACAAAAAGCTACGACTGGGCCAACCGGACGGTCGGCTCCCCGTCCTCCTGGGTCTCGACGATGCCGTCGAACAGCTGTTTGAGCGTGTTCATCGTCTGGTCGTCGTGGGCGGTCGAGTCGATGCAGAACAGCCCCAACCCGTCGACGCTCTGGATACGGCCGGTGAACACGTGCAGGAACCGGAAGACGGTCTGCAGGTCCGCGTACATCAGCAGCGTCGACAGCGAGTGGACCATGATCCGGTTGCGCTCGATCCCCTGGTTGCGGTAGAACGCCTCGAGGAACTCCGAGAGCTTGATCCCGATCCCGGTCATGTCGACCGGCGAGGAGGCGTACTTGATGCGGTCGTCGTCGCGGACGTCGCTGACTCCCTGCTGGCGCGTGACGCAGTCGACGACCGCGACGGGTTTGCCCTCGTAGCTCACGCGCTTGGCGTAATCCTTGAGGATCCGGTCGGCGGAGTCCTTCGTGGTCACGACGATGGCGGCGTCTCCCCCCTCGGTGCCCTCGGCGAGCAGGTCGAGCGCGAGGCTGCGCTTGCCCGTCAGCGGAGGACCGGTCAGGAGCAGGTTCGTCCCCGGTTCGACCTCCGCGTCGAGGCGCGGACGGAGGTCATACATGTAGGGGCCTCGCCGTCGGACCCGCGGCCTGTCGAGGCACGGTCGAAGGACGCACCATCCTACCGGGAGTCATCAACTGATGTGAACATGCTCTGTGCGGATAATATTCTTTTTGATCGCCCTGTCCGAGACCCGCGGTTACAGCAGTACGACGACCCGCCCGGCGATAAACCCAACGACCGCGATCAGCATGCCCGCTTTCAACTCTCGCTGTGCCGTCCCCGGCGCCGAGAACGACCGCGCGGTCGCACGGAGCATCACCGCGTCCGCGGGCACGACGAACGCCAGATAGACAGCCCCGAACGTCCCGTTCAGGAAGGGGATCACGCTCGCGGCGACCGCGACCGCCATCGCGACCGCCCCCGCCCACAGCGCCCGTCGCTCGCCGATCGCGATCGGGAGCGTGTTGAGCCCCTCCTCGCGGTCGCCGGCCACGTCCTCGACGTCCTTGACGATCTCCCGGGTGAGCGTGGCGATCCCCGCCAGCACGAACAGCACCCACGCCCCGAGCGGCGCGCCGACCGCGGCCCCGCCGAACAGGAACGTCGACCCGGTGAGGAAGCCGACGACGAGGTTGCCGACCCCCGGCAGCCCCTTGAACAGCTTCGTGTACGCCACGAGCAGCAGGAGGTTGAACACCGCGATCGCGATCGCCGTGACCGGGAGGACCGCGGTCGTCGCGACCGCGCCCGCAAACAGCGCGCCGGAGAACCACAGCGCCTCTCGCGCCGACACCGCGCCCCGCGGAATGGGCCTGTCCGGCCGGTTCACCGCGTCGATCTCGCGGTCGAAGTAGTCGTTAACCGCGTTGCCCGCCCCCGTCGCGAACCCCGTCGCGAGCACCGCGGCCGCGACCGCGACCGCGTCCGCGACCGTCGCCCCCGCCACGAACGCGCCCGTGAACGTGAGCACGCCCGCCGCGACCGCGTTCCCCGGCCGGGTCAGCTCGAGGAACCCCCGAGCCCGACTGCGCCACGACATGCACGCCCATGTCCGGCCCGGCGAGTTAAAGGGCGTGGACTCACGAACCCCGATGGCGGAGATCGCGGGAGTTAAAAGGTCGTACGGAGTAGGGACGCGCGTCGGGCGCTTAGCTCAGCCTGGACAGAGTACTTGGCTTCGGACCAAGCTGCCGCGGGTTCAAATCCTGCAGCGCCCATTCGTTTTTCGAATGGATCACATTCGCAAGACGGCGGTACATCGTTTATAAATGAGCCGTCGTGCGCGCGCTTGATTTCATTCGATTATCGAACGGGCCCGCTGCTGTCCTGCGATTCGTCAGTATTTGCTGGGCAACCCGGGACATAGATCTCGGTTCTGACCTCGCGCCCGCCAGAAACGGTAAGCCTCCCACGGAATTGCCACAGATGGTTCCTTTTCTTGCGGAAAAACGTGGTTCCGACCTCGTCTCCGTTATGCTGGTGTGTTAGCTTCTCTGACCAGATTCTGTATTTCGACAAACGTGAGTGGGGAGATTTTCCGACGGTCTCCCGTCTCAGTGTAGAGAATGCTGGTGGTGATTTCTCGATCCGGGTAGACCTCGTTGGCGACGTGGTAGTAGACGCTCAGTTGCTTGCGGTACTCTTTTTCACCGTGTCGCCCACGGTCGGTCTTGTAGTCGACAATCTCGACACGGTCCGGCGTCACGTGAACCAGGTCGACGACTCCAGAGATGGTTACACGTTCTCCATCAACCGTGAGCGGCAGGTACGCGTCCTCCTCGACTAACAACTCGCCGTCAAGCTCATCGAGGAACTCCTTGACGTGCTCTTCGTCAGTATTCCGCGGCTCGACACCCTCACCGAGCACGTACGCCTCGGCGAAGTCGTGGACCTGCGTCCCGAACTCGGTCCCGCGGCCGCCTTCGACGTCCTCAAAGACGTCGTCGCGCATGAGCGTGTGCGGAGTGTGGCCGCGTGGGCCCTCCGGGACCGGCATCTCGACCTGGAGCGCAGTCTGTTCCGTCTCGTCTCGTGTGCTCTCCGCGACGTCGGGGGTGACTGTCTCCACCTCGACTGGGAGTTCTTCGATGAAGGTGTTCGGGTCCTCGCCGGCGGTGAAGACGACGTGGCTCTCGGCACGCGTGATGGCGACGTAGAGGAGCCGGCGCTCCTCGTCGTAATTGCGAGGCAAACACTTCCGGAGGACGTCGGCCTGCCAGTTGTCGTAGACGTGCGGCAGCCCGTGCGCTTTCTCCGAGTACACTTTTCGCTGCCGCAAGCCGACCGGGTCGTCGTAGCGAATCACCCCGCCACCACCGCCACCTGGCGGGAATCGCCCGCTGTTCATGTTCGCGAGGATGACGATGGGGTACTCAAGACCCTTGGTGGCGTGAATCGTCTGGACTGTCACCGAGTTCGTTCCCGCGCCGGCGTGCACTTCGTGGGTACTCCCGGCCTCGATGGCGCGTTCGATGAACCGGATGAGGTCACCACGCGTCTGCGTGGTCGCGTTGTGGACGGACTGGAGCGTGTGCAGGACCACGTCGGCGGTCGGCCCGTCGTAGCCGTAGCGGGCGAACACGCGCCGCGCGACGCCGCCGAGCGTCTCCATCGACCCTAATTCCTCGCGGAACGCCGCCACGTTCTCGGGGTACGCTTCGCGTTCGAGGATCGCGTCGATCTCGTCGAGCGTGTAGCCCGCTCGCTCGAGCACGACCGCCCAGCCGCGGTCGATGTCGTCTTCGAGGATGCGCAGCCAGGCGAGCAGGAGCTTCGCCTGATCAGTTCGGAAGAGCTCGATGCCGCCCTCGTACGCCATCGGCAGGCCGTACTCCTCGGCAGTCCCGAGCAACTCGCGGCCGAAGTCACGAGTGCGCGTCAGGACAGCGATGTCACCGTACTGCGGCGACCGGAGATCCCCGTCCTCGTCCTCGACGCGGTAGTCCTCGTTGCCGACGATTTCCTGTACCTTTGCCAGCACCGCCTCCTGCTCCTCGTCGCTCTGGACGGCCTCGATGGTGGTGTTCTCGTAGTCCGCGTTCGACTCCAGCGAGACGATGCGATCGTCGACCGCCCCGACGTCGACGTCGTCGCGATTCGCCGCAGGGACTCGCAGGCCGTGTTCCGAGAAGTCGAGGATCTCCTGGGTGGAGCGGTAGTTCTCGATGAGTTCGATGGTGGTGACGGGCCTCGTCGGGAACGAGATGCGTTCGTGGTCGCTGTTCAGCTGGTCGACGAACCGATCGAGGCGGGCTTCGAACTCGACGATGTTGTCGACGTCGGCGTACTGGAAGCTGTAGATGCTCTGCTTCCAGTCCCCGACGACGCAGACGTTGTTCGTCCCCGCGAGCAACAGCGCGAGTTTGAACTGGATCTCGCTGGAGTCCTGGAACTCGTCGACCATCACGTACTCGAACGCGACGTCGTCGCGCAGCTCGTGGTTCTCACAGAGGAGGACGAACGCGAACAGCTGGAGCATCCCGAAGTTCAGGTAGTTCCGCCGCAGCGCGAACCGCAGGTACTCGTGGTAGACGTCGTGGACGAATCCCTTCAGTTCCGCCCGTTCCTCCTCGAAGACCCGCTGGGCGAGGTCGTCGGGCACCTGCTTGCCGCTGCCGCGAATCTCCGACTTCTCGGGTGCATCAGGCAGGTAGGTCTTATTTCGACCGTACCGGCCGAGTTTCGACCGGAGCAGCGACTGCTTGCTCCCGCCGTTCCGCGGTTCGTTCAGCTCGTCGAACAGCTGTTTGAACGCGGCGAAGTCGCCGTCGAGGTGCTGCTCGCCGTCACGGTACCAGCCCTCAGCGTCGGGGAACACACCCTTCGCTGCGAGCTGATTGACGAGATCGAGCAGCTCGTCCGGGTTCGAGAGCGCGCGGAAGACGTCGTCGTACTCGGGATGGTCGTCGCTGAACCGGTCGATGAACTCGCCGAACAGCGCTTGCTCGACGAGTTCGTCCTCGATGATTCGCGTCGACCCGGTGATGCGGTCGTCGATGCCGAGATATGTTGGCGCGGCGTGACCGTGCTCTTCGAGGACGTCGTGGCACAGCGAGTGGAACGTCTGGATGGGGGCGTCCGCGAGTTCGCGCATCCCGTAGTGACAGTGGCCCACGATGCGCTCTTTCATCTCCGCGGCCGCGTTGTTCGTGAACGTCACCAGCAGGACGTCATCAGGATCGACGCCGTCCTGGGAGACGATGTTGGCGTAGCGGCGCGTCACGGTGAACGTCTTGCCGGTTCCAGCGCCGGCGTCGACGAGGTGGAGACCGTCCGTGCTATCGATGAGTTCCTGTTGCTGATCGTTCGGTTCGAGGTCGGTCATCGGTCACCCTCCAAGAGTAGATCGCGGTTGTCCACGTAGCGGTAGTTCGGTTCGCCGCCGAGTCCGTCGATCGGGAAGCGCTCTGCCCCAGCGCGTCGTCGGTTCAACTCCTCGAGGCGCTCGTCGACGAACGCCTCGAACGCGTCCAGGTCGTTCTCGAAGAACGTCCGTCCACGGACGCGCGTCAACTGGCGCATCGCCTGCTTGCAGCCCGACTCGACGTACTTGTAGTCGCCGACGCAGTCCTTCATTCGTGCCGTCAACTCCTCGCCGAACGCCGACGCGATGAGTTCGTCGCTGTCAGTTGTGTCCGGGAGAGGGGCCTCGCCGAAGACCGCAGCGTAGTCCTCGTAGGCCACCTGCGAGAGCGTCTTCTGGCAGTTGTTCGCGCCGTCCGCGACCAACTCGTCGAAGAACGTCTTCGAGCGGGCGTACTCGTCGAACGGCATCGGGTGGTACGAGACCGTCGTCAGCGTGTCGTCGAGGTCGACCTCGCCCGCGACGACGTCGTCGAGCGTCTCCAAGAAGTGGAAGAACGTGAACTCCAGTTCCTGGTCGGGGTACTGCGAGCGCCAGTGCGTGAGGTACAGTAGTGCCTGGAAGTTCGGCGAATCGCTCGGCGGGTTGAGTGCCGAGTTCTTGACGACCTGGGAGGCGCTCTTGCGACGGCCGCTCTTGTGGTCGACCAGCCGCGACGGCGAGTGAATCAGGTCGATCTTGCCTTTCAGGCCCAGGTCGTCGTTCTCGAACCACCGTTCAGTGATGGGAGAGTCGACGGGCCGGTCGAAGCGTTCGGCGAAGACGTTGCTTCCCCAGTCGCTTGTGGTGGTGAGGAACTCGCCGTCGACCGGCGTGTTCTCCTCGAAGAAGGCGACGATGGTCTCCAGGCCGGCGCGGTACTTCGTTCGCCTCGTCGCTTCGTCGACCGACCGGACGAACGGTCGCGTCTCTTCGAGAATGTAGTCCACGACGTCGTCGATGACGTCCTCGTCGACGAACTCGGGGTGGTGGATGTAGAACTCGGCGAAGTCGTGGAAGAGATTTCCCTCCGTGAAGTAGTCCTTGTCGGGGCCGTCGACGAGCCTGCCGAAGAAGTGGTCGCGGGGCGAGTTGATGTACGTGCCGAGGCTCGACTGGCTGATCGTCGAGACTTCGCTGGTGGTGGCGTCGACCGGTTCCTTCTCGAAGCCGCCCCCGGAACGATCGAACTGTCGCGTGTGCGTTTCTGAATCCAGGTCGCTGAATCGTTCGAACTCCTCGTCGAGCAGTTCCTCGAAGTAGAGACACGGCGTCACCGGCGAGCCGCCTTTCGCGTCCTGCACGAGGTAGTATTGTGTCGTCCCGCTCTGAAGGAGGAGCTGGAACTGCTGGATGTTGCGCGTGTACTGGGCGTCCTGATCGACCCAGGGACGTCGCGGCGCCGAGTGCGTCCAGTCCTCGTCGAGTCCCAGGTAGAAGACGACCGGGCGATCGACGTACGCGGCCGACTTCGCGTCGGCGAGCAACACCCCCTCGTCGTCGCGGTCGACGGGGACCTCGTAGCTCTGGAGGTAGAACACGAGCTGGTCCACGGCGCGTTCGGTCGCACGCGTGTCGGCGATGCCGAGCGTCTCCAGCTCATCACGGAACGCGTCGAGTCGGCGATCTGCCCTGTCCTCGAACCTGTCGAGTGCCTCGGCGAACGTCCGGTCCCCGATGTGGTCACAGAAGTCGACGACCCAGTCCAGTTCGCGGTCGTCGAGTTCGTACAGCCGTTTTTCGTCGTGTTCGACGTCAAGAGAAACGTCGAGTCGTGCGAGGAGCGGCCGTACCTCGCCGACGCGAGTGTCGGTCCCGCCGTGTGCCGCGCGAAGCAACTGGACGAACGTGCGGTGGTCGGGGTGGTCGACGAAACCGGGGCCACCGTAGAACGGGACGTCGTCAGCCTCGAAGGCGGACTCGACGAGTGCCGAGAACTCACTCCCCTGATCGAGCACGACGGCGACGTCGTCGGCGTTCTCCTCGGTGACGGCGTCGACGACCGTGTCGACGATCGCCGTCGAGGAGTCGAAGATGTGGAACGGCGGTCGGTCGAACTCCCGGTCGTCGAACGTGTCGTACGTATCGTAGTCGTCGGGGAGGATCGAGCGCTCCAACCGGGTCAGCTGGTCGGCGCCGACGACCGCGACATCCCGGTCGGCGTCGATGCGGTAGTCGGTGAGTCGCTGCGACGTCGTCTCGAGGTCGGCGATGTACCCGACGGCTTGTCGTGTCGCGTCGTCGACGTACGCGTCGTAGTCGAGAATCGCCTCGAGGCGGCCGCGGTGTTCCCAGCACTGCAGAATGTTCCCAATGGCGTAGGCGCCGCGCTTCCAGTCCAAATCGGTCTGCTCGACGAGTTCGAGGAAGGCGATGCGGTCCTCGGCTTCTTCCCGGCGGCCCGCCGCGAGACGACGCGGCGTGATCGCGAACGAGCCGAGATGTGGCCGGTCGATACGGCGGTTCAACGCGCTGGCCAGCGGCGCGTCGGGCACGACGACGAGGTCGTATCCGGCGACCTCCTCGTAGAGGCCGTCGATCGATTTTGCCCGGGGAAATGACACGACAGAGACCGTCGGCTATCAACTAATAAAGGTTCATAGAACCACGAGATATCGACACCGCCATCCTGGAATCCGTCTCGGAGGTCTTCCTTAAGCAACGTCTTCTTCGCGTTCGATCGACACGTGTCTCACCTGTTTTGTTGAATCCGATGGCGAGGTCGGGGTCACCGTTTGAGCGCTTGTTCGAGGTCGTAGACTGTGACGGCCAACACGAGTTCGCGGAGCTCGCCCCTGTTAGGTCGAGCGATCCGCCCCGTCAACCGGGGAACCACAGTTAGCCAGTCTCGAACGCGCCCCCGCCAGTAGCGGTGTGACGGCTGCTAACCGTGGAGCGGCGCCGCTTCGAGCGGCGACCGTCGCCACACCCCGGCGAGCAGCGCGGACCAGACGACGCCGATGAAGGAGAACGCGAGGACCGTCGTGAGGACTCTCGGGTCCGAGAACTCGGTCGTCGCGATGAACAGCGCGATCGCCGCGTTCCGGGCCGCGGTCGTCGTCGCCAACACCTCCCGCGTCGCTCGCGCCGGACCGCCGAGGCCGTACCCGGCGAGGAGCGACGCTCCGACGGCGACCGCCGAGAGCCCCAGCGTCCCCGTCCCGACGAGGGACGCCAGGCTGTCGCTGTAGACGACGACCAGCAGAACGATCAGCCCGACGAACGTGTAGTCGGAGAGCCGCTGGACGGGGGGATGGAGCCGGTCCGCGAGCGACGGCACAACGGACGACGTCCCGAGCCCGAGCAGTAGCGGAACCAGCTGGATGCCCAGAACCATCCGGCCGATCGCGACGGGATCGACGGCGGCATCGCCGGGGAGCAGCAGCCACAGGGAGGCGGGGATCGTCACGACCGAAAGCAGACAGAGGATCGCCATGAGGCCGCTCGCGAACGCCACGTCGCTGTCGGAGAGCTCCGCGAGCTTCGGGCCGAACGGGGCTCCGGGCGACACCGCGAGCAGCACGATCCCGGCCGCGAACCCGGTCTCCACGGGAACCGCGTGCACGAGGAGGGCGGCGAGCAGCGGGACCGCGACGAGGTTCACCGCCAGGGAGTTCGTCAGCAGCCGCCGCTTTCGGAGCGCGTCGGTGATCTGGCTGACGGAGAGTTTCACGCCCATCGAGAACATCGTCGAGAGGACGAACACCGTCGTTACGGCTTCGACGACCGCCTGTCCGGAGGGCCCTGCCATTCCTCGTCTCGTACACGTTTCGGTGTCCGGTCGTTTGTCTGCTCCGGTTTTCGATGGTCGGTCCGTTCCGAGGGCTGCGGCGCGGCCGTCGCCGCGAGCAACAGCGTAATGGTCGCCCGGACTGTTTGTCGAGGTGACACGCTCATGGAGGATCCCCGCCGACTCGTGGCGTTCGAGGCCGACGGGTCCAGCCTTCGCGTCCGGGACACGTTACACGGGGAGGCGATCACGCTCCGGGCGGGACGGGACGTGGACCCGAAGCCGGCGCTGACGGACCTGTTCGTCGTGCCCGTCGACGACGCGGTGTCGTTCCGAACGGACGGTCTCCGGATCGGCCCGCACACGGGCGCGATCGTCCGCAGCGACACCGGCGACCACATCGGCGGCTTCTCCGAAGACTGGGTCGACCATCCGCGCGGCACGTACGTCGTCGACATCGGTGGCCCGGTGAAGCTGTACGTCCGGATCCCCGACACCGGGCTGTCGGGCGGGTACGAGACGCTCGAACGCAACGGCGGGACGCTCCACCTCGAGTTCGACGGGGACCGCACGGTGACCGTCGGTGCCCGCTCGCACCACGAGCGACCGGAGGCGCGGATCACCGTCCCGGACGACCCGACCGCGCTCGCGGAGGCGTTCTCCTACCTCGGGTCGTCGATCAAGGAGTTCTCGCCCGAGCGCTCCTGGCCGACCCTCCGCGGCCATCCCCCGGCGATCGCTCGCGGGGACGAACTCCGGATCCCGGACGCGCTCTCGAAGCCGCAAAGCGGGGTGACGGTTCGGGTTCCGCCGACGTACGCGGCCCTCTACGAGGTGGCGCCGCTCGCGTTCTACCTCGGCGCCGAGGTGGTGCCGGGGGAGCGCCCCGAGCTGCACCTCGAAAACGGCTACGTCGAGCCGCTGGAGACCCCGACGGAGCCCCTCGCGGACCGGGTCGACGCCCTGTTGGGCCGCGTGCTGTTGCTGGACTCGGTCGTTCGCGTCGGCGGGTATTTCTCGAACGCCCGGCACGAGTACGACGAGATCGCGGGCGACCTCCCGTTTTACCCCCCGGAGCTGTACGACGCGTCGCTGTCGGCCCAGCTGATGGAGTACCTGGAGGTCTCCCCGTCGCTGCTCGACCCCCACGTCCCGGAGCGACCGCTGCGGGCGACGCTCCGGGACGACCCGGTCGACGCCGAGCTGATCCCCCACCTGCTGAACGACCTCGCGTCCGTCTCGGTCGACCGGGACGGCGAGCGGTCCTCGATCGGGACCGGCGACCGCGACGCACTCGCCGTCGGGCGGACCGGTCGTCCGGTTGCGAGCGGCGAGACGCTCCTCGTCCCCGGCGCCTACGAGGCGGGGCTCGACCGGTCGCCGCGCGAGGTGTCGGACGGTGAGGTGCTGTTCGTCATCGACGGCGAGCAGGCGGCCGCGTGGCGCGGGGTTCGCGATGCGGTGACCGAGGAGTTGGACCCCACCGTCTCGGTCGGCGACGTGCTGGTGGACCCGACCAGCGAGGCGCTCGCGGCCGCCCTCGGCGACGGGTACGACCTCGTCTGCTGTCTGCGTCCGGCGGTCGACGGCGGCGTCGCCTGCGCCGACGGCGTGCTCTCGCCGGACGAGGTCGACGCGGTCGACGCGTGGGGGCTGCTGCTCGCGGGGCCGGAGGCGCTCGACGTCTCGGCGGCGCTCTGTGACCGGGAGGTCGTGACGGCGCTCGCGACGGCCGACCCTCCGACGCCGACGACTGTCCGGCGGTTGCTCCGATGTCTCGTTCGGGGGCACGGCTTCGCGGAGGCCGCGCGGTTCGTCGGGAGCCAAGAGCTCGGCGACCACTGGACCGTGGGCGCGCAGCCGCGGCCGGTGTTCCGGCGCGAGGGCGGGTCGATCCCGATCCGGGTCTCGGTCGAGTCGGAGGCGCCGGACAGCTACCGCCTCTCGGTGTGGACCCACTTCGTCCGGGAGAACCGGCTCGGTTCCGTCACCGCCCTCTACGACGACGCCACGCCCGACGCGTTCCAGCTGACCGGGAGCGACGTCGAGCAGCCCGTCGCCCGGTCGGCGGAGAAGGTCGCCGAGCTCCTCCGAGACCCCGACTACATCGTCCGCCTCGACGGGACGCCCTATCACGGCGAGACGGAGCCGACTCCGGCGTTCGTCCGCGAGTTCGTGAGCGAGCGGCTCGACGACGAAGCGTCGCGCTGACGGGAGCGGTCACTCCTCGAACGACGCCATCCGCGCGAGCGTCTCGGCCAGCCGCGAGCCCTCCGGGACCGCCTCGCGGAAGGCGTCCGTCCCGAACGCGACGCCGTCGTTGACGGTGAGGAAGCCGAGTTCCTCCGGCGGCCCGTCGAGCCCGGTCAGGAACGCCACCTTGCGGACCGCTGGCACGTCCGCGACGCGGCCGCGGCTCTCGACGGAGGCGTACAGCGAGGCGTGTTCGGCCACGTGGTGGACGCAGGTCGGCGTGGGCGCGAACAGCAACAGCAGTTGGACCGCAGGCGTGGTCCGGCCGAGCGTCGGCCGGACGGCGTGGTCCTCGTCGCGGTAGAAGTAGCGCTCCATCCGGCGGTACTGTCGCAGCACCTCGTTGGCGCCGGTCGATCGCCTGACCGCGGCGTCCGCCTTCAGTTCGACGAGGTAGTCGACGCGCTCCGGCGTCCGCGCCCGGACGTACGCGTCCGCGACGCCGTGGGCTCCCTCGGCGTCGTACGGCTCCTCGAGTCGGACCTCGGCGGCGTCCGGGACCGCCTCGAAGTGGTCGACGAGCGCGGTCGCCAGCTCGTCCTCGCGCATTCGTGCGGATCCGCGGCCGCCTCGGATAAATCGGTGTCCATCGGTTGCCCGCCGGTCGCGGGGGGCGGACCCCGCCGGTCGCAAAGGGCGAAGCGTTGACCGCCCACTTCCCCGGTCGCGGGGGGCGGAAGCGCTGACCGCCCACTCCCCCGGCCGCGGCGGGCACCCTTTTGTCCCGGGCGACCGCACGGCACCCCATGACGGCCGTCTGCTTCGACATGTACGGAACGCTGTGTGACACCGGGAGCGTCGTGGACGCGCTCGCCCGCGAACTCGACGTCTCCGACGCGCTCGTGAGCGAATTGGACGCGACGTGGCGGACTCGCCAGCTCCAGTACAGCTATCAGCTCGCGCTGATGGACGAGTACCGCCCGTTCTGGCAGGTGACTCGCGACGCGCTCGACTACGCGCTCGCGCGGTACGACCTCGATCCCGACGAGGAGACGCGGCTCGCGGTGCTGACCGGCTACGAGGAGCTGACGCCGTTCCCCGGCGCGGTCGACGCGCTGGAGACGCTCGGCGACGCCGGCCACACCGTCGCGGTCCTGTCGAACGGCAACCCCGCGATGCTGGAGACGCTCGCGGAGAACGCGGGGCTCGCGCCCCACCTCGACGAGGTGATAAGCGCCGACGCGGTGGAGACGTTCAAGCCCGCACCCGCCGTCTACGAGCACGCCGCGGGGGCGCTCGGGGAGCCGATCGAGGACTGCTGGCTCGTCACCAGCAACGCGTGGGACGCTGCGGGCGCGGGGAGCGCCGGCATGCGGACCGGCTGGGTGAACCGCGCCCGCGACCCCCACGAGCGCATCGGCCCGGCGGTCACCGCCGTCGCGCCCGACCTCCCGGGGATCGTGCCCGAGGTCCTGTGACTACTCCTCGGACTCCGAGTCGGCTTCGTCGGTGACGGCCCCCTCCGACCGGTCCGTCACTCGGTCCACCGCCGCCGCCGCGCCCGCCGCGCCCGCGAGCCCGACCGCACCCGACACGACGCCGAATCCCGGCACGCTGCCGTCGGTCGCACCGCTCCCGGTCGCGTCCGTCGCGCCCGACTCCGTGGCGGTCGACGCCGGCGTCGCGGTTCCGCCGTTCCCGCTCCCGCCGTCCCCGCTCTCGCCCGTACCGCCTGCACCGCCCGCCGACAGATCCTCGCGAGAGAGGTCTCCGACGGTGACGTACGGGAGCACTGCCGGCGAGTCCGGCCCGTACTCGGAGAGCACCGCGGCGCGGTCGACGCCCTCCGGCGTGACGGCGTCCATGACGCGCGGGTCGTTCTCTCCGGTGCCGCCGCCGATGGTGTGTTCGCCCGCCTCGGCGGCGACGGCGCGGAGGCCGCCCTCCCCGAAGCCGTCGAAGGGACAGACGACCGCGGCGAGCGCGACGCCCGTCCCCTCCGTGTCCCAGCCGATGGGGTCCCGCGGGACGCCGACGGTGATCGTCGTCTCGCCAGACGTCACCGTCACGTCCGTGGTGACGCCGTCGCCGGCGGCGTTCTCGACCGTGGCGCCGGACTCGGGATTCACGTTGATCCGGTAGTTGTACGGCGCCTCGAAGGCGACGTTGGTGGCGGTCCGACCCCGCGTCGTCGCCGGGTCGTCCGTCTCGGGGTCATTTATGTACACCTGCGGGAGCTGGTGGCTGAACCCCACGTCGAACCCCCATGGGTTCCGCAGGGGCTCGGCGAACTCGAACTCGAAGCGGACGCGGTCGCGGGACTGGCGGACCGTCAGCCCCGCGAGGTCCCACGCGCCCTCGTAGTAGTCGCCGCCGGTCGGCGTCTCGTAGTTCCCTGGCCCCGGCGGCGTGCCGGTCGGCGCGTCGAACGACGCCACCTCCTCGAACGGCGTCACGAGCGGGACGTAGCCGATTTCGGCGGGCCGGCTCTCCGTGTACTCGAGCGCCTTCTCGCGGTCCACGTCCGCGTCGACCAGCAGGTCCACGACGTTCGGGTTCGCGTCGTCGTCCCGGCCGCCCCCGAACGCGTGGGCGCTCGCCTCGGCGTTCACCGGGACGACGTTTCCGGGCGCGTCGGGGTCGTAGCCGAGCAGGAGCGGGACGACGTTGAGGTCCTCGACGCCGCGCCCCTCGGCCGCGGCGGCGTCGACCGCCGCCTTCGGCACCGACGCGACGACCGCGTCCGTGGCGTCGTTGGTGGCGACCTCTCCCTCGGCGACGACGTTCCCCTCGGAGTCCTCCAGCCGCGCACCTCGCTGACCGTCCACGACGAGGCGACGCCGGTACGGGGCCGCGAGCGTCGCGTTGACGCCCTCGCGCGCCGCCGTCGTGCCGCCGTCCGCCTCGGGGTCGCGGAGGTACACCTGCAGGTGCTGGTGGGAGAAGCCTTCGGGGTAGTCTCGGGGGTTCGTCAGGTCGCTGTCCACCTGCGCGCGGAACTGGTAGGCGTCGGCGGTCTCGCGCA
This sequence comes from Haloparvum alkalitolerans, assembly GCF_055381565.1. Lineage (NCBI taxonomy): Archaea > Methanobacteriati > Methanobacteriota > Halobacteria > Halobacteriales > Haloferacaceae > Haloparvum > Haloparvum alkalitolerans. The sequence continues at coordinate 2,265,673 of NZ_AP043938.1, forward strand.
CGTCGAAGGCGACGAGGTCGAAGGCGCCCTCGGCGTACTCGTCGTCGGTCGGGTAGGTGTAGCCGCCGGGACCGTGGTCGGTTCCCGAGGGTGCCTCGAAGGCCGCGACCTCCTCGCCGAGGTCCAGCAGGCTCGGCGTCTCCAGCACCGCGACCGTCTCCACCTCAACGGCGGTGGCGTCGGAGGGCGTCTCGACGCTCACGTCGGCGCCGGAGACGAGGTCGGTGCCGCCGACCTCCGGCCTGAGGTACACCGTCGCGGGGCCGTCGTCGAAGTTGATCAGGACGACGACGCGCTCCGGGCCGGCGACGTCGCGGTCGTCGAGGTCGCTCGCGTCGCGGCCGAACGCCAGCACGTCGCCCTGCCCGCTGTGCCACGCGCCCGACAGCGCGGCGCCGGGTTTGAGCGCGTCGAGGTCGTGATACGCGCCGATCAGGTCCCGGTAGAAGGCGAGGTGGGCGTCGTCGTACTCCGTCCAGTTCATGAACGCGCGCTTGCGGCCCCCCGGAGACACGTCGCCGCTTCTGGGGTCGTCCGAGCCCCGGTGGCGCCCCTCGCCGAACTCGGAGATGGCGCGCTCCTGTCCGTAGTAGACGTGCGGGACGCCCGGTAGCGTCACGCCCGCCGCCCACGTCGCGCGCTGGGCCTTCCTCGGGTCGCCCCGCGAGCCGTCGAGCGCCTCGTTGAGCGCGCGGAGCTCGTCGTGATTCTCGATGCAGTTCAGGAACAGCGTGTGGTCCGGGAAGCCGCGGGCGGGGCGGTCCCGGACCGCGTCCAGCAGGGTCTCGCCGCCGGCCTCGCCGCGGGCGACCGCGTGCGCGCCGGTGGTGAACCGCCCGGTGTCGAAGTGCATGTCGAACTCGTTCTCGGCGAAGGCGGGGTCGTTGGGGATCGCCTCGTCGAGCAGGAGGAACTCCGCGTCGTTGGCCCGACAGACCTCGCGCACGTCCTTCCAGAACGAGTGGGGGACGCCCCACGCGATGTCGCAGCGGAAGCCGTCGACGCCGACCTCGCCCGACCAGAAGTCCGCGACCGCGAGCATGTACGCGCGGAGCGCGACGTTGTCGAAGTTGAAGTTGGGGTGGAGCCGCAGGTTCCAGAACCCGGTCGCGTGCGGCGCCGGTTCGACGGTCTCCCCGCCCTGGACCAGCGGCGCGTCGATCCGGTCGAACCAGTCGAACGTGTCGGCGTCGGTCGCCCACGACTCGACGGTCGGCCAGAACTCCGGCTCCGTCGACCGGCTCGCGATGGTCTCCTGAAACTCGGGCATCGAGCGCCCGCAGTGGTTGACCACCAGATCGAGAACCACCCGAATGTCGCGCTCGTGGCAGGCGTCGATGAACTCCCTGTAGGCCGTCAGGGGGTCCGTTCCCGCCGGCGCGAGGTCCTCGGCGACCCCGAAGTAGTCGGTGATGTCGTAGCCGTGCGGGCCGCCGCCTGGCAGTTCGCGCTCGGCGCTGACCGCGGGGTGGATCGGCGTGAGCCACACCGCGTCGACGCCGAGTTCGTCGAGGTAGTCGACGCCGCGGGCGGGCGGGGGCTCCTCGCCCTCGCCGACCGCGTCCGGGTCGACGCTCCCGTCGACCAGCGTCTCGAAGGTGGTCCCGCCCCGGACGCCGGCCCACGAGCGCGTGAAGATCTGGTAGACGACCCCCTCGCGGATCCACTCGGGCGGGCGGTTCGGCAGGTCGACGCTTCCGTCGGGGTGGAGTTCGACGGTGTCGACCACGCTCGTCCGCTCGCCGTCGTGCGCCACCGCGTGGACGCGGGCGGACTCCCCGTCGAGCGCGCTCGCGTCGACGGTCGCGGTCGTTCCTGCGCCCTCCCCCTCCGCGACGACCTCGACGTCGGTCGTGGCGAGCGCGTCGCGGTCGTCCGCGAGGAAGTGCGCCGAGAGGTCGTCGGGCGTCGCGTCGCTGTCGGGGGCGAGTTCGGCGTTCGAGTCGACCGTGAACGTCCCCGCGGCGTCGTCGTAGGTCGCGCCGAGTTCGACGCGCGGCGGCCCGCCGGCTGCGTCGGGGCTCGGCGCCGGCAGCGCCTCGACGGTCAGCCGGTGCGTGCCGTCGGGGGCGTCGAGTTCGAGGACGTAGGTGCCCGGCGCGTCAGCCTCGAACTCCGCGACGTTGTCCCGGCCTTCGTCGTAGCGCGGCCGGTCCTCGTACAGCGAGGATGCGAAGGTGAGGCCGGTCTCTCCGTTCGCCTCACCGTCCCCCTCGCCGCCCGTCTCCGCGCCCGCATCGCTCGCGTCCGGACGCTCGATCACCGACCACTCGAAGTCGTCGGCGGCGTAGCCGTCCGGGTCGCGGGAAGGGGACGGAATTCCGGGCGCGAGGTTGTCGCGGTCGGTGATGTGGTCCGGGCCGACCCACGCGCTGTTCCAGAGCTTCTCCCCGACCGTGACGAACCGGGGATGGCCGGGGTGGAAGGAGTCGGTGCCGGTCGGCGTTCGCGCGGCGGGCGCGGTCCCGTCGGCGTCGATACCGCGGTCGTCGGCGCTCCCGGCCGCGGTGGTCGCACCGGGGACCGCGCCGAACACGCCGAGTCCGGCGATGCCGCCCAGAAGCGACCGCCGGTGGATCGCGGTCGCGTCGCGGTCGCTGCTTCCTCGCGCTACGTCGGTCAGTCGCGTCGCGTCGTCGGTGGGTGGGTCCTCGCTCATGGCTGTGAGCGCGAGCGCCGTGCCAACGCGTGGCGCGCTCGCGGGATACCTTCCGGTCCTCCGGCACCCGGTTAAATCTTTATGTGATTTTACTTCACAAGTACTCGCTCCGGCCGTGCGCATGCGGTGCTGTCGCGGTCGGCGCGCGCCGTGGCGACCGCGAAGCGTGTCGCCGCGGCCGAGGCTGGGGAGGTGTGAGGCAGGGGCGGCGTGAGGCTGTGGAGGCGTGAGGCTTCGGTGCGGTTGCAGGGCGGTTGCGGTGCTGTGCGGAGCGGTTCGGGGTAGGACTGAACGAAGCGGGACGGCGGCGAGCGCGCCGCCCGGTCAGTCCTGCGCCTCCCAGGGCGTCCGCTCGGCGTCGACGAACTCGAACAGGGACGCGTAGTCGTCGGGGAGCTGGTCGCGGAGCTGGTCGGTCTGGCCGCCCGGCAGCTGGTCGGCGACGAGCGCGACGACCGCCTTCGCGTAGAAGTCGGCGTCCGACGGGTCGATGGCGCCGCCCTTGCCGAAGGACACGTCGACGTCGTCGTAGTTGGCGCGGTCGGTCACGCGCTCGATAAATTCGTCATAGTCGAACCGCTGCCCGTGCTCGACCGCGAGCAGGAACCGGTCGATCTCCATCGGGAGGGGGCTGGCGAGGTCGGTCGCCCCGCCGGCGTCGACGCGTTCGCCGAGCGTCGAGAGGACCGCCCGCGTCGCACGCACGGCCTCCCCCTGCGTGCCGCCCTCGATGCGGTGCTGTACCTCGCCGGTGAAGTCGTCGAAGTTCATGGGTGATCCCCCGCTCGGGAGTGCTCCCGACGCGGGCCGGTTCGAGGTTACTCGCCTCGCCGGAAAGGGTTGGTGGCCAGACACGACGGCGGGGCGCGTCGACCGCGGACCGGACCGTCGGTCCGCGACCGGCGTTCACGACCGCCGGACGCGGACCACTTTCGCCCCGCCGCCGGAGAGGTTTTAACCCCCAGCGAGCAAGAACCGCCACAGAATGAGCTTCCAGTCGACCCTCGGCGAGGGGGAGGGGATCGCGGACGAGCTGGCCGAGAACCAGCGCCAGATCTCCATCGCCGAGTTCTTCGAGAAGAACAAACACATGCTCGGGTTCGACTCGGGCGCCCGGGGGCTCGTGACGGCAGTCAAGGAGGCCGTCGACAACGCCCTCGACGCGACCGAGGAGGCCGGCGTCCTCCCCGACATCTACGTCGAGATCACGGAGGTCGGCGACTACTACCGACTCGTGATCGAGGACAACGGGCCCGGGATCACGAAGGAGCAGCTCCCGAAGGTGTTCGGGAAGCTGCTGTACGGCAGCCGGTTCCACGCCCGCGAGCAGAGCCGCGGCCAGCAGGGGATCGGTATCTCCGCGGCCGTGCTCTACTCGCAGCTCACCTCCGGCCAGCCGGCGAAGATCACCTCGCGGCCGAAGGGGCAGGAGGAGGCCCAGTACTTCGAGCTGATCATCGACACGGACGAGAACGAACCGGAGATCAGCGTCGACGAGACGACCACGTGGGACCGCCCGCACGGCACCCGGATCGAGCTGGAGATGGAGGTGAACATGCGCGCCCGCAACCAGCTCCACGACTACATCAAACACACCGCGGTCGTCAACCCGCACGCACGGATCGAGCTCCGCGAGCCGGGGCTCGACGAGCCGCTGAAGTTCGAGCGGGCGACCGACCAGCTCCCCGCGGAGACCGAGGAGATCCGCCCGCACCCACACGGCGTCGAACTCGGGACGCTGATCAAGATGCTCGGCGCGACCGATTCCTACTCCGTCTCCGGCTTCATGCAGGAGGAGTTCACCCGGGTCGGCAAGAAGACGGCCGACTCGGTGCTGGACAACTTCCGCGACCGCCACTTCGGCCGCGAGATGGCGTGGTCGCCGCCCGAGGCGCACGACGACGCGGACGTGGCCCGCGCCGTGCAGTCCGCGGTCTCGAACAAGGGGAAGGAGGCGACCGCGGCGTTCGCGGACGGCGTGGCTGATACGGTCTCGAACAACGAGCACCTCACCCGGTTCGAACTCCGAGCGATCGTCGACAACGTCGCCGACGGGGTCGAAGAGGATACGGGACGCACCTTCGGGGCGACGGTCCGCGAGAACGCGACCGCGGCGGCGTGGGAGGCGATATCGGGCGCGAGCGCCGACGGCGAAGCGGACGACGAGCGGCTGATCCCGGACCTGTACGCGCTCACGGACGAGGCGACGAGCACGCGCAAGGACGACGCCGACGTGGAGGCGCTCGCCGAGGCGCTGGCGTATCGCTTCGCCGACCTCGACGACGACCGCTTCCGGCTGAACCGTGACGACCTCGACCGGCTCGTCGCCGACGCCGCGGCCTTCGTGGCCGAACAGCGCGAGGCCACCTTCGGCGAGACCGCCCGCGAGAACGTCGCCGACGCGCTGTGGGCGCGGATGCGGACCGTGCCCGACGAGACGCCGAACGTGGGATCGGTCGCGGAGGACCGCGACGCGGCGGCCGAGCTGCTGGAGGCGATGCGCGAGACGGACATCCTCGCGCCGCCGACCGACTGCCTGGCGCCCATCACCGAGGAACTGGTCGAGGCCGGCCTGCGCAAGGAGTTCGACGCGGACTTCTACGCGGCCGCGACCCGCGACGCGGAGGTCCACGGCGGCGACCCCTTCATCGTGGAGGCCGGCATCGCCTACGGCGGCGAGATACCGGCCGACGGCACCGCGCAGGTGATGCGCTTTGCCAACCGCGTTCCCCTCGTCTACCAGCGCGGCGCCTGCGCGACGACCGACGTGGTCAAGCGCATCGGCTGGCGCAACTACGGGCTCGACCAGCCCGGCGGCAGCGGGATCCCGAAGGGCCCGGCGGTGATCATGGTCCACGTCGCCTCGACGAACGTGCCGTTTACGAGCGAGTCCAAGGACGCGCTCGCGAACATCCCGGAGATCGAAGACGAGATCGAACTCGCCATCCGGGAGGCCGCCCGCGAGCTGAAGTCGTTCCTCAACAAGCGGCGCTCGATGCAGAAGCGCCGCGAGAAGCAGGACGTGCTCGGCCGCATCCTCCCGGAGATGGCCGACAAGGTCGCGGAGGTGACCGGGCGCTCGCGGCCGGACATCGACGGCGCGCTCGCGCGCATCATGAACAACGTCAGCGTCGAGCGCGAAATCGACGACGGCACCGTCACGCTCCGGGTCGAGAACTACTCCGACACCAACGAGGACCTGGAGGTCACGGAAATCGTCTCCGCGGAGCCGACCGACGCCTCCGACGGGACGGTCGTCGACATGGACGGCGAGTGGTTCCTCCAGTGGAAGCCGACCGTCGCGGCCGGCGAGGAGGCGACCCTGACGTACGCGGTATCGGACGACGCCGACTTCGACGTGAGCGTCGACGGCGTCGAGACTGAGAAACTCACGGTGAACGCCTGATGGCTACCAACGAACAGGAAGCGCGAGAACAGCTCATCGACCTGGCGGCGGAGTTCTACGACCAGTTCGCGGGCGGGCAGATCCCCGAGATGACCCTGCCCACGCGGACCAAGAGCAACATCGAGTACGACCCCGAAAGCGGCGTCTGGACGTACGGCGACCGCACCTCGACGCGCAGCGCCAACTCCGTGCGCGGCGCGCGGAAGCTGCTGAAGGCGGTGTACACGATCGAGTTCCTCGCCGACCAGTTGGAGGAGGACCGCTCGTCGACCCTACGTGAGCTGTACTACCTCTCGGAGTCGTGGGACAACGACGAGGCGCAGTTCAAGAGCCAGGACGAGTCGAACGACCTCGTCGAGGACCTCGAGATCGTCTCCGGGGTCACCCGCGAGGACTTCCACATGCGGCCGGAGGAGTCCGGCGCGACCCTGATGGGGCCGCTGGAGCTCCGCGAGCAGACCCGCCGCGGGGAACGCGAGATCCACTGTCAGGAGGACGTGGGCGAGGGCGGCTACCAGATCCCCAACAACCCGGACATGATCGAGTTCCTCGACCACGACATCGACTTCGTGATGTGCGTCGAGACCGGCGGCATGCGCGACCGGCTGGTCGAGAACGGCTTCGACGAGGCGTACAACTGCCTCGTGGTCCACCTCAAGGGCCAGCCGGCGCGCGCGACCCGGCGGATCACGAAGCGGCTCCGCGACGAACTCGAGCTTCCGGTGGTCGTCTTCACCGACGGCGACCCGTGGTCGTACCGCATCTTCGGCTCGGTGGCGTACGGCTCGATCAAGTCCGCGCACCTCTCGGAGTACCTCGCGACGCCCGAGGCGCGCTTCGTCGGGATCCGGCCCGAGGACATCGTGGAGTACGACCTGCCGAGCGACCCCCTCTCCGACTCCGACGTGAACGCGCTGGAGTCCGAGCTGGAGGATCCCCGGTTCCAGACCGACTACTGGGAGGAGCAGATCGAGCTCCAGCTCGACATCGGCAAGAAGTCCGAACAGCAGGCGCTCGCCAGCCGCGGGCTCGACTTCGTGACCGACACCTACCTCCCGGAGCGGCTCGACACGATGGGCGTGATCTAAGAGGGAGACTCTCGTCGGTGCGGTTTCTGTGACGGTGCCGGGGTCGGATCGGGCCGGCTACCCCTTTCAGTCCCACCCCGTACCGCCCCGCTCCTCCCCCACAGCACCGCAGGCCTCACACCTCCCCAGCCTCGGGCTGGACGCGGCCGCGGAGCCGCAACGCACCGCATCGCGGCCGCGTCCAGCCCTCCCTCGCGCGGTCGCGGCGACGCGCTTCGCGGTCGCCGCGGCGCGCGCCGACAGCACGGCACCGCGACCGCACCAGCACCGCGACCGCACCAGCACCGCGACCGCACCAGCACCGCGACCGCACCAGCACCGCACCTCGGAGGTCGCTGTGGCGACAGTTTCTCGGCCGGACGCAGGTTTTTAAGCGGTCACCCGCCATAGACGAGACGAATAGATGTCGGGGGACGTCCGCCGGGGTGGGGAGCCCGAAGACCGGATCGAGATGCTTCGCCGTCGCGTGGTCCGGACCTGGGAGATGCTTCGCGGCTCCGACGTGGAGGTCCGACCGTTCCGGCCGGGCGAGGACGGCCCGCTCGCCACCTTCTCGGCCCCCGACGGGCACGACGAGGTCGACCGCTACTGGGTGAACGCCCCGTACGCGTACGTCGTGATCACCTACGACCGCGAGGCGAGCGAACACCAGTACCACGCGGTCGAACCAGACCTCGACGACTTCGAGGTGGACCTGCTGCGACGGATCGTCGACGACATCCGCGACCCGCTGCTCTACCGCGAGAGCGTGGGGACCGCCGACGCGGAGACGCTGAAGGACGAACTGGAGAACCTCCTCGAGCAGTACGGCGTGGAGGTGGGGATGGACACGTTCCACACCCTGCTGTACTACCTCTACCGCGACTTCCGCGGGTTCGGGAAGATCGACCCCCTGCTGAACGACGGCCACATCGAGGACGTCTCCTGTGACGGCTACGACCTCCCCATCTTCGTCTACCACACCGACTACACGGACATCGAGACCAACGTCCAGTTCGCCAGCGAGGAGCTCGACAACTACGTCATCCGGCTGGCCCAGCAGTCCGGCCGCCACATCTCCGTCGGCGACCCCATCGTGGAGACGACGCTGCCGGACGGCTCGCGGGCGGAACTCGCGCTCGGGGAGGAGGTCACCCCGCGCGGCTCCGCGTTCACCATCCGGCAGTACGCCGAGGAGCCGTTCACGCCCATCGACCTGATCGACTACGGCACGTTCTCGGTCGCGCAGATGGCGTACTTCTGGCTCTGCATCGAGCACAACAAGAGCCTCATCTTCGCGGGCGGGACCGCCTCGGGGAAGACCACCTCGATGAACGCCGTCTCGATGTTCATCCCGCCGCGGGCGAAGGTTCTCACCATCGAGGACACCCGGGAGCTGTCGCTGTACCACGACAACTGGCTCTCCTCGGTGACGCGCGAGCGGCTCCACGAGGGGTCGGACATCGACATGTACGACCTGCTGCGCTCCGCGCTGCGGCACCGCCCGGAGTACATCATCGTCGGCGAGGTGCGCGGCGACGAGGCAGTGACGCTGTTCCAGGCGATGAACACCGGCCACACCACCTTCTCGACGATGCACGCCGACTCCATCGAGACGGTGATCAACCGGCTGGAGAACGAGCCGATCAACGTGCCGCGCGCGATGGTCCAGTCGCTGGACATGCTGTCGATCCAGACGCTCTCGCGGTTCGGCGACGAGCGCGTCCGCCGCGCGAAGGTGATCGGCGAGATCCACGACATCGACCAGCGGACCGGCGAGCTCGACTACTCCTCGGCGTTCACGTGGAACCCGAGCGACGACGAGTTCTCCTCGAACGACTCGGAGCTGCTCGGCGAGATCCAGGAGGAGCGCGGCTGGAGCCGCGCCCAGTTGCTCCGCGAGATGAACCGCCGCGAGCGGTTCCTCGAACTCCTCGGCGAACTCGGCGTGACTGGGTACCGGCGCTTCACCGCGCTGGTCAACGAGTACTACGCCGACGCCGACCGCGTGATGGAGAAGCTGGAGGACGAGCTCGAGGGCGCATGATCCAGTACGTCCCGCTGGCGCTGGCGCTGGCGCTGTGTGCCGGGCTGGCGTTGCCGTTCGTCAGCCGACGTGCCGACCTGCTGGTCTCCCGCGTCGCGCTCTCCTTCTTCGGCGACTACGTGGCCGACGAGAGCCCGCGCAAGCGGGAGCAGCAACAGCGGATGCGGGCGGCCCACGCCGGCGGGACCCACCGCGTCTACGCCGCGCGGACGCTGCTGTACGCGGGCACGCTCGGGGCCGCGGGGAGCGTCCTCGGCGTCTACGTCGCCGCGGCGTTCCTCGCGCTGCTGGAGGTCGGCGGCGAGGCGATCCGGAGCGCGCTGCCGAGCGCGCTGGGGTTCCTCGCGGACCTCACGCGACTCGAACAGCTCGCGCCCGGCGATCTGTTCGTGCTGCTGCTGTTCTTCTCGGCGACCGTCGGGTCGCTGCTGGCGCTCGGCACCTACTGGATCCGGTGGGAGGTGTTGAGCCAGCGCGCGGTGGCGCGGGCCTCCGAGATCGAGGCCACGCTGCCGCGGACGGTGGCGTTCGTCTACGCGCTCTCGCGGTCGGGAATGGCGTTTCCGAAGGTGATGGACACGCTCGCGAAGAACGAGCGCGTGTACGGCGAGGCCGCCACGGAGCTCGGCGTGGCCGTCCGCGACATGAACACCTTCGGGACGGACGCGCTGACGGCGCTCCAGCGGACGAGCGAGCGCACGCCCAGCGAGAACATGGAGGAGTTCGCGGAGAACCTCGCCTCCGTGCTCGGGTCGGGTCGGTCGCTGTCGGACTTCCTCCACGAGCAGTACGAGCGGTATCAGGAGGAGGCGGAGTCCCAACAGGAGCAGTACCTCGAGCTGCTGTCGACGTTCGCGGAGGCGTACGTGACGGTGCTCGTCGCCGGGCCGCTCTTTTTCATCACCATCCTCGTCGTCGTCGGGCTGGTGATCGAGGACACTCTCCCGCTCCTGCGGATCGTGGTCTACGTCGGCGTGCCCCTCGCGAGCGCCGCCTTCATCGTCTACGTCGACAGCGTCACGCAGTCGCTGCAGTCGCCCGGGGAGGCCGCGCTGCGCGCCGACGAGGACGGCGACCCCGCGAACCCGAACGGGGAGTTCACGCTGCCGGACGGCGGCGCCGTCGCGGACGGGTGGCGGGCCGACCGCGAGCGATTGGCCGAGTACGACCGGTTCCGCACCGCCCTCGACTGGGTCGAGCGGCCGGTCGAGCTGCTGCTCCGGAGCCCGGCGGTGACGGCCGTGATCACGGTTCCGGTCGCGCTCCTGTGGATCGTGAACCGCGCGGCACCGATCCCCATCGACTCGCCGCTCACGGTCGCGACGGCGGTGGACGTGCCGCTCGTGGAGGCGACGCTGTTCGTCCTCGGGGGGTACGGGCTGGTCTACGAGATACAGAAGCGCCGGACGAAGAACATCGAGGCGCAGGTCCCCGACTTCCTCGACCGGCTCGCGTCGATCAACGAGGCGGGGATGGCGGTCGTCGAGAGCTTCGAGCGCGTCACCAACTCGGACCTGGAGGACCTCACGCCCGAGCTCGAGCGCACCTGGCGGGACATCAAGTGGGGCGCGGACGTGGAGACGGCGCTCCACCGGATGGACCGCCGCATCCGGTCGCCGATGGTCGGGCGGTCGGTGGCGCTCATCGTCAACGCGATGCGGGCCAGCGGCGACATCGGCCCGGTGCTCCACATCGCGGCGGACGAGGCGCGGGCGGCCAGACAGCTCCGCCGGGAGCGCAACCAGGTGATGATGACCTACCTCATCGTCATCTACATCTCCTTTTTCGTCTTCATCGGGATCATCGCCGCGCTCACCGTGGCGTTCATCCCGGCCATCGAGCAGGCCGGCGTGGCGACCGACGGCGGCGTGAGCGGCGTCGCGGGCGTCGGGGGCGGCATCACCGAGGGGCTCGGCGACATCGACGTCGCCGCCTACGAGGTCATCTTCCTCCACGCCTCCGTCGTGCAGGCGGTCTGTTCCGGCCTGATCGGCGGACAGCTCGGGGAGGGAACGGTCCGCGACGGCGTGAAACACGTCGTGATCCTGCTGGCGATCACCTACGTGAGCTTCCTCGCGATGGGGCTGATCTGACCGGGGCGATATTCGGCGGACGGTAACACAAGAATTGTATTCCCGGACGCGGACTCCCAGGTAATGTCGGCGCCGCGCCCCTCCGAGCTCCCCGCCCCGCTCGACCGCCTCTCGGACGACGGGCGGACGCTGCTCGCGCTCGCGGGGGTCACGGTCGCGGCGCTACTGTTGAGACTCTACGAGCTCGGCGGCCGCGTGTTCCACTGGGACGAGGGGCGCGTCGGCTACTGGACGCTTCGCTACGCCGCGTCCGGGCAGCTCGAGTACCGCCCGATCATTCACGGTCCATTCTTGCGGATCGTCAACGCGGGCGTCTTCGAAGTGCTGCCGGCGACTGACGCGACCGCGCGGCTGGTGGTGGCGCTCGTCGGCGGGCTGCTCCCGCTGTCGGCGTGGCTGTTCCGAGAGCACCTCGACCGCGGGGAGCTGCTGGCGCTCGGCGGCCTGCTGGCGACGACCCCCCTGCTCGTCTACTACTCGCGGTTCATGCGCAACGACGTGCTCGTGGGCGGGTTCGCGTTCGTCGCGCTCGGGTTCGTCGTCCGCGCGCTGGACACCCGGCGCGTCGGGTACCTCTACCCCGCGTCGGTCCTGCTGGCGATCTCGCTGGCGACGAAGGCGAACACGCTGCTGTACGTCCTCTGTTTCCTCGGCGCCGGAACGCTGGTGGCGGACCACCGGCTCGTCCGGCGCGTTCGCGGCGGCGAGGACCTGTCGACCGCGCTCCGGGCGTGGGGGAGTCGCGGGCTGGAGGAGCTTCGGGCGGCCGCTGGCGACCGGCGGCCGGCCGCGTTCCTCGTGGGGCACGCGCTCGGACTGGGGCTCGCGTTCCTCGCGGTCACCGTCTTCTTCTACGCGCCGCGACCGGACCTGTATCAGGCGTTCGGCGCGCCCGGGATGTGGGGAGGCGTCCTTTCCGAGGCCACCGTCGGCTCGGCCCGGAAGCTGAGCGACCTGTGGCTCTCGGGGAGCATGCAGGACAACCCGTACCTCCAGTACGTCGGCCACGAGGCGGAGACGCTGATCCACACGGCGGGCGTCCTGCTCGCGCTCGCGCCGGTCGGCGTCGCCGCCGACTGGTACGGGCGGGGCTCGCGGGAGGGTGCGGCGGACGCGGGGGCGGACGCTGGCGGTGGCGAAATCCGAGTCCCAACCGGGCGGAACCGTGCGTTCGTCGCGTTCGCGACCTACTGGGCGCTGGCGAGCTTCGTCGGCTACCCGGCCGCGACGGACATCAACGCGCCGTGGTCCGCGGTCCACATCGTCCTCCCGCTTTCGATCCCCGCCGCTGTCGGGCTGACGTATCTGGTCCGGGAGGCGGCGAGCGCGGTCGCGACCGCCGACCGCGAGACCGCGGCGCTCGCGGCGGTGCTCCTGCTGGTGGTCGGCGCCGGGCTGGTCGGCCCGAACGTCACCTACTGGAACTCGGCGAATCCGGACCACACCGAGATGGTCCAGTGGGCCCAGCCGCACAACGACGCGCGGTCGACCATCGAGGACGTGGAGGCGGTCGCGCGAGCCCACGAGGGCGGCACCGACGTGCTGTTCGTGGGCATCGAGCTCCCCTCGCGGGAGGACACCTTCTACGTCGCCGACGAGTCGGCCGCCGACCAGGGCGGCGCGCCGGGCGGCTGGTACGACCGTCTCCCGCTGCCGTGGTACTACGAGCGGGCGGGGGCCGAGGTCGACAGCCTGCCGCCCGACGCGGACTACGACGAGGCCCTCGCGGACGCCCCGCCGGTCGTGATCGCTCACGAGGACGACCGCGAGACGGTCGCGGCCAATCTCGACGGCTACCGCGCCACCGCCCACGAACTCCGCCTCTGGAACTTCGAGGTCGTCTTCTTCGTGGAGGAGGACGCGCTCGAGACGGCCCGCGAGGGCGGCGCGGGCGGTGCGTGAGGCGCGGGGGCGACGAGGGGCGCCGCACCGCGAGCTCGCGGTACGAGGTCGGCCGCCGGTCGCGCGAGCGCACGCGTTCCAAAGCCCCTTTATCCGAAGCCCGCGGACTGAACCACATGACAACTCAGGTCGTCGTGGTCGGCTCCGGGTACGCCGGTGCCGGCACCGTGAAGGCGTTCGAGGACGAGATACGCGACGGCGAGGCGGAGCTGACGTGGATCTCCGAACACGAGTACCACCTGGTGCTCCACGAGGTCCACCGCGTCATCCGCGACCCCGCGGTGGAGTCGAAGGTCACGGTCCCGGTCTCGGAGATCAAGTCGCCGAGCACCGACTTCGTGAAGGACCGCGTCACCGGCGTCGACACCGACGATCGGGTCGTCGAACTCGAGGACGGTGACGGCGTCGACTACGACTACCTCCTGCTCGCGGTCGGCTCCACGACCGCCTTCTTCGGCATCGACGGGCTCCGGGAGAACGCCCACCAGCTCAAGAGCCTCCAGGACGCCCACGACATCCACGAGGACGTCCGCGAGGCGGCGACCGAGGCGACCCAGTCCGACCCCGCGCAGGTGCTCGTCGGCGGCGCCGGCCTCTCGGGCATCCAGACCGCCGGGGAGATCGCGGAGTACCGCGACAAGCACCGCGCGCCGATAGACATCAAGCTGATCGAGGGGCTCGACGAGATCTTCCCGGGCAACGACCCCGAGATCCAGGGCGCGCTCCGCAAGCGCCTGTTGGAGAAGGACGTCGAGATCCTCACCGGCGACTTCATCTCGAAGGCCGACGAGGAGTCCGTCTACCTCGGCGGCGGCGAGGACGAGGACGCCGAGGAGCTGCCCTACGACGTGCTGATCTGGACCGGCGGCATCACGGGGCGCGAGGAACTGGAGAACGTCGACGTGGAGAAGGACGACCGCTCGAACCGCGTGGTCGCGGAGTCCGACTTCACCACCAGCGACGACAACGTGTTCGCCATCGGCGACACCGCGCTCGTGGACCAGGGCGAGGACGACGTGGCCCCGCCGACCGCGCAGGCCGCCTGGCAGGCCGCGGAGGTCGCCGGCGAGAACCTCGCCCGCGCCGTCCGCGGCGCGCCCCTCCAGACGTGGCGCCACGAGGACAAGGGGACCGTCATCTCCGTCGGCGACAAGGCGGTCGCCCACGACGTGCAGGGCGTCCCGATCAAGACGTTCGGCGGCCCGGGAGCGAAGATGCTGAAGAAGGGGATCGCCTCGCGCTGGATCGCGAAGGTCTCCTCGGTCGGACGCGGCTTCGACGCGTTCGGCGACATGTAAGGCCGGCCGCCGGCGTCACCCGCCGCCTTCGGCAGCGTCGTCCCACCGCGAAGTGCCGGGAGGCTTTTTGTGGTCGTTCGAGAACGCGGAGACGTGCCCTCCACCGTATCCGACCCTCCCGTGACGGAACTGCTTCTGGTCATCGTCTTCCAGCTCGGCGTGTGTATCCTGTTTCTCGCGGAGGTCGCGGACGCGGCGCGCGGCTACGAGACGCTGTCGAGTCTCGCCGGCCAGCTCGTCGGCACCGCCACGGCGGTCGGGGGGCTGGCGCTCCTGTTCGTCAGGCGCAGGGTCAGATGACGGGCGCGGCCGGTCACCGTCGCTCGCTCGAGCGGAGCGGACGCTCCCGGCGCTCCGATCTTCTGGCGGACGAGTCCCCGCCCCTCCCACCGACAGTTCCTTGTCGGCCGAGCAGCACCCTCGACCGATGCCCTCCAGACGCGTACTCGTGACTCACGGACTCGTCGCGCTCGCACTGCTCGCGACCGGCGCCGTCGGCCTCGGTGCCGCGGTCGCGCCCCCGCAGGCGGCCTGCCTCGTCTGTACGGACGCGCTCGACGACGCGGCCGCCGACCGGGGCGTGGCCGTCGAGCGCGGCGCGACGAGTCAGACGGTTCGCGTCGGCGCGGACGCGACGACGACGTGGACCGCGCGCGTGGAGTTGGAGACGGGGGCGACGCCCCTGGCGAACGACTCGCTGCGCGATGCGGTCGTCGACGACGCGCTCGACGACCTCCGGACGGCCGCGGAGCCGCGGAACGTGACGACGCGCCTCGCGGGAGAGACGCTGGTGGTCAGCTACGAGGACCCGGACGCGGCGGTCGCGGTCGGCGACGAGGTCGTTCTCGTCGCGTTCCACGCCTCGTCGGGGCCGCCGTGGGCGATCGGCGGCGAGGGGTCGCCGTACGTCGGCGCGGACGTCCTGCGCGTCGTCGGTCCCGCGGACCACGTCGCCTCGGCGGGCGGCGACGCGCGGGTCGACGGCCGGACGGCCCGCTGGAACGCGACCGCGGGCGACGAGCTGAAGCGGTCCACCACGGTCGGATTCGCGGCCGAGTCGCGGCACTTCGCGACGTGTCGCGCGACCGCGGCCCGCTACCGATGGCGGCTCGCGAACTAGCCGCTCTTCCCGCCGCCCCGCACGGTCAGAACCGGCACGTCCGCGGTGCGGACCAGTTTCTCCGTGACGCTGCCGAGCAGGTATCGGTCCAGCCCGCTCCGCCCCCGCGTCGCCATCACGATCAGGTCCGCCTCCGCGTTCGCGAACGACCGGATCTCGCGGAACGGGTCGCCCTCGACGACGTGCGTGACCGCGTCGAGACCCGCTTCTGTCGCGCGGTCGGCCAGTTCTGCGACCGCCTTCTCACCTCGCTCGCGGAGTTCCGACCGAGGCGTTCCCGTGGCGCCCACGTCCGAGTAGGTGGTGTTGACCACGTAGAGGGGGTGCACGCGGGCGTCGAACCGCTCCGCGACCGTCAGCGCGTGGTCGTAGGCTGCGGCGGCGCCCTCGCTCCCGTCGGTCGGGAGCAGGATCTCGTCGTACACGTCAGTCGTCCCCCGCCGGGGCCGCGGTCTCGGTCCGCTCGGGCGCGTCGACGATCCACCCGCCGGTCGTGGCCCGCTCGGCGACGTGCGGGCGGAACACCCACGCGGCCAGCCCGAGGATCGGGACCATCGTCGCTGCTGCGACCGCGTAGCCGACGTGGAGGTTGGGCAGGAGCGCCGCGCCGAAGATCAGGGGGTACAGCGACCCGCCGGAGGAGCCGATCCCGCCGACGACGCCGGTGACGGAGCCGGAACTGTCGGGGAACATCGCGGGCACCTGCGCGAAGATGGCGCCCTCGGCGAACGCGCAGCCGAGGCCGACGAGGAAGCCCGCGGCGACCGCGACGTAGACGTTGCCCGTCAGCCCCGCGCCGGTCATCCCGACCATCGCGAAGACGACGAAGACCAGCGTCGCGAACGTCCACTGCTCGCGGTGGCGGCCGTCGAACCACGGGAGGAGTTCGGTCTCGTTGCGCGCGACCACGTCGCTGACGTAGCCCCCGATGGGACGGAGCAGCCCCGCCGCGACCGAGAACGTCGCCGCGAACGTGGCCGCGATCACCACGTCCCCCTGGCCGAACGCCTCGCGGTAGTAGGTGCCGAGCCAGCCGTTCATCGCGAGCTCGAGGCCGAACGTCATCACGTACGCGGCCGAGAGCGCGACGGCGCCGTAGCGCGTGGCGATGTAGAGCCACTCGCGAACCCCTGCGCTCTCCTTGGTCGCCTGCCGCTTCGCGTCGGACTTCGCCGCCTCGCCGAGGAGGAAGTAGACGACCCCCACGAGCACCGCGAACGCCCCGGTGTAGAAGAACGCCGCGCGCCAGTTGGTCGCGAACAGGGGGCCGTTCCATCCCGCCCCGAAGATTCGGGGGAGCGTGAAGTACGCGCCGAGACCGGCGCCCGCGTTGCCGACCCCTGCGAAGATCCCCTCCGCGAGCCCGAGGTTCTCCTCCTCGAACCACTCGGAGACGTGCTGGATGCCGATGACGAAGGTGATCCCCGACAGCGACGCGACGACCCGCGAGCCGATGAACACCTCGTAGGTCGCGGCGAACGCGCTGATCACCGCGAACGTCCCGACGAGCACCATCGTCGCCCCCGCGGTCACCGGCGCGCCGTACCTGTCCGTGAGCGGTCCGACGACGATCCGACCGAGCGGC
Source organism: Haloparvum alkalitolerans (assembly GCF_055381565.1). Classification (NCBI taxonomy): domain Archaea; kingdom Methanobacteriati; phylum Methanobacteriota; class Halobacteria; order Halobacteriales; family Haloferacaceae; genus Haloparvum; species Haloparvum alkalitolerans. Next base: position 2,282,850 of record NZ_AP043938.1, read on the forward strand.
ACGGCGATCACCGCGGCGCTGGAGACGACCGCGAGGTCCGCCACCGAGAGCCCGAACTCCTCCGCGATCCCGCCGGTGAACGGGGCGAAGGAGAACCAGATGACGAATCCGAGGTTGAACATCACCGTGGCGAGCACCAGCGTCCGCCACTTCCCCTCCATCAGGCGAACACCTCACCACCGACTTCGAGAAGAGGTAAACGATCACCTACGGATGCACTCGGATCATGGATGTACGACCACATTTTCGTCTACCGCTCGCCCGAACACGCACTTAACGGCTGTGTGAGTATCGGTATTACTCGTTGGATCCCTCCCGATATCTCCCGACTCGGCGGGGGATACCCCCGGAATATAAGGCCATCCCCTCACGTTTCGGACGGATTACCGGGATTTACCGACCGTTCGGTCACCAGCGCCGGTCCTCTGAGAACGGCTCGCCGAGAAACGTCCGACCGCGGACGGGGACAAAAGTGGCCGGCGCGGATGGAGACGGGGACAAAAAGGGCCGGCGCGGACGGGGAAAGAGGAGAGGTGAGAAAGGGCCGACGCGGCGGCGCGACGGTCGGCTCGTCGGTGCGCGCGGGGCGCGGGAGGCGGGAGGGCGAGGTCAGTGCGCCGGTTCCTCGGCCGGTGCGCGCATGTCGTCGATCCGGAGGATCAGGATGTTGGCGGTGTCGTCTTTCCCGTCGACGGTGCCCTCGATGAGCAGTTTCGAGAGCGGCGTCGGACCGACGGTGACGGAGTCGCCCTCGTGGAACTCGCGGACCGAACCCTGAATGTGGACCTCCGCGCGGCAGAGCTCAGGATGGTGGACGCTCGAGAGGTCGATCCCCTCGACGTTGACCGACTCGACCGGCTCGCCCTCGTGTTCCAGCGGGACGAACGCGGGCTCGTCCATGCGCTGGACGTCCAGCGCCTCGTAGGCGTTCGCGGTCGGCTTGTAGCCGCCCTTCGGACCGGGGACGCCCTCGACCAGCTGGAGCGCTTTCAGGCTCTGCATCTGGTTGCGGATGGTACCGGGGTTGCGGTCGACTTCCTCGGCGATCGCTTCGCCCTTTACGGCGTCCTCCTCCTCGCGGTAGAGGTTGATCAGCGCAGTCAGAATCGTCTTCTGACTGGACGTCAGCTCGATCGATGACATGCGACCTACTACTCGGCCGGCCCGCTTAAACCCGGTGGAAGGTTCGACCGCCCGACCGGGCCGGCCGGGGGACCGGGGTGCGACCGGTCGTGGAGATGCGGGGGCTTGAAGCCTCACGGCGGTCGAGTGACGGACATGCGCACAGTTCGGATCATCGGCGCGCCGACCGACTACGGCGCGAACCGACGCGGCGTCGACATGGGACCGTCAGCGATCCGCTACGCCGGCCTCGCCGACCAGCTCGCGAGCGCCGGCGTCGACACCGTCGACTCGGGCGACCTCCTCGTCCCGCGCGCCGAGGAGCGCGACCCCGACGCGGAAGCGCCCGCGGAGGGTTCCGCGAAGTTCCTCCGCGAGACGGCCGACGTGTGCCGTCGCCTCGGCGACGAGGTGGCGGCGACGCTCGCGGACGGAGAGGTGCCGCTCGCGCTCGGCGGCGACCACTCCATCGCCATCGGGTCGCTGGTCGGATCCGCGCGCGACGCCGAGATCGGCGCGGTGTGGTTCGACGCGCACGCGGACCTCAACACGCCGACGACGACGCCCTCCGGTAACGTCCACGGGATGCCGCTGGCGGCCGCGCTCGGCGTCGGCGAGTTCGCGGACACCGAGTGGGCGAACGCCGCCGGGCTCAGTCCCGAGAACGTCGTCATCGTCGGCCTCCGGAGCGTCGACGAGGCGGAGGCGGAGTTCATCCGCGAGAGCGAGGTGACCGCGTTCACCATGTCGGAGATCGACCGCCGCGGCGTCACGCCGGTCGTGGAGGAGGCGCTCGCGATCGCGGGGACCGGCGTCGACGGCGTCCACGCGAGCCTCGACCTCGACTGGCTCGACCCCCACGAGGCGGCCGGCGTCGGGACGCCCGTCCGCGGCGGGGTCACCTACCGCGAGGCCCACTCCGCGATGGAGCAGGTCGCCGAGAGCGACCTCCTCCGGTCGATGGAGCTCGTCGAGGTGAACCCCACGCTGGACCAGCACAACGAGACCGCGGAGCTCGCGACGGAACTCGCCGCCAGCGCGTTCGGCAAGCGCGTGCTGTAGCGGTCGGCGCGCGCGAGAAACGCGTGCGAGGGAGGCGGTAGCGCGGCCGCGATGCGGTGCGGTCCCGCGGCCGCGCCGCCGCCGAGGCTGGGGAGGTGTGAGGCTGCGGTGCGGTCGCGGTGCGGAGCGGGGCAGTCGCGGTGCGGAGCGGGGCAGTCGCGGTGCGGAGCGGGGCAGTCGCGGTGCGGAGCGGGGCAGTCGCGGTGCGGAGCGGGGCAGTCGCGGTGCGGAGCGGGGCAGTCGCGGTGCGGAGCGGGGCAGTCGCGGTGCGGAGCGGGGCAGTCGCGGTGGGTGGGACTGAAAGAGCCGGCTGGGGTTTTCTGTATGTTGCCGTCCCCAGCAGCAGGAACTGCAACCGAGACGGACACAGAAGTCGCTCCGTGGCGAGCGTGTCAGCCGATCGCCGTTACAGCGGCACGTCCGCGGGGTCGAGCGCGGCCGGCTCGGGGGCCTCGCCCGCGGTTACCGCGACCTCGCCCCGGACCGGTGCCTCGGCCCCAGTCTCGGCGGGATCCGCGAGTACGGCCGTCCCGCCGACCGACAGCGGGGCGAGGAGCCCGGCGACGACCGCGGCGGGGTCCGACAGGGGCGCGCGGAGGACGACCCGGGAGTCGGCGTCGAGCCCGTACCGCTCCGTCACCTCAGCGGCGGCCGCGAGCCCGCCCCCGTGGCTCACGGCGTCGCGCTCGGTCCCGTCGGCCGCAGTCCCGTCGCGTCCGGCCCGGTCACGGCCCGCCGCCCCGGCCGACAGAAGGAGCGGCGTCTCGGGGTCCAGATCCGACGGCGGAAAGGCGGGGTTCTCGCTCCAGACGGACTCCTCCCAGTCCGTCGTCTCGGGGGCGGTCGGGTCGCCGCCGAAGACCGCGAGCTGCGTTCCGGGTGCCGGGTCGTAGGCGGCCTCCTCGGTCGCGGGGACCAGCAGGACGCGGTCGCCCGCGTCGGCGCCAGCGGCGGGGTCGAACCGCGTCGCCGCGCCGAGTTGGGCCGCGCCGAGGAACGCCAGCACCGGCGGGAGCGCGGGGACGGGCGCGGCCGCCAGCGTGCGCCCGGCGCCGAGTCCGAGGTAGCGAAGGACGTTACCGGCCTTGTAGGCGTTCGTGATCAGCTCGTGATAGCTCCGCTCGCGCCCGTCGGGCGTGACGAGCGCGGGGGCGTCGCTCCGTCGGTCGCGTGCGAGCAGGTCCCCGACGACGTGCATGTGGGGGACGTCGTGGGGAGGGCTCAAGGCTCCGGCGGTCGCACACGAGGGCGCGGCCGAATGCGGAGGGCAGACCGGACCGGTGGGGGCGGGTCAGGGCGCGCCCGCGATGACCATCCGGGAGTCGTCGGCCCCGAAGGAGAGGCTCCGCGTGTCGCTCCCGTCGACGCGCACGGCGTCGCCCGGTTCGAGGTCGACGGTCTCGCCCTCGACGGTCAGCGTGGCCGAACCGTCGACGAGCAGGTACACTTCCTCCTGTCCGTCCTCGGCGTGGTCGTGCTCCATCCCCTCCCAACCGTCGTCGGCCTCGACGAGGGTGATCCCGAGGTTCTCGCAGTCGAGCGCGTCCCGGAGGAAGTGCATGCCGGGCGCGCGCGGGTCCACGTCGGTCGCGGTGACGCTGTCGTAGCTCATTGCGACCGCGTGTTGGGTCGCCGCGAGCAAAAAGGGGACGGCGGGAGCGAGGGCCCGGGAGGCGGGACGGTCGCGGACCCGGCCCGAGAACGGCCGCTGGCTGCCGCCCTCAGAACGTGTTCTTCAGCTTCTCGAAGAAGCCCTGGTCGACATCGATCTCCTCGCCGCCGGCCTCGGCGAACGCCTCCAGCGCCTCGCGCTGCTCCTCGTTGAGCGAGTCGGGGACGACGACCTGCACCTGCACGAAGAGGTCGCCGCGACCGCGGCCGCGGATCTTCGGCATCCCCTTGCCGCGCAGGCGGAACGTCTCGCCGCTCTGGGTGCCCGCGGGCACGTCCATCTCGACGGTGCCGTCGACGGTCTCGACCGGCACCGTGTCGCCGAAGACCGCCTGCGGGAACGAGACCGCCTCGTGGACGTGGAGGTCGGCGCCGTCGCGCTCGAAGCGCTCGCCCACGTCCACGTCGACCTCCACGAGCAGGTCGCCGTTCGGGCCGCCGTTCTCGCCGGGCGCGCCCTCGCCCTCCATGCGGAGGCTCTGCCCGGAGCGGATGCCGGCGGGCACCTCGACGGTCAGCGTCGCCTCGTTGCGCGCGACGCCGTCGCCGCCGCAGGTCGAACAGGACTCGCTGTACGTCTCGCCGGCGCCGTCACACCGCGGACAAGTGGTGGTCTGCTGGACGCGCCCGAGCGGCGTCTGCTGGACCTGCGTCACCTGTCCCTGCCCGCCGCACTGCTGACAGGCGGAGACGTCCGCGTCCTCGGGGTGCCCGCGGCCGTCGCACTCGGGGCACGTCTCCGGTCGCGTGACCGTGAGCTGCTTGGTCGTTCCCTCGAACGCCTCCTCCAGGTCGACGGTGAGGCCCGTCCGGAGGTCCTGTCCCTTCCGCGGCCTGTTGTCGCGACCGCCGCGGCCGCCACCGCCGCGACCGCCGCCGAAGAACTGGTTGAAGATGTCCTCGAAGCCGCCGGCGCCGCCCGCGCCGCCGAATCCGCCCGCGCCGCCCGCACCGCCGCCGGTCGCGCCGTGTTTCTCCGCTTCCTGGAACCGCTCGTGGCCCATCTGGTCGTACTGGCGGCGCTTCTCTTCGTCGGTCAGCACCTCCTTGGCCTTCTGGATCTTCTTGAACTTCTCCTCGGCGTCGTCCTCGTCGCTCACGTCGGGGTGGTACTGGGCGGCCTTCTTGCGGTAGGCCTTCGTGATCTCGTCCTCGTCGGCGTCCCGCGAAACCCCGAGCACGTCGTAGAAGTCCTCGCTCATTCGTTATCGCCCATAGCCAGTTGAAACACTTGAAAAGACGGGTTGCGCGGCGGACGCGCCGGATACCCCGGACCGACCGTCACGTCCGCCGTACCGCACGTCTTGTCACGCGCGCCGCCCGCACCAACCGTGACACCGAAACGCACATTGCGGGTCCCCGTCCGTTCTCTCACATGTTCGACAGCAAAGGCCGGGTCGATGCCGCGGTGCTCGTTCCGCCGAACGCGCCGCGGACGGACCTCCCGGTCGGGCTCGGGCTCGCGGCCGAGCGAAGCGACGCCGAGGTGTCGATGAACACGGACCTCGCCAAGGCCGTGACCGCGTGGACTGGCGGCGAGGAGCCGGCGCCGCCCGCCGACGGCCGGGACATCGCCCACTACGAGTTCACCGTCGCGGGCGGCGGCCTGTTCGGGTCGGAGACGGAGATACGGATCTGGCGGAGCGAGACGGAGGCGAGCCATTTCGACGACGTGGTCGACGGACTCCTGGGGAACGCCGAGGACGACCGCGATCCGGCGAAAGTGTACGGGAGCCAGAGCGAGGACGCCGATCCCGGTCGCCGGCTCGCGGTGCTCGCCCGGAACGTCGACGTGATCCTCGGGACGATTCCGGCGTCGAAGCTTCTGAACGGCGGTGGCCAGAACGGATCGAGCGCGGCCTCCTCCGAGTACGCGCCCGACGGGATCCCCGCCTACGAGGTGCTCTACCGGTCGACCCCGCTGTCGATCGTCCCGGTGCTGACCGACTCGCGGTCGGTGCTGCAGGCCGACGAGGAGTGCGCCCCCGGGGCGGTCCCGTCCCTCCGTGCGTCGTTCCCGCGGCTGGATCGCCTGCTCGAACTCACCGACGAGCGGCTCCATCCCGTCGATCTGCCGGAACCCGGCACCGCGAGCGACGATCACGAGCCGCGGGGCGAGGGGTTCGACAGCCTGCTCTCGAGGCTTCGAGAATAGCGTCCGTCGACCGGGACGGTCTCCGGTCGGTCGACGGTCAGTCGTTCGAAAAAGCTCGCCCGCGAACGGTCGCGGCCGCGTGAAGCGGTCTACTCCTCGTCGGCCTCGTCGTCGACGTCCTCGAAGTCGGCGTCGACGTACTCCTCGTCGTCGCCGCCCTCGGGGCCCGCACCGCCGGGACCGGCTGCGCCGCCGGGACCGGCCGCACCGCCGGGGCCAGCGCCGCCCGGCCCGCCGGCCGCGCCGGCGCCGCCGGCGGCGGCCTGCTCCTGGTACATCTGCTTGCCGATCTCCTGGAGCGCCTCGGAGAGCGACTCGGTTGCCTCCTCCAGCTCCTCGATCGAGGCGTCCTCGTCCTCGAGAACCGCCTCGAGCGACTCGATCTCCGCCTCGATGTCGTCGATCAGGTCCGCGTCGAGCTCCTCCTCGTTCTCGTCGATGAGGGTCTCGGCGCGCTGGACCGCGCCCTCGGCCTCGTTGCGGGCCTCGATGCGCTCGCGGCGCTTCTCGTCCTCCTCGGCGTGCTGTTCGGCCTCCTCCTGCATCTGCTCGATCTCCTCGTCCGAGAGGCCCGCGCCGCCCTCGATGGTGATCGACTCGGCGTTGCCCGAGCCCTGGTCCTCGGCCTCGACGTTGACGATGCCGTTCTCGTCGATGCTGAAGGAGACCTCGATCTGGGGAGTGCCCGCGGGCGCCGGCGGGATGCCGGTGAGCTGGAACGCGCCGAGCAGCTCGTTCTCCTCGGCGATCTCGCGTTCGCCCTGGAAGACGCGGACCTGCACGGAGGTCTGGTTGTCCGCGGCCGTGGTGAACACCTTCGACTCCTCGGTCGGGATGGTGGTGTTCTTCTCGATGAGCCGCTCGAAGAGCCCGCCCTTCACCTCGATACCGAGCGAGAGGGGGGTCACGTCGAGCAGGACGATGTCGTCGACCTCGCCGCCGAGCACGCCGCCCTGGATGGCCGCGCCGAGCGCGACCGCCTCGTCGGGGTTGACGTTCTTCTTCGGCTCCTGGCCGATGAGCTCCTCGACCTGCTCCTGGACCTGCGGCATCCGGGTGGAGCCGCCGACGAGGATGACCTCGTCGATGTCGCCCTTGTCGTAGCCGGCGTCTGAGAGCGCCTGCTCCGTCGGCCCGACGGTGCGGTCGATGAGGTCCTCCGTGATCGACTCGAACGTCGCGCGGGTGATCGACTCCTCGAGGTGGACCGGACCGGAGTCGGTCGCGGTGATGAACGGCAGGTTGACAGTCGTCTCCTTCTTGTTGGAGAGCTCGATCTTCGCCTCCTCGGCCGCCTCGGTGAGCCGCTGAAGGGCCTGGCGGTCCTCGCGGAGGTCGATGCCGTGGTCGTTCTCGAACTCGTCGGCGAGGTAGTCGATGATCGCCTCGTCCCAGTCGTCGCCGCCGAGGTCGTTGTCCCCGTTCGTCGCGACGACCTCGTAGACGCCGCCGCCCAGGTCGAGGATGGAGACGTCGAAGGTGCCGCCCCCGAGGTCGTAGACGAGAACGGTCTGGTCCGAGTCGTCGTCGAGCCCGTACGCCATCGCGGCCGCGGTCGGCTCGTTGACGATGCGCTCGACCTCGAGGCCGGCGATCTCGCCGGCGTCCTTCGTGGCCTGACGCTGCTTGTCGTTGAAGTAGGCGGGGACCGTGATGACCGCCTTCTCGACGTCGTCGCCGAGGTACTCCTCGGCGTCGTGTTTGATCTTCTGGAGGATCATCGCCGAGATCTGCTCCGGCGTGTACTCCTCGTCGTCGACCTCGACCGTGTAGTCCTCCTCGCCCATGTGCCGCTTGATGGACTGGATCGTCCGGTCGGGGTTCTGAACCGCCTGGTTCTTCGCCGGCTTCCCGACGAGCCGTTCACCGTCGTCCGAGAACCCGACGATGGAGGGCGTCGTACGGTCGCCCTCCGCGTTCGCGATGATCTCGGGCTCGCTACCCTCCATCACCGCAAAGGCGGAGTTGGTGGTACCGAGGTCGATACCGAGGATTTTGTTGCTCGCCATCTTGCCCAACAGTATCGGCTAGCGTCGGTTAAACGTTACTAGACGAGGCGACACGCCGCGCGAGTCCATCCCGCCGCTTGCTGTCGGTTTTCTCATTCCGTCGTCTCGTCCGGTCGGTGTATTTATGCCGATCCACAAGCACAGTCGCGACCGGTTCGATCCGCGGTCGGTTCGATCCGCGGCCGGTTCGGTTCGTGCCGTGGAGACGACCGCGGCCGGGGGCGCCGAGCTAATGCACGAGCGGTTCCGACTGCCGCGGCTCCCACTCCAGTCCGCCGCAGTAGTGGACCACGGCGTCGTCCTGCTCGGGATCCACGACGGTCAGCGAGATCCAGCCGTTGTCGACCAGGTCCGCGACCTCCTCGTGCCGGCGGAGGACGTCCGTGACCCGGTCGACCGGGGCGTGGATGACGGTCGTGAGCCGGAGCGGCTGGTGGTACTCCCGCTCGTCGTCCGCCTTGAGCGACTGGAGCGGGAGCCCCGTCATCAGGTCGCCGCCGTTGCCCTGTACGACGCCGATGTTGCCGCGGGGGTTCTGCGTGACCTTGGAGCCGCTCCCGTACACGCCGTTGTCCACGGTCGCGAAGTAGTACTGGTTGTTGATCCACTGGGTGACGACGAGCGGCCCGGTCATGATCGCCTCGAGCGCCTCGCCGTTCTGGTCGGTGGTCCAGTCGTAGGAGTGTAGGAACGCCCGACCGTCGAGGTCCCGGTCTTCGGTCAGCTCCCGGGAGCCGACGACGAACGAGGCGTTGCCGGCCAGCCCCCACTCGGGGCGGGTCTCCGCCCAGTCGGCCGTCCGGCGCTCCGTCTCGCGGACGCCGTCCTCGGGATCCGCACGGGTCATCGATTCCGCGCGCTCGGCCGCGGCGGCGGTCCGCGCCCGCGAGAGGTCCGCACGGAGCCGCTCGAGGTCCTCCCGGTGGCTCTCCGGAACGTCGCCGTCGAACAGCGTGATCTCGTCGGTGGTCGTGTTGTGCTCGCCGGCCAGGAAGACGGTGTCGGCCGAGATGTCGATCCCCCGCTCCCGGAGCGCGTCGCGGACGTCCTCGTCGTTGCAGATCGCCGCGAGGACGCGGGCGTTCGGCCCGCCGGGATTGCCGGCGCAGGCGCCGCAGTCGAGGCTGGAGGCGAACGGGTTGTTCGTCGTCTCGCTCGCGTGCCCCGTGAAAACGACCAGCCGGGCGAACTCCGTCCAGCCCATCAGGTCGAACGCGGCCTCGGCGTAGCCGACCTTCTCCTCGAAGGTCATCCCGCGCGGGAGCCCTCCGTCGGCGTGCTCCTCGGCCGGGCGGTCGACGGCGGGCGCGCAGTACTCGGAGGGGCTCGGGATCCTGTCGTCGACGGCGTCGGACAGGTCGGAGACGGCCCCCGGGAGCAGCGTCCGTGTCGCCATCGCCGCGCCGTAGGCGCTACCCCCGCCCTCGACGAAGGTGAAGGCGGCGGCGATGTTGGTCTTGAGCGCCTTGATGTGCTTGTGGGCCGCCCCGACGACCTGGCTCCACCGCCTGTGAACCGCCTCCTCGTTCCGCCGGTCCGGCCTGGGGCGGTCGATGATGTGGTGTTGCGGTTCGACGATCGGCGGGCAGGCGTCGGTCTCGATCGCCGACCGGTACCCCTGGTACCGCATCGGAATCCCGAAAAAGCCCGCGTAGCCGAACGTCTCGTACGAGCCGGCGGACTCGACGTGACGCCGAATGATCTCCGAGCGAGTGTCGATACAGAAGACGAGCTGTGCGTCCGGCCGCGGGCCGTCCTCCGCGCTCGACGACTCCGTGGCCGTCCGGTCGACGCCCTCGAGGAGGCGGTCGCGGTAGCTCTTCTCCCACGCGGTCAGCCAGATCTCCGCGAGCGGGGGACCGTCCGCGTCCGCGCTCTCGCCGGTGCGTTCGCCCCGCTCCTCGGGGTCGACGGGCGCACCCAGCAGGTCGGCGAGCGTCAGCCGCACCGCGAGATACTCGAGCAGCGAGATCGGCGCCGCCGACTGCCAGCCCCCGGCGGACCCGCTGGCCCGCTGTTTGATGAACCCGGTCCAGCCCGGCAGCGCCGCGAGGTGGCGTTCGAAGATCGCCTCCCAGCGCTCCTCGGGGTGGTCGGCCAGCGCAGCCTCCAGCGCCTCGGTCGGGGTCTCGGGGAGGTCCGACGGCTCGCGACAGTCGGGGACGCTCCCGTCGTACGGCGCGAGTTCGCGCCAGGCGGCGTAGAACCCGCGGTCGCGGTCCGGCATCGGCCACTCCGCCCGTCCCTGGTCGAGGAACGCGGCGAGCCACTTCGAGACGAGCCGGTCGAGCGTCTCCGTCGCGGAGTCCGGCTCGCTCTCCCGGCTCGGCTCGCTCTCCCTGTCCGGCCCGTTCTCCCGGTTCGGCTCCGCCGCCGCCATCTCGTCGAGCAGGGCCTCCGGATCCCCCGAGACGCCGTGTGAGTCGAGCTCAGCGGTCAGCACCTCGGGATCGATCCGGCCGTCCTCCCACGCACGCCGAAAGACGGCGGGATGCGGGTAGCCGCGGCCGCCGAACAGCCGTTCGGCCTCTGCGACCGCACGGTGGAACGGGCGGTCCTCGAAGCCCGAGAGGGGGTTGGCCGTGACGAACGAGTGGAGCGGCCAGACCGAGCCGACGGCGTCGGCCGCGCGGTCGATGCTGTCGGCGAGCGCGTCTCCGTTACGCGTCATCGTAGTCCTCCTTGCTCGTGAGGAGCGTGTCCGGACTCGGCTGTGACACGTTGAGCAGCGCGACGTAGAGCCGCTTGTTGGACCGATGCCAGCCGAGCTCCGTCGCGAGGTACGACGCGACGAACGCGGCGGCGACGCCCAGGTGCACGGCCGTCAGGTCGGTCGGCGCCTGCGCCATCGGTGTGCTCGCGATCACCGCCGAGATGGCGTCGAACAGCACGGCGTAGGTGCCGATGGCGGTCAGGACGACGAGGGGCACGCTGACGAGCCGCAGCGACGGTGGCAGCGCCGTCCGCCGGAGAATGTCCCTGGTCGCGTGCATGGTCGTCACGACGACCACGAACGTCAGGAAGAGCCCGCTGTTCAGTTCCGTTCCCTTCCCGGTGAGGAGGGCGAACAGCACGCCGCCGCCGACGGCCGTGAGGAGGCTGACGGCGACGCTCGGGAGGCTCGTGCCGGCGCGGTGGTGGCCCTCGGGAGCCGTCTGCTCGACGGCGGCCCCCGACGAGAGGAACAGGTACGCCTTGTAGAAGCCGTGAAGGATGAGGTGGGTGATCGCGGCGGCGAAGAACCCGAGCCCGCACTGGAGGATCATGAAGCCCATCTGCGCGATCGTGGAGGCGCCGAGTTCGCGCTTGATGTCCGTCTGGACGAGCAGCAGCGCCTGTCCGAGCAGGGCGCTGAAGGCGCCGACGACGACGAGGAGCGACATGACCGCGGGCTCGTCGGCCAAAAGCGGCGCGAAGCGCGTCAACAGGATGCCGCCGGCGTTGACGAAGCCGGCGTGCATCAGGGCCGACGCCGGGGTCGGCGCCGTCATGGACGACAGCAGCCAGGTGTGAAACGGGAACAGCGCCGACTGGATGATCGCGGCGAGGAAGAGACAGCCGACGGCGCCGAGCGCGACCGGCCGCGGGACCGTTCCGACCTGTCCGAGGATGCCCGCGATGGAGGTCGATCCCGTCGCCCAGGTCAGCGCGACCAACCCCGCGCCGAGCAGTCCGCTGCTCGCGAGGAAGTAGCGGCGGGCGGTCCCGGCGGCGGCCTGCGCCTGTTTCCACCCGCGGACGTGGCCGATGAGCGACGCCATGCAGAGGCCCATCGCCAGCCACATGACCGCGAAGAGGGCGACGTGGTCGGCCGCGGTCATCGTCATGACCGCGAGCGTGAACGCGAAGATCCGCGCGTAGAACCCGTCGAGATGGCGGTCGCCCGCCATGTAGCGGCGGGAGTAGCTGTGGACGATGCCGCTGAAGAAGGTGACCACGACCCACATGATCGCGGTCAGCCCGTCCACGACGAGGACGCCCCCGACCGTCCACCGGCCGCCGCTCGTGACGGCGAGCGCGAGCACGCCAGAACAGAGCAGGAAGAGCGCCCACATCGCGACGGTCGACACCCGCGGAACGAGCGACGGCGACGGTGTCGCTGTTTCGGAGAGTTGTACGGTCTCGTTCGATGGTGGTTGACTCGCCATTATTCGGATCCTCTCCGTGACCAGCACGGGCCGGGCCGTACCGCCGACCGACCGGCGCCCTTCCCGGCGCCACTCGCACGGGCTGGTCGTCTTCACCCTCTCCTATACCAGACTGGTTATTATAGCCACCGGTGGTAACAATTCGTTCGAACAAAGAGCATGAAAGAACATTATGGTCGTGTAAGCGTCACAGCAGCGCCGACCGGCAGGTCCGCTCGCGAGGCGCCACACGAGCGGGGCGGGCTGAGTGGATCGGCCGCGGGAACGGCAGCGGGGAGGGTCGTTCTCTGTTACGACGGGAAGTCGTCGAACGGGGTCGACTCGTGGCTGCGGACGAGCACTTCGTCGGCCACGGTCAGTCCCATGTCGAGCAGTTCCTGCGCGACCGGGGTGATGTCGCCGTCCGTCTCCCCGACGGCCGTGACGAGGAGGTTCTTCTCGCCCGTCACCAGTTCCTGTACCGAGACGACTTTCGGGATCTCGAGTATCTCGTCGATGAGGTCGCCCCGGTCCGGGATCGGCGCCGTACAGAACAGCAGCATTCGGAGGGGGTAGCCGGACCGCTGATAGTCAACCTCGGCGCTGTACCCCTTGATGACGCCCTCCGACTCGAGCCGCTGGATGCGTTTGCGAACCGTGCTCGATGAGGCGCTGGTTCGCTCCGCGATCTCGCCGGACGAGAGGTTGCGAGCGTCTTCCTGTAGCGCGTAGAGGATCTCGCGGTCGACGTCATCGAGTTCGTAATCCGCCATACCCCCGAATTTCCCGCGGAGATTATAAGGAACTTCGCCTGGCCGCGGGTCCCGGCTCCGCACGCGGGACCGGCGACCGTCGTCCCGCTCGCGGCCCCACCGCCGACCGAGAGATCGGAGCCGAAGGGAAGAGGTATCGCTACCGACTCTCCCCCTGCTTCACCTTGTTCAAGGAGTCGAGATTCAGTATCTCGTACCCTGAACGAAAGTTGCGCATTGGGTCGGTGGTCTCTCCCCTCTCAGCTCTTCTTCGAGCGAAAAGGATTTAGATATGAATACGATATGAATACGCATGAGCCGGAGCGAGGAACGCAAGGTCGGTGAACGGGGGCAAGTAACCCTCCCGAAAGAACTGAGAGAGAAACTGGGTATCCGCGGCGGGGACGAGGTACTGGTTCACGAAGAGGACGGGAAAATCACCATCGAGAAACCGCTGACTCGTGAGGAACTCGCTGAGGGGTACCAACGGCGCGCAGCAGAGGCTGAAGCCCTTGCGGAGGAGATGGACGACGTGTCCCGCGAGGCCGGCGAGTATCTCGGTGATGTCCCCGAGTGGTAATCGATGGACGTTCGACGCGGAGACGTCGTCATCGTCAAGCTCGACCCGACAGAGGGGTCAGAGCAACGGGGAACACGACCGTGTCTAGTCGTGCAAAACGACGTTGGGAACGAGAACGCGCCGACGACCATCGTCGTCCCGTTTACGACCTCGCGAGGAGACGAACTGTACCCGTTCGAGGTACTCGTCTCGGCTGCCGAATCTCCGCTCCGAGAGGACTCGGTCGCTCTCTGTAGTCAGATTCGCACGGTGTCAATCGAACATCGCATTAAGACCACTCTCGGTTCCGTGCCGGCATCCCGTCTGGAGGAAGTCGACGAGGCACTCGAATACAGCCTCGGTCTGAGAGAACCCTAACGACTCTCCCGCTGCTCCACTTTGTTCAACTCGATCAGCAGCCGGAAGATCGCCTTCACGAGGTTGGCGTCGACGTCGAAGCGCTCGGCGTTCTCGCCGGCGCGTTCCATCACCTGCTGTTCCTGTCCCTCGTCGGTCGTCGGCAGGTCTCGTTCCTCCTTCACCTGCGCGACCGTGTCTGCCACGTAGGTGCGGCGGGCGATCAGTTCGACGATCTCGCGGTCGATCCCCTCGATCTCCGCGCGTAGTTCGTCGAGCGACATCTCCTCCGGGTCGGGTGTGTTGGTGCTCATGAGTGTCTCTCCTGTGTGGTTGGTTGTCGTGATCAGTCGAGAATTCGGGCGCCGTCGTTGCGGGTCGTCGTGCGGCGGACGTCGCCGGGGCGCTCGCGCCACAGTTCGCCGACGGCGTCGAGGTCGGCGGCCGGGTCGTCGGGGGCCGCGACGGCGACGACGCTCGGTCCGGTGCCGGACAGCGAGACGCCGGTCGCGTGCGGCATCGCCTCCACGGCGGGGTCCGCGGAGAAGCCGAGCGCCGCGGAGAACGCGAGGCCGTTGACGGTCATCGCGGACGCGAACCGCCCCTCGAGCGCGAGGTCCGCGACCAGCTCGGCCATCGGCGCGACGTTCGCGCAGCGCTCGGCGTCCGCGTCCGCGCTGTAGGCGCGCTCCGGCGGCGTCCAGACGAGGGCGTCCCACGCGACCGGCTCCCGCGCCAGCAGCGCGTCCGCGTCGTTGTCGGTGACGGTGACGCCGCCGAGCATCGACGCGGAGGCGTCGTCGAACGCGCCGGTCACGGTGACGCCCGCCTCCCGAGCGGCCCGGACGCCGAGCCGACAGGCCGCCTCGCGGGTGACGTCGACGGCGGGGTCGTCCGGGTCGTCGCCGACGGTCAGCCCCAGCGCGTCGCAGGTCGCGAGGACGGTCGCGTTCGCGGCCGCGCTGGAGCTTTTGAGCCCCGCGGCCATCGGCACGTCGCTGTCGGTGGTGACGGCGCCGCCCTCCCCGGCACCCCAGCGCTCGGTCGCGAGCGCGACACAGCGCTCCACGAGCCCCGTGTCCGCGTCGGGCGCACCCGCGACGGTCCCGTCGACGCCGTCGCTGGCCGGGTCGAGCGTCACCGTCGCACGCGTCTCCACGTCGAGCGCGAACGCCGAACCGGTACCGGTCGCCAACGCGTTCAGCACCGTCCCGGCACCGAGCGCCGCGGCGCGTCCCTCCATACCGGTACGGGGCGTGACGCCGACAAAGGCGTGGCGGTCGCGGCGAGTTCTATCCGACCGTCTCGACGCGCCGAAGCGCCAGTTCGAGGTGGAAGTCCGCGTCGTTGGTCGACCGGTTCGCACGCCCGTCGCGGCGAGCGCGCAGGTTCGTCGCGAGGTCCGCCGTCCCGCTCGCGAAGCCGTCGTCGAAGCGGCGTTCCGCGTATCCCGAGACCACTCGGGTCTCCTCGCCCCCGACGGGGTCGGTGTAGATCACGTCGATCCGCACCTCCAGCCAGCGGTAGGTGTACGAGCCGGTGTTCCGGAGCGTCACCTCGGCGTCGACCCGGGTGTACCCGTCGTCGGCCCGGACGCGGTGGCGGGTGCCGACGACCTCGATCCCCTCCTCGGGGCCCGACGGGGCGCGCGTCTCGATCGACGCCGGCGTCTCCGTCGGCGTGGCCGGCTCCGGCGTCGCCGTCCGCTGTGCCGTCTCGGTCGGTGGGCCGTCGGTCGGCGTGTCGACCGCCCCGGCCGGGTCCTCGCCCGACGTGACGAGGCCGCTACAGCCCGCGAGCCCGGCGGCTGCGAAGACGGCCAACACGCCGCGGCGCGTGCGTCGATCCTCGGACACGCCCCGCAGTACTCGCGGAGCCCCGATAAATCCCTCACCCGAGACGCTGCCCGACGACGCCGGCGACGGCGCCGACCGTACCGGACGCGAGCGCGGCGACCGCTGCCGGCCGAAGCGCCGCGCCCAGGCTGTGCGCCTGCTCGGCGGCGGCGCCCTGCGAGGCGACGACGAGTCCGACCGCCGCCAACAGGAACCCGAACCCGCCGACGAGCGCGCCCGTCCCGCAGACGAGCGCGGCGTCGCTCGCCTCGCGTGCGCGGGAGCCGAAGGAGAGCCCGAGCGGCGCCGCGACCGCCGGGGCCACGGCCATCGCGGTCGCCGACGCGACGAAGTAGAGCTGCGCGACGAAGATCGGACCGAACCGCGCGGCGTCGCCGCCCGCGTCGGTCGCGAAGGTCGCCTCCGCCCAGCCGGTCGTCACCGCGCCGACGGCGCCGACGGCGACCCCCGTCGCGATAAACAGCCCGGCCAGCACCGCGGCCGCGACGGCGCGGGTCATACGGTGGCGAGCCAGCAGTCGGTCAGCGGGCCGCGCCAGCTCACGCGCTCCTCCCACGCGGTCCCGGAGAAGCCGAAGGCGATCAGCGCCTCGCCCGCTCGCGCGACGTATCCGTACATCACGCCGTTCCCGTGGGGGAAGTAGTAGCGGTGCCACGGCGTCGACCCGAGGGGGTCGTCGCGCCCCTCCGTCGCACCAGCGGCGACCACCCTGTCGAGGGCCGCGGCGGCCGCCTCCGCGTCGGTGTACCGCTGCACGTGGACGACCTGTCCGCCCAGTCGGTCGGGATGGCCGTCGAACGGGCGCGTCGGCCAGCGGGCGACGGAGACGTACAGCTCGTCGGTTCGGTCCGCCGACTGCCTGACGGGACCGAGTCGCTCGTCGACGCTCGCCCGTCGCTCCTCGGCCACCGGGTCCCCGCGGAGCCGCATCGGCGCGGTGTCCTCGAAGTTCACGTGCGTCGGGTCGTACGCGAACCCCGCGAAATCCTCGGTCGGGTATCGGAGCCCGAAGACGAACGGGTCGGTCGGGTCGTCGGTCAGCCACCGACGGAGCCGGTTGTTGATGGGGTCGCGCGGGTGGCGCTCCGTCGCCGCCTTCGCGCTGGAGAGGCTCCGGAAGGAGGTCTCCATCCGTTCCAGCTCCTCGACGACGCGTTCGGTGTCCCCGCGCCGCACGAACCGGCGGACGATCTCGAGGTGTCTGTTCGCGGTCTTGTTCAGAAACGCCTCGGGGGAGAAATGCGGCTCAAGCGGGTCGCTCGCGGTCGGGATCTCCTCGTCGGTGGTGCCCGCGAGCGCGTCGACCCACTCCGGGTCGGTCTTGCCGGCCGCGACGATCCGCTCGCGCGTGTCGATGATCGCCTCGACGATCCGGGTGGTCGCCGCGACGTAGGTCCGGATCGCGTCGGGATAGCGTGTCGCGAACCAGTGTATCTCGTCCAGGATGTTCGCGGTCACTTCAGCGAGCGCCTCGTTCTCGACTCTCTCGCCGACGCGCTCGTTGACCGTCCCGTCCGCGGCCGTGTCGGCAGCCGCGCCGCCGGAAGCGGCGCCGCTCTCGTTGTCGGGATACTCGACGCCGGAGCCGCCGCCGAGGCATCCG
Organism: Haloparvum alkalitolerans; assembly: GCF_055381565.1. Taxonomy (NCBI): domain Archaea; kingdom Methanobacteriati; phylum Methanobacteriota; class Halobacteria; order Halobacteriales; family Haloferacaceae; genus Haloparvum; species Haloparvum alkalitolerans. Next base: position 2,300,123 of record NZ_AP043938.1, read on the forward strand.
GCCGACGACGCCCCCGCGAGTCCCGCGCCCGCGGCGAGCAGCCGGCGTCGCGTCGGATCCATGGTCTTGCGTCGTCCACGCGTGCCCTTAAGTCTGCGCCCGAGGACCTGATCGCGCCCGCGGCCCGGCCGTTCCCCGCCGCCGGCCGCTCGCCGCCGCCGGACGCTCGCCGCCGTCGAACGCTCCGTTTTAGGCCGCGGGCGCGCAATCACGTGTATGTCCTCGCCATCGCGAAGCGACGTGTCCCCGCAGACGCTCCCCATCGACCTCGTCGAGGAGGGCGTCGTCGTCGAGTACCTCGACGGCCGGAACACGCTCTACCGCGGCGCGCCCGACCCCGTCGAGGGGACGCTCCGTACCGGCCCCGGCAAGGAGGTCCACGTCCTCGTCACGGACCCCACCGAGACGGAGGGCGTGATGACCTACGTGAACGACTACAACACCCACGACGAGATCCTCGCGGACACCGGCGTCGGCCGCGTGATGCTCGGCGCCGGCGAGTCGGAGGAGCTGTTCCCCGGCGTCGCGGTCCGCGCCGCCGGCGAGCGCGTTCACGTCGAGGCGGACCCGGAGGTCGCGGGCGGCCGCGTGTTCGTCTTCGTCGAGGACGACTGGGGTGAACGGAGCTTCGAAGTCGTCGAACCGCCCACCGATGGCGTCGGGAGCTTCACCGAGGAATGAGCCTCCGCAAGCCGTGGCGGGACCTCGACCGCAGCACCGTCGCCGCGGCGCCCGACGCGCCGGGGGTCTACGAACTCGGGGACGCGGACGGCGAATCGCTGCGGATCGACAGCGGGATCGTCCGCGACGAACTGAAGGAGGCGCTCGCGTACGGCGACGGCGAGGCGGCGCAGGTCCGGTGGACCGTCGCGCAGTCGCGCGACCACGCCGACCGCCTGCTGAGGGAACACGAAGGATAACGGCGCCCCGCCGCGTCCGCGGAGACCGCCGGCGCGCGCCGAGCACAACGCTCTTGCGACCGCTCGTCCAACGGACTCCCATGAGCGACTGGACCGACGCCGTCGTCGGCGAGCGCATGGCCGTCGACCGCGAGTTCAACGACCGCGTGGCGAACTCCCGCTTCTCGAGCCAGGAGTGGGGCCTGATCATGACCGCCGCGGAGTTCGAGATCGAGGACGCCGACGACCCCGAGGCGGCGCGGGTCGTCGCCGACACCTCGAAGCTCCCCTCGATCATGCCGGAGCTGGGGAACATCCGCGAGGGGATGGCCGCCATGGGCGGCGCCCCGAGCGACGGCGGCGGGGGCGGGGACGGCGGCGTGCTCTCCTCGATCAAGGGCGCGCTCGGCCTCGGCGGCGGGGGCGACGACGGCCCGAGCGACGAGGAGCTGGCCGCCGCCGAGGCGCTCGTTCAGGAGTACGCCGACGAACTGCAGGCGCGGCTGGAGGAGACCGGCAAGTGGGAACAGGTGCGGGTCGCGTACCAGGAGTAGCCGACCGCGGGCTGTGGTGCGGGTTTTCTGTACAGCGGCGGTCCCGGCGGCCGCGGCGGGCTACTCCACGTCGCCCCCGTGATGGATCGTCATCTCGTTGGCCTCGTAGATGTCGATCAGCTCGTTGACGAGATCGTCGTACTCCTGTCCGTCGACACGCATCGCGTCGAGGCGCTCGACCGTCTCGTCGTCGAGGTGGACCTGCGGCATACCTCCGAGTTCGGCGTCCCGGCTCATAAGCGCGGGGGCCGAGCGCCCCGCCGGGGGCCGGGTCCGCGGTCGATCCGGAGAGCGGTCACCGCCCGAGCGCGTAGAACTCCTCGTTCGGCCGCCAGTCGGCGAACGTCGCCATGCGGTTCGAGAGGTTGAAGAACGCGGCCACGGACGCGACGTCCCACGCCTCCTCCTCGGAGTACCCGGCCTCCAGCAGCCGGTCCCGGTCCGCGGCCGTGACGGCCGAGGGCGACTCGGTTATCTTGGCGGCCACGTCGAGCATGACGCGGCGCTTCTCGCTCACGTCCGCGGTGCGGTAGTTGGAGACGAGCTGGTCGGCCAGCTCCGCGTCCTTCGCGTAGATCCGGCAGAGCGCGCCGTGGGCGACGTTGCAGTAGAGGCAGTGGTTGAGCCCGGAGACGGTCACGACGATCATCTCGACCTCCGCGCGGTCGAGGTCGGTGTCCTCCACCAGCGCGTCGTGGTAGGCGACGAACGCCCGGAAGTGCGAGGGCTTGTACGCCAGCGCCGCGAACACGTTGGGCGTGAAGCCCGCGCGCTCCGCCTCCTCGCAGATCCGGTCCCGCAGGTCTTCGGGCAGGTCCTCGAACGCCGGCACCGGGAAGTTCCGCTGGGCGTCGTCCGCGAGTGTGGGCGTCGGTCCGTCCGCGTCGGCCGAGCCGTCGGTGGTCTCGTCGTCGCTCATGGCTCTCTCCGCGCGCCCCACCGACAAAAGGGTTCACCGGCGCCGGATCGCGAACGCCTTAGGCCCGCCGACGCGACCATCGGAACATGGACGTGCAGGCGACGTACGACCGCATCGCGGCCCACTTCGCGAAGACGCGCGAGTACGCGTGGCCGGAGGTGGAGTCGTTCCTCGACGGGCGCCGCGCGGACCGCGCGCTCGACGTGGGGTGCGGGAACGGCCGGCACACGGAGCTGCTGGCGGCCCGGGCCGACGCCGCGGTCGGGGTCGACGTGAGCCGCGAGCTCCTCCGCGAGGCGGTCGCCCGCGCGACGGAGCGGGGGTTCGACGCCGCGTTCGTCCACGGCGACGCCGCGGCGCTCCCCTTCGCCGACCGGAGCTTCGGGCTGGCGACGTACGTGGCGACGCTTCACCACCTCCCCTCGCGCGAGGCGCGGGTCCGAAGCCTCGACGAACTCGCCCGCGTGCTCGAGCCCGAGGGCGCGGCGCTCGTCAGCGCGTGGTCGACCGCGCACGACCGGTTCGCGGAGGCGGCGCCCGCCGGTGCCGACGCGGAGACGGGGTTCGACACGACTGTCGACTGGACGCTCCCCGGCGGCGAGACGGTGCCCCGGTTCTACCACATCTACGCGCCCGCGGAGTTCGAGGCCGACGTGGCCGCGAGCGGCCTCGAGTTGGCGTCGCTGGAGCTCTCCAGCGGGAACTGCTACGCGGTCGTGACCCCGGCCGGGGACGGGGCCGACGCGGCCGGGAACGGCGAAGAGTAAAACCCTTATTCCGTGGGGGGTTTCTCCAAAACGCGCGCCGGTGGTCTAGTGGTAGGACCTGAGCCTTCCAAGCTCATGGCCCGGGTTCAAATCCCGGCCGGCGCATCTTTGTCAGACGCAGACCGGGGATCCAACGGGACCTCTTCGGTCGTCTCTTCAGTCGTCGTCTCCGCGATACGCGTCTCCACCGCGCTTTCTGATCGCGACGATGTAGAGAACTCGTTCCTCACGGTCGACGCGACAGCCGAGGCGGAACTGTCCGACCCTGAGCTTCTGGTGTGGCGTCCCCGCCAGCGGTTCGAGGTGATCCGTCGGGTCCCGCCACTGATCGGTGACGACCTCGTCGAGCTTCGAGAGGATACGGTCCCGTGCGTAATCATCGAGCTTGTCGAGTTGTCGCTTCGACCGGTCCGTAAACTTCCAGTCCCACCTCTCACTCATCGATCGCCATCGTCCGCCCCGTACTCGGCTCTGATCTCCTCGCTGGAGTGGGTCCGTCCCTCCTGAATGTCGACCTCGCTCGCGGCGATCGCCTTGAGGTCGGCGCGGTCGAACTCGGGGTGTTTCACCGCGTCACGGAGCACGTCGCGCACGAACTCGCTACGGCTGTTGTACCCGAGATCCTGCCACGTGGCGTCGACGTCCGCCAGAAACGTCTCCGTTATCCGGATGTTGACCGTCGTCTTCTCGGGCGGTGAACTGGCTTCGGACATGCGTCTGTGTTGAATTTGTGTATCAATAACGGTTACGACAGTCCGAATGCCTCCGCGAACCGATATTCCGGCGAGCCCGAGTTCCTTCTCTCGACACCATTCATCCGCGACCGGTCGGGCGCGGAAAACGCACGACCGCGGCGCTCAGAGACGGCCGGCTTCAAACGATATATACCCGCCCGCGGTGAACACCTCCCTGATGGACCTCGGCTCGCGGGACGCCTTCGACCGGATGGGGACGCTCGGCATCGAGGAGGAGTTCTTCATCGTCGACGCCGACGGCGAACCCACCTCGGGCACGGACGACCTCGTCTACGGTTCGGAGCCGCCCGCGGCGATCCCGGAGGGGCTCGACCACGAGCTGTTCAAGTGCACCGTCGAGGTGCAGACGCCCCTCCTCCAGGGGCCCGAGAACGCGGCCGCGGAGCTGGCGACCGTCCGCGAGGCGCTGGTCGAGCACGCCGCCGAGCAGGGCTACGGCATCGCGGCCGCGGGGCTCCACCCCGCCGCGAAGTGGCGCGAACTCGACCACGCGACGAAGCCGCGCTACAAGTCCCAGCTCGACCGGATCCAGTACCCGCAACACCGGAACACGACCGCGGGCCTGCACGTCCACGTCGGCGTGGACGACGCCGACAAGGCGGTGTGGGTCGCCAACGAACTCCGGTGGCACATGCCCGTCCTGCTGGCGCTGTCGGCGAACTCCCCGTTCTGGAACGGCTTCGACACGGGGCTCGCTTCGGCCCGCGCGAAGGTGTTCGAGAACCTCCCGAACACGGGGATGCCCTCGGCCTTTTCGGACTTCGAGGCGTTCCAGCGCTACGAGCGCCGGATGGTAGAGTACGGCTCCATCGAGGACCGCGGCGAGCTGTGGTTCGACGTGCGGCCCCACACCCAACACGGGAGCGTTGAGGTGCGCGCGCCCGACAGTCAGCGCGACCCGGCGGTCACCGTCGCGTTCGCGGAGTACGTCCACGCGCTCGTCGTCGACCTCGCCGAGCGCTACGCGGACGCGGCCGACCCCGACCGCGCCGGGGCCGGTCCCGCGACCGCCGGCACCGACCTCCGGCGCGAGCTCCTCGACGAGAACAAGTGGCGCGCCACCAGACACGGCCACGACGCCGCCTTCATCGCCCGCGACGGCGAGGGAACCGTCTCGCTCGGCGAGGCCGTCGACCGCGAGTGCGACCGGCTCGGCGTCGACGGCATCCGCGACGTGTACGACCGGGAGAGCGGCGCGGAGCGCCAGCGTCGCCTGCTCGAGGAACAGGGGCCCGAGGCGCTGTACGAGGACCTCCGTCTGGATCCCTGACTTTTCGTCGCCTCGCAGCCGACGAGAAACGCTTTTCCGCGCGGAGAGCCGAACGTGAGACATGGCCACAGACGACGACACACCGGAGGACGACGACTCCTCGCCGACGGACCGGACGCGCGAGGAGCTCCGGAAGACGCGGGAACGGCTCGGCGAGGGCGCGGACAAGGCGGTCCAGGAGTTCGACGACGGCGTCGTCGACCTGCTGTCGTGGCTGCTCGACACGGAGACCCGTGCGCGCATCTACGTCTACCTGCGCGAGAACCCGAACAGCACCAGCGAGGAGGTCGCCGACGGCACCGGCCTCTACCCGAGCACGGTCCGCGAGGCGCTCGCGGAGCTCCACGAGGAGGGCACCGTCGACCGCGGCAAACGCGAGTCGAGCGGCGCCGGCAACAACCCCTACGAGTACGTCGCCATTCCGCCGAGCGATCTCGTGCGCGGCGTCGTCGGGCAGGTGCAGTCGGAGCTGAACACCGTCTTCAACCTCGACCGCCGCCTCGGCGACCAGTCCGGGGAGGGCGACGAGGAGCCCGTCCAGATCTCCGTCAGCGGGGCGACGGGGGAAGACGACGACGCGACGGCCGACGACACGTCGACCGACGACGCTGCGAACGCCGGTCCCGACGCCGACGCGGGCGAGCCCGCGGTCGATGTATCGGACGACGACGAACCGACCGACTCCGACGACGCTTGACCGGCCGATCCGGCGACGCCGATCGGTCGCCCAGGTTCGCGACGTTTTAAGGGCCGCGGCCGTCACTGGCGGGTATGAACGTCGCGTTGGGTGGGACGTTCGACCCCATCCACGACGGCCACCGGAACCTGTTCGAGCGCGCCTTCGAACTCGGTGACGTCACCGTGGGGCTCACCTCCGACGAGCTGGCGCCGAAGACGCGCCACGTCGAACGGTACGTCCGTCCGTTCGCGGAGCGCAAACGCGACCTGGAGGCGGAACTCGCGCGGTTCGCCGAGGAGTACGGCCGCGACTTCGAGATCCGCGAGCTCACCGAGCCGACGGGGATCGCCACGGAGCCGGGCTTCGACGCCCTGATCGTCTCCCCGGAGACGGCGGAGGGCGGCGCGCGGATCAACGAGATCCGCCGCGAGGCCGGACGGGACCCTCTCGAACTGGTCGTGGTCGATCACGTCGTCGCGGAGGACGGCGACCGCATCTCGTCGACGCGGATCGTGAAAGGCGAGATCGACGAACACGGCGACGTGACTCCCGACCGCGAGGGGCGGGAGGCGACGCGCCCGGAATGACCGCGGCCGACTCCCGCTCGGACGCCGACGCCGCGGGCCTCCGCGGCACCCTCCTCGGCGCCGGCGTGGCCGAGCGCGCGGTCGCGTGGAGCGCGGTCGGGTTCCTGATCTCGCTGTACCTGACGCCGGTCGTCGCCGATACTCGTCCGGACCTCCTCGCGCCTCTCGGCCTCGTCACCGCCCTGCTGCCGACGCTCGGCGCGGTCGCGCTCGCCGCCCGCGGCCGAGGGCTCCTGCCCGCCGTCGTCCTCCCGTTCGGTCCCCTCGCGGGCTACTTCCTCCGTACGCTCGACCCCGCGCTCCTGTCGGTGCCGTACGTCGAGGCGCTCGGCGCCGCGCTCGCGGGGGCGGCCGCGCTCGGTCTCGCGGCGTACGTCGCCGGGCGCTCGGCGGCGATACTGGAGCAGGCCGGGTAGGCGTCGGCTCCGGACGCCGGCCGCCTCACCACGTCGGCGGCCGGAACCCGGCGCTCTCGAGGATCGGCTTCCAGCCCCCCTGGACCGAGAGCCGCGTCACGTCCATCGCCTCCGCAACCGCCGACTGCGACCGTTCCTCGCCGCCGATCAGCGCCGCGGCGTAGAGGCTCGCCGCCGCCGTCGCCGGCTTCGACCGCTCCGCCTCCGGCACGTGCGTCAGAAAGAGGTCAACCGCGGTCGAGCGCGTCTCCTCGTCGAGGTCGAGCTCGTCCGCGGCCGCTTCCAGCCGCTCGACCCACTCGTCGTTCTCCACCCGGTCGCTCGCTCGGTACACGCTCGTGGTGACGGGCCCGAGGTACAAAAGCGCCGCGCGGCCGGCGCTCCGTTCCGCGTCGACCCCCCGCCCCGCCGGCGGTTCGACAGGTTCTTTGGCGGCTTTCGTGTACCCCGGGACGCGCGCGGGTAGCCAAGCCAGGCCAACGGCGCAGCGCTTAGGACGCTGTCCTGTAGAGGTCCGCCGGTTCGAATCCGGTCCCGCGCATGCGACCCGGCCGACAGTATTTATCGCTAGCCGTACTCACTGATCAGCATGAATCGCCGTCGCTTCCTCGGCTGCTGTGGATCCTCCGTGCCCCTCCTCCTGGGCGGCTGTGTCCGGCCGCCCGGAGCCGGTAACGGGTCGTCCGACGTGACCGTGTCGGTCGCCGCGCGGGCGGAGCAGCCCGACGCGCCGGTCGAGTACGCCGTCGAGACGGTCGCCTCGCGACCAACCGAGGAACAGCCCGCTCGACTCCGCGTCACGGTCACCAACCGGTCGGACGAACCGGTCGTGATGGGCGAGGAGCGGGCGGTCCAGTTCCACCACGTCGCCAGCGCGGAGCGGACGCTCTACCTGCATCCCGCGGGCGACGAGGCGTGGACCGGCCCCGTCGAACCGGGCTGTTGGCGACTCACCGAGGCGGTCGCGGTCCCCGAGTACTACGGGACCGTGGCGCTCGACCCCGGCGAGACGGTCCGCGGCGAGTCGTACGTGTACGGCCATCCCGACCTCCCCGAGGACGCGTGTCTGCCGACGGGCGACCACGAGGTGCGGACGCAGGGGTCCGTCGGTGACGACGAGGAATCGGTCGCCGGCGGGGAGGGCGCGGCCGCGTTCGAGTGGGGGTTCACGCTTCGGATCGAGGCGTAGCCCGGCCGGGGGTCTCGCGGCCCCGCCTCGGCGGCGCTCGGACGGATCACTCCCGGTTCCACGGGGCGTCCGGAAAGTCGACGACGCGCTCGCGTCGGTCGACGTCGTCGATCCGCGCGATCGCGTCGGCGTCGAGCGACACCCCTCGGGTCGCGTAGTTCTCGCGCCGATGTGTCGGGGAAGTCGACCGAGGAATCGCGGCGGTCGACTCCTTCGAGAGCAGCCACGCGAGCGCCGCCTGCGCCGGCGTGACACCGTGTTCCGCCGCGGTGTCGGCGACCGCCGGAACCTCCGTCACTGCGCCCTTCGCGAGCGGCGAGTAGGCGACCAGCGTGTGCCCCTCCTCCCGCGCGAGCCGCCGGAGGTCGCGCTGTGGACGCAGCGGGTGGCACTCGACCTGATGGGCGAAAAGCGGGGTGTCCAGTACCTCGACCGCCTCCCGGAGGAGCGCCGGCGTGAAGTTCGAGAGGCCGACGCGGTCGATCAGTCCCCGGTCGACGAGGTCGTCGAAGGCGGGCAGCGTCTCCTCGGGGTCGTAGCTGTTGATCGGCCAGTGGACGTACAGCAGGTCGATCGTCTCGACGCCGAGCCGCTCCCGGCTCCGGCGGGCGGACTCGATCACGTCCCCGTACGAGAGGTTTCGCGAGTGGACCTTCGTCGCGACGAAGACGTCCTCGCGCGCCACGTCCGCGGCCGCGATGGCGTCGCCGACCGCGGCCTCGTTCCCGTACATCTCCGCGGTGTCGACGTGGCGGTAGCCGACCTCCAGGGCGTGTCGCACCGCGGCGCGACACTCCGCCGCCGAGAGGTCGTAGGTGCCGATGCCGAGCGCGGGAACCCCGTTACCGCCCTCGCTGGCCGTCATCGGGGTGACACCCCTTCTCGACCCGTCCCAACGCGGCTCATGGGTCACGATCTCCCGGTCGTGATAAATGCCTTTCCTGAAGATCGGTCGTGTGCGTGGGGCGCCACCCGCGAACGGTGCGCTTCTCGGGGATCCACCCGTCCCGGACCGACGCGCCTTTCCTCAGCGCCGCCCGCGGTCCGACATGGACGCAAACGGGCACCACGTCGGCGTCACCGTCTCGGACCTCGACCGCGCGGTCGCGTTCTACCGCGACGAACTCGGCCTCGACGTCGCCGCGGAGTTTTCGGTCGGCGGCGAGGCGTTCGCGGACGCCGTCGACGTCCCGGGCGCGAGCGCGGCGTTCGCGCACCTCGACGCCGGGGGCGTCCGACTCGAGTTGGTCGCCTACGACCCCGCCGGCCACGCGGTCGAAACCCCGGCGCTGAACCGACCGGGCGCGACGCACCTCGGGCTCTCCGTTCCTGACGTGGACGCGGTGTACGAGGGGCTGAGCGACGACGTGGAGACGCTGAGCGAGCCGCGGACGACGGAGTCGGGGACCAGGATCTGCTTCCTCCGCGACCCGGAGGGGAACCTCGTGGAGTTGTTGGACGCCTGATCGGGAGCCGCCACCGAACGAGCGGCCGGCGGACTCAGAGAAGGTCCTCGAGCGCCGCGATCATCACGACCTCGTGGCCGTCGCGGTCGTCGCTGGTCTCGCGGTGGGAGAACCCCTTCGCGGCGAAGAACTCGCGGGCGCTGGCCGCGTCCGCCGCCGCGGTCGTGCGGAGCCGCTCGATGCCCTGCTCGCGGAGCGATCGAGCGACGCGTTCGAGGAGGCGCGCCGCGATGCCCTCGCCCAGGAACTCCGGATGGACCCACAGCGAGAGGAGTTCGGCCTCCGCGCCCTCGTGGTCGGGATGGGCCAGCGCCAGCCCCACGGGCCGGCCCCCCTCCTCGACCAGAAAGCAGCAGTCGGCCGCGGCCGCGGCCTCGCGCACGCCGGCCGCGGAGACGTCGAGGATCGGTGCGCCGGTGTCGTCGAACACGGTAGTCTCGCCGCCGCGGGAAACCGCCGTCCGTAGCGTCTCGGCGTCGCCGGGACGCGCCGGTCGGACTCGCATTGTGTGCGTGTGGAGGCGAGACAGCGACGAATACCTTTCGCCCGGTGCAACGGGCGCACACGAGCGAGTGGTGCGGAGCGGCACGCCGCGGGGGACGAGCGCGGAACGCGGCCGGAGGGCATTTATCGCCCGCGGGGCGTACGCGCTGGCGTGGACCCAAACGACGTGCGCCGCGACTGGGCCGAGCGCACGGGCGACTACTCGCCCGCCTACTACGCCGACGAGGGCGCGACCGAGACCAGCGAGTGGCTCCGCTCGATCCTCGACTTCTACGCCGACGAGGACGCCGCGATCCTCGAGGTGGGCTGTAGCTCCGGCCGTCACCTCGAACACCTCCGACGGGCGGGCTTCGAGAACCTGACCGGGATCGACATCAACCCCGACGCGTTCGACGTGATGGCCGAGCACTACCCGGACCTCCGCGAGACCGGGACCTTCCACGCGGGCGCCATCGAGGACCTCCTGCCGGAGTTCGCGGACGGGCGCTTCGACGCGGTCTACTCCGTGGAGACGCTCCAGCACGTCCACCCCGAGGACACGTGGGTGTTCGAGGAGGTCGTCCGCGTCGCCGACGACCTGCTCTGTACCGTCGAGAACGAGGGGAACGGCGCGACGCGCGGCCGCGGCGAGGAGGACGTGAGCTACGTCGAGGGCGAGTTCCCGCTGTACCACCGCGACTGGAAGGCGGTCTTCTCGGAACTCGGCGCGGTCCAACTCGTCGCGGAGCCGAGCGAGCGCGACACGCACCGGGCGTTCCGCGTGCCGTAGCACGCGCAGGCAGTTCGTATCCCGCCGTCAGCGGATCCTCACTCCTCGTCCAGCAGGTCGCGCGAGGAGTTCGTGACGACGAGCAGGCTGCTCGCGCCCATCGCGGCCGCCGCGAACAGGGGGTTCAGCGCGCCCGACAGCGCCAGCGGGATGGCGACCGCGTTGTAACAGAAGGCCCAGCCGACGTTCTGCTTGACGCGCGCGCCGGCGGCCGCGGCCAGGTCGAAGACGGTCTCCACGGAGCCGAGGTCGTCGTCGACGATGGCCACGTCCGCGGCGTCGGCGGCCATCGCCGTGCCCGATCCGAGCGCGACCCCCAGGTCCGCGCGCGCCAGCGCCGGTGCGTCGTTCGTCCCGTCACCGACCATCACCGTGGTGCCGGTCGCGGCGAGCCGACCGACCGTCTCGGCTTTCCCCTCCGGCGGGACGCCCGCGAACACCTGCGAGATGGCGGGGTGGTCGGAGAAGGCGGCCGCCGCGCGCTCGTCGTCGCCCGTCAGGACCACGACCTCGACGCCGCGCTCAGCGAGCCCCGAGAGCACGTCCTCCCAGCCCTCCCGGAGTTCGTCGCCGACCACGACCACGCCCTCCGCGGTTCCGTCGCGCCCCACGGCGACCGGGACGCGGCCCGTCTCGCGCGCCTCCGCGACCGCCCGCGCGACCGCGTCCGGGACTGTCCAGCCACGGGCCGCGAACAGGTCCGGATGCCCGACGACGACCTCGCGGCCGTCGACGACGCCGGAGACGCCCTTCGCGTGGGTTCGGAACTCCTCGACCGACGGACCGTCCCTTTCGGCGCCCGAGGCGTCCGCCGCTCCGGCCTCGGAGGGCTTCGATCCGGACGCGACCGCGCCGCCGTCCGCGGCGACCGCCGCCTCCGACTCAGCAGCGGCCGGGTCGGCGTCGGCGATGGCGGCCGCGACCGGGTGCGAGGACCGCCGCTCCAGCGCCGCGGCCGCCGCGAGCAGGTCGTCGCCGCAGTCGGTCTCGACGACCCGGAAGTCCCCGGTCGTGAGCGTCCCGGTCTTGTCGAACACGACGGTGTCGGCGTCCCGGAGCCGCTCGAACACCGTCTCGTCGAAGACGACGATGCTCCGCCGGAGCGCGTCGCGTAACCCGGACGCGACCGCCAGCGGGGTCGCGAGCCCGAGCGCGCACGGACAGGAGACGATGAGGACGGTGAGCCCGACGAGCATCGCGTCGGGGACCGCGGCGCCGAGCGCGAGGTAGCCCGCCGCCGCCAACACCGCCAGCGCGAGCACCAGCGGGACGAAGACGGTCGCGAGCCGGTCGGCGAGCCCCTGCACGCCGTGGTTTGAGCTCTGGAGGTCCCACACCAACTCGGCGATGCGGTCGAGACTGCTCGTGGCCTCGGCGCCCACTTCGACGGTGATGGCACCGTCGGCGACGACCGAACCGCCGACGACGCGGTCGCCCGGCGCCTTCGCGACCGGGACCGACTCGCCGGTGACGACCGCCTCGTCGACCGGCGCCTCGCCCTCGAGGACCGCGCCGTCGACCGGGATCCGTTCCCCCTCGCGGACGAGCACGCGGTCGCCCGCGGCGAGGTCGTCGACCGCCACTTCCTCGAACGCCGCCGTTCCCGTTCCGTCCCCGTTCACCTCGCTCGTCACCCGGCGCGCCTCGTCGACCTGTACCGCGGTCAGGTCCGAGAGGAGTTCGGTCGCGCGGCGCTTGACCGACGCCTCGTAGTTGTTCCCGACGGTGACGATGACGATGATCGCGACGGTCACGTCGAAGTAGACGTGCGGGTTGTCGGCGACGATGAGCGCCAGCACGCTGTAGACGTACGCGCTGGAGGCTGCGAGCGCCACCAGGAGGTCCATGTTCGGCGACCGCGTCCTGAGGCTGACGTACGCCCCTCTGAGGATCGGCTTCCCGGTGAACAGCAGGACGATGGTCGTCAGCACCCCGACGACGATGAAGAAGTAGTTGCCGCCGGAGGCGCCCATCGCGGACTCCAGGTAGTCGAGCGTCCGCTGGTCGTAGAAGGGGAACGCGAAGTAGGTCGGGTAGATGATGACGATGTACTGGAGCATGACCGCCATCCCGACCATGACGCCCGCGGCGAGGCGGGCGGTCGCCATGTTGTCCGCCTGCCGGCGCGCGAACGCGTCGTCGCGGGGATACGCGGAGTAGCCCAGTCCCGAGACGGCGTCCTGCAGGTCGTCTCCCGAGACCGCGTCCGGGTCGTGATCGATCCGCACCGTCTCGGTGACGTAGCTCGCGCTCGCGGCGGAGACGCCCTCAGTCGAGGTGGCGACCGACTCGATGAACGCCTCGCAGGTCGCACAGTGCATCCCGTCCACCTCGAGGAAGGTCGCCTCGTGGTCGGCGGGGGCGTCCGTGTCGGCCGTCTCTGGGTCGTTCGCGCCGGACTCTCCGGCGCCGCGATCCGCCGCGCGCTCGCGGACATCGGCCGCGTCGACCGCGTCGGTCTCGCCGAGCGCGTCGTGGACCTGGAGACAGCCCTCACAGCAGAAGGGATTGCCGGCGTCGTCGCGGAACGTCTCCTCGTCCGCGGGGAGGTCACACAGCGTGCAGGTGGTGTCGTTCATGGTGTCTCTCTCGATGCGGGCTCTCGGTCGGGTCTCAGTGCGCCATCCCCGTCTCGAACGGGCTGTAGAACGGCACCGGGAAGTGCGGCAGGTGGATCCCGAACTCCATCAGGCCGTGTGAAAGCGGGATGTAGCCGAGCAGCAGGAACGCGACGCCGAGGACGCGGTGGACCCGCCGTCGCCGCGCCGCCGAGACGGAGTCGATCAGCGTGCCGTACGCGAAGACGGTGGGGATCGTTCCGAGCCCGAGCGCCCCCAGCAGGACGAACCCCGTCGTCGCCGACCCGGCCGCGAACGCGTAGAGGTACGCGGGGTAGAGGATCGGGCACGGCAACAGGCCGTGGAGGCCGCCGAGCGCGACGATCCCCGGGCCGCCGGCCAGCCGGTCGATCCGGGTCGTCAGCACCCCGAACAGGCGGTCGAGCGAGAGCCCCGGAACGTGGAGTCCCGCGGCGCTCCGGCCGAGCGCGTAGTTGACCCCGACGAGGATCACGGCGGCGCCGACGAGGACGCCGACCGTCCCCCGAATCGGCGCCGCGGCCGCGGTCAGCTCGTCCGCGCTCAGGAACACCGCGCCGCCGAGCGCGCCCATCAGGCCGCCGATCAGCGCGTAGCTGGTCGCCCGCCCGACGTTGAACAGCGCGTGCTGTCGCACCTCGTAGAGCGTGAGGTGTCCTCCGCGGGCGTCGGTCGCGGTCGTCCCCGAACCGGGGGCGCCCGTCGCCGCGCTCCCGCCGTCGGTCGCCGTCCCGTCCATCCGCTCGGCGTACATCGTCACGAGCGGGCCGCACATCCCCAGACAGTGTGCCCCGGCGAGCAGCCCCACGGCTACGAACAGCAGCACGTCGGAGCCGAGGAGCGCGGATCGTTCGATCATCGCACGGGTGGGTGTCGTCGTTCGTGGTTGTGGTCCATCGCGGTTATGGGTTCCGTCGCCTCACTCCTCGACGACGACGGTGCCGAGCATCCCGCCCTGCTCGTGGGGGATACAGACGTAGTCGTAGGTGCCCGCCACCTCGAAGGTGTGGCTGAACTCGTCGCCGTTCTCCAGCGCGCCGCCGCGGTCGCTCCACCACGCCTCGCGGGCAGTCTCCTCGTCCTCGAAGCCGCCGGTGGCGAAGAACGCGGCGCCCTCCGGGAGCGCGCCCTCGTAGGCGGTCACGGTGTGGGTCCGGGAGCTGTTGTTGTGCCAGACGACCGTCTCTCCGACCGCGACGGTCACCTCCTCGGGCGCGAACGCCGTGGCGGTCATCCCCACGTCGTAGTCGGCCGCGGAGCCGCCCCGCGCCCCGAGACACCCCGACAGCGCACCGGTCGCGGCGGCGCCGACCGCGCCGGCGGCCGCGAGGAAGCGTCTGCGGTCCATACCCCCACGTGAGGCCCGGCGGCGCTTATGTAACCCGGATCGGTCCCACGCGGCGAGAACGCGGTCGCGAGCGTCGGGCGAGGGTCCGCTCCCGAGGGACACCTATGCGTACGCCTCGAACTCCTCGCCGTAGACGAGGAAGTAGCCCGTTCCGACGACGCCGACGACCGCCGCGAGGGTGAACGCGGCCTCGGGGGTGACGAACTCCCAGAGGGCGCCGCCGATCGCCGCGCTCGGGATCACGACGAGGTTCCGGAGCAGGTAGTAGGTCCCGGTGACGCGGCCGCCGGCGCCCCGCTCGGCGGGGCCGACGATGAGCGCCTTATGTGACGGCAGCCCGGCGAACCGGAGCCCAGAGAAGGCGAAGACGAGGACCAGCGCCCACTGGACCGACAGCGCCGGCGAGAGGAGTTCGGGGCCGTAGATCAGCACCACGGGGAACGCGCCGTACACGAGGAACCCGAGCGCGACGACCGGCTTGAGCCCGACGCGCTCGGCCAGTTTCGCCGCGGGCGCCATCGTCAGCAGCGCGACCAGCATCTCGACGCCCAGCAGGTAGCCGAAGAACGCCTGCGGCGAGAGGTCGACGGCGTACGAGAGGCCGCCGACGGCGACGGTCGTCTCCACCCCGACCGCGAACACCTGCGTCACGACGAGCACGAAGAAGACGTACACCATCCCGTTCGCGAAGCGGACGAGCGTGTCGCCGATCAGCAGCGGCCGGAGCGGGGCCGGCATGTCGCGGAGGTCCGCGCGGATCCGCGCGACGCCCTCGAACGACCCGCCGCCGAGCGAGTCCTCACTCGCGTCGTACAGGAGGTGTTGGGCCAGCGTCCCCGCGGCCCCGAAGAGGACGCCCACGGCGAGCACGTACCGGAAGCTCACGGTGAACGCCGGGTGGAGACCGATAAGGACCGCCGCGAGCACGGGTCCGATCAGGAACGCCGTCCGGCGGAACGTCTCGGTGCTGGCGAAGCCGGCCGCCAGCCGGGAGGGGGCCGTCGCCTGCTTGACGACCGCGAACGTCGCGCCGAGGCCGAACGACTTCCACGCCTGCGCGAGGAGCAGCCCCACGAAGACCCAGACCCACGGCTCGACGGTCACGCCAGCGACCGTGACCGCCCCGACGCTCGGGGCGACCAGCCAGACGGCGAAGCCGAGCGTCGAGACCAGCCCGAACGCCGTCAGCGCGTACCGCGATCCGATGCGGTCCGAGATCGCCCCGCCCGGGTACGGGTAGACGGCGGAGATGACGTTACCGACCGTCCCGAACAGCCCGACGACGAACCCGGATGCGCCGAGCGCGACCAGGTACTCCGGGAGGAACCGGCTGGTCATCTGGAAGCCGAGGCTGAAGGCGAACATCGCCAGCGACAGCACCAGCACGTCGCGCTCCAGGGCGAAGAACCGGCGAAAGGCGTCCATCGCCCCCGCCTCGGCGGCGTCGTCCGGCGCGTTGTCCTGATCCATCGTGGCGTCTCGCGGCTCACTCCCTCCGTCGCATGCGGCCGATAAAAACCCCCCGAGGCGACGCCCGCGTCCTCCTCGGTCCGTGCGGCCGGCGGCCGTTCATCCCCGGCGCCGCGTCGGCGGGGCGGGAGTATAAAGACGTAAACCCGCGCTCGGTCACCCAGGGGATATGCAACCGCGGTTCGTTGGGCGACTCGGGCTGGCGGACGCGGTCACGGTGACGAACGCCGCGGTCGGGTTCGTCGCCGTCGTCGCCGCCAGCGTCGACCTCGGCCTCGCCGCCAGACTGGTGCTGTTCGGCGCCATCGCGGACGGGCTGGACGGCGTCGTCGCCCGCCGCCGCGGGTCGACGCCCGCGGGCCCGTACCTCGACTCGCTGGCGGACGTCGCCTCCTTCGGCGTCGCGCCGGCGATGCTCGTCGCGGTCGCCGCGACCGAGGCGTGGACGCTCGCGGACGAGCCGGTCCGGCTGGCGCTCGGCGTCGCCGTCCCGGCGCTGTACGTGGCGATGGCGGTGACGCGGCTGGGGCTTTACACCGCCTACGACGCCGAGGAGGACGAGACGGAGGGCGTGCCGACGACACTCGCGGCCAGCATCCTCGCGGCCGCGGTGCTCGCTGGCTACACGGCGCCGGTCGTCCTGGTGCCCGCCGCCGGGCTCTTCGCCGCGCTGATGGTCTCGACGATCACCTACCCCGACCTCCACGCGCAGGACGCGCTCGTGATGGGCGTCGTCCAGGCGCTCGCGGTGGTGCTGACGGGGCACCTGGGACGGATATTCGCGTTCGCGCTGTTGTTCCTGGCGTCGGCGTACCTCGTTCTCGGCCCGCGGTTCTACTGGCAGGACGCGCTCGGCTACGCGTCCATCGGCGAAAGCCCGCAGCGGAAGTGAGCCGCCGCGGATCCGGGCGCGGGCCGACGGGGATCAGCCGTACAGCAGCACGACCAGCGCCGCGGCGGCCGCGAGCGTGAGGATCATCACGCCGCGGCCGATCCCCGTCCTGATCTCCGCGTCGACGCCGACGCGGCGGGCGGCGGTTCGCGGGTGGGTCGCGGCCCACATCACCGCGCCGGCGACCCCCATCGTGACCCGGTCGACGACCGCCCACACCTCGGTGACGCCCCAGACCGCGCCGCGGCCGGCGTAGAACGCCGCCGGGAACAGCACCGCGTCCACGTCGCGCATGTAGTGCGAGAGCGTGCCCAGCGGTCCCTTCAGCGCGAAGAAGCCAACGAAGCCGGCCGTCAGCAGCCACGCCGACTCGGTCAGGTGGCTCGCGCTGTACGGCTTGAAGTAGACGTCCTCGCTCAAGATCAGCTCCGTGAACGGCATCAGCTCGATCAGCTGGTAGTAGAAGACGCCGAAGAAGAGGCAGGCGCCGGCCGCAAGCGCCATCCCCACGGTCTGGAACGCGGTCGCGTCCCGCGGACTGCTCGTCGCCTCGCCGTGGAAGAAGACGTAGTAGCCGAGCTTGATGAACGACATGAACGTCCCGACGCCGCCGAGGATGAGCAGCCACCAGAGCAGCCCCTCGCCGAACAGCAGCTCGACGTTGTGGACCTCGTGGGCGGAGTCGATCACCATCCCCTTCGAGATGAAGCCGTTGAAGCCGGGGACGGCCGTAATGGAGGCCGCGCCGGCGACGTACAACAGGAACGTCAGCGGCATCTCCCTCCAGAGCCCGCCCATCTCCCTGATGTCCTGCAGGCCGGTGCGGTAGACGACCGCGCCGACCGCCATGAACAGCAGGCTCTTGTAGAGCACGTTGTTGAACAGGTGGGCGAAGCCGCCCGTGACCGCGAACTCGCCGACGTACGTCGCCAGCCCGATGCCCGCGAGCATGTAGCCGACCTGGGCCTGAATGTGGTACGAGAGCAGCCGGCGGGGGTCGTACTGGAGCAGCGCGAAGAACGCGCCGTAGACGGCCATGATCCCGCCGAGGTACGCCAGCCACATCCCGCCCTCGGGGAACGCGCGGTACATCACGTACACCGCGGTCTTGGTCGTGAACACCGAGAGGAACACCGACGCCGCGACGTGCGGTCGCGGGTAGGTGTCCGGCAGCCACGTGTGCAGGAAGACGAACCCGCAGTTGATCCCGATGCCGAGCGCGGCCAGCGTCGTCGCGGCCGGGTGGATCCCGTCCGTCTCCGAGAACAGGAAGATGGCGTCGAGCGGTACGGTGCCGAGCATCGACGCGCCGTGGACGGCGACCGCGCCGAGCAGCAGCGTCCCGCCGATGCCGTGGACCAGCGCGTAACGGTAGCCGGCCCGGACCGCCTCGCCGCCGTAGTGCCAGACCAGCAGCGTCGAGGTGACGGCCATCAGCTCCCACCAGAAGATCAGGGTGAGCCAGTCGCCGGCGTAGATCGTCCCCACGGTGGAGCCGACGTACGCTAACGCGAGCCCGGTCGTCCACCGCGGCGCGTCGCTGCCGTAGGCGTACGCGACCGCCGCGGTCGCGAGGAAGCCGACGACGACGCCCATCAGCCGGGAGAAGTCGTCGACGTGGAGGAAGACGGCGTCGAAGCCGAGGAACGTCGTCGCGAGGTGGGCGCCGTCGCCGATCAGCAGCGCCTGCGCGAACACGAACGCCGTCGCCGACGCGCCCAGCAGGTGCCCGACGCCGCGCGGCAGCAGCACCACCAGCGCGGCCGCGACCGCCAGCACCGCGAACGGCGGAACCGCCTCGAACATCAGGGCATCACCCCCCGAGTCTCGACGATGAGCTCGATCAGCTCGAGGAAGCCCATCCGCGTCGGGATCACCCCGAGCAGCACCGCGAGCGTCATCGCGGTCAGGATCGGCGCGAGCATGAACCACGTCGACTCGCGGCCGAGGACCGCGTCGAGGCCCCGGATCCGGTCCCAGCCGCCGGCCGGCGGGCCGCCGTGGTGGCCGTGGTCGTCGTGGCCGTGGTCGTCGTGCGACGCGTCCGCGTCGTGGACTTCGCGCGTCTCGTCACCGGTTTTCTCACCGCTCGCTTCGTCCGCGGCCTCGACACCCACTCCGAACGGCACGTCCGTGTCGGAGGGCTTCTGATCGACCGCGTAGTTCCCGGTGTCGACGCGCTCGGCGGGCTCCGAGAAGTCCCGTTCGCTCGTGTCGAAGTCCGGGCGGACGACGCCGTCCTCGTCGACGTTCAGGTCGTCCGGGAGGTCCGCGTCGTCGGCGTCCGCGTCGGGGATGTCGGGCGCGTCGTCGGCCGCGGCCGTTTCTGTCTCTTCTCCCTCATCGCTCTCCTCCGGCTCGCGGCCGCCGTCCGTCACCGGGAGCGAGGATTTCCGCTCGCCGCCGAACGGGAAGTCGACCAGCGGCTTCGCGTCGTGGTCGTCCTCCGCCTCGAAGAAGGCGGTGTAGACGACCGGCCAGAAGTACGCGATGTTGAGCACGCCCGAGAGCAGCAGCGCGCCGACGAACCAGTAGGCGACGGGCGTCAGCGTCGCCCCCATCTGCACCCCGCCGATCAGCATGTAGTACTTGCTCACGAAGCCGGCCAGGAGCGGGATGCCGGCCATCCCCGCGGCCGCGACCGTGAACGCGGTCATCGTCAGCGGCATGCGCTTGCCGATGCCGGCCATCTCCGAGATGTAGTCCGTGTGCGTCTCGACGTGGAGACAGCCCGCACAGAAGAACAGGGTGAGCTTCATGAACGCGTGGGCGGGGATGTGGAGCAGCCCGCCGACGAGCCCGTGCCAGCCGAACAGCCCGAGCCCCAGCAGGATGTAGCTGAGCTGGCTCACCGTCGAGTAGGCGAGCCGCTGTTTGAGGTGGTCCTTCCGGAGCGCGATGAGGCTCGCGGCCGTCAGCGTGAACGCGGCCGCCGCCGAGAGCCACAGCCCCACCCCGAGGTCGAAGACCAGTTCGGGACCGAACACGTCCAGCACCAGCCGCGAGACGCCGAAGGCGCCGGACTTGACGACCGCGACCGCGTGGAGCAGCCCGGAGACGGGGGTCGGCGCCACCATCGCCTCGGGGAGCCACTGGTGGAGCGGCATCAGGCCGGCCTTCACGCCGAACCCGACCGCCAGCAGCACGAACGCGATCTTCGCCATGAGCGGGTCGGTGCTCGCGGCGGTCGCGAGCGCCTCGATCCCGCCCTCGCTGAAGGAGACGGTCGGCTCGCCGACGAGGCCGGTGAGCCAGTAGACCACGACGGTACCCGCGAGCACCAGCACGCCGCCGCCGAACATCGTGTACGCGAGGTACTTCCGCCCGGCCGAGCGCGCCTCGGGCGTCTCGTCGTGCGCGACCAGCGGGTACGTCGCGATCGACAGCAGCTCGTAGAAGACGAAGATGGTGACGAGGTTGCCGGCGAAGGCGATGCCCATCGTCGCCGATAACGACACCGCGAACGCGGCGAAGTACCGCGTCTGGTTCGTCTCGTCGTTGCCGCGCATGTAGCCGATGCTGTAGAAGGACGTAACGATCCACAGCCCCGACGCGAGGAACGCGAACAGCATCCCGAGCGCGTCGGCGCGCAGCGTGAACGTCACGTACGGCAGGAAGTCGCCGAGGTGGGAGACGTAGGTCGTCCCCGCCAGCACGCCCGGCAGCATGGAGGCGACGGCCGCGAACTTCGCGACCGCAGCGAGCACCGTCCACCCCTCGCGGAGGTTCGGACGGCGGTACGACGCGACGATGAACCCCGACGCGACGAACGACACCAGCACGGCCAGAAGCGGTCTGAGATCGACTATTTCGCTCATGCGAACACCCTCCCGAGGAACGGCTCGAACGCCTCGGCGGCCGCGAACCCGGCGAAGCCGAGCGCGACGACCCCGAGCGTCACGGCGACGAGCACCAGCAGGCTCGCCGGCGGCACCCGGTCGGGAACGCCGGGCGCGCGCGGCGCGTCGGAGAGCGGAGCGAGCGGGCGCTCGCGGCCGCCGTCCGCCGCGGTCGATGCGGTCTCCGGGCGATCGGCCCGGTCAGCCGGCCGGGGCTCCGGTTCGCCCGCGTCGCCGGCCCCCGCGAAGTAGAGCGCCTCGAGCAGGCGCGCGACGTACGCCAGCGTGAACAGCGTGCTCAGGAAGATGGCCCCGACGACGACGTAGCCCGCGGCGTCGGTGGGTCCGGCGACTGCGCCCGGCCCGCCGGCACCCTCGACCGCGCCGAGCGCGACGTACCACTTGCCGAGGAAGCCGACCGACGGCGGGATGCCGACGAGCGAGAGCCCGAGCACGGCGTACGCGCCGGCCGTGAACGGCGCGCGCTCCGCGAGGCTCGCGAGGTCGCTCACGGTCCGGGCGCCGTAGCCCAGCCCCAGCAGTCCAGCGGCGAGGAACAGCCCGAACTTCATCAGGCCGTGCCCGAGCAGGTGGACGATGGCGCCCAGAAGCGCCGTCTCGTTGGCCAGCGCGACCGCGGCGACGACGATGCCGAACTGGGCCACGGAGGAGTACGCGAGCATGCGCTTGAGGTCCGACTGCATCGCCGCCAGCGCCGACCCGGCGACGATGGAGACCGACGCGACCAGCAACAGCCCGGTCGTGATCGCCTCGTTGGCGGCGAGGAACTCCACCGTGAACACGGTGTAGGTGATCCGGATCAGCGCGTACGCCGCGGTCGTGGAGACGAGCGCCGCGACCAGCGCCGTCACCGCGTCCGGCGCGCGCTGGTAGGCGTCCGGCTGCCACGAGTGGACCGGGAACAGCGCGATCTTCAGCGCCAGCCCCGCGACGATGAAGGCGTAGCCCGCGCGGACCAGGGGGTCCGCGTAGCCCACCGAGGCGATGGCCCCCTGCAGGTCGATCATGTTGAGCGACCCCGTCGCCAGGAAGACGTAGCCGACGCCGATCAGGTACAGCGAGGCGCCGACCGTCCCCAGGAAGAGGTACTTCAGCGAGGCGTACGCGCTCGCGGCCGAGCGGTCGGCGGCGATCAGTCCGTAGGTCGTCAGCCCGACGATCTCGAGGAAGACGAACATGTTGAACAGGTCGCCGGTGAGCGAGAGCCCGAGCAGCCCGCCGGTCAAAAGCAGGTAGCCGGCGTAGAAGGGGTTGCCGCGCGGGCCGGCCACGCGCGCGAAGACGAGCGTCAGAACCGCGACGAGCGCGACGAGCACCGCGACCGCCGCCGACAGCTCGTCCGCGACCAGTTCGATGCCGTACGGGCGCTGCCAGCCGCCGAGCGCGTGGACGAGCCGGTCGCCGGCGAACACCTCGCGGGCGACCGCCAGCGCCATCCCCAGCACCGAGAGCGTCGTGACCGCCGCGATCGGCCAGCCCGCGTCCTCGCGGACCAGTCCGACCAGCAGCGGGAGCGTGGCCGCGATTATCGGCACCGCGACCAGCAGCGGGAGGAGGACGTCGCTCACGCGGTCTCACCTCCCTCGGATCCCCCGGCGGCGTCCGTGCCGCTGGTCCCCGTTGACGGGGTCGACGCCTGGTCGTCCGTATCCGCGGCCGCGTCTGCGCCGCGCAGCCGCTCCGTCTCGCCGGTGGGGAGCGTCCCCTCCTCGCGCATCACGTCGCGGAGGGCGTTCACGTTGAGCGTGCCGTACTCGTCGTAGATCCGGATACACAGCGCCAGCGCGACCGCGGTCAGGCTGACGCCGACGACGATGGCGGTCAGCACGATGACGTGCGGGAGCGGGCTGACGTACAGCCCCTCGGCCGCCTCGCCGGACGACAGGATCGGGATCGCGCCGCCGTCGACGTACGCCGAGGCGATGTAGAACAGGAAGATCGCGGTCTGGAACAGGTTCAGGCCGATGATCTTCTTCACGAGGTGTTCGTTGGCGATCATCATGTAGATCCCGGTACACAGCAGCGCGACGAACGCCGCGTACGCGGTCCGCGTCGCGAGAACGTCGATCAGTAGTGGGTGGGTACTCATTCGGATACCTCCGTCTCGTCGCCGTCGAACCCCGCCGCCAGCAGGAAGAACAGCCCGATCAGCACGCTGGCGACGATGGGCGCGATGCCGAGGATCTCGACCCCCTCCATCCCGTACTTCATCGGCTCGGGGATGGGGAGGAACGAGTAGTCGAGGAACGTGCCGCCGCCCGCGAGACCGACAAGCCCGATGCCCGCGAACACGAGCACGCCGCCGACCGCGAGGCCGACGAGGACCGAGTTCGAGAGCCACTCCCGGGTGGAGTCGATACCGAAGGCGAAGGCGATCATCAGCACGACCGCGGCCACGATGGCGCCGCCCTGGAAGCCGCCGCCGGGCGAGCCGCCGCCGTGGAACGTGATGAACAGCCCGTAAGTGAACACGAACGGGGCGACCGCCTTCACCGTGGTCATGATCACCTGGCTCTCGGTGTAGGGGGTCCCCTGCCGCTCGACTGCGGAGAGGTGCGGGCGCTCCTCGTGGCCCGAGTACTCGGTGCCGAAGCCGCGGTATCCGGTCGAACGCTCGGCTCTGTCCGGTTCGTCCGCCGCGTTCGAATCGTTTTCCGCGGCCGCGTCGTCGTCCGCGGCCGGGTCGTCTCGGCTCACGCGAACACCTCCCGTCGGAGGACCAACATCGTGACGATGCCCGCCGCGAACACGACGACCGCCTCGCCGAAGGTGTCGAACCCGCGGTAGGAGGCCAGCACCGACATCACGGCGTTCTCCACGCCGGTCTCGGCGTAGGCGTTCGCGAGGTAGTACTGGGTCACGTCCGGGTTCGACCAGACCGGCGAGTCCGTGTCGCCGACCGCTGGGAACTCCGCGAGGGTGCTCGCCATCGCGGCGCCCAGCAGGCCGACCGCCCCGACCGCGGGCCAGTGGACCGACTCGAACGCCTCCTCGTGGTCGATCCGGCTCGTCTTGGCGATGGTCAGCAGGAGCAGGACGGTCGTGACGCCCGCGGAGATGGCCGCCTCGGTCATCGCCACGTCCGGCGCGCGGTAGAACGTGTACAGCGCCGCCATCCCGAGGCTGTACGCCCCGAAGACGATGATCGACGAGAGCACGTCCCGGGCCAGCGCGGTCACGACGGCGGTGAGGATCACGAAGGCGAAAAGCGAGACCTCGACCGGCGAGACCGCGAGCGGGACCGGCGCGGCCGAAAGCAGCGCGCTCATCGGCGCTCGTCCCCCTCGGTCCACGGCACGTTTCCGTCCTCGAAGGCGGCCCGCGCGATGGCGTGCGCCGCGGTCGGGTTCGTCACGAAGATGAAGAACAGCAGGAGGACGGACTTGAAGCCCGACCCCGCCCAGCCGACCGTCAGCGCGACGGCGGCGAGCGTGAACCCCGCGCCGAGCGTGTCCGCCTGCGAGGCGGTGTGGGCCCGCGCGTACACGTCGGGCAGCCGGATCACGCCCGTCATGGAGACGAACGTGAAAAAGAGGCCGAGCAGGACGCAGACCACGATGGCCCCGACCCGCAGCGCGACGAGCGGGTCCATCAGAGCACCCCCCCGCGCTCGACGGTGAACTTCGAGATGGCGATGGCCATCAGGAAGTTCAACAGCGCGTAGACGATGGCGATGTCGAGGAACGTCGGTTCGCCCAGCCCCGCGCCGAGCAGCGCGAGGATGACGACCGTGTTGGTGCCGAGGACGTTCACCGCGAGCACGCGGTCCTGCATCGTCGGCCCCTTGACCGCCCGGTAGGTCATCCCGAGCGCGAGCACGACGAATCCGGCCGCGGCGTACAACAGGAAGTCCCCGACCGTGAGCCCGCCGGCGACGACGGTGTCGGCGACGGTCATTCGTCGGTCACCTCGCTTTTGCGCTCCGCCGCGGCCGAGTCCTCGACCCGCTTCCCGCCGTCGGTCTCGGCGAACGGGAGGTCGGCGGTCGCGTCCGGCCCCTGCAGCACGTCGCAGTCGCCGCGCTCCTCCGGCGTCGGCAGTCTGGCCGCCTCGCGACCGTAGAAGATCAGCCGCGTCCAGCGCTCCAGGCTCCCCTCGAAGAGGCCCTCTCGGGCCCACGGGATCAGGGTGTGGACGATCAGGTCCTCGTCGCTGGCGCGGACGGTGAGCGTCCCCGGCGTCAGGGTGATGGAGTTCGCCAGCGTCGTGAGCGGGAGCCCCGAACCGACCAGCACGCGCATCCGGGTCGTCGTCGGCTCGATGGGCAGCGACGGCGAGAGGATGACGCGCGCGACCACCACGTTCGATTTGAGGATCTCCCACAGCAACACCGGGACGTACACCGCACCGCGGACGAGCCGCTTCGGCGTCTCCGCGGTCGGGTCGTGGTCCAGCGTCACCTGCGAGAGCGTGATCGCGACGACGGCGGCGCTCGCGACGCCGGTCACGACGTCGAAGGGATAGGTCGGATCGCCCAACACGAGATAAAACAGCAGGGAGACGACGAAGACGGCCCCGAACCGCAGCCCGGTCAACTCGGAGACGAGCCGCTCGCGCCGGGAGGGGCGGTCGACGGGCGCCTCGCGGACCACCAGGCCGGTCGAGGAGAGCTCGAACTCCATGGGCTGGAGGAGCGCCGTGTTGCCGACCGGCGTGTACTCGGGGTCCAGAAGCACCGTCCCGAGCCCGTTCGCGTCCGCGTAGTCGTGGAGGCGCGCCGCGTACTGGCCAGGGCCGAACAGGTAGGCGTCGGTCCCCAGCGTCGCGGTCTCGACGCGCACGTCGAGCGCGTCGGCGTCCTCGAGGTCGTACTCCGCCCAGACCGCGACCTGTTCGAGCAGGTCCGTCGCGTCCTGCCGCAGCTGTTCGACGTGGGGGTCGTCGTCGCGCCAGGCGGCGAGGTAGACGAAGTGGAGCGCGTCGGCGTCCGCCTCGGCCGCCTCCGCGGCGGCGTAGCCCACGGTGGCCCGCAGCGTCGCCGTCTCCTCGACCGGGACGACGATGCCGTCACCCACCGGGGTCACCCCCGCCGTCGCTGCGTGAGACTGTTCGGGTCGACATTCGTGGTTCTCACCGAAGCCGTCGGTCGGACCACCCAAAACAGTTCTTATCCTCGTGGCGTCTGCCGGAGTTCGCGGCCCGGTCCCGGCGTCCTCCGCGTCGCCGAGGGCTACGCGTCCGGCGCCAGCACGGTCGCGAGCCGGTCGGCCACGCGTCCGCCGACCGCGTGTTTGGGGCCGACGACCTCCTCCGGATCGGTCCCCTCGGCGCCGACCAGCAGGACGCGGGACTCGTCTTCGCCCATCACGCTCGCGTCGTTGGCGACGACGAACGCCAGGCCGACGCGGTCGCGGATCCGTTCCGCCTCCGCGACCATCGCCGCGTCGTCGCCGGAGGTCTCGGCCTTGAACCCGACGATCGGGAGGTCGGGATGGGCCTCCCGCACGGTGTCTATCAGCTTCGGCGTCGGCTCCAGGTCCAGCGAGAGCGGCGACCCGGACCGGATCTTCTCGCCGACCGCGTCGGCGGTGAAATCGGAGATGGCGGCCGCCGAGACCAGCGCGTCGGCCGTGTCGGCGGCCGCGGTCGCCGCCTCGATCATCTCGTCCGCGGTCTCGACCTCGATTACGTCCGCGTATCCCACGTCGGGGCCGTCCTGCACGAGCGTCACGTCCGCGCCGCGGACGTAGCAGGCCCGGGCCACCTCGCGGCCGGTCTTACCGGACGCGCGGTTCGTGAGGACCCTGATGGGGTCGATGCGCTCGCTCGTCGCGCCGGCGGTGACGACGACCCGTTTGCCCGCCAGCACGTCGGGCGTGACCGCGCGGGCGACCTCCGTGAGCACCGTCTCCTCGGCGGCGATCTTCGCCTTCCCCTCCTCGATCCGCGGATCGGCGAACGTCACCCCCCACGCCGCGAGCCGGTCGAGCGCCTCCGCCACGCCGGGGTGGTCGTACATCGGTTCGTGCATCGCGGGCGCCATCACCACCGGTACGTCCGCGCCGAGCGCGGTCGTCGCGCAGGTGGTGACGGGCGTGTCGTCGACCGCGGCCGCGACTTTCCCGGCGGTGTTGGCGGTCGCGGGCGCGAGCAGGAGCACGTCCGCCCAGCCGTCGCGGCCGCACAGCTCGACGTGCTCGACCGCGCCGGTGATCTCGGTGACGACCGGCGCGTCGGTCGCGAATTGGACCGCCCACGGGCCGACGATGTCCGTCGCGGCCGGGGTCATCACCGCGCGCACCGCGGCGCCGTGCCGGCGCAACTCGTGTGCGAGCTCGACCACCTTCACCGCCGCGATGCTGCCCGAGACGCCCAGCGCGACGTTGACCCCCTGAAGCATTGCCCGCCGGTTCGGGCGGGGGTCGTAAATAGCCTCACGAAGCGGGGCGCTCGCGTCGCCCCTCGGCAGCGCCGGCGCTCAGTCGTTCTCGGGCAGCCGCCCCGACTCGTCGTCGACGAGGCTCGGGTGCGTCCGCTGGCGCGAGTCGTGGGGCTCCGCGAAGTACTCCCGCATCGCCGCCATCGACTCCCGCTCGCGCGCGCGCCGCTCCGTCTCGGAGATCTCCTCACACCCCGGCGGCACGTCGCGGCCGCGGTCGGTGAAGTAGCCCTCCGGCGTCACCCAGTCGTGGTAGAAGGGGACCTCGGTGTCGTGGATCAGCGTGATCGCCGTGCGCGCGCCGTCGCCCGCGGCGACGACCGCCTGGTGGTACCGCTCCGCGAGCCGACCCGCGGCGTAGAGCCCCTCGACGGTGGTCCGTCCGTCGCCGTCGTCCTCGAGGTAGGTCTTCGAGCCGGCGTCGCGGGTGTCCGCCTCCAGCGGGTCGAGGTAGCTCGCGTCCGACCACGAGGCGGCGACGACGCGCTCGGCCGCGAGCGCGTACCGCTCCGGGGTGGCGTCGCTCGCGTCGCCCGCGCCGTCCGCGTCGCCCCCGTCCGACCCGCGCTCGACCGTCGCGACGAACCGCGCGTCCGACCCCGCGTCGATCCCGGCGTCGGCCGCCCGGCGCAGTCGCACGACGCGGCCGTCGCGCAGGTCCGCGCCGTTCCTGGTCGCCCCGGAGCGCTGCATGTCGAGGAACAGCCGCGGGTTGACGCCGGCCGGGAAGCCCGGCAGGTTCTCCACGTGGGCGTTGCGGGCGAGGATCGGCTCGCCGGCGTTCACGACGACGGTGTCCAGGCTGGCGCGGGCGGTGAACGTCGCGGCCGAGAGCCCGGCGACGCCGCCGCCGACCACGAGCACCTCGTAGGTGCCCTCAAGCGTCGGGAGTTCGCTCATGCGGGGGCCTCGCGGACGCGGGGATTTAGCAGGGTCGATCCGGCGCGAGAACCGGCTCCGAAGAGACCGATCGCGTCCGTCGCCGCAAAAACGCCTCCTCAGGCGCCCAGAACCGTGTAATTACCGGACCGACTGAGGCAAAAAGCCTATAATCACCACAAGGCTACTCGGAGACAGAGATGGTAGGTACGATTCCCCTGATCGGCCCGATCCCCGGTGGACCGGAGCTGCTCATCATTCTGCTCGTGCTGGTGCTCCTGTTCGGCGCCAACAAGATCCCCAAGCTCGCCCGCTCGACGGGGCAGGCGATGGGCGAGTTCAAGAAGGGCCGCGAGGAAGTCGAGGAGGAGCTACAGGAGATGCAGGGCGACGACCTCGAGGAGGGTGCTGACTCCGACGCGGGCGCCGTGTCCGGCGCGGACGAGGCCGACGAGGAGACCGAGGAAGCGACCGAGAAGAACGAGTAACCCGCCGATTTTCGGGCCGTTTTCGGACCGCTTTCGGACCGCTTTCGGACCGACCACGCCGAGAGCCGTGGGCGCGTGGCCTAGTGGACAGGGCGAGAGGTTCCTAACCTCTAGACCGCGGGTTCGAATCCCGCCGCGCCCGTCCGCCGACCGCGAGCGCGTCGGCGCCTCGACGGCCGGGGAGCGTCACTTCACTTCGGGGAGCCGCCGACGCATCCGGTCGAGTTCCCCCTGGTTCACGCCGAACTCGGAGTCGATCGTCACCTCCGCCGCGACGCCGGAGTCCGGGTTGCGCGCGGAGACGTCGAGGATCCCGTTTTCGTCCAGCTCGAAGGTGACCTCGACCTTCTGTTGGCCCGCCGGAGCCGGCGGGATCCCCCGCAGCGAGAAGGAGTCGAGGAGCTCGTTCTCCGTGGCGACCTGGCTCTCGCCCTGATACACCTCGACGGTGACGACCTCCTGGTTGTCCTCGACGGTGTAGTACTCGTTCGTCACCGTCGCCGGGATCGAGGTGTTCTTCGGGATGAGCCGACTGAGCTGGTTCTCGCGGCCGTCCAGTTGCGCGCGCACGCCGAGCGTCTTCGGCGTGACGTCCAGCAGGACCACGTCGTCGACGCCGTCGGCCTCGTCCGCCGGGACCAGCTCGCCCGGGTCGCCGCTCGGGAGCGCCGACTGCGAGAGGATGCCGGCCTGCGTCGCGGCGCCGAGCGCGACCGCCACGTCCGTGTCGATCCGCTTCGAGGGAGTGTGGCCGAGCGCGTCCTCGACCGCCGCCGCGATGTGGGGGTTTCGCGTCGATCCCCCGACGAGCAGCACGTCGTCCACGTCGTCGACGGTCGCGTCGGTCCGGTCGAACAGCTCGTAGCAGATGTCGATCGTCGCGTCGGTGAGGTGTGCCGTGGCGTCGACGAAGGTGTCGCGGTCGATCCGCATCTCCAAGTCGTAGGCCCCGTCGGCCGTCTCGAAGAGGAACGGGAGCGACACGGTCGCGGTCCGGGCGGCGGAGAGGTCGTGTTTCGCCTCCTTGGCCGCCTGCCAGATGCGCTCCATGGCCTCCGGGTCCTCCGGAACGACGCCGGTGTCCCGCTCGACGCGGTCGAGGATCACGTCGACGAGGCAGCCGTCCCAGTCGTCCCCGCCGAGCTGGGTGTCGCCGTGCGTCGCGACGACCTCGATCACGCCGTCGGAGATGGAGACGAGCGAGACGTCGAAGGTCCCGCCCCCCAGGTCGTACACGAGAACCTCCGCGTCCCGCGAACTGTCCAGCCCGTAGGCGAGGCACGCCGCCGTGGGCTCGTTGATGATGCGCTTCACGTCCAGCCCGGCGATCGTCCCGGCCCGTTTCGTCGCCTCCCGCTGTCGGTTCCCGAAGTACGCCGGCACGGTGATGACGGCGCTGTCGATCCGGTGGCCCAGCTTCTCCTCCGCGTCCTCCTTCAGTTTCGTCAGGATGAGCGCCGAGATCTCCTCGGGGGAGAGGGAGTCGCCGCTCGGCGTCCGGTGTTCGTACTCGCGGTTCCCCATCTCGCCTTTGATCGAGTAGATCGTGTGGTCCGGGTTCCGGACCGCCTGGTTGTCCGCCTCGCGGCCGACGAGAACGTCCTCGCCGTCGAACGCGACCACCGACGGGGTTTTTCTGTCTCCGGCGGCGTTCTCGACGACCTCCGGTGACCCTCCGACCGGCGCGGCGAGCACGCTGTTCGTCGTTCCCAGGTCGATACCGACGGTGATGCCACGATCCATGTGGCGATGTGTTCGCAAGCCAAGATAAAGCTCCTTCGGCGGGCGGCCGCTACAGGCCGATCGCCGCGCGGACGTCCGACCGGCGGTCGGTCGCGAGGAGGTACCCCGTCGCGACCACCGGCGGGACGAAGAGCAACACGACCTCGCCCACGTTGCCGATGCTGGCCTCGCTCAGGAGGGGGAGCGCGATGATCGTCACGCGCGAGGCGGCGTCCCACGCGACCGGCTGGCTCGTCCCCTCCGCGTTGAACCAGTCGCGCACGAGCGTCTCCTTGAAGTACCGGAGACAGAGGAACAGCCCGATCAGGATCGCCACGACGGAGAGTCCCTCTCCCGTCGCGCCCCCGATCTCGAGGCCGAGCACGACGGTGCCCGCGACGACCACCCCGATGCCGACCGCGAGGCGACGGACGACCGTCTCCCACCCCTCCGGCGAGGTCCCCTCGCGGAGGATGCGGTCCGTGTACTTCATCCGCCGGTACTGGTAGTAGACCGGGAGCAGCGCGGCCGTGAGCAGGATCGGACTCACGACGGACGCGAGCCACCAGTAGACCAGCAACGCCGGGTACTTCAGCAGTTCCACGTCGGGGTTCAGGGGGCTCCCGGTCGCGGACGGCTGCCCCCATCCGGGGTTCCCGCGGGCGGAGGCGGTGCTCGTCTCGGCGGTCGACCCGCCCGAACTCGCCTCGGCGGACGAGCCGCGGGTCCCCGTCTCGGCGGTCGACCCGCCCGAGCTCGTTCCGCCGGCGGAATCGGCGCCGGAGCCACCCGAGTCGGCCGTTCCCGACCGGCGGCCGCCGGAGCGGTGGTCGTTCCGCGACCGGCCCTGTCGACCTCGGGTGCGCTGGTGGCGCTGCCGGTACTCGTCGGCCGTCGAGCGCTCCTGCCGCGAGCGGTCGCGGTCCGTGCCGCCGCTCCGGTCCGCTCCGGTCCGGTCGTCGCGGCCTTCGCGGTCGGTCCGGCCCCGGTCTTCGTCCCCGCCGGTCCCGGAGCGACCCGACTCCTCACGCTCGGCGTCCGCGCTCCCCCGGCTCCCGGTCGCGCTCCCGTCGCCGGTGTACTCCGCGTGGCCCACCCGGTCGTACCGCTTCCGCTCGGCGTCGTCGGTGAGCACCTCGCGGGCCTCCTTGATCAGGAGGAACCGCTCCCGCGCGTCCGGGTGGTCGCTGACGTCGGGGTGCCACTCGTGGATCAGGCTCCGGTAGGCGGACTCGATCTCCTCCTCGTCCGCGTCGTCGTCGACCCCGAGGACGTCGTAGTAGGTCTCCGTCATGCGACCTGTTCACCGTCGAGGTAGAGGTCGATGTTGACCTGCAGGAACGGGTCCGCCGCCTCCCAGAGCACGAGCGCCTTCCGCCGGTCGATGTCGTCGTAGCCCGTGACGAAGTTCACGAACTCGTCGCGGACGTCGCCGACCGCGTCCTGTCCCTTGATCGGGAGGAGGTAGACGTGGTCGCGGCCGACGAGGTACGGGTGCGCGTTCTCCCAGGTTCCGACGAACAGCGTCGAGAGATACGTCTGGAACTCGAACATGGCCTCGGAGAGCGCGTCCGCGTTCTCCGTGAGGTAGTCCATCGCGTCGTCGGAGTGTCGCTTCTTCAGCCCGCCGTGCGAGCGCTCCTCCGCCGCGTCCGCGGCCGCCTGCCGTATCTCGTCCGGGTCGAGGATCGTCGGCACGACGTACGTCTCGGCGAACGCCTGCGAGTTCGTGAGCACCTCCTCGTCGCTGACCAGGAACCCCGCGGTGGTGACGTACTCCCGGGACACCGGCTCGCCCGAGTCGTCGGTGACGTCCCAGGCGTGGAGGACGCGGCCGGCGGACTCCATGGGGGAGATGCGCTCGCCCTGCTGGGCCCGCTCGCGGAGTTCACGCCCCGTCAGGGCGAGCCCGTCCTCCGAGCAGATGTACATCATGTCGTCGTCCGCTTGTGGCTCCATCGGTTACCACCCCTCCCGGTCGTCGCACGACTCGGTCGGCGTCTTTGCCCGCGTCGCCGCCGGCGCCTCGGTCGCCTCCGTCGGCCCCGTCGGAACGAGTGAGAAACGCGCCGACATCAGTTGGGCATCTCCAGGTCCCGGATGCGTTCCTGCACGACGGTGACCCACGCCTCCTCGGGGACGCCCAGCGCCGCCCGGCGCTTCCGAAGGTAGTAGATGGCGACCGGGAACGGACCGAAGTAGATGAAGAACGGCGAGACGAGCGCCGCCATGACCCACCGCAACGTCTGCGGCGTCCAGCGGCTGGCCTGCCGAACGTACCGGATGTCGGCGTAGACGACCGCGGCGAACGCGACGCCGATCCCGGCGATCGACCAGAGGATGTAGGTCTCCACCGGCCCCCCGGACCCCGACTCGACCCCGCCCATCGCCGCGTAGAGGACGAAGTACACGAGGAGCGCGACGAGGCTGGCGATCGGAACGAAAGCGATGACCATCCAGTACGGCACGTGCGTTCCCGGAACACGCGGCTCAGTTGGCATGTCATCTTGGTGTATGATAGGCGGTATAAATGTTATTATGGGTGATATCGATGCCGCAAGAGAGAACGGACGGCCGTGGAATTGTCAGCCCGAACTTATATATAATCTATCCACACAAGTTGGCTACCATGGCAACTACTGGGGACGACCAAGACGTGGGCGGTGACGACGGGTTCATCGAGGGTGCCGAGACGGAGATCCTGGAGCAGTACGCGGACGGGAACTGGGGCGTGGTGAACGACCTCGTCGACGAGGCGGAGCCGACGAACCTGGAAGGCGTCGAGTGCACGAAGCGGATCCACCGCACGCTCGCGGTCGACGACGAGGACCGGTTCATCGAACTGGCCCCGAACGAGGCGCAGCGGACCGACGTGCAAAGCGAGTTCATGGACGTCCACGCGGCGGACCGGGACTCGTTCGTTCCGGACGAGTTCGAGTCGCTGGAACTGGACTTCCCGATCCCGGAGTCCGAGCGCGTCGACGTCTGTACCAACTGCGACGGGAACGGGCGGAACCGATGTACCAACTGCGACGGGAGCGGCGCGAACCGCTGTGGACGGTGTAACGGAAGCGGGACGAACAGCGACCAGTCCGCGACCTGCTCGAAATGTGGCGGGAGCGGGACCGTCGTCTGCGACTCCTGTAGCGGCAACGGAAGCACGACCTGCGGGACCTGTGACGGCACGGGGGAGACGTACAAGATGGACTTCGTCCGGCGCACGTACGACCCGACCGAGACGGTCGAGGTCGAGACCGACCGCACCCCGGACAAGTACGTGGAGGACGCCGAGGGGCAGAAGATCACCACCGAGAAGAACGCGCCCGCGGACGACGAGATCCGGAACGAGACGGAGATCCGGGAGGTCCCCGTCTCGATCCTCGATTACGAGTACGACGGCGACGAGTACACGGTCTACCACGTCGACGGGGAACCGCGCGCCCGCTCGTACCCGAAGAGCACGACCAGAAAGGTCCTGCCGTTCGCGGTGGTCGGTATCGGCGTGGTCGTGGCGGCGCTCTGGTACTTCAACATCATCTGACGCGGCTGGCCGCGTCCAGCCGGCGGAACGACCGCGACGCGACCCACGTCGCGAACAGGCTCAGGGCGACGGTCGCCGCCGGCAGGACGAGGCCGGGCTCGTACTGCAGCGGCGGGTGGTAGCCGAACCCGTAGTCGAGCAGGTCGTTGGCGAGCGAGAGCGCCAGCGCCAGCGCCAGCGCGCCGCGGGTCGTGCGACCGACCGCGGGCAGGAGAAGCGCCAGGCCGACGAAAAGCAGGTGCGTCCCGAGCACCCCCCAGTAGTAGACCAGCGCGTCCGGCGCGGCGAGGTAGGTCCCGACCGCGAGGTTCAGCGAGACGAGCGGCCAGAGTCCGTACTTGACGAGCCAGACGAACGCGAGCGTGTGCAGGTACGCAAGCGGGCGGCTCGCGGGGGGGTCCGTCACCGCCCGGTCGAGCGCGAGCAGGGGGAACAGCGTCACGAGCGCGAGCGTCGCCAGCGCGACCGCGGTCGCGGAGTCGGCGTAGAGCGGCCATAGCGCCGTCGGAACGCCCGGCATCGTCGAGACGTAGTACCGCACGCCGACGAGGAACATGAACGCGGTGAAGCCGACGACGGCGGCGAGGCTGCGCGCGTCGCCCAGCAGCACCTCGGCGAACGCGTCGCGGACGCGGCGGCGCACCGCGGGCTCCCGAAGCGGGGCGAGCCGGTCCCTGATCGCGGCGAGACGTGTCACGTGCGGGCATCGGACCGGCGGGCGAAAAAGGCCCCGCGTCCGCGCGGCGCGTGCCTCTCAGGACTGATAACGGTGTGCCCCGACCGCCGCCGACCGGATCGGAGCAGTACCCCACGGATCGGGAGACGGAACCGGGATCGAAGCCGGAACCCCGACCGGAAACGGTTGGGGTACTGACGGGAAACGGTGGAAGGGTTTTTGCCCGGGGACGGAGTTCCATGGACAATGGCAACCGAGGACGACGCCGCGACGCCGGAGCTGGAGGGGGAGACCGCGGCGTCGGGGTCGGCGACGGAGCCGCTGTCGGCGTCCGTCGGCGCGCGGGTGGGCGAGTACACGTGGGACGACTTCCTCCGCGAGCACGGCCACGAGGCCGCCGCGGACGCCCTCTATGAGCGGTTCGACGCGGCACCGGGCAGCGACCGCTGGGGCGAGGCGGACGCGACCGAGGAGCTGACCGCCGAGGACTGGGAGCGGGCGGGGGTCGACCCCGCGGAGTTCCTGGGGTTCCACCCCGACGAACTCCCCCGGCGGCTCCGGGCCGCGGACGCGGTCGGCGAGTCGCTCCGCGAGCTCTGTGCAGCCCAACACCCCCTCGACCGGACGCCGGTCATCAAGGGCTACTACGCGTGGGAGGATTACAAGAAGGAGTACTTCTACGACGAGGAGGGGAACCCGCCCACCGACGAGGAGGGCAACGAGGAGCCGTTCGACCGCGGCGAGGCGCTCGGGTTCGACCCCGACCGGATCGAGAACGCGCTCGCCGCGGGCGCGCAGGCGGCCGAGGAGACGCTGGAGCTGGAGGACGAGCGGACCGTCGACGTGAACGAGGAGCTGAACGAGGACGCGTTCTTCTCGACCGAGTCGGGCGCGACGACGCTCACGAACCGCTACGACCTCGAGCGGGCGGTGCCGATGTCGAAGAAGTCCCACTTCCGCGAGATCGAGCGCTACTGGGTGAACAAGCCCTACTCGTTCGTGATCATCTTCCACTCCACGAAGGAGAACGAGAAGAAGTACTACGCCGTCCAGCCGTACCTCACGGAGATCGAGGCGGACCTCCAGGAGTACCTCACCGGCAAGCTTCGCACCTCGATCAAGTACTCCGACGAGTCGGTCGCGGGCGGCGACGAGGAACACCGCAAGCGGGTGATCTCCGAGGAGACCTACTCGCTTCTGGACCGGTACGACCTCTACAGCCGCGAGTCGGACGGCGGCGGGTTCGTCAGCGACCTCGCGGACCGGTTCGGCTTCGAACCGACCGAGGGCATCGCGGGCCGGATCGCTCAGTCGCTCGGCTACGCGCCCCCCGAGGAGGACGACGGGGAGATCCGCGGGATCGCGGCGCGCCCGGAGCCCGCGGTGCTCGCGGAGGACGCGGCGACGCTCACGGAGTATCAGGTCGAGAAGCTGCTCTACTTCCTGAAGCGGGACTTCATCGGTTACGAGCGGATCGACCCGATAAAGTACGACATCAACGTGGAGGACATCTCCTGTGACGGGTACGACTCCCCGGTCTTCGTCTACCACTCCGACTACGAGCAGATCATCTCGAACATCTACCACGACCGCGACGAGCTGGACGACTTCGTGGTGAAGCTGGCCCAGCGCTCCGGCAAGGGGATCTCGAAGCGCCGGCCGCAGGTCGACGCCACCCTCCCGGACGGCTCCCGTGCGCAGCTCACGCTGGGCAAGGAGGTCTCCGACCACGGGACCAACTACACGATCCGGCAGTTCAAGGACGTGCCGTTCACGCCGATCGACCTGATCAACTGGAAGACGTTCTCGCTCGACGAGATGGCGTTCCTCTGGCTCTGCATCGAGAACCACAAGAGCCTGATCTTCGCGGGCGGGACGGCGTCCGGGAAGACCACGAGCCTGAACGCTGTGTCGCTGTTCATCCCCTCCAACTCCAAGATCGTCTCCATCGAGGACACCCGCGAGGTCGAGCTCCCGCAGCGCAACTGGATCGCCTCGGTCACGCGGCCCTCCTTCTCGGACGACGACAAGGGCGACGTGGACGAGTTCGACCTGCTGGAGGCCGCGCTGCGTCAGCGCCCGGACTACATCGTGATGGGCGAGATCCGCGGCGAGGAGGGGCGCACTGCGTTCCAGGTCATGTCCACGGGGCACACGACCTACACCACGTTCCACGCCGACTCCGTCGGCGAGGTGCTCAAGCGGTTCACGACCGAGCCGATCAACGTCTCGAAGACGATGTTCACGGCGCTGGATCTGGTCTCCATCCAGGCGTCGACGCGCGTCGAGGGGCACAAGGTGCGCCGGAACAAGTCGCTCACCGAGATCAACCACTACGACGCCGAGAACGACGAGATCAACGTCCAGGACGTCTACCAGTGGCAGGCGGAGACGGACGAGTTCCTCCAGATGGGCGACTCCAACACCCTCGAGGAGATCAAGTTCGACCGCGGGTGGACCCAGGGGAAACTGGAGGACGAGCTGTTCAAGCGCCAGGTCGTGCTGGCGTACCTGATCGACCGCGGGCTCAACACCTACTCGCAGGTCGCGGCGACGTTCCAGGCGTTCATCAACGACCCGGAGACGATCCTCGCGCTGATGGCCAACGAGGGGCTCGAGCGGTCGCTGGAGGACCTCCGCGAGATGGAGTCGGTCCTCATCGACGTGGACCCGGAGAAGGAGGAGATGGTCCCGCGACCGAACCCCGACGAGGAGGGGCGCGAGGAGGCCCGCCGGATCCTCGAGAAGGCCGAGGAGCTGTTCGAGGAGTACCGCGGCGAGATGCCGGACTCGGTCGCGGACGCGCTGCTCGAGGTGACGCCGGCCGCGGACGTGGAGGCGTCCGTCACCGAGGGCGAACGGCCCGCCCTGGAGGGGGCGACCGACGAGGCGGCCTCGGTCGAGGCGGGCGACGACGAGGCGCCGGCGCTCGACGCGCCGGGCGAGGACCCCACCGACGAAAGTGCTTCCGACGAGAGTGACCCCGACGAGGACGCTCCCGATGACGGCGAACCGGCCGTCGATCCGAGCGGGCCGGGGGACGAGGAGGACGACGCGCTCGGTGACGGTGCGGTGGACGGTAGCCCGGGGGCGGACGCGGGGGACGCCGTCGGGTCGGGCGGCGACGACGTGGGCGGCGACGACGCGGGCGACGACGGCGCCGGAAACGGCGGCGCGGATCCCGGCGGCTCGGACCCGTTCGACGCGGACACCGGGGGCATACGCTTCGACGCGAGCGACGGGGACGACTCGCCGACCGTGCTGGGGGACGACGGCCCGGCGGTGCCGGACGAGCCGATGATCCTCGGCGACCCGGAGACGGTCGACGACGGGACGGACGGGACCGATGCCGGCGACGGCGCGAACGGGACCGACGAAGCCGGCATCGACCCGCCCGAGTGGAGCGCCGGAGAAGGCGGCGACGAGGGGGATTCGGCCGCCGACGGGTCGGCCGGGTCCGGGGCGTCCGACGACGGCGGCGGTGGGGACGCGCCGGGGAGCGACGAGGACCTGCCGAACGCCGGCGCGGGCGACGAGGCCGCGGACGTCGACGAGGACGATGAGACCGCGGACGTCGACGAGGACGATGAGACCCCCGACGCAGACGAAGGCGACGGGACCCCGGACGCCGACGAGGACGACGAGGCGGAGATAGACGAGTGGGGCTTCGGCGCGGTCGAGGACGAGGAGGACTGACCGTGTCGGGTCCGACCAGTCGGAGGGGAGCGTCGATCGAGGGGGGGTCGGCGTGAGCCTCGATACGGGCTTCGGCGGCGACGACGCCGATTCGGGAGTGCTCGCGGACGCGTTCTACCCGCTGTTCCAGCTGCTTTTCGACCCCGACGGCGACTTCGTCGCGGACGTGGAGACGAAGCTGACCCAGGCGCGGATGGCGGACACCGTCGAGCTGTACATCTCCCGCGCGCTCGGCGTCGGGCTGCTCGTCGGACTGCTGCTTTGGGTCGTCGGAACGCTGTTCGGCTACGGCATCTTCGCGATCGGGCTGATCACGCCGGAGGCGCTCTCGATCGGCATCCCCGCCCCGAGCGAGGGGGCCGCGGAGCTGATGCGGTCGCTCGTGATGCCCGCCGCGGTCCTGGTGAGCGGGCTGTTCTTCGGGAGCATCGGGTTCGCGATGGGGTTCGGCGGCCTGCTCGCGATCCCCTACTCGACGGCGTCCTCGCGGAAGCGGGAGATCGACATGCTGCTGGCCGACTC
The DNA here is from genome assembly GCF_055381565.1 of Haloparvum alkalitolerans. Classification (NCBI taxonomy): domain Archaea; kingdom Methanobacteriati; phylum Methanobacteriota; class Halobacteria; order Halobacteriales; family Haloferacaceae; genus Haloparvum; species Haloparvum alkalitolerans. The sequence goes on from NZ_AP043938.1 coordinate 2,338,967, forward strand.
CGTCTCGTTCATGTACGCGCTGTCGGTCGGCGGGCTCAACCAGCTGGAGATCCTGCGCGCGATGGCGGGCGCGGAGGACACCTACGGGGAGGTGTCCAAGGAGTTCCGGAGCATCGTCAACGAGACCGAGTACTTCGGCACCGACTACCGGAACGCCATCCGCCAGCAGTCGATGGACACGCCGAGCGACGAGCTGTCGCAGTTCCTGACGGACATGCTCTCCATCGTCAACTCCGGCGGGGACATGGAGCAGTTCCTGAAGGACAAGAAGGACAAGCACATGCGGACCGCCAAACAGCAGCAGGAGATGACGCTGGAGACCCTGGAGCTGTTCGGCGAGATGTACATGACCCTCTCGCTGTTCCCGCTGCTGCTGATCATCATCCTCGTCATCATGAGCATGCTGGGCAACGCCAACGACCAGCTGCTGTACGGCACCGTCTACGTCCTCATCCCGCTGACCGGGGTCGGGTTCCTCGTGCTCGTCTCGACGGTCAAGCAGGACGAGCCGGGCGACGGCATGCTCCGGCCGGAGGGGGGGAGCGAGCGGCTCCAGCAGTCGAGCAAGGAGGGGCTGCTCCACCTCGGTCTCGTCGAGGGGTTCGTCGGCCGCTTCGGCGTCTTCGACCGGATCAAGGACCGCGAGGGGACCCACAAGACGAAGGAGCTGCTGTCGGCGCCGCACCTCTTCTTCCGGGACAACCCCCTCTACACCCTGGCGCTGACGGTGCCGGCCGCGCTCGTGCTCGTCGGGGTCGCCTTCGCGACCGGGGCCGCGCCCGTCGCGGTCGACCAGTGGATCGCCGAGCCGATCTGGAGCACGTTCATCTGGATCTACGTGCCGGCGTACCTGACGCTCGTGCCGCTGGCGTTCTTCCACGCGTGGAACGAGCGCGCCCGCGGCGCGATCACGGGCAAGCTCTCCGACAACCTCCGGAAGCTCTCCTCGGCGAACGACACCGGCCAGACCCTGCTGGAGTCGATCGACACGGTCGCGGACACCTCCTCCGGCAAGCTCGCCGAGGAGTTCGAGATGATGTACGCGAAGGTGAACTACGGGATGAGCCTCCGGGACGCGATGGTGGAGTTCAACAACAAGTACCGGATCCCGCGGCTCGCGCGGACGATCAAGCTCATCTCCGAGGCCCAGGAGGCGTCCTCGCAGATCACCGACGTGCTGACGACCGCGGCCCAGGCCTCCGAGAATCAGGACGATATCGAGCGCGAGCGGAAGTCCCGCACCCGGATGCAGGTGGCGATCATCCTGATGACGTACGTGACGCTTCTGGGCGTCATGGCGATCCTCCAGACGCAGTTCATCGACGTGATGGCCGACCTCGTCGAACAGGGCGGCGGCGGTGGGGGCGGAGGCGGCGCCGGCGGGATGGACTTCGGCGGCGGCGTCGACCCGGACCTGCTGTCGCTGCTGTTCTTCCACGCGGTCACCCTCCAGGCGATCCTCTCGGGGTTCATCAGCGGCTACATCCGGAGCGCGGACGTCATCTCCGGGGTGAAGTTCGTCGTGATCCTGATCACGATGGCGCTGGGAGTGTGGATCTATGTCGGTTGAGGGGGGCGAGTCGGCCCGCGGACAGACGACGCTCGACTTCGCGGTCGGGGCCGGGGTGTTCCTGGTCACGCTCGCGGGCGTGCTCGCGGGCGTGTCGGCGTTCTTCGACCCCTTCATCGGCGTGCAGAGCCAGACGCTCACGGTCGCGGACGCGGGCGCGGCACAGCTCGCTGAGGGGCTGCTCGTCGCGGACGGCGCGGAGCCGGGCGTGTTGAGCGGTCCCTGTACGGTCGCGTTCTTCGCCGCGAACGACAGCCTCGCCTCCGACTACAACTGCACGGCGAGCGGAACGACCGACTTCGCGTCGACGCTGGGGATCGAGGAGTACGGCGCTGAGGTCGTGATCCACGAACCGACCGACCCCGTGACGCAGGAGGCGACCGTCGAGATTCCGGTCGAGGGGACGACACACTCCGTGACGCTCCGCCGGTCGAACGGCGACACCGTCCCGACCGACGTCTCCGTGGCCAGGCGGGTCGTCTCGCTCGACGGGACCATCTACCGGCTGACCGTGAGGGTATGGTAGCCGTGGACCGCGCACAGGCGCACACGCTCGAGGCGTTCGTCGCCGCCCTCCTGATCGTCGGCGCGCTCATGTTCGCGCTCCAGGCGACGGCCGTCACGCCGCTGTCGGCCAGCACGTCGAGCCAGCACATCGAGAACCAGCAGCGGACGGCGGCCAACGACGTGCTCGCGACCGGCGCCGCGAACGGCGACCTCACGGAGTTCGTCCTCCACTGGAACCCCGAGGAGGAACGGTTCAACGGGAGCGGGGAGACGGAACAGTACCCGAACCGGCTCCCCGAGGAACTCGCCTTCGGCGACACCCTCGAGGCGACGTTCGGGTCACATCGGATCGCCTACAACGTCTACGTCGCACACCACCGCGAGGGGCGAACCATGTCCGCACAGCGGGTGGTGTACATGGGGTCGCCGAGCGACAACGCGGTCTCGGCGACGCGCTCCGTCGCGCTGTACAACGACAGCACCCTGACGGTGGACGGCTACGAGAACCGCACGCTGGAGGCGGTCGGCTCGTCGGCGGACGAGTCCTTCTACGCCGAGAACGTCGCGCCGGACGAGCTGTACAACCTGGTGGAGGTGAGGCTGGTCGTATGGCGGATGTGACCGACCTCCGGCGAGGCGACCGCGCGCAGCTGTTCCTCGTCGGCGCGCTCGTCATCGCGACCATCCTGGTCGTGCTCGCGGTGCTCCTGAACGGCGCCATCTACTCGGAGAACCTCGCGACCCGGGGGAGCGGCGACGAGACCTCCGCGGCGTTCGCGGCGGTCGGCGAGGTCCGGGCGACGACGGGCGGCGTCGTCGACGCCGAGAACCGGCAGCACTACGACACCGAGACCGACGTGCTGGCGGCCGTAGAGAACGACACCGAGCGGCTGGACGAGCTGTTCGCGAAGGGGTACGGCCGCCGCGGCGTCGTGATCGAGACGAGGACGGTCGACCGCGAGACGGGGCTCTTCATCGAACAGAACGAGAGCGGCGCCTTCGTCGGCGCGGGCGGCACGCCGAGTTTCACCCTGGCGAAGAACGTCAGCCGGACGCGGTCGTTCGTGTTGCGCGTGAACGCCACGGAGGTCGCGGAGACGAGCGACCCCGCCAACGACTCCTTCGCCGTCTCCCGGAACGACAGCGCCAGACAGGTCTACGTCTACCGGAACGCGTCCGACGGCGGGAACCTCACGGTCGCGGTCGGCGACGCCGGCGACCCGGACCCGACGGTCGTCTGTCGCCCCGTGGCGCCCAGCGGCGTCGTCGCGGTGGACCTCACCGACGGCGCCGTCGACGACCGGTCCTGCGGCCGGTCGCTGTGGAACTCCACCGGCACCTACGACGTGGCGTACGACCGCGGCGACGCGGCCAACGGGACCTACGAGCTGACGGTCGCCGGACCGGTCGACGAGGCCGACGTGGACGACGCGCCGCTCGTCTCGCCGGCCGTCTATGCCGTGACCGTCGACGTCGAGTTCCGCAGCGAGTCGGTGGACTACGAGACGCGGATCCGGGTCGCACCGGGTGAGACGGATGCGTGACGCCCTCGCGCGGTTCGGCGACGACACGCGGGGCGTCTCGGTGATGGTCGGCTACGTCCTCAACCTCGCGGTCGCGGCCATCCTCATCGGGGGGCTGATCACCGCGGCCGGCGGGATGATGGACTCCCGCGCGACGCAGTCCGCGGACGCGCAACTCGAGGTGCTGGGCTCGCAGGCGGCCGCGGAGGTCGCGGGCGCCGACCGGCTCGTCGCCGCGAGTTCGAACGCCTCGACACCGACCGTCGCCGTGCGGATCGAGCTGCCGCGAACGGTCGCGGGACGGAGCTACACCATCGCCGTCGAGTCGAGCGGCGGGACCGACCGCCTCGTGATGACGAGCGACGACGTGCGCGTCGCCCACCGGCTGCCGGCGCTCCGGACGCCGATCGAGGAGGGCCGCATTCCGGGCGGTGACGTCGATATCCGGTACGTCGGCGGGTCGCTGGAGGTGCGGTCGGCGTGATCCGCGACGACCGCGGGGTGAGTGACGTGGTGGGGTACGTCCTCGTCTTCGCGCTGATCACGGCGTCCATCGGGACCGTCTTCGCGGCCGGGCTCGGCGGGCTCGACGACCGCCGACAGGCCGAGCAGGTGAACAACGTCGAGCGGGCGTTCGACGTGCTCCACGACAACCTCCGGGACATCCACCGCAACGACGCCCCGAGTCGCGCGACGGAGCTCCGGCTCGCCGGCGGGACGCTGTCGTTCGCGGACGCCGTTTCGGTCCGGGTCGGCGAGTACAACGAGACGGAAAGCGGTTGGGTCGATCCCGCGAACACGACGAACGCCACGATCAGGCCGGTCCGCTACCAGTCCGGCGCCACCAGCTACGTCGTGGAGGGGGGCGCGCTGTTCCGGGTCGACCGCGGCGGAGAGACGGTCGTCCGGCCGCCGACAATGGTTCGCGGGGCGAACAGGACCGCGCTCGTGTTCCTGAGCACGCGGGCGGCGAGTCAGGGGGCTATCGGCGGGCAGACGACCGCCCGGATCGTCGCCGAGCGCGCGTACCGGTCACACGTCCGGACGGTCAACGCCACGGAGCCGGACACCCACGTCCGGATCGAGATAACGTCGCCGCGCGCGGCGGCCTGGGAGCGGTACTTCGAGCGGACGGACGGGTTCACCGTCGAAGCGGCCGCGGACGGGAGCGTCGCGGTGTCGGTCGAGACCGAGACGGTGTACGTCCAGCGGACGCCGATCAACGTCCGGTTCGACCGATAGGGGGACGGGCGGTTCCGACCGGTCGGGCGCCGCGCGCCGCCGGCCGCTATTCGAGCTCGACTTCGACCGTGTTCTCGCTGATGTGGAGGTACGTGATCGTGTTCTCGGTCGAGGTGAGCTCGATCTGGAACTCCACGAGCGACTCCTCGTCGTAGTCGATCTGGACGTTCCCGCCGACGTCGATGTCGTTCGCGTAGAGCGCGCCGTTGAACTGGAGGTTGCCGTTCGTGTCGATGTTCGCGTCCGGCGCGTAGATCACCGCGTCGAACTGGATGTTCCCGCCGCCCGTCGAGTCGTCGACCACCTGGTCGCCGACCAGGAAGACGTTCCGGTCGGCGTCGACCGACGCGGCGCTCGTCCCGACCCAGGCGCCGCCCTGCGCCTTCAGCGAGCCGTTGACGTAGTAGGTGACGCCGTTATCGGAGCCGTCGACCACCTCGACGTCGTTCCCGCCGATGTCGAAGTCGCCCTTCGTGACGATGTTCACGTCGCCGGCCGAGGTGTTGATGTTCAGGTCGCCGCCGAGGGTCGCGTCGCCGTCGATGTAGTACGTGCCCGCGGTCAGCGTGCAGCCGGCGCTGATCCCGGACGTGTCGATACAGGAGTGCTGGTCGTTGTCGTTGCTCGCGCTCGCGTCGTTGACCTCGTCCTGCAACATACCGTCGACTCCCGGCAGCGGCTCACCCTCCTCAACGCGGTCGTCGGTCCCCGCGTTGCCGTTCTCGTTGTAGTTCTGTTGGGCGGAGACGGCGTTATTGACGGTCAGGTCCTCGGGGACGACCAGTTCAGCGACGACGGTCCGGTTGGCGTCGTGGACCGTCACCTCTCCCTCGGCACGCTGGCGGAAGAACTGCGCCCAGCCCTCGTAGTAGTCGCTCTGGACCTCGACGACGATCACGCCCTCGTCGAGCGGGTTGGTGTAGCTCCCGTTCGGGTAGATGGGCTGGCCGACCGAGTCGCTGCTGATCCGCGCGGCGGCGGACCCCGACGCGGTGTCGTTGCCCGTCACGCGAACGATGGGGAACGTGAGCGTGCTGCTCCGGTAGTGGTACTCCGGCGGCGAGATCATTCGCGACCGGCCGTCGGAGACGGACCAGACGCCCCCGCCCTGGTAGGCGACGCGGTCGCCGTCGTTCTCGTACACGACCGCGCCGAGCGTCGTGTTGTGAATCTCGTCGAGGCTCCCGTTCACCCGGTGGTGGATCGTGACGCTGCCGCTCCCGCCGTCGACCGTCACGTCGCCGCTGTCCAACTGCCCGAAGGGGACGCGCTTCTGTCCCGACTCGCCGAGCGCGACCAGGCTCGCCTTCGAGCCGAATTGGGACATCCCGTTCTCCATGCGCTCCGTCTCGACGTCGGAAGTCGACTCCGTGACGAGCGCGCTCCCGATGCCGACGGAGACGAGGATGACCGCGAGCGAGATGCCGAGGACGAGGATCACCCCGATCGGCTCCGATTGCGCACGCTCGCGGCCGTGTTCCATGCTCGTGGTCACGCCGCCGAGACACATAAGTCTCGCCCCGCCGGTGCGGTGCAGACCCCGAGAGGAAGGCCTTTGCCGGCGTCGGCCGTAGCGGCGGCCGTGAGCGATCGGCAGCCCCCAGATTCGGGCGATGCGCGGTCCTCCAGACGACGAGTGCTCGCCAGCGCGGGGGCGGCGCTGTCGACCGGGCTCGCCGGCTGTGCGGGGATCGGCGTCCCCGGAAGGCGTTCGGAGGAGGGGACGGAAGCCGGGTCCACGACGTCGACCGCGACGGCGTCCGACGGCTCGGCGGACGCGGGATCGGAAACGCCCGTCCACCGAAACTACGACAGCACCGAAGTCGTCGTCGCCGCCCCGGACGGCACGGAGCGGGGCCGCGTGACCGCCGCGATCGCGGACACCTCCGACCTGCGGTTTCTCGGCCTGAGCGACACCGAGCGCCTCCCCGAGGACCGCGGGATGCTGTTCGTCTACGAGGCGGCGGCGGCGCGGACGTTCGTGATGCGCGAGATGGACTTCGGCATCGACATCGTCTACGTGGGCGCCGACCGGCGCATCACCGAGATCCATCACGCGCCCGCGCCCGCCCCAGACGAGGACGGCGAGGAGCAGCGCTACCCGGGCACCGGTCAGTTCGTCCTGGAGGTCGTCCTCGACTGGACGACCGACCGCGGGGTCGAGGTCGGCGACGAGGTCTCGTTCGACTTGCGGTGATGACGGCGTGATCGGATCGAGCGCCCAGCAGAGCACCCATAACCGCATCTGGGAGTTTATTTTTGTCCCTGAGCCTGGGGGGATACCCACACGTTATAGTTGATCGGGATACGTCATTCAACCAATGGTCTCGTCGTCGGATCCGATCCGGGTGCTCGCGATCGATGACGACGGCGAGTCCGTCGGGCTGACGGCGGACTCTCTGGAGCGGGAGTCGGACCGGTTCGTCGTCGAAACGGCGACCGACCCGGACGCGGCGCTCGGCCGGCTCCGCGACGGGCCGATCGACTGTGTCGTCTCCGACTACGCCATCCCCGACACGGACGGCATCGAGCTGCTGGAGGCGGTTCGGGAGTCGCATCCGGAGCTCCCGTTCGTCCTGTTCGCGGACGACGGGAGCGAGGGAGTCGCGGCCGAGGCGATCCGGCGGGGCGCGACCGACTACCTCCGGAAGGAGACCGGCTCGAGCCAGTACGCAGTGCTCGCGAACCGGATCGAGAACGCCGTCACGCGCTACCGCGCGGAACGGGAGGCCGAGGAGCCCCACCTGCGATACCGACGCCTGATCGAGGAGTCGACGGACGTCATCGTGATCGTCGACCCCGACGGGACCTTTCGGTACCTCAGCCCGACCGCCGAGCGCGTGCTCGGGTACGAGCCCGAGGAGCTGGTCGGCGAGAACGGCTTCGACTACGTCCACGAGGCGGACCGCGAGCGGACGATGGAGGCCTTTTCCGCGATGGTCGGCGACCCGGACCGGCGGCCGTCGGCGGAGTTCCGGTTCCGGAGCGGCGACGGAACGTGGACCTGGCTGGAAGCCCGCGGCCGGGACCTGCTCGACGACCCGGCGGTCGGTGGGCTGGTGGTGTACGTCCGCGAGATAACCGACCGGAAGCGGCGCGAACACGCGCTGGAGCGGGTCGCTCGCCGAACGGGCGACCTGATCGAGGCGTCCTCGGTCGCGGAGACCGCTCGGATCGCCGTCGACATCGTCGACCGCGCGCTGGACTCGCCGCTCGCCGGCGTCCATCTGGTCTCCGAGGACGGCCGCCGACTGGAGCGGGTCGCGGCGCTCGACGAGGTCCGCGAGGGCATCGGCGTCCCCGAGGCCTACGGCGCCGACGACGAGGCGACCGACTCGCGGGTCGTGTGGGAGACGTTCCGGACCGGCGAGTCGCGGTACATCGCCGACACGCACACGGTCGGGACGCTCGGCGAGGAAACGCCCTCGCGGTCCGCGGTCGTCTACCCGCTCGGTGACCACGGCGTCCTCGTCGTCTCCCGGGTAGAGCCGGAGGCGTTCGAGGCGATCGACCGCAGCTTCGTGGAGATCGTCGGGCGGACGCTCACGGCGGCGCTCGACGCGGTCGGGCGAGAGCGGGAGCTCCGCGACCGCACCGACCGGCTGGAGCGGCTCCACGAGACGACCCGCGAGCTCATGCGGGCCCCCGACGCCGACGAAGTCGCCCGGCTCGTGGTGCGCGCCGCCGAGGACGTGATCGGATTCCCCCTCGCTACCGTGCGGTTTTACGACGCGGACCGCGACGCGTTGGTGTTGGCGGCGGCGACGGAGACCGCGGTCGAGACCGTGACCCCGCGGGAGGCGTTCGAGCCGGGCGAGAGCCTCAACTGGCGGGCTTACGAGTCCGGAACGGCGCAGGTCCACGGGGACGTCACCGAACGCGAGAGCGACGTCGACCCGGACCCGCCGATCCGGAGCCTCATGGTGATTCCGCTGGGCGATCACGGCACCGTCAGCGTCGCCACGACGAATCCGAACTCCTTCGCGGAGAGCGACGCCTTCCTCGGGCGGCTGCTGGCGACGACCGCCGAGTTGACCCTCTCGCGGCTCGAACACGAGCGGGAACTCGTTCGCCAGCGGGACGAGCTCGACCGACAGAACGAGCGGCTCGACGGCTTCGCCAGCACGCTGACCCACGACCTGCGGAACCCCCTGAACGTCGCGACCGGTCGGCTGGAGCTCGCGCGCGCGGAGTTCGAGGGCGACAGCGAGCACCTCGACGCGGTGGCGCGGGCGCACGACCGAATGCGGACGCTCGTGGACGACGTGCTCGCGCTCGCCCGCGACGGCACGCGCATCGAGTCCACCGAGCGCGTGGCGCTGGCCGAGGTCGTCGAGGCGTGCTGGGAGGGGGTCGACACCGCGGACGCCAGTCTCCGGGTCGAGACCACGCGGGAGATTCGGGCCGACGAGGGCCGACTCCGCCAACTGCTGGAGAACCTGCTCCGGAACGCGGTCGACCACGTCGGCCCCGCGGTGACGGTCACGGTCGGCGACCTGTCCGACGGTTTCTACGTCGCCGACGACGGCCCCGGGATCGACCCGGCCGACCGCGACCGCGTCTTCGAGGCGGGCTTCTCGGACGAGTCGTCCGGCTCCGGGCTGGGCCTCCACATCGTCCAGCAGATCGCCGAGGGCCACGGCTGGTCGATCGAAGTGGGTGAGAGCGAGGACGGCGGCGCGCGGTTCGAGATCCGGACCGGGTAGGCCGGGGAAGCGGGGACGGAGTCCCCCTCGGTGACGGATTGAAGAAAAGTCTATACGGCTGCCCGTATTCGGTCGCCGCATACGTGATGAGCCGCAAACAAGTCGAGTGGATCGACGAGAAATTCTCCCGGACCCGAGCGGCCGGCTCCGGCATTGTCGAAAGTGAAGGCGACGACGATGGCGCGGTCGAGGACTCTCACGCCGGGTCGGTTGCTCCCGCCCCAACCGTTACCATCGGCGCGGACGAACGGTCCGGTCTCACACCTGTCTAACGCATGCAAACCGCACTCACCTACCGGACGAACCGCGACCTGTTCTCGAACCATTATCTTGACGAACACCTCCCCGAAACGGAGGCGTGGAACGAGGTGAGCGAGGCCGAACTCGAGGAGGCCCGCGAGGAGATACGAGACCTGTGGGAGGAACAGCGGGGGACCGTCGCGGAGCGGACCGAGTCGGGCCTCGAGGAGAAGTTCATCCGGCCGATGTTCCGGAAGCTCGGCATCCCCTTCGAGGTCGAGGAGACGGTGCAGCGGGGCCAGCGCCGACCGGATTACGGCTTCTTCCCGAGCGAGGAGGTCGCTCGGCAGGCGTTCGACAACAAAAACGAAGGCGGCGACTTCTACGAGAACGCGGTCGCCGTCGCGGACGCTAAACGCTGGGGACGGCCGCTCGACACGCGCGGGAGCGGCGAGCACGAGCGCGACTTCGAGAACCCGAGCTACCAGATCCACGTCTACTTACAGGAGACGCCCGCCCGCTGGGCGGTGCTGACGGACGGGAAGAAGTGGCGGCTCTACTACGGGCCGACGAGCCACCGGCTCGACTCCTACTACGAGGTGGACCTACCGACGGTCCTCGAGGAAGGTGATCTGGAGGACTTCAAGTTCTTCTACCTCTTCTTCCGGCACGAGGCGTTTCTGGAAGATGCGGGCGGCGACTGCTTCCTCGACGACGTGTACGACGAGTCCAACGTCTTCGCCCAAGAGTTGGGCGAGGACCTGCAGGACAACATCTACGAGGCGATCAAGGTGCTCTCGGAGGGGTACCTCCAGTATCCCGACAACGATCTCGAAGAAGCGGATCTGGACCTCGTTCACGACGCCTCGCTCATCTACCTCTACCGCCTGATCTTCGTCCTGTACGCGGAGGCGGAGGGGCGGAACCTGCTGGACACGGACAACGAGATTTACGAGGAGTCGTACAGCCTGAACGCGCTGAAACAGGAGGTCGCCGCGGAACTCGACAGCGGCGATCCGAAGTATCACGACTGGCAGGACGACCTGAGTTCGCGGCTGGAGGAGCTGTTCGCGCTGATCGACCAGGGGAGCGAGTCGCGCGGGATCCCCGAAGATGACCTACACATCCCGGCGTACAACGGCGGGCTGTTTCGGACGGACCCGGACGAGGACGACGACCCCGAGGCGCAGTTCCTGGCGGAACACACCGTGGGGGACGCACACCTCGCGCGGGTCATCGAACTGCTCACGCGGAGCCGGCGGGCCGAGGGCGGCGGGAAGATCTTCGTCGACTACTCATCGCTGGATGTCCGCCACCTCGGCAGCATCTACGAGGGCCTGCTGGAGTACCAGCTCCACGTCGCGGACGGACCGATGGCGCTCGACGACGGCGAGTACGTCGCGGCCGCGGAGGGCGACGATGGTGACGCGGTCGCCGTGGAGGAGGGAGAAGTCTACCTCACGACGGGCAGCGGCGAGCGCAAGGCGACGGGGTCGTACTACACGCCGGAGTACGTGGTGGAGTACATCGTCGACGAGACGCTCGGGCCACTGGTCGAGGAGATCCGTGAGGACCTGGTCGGGCAGACGAGCTACCGGAAGGGCGACGAGGAGGCGGGGACGTTCGCGGACGAGTTCGCGGAGCGCGTCTTCGACCTCAAGATCCTCGACCCCGCGATGGGGAGCGGCCACTTCCTCACGAGCGCGGTCGACTACCTCGCCCGCGAGATCATCGACGCGCAGGAGAAGCAGGCGGCACAGGAGGGGATCGAGACGGTCGAGGAGGACCACGACATCAACTGGGCGCGTCGGAAGGTGGCCCAGCGGTGTATCTACGGCGTGGACCTGAATCCCCTCGCGACCGAGCTCGCGAAGGTCTCGCTGTGGCTCCGGACGCTCGCGGCCGAGCAACCGCTCGCCTTCCTCGACCACCACCTGAAGACCGGGAACTCGCTGGTCGGGAGCGACATCGAGGACGTGCTCGCGGACGGCGAGGAGGACGCGGACGGTGAAGTCGGTACCGAGGGCGGGGGCGAGGTCTCGGACGGTGCCGCGACCGCAGACGGGCAGGTCACGTTCACGCAGTTCTTCGACCACGCGCGCCAGGAGGCGCTCGCGCACGTGATGGACCGGTTCGCGGACCTGCTGTCCATCGACAACGAGACCCTCGCGGACGCCAAGGAGATGGAGGACGTTTACGACGAGGTCCGCGAGGACCCGCTCTATCGGCACCTGCTGGCGATGGCGAACGTCCACACCGCCGACCGGTTCGGCCTCGACGTGCCCGGCGACGCCTACGAGCGCATGGCCCGCGCCCTCCAGCAGAGCGCGTGGGACAGCATCGAGGAGCAAGACTGGTTCAAAAGTGCGCAGGCGATGGCCGACGACGAACAGTTCTTCCACTGGGAACTGGAGTTCCCCGTCGCGTTCTACGACGCGGACGGCGACCGCATGGAGAACGCGGGCTTCGACGCGGTGATCGGGAATCCGCCGTATATACGAAGTCGAAACCTACCTGATGAACAAAAGGAGTACTACAAGTCGAACTACGCTACGGCAGAGGGTGCATTTGACATATATATCCCATTTATAGAACTCGCTGCGGAGATCAGCGATTTAAACAGTTACATCATACCAAATAAATGGACTACGACGGGTTACGGTGAGAACCTCCGTAGTCTCCTTCTTGAAGAAGTCGGCATACACTCGATAACGGATGTTTCTGTTCAGGATGTGTTCCCTACTGCGGACATCTATCCAGTTATTTTACAGACACGTGGAGTGCCCACAGACGTTGTCAGTATCCGGAAGCCAAGGACGGACGAGGGATTGAATGACCTCGTCTCAACAGACATTCGCAGGGAGACGATCCAAGATATCGGTGGGATCATCCCAGTTAATCTGGACCCGGCGGTAGAACCACTCGTATCTGGTATTCTTGAGAGGTGTGCTCGGTTAGGTGATTATGTCGAAATGACCGAAGCCATCCACACAGGAAATGTTCGAGAGAAATTAATAGTTGATGAACCGGTTGACGACACCTGCGAAAAACTAGTAGACGGAAAATCAATCGATCGCTATCTGGCAGAATGGAGTGGCCAATACATCCGGTATGATGAATCACTGATCGATAGTGACAATGGGGAATATGGCGACCTTCGTGATCGAGATTTATTCGACAGAGATGGAAAATTATTCATCAGGGACATAAGCTATCGGCCGGTTGCTGCATTTGACGCACGAGGCCTTTTTGCCCTGAACACCTTGTATAGCGTTACCCCAGAAACCGAAGAAGTTCCTTTGAAGTATCTTTTGGCGGTTTTTAACTCTCAGTTCGTCAATTCATATTATCGCCAGATCTACGGAGGGACTCACGTTAGTGGTGATTATCTTCGATTTAAGCCGATGTTTAGTCTCAGGATTCCAATTCCTCTCCCTGAAACTGCCCGCCAATTGTCGGTCAATGATGAGGAGAACGCACTGCAAGCCCTCGAAAACGCAGCAGACGACATTTATGAAGCCAAACAACGGAAAACCGATCTCAACCTCGACCTCCTCGACTACCTCGGCAACTACGAAGACGGCCCGAGGCTCCCGGACATCGGGCTGTTCCAGCCGGCCGCGTCGGGGGTCCTCGACGCGACCGCAGAGGACTACGAGAAGCTCCGCGTCGGCGACGTGCGCGCCGAGCGCGACGGGACGGCGGTCACGGTCTCCGCGACCGCGCGGTACAAGCCGGAGGACGAGGACGCCCACGAAACAGACACCTACGGCTACACCGAGACCGACTATCTGGAGGCGTTCACGCTGCTGGACCTGTCGGAGACCGAGGCCGCGCTCGTGGAGGCGTTCGTCCCGGTCGCGGTCGACGAGGCCGGCGGCTTCGCCGGCTTCCGCGACAACGCGACGAAGACGAACTCTCCGCTCGACCGCCTGAAGGCGATGACGCTGCCGGACCCCGAGGACGTGGCCGCGGATCTGGACCGCTACGTCGAGACGAAGGAGCGCGCCGAGGAGTTGGACGCGAAGATCGAGAAAACGGACGCGCTCATCGACGAGATCGTCTACGACCTCTACGACCTCACCGACGAGGAGATCGAGATCGTGGAGTCCGCGGTCGCGGACGACTGACCCCGAACTCGCCTTCGAGGTGGTGGACACGGCAGCACGTCTGTGGCGGGTCGGCGGCGTCTGAGACCGGCACCCGGGCGGCTCGCGGAGCGGCCGCGGTCGCCCAAACCCTTATTCGGCATTCCGCACGTATGTATCCGTAATGGCCACGTCGACGAGAGACGGCGACGACCACGAGGACGAGATCCGTCTCTGGCGCGAGGACGACTGGTGGATCGCCAAGGACGTCGAGACGGGCGTGACGACGCAAGGCGAGTCACGCGCCGCCGCGCTGGAGAACCTCGACGAGGCGGTCGCGCTCCACCACGGCGAGGCCGGACGCGAACCGACGGCCGCGGAACTGGAAGCCCTGGGGATCGATCCCGAGGCCAACACGACGGGCGACCGGGAGCCGCCGGACGTACTCGACTGAATGGGTAGACGAACCTTCTCGGGCAGCGAGGTCGCAACAGTCCTCGTCAACGCGGGCGGTTTCGAGTGGCGACGGACGACCGGCGACCACGCGCAACTGTACTACCGCCACCCGACGAACGAGGACGACCGGCGCCACGTCACCGTTCCCTTACACGACGAACTCCGGACAGGGACGCTCCGCGAGATCGCCGACGAGGCTGGCGCGCGCGACTTCGACGCGTTCTGCGACTGGATCGATCGCAACGCCTGATCCCGGACCGACGCGAACTCGGCGACGAGAAGATCGAGATCGCGGAGTCCGCGACCGCGGACGATCCACGCCCGCCCCGGGACGACTCCCCGACCACGACGAGGATTCATCCGTTTCAGACCCCAAGAACGGCGTTTGTGACAATTTTCCCGCATAATCCATATAGTGCTAGAGATGATTTAGCACACCATGCCAATATGTGGGAACTGCAACCAATACGAACTGACACGAAACGACTGGTTCTGCCGCCACTGCGGCGACCGGCGGGAGACCTGCCCCAGTTGTGGGGCGTCGATGGGCACGGAGGAGTGTGGGTCCTGCGGGCAGCCGCGGTACGGTCCCTGCACCGAGTGCGGCGAACTCACGCCGGTCAACGAGGACGCGTGCCGACAGTGCGGGTACGACGACGTCGAGGCGGCGCGGAGCCGGTCGTGGAAGTTCGTCGCCGCGGGGGTTCTGTTGGGCGGCGTCGGGCTGTTCGTACTCCCGGCGGTTCTCGGCACCGTTCTCGGCTACCTGTTCGGCATCCCGATGCTGCTCGTGGGGGTCATCGCCGCCGGGCTGGGGACGTTCGAGCTGTTGGCACCGACGAGGACCGGGCCGGTCGGCGAGATCGGCCTGAGCATCGGCGAGAAAGAGCACATGTCCGAGGAGTACAGCAAGCAGCTGACGAAGGACGCGGTCGAGGCGGTCGGTACCGCCGCGGCCGCCGGCGCGAGCGCGCTGGACTCCTACGCGGAGTACAAGGAGGACAAGCGGGAACGTGAGCAAAAGCGGGAGGCGGCACGCGAAGCCGAGCGCGAGCAGCGGGCGATCGAGCGGGGCCGGCAGCGGATCGAGGACGCCGCCCGGGAGGCGCGGGAGAGCCACCTCACCGTCCTGTGGGAGATGAACTGCGAGGGGTGCGGGATCCCGTGGCTGACCACCCAGAACCGGCACCTCGTTCGCAACGACGAGTTCGACACGGTCGGCTTCACGGTCGTCAACGAGGAGGAGTGGAACTACATTCAGGACAGGGTCCGACTCCAGTGTGACGCCCCCGACTGTACCCGGACGGCAACGTTCACGAAGGACAGCCTCTGGGACCCGTGACTCGCCGCGGGGAGCGGCACCTGATCGGACACCTCCGGTCCGCGATCGCGAGCAGGCGCTCGGCCATCCGCGCACCGTGGACGCCCGCGCGCCGTACCTGCAGCTCGGCCGCGAGCGAGCGAAACGCCTCGTACCGGGAGTCACCGGCATCGGTCGTCGCCATGCCCGGGACGCGGTCGGCCACCGGGAACGGCCTGAGCCACGGGCGCGCCGGAACTGAACGTGAAGCGGCGCGCCGAGATCCGATCGGTGTTCGTGATCATCCGCTCTACGCCGACTTGCCGAGTCCCGTGGGATGGATGACCGACCGGCATCGCCACCGAGAACTTATCCCGGAATACGCGGGTACACTGCCGCAACCACGATGTCGGAACCTCGGACACGAGAGCCACCGGTCTCCGGTACAGGCCGTCCTCCTCGGCGCGTTATCGACCAAGCAGTCGTGGAGCGTGATCGGAGGGCGGGCACCGGGACTACCCCGGGTGGAACTGATGGCGACTGACATCGCCGTTGCCGTACTGGAGATCAGCTCGGTGTTTCTGAGTCTCCTCTTCGTCGCTCTTCAGTATCTCTCCCGTCAGATCACCGGCGAACTGGTGTCGCAGGGACTGCTGATGACGGCCGCGGAGGGTGTCGCGAACGCGTCGCTGTTGGTTCTCGCATCCGGGTATCTCGCATGGATACTGCTGGTGGTCAACCAAAACGACACCCTGGTATCGTTGATGGTCGCGCTGTTGCTGATTGCGTTCGCGTTCATCGCGGCCGCGATTCGAGAGACCGCGAAGGAACTCGCGGATTCCCTTGCGGAAGGAAATGGCGACGCAAACCATAACACCGAAGACGAGAAATCTACGGACGAGGAAGACGACTTATGAACATCAACAACTTCTGGATGACCGCGGGCGAGTTCGACCCGTACAAGGTACTCATCTGGGGTGGGCTGGCTCTTACGCTACTCGTCGGCTTTGCGCTTCTCCTTGGCTGAGCGACTGCTCTCGTTCTCACTCTCGACGCCACATGCGGCTGGGCACGTTTCGTGTCGTTCCTGGAGTGAACAGTACGCAACACCAGCGATGGTTCGCTCCGTCGTAACGCGACCGGACGGAGACGAGGTCCGACCCGACGGGAGTACAGAACGGTACGTGGATTCGCGTGGTTGGGATCCTGCCTTCGTCCGCGCGAACGCTCACGCTCGTCAGTTCTTCACTGCGTTCAGAAATGGACTCGGTGGGATTTGAACCCACGGCCTTCCCCGTGCCAGGGGGATGATCTACCACTGATCTACGAGCCCGCGTTCGCATCCACACGTATCCCGGGTTGAGACATAAGGCCTTCGACTCGTCGGCTCCGCGGGACGGAACCGCACGCGGGCCGGGGGCTGACCGCGGGTCCTCCGGCCCTCAGATCCGGTCCGAGTCGACCCGCACGTCCAGCGAGACGGGGCGGCCGCTCCCCTCCAAGTCCGCGACCGCGCGCTCGACGACGCGCTCGGCCTCCTCCTTGATCAGGGGGATCGCCTTCTTGAGCACCCAGTCGAACGACGCCAGCGGCGGGAGGTCCACGGCGTCCGCGCTCGCGGAGTCGGGGTCGAACCGGATCTCGAGGCTAACCTCGCAGGCGTCGATGGCGGCCGCGTCCGGGTCGGCGTCGTCCGGGAGCTTGATCGCCGCGTCCGCGGTCTCGGGGTCGACCGTCGTCGACTCGATGCGCCAGCAGCCGTGGGCGTCGATGTCCTTCGTCACCCGCCAGTCGATGCGCGTCGGCTTCTCGACGTCCGTGACCGCCGAGCGGGCGGTGTAACCGAGCTTCCACCACGCGAACCGGAGCGCGTACTCGGTCCCCGGCCCGCCGTCGCCCCGTAGCCGCTCCACGCGGTCGAGGTACTCCGAGTACCGGTCGTACCGCGGGAAGTCCAGCAGGAACTCGTAGACGTCCGCGGGCGCCGCGTACACCGTCGTTCGCACGACGAGTTCGTCCACGACCGGCGTTCTCGCCGCTGCGTGTTAAACCCGGCCGTCGCGGTCGCACGCTCGTGTCCCTCCAGCGGTCGACCGAATCCGTGCGCGACCGACCGCGATCCGCCGCGGTCGACCGAGGCCCGGTCGCTGTCGATGCCGACCCTCTCTACCCCTCGTGACCGGGACCCACGACATTCGGTCACGTGGTTAGGCCGGCCTAAAGATCGACGGGGTTTTATTTGTTTAGGGTGGCCTAAACAGTATGACCGACGACCGCATGCGGAGACGGAACGTCCTCACGACCGGCGCCGGCGTCCTCACGGCCGCGTTGGCCGGCTGTACCGGAGGAGACGGCGGATCGACGGCGGAGCAGACGGAGACCGGCGCCTCCGGGGACACCGCGACGGAGGGGACCGCGGCCGAGGAGACGGCGACCGACGCGGACGACTCGTACTCGGTCTCGATGGCGCCGGTCGGCGAGGTGACCTTCGAGTCGGTGCCCGAGACGTGGGAGACGTACTTCCCGGGCTACGCCGACATGGGCGTCGCGCTCGGGCACGGCGACGGGCTGGTCGGCCTCGGGAACATCGGCCGCTACCACACCGACGCCTACGACGAGCTCGACGGCGTGAGCGTGGACAAAGACGGGATCACGCAGGTGCTGGGCGACAGCGGCATCGACCGGGAGATCTACTACGAACTCGACGCGGACGTCCACCTCACCGACCCGCAGTGGCTGACCAACAACGGCTTCTTCGGACTGGAGCAGGAGGACATCGACGAGGTCGCGTCCAACGTCGCGCCGTTCCTCGGGAACACCGTCTTCCGCCGGACGGACCCGTGGCACGACTACCGCTACTACACCCTCTACGAGACGTTCGAGAAGGTGGCCGAGGTGTTCGACGAGCGCGAGCGCTACGAGGCGTTCGCCGAGTTCCACGACGAGGTCGTCGCGGCGATCCAGGCCGACCTGCCGCCCGCCGACCAGCGCCCCAACGCGCTGTTGACGTTCGGTGCGGGCAACGAGCCGGAGCAATTCTCGCCGTACCGGCTCAGCGACCAGGGGACGAACAAGAAGCAGTGGCACGACCTCGGGCTCTCGGACGCGCTCGCCGACACCGGCATCGACGGGCTCTCCACCAGCGAGCGCGGCCAGATCGACTACGAGACGATGCTGGAGGTCGATCCGGACGTCGTCCTCGTCCGCGGACACGAGGACAAGACCGCCGAGGAGTTCGCCGACACCGTCCTCGCGTTCATGGAGGGCCACGACGTGGCCAGCGAACTGACCGCGGTGCAGGAGGGGCGCGTCTTCCGCGGCGGCCCGATCTATCAGGGCCCCATCCAGCACCTGTTCAACCTCGAGCGCGCTGCGACGGCCATCTTCCCGGACACGTTCTCCGGGGAGCTGTTCGACCGCGACGAGCTCGCGTCCATCATCACGGAGGAGCCGTGAACGGAACCGGCACCTCCAAGACCGGCTCGACCCGACGCGGCTACCTCCGGCGGAGCGCGGCCGCCGTGGCCGCCGGCGGGCTGCTCGCCGGCTGTGCGGGCGAGGACGCGCCTGCGGACGACGCGGACTCGACCGCGGACGGGACCGCGACGGACGCCGCGGACGCGACGGCGACCGACGACGCCGACTCCTGGGGCGCCTCGCTGGCGCCGGTCGGCGAGGTGACCTTCGAGTCGGAGCCCGAGAGCGTCGCCGTGTACGACCTGCTCCACGCGGACCTGGCGGTCGCGTACGGCCGCGCGGACGCCGTCAACTCGCTCGGCTTCGACGCCGCGGTCGACGGCGCGACGCTGTCGGCCTACTACGAGCGCCTCGACGGCGTCGAGACCGACTGGGGTGACCTCGCGCAGCTCAACGACGGCAACTCGGGCGTCAACGTGGACGCCGAGCTGCTGTACGAGCTCGACTCGGACCTTCACCTGATCGACCCCGCGCTCGTCACCTCCTTCGACGGGTGGGAGCGCGAGGACACCGCCGAGATCGCCGACAACGTCGGGCCGTGGTTCGGCAACTACTTCAGCCGCACTCACGGCGAGCCCCCGGCCGCGTGGGCCGACGCGTACGAGTACCACACCGTCTGGGAGACCGCGGAGCGGGTCGCCCCGGTCTTCCGGGCCGAGGACCGTTACGAGGCCCTCGCCGAGGTCCGGGCGGACCTCCTCGCGACGATCGAGGAGGGACTGCCGCCCGCCTCGGAGCGCCCCACGGTCGCGGTGACCATCTTCATGGACGGGACCTTCTACCCGACCGCGGCGAACGCGCCCGGCTACGCGACGGCCCACGTCCGCCCGTTCGGCGTCGAGGACGCGTTCGCGGGCGAGGAGATCACCTTCGAGACCAGCTACGACTACGAGGCGATGCTGGAGTTCGACCCGGACGTCATCCTCCACCCGTACGGGCTGGCCTCCTACTACTCCGTTCCCGACGTGCGGACGACCCTTTCGGAGCACGCGGTCGGGAGCGAGCTCACGGCGGTCGCCGAGGACCGCGTCTACCCCTCGGGCAACCCGATGCAGGGGCCGATCGTCAACCTGTTCCAGACGGAGATGACCGCGAAACAGCTGTTCCCGGAGCGGTTCGGCGCGTGGCCGGAGTACGACGGCGGCCCGTACCCCGAGATCCCGGCCGAGGAGCGCCTGTTCGACCGCGACCGCGTCGCGGAGGTGGTCGCGGGCGATGTCTGAGGCCTCGGGCGAGGCGTCCACGTCCGCCCGCGGGCGCGCCGCCGGACTCCTGGAGGGGTTCGACGGCTCGCTCGTCCCCGTGATCGTCGCCAGCACCGCCGTGGTCGTCTTCGGCGGCCTCGTGCAGGTGAGCTTCGGGACGTTCTCGATGACGGTGACCGAGGCGTGGCGGGCCGTCCTCGACCCCGACATCTGGGGGCATCCCGGCCTGCTCGCGGAGTTCTTCCTCGGCGACACGGTCGGCGGCGCGCTGGCCGCGCAGTTCGGCTGGACGACCGACGTGGAGCTGGCCCACGAGACGATCATCGTCTGGACGGTGCGGTTGCCCCGGGTGCTCGTGGCCATCCTCGTCGGCGCCAACCTCGCCATCTCCGGCGCCATCTTCCAGGCGGTGACGCGCAACGAGCTCGCGAGCCCGTACATCCTCGGCGTCTCGTCGGGGGCGGGGCTCGCGATCCTGCTCACGCTGGTCGTCTTCTCCGGGCTGACCGCGTTCCTACCGATCCTCGCGGCGCTCGGCGGGACGACCGCGTTCCTGATCGTCTACGTCATCGCGTGGAAGGGCGGTACCTCGCCGGTACGCCTGGTGCTCGCCGGCGTCATCGTCGGCACCGTCTTCCAGTCGCTCCAGACGGGGATCTTCTTCTTCGCGGACGACCTGGGCGTGGTCCAGTCGGCCATCGCGTGGACGACCGGCTCGCTGACGGGGACCGACTGGGAGCAGGTACGGCTCGCGCTCCCGTGGACGCTGCTGGCGACGGTGCTGGCGCTCGCGGGCTCGCGACAGCTCAACGTCCTGCTGCTCGGCGAGCGCACCGCGCGCTCGCTCGGGATGTCCGTCGAGCGCGTGCGGTTCGCGCTGTCGGCGGTCGCCATCCTCGCGGCCGCGGCCGCCATCGCCGTCGCGGGGATCGTCGGCTTCGTCGGCCTCATCGTCCCGCACATGGTGCGGACGCTCGTGGGCTCCGACTACCGACAGCTGATCGTCGGCTGCCTGTTCGTCGGGCCGGCGCTGATGGTCGGCGCGGACGTCGGTGCGCGGCTCGCGATGGACCCGGTCCAGATCCCGGTCGGGATCGTCACCGGTTTGGTCGGCGGCCCCTACTTCCTCTACCTGATGCGCCGGCAGGAGCAACTGGGTGACCTGTGAGATGACGGGGAACGACGCCGAGACACGGCGGGATTCCGACGGTGACCACTCCGAGGAGTCGGACACGGATCGAGACGACAGCGCCGCGGAGACGACCGGAGAGCGGCGCGCGCGCGACGAGGTCACGGAGCCGGCCCGGACGCCGGCGCTCCACGGCGAGAAGCTCGAACTCGGCTACCCCGCCACGGCGGAGCCGGTCGTCGAGACGGAGCGCGTCGACGTGCCCGCCGGCGAGGTGACCGCGCTCGTGGGACCGAACGGCTCCGGCAAGTCGACGCTGCTCAAGTCGCTCGCGAAGCAGCTCGAGCCGGAGGCCGGCGAGGTGCTGCTCGACGGCGAGTCCATCTCCGAGTACGGGTCGAAGGAGTTCGCTCGCGAGGTGGGGATGCTCTCACAGGAGAACGAGGCGCCCGGAAGCACCACCGTCGAGGAGCTCGTCTACCACGGCCGTTATCCCCACCGCGGCTTCTTCGACGCGGTGACGCAGGCGGACGACGAGGCGGTCGACCGCGCCATCGAACTCGCGGGCGTCGACCACCTGCGCGACGAGCCGGTCGGGGACCTCTCCGGCGGCCAGAAGCAGCTCGCGTGGATCGCCCTGACGCTCGCCCAACAGACCGACGTGCTGCTGTTAGACGAGCCGACGACGTACCTCGACTTGCACCACCAGCTCCGCGTGATGGAGGTCGTCCGCGAGCTGAACGAGGAGGCCGGCGTGACCGTCGCGGTCGTCCTCCACGACATCGCGCAGGCCGCGCGGTTCGCGGACAACCTCATCGCGATGAAGGACGGCTCCGTGTACGACTGGGGCCCGCCCCGGAAGGTCGTCACCGAGGCCCTCCTGGAGGACGTCTTCGACGTGGTCGCGAGCGTCGACACCGACGCTCCCGACGGCCCGCGGATCCATCCGCACCGGCCGGTCGATTGATATCCTCCCCGCCCTGAAGCGCGGGGCTTTCCGGACGGTGCCGTCCCCAGCAACAGGACCTGCAGCAGGAACGGAGGAACCGCGAGAATCCCGGATCGATCGCGCGACGCCCCGCCGCCCGGACGCGGAAGCGTCCCGTCACTCGCCGACGCGGTGACACGCCGCCTCGTGGTGCTCGTCGACGCGCTCGTCCGGGGGCGGGACGCGCTCGCACACCGACTCGAAGGCGGCCAGTCGATCGCCGGCCTCCTCGACGTTCCCGGCCGCGAGCGCTTCGACCGCCGCCGTCAGGGCCGCGTCGAGGTCCTCGTCGCCGACCGACTCCGGGAGGTCGAACGCCTCGCGGACGCCCGCGGACGTGGGCTCGGCCACGCGGTCGGCCAGCGCCTCGCCGCCGAAATCGGGGTCCGCGACCGTCAGCTTGCAGTCGAAGGCGGCGCGCCACGCGTCGGCGTCGCCGTCGAACTCCGCGGGGGGGATCACGACCGGACAGCGCGTGTGGAACCGGCAGCCGGACGGCGGGTTCGTCGCCTCCGGTATCTCGCCGGAGAGGGGCTGTGTCTCCCGCTCCGCGGTCGGGTCGGGCGTGGGGACCGAGTCGATCAGCGCCTCGGTGTAGGGATGTTCCGGGTCGCGTAGCACCGCCTCGGTGGGTCCGGACTCCACGATCTCGCCGAGGTACATCACGTTCACGCGGTCGCAGATCTCGCGGACGACGCTCACGTCGTGGGTGATGAGCAGGACGCTCAACTCGAGTTCCGCCTGCAGATCGTCGAGAAGCGATAGCACCGCCGCCTGAATCGAGAGGTCGAGCGCGGAGACCGGCTCGTCGGCGATCAGCAGGTCCGGGTTGAGCACGAGCGCCCGCGCGAGCGCGGCGCGCTGGCTCTGCCCGCCGGACAGTTCGTGCGGGTAGCGCTCGTAGTGGTCCGCCGAGAGCCCGACGCGCTCGAAGAGGTCGGTGACGACCGCACGCCGCGTCGCCGCGTCGGAGACGCCGTGCACCCGCAGGAACTCCGCGGCCGACTCTCCGACCGTCAGCCGCGGGTCGAAGCTCCCGACCGGGTCCTGAAAGATCATCCCCGTGCGGCGCCGGAACGCGCGGAGCTCGTCGTCGCCGTACTCGCCGACCCGGTCGCCGTCGAAGGTCACCGTTCCGCCCGTCGGCTCCCGGAGTCGGAGCAGCGTCTCCGCGGCGGTCGACTTGCCGCAACCGGACTCGCCGATGAGCCCGACCGTCTCGCCGCGGCGCACGTCGAAGGAGATGCCGTCGACCGCGTGCAGCGACTCGCCGCCGCGACCGAGCAGCCCCTCACCCACGGAGAAGTGTTTCTCGAGGTCGTCGACGCGGAGCAGCGGTTCGGCGTCGCTCATCGCTCGCCTCCGTCCGACGGCGCGGGGTCCCGACCGAACTCGAAGCCCGAGTCGTCGGCGCCGTCCTCCTCCAGTTCGCTCCGGTCGTGGTCTGGCCCGTAGTAGACGCAGGCGGCGCGGTGGTTCGTACCCTCGACCGCGTACTCCGGGGGCTGTCCCCCGCACCGACAGGCGCCCGTGGCGTGGGCACAGCGCGGCGCGAACCGACAGCCCTCCGGGGGGTCTCGCGGGTCGACGGGCTCGCCACCGATGGGGTCGAGGTCCCCGCGACCGGGCAGACACGACAGCAGCGCGCGCGTGTAGGGGTGAGCCGGCCGGTCGAACAGCGCGGAGACGGGGCCGCGCTCCATCACCGTGCCGCCATAGAGGACCACGACCCGGTCGGCGACCTCCGCGACCACGCCGAAGTCGTGGGTGACGAAGAGGACGCCGAGCCCCTCTTCCGCCTGCAGCCGCGAGAACAGATCGAGGATACCGGCCTCGATGGTCACGTCGAGCGCGGTCGTCGGCTCGTCCGCGATCAGAACGTCGGGGTCGGAGGAGAGCGCCAACGCGACCAGCGCGCGCTGCTTCATGCCGCCGGAGAACTCGTGTGGATAGTCGTCGACCCGCGCCGCCGGCTCCGGGATCCCCACCGTGTCCAGGAGATCTATCGCGCGCTCGCGGGCCTCGGCCTTCGGGACGTCGCGGTGGTAGCGGATCGACTCCACGATCTGCTCGCCCACCGTGTAGACGGGGTCGAGCGCGCCCTCGGGGTCCTGGAAGACGTGCGCGATCCGGTCGCCGCGGACCTCCCGAAGCTCTCCGGGTCCGAGCTCCGTCAGCCGCCGGCCGTCGAAGGTGACGCGCCCGGTGACGCTCGCGCCCTCCTCGGCGACGAGCCCGGTGATCGCCTCGCAAGTGGCGGTCTTGCCGGAGCCGGACTCGCCGACCAGACACACCGTCTCGCCGCGGTCGAGCGCGAAGCTCACGCCGTCGACCGCGTCGACCGGGCCGTCGCGGCCGTCGAACCGCACCGAGAGGTCCTCGACGGTCAACAGGGCGTCCGCGTCGCTTCCGTCGCCGATTCGTCCGCCGGTCGAAGTGGTGTTCGCGTCCATCTCAGGGCTCCATCCGCGGATCGAGCGCGTCGCGGAGCGCGTCGCCGAGCAGGCTCAGGCTCACCGTCGTGGCCAGCAGCGCCAGCGCCGGGAACAGCACGACCCACCAGGAGACGGTGGGAAAGGCGCCGTCCGCGAACCCCATGGCGATCGTGTATCCCCACGAGAGCTCCACCTGCCAGATGGAGGCGCGGGCGGCGGGGCGACCGGGGTTCGAGAACAGGTACGCCATCGTCGCCTCGAGCAGGACCACGAGCGGGAGCTGGAGGCTCACCGCCGAGACGACCGTGCTGGAGGTGTTCGGCACGACGTGGCGACGAACGATTCGGAACGGTTGCATACCCGCACTCCGGGCGGCGCGGACGTACCCCGCATCGCGTTTTGTCAGCACGTCCGACCGCACCATCCGGGCGAGGCTCCCCCAGTTCAGCAGCCCGAACACGACCACGAGCAGCAGCAGCCCGCCGTCGTACACGACCAACAACAGCAGGACGATGAAGAACGCGGGCAGCACCTGCTGCACGTCGACGTAGCGCATCAACAGCTCGTCCGTCCGGCCGCCGCGATAGCCCGCGGCGGTGCCGACGCCGACGCCGACGGGGATCATCAGCGCGGCGACGATAGCCGCCACCTTCAGCGCGACGCTAGCGCCGTGGACGATCAGCGAGAGCACGTCCTCACCGCGCAGGTTCGTCCCGAGCGGGTACTGCCACGTGCCGGCACAGCCCGCCTCCACGACCTCCCCGCTGCAGTAGACCGCAGACTCCGGTACCGTCGCGAACACCGGCGGCTGGGAGGGCGCCGGCTCCCGCGGTGCCGCCTCGCCGATCAGCGGCTCGGTCACCGGGCCCGCTATCGAGGGACCGACGAGCGCGACGAGCGCGAACCCGCCGAGGTAGACCAGACTCGCGACCGCCGCCGGGTCCCGACGGAGCCGCCGCCAGTAGAGCCGCGTGAGCGCCGGACGACGGGCGAGCGGGGCGACGACGTACAGCAGGAGTGCCCACAGCGCGCCCCGGTAGAGCCAGTCGACGATCGTTCCCGAGGGGACGCCCGGGAGGACGTTGGCGATCCGCTCGACGCGGAGGTCGTAGGCGGCCGCGGCACCCACCGCGACCAGTCCGACGGCGAGGAGCACGACGCGTCGATCGAGGCGGCTCGGCGACTCACCGTCGTCGAGCGAGACGGTCTCGAAGGTCGGTCCGTCGCTCGTCGCCCGTTCGTTCGCTCCGCCGCGCTCGCCCGGCTCCGCCTCCGTAGTCACCTCGCCTCACCGTTGGAGAGCCGGGGACCAGTTCGTGTATCGTTCACGATCGTCAATGTCGTCCACGCGCGTCGTAATTAAAAGCTTCCACCGGACCGGTGGGCCACCCAGATCTTGCAAACGTTTAACACGGGTCGCGCCGAGGCCCGATCCGATTCAGATGCGTCGCTACGTCGCCAGACGGCTCGGTTGGGCAGCCGTGTCGATCTGGATCGTCTTCACGGCCATCTTCCTGCTGTTCGCGTACACGCCCGACCCCAACGAGGCGATCCTCGCCCATTACTCGGGCGAGGAGGCCGTGGAGGCGTGGGCGGCCGCCCGTAACCGGGACCTCCCGCTGTCCGAACGGTACGCCCGGTGGATCGGGTCGTACCTGACGCTCGACCTCGGTCGGACGGTCGGCGGTAAGCCAGTCGCCGCGGTCCTGAAGCGGTCGCTCCCGATCACCCTGCTGTACGTCGTCCCGGCGACCGTCATCTCGACGGTCGGGGGCGTCGCGGTCGGAGTGTACACCGCCGTCCGGAAGGGCGGGTACCTCGACCGCTTCGGCACCGCCGTGGTCTACTCCGGCTTCGGGCTGCCGGTGTTCTGGTCGAGCGAGATCGCCCTCGCCATCGTGGTGGACGAGTGGGGGCTCGTCTCCGTGGTGTGGAACGACGACGCGCCCCGGTACGCGTTGGAGAACCTCGCCGCGCTCGTGTTGCCGACGCTGGTGATGGCCGTGAACCTGCTGGCGATCCAGGCGAGGTACACCCGCGCGGAGGTGCTCGACGTGCTCCCCGAGGAGTTCATCCGCACGCTGCGCGCGAACGGTGCGCGCTCGCGGGACGTGGCCAGACACGCGCTCCGGAACGCCGCGGTGCCGCTCGTGTCCGCGTTCTGCATCGAGGCGCTCGGTCTACTCTTGGTCACGGTCTACGTCGTCGAGATCGTCTTCGGACTGCCGGGCGTCGGCGCGCTCGCGTACGACGCCCTGTTGAACCGCGACGCGGGGGTCGTGCTCGCGGTAACGATGCTGGTCGCGGTCGTCGGCGTGTTCGGCAACCTCGCCCAGGACCTGCTGTACGTCGCACTCGACCCGCGGATCGACTACGACGAGCGCTGATCCGCCCCCGGACCCGAGCCCGCGGCTCGGACCGCCCGTGCTGCCCCGTCCGCCCCGCCCGCGCCGCCCCGCCTGCGCGCTCCCGACCCTCCCGAAACCTCCCGGTCGTGCGGAGCGCGCGCGAGCCCCGCACGGTCGGTTGACGCCCGTCCATCGACCATATAAACCACATTTCGAAACGGAAGCGGCACTTCGAGTGAAAGGACATATAAGGTGTTAATGTCTCACCCACACCGATTACGTCTGCGGGTTTGATGTTCAGGGACGGTTCCGAGACGCGGACGGACGGGCGGCGAATTCTGTCGTGGCGCAACGTTT
Organism: Haloparvum alkalitolerans; assembly: GCF_055381565.1. Classification (NCBI taxonomy): domain Archaea; kingdom Methanobacteriati; phylum Methanobacteriota; class Halobacteria; order Halobacteriales; family Haloferacaceae; genus Haloparvum; species Haloparvum alkalitolerans. The sequence continues at coordinate 2,366,538 of NZ_AP043938.1, forward strand.
TAATAGCTCCTCGCCTCTGGAACGAGACGCGATGACACATCATACGGAGGCTTCGTCGGACACCCCGGCGGATCGAGTTCTTCCAGGGCACGATAGCTTCTAACATCGATATCGGTCCTGTACGGATCTTCGACACGACGTTACGCGACGGCGAACAGTCACCCCGCACTTCGTTCAGCTACGACGAGAAGCGCCGCATAGCGGCGACGCTGGACGACATGAACACCCACGTCATCGAGGCTGGGTTCCCGGTCAACTCGGAGGCGGAGTTCGAGGCGGTCAGCGACATCGCGGCCGCGACGGACACGACCGTCTGCGGACTGGCCCGCGTGGTCGAGGGCGACATCGAGGCGGCGCTGGACTCCGGCGCGGAGATGGTCCACACGTTCGTCTCGACCAGCGACGTCCAGCTGGAGGACTCCATGCACGCCACCCGCGAGGACGCGGTCGAGCGCGCGGTCGAGAGCGTCGAGCGCGTGAAGGAGGCGGGCGTCGAGTGCATGTTCTCCCCGATGGACGCGACCCGCACCGACCCCGAGTTCCTGATCGAGATCGTCGAGGCCGTCAGCGAGGTCGGCGTCGACTGGATCAACATCCCCGACACCTGCGGCGTCGCGATGCCGACCGCGTTCGGCGAGACGGTCGCGGCGGTCGACGCCGCCACCGACGCCCGCGTCGACGTGCACACGCACGACGACTTCGGGATGGCGGCCGCCAACGCCGTGACCGGCTTCGAGAACGGCGCCGACCAGGCGCAGGTCTCGGTCAACGGCATCGGCGAGCGCGCCGGCAACGCCGCCTACGAGGAGGTCGTGATGGCCGTCGAGTCGGTGTACGGCGTCGACACGGGCATCGACACGACCCAGATCACGGAGCTGGCCCGGATCGTGGAGGACGCCTCCGACATCCCGGTGCCGGCCAACAAGCCCGTCACCGGGCGGAACGCGTTCGCCCACGAGTCGGGCATCCACGCCGCCGGCGTCATCGAGAACGCCGACACCTTCGAGACCGGCGTGATGACCCCGGAGATGGTGGGCGCCGAGCGCGAGTTCGTGCTGGGGAAACACACCGGCACGCACGCGGTCCGCAAGCACCTGGAGGAGGCCGGCTTCGACCCGACCGACGACCAGGTCCGGACCGTCACGAAGCGCGTGAAGGAACACGGCGCCGACAAACAGCAGGTCACCGCGGGCGACGTCGAGCGGTTCGCCCGCGAGGCCGACATTCCCGAAACCGAGGAGGCAGTCGCTCGATGACCGCCTCCGCGGTCGCGCAGCACGCCCAGCGACAGCCCCGTCGCTCGGGATCGTTGCCCGACGGCGCCGCCGGCGATCCCACGCCCGAACCGGGCGGATCGCCGAGGGGTCGGTGCAACGATTGCGCGCCGCGACAAGGATTTATAGGCGGGGCGTTCATCGTGAGACGTGATGAACCCGCGCGACGCGGTCCGGCTCGCCGGTCACGGAGCGACGGCGCTCCGACCCACCGGGGAGCCCGCGTCGTCGGTCCTCGCGGCCGAGATCATTGTAGGGGCCTGAGCCCCTACACCACCCACTTCTCACGATTCCGACGCACCGCTTTCCAGCGCCGCTGCCACGCGCCGCGGCGCGTCCCTGGCGTCCCCGTTCGAGCAGCTCGACGCGATCGCGGGGAGACGGCACGAGGACACGACGACCGATCCACGACCCAGATGCGACACCACAACCGATGACGGACCGAGACGAACCACACGAGACGACAGCAGCGGACGGCGCCGCCGACGCGGCGACCGACGGCGGAACGACCGCCGCCGGGAGCACCGCGGCCGGCGAGGCGACCGAACCGCCGGAGCGCGCCGACGACGGCGCGGCGTCGGCCCCGACGACCGGCGCCGAGGCCGTCGTCGCGGCGCTCGAGGCCGCCGGGGTCGACACCGCCTTCGGCGTGCAGGGCGGCGCGATCATGCCCGTCTACGACGCGCTCTACGGCTCGTCGGTCGGCCACGTCACGATGGCCCACGAGCAGGGCGCGGCCCACGCGGCGGACGCCTACGGCGTCGTCGCGGGCGAGCCGGGCGTCTGCATGGCCACCTCTGGCCCGGGCGCGACCAACCTCGTCACCGGCATCGCGGACGCGGACATGGACTCCGACGCAATGTTAGCCCTGACGGGACAGGTGCCGACGGAGTTCGTCGGCAACGACGCCTTCCAGGAGACGGACACGGTCGGGGTCACCACGCCCATCACGAAGCACAACTACTTCGCCGGCGACGCCGACGAGGTCGGCGAGACGGTCGGCGAGGCGTTCGCGCTCTCGTCGGTCGGCCGTCCCGGTCCGACGCTGGTCGACCTGCCGAAGGACGTGACGCTCGGCGACACCGACCGCGAGGTCGGCGCGCCCGAGGCGCCCGCCGGCACCGAACCCGTGCCGGAGGCGAACGAGGAGTACGTCGCCGCGGCCGCGGAGGCGATCGAGACCGCCGAGCGTCCGCTGTGCCTGTTCGGCGGCGGCGTGATCAAGGGCGAGGCGAGCGCGGAGGCGCGGCGGTTCGCCCGCGAGCTCGGTATCCCCGTCACCACGACGATGCCGGGCATCGGCTCGTTCCCCGAGGACGACGACCTCTGTCTGTCGTGGGCGGGGATGCACGGCACCGGCTACGCCAACATGGCGATCAGCCACACCGACTGCCTGATCGCGGTCGGGACGCGCTTCGACGACCGGCTGACGGGCGGCATCGAGACGTTCGCGCCCGACGCCGAGGTGATCCACGTCGACATCGACCCCGCGGAGATATCCAAGAACGTCCACGCGGACTACCCGCTCGTGGGCGACGCGGCGACGGTGCTCGACCAGCTCACCGCCGCCGTGAGCGAGGCCCCGGACGCCGCCGACTGGCGCGACCGGTGCGCGACGTGGACGGAGGAGTACCCCATGACGTACGCGACGCCCGACGACGAGCCGCTGAAGCCGCAGTTCGTCGTGGAGGCGTTCGACGAGGCGACGGACGACGACGCCATCGTCACCACCGGCGTCGGCCAACACCAGATGTGGGCCGCGCAGTTCTGGACCTACACCGAGCCGCGGACGTGGGTCTCCTCGCACGGCCTCGGCACGATGGGCTACGGCCTGCCGGCCGCGGTCGGCGCGCGCGTCGCCGCGGACAACGCCGGCGACGAGGACCGCGACGTGGTCTGTTTCGACGGCGACGGCTCCTTCCTGATGACCATGCAGGAGCTGTCGGTGGCCGTCCGCGAGAACCTCGACATCACCGTGGCCGTCCTGAACAACGAGTACATCGGGATGGTCCGGCAGTGGCAGGACGCCTTCTTCGAGGGCCGGCACATGGCCTCGGAGTACGGCTGGATGCCCGAGTTCGACAAGCTGGCGGAGGCGTTCGGCGCCAAGGGCATCGCGGTCGGCGACTACGACGAGGTCGCCGACGCGGTCACCGAGGCGCTCGAGTACGACGGCCCCGCCGTCATCGACTTCCACGTCGACCCGCAGGAGAACGTCTACCCGATGGTTCCCAGCGGCGGCGACAACGCGCAGTTCGCGCTGACGGAGGACCAGCTATGAGCGACGACGAGACGGGGAGCGCGCCCGCGGGCGGCGAGGCCCCCGAGACGGACGGCGGCGAGGCGGTCCCCGACGCGGGGATGCCGGGTCCCGAACCCGGCGAGCGCACCAGCCCGCAGGGGCGGCGCAACTCGCAGGGGATCCGGATCGACCCCGAGGTCGAGGCCGAACACGAGCCGCGGCGCGCGGTCATCTCGGCCATCGTCGACGACGAGCCCGGCGTGCTCTCGCGGGTCGCCGGTCTCGTCTCGCGGCGCCAGTTCAACATCGAGAGCCTCACCGTCGGCCCCACGACCGTCGAGAACCACTCGCGGATCACGATGGTCGTCGAGGAGCCCGACCCGGGCATCACCCAGATCGAGCGCCAGATGGCGAAGCTCAAGCCCGTGGTCTCGGTCGGCGAGATCCGCGAGGACGCCGTCCGGACCGAGCTGGTGCTTTTGAAGGTCCGCGGCGAGGAGCCCGAGAAGGTCCACGCCGTGACCGAGATGTACGACGGCGAGACGCTCGACGCCGGGCCGCGGACGATCACCGTCCAGCTGACCGGCGACGAGTCGCGGATCGACGACGCGCTGGACGCCTACCGGCAGTTCGGCATCATCGAGATCGCGCGGACGGGCCAGACCGCGCTCGCGCGCGGCGACACCCCGACCGCCCCAGGAGAGAAACCCGGCACGGCCGGCGAACCGACCCAACCCGACACCACAACACACCGATGACGACAGAAACCGACGACGACGACGCGTACAGCTTCGACTCGAAGATCTACTACGACGACGACGCGGACCCGACCGCCATCGCGGGCAAGACCGTGGCCGTACTCGGCTACGGCTCGCAGGGACACGCGCACGCACAGAACCTCGACGACAGCGGCGTTGACGTGGTCGTCGGGCTGCGGGAGGACTCCTCCTCGCGCGCGGCGGCCGAGAGCGACGGCCTGCGTGTGGAGACGCCCGGCGACGCGGTCGCGGCCGCCGACATCGTTTCCGTGCTCGTCCCGGACACCGTCCAGCCGGACGTCTACGAGAACGCCATCGAGCCGAACCTGGAAGCCGGCGACACGCTCCAGTTCGCGCACGGGTTCAACATCCACTACAACCAGATCCAGCCGCCGGAGGACGTGGACGTGACGATGGTGGCTCCGAAGTCGCCGGGCCACCTCGTGCGCCGCAACTACGAGAGCGACGAGGGGACGCCCGGCCTGCTGGCCGTCTATCAGGACGTGACCGGCGAGGCCCACGACGAGGGGCTCGCGTACGCGGCAGCCATCGGCTGCGCCCGCGCGGGCGTCATCGAGACCTCGTTCCGCGAGGAGACCGAGACCGACCTGTTCGGCGAGCAGGCCGTCCTCTGTGGCGGCGTCACCTCGCTGGTGAAGCAGGGCTACGAGACGCTCGTCGAGGCCGGCTACTCGCCCGAGATGGCGTACTTCGAGTGTCTGAACGAGCTGAAGCTCATCGTCGACCTGATGTACGAGGACGGGCTCGGCGGCATGTGGCAGTCCGTCTCCGACACCGCGGAGTACGGCGGGCTGACGCAGGGCGACGAGATCGTCGACGAGCACGCCCGCGAGAACATGGAGGAGGTGCTGGAGCAGGTCCAGAACGGTCAGTTCGCCCGCGAGTGGATCGCGGAGAACCAGGCCGGGCGGCCCTCCTACACGCAGCTCAAGACGCGCGAGGAGAGCCACGAGATCGAGCAGGTCGGCGAGGAGCTGCGCGGCCTCTTCGCGTGGGCCGAGGAGGACGAGGAGAGCGACGAGGAGAAGACGGAGGTGCGAGCCTGATGGGCACCGCGGACGACGACGCGTCCGAGGCCGACGCGCCGGCCGCCGGCGAGACGAGCGACGGCACGGACGGCCGGACGGCCGACCGCGCGACGATGGCGGACGTCTCCCACCGAAACCCCTACACCGGGGACACGATGGGCGCCGTGTTCCGCCGCGGCCCGGCGGTCGCGGACGGCGGCGTCGCGGACGGGTCCGGCCCCGACCGCGGCGGCGAGCCGAGCGACGAGAGCGGCAGGACGCCGATGCGCGAGGTCGACCACACGCCGCGCAACGACGACGTGAACGCGGTCTGGGCCCGCGGCGGCCGGGCGGCCGGCCCGTCGGGATCCCAGACCGGCCCGAGCGTCTCCGGGGTACCGGGTGACGACTGAATGAGCGAGGGCACGCTGTACGATAAGGTGTGGGACCGCCACAAGGTGACGGAGCTGCCGACGGGACAGGACCAGCTGTTCGTCGGGCTCCACCTCGTCCACGAGGTCACCAGCCCGCAGGCGTTCGGGATGCTGAAGGAGCGCGATCAGCAGGTGGCGTTCCCCGAGCGCACGCACGCGACGGTCGACCATATCGTCCCGACCGACGACACCGACCGCCCCTACCGCGACGACGCGGCCGAGAACATGATGGCCGAGCTGGAGGAGAACGTCCGCGACGCGGGCATCGAGTTCTCAGACCCCGACTCCGGCAACCAGGGCATCGTCCACGTCATCGGGCCGGAGCAGGGGCTCACCCAGCCCGGCATGACCATCGTCTGTGGCGACTCGCACACGTCGACCCACGGCGCGTTCGGCGCGCTGGCGTTCGGGATCGGCACCTCGCAGATCCGCGACGTGCTGGCGACGGGCTGTGTCGCCATGGAGAAACAGAAGGTCCGCAGGATCGAGGTCACCGGCGAACTCGGCGAGGGCGTCACGGCGAAGGACGTCATCCTGACGATCATCGGAAAGCTCGGCACCGACGGCGGCGTCGGACACGTCTACGAGTACGCCGGCGAGGCCATCGAGAGCCTCGGGATGGAGGGGCGGATGTCCATCTGCAACATGTCCATCGAGGGCGGCGCCCGCGCGGGCTACGTCAACCCCGACGAGACCACCTACGAGTGGCTACGGGAGACGGACGCCTTCGCGGACGACCCCGAGCGGTTCGAGCGACTGAAGCCCTACTGGGAGTCGATCCGGACCGACGAGGACGCGGAGTACGACGACGTGGTCACCATCGACGGCTCGGCCATCGAACCGACCGTCACGTGGGGGACCACGCCGGGCCAGACGGTCGGCATCACCGAGCCGATCCCGGACCCCGACGACCTCCCGGAGGAGGACCGCGACACCGCGAAGCGGGCACAGAAGCACATGCGCGTCGAGCCCGGCGACACGATGGCGGGCTACGACATCGACGTGGCGTTCCTCGGCTCGTGTACCAACGCGCGGCTGAAGGACCTGCGTGAGGCCGCGAAGTTCGTCGAGGGTCGCGAGGTCGACGACGACGTGCGCGCGATGGTCGTCCCCGGCAGCCAGCGCGTCCGCGACGCCGCGGAGGCGGAGGGCCTCGACGAGGTGTTCACCGAGGCCGGCTTCGACTGGCGCGAGCCCGGCTGCTCGATGTGTCTGGGCATGAACGACGACCAGCTCGAGGGCGACGAGGCGAGCGCCTCCTCCTCGAACCGGAACTTCGTGGGGCGGCAGGGGTCGAAGGACGGCCGCACCGTCCTGATGAGTCCGATCATGGTCGCGGCCGCGGCGGTGACCGGCGAGGTCACCGACGTCCGCGAGATGGAGGAGGTGGCGACCGTATGAGCTCCCCCGAGTTCAGCGACGGCGAGGCACCCGCCGAGAAGGTGACCGAGGTGACCGGGACCGCGATTCCGGTCCGCGGGAACGACATCGACACCGACCAGATCATCCCGGCGCGGTTCATGAAGGTCGTCACCTTCGACGGCCTGGGCCAGTTCGCCTTCTTCGACCAGCGGTTCGACGACGAGGACAACGAGAAGGACCACCCCTTCAACGAGGAGAAGTATCAGGGCGCGAACGTCCTCGTCGTCAACCAGAACTTCGGCTGCGGCTCCTCCCGCGAGCACGCCCCGCAGGCGCTGCTGCGCTGGGGAATCGACGCGGTCGTCGGCGAGTCGTTCGCGGAGATCTTCGCGGGCAACTGCCTCGCGCTCGGCATCCCGACGGTCACCGCGGACCAGGCGGACATCGAGGCGCTGCAGGACTACGTCGAGGCGAACCCCGACGCCGAGGTCGACATCGACGTGGCCGCCGAGACGGTCACGTACGGCGACACGGTCGTCGACGCGACGGTCCACGACGCCCAGCGAAAGGCGCTCGTGGAGGGCGTCTGGGACACGACGGCGCTGATGGGCGCGAACGCGGGCGCGGTCCGCGAGACCGCTCGCTCGCTGCCGTACGTGCCCGACGAGCACGTCCCGGAGCCCGCGGAGGACGAGGCGTGACCCACGAGGTCGCGGTCATCGAGGGCGACGGCATCGGACAGGAAGTGATCCCGGCCGCGGTCGCGGTGTTGGACGCGGTCGCGGAAGCGAACGAGGAGCTCGACTTCGCGTACGTCGAGGCCGAGGCCGGCGACGCCGTGAAAGAGGCGACCGGCGAGGCGCTCCCCGAGGCGACCTACGAGACGGCCGCGAGCGCGGACGCGACGCTGTTCGGCGCGGCTGGCGAGACGGCCGCCGACGTGATCCTCCCGCTCCGGGAGGCGGTCGGCTCCTTCGTCAACGTGCGGCCCGCCCGCGCGTATCCCGGCGTCGACGCCGTCCGGCCGGAGACCGACGTGGTGTTCCTCCGCGAGAACACGGAGGGCGTCTACGCCGGCCACGAGGACCGGCTCTCCGACGACCTCTCGACGTTGACGCGCGTCACCACCTCCTCCGCGTCGCGGGAGCTCGCCGAGTTCGCCTGCGAGTTCGTCGCGGACGGCCGCGGCCCCGCGGGCGACCCCGAGGAGGGGTTCACCGTCGCGCACAAGGCGAACGTGATGCGCGAGACGGACGGCCGGTTCCGCGAGGAAGTCCTCGCGGTCGCCGAGGAGCGCGGCGTCGACGCGGACGAGGAGCTGATGGACGCGTTCGCGACGAAGCTCCCGCTCGACCCGAGCCAGTACGGCGTCGTCGTCTGCCCGAACCTCGCGGGCGACGTGCTCTCGGACCTGGCCGCGGGGCTGGTCGGCGGGCTGGGCCTGCTCCCCTCCGCGAACGTCGGCCACGACAACGCGCTGTTCGAGCCGGTCCACGGCACCGCGCCGGACATCGCCGGCGAGGGGGTCGCCAACCCGACCGCGGCCATCCTCTCCGCGGCGATGCTCCTGGAGTACCTCGGCCACGTCGACGCGGGCGCGAACGTCCGCGACGCTGTCGAGTCGGTGCTGGAGGAGGGGCCGCGGACGGGCGACCTCGGTGGATCTGCGGGAACCGAGGAGGTTACGGCGGCTGTGGTTGGGCGGTTGTAGAACTGTGGCGACTCACGCGACGCTTTCCGAACCGCGAATCCGATGAGAAATCCGCCCGTCCACGAGTGGTGGACTCGTGAGGCCACTACTCGACCGGCTTCTCGCGCAAAAACATCCCGTCGAAGTTACGTTCCGCCGGAGACCACGTCGGAGAGCTGGTCACGGTTTCCACCGGTCGCGGCGTGGATGACGAGAGTCCCTCCGACGGAGCCCGTCGACCCGTTCGTTTCGATGGTCATGTCGACGTCTACGGCGTCCGGCTGCACCAGTTTCGGGAGGTCGTCGACGTCGCTGTAGTCCTCCGCGCGGAGCGACGTTCCTTCCGAAATATCGAGCGCTTCGTCCCCGCTCGCGGTGAGCTCCAGCGTGTCGAGATCGAAGCCGTTCGCCTCGATCACGACCCTCATGTCGCCCTGACCGGCGATGTTGGCGACGCGGAAGACGTTCTCGAAGTTGAATTCCGTGTTGGGGTTCAGTCCCTCACCGTCTCCGTCGAAGATCCCGATACCGCTATCGCCGTTGAAGTTGAGAACGAGTTCGCCGCCGTCCGTTCCGGAAGCGTAGGTTTCGTTCTGAGCGGTCAGCTCGACGAAACCGGACGAGTCAGACGCCACGTTCACGTTGACGTTCCGGTCCGCTTCCGCGGTCGTGAACGCCCCCGTACCGATCGCAGCCGAGCTTCCAGTTGCCAGTGCGCCCAGACCGATCACGAATTTGCGTCGTTCCATGGGTTGTCTACCTCGTTGGGACGCCGCGTTCCGTCGCGGCGCTTACTCACCCCATGGGACGGACCCACTATCGTTATGAGTCGACAGAAGATTCTCCGGTGACTACTGAACGCACTCTGGACGCGGCTGAAGCGTTCTGGTCGGTGCTGAAGCGGGCCGAATGGAGCCCCTGAACCGCGGGTTCGGCGTTCTCTGGACGTTTTTGTACGGCAATGTGAGCGAGAACTGGCCGCGGACGCCCGACTGCAGGTCCCTTGTGTTCGCCGTCCGCGGGATCGGAGTGCTCGCGGTCTCACTCTCGAGAGAAGGTCGCGGTCGAGACAGCGGAAACGTTCCTCAACGGTGTCGACTGTTGGATGCTTCCCGAGGTCGTGAGTCGTCTTCGTGGCGACTCGGAGTGCTCAGTCGTCCGTCGACCAGGCGGGGTTGTCGAAGGCCGATTCCGGAGGGCTCTGCGTCGCGTCGCGGCCGACGAAGCCGTCCGCGTCTCGCTCCGAGCGCGCGAACACCCCGTCGATCCCGTCGATCTCGACGCCGACGATCGTCGGCCCCTCGCTCTGGAGGCCGAAGTCTTTGAGTTTGACGTTCGAGCCGGTGGCCACGTCGTCCCGCCAGTCCGTTCTGAGAACGTCGGTCGAGTTTCCTTTTTTCTCCTCGTAGTAGACGCGTGCTCGCACCTCGACAGGGGACTTGCCCGCGGTCTCGATCCTGACGCGTCCGCTTTCTCCTTTGAAGTTCACCCCGGACACCTGATCGGCCGGACTGGTGGCCTGCTCGTCGTCGCCCTCCGACTCCGCGCCGACGATCGTGAATCCTCGCGTGTCGCCGAACAGCTGCGCGGCGATGTCGCCGTCGACGCCGATGACGAGTACCGTCACCTCGATCTGCACCTCCTCACCCGGATCGATGTCGGCGACTTTCGCCTTGATCACTTCGTAGCCCGCGGGGCTGAACCCGCCGTCGATGTCGTCGAGGCCGTCGGGACGGTCCAGCTCCGCAGTCCCCTCCGCGAACGTCACGTGGTCGACGGGCGTGGACTCCGAGTCCCCCTCGGATTCGGACTGCTGCTGGTCGCTAAGTATCCGTTTCACGCGGTAGCTGTCCGAGTCCAGAGACCCCTGCCCGCGTTCCACCCGTACCCCGACGACCGTGATGTTCTGCGATTCGTTGAACCGGTTCTCGATCCGGACGAGGGGGATCTCGTCCCCCTCCGAGACCCTCTCCCCGTCGGCGGGCGTCGAGTAGCCCACCAGCGCCTGATCGTCGGGGACCACGTCCACGTCGACCCCGCGGTCCATGCGCGCGCTGCTGAACGCGCCGCTCCCGAGGGTCAACGCGCCGGAGCTGCCGCCGCCGAACAGGAGGATGAGGGTGCGACGTTTCATGGCTTGTCGGAGGCCTCGTTATCGGGTCGATGCACGGCACGGCCCATGGTTATGAGCCGGCAGAAGGCTCGAAAGGGGTCCCTGAACCGGCCGCGACCGGCGCAGGTTCGATCGACGCGACGGACCGCGGCCGGTACCGCTCCGGTGGCGGTCCCCGTCGCGGACCGTACCGATCGACTCGAGGGGTGGGTCATCGGAGCTCCGGCGGTTCCTCCGTGTCGCCGACGCGCATGCCGGCGGAGTAGTACTTGTGCGCGACCGCCGAGAAGGCGAACGCGACGACGATGGCGACCGTCCACGCGAGGTCGGACAGCAGGACGAGGGGCCACGCGTTCACCCACAGCGCCGCGACGAGCGCGGTCGCGACGGCCGAGAGCCCCAGATAGTACTCGCTCCAGGGGATCTCGTTGCCCTGCACGACATCGAGGTACAGGTCGACGTCCTCGAGCGCGGGCGTCGACTCGATCATCCCGCGCGACTTGTTGAACTCCACGACGCCCGCGCGGTCCATCTTCGGGAGATGCGACTGCTGGAGGGCGGTGTAGACCCGCTTCCGCTCGTTCCCGGTTATCTCCGCCGTGTCGATGTCGTTCTCCCAGGCGGCGATCTGTTCCGCCATGGCCCCGATCTCCATGGGGTCTTCGCTCTGTTTCAACAGATGCACCGCGAACCGCCGCCGCTCGTTCGAGAGCACGTCGAACAGCTCGTCCTCCGAGAGGTCCGGCGCTGACGGCTCGGAGGTCCCACCCGTGACCTGTTGTGCAGATGCCATGTGTTCGTCAGACACATTTGAACGATACTACATAAATCCACAGGAACCCTAAGATAAGGTGAACTTTCTCGAGAGGTCGTGAAGCAGGATCGACGAGACGCGAATATCGAAGGAGACGCTCCAGTCCGGTATTTCCCTGCCGTTATGGACTGGTTACAAATCCTATAACTACGGATTAAACGTCGGTAATCGTAACAAATAGGATATTTCTTCGCCGTACGGCCCGTTCAGGGCGGGCCTGAATCGGTCACCGCCGAACCCCGAGGCGGTCCGACCGGCCGTCTCCGTGTTCAGGGGGAGTGACACCCGGCTTCAGGCGTCGCATTATCAAGTGGGTGCGGTGGGTAGGGTGCGAGGAGCCATGACGACCCGTCGTCGCACCGCGACCCTCGCCCTGCTCGTGCTCGCAGCGGCGTCGCTCGCGCTCACGACGGGCGCGACGGTCATCGACGGACCGGCGGACACGGTCGCGGGCGACCGCGTCGCGATCCAGCCGGCGGACGGGCCGAACGGCGACTACGCGTACCTGGACGACGACGGCGAGATCGTCGTCGACGTCTCCGCGACGAACCCGAACCTCGCCCCCGAGTTCGAAGGGATCAACCCCGACTCCACCGGGACGATCGAGGACGTGTTCACGATCACCTACACCGCGGACCGGTACGCGCACGTCTGGATCGATCACGACGGCGGGGAGGCGGTGACGTTCCTCGCGGCCGGCGAACCGATCGAGAGCCGGGCGGAAAACGTCACGCTCGCGCCGAACGAGAGCGTCGCGGTCGGACTCGCGTTCGACGCGCACGGAGCGTCCGCGGACGCGCAACTGGGCGCGGACGAGTTCACGGTCCACGCGACGGTCGCGGACCCCGAGACGGTGGAGTCGCGACGGAGCGTTCCGTCGACGACCAAGACGGTCCGGTCCGCCGGGCCGAACGAGCGCGCGTTCGAGGCGCGGGGGATCGGCGCCGACGAGACCGTCGCGTTCGACCTCGACCGAATGGCGCTCGACGGGACGAACGTCACCCTCGACGGGATGGCGGTGACCCGGTCGAGCGCGGGCGAGGCCGCCTTCGAGGCGACCGGGAGTCCGACGGCGTTCGACGAGGCGGGCGCTCTCGACGCGCCCTCCGGAGCGGCCGCGAACGCGTACCTCTCGCTCTCGTACGACCTCGACCCCGACGCGGTCGAGTCCGCCACCTTCCGGTTCAGCGCCGACCGGAACTACCTCGAGGCCCGCGGCATCGACCCCGAGGACCTGACGCTGTACCGCCGGAGTGCTGACGGCTGGACCGAGAAGCGGCTGACCGTCGTCGACCCGGAGACCGCGGACGAGAGGGGGCTCGACGGGGACCGGGTCCACTTCACGGCGACGACCGAGAACCTCTCCGTGTTCGCGGTCGCGACCCACCGGCCGCGGTTCGAGGTGGCCGACGCGTCGCTGGCGGACGACGCCGTCACGGTCGAGGAGGAGACGACGGTGACGGCCACCGTGCGGAACGCGGGCGGCGCGGACGGCGAGCGGACCGTGACCGTCGCCCTTGACGGGGAGACCCACGCGGAGACGACCGTCGAGCTCGGACCCGGAAACGAGACGACGGTGTCGCTGCCGGTCGACCCCGCCGACGGCGGCGTGTATCAGGTCACCGTCGGAGAGACGACCGCCGGAACGCTCGCGGTGGAGGCCCCCGAAGACGGCGACGAGGGGACCGCCGCGGCGAGCGACGGAGGGGCCGCCGCGGCGAACGACGACGGGGGCGATTCGTCGGCCGGAAGCGACGACGGGCCGGGCGCCGACGGGAGGGCCGACTCCCGAGCCGGTCCCGCCCCGGTCGAGGAACCGGGCGGGTTCGGGATCCCGGGAGTGGTCGGGCTGGTCGTCGGACTGGCAGTCACGCTGTCCGCGCTCGCGCTCGCTCGCCGCGTCCCGGGGGTGGACGAGGAGTGAGTCCGGGCCCGACGGTCGGTCCGACCCGGGACAGTCCGCTCGGCGTCCGGCCCCGTCGGTCGCGCGCCGCCACGTCGGGGCCGGCGATACGCCTTTGTGGACGCCGGGCGTCGCCACGGCCGTAACTGTGATCTCGCGCGAGGCCGACGCCGCGGACGGCTTCCGCGGACTGCTCGGTGCGTTTCTGACGCGGTCGCGCCCGGCGGACGCGGTCGCGCTCGCGGTCCCGCCGCTCGTCATGGTCGGCGTGTTCGCGCTGCCCGTCGAGACGCGCCGGGCGCTCGCGTTCCAGTACACCGACCCCACGGTCGTGACGGCGTTTGCGGCTCACTACGTCCACCTGACGGTCGGTCACCTGCTGGCGAACCTGATCGGGTACGGGCTGCTCGCGGGCGTCGGGTACGCGGCCGCGCTTCTGGGCGGGCGCCGCCGGTTCTACCTGACGGCGCTCGCGACCGACCTCCTGGCGTTCCCGTTCGTGCTGTCGGCGCTGAACCTCGCGGTGCCGAGACACGCCGTCGGATACGGGTTTTCGGGCATCAACATGGCGATACTCGGAGTGTTGCCGCTCGTCGCCGCGGCGTACGCGCGGACCCAGCTGCTCGCCGCGTCGGAGCGGGACCTCCGCCCGGCGGCGTTCTTCCTCCTCGTCGGATGGATGGGACTCCTGGCGCTCCCGATCGGCGGCGGCGACGCGCTCGTGGGCACCGCGGCGACGACCGCCAGCGCCGTCATCGGTGCCGGATACCTCTACGCGGCGATACGCGGGACCGAGGGCCGGCGGCTCCCGCGCGAGTGGGCCCGCGCGGTGACGGCGAGGCGGGGGTACGGCGACCTGTTCGCGGTCGCCGGGGCGCTGCTGGTGGCGTACCCCGCGGTCGGGTTCCCCGTCGACCCCGCGACCGGAACGAGCGTGCTCAACCTCTACGTCCACCTGCTCGGCTTCTGTCTCGGGTTCATCGGACCGTACATCGCGCTCGCGGCCGGCCTCTTCGACTGACGCGACGTCCGGGCGCGGCGCCGGCGGGAGGGCGCGTCCCGCACCCCGGTTCGAGTTGTCGCCAGATTGACTCGACCCGCGGATTTATTATGTTCCGATGACACTACCTCGCAGAGGTGAGGCGCCTCAACGAGAACGATGTCCCTTCGACGCTACCTCACGCTGGCGCTTCAGGGGTTCGTGGTCCTCACCGTCGTCTCGCTCCTGGTGGGTCAGTACCTCGGCCAACCCGTCCTGTTGAGTTTCGTCGAGACGGGGAGTATGCAGCCGGTGTTGAACCCGGGCGACGGGTTCATCGCGATCCCCGCCCCGCTCGCGGGGCCGATAGCCCCCGGCGACGTGGTGACCTTCGACGCCCAGGAGATAGACGGCGGCGGGCTGACGACCCACCGCGTCGTCGAGGAGACCGACCGCGGCTACGTGACGCAGGGGGACAACAACCCCTTCACCGACCAGGACGGCGGCGAGCCGATCGTACAGGAGGCCGACGTCGTCGCCAAGGCGCTCACGTTCGGCGGGAGCGTCGTGGTCATCCCGCACCTCGGGACCGCGGTCATGTGGTTCCAGGGGCTGTTGGAGGGGTTCCAGACGTGGCTGACCGTGACGCTCGGCGTCCGGGCCCTGCAGGGGACCCAGGGGCTGGCGTACGTGCTTCTCGGGCTGTCGGCAGTCGCGTACGCGGTCGACTGGTACCTCGCGTCGCCGGGGGGGCCGGACCGCGAACGCGACCGGTCGCGGGAGGACGGGACCTCGGTCGCGTTCGTGTTCGGGGTCCTCGCGCTGGTCCTGATGGCCACGGCGACCGCGGCGATGGTCGTCCCGGCCGGCACCCAGGAGTACGGCGTCGTGAGCGCAGACTTCGAGTCGGAGAACCCGACCGTCGTCGAGCGCGGGACGAGCACCGAACTCGAGTACGTGGTCCCGAACGCGGGAGTGGTCCCGGTCCACGCGTACGTCACGCCCGCGAGCGAGGGGGTCCGGGTCGATCCCGAGCGCGTCTACGTCGGCAGCCGCGAGGAGGGGACGACGACGCTGACGCTGTCCGCGCCCGACGAGACCGGCTACTACCGAATGCTCGTCGTCGAACACCGCTACCTCGCGCTGCTTCCGGCCTCGACGATCGACGCCCTCCACCGGATTCACCCCTGGGCCCCCATCGTCGCCATCGACGCCCTCCTCGGCGGGGGCGTCTACCTGCTCGGACTCGCGCTCGTGCGCGGCGAGCCCGCGCGCCTCAGAAACCGTGACTCGCGACCGAAGACGCCCGCCTACCGCCGCATCCTCCGGAAACTCTACAGAGAATGAACGACTCAACGCCAGACACGACCGACACCCGACTGCGCGTCCGTGCGTTTCTGCACGCACAGTTCGCCCTGCTTCTCGCCGTCTTGCTCGTCTGTGCGGGCGTCGGCGGCGCCGCCGCGTACACCGCGCACGTCGATCCGGGAACGGAAACGGTGGAGCGCCCCGTCACCTCCTGGAGCGTCTCCTCCGAGCACGCCCACTCCGCGGACGTGGTTCGCGACACTCCGGTGTTCGACCGGGGCGACACGCTCACCGACCGGGGCACCTACTTCGCGTCGGTGACACCGGTGCTCGACGTCTCCCTCGCGGCGTCCTACCAAGCCCCCGCTTCGGAGGACGTGTCCGTCGAGACGGAGTCGGTGCTCGTGGTCCGGAACGCCGCGGAGAACACCGTCTACTGGGAGGATCGAGAGACGCTCGCGACGCGGACCGCGACCGACGTCGAGCCGGGCGAGACCGTGCGGACGAACTTCTCGGTCAACGTGACCGCGCTGAGTCAGCGGATCGACCGGATCGAAAGCGACCTCGGAACCGCGCCCGGCGAGACCGAGGCGCTCGTCGTCAGCCGGGTCACCGTCGACGGAGAGGTCGCGGGCGAACGCGTCGAGCACGTCCAGCCCGTGGAACTCGGGATCGCTCCCGGGGGCGACACCTACGGCGTCGACGACGCCGGCGGGCAGACGGAGCAGATCGACCGCACCGTGACCGAGCAGACGCCGCGGTCGTACGGTCCGGCGCGCTCGGTCGGCGGACCGCTCCTGTTCCTCGTCGGCGTCGCCGGGAGCGGAGCGCTGGCGTACGCCCGCCGCGAGCAACTCCTCGCGCTCTCACGCGCGGAGCGGGCCTGGCTCGACTACCGCGACGACCGCTCGGAGTACGCCGAGTGGATCACGCGGGTCGAACTCCCGTCGGACCTGACCGGGACGCCGGCGGGGCGGGCCGAGAGCCTCGGCGACCTCGTCGACTTCGCCATCGACAACGACGTGGGCGTCGTGGAGGAACCCTCGACCGGGCGCTATCACGCGCTGGTCGACGGTCGGCTGTACACCTACGTGCCGCCGACTCCCGAGAACGGCCCCCGCGCCGCATCGACCGACCCTGGTCGGCAGGACGGCGAGTCGGTCTCGCCCGGCGACGCGGCCGGGGGCGACAGTCGAGAGAACGGCGAGTCGGCCTCGTCCGGCGACGCGGACGGGAGCGACGACCCGGCTCAGGATCAGCGCTCCGGCTCGTAGCCGGCCTCGTCGATGGCCGCGGTGACCGCGTCCGGGTCGGCGTCGCCCTCGACGCGAACCGCGCCCGCCTCGTGGTCGGCCTCGGCCGACTCCACGCCCGGAACGTCCGCGAGCGCGTCCTCGACGGTGGTCTCGCAGCCGGTACACGCCATGCCGTCGACGTCGATCGTCGTCATGGCCCGACGTAGGTCGCCGACGCCCTTTGCGGTTTCCCTTGCGGTCGCGGCCGAACGCCGGGTACGGGTTCGAACGACCGGGCTGGCGAGCGCTTTTGGTTCCGGAATGAGAACCGTTCGTCCATGCGAACCCTCGACGAGACTGACCGGGAGATCCTCCGACTCCTCCTGCAGGACGCCCGGCGGCCCTACAGCGACATCGCCGAGCGGGTCGACCTGTCGGCGCCGGCGGTCTCGGACCGGGTGGACCGGCTCCGCGAACTCGGCGTCATCGAAGGGTTCACGCTGGATCTGGACCGCTCTCGGATCTCGACCGGAACGGAGGTGCTGATCCGGCTCGGCGTCCCGCCCGCGGAGGTGGCGGCCGCCGGGGAGGCGCTGACCGCGGACGACCGCGTCGACCACGTCTTCGAGACGGCGGAGGGGACGGTCGTCGCCGTCGCCACGGTCGATGAGGGCGCGGTCCGGGAGCTGCTGGCGGAGACGGTCGGGCTCGAGGCGGTGTCCTCGTTGGAAGTGTCGCTCGTGACGGCGTCGTCGTGGGAGCCGACGCTGGGCGATCCGGAGTTGGCCGTCGACTGCGTGGAGTGCGGCAACACCGTCACCAGCGAGGGGGAGACCGCGACCCTCGACGGCACGCGCTACTACTTCTGCTGTGGCACCTGCCGGGCGAACTTCGAGACGCGGTACGAGCGGCTGGAGGCGGGGTCGTCGTGACGGCCGAGCCGCCGGCCGAACTGCTGCTCGACCACGCCCGGGACAAGGTGGTCGTCATCGACGAGGAGGGAACGGTCACCTACTGCAACGAGGCGGCGCGGGAGGTCGTCGGCTACGGCCCCGAGGAGCTGATCGGCGTCGACGCGTTCGACCTGATCCACCCCGACGACGTCGAACGCGTCCGGTCGACGTTCAGGGAGACGGTCGAGGGGACGCCGCCGGGAACGGGCGACGCGGACGACTACGCCGCGGCGACCGTCGAGTACAGACACCGGACGCCCGACGGCTCGTGGGTGTGGCTGGAGAGTCGCTTCTCGAACCTCACGCACGCGGCCGTCGGCGGCTACGTCGTGAGCTCGCGTGACGTGACCGACCGCGTCCGCGCGGAACGGGAGCGCGACGAGACCGCCGCGCGGCTAGAGGAGCTCGCGGAGAACGCGACCGACGTGCTGTGGTCGTTCACCGGCGACTGGAGCGAGGTCCTGTTCGTCAACCCAGCCTACGAATCGGTGTACGGCGGGTCGATCGAGGAGGTCGAGGCGGACGCGACCGCTTTCCTGGAGCAGGTCCACCCGGAGGACAGGCCCGCGGTGAGGGACGCCATGGCGCGGATCTCGGCGGGGGAGCACGTCGACGTCGAGTACCGCGTCAACC
Organism: Haloparvum alkalitolerans; assembly: GCF_055381565.1. Lineage (NCBI taxonomy): Archaea > Methanobacteriati > Methanobacteriota > Halobacteria > Halobacteriales > Haloferacaceae > Haloparvum > Haloparvum alkalitolerans. Next base: position 2,385,264 of record NZ_AP043938.1, read on the forward strand.
CCGACCGGAACTTCGGTCGCTGGGTATGGGTGCAGGCGAGCCCGATCGTCGAGGACGGCGAGGTCGTCCGGATCGTCGGGTTCTCCCGCGACGTGACCGACAGGAAGCGCCGTGAGAAGCAGCTCGCCGTGATCGACAACGTGTTGCGGCACAACCTGCGGAACGACCTCAACAAGATCCTCGGGTACGTCGACGAGATAAACGGGGATCGAAGCGGCGGCGGCCGGAGCGACAGAGACAGGGGCGGCAGCCGAAGCGCCGGAGAACGAAGCGCCGAAGGCGAGGGGGATCCGGACGACCCGACCGAAGGGGGTAGCCCCGAGACCGGGGTCATCCGACAGGTCGGACTCGACCTCCTTGACAAGGCGGAGAAACAGCGCGAGGTGAACCGCCTGCTGCGCTCCGCGCCGGCGACGCGCCCGGTCGACCTCGTCGCCGCGGTCGAGCGCGCGGTCGAGACGCAGCGACGGCGGACGCCCGACGCGGCGATCGAGACCGACCTCCCCGACGCCGCCACCGTCGACGCGCTCCCGGAGATCGAGGACGCGGTGGCCGAACTGATCGACAACGCCGTGGGCTACGCGGACCCGGAGGCGGACCCACCGCGGGTGGCGGTGTCGATCGCGCTCGAAGGGGACGAGGCCGTCGTCACGGTTCGCGACTGGAACGTCCCGGTCCCCGAGTACGACCGACAGGTGCTGCTCGGCAAGGGCGACGACGACGGAGTGGCACACAGCACCGGGCTGGGCCTGTGGCTCGTCCACTGGGTCGTCGACCTCTCGGACGGGAGCGCCCGGTTCGAGCCTCCCGACGGGACGGGGAATGTCGCCCGGATCAGGCTGCCGCTGGCCGGGGAGTGACGACCCGCGACGGCGGACCGCACCTCACCGACGCCGCGCCGGCTCCGGCCGCGCACGCTACTCCCGGAGCCGGTAGAACGGCCGGAGGACCGCGAGGTGGTAGTCCTCGCTCGGGTCGTAGCGCCGGAACAGCAGGCTGTTCGTCATCACCGACACCGAGGAGCCGGCCATCGCCAGCCCCGCGAGCGCGGGGTTGAGCAGGCCGAGGGAGGCGACGGGCAGCAGCGTCGTGTTGTAGACGAACGCCCAGAAGAGGTTCTGTCTGACCTTCGAGAGCGTCGCCTCGGAGACGCGCAGCGCCTTCAGCACGTCCGCGGGGTCGTCGCGCATCAGCGTCACGTCCGCGGACTCGATGGCCACGTCGGTGCCGGAGCCGATGGCGATCCCGACGTGGGCGGTCGTGAGCGCGGGCGCGTCGTTGACGCCGTCCCCGACCATCGCGGCGCGGCGGCCGTCGGACTGGATGTCGTCGACGGCGTCGGCCTTGTCCTCGGGGAGCACCTCGGATCGGACGTTGTCGGGCTCGATACCGACCTCCTCGGCGACCGCGCGGGCGGTCCGCTCGTTGTCGCCGGTCAGGAGCATGACCTCCACGCCCCGCTCGCGCAGCGCCGCGACGGTCTCGCGGGCGCTCTCGCGCACCGTGTCCGCGCAGGCGACCACGCCGATCACCTCGCCGTCGAGGCCGACCAGCATCGCGGTCTTGCCCTCGCGCTCCAGCCGCTCCATCTCCTCGGCCGCCGCGTCCGCGTCGATCCCGCGGTCCGCGAACAGCTTCCGGTTGCCGACCAGCACCTCGCCCCGCTCCGTCTCCGCCACGACGCCGTGACCGGGAACGCTCTCGAACGATTCGGGACGCTCGACGGCGAGGCCCCGGTCCGCGGCCCCGTCGACGATCGCCTCGCCGAGGGGATGCTCGCTCCCGGACTCCGCGGCCGCGGCCGCACGGAGGACCAGTTCTTCGGCGTCGTCGGCATCGTCGGCATCCTCGACATCTTCGGCCTCGTCGGCGTCGGAGTGCTCGACCGAGAGCGCGCCGCCGTCGGGGGCCGCGTCGCTCCCGTCAGCCGCGGCGCCGCCGTCGGCACGGGTCGCGGTCCCCGCGGCGTCGAGCGCGACCACGTCGGTCAGCTCCATCTCGCCGTGGGTGAGCGTGCCCGTCTTGTCGAAGACGACCGCGTCCACGTCCTTCACGCGCTCCAGCACGTCGGCGCCCTTGAACAGGACGCCGGAGGTGGCCGCGATGGTCGAGCCGACCATCGTCGCCGCGGGCGTCGCCAGTCCGAGCGCACACGGGCACGCCACGAGCACCGCGGAGGCGAACACGATGATGGAGAACTCCGCGACCGGAACCCCGCCCACGACCGGGCCGCCGCCGACCGGCTCCCACAGCGGGAGCGCGGTGGCGACCGCGTACAGCTGGTCGGGGAAGAGGAACCACAGGACGCCCCAGACCGTCGCGTTGAGAAGCACCGCGGGGACGAAGACCCCCGACACCTTGTCCACGACGCGCTGGATGTCCGGCTGGCGCGACTGCGCCTCGCGGACGCGGTCGACGATCTGCTGGATCGCGGTGTCCTCGCCCACCTTCGTCGCCTCCACGATCAGGACGCCGTTCTCGTTGACCGTCGAGCCGACCACCTCGTCGCCCGGTTCCTTCTCGACGGGGACGGACTCGCCGGTGATCATCGATTCGTCGACCGCGGACTCCCCGTCCACGACGACGCCGTCGGTCGGGACCTTCTCGCCCGGCCGGACCTTCATCCGGTCGCCGACCGCGACCTCGCTCAACTCGACCTCGCGCTCCTCGCCCGTCTCGGGGTCGACGAGCGTCGCGGTCTCGGCCTCCATCTCCAGCAGCGCGCGGAGCGCGTCGCTGGCCTGCGCCTTCGAGCGCGCCTCCAGCCAGTTGCCGACGGTGATGAACCAGAGGATGAACGCGACCGCCTCGAAGTAGAGGTCGCCGGTGATCAGGTTCACCATCACCGCGGTCGAGAACAGGTAGCCCGCCGAGGAGCCGACCGCGACGAGCGTGTCCATGTTCACGTCCCGGGACTTCGAGAGCGCGCGCCACGCGCCCGAGAGGAACTCGCGCCCGAGCGTCGCCATCATCACGGTGGCGATGGCGAGCTCAAACCAGCCGCGGTCGATCCCCGCGACCGTCTCGGGGACCGCGTAGAACCCGAGCATGCTCCCCATCAGGACCCAGAAGGGGATCGTGAGGATCCCGCCCCCGATCGCCAGTCGGCGCTGGCGCTCCAGTTCGCGCTGGACCGCGCTCCGGCGCGCCGACTCCCCGGAGCCGCCCCCGTCACCCGCGCCGCTTCCCTCGCCGTCCCCCTCGCTCCCAGCCTCCGCGCCGGGGCCGACCTCGCGGACCGGCTCGTAGCCCGCCCCTTTCACGGCGTCGTAGATCGCGGGGAGGTCGGCGTCGGTCGGGTTGTACTCGACGCGCGCCTCGTCGCTGGCGCTGTTGACCGACACGTCGATCACGCCCGGCACGTCGCTCACGGCGCTCTCGACCGCGTCCGCGCAGTTGGTACACGACATGCCGGTGATCGCGACCGACGCCGACTCCGCGGTCGGGTCGTACCCGGCGTCGCGGATCGCCTCGTAGATCGCGTCGAGACCGACGACCGCGGGGTCGTACGCGACCGTCCCCTCGTCGGTGGCGAAGTTGACCGAGGCCTCCTCGACCCCGTCGAGGGACTCGACCGCCTCCGAGACGGTCTTCGAACAGGTCGCACACGACATCCCGCCGATCTCGATGTGCGCGCGGTGCGTGCTCATGGGTGTTGATAGGGGCTACTACTTCATGCCGGTTATGGCTTCGATCCCGTCCCTCGAACTGCAGGATATTTTGGAACCGAAACTCTGTCGGCGAGATTTTTACGTTTCTGTCTCGGGATGGCTGTCGACCGTCGAACTCCCGTGCTACCATCCCCCAAACGTTTATGGTCGGGTTCCGCGTTGCTTGAGACGCGATGGCGACAGGAACGGTTGCCTTCTTCAACGACACCGGAGGCTACGGCTTTATCGAGACCGAGGACGCCGACGAGGACGTGTTCTTCCACATGGAGGACGTGGGCGGCCCCGATCTCGAGGAGGGACAGGAAGTGGAGTTCGACATCGATCAGGCCGACAAGGGGCCACGCGCGACGAACCTCACTCGAGTATAGCTCGACCTCGGCGCATCGGCACACTGACGAGTCCCGCGTTTTCTTGCCCGCGGAGCGGCCGCGCTGTCGGGGAACCCTCCGTGGCCGCGATGTGCGCGGCCCTACAGCTCCCCGGCCGCGGCACTACAACTCCCCGGCCGCGGCCCGCTCGCGCACCTCGCGGGCGCGGTCCCGGATCGCGGCCCACTCCTCGTCGTCCTTGTCGTCGACGTGGTTGTACATCAGGCCCATGCGGCCGGTGCCGCGGAGCGTCTCCTCGTTCTCCTTCAGGAAGTCCCAGTAGAGCGCGTTGAACGGGCAGGCGCCCTCGCCGGTCGTCCGCGAGACGGCGTAGGGACACGAGGCGCAGTAGTCGCTCATCTCGTTCACGTAGTTCCCCGAGGAGGCGTACGGCTTCGAGGAGAGGGCGTCGGTCGCGAACGACCCCATCGCGACGACGTTCGGCGTCGTCACCCAGTGGTACGCGTCGACGAAGCCGAGGTGGAACCACTCGTTGAGTTCGTGGGGGTCGGCGCCGTACAGCAGCGCGAAGTTCGACAGCACCATCAGGCGCTCGATGTGGTGCGCGTAGCCGAACGCGCGGACGTGCTCGACCGCCTCCGAAAGGCACGTCATCTCCGTCTCGCCGTCCCAGAACGCGGGCGGGAGGTCCCGGTGGTTATCGAGTCGGTTCGCGTCGGCCAGCTCCGGCATCGCGGCCCGGTAGACGTGGCGCACGAACTCCCGCCAGCCGAGGAGCTGGCGGACGAACCCCTCGACCGCGTTTATCGGCGCCTCGCCGCGCTCGTAGGCGTCCTCCGCGGCCCGCACGGCCCGCATCGGGTCGAGGAGACCGAGGTTGATCGCGGGCGACAGCAGCGAGTGCGCGAGCCACGGCTCCCCCTCCACCATCGCGTCCTGGTAGTCGCCGAACGCGGGCAGGCGCTCGGCGACGAACCTCTCCAGCGCCGCCTCCGCCTCCGCGGCGGTCACGGGCCACGCGAAGTCGTCGATCGACGACGCGCCCCACGTCTCGAACGCCGCCGTCACCCAATCGTGGACCTCGCGGGTGAGGGCGTCCGGCTCGAACGTCGCGCGCTCGGGCGGGGCCCAGTCGTCCGGCGGCGTCTCGCGGTTCTCCTCGTCGAAGTTCCACGCGCCGCCCGCGGGCCGCGGCTCCGGATCCCCGTCCGCGGCGTCGGCGTCCTCCTCCATCAGCACGCCCGTCTCGCGGCGGACGTGTCTGTACCAGTCCTCCTGTCGGAACGTCGCGTCGGGGTCGTCGGCGTCCGCGCCGGCCCACGCGCGCCAGTCGTCGGGCGTCGTGACGAACAGTTCGTTGGGGAGCAGTTCGAGGTCGATGCCGCGCTCGGCGGCCAGTTCCCGCAGGCGCTCGCCCGCGCCGTGACTCGCCGGACGCATCAGGCGGAGGTCCGGATCCTCGCGCTCGGCCGCGAACCGGTCGAACCCCTCGGCGAAGTCCTCGGCCCGGAGATACGTCACCGCGCGGCCCCGCTCGCGGAGTTCGTCGCGGAAGTGCCGCATCGCGGAGAAGACGAGGGTGAGTTTGTGCGCGTGGTAGCGCTTGCGCGCCGCGAACGCGCGCGACTCGATCATGAGCACGTCCTCGGCCTCCCCGAGCGCCGCGAGGTCGTGTGAAAGCTGGTCGCCGAGCAGCAGCAGCGTCATACGTTCGCTGCGAGCGCCACCGACAAATACGCGGTGGCGGGTCGGACCCCGCGGCTCGCCTCCCGCGTTCGGGGCTCAGTCCCGGCGACCCCAGCCGTTCTTCTCGACTCCGTCGTCGGTTTCGGCGCCGGCGTCGGGGTCCCGGCGCGCGGCGTCGGCGTCGACGCTGGTGGCGGCGTCCGCGTCCTTGCGCGCGGTCCGTTCGGCCTCGTCCCAGCCGTCGACCGTCTCCCGGTCGCGTTCGTGCTCGTCGCGCACCAGCGCGTACAGGACGAGGGGCGCGACGAGCGCGAGCAGGACCGCGATGAGGAGGGCGGCCTCCGCCACGGTCAGCCGAAGAACACGTCCGCGATGGTGCTCCCGGCGGAGGCCGAGTCGCGGTACAGCTCCGAGTAGCCGCAGTCCGTACACGAGACCACGCGGAACTTGTTGGTCTGGATGTCGAACATCTTGCTGAGGCCGCTCCCGGTCGTGGAGATGGAGCCGACTTCGGCCTCGTCGTGGCCGCACTTGGGACAGCCACCGTCGCCGTGCGCGTGTTCGGTGGAGGGCATGCGGACGCGACTGCGCGGGCGACCCACTAAACCGTATCGGCGGGACGAGCCCCCTCCGTCCGGCGGCCGCGCACCTTTTTCACGCGGGCCGGCGTCGGCCCGGTATGGACAGCATCATCACGAACTGGCTGCTCGCGCTCGTGTCGGCCCTGCTGGCGGTGCTCGTGCTCGACACGACCGGCGAGCAGTTCCTCGTCCCGCTGGAGCCGGTCGCCACGGTCCTCGCGCTCGTCACCTTCCTCTCGTTCGTGCTCGTTACGGGCGCGTTCATGGTCTACACGGCGTCGTTCAAGAACGAGTAGGGCGGAGTGCGGCGACGGCGCTCGCGCGCACGGCGCCGCCGACCACCGGCAACCGCTCCGCCGGCCCACCGATTTTTGGTCCCCGCGGCCGACCGCGTACCCATGGAGTACACCACCCTCGGGTCCACCGGCGTGGAGGTCTCGCGGATCTGTCTCGGCTGTATGAGCTTCGGCGACCCGGACTGGCGCGAGTGGGTCCTCGGCGAGGAGGAGGGGAGGGAGCTCGTCGAGCGCGCGGTCGACCTCGGCGTGAACTTCTTCGACACCGCCAACATGTACTCGGACGGCGAGAGCGAGCGCGTGCTCGGCGAGGCCCTCGCCGGCTACGACCGCGACGAGTTCGTGGTCGCCACGAAGGGGTACTTCCAGATGGACGAGGGGAACCCCAACTCCGGCGGCCTCTCCCGGAAGGCCATCGAGCAGGAGCTGGACAACTCGCTGGACCGGCTGGGGATGGACACGGTGGACCTCTACCAGATCCATCGCTACGACCACGACACGCCCATCGAGGAGACGCTGCGCGCGCTCGACGACGCGGTGCGACGCGGGAAGACGCGGTACGTCGGCGCCTCCTCGATGTGGGCCCACGAGTTCGCGGACGCGCTCCACGCGAGTGAGCGCCTCGGCCTCGAGCGGTTCGTCACGATGCAGAACCACTACAACCTCGTCTACCGCGAGGAGGAGCGCGAGATGCTCCCGCTGTGCGAGAAGGAGGGGGTCGGCGTGATGCCGTGGAGTCCCCTCGCCCGGGGCTACCTCGCGCGCCCGGACGACGACATCGACGCGACCCTGCGCGGGCAGACGGAGGAGCACATGTACGAGCACCCCTACCGCGAGAAGGGCGGTCGGTCGATCAACGCTCGCGTGGAGGAACTCGCGGCCGAGAAGGGCGTGAAGATGGCCCAGATCGCGCTCGCGTGGCTGTTCCACAAGGACTGGGTCGACGCGCCCATCGTCGGGACCACGAGCGTGGAGCACCTGGAGGACGCGGTCGAGGCGCTCGACATCGACCTGTCCGACTCGGACGTGGAATGGCTGGAGGAGCCGTACGAGCCGGTCCCCGTCTCGGGCCACGAGTAGGCGGATTCGGGTTACGGGACACCGGCCGGAACGGCGCTTTTCCGTCACCACGCGGCCGCGGTGCGGTTATGTGTTGAGGTCGTGGTACCGCGGCGGCGCGAGGGCGCGAAGCGCCCGCAGCGCCGACCGCGGCCCCTTTTTGATCGACATTTTTCAAGGCTTGCGAGACCCGTTGGGTCTCGCTGATCCCCGAGCGGAGCTCGGGGAGAGCGGTGAGCGCGGCGCTTGCGCCGCGCGAACCCGACGCAGAAAAAGGTCGAGTTTCAGAACTCGGGCAGTCCCGAGAGGTTGTCCTCGGGGTGGTCGTCGCCGGTGGTGCGGATGAAGCGTTCGCCGTCGGCGTGGTACGTGATCACCTCGTCACCGGGGATCCAGTCGCCGTTCTCGTGGAAGGCGGTCATATAGTCGAGGCCGAGGTCGAGGTCCTGCACGACCGCGCCGCGGGGGACCTCGACGGGGTCTCCGAGGCCGTCGTCGGCCGGGCGGTGTCGTCGGACCGCGTCGATGTGGTGGCCGACGTAGCGCACGTGGGTGATGACGTAGTCCGCGTCGAAGTCGGTCATACCGGGCACCTCGGCCGTGAGGCTCATAAGGTCGGTGGCGGTGCGGTGCTGGTGCGGTGGCGGTGCTGGTGCGGTGGCGGCCGCGGTGCTGGTGCGGTGGCGGTGCTGGTGCGGTGGCGGTGCGGTTATGTGTCGAGGTGGTGGTACCGCGGCGGCGCGAGGGCGCGAAGCGCCCGTAGCGCCGACCGCGGCCCTTTTTGATCGACATTTTTCAAGGAGCGGTGAGCGCGGCGCTTGCGCCGCGCGAACCCGACGCAGAAAAAGGTCGAAGCCAACCCTTTTCGGACCCGAGACGCAACCGGGGGGTATGGCAGACGACGAACCGGCCGAGTCCGGCGACGACGCCGGCGACGCCGCCGACGGCGAGGACGGAGAGGAGAAATCCTTCCGCGAGCGCGTGGAGGAGATCCGCGAACGACGCGAACAGGAACGCGAGGAGGGCGAGCAGCCCAGCCCCGAGGAGATGATGGGCGGCGAGGGCGGCCCCGGCGGTATGGGCGGGGGCAACCCCTTCGCACAGATGATGTCCGGCATGATGGGCGGCGGTGGCGGCCCGCCGGGCATGGGCGGTGGCGGCGGGCCGGGCGGCGCGCCGGGGATGGGCGGCGGTCCCGGCGGTCCGGGCGGCGCTCGCGGCGAGCGCGGCGGCGAGGAGTCGGTCGGCAACGAGGAGCTCGTGCGTGAGGTGCGCCAGCTCCGCGACGAGGTCCGCGACGCGACCCGGCAGCTACAGCGCATCGCGCAGGCGCTGGAAGACCAGTAGCGCGGCCGCGGTCCGCGACGCGTTTTTCTCGGCGTCGGTCGCCGACGCCGGCCTTTCGAGATGATCCCGAGCGCCGCGAGCGTCCGGCGGGACGCCCGCGTTCGCAACGCCTTTCCCGTCCGGTCGCGCGCTTCGCGTATGGGCATTCCCGAGGAGCGCATCGAGCGGCTCCTGTCGCTCGCGCGGGAGGCGGTCGTCGACGGGGAGTTCGACCGTTCGCGCGAGTACGTTCGCCTCGCCCGCCGCATCGCGGAGCGGAACCGCTGCGGGCTCCCGCGGGCGTTCACGCGGCGGACCTGCGACGACTGCGACGTGTATCTGCGGCCGGGGGTCACGGGACGCTTCCGCACGCAGCCGGGACACGTCGTCGTGCGGTGTCTGGAGTGCGGCGCGACCGACAGGTACCCCTTCTGAGTCGGCTCGGGGCGCCTCGCGGACGGACCGCCTCGTGGACCGCCTCGCGGACGGCGGGCGACGGGTCGCTCGCGGCCGCGTACCTCAAGCTTCAATGCGCCGCGCCCTCTTGACCGCGTATGACCGATCAGCAACTCCGAAAGGAGGCGCACGACCTCGACGTGACCGTCTGGGTCGGTAAGGGCGGCGTCGAGGCAGTCGTCGACGAGTTGGCGGACCAGCTGGACGACCGAAAACTGGTGAAAGCGAAGTTCCTGCGGGCGGCCCGCGGCGGGACGACGACCGAGGAACTGGCGGCCGACCTCGCGGACCGGGTCGACGCCGAGCTGGTGGAGACGCGTGGCAACACGGCGGTGTTCCACTGATGGGGATCGGTGCGGCGGGCGGTGCGGTCAGCGGTTCCGGCGGTGCGGCCGCCGGCGACGCGCTCGGCGCGGTTCCGGCACAGGTGCAGCCGGTTGCGGACGCGCTGACGCCCTATCTCGGCGGGACCCTCGCGGCGCCTATCGCGTCGTTTCTCGTCTTCGTCGGCGTGCTCGCGGCCGTCTACGTCCTCAACAAGTCGGTACTCTCTCCGCTCGTCGACCGGCTGCTCGACAGAAAGGGGCTGAAGCCGCACGCGCGCAAACCGCTCAACCGGATCGCGACGGTCGGCGTGCTCTTCGCCGGCATCGCGGTCGCGTTCGGGCTGGCCGGCTACGGAAACTTCCTGCAGTCGATGGCGACGATCGCGGCCGCGGCGACGCTGGCCATCGGCTTCGCGATGCAGGACATCATCCGCAACTTCGTCTCGGGCGTGTTCATCTACACGGACAAGCCGTTCCGCATCGGCGACTGGGTCGAGTGGGGCGACAACTCCGGCATCGTCGAGGACATCTCCTTCCGCGTCACGCGCGTCCGCACGTTCGACAACGAACTGCTGACGGTGCCGAACTACGAACTGACCAGCGGCGTCGTGAAGAATCCGGTCGCGAAGGACACCCTCCGGCTGAAGTTCGTCTTCGGCATCGACTACGACGACGACATCGACGCGGCGACGAACATCATCATCGAGGAGGCCGAGAAACACGACGAGATCCTGCGCGACCCGGCCCCCTCGGTCCGCCTCAACGAGTTGGCTGACTCCTACGTCGGCCTGCAGTCCCGCGTCTGGATCGAGAACCCCTCGCGCGCGGACTTCGTGAAGACCCGCGCCGACTACGTGAAGGCGGTCAAACAGCGGTTCGACGAGGAGGGCATCTCCTTCCCGTTCCCGCAGCGGACGGTCTCCGGCCGCGACGCCTGGAGCGAACCGGACGCCTTCTCCGCCGAGCAGTAGCGGTCGCGAGCGGCCTCAGGAGAGCTGCGCCGCGATGTCGGCCTCGGTGATGATCCCGACGGTCTCGCCGCCGTCGGTGACCATCACCGCCTTGTAGTGGTCCAGCAGGTTGCGGACCTCGTCGACGGTGGCGTCGGGCGCGACCGTCGGGAACGACTCGCTCATCACCTCGCTGACGGGGTGGTCGCCCACGTCCTCGCCGGCGTGGACCACGTCGCCCTGGCTGATCGAGCCGACCGGGATGCCGTTCTGGAGCACCGGGAGCTGGGAGTACGCCTCCTGTTCCATCAGGTCGACCGCGTCCCGGACCGCGTCGTCCGGCGCGACGCTGATCACCGTCTCGTTCATCAGGTTCTCGGCGCGGACGACCTCGCCTTCCGCCTCGTCGAGCGCGTTGACGATGGAGCGGAGCGTCGAGAGCCGGGGATCCACGTCGCCCCCCTCGATGCGCGCGATGAGCGGCTGCGAAACGCCGGCCTCGTCCGCGAGCGCGCTCTGGGTGAGCCCGAGCGCGTTGCGGCGCTCCCGCAGGTCCTGCGGCGTCGGAAGTTCCATATCCCGAGATAACTCGGGGTAATTGAAAAGGTTTCGACGGCGGCCGGACCTGCGTGGCGTCGACGGCGGCCCGGGCTCGCGTGCTCGCGCCGGCGACGACCGAATCCGTAGCTCGGCGGCGGTCGACGGCGTTACTCGGCCTCGTCGGCGTCGGCGTCGGCCTCGGTCTCGACGACCTCGATGACCTCGAGGGGCACGTCGCGGAGCGCGCTGCCGACCTCGCTCTTGGCGATGCGGGAGGCGTGCTCCTCGCCCTCGGCGTTGAAGATCTCGATCTCCAGGAGAAGTCCCACGAGCGCGGTGCTCGCCGCGATGAACGTCGCGTCGAACGGCTCGCCGCAGGCGGGACAGCCGGTCACGCCGACCTCCACGTCGACGTACTGCTTGTCGGTCTCGTTGAGACGCTTCCCGGCCTCGCTGACCGCCACGCCGATCGCGTCGTCGGCGTCCTCGACGTCCCGCACCAGCCACGCCGCCTCCATGGCGACTAGATAGTTGCTCATACCCGACTCGAAGGGGCGCGGGGTTTCGTGTCTTGTGGTTCGCCCGCGCGGAACGGTCGCCGACCGACCGGGGGTTCCATCGGTCGCGCCGAGTCGCGTGCGTTCGCTCGCGTCGTCCGCGGCCGTCGAATAGGCGCACGAGTCCCCGCGCATCTTCATAAGTTATCGATACGTTTGCCTTGGGGACCGACACGCTTCGCCCTCGCACCGGGTTCGCGACCGGGACCCGGCCGGGGCGGCGCTGGATGACCGGGAACGGGAAAACCACACGCCTGCGGCGACGTGCGCCCGTCTGACGCTCCGATACCCTTATGTACGGCGGTCGATCCCTGATGGTAGAGACCCAATGTTCACCCGTGCGTACCAGTCCGCGATGTTCGGGCTACACCAGCTGACGGTCGCGGTCGGGATCGCGCTGTTCCCGCTCGCGCTCGCCGCGCGCCGCTCCGGCGTTCCGTCCGCGATCCGGCGACTCGTCGAGGCGACCGGCGCGGCCTACGAGCGCGCCGCGGATTGACATCCTCCCCGCCCTGAAGGGCGAGGATTCCCGCGTTGGGATATTGTGGTTTACGACGTGACCCGTTCTTGAGGTGCGAACGCACCAGTCTCCTTGTCAAACAGGAATGTCGATGGCTGTGCCAACCAGCCGTTACTCCTATCGCCGCCATCCGTGGCGGGACTCGGAGATACCTTCTGTCGAATGTTCTCTGCACCGTTCACATCTGCGTTCGCCACCATCCCACACGCATCACAGACGTACAGCCCACGCTCAACACGATTCGCGTCACGTTCACGACCACAGCAGGAACACGATTTCGACGTATCTCGCTCTGATTTCTCCACAACCGAGATGCCTTGCATCTCTGCTTTGTATTCGAGGAGATCGGTGAAACGGTCGAACGCCCATGAGTGCAGGTCGAGGTTGCCGTGTTTGCCCCAGTTCTTCGCTTCGCCGTTCTCATCATCCTCGCGGATACCGGAGAGATCGCCCACCACAACCGTCTCAACACCCTTCTCGACGCATCGCTGAACGATGTGTTTCGAGAGCGTGTGGAAATAGTGGGTGCGGCGAGCTGACTTCTTCTGATTCAGCCGCGTGGCTTGCTCGGAGTTCGAGTCGTCACATCGAGCGATCCGCTTGCTGAAGTAGTAGTCATCTTGCTTCAGACAGTTCAGCGGGTACAGCTCGGCGTGGCCGTCCTCGTAGGCGAGTGCAGCGAAGTTGGTGATGCCGAGATCGACACCAACAGTCTTCTCGCCGCGGGCTTCGGACACGTCGATTTCGACCTTACACACAAAGTGTAGTTCCCATTCATCCCCCGTCCAAATGGCCCTGACTTGCTGGACGCTCTCTACGGTCGAGAGGTCAACGTCGGGGCGAGTCTGGTATTCACAGAGGATGAAGTCCGACCAGTACTCCTTGAGATTCGACCCTTTGGAAAGTCGAACACGGTCGTACTGGGTGTCGAGTTTGAAGCCAGCGGCTTTGAACGTGACCGTGCTTCGTGGATGGTCGTCGTCGTGTTTGCGGTAGCCGGGCGGGTTCGCGCTCGCGTCTCCAGTGCGTCGCTTCCCGTACCAGCCGTCGAACGCCTCAGCGAGTTCTTGGAGGACTCGCTGACTTGACTGAGAATGCAGGTCATCATAGCGTTCGTGGCTTTTGAGGTACGCGGTGAGTTCTGCGTGACTGGGAATGTGACCAATCTCTGACCAGACGCGGTCACACGTCCACCGTCCGACGTTCCAGAGTTTCGAGGCAGCGAATCCGAGCGAATCCAGGTCGTCTTGCACCCGTGACTGGTTCCTGATGGACGCAGTATAGGTGCGGGTGACGACCTGTTTCGCCATACATAATCTATGTAGACAAATCGATTTGAAAGTATGGATTACGCAGCGTGGAATATCCTCCCGTGCCCTCGAACGGCCGTTCGTGACCGGTATTGTCGGATTCATCCCCGCCCTAAAGGGCGGGGCTTTCTCCTCGATTCTCCGTAAGCGGTCACGATCCGGCGACTCGTGAGGCGGCGGTGCCCCCGTTTGCCCCCGTTGACACGGTTCTGTCTATCGGTTTTACGTCCCCCTCGCGGAAGGGGCAACGAGGGGCCGAAGGGTTGCCTTTATCAGCGCGCCGGGCTAACGAGACGGTAATGCGAACACCGACAGGCGATCTCAGCGGCGAGCTTTCCGACGTCGACCAGCCGGTCTTCGGGCCGGAGCTCGGCGAGTTCGACCAGAGCGAGCAGCGCGCCGCCTCCGCCGGCGAGGGCGAGGGCATGAAGACGGGGACGACGACCGTCGGCATCAAGACGGCCGAGGGCGTCGTGCTTGCGACCGACATGCGCGCCTCGCTCGGCGGCATGGTCTCCTCGAAGGACGTTCAGAAGGTCGAGCAGGTCCACCCGACCGGCGCGCTCACCATCGCGGGCTCGGTCTCGGCCGCGCAGAACCTCATCTCCACGCTGAAGGCCGAGACAAGCCTCTACGAGGCCCGCCGCGGCAAGGACATGTCCATGCAGGCGCTCTCCACGCTGACCGGGAACCTCCTCCGCTCCGGCGCGTTCTTCGTCGTCCAGCCGATCCTCGGCGGCGTCGACGAGGAGGGCTCCCACATCTACTCCATCGACGCCCTCGGCGGTACGACCGAGGAGGAGTACACCGTCACCGGCTCCGGCTCCCAGTACGCGCTCGGCGTCCTCGAGCAGGAGCACCGCGAGGACCTCACCGTCGACGAGGCGACGACCGTCGCCGCGAAGGCGATCAAGTCCGCCGTCGAGCGCGACCTCGCCTCCGGCAACGGGATCAACGTCGCCGTCGTCACCGAGGACGGCGTCGACGTCACCCGGCACAAGGAGTTCGACGAGCTGCTGTAAGCCGCGAAAAAGTTCGTTCTCTCTCCGTTTTTGCCCGTCCACCAGCGCGACGCTCGTCGAAATAGTCCGGAACGCGAGACGCCGGGTCCGCGACCTCACCAGTCCGCGAGGCTGCCCTCGATGAGGGTGTCCGTCTGCTTCCTGATGTACGCGCGCTGGGCGGCGTGGACCGCCTCGTCGACCGAGGCGCCGTCCGCGACCGCCTGGCGGAAGCGGTCGCGCTTCCAGCCGGCGGGCGTCGTCCAGCGCTCGACGCGCCAGCGCAGGGGCGCGAGCCAGCGGGCCGCCTCCTCGAAGGAGCACCCCGCGTCGCGCAGTCCGGCCTCCGCCGCGTCGAGCAGGTCGTCGTAGATGGCCTCGTTGGCCTCCGTGTGTCGCCCCTCGGCGTCGACCCACTGCATGTCGGCGTCGATGCCGTCAGCCACGACCGCGTAGAAGTTGTCGCGGGCGGTCTCCCACGGGAGTTCGATGACCGGATGCTCGCGGTGTGGCAACCCCTCCATCAGGCCGGCGAAGGCGGCCTGGAACGCCACGGAGTCGCGGACGGTGGGCTGTGCGGCCACCGGCCGGAACTCGATCCGCGCGTTCGCGGACGAGCGCGAAGCGCCCTCGAACACCGGTCTGACCCAGCGCCAGTAGGTGCCGTGTTTGAGCCGGAACGTGGCGAACTCGTCGTCGAAGCGGTCACCCTCCGAGACGGGCATCGGGACGATGGTCTCGTCGGCCGCCACGCGGTCGACCGCCTCCTCGACCGTCTCCAGGTCGCGCGGGAACCGAACCTTGTCGGCCTCGGTGCGTCCGTTGAGCACCGACTCGAAGACGTGGACGCGGTTCTCGTGGGCGCCCTCGGCGAGCACGCGTTCGGGGTCCTCGCGCCAGTCGTCGTCGTACAGCTCCGGCGGGAAGAACGGCGAGTTGACGCCGAGCGCCAGTAGCGGGGCCGCGACGCGGAGCGCGTACCGGAAGTGCTTCGGGAGCGTGGCGGCCTGCGCCACCTGATAGTGCGGCTGGATCGAGGTGATCAGGCTCTCGGGCATCACGGTGTCCGCCGTGAGGCTCACGCCCGGCGCCTCGAGCCGCGTCACCTCCCCCGCGTCCGCGTTCGCCTCTGCGGAGTCGTTGGCCATCGCGTGGTAGCGGTCGGCGGCGCTCATGTTCGTCGCCACGGTGACGCCGTCGAGGTCGACGCTGTCGGTGAGGTACTCGGCGGCCCCCTCGCCGGCGGGCGGGATGGTCCAGAGCCCGTCCGAGACGAGCCGCATCCCCTCCGCGGAGGCCGGCGCGAGCGCCGCGGCGAGGCGCGCGCGGACCTCCGCCTCCTGCGACTCCAGCCCGTGGTCGGAGAGCGGCTGCGGGCTGGTGGACATCTCCGCGTTGTGGAGCCCGAGCTCCTTCTCGAACCCCATCAGCTCCAGCAGGCGGCGCGGGACGCGCATCAGCGCGTAGTCGCCCGCGCGCGACTCCTCGCTCCACCGCCCGTCCGCGACCGCGTAGAACTCGTACTCGAAGCCGACGATGGACTGGTGGTTGTCGAACGCGCCGTCGCGGAGGTGCTGTTTGACAAGCTCCGCCTCCGCGGCCGCTCGGTCGGCGAACGCCTCGGCGTCCACGTCCAGCGCCGCACGCACGCGGGCCGCGAGGTCGGGCTCGGTGCTCATGCCCGTCCCGTGCGGCCGCGAGCTTATAAATGACGGCGGCCGAGGCGGCGCTCGCGGGAGGGCGTCACGGTCGCGCGGGCCGGCGCGACCGCCCACCATCGGGGCGCTTTTGGGCCCCGCCGGCCGAGGGCGACCGTATGGAGTTCGCCGCGTTCGCCGCCCGCGCCGAGGAGTTGGAAGCCGAGCCCGCGGACCTGGAGACGGTGGCGCTGGTCGCGGACCTGCTCGCGGAGGCGGGCCCGGACCTCCCGACCGTCACCCGCTTCCTGCTCGGACGCGTCTTCCCGGCCCACGACACCCGGACGCTGGACGTGGGGCCGGCGCTCTGCTACGAGGCCATCGCACGGGCCGCGGGCCCGAACGTGGACGCGGCCGACGTGGAGACCACACTCGCGGAGCTGGGGGAGATCGGCGCCGTCGCCGCCGACTACGACTTCGGCGGCCAGCGCGGCCTCGCGGCGTTCGCGGGCGGCGGTGACGGAGCGGACGGCGGTGACGGAGCGGGGAGCGGCGGCGGAGCGACGGCCGGCGCCGGGCTGACCGTCGCCGAGGTCGACGCCGAGTTGCGGGCCCTCGCGGCGGCCTCGGGCGCCGGCAGCGAGTCCACGAAGCGCGACGCGCTGTTCGGCCTGTTCAACCGCTCGGAGCCCGCGGAGGCGAAGCTCATCGCCCGGCTCGTGCTCGGCGAGATGCGCCTCGGCGTCGGCGAGGGCGCCGTCCGGGACGCGATCTCCGAGGCGTTTCTGTCGGCCGGGGACGCGGCGGCCCCCGAAGAGGGGTCCGACGAGCCGGTGGTTCACGCCACCGACGAGGAAGTTGCGACCGTCGAGCGCGCGCTTCAGGTGACCAACGACTACGGGCGCGTCGCGGTGCTGGCCCGCGAGGAGGGCGCGGCGGGCCTCGACGAGGAGGGACTGGAGGTGGGTCGCCCCGTGCAGGCGATGCTCGCGCAGGCGGGCACGGCCGCGGACGCGCTCGAGGAGTGGGGCGAGGCGGCCGTCGAGACCAAGTTCGACGGCGCGCGGGTGCAGGTCCACTACGACCCCGCGGTCGAAGAGGGGACGAAGACGGGCGACGCGCTCGGGCCGGCACTCTACTCCCGGAACATGGACGACGTGACCGACGCCCTCCCGGAGATCGTCGAGTACGTCGCGGAGCGCGTCGACGTGCCGGTCATCCTCGACGGCGAGGTCGTCGCGGTCGACGACGCGGGCGACCCGCTCCCGTTCCAGGAGGTCCTGCGCCGCTTCCGACGGAAGCACGACGTGGACCGGATGCGCGAGGAGGTGGAGCTCCGCCTCCACGCGTTCGACTGCCTGCACGCCGACGGCGACGACCTCGTGAACGCGCCGCTCCGCGAGCGCCACGACCGTCTCGCCGCGCTCCTGCCCGACGCGGCCGCGGACGTGACCGTGACCGACGACCCCGACGAGATCGCGGCCGTCGAGGCGGCGGCGCTGGAGGCGGGCCACGAGGGGATCATGCTGAAGGACCCCGACGCGGCGTACACGCCGGGCGACCGCGGGCGCAACTGGCTCAAGCGCAAGCCGGACGTCGAGACGCTCGACCTCGTGGTCACCGGCGCGGAGTGGGGCGAGGGGCGGCGCGCCTCACTGCTCGGGACGTTCGAACTGTCGGTCCGGGCGGGAGGGAGCAGCGGCGGGGACGGCGGAGACGGCAGGGACCGAGGAGCCGACGCCTACGAGACGATCGGCAAGGTCGCGACCGGCATTACCGACGCGGAACTGGAGGAGCTGACCGACCTGCTGGAACCGCACGTCCTCGCGGAGTCGGGCACCGAGGTCGACATCAGGCCCGCGGTCGTCTTCGAGGTCGGCTACGAGGAGATCCAGCGCTCGCCCACCTACTCGTCGGGCTACGCGCTCCGGTTCCCGCGGTTCGTGGAGGTCCGCGCGGACAAGGACCCCGTCGACGCGGACTCGCTGGCGCGCGTCGAGCGGCTGGCCGGCGACGCCGGCGACTGACGGAGCCCGGCGCCCTCGTCGTCGAGCGGTCGTCCGCCGCCGGGATGGCCACCCTCAAGGCGGTCGCCCGCGCAGGGGCGCACATGACGGTTCGCTACGACGGGTTCACCGTCGACTGGCTCGGCTACGCGACCGCACGCGTCGAGACGCCCGACGGCTACGTCTGCTACACGGACCCCGGCCGCTACGGCGTCCTCGACGACTACTGGGCGAAGGACGGCGACCTCGTGCTCGTCACCCACGACCACCACTACGACAGCGACGGCATCCGGTCGGTGGCCGGCGAGGACGCGACGCTGGTGATCTACGAGGGCGTCGACCCGGCGGGCATCGACCGCGACGTGGAGCCGATCGCCGACCTGGCGGCGGACTACGAGGTCGTCCGCGTCGAGGAGGAGGACGAACTGGAGGTCGCGGCCGCCGGTGCGGCGGGTGACGCGTCCGCGGACGCGGGCACGGTCGACCCCGACGCGACGGTCTGGTCGGTGCCGGCGTACAACGACCCCGAGGGGCCGAACGCGAGCGCGGACGGCACCGTCACGCATCCGAAGGGGCTCGGCTGCGGCTTCCTCGTCGCGCTCGGCGGCAAGCGCCTCTTCTGGCCGGGCGACTCCGACGCGCTCGACGGCTTCGCGGAACTGGACGTCGACCTGTTCCTCGCGAACATCGGCGGGGGTGGCATCGTCTCGGACGAGGCGGCCTCGGCCGAGTTGGCCGACGCGATGCGGCCGGAGCTGGTCGTCCCGATCCACTACGACACGTTCGAGCAACTGGAGGCGGACGGCGAGGCGTTCGCCGCGGATGTGGCCGTCCGGAGCGTCGCCGTCGCGCTGGACGAGCGGTCCGCGAATCAGTAGCGGTTCGCGGCGCTACGCGTCCTCGCCGGCCGGCCCCTCGTCGAACTCCATCGCCACCGAGTTGATACAGAAGCGCTTCCCGGTCGGTTCGGGGCCGTCGTCGAAGACGTGCCCGAGGTGGGAGTCGCAGTCGGCACACCTGACCTCCGTCCGAACCATCCCGTGGCTGGTGTCCTTCCGCGTGGTCACCGACTCCTCCTCGGCGGCGTAGAAGGCGGGCCAGCCGCAGCCGGAGTCGTACTTCGTCTCGGACTCGAACAGCACCTCGCCGCAGGCCTTACACCGGTAGATCCCGTCCTCGTCGTGGTCGACGTAGTCGCCCGAGAACCGGGCTTCGGTGCCCGCCTCGCGCAACACGCGGTACTCCTCGTCGGTCAGCCGCTCGCGCCAGTCGGCCTCGCTCTCCGGGACCTCGTCCGCGGGTCCGTCGCCGGTCTCCGTGTCCGCGTCACTCATGGCCGGCCCTACGGGCCGTGCCCGCAAGGCCCTTGCGGCGCACGGGTCACGGCCCCGCCGCGCCCTCACGCAGCGCCTCCAGCACCGCCGCGGTGCCGTCCATGTAGCCCGCCTCGAGCACGCGGTCGGCGGCCTCGCGGGCGGCCTCGTCGGCGTTGGCGACCGCGTACGACTCGCCCGCGACCGCGAACGTCGAGACGTCGTTGACGCTGTCGCCGACCGCGACGAACCGCTCCGGGTCGACCCGGAGCGTCTCGCAGAGCGTCTCGAAGGCGGCGCCCTTGCTCACGCCGGGCGTCTTGACGTGGTACGCGTAGCCCGTGTCCACGACCTCCAGGTCGTAGCCGGCGGCGACCTCGCGGAGCAGGTCCTCGTCGGCGTCGTGCGAGGCGGCCACCTCCGTCTCGCGCCAGCGGTTCACCGTCGAGCGCGTCCCCCATCCGAGGTCGCCGCCGCGGCGGTGGAACTCCTCGACCGCCTCCCAGCAGGCCTCCGCGTCGCCCGCGAGCGTCGTCTCGCCGTCGGCGTACACGACGCCGCCGTTCTCGGCGACCACGTTCTCGGGCAGTCCCAGGAAGTGCGCGAGCGCGACCGGATAGGGGAACGACTTCCCGGTCGCGAACACCACCGGCGCGTCCCAGCCGGGCAGCAACTCGAAGACCCGACGGTCGACGCGGTGCTCCGGCGTCGTCAGCGTCCCGTCGATGTCCAGCACGAGGGGCGGAACCATGGCCGAACATCGCGGCCGCCGCGGCAACTACCTTGCGCCCGCGCGGCGGCGTCGGAGACGCCCCCGCAACCACCCCGGCCGCGCGCCGTGTTCCTGATCGCCGGCCGCGGGTCACTCCCGCAGGTCGTCCAGGCGCCGGAACGCGGTGGGCGGGAACCGGAGTTCGACGCGGCTCGGCGGGCGGCCGCGCCCGCTCGCCTCCTCGGCGCGCACGCGGGCGATGATCCCCGCCTCCGCGAGCTCGTAGAGGAACCGCTTGACCGTCCCCGCGGAGAGGTCCACGTCGGGGTCGGCCGCGATGGCCTCAGTCGTCTCGGTGACCGACGCGCGCTCGTCCTCGTCGAGGGTCACGAGCGCGCGCAACACGGCGCGGCGGTTGTCCTGCAGCGCGAGGACGCGGCCGAGCGCCGCGCACGGCTCCGGCATCTCCGCGATGGCGGCGTTGACGTCCGCCTCCGAAAGCCGGGTCCCGCCCTCGCGGTCCGCGCGGACGGCCGCGACGAACAGCACCGTCAGCGCGTCGTGGGCGTCCCCGTCGGCCCACTCGGCGATCCGGCGGGCGAGCGAGTGGTCGAGCGCCCCGCGCGCGAGCCCCGAAGACGCTCGCGAGGTGAGGATGTCGACGAGGATCTGCTGGCGGTAGCGGTCGACCGCGAGCGTCGTCGCGGTGTACTCCGACAGGGACGTCTCCGCGGGCGGCGTCCGCCCGACGGCGAGCCAACTCGCGTTGCTCGGCAGGCCAGCGAATAACTCGACGGGGTCCGGCCGGTCGTCCGCCTCCGGGTCGTCGACGTGGTCGACCGCCACGACGGCCCCCGGCGTCCCGGTCAGCGTCTCGCGGAGGCGGTCGCGCAACTCGTCGGTGCTCACGCCGTGGCCGGGCACCGACTCCTCGACCACGCCGTCCAGCACCGCGCGGTAGAAGCCGAACGCGCTGGTCGTCTCGCGCATGTCGACGCGGACGAACTGCGGGAGCGTCGTCGGCACCGCGCGCGTGCTGGTGTGGATCCCCGTCCGTGTCTCGGCGGAGGTCCGTCGGAGCCGATCGAAAAGCGCCGTCACGACCGCGGACTTCCCGGAGCCGGCCGGGCCGTGCACGTAGGCGTTCGGCGGGATCGTCCCCTCGAAGGCCGGGTCGAGGTGGTCGAGGATCCGCTCGAGCGTGGGGCCGCGGTCGACGGGCTCGTCCGCGTGCGCGGTGGGAGCGATCGCCGTGTAGTCGCGCACCAGCCGCTGGCCGTCGTCGCCGCGGCGTCGTCGGTCGATCCGTGCGTCGATGTTCATGGCGGAATGGCGTCGGCGTCGTCAGCGTCTCGTCGCCCCCCGGTCAAAAGAATCGCGGTCGCGCACCCGCGAGCGGTCGGGGATCGGAGGGGAGCGTGACCGACGCGACGACTCGCGACGGCACGGGGACCGGGCGTCGGCATCGCCCTCAGAGGTAGCCGGCGTTCGGAAGCACGCCGACCAGTGCGAGCACGCCGATGACGAGCATCAGGATCGCGATGGCCATCGCCGGCGGGTCCACGTGCGTGGAGCCGTGCGCGTAGAAGAGGCGCTGGGTGGCCTCGCCGAGGAGACCGCTCAGGGCGCCGACCAGCCCCGCCGCGACCAGGACGACCGGCGCGCTGCCGGTCATCGCGGCGACGACCACGGCCGCGGTCGATCCGAGGAGGGTGATGTGGTGGGTCACGGGGATCTTCTCCACGCCGAGGTTCAGGAACAGCAGGCTCATCGCCGAGATGGCGTAGCCGAGGAAGATGCTCCCCGTCTCCAGCCAGAGGTAGCCGCCGAGCACCCCGCCGATCAGGCCGATGGTGGCGACCCCGGACCACTTGTACTGGTGGGGGAGCCACGGTTCGGTGACGAGCGCCTCCTTCCCGCCGTCGGTCATGGCCCGGGTCTCGCCGCGCGCGAACGGCGTCATGTCGAGGAAGCCGTCGCCGCCGGGCGACCCCACGAGCGAGTAGCCGAACGCGACCCGCGCCAGCAGCGCCGTCGCGACGACCGAGATGGCGATGGGGTCGCTCGGGAACCCGACCGCGCCGAGCAGGCGGGCGATCAGCATCCCGGCGACGCCGGTGACGGCGCCGACCGCGAGGATGTCCGGCTTCGTGCCGAACGCGTAGAGGATGTTCTTCCCGAAGTGGTAGTCCCACCCCTCGGGCTCCATCTCGGGGTACTTCTTGGCCGCGTACGCCGTGGCGGCCACGCCGCCCGCGAAGGCGACGTGCGGGCCGGTCACCATGCCGAAGCCGATGACGCCCGTGATGCCGGCGGCGAGCTCGCCGTCGGGGACCGCCTCGATGGCGTCGAACTCGCGCTGGAGGATCGCGATCCCCTCGCCGAGGAAGACGACGAAGCCGGTGAAGATGAACGACGGCAGCGCACCGAGCGCGGCGCCGAAGGCCCCGCCGGCCATCGCCGCGATCACCAACACGAGGAACCGCTCGACGGTCACGTCCAGGAGCGGAACCTGGAGCAGGAGGTCGAACATCGGTCACTCCTCCCGCGCCCAGTCGAGCGAGCGCTCGACGGCGTCGTCCCACCGGTCGTACATCCTGTCGGCCTTCGCCTCGTCCATCTCCGGCTCGAAGGTGCGGTCGACCTGCCAGTTGTCGCGCAGCTCGTCGAGCGACTCCCAGTAGCCGACCGCGAGGCCGGCCGCGTACGCGGAGCCGAGCGCGGTCGTCTCGTCGACCTCGGGGCGGACGATGTCCGTCTGGATGATGTCCGACTGGAGGCCACAGAGGAAGTCGTTCTTCACCGCGCCGCCGTCGACGCGGAGCGAGGTGGTCTCGACCCCGGAGTCGGCCTCCATCGCCTCCGCCACGTCGCGGGTCTGGTAGGCGATGGACTCCAGCGTCGCCCGGACGATGTGCTCCTTGCGCGTGCCGCGCGTGATGCCGACCATCGTCCCGCGGGCGCGGCCGTCCCAGTGGGGCGCGCCGAGGCCCGTGAACGCCGGGACCATGTAGACGCCGTCCGTCGACTCGACGGAGCGCGCCAGCTCCGCGGTCTGGGCGGCGTTGTTGATGAGGTCGACGTCCTCCAGCCACTCGATGGCGGCGCCGGTGATGAAGATGGAGCCCTCCAGCGCGTACTGGACCGGCTCGCCGGACAGCTGGAACGCGACGGTCGTCAGCAGGCCGTGGTCGGAAGTGACCGCGTCCGTCCCCGTGTTCATCAGGTAGAACGAGCCCGTGCCGTAGGTGTTCTTGGCGTCGCCCGCGTCGAAGCAGGTCTGGCCGAACAGCGCGGCCTGCTGGTCGCCGAGCGCGCCCGCGACGGGGACCTCGGCGCCGAGGAAGCCGTCCGGGTCGGTGTGGCCGTACAGCTCCTCGTCCGAGGAGGGGCGCACCTCCGGGACCATCTCCTCCGGGACGCCGAACGTCTCCAGCAGGTCGTCGTCCCAGTCCATCTCGTGGACGTCGAACAGCATCGTCCGCGAGGCGTTCGTCACGTCCGTGATGTGGTTGCCGGTGAGGTTGTAGACGAGCCACGCGTCGATGGTGCCCATCAGCAGGTCGCCGGCCTCGGCGCGGTCGCGGAGGTCCTCGCCCCGCGAGCTCTGCAGCTTCAGCGGCTCCGCGTTGTCGAGGATCCACTCGGTCTTCGTCGCCGAGAAGTAGGCGTCGACTTCGAGGCCGGTCCGCTCCTGGATCCACTCGTCGTCGCCCGCTTCCTGCAGCTCCTCGACGCGGTCGGTGGTCCGGCGGTCCTGCCACACCAGCGCGTTGTGGACCGGGCGGCCGGAGTCGGCGTCCCAGACCACGGTCGTCTCGCGCTGGTTGGTGATCCCGAGCGCCGCGAGCTGGTCCGCGTCGATGCCCGCGGCCGCGAGGCCGTCGACGACGACGGACTGCGTGTTCTCCCAG
Source organism: Haloparvum alkalitolerans (assembly GCF_055381565.1). Classification (NCBI taxonomy): domain Archaea; kingdom Methanobacteriati; phylum Methanobacteriota; class Halobacteria; order Halobacteriales; family Haloferacaceae; genus Haloparvum; species Haloparvum alkalitolerans. Next base: position 2,409,454 of record NZ_AP043938.1, read on the forward strand.
ATCTCGACCGGGTCGTGCTCGACCCAACCGGGATTGGGGTAGATCTGTTCGTGCGTCTCGTAGGCGTTCGCGACGACCTGCCCCGCGTGGTCGAACACCATGAACCGCGTGCCGGTCGTTCCCTGGTCGATCGCTCCGACGTACGTGTCTGACATGTGGTTGGCTCTCCCCCGCGACAATTATTTATCTCTGTTGCCGCGTTACCAGTAAACAAAATACTGAATCATTATAAAGGTTTGTGAAAGACCACCACACCGGCGGCTCGCCATCGGCGGTCCCCCGGCCTGGAGTCGTCTGCCGAGACGCGGCCCGATAGGACAGAACGGACGAGGTGAGCCACCTACGGCCGTTCTTCGCTGGCCGCTCTGCGAGGGGAGCGGTCGTGGACGGTCGCGACGACGCGCCTCCCGTTCCGGATCCGGGTCGGCTGTCCGCGGATGAGCGCCCGCGATCGAATACGTTACGCTCGACTCGCCAGAGGCGATAAGACAAAGTGGGTCCGATCCGTAGGTGAGGTAACGAATGGCATCGACACCACACGTCGTCGTCGTCGGCGGGGGGTCGACGGGCTGCGGGATCGTCCGCGACCTCGCGACCCGCGGGGTCGACGCGACGCTCGTCGAGAAGGGGAACCTCACCCACGGGACGACGGGGCGGATGCACGGCCTGCTCCACAGCGGGGGGCGGTACGCCGTCTCCGACCAGAAGTCCGCCCGCGAGTGCATCGAGGAGAACACGGTCGTCCGCGACATCGCCGCCCACTGTGTCGAGGAGACGGGCGGCCTGTTCGTCAAGCGCCCCGAGGACTCCGAGGAGTACTTTCAGGAGAAACTGGCGGGCTGTCGCGCCTGCGACATCCCCGCCGAGGTGATCGACGGCGTGGAGGCGCGCCGCCGCGAACCGTACCTCGCGCGCGACGTGGAGAAGGCGATCACGGTGCCGGACGCCGCGGTCGACCCCTTCCGGCTCTGCGTCGCCAACGCCGCGGACGCGATCGAGCACGGCGCCCGCGTCGCGACGCACGCGGAGGTGACAGACGTGCTCGTGGAGGACGGCGCGGTCGTCGGCGTCAAGGTCGAACACGGGGACGGTCCGGGAAAGCGGAGCGACCGCGGTTCCGAGACGGGGAGCCGTCCCGCGCCGGGCGAGACCGAGACGATCCGCGCCGACCACGTGATCAACGCCGCGGGCGCGTGGTCCGGCGAGATCGGCGCGATGGCGGACGTCGACGTGGCGGTCCGCCCCTCGAAGGGCGTGATGACCGTGATGAACGTCCGGCAGGTCGACACGGTGATCAACCGCTGCAAGCCGAAGGGCGACGCCGACATCGTCGTCCCCCACGAGACCGCCTGCATCCTCGGCACGACCGACGAGGAGGTCGACGACCCCGAGGACTACCCCGAGGAGGAGTGGGAGGTCGACCGCGTCATCGACGAGCTCGCCGAACTCGTCCCGCCGCTGGCGGACGCCCGGACGCTCCGCTCCTTCTGGGGCGTCCGGCCGCTGTACGAACCGCCGGGGACCGGCACCGACGACCCGACCGACATCACGCGCGACTACTTCCTGCTCGACCACGACGAGCGCGACGACCTGCCCGGGCTGACGACGGTCGTCGGCGGGAAGCTCACCACCTACCGGCTCATGGCCGAGTCGATCACCGACCACGTCTGTGAGAAGTTCGGGGTCGACGCGGACTGCGTCACCGCCGACGAGCCGCTCCCCGGCTCCGAGGACTTCTCGGTCCTGCGCGACTACATGGACGAGTTCGGCCTGCGCTCGCCGGTCGGCCGGCGCTCGACGCAGCGGCTCGGCTCCCGCGCGGACGAGGTGTTGAAGACGGACGAGCCGAACCCCGTGGTCTGCACCTGCGAGGGCGTCACCCGCGCCGAGCTCCGCGACGCGATGACGGGCGAGAACGGCGCCGGCGCGGACCTCAACGCGGTCCGGCTCCGCACGCGCGCCTCGATGGGCAACTGTCAGGGCGGCTTCTGTGCCCACGCCATCGCGGCGGAGCTGCACCCCGACTACGACGAGCCGACCGCCCGCGCCGCCCTCGACGAGCTGTACCAGGAGCGCTGGAAGGGCCAGCGGCACGCGCTGTGGGGCGAACAGCTCTCGCAGGCGACGCTCTCGCGGACGCTCCACGCGCTCACGCTGAGCCGCGACGCGGATCCCGCCACGCTCGACGACGGCGTGGACTTCGGCGCGTTCGACGACGGATCGGAGGACGGAGCGCGCTGGGACTCTGCCACGGGGGCGGACACGGGAGGCGGTCGCTGATGGCCATCGAGAGCGACGTGCTGGTGGTCGGCGGGGGGCTCGCGGGCGCGACCGCCGCGCTCTCGGCCGCGCGCGAAGGCGCGGCCGTGCGTCTCGTCTCACACAAGGACTCCACGCTGCGGCAGGCGTCCGGCCTGATCGACGCGCTCGGCTACGTTCCGCCCAGTCGGGCCGCGGGCGACGCCGGTCCCGGGTCGGACCCGACGCTGGACCCCACCGCGGGGCGCACGGGCGCGCTCGCGGAGCGACGACCCGACCCCGAGGGTCCGCTTCCGAACCCCTTCGAGCAGGTCGACGCACTCCCCGACGGCCACCCCTACCGGCTCGTCGGCGCGTCGGCGCTCCGGGAGGGGCTCGCGCTGTTCGACGACGCCGCCGGCGACCTCTACCGCGGCGCGCACACGGAGCGCAACGCGCTGGTTCCCACCGCGGGCGGGACGGTGAAGCCGACCGCGCGCTACCCCGCGTCGATGGCGGCGGGCCTCGCGAGCGACGACGCGCCGGCCCTGATCGTCGGCTTCGAGAGCCTGCCGGAGTACGACGCGCGGCAGCTGGCGGCCCGCCTGCGCGCGGCCGGCGTCCCGTTCCCGGTCGCGGGCGTCGAGATCGCGTTCCCCGGCGAGTTTCGGGACGACGCCCGGCTCACCCGACTCGCGGGCGCGCTCGACCGGAACGAGGCGCTCGGCGGCGACGACGCGGGGCGGGGGACGCCCGCCCGCGAGGCGCTCGCGGACGCCGTCGAACCGCACCTCGACGCGGTCGGCGCGGTCGCGGACGGCGACGGCAGTGACAGAAGGACCGCGGCCCGCGTCGGCTTCCCCGCCATGCTCGGCGACGAGCGCGCCGCCGCGGTCCGCGCGGACCTCTCGGACCGACTGGGCGCCGCGGTGTTCGAACTCCCCGGCGGCCCGCCGAGCATCCCCGGACTCCGGCTGGAGGACCGCCTGTTCGACGCGCTCGACGAGGCTGGCGTCCGCGTCGAGACCGGGAACCCCGTCGTCGGCCGCGAACTGGACGAGGACGGACGCGTCGCGCACGTCCTCGTGGACAGAAAAGGGCGAGAGATACCCTACGCCGCGGACGCGTTCGTGCTCGCCACGGGCGGCGCGGTCGGCAAGGGGATCGACGCCGACCGTGAGGGGGTCCGGGAGCCGGTCCTCGGCTGTCACGTCCCTCACCCCGACGACCGCTACGAGTGGTTCGTCGACGACGCGTTCGGCGACCAGCCGTACGCGCGGTTCGGGGTGGCCGCGGACGGCGCCCTCCGGCCGCTCGACGCGGACGGCGCGGTGCAGTACCCCAACGTCCGCGTGGCGGGCGCGACGCTCGGCGGCGCGGACGTGGCCCGCGAGAAGTCCGCCAGCGGCGTCTCGCTGGCGACGGGCGTGGTGGCGGGACGCGGCGCGGCGGCGGTGGCACTGGACGGAGCGAACAGTACCGACGACGCAGCCGGCGACATGACAGAGGAGAACGCATGACCGACGACTCATCACACGACGACAACGACGACGATCGCGAGCGTCCGGCGCCGGGCGTCCCGCGACTCGGCAGCGACGAACAGCCCGCGGTGTACGTTGGCGCTGACGCGGACGACCCCGCGGGGGAGTACCCGGCGGAGGAGTTCGGTCCCGAGACGGCCACGGACGGCGGGACGGCGGCCGACGGCGACGCCGCCCCCGCTCCCGGCCCGGACCCGGACGCCTACGACCCCGTCGACGTGTTCGAGGGCGGCGACCTCGACCTCCGGGAGGGCGCCGACTCCTGTTACAAGTGCACCACCTGCGACACCTCCTGCCCGGTCGCGGAGGTCGACGACGAGTTCCCCGGGCCGAAGTTCCAGGGGCCCGAGCAGTGGCGGCTCAAGCGCAAGGAGGACACGGAGATCGACGACTCGATCACCTCCTGTTCGAACTGCATGCGCTGTGACTCCGCGTGCCCCTCCTCGGTGCCGCTCTCGCAGATGCACAACGAGGCGCGGGGCGAGTTCGTCGAGCGGCAGATGAGCAAGCTCTCGCGTGAGTACGTCCGCAACCGGATCCTCTCGAACTACCGCTTCTTCGCGTCGATCGCGAGCAAGGCGCCGCGCCTGGCGAACGCCGCGACGAAGGTCCCGGGTGCGATGTGGCTGGCCGAGAAGACGCTCGGCGTCACGAGCGAGCGGGAGTTCCCCGAGTTCGCCGAGCAGACCTTCCGGGAGTGGTGGCGCGAGCGCGGCGGGGCCGCCGTCGAGAACCCCGACAAGCGCGTGGCCTACTTCCACGGGTGCTACTCCAACTACAACACACCCGAGGTGGGGAAGGCGATGGTCCGCGTCTTCGAGCAGTACGGCTACGAGGTCATGGTCCCGCCACAGAAATGCTCCGGGACGCCGATGTTCGCCAACGGCATGCTCTCGGACGCCCGCCGCGCGGCCGAGACGAACGTCGAGAACCTCGTCGAGGCCATCGGCGAGGGCGCGGACGTGATCGCCTCCTGTACCTCCTGTTCGCTCTCGCTCAGACAGGAGTACCCGGAGCTGTTCGACATCCACGGCATCGAGGACCTCTCGGAGAACACCTTCGAGGCGCTGGAGTACCTCCGGATCTACGAGGACGTGGAGGCCGACGTGGCCGAGGCGGAGGTCGACTCGGGCGCCTTCGCCTACCACGCGCCGTGTCACGCCCGCAATCAGGGCCTCGACCGGCAGGCGCTGGAGACGTTCCGCGACCTCGACGGCGCCGCGATAGAGGACGTGGGCGATTCCTGTTCGGGCATCTCCGGCACCTACGGCTGGAAGGCCGAGAAGTACGACGTCTCGATGGAGATCGGCGCCGACATGTTCGACCACATGGAGGACGCCGAGGGCGAGACCGGGATGACCGAGTGCCCGACCTGCGCGATGCAGATGGAGCACGGCACCGGCTACGAGGTCGAACATCCCCTCCAGCTGTTGGAGCGCGCGCTCGTCGAGGGGTCGTAGGGGGCGAGTCCCCGCTCGACGGGAGCCGGAACGCCCCCGCTGAGCACCCCGCCCGAACCCGTGAGTACTTCCCTCCGCAGCGGTGAGGGACGGCCATGCTTCGAGCCGTCCCGGACCTGCTCGAGGACGCCGCCCCGGTACGGGGACGCGGCGTCGCGGTCACGCCGGGACGGGAGGGCCCCCTCGTGTTCGTCGGCGGCGACGGGGAGCCGAACCGCCTCTACGCCCGCGAGGGCGACGCCTACGTCGACACCGCGACCGGCATCGTCGCGGACCCGGACAGACACGCCGCCTGCGTCGTCGCCGCGGACCTCGACGCGGACGGCTGCGAGGAACTGTACGTCCACAACACGGACGTCGACGCCGGCCACACGCCGGAGACCGACCTCCTGCTGGACCGGTTGGAGCGGGACCGCTACCGCTGGACGGACGCCTTCTCGCTCCCGGTCAACCGCGACCGGCGCAACCATCGCGTCGGGCGGGCGGTCGCGGCGGTCGACCGCTACGGCACCGGCAGATACGGCGTCGTCGTGGGCTGTACCGACTCCCCGACGCGGTTCTACGAGATCGGCGACGACGGCGAGGTGACCGACCTCGCGGCCGCGGTCGGCATCGAGGTGGAGGCGGACGTGCGCTCGGTGGTCGCCGCGCCGGTGCTCACCGACGGGATGGACCTGTTCGTCGGCGCGGCGGACGGCGGCAGCCGGCTGCTGTGCAACGAGTCGGGGCACTTCGCGGACGCGGCCGGGCCGTCGCCGGCGGACGGAGCGCCGGTCCGCGCGGCCACGCTCGTCGACGAGGGCGACGCCCTCGCGCTCGTCGCCGCGACCGAGACGGGGCTCGAGCGCTACCGACCGGACGGTGAGGGGGGGCTCGTCCCGGTCCCGACGCCCGCCTTCGAGGGCGTGACCGACGTGCGCTCGCTGACGACCGCCGACCTCGACAACGACGGCCGCGAGGAGCTGTTCTGTGCGACCGCCTCGGGGTCGAACAAGCTGTTCGCGCGGCGCGACGGCCTCGACGCGGACGGCGACCGTGACTGGGGGCGCGTCGACGCGGGCGACGCCGAGGCCCCGGCACGGAGCGCCGGCGCGACCGCGGTCGCGGACCTCGACGGCGACGGCGCGCTCGAACTGCTGGTGCTGTGCGACGAGACCCCCCGCCCGCCCGCCCTGTTCGAGTGCCCGGTCGCGAGCGGACGGGACTGGCTCCGGGTCAGACCGACGACGCAGTACGACGCGCCCGCCCGCGGCGCCGTGGTGCGACTGCGGACGACCGCGGGCGTCCAGCGCCGCGTCGTGGAGGCGGGCTGTGGCTCCCCCGGCGGCTCCGAGCCGGTCGCCCACTTCGGCCTCGATGGCGCGACGCCCAAGCGGCTGATCGTCCGCTGGCCCGACGGGCGCGAGCAGGCGATCGAGGACCCGGAACCGAACGTCGAGCACGGGGTCGACCACCCGGTTGCCCCGCGGTTCTGAACCGCCCGGTCGCGCCACGGGTCTGAACCGACCGCGCGTCCGAGCGCGTCGCCGCTCCGCGGGGCGACCGGCGACGCGCGCGGCGAGCCGAACCGTTTTCACCGCGGATCCCCGACCGCCCCTGTGAAGCTCTCCGCCGTCGACCTCTCCCCGGTTCCGGCCGACGGGACCGCGGCCGACGCCTACCGGAACACGATCGAGGCCGCCGAACAGGCCGAACGACTCGGCTACGAGCGGTTCTGGGTCGCCGAACACCACGGCCGCGGCGACACGCTCGCCGGGACGACTCCCGAGGTGTTGCTCGGCCGGCTCGCGGGGGCCACCGAGGAGATCCGACTCGGCTCCGGCGCGGTGCTGCTCAACCACTACAGCCCGTTCAAGGTGGCCGAGACGTTCGGGGCGCTGGACGGGCTCGCGCCGGGCCGCATCGACGCCGGGCTGGGACGGGCGAACGGCTCGCCGGCGGTCGACAAGGCGCTCGGGACGGACCGGCGCGTCCGGGACCCGGACGCCGACCACGAGGAGAAGATCGAGGCGGTCGTCGCGCACCTGTACGACGACTACCCCGAGGGACACCCCTACGCGGACCTCTCGGTCCCGCGGTCCGACGCGGCGCCGCCGACCCCGTGGGTGCTCGGGTCGAGTCCCTCCAGCGCGGCGCTCGCCGGGGGGCTCGGACTCCGGTACTGCTTCGCGGCGTTCATCAAGCCTGACAACGCCGAGGCAGCGTTCGAGCGCTACCGCGACGCGTTCGAGCCGTCGCGGCTCCCCGGCGGCGTCGACGAGCCGACGGGCATGGTCGCGGTGAACGCCGTCTGCGCCGAGACGGACGCCGACGCCGCCCGGCAGCGCGCGGTCGCCGAGGCGTCCTTCCGTCGGTTGCGACGGGGCGAGGTCGGCCCCCGGCCGTCGGTCGAGGAGGCGATCGCGGAGCTCGGCGGCGCGCCCGAACCGACCCCCGCGACGCTCGACCCCGGCGAGTGGCCGCGAGCGATCTCGGGGGACCCGGACACGCTCGCCGGCCTGCTGGACCAGCTTGCGGGCCGCGTCGGGGTCGACGAGGTGATGGTCCAACACGCCGTGGGCGACCACGCGGACGCGCTCCGGTCCCACGAGCTGATCGCGGACGGGGTCGGCCTGACACCTCGTTGAACCCGCCGACGCCCGTACGCCTTTATGTGACTCCCTCGAACACCGGGCGATGACAGCGATCCGCGCCGACGGGCTGGAGAAGCGCTACGGCGACGTGGCCGCGCTCGACGGGCTCTCCGTGACGGTCGAGGAGGGCGAGCTGTTCGGCTTCCTCGGGCCGAACGGCGCCGGCAAGACGACCACGCTGCGGGTGCTGACCGGGCAGCTCCGGCCGGACGCCGGCAGCGCCGAGGTGCTCGGCGTCGACCCCGTCGCGGAGCCGGTCGCGGTGCGCCGGCGCGTCGGGATCCTCCCCGAGGAGGGGTCGCCGCCGAGCTTTCTGACCCCGCGTGAGTACCTCTCCTTCGTCGGGCGGGTCCGCGAGATGGACCCGGAGACGGTGACCGAGCGCACCGAGGCGTGGGCCGACCGGCTCGGGTTCGCGGGGAAGCTCGACACGCTCGCGACCGACCTCTCCCGCGGGCAGGGACAGAAGACGATGTTCGCGGCCGCGTTCCTCCACGAGCCTGACCTGGTGTTCATCGACGAGCCGCTGGCGAACCTCGACCCGATCGTCCAGGAGCGCGTGAAGCGCTTCCTGACCGACTACGCCGGCGAGCACACCGTCTTCGTCTCGACGCACAACATCGAGGTCGCCGAAGAGCTCTGCTCGCGCGTGGGCATCGTCGCCGACGGGCGCGTGGTCGCGGAGCGCGAGACCGCGTCCCTCGACGGCTCCCTGCTCGACGCGTTCCTCGACGAGGTGGACCGGGCCGGGGCGCGCGACCTCCCGGGCGTCGAGGCGGGCGACGCGGTCGCGGACGGCGGCGCGGAGCCCCGGGACGACGACGGCGCGGGGGTCTGAGATGGCCTCGCTCGACCGCGCCCTGCTGGCGACGCTGTGGCGCGAGGAGTGGCGCCTCCACGCGCGGCTGTTCGGCGGCGGCCGGTTCGCGACCCTGCCGCTCGTCGTCCTGACGATGTCGACGCTCGGGGGGCTCGGGCTCGCGGCCGTGGGGACGGAGGCGGCGACGATCGAGCGCGGGATCCGCGGGGTCGCGCTGCTGTTCGGACTCTACGCGGGCACCGCAGCGTTCGTGGGCGGCGACCGGACCGACGACCTCTTCGACGACCTCTCGCTCGTGCTGTCGACGACGGAGACGCTCCCCCTCGACCGGACCCGGATGCTCGGGCTGTTCCTGCTGAAGGACGCCGCGTTCTACGCCGTCGTCTTCGTGCTGCCGATGGCGGTCGGGACCGCGCCGCTCGCGGCCTCGGCGGCCGGGTTCGGACTGGTCGAGGGCGGGAGCGCCGCCGTTCCGGCATCGGTGGGCGCGGCGCTGCTCGCGGTCGTCGCCTCCGTGGGGCTGCTGTGGGTCGAGGCGGTCGCGCTGTTCGCGCTCGGGATGGCGCTCACGGTCGCCGCCATCGCGACGCGCACCCGGGGGATCCCCCGGATCGGACTCGTCGCCGGGGCCGTCGCGCTGGCGGCGCTCGCGTGGGCGACCGGCGCGGCTCGACTCGCGCTCGCCGGGGGGAGCCTCGCGGTCGGCGCCGCGGCGCTCGCGCTGGCGCTCCTGGTGGCGGCGGGCGCGCTCGTCGTCCACGACCCGACGCACCGCCCGGCCTCGCGTCGCTCCGCCGCCCGTCTCGGCGCGCTCGCGGACCGGATCGGCGACGCGGACGGCCTCGTGGTCAAGAGCCTGCTCGACCTCTCGCGCTCGCGCGGCGGGCTCTGGAAGCCGGTCGTCTCCGCGGGGATCCTGCTGGCCGTCGTGGCGGGACTGCTGGGGCTGGTCGAGACCATCGTCGCCGTCCGACCGGCACCGGGCGCCTTTTTCGGCGCGGTGCTGTCGCTGTCGGCGTTCACGACGTACAACTGGCTGACGAGCGTCGACGCGCTCGCGACCTACGAGATCCTGCCCGTCGCGCTGCCGGCGGTGTTCCGCGCGAAGCGGCGCGCGTTCGCGATCGTGGGGATCCCGGCGGCGCTTTCGGCGTACGCCGTCGCGCTCCTTCTGTACCCGACGACGCTCGGCGACGCCGCGCTCGGCGCGCTGTGGCTCGTCGCGGCCTCGGCGTACTTCTTCGGCGTGACCGTCTACCTCGCGGGGTTCGACCCCAACGAGTTCCTGTTCGACCCCGCGCGGTTCGGCGCGTTCGGCGCCGCGGTCGCGCTCGTGGTCGTGCCGGCGCTGCTCGGCTCGTTCCTGCCCGCGGCCGGGATGGTCCCGACATGGGCGCCCGCGGCCGCGGTCGGCGGCGCGGTCGCCGTCGGCGCCGCGGGCGTGCTGCTGGCCGTGCGGGCGGGCCCGCGGTGGGCCGAACGCGCGCGTGCGGCGTGAGGAACAGAAAAATCGCGGCTCGGAGGAGACGGCCGAGAAAACCTCGGCTCCGCGGACGCCCGCAGTCCGCCGCCTTCTCCAACAGTTAAGTCCCGCAGGGGCGACCCAATAGGTAATGTTCGACCCCGAGGAACTGGCGGCGATCCGCGAGGGCCACGAGTCGTGGGAGTCCGAGACCTACGGCCCGACGGTCGAGCGGTTCGGGGAGCGCAAGGACGAATTCACCACCGACACCGGGGGGCAGGCGGTCGACCCCCTCTACACGCCCGCGGACGTGGCCGATCTCGACTACGACGAGGACGTGGGCTTCCCCGGCGAGGAGCCGTACACGCGCGGCGTCTACTCCACGATGCACCGCGGTCGGCTCTGGACGATGCGGCAGTACGCCGGCATGGGGACCGCCGCGGAGACCAACGAGCGGTTCAACTACCTGATCGACCAGGGGTCGTCCGGCCTCTCGATGGCGTTCGACCTGCCGACGCAGATGGGGTACGACTCCGACGCCGCGATGGCGCAGGGCGAGGTCGGGCGCTCGGGCGTCGCCATCGACACGCTCGACGACTTCGAGACGGTGTTCGACGGCATCCCGCTGGACGAGGTGTCCACCTCGATGACGATCAACGCGCCCGCCTCGGTGCTCTTGGCGATGTACATCGCGATGGGCGACCAGCAGGGCGTCGACCGCGCGGAGCTCCGCGGCACCATTCAGAACGACATCATGAAGGAGTACATCGCGCGGAACCTCTACATCTACCCGCCCGAGCCCTCCATGCGGCTGATCACGGACATCTTCGAGTTCTGCGCCGCGGAGGTGCCGAAGTTCAACACCATCTCCATCTCCGGCTACCACATCCGCGAGGCCGGGTCGACCGCGGCCCAGGAGGTCGCGTTCACGCTCGGCAACGGCATCCAGTACGTCGAGGCGGCGCTCGACGCGGGGCTTGACGTGGACGACTTCGCCCCGCAGCTCTCCTTCTTCTTCAACGCGCACAACAACATCTTCGAGGAGGCCGCGAAGTTCCGCGCCGCGCGCCGGATGTGGGCGCAGATCATGGAGGAGCGGTTCGACGCCGAGAACCCCAAGTCCAAGCAGCTGAAGTTCCACACCCAGACCGGCGGGTCGACGCTCACCGCCCAGCAGATCGAGAACAACGTCGTCCGCGTCGCGTATCAGGCGCTCGCGGCCGTCCTCGGCGGCACGCAGAGCCTCCACACGAACGGGAAGGACGAGGCGCTCGCGCTCCCGACCGAGAAGTCGGTCCGGACCGCCCTGCGGACCCAGCAGATCCTCGCTCACGAGTCGGGCGCGGCCGACACCATCGACCCGCTCGCGGGCTCCTACTACGTCGAGAACCTCACCGACGGCATCGAGGAGGAGGCGTTCGAGATCCTCGACGAGGTCGCGGAGCGCGGCGGCATGCTGGAGGCGGTCAAAAGCCAGTGGGTCCAGCGGCAGATCCAGGATGTCGCCTTCGAGCGGCAGGAGGAGATCGAGGCCGGCGACCGGATCATCGTCGGCGTCAACGAGTTCGAGGTCGACGAGGAGCCCGAGATGGACTTAGAGGAGGTCGACCCCGAACAGGAACAGGAGCAGATCGACCGCCTGGAGGCGGTGAAGGCCGACCGCGACGCCGAGGCGGTCGAGGACGCGCTCGCGGCGGTCCGCGAGGCGGCGCGCGGGTCCGAGAACGTGATGCCCCACATCGTCCACGCGGTCAAGCAGTACGCGACCGTCCAGGAGATCTGCGACGTGCTCCGCGAGGAGTACGGCGAGTACAAGCCGGGGCGGTGAGGGGAACCGGGGCGGCCGACCCCTCTCGGACCGCGCCCGCGACGCCTCGCGGGGCTTATGCCCCGGGCGGCAGACACCGAGGTATGGAGTTCGACCACGTCGGCGTGGCCACGGACGATGCGGCCGCGCTCGCGAACCTGTTCGACGACCTGCTGGACGCGCCGGTCGCTCACGAGGAGACGTTCGACGGCATGCGCGTCGTGTTCCTGGAGCTCGACGGCGGCGGCTACTTCGAGCTGCTCGAACCCCGCGAGGGCGGGGCGATCGCGGACTACCTCGACCGCGAGGGGCCGGGGGTCCACCACGTCGCGCTGGCGACCGACGACGCCGCCGCCGCGCTCGACCGCGCCCGCGGCCTCGGCATCGACCTCGTGGACGAGGAACCGCGGCCGGGCGCGTGGGGCCACGACGTGGCGTTCCTCCACCCGCGGTCGACGGGCGGCGTGCTCGTGGAGTTCGTGGAACACTGATCGGTCGGGGTACGGCGGTCGGACCGACGCCGGAGATCCCGAGAGCACCTGCGACCGCTCCATACAGCACCTGCCCCACGAGCACCGTCCAGCGTCGCACAAGCACCGTTCAGCGTCGCACCACACCGCGGCGCAGTGCCGCGAAACCGCCCTTTATGGTCCCGGGCCGGGAGCCACCCACCGATGGCTCTCGATCCGCGCCGCCGGCTCGCCGACCGCGTCTACTACGGCTGGGTGGTCGTCGTCGCGTGCTTTCTGGCGTCGATGGCGACGTTCGGGTCGACGTACGCCTTCGGCGTCTTCTACGACTCGCTGCTCGAGACGTTCGACGCCTCCCGGACGGCGCTGGCGGCCGCGTTCGGGCTCCAGACCGCACTCATCTACGTCGCGGGCGTCGGCGCGGGGCGCGTCGTGGAGACGCAGGGCGGCCGACGCGTGGCGGCCGGTTCGGGCGCGCTGCTCGCGGGCGGGCTCGCGTGGACCGCCGTCGCGCGCAGCTACGCCGAACTGCTCGTCGCGTTCGGCGTCGTCGCGGCGACCGGCATGGCCGGGCTCTACGTGGTGGGGTACGCCACCGTCCCGCGGTGGTTCGGCCGCCGCCGCGGCACCGCGGTCGGCGTCGCCTCCGCGGGCCTCGGTGTGGGGCTCGTGGCGGTCCCCGCGGCCGCGGACCGGCTGATCGCCGCGGTCGGATGGCGCCCCGCGATGGCGGCGCTCGCGGCGACGGTCGGCGTCGTCGCCGCGCTGGTCGCGCTGCTTTTCGCCGACGATCCCGCCGACGTCGGCGCCGAGGCCGGCGAACGCGCCGAGTTCTCGTCGACCGGTGCGGGCGGCGACCTGAGCCCCTCCGGGGTCGCCCCCGACGCCGGGACGACGCTGCGGTCGCCGGCCTTCCTGCTCGTGACCGCGGGCTGGATCCTGACGTTCGCGCCGCTGTACGTCGTCTTGAGCCACGTGGTGCTCCACGCCAGCGACGCCGGACTCGGGCGAGCGGTCGGCGTCGCGGCGATCACGACGCTGGGGCTCGCGACGACGGTCACGCGGTTCGGGATCGGCGCGCTCTCCGACCGCGTGGGACGGACTCGGACGTTCGTCCTCTGTGCGGCGCTCATGGGCGCGGCGACCGCGGGGTTCGCGGTCGCCTCCGGACGGGCGACGTTCCTCGCCGTCGCGGTCGCGTTCGGCGTCGCCTACGGCGGCTGCGGCGGTCTCCTCGGCGCGCAGATCGCCGACCTGTTCGGCGAGGGGGCGCTCACTACGCTCTTTCCGGTGGCCTCGCTGTCGTTCGGCGTCGCCGGGCTCGCGGCGCCGCCGGCCGCGGGCGCGGCGTTCGAGGCGCTCGGCAGCTACGACCCGGTCCTGCTCGCCGGCGGCGCCGCTGGGCTCACGGGCGCGGGCTGCGTGGCGCTGGCGGGCCGGCTGGCGGGCGGCGGCGAGGAGAGGATGCGTGCGCCCGACTGACGGGCCTCTTACGATGCGTCCTTCAGCGTCTCCAGCGCCTCGGGGTTCTCCATCGAGGAGAGGTCGCCGGGGTCCTCGCCCCGGTACGCCGCCTCGATGGCGCGGCGGATGATCTTCCCCGACTGCGTCTTGGGGAACTCGTCGACGAACAGCACCTCGCGCGGGCGGAAGGGCTTGCCGTGCTCCTCGCCGACGAGCGTCCGCAGCTCCTCCGCGAGGTCGTCGCTCGGCTCCGCGTCCGGCTCCAGCACGACGTAGGCGACGACCGCGGTGCCGGTGGTGTCGTCGGGGACGCCGACGGCCGCGGCCTGGTTGACCGCCTCGTGGTCGATCAGGACGCCCTCGATCTCCGCGGGACCGACCTTCCGGCCGGCGACGTTGAGCGCGTCGTCCGCGCGGCCGTGGAGGAACCAGAAGCCGTCCGCGTCCTTCTGTGCGAAGTCGCCGTGGTCCCACAGGTCGTCGAAGGTGGACCAGTACTCCTCGAGGTAGCGCTCGTCGCCCGACCAGAGGCTCTTGGTCATCGAGGGACAGGAGTCGCGCGCGACGAGGTAGCCCCGCTCGCCCGTCTCCCTGATCGAGGCCCCCGTCTCGTCGACGATGTCGATGTGCATCCCGAGTCCCGGCCCGCCGAGCGTGCAGGGTTTGAGCGGCCGGTCCGGCATCGGCATCAGGAAGCAGCCGAAGATCTCCGTCCCGCCGGAGATGTTGATTATCGGGCACTCGCCGCCGCCGACCGCGTCGTGGAACCACCGCCACGACTCGGGGTCCCACGGCTCGCCGGTCGATCCCAGGATTCGTAGCGAGGAGAGGTCGTGGTCCTCGACCCACTCGTCGCCGTGCTTCCGGAGCGCTCGGATCGCGGTCGGCGAGATGCCGAACGTGGTGATCCCGTGGCGGTCGATCATCTCCCAGAAGCGGTCCGGCTGCGGGTGGTCCGGCGCGCCCTCGTACATGACGACGGTGCCGCCGAAGGCGTGGTTGCCGATCAGCGTCCACGGCCCCATCATCCAGCCGATGTCCGAGACCCAGAAGAAGCGGTCGTGGGGCTTCTGGTCGAAGCCGAAGTGGATCTCCTTGGCCGGCTGGACGAGCGCGCCCGCGTGGGTGTGGACGATGCCCTTCGGCTTGCCCGTCGTCCCCGACGAGTAGAGCAGCAGCGACTCCTGGTCGGCGGGGAGCGACTTCGTCTCGTAGTCCGGGTCGGCGGTCCCGACCGCCTCCTCGTAGGTCCGGTCGCGGTCGGGGGTCCACGGGACGGGGTCGGTGCCGCCGTCCTCGCCCCCGCTGCCTCCGCTTTCGGCCCCTCCGGTCGCGGACGTGGCACCGAACCGGTCGTAGACGACCGTCTCCTCGACGTGGCCGGCCTGCTCGATGGCGGCGTCGGCGTCGGCCTTCAGTCGGACCTCGTTCCCGCGGCGGTAGAAGCCGTCCGCGGTGAACAGCACCGAGCATTCGCTGTCCGCGATGCGGGTCGCGGTCGCTTCCGTCCCGAAGCCCGAGAAGATGGGGACGGCGATCGCGCCGACCTTCAGACAGCCGTAGAGGATGGGGACGACCTCCGGGACCATCGGCATGTAGAGGCCGACCGTGTCGCCGACCTCGATCCCCGCGGACTCCAGGTAGTTGGCGACGCGGTCGGACTCGCGGGCGAGCTCGTGGAACGTGTACTCGCGGACGTCGCCGTCCTCGCCCTCCCAGATCAGCGCGACGCGGTTCCGGTTCGGGGAGTCGACCGCCGCGTGTCTGTCCACGACGTTGTGCGCGACGTTCAACTCGCCGCCGACGTACCACTCGGAGAACTGCGGCCCGGCCGAATCGTCGCGGACGGCGTCGTACGGTTCGTCGAACTCGAGGTCGAGGTAGTCGACGATCTCGTCCCAGAACCAGTCGACGCCCGACTCGGGTTCGCCCTCGATCCCCTCGGTCGTGCGGGCGATCAGCTCCTCGTAGTCGTCGATGCCGTACTCGTCCATGAACGCGCGGACGTTCGTCGCCGCCGCGAACTCGGGGTCCGGCTCGTGGACCACCTCGTCGATCGCCTCGTTGCCCTCCATGATTATCGGCAGTTCCGACCGCCCGGGTAAGTAACTTTCTCGAACCTGCCGGAACGATCCGGAGGATCCGTGGGACACCTTCGCGGCCGTGGTGCGGCCGCGGGAGAACCGCTTCGGACGGGCTTGGACTCCGAGGACCCGTTTCGGACGAGCGTGGACTCCGGGGAACTGCTTCGGACGAGCGTGGACTCCGGGGAACCGTTTTGAGTGTGGGCGTGGTACGACCTCTCATGTACGTCCGCGACGCCAAGAACCGGGACGAGGCGTGGCTGCTCGACCACATCGAGGCGATGGGGCTCGACGACGCCGCCTTCAGGTCGCGGGACTACGTCATCGCCGTCGACCAGGAGTCGAACGAGCGCGTCGGCTTCGGGCGGCTCCGGATCCACAAGACCGACCCCGAGCGGTGCGAGCTGACCGGGATCGGCGTGCTGGAGGGCTGGCGCGGACAGGGCGTGGGCGCGCACGTCATCGAGCGGCTGGTCGATACCGCCGAGATCGAGGGGTTCGACTCGGTGTACACGCTGACCGACGAGGCCGAGTACCTCGAGCAGTTCGGCTTCGAGCGCGTCCCGGAGGCGGACCTCCCCGAGCGCCTGCGCGAGCGCCTCTCGGAGAAGCGGGAGACGGTGAGCGAGGACGTGGTGGCGCTCGAACTCCCCGTCGAGGCGTTCTCGATGGCGGACCACCTCCGCGAGGCGTTCAAGCGGGCCAGCGAGGGGGCCGGCGAGGAGGCGGAGCCCGAACCGGAGGACGCCCCGGAGGACTTCGGCATCGACCCCGACGAGGCGACCTACAAGTACGACACCGGCGGGTGAGCGTCCCCGGAGCCCGGCGAGGCGGTCGCGCCGCGTCGACCCTGCACTGCCCGTCGCCCGTGCGCGGGCATCAGTCGCGGAAAGCACCCGTTACCGGACCGTGAGCGTCGCGTGACCACCTGCGCGCCGCGTCCTCGCTGGGACGCCGTACGGCGCATCCCGACGGACACCGACATCGTGCACACCCAGATCCGGCCGCCCTCACCAGTAACGACACCCTATCACGCCGTGCTCGCGTGAACGGTACCACACATTCATTACCCAGTCTACATGTAGTTCTCGCCGATCAGGAGGTTGGGTGGTGTGGAGCTACAGCGGAACGCCATCGAGGAGATCGAGTTTCTCGCGCGCTCCCCCGTTCGCGTGCGCGTCCTGTACGCGCTGCGAACGGACGGGCCGGTGAGCAAACGCGAACTGAAAGACGAACTGAACGGCGTCCGCACGACCGTGCAGCGCAACCTCAACGCCCTCGAGGAGCGGGGGTGGATCGAGTACACGACGGACGGGTACGAGATCACCAGCTGCGGACGCATCGTCGCGGACGTGCTGCTGGAACTCGTCGAGCGGACGTCGCTCGCGATCAAGCTCCGGCCGGTGATCCGGTGGATCGACATCGACGACGTGGACCTCGCGATCGAACACATCGAGAACGCCGACGTGATCCGCGCGGACGCCACGAACCCCTACGCGCCCGTGGACGAGCAGATCGACCTCCTCAGTCGGGCGACGTCCGTCCGCGTGATGTACCCGACGCTGAACCGCGGACTCCTGTCTCAGTGTCGCCGGCTCGGATCGGCGGACGGCAAGGATCTCGAGGTGATCGTCACCGCCGAGACCGTCGACCGGTTCCGCACGGACGACCGGTACGCGGAGCTGTTCGAGGCGATCCTCGAGGAGGCCGACGTCTTCGCGTACGACGGCGACCTCCCCTTCTACCTGGGCGTCACCGACGAGGCGGCACAGATCGGCTGTACCGACGCCGACAACGTCGTCCGCGTCCTGCTCGAACTCGGCAACGGGGACGCCTGCGAGTGGGCCCACGGGGAGTTCGAGAAGTACCGGCGGGCGTCCCGGGCGCTCTGAATCCGGCCGCTCCGACCCCAGCGGATCCGAATCCGGCCGCTCCGAACCCGATCGGGAGCCACTCCGAAGCGGGGTCCGAGGCCGGCGAGCGCCGGCTGCACACGACGGCCGACGACGCGTACCGCTCGCCTGCAGTCGCGGGTTTTCACGGTGCGTGAACGGTCGGGCTGCCAGCCCGAGCCACCGGTGTGAGCACGGTCCGCTCGCGTGCACGGGGCATGAAGCTCCGCGCGCGCCGAACGTGTGCGTCGTGTTCACACGCGCAGCCGCCGTGTTCGTGCAGCGTCGTCGTCGTCCCGTTAGCGTGCACTATCGCGCCGAGATCGGAGCAAGTGCACGACGTGCGCCGAATACGTTGATAGGAGAGTTGTCTAAACACTACAGATGGCTCCGAGCTGACACTCGGGGGTGGAGAGGATGTATACGAAACAAGACGACACGACGAACGCGGTCGGGGCGGTACTCCTGGCCGCGGTCATGGTCGTATCGATGGTCGCGATGGGTGGTGTCGCGGCCCAACCAGCATCGACACAATCAGTACAGCCGGCAGTCGACGACGGTCCGGAGCTCGCCTCACACGCGATCCCGGCAGCGGGTGATCTGGCCTCTGACGAGTTCCGCGTCGACGACGACTACGAGCCCGGCGAGGTCGCGGACAACGACCTCCTGTATCCGAACATCACCGCCGCGATGGACAACGCCGGTGACGGATACACGATCTACGTCGCGGAGGGCACCTACGACGAAAGCGTGACAGTCGACAAGCAGGTCGACCTCATCGGTGCGGGCCCCGACGCAGTCGAGGTTACGGGCAACTCGGTCGTGCTCACGATCACGGCCGACTCGACGACCGTCCACGGCTTCACGCTCGTCGGTGACGACGGCGACAACGTCGTCGAGGTGCTCGCCACCTCGCCCTCGCACGACGTGAAGAACCTCGAGTTCACCGATAACCGCGTGATCGTCGGCGACGACGCGAAGGGGCTGTACCAGGAACCGATGGAGCAGGACACCCCGTCGCACACCGAGACCCTCATTCAGGGGAACGAGTTCACGGTCCGGGACCCGGACACGTCGCCCTCTAACCCGGCGACCGCGGTGAACTTCGTCCACATCGACGCGACGACGGAGGCCATCCCGCACCACGTCACCATCGACGACAACCGGTTCTACACGCCCACGCACAAGGGTGAGCACGTCGGACAGATGCGGAAGTCCGTCGTGCTCCAGGCGAACCACAGCCAGGTCACGAACAACCGGCTCGACGCCCGGGCGAACCCCGACACCTTCGAGAGCGCGCAGATCTGGGTCGGAAGCCAGGGCGAAGGCGTCGTCACCGAGGGCAACCTCGTCGACGGGAACCACGTCGAAGCGAACTGGGCCTGGTACGGGATCGTCGCCAACTACGACGGCGGCACCGACCTGACCGTGTCGAACAACATGGTCACGGAGTCGCAGGAGGCCGGCGTCATCGTCGCCCGCTACGACGGGGCGGTGATCGAGGGCAACAACGTTCACTCGAACCACGGGCCCGGGATCTGGGTCTTCGCGAGCGAGAACGTCGAGGTGCTGTCCAACAACGTGGACAGCAACCAGCGGATCGGCGTCTACATGAAT
This sequence comes from Haloparvum alkalitolerans, assembly GCF_055381565.1. Lineage (NCBI taxonomy): Archaea > Methanobacteriati > Methanobacteriota > Halobacteria > Halobacteriales > Haloferacaceae > Haloparvum > Haloparvum alkalitolerans. Next base: position 2,428,942 of record NZ_AP043938.1, read on the forward strand.
CAGGTCGAGGAGGCCCTGATCCACGAGAACGTCATCACGAACACGATGGGCTCGAACGGCCTGCTGCTCGATCAGGTGTGGAACGTCCAGGCCACGTACAACACGCTCCAGAACAACGGCGTCGGAGCGAACGTGACGGGTAGCGACACCGCGAACGTCGAACTGCGGAAGAACGAGTTCATCGACAACGCGGAGGTCGGCGTCCACGTCCACGACTTCGACGAGAGCGTGCCCGAGGACGCCCGCCCGGTCGTCAACTACAACGACTTCTCCGCGCAGGACCACGACGTCGAGAACGACGTCGAGGTCCCGATCGACGCCCGCCTGAACTGGTTCGGCGTCCACGATCACACGATCGCGGACGAGGCCAGCGTCGAGGGCATGGTCATCTACGACCCCTTCCTGACGGAGGCGCCGTGGGACATCGAACAGGAGAAGCACAAGACCGAGGCGTTCGCGCACGACTTCACGGTCCAGGAGAGCACCGGCCCGGTTCACGCGGTCGGCTTCCCCGGCCCGGTCGACCGGACCGTCGGTGAGGTCTTCGCGGACCTGCCCAACAGCAGCGGGCTGTACATGTACGACGCGGACGCCGGTCAGTGGGTCACCCCGAACTCGGGCGACTCCATCGACCCGCTCGACGCGTTCGTGATCACCGACCTTCCGGAGGGCGAGACCGTGACGCTCGTCGCGGGTTACGAGGGTGACGGCGCGGCCGCCCCGCAGAACGCGGACCTCGCGGAAGGCTGGAACCTGGTCGGTGCGCCCAAGAAGGGCCACTCCGAGGACACCATCGTCGACCGGTCCTCCGCGACCATGACGGTGGTGCAGCACAGCTACCAACAGCCCGCCAGTCAGCCGACGTTCCTCGACGGCACCAGTGCTCGCGGCGACGAGAAGAACTGGGACCACACGGTCGGCACGGGCGACGACAAGTGCGTCAGCCCGTACGCCGGCTACTGGGCCTTCGTGGACGACAGCGACACCGGGTCGCTGCCGGCGGCACTGACGGCCGGCACCACCTACCAGGGCGAGATCGACCAGCTCGAAACCGACGAGAAGTGTAAGTAACGATGACTGCGACACGTCGCATCGCGCTCGTAATCGCCCTCGTGGTCGCGGGAGCGGCCGGTGCGGGCCTCGCGGCCGCGGACCAGCCGCAGCCGCCCGCGGCCTACTACGGGTCGGTGACCGTCGGGGGCGAACAGGCACCCACCGGCGTGACGATACAGGCGCTCGTCGACGGCGAGGTCGTCGGCGACATCACCGTCTCGGAAGAGGGTTCCTACGGGGGTCCCGACCCCTTCGACGACCGGCTCGTCGTCGACTGCGACTGTAGCGGCGACACGGTCGAGTTCCGCCTCGAGGAGACGGGAGAAGTGGCCGACACGACCGTCGACTGGGAGTCCGGTGACGTCCGCCAGGTCGACCTCTCGTTCCCCGACAGCACCGTCGATGACGGGGGAGACGGAAGCGATGACGGGAACGGAAGCGACGACGGAGACGGAGCTGACGACGGGACCGGAAGCAATGACGGAGACGGAAGCGATGATGGAGACGGAACTGACGACGGAGACGGAACTGATGACGGGACCGGAAGCGACGACGGAGACGGAACTGACGGGACGAACGACGACGGGAACGGGAGCGACGAGACGGACGCCGACGCCGGCGACGACCAGAACGACGCCGGCACCAGCGGTGGTACCGGCGGCGGTGGCGGCGGTGGCGGCGCATCCACGGCCGACGAAGTCTCCGTCTCCGTCACCGACCTCGACCGCGGGGCGACCGCGGCGATCGAGGACCCGCCGACCGACGACAAGGCCGAGGTCGACCTCGGGGACGCGGTCGCCAGCGAGGGGATCTCCATCCGGGGGCTCCTGCTCGACCACCGCATCACGCCGGAGGAGTACCGCGTCGAGGTCGATAACCCGCAGAGTGAGGCGCCGTCCGACGCCGACGAACTCGACGGTGCCGACGCGATGGGCTACTTCCGTGCCGAGGCGATCGGCACCGAGGAAGTCGACGAGGTGACGTTCACGTTCACCGTCAACGAGAGCGGACTTCCCGACGGGACCGACCCCGGTGCGGTGACGATGTTCCGCTACGCCGACGGCGAGTGGCAGGCGCTCGAGACCGAGCACGTTGCCTCCGACGGCGGGGTGAGCACCTACGAGGCGCGCTCGCCCGGCTTCTCGTACTTCGCGGTCGGCGCGGGGCGTGCCGACCTCTCGGTCACCGACGCCTCGCTGGCGGACGCCGAGGTCGCGACCGGCGACTCGGTGACCGTCGAGGTGACCGTCGAGAACGACGGCGCCGCCGAGGGGACGAAGACCGTCGAGCTCCGGTTCGACGGCGAGACAGTCACCACGTCGGACGTCACGGTCGCCCCCGGCGACTCCGAGACGGTCGACCTGGTCGTCCCCGCCGAGGAGGCCGGCGAGTACGCCCTCACGGTCGACGGCGTCGACGCCGGGACGCTCCTCGTGGAAGACGGGAGCGACGACTCGACGACCGAGACCGGCGACGGCGACCAGACCGGAGACGGAGCGGCCACCGAGACGGACGTGCCCGTCGAGGAGGAGTTCGGCGTCAGCGTCCCCGGATTCACCCCGGTGTCGGCGCTGATCGCGCTGGCCGTCGCCGGACTGCTCGCGCTTCGGCGACCGGTCTGAACCGCCGCGCTCTTTTTTCTTCCCGCGAGTGAGCCATCCGGACACCGACCGCGGGGTCTCGACGGCCGCCTCTCGCCGCACTTATCGGCGTCGGCCGCGACGCCCGGGTTATGGAGACGGACCCACTGGTCGAGACCGCTCGCGAGGCGCTCGCGGACGCGTACGTTCCCTACTCCGAGTACCGCGTCGGCGCCGCGCTGCGGACCGCGGACGGCACCGTCTACACGGGCTGTAACCTCGAGAACGCCAACTATTCCAACAGCCTCCACGCCGAGGAGGTCGCCATCGCGGAGGCGGTCAAGAACGGGCACGAGTCCTTCGAGCGCATCGCGGTCTCCTCCGGGGTCCGCGACGGCGTCACCCCCTGCGGGATGTGCCGACAGACGCTCGCGGAGTTCGCGGACGACGACCTCGTCGTCGTCTGTGACGAGGGCGGCGGGGAGACCAGCGAGTACACCCTCGGCGAGTTGCTCCCCAACACGATCAGCGAGCAGACGCTGGCGGACGCCGACCCCGGCACCGGAACGAACGCGGAGTAGCGACGTCGAGCACCGGCCCGGAACGGGCCGGGCGGGCGCTCGCTCCGAACCGACGCCATATTTAACCGACCACCTCGAAGCCCGAGGACATGACCGACGACAGCGAGGACCCCAACGACGAGGTCCAGTACCACCTCGAGGTGAGCGCGGACGACGTGGCGGACGCCGTGCTGCTGCCGGGCAACCCCGAGCGCGTCGACAAGATCACGGCGCTGTGGGACGACCACGAGGAGCGCGCACGGCACCGCGAGTACCGCACCGCGACCGGCACCTACGACGGCGCGCCGATCTCGGTCACCTCGACCGGCATCGGATCGCCCTCCGCGGCCATCGCGATCGAGGAACTGGCTCGCGTCGGCGTGGAGACGTTCATCCGCGTCGGCTCCTGCGGCGCCATCCAGCCGGAGATGGACGTGGGCGACCTCGTCATCACTCGCGGCGCGGTCCGGCAGGAGGGAACCAGCGACGAGTACGTCCGCGAGGACTACCCCGCGGTCGCCGACGAGGAGGTGGTCGCGGCGCTGGTCGCGGCCGCCGAGCGCCTCGGCTACGACTACCACGTCGGGCTGACGATGAGCGCGGACTCCTTCTACGCCGGGCAGGGTCGCCCCGGGTTCGAGGGGTTCGAGGCCGCCGGCTCCGACGAACTCGTCGCGGAGCTGCGGAACGCGAACGTGAAGAACATCGAGATGGAGGCCAGCGCCATTCTCACCATCGCGAACGTCTACGGCCTGCGCGCCGGCGCGGTCTGCTCCGTCTACGCAAACCGGATCACCGGCGAGTTCCGCACCGAGGGCGAGTCCCGCGCCGCCGAGACGGCCAGCCTCGCGGTGAAACTGCTCGCGCGCATGGACGAGGTGAAGGCCGAGGCCGGCGCCGACCGCTGGCACGCCGGCCTGAGTCTTGAGTAGCACGGCGTGCGAGAAGAACGCGAGCGATACTTAGTGGAGTACGGTGGCGGTTCTGTTTTTCTGTCGGATTGTGCTTCTGTAACTGCTGTTGAGCCTGCTGCTCCAGACAGCAACGTCTAGAAAGCCCCAGCCGGCTCGACCGTGCCGGGTTCCGGCAGACGGTCCGGGCTGCCTGCAGTAGCGGGCTGCCGGGCTGCGACTGCCGTCGTCCCACTCGGCAAGCTCGCGGGACCCTCGCTGCGCTCCTCGCTCTCCGCTTGGCGAGACAAACCGCGTCTCGCGAGCCTCCAGCGTGCAGTAGCGCGCCGAAAATCGGAGATTTTCGAGCCGCCGTTCGCTCCGCACCGCGCTCACGGCGACGCTGGAGACACCGCCCGCTGCGGTGCTTGTCTGGCAAGACGGTCCGGGCGTTCCGTTGCGTCTCTCGGCACAGCCCGACGGACGGGTCCGGGCTGCGACTTGCTGACTCTCGCTCGGCAGGCTCGCGAGAGCGTCGTTCGGGCGGGATCGAGCCGGCTGCCCCTTTCAGCCCCACCCCGCACAGCCCCGCCCCGCGACCGCACCGCAGGCCTCGCACCTCCCCAACCTCGGCGGCGGCGCGGCCGCGAACCGCACAGCAGGCGGCCGCGCCGCCGCCTCCCTCGCGCGGTCGCGGCGACGCGCGTCGCGGTCGCCGCGGCGCGCGCCGACAGCACAGCACCGCAACCGCACCGCTCCGCGACCGCACAGCACCGCACCGCCGCGAATTTCAGAAAAACAAAACTTCTGAATCGGTCTGTAACACTCAGTATCGGCATCTACCGCGGGGGTAATGGATGCAGGGCGACGGGACGGATACTCCCTCGAGAACGCCGGTCAAGAACCTTGTACATTGATCGAATATATAATGCACATAGGGATAGGGTTAAGGTCAACAGCGCGCTATCCCCTGCCATGGAAACCCGTAAGGTCCAGCGGCTGGGTCCCTCGACGCTGGCGATGACGCTGCCGGCGGAGTGGGCCAAGGAACACGGCGTCGACAAGGGCGACGAGGTCTCGCTTCGGATGGGCGGCAAGGGGACGCTCACCGTCCTCTCCGAGTCGGCCAGCACCGAGGAGTCGGAGGCGGTCATCCACGCGGACAACCTCGACGCGAGCGCGCTCGAACGCGCCATCGTGGCGCAGTACGTCCTCGGGCGGCGCATCATCCACGTCGAGAGCGACGGGCCGCTCGCGAGCGACCACATCAACGCCGTCTACAAGGCCGAGACGCAGTTGATGGGCCTCGGCGTCATCGAGGAGACGCCGGAGAGCATCGCTATCCGGTGCTCTGTCGACCCGGAGGACTTCACCCTCGACAACCTGATGGAGCGGCTGGAGAACACCGGCTCCACGATGCGCGGCGAGGCCGTGAAGGCGCTCGCACACGGGAACACCGACCTCGCGCAGCGCGCGCTCAACCGCGAGCGGCAGGCGAACAAGATCTTCGTCCTCATGCTCCGGCTGATCTTCACCGCCTACCAGAACCCCAACCTCGCGCGCGCCGTGGGGCTGGAGGAGGGCTTCCCCCTGATCGGCTACCGGTCGGTCGCGAAGAACCTCGAGCTCACGGCCGACAACGCCGAGGACATCGCCGAGATCGTCATGGAGACCGAGGGCCACACCCTCGACATCGACCAGGCGACGATGCGGCGCATCCGCGAGTTCACCGACCAGGTCGACGAGCTGACCGAGATGGCCGTGCGCGCGGTCGTCGAGCGTGACTACGACATCACCGTCGAGTGCCGCGTGCTGTTCAACGAGCTCAGCACCAACGAGACGGAGATCCTCGACGACCTGCCCGAGATGGACAACGAGGACCTCCTGCGCGTCCGCGAGGTGCTCGTGAGCCTCCAGCACACCGCCGAATACGCCATGCGGAACGCGGAGATCGCCGCGAACCTCGCGCTCAACGAGGAGTCCGAGCACGTCGAGATCACGTAGTCGTCGAGCCGTCGCGACTACGGCCCGCCGTCCTCCGTTTTCTTCGCGCGTAACGGGCTCCGCGAGACGACCTCGCAGTCGAACGCCGGATGCTCGGCGACGTGGCGCACCACCATGTGGCGCCGCGATCCGGTGATTCCGGCCCGACTCACCTCCTCCGCGGAGAACTCCGCGGGCAGGCGGTCGTAGAGCCGTCGCAGGGCCGCGAAGTCCGCGAACACCTTCTCGTTTCCCGCCGAGTCGGCACCGCGGCGAGCGACCACGTAGCGCCCGTCCTCACGGTGACGCCCGACCGTCCTGAAGAACTCGCGGCGGGCTGTGAGGGCGTCCCCGAGCGCGTCGCGCAGGGCGGCGGCGTCCGCCCTGCGCAACTCGTGTTCCCCGTCGGGAAGCCGGACCGCGACCGTGCGCCCGTCCGCCGCGAGCGAGGCGTCGACAGCGGCCCGGTCGGCCTGTCGGTCGTCCGCAGAAAGTGCGCGTTCGCCCTCTACGGCGCCGCCGGCCGCGTCGGCAGTCCCGTCGCCGGGATCGCCGCCGGCCGCGTCGGAATCGGTCTCACCGTCCGAGAACTCGATCAGGAGCGTGGGTACTCCGGTGCATGCGAGGGGGTTCGCTCGGGTACCTCAAAACCCTACCGGCGCGGGAGGTCGGGGGCCACGGCGGAAACCGGCCGCGTCACCGGGACTCGGTGTCGGCGCCGTCGTCAGTCGGTTCGGTGTCCGCCGTCGTGGTCTCTCCGTCGTCCGAGGTGCCGTCCGCCGACCCGTCGTCAGTCGACCCGTCGTCAGTCGACCCGTCCTCCGTCGAGTCGTCAGACCCGTCCGTCCCCGAGCGGTCCGACTCCTCGGAGGTGCCGTTCGCGGCTCCGTCGTCGCCCGCTCCGTCCGCCGTTCCGGCGCCGCCGGAGGTGGAACCGTTCCGCGCCTCGTTGCCCGGCCGGTCGTCGCCGCCGCCCGCTTCCCCGGGCGCTCCGGGGGTGCCGGCGGGCCCGCGGTCGGCGGGCCCGCGGTCGGCGGGCGGCGAGCCGGGCGATCCGCCGGCGTTCGCGCCGGCGATCCCCCGGGCGATCTCGGCCACTTCGCCGCCGCGCAGGTCGCGGGCCTCGGATCGGAGCGTCTCGATCCGCTCCGCGTCGACGCCGTTGGCGGCGAGCGTCTCGTTCGGGAGCCCGTCGGCGACCGCCGCGCTCCGGTTCGCCACCCGTTCGGCCGTCGATAGCTCCGCCGCGAGGCGGGCCGTCCGGACGCGGTACTCGCCCTCGCTCATCGTGCCGTTCTCGTGGCGCTCGCGCAGCTCGTTCCGTCGCTCGCGCAGCTCCGCGAGGCGCTCGGCGGTCCCGTTGACCGCGCCGGCGACGACCGCGGCTCGTGCGTCGTCGTCGGGCGCCTCGGCGACGCGCCGGTCGAACGCGCGAACGTCGAGTTCGCCCTCGAGTTCCGCCTCGGAGACGCTCACGCTGCCGCCGAACTGTTCGCCCGGCGCGACGCCGTCGCTCTCATTCCCGGCTCCGTCGGTCTCGGTACCCTCCGCCTGCCCGACCGCGTTCCCCGCGAGCGCGGCGACCGGGCCCGCGCCCGCGAGGACTGCGACCGCCAGCAGGACGGCGAGGATGCTTCGCTTCATGACTGGAGGAAGGCGGCTCGTCGCCTTATACGGTCAGGTCCCTGAGCCCGGATTAAGCCGAGTTAAACCGGGTGACTGCGGGGCGATCCTCGACCGGGCGCGGCCGGCCGGCTACGCACCGGCGGCCGCCGCGTCGGACGCGTCGAGGTCGTCGAGGAGGCCGCCGCCGTCATCCGTCTCGGTCTCCGTGGTGCCGCTCTCGGTCTCCGTCGCGGTCTCCGTCGGCGTGGCCGTCTCCGTCGCCGCGTCGCCCTCCGTCTCGGTCGTTCCGTCGTCCGTCGGCTCCTCGGTCGTGCTCCCGTCGTCGCTCGTCCCGTCGTCGGTCCCGCCGCCAGTCCCGTCACCACCGCCCTCGCCGAAGATGTCCGTCTCGATGGTCTGCTCCATGGTGTCCAGCGGGACCTCGGTCGTGCCGGCGCCCACGTCGGAGAGGTCGACGCGGAGGTAGAAGTCGGCGGTCAGCGTGGTCACCTGGTCGTTCTGTAGGTGGCTCACCCACCACTCGTCGAGGTTCTCGTTGGTCAACTCGAAGGTCACCTCGAGCGTCTCCGTCCCGCCCGGCGGGATGACCACGGAGTCGTTCGTCTCGCCGCCGCCCATCGAGACGTTGTTCATCGCCACGTCGTAGCCGACGTTGCTGATCGCCACGGGGTACTCCCGCGGGTTGTACACGTCGAACGCCATCCGAACCTCCGTCGTCTCTTCGGAGACGCTTCCCCACTCGCCGCGCGTCTCGCGGACGATGAGCACCGGGTCCTCGACGCCGGTCGTGTCGGCGTTCACCTCGCGCTCCTCGTCGGAGTTGAACGCCGAAATGAGGCTGGTGTTTATCGACCGCTCGACCGCGGGCGCCTCGAACGACCGGTTGAGAAGCGAGGAGTGGACGTCCGCGTTCACCGACAGCGTCGTGTGCTCGTCGTTCCGGAGGTGGCTCACCCACCACGCCGGGATCTTCTCGTTGGACATCTCCGTCGTGAACGCGACCGTGGAGTTGCCCGATTCGAGGGGGACGCCCTCGCGGACGCCCTGCGCCATCGAGACGTCGTTCAACAGCACCTCGTAGTCGATCGTCAGCCCGCCGAGGCGCACCCCGAGCGGGTTCGGGTTGTTCACCGTCAGGTTCGTCTCGATCACCGTCGTCTCCTCGGTCACGTCGCCGAAGCCGTTGTCGACGCCGACGACGCTCGGCGCGCCGATGACGCCGACCGCGAACGCGCCGCCGAGCGTCACGCCGACGCCGAGCAGGGCGAGTATCGCCAGCTTCCCCGTTCCCAGACTCGTGATGCCGCCGAGTGCCATACCGGTCGGACACGGGCGAGACATAAAACGCCATCCCGTCCTCTTGATGGCGTGATACGTCGGAACGGGGGACAGCCCAGACCGATCGCGGAGGGTCGCCGTCGCGCATGCCGGACTCGGTCGGCGCGCGGAGCGGCCGCCGCAGTCCTCCGGGGTCGAATGAACTAAGTACGGCCCCGGGAAGGTTCGGGTATGAGCGAGGGATCCATCGAGTCCGACAAGGGGCTCGGCATCGGGCTGGCGTTCGCGGCGATCACGCTCGTGGGCGCGGTCGCGATGTTCGGCGCACCGACACAGATCGGCACCGCGTGGGGCTTCGGCGGCGCGATGGTCGCGGCCGTCGTCTCCGTCGCGGCGTTCCAGGCGTTCGACTAACAGACCGGGCGCGGTTTCGCTCGGTCAATGGATCGACCGGAAGCCGTAAGGCTGGACCGTCCTTATCTCCCGCCAATGACCGACTACACGGAAGAGGAACGGCGCATCCTCGCGTACCTCCGGGACAGCGCCGCCCGTGGCGAGCGGTACGTCCGCTCGAAGACCATCGCGAACGCCATCGGCCTGACGGCGAAACAGGTCGGCGTCCGCCTCCCCAACCTCGCCGAGAAGACCGACGAGGTCGAGATCGAGAAGTGGGGCCGCGCCAAGTCGACCACCTGGCGCGTCACGCAGGGCTGACCGACGGCGTCTCGGCAAACCGACCACGGCCGCCGGGAACCCGCCCTTTTTGAGACCCCCCGGCGTATCTCGCGCCATGACCGTCCGTGTCTCGCGGACCTTCGAGTTCGACGCCGATCCCGCCGACGTCTGGGCGTTCATCAGCGACCCCGGCAAGCGGGCCAGCGCGATAAGCGTCGTCGACTCCTACGAGGTCCACGACGAGCGCAACGCGACGTGGCAGGTCTCGCTGCCGATCCCGTTTCTCGACTCCACGGTCCCGGTCGAGACGACCGAAATCGAACGCGAACCGCCCCACCGGGTGAAGTTCGTCGGCAAGTCCCGCGCGCTCCGAGTCACCGGCGAACACACCATCGAGGAGACCGCCGACGGCGGCTGTCGCCTCACGAACGAGTTCGTCGTCGAGGGAGAGATCCCGGGCGTCGAGAAGTTCTTCAAGCGCAACTTCGAGAAGGAACTGGACAACCTCGAGGCGGCGCTTCACGCCGACGCGCGGATCGAGGACGCGGAGGCCGAGTCGGAAGCGCGCGGGAGCGGGGGAGCGGGGGGCGACTGATGCGACTCGCCTGCGTCCAGCTGTCCGTCGAGGGCGGCGACGTGCAGGGCAACCTCGACCGCGCGCTGACGGCGATCGACGACGCCGCCGAACGCGGCGCGGACCTGGTCGCGCTGCCGGAGCTGTTCGACGTGGGGTACTTCGCGTTCGACTCGTACGCCCGCGCCGCCGAGAGCCTCGACGGCCCGAAGCTCGCGCGGTTCGCGGAGCGGGCGGCCGAACACGACGTGGCTCTCCTCGCGGGGACCGTCGTCGAGGACCTCGAGGCCTCAGCCGCCGACGGGATCGAGGTGCCGGCAGACGCCGGGCTCGCGAACACCGCGGTGCTGTTCGACGCCGACGGCGAGCGCCGCCTCGTCTACCGGAAGCACCACCTGTTCGGCTACGACTCCGCCGAGACGGACCTGCTGGTCCCCGGCGAGCGCGTCGAAACCGCGGAGGTCGCCGGGCTCCGGGTCGGCGTGAGCACCTGCTACGACCTGCGGTTCCCGGCGCTCTACCGCGAATTCGTCGATCAGGGCGTCGACCTCGTGCTGGTCCCGAGCGCGTGGCCCTACCCCCGGGTCGAACACTGGCGCACGCTGCCGCGGGCCCGCGCCATCGAGAACCTCGCGTACGTCGCCGCCATCAACGGGAGCGGAAGCTTCGACGACGCGGAGTTGCTCGGCCGGACGACGGTGTACGACCCCTGGGGGACGACCCTCGCGTCCGCCGCCGACGACCCGCGGACGGTGTTCGCCGAGGTCGACCCCGGCCGCGTCGCCGCGGTCCGCGAGGAGTTCCCAGCGCTGCGCGACCGCCGGCTCTGAGCGACGGCTCCGAACGCGGCCATCCCGCCCCGATTGCGTACATTTATCCGAGAGAACGGCGTACGGTTCGATGCCGAGCTTTCGACGCTTTTCTCGTCGGAAGGTCGGTACAACTCGATCCACGCCCGTCCCGACGCCCGGGACGACGCCGCCCGCGTCGCGCAATGGGGGTCCGCCGCGACGCGCCCGACCGCTGGCGTCGTCCCTCGCTCCGCCTCTCGTCGTTTCTCGTCCCGTAGCGCCTCGCTCCGCGTCGCGTTTCCCCGCCTCCCGCCTCGATAGCGGGGGGAGCCACGGTGCGAGTTTTCAGAACCGATAATCCGAGCCGGTCATTTATCAGGGGGCCGCCGCCAGATCGAGTCGTCGCGAGCGCGTCCGCCGGCCCCCCTCGAGGGGTGACCGGTACCCACCCACGCCGCTCGCGCACCGGGAATGGGGCTCAGCCACCCACACCCACACCACCCGAGCCCCGCCCCGTTTTCTGGCCGTTCCGAAGGCACTCGTCGCCGCTCCGAGGAGCGCGGCCGTGACCCGACGTACCCCCCTGGCGAGCGCGGCGGACGGGCGACCGGCTTCGCGACCGGATTCAGAAACCCGTCGGTCCGCAGTCGGGGTCAAAAGTCCGTTCGCAACCGGTTCAGAAACGCGTCCGTCCGCAACCGGGTTCAAAAAACGGCCGGGCGGGCAGTCCGCCGTGATCCGCCGCTCTTCCGACCGCGAGGCGCGACCGCCTCAGTCGTCCTTCGTCTTGATGTCCGCGGAGAGGCCCTGCGCCATCTCGATGTCCTTCGAGTTGTTGAGGGTCCACGCGGTGCGGTCGGTGACGGCCTCGATGGCCTCCCGGGCGGAGGGGTAGCCGTTGCCCGACTTCTTCACGCCGCCGAACGGGAGCTGGACCTCGGCCCCGATGCAGGGGAGGTTGCCGTACGCCAGCCCGAGTTCGGCGTGGTCGCGGTAGTAGTTGATCTGCCGGTAGTCCTCGGAGATGATGGCGCCCGCGAGCCCGTAGTCGGTGTCGTTCTGGATCGCAACGGCCTCCTCGATGTCGCCGTCGTACTCGAGGAGGGCGACGTGGGGGCCGAACACCTCCTCGTGGGTGCAGCGCAGGTCCGCGTGCGCGTCCGCCTCGTAGACGAACGGCCCGACCCAGTTGCCGTCCTCGTGGCCGTCCGGGATCTCCGAGTCGTCGAGCTCCTCGCGGTCGACAAGCACGTTCACGTCCTCGTCGCGGGCGAGCTGGTTGTACTGCTTGACCTTCTCGACGTGCTCCTCCTCGATGAGCGGGCCCATGAACGTGTTCTCGTCGAGCGGGTCGTCGACCGCCACGTTCGCGGCGACCTCCACGAACCGCTCCTTGAACTCGTCGTAGACGTCCGTGTGGACGATGAGGCGCTCGGAGGAGACGCAGCGCTGCCCCGTGGTCTTGAAGCTCGACATCACGGCGGAGTGGACCGCCACGTCGAGGTCCGCCTCGTCGGTGACGACGATGGCGTTCTTGCCGCCCATCTCGCAGGCGACGCGCTTGCCGGCGACGCCGCCGAGCTTGTCCTGGATCTTGTGGCCGACCTCCGCGGAGCCGGTGAACAGCACCGTTCCCACGTCGTCGGACTCCACGATCGCGTTGCCGGCGTCGCCGAAGCCCTGCACCATGTTGAAGACGCCGTCCGGGATGCCCGCGTCCGCGAACATCTCCGCGATGATCTGGGCGCACCACGGCGTCTGCTCGGCGGGCTTGAACACCACGGTGTTCCCCTCGACCAGCGCGATGGCCATGTGCCAGTAGGGGATGGCGACCGGGAAGTTCCACGGCGTGATACAGCCCACGACGCCCCGCGGCTTCCGTCGCATGTAGGCGTCCTTCGAGGGGATCTCCGAGGGGACGATGTCGCCCTTCGGGTGTCGGGCGTCGCCTGCGGCCCACTCGACCATGTGCGCGGCCTCGACCACGTCGGCTTTCCCCTCGCTGATCTCCTTGCCGCACTCCTTGGTGACGATCTCGCCGAGCTCGTCGGTGCGCTCGCGGAGCTCGTGGTACACGTCCCAGAGGTACTCCGCGCGCTGGATCCGGGAGAGCTCGCGCCACTCCTCGAAGGCCTCGTCGGCCGCCGCGGTCGCGCGCTCGACGTCCGCGGGCGTCCCGCGCTGGAACTCGCCGAGCGTCTCCCCCGTCGCCGGGTTCTCGCTCGTGAACGTCTCGTCGCCCTCGCCCGAAACCCATTCGCCGTCGATGTAGTGCTCGAATACGTCCGGCATGGATCGATCTGTGTCGCCCGACCAGTTAACGATCCCTCCCGACCATGGGAGGGTAGGTTCTTGTTGTCGAAGCTCGTAGACGGATCCGCATGTCGACCTTCGAGACGGGTGGGGCCGAGGCGGCGTCGGGAACGCGCCTGACGCTCGACCTCTGGCACCCCAACTGCTGGGCGATCGAAGCGACCGAGCGAACGAGCGGGGGCGTGCTGGCTCACGCGATCTACAACTCCCCGAAGACCGACGCGGACGCGCCGCAGTCGGTCAACGGCCTGTTCACCGCCTTCGGCGACTCACAGGAGGAGGTCGAGGAGCTGCTCGACGCGATCCGCGCCTCGGACCGAGCCGGCGACCTGCTCGAGTTACAGGAACGGTTCGGCCGCGCGCGAAACGCACCGGGCAACGTCGTCCGCGAGTTCTTCCTGGAGTACGACCCCGCGGACATGATGTGTCCGACGCTGCTGGAACACGGGTTCGTTCACAGCGCCCCCGTCCGGATCGAGGGCGGGAGCGAGGAGTGGCAGGTGTGTTACGTCGGCGAGCGCGCCGAGATCCGCGACTCGCTCGACGCCGTCCGCGAAGCGTCCGGCGCGGAGGTGACCGTCGAGTCGGTCTCCGCGAGCGGCAGCGCCGGGACCACCGCCCGCGAGCAGCGCCTCGACACGCTCACGCCGACCCAGCGTGACGTGTACGAGCACGCGCGCGAGGAGGGGTACTACGAGTGGCCGCGGGGCGCCTCGACCCGGGAGCTGGCCGACGACCTGGACGTCTCCAAGACCACCCTGCTGGAACACCTCCGAAAGGCCGAGTCGAAGCTGCTCGACCCCTGAGGCCGGCGCGGACGGGGAGCCGACGCGCCCGGTCAGTTGCCCAGGATCGCCCGTAGCGCGAACAGCGCGTTCGACTTCCGCTCGCGGATCCGCCGGTAGAAGTAGGAGAACCACTTGTCGCCGTAGGGGGCGTACTGATAGACCGTCACGTCCTCGTTCGCCGCGAGGTCGAACTGCGCGGATTCGCGGACGCCCATCAGCATCTGCACCTCGTAGGGCGTGCCGAACTCGGCGTGCAGTTCCCGCGCGTGCTCGATCATCGCGGGGTCGTGGCTCCCGACCGCGACGCCGTCGTCGAACGCCTCGAACATGAACGCGAGGTCCTCGCGGTACGCCTCGTCGACGCGACGCTTCTCGCGGTAGGCGATCTCGCCCGGCTCGTCGTAGGCCCCCTTCACCAGTCGCACTTTCCCCGGCAGCTCCGCGAGGCGATCGAGGTCCTCGCGGGTGCGCTTCAGGTTGGCCTGCACGCAGACGCCGACGCCCCCGTCGGTCTCGCGGGCGTGGCGCTCGAAGGCGTCGAGCGTCACGTCGGTCGTCTCGTGGTCCTCCATGTCGATCCAGACGAAGACGCCGGCCGCGTCGGCCGCCGCGACGATCCGGGCGAGGTTCTCCTCGAAGACGGCGTCGCCCACGTCCAGTCCGATCTGGCTCGGCTTGACCGAGACGCAGGCGTCGGTCCCGCGGTCGGCGATGGCCTCCACGAGGGCGACGTACGCGTCCGCGTCGGCGTCCGCGGGCGGCCGCTCGTCGTAGTGCTCGCCGAGCAGGTTCAGGATGCCGGCGACGCCGCGAGCATTGATCTCGTCGACGTGCGCGAGCGCCGCCTCCGGCGTTTCCCCGGCGACGAAGTCGTTCGCGATCGGTGGGATCATGAATGAGCGTCACCTCCCTACGCGCATAGGTGGGTACCCGACCAATTCTTTCGCTCTCCGATAACCGAACACAATAGTTGCGGCAATATATGCCGGAGATGGCGGGGAGATAGGCGAAAGCCGACCATGGGAGGGTGTGGGTTGACCCACCCCCAATCCAACGGAATTACGTGAACACGCATGTCACAAAGTAACATGGACATCACCGACCGGAGAACGCTGCTGAAGGCCACCGGCGGCGCGGGGATCGCCGCGCTCGCGGGCTGCGTCAGCACGACCGACGACGAGGGAAGCACCGAGACCGAGGACGGGAACGGCGGCGAGGACACCGCCACGGAGGGCGGTGGCGGCGGGGAGACCGGTCCCTACGAGATCGGGATGGTCGACTCGCTGACCGGTTCGCTGTCGGCGTTCGGCGAGCGCAACCAGCGTGGGAAGGACCTCGCGCTCGCGGCGGTCAACGACGTGGGGATCGACGGCCGCGAGCTGTCGATCACCGTCGAGGACTCCGAGAGCGAGAACCAGGGCGGCATCGCGGCCGCCCAGAAGCTCGTCAACCAGGACGGCGTGCCGTTCCTGATCGGCGCCGTCGGCTCCGGCGTCTCGCTGGCCATCTACGAGAGCGTCGTGCAGGGCACCGACGTGGTGCAGCTGAGCCAGAACTCCACGGGGCTGAACCTCACCGACTTCCCGGGGCTGCTCCGGATGTCGCCGTCCGGCCGCGCGCAGTCGCTCGCGCTCTCGAACCTCATCGACGAGGACGGCTACGACGAGGTGGCGATCACCTACGTCAACAACGACTACGGACAGAGCCTCACGGACGCGTTCGTCGACGCGTGGGGCGGCGACGTGGCGTACAACAGCCCCCACGACCAGGAACAGCAGTCCTACTCCGGCGTCATCTCGGAGATGAACGACTCCGGCGCGGACGCGTGGCTGTTCATCACCTACCAGGCGGAGTTCGCGACGATGGTCAACGAGGTCGTCTCCTCCGGCTACGAGGCGCAGTTCTACGGCGCCGACTCCGTCTCCGGCGACAACGTGCTGGAGAACACCCCCGAGGGGAGCATGGACGGGATGAAGATCGTCGTCCCCTCCGCGCCCGTCGAGGAGGAGAACTACCAGCAGTTCGCCGACGAGTTCCAGAACGAGTACGACCAGGAGCCGACCGCGTGGGCCGCGTACGCCTACGACTGCGTCGTCAACGCGGCGCTGGCGATCCAGGCGGCCGACGAGTTCACCGGGGCGGCGCTCCAGGACACGGTCCGGCGCGTCTCCGGTCCGGAGGGCGAAACGGTCACGTCCTTCGAGGCCGCGAGCGAGATCCTCGCCGACGGCGGCGGTCCCGACGACGTGGACTACCAGGGCGTCAGCGGTCCCATCGACTTCGACGAGAACGGGGACCCCGTCGGCTTCCTGCAGATCCTCGAAGTACAGGACCACGCCTACGAGGGCGTCGGCTTCATCGAAGGCTAACCCCCTCCGATGGTCCTCGAATACCTGGCGAACGGGCTCGTCTTCTCGAGCATCATCGTGCTCGGGAGCATCGGCCTGTCGCTGGTGTACAGCATCGCCGACTTCGCCAACTTCGCGCACGGCGACACCATGACGGTCGGCGCCTACGCGTCGTTCGTCACCTTCGGGGCCGTCGGCGGCCTCGGCGGGGCGGTCCTGGGGCTCCCGTACGGCTTCTTCCTCGCGCTGCTGGTCGGCATCGCCGCGGCCGCGGTCGTGGCGGTGGCCACGGAGAAACTGGTCTACGAGTCGATCGACACCGACTCGATCGGCCTGCTGATCACGTCGATCGGGATCGCGTTCATCTACCGCGCCGTCATCCAGATCCGCTTCGGCGCGGACTTCACCCGGTTCGGCGTGGGGACGCTCCCGCCGATCGAGTGGCTCATTCCCTACGGGATCCGGGTGACCCAACACGACGTGGCCATCGTCGTCTCCGCGGCCGTGCTCGTGACCGGGCTCCACGTCCTGTTGCAGTACACGGACCTGGGGCGCAAGATGCGCGCGATGGCGGACAACCCCGACCTGGCCCGCGTCAGCGGCATCCGCACGCGGCGGGTGACGCTGTGGATGTGGGTTATCGGAGCCGGCCTCGCGGGCGCGGGCGGGGTCTTCCTCGGCCTGTTCAACCAGCTCTCGCCGCGGATGGGCTTCAACCTGCTTCTAGTGATCTTCGCCGCGGTGATCCTCGGCGGGATCGGCTCCGTCTACGGCGCCATGCTCGGCGGGTTCCTGATCGGAATGATCAACCAGATGATGCCGCTCGTCTCCGACCTCACGGACGCGCTCCCGCTCGTCCCGTCGGTCGGCATCGAGTACGCCAACGCGGTCGCGTTCCTGATCATGGTGGCAGTCCTGCTCGTCCGTCCCAACGGCATCGCCGGGGAGGCCACCTGAAATGAGCCTCCTCGACGACCCCGCCGGCTACTGGGCGGACCTCACGACGCCGGAGAAGGGCGTGCTCGTCGTGAGCCTCGCGTTCGCGGCGTTCCTGTTCGTCGCGCTCCTGACCGGCAGACTCGGCGCGTCGTACTTCATGTTCCTCGTCGGGCTGGCGGGGATGTACGGGCTGCTCTCGTTCGGGCTGAACGCCCAGTGGGGGTTCACCGGCCTGATCAACTTCAGCGTCGCCGCCTTCTTCGGCGTCGGCGCGTACGGGACCGCACTGATGACCGCGGACTCCTCGCCGGTCGCGGGCGGCTTCTCGCCGCTCGCCGGACTGGCGACCGCGCTCGTCGTCGCCCTCGTGCTGGCGCTGTTGATCGGCATCCCGACGCTCCGGCTTCGCGCCGACTACCTCGCGATCGCCTCGCTCGGCCTCGCGGAGGTCGTGCGGCTCGTTGTGCTCAACGAGCGCCAGTGGACGAACGGGAGCGCGGGGCTTCGCGGCATCCCGGGCTTCTTCGACGGCTGGCCGGTGCTGGGTACGTTCCCCGAGGCGATGCCCGGACTGCGGATCGAGGTGATCCCGGGCTCGCCCGTCCTGCTCGAGACGCCGTTCTGGCAGGCGTGTCTGAACGTCCTGCTGGTGGTGGCGTTCGCGGCCATCGCGTACCTCGTGTTGCGCCGCGCGCACCGCTCGCCGTGGGGACGCGTCCTCCGGACGATCCGGTCGGACGAGGACCTCGCGCGGGCGCTCGGGAAGAACACCTACTCGTTCAAGATGCAGTCGTTCGTGCTCGGCAGCCTGATCATGGCGCTGGCGGGCGTCTTCTACGCCCACCTCAACCTCTACGTGGGGCCGGGGGACCTAGACCCGATCACGACGTTCTACGTCTGGGTCGCGGTCATCCTCGGCGGCAGCGGCTCCAACCGCGGCGCCCTGTTCGGCGGCATCGTCGTCGTCGCGATCCGCGAGGGGACCCGGTTCATGGGCGACCTGCCGATCGCGGTCGACGCCGCGCCGCTGCGGCTCCTGCTGATCGGCCTGCTGATCGTCGTCGTGATGCGGTTCCGGCCGCAGGGGATCCTCCCGCCGCAGCGGGAGCTGATCTGGCCGAGCGCCGTCGAGGGCGAGCGCGCGCCGGAGCGCCCCGACACCGGCGTTCGCGAGCGGAAGGGCGGTGAGTCCGATGAGTGAGAACCCCGAGCTGCTCCCGAAAGAGGACGTGGTGTTGCGCGTCGACGACCTCCAGAAGTCGTTCGGGGGGCTCCAGGCGACCGACCACGCGACCTTCGAGGTCGAGCGCGGGACGATCACCGGCCTGATCGGCCCGAACGGCGCCGGCAAGTCCACGATCTTCAACCTGATCTCCGGGTTCTACGAGCCGGACGGCGGCACCGTGACGGTCGGCGAGACCGACGTGACCGGAATGGAGCCGTATCAGGTCGCCGAGCGCGGCCTGATCCGGACGTTCCAGACGCCCCGGAAACTGGAGGGGATGACCGTCCGCGAGGCGATGCTGGTCGGGCCGCGGAACCAGCCCGGCGAGTCGTTCCTCTCGCTTTTCACCTCGCCCGGCAGCGTGGGCGAGGCGGAGTCGAAGAACCTCGCGGACGCCCAGCGCATCCTCGAGGAGTTCGAGATCGACCACCTCGCCACGCAGCCCGCGACCGACATCTCCGGCGGCCAGATGAAGTTGGTCGAGCTGGCGCGGGCGATGCTCGCCGAGCCGGAGATCCTCCTGCTCGACGAGCCGGTCGCGGGCGTCAACCCGACGCTCGCGAAGAAACTGGAAGCGCAGATCCGCCGCCTCAACGAGCAGGGCACCACGTTCCTGCTGATCGAACACGACATGGAGTTCGTCATGAACCTCGCCGACCCGGTGATCGTCTTAGACCAGGGGAGCGTCCTCACCGAGGGGACCCCCGAGGAGGTCAGAAACGACGAGCGCGTCATCGAGGCGTATCTGGGGGGTGGCGCGTGAGCGACGCCCCGGACGTCGCGGCGGAAGCGGAACCGTCGGACGCGGCCGGAGAGACCGTCCTCGCGCTGTCGGCGGTCGACAGCGGCTACGGCGAGGTGCAGGTGCTCGACGACCTCTCCCTGCACCTCGACGCCGGCGAGATCGTCTGTCTCGTCGGTCCGAACGGCGCCGGGAAGTCGACCGTCCTCAAGACGGCGTTCGGCATGCTGGAGCCGTGGACCGGGACCGTCACCTACCACGGCCGCGAGATCGGCGGGATGGCCCCCGAGGAGATCGTCCGCGAGGGGATCGGCTACGTCCCGCAGACCGACAACGTGTTCGGCTCGCTCTCGATCGACGAGAACCTCCGCATGGGCGGCGTCGCCCGCGAGGAGGGGCTCGACGACGTCATCGCCCGGCTCTACGAGCGGTTCCCGATCCTCGACGAGAAGCGGACCGCGAAGGCGCGCACGCTCTCGGGCGGCCAGCGGCAGGTGCTCGCGTTCGCCCGCGCGCTCGTGATGGAGCCGGACGTGCTGCTCATCGACGAGCCCTCGGCCGGCCTCGCGCCCAACACCGCCGACGACGTGTTCGAGAACGTCCAGCAGGTCAACGACATGGATACGGCGATCCTGATGGTCGAGCAGAACGTGACGAAGGGGCTCGACATCGCCGACCGCGGCTACGTCCTCGACCAGGGGACGGTCCGGTTCGAGGGGACCGGCGAGGAGCTGCTGGCCGACGACGAGGTGTCGGAGCTGTACCTCGGCGGCTAAACCCGGCGACCAAACTCGGCAGGCAACCTCGGTGCTGTCGCGGGGTCGCCGACGCTCGACGACCTTCGCTGCGTTTTTCGACCCGCCCTACTGCTCGATGCCGCTCGCGCGCTTCTCGACCTCGCCCTTCAGCGCCGCGGCGTCGAACTCGTGGTCCGGCCGGATGGCGACGAAGTCGAAGAAGCGCTGTGCGGCGAGGAGTTCCTCCGACTCGTACCACTCCGACGCGGCGGCGACGGTTTGGGGGGCGCCGATCAGCGGCTCCAGCGCCGCCATCGCGCTCGCGAGGTCGTACGCGGTCGCGCTCTCGCGGCCCGCCTCCTGGTCGACGCTCGTCGCGTCGATGAAGTAGAGGTCGTCGCCGCGGATCAGGACGTTCTCGGCGCGGAGGTCGCCGTGCGCGAGGCCGGCGTCGTGGAGCGTGCGGAGCGTGCCGAACAGCTCGGGGGCTAGCGCGGCCTCCCGCTCGCGGTCCAACTCGTCCAGCGTGCGGAACTCGGGGAGGTACTCCAGCACGAGCACGCCGAACTCCCCGACCTCCAGGGCCTCGACCGGCTCCGGCGCGTTGACCCCCAACTCGCGCATCCGGCGCGTCGCCTCCAGCTCGTGTTGGGCCATCTCGTAGGGGGAGTCGAACCGCTGGAAGAACCCCTCCGTGCCGGCCGAGAACGCCCCCAGATTTCTGCCGGTCGTGAACAGCGCGTGGACGAGCGTGTTCTGCGGCGTGATCACCTTCACGAAGAGGTCGTCGTCGAGCACCAGCGGCGTCGAGAGCCAGTTGTCCGCGTCGAGAAACTCGACACGGACCTCCTCGCGGTCGTAGCGAGCCGCCAGCTCGCGGACGACCCGCTCCAGGTCGGGCCAGTCGACCGTCCCGCGCACGAGCCGGCGGAGCTCCATCTGTCTCCGGGAACGGCCGCCGCGCTGATAAACCCTCTCGCTGGGGGCGACGCGAGGCGGAACGGACCGGGCGACGCCGCCTCCCGCGGACCCGCCACTGGCCGAAGACTAAAACGTTAAGCGCCGGCCCGCACAAGGGTCGCTCATGCTTCAGTCCGCGCTCCAACCGGAGCCGCTTCCGATCCCGGAGACCGCCGGCGCCGTCCTGCTCGTCAGCCTGCTCATCACGGCCGTGTGGGCCGCCTACCTCTTCCGCTGAGGCCGCGAGCCGCGTTTCCGGTTCACGCCTCCGCGTCCGTCGCCTCCACCCTGTCCCGGAGCCACGCGGCCGCCGCCGCCGCGGTTTCAGGGTCGGTGGCGGTGATCTTGATCCGCACCGTCTCGCCGGGGTACGAGCCGACGGAGACGTCGAACTCCGCGCGGAGGTCGCCGATGCGGTCCAGCAGCGCGCTCTCGGGCTCCGTCGTCTCCACGGTCTCCGCGTAGGTCCGCTCGCCGGTGAACTCGTCGGCGACGCCGCGGAACATCGCCTTCATCTCGGCGGGAACGCCCGGGAGGACGTACGCGGACTCCACGACCGCGCCCGGCGCGACCCCCGCCTCGTTCGGAAGCAGCCGCGCGTCCGCCGGGAGGTGCGTCGTCCGCGGGTCCAGGTCGTCCGCGCTGTACCCATCGCGCTCGTCGAGCCACGCCTCCGCCTCGGGGTGTTCGCGCACGTCGCGCCCGAACGCGGCCGCGACGCCCTCCATCGTCACGTCGTCGTGCGTCGGGCCGAGGCCGCCGGTGACGATCACCGCGTCGTACTCGGCGTGGTACTCGTTGACGACGCGCGCGATCTCTCCCGTCTCGTCCGGGACGGTCGTGACGCGCCGGACGCGCACGCCCCGGGCGTCCAGTTCGTCGCAGAGCCACGTCGCGTTGGTGTTCTCCGTGTCGCCCGCGAGGAGTTCGTCCCCCACGGTGACGATCCCTACCTGCATGGACGGACGGAGGGACGGCGCGGTGAAAAGCCCGCCGGGCGAGCCGGGGCGCCCCGCGCTGAGCGCCGCCGATCAGCGCGGACCGCGCGGCGGCCCGTCGTCGCCGTCGTCGCCCCCGGAGCCGATGCCCATCTCCAGTCGGCGCTGGCGGAGCGCCTCGAGTTGGCGGCGGAAGCGGTAGAGCCCGGCCGCGCCGACGACCAGCGCGATCCCGACGAGGCCGAGGAAGATCCAGAAGTCGCGCTCGCTGTACGCCTGCACGAGCACGGTGTCGGTCGTCACGTCCTCGGCCCACGTGATGCGCTCGCGGTCGCCGCCCCGGTCGATTTCGTAGCCGCTCGGCGAGATCTCGCCGAACAGCGCGAAGTCGGTGGTGAAGCCGGGCGGCAACGTGACCTCGTAGGTGCCCTCGACGAACGTGGGCAACACGAACCGGCGGGGCGAGCCGTCGCCCGCGAACGCCACCTTGCCGTCGGTCATGTCGTCGTCGAACCGGACCCACACCTCGTCGGCGGTGCGCTCGATCTCGCCGCCGGTCGCGCGGAACTCCGAGCCCGTGATCACGGTGCCGTTGGGGTACTGATAGCGGAACGCGCGGGGGTTCCGCGGCTCCTCGACGCCGTACCCGGTCTCCTGGTAGATCCGCAACTCGCCGTCGTCCGGGACCGCGTACACCGCCGTGAACGTCGACCCCTGCAGGTCGATCCGGGCGTCGTACTCGCTGTCGAAGACGTACTCTGCGGGCGGTTCGGCGTCGAGCGTCTCGTTGGACACCTCGCCGCCGTCGGTCACGTACGCGAGACAGCCGGCGCTGGCGACGAGCGTCAGCACCGCGAGCAGGGCGAGGAGTTTCCTGTTCATCTCAGGCCGGGAGGACACACCGCATCTCCGCCGGCAGGTAGGAGCCGATGGAGGCTAACAGCCCCGGCGGGTCCGTCCCCTCGCCGACGACGACGCTCTGTTCGAGCAGGCCGAGTCGCTCGACGGTGACGATGTCGCGGGCGTGGCCGGCGCGGTTGACGGTCGCGCGCACCTCGCCGCGGGTCGCGGAGTTGACGTTGACGCGGCCGTCGCCGCGGCGCCAGTCGTAGAGGCGGTCGCGCTCGGCGTCCGCGAGCCGGTGGGCGCCGTCCTCGCCGCCCTGATAGACGAACGTCATGGGGGTGTGCTGGACGAGGCCGAAGCGCTCGACGATCTGTTCGGGCGAGCCGGCGCCCAGCCCGAGTTCGCTCGTGGGGACCCGTATCTCCACGCCGGCGTCGAGGACGAATCCGTCCTCGTCCCAGCGCTCCAGCGTTCCGACGAACGTCTCGTCGGGCTCGTGGGCGTCCGGGTCGACCGCCCCCCACTCCTCGGCGAGGACGTTCGCGGCCACGGTGGCGTCGTCGCCGTCGAGGGCGACCGCGACGAAGTCGTCCTCGCGGACGGAGACGTCCCACTCGACGCGGAGGTCGCCCACGTCGTTGCCGACCAGCGAGTTCATGCCGTCGAGCGCGCGGTCGCGGGCGTCGCCCGCCACGTAGCACTTGGTTGCGAGGACGACCATCAGCCCGTCACGTCCACGTTGAGCTCGTCGCGGAGCTCGTCGGCGCGCTGCTCCATCGCGTCGATGAGGCGGTCGTTCTCCATGGCGTCGAGCGGGGAGCCGCACTCCGGACACTCGAAGCCGAAGTCCATCGCCTCGCCGAACTCGAACCGGATCGAGCAGACCTCACAGAGGTAGAACTCGTGGGTGCGCTCGTACTCCTCGCGGTCCTCGATGGCCGAGAGGAGGCGGTACATCTCCTCCTCCAGGTTCTCCGGGATGTTCTCGTAGTGGAACGTCCAGAGGTAGGTGAGCCATCCGGAGTCCTCGTCGCGCACGCGACGGTACTCCGCGAGGTCGTTCTCGTAGAGGATGAACAGCGCCCGGCGGACGTCGTTCAGCTCCAGCCCCAGCTCCTCGGCGAGCTCCTCGTCGGTGACCTCGCCGTCCGGGGGTGCCGCCGCCACCGGCATGCCCGTCGGCCCGACCAGCTCGTGTAAGTACTTCTGGATGACGGGGTCGTTCAACAGATCCTCAAAAGCCATTGCGGGAAAGTCGGCCCGGAAATCGTTTAAAAGCTCCGGAAGACGGTGTGTGCCGGGGTCCCGGTCCCCGCTCACCGCCACCGGCCGACGGTCGGCAGACATTTGTGTGCCTCCGTGCAGGGACGGGACATGAACGCCGTCACACGACCGACCGCGGGCGAGGCGTTCGGGGCGCTGCTGCTCGCGGCCGTGCCGGCGGTGCTCGTCGCGCTCCCCGCCGCGGCCGTCGCCCCGCTGCTGCCCGCTCCGCCGACCGTGCCGGCCGCGGCCGGCGCCGCGGTCGGCCTCCTCGGCGGGCTCGCGGCGGGTCCGGTCCTGGTCCGGCGCACCGTCAGCACGCTCCCCGACGCGGAGGACGACGCGCTGACGGAGGCGGTCGACGCGGTCGCCGCCGACCTGGGGATACCGGAGGCCGATCGCCCGGCGGTGCGCGTCGTCGGCTCCCGTGCCGCGACCCTCGCGGTCGTCGACGGCGGCCTGCTCGCGACGCCGACCCTCGTCGCGCCGACGCGGCTCCGCGAGTTCGACGACGCGGCCCGCGACGCGGCGATCGCGCACGCGCTGACTCGACTGCGAAATCGGAACGCGCTGCTCGTCACCCTGACGCTCGGCGCCGCGCTGCTCGTCGAGTTGTGGACTCTGGTGGGGATCGACCTGCTGCGTCACCGCGACGACGGCGACGAGGACGACGGCCCCCGGATGCTGGGCGAGCGGGACCGCCGTCGGGGCGTCCCTCCCGCCGCGTACACGGGCGCCGGCGTCCTGCTGTTGCTGCTCGCGGTCCCGTTCTGGCTCGCGTTCGCGCTCGGGGACCGCCTGCTGATCGGGGGCGGACGCCGGCGAGCGGACGACGCCGTCCGCGCCGCGGACCGCGGCGAGGGACTGATCGACGCGCTCGCGTTCGCCCGCGACGCCGCCGGCGACCGCGACTGGCCGCCGTCGCTCGACCGGCTCTCGGTGTCGCCGCTCTCGGACCCCGCCACGCGTCGCGCTCGCGGCACGAGTCGCAACGAGACGCGGGTCCGACTGGCACGGATCCACACGGCGCGCTGAATCGCCCGGCTCTCGCGCCCGGATCTGCCGTTCATCAGCTGTCTATCAACCGTCCATCAGTCGTCCATCAATCGCCCGTGAGCACGCGCGTGCCGTCGTACGTCTGCGCCAGTCCGTCGAGCGCCTCGTGGTGGGAGGCGGTGTGCGGCGCGGTCAACGGGGACACGGAAACCCGACCCTCCACGACGGCCCGTCGGTCGGTGCCCTCCGGATCCGGGATGTCGCCGGCGCGCATGTGGTCCCAGATGCGGTCGTGGAGGACCACGTCGCCGTTCTCGCCGCGCTCGGCGTCCATCTCGTAGAGGGTGGAGGGCTCGGTCACCTCGATGGGCGCGACCGCCTCCGCGGGCGCGTCGAACCCCTCGGAATCCTCGAACAGCGGCGCGTTGACGTTGAGGTAGTCCGCGTGCTCGAAGACGCCGGCGTCGACCGCGTGGTCGACGAGGTAGCGCGTCGCGGCGGTGGCGTTCCGGTAGTTCGCGGGCGAGAGGTCGCGCTTCCACCAGTCGTCGCCGCCGGGGACGTACACCGAGGCGGCGACCGCGGGCACGTCGAAGAACGTCCCCTCGACCGCGGCCGAGACGGTGCCCGAGCGCCCGAGGACGTACGCGCCCAGGTTCGCGCCCTTGTTGCACCCGGAGACGACGACGTCGGCGTCCGCGACGAGTTCGCCAAGCCCGGCGACCACGCAGTCGGCGGGCGTTCCCTCGACCGCGAACCCCAACTCGTGGTCGTGGACGGTCACGTCGCCGGAGAGCGACCGGCCGACGGAGCTCTGGTCCTCCGCGGGCGCGACCGCGACCACGTCGTAGGCGTCCGCGAGCGCGTCGTACAGCGCGCGGAATCCGACCGTGTCGATGCCGTCGTCGTTCGTCAGCAGGACCCGGTCGACGCTCATGACCGTGTGTGGGGCGGCGGCGCGCAAAAGCACACCGGCACCGGCGGTCGAGCGGTCCACGCAGGAATTCGGCCGTGAGACGATGGCGCCGACCGCCCGTGGCCGGAACGGAAACGCACACAAGGTCTCGGCCGAAACGGGGGGTATGGGACTCGGCGGCACAGCCAAGAAGATCCAGACGCTCGCGGAGAAGGCCGAACAGACCTACCAGAAGATCACGGAGCTCCGTGAGGAGGTCGAGGAGACGCAGGACACGGTGAACGGCACCGCGACCCGCGTCGAACACCTCGAGAACGAGATGGCCGAGCAGCGCGCGGTGCTCGACGCCGTCGCGACCGAGGTCGGCGTCGACCTCGACGCGGTCAGCACGGAGGCGCACATCAACGAGGCCGAGGCGGACGACGAGGGCGCCGAGACCGCGGATGCCGCGGACGACGCCACGGACGACGGTGCAGACGTCTGAGACGCACTTTTAACATGCCGACGCGACACGGGGGCGTCATGGAGGACACCGACCCGCTCGTCGCGGCGGGGCTGGACGCGCTCCCGATCCAGGCCGCGATCCTCGACGGCGAGGGGGTCATCCGCTACACGAACCGACGGTGGCAGGAGTTCGGCGAGGAGAACGACATCGCGTGGAAGCCGGATACCGTCGGCGTGAACTATCTCGGGGTCTGTGACGCGGCCGACGATCCCGACGCCGAGGCGGCCGCGGCCGGGTTGCGGTCGATCCTCGCGGGTGAGGAGGAGACGTTCGCCTTCGAGTACCCCTGTCACTCGCCGGACGAGCAGCGGTGGTTCCTGATGCGCGCGGCTCGCTTCGAGCACGACGGCGGGACGTGGGTGTTCGTCTTCCACCTGAACATCACCGATCGGGTGCTCGCCGAACGGGCCGCCGAGGCGCGCGCCGACCGGCTGGAGGCCC
Organism: Haloparvum alkalitolerans; assembly: GCF_055381565.1. Lineage (NCBI taxonomy): Archaea > Methanobacteriati > Methanobacteriota > Halobacteria > Halobacteriales > Haloferacaceae > Haloparvum > Haloparvum alkalitolerans. Next base: position 2,455,909 of record NZ_AP043938.1, read on the forward strand.
TCTCCGGGCTGCTGGCGCACGACCTGCGCAACCCCCTCGCGGTGGCGCTCGGCTACACGGAGATGGTCGTCGCGGAGCACCCGGACGATGACCGACTCGACCGCGTGTCCAACTCGCTGTCCCGCATGGAGGAGCTGATCGAGGACGCGCTCGTGCTCGCGCGCCACGACGACGCGGTGTCGGTCGAGCCGGTCGACCTCGCCACGGAGGCGCGGGACGCGTGGGCGCAGGTGCCGACCGCTCGCGCCACGCTGTCGGTCGTCGACGACCTCGTCTTCGACGCGGACCCCGGCCCGCTTGCGCACCTGTTCGAGAACCTGTTCCGCAACGCGGTCGAGCACGGCGGCGACGGGGTGGCGGTCACCGTGGGCGCGACCGCGGACGGCTTCTACGTCGCCGACGACGGGCCCGGGATTCCCCCGGCGGTGCGCGAGGAGATCTTCGAGACCGGCGTCTCCACGACCCACGAGGGAACGGGCCTCGGCCTCGCCATCGTCGCCGCGGTCGCGGAGGCCCACGGCTGGTCCGTCCGCGCGACCGAGAGCGAGGCGGGCGGCGCGCGGATCGAGGTGGGGGACGTGAGCGTGGCCGATGACGGTCACGCCCGGAACTGATCGCCTCCACGTTCTCGTTCGTCGACCCGTCTCGAAGCGGCTCCGCCTCGGCCGCTCGCGTTTTCACGGTCGGACGGGAATACGCTTCCGTGAGCAGAGAGGCACGCGAGAGGGCGAAAGAACACGGGCAAAAGAGCGGGAAGGGTTCGCAGTTCCTGCCCCGTCTGCTGGGTCGAGTCGACGGCGGCGAGTCGGGCGACGAAGCGTTGGACGGAGACAAATAGGGCGCGTCTCGGCCGCGTTCAGCGTTTTCGAGGTGGAGCCTCCGGCCTCAAGGAGCGACCGAAGCGTAGCGCCGAGGGAGTAGGGTGGGGTAGTTTACCCGAGGACGTAGTCGAGCAGGGGGTACTTCTCCACGAGCGGTTCGCCGTCGACCTCGTAGTTCTCGATATACCGGTCCAGCCCGAGGATGCGGCCCGCGCCGAAGGCCGCGACCGCGAGGAAGACGAGCAGGTACGCGAAGTCGCCGTTAATCAGTCCGTGGGCGACGTCCCAGTTCGCGAGGTAGAACATGCCCATCATGCTCGCGCCGAAGAACGCCGCGAGGCGGACGAACGCGCCGACGATGAGGCCCAGCCCGATGGCGATCTGGCCGAACGGCACGGCCACGTCGACGAACGCCATGAACGCCGCGCTGTTGGCCATCCAGAGGAACGCGCCGACCGCGGGGCCGCCGTTCTCGGGCACCGCGAACGCGAGGTAGCCGTATGCGCTGAAGGGCTCGGGGCCGAGTAGCTTGCTCAGGCCCGCGTTGAGGAACGCGAAGCCCATCATGAGCCGGAGCGCGAGCACGAACCACGCCGACAGCGAGTGGGCGCGGCCGCGGACGGTGAGCCCGCCGAGGGTGCTCTCGAAGGTGTTGACGCCGGTGAGGGGTGTCTTGGTTGCCATTGTGTTTCTCCGGTTGAACGGACGCGCGACTGCAGCATATATACCGACAGCGGTTCTCCGGATCGGAGAACGTGCGACGCGGCGTGTACGACCCGCGTTCGCGGACCGCGTGCGCTGCCGACGCCGACCCTTTGATTACGATGCCGGGCGCAGCCGTCGCCATGAAGCAGCCCGCATCGCGGTCCGACGACCCGCCCTCCGAGGCGGTGTTCGCGGCGCTGGACGATCCCGCCTGCCGCGACATCGTCGGATCGCTCGACGAGCCGATGACCGCCAGCGAGGTCGCGGACGCCGCGTCCGTCCCGCTGTCGACGACGTACAAGAAGCTCGACCGGCTGACCGAGGCCGACCTCGTCGCCGAGCAGACGGAGCTTCATCCCGGCGGCCACCACCGGTCCAGATACGTCACCGCCTTCGACCGCCTCGTGGTCGGGCTTGACGAGCGACGGGAGTTCGCGGTGAGCGTCGAGCGGGACCTCGCGGAGCCCGAACGACAGCTGCTCGGCATGTGGTCGGAGCTGCGGAGGGAGACGTGAGCGCGCTGCTCGCGGCCTCAGCGGCGGCATTCCTCCCGCTACAGGGCGCGCTCGCTCCCTCCCTCGTGGTCGCGCTGAAGACGGCGACGCTGGTGCTCGGCGGGCTGATCACCTACTTCGCGGCGAGCGCGTACCGGCGGACCGGTGCGCGGCCCATCGGCGCGCTGGCCGTGGGGTTCGGGCTGGTGACGCTCGGCGCCCTGCTCGCGGGCGCGGCCCAGCAGGCGTTCGGCTTCGACACGGACGCGGTCCTGATCATCGAGTCCGCGCTCTCGACGGCCGGCTTCGGCGTAATCCTCTACTCGCTGTACGCGGAGTGGTAGCGGCCTCCTCCCCCGCGGCGGCCACCGTCCGAGATAACCCACCCGCTGCGGGGGGATGGAAACCTACACAAGCCGGGACAACTTTTGCCACCTTATGACCACCCATCGGGAGCCGCTTCCCTCCGTGCTGGAGACGGTCGGGGAGACGCCGCTCGTCCGCGTGCAGGCCTCGCCCGACGCGGTGCCGGTGTACGCCAAGCTGGAGTCGTTCAACCCGGGCGCGAGCATCAAGGACCGCATCGGGAAGCACATGCTCGAGCGCATGCTGGAACGGGGCGACGTCGAGCCCGGGGGCACGATCATCGAGCCGACCGCGGGCAACACCGGCATCGGCATCGCGGTCGCGGCCGGCCGGCTGGACCTCGAGGCCGTCTTCGTCGTCCCGGAGCGGTTCTCGGTCGAGAAACAGCAGCTCATGCGCGCGCTCGGCGCCGAGGTGATCAACACGCCCACCGACGAGGGGATGGGCTACGCCATCGAGCGCGCCCACGAACTGGCGAGCGAGCTGGACAACGCGGCGGTTCCGCAGCAGTTCTCGAACCCCCTCAACGCGGAGGCGCACTACGAGACGACCGCGCCCGAGATCGACGACGCGCTCGACGGCGAGGTCGGCGCGGTCGTCGCCGGCTGCGGCACCGGGGGCACGCTGATGGGGATGGCGGACTACTTCCGCGAGCGCGAACCGGACACCTTCGTCGGTGCCGTCGAACCGGAGGGCTCCGCCTACCGCGAGTTCTTCGACGAGGACGTCGAGCACGAGGAGTACAAGACCGAGGGGATCGGCACCCACGACATCTCCACCAACGTCCTGTTCGACCCCGAGAAAGTCGACGAGATCCTCCCGATCCCCGACCGCGACACCCACGAGGAGATGGGCCGCCTCGCCGCCGAGGAGGGCCACCTCGTCGCCTCCTCCTCGGCCGCGAACTCGCTGGCGGCGCTGGAGATCGCCGAACGCGCGGCCGACGGCGAACTCGACCTCCCGCACGACTCCGTCGTCACCGTCTTCCCGGACTCCTCCGAGCGCTACCTCTCGAAGGGCGTGTATCGCTCCTACGAGGAGTGGGAGGGGTAGTCGGTCCCGGCGGCGGCGTTCACTCGAAGCGGCCGCCCAGCGTCGTGTACCCCGCCGCGACCGCGGCCCCCCACAGCACGTGCGCGACGAGCCCGACAGCGGGGAGGTTCGGCAGCGGCGACGGTATCCCCACGGCGCGGAGCCACAGCGGCATCACCACGCCGGCCGCGACGAGCCAGAGCAGGATCCCCCACGTCACGCCGGCGGCGCCGGCCCGCAACGGTCCGCCGACGCGGTCGCGGAGCCGCCACGTCGAGGCCCCGGCGACGAACGTCAGCGCGAACACGACGCTGTGGAACAGGTGCGTGATCCAGCCGACCGCCGCGCTCTCGACGCTGTACAGCGCTCCGATGACCGGCAGCACGCCGCTGGCGAGCCAGTAGACGCCACCCATCACGACGCCGGCACCGAGTCCCGCGGCCACCGCGCGGCGGAGGTTCGGGTAGGCGACGCCGACCGTCGCCTCCGCGGCGTCCGTGTCCGCGCGCGGAAGCCGGAGCGTGACGCGGGTCAGGTCGCCGTTCGTAACCGCGACGGAGCCGTTGTAGCCGCTGACGAGCAGCGTCACCGCCTGCAGGTCGAAGCCGCTCGACGGGTCGTCGTACTCCGGGAACGAGCCGCGTTCGAGCACGTCCCGCTGGCGCTCGGAGAGGGGCCGCCCGTCGTCCGCGACGGTGATCGCGACCGCGTGACGCTCGACGGCCGCCTCGACGTCCACGCGGTCGGCGTTTCGGACCTCGACCGCGTGGTCGATCAGCCGGTCGATCGCCGCGGCGAGCCGTTCGTCCGCGTCGATCAGCGCGTCGTCGGCGTCGGCCGGAAGCGCGACGCGCACGTCAGCCCCCTCGCGGTCCCCGACCGTCGTGGCAAGCGCCGAGAGCCGGAGACGCTCGCCGCCCTCGGTCGAGCGAGCGATCGACCCGATCCCGGAGACGGTCTCTTCGATCCGGGCCGCGCCGCGGCGGATGGCGTCGACCGAGCGGTCGCGGTCGGCCGCGGCCTCCCGGAGCAACTCGGCGTGCCCGTCAACGATAGTCGCCGCGTTCAGCACCTCGTGACGGAGGAGGCGGTTGATGAACCGGGCGCGGTTGGCGCCGCGCATGATCTCCTCGCGTCGATCCCGGAGCGACGCCTTGCGGTGTCCGTTGACGATCCCGCCGACGGCGCCGGCCAGCAGGACGTTCGCGACGAGGAGTTGGACCTCGAAGGTCTCGGAGACCATGCCGACGCCCGTAGCCGCCAACGTCACGCCGAGCGCGACGATCATCGCGGCCGTGCCGAGCAGACAGCCCGCGGTCACGTCCGCGACGTACGCGGGCGTGAACGCGCCCACCGCCAGCGCGACGCCCGCGACCGTGAGCGCCAACCCCACCACGAGCGGCACGAGGGTCGCGGCGACCGTCAGGGGACCGCCGGCGACGATCACCGCTTCGCTCACGAAGAAGCGCGTGATGACGAACCCGAGTCCCGCGACGACCCCGCCGCCGTATCGACCGAGCACCCGCCGCGCCGGTGACGGCTCGTCGGGAGTGGGGTCGCTCATACCTCATTCAACCGAGGTTTCTCAATAAAGGTACGCAACGGCTTCGCGCCCGCCGGACTGAAAAGAGGTTTCGACCGCGGCGCGGCGAGCTGCCGTCTCAGACCCCGAGCGCGTCGGTGATGGTCTCGCGGGCGTCGAGCAGGGCCTCGTCGGTGCGGTCGCGCGGGCGCTCCGCGTCCACGTCGACGACCCGCTCGACGGTGCCGGGCTGGCCGCCGAGCACGACCACGCGGTCCGAGAGGTAGGCGGCCTCCGCCACGTCGTGGGTGACGAGCACGACCGTCGCGTCGCGGTCGTCCCAGACGTCGAGCAGGTGGTCCTGCTGTTCGCGCTTCGTCAGCGCGTCGAGCGCCGAGAACGGCTCGTCCAGCAGCAGGACGGCCGGCTCGTAGGCGAGCCCGCGCGCGAGCGAGACGCGCTGAGCCATCCCGCCGGAGAGCTCGCCGGGGCGGGCATCCGCGAAGTCACCGAGGTCGACCTGATCCAGCAGCCCGTCGACGCGCTCGCGCGCCCCCTCCGTGTCCGGATCGACCTCAGCCGGGAGTCCGACCGAGACGTTCTCCCGGACGGTCGCCCACGGGAGCAGCCGCGGCTCCTGAAAGACCATGCCGACGCGGTCGCTGCCCTCCTCGCGGACGTCCGCGCCCGCGACGGTCGCGCGTCCGTCGAACGTCTCCTCGAGGCCGGAGAGCACGCGCAGCAGGGTGCTCTTGCCACAGCCCGAGGGCCCGACGACGGAGACGAACTCCCCGTCCGCGACCGACAGGTCCACGTCGCGGAGCGCCACCGTGTCGCCATACGCCTTTCCGAGCCCGGAGACGCCGAGGATGGGGCCCTCCCCCGCGGTCGTCGCTCCGTCGACCTCGCCGGCGTCACCAGTCGACGACACGGTCGTGCACCCCCTTCACGAGCAGGTCTGAGAGGTTGCCGAAGAAGGCGAAAAGCAGGATGGAGCCGACGATGATGTCCGGGCGGCTCATCACGCGCCCGTCGCTCATCAGGAAGCCGAGCCCCTGGCTGGCGGCGATCAGCTCGGCCGCGACGACGAACATCCACGCCAGCCCGACGCCGCCGCGGAGCCCGACCAGCAGGTTCGGCAGCACGGCGGGCAGAACGACGCGACGCAGGGACTCGATCCGACCGAGGTCGTACACCTCGACGACCTCCAGTAAGTCCTCGTCCACGTCGCGGATCCCCGTCGAGAGGTTGAGGTAGACCGGGAAGAACGCGCCCACGGCGATCAGCGTCACCTTCGCCACCTCGCCGATGCCGAACCACAGCAGGAATAGGGGGACCCACGCCAGCGAGGGGATGTTCTTCCCGCTCTGGAACAGGGGGTCGAGCAGGTCGCTCCCGAGGTCGGAGACGCCCGTCAGGGTCCCGAACGCGACGCCGACCGCGGCGCCGAAGAGGACGCCGAAGAAGACGCGCTGGACGGTGACGGAGATGTGCCCGGCGAGTTCGCCGGCGACCGCCATTCCGTAGAGCGTCTCAACCACGGTGAGCGGCGCCGGAAGCTGGTGGGACGCGAAGACGCCGGTCGCGACGAGGACGTGCCAGACGACGACCAGCAGCGCGGGCACCACGAGCCCGAGCGCCCAGCGCAGGCGGTCGAGGCTCGGGAGGCGGTCGTCGCCGAACCCGCCCGCCTCGGAGACGGTCGCCATCACTCGATCACCGGCCGTGCCGTCTCGGAGTCGATCAGTTCGTCGACCGCCGCCTGGAGGTCTGCGTCCTCGCTGACCATCTCCTCCTCGTGGAGGATGGGGGCGAGGTCCGAGAGCAACTCGCGGTGCTGGTCGCCCGGGAGCGGCGTCGAGAGGTCGGTCCGCTGGGTGAACACGCGCTCGGCGACCGGCTCGGACATCTCCGATTCGGCCGCGAGGATGCCGGCCGTCTCTCCCGGGTTGTCGAGCGCCCACTGGCGGCCGCGCTCGTACGTCTCCAGCACGCGCCGCACGTCCTCCGGGTGCTCCTCCGCGAAGCCCTCCAGCACGTTGAGGAAGCCGTACGTGTTGAAGTTCGGCTCGCGGAAGAACAGGTCCACGTCGTTCTCCAGCTCCAGCTCGGCCATGTGGGGGTCGAGCCCGGCCCACGCGTCGACCTCGCCCTCGACGAGCGCGGTCTGTCCCTCCGGGTGCTGGAGGTGGACGACCTCCACGTCGGACTCGCTCAGTCCGGCCTGATCGAGCGCCTGCAGCAAGAAGAAGTGCGGGTCCGTGCCGCGGGTCGCCGCGACCGACTTCCCCTCGAGGTCCGCGACCTCGGAGATGCCCGAATCGCTCGGCGCGACCAGCGCGGTCCACTCCGGCTTCGAGTAGATGTACGGCGTCCGGATCGGCACGCCGTTCGAGCGCGCCATCAGCGCCGCGATCCCCGCCGTGGAGGCGAACTCCGCCTCGCCGCTCTGGGAGTACTCGTTCGCCTCGTTGCTGCCGAGGCTGAGCACCCACTCGACGTCCGCGTCCGTCTCCGCGAACGCCTCCTGCATCCAGTCGTGCTCGCGGATGACGAGGCTCACGGGGTTGTAGTAGGCCCAGTCGACCGTCACGGTCCGCGACCCGCCGGAGCCGCCGAGGTTGCCGATACATCCCGCGCCGAGCGCCGTCGCCCCGACCGCGCCGGCCGCGCCGAGGAATCGTCGTCGTTCCATGTTCACCGACACGCCGGCGGCCTCCCTTAACGTATGCTTACGCAGAATATTCAGTCCGCTCTATGATGTCTTGTGGTTATTTTTCTCCTAGGGATCTGGAGTCGGAAACCGAGAACGACCGGCAGAAAACCGAGGGCCGGCGTTGCGAGGACTGACACTCAGTGACACGGGCGGCTCGCTCCGATATCGGCGCGTTCCGGAAAGCAGATCCCCTTGCCGCTATGTCGGACCGACCCCGGATCGCGGGGCTACGGCCCCGCCGTGGAGACGATCTTGATCACGTCGCCCTCGCTCAGCTCGTGGGACTCGCCGATCCGGCGGCTCGACTTCGCGTCGACCGCGTGGAGGTACCCCTCGCCGATGTCCGTGTGAACCGCGTACGCGAGGTCCTTCGGCGTCGCGCCCGACCGGAGCAGGAAGGCGTCCGGGAGGACGTTCCCCTTCGCGTCGGTCCACTTGGCGGCGTCCTGGACGGGGTAGACGGTGATCCGGTCGAGCAGGTCGTACACCGCCTCGTTCAGCGCGGTCTGGACGCCCGTGCCGTCGACCTCGGCCATCACCTCGCGGATCGACTCCAGCCCGCTCCGCTGCGCGTCGCTCACGTCGCCGGTTATTTCGAACTCCGCGTCGCCGGGGTCGTACTCCGCGACGCCCGCCTCCGCGGCGCGGCGGAGCGCGAGTTCGCCGTCCGCGGTCGCCGCCACGACCGGCTTGTCGGTCCCCTCGCGCAGGCGGTCGAGCGTCCCCTCGGGCGCCGCGTCGGCCTTGTTCGCCACGACGACGATGGGCTTGGTTCGGCGGCGGACCGCCCGCGCCAGCGACTCGCGGTGCTCGTCGGTCCACTGGATCGGGTCCTCGGGGTACTCCAGTTCCCGAAGGACGCGCGTCACGTCGTGCTCGGTCGCACCGAAGCCCGTCAGCAGGTCCGTCAGCGCCTCGTCGACGTCGAAGTCGGGCGACCGGGACTTGCGCTCGACCCCCTCCCAGTTGCGGTCGACGATGCCCGCGAGCCACAGGTCCATCTCCTCCTCGATGAAGTCCACGTCGTCGAGGGGGTCGTGGCTCCCGGGCTCGACCGGTTCGCCCTCCGCGTTCGTCGCGCCCGAGGCGTCGACGACGTTGAGGATCACGTCGGCGTTCGTCAGCTCGTCGAGGAACTGGTTGCCGAGGCCCTTCCCCTCGTGGGCGCCCGGCACCAGTCCCGCCACGTCGAGCAGTTCGATCGGGACGTAGCGCTTCCCGTCGTGGCAGTTCTCGTTGCCGCAGCGCTCCTCGCGGTCGAGGCAGGGGCACTCGGTGCGGACGTGGGTCACTCCCCGGTTCGCGTCGATGGTGGTGAACGGGTAGTTCGCCACGTCGACGTCCGCCATCGTCGCGGCGGTGTAGAACGTCGACTTACCCGCGTTCGGCTTGCCCGCGAGCGCGACCGTGATCATACCCGACGCTCGCTCGCCCGGAAAAAGCGCCTTTCGGTCGGTCGCGGCCGCCTCGCGCCCCCGCGTGCGGCGGTCGGCCCCGGCCGCTTAGAGGACGTCGCCGACGCGCCGCGGCTCGCCCGACAGGTCGGGGTCCTCGGCGACGATCTGGAGGATCTCGTGGTCGGTCACGTCCTGATAGTTCTTCCCGGTGGCCTCCTCGATCAGGTCGACCTCCAGTTCGAACTCCGTGCCCTCGTACACCACGTCGACGCCGTCCTCGCGGATGGACAGTACCGTGCTCATGCCGCGTCGTACGCCGCAGTCATTTATAAGGCCACGGTGACGGCGTCGACGCGGTCGGGACTCGACCGCCGCCCGTCAGTCGTCCACGTCCGCGACGGTGTCGGGGGCGTCGGCGGAGGTGCCGGGGTCGCCGGTCGCGCCTTCGAGCGACGTTCCGGCGTCGACCGCGGCCGGCCCGTCCGCCCGCCGCAGCGTCTCGTGGAACCCGATCACCAGCGCGGGAACGACGACCATGAACAGGTGCTCCTCGACCGGGATGCCGAACAGGTCGTAACCCGTGCGCGCGACGATGGCGAAGACGCCGACCTCCAGCGTGTACCAGTCCCAGACGTACGCCACGGGGTACAGCGCCAGCACCGTCCGCGCGGCACTCCACAGCGCCTCCGCGCGGTACAGCAGGGCGAACGCGAGCGCGCCGAAGACGACCTCCGTCGCGAGGTAGGTGTAGGGGCCGAGGGCCGTGATGTCGGGGAGACCGACCCCCGAGAGCGGCCGGAACCACACCGCTACGAGCAGGGCGGCCAAGAACAGGTAGGTCCCGCGCACGAGGAGCATGGTGGCCAGGTCGGAGGGCGCGCGGTAGGCGACCGCCGCGACCGCGAGCAGGGCGATCGCGGCCGCGGGCGCGGCGGGCGGGAACAGGCCCGCGACGGTGAACCACAGCACCGCGATACAGCCGACGAGCAGCAGCGCGTACGCGAGGCGTCGCGCGCGGACGCGACCGAGCACCACCGCGACCGTGCGCTTGTCGATGGAGCGGTCGTACGCGAGGTCCGCCTCGTCGTCGACCACCTTCACGCCGGTGAGGACGACCAGGAACACGGCCGCGAACGCGAGCGTGGCGGGCGCCGCGCTCCCTGCCTGCACCACGGCGCCGCCGATCATCGCGACCGCGATGCCCGCCGGGTAGCCCATCGTCGCGCCGAGGGTGTGCACGTCGAGTTGTGGCGCGTGGAGGTAGCCGATCAGCCACATCGGCGCGGTCACCGCCGCCGCGGCGGGGCCGGCCGCGAGCCACAGCGCGGTCAGACAGCCCAGGAAGCCGACCGCCGCGCCCGCGAGTGCGAGCCGGCACCCCCGCGCCGTCAGGGGGTGGTCGTCGTCCTCCCCGCGGACGTGGAAGTCGACGTAGCCGTCCTTCACGTGCGCGGTGTAGACGGCGAAGAAGGCGGCCAGCGCGTGGACAGCGCCCAACCCGACCGAGAACTCGCCGGCGACGGCCGCGCCGAACCACGAGGCGGCCAGCGGCGGGAGCATGAACACCGGGTGCACCTGCGAGGCGAGCGCGCGACCGGCGGCGCCGACGCCCGCACCGTGCCGGGAAACGTTCATCGTACCTGATAATTCGCCCGCTCCCGCTTCAGTGTTGTGTGGTGTGTGGGCATGCAACAGTACAGGTTCGGGAGCGGCGTCCGCCGCGCGTCCGACGCCCCCCGACCGTTTATGCCCGTCGGGCGTCTGCGACCGTGTGTGTCACTCAGGGGGGACCCGATCGCCGAACTGTCGGTGCCGTCGGGGACGACCGTCGAGGAGCACGACCTCGTCACCGACGGGGACGTGCTGGTCGGCGGCCAGTCGACGGTGGAGTTCGGGGTCCGCGGGCGGAACGTCGCGGCCGGCGAGCGCGCCTCCTTCGGCAACGACATCGAGGCCGAGGGGGACTGCCGACTGGACATGCTGTGTGACGTGGACGGGAACGTCCTCGTCGGCGACGACGCGTACCTCGGCGAGCGGGTCCACATCACCGGCCGGCTGATGGTCTCCGGCGACCTCGACATCGGCGACGACGTGGACATCGAGGAGGGGTTCGAGGCCAACGGCTGGATCGTGATCCGCAACCCGGTGCCGACGCTCGTCTTCTACTTCATCGTCCTCTCGCAGCTGCTCCGGCTGGGCGAGGCGGACGCCGCGGACGACCTCGCGGAGGCGCTGTCGGGCGAGGAGGACCCGCGCGATCCCCTCGTCATCCCCCGCGGCGCGGAGGTCTCCGACGACGCGTGGCGCGTCTCCACGCCCGCCACGATCGGCGACGACTGCCGCCTCCACGGCAACGTCCGCGCCGAGGAGATCGCGGTCGGCCGCGACAACAACGTATTCGGGTCGCTGCGCGCTCGCGGCGACATAACCGTCGGCGAGGGAACGCTCGTCCACGGCGACGTGACCACGCGCCGCGGGACGGTCACGGTCGAGCCGGGCGCACAGATCCGCGGCGACGTGGTCGCGGGCGACCTGATCGTCCACGAGGGCGCCGAGATCGAGGGGACGCTGCGCGCCCGCGGCGAGATGAAACTCGTGCGACCGAAAGACGGCGCGGCCGGTGGGCCCAACGAGACCGACGAGGCCGACGACGGGACCGAGCGCGACGAGGCCGAAGAGACCGACGACGGGACCGAGCGCGACGAGACCGACGATACCGACGACGGGGCCGAGCGCGACGAGGCGAGGACTCCCGGGGGCGATGCCGAGGATGTGGACGACGGGTCCGCCGACGGTGAGGGGCCTGAGGGGGACGGTGAGCCTGGGGATGACGATAGGGTCGACCAGGATGATGAGGTCGACCACGACGATAAGGCCGAGAGTGTCGGCGTGTCAGAAGACGGTGACGCGACCGAGGACAGCGACGAACCGGCGGATGACGAAGCCGAGACCGGCGCCGGGGAGGACGAGGAGTCGACCGAACGCGTGGAGAGGGCGGGCGACGACGCGGACGGAGTGACCGCAGCCATCCTCGACGACGAGTTGGACCCCGACGCGGTTCGCGGGACGACCGAGCACGCGGCCGGCGACGCTGACGAAGCCGACGAGTCCGACGACGACGAACCGGCGGAGGGCTCCGCGAGCTAGCGTCACCGACCGCCCGCTGTCTCTCGACCCGGGTCGGTGACGAGCGCGTCCGCCGGCGTGGAACGGTTCGCGGTCGGTTCGACCGCGGGTTTTGCTACGGCTCGACGACCGGCGAGAAGACGTCGTCGTGGAGCGTTTCACAGACCGTGTCGGCGAGCGCACGCAGGTTGACCGCGTCCTCGCGGTTGTAGGAGACGAGCGTCTCCAGCGACGACTCGTCGCCGCGCTCGTACTCGCGCCAGAGCCGCACGGCGTCGCGCCCGGAGATGTCCGGCCGGTCGCGGTCGATGCCGAGTTCTTTCTCGATGGGCTTGAGCCCCCCCGAGAGCCCGATCCGCTTGCAGGGGTACATCAGGTCGAGGTGCGGCGTCTCCACCTCGATGTCGAGGCTCGTCTCCAGGAACGGCACGTCGAAGCGGGCGCCGTTGAACGTCGCCAGCAATTCGGCCTCGCGAAACTGCTCGCGCACGCGCTCGGCCGTGAGGTCCTCGCCCTGCACCAGCGTCGTCGTCTCGCCGTCTCGGTGAAAGCTGACCGTCGTCACCTCGTCGCGGCGCTCGTCCAGTCCGGTGGTCTCGATGTCGAAGAAGCAGGTCTCCGCGCGGAAGTTCTCGTAGAGTCGCCAGCGCTCGCCCGAGGGGAAGGCGCCGTCGAAGAACGCGGCGTTTCCGTCGTCGAGGTGCGTCCACGCCTCCGCGATGAACGACTCGATGCGGCCGGCGGTCGTCGGACCCACCCCGGACACGTCCGCGGACGGGTCGAACGCGTCCCAGTCGGTCATCCCGCGCTCCCAGAGCCGGCGCTCGGTCGCCTCGCCGACCCCCCGAACGGGGATGAAGCTGTTCTCGATGCGCATACCGGACCCCCGCGCTCGCCGGCCTTCAACCTCGCGCTCCGGCGACCGCGTCCCGCCGGCTTATGACCGCGGCGCGCCAACGACCGCTCATGTGCGGCCGTTACAGTCTGACCGCTTCCCGCGACGCCCTCGAAGCCCGGTTCGGGGCCGCCTTCCCCGAACACGAGCCACGCTACAACTGCGCGCCCGGCCAGCGGCTGCCGTTCATCTCGGCGTCGGAGCCGGACGAGGCGACCCGCGGCGAGTGGGGGTTCACGCCGACGTGGGCCGACGACGCGTTCGGCCAGATCAACGCTCGCGCCGAGACCGTCCGCGAGAAGCCGGCGTTCCGCGACGCCTTCGAGGCGCGGCGCTGCGTCGTCCCCGCGGACGGGTTCTACGAGTGGACCGAGACGGGCGGACGCAAGCGCCCGCATCGGGTCGCATTCGCAGACGACCGCCCGTTCCTCATGGCGGGGATCCACGCGCGCTGGGAGGATCCCGATGCCGCGGCACAGACCGGCCTCGACGCCTTCGGCGGCGGTACAGCGACGGACGAAAATGAGGCGGGCCCGACGGAGACGTTCGCGGTGCTCACGACCGATCCGAACGACCTCGTCGCCGACCTCCACCACCGCATGGCGGTTATCCTGACCCCCGACGACGCTGAGACGTACCTCCACGGGAGCCCCGAGGAGGCGGCCGCGCAGCTACGGACGTATCCCGCCGACGAGTTGCGGAGCTACCCGGTGTCGACGCGCGTCAACGACCCCGCGAACGACGATCCGGGCCTCGTCGACCCGGTCTGAGGCCGCCCGCTTCGGCGATCACTCCGAGGGTCGCTCGCCCCCGTCGCCGGACTCCGGTGCGTCCTTCCACTCGCCGAGGCCCGACGGGTCGAGATGGACGTGGACGTCGCCGACGCCCTCCATCCCGCGGAGGCGACTCACGACTTCCGTTTCCACGTCGTGGGCTTCGCGGAACGGCAGGCTCCCGTCGACCTCGACGTGGACCTCGACTTCCAGGTCGGTCCCGTCGTAGAAGACGCGCAGGTCGTGGATCCCCTCGACCTCGGCGTGTTCGCGGATCGCCTCCACGATCCGCCGTCGTTCGCCCTCCGGCGGCGCCGCACCCACGAGGTAGTCGACGTTCTCCCGGGCGATCTCGACCCCCTGATAGACGACGAGGACGCTGACGAGCGCGCCGGCGAGCGGGTCCAGGATCGGGTATCCGACGTACACGCCGAGGATCCCCACCATCGCGGCCACCGTCGTGTAGATGTCGTTCAGGCAGTCGGCCACCAGCGCGCTCAGCGCGGCCGATCCGAGGTCCGCGTTCACCCACGCGGTGTATCGGTAGACGACGTACATATCCAGCATCGCGAAGCCGAGCGCCGCGACCAGTACCGGACTGAACGTCACGCCGGCCCCCTCCAGGAGGCCGAGGGCGGACTCCCGGAGCAGGTTCAGCCCCAGGACGACGATCACCGCGCCGACGAACAGCGCCGTGAGCGGTTCGATCCGCTGGTGGCCGTGCGGGTGCCCCTCGTCGGCGGTCTCGTACCGGCTGCCGCCCCACAGGAACACGACCACGCTGGCGACCAGGTCCGCGACAGAGTGGGCGGCGTCAGCGACCAGCGCCACGCTGCCGAACGCGACGCCTGCGGCCCCCTCGACGGCGATCTTCACCGCGTTTCCGAGGACGTTGACCAGCGCCGCCCGTCCGAACCGGCGGCGGTCGTCCGTCGAGGTCCCCTCCGACATGGACGCACCTCGTCGCCCCCCGGTCTTAAGCCATGTGTCAGCCGACCCCGCGGCCGCCGCGGGCCCGGAGCCGGTTCGCGATCTCGGAGTCTGGGTTCGGAGTCTCGGTTCGGAGTCTCGGTTCGGAGTCTCGGTTCCACCGCCTCTCTGCCCGACCCACCGATCGGTCCCGGATTTCCCGCCTCGATCGGAGTAGCTACCGCCCGAAACTCTATATCGCGCTATGAAGTTTATGAGTTCGTTCTCGATCAGACTTTCGACGGTTCCACGACAACGCAATTGCTGCGGGCGTCTCCCAAAAATCGCTCTGGAGGGTTCTCAGACGCCGAGACGGAAGACGTTCGCCTCGTAGGTCTCCCGGACCTGTCCGCCCCAGTTGTGGGTGTAGGTGTCGATGATGTCGTCGGCGACGTCGCCTCGGAGGTACTTCACCACGCCGCGGTCGCCGGTTCTGTCCCGCAGGTGGGTGGTGAAGAAGTGGCGGAAGTAGTGGGGCGTGACGTTCTCCGCGGCGCCGCCGCCGGTGCGGTACCAGCCACGCTCGCGAGCGTGCTGCTCGACGATGTGGCGGACGGTCTCGGGGTCGACGCGCTCGCCCCAGCCGTCGGCGGTCCCCACGAACAGGGGATCGGCCTCGGAGACGCCGTCGGGACGCACTGCGAGCCACCGCTTGAGCGTCCGCGCGAGCTCGTCGTCGACCGGTATCACGGTATCCCGTTTGCGCTTGTTCGCGGCCGTCCGCACCTCCCCGTTGAGGGGCTCGCCGACCGCGGCGTCGGCGGTGACGAACACCGAGTCCGGGCGCGAATCGAGCGCCGGTCGCGTCCCCAGCTCGAAGCCCTCCTGCAGTTCCGGGTCCGTCAGGGAGACGTCCCGGAGGTCGAGGTTGCAGAGTTCGCCCACGCGCATGCCGGTCTTTAAGAGCGTCACCACGAGCGCACGGTGGAGTGGGTGCCGGATCGACCCCACGAACGACCGCATCGTGGGGACGTCGATCTCCCGGCGGGCGGGGTCCTTGTCGACCGACTCGTCCATCTCCTCCATCACGAGTGTCATGGGGTTGGCGTCGAAGGCGCCCACCTGCGTCATGTAGGCGTAAAAGCGGTGGAGATACGCCGCGTACGTCGCGACCGTGCTCGCGGCCGCCTCGCCCCGCAGCGAGTGGACGAACGCCATGCAGTCGCGGTGCGTGGCCTCGCTGGGCGCGACGGAGACGCCGCGCGGGTTCGTCTCGGGGTCCGACAGGAATTCCTCGAACCGCCGCAGGACGCGCTCGTAGGCCGTCCGCGTCCGGTCCGTCTTTCCGTGGAAAGTGAGGTCTTCCAGGAAGTATCCGACCGGATCGGCGGGATCGACCGCGTCGGTGCCGGTGGCCCGTCCGCTCATCGCTGGTCGCCCATCAGGACGTACCCCCCTTCGCGGCCGCTGTACCGAACCCGGTCCTCGGACTGGAGGTCATCGAGCGCGTTCTCCAGTCGCTCCTCGAGGTCGCCCGAGAGAGCGTCGAGCAGATCCTCCCACGAGAGCGGCCCCTCCCGAGACAGCACCGATTCGACCCGGCTTTCGAGGCCGTTACCCCCAGGGTTCGTCCCCTCCTCGTCGCCCTCCTCGGGGTTACTCCCGTTCCCCGTCGTGAACCCCCGTCTCCCGGCCTGTACCATCGTTCGCACGAACTCGCTCTGGCTCATGTCGAGTTCGTCCGCGTGCCGCTTCCACTCGGATTTTTGGTAGGACGGTACGTACGTCTTCACCGCCGTTCGATCGGTGTCCGGTTCCGACGACATTCGTGATCCGAGGCTCGCCCGCCCCGCTAATCAATCTATCCCCACACTGGTGGATAAGAGACCTTATCAAAATATCCGGCACCATAATACGACCACCATTCTACGCATATCTGGAAAAACATGACCATCAAACGGCCGAGATAGTCCCAAAATATTGGATAATGAATCGACGTCCGAAGCGAATTCCGTTCTTAGAGAACGGTCAAAAATTTCGCTGTCGACCGCCGGTTCGTCCCGCCTCTCGAGCAAAGAGAGATTCCCGTTCGGCACATTCATCAGTTTTCGGATACTTCATCTCCGCCGTTCGCTGACCCGACCCGCGTGGAATACGGCCGCGACTTGAGCAGACGCCTGACTAGTCCGACCGGGCCCCTCCCCCGAGAGTCACGGGCGACGCTGCGACGTGAGCTCCGGCCGACCACGTCGACCGCGAAGTCGGGACAGGAGTTCGGGCGGACGACGAACCGTCCCGGCAGCGACGGCTTCCGGGGCTCCGGCTCCGCCGGTATGGGGGTGTCTCGAACATGAGGCGGCCGGATCGGCGACCGCGAGTCGCCACGGCGTCGGCCGCGGAGCCGCGCCGGCCTGCGTGACGAATTCCCCGCCCCCAGCGACGGCTGACGGGCCCGGGATCCCGGACGCCACCGATACCGCGGCCGAGCGGTGAGACGACGAGCGCGGAAGGACCCTGATCGTAACCGCGGCTTTGACGCCGGATGGACGTATTCCCGGTGAGCGGTCCCTCCCGAGCCATCCCGACACAGAACCCGCATGAGACCGCGTGAACGCGTTTCTCGGCGTCTTCCGCCTGACGGACACACACCGAAACCGTTCCGTCTCGGCGCTGCACGCGGTCGTGAGAACTGGACGCGTTCGGGAAGCACCTCGAGTCGGCGTCGGTCGGCGATCGGGCTTCGCAGGGCCTCGGAGCCAGTCCGAGGTGGAGCCCTCGATGGAGACGATTCCGGACAAACCCATTACCGATATGGCGAGATCTCTCCCGTGTTTCCGTTTCTTCTCCGAGGACGGGAACGGCCAGCAGCGAACACATAAACTACATTCCGCTATACCTAATTCGTCCGTATCGGTCGCCGTGTTCGAGCCAGGATCGCCGGGCGGATCGACAAGTCCTACTGGAGACGGCGGCCGAACTCGAGAACAGGCGTCAGAACCGCACACCGCGTCCGCAGTCGAGTGTCCGGGGTTCAGACCGTGAGCGCCGACTCGAGGTCGGGGCCGACGAGCAGTTCGCGGACGCGCTCGACCGACGGATCGGCTTCGGCGCGGTTCTCCATGAGCACCGTTTCGCTCGGGAACAGGTGCTCGCCGAGGACGAGTCCGTGGTCGCGGGCGGTCGAGCCGGTCACGGTGAGGTAGACGCCGAGGCCCGTCTCCGCGATGGCCGCCTCCTCCTCCTGGTCCGGGTCGGGATACGCGAAGTCGACGTCCGCGAGCGCGTCGGTTCCGAGGACGGCCGTCACCAGGCGCTCGTACCGGGGGGAGATACAGAGCGGACCCTCGTAGTCGGCGACGAACGCGCGGTCGAGGTCGGTCCCGGAGGGCAGCACGTCGGGGGTGGCCATCAGGGTGTGGTAGACGGTGTCGCCGAGGCCCGTGACGACGCGCACGTCCGTATCCCGAGGGTCGATCCGGCGGTTGATGTCGGCGAGTTCGGCGATGCCCTCCCGCTCGATGCCGACGACCTCCTCGAGGACCAGGTCCGCGGAGTCGAACCCGAGCGCGAACTCGTGCGTTCTGAGCGCGCGGAACGGCTCCTCGCGGCCGACGAGCTTCACGGACACGTCACCGATCTCGACGGTCGCGGCGTCGAAGACGATCCGGCGCGGCTTGCCGTCCCGGTCGTCCCGCAGCAGAGTGTACTCGGGCGCGGCGGGGGCTTCGTGGTCGGAGTAGTCCGCGAGTCGCTCGTAGGGACCGCGGTCCGCATCGAGTTCGTCCTTCGTGACGGCCTTCTCGTAGCGGAGCGTGCTGCTCACGTCGTCGGCGAGCGGCGCCGCGTCACCGACGTGCGCGAGACGCTCGAGCACGGCTTCGAGCGGTCGGCCCTTGCGCGGGACGGCGACCGGAACCGGCGTAGTCATTGGCGACGTTCAGGGAGCGCGGGTAAAACGGGTTGCGTTTCCGGCGTGCTACCGAGCAGGCCGGGGCGTGAGGGTCAGGCGCCGAATGCGTCGCTGAGCCGCTCGCGGAACTCCTCCAGCTCCGCGAGCTCCTCGTCGATGCGGGCGATCTCACCCTCCAGTTCCTCGAGAGACACCTCGCTGTCGCCCACGGTGTCCTCGACCGTCTTCTCGACCTCGACGAGCCGAGCGTCCACTTCGGCGATGTCGTCCCACACGTCGCCGAGCTCGTCGTCGATCGTCTCCGCGTGGTCCTCGACCGCGCCGACGCGGTCGTCGGTCGTCTCGAGGTCGTCGGCGAGCGCGGACACCTCGTCGCGCACGCTCTCGACGAACTCCTCGACGTCGGCCACGTCGTCCGCGAGCCCCTCCCGCTCGGAGTCGGCCCGCTCGGCCCGGACGCTGAGGTCCCCGACCGCGTCGTCGAGGTCGTCTATCTCGGTTTGGATCTCCGCGAGAACGCCGTCGGCGGTCCCCTCCTCGTCGATGAACGTCTGGAGCGCCTCCACGTACGCCGCGAGGTCGCCGAGCCGGGACTGCACCCGGCTGAGCCGGACGTCGACGCTGTTCGGCGTGCCGAGGTCGAGTTCCTCCTGTAACACGTCGAGGTCTTCCTCGTCGACCTCGCCGGAGCGGATCTCCGCGGCCAGCGCCGCCGCGACTCCCCCGGTCTCCGTCACCGGGGCCGCGTCGCTCCCGTCGTCCTCGTCGGTCCCACCGCTCTCGTCGCCCGTCGCGTCCGACCGTCCGTCCGTCGCGTCGTCCGCATCCGGCTCCGACGCCGCGTCGTCGGCTTCCGCGCCTCCGGACTCGCCGGCCTGCGGTTTCTCGATCCGGGTGTCGTGCGGGGTGACCGCCGCGATCGCCTCGTCCGGGACGGGACGAGGATCGGGGGACTCGGGCTCGTCGGTCTGCGGCTCGGCGGGCTGCAGTTCGTCGACGCCGATGTCCGGGGCGACGGAGTCGGTCGGTTCCGTCCCGTCCGGCTCCTCGTCCGCGCCCGTTACGACCGGATCAACGGGTTCGGCGGACTCGGCGGACTCCGCGGACTCGGCGGGTTCGGCGGACTCGTCCGGATCCGGAGCGTCGAGCCCGTCGAGCGGGTCGGCCGCCTCCGCGGGGTCCGCGGCCGCCGCCACGGCGTCCTGTGACGCGCCGGTTCCACCGGTATCCTCGGCGGCCCCGCCAGTGTCGGGTTCCTGTTCGGGTTCGTCCATGCCCGGGAGCGAGGACCGCTCGCCGCCGAGCACGTCGCGGACGACCTCCGCGCCGTCCGCGCCGAGCACGTCGTCCATCTCCTCGCCCTCGCGCGCCGTCTCCACGGTGGGAACGCCGAGGAACGCGTCGGTGTCCGGGTCGTCGTCCCGGATTCCGTACACCGTCGTCAGCGTCTCGCCCGGTTCGAACACGCGCTCGAACTCGACGCGGTGGTCGTTGTAGGCGGTCCAGTCCTCGCTCTCGTAGTCGGGGTGGAACCCGACGCGGTCCATCGGGAACGACTCCGGAATGTCGTCCACGATCCGGAGTCGGGCGGGGTCCTCGCGGTCCGAAGCTATCTCGAACACCACTGCGGGGACCGGGAACTCGTCGTTCGAGAAGGACTTCGAGACCCTGATGCCCCCGTCCTCGACGGACACGGCCGCGTCGTCGGTCGTCGGGTCGCTCATGGACCACCGGTTCGCGACGACTAACTTAAATTACACGGGCCGATCCTCCGCGCTGATAACCGGATCAGACCGTCAGTACCGTTACGGGGCCGTCGAAGTCGAGGACGATCCGCTGCGTCTCGTCGCCGAAGATGGCCTTCCCCGTCGGTGAGCGCTTCTGTCCGGTGACGAAGACGTGGTCGCAGTCGTAGCGGTCGGCCTCGGTCAGCACCGTCTCCCCCATGTCGCCGATGGCGCCGTGGGCCTCCCACTCCACGTCGAGGTCGTCGAGCACCTCGCGGCCCACGTCCGCGGCGTAGTTCTTCGCGCCCTGCATCGCCTGCGTCACGCTGTAGGAGGCCTCGTAGTTGGAGATCTCCTCGAGTTCGACGCGCTGGTCGTTGTACTCCTCCTCGGTGGTCCCGTACAGCAGCGTCAGCTTCGCGTCGACGCCCGCGGCGAGTTCGCCCGCCTCGCGCACGAGTTCCTTCGACTCCTCCGTGGGTCCGACGACCGCGAGTGCGTGATCCATATGGCGCGCAATTTCCCACGGACTGTAAAAACGTGTGGGATCGTGACGGATCGGTTCGGAGTCCCGACCACTCCCTGACCCCCCGGTTGTCCAGAGCGGTGCTGTGGCGGTATCGGTGCAGTAGTGCGGTACTGATGCGGTGGGCGCGGCGGTATCGGTGCAGTAGTGCGGTACTGATGCGGTGGGCGCGCGCGTTTCTCGCGCGCGAGGGAGGCCGCGTCCGGGCGCGATGCGGTGCGGTTCCGCGCCCGGCTCGCGGCCGAGGCTGGGGAGGGATGAGGCCTGCAGTGCTGTGCGGTCGCCGAGCGGGGCGGAGTGGGGCGGATCGGGCGGCACTGCGGCGCCGCACTGAACGGGACAGCCAGCACTACGATCAGGACGAATTGCCGGCGCAGTCGTCTCCTCAGTCCCAGAAGGCCTGCGTCCGCGCGTACTCCCGCTCGCGGCCGAGGATGTCGCGGTAGAACTCCTCCTCGTCCTCGCGGAGGTTGTTGATGATCCGGGCGGCGTTTTCGGGCCCGACGCCGCGGGCCGCGAGCGCGATCACCGCGCGCTTGCCGTGGGTCTGGACCAGGCTCGCCGAGCGGAACGCGCGCTTCGTGAGCTTCTCTTGTTCCTCGTCCTTCTCCTCGGCCCTGACCGCCTTCACCGCCTCCTCGTCCCACGGGTTGAGCGCCGCGATGCGGGTCGACCCGCACTCGGGGCACTCCGGCTGGTCGCGGACGCGGCGCACCTTCGTCTTCCGCGTCCAGTCCCGACAGTGGAGACAGAACAGGATCACGCGGTCCTCGCGGATGCGTTCGCGGACGGCCTCGATGACGCTCGCGTCCGCGTTCTCCGGCACGAGGAACTCGCGGCCCGAGGAGGTACCGGCGGATCCGAGCGGCGTCCGCTCGCGGGCCGCCACGAGGTCGACCTCGCCGGACTGAACCGCCGTGAGCACGTCCGCGGTCTCCTCGACCGCGAGGTCCGTGTGGAACGTCTCGCGGACCGCCTCCTCGTAGACGGGGGTGTCCTCCAGCGCCGCGAGCAGGCGGTCGCCGCCGAATCGACCCTGCCCTTCGCGGTAGCGCTTGAGCGCGCCGAACTTCGCGGCCACCTGCGCGAGCGTGAACTTCAGCGCGTCCGACTTCTTCACCGCGAGTTCGAGGTACGACTCCAGGTGCGCCGGCTCCGTCCCCTCCAATATCTCCATGACGACGCCGGGCCCGACGTCCGGGGGAACCTCCAGTTCGATCCGGTAGGGGTCCACGTCCATCCCGACCGAGGAGCCGGTGCGCTGACCGATCAGCGCCGACAGCAGGCGCGCGAGCGTCTCGTTCACCTCGTGACCGAACGCCGCGTTGACCACCAGCGAGCGCCCGAGCGACTCCACGACGATCCGTTCGTCGGTCGGGACCGGGTGGCCCGCGGCGACGTGGTCCTCGACTGACTCCAGCGCGGCCGCCGCCGTTCCCGCGTCCGTCGGATAGCGCTCGGTCAGCCCGCGCGCGACCGCCGACCGAGGGGTGCCGTCCGCGAGCCGGTTCGCGACCTCCCCCCGCAGCCGGCCGACCTCGCCCGCGACGGGCTTCGGGACGGGGATCTCCGAGCCGGTCCACGAGGGCACCTCGCCGGCGGGGTCCTCCACCGGCGAGACGTTGACGCGTTCCTCCTCCTCGTCGATGTCGTTGATCCGCCACATCTCGCCGCGCTGGACGAACGTCTCGCCCGGCCCCGCGAAGTTGAGGACGAACCGCTCGTCGAGCGTTCCGATCCGCGACCGCGAGGAGAGGTCGTGGACGTCGTAGGTCGCCTCGTCGGGGATCATCGAGAGGTTGGCGTAGAAGTACTGCCACGTCCCGCCGGACTTCTCCAGCGTGTCCGTCTCCTCGTCGAGCCACAGCAGGCGGTTGCCGGAGAGCTCCCGGACGACCTCCTGAAACGCGGGCTCCGAGAGGTCCCGGAAGGGATAGGCGTTCGTCACGACCTCGTAGACCTTCCGCGCGTGGACCTCGCCGTGGTCCATCACGACGCCGACGATCTGGTTCGCGACCGTGTCGAGGCTCCCGTGGTGGATGCTCGCCGGTTCCACGAGCCCCTCCTCGGCACGTCGGGCGATGGCGAGTGACTCCAGCACGTCGTCGTCGCCGCTCGCGACCACGGTCCCCTCAGAGACCAGGTCGCGGCGGTGGCCCGCCCGCCCGACGCGCTGGAGCAGCCGGGCGACCTCGCGCGGGCTGCCGTACTGGACGACGTGGTCGACGCGGCCCACGTCGATGCCGAGCTCCATCGAGGAGGTACAGACGAGCCCGTCGATGTCGCCCGCCTTGAACCGGTCCTCGACGTCGACGCGCGCCTCGGTCGAGAGCGAGCCGTGGTGGATGCCGATGTCGACCGAGGCGCCGTCTGCCCCGGCTCCGCCGCCGACCCCGCCGCCCCCCGACTCCGCGAGCGTCTTGAACCGCGAGCCGAGCGCCTCCGCGGTCTGGCGCGTGTTGACGAATATCAGCGTCGACTCGTGGGCCGCGACGATCTCCCTGATCGCGCGGACGTGGCTGGCGATCTCCTCGGTGGTCGCCAACTCGCCGGCAAGTCGGTCGTCGGCGTCGGTGATCTCGGGCTGGACCACCGAGAAGTCGACGCGCGTGCCGGCCGCGACCTCCACGATCTCGAACTCGCGGTCGCCCTCACGCGAGGGGTCTCGCTTCCCGCAGCCGACCAGAAACCGACCGACTTCTTCGGGTGAACCAACCGTCGCCGAGAGGCCGATCCGCTGGTAGGGGCCCGCGACCTCGCGGAGCCGTTCCATGCCGACGGTCAGCTGTGCGCCCCGCTTCGCGGAGGCGAGTTCGTGGACCTCGTCGACGACGAGATGGGCCACGTCCGCGAGCGCGGCCCGCATCTTCGACCCCGTGAGGATCGCCTGCAGGCTCTCGGGCGTGGTGATCAGCACGTCGGGCGGGTCGTCGGCCTGCTTCGACCGCTCGTACTGCGTCGTGTCGCCGTGTCTGACCGCCACCTCGAGGTCGAGGTAATCGCCCCACCACTCCAGCCGGTCCATCATGTCCCGATTGAGCGCACGGAGCGGGGTGATGTACAGCGCGGAGATCCCCTCCCGCGGCGCGCCCGCGGACGTCTCGCGGGCGTCCACGAGCGCGTCGAACACCGGCAACATCGCGGTCTCGGTCTTCCCCGTTCCGGTGGGCGCCAGCACGAGCGCGTTCCGGCCCGCCGCTATCGGGGGGATCGCCCGGCGCTGCGGCTCCGTGGGCGTCTCGAAGCCCCGCTCCGAGAGCGCCTCGCGGACCGTCGCCCCGAGGTGCGTGAACGCGTCCATCCCGTCGTCCGCGCCGTCGGCGGTCTCGGCGTCCGCGTCCGCGCTCGGCTGCGCGGTCGCGTCCGCATCCCCGTCCTCGACCCCGTCGGCGCTCCCCTCAGCCATCGCTCCGAGGTTCGGTCCTCACGCGATTAAGGGCGTCGCCGCGGGGTCGGTGCGCCCGCCGGCGAGGCGCCCTCACACGGACCGGTACGCCCCGAGGCGCGTCCCGTCGAGCAGGTACGCCTGTCCGTCGGCCAGCCCGTCGGGCAGAAACGGCGACAGGAACTCCTGCCCAGCGACGTTGATCCACGTCCCGCCGGAGCGCTCGTTGAACGCCGGGAAGACGACGAGTTCGGGGTCGTTCCACGCCGCGGCGGCCCCGGCGCCGACTTCGGCCTCGAAGGGCTCCGACCGGAGCGTCCCGCGGAGCCACGCGCGCTCGGTCCGGCTCCCGCCGACCGCGTCCTCCAGTCTGACCTGCGGGTGTTCGTGGCCCATGCAGACCGTCTCCGCGCCGAGGACCTCCGGATCCGGCCACGTGTGCCCGTGGACGAACGCCACGTCGCCGCGGCGCTCGCCGCCCGCCGGGATCACGTCGAGGTCGGCCGCGAACGCCTCCGCGACGCCGGGGTCGTGGTTCCCGACGACGAGCGTCAGCGGAACGCGGTCGGTGACCGCGTCGATCAGCGCCGCCAGTTCCTCGCGCTCCTCGCCCTCCGGCGCGGCGATGCGGTGCGCGAGGTCCCCCAGCACGACGACGCGGTCGGCGTCGGTGCGGTCCAGCAGCGCGAGCAGGCGCTCGCGGCGCTCGGGCGCGGCGCTGTCGAGTTCGACGCCGCGCTGGTAGCGCAGTCCGACCTCGATGCCGGCGTGGTAGTCGGCGACGACGAGCGCGCGCTCGCCGGGGAGGTCCGCGACCGCGGCCGGCGCGTCCGGCACCGGGTCGACGACCGCCATCAGATCGCTTTCAGCGTCCCCTCGGTCGGCTCGTAGCACTGGCCGCCCATCAGGGCGTCCTCGATGGCGTCGTCGACCTCCGCCCGGTCGGCGCCGTACTCGTCGACGACCGCCGCGGTCACGGCCTCGCGGTCCGCGCCGTCGCCGTCGTCGAGGTCGCGCATCGTTTCCACGGCGACCGCGGTGAGGTCGACGTCCTCGTCGGCGGACGCTTCCGCGTCTTCCCCGTCGGCTGACGCTTCCGCCTCCTCGGCGGCCGCGCTCTCGCCCGCCGCGTCGGACTCCGACCCGGCTTCCGACCCGGCCTCCGCCTCGTCGGCGGCGGATGGCTCCCCGTCCTCGCGCTCCTCGAGTTCCTCGGCGAGTTCGTCGGCGTCCGGCACGTCGATGCCCGCCTCCTCGACCTCGCCGCCGGTCGCGAACTCGGTGCCGTACTCGGACTCGATCTCCTCGCGTTCCTCCTCGTCGAGTTCGTACATCTCGCCGCCTGCGGCCTCCGTGTCGGCGGCGTCGGACGTGTCTGCGACCCCACTGTCGGCGGAACTCCCGGTGGCGCTCGCGTCGCCGTCGGAGTCCCCGAGCGACTCGTCGAAGTCACCGAGCGGCTCCTCGGCCGTGGTCTCGTCGGCGCCTCCCGCCGTCGCGGGTTCGGTCATCTCCGGTTCCGCCGGTTCCGTCTCCGTCTCAGTCGCCGTCTCCGTCTCAGTCGTCGTCTCCGTCTCAGTCGTCGTCTCCGGTTCGGTCTCTGTCTCTGCCTCGGTCCCCGATTCACTCTCCGCCTCCGGTTCGGCCTCCGCCGTCGGTTCCGCCTCCGCGGTCTCTGCCGGTTCCGACTCGGCGGTTGCCTCGACGTCCGCTTCGGGTTCCGTCTCGGTCTCAGCCTCCGATTCCGACGAATCCGCCTCGCCGGTCGCGGCCGCGGCCTCGACGGACACGTCCGTCTCGGGGAGCGGACCGATCTCCGCGTGACCCCCCTCGTCGGGAGCGATCTCCGGCGACCGGACCTCCTCGCGGTCGCCAGTGATCATCTCCAGCGCGTCGACCGCCATCCGCCGCACAGCCTCGACGTAGGCGGGCGAGGTGCGGTAGTGCTCCAGCGCGCGCGGGATCCCGGCCGCGAGCGACGCGGAGACGCCGCCGGCCTCCAGCGCGCGGCGGAGGTCCTCGCCGCGGAGGTCCGATTCGAGCGCCTTCTCGAGGACCGCGAGGCGGTCGAGCGTCGTCTCCGCGGCGGTGACGATCCATCGGTCGCGCACGTCCGCGTCGACGTGGTTGATGCTCTCCGGGCGGACGGAGGTGAACACGCGGTCGGAGTCCTCCGGCTCGAAGGTCCGGGCCTTCCCCGTCAGCGCGACGAAGCTCGGCGGGTCCGCGCGCTCGAGGAACGTCTGCGCGTCGGGCTGGTACTGGCCGGCGTAGGTGACGAACGCGCCCGTCGGGTCGACCACGCGGCCGCGGCGCGTGTCGTCGTTGATGCGCTCGACCTCGGTGAGCACGCCCGCCGCGAACAGGCGGTTGACGCGCGCGCCGGTCGGCGTGACGACGTAGTTCGGCGCGCGCTCCTCGTCGCTCTCGGAGTAGGAGAGCGAGGCGTCGTCGAACTCCGCGGCGAAGAGCCGGTAAGCGACCTCACGGGCGCCCGGCCCGTCGTCGTCGCTCATCGGTCCACCTCCGCGTCCGCGGCGGCGTCGGGGTCGATGTCAGGGTCGGCGTCAGCGTCGCTGGGGGCGCCGCCGTCGGTCGCCGCCTCCCCGCCGGCCTCCCCGGACCTCCCGAGCGTCGCGAGGACGGCCTCGGCTGCGTCGGCCGGGTCGTCGCTCGCCGGTTCGAACGTCTCGGCGTCGAGGTTCGCGCCGTAGTCGTCCACGGAGAGGTTCCCGCGGACGCGGAACGCGCGCCCGACGAGTTCGTCGCGGATGTCCGCCGCGACCACGTCCTTGTCCATCGCCTCCTGGGCGGCCGCGAGCGCCTCGTCCAGCCCGCCGCCGTACACCTCGGCGGTCAGCTCGTCGTCGAGCACGACCGTCAGCGTGTCCGTGCCGTCGTCGAGGATTGCCTTCACGCGCAGGTCGTCCTCGCCGTCGACGGCGCCGTGGCTCCGGCACTGTCCGCCCTGGATGACGCGCCCGCAGTCGGGACAGCGCTCGATCAGTCCGGAGCCGTCCCGGACCTCGAGCACGTTGCCGACGACCTCGACGTCGAACATGCCGCCGGTGTCGACCGCCTCGGCGACCGAGAGCCGCGGGGCGTCCTCCTTGACGGTCACCGCGTCCGAGAGCGGCGTCACCTGCGAGAACTCGGTGAGGTTGATCGACGGAACGCCGCGGAACTCGCGGACGTACACGTCCTCGATCCGCAGGTCCGCGCCCTCGGCCACCTCCTCGCGCGGGTCCCAGTCCGTGAACGGGAGCCGACCGGTCTCGTCGCCGACGATCCCCTCGCGGATGTCGGTCTCGCCGTCGCGTCCGGAGATGGTCTTCGACTCGACCTCCAGCACGCGCACCTCGACGTTCCGGCCGCGGTCGCCCGGTTCGAGGTCGACGAGCGCGCGGTCGCCGCCGACCTCGGCGTCGACGTCCGGGGCCTCGTCGGCCATCGCCACGGTCGAGGAGTCGTTGAGGTTGAGCTCCGGTTTCCCGTCCCACTCGCGGACCCCGGCGTTGCCGATCGTGACGGCATCGCCGGGCTCGAACCCGAAGTCGGTCCACGCGGTGTAGGAGATGGTCCCCGTCTCGTCCGCGAGTTCGCCCTCGCGGATCGTGATGTCGTCACCCTGGTACCGGATCGTTCGGGTGCCGACCGTCAGCACGACGGCGGTCACGGTGACGCTGTCGTGGTCGGTCGTGATCTCCCCGAGGTCGACCGAGTCGGGAGTGGGCGAGGAGCCGCCGGAGCCCCCGCCGTGCTTCCGGCGGACGCTCTGTTTGGCCTCCTCGATGGGGACGCTGTACTCCAGCAGGTTCTCCAGGTCCGCTTTGACCTCCTCTTTGTCTACGCCGAGATCGGAGGCGAGATCCTCGGCATGGTTGTCGACGTCCATCGGCCCACGGTTCGGCGTACTGGCACAAAAGGGTTCGCTGGCCGGGGCGAACGTGGAACGCGCCGGACGCGTCGCGCGTTCCCGAACGCGGTCGGGTCGCCGCGCCCCACCGAAACGACCATCCCCGCGGCCGGACCAGAGGTCGGCATGCACGTCGTCGTCAACGCCGCCGAGAGCGTGGACGGGAAACTCGCCACGCGGCGGCGCGAGCAGCTCCGCATTTCCGGGGAAGAGGACTTCGCGCGCGTCGACCGCGTCCGGGCGCGCTCGGACGCCGTCATGGTCGGCGTCGGAACGGTGCTCGCGGACGACCCGCACCTGACGCTGGACGACGCCGCCCTCCGCGCCGAGCGCGGCGAGGCGGACCGCCCCCCGCACCCGGCCCGCGTCGTCGTCGACTCCTCGGGTCGGACGCCGCCGGACGCCAGAATCCTGGACGGGGCCGCCACCACCTACCTGCTCGTGAGCGAGGCGACCACGCCCGCGCGCCGCGAGGACCTGGCCGACGCCGGCGCGGAGGTGATACCGGCCGGCGAGGACCGCGTGGACCTCGCCGCGGGGCTCGACGCGCTCGCGGACCGCGGCGTCGACCGCCTGATGGTCGAGGGCGGCGGCGAGGTGATCTTCTCGCTGTTCGAGGCGGGGCTGGTCGACGAGCTCTCGGTCTACGTCGGCTCGATGATCGTCGGCGGTCGCGACGCGCCGACGCTCGCGGACGGGGAGGGATTCACCGAGAACTTCCCGCGGCTGGACCTGACGGACGTGGAACGGCTCGACGACGGCGTGGTGCTCTCGTACGACGTTCGAGCGGAGTGAGTCTGGAGCGGTCACTCGATGCTTTTTGAGACGGAAGATCGCCGCGCCGAGTCGAATCTGTAACACCGTGGGTGCGGTGTCACTACACTGCTGACCGATGCGGTCGGCGCGCGCTCCACGCCGACTTCCAGTTGCCAGAAATCCCCGACAGGACCGCTTTCGGAACGAATTTGGGTGAGACTCCGGCCGGAGTTCGGAAAATCCTCTTTTAAGTATCCGTGCTCGGACCGAGTATGCGCAAACGCGCACTCACAGTGACGTTGGTAGTAGCGATGGTCGTGTCGGCGATAGCCGGCCCGGCCGGGGCGGCCGCCGCGGCGGCGTCCGCGTCGGACCACCAGGCGAGCGTGACCTTCTCCGAGCAGGCCAGCGGCGGGTCGACCGTCGTCGTCGACGAGGTGACCCTGCCGGAGGGCGGCTTCGTGACGATCCACGACGGCACGCTCGCGGACGGGAACGTCCTGGGTAGCGTCGTCGGCACGAGCGCGTACCTCGAGGCCGGCACGCACGAGAACGTCACCGTCCACCTGACCGACGAGGTCGCGGACGGGACGTTCCACGCGATGGCCCACAAGGACACCGACGGCGACCGGCGCTACACGTTCGTCTCCGAGAACGGCGAGGTCGACGGCCCCTACACGACGGACGGCGACATCGTCATGGACGACGCGAACGTGACCGTCTCCGCGTCAGTCTCCTTCAGCGGACAGCCCTCGGAGGGCGAGTACGTGATCGTCGATCGCGTCGAGCTGAGCGAGGGCGGCTTCGTGACGGTTCACGACTCCAGCCTGCTCGACGGCGCCGTCTTCGACTCGATCCGCGGCACGAGCGAGTACCTCGAGGCGGGCGTCCACGAGGACGTGCGCATCCAGCTCGACGAGCCGCTGGAGAACGACGACACGCTCGTCCCGATGGCCCACCGCGACACGAACGACAACCAGCAGTACGACTTCCCGAGCACCGACGGCGAGGAGGACGGCCCCTTCACCGCGAACGGTGACGCCGTCGTCGACAGCGCGCAGGTCGAGTTGAGCGACGAGGCGTCCGTGACCTTCGACGCACAGGCCTCCGGCGGGAACGCGGTCGTCGTCGAGGAGGTCTACCTCCCGAACGGCGGCTTCGTGACGGCGCACGACTCCTCGCTCGGCGACGGCGCCGTCTTCGACTCCATCCGCGGCACGAGCGAGTACCTCGAACCGGGCATCCACCGCGACGTGGTGGTCCCGCTCGACGACTCCCTCGCCGAGGACGACGCGATCTTCGCGATGGCGCACCAGGACACCAACGACAACGAGGCGTACGACTTCCCCGACTCCGACGGCGAGGAGGACGGCCCATACACGAACGACGACCAGAACCCCGCGATGGACGACGGGAACGTGACCGTCTCCGCGGCCGTCCACTACGAGGGCGGTAGCGCGGACGGCTACACGGTCACCGTCGACCGCGTCGACCTGAGCGAGGGCGGCTTCGTGACGGTTCACGACGCCAGCCTCGGCGGCGGCGCCGTCTTCGAGTCCATCCGCGGCACCTCGGAGTACCTCGAAGCCGGCGTGCACGAGGACGTCGAGGTCCGACTGGACGAGCCGGTCCGCGACACCAGTCAGCTGTTCGCGATGGCACATCAGGACACGAACGACAACGAGGCGTACGACTTCCCCGACTCCGACGGCGAGGAGGACGGCCCGTACACCGCGAACGGCGACATCGTGATGGACGCCGGCACCGCGCAGGTGACGGCGTTCGTCGCCGCGAGCGCACAGGAGACCGACGGCGAGACGATAGTCGTCAACTCGGTGACGCTCCACGACGGCGGCTTCGTCACCGTCCACGACTCCACGCTGGCCGACGGCGCCGTGCTTGACTCCGTGCGCGGCACGAGCGAGTACCTCGGCCCCGGCACGCACGAGGACGTGGAGATCACGCTCGACGACCCCCTGACCGAGGACGACACCGTCTTCGCGATGGCCCACCGCGACACCGACGGCGACGAGTCCTACGACTTCGTGACCTCGGAGGGCGCCGACGACGGCCCCTACGTCGCGGCCGGCGGCCCCGTCATGGTCACCGCGGACGCCTCCGTCGCCGGCGGCATGGACGGGGGCGACGAGACGACCGCCGAGGAGACGGAGGACATGAGCGAGGAGACCGAGATGATGAACGACGAGACCGAGACGATGGACGAAACGGGCGACGACGCGCCCGGCTTCGGCGTCGCGGTCGCGCTGGTCGCGCTCCTGGCCGCCGCGCTCGTCGCGGTCCGTCGGGACTGAACCGCGTCCGACCGCTCTCCGGCGGTCGCCGCTGCGCCCCGGCCCTCTATCGACGACACCTATTTATGTTCTCGTGTGCGGTCTTCTCTTCGACGATCCGAGAGACCTGAGGAACAAAAATCCGAGGAAATGGTAGAAGGGAGCCGCAGAGCCCGATGTACGGCTATCAATCCGCCTGATCTATCTACGGCAAGTATATATACTAACGTCACTTACGTGAGGGTAGCAATCGAGCCGCCTCGGCCGACGATTTCTTCGCCGGCGTTCGATCCGGAGCCACCATGACAGAGACAGAAACACGCGAGTTCACCAGCAGCAGCGAGCGGGACCGCACCGGGAGGGGCGGGACCGAGACGGAGCGAGAGCGAACCGGCGGGCGCGTCACGGAGCCCGAGACGGAGACCGCCGACGAGACGACTCGCTGTCCCGAGTGCCGCGGTCGGCTGGCGAGCGACACCGAGCACGGCGAGACCGTCTGCGTGGACTGCGGGCTCGTCGTCGAGGAGGAGTCGGTCGACCGCGGGCCGGAGTGGCGCGCGTTCGACGCCGGCGAGCGCGACAGCAAGTCGCGCGTCGGGGCGCCGACCACGAACATGATGCACGACAACGGGCTCTCGACGAACATCGGCTGGAGCGACCGGGACAGCTACGGGAAGGCGCTCTCGCCCGAGAAGCGCCGCCAGATGCAGCGCCTGCGGACGTGGAACGAGCGGTTCCGCACCCGCGACTCGAAGGAGCGCAACCTCAAGCAGGCGCTCGGCGAGATCGACCGCATGGCCTCCGCGCTCGGTCTCCCGGAGACGGTCCGCGAGACCGCCTCCGTCATCTACCGCCGCGCACTCGACGAGAACCTCCTGCCGGGCCGGTCCATCGAGGGCGTCGCGACTGCGGCGCTGTACGCGGCCGCGCGACAGGTCGGCACCCCGCGGAGCCTCGACGAGTTCACCGCGGTCGCGCGCGTCGACAAGACCGAGCTGACCCGGACGTACCGCTACGTGATCCGCGAGCTCAAACTGGAGGTCAAGCCCGCCGACCCCGAGAGCTACGTCCCGCGGTTCGCCTCGCGTCTCGGCTGCTCCGAGGAGGTCGAGCGAACCGCGCGTGAACTGCTCCGGGCCGCGGCCGACGACGGGGTCACGAGCGGCAAGTCGCCGGTCGGGCTCGCCGCCGCCGCGGTGTACGCGGCCGCCCTGCTCGCGAACGAGAAGGTGACCCAGAGCCAGGTGAGCGCGGTCGCGGACATCTCCGAGGTCACGATCCGCAACCGGTACAAGGAGCTGCTCGAGGCCGGTCACCCCGACCTCGTCTGAGTCGGCCTCCGCCCGGCAACCGGGGTGGTTCGCCACGACCGCCACGACCGACACCCGATCGGAATCGGCCACACCTTCTTTTACTCCGCCCACGAGAGTGGACGGTATGGTCGAAGCGTTTGTCCGTCTACTGTGTCCCGAATGCGAGAAGGACTGGGAGGAGACGCCGACGGACCTCCCCGATCTACAGAAGAACTTCAGCTGCCCCGACTGTCACGCGACCCGCCGCCTCACGCAGTTCATGCGGACGGAGCGCGACCTCGAGGTCGTCCGCGAGTTCCAGTAACGCGGTCGTTCGCGGCCGCTCACTCGCCGGTGGGCGAGATCGCGCCGCAGGCTTCACACTTGATGACCTTCGCGCCCTGCTGCGTCTCGAGTCGCGTGTCCGGGAGCCCGCACTCCGGACAGAAGACGTACGCCTCGGCGTACTCCTCGACGGTGTCCGCCATGCGGCTCCGGCGGAAGTCGCCGGTGAGCCGGGCGCGCCCCTTCTCGTCGATCGAGGCGCTCGTCCCCAGTTCCCCCTGCAGGTACTGGAGGACGTGGTCCTCGTTCCTGTCCAGTCGGTTGACGACGTCCTGAAAGTTCTCGAAGACCGTCTCGTGTCCCTCCGACCGAACCTCGGGGTCCGGTATCTCGAACCGACTCGCCTGCTGGTCGATGTCCGGCGTCTCCTCCAGCGCGCGGTCGAGTTGATCGTCGTACTCCATGCCCGAAGGATACGCCCGGAAGCTGTTAAGCGTTCATGGCTATCGGACGGAAACCTCCGTTCGCGGCGGATATCGGGGTTCTTGAGGGTAATGCATGATAACGGTTCTCAGGATAGTAATATAACCCTCCGGTCGTTATTCGAGGTTGCTCATGAAGAAGCAGGAACTCATTCACCTTCACGGTCTTCTTGCCGAGGTACGACAGCAGTGTGAGGACTGGGACGAGGACCTCGCGCTCGAGGAGTACGAGACGATGGGCGTCAAGCCGACATCCATCCACAAATCGAAGACCGACCACAAGGCGGCTGTTTTCAAACTCGCGAAGGGAATCACGGCACCGATGGGAGACGCGGAGTCCGAACCGCTGGCCCCGACGGCCGACTGAACACTTCGAGGACACTCCTCGGCGATACTCACACCGCGTAGCGACGCGTCCGCGCGCGCCCGACGCGGCCCGGAGACCGCCTGCTTCGTCCGTCACCGAGCACTCACTCGTCTCCGGTTATCGCATCGTCTTCCGCTTCGTCCGCTTCGTTCGCCTCGCCCGCCTCGCCCGTCTCGCCCGTCTCGTCCGCGAGAGCCTGCGCGGACTCGCTCTCGTTCGCGTCGTCGACGGCCTCGACTCGGAGAACTTTCAGCGGAATGTCCCGGAGGCGCTGGCCGATCTCCTTGCGCGCGATCCGGCTCGCGTGCTCGTCGCGGTCGACGTTGAACACCGTCATCTCCAGTTCCAGCGCCACGAGCGCCTCGTCGGCCGCGATGAACGCGGGCGGCAGCGACTCTCCCTCCGGCGTGCTCCGCGACCCCATCTCGATCTCGACGTAGTTGAGGTCGGGGTTCAGCATCTCGCCCGTCTTCGAGATGGCGATGCGGATCGCCTCCTCGGGGGTCTCCACGTCGTAGACGGGGACGGCAGCCTCGACGACCACGCGACGGTCCATTTGTGTGGTGTGGTACCGCACCCGAGGGCATGAAGGTTCGCCCCCGGATCGCACTCGCCTCATTCGGGGCCGCCCCTCCTCTCTCTCGCCGGCTACTCCCCGCCCGACCGGAGGTGATGGAACACGTACGTCTGCGCGTAGCCGGCGTACTCGCCGCCGAACTGCTGACGGATCGCTCGCGACGTCTCGGCGTAGGAGCCGCGGTCGCAGTCGGGGTAGTGGTCCGCGATGACCGAGCGGATCCACGTGTCAAGCGGTACGGCCTCGAGGTAGCCGAGCGAGAAGAGCAACACGCAGTCGGCCACCTTGTCGCCGACGCCGACGAACCGGGTGAGCGACTCGCGGGCCTCCTCGTAGGACAGTCCGGCCGCCTCGCTCGGGTGCGCCTCCCCGGTCGCCACCATCTCCGCGGTCCGCTCGACGTACGGCGCGCGATAGCCGAGCGAGAGGTCGCGCAGCGCCGCCTCGCCGGCCGCAGCCAACTGCTCCGGGGTCGGGAAGGCCTCGTACGTCTCCCCGGCGAGCGTCACCGGATCGCCGTACGCCTCAGCCAGCGCGCGCTGCATGCCGTGGATCCGCTCGACGCGCATCTGCGCCGAACAGATGAACGAGATCAGACACGGGAACGGCGGGTCGCGGACGAGCCGCATCCCCTCGTAGGCGTCGTACGCCCGGCTCAGAAGGGGTAGATCCGGCGTCTCCCCGAGTATCGCGTCCAGGTCGTCGTCGAGCCTGAGCAGGTGCGTCAACAGGGGCACCGCGTCGACCGTCGACTCCCACTCGAGGGTTCCCTCCCGCGGCCCGCCGACCTCCCGAACGCGGACGACCGCGCGCTCGTCGGTCACGCCGTCGATCGGCGGCACGACGGTCTCGTACCAGTGGTCGCCGCCGTGGGCGGCCGTCCGCTCGTACATCCCGCCGTCGGCGCGGTCCCACAGGTAGCTCTGTCCGCTCTCGACCGTCGACTGGAGGTCGAACGCCCCGTCGAGGTCGGCGATGTCGATGGCGCCGCGTTCCATTTATCGTGCGGAGGCGTGCCGCCCCCATCCGGGTTTCGATGCCGGCGTGGTCGGGGGCCGCGCGTCGACATCTACGGTACCGATTTCGGGGTGCCTCTCCCCTGCCCCCGGTTATCCACCCGCCGGCTCGCTCTCGGAACCGTCCGTATCCAGCGTCTCCTCGACCTGGGTCACGACCGCGGCGAGCGCGACCACCGCCAGGACCGCACCGAGCGCGAACGGCGCCAGGAACGACCCGGTGACGAGAAACCCGGACACGAGCGGGCCGAGCGCGACGCCGAAGCCGAACCCCATCGTGAGGATCGACAGCGTGGACCCGGACTCGCCCTCGCGTGCGAGGTCGCCCGCCAGCGCCAGCGAGGGCGCGAAGACGAACGCGACCGCGACGCCCTGCACGAGCCGAACGGCCATCATCGAAACCGGCGAGAGCACGACCCCCTGCAGCAGCGTCGAGGGGATCAACAGCGCGAAGCCCGCCAGCAGGAACGGCCGTCGGCCGATCCGGTCGGCAGCGCGGCCCACCGGCACCTGGAGGAGGACGTTCGAGATGGTGACGGCCGCGAACTGCGCGCCGAACCACACCGGCGCCTGGTCGAGTCGGGCGTTCACCTGCACCTGCAGCGTGGCGTACAGCGCGATGCAGATCCCCATCGCGATGGTCGCCAGCCCGAGCGCGAACACGGGGTCGAGCAGTTGCCCCTCGCCCCGGATCCGGACCGAGAGGTCGTCGCCGGCTGCTTCGGCGGAGCTGGCGGCGTCGTTGACCAGCAGCGCGACGAGGCCGAACGAGAGGTACGCGCCCGCACACGCCGCGACGAAGGCGGCGTTAAAGCCCGAGACGACGAGGTCGATGCCCACGACGCCGAGGTCGTACGGGCCCGCGGAGACGACCCCGCCCGCGAGCACCGGCCCGAAGCCGAAGCCGATCAGTCGGAAGGTGTTGAACACGCCGAAGTTGCCGCCGCGCTCGTTCGCGGAGGCGGCGTACTCGTTGACGAGCGCGACCGTCGCGGGGATAGTAAGCGCCGCGCCGAGCCCCTGCAGCGCTCGCAGGACGACGAGCGCGTAGTAGTTCGACGCGAGCACGTACAGCCCGCTCGCGGTGCCCAGGAGCGCGATCCCCGCGAGGATGAACGGCTTGCGGCGCCCCATGCGGTCGGAGAGGCGCCCCGTGAACGGCTGCGAGAGGCTGTTGAGGAAGCCGAACAGCGAGAGCACGACGCCGATCAGTAGCGGCTCCGTCAGCGTGACCGCGAGCGCCCCGGTTCCGACCGTCGTTCCGAGCAGCGCCTCCACGTCGACCGCCTCGCTGGCGATGTACAGCGGCAACACGACGATGAGGAAGGAGTTACCGACTGCGCCGACCATTCGCGCCAGCGCGAGGACGATCACGCGCCGGTCCGTGTCCGTGACGAACGACGGCAGAGGGAGGCCCATCTACGCCCCGATTCGACGGGTCGGGTAAAGGCCCTTCTGAAGCCGACGCGGCCGGTGCGATGCGGAGCGGCCGCTGCGGGGTGCGATGCGGAGCGGCCGCTGCGAGGACCGAAACGCGGACCCGCACTCGCCGCGAGCGCCCGCGAACGCCAGCGAAGCTAAGTGGCGGGGTGTCAAACACATGAGTATGGGAGAAACTATCAAACTAAGCAGGGTGCAGAACCGGCTCGCGGAGCTGTCGTACCCGGTCCATCGCGACGAGGCGGCGGTCCAGCTCCACGAGGTCACGATCACCTTCGCCGACGGACAGGCGAACCTCGGCGAACTGGTCGACGACACGAATCCGGACGCGTTCGACGACCCGGGGGACCTGTTCGACGCCCTTCAGAACGTGCTCCCGGTCGAGGCGGTCGGCGAGCCGGGACAGTCCGACGGCGACGCCTGATCCGGCGACCGTCGCAGCGTCGACCGCCGGGACCGGCAAAAGCGCCCGCCGGTTCAGACGCCGGCGCTCGGGGCGTCCGACGAGGCCCCGCCGTTCTTGCGTTCGCGGCGGCGCTCCAGCAGGTAGTTGATCACGTAGCCGAAGCCGGCCGTCGAGACGAGGAACGAGAAGATCCCGCCGACCACGGGGATAAGGCCGACGACCGCGAGCGTCAGGGCGCCGACGAGGATCGACTTCCCCGCCTCCCCGACGCCGGCGCCGTTCGCGGTGAGCGCCGCGCCGAGCGCGATCGTGCCGACCGCGTTGCCCGCGATCCCGAGGAAGATCAGCACGAATATCCCGGGGATCACCACCAGCAGGCCGATGACGGTGATCGACAGAAGCACCGCCGCGATGATGATGACCACGTTGGCGATCAGGCCGGTCAGGAACGTGCCCACGGGGTCCTCGCGGACCTCGCGGACGCCGTCCTCGGTGAAGCCGGGACTGACGCCGTAGACGATGCCCGCGACGACCGCGCTCACGACGAACGAGACGACGAAGCTGATCGCCAACCGGATGTGCCACTCCAGCCCCGCCGTCGGCGAGGTGGGTCCGGTCGGTGGCTGTGTCTGTCCCAGCACCGCGGCGGCGGCGACCGGGAGGTCCGTCAGCATGGAGAGGGGGACCATGTCCGGCTACTCTCCCACCGGATTCTTCAAAGTTCCCCTCCGGAGTGCCGTGGTTCTGCGGACAGGACGGCGTTCGGAACCGCGCGTTACGGAACTCGAACTGCGGAGAAAACGCGTCTCTCGAGGGTCGAAGACGGCGGCGACCTGCCTACCAGGTGCCGTGGAACGTGTCGAACTCGATCTCGTCGAGGGGGCGCTCCCCGATCGCGGCCTCGTACTCGCCTGGGGTCAACATCGGCTTGTGGAACCGCGGGCCGTCGTCCGTCGTGATCCGCGGGCAGCCGGTGTTGACGAACGCGTCCATGTCGAAGTTGCGCAGGCGGTCCGGCGTCACCTCGTCCATCGTGATCAGGTACGCGTCGTCGTTGTTGTCGACGATCTCCTTGGCCTGCTCCCAGCGCCCCTGCCCGATCTTGGTACAGAAGATGACGCCCCACTTCTCGGCGTCCATCGCGCGGTGGACGGCGCCGTAGCGCTGCTTGAGGAACTTCTCGTGGTCCGCGATCTTCACGACGTTGTTGACCGGGTCCGCGATGACGACGGTCTTGTCGGGGTGTTCCATCGCCAGCCCGAGGGGGTGGAACTTCCCGCCGCCGACGTACAGGACCTGGTCGGCGTCGATGTCCGCGGAGGCGTAGTTGCAGCCGAGCACCTGTCCCTCCTTCGTGAGGCGGTCGTCGCCGCGCCGGGTGTGGACCTCGTAGCCGCGCTCCTCCAGCCACTCCGTCATCTCCTCGAACCGGTTCATGTGCTGGGCCGTCGTCACGAGGCCCACGTCGGGGTCGTCGTCGGGGTCCGCGAGCTCCTCCAGCGACTCCTCCATGATCGAGAAGGGGTCGACGTTGGAGAACAGGGGGACGTAGATGATCTTGTCCGACTCCTTCATCGGCGTGTGGCCGAAGTGGACGAACACGTCGGTCCGCCGCATCAGGTAGGTGTCGAGGTCGCAGGCGCCGTAGCAGGGCTGGCCGGACAACATGAACGTCACGTCGTCGGGCGCCAGTTCGCGCAGGTCGTCGGCCACCTTCGGGCCGCGGCGCTTGAGCCCCTCGGGGAACTGCAGCCCGACCTTCGTCGCGTCGCGCTCGTCGATCTCCTCGAGGATGCGCTCGAGTTCGTAGTCCCATTCTCGGTCGTGTTTCAGGGCCATCCCGGTCTTCGTGAGATCGCCTTCCGTGGACCCACCGCTCATGCCCCCGACTTGCGACCCGCGACGGTTAAGTAGCGCGCTCCGTGCGCCGCCGTGCGACCGCCTCACGCTCTCGGACAGACGTTCTCTCGGACCGCGGTCGGGCTCGGACCGCGGTCGGACCCGGGCGCCCCGACCCCGCGGTCGATCCTCGCCGCGACTCGGTCCCGCGGCGGCGCGAGCCTCCCCGCCGTTCAGTGGGCTTCGCCAACCGCGGTTCGGAACGCGGCCACGAAGTCCTCGTGGTCGAACTCCGCGAGGACCTCATCGAGCCGGGCGGCGGTGGGAGCGAACCCGGCCGACGGCACCTGGGAACCCGCGGTGTCGTCCCCCGTCCGCGCCGAGGTCGTCGCGGCGGTCGCCAACGCGTCGAGCCCCTCGGCGTAAGCGACGCGCCGCGCCGCACGGTCGACGGCTGCACGAACCACGTTGGGGCCGACGGGACGAGAGAGCGTCCGGCATCGGTCGTCGGCCGTCCCGCGGGTCACCACCACCACCGCGTCGCCTCCCCCGTCCCGGTCCGCCGCGTCGTCCGCGTCGTCCGCGTCGTCCGCGTCGTCCCGACTCGTCGCGTCGTCCCGACCCGTCCCGTCGTCGCACTGCGGCGCGGCGTCCGCCTCGACCACGGCGACGCCCGGTCGCGCGCGCTCGTCGCCCACCGACCACTCGGCCGGATCGCGGACCTCTATCTCGCGGTCCGACAGCGCGGTCTCGATGCGCCGGCGCGTCCGCTCGTTCTCCACCGCCACGACGACCGACCCGTCCCACTCCATGCTTCCGACGGTGCGCGCACACCACTTCAAGCGGGCCGACCGTTGCGGTTCGTTCGATCCGTTCGAACCGTTTTTGCGGCATTTATGGCCCCAGAACTGCCGGAACCGCACGGGATCGCGACCGACACGAGAGCGGCCCCGGACTGCGACGGACGGGCGGTTCCGCGAGCGGCACCAGCCCGTTTCCGCGAGCGACACCAGCCCGTTTCCGCGAGCGACACCGACATGCCCCGTGCGTCCGAACGGGACCCATGAGCGAGACCGATGCGGAGATCCCGCTGACCCACATCCACGTCGCGCCGGACGACGCGCCCGCGAACGCCCCGGCCGTCTTCGTGCTGCACGGCCGCGGTGCGGACGAGGAGGACCTGCTGCCGGTGGCGCGCGAACTCCCCGACGACATGCACGTCGTGAGCCTGCGTGCGCCCGACCGCCTGCAGGGCGGCTACACGTGGTACGAACTCGACCTGTCCGGCGGGGGGCTCCACGAGAGCCAGCCCCACGCCGAGCAGTTCCGACGGAGCCTCGACCTGGTGGCCGAGAGCGTCGACGCGGCGGTCGAGGCGTTCGACCTCGATCCCGACCGCCTCGGACTGCTCGGGTTCAGTCAGGGCGCGATCACCAGCATGAGCCTCCTGTTGGAGAACCCCGGCCGCTACCGGTGGGTCGCTGCGCTCCACGGGTATCTCGCGGACAGCCACGCGGACCTCGATCCGGACGACATCGAGGGCGCACCGGTGTTCGTCGGCGCCGGCGAGGGGGACCGCGTCATTCCGGTCACGCGCGCCGAAACGGCCGCGGAGCGACTCCGGGAGGTCGGAGCGGACGTGACCTTCGAGACGTACCAGGCCGGCCACGGCATCGGCCCGGACGAGCTCGCCGACCTGGTCGCGTTCGTCGAGGAGCACTACTGACGTCGGTGTGGCCGCTGCCGGTGGACCGATACCGCGCGGTCAGTGCCGGTGTCACTCCCACCGCGGCTCGGTCACCCAGTCGGGCTCGCGCGGCGGGGACACGGTGCCGAAATCGCTGTACGCCACGTCGACTCGAACCTCGGCGCCGGTCGGCGCGTGGACGTAGCTCACGGTCAGGCGAACGAGCCGTCCCTGCGGCGTGAGGAAGGCGGTAGCGCGGTAGTCGGTCGCGTTGACGGCGAGGCCGTGTGAGGCCCCGGTTCCGGTCACGATGACGAGCGAGTTCTCGCGGTCGCTCGACGTACTGACCGTCGTTTCCTCGGCCGTCAGCAGTTCGCGGAGGCGGTCGACGACGAACGACTCGTAGGCGTCGACGAGCGAGTACTCGCCGAGCGGTCGCGTCCCGTAGCGGCGCTCCGCGACGGTTCCGTTCGTCAGCCGATGGACGCGTTCGCCGTCTGCCCACGCGTCCGTCGTGCGGGTCGGCGTCGCGTTCTCGCCGTTCGTCTCGTAGCTGCGCGCCGACAGCAGAAACCGCTCCGCGGTGTAGATCGACGCCGTCGACTCGTGCCGGACGACCCCGGCGAGCAGGGGGTCCTCGGCCGGGCCGACGTACGTCATCGAGAGATTCCGCGGCGCTTGCTGCGTCCGGTAGAGGTGCGTCCCGACGACCGTCGAAACGCTCGAGACTCCCGACGCGTTCAGCCCCGGCGAGTAGAGGCTCGCGTTCGACGGGTCTCCCGCGACGCTGTTCTCCCCGGATGCGGCGGTCGAGACGACGGTCGTCTCCCCGGCCGGGCCCGGCGTTCCGAACTCCGCGCCGCCGCCGCCCGCGCCGTCGAGGAGCGGAACGCCCACGCCGGACACCGCGAGCAGCGTCGCCGCCGCGAGCAGCAGCACCGCGACGACCGCGATGCGGCGTGGGACCGACTTCCCCGTCGCAGTCGCCGGTTCAGGATCGACCCAGGGGTCGAGTCCGAGGCGTTCCTCGCCGACCCGAATCCCCTCCGCGCGGTCGACGCCGAAGCACAGCATGTCGCGCAGGTCGTGGGGGTCGAGGAACTCGGCGTCCGCCTCCGTGGCGCGCCGCCGGAGTCGGTCCGAGGATCGAGTACCGACGACGACGTCCGCTTCGGGGGACGCCGGCGACAGCAGCCCGGCGACGTCGACGCGGACGGTGCGCCCGCCCGTCGTCGCCCGCACGATGCCGTCCTCGGAGACTTCGGTGTCGTACCCGCGTGCCGCCCACAGCGCCGCGAGGAAGCGTCGGCGGTCGCTCGCGGAGAGGCGTCGGAACCGCCGCGCGAGCACGTCCGCGGGGACTGGTGGCACGGTACACGGTTGGTTCGACGGGACACAAGCGTTTCGCCGACGAGGCTACCGCGACCGAGCGTCGGCCGCACAGCGACCGATCCCCGGCCGCACCGACCCCTTTCGGCACCTTCAAACGGATCGCGGCCGAACCCGAAACCATGAGTGCGGAACAGGTGACCATCGAGGACCTCGGTCGCGAACTGGGCGAACGCATCGCGAAGACGCCGGAGTACCGGCGCTTCGAGGAAGCCCGCGAGGCGGTCCAGCGCGACGAGGAGGTCCAGGCGCAGATCGAGGAGTTCGAGCGCCTCCGCGAGGAGTTCATGGCCGCTCGCGGCAGCGGACAGGCCACGCAGTCCGACCTCCACGAGGTCCAGAGCGCACAGGAGGAGCTCCACTCCATGCCGGTCATGAGCGAGTTCCTCGAGGCGCAGGAGGAGCTCGACGAGACGCTGGAGACGGTCAACGAGGCCATCTCCGCGCCGCTCGACGTCGACTTCGGCGGCCAGGCCGGCGGCTGCTGTCAGGACTGACGACGCTCGGC
The DNA here is from genome assembly GCF_055381565.1 of Haloparvum alkalitolerans. Taxonomy (NCBI): domain Archaea; kingdom Methanobacteriati; phylum Methanobacteriota; class Halobacteria; order Halobacteriales; family Haloferacaceae; genus Haloparvum; species Haloparvum alkalitolerans. The sequence goes on from NZ_AP043938.1 coordinate 2,498,464, forward strand.
GCGCCGGTCGGTTCGGCGCTCCGCTTTGCCCCTCGCTTTTCCAGGCCCGCCTCACCGCACCGTCGCTTTCCGTCCCGACCCTTTTGTCCGATAGCGCGCCACACCGCCCATGATCGCCATCGCAGGCGGGAAGGGCGGCGCCGGCAAGACGACGACCGCGCTCGGGCTGGCGGCGGCACTGCCGGGGACTCCGACCGTCGTCGACGCCGACTGGGATCTCCCGAACCTGCACGCGCTTGCGGGCGTCGACCGCGATCCGACTGCGGCGGCGCTCACGGCGGCCGCGAACGCCGTGCCGCGAGAATTCCCCCTCGCGGTTCCAGGGGGCGATGACGCACCGCCCCCGACCGAGGCGACCCGCTCGGTGCGGGTCGTTCCGGCACCCCGTACCTCGGTCGATCCGGACCCGGCCGCCGTGTTCTCGCGCGCGGACCGCCTCGGCGGCGAGGATCCGGTGCTGCTCGACTGTCCGGCCGGGGCCGCACCGGACGCCGCGGCGCCGCTCCGGATCGCGGACGCGTCGGTACTGGTGACGCCGCTCTCCGCGCCTGCGCTTCGGGATACGGTCAAGACCGCGGCGCTCGCCCGCGCGCTCGATGCGCCGCCGGTCGGGACGGTGCTCGTCCGCGCTCGGAAGCGACTCTCCGGGGTCGCCGACCTCCTCGGCTGTCCGATACTGACCGCCGTTCCGCCGGTTCCAGCGCCCGTTCTCGGTCGGTCGGGTCCGCGGGCGGCGTACGCCGAGGCGGCGACGTCGCTCGACTGACCGACGATCGATCGGCGGCGATCGATCCGTGGCGGTCGCGACCGAGCGGCCGCTCGTGGCGATCGGCCGCTCGCCCGGTTCTCGGCGGTTGTCGGACGGAGGTCTGACACTGGCTCCCGATAGACAATTAACGCTGGAAGTCCTTGTGAGGCCCATGAACAGACTCCCGACCGGGATCTCCGTTCTCGACCGCCGCCTCGGCGGCGGGCTTCCGGCCGGGACCGTCGTGGCCTTCTGTGCGGAGCCGGCGAGCCAGTCCGAGCTGTTCCTCTCGGAGTTGGCCGCCGAGCGCGGAACGCTGTACCTCACCAGCGTCCGGTCCGAGAGCGCGGTCCGCGACGGGTTCAAGCGCACGGGTGCCGACGCGCCGACCGTTCGCGAACTCGAGGGCGCGACGGCGCTCGACCAGGCGAACGGGCTGGTGTCGACGCTGCCCGACGGCGCGAACCTGATCCTCGACCCCGTCGACCCGCTGGAGCGAAGCGAGCCCTCGCGCTACCGGCGGTTCCTCAACGAGCTCCAGACGCACATGGTCAACACCGGCGGCATCGCCTACCTCCACGCCCTGAAGGGCGAGGAGGTGGCGAACAACCGCGACATCACCCAACACGTCGCCGACGTCGTGTTCGACCTCCAGACGGAGGTGACGCCGACCGAGGTGATCAACCGCCTCGCGGTCCCGAAGTTCCGCGGCGGCGGATCGCTGGACGAGCCGATGAAGCTGAACCTCGAGGAGAGCGTCCGGATCGACACCAGCCGGGACATCGCCTGACCGCGGTCAGCCCGCCCCGTCCCCGCTCCCGGCGCCGGTCCCCTACAGCGTCACCGCGTAGCCGAGCGCCGCGAGCGCGACGAGGACGGCCGCGAGCGCCCAGTTCCGCGCGGTGTCGTACCGCAGGTCCGGCAGGCCGGACCGCGTGAACAGGTACAGGAAGTAGACGAAAAGCGGCGCGAGCCTGACAAGGATGCCGGGGTCCGCGAGCCCGCCGAACCGCACCGCGAGCGTCACGGCGACGGTGCCGAGCGCGGCGACGGCGGCGACGAACACGTCCTCGCGGGCGCGGTCGAGTTCCATGCCCGTGGCTACGGCACGTGACCGTTCAAAAGATCTCGGTTCGCGACGGGGTGCGGGCGGACGGCCCCGGCCGCGGGTCGGGGCGCGTCCGGGCGACCGCGGGGTTACTGGGTTACTCCTCGTCGAGCTCCTCGACGAGCTCGTCGGCGTCCACGTCGGCCTCCTCGAGGGCCTCCTCGATGTCGGCGCCGCCGGCGCCGCCGCCCATGCCGCCCATCATGCCGCCGAGACCGCCCATGCCGCCACCGTCGATGACCTCCTCGACGATGACCTTGTCGAGGTCGAGGCGCTGCATGAGGTCCTGCGCGATCTGCTGTTTCGAGAACATCCACTGCTGGTTCATCGTCATCTGCGGCGTGGCCTCGATGTACAGCACCTCGTTTTCGACCTCCTGCGTCTCGGTCTCGGGCTCGCCGTCCTCGTCGTCGGACTCGACGGTGACCTCCTCCTCCTCGGTGACCGTCTCGATGCGGACCTCGGGGGCCTCCTGGAGGTACATGCCGAGCATGCCGGCCGCCTGCTCCTCGCGGTCGTCGACCTCCTCGAGGATCTCGTACTCGTACTCGAGGTCCTCGCCCGCGAGCGGGTGGTTGAAGTCGACGCGGGCGCGGCCGCCGATGATCGTCTCGAGGCGGCCCTGCTCGCCGTCGATCTGGACCTGCGCGCCGGGATAGCGGTCGTCCTCGGGGATCTTGTCGGCCTTGACCGTCTTGACCTCCTCCTCGTCGAACTCGCCGAACGCCTCGGCGGCCGGGATCTCGATCGTGCCGGTGTCGCCGACGGACTGGCCGATAAGCGCCTCCTCCACCGACGGGAAGACGTGGCCCGCGCCGATGGCGATGATGCGGGGCTCGAACTCGTACTCCTCGGTGTCGATCTCCGCCTCCTCGGCGGTCTCCTCGTCGGTCGTGTCGATGACCTGTCCGTCGTCGACCGTGCGGATCGTGTAGGCGATGCGCACGAAGTCGCCGTCCTGCAGGCCGCCGGTCTCTTCTTCCGTCGCTTCCTCGCTCTCGGCCTCTTCGGCGTCGTCGGCCGCGTCGGCCTGCTCTTGGTCGCTCATGGGCTGAACAACAGCCGTTTCACCCTTAAGAAGCACGGTTCCGCGCGGAATGCGTGTGTCTGCCACGCATGACGTGGGGGTCGGGACCGTAACGCGCCGATTGCGGCTTCGACGCGCCGGTTGCGCCGGAACGGGCGCCGAAGTCCCTCCCCGAGACCACTTTCGCCGGACGGCGAACGCTTTTCAATGCTCGACCTCCGCTCCGGACGTGCGCGATCCCGCGACCGACCGCGTGACCGTTCGCGACGCCGCGCCGGCCGACGACCCCCGGATCGCGGCCGTCGCGGAGACCTGTTGGCGAACAGCGTACGCGGACCTCCTCCGCGAGGAGACGATCGACCGCGCACTCGATGCGTGGTACGACGAGGCGGTCCTTCGCGAGCGCGTCGACGGCGAACGGACGTTTCTGGTCGTGGGAGCCGGAGCCGGAGACATCGTCGGCTACGCCAGCGCCGGTCGGGAAGCCGGGGAGGACGGTCGCGGGATCCACCTCGGTTCCATCTACGTCCGTCCGGATCGGTGGGGCGACGGCGTCGGAAGCGCCCTGCTGTCGGCGTTTTTGGAAACGTGTCGTGAGACGGGCTACGACCGCGTGCACGCCATCGCGCTCGCCGAGAACGACCGTGCCTGCGCCTTCTACCGCTCGCGGGGGTTCTCGCTGTACGAGGAACGCGAGAGCGACCTGTTCGGCGAGACGGTGACGGACGCGGAGTACGTGCGGGAGGTTTGAGTCTACTTCGAGGGGTCCGCGCGAGACGGGTCTGTTTCCGTCGTAGCTCCTGCTGATCTGGACAGCATCACCTAGAAAGCCCCAGCCGGCTCTCCCTCATACTGATCTGGAACTGCTGTTGATCCTGCTGATCGGGACAGCAACACCCAGAAAGCCCCAGCCGGCTCTCCCTCATACTGATCTGGAACTGCTGTTGATCCTGCTGATCGGGACAGCAACACCCAGAAAGCCCCAGCCGGCTCGACCCGCCGGGCCTCGCTGCGCGCTCGCGTCTCTCAGCAACGCCCGCCGCGAGTGCTTACTTCGTCCGGGCGGGACCGAGCCGGCTGCCCCTTTCAGTCCCACCCCGCACCGCAACAGCACCGCAACCACACCGCACAGCAGCCTCACGCCTCCCCAGCCTCGGGCTGGACGCGGCCGCGGAACCGCACCGCATCGCGGCCGCGTCCAGCCCTCCCTCGCGCGGTCGCGGCGACACAGGGTCGCCGCGGCGCGCGCCGACAGCACCGCAACGCGACCGCAACCGCACCGCACTCCCCCAGACGTTTTTCAGGAATAACGAGCGACTCCCGCCGTGAGTGCAGCCGGAGGTGCTGATGGAGATGAATCGGGCGAGGGCTCTCGGTTAGCGCCGGCTGGTCTCCACCGTCTCGACCGCCCGTTCGAAGTGGTCCTCGCGGATGCGCACCGCGTCGGCGTGCTCGTTGGCCGCCTCGCCGTGCTCGTCGGTCACGTCCTGGATCGCCAGCAGGGCGGCCTCGCGGACGACCGCCGTCAACTCGGCGCCCGAGTAGCCTTCCGTCTCGCCGGCCAGGCGGTCGAGGTCCACGTCCTCGGCGAGGGGTTTCTCCCGGGTGTGCACCTCGAGGACCTTCCGTCGCGCCTCGCGGTCCGGGTTCGGCACCTCGACGTGGGTCTCGAGGCGGCCGGGTCTGGTCAGCGCCGGGTCGAGTGCGTCGCGGCGATTCGTCGCCGCCAGCACGACGACGTTCGGGTTGTCGGCGGCGCGGTCGAGCTCCGTCAACAGCTGCGAGACGACGCGCTCGCCAACGCCGGAGTCGCCGCCGCGGTCGCGGTCGGTCGCGACGGCGTCGATCTCGTCGAAGAAGAGGATCGTCGGCGCGGCCTGTCGGGCGCGCTCGAACACCTCGCGGACCGCCTTCTCGGACTCGCCGACGTAGCGGTCCAGCAGTTCGGGCCCCGCGACCTGCACGAAGTTGACGCCCGATTCGCCCGCGATGGCGCGCGCGAGGAGCGTCTTGCCGGTCCCGGGCGGCCCGTACAGCAGGATCCCCGTAGGCGGCGCGGCGTCGGCGGCCTCGAACAGCGGGCCGTACGAGAGCGGCCACGTCACCGCGCGCTGGAGCTTGTGCTTCGCGTCGGCGAGCCCGCCCACGTCCGAGAAGTCCGTCTCCGGCGTCTCGGCGACGTGCTCGCGCATCGCGCTCGGCTCGACCGCGGCGTGTGCCGACTCGAAGTCGGCGCGCGTCACCTCGATGCCGGTCAGGTCCGCCTGCGCGTCCTTCTCGCGAACGCGCCGGAGCGCGGTCAGCGCGGCCTCCTGTGCGAGGCTCTCGAGGTCCGCGCCGACGAAGCCGTGGGTGCGCGCGGCGAGCCGGTCGAGGTCCACGTCCTCGGCCAGCGGCATCCGACGCGTGTGCACGTCGAGGATCTGCCGGCGGCCGGCCTCGCCGGGGACGCCGATCTCGATCTCGCGATCGAAGCGGCCGCCTCTGCGGAGCGCGGGGTCGAGGCTGTCGACGCGGTTCGTCGCGCCGATGACGATCACGTCCTCGCGGGCGTCCAGCCCGTCCATCAGCGAGAGCAGTTGGCCGACGACCCGGTTCTCCAGGTCGCCGGCGTCGTCGCGCTTGCCGGCGATGGAGTCGATCTCGTCGAAGAAGACGATCGCGGGCGCGCTCTCGGCCGCGCGGTCGAACACCTCGCGGAGGCGCTCCTCGCTTTCGCCCTTGTACTTGCTGGTGATCTCCGGCCCGTCGACGGTGAAGAACGCGGCGTCGACCTCGTTGGCGACCGCGCGCGCGATGAGCGTCTTGCCGGTCCCCGGCGGCCCGTGCAGCAGGACGCCCTTCGGCGGGTCGATGCCGAGCCGGGCGAACACCTCCGGCTCCGAGAGCGGCAGTTCGATGGTCTCGCGGACGAGCTCCAGCTCCTCGTCGAGCCCGCCGATGTCCTCGTAGGTGGCGCCGACGCGCTCCTCGTCCGCGCCGTCGCCGGACCCGGCCGACCCGGCCGACCCGGTCGCGGGCTCGGACGGACCGGTCGCCGCGCCGCCGCCCCCGCCGCGACCGTCCGCCGTCCCTCCGTCCGGCGGGGAGTCGGGACGGTCGGATCCCGTCGAGGGCGGCGGGGACGCGCTCGGCACGCCCTCGCCCGCGCTGCCGCGCTCCGCACCGACGACGCGCACGTCGGTCCTGTCGGTCACGCGAACCGTCCCCTCGGGGCTGGTGTCCGCGACGGAGAACCGGAGGCCTCCGAGTCGCTCGACGTGGACCGACTCGCCCTCGCGGAGCGGGCGGTCGCGGAGATCGCGCGCGAGCACCTCCTCGACGCGGTCGCGGCTCACGTCGACGGTCGCGAGCGCGTCGGGCGCGCGCAGCGTGACGGTGGTCGCGTCGTTCACCTCGACGGCGGTGACGCGGACGGTGTCACCGACCTTCACGCCGGCGTTCGCGCGCGTGTCCGCGTCCACGAGGACGCTGCCCTCGCCGGCCGAGGCGCCGCCGGGCCAGACCTTCGCCACGGTGGCGCGGTCGCCCTCGATTCGGACCGTGTCGCCGCTCAGGACGCCGAGGCGCTGCCGGGCCGCGTCCGGGAGGCGGGCGATCCCCCGACCGGCGTCGCGCTTCTCGGCCGCGCGGACCGTGAGTTCGATACCCGCTGTGTCGCTCATGGCTCACGCTTTCCCCGGACGGGACTTTACGCTTGCCCGCTCCGCGCGGGCCGTGAGAATCCCCCGGCGCGACGGGGGATAGCCTCAAGGCGTCCGCGGGCGCATGTCGAGACATGGTCACGACTACCGAGAAGAACGGCTCGACGTGGTACGCGTGTGAGGTCTGCGGGATGCTGTTCGGCGAGCGGGAGGACGCCGCGGACCACGAGACGGCGTGTGACGGCGAGGACCCCGCTTACCTTCAGTAGGTGGCCGTCTGCCGGCTCGGAACCCCCCTCACTCCGGGAGCGACTCTTCCGGCGGCGCCGCATCGACGACGGTCAGGTCCAGTTCTTCTCCCGCGCGGTCGTAGGCCGTCACGTCCTCCGGCGTCCACGGGGGGACGGCGACGAGCACGACCGCGGCGAGGTCGTCGGCCTCGGTCAGCGTCGCGTCGCCGTCGGGATGCGAGACGAACCGCGCGCCGCCCCCGTCAGCGGGCGTGCCGATCTCCACGCCGAAGATGGAGGAGACGGTGTTCCCGGCGGCCGCGAGCCGAAAGTGCGTGAGAACGGGCGTCGAGGGATCGAGGTCCGCGACCTCGGGCTGGTGGGCGTCGAACTCGCCCGCCGGCGTCGGCGTGAGCCGGATGCTGACGGACCCCGGGGCGGCGTCGGCGGCGTCCTCCAGCAGGACCGCGAGCAGGTCCGCGGTGACGTGGACCATCTCAGACACCCAGGAGCGACCGCACGGTCTTCGCGTACAGCCGCGGGGCGGACCGGCGGGAGCCGGAGAGGGCCTCCCGGAGCGCCTCGGTGGCGTTCTCGTGAATCCCCTCGCCGTGGCCGACGAGAACGCGATCGGGGTCGAGTCCGCCGAGGACCGTCCGCGGCGGGACGACGCGCAACATCGGGTGGACGCCCAGTCGCTCTCCCTCGACCCGGAAGAACGGGGCGGTACCGACCGCCTCGGGGACGATCAGCGTCTCGCCGTCGAAGAAGGCCGCCTCCTGCCACGGCGGGACCGACGAGTTACGGACTCGGAGGGTTCGGAACCCGGTGTCCGCGAGGCGGCGACCGAACTGCTCGACCGGGGCGTCGAGGTCCGCCTGAACCCCGGTCATCCACTCGGGGACGTGGACGGCGACGTCGTGTCTCCGTGCGACCGCCGCGGCGTCGCGCTTGTGTCTGTCGAGCCCGAGCACGACGCCCGCAACGGACCCCAGATCCGCGAGTAGGTCGTCTACGTCCTCGCCGTCGACGGGATCGAACACCCACACGTCGGGCTCGCCGGTGTCGGACTCCTCGTCGTGCACCGCGACGGCGTGGCTGGCGCGTTCCATCTCCTCGTTCGGATACGCGATCCAGCCGACCCCGCTCTCGTAGCGGTCGATCGGTTGCACGGCCGTCGTGCCGGACCCCTTGAAGCTCATTGCCGAAAGTTGGGGTCGCTCCCGGATAAACCCCGGCCGGCGGTCGTGATCGAACCCTTCGTCAGAGCCGGTCGCTGTCGATGTCGACCGATGGCGGCGTCACGACGAGAAAGCCGCGGAAGTGCATCAGCTCGCCGCCCATGTCGCGGATCTGGCGGGCGAATCCGGCCGCGAGCTCGTTGAGGTCGCCCTCGATGGAGAGCACGAGCACGTTGCCGTACTCGACGTTGCGGACCCACTCCTCGGGCTCGGTACTGCCGTCGAGCACGCCGAGGACGACGCTGCCCGACCCCCCGGCCTCCTCCAGTTGGTCCTCCGCGTGACGCAGGTCGAGGTCCCACTCGCTCATACTCGACGGTCCGCGGGAGGCGAGAAAAGGGTTCCCCCACGCGGCGCTTCCCGGTACTGGCGGACTAGAGGTCGATCCGGTCGCCGATCTCCGCGATCTCCAGCGTCCGTGGATGCTCGAAGCTCGCGGCGTGGCTGTGGAGCGCGGTCGGGTCCGCGGTGAGCCCCTTCCACATGTCCCAGTGGGTCGGGAGCAGGCGGTCGAGTTCGAGGTCGCTGGCCGCCTCGACGATCTCGTTCTCGTCGCTGTACCACTTCGTTCTGACCGGCTCGCCGGTCTCCTTGTCGGGGACGTTGCCGACGGTCCCGAACGCGAGGATGCCCAGGTCGATGTCGTACGACTCAGCCAGCCCCGCGAACGACGGCGAGGGCTTCGTGTCCCCGCCGTGGAAGATCGTGCCGGACTCGTGCTCGATGACGTAGCCGACCGGGTGCGTGGCGTCGGCGTCCTGCGTCTCCACCACGTCGATCGAGAACTCGCCGACGCGGAGGCTGTCGCCCTCGGTCACTTCGACGAACTGCTCGTCGCTCACCTCCCAATCGTCGGTCCAGTGTTCCTCCTGGCGCGCGACCGCGAGCGAGTCGTCGGGCGCGATCAGGTCGCAGTCGGTGTTCGCGAGGATGGGCGCCTGCGAGGGGCCGTGGACGTGGTCGGTGTGCTCGTGGGTCGCCAGCACCGCGTCCGCGGTCTCCACGTCCTCGGGGTCGAACGGGACCGGGATCATCCGGACCGTTCGCGGCGGGTCACCGAGGCCGACGTAGGGGTCGATCCAGAGGACGGTGCCTTCCGAGCCCTTGATCGCGAAGCCGTTGCAACCGAGGTACCACAGCGCGACGGTGTCGGGGTCGGCTTCCGCGACGGCGCGCGGCAGCCAGTCGCCCCAGTCTGAAGCGGGCATGACCGTGTCTGCACGCGGCCGTTCCGTAACCGTTGCGGAGTCGGCGACGTCGCTGGCAACGCGGGCAACGCCGCTGGCAACTGCCGTCCGAGGGCGACCCGCCGGAACCGCGCCATCGGGCGCTCTCTCGGGCGGTTCGGATCCCGGCTCTTAAGTACGAAACCCCGGTTAGGTCGGACATGGAATTTTGCGACGAGTGCGGATCGATGATGAAAGCGGGGGAGGGGGAAGACCACTGGGTCTGCGACTCCTGCGGCTACGAGAAGGGCCGCGACCCGGAGGCGGAGGAAGCGATGGAGACGACCCAGGGACAGGAGGTCTCGGAGATAATCGACACCAGCGACGTCGAGGACAAAGGCCTCCCGACGACGACCGTCCACTGCCCGGAGTGTGGCAACGACCGCGCCTACTGGTACATGCAGCAGATCCGGTCGGCCGACGAGTCCGAGACCCGGTTCTTCGTCTGCACCGAGTGCGAGCACAAGTGGCGCGAGGACGACCACTGAACGCGGGTTCGGACGACTCGACTCACGCCGCGCCCGTTCTTCTGTCGCGTTCTGCGGCCGCGTTCTGCGGCCGCGTTCTGTGTCCCGTTCTGTCGCCGCGTTTTGTCTCCTCGTTCTTCGGCCGCGTTCTGTGCCCCGTTCTGCCGCCCCGTCCTCACCGCCGCCAGACCGGGGTCCGGTCCGACTCGGCGTCGCCGGTCCCCCTGCCGTCCGCGACCCCGCGGTCGTCGTCCGCGAGCGATTCCGCGAGCACCTCCGCCAACTCCGACGGGTCGCAGTCGGCCAGCCCCGCGTGGGCGACGCGCAGTCGGGAGTGCGGATGGCCCCGGTCGCCGGGGACTTTGATCGTCTTCACGATCCCCCGATCGACGAGCGTGTCTCGCGGTGCGATGAACTGCTCGCGGGCGGCGATCCCCGCGCGTTCGGCCCACTCGCGCACGTCCCCGAACAGGTGGTCGGTCCGCGCCCCGACCACGAGTGACAGGGCCAGCACGTTCGCATCCGCCCGGCGGTCCAAACGGTCCGCGCCCGCCACCGCCGCGTCCAGTTCCGCCGCGAACGCGGCGGAGAGGTCCTCGCGGGCGCTCCCGCGGAGACCCGCTCGGGACGGTCCGAGCCCCTCGAACGGTTCGGCGGCGTCGACCCGCGCCAGCGCCGCCTCGCGCAGCGCCGCCGCCGGCTCGCCGTCGGACAGCAGCGTCGGCTCCGGGGCCGGGCCGGCGACCGCGAACGCCGTTCCGTCGGCCGAGAACACGGCGGGATCGGTCGCCGCGCCGACGCGAAGGTCGAGCGCTTCCGTCTCCCGAAGTCCCTGAAGCCGAGCCGACAGGACGAATTCGTCGGCGACCCCCCCGGTGGCGGCCGGATGCAGGGCGACGCGCCAGGGAGCCTCGACGGCCTCGTCGGGCCCTCCGACTCCGTTCGCGTCCGCGTCGCCGTCGTCGGGGATCGCTCCGACGACCGCCCGGAGAAGTCGCTCGTCGATGCCCGTCGCTACGACCGCGTGCCGGCCCCGGAGCGCGGCCGCGATGCCCTCGGGAACGGTCATGGCCGTTCCTGTCACGGCGCGAAGATAATCTTTCCCCCGCCGTGGTACCGACGGAGCGCAGCCGAGCCGTTCTGGACCGCCCGACGGGTCAGGGGCGTCGGGCGAAAAGCAGGTAGCCCGTGTGCCCCACGCCGGCCGTCGACGGCCGGGAACCGCGGTCGGAGAAGTCCATCTCGCGCTGGATTGTCTCCAGCGTCTCGACGCCCTCGAGGTCCGCCTCGCGGGCCGCGATCGCGGCGTCGCGGGTCCCCTCGACGAACGGCGAGTAGACGGCCAGAAAGCCGCCGGGGACGAGCAGGTCGGCCGCGCGCTCCACGACCGCGGGCGCGTCCGCGGTGTCGAGCGTCAGGAGGTCGAACCCCTCGCCCTCGGCCAGCGCGTCGACCTCCTCGGCGAGGTCGCCGGTGTGCACGTCGACGCGGTCCTCGACGCCCGCGATCCGCATGTTCTCGCGGGCCACGTCGGCGAAGTCGGGGTCCTTCTCGTAGGTGGTCACGTCGGCGCCGATGCGCCCGAGGTGCGCCGAGAGGATGCCGGTCCCGGTGCCGGCGTCGAGCACGCGGTCGCCTGCCGAGGCGCCGGTGTGCCCGATCAGCAGGCCGATGTCGCGGGGCATCATCGGTGCCCCGGTGCGTTCGAGGTGGTCGAACAGGTCGGGGCCGCGAAGCTCGCGGACCTCGAACGTCTCCCCGAGGTGGGTCTCGACGGTGTCGCCCGCCGTCACGTCCTCGGGGACCTCGAGCACGCCGAGGTCAGTGCCGAACTCCTCGCCCGGTTCCAGCAGGTACTCCCGGTCCGCGTGGACCAGCAGGTAGGCGGCGTCGGTCACTCCAGCCGCGCGATGGCGGCCGCGAGGTCGCCCTCTTCGGCCTCCAGCGCCTCGATGGCGTCCTCCTCGGGAACGCCCGCTCGCTCGGCGACGATGTGGACGTCGTCGTCGGGGATCTCCAGGCCGCCCTCCTCGTCGTCCGTCCCGTCGCCGCCCTCGATGGCGGACTGGCCGCCGCTCCCGGAGCCGCCGGTGCCGGCCGCGACGCTCTCCGGTTCGCCGACGATCTGGTAGGTCATCTGCCCCTGCGCGTCCATGCGCGTCACCTGCGGGGCGTCGAAGACGAGGTCCTCCTCGTCCGTGCGGACGACGACCTCCTCGGCATCGATCTCGGTCACGTCGATGCCCATCTGCTTCATCATCTGCTTCATCTTGCGCGGGTTCATCCCGCCGCCTCCGAACATACGCGTCCGTTCGGCCGCACGGTACAAAAAGGGTGACGAAGGGCGCTGCGGAGGCTTCGGAGCCGGCATCCTCCGCGGCCGGTGAATCGAGACAACGCTTAACACCGTCCGGCCGTCACCTCAGGCGATGGCATCCCCGGGGTTTTCTCCCCTCCGAAACGTCAGCAAGCCGGAAGTCGCCGTGTTCGTCTCCGGCGTCGCGAGCATGGGACTGGAGATCCTCGCGGGCCGCGTCGTCGCGCCCCAGTTCGGCAGCAGCATCTACACCTGGGGGACGATCATCGGCGTGTTCCTCGCGGCGCTGGCCGCGGGCTACTACCGCGGCGGCCGGCTCGCGGCCCGGGAGGCGAGCAGCGCGGGACTGGCGCGGCTCCTGCTCGGGACCGCACTCTGGGTCGCGCTGCTGGTGTTCGCGGGCGACCTGCTCGTGCGGTCGACGGTCCCGCTCCCGCTGCCGAGTCGCGCGGCGTCGCTGCCCGCTGTCGTGCTGCTTTTCGGTCCGCCGACGTACCTGCTCGGGTTCATCAGCCCCTACGGCGCCGAACTGCTCGACAAGGACGGTATCGGCGAGGCCTCGGGCCACGTCTACGCGCTCGGCACCGTGGGCAGCATCGTCGGCGCGTTCGGGACGACCTACCTCCTCGTGCCCGCGCTCGGCGTCGACGCCATCGGCTTCGCGTTCGGCGCCCTCCTCGTCGCGACCGCGGCCCTGCTGGTGGCTCCCTCGCCGTCTCGGGACTCCGTGCTGTCCGTCGCCGGCGCGCTGGTGATACTGGCGGCCGCGCTCGGAAGCGGGTCGGTCGGCGTCTCCCCCGCCGGGCAGGTGATCCACGAGGAGGAGACCGCCTACCAGGAACTGCAGGTCGTCGACGGCGCCGAGACGCGGACGCTGTACCTCGACGGCGAGCGCCACAGCGCGATGGACCGCTCGGACCCGACGCGACACGTCTTCGACTACACGCGCTACTTCCACCTGCCGTACCTGTTCGCGGACGACCCCGACGAGATCGACCGCGTGCTGTTCGTCGGCGGCGGCGGATTCTCCGGCCCGAAGCGGTTCGCCGCGGAGTACGACGCGACCGTCGACGTGGTCGAGATCGACCCGGCCGTCGTCGACGTGGCGAAGGAGTACTTCACGGTCGAGGAGTCCGAGGACCTCCGGATCCACGAGGGCGACGGCCGGGAGTTCCTCCGCGAGACGAACACCACCTACGACCTGATCGTCCTCGACGCCTACAAGAAGGACAAGGTGCCGTTCCACCTCACCACGCGGGAGTTCATGGCCCTGACGAGCGACCGACTCTCCGAGGACGGGATCCTGGTCGCGAACCTGATCTCCGCGCCGAGCGGCCCCGCCTCGCGGTTTTACCGCGCCGAGTACGCGACGATGAGCGAGGTGTTCCCGCAGGTGTACGCCTTCCCGACCGCCGGGCCCGGCGCGGTCCAGAACATCGAACTCGTCGCGACGAAGGACGGCGACCGCGTGAGCCAGGCGACCCTCCGCGAGCGCAACGAGCGCCGGGAGATCGGCATCGACCTGTCCGAGGAGATACGCAACTACCGCGCCGAAGAGGACCCCGGCGACGTGCCGGTGCTGACCGACGAGTACGCCCCCGTGGACGCCCTGCTGGAACCGATGGTCGGCCAGCGGTACGTGATCGAGGAGCGCGAAGCCGACGATGAGGACGACCAGTCGACACCGCGACCGCGGGTCGCCGACCGGGCTTCCCTCGCCCCGGTTGCCGTTGCCGACGGCCGTTTCTGAACCCGCGGTCGGTTCCGCTTCCATTTCTGAACCCGCGGTCGGTCCCGGCGCCATTTCTGAACCGGGGGCGGGACCCCGCGGTTTCAACACCCGGCGCGTCGAGGTGGCGATATGTACCTCGCAGATCGGACGTGGCCCGAACTCGGCTCGTACGTCGCCGAGGAGTCGGTCGCGGTCGTTCCGCTCGGCTCGACCGAACAGCACGGTCCGCACCTGCCGCTGGCCACCGACCATCTGATCGCGGAGGCGCTCGCGGCGGCCGCGGCCGACCGGACGGGCTTCCTCCGGACGCCGACGATAAATATCGGCGTCAGCCCGCACCACCGACAGTTCCACGGGACGATGTGGGTCGACCCGCCAGAGTTCCGCGACTACGTCGAGAGCTTCACGCGCAACCTCGCGTACCACGGGATCGACCGCGTCGTCTACGTCAACGCCCACGGCGGCAACGTCGAGCACCTCCGCGAGGTCGGCCGCCGGCTCCACGAGGACGGCGAGGTGTACGCGGTCGAGTGGATGTGGGACGAGTCGATCCCGGGCCTCGTGAACGACCTCTTCGAGCGCAACGGGCCCCACGCCGGCCCGAAGGAGACCGCGATGATCACCCACATCGCGCCGGACCTCGTCCGGGAGGAGAAACTCGAGGCGGCCCGCGACGAGGGGCTCGTCGACCTGCGGGACGCCGAGACGGTCGTCCACGGCGCGCGGACGTTCTACGACGCGGCCGACAACTCGCCGAACGGCGCGTTCGGCGACCCGACCGACGTGACGCCCGAGAAGGCCGCGGAGCTGTTCGAGGCCGCGGCGGACCAGCTGGTGCAGCTGTTGGAGTGGCTCGACGCGCAGCGGATCGAGGACCTGCTCCCGGAACCGCACGTCGACCCACAACCGGGGAGCCGCCGGGAGCGGTAGGTCGGCTCCGCAGCTCACGGATCGAAAAGGACCGCCTCAGCCGACGTGCGTGGAGACGGCGATGCCCGAGCCCACCGGCAACAGCACGGTCTCGAAGGCGTCGTCCGCGCGGACGGTGTCGATATACTCGGCGATCCCCCGCGTCTCCTTGTCTCCCGGCGGGAGCGACACGCCCTCTTCGACGTACGCCAGCAGGTCGCCCAGGTCGATGGGCCCTTCCAGCATGTTGTCCGCGACGACGACGCCGCCGTCCGCGAGCCGGGGTTTCGTCGCCTCGAACGCCTCGACGTAGCGGTGTTTCTCGTTGTCGATCAGGACGGCGTCGAAGGGGCCGTCGTAGTCCGCGACGGTCTCCAGCGCGTCGCCGACCGCGAACGTCACGCGGTCGTCCCAGCCCGCCGCGGCCATGAAGTCTACCCCCGCCTCGGCCTCGTCGGCGTCGAACTCGGTGCAGACGACGCGGTCGGCGCCGCCGCGGACGAACCAGGAGGCGGAGTAGCCGAAGCCGGAGCCGAACTCGAAGACGGTCGCCGCGTCGGTCAGTCGCGCGAGCGTGCGGAGGACCCCGCCCGCGGCCGGCCCGATGATCGGGAACCCCTGCTCGGCCGCGAGGTCGGCCATCTCCGCCTGCACGTCGGTGTGGGACTGCGCGGTCGCCGCGAGAAAGCGTTCGGTGTGGTCGGGGAGCACGTCCATGGGTCGCGCTCCGGCGCCGGTGCTGTTAAAACTGACCGCCGGAGTGCGCCCGCGGCCGGAACCGGGCGTCCGTCGCCGCGCGCTCGCGGTGGACTTTTTAAGGCCGCGGGCGGTAGCAGGAGACATGATCTCACTCGACGAGGCGGTGACGGCGCGCCTCGAGTCGCACGGCGAGCGGTTCGAGGTGCTGGTGGACCCGGACGCGGCGCTGGCGATCAAACGCGACGAGTTCGAGGGCGACCTGGAGGACGTGATCGCGGCCGAGGACGTCTTCGAGAACGCCTCGCGCGGCGACCGCCCCGCCGAGGAGGACCTGGAAGAGGTGTTCGGCACGACCGACCCGATGGCGATCATCCCCGAGGTGATCCGCAAGGGGGAGATCCAGATCACCGCCGAACAGCGCGAGGAGATGCAGGAGCAGAAGCGGAAACAGCTCATCAACACCATCACGCGCAACGCGGTGAACCCCCAGATGGACAACTCGCCGCACCCGCCCGAGCGGATCGAGCGCGCGCTGGAGGAGGCCGGCTTCACCGTCGACCCGATGGAGCCCGTCGAAAACCAGATCGACGACGCGCTCGACGCCCTGCGGCCGGTCATCCCCATCCGCTTCGAGGAGGTGACGATGGCGGTGCGACTCCCGCCGGAGTACGCCGGTTCCGGCCAGGCGCAGATCCGCGAGTTCGGCGATCTGGAGCGCGAGGAGTGGCAGAACGACGGCTCGTGGGTGGGCGTTCTCACGTTCCCCGCCGGGCTCCAGAACGAGCTCTACGACAAGGTCAACGAGCTCACTTCCGGCGAGGGCGACGCGCGCGTCATCAAGGACAAGGACGAACTCAGCACTCGGTGATCCCGTGCTCGGCGACGACCGCACGTCCGACGGGGAGTCCGCGGAAACCGCACGCGCCAACGGGGTGACCCGGACCCATTCCTGAAGTCGTCGGCGTGGACATCAGCGGCCGCCACGAGGAGGACGGCGAGTACCTGATGGTCGCGGCCGCGGTCCACGCGCGGATCGACAGCACGCGGATCCGCTCCGTCGAGGGGATGGGCTTCGCCACCGTCCGCGAGGGGCCGACGCTGGAGGCGACGCTCGCGCTCGTCGCCGAGGCGGTCGGCGACCTCCCCGAACCGCCCGAGGGCCCCATCGTCTCCGAGCGCGGCGAGTTCTACGAGGAACCGGCGGACGTGGTCGGGTTGAGCTTCCAGCCCGAGTTTAAATACGTCGAGAGCATAGGTGAGCGTGAAACAGTGCAGGCAGCCCACCACGCCGCGTACGCCGCCCGCGACCTCCTGTTATGACGGGGGAGCGTGCAGTCGTCGCCAAGCGCGTCGACGCGGGGACCGCGGACCTCTCGGAGATCGAACAGCTCGCCGGCGCCGCCGGCTACGAGGTCGTCGGCCGCCTCTCCCAGACCCGCGAGGAGGACGCCGCCTATATGTTCGGCGAGGGGAAGGTCGCGGAACTCGCCGCCCTCGTCGAGGAGACGGAGGCCTCGGTCGTCATCGTCGACAACGACGTCGGCCCCTACCAGACGTTCAACATCGGCGGCGAACTCCCCGAGGACGTGGAAGTCGTCGACCGGTTCACCCTCATCCTCGAGATCTTCGGCCAGCGCGCACAGACCCGGAAGGCGCAACTGCAGGTCGAACTCGCGGAGCTCCGCTACGAACTCCCGCGCGCCGAGGCGAAGGCCTCCCTCGCGAAGCGGGACGAGCGCCCCGGATTCATGGGCCTCGGCGAGTACGACGAGAGCGTCGAGCGCGACATCAAGCGACAGATCTCGGAGATCCGCGACGAACTCGCCTCCATCGCGGAGAAGGAACAGCAGCGCCGCGAGCAGCGCCGCGCGTCCGGCTTCGACCTCGTCGCGCTCGCCGGCTACACGAACGCCGGCAAGTCGACGCTGATGCGCCAGCTCGCGGCCGAACTCGACGTGGACGAGAACGTCGACCGCCACCCGGACCTGGAGACGACCGCGGAGTCCGAAGACGATCTGTTCACCACCCTCGGCACGACCACGCGCCGCGCGGAGATGGACCGCCGCGACGTGCTCCTGACGGACACGGTCGGGTTCATCTCGGACCTCCCCCACTGGCTGGTGGAGTCGTTCGAGTCGACGCTCGACTCGGTGTACCGCGCCGACCTCGTCCTGCTGGTGGTCGACGCCAGCGAGCCGGTCGAGGAGATGCGCGAGAAGCTCGTGACGTGTCACGACACGCTCTACGAGCGCAACGAGGCGCCCGTCGTCACGGTGTTCAACAAGGTCGACCGCCTGACGGAGGAGGAACTCGACGAGAAGCGTGCCGCCCTCTCGGCGCTGGCACCGAACCCGGAAGCGGTCTCCGCCAAGACCGGCGAGGGCGTCGCCGCCCTCCGCGACCGCGTCGAGGCCGAGCTGCCGGAGTGGCGGACCGAGCGGCTCGTCCTCCCGCTCTCCGACGACGCGATGAGCGTCGTGTCGTGGATCCACGACCACGGCCACGTCGAGGAGGAGGCGTACGCCGGCGACCAGGTGACGGTCACCTTCGACGCGCGGCCGACGGTCGTCTCCCGGGCGCGCTCGAAGGCGGCGGAGTTGGACGCCGCCGAACCGGCCGAGTCCGCCTGAGGTCGTCGGTCGTCCCCGACCGCGGGTCCGCCCGCGACCCGCCTACTCCAACTCGCGCTTCTCTTTCGCGACCACTTCCACGTCCGCGATCCGGGTGTCCGGGTAGTTCCCGCTCGCGTCCTTCTCGGCCGCCTTCACCATGTCCCAGACGACGTTGAGCCCCGTGGAAACGCCCTCCAGCGCCTCCATCTCGCAGCCGGTCTTGCCGGTCGTCTCGACCGCGACCTCCAGGACGACGCGGTCGTCGCGCACGTCGAAGTCGGTGTCGGCGTTCGTGATCGGGATCTGGTGGCACATCGGGATCGTCTCCCAGGTGTGTTTGACCGCCTGCACGGCGCCCACGCGGGCGGTCGCCAGCACGTCGCCTTTCTCCACCGCGTCGGCCCGGATGGCCTCGACCGTCGACGCCGTCAGTCGGATCTCGCCGCGCGCGACCGCCCGGCGCGCGGTGTCGGGCTTCTCGCCCACGTCGACCATCTGTACGTCGCCCTCGGCGGTCGTGTGGGTCAGGTCGTCGGCGGCGTCGTCGCCGGCATCGGCAGCGTGCCCGTCGTCGGTCCCGGCGTCGCTCGCGCGCTCGTCACTCATTACGGAGTGCCTGCGGGAGCCGGTCGATTAAGTCCGTCGCCACGAGCCCGTACCCCCGTTCCTCGACCGCGGCGTCGCCCGCGCGCCCGTTGGCGTACGCGCCGACCGCGGCCGCGTCGAGCGGGCCCTGCGTCGCCGCCAGCGCGCCCACGGCGCCCGCGAGCACGTCGCCGGTCCCGCCGACGGTCATGCCGGGGTTCCCGGTCCGGTTGACGCGCAGGTCCTCGCCGTCCGTTATCACGTCGTAGGTGCCCTTCACGAGGAGCGTGTGGCCGAGCTCCGCGGCGAACTCCCGGACCAGGTCCGCGCGCTCGCGCCAGTCCTCCGCACTCGGACCGCCCATCCGCCGGAGTTCGCCCTGATGCGGGGTACAGACGAGCGTCGCGTCGGTGTCGACATCGGGGACCACCTGCAGCGCGTCGGCGTCGACGACCGCCCGGCCCTCGTAGGCGCCGAGGAAGCGCTCGACGAACGAGAGGGTGGCGTCCGCGTCGCCGAGTCCGGGGCCGAAGACGACCGCGTCCTGTCCGGCCGCGAGGTCCGCGATCCGGTCGAGGTGCGGCGGCGCGAGCGTCTCGCCCGGGAAGCCGTGCACGATCAGGTTCTCGGAGAACCCCTGCACCTCCCGGGCGACGGACTCGGGACAGGCGACGCGGACGAGGTCCGCCCCCGCGCGCAGCGCCGCCCGCGCCGCGAGCGTCGGCGCGCCGGTGTAGGGACCGCCGCCGACCACCAGGACCTCGCCGTGGTCCCCCTTGTGACTCTGCGGATCGCGGTCGAGGCCGAGCAGGTCCCCCGGGCCGGTGAACAGTTCCGCGGCCTCTGGGATGCCGATGTCCGCGACCGTCACGGGCACGCCGAGTTCCGGGAGTCCCGGCTTCGCGTCGTGGAACGTCACCACGCGGTCGGCGCGGACGGCGACGCGCTCGCCCGCCTCGTTCGCGGCGACGTCCCCGGTGTCCGCGTCGACGCCCGAGGGCACGTCGACCGCGACGACCGTCGCGCCCGCGTCGCCGAGGTCGGTGATCCGCCGCGCGGCGGTGCGCTCCGGCTCGCGGAGCGCGCCGGTCACGCCGGTGCCGAGCATCGCGTCGACGACCACGTCCGGGTCGCCGAGGTCCAACTCCGCCGTGTCCATGACGGTCCGCGCGTCGACCTCGGCCTCCAGAAGCGCGTCCCAGTTCTCGCGGGCGATGTCGGTCGTGATCGACTCCGGGCGGCCGAGCAGGTGGACGGTCACGTCGAAGTCGGACAGAAACCGGGCCGCGGCGAAGGCGTCGCCGCCGTTGTTGCCGCGGCCGCAGACGAGGGCCACGGACGCGCCCGGCTCGGCGTGTGCGCGCACCTCGCGCGCGACGGCGTTGCCGGACGACTCCATCAACTGCTTGCGCGGCACCCCGAGCGCGGCCGCGTTGGCGTCGACCGCGGCCATCCGGTCTGCGGTGATCATGGAGAACGCTTCGCCGGCATCGGGATTAAGCGTGGGGGCGGCGGACTCCTCACCGCTTTCGCGGCCCGGTCGTCCTGCGCGTCGTCGGCCGCCGTCCGCTACGCGCCGTGGACCGCCTTCCGGAGCGCGCCCTCGGTCTGTGCCCCCGTGAGGCGCTCGGCGGGCTCGCCGTTTTTGAACACCAGCATCGTCGGCAGTCCCTGCACGCCGTACTGCCGACAGACCCCCTGATACCGGTCCGCGTCGACCTTTATCACCGCGGCGTCGGTGTTCGCGGCGAGCCGCTCCAGCGGCTCCTCCATCATCCGACAGGGACCGCACCAGTCGGCGTAGAAGTCGACCAAGGCGACCTCGTACCGGCCCGCGACCTCCGCGAGCGAGCCGCCGGTGAACGCGACCGGCTCCGCGGGCGTGCCGGCTCGGTCGTCGGCGTCCTGACCGCCCTCTCCGGCCTCTTCGCCGAGTTCGCCCTTCTCCGCCTTCTCGCGGAGTTCCTGCAGCTTCCGCTCGCGGATCGCCTCGATGTCGTCGCTCGCGTCGCCGGCGGTCGCGTCGCCGACGCCCGCGTCGCTCCGTTCGCTCATGGACCGGGATACGCGCCTCGGGAACATAAGGGTTCGACGCGCGTGCGCGGTCGGCGCAACGCCTTCGGGGGAGGGACACGTTGGTCGGGCATGAGCCGCGACGACCGCGACCTGGACGCCTGGATCGAGGCCTACTGGGGGTGGGCCGGGGTCGCGGCGTTCCTGCTGCTATCGGTCGACCTGCTCACGTCGCTCGGCGCGGTCGCGGTCGTCGGGGTCGAACACGAGTCGAACCCCCTGATGGCGTGGCTTCTGGTCCAACCGGTCGCGGTGCTGGCCGGGGTCCACCTCGTGGCAGCGGGACTCATCATCCTCTTGCTCTACGGATTGCAGGAACTCGTCAAGGAGGCGCCCAGCCCCCAACAGCGCTTCCTGATGGTCGCCGCGGAGGCGTTTCTGGGGCTCCTCGTCGCCGCGGGCCTGTTCCTGCTCGCGAACAACCTCTCGGTCATCGTGCTCGGCGAGAGCCTGCTGTGAGGGGTCGCGGTCCCGGGCGGCCGCGACCGGCCCGGTCTGAAGAGTTTAAACCCGATGGGGCGCAACCCCGGGGCAGTGACTGACGCCCCGCCGTGGACCGACGTGTTCGGCCACCCCGAACCGTACGCCGAGCAGGCCGACGGCATCGACGCCGCCATCGACGCCGCCGACGAGGGCGGCTTCCTGGCGCTGGAGGGCGCCTGCGGCACCGGCAAGACGATGCTCGCGCTCACCGCTGGCATCGACCGCGTCCGCGACCCCGACTCGCCCTTCGAGCGCGTGTTCGTCCTCACGAGCGTCAAACAGCAGCTCCGCCAGTTCGAGACGGACCTGGAGACGATCAACGCGAACCTCCCCGACGACTACCGGCCCGTCTCGGGACTGACGCTCGTCGGGAAGGCGGACGTCTGCCCGTACGCCCGCGAGAACCGCGGCGGCGTCGACCGCGAGAACGTCTACGAGCGCTGCGAGGGGCTCCGCGAGCGCACCAGGAACCTCGTGGGCGACGGCGGACCGACGACCACGGGGAACCTCGTCTCGGAGGCGACCGCGCAACAGGTCGGACTCGCGGACTCCGGGAGCGCAGGCGGCGGTGCGGAGTACCTCTCGGTCGACGGCGAGCCCACCCCCTACCGCCCCGACACCGAGGAGTACGGCGACACCGAGTTCTGTCCCTTCTACGCCGGCTTCCTGGACGACCTGCCGGAGGACGGCGAGCAGGCCGAGGCCGTGCCGTTCGACCCGACGGAGAAGGGCCACATCGACGCCGACGAACTCGTGAAGCTCGCCGCCGGCCACGGCTCCTGTCCCCACTCCGTGATGGGCGCGCTCGTGCCGGAGGTGGAGGTCGTCATCGGCAACTACTACCACGCGTTCGACCCGACGACGACGGAGACGTTCACGGGCGCGCTGCTGGACGACTCGACGTTCGTCGTCTGCGACGAGGCGCACATGCTCGAACCGCGCGTCCGCGACCTCGTGAGCGACCGCGTCGCGGACGCGAGCCTGCGCGACGCGGAGAACGAGCTCACGCGCGTCATCCAGCCCGTGAAGTTCGACGACGAGGGGAGCTACACCGACGACGCGGACCTCGTCCGCGGCGAGCTGGCCGACAGCGACGTGACGGTCTCGGAGATCGAGCGCGTCCGCGAGTTCTACCGCGACCTCCGCGAGGAGCTGGACCGGCGCGTGGTCGAGCACCTCGACCGCGAGTCGCCCAGTTGGCGCGCGCACCTCGCGGACCTCGAGGACGCGGAGCTCCCCCTCCGGGACCCCGAGACGCCCGGGCAGGACGAGATAACGGCGTGGGCGAACCGCGAGGGGTACGAGGACCGCGTCTGGGCCAGGTGCGGCGCGGTCGGCGCGGTCGTCTCCCGCGTGCTCGACGAGCTGGAGGGCGAGGACAAACAGCGCGCCGCGCCGGGGGTCGGCCGGACGCTGAACGCGTGGTACCGCGAGGACCACGAGACGTTCTTCCGCGCCGTCGAGCTGGAGCGCACGTGGGACGAGACCGAGCCGCCCGAGAGCTGGCGGCGGGCGTTCAACGCCCGGCTCGCGCTGTACAACTGCCTGCCGAGCCGCGCCATCGGCGAGCGCCTCGGGGAGTTCGGCGGCGGCGTCCTGATGAGCGCGACGCTGGAGCCGCTCGACGTGTTCCGCGAGGTCTCCGGGCTCGACCACCTCGCGGAGGCGGGCCGCCCCATCGTCGAGCGTACCTACGGGCTGACGTTCCCCGAGGAGAACCGCGCGAGCTTCGCGGTCGACGCGCCGAAGTTCACCCACGACAACCGCGGCGCGCCGGGCGAGGCGAACCCGACGCGGACCGCCTACGTGGACTCGACCGCCGAGGTCGCGGGACGGGAGGGGAACGTCCTCGTCGGGATGCCCAACTACCGCGAGGCGAAGTGGATGGCCGGCGAGCTGGACGAGCGCCTCGACAAGCCGGTGCTGTTCGACGAGTCCTCCGGCGACCGCGCCACGGAGTCGCTGAAGGACGACTTCTTCGCCGGCGGCGAGAAGGTGCTGGTGACGAGCCTCCGGGGCACGCTCACCGAGGGCGTCGACTACCGCGGCGACCGCCTCGAGGCGGCCGTGGTCTGCGGCGTCCCCATCATCAACACCGCCCGACCGCGGACGCGTGCCGTGGTCGCTGCCTACGACCGCCGGTTCGGCGACGGCTTCGAGACCGCGCTCACGGTGCCGGCGGTCAGAAAGGCGCGGCAGGCCGTGGGGCGAGTGATCCGGGGGCCGGAGGAGCGCGGCGTCCGCGTCCTGCTGGACGCCCGCTACGCGCGGAACTCGTGGAACGCGGTCCGCGAGTACCTCCCGCCCCACGAGCGCGAGGAGTTCCAGCCGGTGAGCCCGGACATGCTCTCGTTCGCTCTCGATCGGTTCGAAGAGGACGAATAAGGTGGATCGGGGCGTAGTGACCATGGTGTCGGACGGGACGTTTCCGTCGAAACCCCTGCTGCTCCGGACAGCAACGCCCAGAAAGCCCCAGCCGTCTCTCTCTACGACGTGCGAGGGTTTTCTGGTTCTGTCGCAGATCCTGCTGCTCTAGACAGCAACATCCAGAAAGCCCCAGCCGGCTCTCCCTACGACTGATCTGGATCTGCTACAAATGCTGCTCTAGACAGCAACATCCAGAAAGCCCCAGCCGGCTCTCCCTACGACTGATCTGGATCTGCTACAAATGCTGCTCTAGACAGCAACATCCAGAAAGCCCCAGCCGGCTCGACCCGCCGGGTTCCGGCAGACGGTCCGGGCTGCCTGCAGTGGCGGGCTGCCGGGCTGCGACTGCCGTCGTCCCGCTCGTTCCTCGCGGGACCCTCGCTGCGCGCTCGCGCCTCTCCGCAACACCCGGCGCGAGTGCTTACGTCGTCCGGGCGGGATCGAGCCGACTGCCCCTTTCAGTCCCACCCCGCACAGCACCGCACCGCGACCGCACCGCAGCCTCACACCTCCCCAACCTCGGCCGCGGGCCGGCCGCGAAACCGCAGCGCGGGACAAACCGCGTCCCGCTGGCCTCCGGCGTGCAGTGGCGCGCCGGAGACACCGCAGGCGGCCGGCCCGCGCCCTCCACCGAAAATCGGAGATTTTCGAGCAGCCAGCGTGCAGTAGCGCGCTGGCGACCTCGCGCGGTCGCGGCGACACAGGGTCGCCGCGGCGCACGCCGACCGCATCAGCACCGCCTCGCGGCGGACGAACGTTTTTCGCGGATCGGGCAGGACTCCCGCCGTGAGTGCAGCGCGACCGCGCCGGGTGCGGCGCATCGCCCCGCCGGTCGTCGGGGTCGATATCGCGGGCGTCGGCTGACGTTATCGATGGGCCTGACGCCGTCCGAAGGCGATCCACAGAAAAGCCTCGTCCTCGCCGGGTTCTCGAAAACCCGTTCTCAGTCCCAGGTGATCCAGACGAGGAACGCGAGCGCGGCCGTCTCCAGCACGTGGAGCGCCATCATCGCGCGCCACGCGATGGCGGGCACGTCGGTCGCGAACCAGCCGGAGAGCATCGGGTCGACCAGGTAGATGTACAGCGAGAGGGCGTTCTCCGCCAGCAGCAGGAGGGCGAACACGGCGAGTCCCAGCGTGTGCTTCGTGCGGAACTCGAGGTAGTTGCGTCCCCACACCGCGATCAGCGCGAGGAGCAGGAGGACGTTGACGCCGGCCGCGACCCGGGCGACGTCGAACCAGAGACTCATCGTACCCTCCCTAGCGCGACCCCGCTTAAAACGACTTTCCCAAATTCGTTCCGAGTACCGCCCGAAACGGTCGCTGAAGCGGCTCCGTCGGCGAGCGGTGTCGTCCACGCCCGGCGGTCCGTACAGTCGTCAGCCATCCGTGTCCACCTGTTCCATGATCTCCTCGATGGTCTCCCAGTTGTTTCGCGCGCGGCCCGTCGGGAGGTAGACGGCGCCGTAGTCGTCGCCGCTCGTCTCGACCACCCCGTTGTCCATCAGCACGTCGAGGTGGTGTCTGACGGTCTTGTAGTCCAGGTCGAGGTCCTCGGCCAACTGGTTCGCGTTCCGGGGACGCTCCTCGAGCGCCCGCAGCAGGCGCACGCGGTTCGGCCCGCCGCGCGTACCCGTCAACACGTACCAGAGAACCCCCTCCATCGTCACGGTCGACGGCCCGCCGTCACCTAACTCCATCGACGGGCGCGGCGGACCGAGGGGGACCCCGCGACGGTCACCGGTTCCGGCTCACCGGGAACGCCACGCGGTCGGGATGGTCGTTGAACCGGTCGAGCACGCGCTCGTAAAGCCGGTTCTTGGCTCGCTGGCCGCGTCGCGGGTGGGTGAGGTACCGCAGCCGGAGTTCGACCCACGACTCCCCCTGCGTGACGTTCACCGAGGGGCCGTCGTGGACCTCCAACTCCACCGGGGTGTCGGCGAGCGCCTCACGGTAGGCGGCGATGCCGCGGGCCATCTCCTCGCCGAGCAGGTCCGTCGCCTCCTCGCGCATGACCTCGCGCGCGAAGTCCAGGTCCGTCTCGTAGGCCACCTGCACCGCGATCTCGTTCCAGACGTACGGGGAGCCGCCCCCGCCGAAGTTGACCACCTCCGAGGAGAGCACGACGCTGTTGGGGACCGTCACCACGCGGCCGGAGGGCTGGTTCGAGGAGACGAGTTCGCCGTTTATCTCCCACAGCGTGGTGACGAGGAAATCCACCTCGATCACGTCGCCCTTCGCCTCGCCGATCCGGACGCGGTCGCCGACGCCGTAGGGCTGTTTGACGGTGATGTACACCCACGCAATCAGCGACAGGAGGGGTTGCTGGAGCGCGAACGTGATCGCGAACCCGACGACCCCCAGCGAGAAGAGGAGGCCGAGCCACTGCTGGGTCGCGACCGCGAGCACGCCGACGCCCCCGACGGCGCCGAAGAGGAGGCGGAGCACGTTCCGCGCGTTGTGCGCGCGACGCTTGTTCCCCGAGGACCGCGCCAGCCCGAGCGCGAGTCGGTAGGCGCCGTAGCAGACCAGCACGACCGCCGAGGCGAGCAGGACCTTGGCGGCCGCGACGTCGATGTCGTACCCGCCGAGCGCGGGCAGGGTCGCCGCGGGCGCGGCCGTGGTGACGACGCCGGCCGCGAGCGCACACAGCGCGCCGGCGGCCACGGACCCGACGGGAACGAGGCGGTTCACGGTTCGGTCGTTCCGGGGCAGCGACAAAACCGTTGCGTCGCCGGTGGCCCGTCCCGCCGTTCCCGGGCGGCCGGTGATGGCGCACACCGTGCCGCCACCGGGAGACTTTCGACGGGGGGCGGCCAACGCCCCGCCGTGAACGACCGGACACGCGCGCTGGTCGTCGCCTGTATCGCCGTGTTCCTGCCGGTACTGGTGTGGTACAACTACTCGGCGGTGCTCCCGACGGTCTCCGCGGACTGGGGGCTCACGGGCGCGCAGGCGGGGATCGTCTTCGGCGCGTTTCAGGCAGGCTACCTCGTCGGCATCCTCCCGTTCGGCCGCCTGGCCGACGCCTCCTCGCCGCGGTACGTCCTCGCGGGCGGCGCGGCCGGGACCGCCGTCTTCGGCGTCGCGTTCGGCCTGCTCGCGGAGGGGTTCCTCGCCGGCACAGCGCTCCGGTTCCTGGCCGGGGTCTGCATGTCCGCCGTCTACGTGCCGGGGATGCGCCTGCTCAGCGACTGGTTCCCCGCCGCGGAGCGCGGCCGCGCCATCGGCATCTACGTCGGGACCTTCTCGCTGTCGAGCGGCGTCTCCTTCGTGCTCACCTCGCGGATCGCCGCCGCGACCGGATGGGAGAGCGCGGTCGTCGCCACCAGCCTCGGCGGGCTCCTCGTGGCGCCGCTCGTCGTCTGGCTCCTCGACGACGCGCCCGGACGCTCGGCGACGAGCCGGGGGATCGACCTCTCGCTGCTCCGGAACCGGGAGTACCTCCACGCGGTCAACGCCTACGCGTGGCACACCTGGGAGCTGTTCGGCGTCCGGAACTGGCTTTTGGCGTTCCTGCTCGCGGCGCCCGCGTTCGCCTCGGGCGGGGCCTCCGCGTCGCTGGCCGGCCTGCTCGTCGGCGTCGTCACGGCGATGAGCGCGGTCGGGAACGTCGTCGGCGGCGCGCTCTCGGACCGGATCGGTCGCCCGACCACGGTGGGGATCGGCCTGCTCGGAAGCACCGCGATCCTCGTCGCGCTCGGGTGGCTCGACTGGCTCCCCCTGTGGGCGCTCGCGGCGGTGCTCCTGGTCCACGGGACGCTCCTCAGCGTCGACAGCGCGCCCGCCTCGACGCTCGTCACCGAGGCCGTCGACGACGAGCAGGTGGGCGCGGCGCTGTCGTTGCAGTCGTTCGTCGGGTTCCTCCCCTCCGTCGCCTCGCCGGTCGTTTTCGGGGCCGCGCTCGACGCCGGCGGCTTCGTCCTCGCGTGGCCGACGCTCGCGGTCGCGGGCCCGCTCGGCCTCGCGTCAGTGGTCGCGCTCCGGCGGCGCGCGCGTCGCCGGTCCCCGGCGTCCGGTTCGGCGTAGGCCGGGACCGCGTCCTCGGCTCACTCCGCGCCGGCGACCTCCGCCATCGCGCCCGCCAGCACGCGCGTCGCGTCCGCGCAGTCGTCCCAGTCGGTCCACTCGCGAGGGTTGTGCGAGACGCCGTCCCGCGAGGGCGCGAACAGCAGCGACGCGTCCGTGACGCCCGCGACGTGCATCGTGTCGTGGGCCGCGCCCGAGTGGATATCCATCGTCTCCAGCCCCGCGGCGGTCCCCGCCCGATGGGCCGCCTCGCGGAGCCGGTCGCTCATCGGCGTCGGGTGCAGGTCGAACGGACGCTCGAAGGCGGTCTCGACGCCGCGGTCGGCCTCCAGCCGGGCGAGTTCGTCGCGGACCGCGGTCACGACCGTCTCCATCGAGCGGTACTCCACGTCCCTGATGTCGATCCCGAGGTCGACGCGCCCGGGAACGACGTTGGTGGCGTTCGGCGACACGTCGAGCGAACCGACGGTCCCCACCGCGGTCGGGCTGGAGGCGTCGACGACCGCGTTGGCCGCGGACTCCACCTCCAGCACCAGTTCGCTCGCGGCCGCGAGCGCGTCCGTCCGGTCGCCCATCGCGGTCGCGCCCGCGTGGTTCGCCTCGCCGACGACCGTCGCCTCGCAGTGAGTGATTCCGGTGATCGTCGTCACCACGCCCGCGGCGGCGCCGGCCTCCTCCAGCGCGGTGTCCTGTTCGATGTGAAGCTCGTAGAACGCCTCCCAGCTCCGGGGGTCGAGGGTCCCCTCCCCGGCGTAGCCGATGCGCTCGAGCGCCTCCCCGAGCGTCTCGCCCGCGTCGTTCTCCAGCGCGAGCGCCTCCTCGGGCGTGCGCTCGCCGACCGCCACCGAGGAACCGAGGAGCCCGTCCGCGAACGTCTGGCCCTCCTCCTCGGTGAAGTTGACGACCAGCACCGGGCGGTCGGGCTCGACGCCGGCGTCCTGCATCGCGCGGACCGCCTCCAGCGCGGCGTAGGTCCCGAGCGGGCCGTCGAAGATGCCGCCCTCCGGGACCGAGTCGAGGTGGCTCCCGGAGGCGACGGGCGCCGCGTCGGGGTCCGCGGAGGGAGGACACCACTCGCCCGCGACGTTTCCGACCGCGTCGACGCGCACGTCGAGGCCGGCGTCCTCCATGCGCTCGACGAGGCGGTCGCGGGCCTTCCGGTTCGCCTCGGTTCCGGTCCGGACGGTGCGGCCGCGCTTCTCGGGGTCCTCGTACTCGACGGCGCCGAACACGCCGTTCGCCTCGATGTCGGCGCGGAGCCGGTCCGCGTCCACTGCGTCGTGCATACCGGCCGTTCGGCCGGGACCGGCAAGGGCGTTGCCGTCGCGGCACGTCGCGAGACGGAGCGGCCGGGTTCGGATCCGTCCGGTGTGGGACCGGCCCGGACTCCGTCCAGCGTCTGACGGGCGCACGACGCCGACACAACTCCTTTAAGCGCAGCCGGTGACCGTTATCCATCATGTCGTCTCTCACCGACCTCCTCGACGATGTCGTCGACGATGTCGACGCAGTCTTCCTCTTCTCGCCGAGCGGCTCGTTTTACGAGCGGCTCGCCGACCTCGACGAGGAGGTGGTCGTCGTCGCCCCCGAGAACGCGGTCGATGCCGAGACGTACGTCGAGCTCCCGCTGGAGTTCGACAACGTCCGCGACCGGATCGAGTTCGCCATCGAGGGAGCGCTCGAACAGGACCTCGTCGAGGAGGGGGACGCCGTCGTCTGCTCCGTCTCCGTCTTCGACGGCGACCCCGATTCGGTCATTCGCGTCCGCGCGACCGACAGCCACGAGTCCGGCATCTACGACCTGTTCGTCAACTCCCGGGCGGACCCCGGAGTCATCCGGGACGTGTTCGAGGTCGCGGTCGAACTCGGCAAGAAGGGACAGAAGGGCAAGCCCGTCGGCGCGCTGTTCGTCGTCGGCGACGCGGGCAAGGTGATGAACAAGTCCCGACCGCTCTCGTACAACCCGTTCGAGAAGTCCCACGTCCACGTCGGCGACCCCATCGTGAACGTGATGCTGAAGGAGTTCTCGCGGCTCGACGGGGCGTTCGTCGTCTCCGACTCCGGGAAGCTCGTCTCGGCGTACCGCTACCTCGAACCGGCCGCGGAGGGCGTCGACATTCCGAAGGGGCTCGGCGCGCGCCACATGGCCGCGGGCGCGATCACCCGCGACACGAACGCGACCGCCATCGTCCTCTCGGAGTCCGACGGGCTGGTCCGGGCGTTCAAGGGCGGACGACTGGTTCTGGAGATCGATCCGGAGGAGTACTGATGGTCGACGCGGCGTCCGCCCCGGTCGCGGCCACGGGACTCGCCCAGATATCGGGCACCGACGTGTACGACGTACTGCCGCCGCACGTGTGGCTGGCGCTTTTCGTCTTCGCGGTCGGGCTCGTTCTGAGCTACCTCGTCCAGGTGGTCAACCGCCGACTGCTCGTCCGTGCGGGGGTCCCGGACGCGATCGAGGGAACCGCCTTCGAGCGAACCGCCCGGGAGTTCGGCACGTCGACGGTGACGATCATCGCCAAACTCTCCGGCTACTTCGTCCTCGGAATTGCCGTGATCGTCGCGCTCACGGTCGCGGAGATCCGCTACGTGGAGTTCTTCTGGTCCGGCGTGGCCACGTTCATTCCTCGCCTGTTCGTGGCGGCACTCGTCCTCATCGTTGGCGTCGTCGTCGGGGACAAAGTGGAGCTGTGGGTCGCCGAGCGGCTTCGGAGCGTCAAGCTCCCGGAGACCGGCTTCCTCCCGACCGCCGCGAAGTACAGCATCGTCTACGTCGCGGCCCTGATCGCGTTGAGCCAGATCGGCGTCGCGACGCTCGCGCTCGTCGTGCTTCTGGCCGCCTACGCGTTCGCGGTCGTCGTCCTCACCGCGCTCGCGACGAAGGACCTTCTCGCCTCGGCGGCCTCCGGCATCTTCCTCCTGCTCACGCAGCCGTACGGCATCGGCGACGAGGTGAAGGTCGGCGGCCGCCGCGGCATCGTACAGGAGGTGGACCTGTTCGTCACCCACATCGAAACCGACGGCGAGGAGCACATCGTTCCGAACCACACCGTCTTCCGCGACGGCATCGTCCGGATCCGGGACTGATCACTCCTCCGGCGAGTCGTCGCTCGCGTCCGCGCCGCCGTCGGGCGCCGCGGTCGACACGACTTCGGCCGGGACGCCGGCGACCGTCGTGCCCGGCGGCACGTCCGACGCGACCAGCGAGTTGGCGGCGACCTGCGCGCCCTCGCCGACCGTCACGCCCGGAAGCACCACCGCGCCGGCACCGACCATCGCGCGGTCCTCCAGCACCACGTCGCCGAGTCGGTACTCGTCCTGCAGGAACTCGTGACACAGCAGCGTCGCGTCGTAGCCGACGATGGCGTCGTCGCCGACGGTGATCCGCTCGGGCCAGAACACGTCCGGCGTGGACTCTAACCCCCACGCGACGCCCTCGCCGACGGTCACGCCGATGGCGCTCAGCAGGCGGTTCTTGAGCCGGAGACTCGGGCAGATCCGGGCGAGGACGATGATCACGTAGTTCCGCATCACGACGAGCGGGGACTTCGCGCTCGGCCACGACCACAGCGAGTTCCGCGGCCCGGGCGTTCCGTGTCTGTCGAGCCGGTCGCGGCGCTGCCCCCTGTTCCCCCCGCCGTCGGCCGCGTCCGGGCCGTCGTCGGTGGTCCCGGTGTCGTCGACCGTGTTGTCCGCGTCGCTCACGCGTCCCCGTTCGCGGGACGCCGCTAAAAGGCTCACGAGGGTTCAAAAGGAATGCCGCGCCACTCGCCCCGTGACCTGAAGCGGGTCCGCGGCGGTCGAGACGGGTGCGCGACGCGCCGCCGCGGTCGAGGGGCGTCCGGCTAGACGGGCCGGAGCGTGCGGTCCCACGCGTCGCCTGTTCGCCCTATTTCCTTCCCCCAGCCGCAGGCTCGCTACTCTCCGCCACGGATCTCCGCCATGTGCTCGACGCGCCGGTCGAGCAGGTCCGGCTTGCCGATGTCGTGTCGGATCCGGACCCGGTCGCCGGCGACCGAAAGCGCCGCCTCCGCGTCCGCCTCCGCGGCCGCGATGGAGTCGCCGAGTCCGACGACCGCGAACGCCCGCGAGGTCGTCGTGTAGAGGCCGTCCTCGCGCGCGTCCACGCTGGCGTAGAACAGCAGCGCGTCGCCCACGCTCTCCTCGTCCACCTCGATGCGCGCGCCGGCGTCGGGGTCCGTCGGGTAGCCGTCGGGCACCGCGTACTTGCAGACGGTCGCCTCGCCGGAGAAGGTCAGCTCCGGGAGCGACTCGCCCGAGCGCGCGGCCGTGAGCACGTCGAGGAACGGCGTCTCCAGCACCGGCAGCGTGTTCATGGCCTCGGGGTCGCCGAAGCGCGCGTTGAACTCCACGACCTTCGGCCCCTCGTCAGTCAGCATGAACTGGCCGTAGAGGACGCCCTTGTAGTCGGGCAGCGCGTCGACGACCGCCTCGATCACCTCGGCGGCGTCCTCGTAGTCGCCCGGGTCCATGAACGGTAGGTGCATCGTCGTGTCCGAGTACGACCCCATGCCGCCGGTGTTCGGCCCCTCGTCGCCCTCGTAGGCGCGCTTGTGGTCCTGCACCGCGGGCGTCGTCCGCACCTCGCCGTTCGCGACGAACGCCTGTACGGTGAACTCCTCGCCGACCAGCCGCTCCTCCAACACGACACGGTCGTAGTCGGACTCGCGGAGGTACGCCTTCGCCTCGGCGGCGGTCACCTGGTCGCCGATCACCTTCACGCCCTTGCCGCCGGTGAGGCCCGCCGGTTTGACCGCGAGGTCGCCGTCGTAGGCGTCGATGTAGTCGCAGGCGGCCGCCATGTCGTCGAACGTCTCGAAGTCCGGGCAGCCGGGGATCCCCTCCTCGGCCATGAACCGCCGCTGATAGGCCTTGTCCGTCTCGATGCGGGCCTCGGCCTCGCGCGGGCCGAAGGTGTACACGCCGGCGTCGTCGAGCGCGTCCGCGACGCCCGCCGCCAGCGCGGACTCCGGGCCGACGACCGCCAGGTCCGCCGCCACCGACTCCGCGAACGCGACGATCCCGTCGGCGTCCGTCTCCTCGATCGTCTCGAACGATGCGGCCAGATCAGCGATGCCCGGGTTCACGTTGCTCGCGCAGGCGCACAGCTCGCAGTCGTCCGCCAGCGCACGGGCGATCGCGTGCTCGCGGCCGCCGCCGCCGACCAACAGGACGGTCTCGGTCATGGTCGGGACGTTTGCACACGAGAGTGTAAACGTTACTCTTGAAACGGACGAATATGGGCACATACTTGTTCATAATCCGCCACGGCGGTCGATCCATCACGGCCGCCGCCCTCGGCGCGGAGGGCCGCCTTTTCGTACGTGGCCCGCCAACCGCCGGCCATGAGCGACCCCACGGACCGCAACCGGCTCGACGAGGAGGCCAGCCCCTACCTCCGACAGCACGCCGACAACCCGGTCCACTGGCAGCCGTGGGACGACGCGGCGTTCGCGGCCGCCCGCGAGCGCGACGTGCCCGTGTTCGTCTCCATCGGCTACTCCGCGTGTCACTGGTGTCACGTCATGGAGGAGGAGAGCTTTCAGGACGAGGACGTCGCGGCGACCCTCAACGAGGAGTTCGTCCCGATAAAGGTCGACCGCGAGGAGCGGCCGGACGTCGACAGCGTCTACATGAGCGTCTGCCAGCTCGTCTCCGGCGGCGGGGGGTGGCCCCTCTCGGCGTGGTGTACGCCGGAGGGGAAGCCCTTCTACGTCGGGACCTACTTCCCGCCGGAGCCGCGGCGCAACCAGCCGGGGTTCAAACAGCTGTGCGAGGACGTCGCCGCGTCGTGGAACGACCCCGAACAGCGCGCCGAGATGGAGAACCGCGCCGAGCAGTGGACGGCGGCCGCGAAGGACGAACTGGAGTCGGTGCCGGACCAGCCGGGCGAGTCGCCCGGGACGGACGCGCTGGGGGAGGCTGCGACAGCCGCGCTCCGCAGCTACGACGAGCAGTACGGCGGCTTCGGAGCCGACGGCCCGAAGTTCCCGCAGCCGAGCCGCGTCGAGGCGCTGCTGCGGTCGGCAACCGCGGCGGACGGGGGCGACGCGGCGCTCGGCGCGGCGACCGGCACGCTCGACGCGATGGCGTCCGGGGGGCTCTACGACCACGTCGGCGGCGGCTTCCACCGCTACTGCACCGACCGCGCGTGGACGGTCCCCCACTTCGAGAAGATGCTCTACGACAACGCGGAGCTCGCGCGGATCTCCCTCGACGCTCACCGGATCACCGGCGACCCGTCCTACGCTCGCGTCGCACAGGAGACGTTCGCGTTCGTCGAGCGCGAGATGACCAACGCCAAGGGGGGCTTCGTCAGTACGCTCGACGCTCGAAGCCTCCCGCCCGAATCGCGCCGGACCGACCTCGAGGAGACGCCCGACCCGGTTGAAGGCGCCTTCTACGTCTGGACGCCCGAGGAGGTGCGCGCGGTCCTCGACGAGCCGGACGCGTCGCTCGTCTGTGACAGGTACGGCATCGAGCCGGGCGGCAACTTCGAGCGCGGGACGACCGTCCTCACGGTCTCCGCACCGATCGCCGCTCTCGCGGACGAGTACGACCTCGACGAGGCGTCCGTTCGGGAGCGGCTGATGGACGCCCGCGCCGCGCTGTTCGACGCGCGCGAGAAGCGTCCGAAACCGGCCCGCGACGAGAAGGTGCTGGCGGGCTGGAACGGTCGGATGATCTCCGCGCTGGCCGCGGGAGCGACGGTGCTCGACGGTCCGGTCGCCGACCTCGGCGGCGGAGCGCTCGCGTTCGTTCGCGACCGCCTCTGGGACGCCGACGCGGGGCGGCTCGACCGCCGGTGGCTCGACGGCGACGTGGCCGGTCCGGGCTACCTCGAGGACTACGCGTTCCTCGCGCGCGGCGCGTTCGACCACTACGGCGCCACCGGCGACGTGGACGCGCTCGGGTTCGCGCTGGATCTGGCCGACGAGATCGTGGCGCGCTTCTACGACGCGGACGCGGGGGCGCTCTACTTCACGCCGTCGGACGGCGAGGAGTTGCTCGCGCGGCCGCAGGAGCTCGCGGACGGTCCGACGCCGTCGAGCGTCGGGGTCGCGGTCGGCCTCCTGCTCGATCTGGACGGGTTCACGGTCGACCGCGACTACCGCGGCGTCGCGGAGGCGGTGCTGGACACGCACGCCGACCGGATCCGGTCGAACCCGCTCCAGCACGCCACGCTGGCGATGGCGGCGGACGCCGCCGAGACCGGCGGCATCGAGGTGACGATGGCGGCCGACGACCTCCCGGACGACTGGCGGCGGGTGCTCGCGGGACGGTTCCTCCCCGGAGCGGTGATCGCGCGGCGTCCGCCCACCGAGGCCGGGCTTGAGGAGTGGCTCGACCGGCTCGGACTTCCGGAGGCGCCGCCCGTGTGGGCCGGCCGCGACGCGGCCAACGCGCGCCCGACCGCGTACGTCTGTCGTGGATTCACCTGCTCGCCGCCGCGGACGGACCTCCGCGAGGCGCTCGACTGGCTCTCCGAGTAGTTCCGTTCGGGACGGACCGGAGGGCAGGCCGCGCCACGGCGAGTTCTGCACACCCCGGGTCGTTTTTACCCTCGGGCCGCGCCTATCGGCTATGGAGCGGTACGACCTTCTCTATCGGCTTTACGACGACTTCGACACGGAGACGCTCCGCGAGTACCAGTTCTTCGTCGACCTGTTCCCGCCGGTCGACTCGCGCGTCGCGCTCGAGCACTGGGAGGAGGCGAGCGACGAGCTGGAGGGTCGGAAAGCCGAGATCAGGAACGCGCTGCCGCGAGGCGCGACGTTCGCGGACGTGGCCGCCTACGCCGACCGCGAGGCCGCCTTCACGGCGCTCGACCTGTTGAACAGACACGGCCGCGCGGTGAACGCGCTCGTGCTGGACGTGGACGAGACGCTCCGCTCGGCAGGCGGGACGGACAACGAGATCCCCCGCGAGACGCTCCACCTGCTGACGGAGTTCCACGAGCGCGGCGTCCCCATCGTCATCTGTACTGGCCAGACGCTGGAGAACGTCAAGGGGTTCATGATCCAGGGGCTCGGCAACGAGTTGGTCCACTCCGGCACGTTCTCGATCGTCTATGAGTCGGGCAACGGGGTTTTCACCCCCGGACAGGGCTCGCGGACGAAGCAGTTGCTCTACGAGGAGCTGGACACCGAGGTACGCTCCGTCTTCGACGAGATCCGCGCCCGCGTGCTCCCGGAGGCGCCGGAAGACGTGCGCCACGGCTGTCACCTGCAGGGCAACGAGTTCAACGTCACCCTCAAGCCGAACTTCGAGACGGGGAGCCCGGACGCGGAGCGGGTCATCGACGCCGGAATGGTCCACCTGATCGACCTGCTCGGCGAGGCGGTCGTGGACGCGCTCGGCGGTGCCCCGGCGGAGGACGCCGCTGCGGCGACCGGCAGCGCCTGGGCGCGGGCGCACTACGCGGACTCCGACCCCGAGATCCGCGAGGTACTGGAGGAGGAGGGCGCCGCCGCGGACGTCGCGCCGGACGACGTGCCCGCGAGCGTCCGCGAGCTGTTCGAGCGGATCGACATCGGCTACTACCACGCCGACGCCGCCGAGATCACGTCGCTGGAGCTCAACAAGGTGGCCGGCGTCGAGGCCGCGCTGGACGTGCTGGGCGTCGACGACCCCTTCGTGCTCGTGATGGGCGACAGCAAGTCGGACCTGCGCGTGATGCGGTGGGCGGCGGAGAACGACGCCGGCATCGCGGCCGCGCCCGACCACGCCTCCCGGGACACGCTCTCGCACGTCCTCGAGACCGACGAACTGGTGTTCGACCGCGGCCAGTCCGCACAGATGCTGCGGACGGTGTACGTGCTCAACCTGCTGGCGCGGCTGGACTGACCGGGGCGGAGTGGACGGGAACTGCACCGACTCCAAAGATTTACCCTGTAGCGAGTAAAGGACACAGTCATGAGCCGAAACTACGAGTCGCTCCACGACCCGAACGCGGAGTACACGATGCGGGAACTCTCCGCGGAGACGATGGGGACGACCGGCACGCGAGGCGGCGGGCGCGACGTGGAGATCACGGACGTCCAGACGACGATGGTC
Organism: Haloparvum alkalitolerans; assembly: GCF_055381565.1. Classification (NCBI taxonomy): domain Archaea; kingdom Methanobacteriati; phylum Methanobacteriota; class Halobacteria; order Halobacteriales; family Haloferacaceae; genus Haloparvum; species Haloparvum alkalitolerans. Next base: position 2,535,101 of record NZ_AP043938.1, read on the forward strand.
GACGGCAACTTCCCGTGGACGCTCGTCCGCGTCTACACGGACGCGGGCGTCGTCGGCACGGGCGAGGCCTACTGGGGCGCGGGCGTTCCCGAACTGATCGAGCGGATGAAGCCGTTCGTCGTGGGCGAGAACCCGCTGGACATCGACCGCCTCTTCGAGCACCTCATCCAGAAGATGTCCGGCGAGGGCTCCGTCGAGGGCGTCACCGTCACCGCCATCTCCGGCATCGAGATCGCGCTCCACGACCTGGCGGGCAAGATCCTCGACGTGCCGGCCTACCAGCTGCTCGGCGGCAAGTACCGCGACAAGGTCCGCGTCTACTGCGACTGCCACACCGAGGAGGAGGCCGACCCCGAGGCCTGCGCCGACGAGGCCGAGCGCGTGGTCGAGGAACTCGGCTACGACGCGCTGAAGTTCGACCTCGACGTGCCGTCCGGCTTCGAGAAGGACCGCGCGAACCGCCACCTCCGCCCCGGCGAGATCCGTCACAAGGCGGAGATCGTCGAGAAGGTCACCGAGCGCGTCAAGGACCGCGCGGACGTGGCCTTCGACTGCCACTGGACGTTCTCGGGCGGCTCCGCGAAGCGGCTCGCCGCGGAGCTGGAGGAGTACGACGTGTGGTGGCTCGAGGACCCCGTCCCGCCGGAGAACCTCGAGGTGCAGGAGGAGGTCACGAAGTCCACGACCACCCCCATCACCGTCGGCGAGAACCGCTACCGCGTCACCGAGGAGCGCCGCCTGATCGAGAACCAGGCCGTCGACATCATCGCGCCCGACCTCCCGAAGGTCGGGGGCATGCGCGAGACCCGGAAGATCGCGGACGTGGCCAACCAGTACTACGTCCCGGTCGCGATGCACAACGTCTCCTCGCCGGTCGCGACGATGGCCTCCGCGCAGGTCGGCGCCGCCATCCCGAACAGCCTCGCGGTCGAGTACCACAGCTACGAGCTCGGCTGGTGGGAGGACCTCGTCGAGGAGGACGTCATCGAGGACGGCTACATCGAGATCCCCGAGAAGCCGGGCCTCGGCCTGACCCTCGACCTCGACACCGTCGAGGAGCACATGGTCGAGGGCGAGACGCTGTTCGACGAGGCGTAGTCCTCGTCGGACTTGCCGAGCTTTGCTCGGCAGTGTTCGACGAAGCCTGACTTCGTCGAGCCAGCGAACCGCGTTCGCGTCGTTCGACGAGGCGAAACGCACGTCGTTCTGTCGGCCGTTTTCTGTCGGCCGTTTTCTGTCGGCGGGTTTCTGTCGGCGGGTTCTCTCCCCGAGTTCGCTACTCCGCGATCCAGACCGGGTCCAGTCCCCGCTCGTCGAGTTCCCGCTCGATCCCCTCGATCCGCGGTGCGATAACGTCTGGCTCGTGGCTGTCGGTCCCGACGGTCACCTCGACGCCGCGCTCGGCGAGCGTGTCGAGAAAGGCGGGCGCAGGGTGGAACTCGCCGTAGCCGTCGAGCAGGCGGCCGGCGTTGATCTCGGGGACAGTCCGAGATGCGGCGAAGGCGTCCGCGACGCGCGCGTAGTGCTCGTCGGTCGCGAACCCGCGGAGGTGCGGGTTGCGCTCGATCAGGTCCGGGTGGGCGGCGATCGCGAACAGCTCCGAGTCGACCAGCGCGACCAGTTTCTCGAAGTAGCGGTCGACCAGGTCGCGGCGCTCGGCCTCCGGCTTGTCCGCGAAGTGGGGCCTGATGTGGACGTTCGTCCCGTCGAGGTCGTGGACGCTGCCGACCGCGTAGTCGAACGCCGCCTCGTAGAGGAACTCGCCGATCGCGTCCTCGTGGGCGGGGTGGTAGTCCATCTCGACGGCGTCGAACACCGCGATGTCCGTTCGTTCGCGGGCGTCCGCGATGGCCGCCCGGCGGCGCTCGTAGGTGATGTCGAGGTTGAACCCGAACGCACGGCGGTGGCGCTCGGCGTCCGCGTCGGGGAAGACGTTGCAGTGGTCGGCGATGCCGACGCCGTCGAGGCCCGCGTCGGCGGCCGCGTTCACCATCCACCGGAGGAACTCCCCGTCCGAGTAGTTCGTGTGGACGTGGTAGTCGTACACGGTCACTCCTGTGAGTGCGGGGGTCTCGTAGCTTACGGACGCGTGCGGGTCGGTGCCTCACCACGCATCCTCGACCGGATCCGGTCGGGCCGGCCGCGAGCTACGCATTTATGCCGCTCGCCGGCAACCATGTTCACGTATGCCACACCACGAGTGCGGTCACGAGAAGGACCACGACGAGCCGGCACGCGACTACGAGGTCGACCACCACCTCTCGGACGCGGAGCGCAACATCCACCGGGCGTGGGACAACTCGCTGGACCCCGTTCTCACCGTCGAGCCGGGCGAGGTGGTCCGGTTCGAGTGCCGCGACGCGGTCGACCGACAGCTCGACCTGCAGTCGACGGACGACGACTTCGCGAACGTGAGCTTCGACCCGGTCCACCCCCTCACGGGACCGGTCGCGGTCGAGGGGGCCGAGCCGGGGGACGTGCTCGAGGTCGAGTTGCTGGACCTCCAGCACAAGGGCTGGGGGTACACCGGCTTCATGCCCGGCGAGATGGGGCTCGGCCTGCTCCCCGAGGACTTCCCCGACGCGAAGGTCCACGTCTGGGACCTGCAGGGGGACAAAGGGACGTTCGTGAACGGCATCGAGGTCGAACTCGACCCGTTCCCGGGCGTCATCGGCGTCGCGCCGGGCGCGGACGGCGAACACGACACCCTCCCGCCGTACGACACCGGCGGGAACATGGACGTGAAGCACATGACCGCGGGCTCGACGGTGTACCTCCCTGTCGAGACGGAGGGCGCGCTCTTCTCGACGGGCGACTGTCACGCCGCGCAGGGCGACGGCGAGGTCTGCGTCACGGGGATCGAGGCGCCGATGTTCGTCACGGCGCGGTTCAACGTCCGCAAGGACATGGACATCGAACAGCCGCAACTCCGCACCTCCGGGCCGTTCACCCCGACCGGGCGCGACGAGCCGATGTACGCCACGACGGGCATCAGCGACGACCTGATGGACGCGACGAAAAGGGCGGTCAGACACATGATCGACCACCTCGAGGCCGAGCGCGACCTGACGCGCGGCGAGGCGTACATCCTCTGCTCGGCCGCCGTCGACCTCAAGGTGAGCGAGGTCGTCGACGCGCCAAACTGGACCGTCACGGCGTACGTCCCGGACAGCATCTTCCCGGACGAGTAGGGCGTTCGCCCGGTCGAACCACTCCTCGTCCTCGGCCGTCGGTCTTACTCCGCCCCGTCCGTCCCGAGTCGCTCCGCGATGGCGGCACCGGCGGTTCTCGGGTCCGGATCCTCGATCCGGACCGCGTCGCCGACCGCGACGGTGCCCGGTTCGACCACGTCCGCGCAAAGCCCGCCGCGCTCCGAGAGCGCGCTGGCGAGGCCCTCGGCGCCCGCCAGTTCCTCCAGGTGGGCGCAGGGCGGACGGCGTCTCGTGGGCCGAACCACGGCATCGCCGACCGCGACGGTCGCCTCCAGCAGGTCGTCGAGCCCCTCGCCGACCCCCTCGACGACGACGTTCCTGCGGTGCCGGCCGTCCGTCACGTCGATGCCCGTCTCCGCCCGCACCGCCGCGAGCGCCTCGGCCGCGACCAGCGTCACGGCGCAGGCGTCCACCTGGAAGGTGCCCTCACCGGCGTGATAGCGGTCGCCGACCACGCCGCCGGCGTCGACGTCGACGCGGTCGCGACGCTCCGGCGGCGCGCCGCTCTTCGGTGCCGTCACGAGGCCGGTGACGCGGCCGGTGACGCGGTCGGTTTCTGTCCCGTCCATGACCCGACGTCGGCGCCGCGGGACAAAAGGTCGCCGCCCCGGTCCCGTGGGGCTTCGGGAGTCCCACTCGCCCGACGTTCGTCGCGATGGCAGGCTACTTGAGGGCCCCCACAAATCGTTCACTATGGTCCGAGTAACTGTCTGGAACGAGTATCGCCACGAGCGCGAGAGCGAGACGGTCGCCGAGGTGTACCCCGACGGGATCCACGCGGTTATCGCCGAGTTCCTCGAAGACGCCGGCCACGAGGTCGAGACCGCGACGCTGGACGAGGGGCCCGAGCACGGACTGACCGAGGAGGTCCTCGCGGAGACGGACGTGCTGACGTGGTGGGGCCACGCCGCCCACGACGAGGTCTCGGACGCGGTGGTCGAGCGCGTACAGGAGCGCGTGCTGGAGGGGATGGGCCTGATCGTGCTCCACTCGGGCCACTACTCGAAGATCTTCAAGACCCTGATGGGGACGACCTGTTCGCTCAAGTGGCGCGAGGCCGCCGAGACGGAGCGGCTCTGGACCGTCGAGCCGAGCCACCCCATCGCCGACGGGATCGGCGAGTACATCGAGCTTCCCGAGACCGAGATGTACGGCGAGCGCTTCGACATCCCGGCGCCCGACACGCTGGTGTTCAACTCCTGGTTCGAGGGCGGCGAGGTGTTCCGCTCGGGGTGCTGTTACCGCCGCGGCAACGGCAAGGTGTTCTACTTCCGGCCGGGCCACGAGACCTACCCGATCTACCGGAACGAGGACGTTCAGCAGGTGCTGATAAATGCCGTCGACTGGGCCGCACCGGGCGACGGTCCGACCCCCGACTTCGGGAACGCGGACCCCATCGAGGACATCGACACGGACGACGAACGCACGGTTCACTGAGGACGACGGCGCCGCTCGCGTGCGGCGGTTCAGAAAACGCGTGGCGGTCGCTCGGGGCTGTTGAGCGACCGCCGCTACGGTGCCGGGCGTTGAAAGGTGACCGCCTCGCGGGAACCGCGAGACCGTCAGTGTACCCGACACCGGCGGCCGGTCGAGTAGTGGTCCGCCGCGGCCGGGGATAAACCCTCGCTTCCGGCGGCGTCGCGCTCCGGGTCAGTCGGAGTCACCGACGACGACCCGGCCGGTCATCCCCGCGAACTCGTGGGGTTCACACACGTAGTCGTACGCGCCGGGCACCTCGAACGTGTGTCGGTATTCGTACCCCGCGTCCTGCACCTCCGGGACGCCGGCCCAGTCGGCGCCGTCGGGTTGCTCGGTGACCGCGACGTTGTGCCCGCCGCCGCGCCAGACGAACGCGACGGTGGTTCCGGCCGCGACCCGCAACTCCGCCGGTTCGAACGCGAGCGAGCCGTCCGGCGCCACGAGGACGGTCTCGTCGGCGTCCGCGGCGGTCGACCCCTCCGGCTCGGTCGTCGTCGGTTCGGTTTCGGTCGGTTCGGTTTCTGTCGGCTCGGTCGTCGTCGGTTCGGTTTCGGTCGGATCGGCCCCGTTCGGTTTGGTCTCGGTCGGTTCGGTCGTCGGCGTCTCCGCGTCGCTGGTGGCTGTTCCGTCGCCGTTCGGGGTGCCGAGACAGCCGCCGACCGCGGTCGCGCCCGCGACGCCGACCGCGACGAGCACGTCCCGTCTGTCCGCGTTCATGACTGCTCCGAGCCGCGGTCGACCCATGAGTGTTTGCCGAACTCTCTCCCAAATTCGGCCGGTCGCTCCCGTCCTCCACGGGTACACGGCGGGGGAGCGACCGGACCCGGGATCACTCCGGCCGGTGGACCTCGCCCTCGCGGTCGTCGGCGTCCTTCCGCCTGAGCGCCGCGGCCGCGTTGCTCGCGTCGTAGCCGAACAGCACGTCCTTCGCGTACGTCTCGACGACCTCGGTCGCGTGGACGAGGTCGTCCACGTCGACGTTCACGGCGTACAACTCGACCGAGAAGGGCGTCTCCGGCGGGGCGCCGTGGAGGTCGTAGTCGCCCCCGAGGCGCGACCGGAAGCCGCGTGCGATGGTCTCGACCCAGTAGGTCGTCGCGTACTCGGTGTCGTACAGCGGGACGACGAACTCGTCGACGTGCTCGGCGAGCGCGTCGACGTCGAGGCCCGCCCGCTCGCGGAGGTGGCCCGGGTAGGGGTCGGGGTAGAGGGTCAGGAACGTCCGCCCGGGGATCCGGTCGCTCGCCTCCGCGACGAAGTCCGTGATGACTGCGGCGCGCCAGTCGCTCCAGTCGTCGTGGTCGCTCTCGGCGAACAGGCGCTCGCAGCGGTCGCAGCGACAGAACCCCTCGCGGGGGAACCCCACGTCGTCGAGGCGCACGTCGCCGTTCTCGGCCGCGCAGTCCTCGATGATCTCGAAGAGGCCCTCGCGGTACTCCGGGTGGGTCGGACAGACGTACGCCCAGTCGAAGTACTCGCGGTCGCGGGTGGCGGGCTCGCCGCGGTCGTCGACCGGGACCAGCTCCGGGTTCTCGCTGGCGGCCGCGTTGTCCCCGAAACAGGAGACCATGTTGACCGCGTTCGGGAGCGGCGCCGACGCACGGCCGGTCACATCCTTCACCTCGTAGAACCCCACGTCGAACTCGCCGCCCTCGACCTCCTTGGCGTTCCGCGTGACGACCCCGTACATGGACGCCGCTAGCGGGCGACGGCGCTTAAAAGGGGTGTTCGAGACTGCAGCCGACCGGCCGCGGTCAGCGAACGGCCGCGTTCACGGCGGAGCGGTCGCCGCGGAGGGCTATTCGACCCCGACCGGCTCCTTGTCGCCGGCCGTGAGGAAGTACGCGAGCGTGACGAACGCCAGCACGATGAGCAGCTTCGCCTTCGTGGACATGGACGACGGTTCCGCCCCGACGGGCTAAAAACTACCGGGGAGCGGGCGGATCCCGGGGCGCAGCCGAAGAGCGCTCCGACCTACACGTCGATGTGGTCGGCCAGATCCTCGCGGAGGATCTCGTCACAGTAGCCGCACCGGACGCCGTCGGGGACGACCGCGAACCGCGACTCGACCGGCTCGTCGGCGTTCGTGATGCAGTTCCGGTTCGGGCACGAGAGCACGCCGGCCACGGCCTCGGGGCGTTCGACGCGGTTCTTCTCGACCACCTCGAACTCGCGGACGATGTTGATCGTCGCCTCGGGCGCGATCAGCGAGAGCACGTCCACCTCCGACTGGCTCAGCTCGCGGTCCTCGACCTTCACGATGTCCTTCCGGCCGAGCCGGTCCGAGGGGACGTTCATCCCGATGGAGACGCCGAACCCCTCCGAACCGTCGATGCCGAGGATCGCCAGCACGTTGAGCGCCTGGCCGCCCGCGACGTGGTCGATGACCGTCCCGTTCCGGATCTTCGAGACGCGGAGCTCGTGCTCGCTCATTCCTCGTCACCTCCCGCGCGCAAGAGCAGTTCGTCCAGCAGCGCCATGCGGACCGGGACGCCGTTGTGCGCCTGCTCGAAGTAGCGCGCGTGGTCCGTCTCGTCCACGTCGGGCGCGATCTCGTCCACGCGCGGCAGGGGATGCATCACGGTCAGGTCGTCGTCGGCCGCCTCGAGCGTCTCGGCGTCGATCCGGTACTGGCCCGCGACCTTCCGGTACTCGTTCTCGTCCGGGAATCGCTCGCGCTGGATGCGGGTGACGTAGAGCACGTCGAGCTCCGGGAGTACGGCCTCCAGCTCGGTGTGTTCCCGGACCTGCGCGCCGGCCTCGTGGAGGTCGAACCGGACCGACCGCGGGAGCTTCAGCGACTCCGGGCTGATGAAGTGCTGGCGCGCGTCGAACTCCGTCAGCGCGGTCGCCAGCGAGTGGACCGTCCGTCCGTACTTCAGGTCGCCCATGATCCCGACCGTCAGGTCGTCCAGCCCGTGGTTCTCGCGGATCGTGTGGAGGTCCAGCAGGGTCTGGGAGGGGTGTTGCCCGGCGCCGTCGCCGGCGTTGATCACCGGCACGTCGACGAACTCGGAGGCGAGCGTCGCGGCGCCCTCGCTGGGGTGGCGAAGGACGATCGCGTCCGCGTAGCCCTCGATGACGCGGACGGTGTCCGCGAGGCTCTCGCCCTTCTTGACCGAGGAGGACTCCACGGAGCCCATGTCGATGGTCTCGGCGCCGAGCCGCTTGGCGGCGGACTCGAAGCTCATCTTCGTGCGCGTGCTGGGCTCGAAGAAGCAGAGCGCGAGCACCGCCCCGTCGTGGCTGTCCCGGAGCGCGCCGGGGTCGGCCGCGACCTCGCGCGCCCGGTCGAGGGTCGCCTCCACGTCCTCCCGCGAGAGCTGCGTCGCGGAGATGAGGTGGTCCTGTCGCATTGTCTGAGTCGGGTGGTCGCAAGGACTTGAATCCCTCGGGTGCCGCCTTCCCGCGGTTTACACAGGAACGTGAATCCCGATGCGGACGGAGCTACGAATATCGAAACGCGGTGCCGATCCCCGGAGCGCGTGGCCCCCGGATCCTCAACAGACCGGCTTGGGGTCCATCCCCATGCCGGAGAGCGCGGTCTCGTAGTCCTCGTAGGCGGCCTCGATCGTCTTGACGGCGGCCGCGCGGGCGCGCTCCACGTCGTCCTCGCCGTCGCAGAGGTCCGCGAGCAGGTCGAGGCCGGTCGCGAGGCATTCCTCCACGTCGGCCTTCAGGTCCCGGAACAGATCCGCGCGCGCCGCGTCCGCCTCGTTGACGAAGAAGCTCACCAACTGCGTGTGAGTTCGGAGGCTCACCAGCGGTCGCCCGACCATTCCGGCCGCGACGCGCTCGATCGTCCCCTCCCTGTCCCGCAGCGACGAATGCATCGCGCCGCGCGCGGGTTCCCGGTCGCCGTTCTCACCCTCCCCGCTCCCTCCGCCGTCCTCCTCGCCGTCCACCTCTCCGTCCTCCTCACGGTCTTCCCCGCGGCCTCGGACCGCCCCTCGTTCCGCCTCGACGCGCTCCAGGTGGTCGGCCTCCCGCTCCGCGACCGCCGCGAACGCCTCGCGCGCCCCCTCGTTCTGCTCGTCGTCCGCCCACGCCTCGAACAGGTCCCGCGCGGACGCCTCGGCGGCGGTCGCGGCCGACAACACCGACGCCTCGTCGAGTTGCGCGCCCGTCAGCGCGAGCAGGAGCTTGTTCGAGCCGAGCCTATCGAGTTCGGTCCGCGTCTCCGTCTCGACCGTCTCCCGGAACGCCTCGGTGTCCATACCGCTTCCTCCCCCGCCGTCGGCTTCAAAACTGTGCCCGCCGTACGACCGAGCATGAGCGACGTTCCCGCGACTGACCCGGCCGACCTCGCCGAGGCGCTCGCGTCGGGCGAGCGGGTCGGCGTCCTCGACGTGCGCGACCGCGACGAGTACGAGGCGTGGCGGATCGACGGGCCGGGCGTCGAGAGCGCCCAGGTGCCCCACGTCCGCTTCCTCGAGGCGAGCGTCAACGGCGATCCCGCGGACCTCGTCGCGGACCTCCCGGAGCCGCTGGTCGTCGTCTGCGGCCGCGGCGAGGCGAGCGCCGAGGTCGCGGGGCTGCTCCGCGAGGCGGGCGTCGACGCCGCGAACCTCGCGGGCGGGATGGCGGCGTGGGCGCGCGTCTACCGCGTGCGACCGGTCGTGGAGGAGAGCAGTACGACGGGCGAGGGGACGACGGACGACGTGACCGTCCTCCAGTACGACCGCCCAGCGTCCGGTTGTTTGGCGTATCTGGTGGTCGCGGGCGCGGAGGCCGCGGTTATCGATCCCCTCCGCGCCTTCGCGGATCGGTACGCGGACGACGCGGAGGACCGGGACGCGAACCTCGCGGTCGCTCTCGACACCCACGTCCACGCCGACCACGTGAGCGGGGTCCGCGACGTGGCCGAGGCGACGGGCGCGAGGACGGTGCTCCCCGAGGGTGCCCGCGACCGCGGGCTGGCGTTCGACGCCGACCTCGTCGCGGACGGCGAGACGGTCGCGGTCGGCGACGCCGTGCTGGAGGCAGTTCACGTCCCCGGCCACACCTCCGAGATGACGGCGTTCCGGCTTTCGACCGCCGAGCGCGACCTGCTGTTCGCGGGGGACCTGGCGTTCCAGCGGAGCGTCGCGCGACCGGACCTGGAGGCCGGCGACGAGGGCGCCCGGGACCTCGCGCGGGACCTCCACGAGAGCCTGACCGGGACGCTGTCGGCGCTCGACGACGCGACGCTCGTACTCCCGGCCCATCGGGATCCGGCGTCGACGCCGGACGCTGAGGGACCCGCGGGGGCGGTGTTCGGCGCGACGGTCGGGACGCTCCGGGAGCGGCTGACCGTCGAGGACGACCCCGAGGCGTTCGCGGACCGGGTCGCGAGCGACCTCCCGCCGCAGCCGGCCAACTACGAGGCCATCGTCGCGACGAACCTCGGCCGGGAGGCGATGGACGACGAGCGGGCCTTCGAGGCGGAACTGGGGCCGAACAACTGCGCGGTCGATGCGGACTGAGAAGGAGTTCTGGAGAGTACCGACCGCTCAGTCGTCGTCGGCCGCGGCGCCCGCGGCCTCGCCGTCGGCGGCCGACGCGTCCTCGATGCTCGGCGGGTACTTCCCGCGGTCGAGCTTCAGGTCGGACTGCGGGCGGGCCATGCAGGTGAGCGCGTACTCCTCGGCCTCCTCCTCGGTGAGGCCGCGGGCGGCCGGCTGAGTCACCTCGCCCTCAACGATCTCCGCCGAGCAGGCCAGACACATGCCGACGCGGCAGGAGTACTCTTGGGCGATCCCCTCCTCGATGCAGGGTTTGAGGATCGTCTCCGTGTCGGCGATCTCGATCGTCTCACCGGTGCCGACGAACTCCACGGTGTACTCGGTCATGACTCCGAGATTCGCAGGTTCGCGGCAAAACTCTTGCCATGGATCGTGTCCCTGACCGACCGACGGGATGGTGGTGCTCGTCGTGAACGTGGTTCGGTGGCTCTGCACCGCTCGCGCTACGTTGGTGTTTGCGTGATCAAGCGTTCTACTGCGCTTGTTGCCAACACCCAGAAAGCCCTCGACCGCTCGCAGCTTCTCAGCGGGATATCCGCGCTCTCCGCAAAGCCCGCGCGGATAGGGCCCGTCTGAGAAGCTGCGACCGGCCTCGCCCTTTCAGTCCGCCAGGAGGTGGTTTATGAAGTCAGTCGTCGCAGTCGGTTGCTCGGTGATCGCCATGCCGGCTGTCGAGGTGAGCGTGGCCTCACGCCACCCCAGCCTCAGCCGCCCGCGGCCTCCGCGTTGCTCCGGCCACGGGCGGGCTTCCCTCGCGCGCGTCACTCGCGCGGCGGGCGAGAGGCAAGCTCTCGCTGCTCGCAGGCGTGCAGTGGCGCGCCTGCGACGCCGGACGTGGGACAGCCGGCGGGGCGACGCACTGAGCTCGGGACTAAAAGGTTGCACTCACGGCGGGAGTTCTGCGTGATCCGCGAAAAACGTTCACCCGCCGGCGGTGCGGTCGCGGTGGCGTGCTGTCGGCGCGCGCCGCGGCGACCGCTTCGCGTGTCGCCGCGACCGCGCGAGGGAGGTGGCCGCGTGGCCGCATGTGGTGCGGTTTCGCGGCCACGCGGCCGCCGAGGCTGGGGAGGTGTGAGGCTGCTGGGCGGTGCTGTGCGGGACGGGGCTGAAAGGAGCAGCCGGCTCGATCCGGCCCCGGCGCCTCAAGCACTCGCGGCGGGCGGTGTCTCCAGCGTCGCCGTGAGCGCGGTGGGGAGCGAACGGCGGCTCGAAAATCTCCGATTTTCGGCGCGCTACCGCACGCTGGAGGCTCGCGAGACGCGGTTTGTCTCGCCAAGCGGGGAGCGAGGAGCGCAGCGTGTGTCGCGTTCCCGCGAGGAACGAGCGGGAGCCCGTGAGTCGCAGCCCGGCAGCCCGCCACTGCAGGCAGCCCGGACCGTCTCACGACGGCCGGATCGAGCCGGCTGGGGCTTTCTGGGTGTTACTGTCCCGAGCACCAGGATCGACAGCAGTGTCAAAAACGTCGTCCAGAGAGCCGGCTGGGGCTTTCTGGAGGTCGCTGTCCAGAGCAGCAGGACCGAGAGAAAAATCGGAGCATCAGCTCACCTAGCGGAGATCCCCTCTAGGGACTTTTTGAGCGCTTCTGACTCGATCAGCAGGATCGCCACCTTCGACCACCACGCATCGATCGTCCGGGTTCCGCAACGACTAATCCCCCGCCGGTCGCCTTTCGGCGTAATGAGCATGAAGGCCACCGCGCGAGCCCACCCGATCCAGGGGCTCGTCAAGTACCACGGGATGCGCGACGAGGACCTGCGACTCCCGTACCACGACAGCATCAGCCTCTGTACCGCGCCGACCGCGACCACCACGACCGTCGAGTGGCAACCGGACGCGGCCGAGGACACGTTCAAGGTTGGCGGCGAGGAGCTGGAAGACCGAGAGGCCGAGCGCGTCAAACTTGTCACCGAGCACGTCCGCGAGCTGGCGGGGTTCGACCACCGCGTGCGCTTCGAGAGCGAGAACTCCTTCCCCTCGAACATCGGCTTCGGCTCCTCCTCGTCCGGCTTCGCGGCCGCGGCGATGGCGCTCGTGGAGGCGGCGGGCCTCGACATGACGCGCCCCGAGATCTCGACGGTCGCGCGGCGCGGTTCCTCCTCCGCGGCCCGCGCGGTGACGGGCGCGTACTCCGTCCTCGAGAGCGGCTACAACGACGAGGACTGCCGCGCGCGCCGGCTCGACGTGGGCGAGAGCGCGGACGGCTTCGACCCCGAGGAAGACCTCCGCATCGTCGCGGCGCACGTCCCGGCCTACAAGGAGACGGAGGAGGCGCACCGCGAGGCGGCCGCGAGCCACATGTTCGACGCGCGGCTCGCGCACGTCCACGAACAGCTCGACGCGATGACCGACGCGCTGCGCGAGGGCGCCTTCGACTCCATCTTCGAGATCGCGGAGCACGACTCGCTGTCGCTGACCGCCACGACGATGACCGGGCCCTCGGCGTGGGTCTACTGGCAGCCGGAGACCATCGCGGTGTTCAACGCGGTTCGCGAACTCCGCGAGGAGGGCGTCCCGGTCTACTTCTCGACGGACACCGGCGCCTCCGTCTACGTCAACACGAAGGCGGGCTACGCCGACGAGGTCGAGAGCCGGATCGCGGAGATCGGCATCGACACCGACGTGTGGGAGGTCGGCGGCCCGGCCCGCGTCCTCGGCGCGTCCGAGGCGCTGTTCTGAGGGCGTTCTGAAGCCGTTTCGAGCGCGTTTCTGAAGCCGCGACTCAGAGCCGATCCCGGACGTCCGCGGCGAGGTCGACCATCGCCTCCTCCGCGGTGTCGACGCGGTCGGTCAGACTCAGAAAGCCGTGCGCCATCGCCGGGTAGTGACGGTGCTCGACGGACACGCCGGCATCGGAGAGCCGCTCGGCGTAGCGCGTCCCGTCGTCGCGGAGCGGGTCGAAGCCGGCGGTCACGACGGTCGCGGGCGGCAGGTTGGATAAGTCGTCCGCGCGCAACGGCGAGACGAAGGGGTTCGCGGCGTCGACCGGGCTCCGGAGGTACCGATCGACGAACCACTGCATGTCCGCCCGCGTCAGCAGGGGGCCGTCGGCGTTCTCGCGGTAGGAGGAACTGTCCGTGCGCGCGTCGGTGACCGGGTAGATCAGGAACTGTCCCGCGATGTCGGGGCCGTCGAACTCGCGGGCGTGCAGACACGCGACGGCAGCGAGGTTCCCGCCCGCGGAGGTGCCCGCGACGCCCAGCCGGTCGGGGTCCGCGCCGAAGGCCCCGGCGTTCTCGGCGACCCACTCCAGGGCCGCTGCGGCCTCGTCGGCCGCGACCGGGAAGGGGTGTTCGGGCGCGAGCCGGTAGTCGACCGAGACGACGACCGCGTCCGCGCGGTCGGCGAGGCGGCGACAGACGCCGTCGATGGAGTCGAGCGTCCCGAGCGTCCAGCCGCCGCCGTGGAAGTAGACGAGCGTGCGGGCGGGCTGGCCGTCGGTGTGGGCGCCCTCCGGCTCCGGTCGGTAGACGCGAACCGGGACCTCCCCGTGCGGCCCGTCGAAGGCGAGGTCGCGCACGAGCCCCATCGCCGGCGCGTCGCCGCCGGAGAACACCTCGTCCTCGACGCGGCGCGCGGCGTCGACCGACAGCTCGTGCCACTCGGGGACGCCCTCGGCCTCGATCTCCTCGATCACCGTCGCCAGCTGCGGGTCGAGCGAGTCTGCGCGCATGTGCCCACCGAGACGGTGATTCTTTAAAAGTCGGTCGCCCAGATCGAACGATGACGGTCCGGCTCACCTACGAGGACGGCACGGTGCGCGTCGACGCCGACGCGGTCGACGAGCCGCTGCCGCCGCTGCCGGGCGTCGAGGAGGACCCCAGAACCGGCGACCGGCGCGCGCCCGCGTACCGGTACGCCGCCGTCTCGAAGGCGCTCGAGGTGGCGGGGCTCACGGTCGACGACCGCGTGCTCGACCTCCCCGAACTGGACCTCTCGACGGGCTACGACCTGCGGGAGTACCAGCGCGAGGCGCTCGCGGCGTGGCGCGACGCGGGCGACCGCGGCGTCCTCGAACTGCCGACCGGCGCCGGAAAGACGGTGATCGCCATCGCCGCGATGGTCGAACTCGGCGTTCCGACGCTGGTCGTCGTTCCCACGGTGGACCTGCTGGACCAGTGGCAGCGGGAACTGGAAGCGGAGTTCGACGTGCCGGTCGGTCGGTTCGGCGGCGGCGAGCAGCGCCGCGAGCAGATCACGGTCTCGACGTACGACTCGGCGTACCTCAAGGCCGAGGACGTGGGCGACGCGTTCGGATTCGTCGTCTTCGACGAGGTTCACCACCTCGGCGGGGAGGGGTTCCGCGACGCCGCCCGCCTGCTCGCGGCGCCCGCCAGACTCGGCCTCACCGCGACGTTCGAGCGTCCCGACGGCGCCCACGAGACGGTCGCGGACCTGGTCGGCGACCGCGTCTACGCGCTCGAGGTTGACGACCTCGCCGGCGACCACCTCGCCCCCTACGACGTGCGCCGGATCGAGGTCGAGTTGACGCCAGCGGAGCGCGAACGCTACGAGGAGAAGCAGGGAACCTTCGTGGACTACGTCCGCGAGGCCGGGATCACGTTCACCAGCGGGAGCGACTACCGCGAACTGGTGATGCGCTCGGGCAACGACCCCCGCGCCCGCGAGGCGCTGCTCGCCAAGCAGGACGCCCGCGAGATCATGATGAACGCGGAGCACAAGCTCCGCGAACTGGCGGACATCCTCGAGGAACACGCCGACGACCGCGTCATCGTCTTCACCGCCCACACCGACCTCGTCTACCGGCTCTCGGACCGCTTCCTGATCCCGGCGATCACGAGCGAGACGGGCGCCGCGGAGCGGCGGGAGGTCCTCGAGCGCTTCCGGGACGGTACCTACTCGCGGATCGTGGCCGCGAACGTCCTCGACGAGGGGGTCGACGTGCCGGACGCCAACGTCGCGGTCGTCCTCTCCGGGTCGGGCAGCGAGCGCGAGTTCACCCAGCGGCTCGGCCGGATCCTGCGCCCGAAGGAGGACGGCGGCCGCGCGACGCTGTACGAACTGGTCAGCGCCGAGACCGCGGAGGAGCGGGTCGCTCAGCGTCGGCGGTGAGGTCGCTCCGGCGGAGGAGTACGGTTGGGGGCCGGCAGGGCGATCAGGACTCCACCTCGGCGAACGCGCTCCCGTTTCTGTCGAACGTCTCGTAGTCGACCGGCACGGACAGCTCGACCGTCTCGGAGCCGCCGGCTGGGACCGTCACCGGCGCCGTCTCCTCGTGGTCCTCGTCGGGGACGCTGACGCTGACGACGACCGTCCCCGAACGCTCGTTGGTCGCGTCGTTGGCCACCGTCACCGTCACGAGGAGTTCGCCGTCGCCGTCCTCCGAGAAGGCGAAGTCGCTCACGTGGAGTCCGGGGTCGCGCCCGTCGGACTCGGAGGGGTCCTCGGACCGCGCGTCCTCTTCTCCCGGCGGGTTTCTGGGCCCCGAGGGGGCGGCCTCGGAGACGCAGCCGGACAGAAGGACCGCGCCGATCCCGAGGCCGCCCGCTATCGCGTCCCGTCGTCGCATGCGCGTATCGTTCCCGCGTGCAACCATAGGCGTTGTCCTGCCGGTCGGGACGTCGTCGGCCCGCTTCCCACGACGGCCGCGGGACCCGCCAGCGCTCGCCTCCGCCCGCCTCGCATCCCGGCGCCTTTTATCCGACGGCCGCGAACGACGGACGATGCTGCGAAAGGACCTCCTGCGTGTCTCGCGTTCCGGGGGCGGGTATCGCCCCGAGTTCGTCGGTCGGGAAGCCCGGCCGCTCGCGGCGCGCGTGCTCGGGACGTTCGCGGAGGCGGTCGGCGAGACGCGGGCCGAACTCGACGACCGGCTCGACGCGCTGGAGGCCGACGCGGACGACTTCAAGCTCGTCCGCGGACTCGCGTCGCTGGCCGAGCGGGACGCCGCCTTCGAGACGCGCGCGCCCGTCCCGCCCGAGCGCGCTCGGCGCGTCGCGTTCGAGACGGCCGAGGCGGTCGGCGTCGTCACCGAGTCGGACCGCGAGACTGCGGTGGGCCGGGCGGCCGACCGGCTCGGGGTCGAGCCGGACGCGGTCGAGGCCTCGCTGTACGCCGACCGCGACGCCAACGAGGTGCTCGCCGGGTTCGACCCGCGATGGGACCCCGACGGCCTGATCGAGCAGTACAACCTCTCGCTCGCGCAGACGGCGCTGTTCGACGCGACCGAGGTCCGCGTCCGGTCGGCCGACCCGAAGGCGCTCGTCTCCGCGGTCAAGCGGCTCCGGCTGATGTACGAAATCCGGAAGACAGACGCCGGCCGGGAAGTCGTCGTGACCGGCCCGGACGCGCTGTTCCGCCGGACCCGGCGGTACGGAACTGCGTTCGCCCGACTGCTCAGAACCGTCGCCGCGGCCCCGGAGTGGCGCCTCGAGGCGACCGTCGACGACCGCGGGACGGAGCGCCTGCTGACGCTCTCGGACGGCGACGTCTCGGTTCCGGGCGTCGAGCCGCTCGCGGAGCCGAGCTTCGACAGCGGCGTGGAGGCCGAGTTCGCCGGGCGGTTCCGGGCGCTCGACCTCGACTGGGAGCTCGTCCGCGAGCCGGAGCCGCTCGAAACCGGAAACCGGGTAATGATCCCCGACTTCGCGTTCGACTACGCGCACGCGGACTTCCGCGTCTTCTTCGAGGTGATGGGGTTCTGGACGCCCGCCTACGTCGAGAAGAAGCTCGACCAGCTCGACCGGCTGGAGGACGTGGAGATGGTCGTGGCCGTCGACGAGAGCCTCGGCGTCGGCGAGGAGATCGCCGCCCGCGACCACCGCGTGGTCTCGTACGCGGGCGACGTGCGCGTCAAGGACGTGGTCGACGTGCTCCGGGAGTACGAGGCCGACCTGCTCGCGGACGCGGCCGCGGCCCTCCCCGAGTCGATCGTCCCGGACGCCGACGCGGTGACGCTCGCCGCCCTCGCGGACGAGTACGGCGTCGCGGTCGACGCGATGGAGCGGCGGGAGTTCCCCGACCACGAGCGCGTCGGACGGACGCTCGTCAGGCCGGCGCTCCTCGACGAGTTGCGGGGTCGGATCGAGCCGGGGATGGACCTCGGTGCGGCCGAGGAGGCCCTGCGAGACGCGGGTATCGAGGACGCCAGCGCCGCGCTCTCGCGGCTCGGCTACCGGGTCGCGTGGGAGGGGCTTGGCGGCGGAACCGTCCGCGAGAAGGACGACGAGTAGAACGGCGAGGGATGGTCGCTCGTCGACCGCCCGCGGGCGTACCCTTTTGTCCGATAGCGCGCCACTCGCCCCGTGACCTGACGACGCGCCGCGCAGCGGGCCACTCGGTCGGTGCGACACGTCGCCGCGCGGACTCGCTCGGAGGCCCACCACCGGCTCCATCCCGTGTCGCCTGTTCGCCACCCTCGTTCGTCGGCGGCTCCGCGCGCCCCGCGTCCGCTACTCGGCCAACGACCCGAGGTCCTCGCGACTCCCCTTCGGCACGCGCGACCTGAGTTCGCCGTGCAGGTAGAGCCCGACGCCGATCGGCTCCGTCCCGCCCGCGATCTCGTGGGCCGCGATCAGGTAGCCCCAGTCGCCGTCCCACCGATCCAGCTCCTGGTCCTCGCCGGCCGCGAACCGGCGGGCCTCCTCGTCGTCCAGCACGACGACGTTCCGGGTCGCGTGACGCCCGAACCGCGAGGCGGCGCGCGTCGTCGGCTTCCAGTGTTCCTGTCGCGTCCGCAGGAACGTCATCCCGATCGCCTCGATCCGGACGCCGTCCGGCGCGTCGCCGTTGTAGATCCAGATCTTCCCGGCGCCTTTCTCCCAGAAGGAGTAGCCGTCGAACAGCGATGGGTCCACGCCGAACCGCTCGACCCACCAGTCGACGACCTCCTCGCGCGTCGCCCGTCCGGGAACCTCGCGCTCCGCCGCGGTCGCCGGCAGTCGGTCGAACCGGTGGCCGTCGTTGGTCGGCTCGTCGCTCACGCCGCCACCTCCTCGTCCGCGGCCGATTCCTCGTCCGCCGCGGCCTCGGCGTCCGACTCGCCGCCGACGCGGAGCTTCGCGCAGAAGAACCCACCCGTGTCGTTGTGGTGCGGATAGACGCGGTGAGTGCGCTCGACGCTCGGATCGAACGTCTCGCCGTCCCACTCCGTGACGCCGGGAACCGTCTCCAGCGGCAGGTCGAACGGAACGAGTTCGCAGTCCTCCGCCTCGAGGACGTGGTCCAGCACCGCCTCGTTCTCCTCGGGCGCGAACGTGCACGTCGAGTAGACGACGGTGCCGCCGGGCTTCGTCGCCTGCACCGCGCGGGTCAAGATTCCCTTCTGGATCCCTGCGACCTGCTCGACGTGGTGGAGGGTCCACTCGTCGAGCACGTCAGGGTTCTTCCGGCAGGTCCCCTCACAGGAGCAGGGGGCGTCCACCAGCGCGCGGTCGAACGCGTCGAACGCGAACGGCTTCAGGGAGAAGTTGCGAGCGTCCTGGTTCGTCACCGCGACGTTCGTGACGCCGAGCCGCTCGGTGTTGTGTCTGAGCGCGGACAGCCGGCCGAGGTTGCTGTCGTTCGCGACGACCGTCCCGGTGTCGTCCATCGCGGCCGACAGCTGGGTCGTCTTGCTCCCCGGCGCCGCGCAGGCGTCCCAGACGCGCTCGCCGGGCTGCGGGTCCAGCGCGAGCCCGGGCAGTACCGAGACCTCCTCCTGTCCGTGGAGCCAGCCGTGGAAGTAGGCCCAGTTCGTGCCCGGACTCCGGTCCGGGAGCCGGAAGAGGTCGTCGTGCCAGTCGACCGGTTCGAACGTCACGCCCTCCTGTTCGAGCGCACCGACCGCCCGGTCACGGTCCGCCTTGATCGTGTTGACGCGGACGACGGAGGGGAGCGGCCGGTCGCAGGCCGCCCGGAACGCCGCCGTGTCGTCGACGAGCGGCTCGTACCGCTCCAGTGGGTTCATACGCGCCGTTTCGCGCCGGCGGCTTTGTCGGTTTCGGAGGGGCACCGACATCGGTCGAGGAGGGTCCCAGCGAGTCGCGGTCGACGGGGGGCTATTTACTCGCCTGGGCCCCTACGGATCGTCATGGCGCGTATCAACGTCGTCGCCGACGACATCGACCTCGCGGAGCCGCTGCTCGTCGAGGGACTGCCCGGCGTCGGCCTCGTGGGGAAGATCGCTGCGGACCATCTGGTCGAGGCCTTCGAGATGACTCACTACGCCAACGTCCACTGCGAGGGACTGCCGGCCGTCGTCACCTACGGCGAGGACGATCCCGGGTTAACGAGCCCCGTGCGGCTGTACGCCGACCGGGATCGGAACCTCGTGGTGCTCCAGAGCGACGTGCCCGTCTCGCCCACGGCCGCGACGGAGTTCGCGGACTGCGTCTCCGGCTGGCTCGACGAGGAGGGCGTGACGCCGCTGTTCCTCTCCGGGTTGCCCCGGGAGAAGGGGCCCGAACCGCCGGCGATGTACGGGGTCGCGAGCGGCGAGGGACGTGAACTGCTCTCCGACGCCGGGATCGACGATCCAGCGGAGCCGGGGTTGGTCTCCGGACCGACGGGAGCGCTGCTGTCCCACGCCGTCGAGCGAGGCGCGACCGCGGTCGGGCTCGTCGTCGAATCGGACCCCGAATTCCCCGATCCCGAGGCGTCGCGGATCCTGATCACGAAGGGGATCGAGCCGCTGTCGGGGGTCGAGGTTCCCACCGACGACCTCGTCGATCACGCCACGGAGATCCAGCGCGCGAAGGAGCAGCTCGCGCGCCGGATGCAGAACGCCGAGGAGGAGAGCACGCAGGCGACGCCGCTGCGGATGTATCAGTAGCCGGGGCGTCGCCCCGTTGGGGGCTGCGGCCCGTGGCGCCTCAATCGCGTTCCAGCTCGTCGAGGATCGGGCGGTACTTGAGTTGGACCTCGTCCCACTCGCGGTCCGGATCGGAGTCGGCGACGATCCCGACGCCGGCGAACAGCGTCGCGCGCCGGCGCGCGACGACCGCCGACCGGATCGCGACCGCGAAACTCCCGTTGCCGGCGGCGTCGATCCACCCGACCGGCGCCGCGTACCACCCGCGGTCGAACGGCTCCGTCGCGCGGATCGTGTCGAGTGCAGCGTCCGGTGGGAGCCCGCCGACCGCCGGCGTCGGGTGGAGCGCCTCCACCAGGTCGAGGACGTGGTGGTCGTCGTTCAGTTCCGCCGTGATCGGCGTGTGAAGGTGTTGGACGGTCGCCAGTCGCTTCACCCGGCGCTGCCCGGTCGCGATCGAGGCCGCGAAGGGGTCGAGTTGGTCCCGGATCGCGTCGACGACGATCTCGTGTTCGTGGCTGTTCTTCGCGTCCGCGAGCAGCTCCTCGGCGAGCCACTCGTCCTCTTCGGGCGTCTCGCCGCGACCGGTCGTTCCCGCAAGCGCGTCGGTTTCGACGGTCCGTCCGCGAAGCGAAACCAGTCGCTCGGGCGTGGCGCCGATGAACGCCGTCCCTCCGGCGTCCGGCTCGATGCAGAAACGGCGACAGTCCGGGTACGCCTCGGCGAGCCGTTCGAGCGTCGCTCCCCACGGCAGGTCCGCCCCGAGATCGGTCTCCAGCGCCTGTGCGAGCACGACCTTTCGGAGCCGGCCGGACTCGATCCGGTCGATCGCTTCTTCTACCCCGGCCCGCCAGTCGGTGAGCGTCGTCGTCCGGCGCCGCGCCTCGATCCCGGGGCGTGGCGGTCGCGGCGTCTCGTCTTCGAGCCCGGAGAGTGACTCGCGCTCCGCGTCGAGGCGACGCTCGACCGCGTCCGGATCCGCGTCCGGTCCGGCGGCGTTGACCGTGAGCCAGACGCCGTTGTCGGCGAACGTCACCTGCACGCGCGGGAAGACGAAGCGGGCGTCGGGAAATTCGGACCACGCACCACCTCCGTCGTCTGCCCCGGTGGGTTCGGGCACCGCGGCCGCCTCGCTCTCCGCGACGGCCCCGTCGCGTTCTCCGCGGTCGGCGTGGAACGAGAACCCGCCGAACAGCCGGGGACGTGCGGCCTCGGTTCCGGCGTGAACGTCGCCGGAGCGGAACAGCGCCTCGGCGGCGTCGCGGACCGCCACGAACCGATCGGAGCTATCCGCGGTCAGGGTCGCGGCGGCGCCGCCCGCGACCACCGTCGCCTCGCCCGGGGCGCTCCAGACCGTCCGCGGCGCGTCCAGCGCGTCGAAGGCGGCGCGGAACGCAGGCGGGTCGATCCGGGTCGCCCGGCTCACGAGCGTCGGACGGTCGGTCGAGCGTGGCGACTCCATTAAAAGACGGTCGGGTCCCCGGCTCCTTTACCCTAACTATCGGAGACGTGCGAAGAGGTCAGCTGTACCGCTCCTCGTTCCACGGGTTCGCCGTGTTCGAGTAGCCGCGCTTCTCCCAGTAGCCCCGCTCCGGTTCGGTGAGGAACTCCACGCCGTCGACCCACTTGGCACCCTTGTAGGCGTACTTGTGGGGCGTGACGACGCGGAGCGGTCCGCCGTGGTCCGTGGGGAGCTCCTCGCCGTCGTAGTCGTAGACGAACAGCACCGCATCGCGGTCGCACTCGGAAAGCGGGAGGTTCGTCGTGTAGCCGTCCATCGCGTGGAACATCACGTGGACCGCGTCGTCGTCCACGCCGGCGCGCTCCGCGATCTCCGGAAACGGGACGCCGGTGAACTCGCAGTCGAACTTGCTCCAGCCGGTGACACAGTGGAAGTCCTGTCGCTGGGTGACGCTCGGGAGGTCCCGGAACTCCTCGTAGGAGAACGAAAGCGGCTCCTCGACCGCGCCGAAGACCTCGAACGCCCAGTCCTCGCGCGTCCACGACGGCGTGCCGCTCTTCGAGAGTACCGGGAACCGGTCGGTCTTTCGCTGCCCCGGCGGAAGCCGCTCGTCGCCGTACTCGCGGTAGAGCTGGGTGACGTCCTCGACCATACACGGGATCGGGCCCCGGTTTACGTATGGTTAACGACTCGCCGCTCGTTTCGAGAACACGAAGGCAATTTGCCCGAGTAGAAACCTCTGTTCACACAGCCCCACTATCTCTTTGCGTCTCCCCCGGGACTCGCCAGCAGATTTATATACACCGTCCGTTTACGCGGGAACAGAGAATGCCCAACGTCGAGATAACCGTTCCCGAGCACCTGGAGATGCAGATCGCCCAGATGGTCGAGAAGGGCGAATTCCTGAATCGCGAAGAGGCCATCGAGGACCTGCTGTCGACCGGTATCAAGGCCTACAAGACCAGTGGTCCGACCGACGAGGAGGAGGGGCCGTCCTTCGAGGAGGAGGGCGGAATGATGGGTCACGAAGACGAGTACGTTTTCTGACGTGCCGCGCTGAATCACCGCGAGACGTTCCGAGGCGCCCGCGAGCGTGCCCGCGTGCGAGGATTCCCCAATAACTCTTAAAGGGGTCTCACCCCTTCGTGGAAGCATGCACAAGGAAGAACTCCTCGAGCTCCACGACGAGATGGTCACCATCATGGAGTACTTCGAGCAGCGCGAGAACGTCGACGAGGACCTCTTCGAGCCGTACCACCAGCTGGACGTCGACCCCTCTCACGTTCACAAGTCCAAGAGCGAGCACAAACACGCCGTCTTCGTGCTCGGGAACGCCCTCGCGACCGCGATGAGCGAGGACGAGTTCTCCGCGGCCGGCCGCGTCGGCAAGCGCATGCAGGAGCTGGCCGACGACGCCGAGAGCAAGATCTGATCGCTTCTTCCGGTCCCGGCCGGCCGCGCTAACCGCGACGCCGGCCGCGCCATTCATTAGCGCGCCCGTCCGAACACGGGCACATGGTGCTTGACGCGGTGCCGGTTCACCGGCTGGCCGTCGTCGTCGCGTTTCTGGCCGCTTTCGGGGTCGTGTGGGCGATCGACCGCCCGCGCGGCGCCTGGGGGCGGCGCCTCAGGTCCCGGCTGCTGCTCGGCGTGCCGTGGGGGACGCTCCTGGCCGTCGCGTTCGTCGTCTGCGTCTATCTCTTCGTGCAGGGTGGGGCCCGGAATCCCTACCGACCCGTGGTCATCCCCTTCCGCGCGTGGTCGTACCTTTACCCGGAGGGGATGATCTGGGCCGGCTTCGCGCACGCGAACTTCGGCCACGTCACCGGCAACTTGCTGGGGACGCTCGTCGCCGGGACGCTCGCGGAGTACGCGTACGGCCATTTCCCGCATGGTCGCGGCACGTCGTCGTTCTCCTCGCTTCGGCGGAACCCCTACGTTCGCGCGTTCGCGTTCGTGCCCGCAGCGGTGTTCGTCTGCGGGCTGTTGACCGCGCTGTTCGCGCTCGGCCCCGTCATCGGCTTCTCGGGCGTCGTCTTCGCGATGTGGGGCTTCGCGCTGGTCCACTATCCGCTCGGCGCGGTGGTCGCGCTCGCGGGCTCCTCGCTCGTCCGCCTCCTGTGGAACGCGTTCCGCAACCCCGTGATCGAGGCGTCCGCGGGGCCCTCCTACTCGGCGCCGTGGTGGGCCGGGATCGCGGTCCAGGGACACGCGCTCGGGCTGTTTCTGGGCGTTTTCGCGGGGCTGTACGTGCTTCGTCACCGCGACGAGCGGCCGAGCGGACTGCGTCTGTTCGCGGGGACCCTTCTGTTCGGTGCCTCGCAGGGGCTCTGGGCGGTGTACTGGTACCTCGGCAACGAGAGCTACCGGCTCTTCCGGGCGGTCGGAACGAGCCTGGTCGTCGTTCTGGCGGTCCTCGTCGCGGCCGCGGGCGCCGCGAGCGCGGCGCCGCTGCTCCGGCGGTGGGCGGTCGACCGGCCGGAGGGGTTCCGCGAGGCCGCCCGGTCGGCCTCGCCCCGGGCGGTCGCGCTCGTGGTGCTGTGTCTCGGCTTCGGCGTCGTCGTCGGCCCCGCGGTCCCGGTCAACATGATGACCACGACCGACGAACCACTTCCGGGCGACCCGGTCGAGATCGAGGGCTACGAGGTCACCTACGCCGAGGACGTGCGCGACCAGACGGTGTCGGTGATCGACGTGGAGGCGTTCAACCAGTCGACCGCCGTCAACACGTCCGGCGTCATCGTTCGCAACCCGGACAGGCACATCTGGACGACCGCGCTGACCAAGGGCAGGCTCGCGCAGGACGGCGCGGGCCAGGTCCGGGTCGGCGGGACCGGCTGGCGGGAGGACGTAGACGTGCGGCGGGCCGGCTGGCGCGCCGTCGGGGGCGACCCGACGTACCGGATCGACCTCGTGCACGACGGCGAGACGAGGACCGCATTCGTCTCGGAGCCGAGCGAAGCCGAGGCGACCATCGACGGTCGGAACGTGACGGTCGCGGCCGTCGAGGGCGGCTTCGACCTCCGGGTGGCGGCGGGGAACGAGACGGCCAGCGCCGCGCTCCCGGCGACCAACGAGTCCGTCGTCGTCGGCGGGATCGCCTTCGAGCGCGAGGACCGGCGGCTCTACGCGGAGCGCGGCGAGACCCGGGTCCGGATCGCGAACGCCGAGCGATACACCTGAGCACGCTCCGGAGACGGGTTCTCAGACGCCCGCCGGGCGGATCAGTCCGAGCCGCCGTCCCACGCGATGCGGAACACCTCCGCGTCGATCTCGGTCCGGTCGGCGGTGTGGTGCTCGAACTGCCTGTCGAGCTCGAAGCTCGCGCCGAAGGCGTGGGTCACCGTCCCACCGTTGTCGGCTGCGAAGGACTCCACGAACTCGCGGCTGCCGGCGTTGTGAACGGAGTAGGAGACGGCCGAGACCTCCGCGGCGGTCGCGAGGAAGGCGCGGTCGGCGTGCTCGTTGCCGGTCCGTGCGCCGAACGGGGGGTTCATCACGACGGTCGCGGGGTCGGGGACGGAAAGCGGCGCGCGCGTCGCGTCGCCGCGGACCCAGTGGACGGGGGCGCTGGCGGCGACGCGGCGCTCGTTCTCGCGGGCGACCGCGAGCGCGCTCGGGTCGAGTTCGAGTCCGACGACCCGGGCGGGACCGCGGAGGGCGGCCGCGAGCGCGAACATCCCGGTGCCGGCGCCGAGGTCGATGACGGTTCGGGCCTCGACGTCGCCGTGGAGGTCGGCGAGGTGGACGACGTGTGCGGCCAGCTCCGGGGGCGTGGGGTACTGTTCGAGGGCGGCGCGCGGGTCGTCGAAGCCGGCGACGACCGCCAGCTTGGTCTCGAGCGCGCGCTTGGTTGCCATCAAGCCGAAGTCACGTCGGCCTCGCCCGTAAGGGTGAGGGTCACGCCCTCGCGGTCGGCGCGCTCGGCCAGCGCCGCGAGCGCGGGCTCGACCTTCGCGGGCTCGGCGACCTCGTCGACCGCGAGTTCGATGCGACCGGCGCCGAGGAACGCCGCGGCGCGGACGTAGCCGCGCAGCCGGTCGGCCTCCTCCTGCGTGGCCAGCGAGCAGTCCTCCGCGAAGCAGGCGTCGACGGACAGGGTCGCCGGCTGGTAGTTCTCCGCCGACAGCGCGCTCTTGAGGTCGCGTAGGTACTCGGGCGCGGTGCTCTCCAGGTCCGACCCGTCCACGACGACGGGTTCGACGTCCGCGGGGCGACAGCCGCTGATCGGGGCGTCCACGCCGGCAGACTCGGTGGTGCTCATACCCACCCATATTCGGTAGTTATACAAAAGTCTTTGTGAATGTTTGGTGGTAATAACCCGTCGAACTGGCGCTCCCCCCGTCGCGTGGGCGGCCGGTCGACGCGACCGAGCACCGGACGTGAACGCGACCGGCCTCGTCGCGCCGGCCGACGGTCGACCCACCTCCAGACACGGTCGGGGAGGTGCCGGTTCCGGGGGTTTAGACGCCCCAACGGTGCGTTTCCGGACACGCCTCGATCACCGGCGGTCGAAAACAGTCGTGAATCCGTCACAAAGGTTTAAATGAGCGACTGACCACAAATCTTATAATGGAACGCCCGACGCGGCAGCGCCAGCAGCAGCGGGAGACCGAACAGGAGGGCGAGGAGGCGGTCACGTGTCCCGAGTGCGACTCGGCGGAGATCGTGACGGACGCGGACCACGAGCTGGTGTGTGACGACTGCGGGCTGGTGCTGGACGAGAACCAGATCGACCGCGGCCCGGAGTGGCGGGCGTTCAACCACTCGGAACGGCAGTCGAAGTCCCGCGTCGGCGCCCCGATCACGGAGACGATGCACGACCGCGGGCTGACGACGACGATCGACTGGAAGGACAAGGACGCCTACGGCCGCTCGATCTCCTCGGAGAAGCGGTCGCAGATGCACCGGCTGCGGAAGTGGCAGGAACGCATCCGAACGAAGGACGCGGGTGAGCGGAACCTCCAGTTCGCGCTCTCGGAGATCGACCGCATGGCGTCGGCGCTGGGCGTGCCGCGGTCGGTCCGCGAGGTCGCGTCGGTCATCTATCGACGCGCGCTCTCGGAGGACCTGATCCGCGGCCGCTCTATCGAGGGCGTCTCCACGGCCGCGCTCTACGCCGCCTGCCGACAGGAGGGGATCCCCCGCTCGCTGGACGAGGTCGCGGAGGTCTCCCGCGTGCCGCAAAAGGAGATCGGACGCACCTACCGCTACATCTCTCAGGAGCTCGGTCTCGAGCTGAAACCGGTCGACCCGAAGCAGTTCGTCCCGCGGTTCGCCTCGGCGCTCGAACTCTCCGAGGAGGTGCAGGCGAAGGCGACGGAGATCATCGACGTCTCCGCCGAACAGGGGTTACTCTCGGGCAAGTCCCCGACCGGCTTCGCGGCCGCGGCGATCTACGCCGCCTCCCTGCTCTGTAACGAGAAGAAGACCCAGCGCGAGGTCGCCGACGTGGCGCAGGTGACCGAAGTCACCATCCGCAACCGATACCAGGAACAGATCGAAGCGATGGGCTTCCGGTAGTCGGTCGCGCACGCCTCTTCTCAGGTCCGGCTCGGCCGACGACCGGACTGCAACCTACGTCGCCACGAACACGACGACCTCGCGGTTCCAGAGCCCGAGCCGAACCGTCTCGGCCTCGTGGTCCGGGAGCCGGTCGGCCACTTCCGTCTCGTGGGCCGGGTCCGCGATCACGACCGCGGGCTCGCCGGACAGGTCGGCGGGTCGGGTGACGCTGTCCGTCGCCGCGCCCGCGCGTTCCGTGTACCACGGGAGCGGCAGGCGCTCGCCCCACGCCTCGCGCGCGCTCTCGGGGGTTATCGGCGGCCGGTCGGTCACCGACTCGTCGTGGAGGTAGTAGCGCTCCCCGACGTAGACGACGCGCGCGTTCGCGCCCTCGGCGCCCGCGAGCGCGGCCTCCATCTCCGCGGCGAGCGGTTCGAGGTCGTCCGCGGGCTGGCCGAACTGCGCGGTCGAGGCGTCGGGGCTCGACGGCCCGTACACGTCGTCCGCGAGCACGACGCCCGCGTGGACGCCGACCGCGAGCAACAGCAGCAGCGCCGCGGTCGCGCGCGCCGCGTCGCCGGCGTCGACCGCCTCGCTCCCCCATCGGACCACCAGCGCCAGCCCGACCCCCGCGGGGACCGAAAGCGGGACCAGCAGATGGACGAGCGTCCACGGCGCCACGACCTCGGCGACGACCGGGTAGGCCACGACCCCGAGGCCCGCCCAGACGGCGGTGAACTCGACGATCGGCCGACGTCCGCCCCCGAGGACGCCGTACCGGTCCGCGAGGAAGCCGCCGACGGCGACGAGAAAGAGGGGGGCGGAACTCGCCAGCAGGGTGCTCACTCCGTCCGACAGAAACGGAATGAACTCCGTGCCGGCGCGGTTGGCCACCCTGACCGCGAGGAACGCGTGAACCGGGTCGACGTAGGTCCGCTCCGCGAGCGCGACCGGATCCGCGAGTAGCCCGGCACCGCGGGGTGCGAACAGGAGCGCCCACGTCCCGAGGAAGACGAACAGTGCACGCGCGAGCGGCGTCGCGCGCTCGACCAGCCAGCCGCCCCGCGCCGCCAGCGCCGTCGGCACGGTTCCCCCTGCCCCCGTCACCCGACGGTGGTCGACCGTCACGACGCCCGCCACGACGGTCACGAACAGCGTCGCGACGGCGAACCCGGAGGTGGCGGCCGCGACCGCGACCAGCGCGGCCGCGGCGTAGAGGTAACGGTCGCGGTCCGTCGCGACCCAGCGCAGGACGGTCCCGACCGCCGCCAGCGCCGCAGCCGCCGCGATCAGGTCGGCCCGGAGGAACCGTCCGTAGTAGACCAAAAGCGGGCAGAACGCGAGCACCACCGCGGTCGCGACGGTCTCGTCGTCGCGGAGGCGACCCCGGAACAGCAGCGCCGCCGCGGGCAGCAGCCCCCCGACGAGCGCGACGGGCAGGCGCGCGAGCCAATCCGAGGCGCCGCCGAGACGGACGAGCCACTTCCCGGCGTGATACAGCAGGGGGCCGCCGGCGACGGGCCGGTACTCGTAGACGCCGGTCTCGGCGTAGCGGAGCGTCCAGTAGCCGACGCGGGCCTCGTCCCAGTGGAACGGCCGGGAGCCGAGGCCGACGACGCGCGCGACGAGCGCGAGCACCACGACCGCGACGACGGCGATCCGGACCCGGTCCCGGCTGTGAGCCATACGCGTGGCGTTTTCTCGCCCGATAAGTAGGTTTTCGGTTCCGCGTCGACGCTCGCGGTTGCACCCGGTGCGGCTTCCCGCCGGCGCCCTCGCTCCGCCCCGACGGACGGTCCGTGTCGCAAGGCTCAATCGCCGGGAGCGCGTCCTCCCGCCTATGTCCGTCCTCTCGTCGCTGCCCGAGCGCCCGTTGAAGGAAGCGGAGGTCGCGTCGCTGAACCGGTCCGAAGGAGTCGACCTCGCGGTCGCCACCGAGCCCGACGGCCCGACCGCGGGCCTGGTCGTCGCGACCGACGGGTGGGTGAAGGGGCTCGCGTTCGACGGGGAGTACGGGGAGGCGGCCGGGTTCGAGGGGGAGTGGACGGTCGTCGAGACGGCCGACCTCGACGAGGCCGAGCGCTACGAGGGACTTCGAACCTGCGAGGACGCGGTGGTCGAAGCGCTGGAGGGGGCCTCGGACGCGGCGTAGGAGCGCTTACCGCCCGCGACGGTGCGGCGGACCGACCGCGCCCCCGCGCCGTCGGGGAGTGCTTTCTAATGGGGGGCGCTCGTATCGTCTGGCGCATGTACGACAACATCCTCGTTCCCACCGACGGAAGTCCGGCCTCCGACGCGGCCATCGACCACGCGGTCGACCTCGCGGAGCGCTACGACGCCCGCGTCCACGCGCTGTACGTGGTCGACGGCGCCGCCTACTCCACGCTGGAGGCCGGCGCCCAGGTCGTCGTCGAAGCCCTCGAGAAGGAGGGTGAGGAGGCCACCGACCGCGTCGCCGAGGCGGCGGCCGACGCCGGCGTCGAGGCGGTGTCGACGGTGACGACCGGCACCGCGTACCGGTCGATCAGCGACTACGTCGAGGAGAACGATATCGACCTGATCGTGATGGGCACCCACGGACGCCAGGGACTCGACCGCTACCTCCTCGGCTCCGTCACGGAGCGGGTCGTCCGCACCGCCGACGTGCCCGTGATGACCGTCCGCCAGGCCGACGAGGACTGACGCGACCTGGGTCGACGCCTCCGGCGGGTTTTTGATCGAGAGTCCGCGCCGTCGACCGCGTCGAACCGCCGACCGCAAGGCAATTATGACGGCTCCCGAATAGCCGAGGCATGCGCGACTGGCTCTCACACCGGGTCGCCGCGACGCCGGACGCGTCCGCGCTCGTCCGCGCCGAGGACGGCGAGACGTGGTCGTACGGCGACCTCGACCGGCTCGTCGCCGAGACGGCCGGCCGCCTCTCCGTGCTCGGGATCGAGCCCGGCGACCACCTTGGCGTGCTCTGTTCCGCCCGCGTCGGCTACGTGGGCCTCGTTCACGCCGCGATGCGGCTCGGCGTCACTCTCGTTCCGCTGGGCGACGACCTGACGCCGCGCGAACTGCGAGAGCGCACGGCCCGCGCCGAGCCGACCGCGCTGGTTTGCGGTGCCGAAACGGAAGGGAAAGCCGTCGCCGTGGTCGAGGACGGTGCCGAGGAGCTGCCGCTGCTCAGCGTCGACGACCCCGACCACGAGCGCGTGAGCGCGCTCCACGACGCCGACCCGGTCCCGATCGATCCGCCGACGTGGGAGCTCGACGACCGACTCTGCCTGCTTTTCACCTCCGGGACGACGGGCGAGCCGAAGGCGGTCGAGCTGACGGCTGCCAACGTGCTCGCCTCGGCGGTGGCGAACGCTTTTCGGCTCGGCGTCTCGCCGGGAGACCGCTGGCTCGTCACGCTCTCCCTTCATCACATGGGCGGGCTCGCCCCGGTCTATCGCTGTGCGCTCTACGGGACGACGCTGGTGCTCCGTCGCTCGTTCGACCCCGGCGGCGCGGCCGACGACATCGACCGCTACGACGTGACCGGCGTCTCGCTCGTTCCGACGATGCTCACGCGGATGCTCGACAGCCGGGGGACGCTCGCGGACTCGCTGTCCACGGTGCTCCTCGGCGGTGCCCCGGCGCCGGACGCGCTGATCGAGCGCTGCGAGAACTACTCGATCCCCGTCTACCCCACCTACGGGATGACCGAGGCGGCCTCCGGCGTCGCGACCGCGACCCCCGAGGAGGCCGTCGACCGGCTCGGGACGGTGGGCCGACCGCTCCTGGGGACCGACCTCACGGTGGTGGACGACTCCGGGTCCCCGGTCGGCGTCGGGGAGACGGGCGAGATCGCCGTCGACGGGCCGACGGTGACGCCGGGGTACTACCGGGACCCCGACGCCAATCGCCGCGCCTTCGGGGAACACGGGCTCCGGACCGGCGACGTGGGATACCGCGACGAGGACGGGTATCTCTACGTGTTGAACCGGCGCGACGACCGGATCATCACGGGTGGCGAGAACGTCGAACCGGGGGAGGTCGCGGCCGTCCTGCGCGAGCACCCGGGCGTGGCCGACGTCGCGGTCGCCGGCCTCCCGGACGAGGAATGGGGCGAGCGCGTCGCCGCGCTGGTAGTTCCCGTCGGAGACGACGAGGAGGCCGATGCCGAGTCGGAGCCGAACGCCACCACGACCGCCGCGACCGGCGACGACGAGCGCCCCGTCGACCCGGCCGCACTTCTGGGGTTCGCTCGCGAGCGTCTCGCCGGGTTCAAGCTTCCGCGAACGGTCGGGTTCGCCGACGAGTTGCCGCGGACCGTCTCGGGGACGGTCGACCGCGGGGCCCTCCGCGAGCGGCTTCTGGAGGCGGGGTTCGAGCCGGAACGGCCCGACACGGGGTTCGACGCCGCGGGGTTCGAGCCCGCGGATCCCGAACCGGCCGGTGCGGAACCCGCGGACGCGGCCGATGTGGAGTCCGCGGACGCGGCCGATTCGGAACCCGCCGACCCGTCGTCGCCCGACCGCGGTTCGTCCGAGCCTGCCGACGCCGAACCGCACGATGCCGACCGGTCCGACGGCGAGCGCGCCGACGGAGAGCGTTCCGATCCCGAAGAGCGCTGACGCGGGCGCGTTCTTCGGGGCCGTCCCGACCGAATAAACGAGCGCACGATTTATCGTTGTTCCACGAGGGTTTTGGTGACACGAGTAGAGGACTACTCATGGAGCTACTCGACGACACGATCGTCCCCGAGCACGCCCGCGAGGTCAAAGCGGAGGCGCGGGCGTTCGCGGCGGACCACATCGCGCCGAACGCGGAGGAGCGCTTCCGCGCCGGCGAGTACCCCTGGGAGATCCTCGAAGCCGGCATGGACGCCGGGCTCGTCGCGCAGGACATCTCCGAGGAGTACGGCGGCAAGGGGTACGACCTCGCGCAGATCCTCGCCATCGCGGAGGAGTTCTACCGCGCGGACGCCGGCATCGCGCTGACGCTCCAGCTCGCCAGTTTCGGCTGCGAGATGGTCGAACAGTACGGTTCCGAGGAACAGAAAGAGGAATATCTCCGCCCGGTCGCGGAGAACGACCAGATATCGGGGCTGGCGGTCTCCGAGCCCGAGACCGGCTCCGACCTCGCGGGGATGACGACGAGCGCCGAGAAGGTCGAGGGCGGCTACGAGATAACCGGCGAGAAGTACTGGGTCGGCAACGCGGTCGAGGCGGACTGGCTCACCGTCTACGTCAAGACCGGCGACGCGGAGGACCGCTACTCCAACTACTCGATGTTCATCGTGGAGACCGACCGCGACGGCTACGAGGCCGAGCACATCCCCGAGAAGATGGGGATGCGCGCGTCCAAGCAGGGACACATCGTCTTCGAGGACTGCTTCGTCCCCGAGGAGAACCTCGTCGGCACCGAGGGTGGCGGCTTCTACATGCTCGCCGACTTCTTCAACCACGGCCGCGTCGTCGTCGGGGGCCACGGGCTCGGACTCGCGGCGGCGGCCATCGAAGAGGCCGAGGAGTTCGTTCACGACCGGAGCGCCTTCGGACGGACAGTCAACGAGTTCCAGTCCGTCCAGCACATGCTCGCGGACATGCGACTGGAGTTCGAGTCCGCCCGCGCGCTCACGTGGCGCGCCTGCGAGAAGGTGATGGACCACGACGACGCGGGCTACTGGGCGGCGCTCGCGAAGACGAAGGCGACCGAGACCGCGGTCGACTGCGCCGAGCGCGGGATGCAACTTCACGGCGGCCGCTCGATCCTCACCGACCGGCGCATCGCTCGTGTCTACCGCGACTGCCGCATCCCCGTCATCTACGAGGGTGCGAACGAGGTCCAGCGCAACCTGATCTACAGACAGAGCCGCTGAACCGCTCCGGTCCCCCTGATCGCCCGCGCCCCTCCACGACCACTGCCACCGATGCGACTCGCGTCCCCGTGCGGACCCTTTTGTCCGATAGCGCGCCACCACCCCCGTGACCTGACGACGCGCCGCGCGGCGGGCCACTCGGTCGGTGCGACACGTCGCCGCGCGAGTCCGTTTCCGGGCCGGAGCACCTCTCCCGGCCCGTCCTGCCCCGTCCCGTGTCGCCTGTTCGCCATCCGGACCCCCCTTCCCGAGCCGGCGTCCGACCGACCGTCCGTTTCGCGCCGCGGCCTTCAAACGGAGCGGCGCCCTATCGCTCCCCGTGCTCCGGATCGACGCCGACGTCCGTGAGGAGGTGATCGCCCACGCTCGGGACGGGGTCCCCGAGGAGGTCTGCGGCGTGCTCGGTGGGACGCGCGAGACTTCCGCCGATACGTCCCCGAGCGGCGGCACCGGGCGGACGGACCGCGTCGAGACCGCGCGCCGGGTCGAGAACGCGGCCGCAGACCCGCGGACGCGGTACGAGATGGCTCCGGTCGCCCTGCTGGAGGCGATCGAGGCCCTCGAGAGCGCCGGCGACGACGTGGCGGGGTTCTACCACTCCCACCCTCGCGGACCCGCCGAGCCGAGCGCGACCGACCGCGAACGAGCGACGTGGGACGGCTACTGCTACGTCATCGTCTCGCCCCGGAGTGACGACGCGGCCGCGGCGACCGGCACGACCGGATCGACGTGGGCCGTCCGCGCGTGGCGCTGGGACGCGGACGCCGGTCGGTTTCGCGAGGAGTCGGTCGTCACCGAGTGACGCACCGCAACCTGTTTCCCGGCACGGCCGCTAACGACCGGAGAGATGGTCGAGGAGATAACCGCCGAGGAGCTTCGGGAGGAACTCGCGGAGAACGGGCCGCAGGTCGTCGACATCCGGCCCGCTGCCGCGTACGAACGCGGCCACATCCCCGGGGCGATCAACGTCCCGCTGACGGAACTGCCGCGTCGCGTCGACGAGGTCGACTGGGACGACGAGGTCGTCACCGTCTGTCCGGTCGGTCAGTCGTCCGTCCAGGCCGCGCGACTCATCGGTAGCTACGAGGGCGCGGCAGACGCGACCGTCAGGAGTCTGGCCGGCGGCTATCGCGACTGGGACGGCGACCTCGAGAGCGGCGCCGCGGACGACGAGACGCGCCTCTGACCGCTCCGGCGTCAGGGCTCCGAAACGGTCGGTTCCGTGGCCGCAAGTTCCCGATCGGCAATCCAGCCCCCCGTTTTGTCCTCCACTCAGCAACGGGTTTAGAAGCCCTCGGCCCCTACTACCGGGCATGAAAAAGACGGAACTCGTTCACTTCCACAACCTGCTCGGCACGCTCGCGACGGAGCTGCACGAGGAGGGTCCCGTCACGGAGACGGACCTCGCCGCGTACAGGGAACTGGAGACGTCGCCGATGACGATCCGGGGCTCGCGGTCGGAACACGAGCGCGCGGTGCTGACGCTCGCGTCCGCGCTGGCCGAGGGCGTCGAGCGCGGGTCGACCGACCCGGACGCCGAAGCGCGCCGGACGCCGGTCGCCTGATCGGCGGCGCCCTTCTCCCGACGAAAGCTCCTTGACTGCGGCCGTGGACGGGACGGTATATGCGACTGGAGGATTACTGGGGGGTCGGCCCCAAGACGAGCGAGCGGCTGACCGAAGCGCTCGGCGTCGAGCGCGCCGTCGAAGCCATCGAGTCGGCCGACGTTCGCGCGCTGGTCGACGCGGGGATCACGCGCGGCCGAGCGACGCGGATCCTCCGGCGCGCCAACGGGAAGGCCGGCATGGACGTGCTCGCGACGGGCGACGCGCGGGACGTGTACGACCGACTGCTCACGCTCGCGGCCGGCTACGCACTGACCGAGCACGCGGGCGACCGGATCCGCGTGATGACGCCCCTCTCGGACCGCGAGGCCGTGGTCGACAGGCTCGACCGCGTGCTGGCCGCACGAGACGCGTGGGAGGACCTCGACGGTGACGACCGCGACGCCGTCGTCGAGGCGTTCGACGCGTTCGACGCGGAGGACGGCTCCGACCGGGCGGCCGTCGAAACCGCCCTCGCGCTCCGGGAGGCGGGGCTCACCGGGTCCACGTTCGACGCGCTCGCGGACGTGGACGAGGACGCGCTCCGCGAGGCGGCGGGCGCGCTCGGCTACGTCCGCGAGACCGACGACGGCGTCGAGGTCGAACGCGGCGCGGACGACGAACTCGACCGGCTCCGCGACCGACGCGACGCGGCCCGCGAGCTGTCGGACTCCGCGTTCGACGTGATCGACAGCGTTCGAGAGGAGAGCGTCCGGGACTTCGAGGCGTTCAAGGCCGGCGTGGTCGACCACGTCGCGGACGAAACGGGGATCGAACCGGCCGCTATCCGCGCGGCGGCGCCCGACGAGGCGGTCGACGCCGCCGACTTCGTCTCCGGAACGCTTCGGGAACTGGTTCGCGAGGCGGAGGCGGACGCCGCGGAGCGCGAGGAGGCGGTCGCGGCGGACCTGCGCGCGAGCATCGAGGCAGCGGAGACCGACGTGGCCGCGGCCGTCGACGCGGTCGACGACATCGCTTTCGAGCTGTCGCTGGGACGGTTCGCGACCGCGTACGACCTCGCGAGACCGACGCTGGTCGAAGACGGCGTGGCCGTGCGGAACGCGCTGAGCCCCTTCCTCGACGACCCGAATCCGGTTTCGTACGCGGTCGGCGAGCACGGCCTCCCCTCGGCGGGGTTCGCTGCCGGCGAGCGACCGCCCTCCGGCGATCGCGTCAGCGTACTCACCGGCGCGAACTCCGGCGGGAAGACGACCCTGCTGGAGACGCTGTGTGCGGTGACGCTGCTCGCCTCGATGGGGCTTCCCGTTCCCGCCGAGGCCGCGGAGGTCGGCCGGTTCGACCGCGTCGTCTTCCACCGCAGGCACGCCTCCTTCAACGCCGGCGTGCTGGAGTCGACGCTGAAGTCCGTCGTCCCGCCGCTCGTCGAACCCGGTCGGACGCTGATGCTCGTCGACGAGTTCGAGGCGATCACCGAACCGGGGCGGGCTGCCGACCTCCTGAACGGACTCGTCGGCATCACCGTCGAGGAAGCGGCGCTGGGCGTGTTCGTCACCCACCTCGCCGACGAGTTGAGTCCGCTGCCGGACGCCGCCCGTATCGACGGCATCTTCGCCGAGGGGCTGACGCAGGACCTGGACCTGCGGGTCGACTACCAGCCGCGGTTCGGGACCGTCGGCAAGTCCACGCCGGAGTTCATCGTCTCCCGGCTGGTGGCGAACGCGGACGACCGGCTGGTCAGACGGGGGTTCGAGAGCCTCGCGAGCGCCGTCGGAGAGGAGGCCGTCCAGCGGACCCTCTCGGACGCGCTGTGGTCGCCCGAGGACGGTCGGTGAGAAGGGGTCGCGCCCGTCAGGAGGAGTCGGTCGGGGTCGCCGTGGTCACGTCGACGTCCGCGGGGTGGTCGAGGTTCCCGGTGAGGTCCGCGACGACCGGCTCCTCGTCCTCGGCGCGGTTCTGCGGGTAGACGGCGATCGGCACGAGGAAGTCCTCTTCGTGGCGGACGGAGCCCACCTGCACGAACACCTCCACTTCCTGCCCCTCGAACTGCGCGACCGCGTCGAACTTGGTCGCCTCGTACTCCGTACCGAACGGGGCGTAGGTCAGCGTCTCCGCCTCGCCGCGGACCTCCAGCGACTCGTAGTTCGAGGCGAGCAACTGGACGAGCCGCTCGTTGTCGTACTCCGCGACGGGGTTGAGCGTCTGGCCCGCGATCTCGACGGCGGGCGTCGACAGCACCGCGAACACCGCGACGGCCGCCTCGCCGATGGGCCCGAACTCGACGGTCTTCTCGTAGGTCGCGACGTAGTTCGTCGCCTCGACGCTCCGCTCCTGTCCGGCGACCTCGAACTGCTCCTCGATGACCCGCTCGGCGACCTCCTGCAGTTCGTAGTCCGTCCCGTCCGCGGTCGAGGCGCTGACCACGGCCGGCTCCGCGGACACCTGATACGCTCCCTGGCCGGTCACGAAGTCGAGGCAACCGCTCAGCGCCAGCACGGACGAACTGCCGACCACTCCGAGCACGCGACGTCGTGAGTGCATGCGCGGCCTTTTGAGAGTTCGCGGGATAAACTTCGTGGCCGTTTCCGTCAGTGGACGAACTAGTCGGGGTGTGAGTTCCCGTTCCGTGACGTACGTTTACTCGCTGGTGGATTTGGACTCGTCCCGACCCACATTCATCGCATACAGGACAGAAAATACAACTATTGTGGACATTTTCTGTCCGAGCGTGTGATTTTATGTTTGAGGATGGCGTGAGCGTTTCGTATGTCAGCCGAATCCCCCACGACCGTCGAGCCGACGTGGAACGATCCGAACGAGTGCCCCTTCTGTGGCGCCGCGCTGGCGGACCCCGGTGCGGGCTTCGTCGACCACGTCGCGGAGAACCCGGTCTGTGACCGCGGCTTCGAGACGTGGCGCGACCGCGTCGCCGGCGACATGGGCGGCGAGTGGTCCGGGTAGGCCCCGTACCTCGCCCGAGCGCGATCAGTCCGCAGCCGGACTCGGCGCGTCGACGAGCCGGTGGAGAAGCTGTGTCGCGGGCGCCTTCGCGAGCGGCTCGTTCGCGTTGCCGCAGTGAGGCGACTGGACGCACGCGGGACAGCCGTCCGCGCAGTCACAGCCCTCGATGAGGCGCGCCGTCCGGGCGAACAGTTCCTCGACCCGCTCGAACCCCCGTCGCGTCAGCCCGACGCCGCCGGGGTAGCCGTCGTAGACGAACACCGTCGCGGCGTCGGTGTGGGGGTGATACGGCGTCGAGAGACCGCCTACGTCCGCGCGGTCGCACAGCAGGTGGAAGGGGAAAAGCGAGATGACGCCGTGCTCGGCCGCGTGAATGCCGCCGTTGAAGCCGTGCTCGCCGTGGTCGGCGCGCACGTCCGTTTCCACGTCCTCCGGAACCGGGAAGTAGAGCGCCCGCGTGCGGAGCGTGGTCTCGGGAAGGTCGAGCGTCTTCTGCCCGAGCGACTCGCCCGTCGAGGAGTCGCGGCGCTCGAACCCCGTCACGCGCTCGGTGACGGTCACGTCCGCGAACCGGACCGGCGTGTCCGGCCGGGCCGAGAGCGGGCGCTCGTCGAGGTCCTCGTTCACGACCACGTCCTTCTCGGTGAGGACCTGCGTGTAGTAGTCGGCCCACGTCGTCGACAGCTCCGCCACGTCGCGGTTGAGGTCGAGTTTCGTCACCTCGTAGGTGCGACCCTGCTGGTGGTAGATTGCGCCCGGATGGGCGTCTCGCATCGCGTCCGAGAGCCCGAGCGAAGCGACCGTCTCGTTGCGACCGGTGTCGATCAGGTCCACCTCGCGCTCCTCGGCTGTCCGCAGGTTCAGCTCGTGTTGCGGGCTCGTGTCGCCGTTGAACGTCCAGCGCGTCCCGTCCCGCGTCTCGCGGCGGTCGAGCACGCCGTGCTCCGTGAACTCCGCGACGATCCCGGGGAACTCGTCGCCGAAGTGGTCGCGGTCCCCCGGCGCGAGCCAGTTCTCGTCGGCCGCGCAGGCGACGTGTCGCGGGAGCAGTTGGTCGTTCTCCGGGTCGCAGATGGCGTCCTCCGGCGGCGCCTCGAACAGGTCCTCGGGGTTGTTCATCAGGTACTGGTCGAGCTGGTCCTCGCCGCCGACCAGCACCACGAGTGCGGGGTCGTCGCCGCGGCCCGCGCGGCCGGCCTGCTGGAACGTGTTCATCCGCGTCCCGGGGTAGCCGTCCAGCAGGACGGCGTCCAGTCCGCCCACGTCCACGCCGAGTTCCAGCGCGTTCGTCGACCAGACGCCGCGCAGGTCGCCCTCGTGCAGCCGCGTTTCGAGGTCCCGGCGCGTGTCGTCTTTGAGCGCCGCCTGATACGCCCCGACCTTGCCGGCCAACTCCCGCTCGCCGCGCTCGCGGAGGTCGTCCGCGCTGTCGGTCGCGTACTGCTCGGCTGTCTGTCGCGCCCGCGTGAACGTCAGCGTCTGGTGACCCTGCTGGACCAGATCCACGAACAGCCGCTTCGTCTCGGTGTGGCTCGACTTCCGGCGCCCGCTCCCGCGCTCCTGCCAGTCGTCGTCGTACTCCGGCGGGTTCCACAGCACCCAGTCCCGCGGCCCGCGCCCGGACGCGTCCTCGTCCACGAGCGCGAAATTCTCCTCGTCGCGGCCGGTGACGGTCGCGGCGTGCGCGACCGGATTGCCGATGGTCGCGGAACAGCAGACGTACTGGGGGTCCGCACCGAACCGCTCGCAGAGCCTGTTGAGCCGGCGGAGCGCGAGCGCGACCCCCGAACCGAACACGCCGCGGTAGTTGTGGACCTCGTCGACGACGACCAGTTCCAGCGACGAGAAGAACCACTCCCAGAGCCGGTAGCCGTACGGCAACAGCCCGTAGTGGAGCATGTCCGGGTTCGACAGGAGGACCGTCGGCCGCCGGTCGCGCACGTCACGCTTCTCCGACCGCGACAGCCGCCCGGTGTAGGTGTCGACCGACACCCGGCTTCCGAAACCCAGGTCTCCGGCCAACGCCGACAGCGTCTCCTCCTGGTCGGAGATGAGCGCGTTCTGCGGCCCGAGGTAGAGCGTCCGGCCGCCGTGGTCCATCGCGCGCTCGAAGGCGGGAACCGTGTACGCCAGCGACTTCCCGCTCGCGGTCTCGGTGGCGATAACCGCGTCCTTCCCGTCGCGGACCGCCTCGATGGCGGCCGCCTGATGCTCGTACAGGCGGTCGATGCCGCGCTCGGCGAGCGCGTCCGCCAGCCGCGGCTCCAGACCGACGTCCGCGAACGACGGCTCCCGCCCCGGAACCCGGCGATGCTCAGCGATCTGTCCCTCGTAGTAGGGCCGCGAGCGCAACCAGTCGACGACGTCTTCCACGGTTACCTCACCGTCGGCGGGCGGCGAGCCTAAGGCTTCTCCCCGACCTTTTTCTGCGTCGGGTCGCGCCGGCGCGAAGCGCCGGCTTGACCACTCCTTGAAAAATGTCGATCAAAAAGGGGCCGCGGGCGGCGCTGCGGGCGCTGCGCGCCCTCGCGCCGCCGCGGTACCACAACCTGGACAGAAACCGCCACAGCACCGCCTACCGCGACCGCCCCAGCACCACACCGCCCAGCACCGCAACCGCCACAGAACCGCCTACCGCGACCGCCCCAGCACCGCGACCGCCACGGCACTATTTATGAACGGCTGTCGAAGCATCCGTATGTCTGGCTCGGCAGTCGAGAAACTCGGCGTCGCCTGCCACCGGTACGGTCCCGGGCGGTTGCCTGGTGCCCGCCGCAGATGCCTCGGCACGGGCTACGCCTGCGCGTCGACCGCGGTTCTGGCGACCACCGCGTTCGTGCACCTGATGGTCCCGTTCCTGCTCGTGAACCCCGACTCAGCGGCCCTGTTCTGGGCGGTCTTCGGCCTCCTTCTGCTCCCGGTCGTCGTGCCGGCCGCGTTCGTGTCCGGCGTCGCGACGTGGCGCCTGCTCCCCGACTGGCTCCCGGCGTACGGCGCGGTCGCCGGACTCGTCTCGGCAGTTGCGACGTACTGTCTCGTCACGGTCGCGCTGGTCCCGATACTGGCGTACGGGAACCCCCTGCTGACAGGCATCGAGTCGACTCCGAACCTCCCGGTTCTCGCAGGCAGCGCCGCGGTCGTCGGTATCGTCGCCTTCCTACTGACGTTCTGGGTCGCAGTCCCCGCCGGCGTCGCGGGCGGATACGTCTACGAGGGCGCCCGACCGGCGACGCTCGAGGACTAGTCGACCGGCCGTGCGCCGACCGTCGCGGCGGTCGCGGACCCCCCCAACTCGGGAGAAGGATTTTGCGCCCCTCCCGCGTGGGCACACGCATGGATCCCGTCAACGAGGCCGACCTCGACTGGGAGGCGGGCGACCGCGGCGACCCGCCGTTCCGCCGCAAGCGCCTCGCCGCGGCCGCGGGCGGCACGGACCTCGGATGTAGCCTCTACGAACTCCCCGCCGGCGCGAAGTCGTGGCCCTATCACTACCACGCCGGCAACGAGGAGGCGATCTACGTCCTCGCCGGGTCGGGAACGCTCCGGACGCCCGAGGGACCGGTCCCGATCGAGGCCGGCGACTACGTCGCGTTCCCCGCCGACGAGTCGGGCGGCCACCGCGTCGTCAACGACGGCGAGGAGCCGGTCCGCTACCTCGCGATGTCCACGATGAACGAACCGGACGTGACGGTCTACCCCGACTCGGAGAAGTTCGGCGTCTACGCCGGCGCGCCGCCGGGCGACCGCGGCGAGCGCTCGCTGTCGGGCTACTACCGGATCGATGAGGACGTCGACTACTGGGAGGACGAGGAGCCGTGACGGGGGCGGGCGGTGACGCGAACCCGGACGCGCCGCGCGAACCGCACCTGATCCGCGTCGATCCGGGCCGACTCACGGAGTTCGAGGCGTGGGCGACCGAGGGCACGGCGCGGGCGGTCGCGGCGCGCGTTCTGGACCCCGCGGGTCGCATCGCGCTCGTCAAGAACGGCTGGTCCGAGGGGTGGACGCTCCCCGGCGGCGGCGTCGAACCGGGCGAGGAACCGGCCGCGGCGGCCGCGCGCGAGGTCCGCGAGGAGACCGCGCTGGCGGCGACCGTCGGCGAGCGGCTCGTCGTGCTCGACCAGTTGTACGTCTCCAGCGCGGACGTGCCCGCGGACGCGTCGGCCGGGGAGGTGCCGGAGGAAGCGGTCGCGTACCGCGGCGAGTGTCACGTCTTCGCGGCGACCGCCGACGGGGCCATCCCGCCGGTGGCGGAACTGGGCGTCTCGGGGGAGACGATCCGGGCGGCGCGCTGGTTCGAGACGGTGCCCGAGGACCTCCACGACGGGGCCGTGGTGCGGCCGTATCTGTGAGCTCGCGGCTCCGGCCGCCGTCCCCCGCAGTCGTCCCCGAACCGTGGGAAGGAGTCGCGCCGTCCAACAACGCTTAAACCCCTCGTCCGGTTTGACCGAAGTATGAGCGAGACCGATGCTCAGGCCGACGTGACGGTCGTCCTTCCGGACGGATCAGAACTCTCCGTACCGGCGGGGGCGACACTGGAGGACGTGGCCTACGAGATCGGCCCGGGGCTCGGTCGTGACACGGTTGCGGGCAAGATCGACGGCGAGCTGGTGAGCAAGCACGCCGCGGTCCACGACGGCGCCCACGTCGAGATCGTCACCGACCAGTCCGACGAGTACCTGCAGGTGCTGCGCCACTCCGCGGCCCACGTCTTCGCGCAGGCGCTCCAGCGGCTGTACCCCGAGGCGAAGCTGACCATCGGCCCGCCGACCGACGAGGGGTTCTACTACGACGTGGCGAACGTCGACCTCGACGAGGAGGACCTCGCGGAGATCGAGTCGGAGATGGAGTCGATCATCGAGGCCGACTACGACATCGAGCGCGTCGAGCGCTCCCGCGAGGAGGCGCTTTCGATCTACGAGGACAACGAGTTCAAGCGTCAGATCCTCGACGAGGAGGCCGACGAGGAGACGGTCACCTTCTACGAGCAGGACGACTGGCAGGACCTCTGTCAGGGCCCCCACGTCGCCTCGACCGGCGAGGTCGGGGCGGTCGAGCTGCTCGACATCTCCGCGGCTTACTGGCGCGGCGAGGAGGACAACGAGACGCTGACGCGCGTCTCCGGCACGGCGTTCCCCTCCGAGAAGGACCTCGAGGAGTTCCTCGAGCTGCGCGAGCAGGCCAAGGAGCGCGACCACCGCAAGATCGGCCAGGAGATGGACCTGTTCTCCATCCCGACCGTGACGGGGCCGGGGCTTCCGCTGTACCACCCCAACGGGAAGACGGTGCTCCGGGAGCTCTCGGAGTACGCGGACCGGCTCAACCGCGAACACGGCTACGACGAGGTCGAGACGCCCCACGTCTTCCGGACGGAGCTGTGGAAGCAGTCGGGCCACTACGAGAACTACAAGGACAGCATGTTCCTCCTCGACGTGAACGACGAGGAGTACGGCCTCAAGCCGATGAACTGCCCGGGCCACGCCAC
This sequence comes from Haloparvum alkalitolerans, assembly GCF_055381565.1. Taxonomy (NCBI): domain Archaea; kingdom Methanobacteriati; phylum Methanobacteriota; class Halobacteria; order Halobacteriales; family Haloferacaceae; genus Haloparvum; species Haloparvum alkalitolerans. The sequence continues at coordinate 2,577,870 of NZ_AP043938.1, forward strand.
CATCTTCGACCAGAAGACGTGGTCGTACCGCGACCTCCCCAAGCGCTACTTCGAGAACGGGAAGGTGTACCGCAAGGAGCAGCGCGGCGAGCTCTCCGGCCTCTCGCGCGTCTGGTCGTTCACCATCGACGACGGCCACCTGTTCGTCCGCCCAGACCAGATCCGCGAGGAGATCGAGACGGTCATCGAGATGATCTTCGAGGTCGTCGAGACGGTCGGGCTCGACGTGGAGGTCGCGCTGGCGACCCGCCCCGAGAAGTCCGTCGGCAGCGACGAGATCTGGGAGTCCGCGGAGGAACAGCTCCGCGACGTGCTGGAGTCGGGGGGCTACGACTACGAGGTCGAGGCGGGCGACGGCGCGTTCTACGGCCCGAAGATCGACTTCTCGTTCGAGGACGCGCTCGGCCGCCTGTGGGACGGCCCCACGGTCCAGCTCGACTTCAACATGCCCGAGCGGTTCGACCTCTCGTACACGGGCGAGGACAACGAGGAGCACCGCCCGGTGATGATCCACCGCGCGCTGTACGGCTCCTACGAGCGCTTCTTCATGGTGCTGATCGAGCACTTCGACGGGAACTTCCCGCTGTGGCTCGCGCCCGAGCAGGTCCGCGTGCTCCCCGTCTCCGACGAGACGCTCGGCTACGCCCACCGCGTGAAGAACGCGCTCGACGACGCCGGCTTCCGCGTCGAGGTCGAGGACCGCGACTGGACGGTCGGCCGCAAGATCCGGCAGGCCCACGACGACCGGCTTCCGTACATGGTCGTCGTCGGCGGCGACGAGGAAGAAGCCGGCACGGTCTCCGTCCGCGACCGCTTCGAGAACGAGCGCAACGACGTGGACCTCGACGAGTTCGTCGCGCACCTCGAGGCGGAGCGCGCCGAAAAGCGGATCGAGCCCGACTTCGTCTCCGACGCGGAGTGAGGCCGTAGCGTCCGCCGCTCCCCGATCCGCGCGGCCGCGTTCCCCTTCCGTCGCGTTTTTGCCCCCTCCAGCCACAGGTCCATGCGTATGTCCCGCACGCCCGAGCAGGAGGCGCCCGGTCACGCCGAGGCGCCCGAGGTTGGAGAGCTGACGCCGCCGGACCGAACGCTGATGGGCCCCGGCCCGAGCCCGGTCCACCCACGGGTGCTCCGCGCGATGAGTACCCCCCTCGTGGGCCACCTCGACCCCTCGTTCGTCGAGATAATGAACGAGACGCAGGAGCTGCTCCGCTACACGTTCCGCACGGACAACCAGTGGACCATCCCCGTCTCCGGGACCGGCTCCGCGTCGATGGAGGCCGCCATCGGCAACCTCGTGGAGCCGGGCGAGACGATGCTCGTCCCGACGAACGGCTACTTCGGCGGTCGGATGGCCTCGATGGCGCGCCGCGCCGGCGGCGAGGTCGTGGAGGTCGACGCGCCGTGGGGTGAACCGCTCGACCCCGCGGACGTCGAGGCGGCCTTCGAGGAGCATCAGCCCGACGTGTTCGGCTTCGTCCACGCCGAGACCTCGACCGGCGTGCTCCAGCCGGAGGTCCCGGAGCTGACGAGCATCGCGCACGACCACGACGCGTACGTCATCGCGGATTCGGTCACCTCGCTCGGCGGCGTGGAGCTCCGTGTCGACGAGTGGGACATCGACGTGGCCTACTCCGGCCCGCAGAAGTGCCTCTCCTGTCCGCCGGGCGCGAGCCCACTCACGCTGAACGACCGCGCGATGGACAAGGTGCTCGACCGCGAGGAGGAGCCACGGTCGTGGTACCTCGACCTCTCGCTTCTGGAGGGGTACTGGGGCGACGAGCGCGCCTACCACCACACCGCGCCCATCACGAACGTCTACGCGCTCCGGGAGGCGCTCCGGCTCGTCGCGGAGGAGGGCATCGAGAACCGCTGGGCCCGCCACCGCGAGGTGGCCGGCGAGCTGAAGGCCGGGCTGGGTGAGCTCGGGCTCGAGATGAACGCGGACGACGAGTTCTGGCTCCCGAGCCTCAACGCCGTCCGCGTCCCCGACGGCGTCGACGACGCCGCCGTCATCGACCACCTCCTGAGCGAGCACGACTTGGAGATCGCCTCCGGGCTCGGCGACCTGGCCGGCGACATCTGGCGCATGGGCTGTATGGGCCACGGCGCCCGCACGAAGAACGTGGAGTTCCTGCTGGCGACGCTGGAGGAAGCGCTGAACGAGCAGGGGTACGAAGCGTAAGTTGAGGCGGTCGCGGCGGTCCCTGCCCCGCGATACGCGACTCTTGGCGTGAACGTCCGCTCTGCCGTGCGTGCCGCTATCGTCTAGAGGTTTTTCGACCGCTCGCTGTACTTCGGTTTTTGAATGATCGAGCGTCCTGCTGTGCTTGTTGCCAACACCCAGAAAGCCCTCGACCGCTCGCCCTTTCGGTCCGCCAGGGCGCTGTTTGTCGAGTCCGTCGTTGAGGCTGGTTGCTTGGTGATTCGCCACGCCGGCTGTCGGGTCAAGCGTGGCCTCACGCCTCCCCAGCCTCGCCGCAGCCGCGGTCGCGCGCCCGCACCGTACCGCTTGCGCGACCGCGGCTGCGGGCTCCCTCGCGCGCGTCATTCGCGCGCGCCGAACGTTTGACAGCCAGTAGAGCGATGCGTTGTACCTGACTGATCAGGCTGCACTCACGGCGGGAGTTCTGCCCGATCCGCGAAAAACGTTTGTCCGCCGGCGGTGCGGTGTTGTGCGGGGCGGTGCGGTCGGCGCGCGCCGTGGCGACCGCGAAGCGTGTCGGCACGACCGCGTGAGGGAGACGGCGGCTCGGCCGCCTGCGGTGCGGTTTCGCGGCCGCGCCGCCGTCGAGGCTGGGGAGGGGCGAGGCTGCGGTGTTGTGCGGTTGCGGGGCGGTTGCGGTGGGTGGGACTGAAAGGGGCAGCCGGCTCGATTCGGCCCCGACGACGTAAGCACCGCAGTTCCGCGGCGACCTTGTGTCGCCGCGATTGTCTGAGGAGCGCAGCGAGGCGCGGCCGGTCGAGCCGGCTGGGGCTTTCTGGGTGTTGCTGTCCCGATCAGCAGGATCGACACCAGAACAAGATTCGTCGTAGGGAGAGCCGGCTGGGGCTTTCTGGGTGTTGCTGTTCCAAGCAGCAGAATCTGCGATAGAAACAGAAAACGCGCACACCTAGCGAACGAGATAGTTACAGAAATCGCCGCCAGAAACGTCCAGAACGCCCCGATCACACCCAACCTAGTCGCCTCAGTCCAGTGCTTCGTCGAACGCCTGCTGAAGGTCGGCTTTCAGGTCGTCGACGTGCTCGACGCCGACGGAGACGCGGATGAGGCCGTCGGTGAGCCCGGCCGCGAGTCGCTCCTCGCGCGGGATGGCCGCGTGGGTCATCGCCGCGGGCTGCTCGATCAGGCTCTCGACGCCGCCGAGCGACTCCGCGAGGGTGAACACCTCGGTCTCGGAGACGACCGTCGACCCCTGCTCCAGCGTGCCGTCGAGCTCGAACGAGAGCATGCCGCCGAAGTCGTCCATCTGCTCGGCCGCCAGGTCGTGTTGCGGGTGGCTCTCCAGCCCCGGGTAGTAGACGCGCTCGACCGCGTCGTGGCCCTCGAGCCACTCGGCAAGCTCGCCGGCGTTCTCGCAGTGGCGGTCCATTCGCACGGGGAGCGTCTTCGTCCCGCGGAGGACGAGGAAGGAGTCGAACGGACCGGGCGTCGCCCCGACGGAGTTCTGGTAGAAGCCGAGGTCGTCGTCCAACTCGGCGTCGTCCACGATCAGCGCGCCGCCGACCGTGTCGGAGTGGCCGCCGAGGTACTTCGTCAGCGACTGGGAGACGATGTCCGCGCCGTGTTCGAGCGGGCGCTGGAGGTACGGCGTCGCGAACGTGTTGTCGACCGCACAGAGCGCGTCGTGCTCGTGGGCGATGTCGGCGAGCGCCGCGATGTCGTTGACGTTCATCAGGGGGTTCGTCGGCGTCTCGACCCACACGAGTTCGGTGTTCTCCTGCATCGCGTCCGCGACCGCCTGGTGGTCGGTCGTGTCGACGAACGACGTTTCGAGGTCGTACTGCTCGTACACCTGCGTGAGGATGCGGTGGGTGCCGCCGTAGACGTCGTCGCCCGCGACCACGTGGTCGCCCGCCTCGAGCAGGTTGAGGACGGTGTTGATCGCGCCCATGCCCGAGGAGAACGCCCGCGCGTGGCTGCCGTTCTCCAGCGCCGCGAGGTTCTCCTCGAGGTCGGTCCGGGTCGGGTTCCCCGTCCGCGAGTACTCGTAGCCGGTGTGTTCGCCCGGCGCGGACTGCTTGTACGTGGAGTTGGCGTAGATGGGCGTCATCAGCGCGCCGGTCTCTGGGTCCGGCTCCTGCCCGGCGTGGATCGCTCGCGTCTCGATGCGGAACTCGTCGGTCGCGTGCTCGGCGTCGTCGTCGCTCATGCGTGAACGTTCGCGGCCGGCGGCCTGACTCTTGCCCTTTCGGTCGGCGAGGCCGTTCCCGACCGGCGCATCCACGAGGGAGACCGCGTGTGGCAGGCGGTAGACCGGCGCTACTCGACGATCTCTGAACCGCCCGGCGGCAGGAACTCCTGGATGCGGTCGGCGCTCGCCACCTTGCGGACGAACGACTGGTCCGCGAACCGATTTTTGAACTCGCGGTAGACCATCATCGCGGCGTCGTTTTGCGCGTACATCCCCGGCTCCAACTCGATGCTCGTCGCGACGCGGTCGCGAACCGCCGCCGGCGGGCCGCCGATCACGCGCGTCACCGGTTCACACTGGACGCCGACCGCGACGCGGCAAGCGATGTCCTCGAAGTAAGTGCGGTCACCACGGATGGCGAAGCCGCCCTTCTCGAGGTACTCGCCGCTCTCGGGCGTCTTGGACACCTGGTCCGGCTCGACCATGTAGGCGTCGCCCGCGCCCCGGCCCGCCTTCCAGTCCGAGGAGTACGACACCGCGAACTGCGCCGCCTGCCGGAGCGTCTCCTCGTCGAAGTCGACCGGCTCCGAGGCCTCCGAGGGACCGGCCGCCTTCAGCAGGGTGACCGGGCCGCCGTGGGCCTGCGTGTGGAAGAAGCGGTCGTGTTTGTCCATGTACTTCTTCACCAACTCCTCGTTCTGGTCGGCGTTGCGCCCCCCGATGACGAGGTAGCCGTCCGACGTGTGGAACCAGCGGAAGCGCTCGAACCACTCGTCGGTCGTCCGCAGCGGGACCGACGAGCGCGCGAGCCAGTCGGCCGGCTCGTGGTCCTCCGCCTCCTCCTCGTCGGCTTCCTCGTCCGCCTCGTCTTCCGCCTCCCACTCCTCCTTGCGGCGCTTGACGGCCTCGAGTTCCTCCCGAGTCGCTTCGATGGCCTCCTTGGCGCCCTCCTTTTTCCCCTCGATGCGCTTGGCCTCCTTGTAGAGCTCGTCCGCGTTCACCTCGACGCCCGCGGTCGCGTCGAGTTCGATCTCGGTGTCGTCGAGCGCCACCGTCACGGTTCCCTCGCTGCCGTCCACGTCGGTCACCGCCTCGGCCGCGGGGATGCCGCGCTCGGCGCCGGCCGACAGCGTCTCCGCGATCTCGTCCCACGGGACGCCCTCCTCGCGGGCGTCCTGTACCGTCGAGAGCACCTCGTCGACGAGGTCGTAGTTGGCGTACAGAAGCTCCGCGCGCTCGCGCTCCCGTTCGGCCTGCTGTTCGAACCCCTCGATAGCGCCCTCCTGCTGCTCGATGATGCGCTGCTGTTTCGCGATCTCCTTCTCGAAGTCCGGCTTCGAGGAGCCGATCTCCTCGGGTTCCTCGGCCTCCTCCTCCCGCTCGAAGCGGTAGAAGTAGTCGTCGACGGCCGCGTTGAACGAGTCGTACCCCTCGCTCGCGAGGTCCTCGTGTTCGGTCAGCGGGAACGGGGTCACGTCGACCACGTTCCCGTCGTCGTCCTCGTAGACGCGCGGGTCCAACTCGCCGGCGTGGAGCCGCGCGTCGAGCCGCGCGATGGCGTCGTAGAGGGCGCGGTACTGCTCCTCGGTCGCGTCCGCGATGTCGACGGTCTTCTCGACGCCGGCCCGCGAACAGACCTCCTCCGCGTACAGGCCGCCGAGGTTGAGCTGGGTCGCGAGCGTCCGCACCACGTCGGTGTCTGACTCGTCCATCTTGCGGCCGAAGGCGTCGAAGCTCACGTCCAGCGGGTTGAGCCGGGAGGCGGGGTACTCGTACTGCGAGCCGGGCGCGACGGTCCGGGACTTCAGCCGGACGGTCTCCAACGCGCCGACCACCTCGCCGGTCTCGTCGAGCGCCGCGACGTTCCCCTGTCCGAACAGCTCCGCGACGATGCGCGTGTTGCCGTCCTCGCGCGCGAACTCGAAGGTGAGGATGCGGTCGAACTCGTACTGTTCGACCCCGACGAAGTCCGCGCCCGAGAGCCGATTGCGCAGCATCTTCGCGAAGTTGGGCGGCCGGCCCGGCGCGTCGGGGACGTGTTCCTGTGCCGCGACGTGCGCGCGCTTCACGTCGCCGACCTCGATCAGGAGCTCGACGCGCCCCCGGTCGAAGTCCCGGAGCTTGAGCCGGAGCAGGTCGTCGCCGTAGAGGTAGGCCTTGTCGACCTTCGCCCCCGCGTATCGCCCGAGCTCCGTCACGAGCGCGCGGAGGTCGATGCTCGACAGCTCCGTTTTGCTCTCCATACCCGGACCACACGGGGCCCGGAAAAAGGCGTGTCGTTCGCGGGACCGCAGCGAGCGGGATGCCGGGTGGACGCGAAGCGCCGGCTCACTCCCGGTCGCGACGTCGACGCGCGGCGACGTTCCCGACCGCGGTCGTGACGACCCTACCGCGCCGCCTTCACCAGCGAGCGCAGGTCGAGATGACCCGCGCCGTGGTACTGCTCGCCGCCCGGTTCGCCATCGGTCGCGGTCTCGCGAAGCAGCGACTCCACCTCCGCGACGCCGGCGTCCGGCCGCAGCGACCGCACCAGCGCCACGGCGCCGGACACCTGTGGCGCCGCCATCGACGTCCCCGCCTTCCAGCCGTAGCCCGGAACGACGCCGCCGTCGCCGTCGGGGGAGACGACCGTCGAGAGGACGAGGTCGTAGTACCAGCCGTCGGCGCCGTCGGCTGCCGCGTCGAGGTCCGCGTCGCCGCCCGCCGCGCTCAGATCCACGGCGCTGCCGTAGTTCGTGTAGAAGGCGGGCGAGGAGGTCGGGTCCTCGAGGCGCTTGAGCGCGAGGTCCTCGCGCTGCTTCCGGTCGTCCCACAGGTAGCCGATGGGGCCGGTCGCTGAGACGCCGAAGACGCCCTCCACCTCCGTCGGGAGGCTCAGCACGCCCTCGGCGTCCATGTCGATGCCGTCGTTGCCCGCGGAGTTGACCACGAGCATCCCCCGTTTGCGGGCGTGCGCGGCGGCCCGCTCGTAGGCCTCCTTGACTGACAGCAGCCACGGGAACTCCTCGGGGTCGACGTAGGGGACCGGGTAGCCGAGACTGAGGTTCGCGACGTCGCACCCCTTGTTCGCGGCGTCGACGATCGCCGCGATGACGTCGCCGGTCGCGCCCGCCACTCCGGAGAAGACGCGCAGCGAGACGACCTCCGCGTCCGGCGCGGTGCCGAGGACGCCGTCGCCGGTCGCGTTCGTCGCCGCGACCGTGCCCGCGACGTGCGTGCCGTGGTCGCCGGCGCCGTTCGGCCGGAAGTCGTACGGGTCCGTGGTGAAGTTCGCGGAGAGGTCCGCGTTCACCGCGTCCGCGAGGTCGGGGTGGGCGTCGGAGACGCCGCTGTCGATCACCGCGACGCGAGCGCCCTCGCCGGTCGTCGTGTCGTGGACCGTCCGCCGCTCGTCCGGTCGGTCGGAGAGGTCGCCCAGTCGCTGTGCGCGCTTGTCCCACTGGAGCTCGTTGTTCGTCAAGCCGGCGTCCCAGGCCGGGTCACCGCCCGCGGCGCCGTCCCGGTCGACCTCCGCGACCGGCCCCGCGTTCTCCGGGACCGCTCCCGCGCCGTCCTGGTACACCGTCACGTCCGGCGTCGTCGAGTCGACGCCCGGGACCGCCGCCGGGTCGCCCCGCGCCGCCAGCAGGTCGATTTCGGAGATGTCGTGAACGACCTCCACCTCGTCCGGAACGTCCGCGCGGTCGACCTCCCGAAGGTCGATCAGGAACCGTCCGGAGGCGGGGTCACCGTCGGTCGCGGTCGCCATCCCCGGGATCATCGCCGTTGCGCCCGCCGCACCGAGTCCCCTCAGCAGGGACCGTCTGTCGAAATTCATGTACACCACCCGCTGTGTGAGAGGGTACCATAACTGGCGAGACGGGACTGAAAGCTTTTACTTAAATCCGAGAAAACTGATGTTGTGTTTATTCGTATTCTTCCTTGGCCTGTCGCGGTCCGCGGCGAATAAATGCGGGCGCTGCGAGCGGCCCGGTGCGCCTACGGCGGTACCCGGACCGCACCTCGCGGCTCACCCCCGGTCGCGTTCGAGTTCGCGTTCGACGGCCGCGCGGTCCTCCACGTCCTCCAGCGTCTCGGTCTCCAGGAGCCGCTCCAGTTTGCGCTCGAACTGCTCGTCGGTCAACTCGCCGCTCGCGTAGCGCCGGCGGAGGGTCTCCAGCGGCGTCTCCCCGTCGCCGCCGCGGTCCGCCGACCCGGCGTCGCCGCTCGCGGACTCCTCGCGGTCGCGCTCGTCGGCGGTCCAGTCGTCGACCCACTCCTCGCGGTCCTCGTCGTCGCCGAACAGCTGTGCGACCAGCGGGATCACCGCCGCGTAGCCGACGATCAGGGCCGCGAGCCACCACTCCTGCCCGGTGAAAAACGCCGCCATCCAGATCCCCGTCACGGCGGTCGAGGCGATGCCCACGGCGTTCTCTCGGAGACGCTCGCGCACGGTGGGGTCGCGTGCCGAGGGCTCGCTCGCGGAGGGCTCGCTCATGGCTGCTGATGTGTGGCGGCCGACAAAAACGTTCGCGGTCGGCGTCGTGAGGGGACCCCGCCCGGGTCCGGCCCTCAGAGCCGCTTGGAGACGTACGGCCCGTCCTGTCTGTACCCGAGCTTCTCGCGGTAGTACTGGCGGACGCCGATACCGGAGATGACCGCGAGCTTCGAGAAGCCGGCGTCGCGGGCCAGCTCCTCGGCGTGGGCCAGCAGGCGCTTGCCGTACCCCTTGTGCTGCCAGTCGCCCTCGCCGCCGAGACCGACCTCGCTGCCGTAGACGTGGAGCTCGCGCACGAGCGCCGCGTCCGCGAGCTCGCGTCGGACCGGGTCCGACTCCGCGCCGGGCGTACCGGGCTGGCCGGGGGCGTAGGAGGGGAACCGCAGGCGACAGAAGCCGATCAGCAGGTCGCGGACGGGGTCCTCGAACGCGATGAACTGCTCCGTCCCGCCGCCGGCCTCGTAGGTGGTCACGTTCAGCTCGACCGCGTCCGGGTCGGGGTCGGCCTCGTTCATCCCCACCTCGCGGGCGCGGATGTCGCGGACCTCGATCCCCCTCTCCTCGGCGCGCTGTTCGGCGAGTTGGCGGAGGTTGGACTTCCAGACGCCGGCGTCGATGAAGTCCGCCGGGATGTCCCGCTGGACGCGCTGGAGGCGCGTGTACTCCGGGATCTCGCCCATGATCTCCGCGATGAGGTCCGCGGCCTGCTCGTTGTCGAGGGGGTCGTACTCGTCGCCGTGCCACTGGTCGTAGACGCGCGTCCCTCGGACCACGAGCGTGGGGTAGATCTTGAGGTAGTCCGGCCGCCAGTCGGGGTTGTCGAACAGCTGGCGGAAGTCCTCCAGACACATCTCCTCGGTCATGCCCGGCTGGCCCGGCATCATGTGGAAGCCGACCTTGAACGCGGCGTCGCGGAGCCGGCGGTTGGCGTTCCGCGAGGCAGCGTTGCCGTGCCCGCGGTGCATCTCGCGGTTGATGCGCTCGTAGGTGGTCTGGACGCCGACCTCCACCTTCGTGCCGCCCAGATCCAGCATCCGGTTTATCTGTTCGGGGTCACACCAGTCGGGCTTCGTCTCGAAGGTCGTCCCGATATTCCTGATCTCGTTGGTCTCGTTCTCGGCGATCACGTCCTCCAGGTACTCGAACTCCACCTCGTCGGCCGCGGGGGCGAACGACTCCCCCTCCGCGGGCTCGGGCTCCTTCTCGAGGTCGTAGTCGTTCATCGCCTGCAGCGCGCGCTTGACGAACCACTCCTGGTAGTCGTGCGACCGCGCGGTCATCGTGCCGCCCATCAGGATGAGTTCGACCTTGTCGACGGGGTGGCCGATCTTCCGGAGCTGTTCGAGCCGCAGGGTGACCTGTCCGTAGGGGTCGTAGTCGTTCTGCTCGCCGCGGGCCGCGGCCGGCTCGTGGCCGGTGTACGACTGCGCGGAGGAGAACTCGGAGGCGGGGCCGCCCGGACAGTAGAGGCACTTCCCGTGCGGGCACATCTTCGGCGAGGTCATGATCGCGACCGGCGAGACGCCGGAGGCAGTGCGGACGGGCTTGCGCCGCACGACCTCCTTCACCTCGTCGCGGAACTCCGCGGGCGCGTAGTCGAGGATCTCGGTGTTCTTGGGCACCTTCGGCGAGGAGAACTCCGAGCAGACGTCGAGCTTCGCGGACTCGAGGTCGTCGCGCTCGACCTCGCCCGCGAGGATGCGGTCGACCAGCTCCTCGCAGGCGTTCACGAACGCCTCGGGTTCCGTCTCGTCGCTCGGCGCGTCCGTACTCATTACGACTGGATCGACGGGTTTCGCGGTTAAGGGTATCGCTCGCGAGAGGTCGCGCTACCGAACACCGAGATAACCGGCCGTCACTCCTCGCCGTAGTAGTCGTCACCGGTCGAGGCCGAACTCGACCGCGTCTGGGCCGCGTACGAGGCGAGGCGGTCGTCGTCCGCGACGGCCCAGTATCGGCCGCGGTGACGGACGAGCCCACGGTCCTCCAGCCGCGACAGCGCCGCTCCGACGCTCCCGCGCTTGATCCCGGTTGCCTCGTGGATCTCCGTCTGCGTAAACGCCGCGTCGTCGTGCTCCGCGAGGAACAGGAGGATCCGGTACGGCTGCGTCCCCTCCTCTAGATCGAGGAGGTCCGTAGGCCCCTCATCGAACCGGTCGATGCGAATCGGCATGCCAAATAGAACGTAATAGAACGCAATAAATATATGGGGGAATCAGGAGGATGGCCAACTCGGGGGAATTTCTCGGCTGTGAGATGGCCACAGAAACGAGCGTTTTCTCACACGATGCTGAGGCGGTAGCTGTGCGGTATTTCTGTAAGCGAAGCGGTCGCGGTGCGGTTTTGTTGATGTCGTGGCACCGCGGCGGCCCTTTTTGATCGACATTTTTCGAGGAGTGGTGAGCGCGGCGCCTGCGCCGCGCGAACCCGACGATGAAAAAGGTCGGGTTGCGGTGCGGGTTTCTGTCGGGGTCGTGGTACCGCGGCGGCGCGAGGGCGCGAAGCGCCCGCAGCGCCGACCGCGGCCCCTTTTTGGTCGAGCTTTTTCAAGGGCGGGTGAGCGCGCCGCTGTGCGGCGCGCAAACCCAACCGCAGAAAAAGGTCGGTGTTAGTACTTCGGGTCCGCGCCGGTCGTCTCGTAGACGCGCTCCATGATCGCGTCGCGCTGCTCGGTCCAGCGCGCCATCTCGTCGGGGTGGGAGGGGTACGACTCGTAGTGGGCGAGCAGTTCGTCCGCGAGCTGTTTCGTCTCGTAGAAGTTCCAGATCTGGCGCCAGTAGCCGAAGCTCTTGATCGCGGACTTCAGCTTGAGCGTCAGCGACATCGAGGTGGAGCCCTCGTAGAGCGCCTCCGCGAGGTTCTCGCCCGGGAGCGACGCCAGCAGGCCCATCAGGTCGTCCACGTCGACCGCGGTCGAGAGGATGTTGTACACGTCAAGGGCGGCGTATCGGCCGCCGAAGTGGTCCATCACGCGCTCGTTGTAGCGCCAGAGCGCGTCCTCGCTCACGTCGCCGTCGGTGACGGCCTCGACCGCCTGCTCGCCGGCGTACTGGCCGGCGTAGGCGGCGCCCGCGATGCCGCCGCCCGTGGTGGGGTTGACGTGGGCGGCCGCGTCGCCGACCGCGATGTACCCCGGCGCGGTCGCGGAGTCGTAGGGGCGGCGGGTCGGGAGCGCGGCGCCGAGCTTGTCCGAGACCTCCGCGTCCTCGAACTCGGGGCGGTCGCGGAGGTCCTTCTTCAGCGAGTCGACGAGCTTCATCGGCTCCTCGTTCATCTGGAAGCCGAGGCCGGCGTTGATCGTCGTGTCGGTCCGCGGGAAGTACCAGAGGTAGCCCGCGGCGCGCTCGGTGGGCTTGAACACGAGCGCGTCGTCCCACTCGACCGGCTCGGGCACCTCGACGATCTCGCGGTACGCCGAGCAGAACTGCGAGTAGCTGACGTTCGTGTCGAAGGTGGCGTCCTCGAAGTCGGTCTTGTCCTGCAGGATCGAGAGCGCGCCCGCGCCGTCGATCAGCAGGTCCGCGTCGTAGCTGACGCCCTCGCCGCGGCGTTTGCCGACGACGCCGGTGACGGTACCGTCGTCGGCCTGCTCCACCTCGGAGACGACGGTGTCGTAGTGGAACTCCACGCCCGCGTTCTCCGCGCCCTCGATGAGCTTGCGGCCGTACTCCCAGCGGTCGATGACCGCGAGTTCGCCGGGGACGGGGATCTCGAGCACCGTGTCCTCCTTCGGAATCTCGAAGCGGCCGTGGTCGACGCCCGTGTTGGTGAACGCCGACTCGATCTGCGATTTGGGGATCGCGTCGGGGAACGCGTCGGCCCCCTTGAGCGCGTCGCCGCAGGCGATGTGGCCCGCCTCCTCGGCGGTCTTTCGCTCCACGACGACGACGTCGAGCCCCTCCCGGGCGATCGTCGCCGCGGCGTAACAGCCGGCGGTGCCCGCGCCGACCACGACGACGTCGTACTCGTGACTGCTCATGCCCGGGAGGTGGTCCCCGCGGTGGCAAAACTCTTTATGCCCGTTTGCGTCGCTTTCGGGGAGTCAGAAGGGGGAGACGCGGCGCGGTGTCGGCCAGCCCGCGGACCTCAGTCCTCGGTCTCGTAGTGTTCGCCGGCCGCCTCGGGGAGCCGCGTCCGGCCCACGAGCGCGAGGACGACGATGACGACGACGTACGGGATGGTCTGGACGAGCGTGTCCGGGACCGCGTAGCCGAGCTGCTGGAGCCGGACCTGCATCGCGTCGAGGCCGGCGAACAGCACGCCGGCGCCGAACGCGCCTATCGGGTTGTAGTTGCCGAACAGGTACGCGACGATGGCGATGAACCCCTTCCCCTGCACCATCGTCTCGCCCGAGCCGACGAACTGGCCGATCGAGAGCGCGAGCGCCGAGCCGCCGACCCCCGAGAGCACGCCCGACAGCAGGACGCCGGCGTGGCGCACCCTCGAGACGGAGACGCCGACGGTGTCGAGCGCCTTCGGGTTCTCGCCGGCCGCGCGCAGGTGCTTGCCGAAGGCGGTGCGGTTCAGCGTCCACCACGAGGCGGCCGTGGCGACCACGACCATCGCGGCCGAGTAGGCCCAGCCGACGCTGACGCCGAGGTTCGGGGTGTTCACGCCGCCGAAGAACACCGTCGACATGAACGGCGCCAGCCCGAGCGCGATGAGCCAGACCGCCAGCCCGGCGATGATCTGGTCGGCCTTGAACTCGATGCAGACGATCCCGAAGACGCCCGCGAGCGCGGTCGAAGCGGCGACGCCCGCGAGGAACCCGACGACGATGGCGGGCACCCCCAGCACGGCGTTTCCGGCGCCCACCAGGCTCGTGGCGTACACCGAGACGAACGCCGAGATGATCAGCAGCCCCTCCAGCCCGATGTTGATCACGCCCGACTTCTCGGCGAAGATGCCGCCGAGTGCGGCCAGCACGATGGGGGCCGCGAGTCGCGCCGTCGCTGTCGCGGTGCCGACGTTGAAGACGATCCCGGAGAGATCGCCGGCGATGGAGTCGGGGAACAGCAGCCCGCCGATCCCGAGCGCCGTCAACAGGACGGAAAGCGCGATCCCCGCGAGCGCGAGCGAGCGCACGTAGTCGTCCTCGATCAGGTCGTCGACGACCGGCACGTGCACCTCGTCGATCGGGTTACGCATCGGTCTCACCCCCCTCGGACGCGGCCGCGGCGTCGTCGGTCGTCCCCCTCGCGGGACCGCCCCCGTCCAGTCCCGCGAACCGGCCGATCATCCGGAAGAACTCCGGCATCGCGACGAAGAGGATGATGAGCCCGCGCAGCACCGCCACCAGCTCCGTCGGCACGTCGGTCTGGAACCCGATCTCCAGTGCACCGCCCTTCAGCAGCCCGAACAGGAACGCCGCCGGGAAGACGCCGAGCGGGTTGTTGCCGGCGAGGATCGAGACCGTGATACCGTCGAAGCCGAGGTCCGGGACGGAGGCGATCCAGCGACCCTCGGACATCAGCACCCACACCGCGCCGCCGACGCCGCCGAGCGCGCCGGAGAGCGTCATCGCGCGGACCGTCGTGAGCTTGGCGTCGACGCCGCCGTACTCGGCCGCGGCCGGCTGGATGCCGCTCGTGCGCAGGTCGTAGCCGAACGTCGTGTGTTCGATGAGGACGTAGAGGCCGACGACGAACAGCACGCCGGCGAGCAGCGCGGCCTCCGCGAAGTCGCTGGAGCCGGGGAAGAACCACGGCTGTATCTGGGCGTGTTCCGGAACGTACTGGGTGGCGACGACGGAGCTCCCCTCGGCGCGGAACACCTCCAGCACGAGGACGTACGCGATGTTCGCCGCGATGAAGTTGAGCATGATCGTCGTGATCACCTCGTTGGCGTCGGCGTACGCCTTCAGCGCGCCGGGGATGGCGCCCCACACGCCGCCGGCGATGGCCCCGGCGAGGACGCCGATGACGATCAGGGCGGTGCCGCCGAGTCGTCCGGTCGGAAACACGGGCGCGGCCGCGACGACCACCAGCGCGGTCGCGAGGCCCCCGACCACGAGCTGGCCCTGCGTCCCGATGTTGAACAGGCCGGCGCGGAACGCGACCGCGACGGACAGCCCCGTGAACACCAAAAGCGTCGTCTCCGACAGCGTCAGCCCCAGCGAGAGGTTGAACGGCGTCCAGTCGGGGTTGAACAGCCCCGGCTCCCCGAACGCGAAGGGGTAGCCGAGGGCCCCGTTGAACAGCACGGCGTACACCTGGAACGGGTCGTAACAGAAGCCGAGCCCGGTCACGGGCATCGTCCACGCGGCGGTCTCGCAGGCCGCGACCCGCCCCGATGCGAGAATGATGAAGAAGCCGACGACGATCGACAGGAAGATGGCCGCCACGCTGATCAGTAGCCGCTCGGCCACCGACAGATCGACGAACGACCGCAGGAACTCCCGAACCGACCGCGCTATCGCGTCGGTCCGGCTCACGCGTCCACCTCCTCGTCCCCGTCGGTCCCGTCCGCCGCCGAGCCGTGAGCGAGGTCGTCACCCGCGGCTTCGCGTACGCGTGCGGTCTCGATGGACTCGTCGTCCGGCGACTCCCCGGCCATCAGTAGTCCGAGTTCCTCCTCGGTCACCGTTCCCGGATCGACCACGCCCGAGAACGTGCCCTCGTGCATCACCGCGAGCCGGTCGGAGAGCCCCTGCACCTCGTCGAGCTTCGAGGAGACGAGCAACACCGCCTTTCCCTCGGCGCGGAGCTCGAGCAGGCGGTCGTGGATGAACTCGGTCGAGCCGATGTCGACGCCGCGAGTCGGGTGAGTCGCCACGACGAGGTCGGGGTCGCGCTCGAACTCCCGGCCGACGATGAACTTCTGCTGGTTGCCGCCGGAGAGGGACTCCGCGGTCGCCTCGCGGTCCGGCGGCCGCACGTCGTACGCCTCGATGACCCGGTCCGCGTGGTCCTTGGAGGCGTCCCAGTCGATCCGGCCGGACGACGCGAACGGGGGGTCGTGCTGGCTGCCCAGGATGCCGTTCTGCGTCAGCTCGTAGGACATCACCAGCCCGCGCTCCTGTCTGTCCTCGGGTACGTACGCCATCCCTCGGTCGATCCGTTCGCGTCGGGAGACGTCGTCCATTGGCTCGCCGAGGTACCTGACCGACCCCGCGGTCGCTTCGCGGAGCCCGGTGATCGCCTCGACGAGCTGTGACTGTCCGTTGCCGTCGACGCCCGCGATCCCGAAGACCTCGCCGGCGCGGATATCGAAGGAGACGCCCGAGACGGCCTCGACGCCGCGGTCGTCGTCGGCCCGGAGGTTCGAGACGCCGAGAACACGCTCGCCCGGCTCCCGGGGATCCGCAGCCGGCTCCATCAGCACCTCGCGGCCGACCATCATCTCCGCGAGGTCCTCGCGGGTCACCTCGTCGGTCGAGACGGTGCCGACGTTGACGCCGTCGCGGAGGACGGTCACGTCGTCGGCCGCGCGGAGCGCCTCGCCGAGCTTGTGGGAGATGAAGATGATCGTCTTCCCCTGATCGGTCAGCTCATCGAAGACAGCGTAGAGGTCCTCGACCTCCTGTGGCGTCAACACGGCGGTCGGTTCGTCCAGGATCAGGATGTCGGCGCCGCGATACAGCGCCTTCAGGATCTCGACCCGCTGTTGGACGCCGACGGAGACGTCCTCGATGCGCGCGTTCGGGTCCACGTCGAACCCGTATCGCTCGCTCAGTTCCCGGACCGCCTCGCGGGCGGCGTCGGCGTCGACGCGGAGCCCGCCCCACGTCGTCGGCTCGTTACCGAGGACGACGTTCTCCCAGACGGTCATCGGGTCGACCAGCATGAAGTGCTGGTGGATCATCCCGATTCCGGCGTCGATCGCGTCGCGCGGCGAGTCGAACTGCCGCGGCGCGCCGTCGATGCGGACGGTCCCCTTCGTGGGTTCATAGAGCCCGTACAACACGTTCATCAGCGTGGTCTTGCCCGCTCCGTTCTCGCCGAGCAGGGCGTGGACGCTCCCGCGCTCGACCACGAGGTCCACGTCGTCGTTGGCGACGACCCCGGGGAACCGTTTCGTGATGCTGTCCAGGTGGACCGCCGGGTTCATTGACCGATCGGTCCGCGGGGAGCGGTAAAAGCCCGCGGATCCGAACTGGCGACTCGCCGTCAGAACCGGTCTCGGCGGCGCTGGCGCCGGTTCGGGGTCGAGACAGCAAAGGCTCGGCGTCGTGTCGACGGCACCGCGGAAGCGGGACGGCTCAGTTGCCGTCCGGCTCGGTCGGGACGTCGATGTCGCCGGCGATGATCGCGTCGCGAGCGTCGCTGACGGCGGTCGTCGCGTCGTCGGGTATCTCCCCGCCGATCTCGTCGCCGTAGACGCACTCCACGCCGTTGGACTCCAGCCCGAGTTCGACGACGCTGCCGCCCTGGTGGTCGTCGTCGACCACGTTCGAGATGGACTGGAACACCGCGTTGTCGACGCGCTTCACCATCGACGCGAGGATCACGTCGGAGAACTCCGGCTCGGTGATCGACTGGTCGAGGTCGACGCCGAACGCGAACCGACCCTCCTCCTGGGCCGCCTGGAACACGCCGACGCCCGTTGCGCCCGAGGCGTGGTAGACGATGTCCGCGCCGCTCTGGTACATCGACAGCGCGGCCTCCTTCCCGCCGGAGGGGTCGGAGTAGCTCCCGACGTAGCTGGTGATGACGTCGACGTCGTCCGTCGCGTAGTCGACTCCGGCCTCGAAGCCGGCCTGGAACCGGCGGATGACCGGGCTGTCGACGCCGCCGACGAAGCCGACGTTCGTGGAGTCGCCGGCCGTCTGGCCCGCGCCGGCCGAGAAGGAGGTCGTCGTCAGGTTGCCCGCGAGCACGCCCATCAGGAACGAGCCCTCGTGCTCCTTGAACACGTAGTTCGCGACGTTCGGCTCCTCCAGCACGGAGTCGACGAGCATGAAGTTCTGCTCGGGGAACTGGGGCGCGTTCTCCGCGAGCGCGTCCGTCTGGTTGAACCCGATACAGGAGACGAGGTCGTAATCGGGGTCGGTCGAGCTGGCGTAGCGCTGCTGGTACTGGCCGAACTCGCCGGTCCCCTCGGGCTGGGACTCGTCGAAGGAGATGCCGAGCTCCTCTTCGGCACGGACGACGCCCTCGCGGGCGGCGTCGTTGAAGGAGTTGTCGCCGAGGCCGCCGTCGGAGTAGACCATGCCGACGTGCGCCGGCACGTCGCCGCCGGACTCGGTCTCGCCGTCCCCGCCGGTCTCCGTCTCCTCCCCGTCGGAGCCGCCCTCCGTCTCCTCGCCGCCGGAGCCGCCGTCCTCCGGACCGCCGGTACAGCCCGCCAGCCCGACGATACCGGCCGCGCTTGCCGCCTTGATGAACCGCCGCCGATTCGGATCGGATGCCATGTCGTCTGAAACGGGAACGCTCGCGGGCATAAATTCGTCGCTATGCGGACATCGTATTGCACGTTCGTCCGACACGTCCCCCGTTCCGGCCCGAAACGCGGGCGGATCTGCGGGACGCTGTACACCTCCGTGCGGTGTATGGATCGATCACCAGAAACACCGCCGGGGGTCGTCCCGTCAGGCCCCGGACGCCCCGTCGACCGCGTCGGCGACGACGCCGCTCGCCTCCTCGACGAGCGCGTCCACCTCGTCGCTCTCCGCGTAGACGCGGACGTACGGCTCTGTTCCGGAGGGACGCACCAGCACCCACGAGGCGTCGGGGAACTCCAGCCTGACGCCGTGTTCGGTCGAGACGTCCGCCTCGGGGAACGCGTCGGGGAGCGCCGTCTCGAGGCGCGCCATCACCCCGGTCTTGCGGTCGTCGGGACAGTCGACGCTGACCTTGCGGTAGGGGCGTTCTGTCACGGGCTCGCGGAGGGTCTCCAATCCCTCCGCGGCCACGAGCCGTGCGATCACGGCCGCCGAGCAGACGCCGTCGATCCAGCCGCCGAAGCCGGCGTGGACGTGCTTCCACGGCTCCGCGGCGAACACCACCTCGGCGTCGGGCGCCTCGCCCGAGGCGGCCGCGGCCTCGACGCTCGCGATACCCTCGTGGAGCGCGCCGAGCCGAACGCGCTCGACGCGCCCGCCCGCGGCCGCGACGCGCTCGTCGATGCGCCCGGACGCGTTCGGCGTCGTCACGACCACCGGGTCGTCGCCGTCGTGGGCGCGCGTGTAGTGCTCCGCGAGGACCGCGAGCACCGTGTCCTCGTGGACGACCTCGCCGTCGGCGTCGATCAGGACGATGCGGTCCGCGTCCCCGTCGTGTCCGATGCCAAAGGCGAACCCCTCGGCGTCGCCGTCCTCGGCTTTCTCTCCCCCGGCGTCGTCCGCTCCGCCCGGTCGGCCGGGCGCCGCGACGTCCTCGTTGGCGTCCGCGACGAACGCGCGCAGGTCCGCGAGCGTCTCGGGGGTCGGCTTGCTCCCGCGGCCGGGGAAGTGCCCGTCGACGTTGGCGTTGAGCGTGACGACCTCGGCGCCGAGTTCCCGGAGGACCTGCGGGGTCGCGACCGACGCCATCCCGTTGCCGCAGTCGACCGCGACGCGGAGCCCGTCGAGCGGCGCGCCGAAGCGCCGGGCGTAGTCGGCGACGGCCGCGCGGTAGTCGGGGAGCACCTCGATCCGCTCGGAGTCGGTCCACGCGTCCCAGTCGGTCGGGGACGGGTCGTCCGCGACGCGCTCCTCGACGGCGGCCTCGATGTCCCGGTCGAACTCCGTCGCGTCCCGGAACAGCTTGATCCCGTTGTCGTGCGGCGGGTTGTGCGAGGCGGTGAGCATCACGCCGTGGCGCTCGCGGGCGGCGTACGCCAGCGCCGGCGTGGGGAGCACGCCCGCCCGGAGGACCTTCGAGCCCGCGGCGCTCAGTCCGGCCTCCGCCGCCGCCGCGAGCGCCGGGCCGGTCACGCGACCGTCGCGTCCGACGACGACCTCCGGTGGCTCGCCCTCGGCCGGGTCCTCGGAGCCGGCCCCCGGTTCCTCCGCCGCTTCCCGCGCTATCGCGCCGACCGCGCTGCCGACCGCGAGCGCCAGGGCCGGCGTCACCCGGTCCTCGACGCCGCCGCGGATCCCTGCGGTACCGAACAGTTCCATGGGCGAGTCGTCGGCCGGCGCGCGTTAGAAGCCGTCGGTTGCGCGCGGGCGTCCGTTTGAAGTTCGCCGGCCGCGATCCGTTCCGCATGAGCGAGCGCACCCGCGCACACGTCCACGTCTCCGGGACCGTACAGGGCGTCTACTACCGCGCGAACACCCGCGACGCGGCCCGCGAGAAAGGGGTCGACGGCTGGGTCAGAAACCTCGACGACGGTCGAGTGGAGGCGGTCTTCGAGGGACCCACGCCCGCCGTCGAGGAGCTAGTCGCGTGGTGCGAGACCGGCAGCCCCGCCGCCGACGTCGACGACGTGGCGGTGACGTGGGAGGACCCGGAGGGGATCGAGGGGTTCGAGGTCCGCTGGTAGCCGGCTCGCCTCAGACCACGTCGGCGGCGGCCGTGTCGAGTCCGGCGACGTACTTCGCGATGTCCGTCGTGGAGACCATACCGATGAGTCCCTCCTCCTCGTCGACGACCGGCACGTGGTGGAAGCCGTGCTCGGTCATCAGGTTCGCGACCTCCTGGACGGAGTCCTGTGCACCGGCGGTCACCACGTCCGTCGACATGTAACGCTCGACGGTCGTCTCGGCCTTCGGCTTGCTCGCGGCGACGATGGCGACGAAGTCCGTCGTGGTGAGGATCCCCCGCAGCGCGCCGTCCTCGCCGACGACGAGCAGCGAACCGATCCCCTGATCGAGCATCAGGTCCGCGGCCGGCTCGACGAAGGTGTCCGGCGTCACCGTCACGGGGTCGGTGCTCATCACGCGGGCGACGAGAACGTCTTGCATGGCTAACCGTGACACAGGCGCGGACAAAAGGGTGTCGCCATGCCCTCCCGCGGTCGGGGCGACTCTCGGGGCGGCTCTCGGGGCGGACCCAAGCGCGTCGGGCTACTCGAACTCGGGGTCGCGCTTGTCGAGGAACGCGTCCATCCCCTCGCGCTGGTCGCGGGTGCCGAACAGCCCCGCCCACGTCCGGCGCTCGAACGCGAGCCCCGCCTCGCGGGATCCCTCGTAGCCGGCGTTGATCGACTCCTTGGCGGCCGCGAGCGCGTGGCGCGGGCCGGCGGCGAGCTCCCCCGCGAGCTCCGCGACGCGGTCCTCGAGCTGGTCGTGCGCGACGACCTCGCCGACGAGCCCCATCTCGTGGGCGTCGGTCGCGTCGACGCGGTCGCCGAAGAAGATCAGCCGGCGCGCGGTCTCGTCGCCCACCAGTCGGGGGAGTCGCTGCGTGCCGCCCCAGCCGGGGACGATACCGAGTTCCACCTCCGTCTGTCCGAGCGTGGCGCGCTCGGAGGCGACGCGCAGGTCGCAGGCGATGGCGAGTTCACAGCCGCCGCCGAAGGCGTAGCCGTTGATCGCGGCGATGGTCGGCGCGGGGAACTCCGCGAGCCCGCTGGCGATCCGATGACCGAGCTCCGCGTACGCCTGCGCCTCCGGCGTCGAGAGGTCCCGCATGTAGGAGATGTCCGCGCCCGCGACGAACGCCTTCTCGCCCGCGCCGGTCAGGACCAGCGCGCGGGCCTCCGCCTCCCGCGCCTCCGCGAGCGCGTCCTCCAGCGCCTCCAGGGTGGGGACGTTCAACGCGTTGAGGCTCTCCGGGCGGTCGACCGTCACCGTGGCGACCCCCGCGTCGTCGATCTCCAGCGTCACCGTGTCTGCGGCCATGCCCGACCCGTGGGCGGGAGGGGTGAAAACCGTTCCCCGGACCGTCCCGGCCGGTCCCAGAACGCGCCCGACCGCTCGCGCCGCGGTTCCGGAACGTCCATTTGTGGCGGCCGCGAACCGCTTCGCAAGATGGGACTGAGCGACGAGGAGTTGGACCGGCTCGCGGACGTGGTCCGGCTCCAGCCGACGAAAAACGCCGAGCTACAGGAGGCGTGGGGGATGGAGAGCGGCAGCGAGGTCCACGGCTACCTCGAAAGCCACCTCACGGACTACTACTTCCGCGACGACGACAGCCTGATCCGCGCCACGAGCGAGGCGGCCGACCTCGTCGACGTGGAACCGGGCGTGGAGTCCGACGCCGACGCCGAACCCGGCGGCGTCCCGGACACGATACGCGTGCCCGAACTGCAGGCGCGGGTGTTCGAGGTCGTCGCCGGCCCCGAGGAGCGCTCGCAGTCCGTCGTCTCGGTACTCAACGACCTCCGCGAGACGTTCGGCATCGACCCCGACGTGGACGACGTCCGCCGCGCGCTCCGCAGTCTGGAGCGCAAGAACGTCGTCGAAGTGGTCTACCGCACCGTCCCGACCTTCCGACTCGCGGTCGAGCGCGACGCCGTGACCGTCGAGGTCGCCGAGTAGCCCCGACGCTCCCCCGTTCTCCCGCTCAGTTTCACCGTTCCCGCCGACGGACAGGCCTAAGCCGCCCGCGGGCGTACGCGCTCCCGTGCAGATCGTCGGGTACGACGCGGGCGACGCCGGCCTCCTGTTGAGCCGCGGCGACGCGGACGACGCGAACGGCGCGAGCGCGGCCGGCGGCGACGCGACCCGCGACGGCGACGTGACGTATCTCGACCTGACGCCGGGCACCGAACTTGACTACGCGCTCGGCGAGCGGCGCTGTGCCGGCACGGTCCACGAGGGGACCCACGTCCCCTGCGACGCGCCCGAGGCGCCCTACTGCGACGCCCACTCGCACGTCTGGGTCTGCGCGCGGTGTACCGGGACGTGTCTGAAAGACGAGATGGACTGCTACGAGGACCACGCCGTCTACCTGGCGGCGTTCGCCCCCGACCGCTTCAAGGTCGGCGTCACGCGCCTGTGGCGGCTCGAAACTCGGCTCCGCGAGCAGGGCGCCGACCGCGCGGCTCACGTCAGGACCGTCGAGAACGGACGGGTCGCCCGCGAGATCGAGGCCGGGCTCGCGGAGGGGTCGGACCTCGTCGACCGCGTGCGGATCCCCACGAAGCGTGCCGGCCTCGCTGCCGACGTGGACGACGGCGCGTGGGCGAGCCTGCTCGACCGGTTCGACGTGACGGAGCGGTTCGACTTCGACTACGGCCTCGACCTCGCGGAGCGCCCGATGGCCGAGACGATGGCGGCGGGGACCGTGGTCGGAACGAAGGGCCGCCTGCTCGTCCTCGAGCGCGGCGGGTCGACGTACGCGGTCGACATGCGCGACCTGGTCGGCTACGAGGTGGCCGAGGGGCGGGCCGACCGGGACCTCCAGTCGAGCCTCGGCGCGTTCGGCGAGTGAGGGAGTGCCGACGCTCGCGGTGAGAAGCCGGAACGGTCGATCCGCGGTGAGAAGCCGGAACGGTCACTCCCGGTGAGAGAGGCCGGAGCAGCCGCTCCGCGGTGAGAGACGAGACGGAAGCAGCGTCGACGCGCCGGGCGTTACTCCTCTTCCTCTTCTTCCGGCTCGCGGTCGCGGCCGCGTCCCCAGACCGCGTCCGCAGAGGTGTCGTTCGGTGCCGTGTGGGAGACGTCCTTCATCGTTCGTCGGTCGGAGTCGGTCATCGTGACACCGAGTAACGCGGTTCGGTATAAATGTGCTTCGGCGAATATGGTTATAACCATTATTAGCATACTTATGCCCTTATATAGAACGCCGACACGGCGCACGCGCCGCCGGACGGCCCGGAGCGCTGGGGTCGCTACGGCGGGCGCTCGATCTCGAACCGGTCGTCGGTGCCCGCGTACCAGTTCCCGGCAAGGCGGCCGACCGCGTCCAGTTTCTCCGTGTCGAGTTTCCCTTCGGTCGTGACGGCCTCGTCAACGTGCGCGTAGACGACCTCGCCGAGGACCATGGTGGATCCCCCGACTTCGATCGCGTCGGACAGTTCGCACTCGAAGCTCACCTTCGCCTCGGCGACGCGCGGCGCGTCGACGCGCTCGGCCTCGACGGGCGTCACGCCCGCGTGCTCGAACTCGCTCTCGTCCGGCGGGAGCGTCGCGCTGGACGCGTTCATCGACTCCACCAGGTCCGCGGTGACGACGTTGACGACGAACGCCTCCGTCTCCAGGGCGTTCGCGAGCGTGTCCTTCGGCGCGGTCGTCGTCGCGACCGGCGCGAACATCAGGACCGGCGGGTCGACCGCGACCACGTTGAAGAAGCTGTACGGCGCGAGGTTCTCGCCGGCCGGGCCGCGCGAGGAAACCCAGGCGATGGGCCGGGGGACCACGGCGCCCGACAGCAGCCGGTACGGGGAGCCGAACGCGTCCGGCTCGCCCCCGCGGACGCGGCGGTCGCTCCGCTCCGCGTCCTCGGACCCGCCCTCCGGGACAGGGTCCGTCATTCGTCGCCGTCCGCGAACGGGTCGATCTCGGCGCTGCCCGGCTCCGCCTCGTCGACGCCGAACCCCGGCCCCTCGGTGGCGAGCTCGAAGACGAGCCCGTCCGGGTCGCTGAAGTAGACGCTCTTGAAGTAGGTCCGGTCCTTCACCTGCGAGACGCGGACGCCCTGCTCCTTGAGGTGCTCGCGCCACTCCGCCAGCGTCTCCTCGTCCTCGACGCCGAACGCGAAGTGGTGGCTCGCGCCCGGTCCGGGCGCGCCCCGGGAGTCCGGATACTCGAAGTAGGTGACGGTGGCGCCGGGCTCGCCCGCGGGCGTGGGCGAGAAGTAGTAGTGTTTCGTCCCGGGGTCGTCGTAGTTCTGCGTGCGCTTGACGGTGTGCCAGCCGAGGGCGTCCTCGTAGAAGGCGACCGTCTCGTCCATGTCGGTACAGATGTTCGTCACGTGGTGCAAGCCGGTGGTGGGTGGCGCGTCGGTCATGAGTATGAGTGAGTCCGAATGAGTGGGGCAGTCAGTTAGCTATGCGGGCCGGAGGAGCAGTCGAACGACGCGGCGTCCTCAGAAGAGGCCGATGCCGACCGCGTAGGGCCAGGAGGCCCCGCCGACGGCCAGCAGCGCGAGCGCGGCGCCCGCACCGTAGACGTTCTTCAGGAACGAGGTCATCTCGTTCTGCTGTTCCTCGGGGTCGTCGACGGTCCAGAAGTCGTGCATCGTCACCGCGGAGACGATCAGGAAGACGGCGAGGCCGCCAGCCGCGATCACGGGGAACGCACCGAGGGCGACCCCGAGTCCGCCGAGCACGAGGACCGCGCCGGAGGCGATCACCGAGAAGCTCGGCGCCGGGAGGCCCTTGAACTCCGCGTAGCCGGCCATCTGCTCGAGGTTCATGAAGTGGTTCAGGCCCATGAACGCCAGCACCCCGCCGAACAGGAGCCGGCCGAGCAGGAAGATCTCGCCCGCGAGGGCGGTGTCGAACTGAAGCGGTAGCGTCGCGATTTCAGGTATCATCGTGTAACCACGTGTATGAACCGAACCCTTATAGGGGTTCCCGGACAACCGTCTCACCAGGTAACACCGATGTCATCGCCAGAATCTCTCACGGCCGGCCCCGAGGCGGCGGACGCGGAACGCGGCGACGCGCCGGCCCCGGTGGAGGGGACGGACCCGGGCGCCTGTCCGATCGTCGACTCCATCGAGCAGATCGGGTCCAAGTGGCGGCTCGTTGTCCTCCACGAGCTGCAGGACGGCGAGCGCCGGTTCAACGAGCTCAAGCGCGCGACGGACGCCAACTCGCGCACGCTCTCGCGGGTCCTCGACGACCTCCAGGAACTCGGCTTCGTCGCGCGCCGACTGGAGGAGGACGCCCCGGTCGCGACCTACTACAGCCTCACCGACAAGGGGGAGTCCCTCTCCGAGGTGTTCTCGGAGATCGAGTCGTGGGCCTTCGAGTGGCTCGCCGAGTGTGACGCCTGACGCCGGCCGTGGGGGCGAACCGGCCGTAGCAGCGACGACGCCACCAGCCCTGCCGCCCTCGTTCCCATGTACGCCGGCCTGACTCGGACCCCCTGTTGTCTCTGCGGCCGCGAGGAGGTCTCCTCCCGGATCGAGGTCCCGCCGCGGGCGCTCGGACTGATGGAGAACGGCGACCCCATCTCGTGGCGCGACGTGGTCGGCACGGTGTCGCTGGGCTTTTGCGAGAGCGACTGGGCGCTCGTCCGGGACCTCGTGTGCGACCTCGACACGCACCCGCTCTCCAGGTGCAACGCCGCGCACGTTTCGCTGGACCTCCGCGCGGACCACGAGGCGCTGTTCACCGCGGCGAAGGAAGCGACCGACCAGACCGAACTGGAGGCGCGGCGCGTCGAACGCGCCCGCCGGACGCTCGCGGCCGCCGAGGACGGAGGGAGCGTCGCCGGGACGGACGACCCCGAAGAGCGCGCGGTCGTCGAGGCCCTCGTCACCCTCCGCGCGCTCGCGGAACTCGGCGTGCTCGACGACGCCGCCGACGGTTAGTGGCGGCGGCGGTTACGACGCCGGGGGCGTGAGTCGGCGCTCGACCGACCATCAGCCCTCGAACTCGTCCTCGGTCACACGCACGACGACCGTCTCGCCGTCGTCCCCGCGCTCGTGGGTCGGGGTCTCGCCCTGCTCGCGCACCGCGAAGACTGGGTCGACGAGTCGATCGTCCTCGTCGACGGCGTAGATCTTCAGCCGCTGATCCGTCTCCGCGGGGCGGACCGTTCCGTCCCGAATCCGGGTCGCGAGGTCACGCGAGAGCCACTCCTCGCGCGACACGGAGGGTTCCCTGACGAGCGCCTCGTCGACGAAGCGAACGCAGTACCAGTTGAGGTCGTTCAGCAGCGACACCGCCGCGCCCAGGCTCACCGTCTCCACGGCGAGGCTGTTGGCGAACGGCTCCGCGATGTCGTAAGTCGCGAGCGCGTCGCGTGCGGTCTCGCGGGACAACAGTTCGTACTGGAGGGTCACCTCCGGGTCGCCCACGAGACACACCGTCGTCATACCCGGATCGACCCGCCCGCCGGCCAAATCGGTTGTGGTCCGCGGCGGGGAGCGTGTCCTCGCCGGTCGCCGATCAGAAGGTCGAAACGTCGCCCTCGATGACGCGGCGCGTCACCTCGGTCACGTCGGCGAGTTCACGGTCGACGATGGCGGCGACGTCCGCCTCGATGTCCGAGAGCTCGACGCCGTCCTCGGTGACGACCTGCGCGTCCGCGACGTGCGGCTCGTCGATGGGGCGGCCGATCTGCGAGAGCAGGCGGACCTGCAGGTCACGGATGCCGTCGACCTCGTCGGTGACGGACTCGGCGATCTCCGTCGACAGCAGGTTGTAGATCTTCCCGATGTGGTTGACGGGGTTCTTGCCCGAAGTCGCCTCCATCGACATGGGGCGGTTCGGCGTGATGAGACCGTTCGCGCGGTTGCCGCGGCCGACCGAGCCGTCGTCGCCCTGCTCCGCGGAGGTGCCGGTGACCGTAAGGTAGATCGAGCCGTCCTCGTAATCGTCGGCCGTGTTGACGTCGACGTTCACCTCGCGGTCGGTGTGGTCCTCCGCGAGGTCGAGGACGAACTCGCGCACGTCCGCGACCGCGTCGTCGTAGTCGTCGAGGTCGTCGACGTACGCGTCGACCATCGCGGCCGCGACCGTGATGTCGATGCGGTCGCCCTCGCGTTTGCCCATGATCTTCACGTCCGGGCCGAGTTCGGGGTGGTCCTCGTAGTAGGTCGTGTTGAGTTCGCGCTCGGCCTCGTGGACGATGCGCTCGGTCTCGGTGAGCGGGGCGTGGCCGACGCCGAAGGAGGTGTCGTTGGCCATCGGGACCTGCTGTTCGTCCTCGCCGAACACGTCCTGCAGGTCGCCCGACCCCTCGCCGAGCTTCACGTCGACGATCACGTCGGTACCGTACTCCAACTCGGGGACCGTCTCGGCGAGGTACTCGCGGGCGGCCGCGAGCGCGGTGGAGTCGACCGGGAGGTGCTGCCCCTCGTACTCCTTCGTCGCGCGGCCGACGATCAGGATGTAGATGGGCTCGACGACCTCGCCGCCGCCGAAGGCGGGCGCGGCCGAGCCCGCAGCGAGTTGCGTCTCGTCGGTGTTGTAGTGGAGGACCTTGCCGACGCGGTCGAGGTAGAGCTGCGAGAGGGCGCGCGAGACGGACTCCGCGATGCCGTCGCTGATGGAGTCGGGATGGCCGACCCCCTTGCGCTCCACGATCTCCACGTCCTGGTCCTCGACCGCCTGTCGGTCGAGGCGGCTTACCTGAATGTTGCGGCTCATTGCCCCCGGCTACCCGGTCGGTCGCAGTATAACTTGCGGAAACAGTCCGGCTGCGTCTGATGCTCTCGGGTTATGGTCTGGCAACGATTGCCCCGGTTTCTGACGACAGCCGTCACGACCTCACGCCTTCTTCCGGGTCACTCTCCCGCGAGAAGCATTCCGAGGTAGGAGGTCCTGATCCCGTCGTCGGGGTCGAGACCGAGGTCACGCAGTGCGGCCGCGGCTCGGTCGCGGGCCGCGGGAACCTCCGCCTCGGTGGCGACGGCCGTCTCCACCTCGACGTACTCGCCCACCTCGTCGACCGCGTCCAACGTGACCGTGAGCCCCTCGAACGCGTAGAAGGTCCGTTCCTTGCGAACCGTGGCGGCCGGCTCGTAGCCCAGACCCTCCAGAACGCCCGCCATCGCCGACCCGTCAGCCACCGCCGTCTCGTGTTCCTCCCGGCTCTTGGAGTCGTCGTCCACCAGCGGCCCCTTGTAGGTGACCTTCGTCGTCGGCGCCGAACCGTCCTCGGAACCGCCTTCACCGTCGAGCGGCGTCTCCTCCCGGAGCCGGAGCGCCTCGTCGGTCTCGGCGAAGTCGCGGTCGGGGGCGTCGTAGTAGGTGTCGACCTGTTCGAGCGCCGTCTCCCGCTGGGCGCCCGCGGCCTCTAACCGCTCACGGACAGCGTCGAGGTCGGCGGGAACCTTCAACTCGACTTCGTACATGTCCGTGGGAGCGCCCGGCAGAGACAAAAGAACCCCGGGACCGGCCGGTAGACCCGCAGCGCCCCATCGTTCAGAAAACGACCCCGGACGGTGCTGTGCGGGCGGTGCCGTGCAAGGAGTTTCCAGCGGAGGCGGTGCCGTGCAAGGTGGTTCCAGCGGGGACGGTGCCGTGCGGGCCGATGCCGTGCGGCGCAGTTGCGGTATCCCGCGGCACCGTGCGATATCGGAACGGTCGCGAGGCCGTCCGGACTCGGGTTTTTCAACCTCCGCCCCGAAGACGCACGTATGCCGACGTACCGCCGCCGGACGCGGGTCGCGGCGCCGTTCGAAGAGGTCTGGGAGTTCCACGCCACGACGGCGGGCCTCGAGCGGCTCACACCCGACTGGATGCACCTCCGTATCGAGGAGGTCCGTGGCCCCGACGGCGAGCAGGAACCGGATGAGCTGGCGACGGGCACGCGGATCCGGATGTCGGTCGGCCCCCTCGGCGTCGTCCCCCGCCAGCGCTGGGTCTCCGTGATCACCGACCGCCGACGATCCGAGGACGACGCCGTCTTCGTCGACGAGATGCGAGAGGGCCCGTTCCGCAAGTGGGAGCACACGCACGCGTTCCTCGCCGACGGCGACGAGACGGTCCTCATCGACACCGTCCGCTACCGGCTCCCGTTCGGCGCCGTCGGAGACGCCCTCGGTCCCCTCGCGAAGGTCGGGTTCGAGGGCATGTTCCGCGACAGGCATCGCCGCACACGCGCGGCGTTGGAAGGCCACGACGTGCCCGTGTCCGAATCCCGCTGACCCGGGCGCCCGACGGACGGTGCTGCCCGCCGACGTGTCGGCCCCTCGGGACGGCCCCGCGGCGAGTCAGGGTCGCCCCTGCGCGGTGAGGAGGATACCGACGAGCACGACCGTGCCGCCGGCGACCGTATACCCAGTCGGCACCTCGGCCAGTATCACCAGCGCCAGCAGCGTGGCACCGACCGGCTCACCCAGCATCGACACCGAAACGACGCTCGACTCGAGGTGACCCAGCGCCCAGTTGATGACCGTGTGCCCGAACAGGCCCGGGCCGAGCGCCAACCCCGCGAAGATCGCCCATTCGTCCATCGGATACCCCGTCAGCGAGTGACCGCCCGCGAGAACGACCCCGAGCAACGCGACCGAGCAGACGGCGTACACGACGACGACGTACGGGACCAGGGACACGCGTGCCCGAAGCGACCGCCCGGCGAGGACGTACCCGGCTGCGGTTACCGCTCCGAGAAGCGCGAGCGCGTTGCCGTACAGCGGGGCCGCACCCACGAGGACGCCGCCGAGAAAGTCGCCGAGCGACATCACCACCACGCCACAGACCGCGACCGCGATCCCGACGGTCATGCGGCGCGTCACCGTCTCCTGGAGGAATAGCCACGCCCCCGCCGCCACGAACACGGGTTGTGCCTGGACGATCGTCACGCTCGCGGCGACGCTCGTCCACGAGAGGCTCTCGAACCACGCCGCGAAGTGGATAGCGAGCGCGACTCCGGAGAGGACCGCAAATCCGAGGTCTCGGGGGGTTAGCCGTCGGAAGTCCTCCCGATACCGCCACAGCGCAACCGGCAACAGCGGGAGGGTCGTGAAGAGCACGCGGTAGAAGGCGGCGACGGAACTCGGCGCCTCGCTAAGCCGCACGAGGATCGCTCCGGTGCTGATAGCGAGCACGGCGGCGCCCACTCCGACCATCGGCGCGACAGCAGGGTCCTCCGCTTCGTGGGCGCTCACGGCCGCGCTTTCCGACGGAACGGGCTTACCCCTTTCGGACGTTCATCCGGGCGGGGAGTCGGCGGATCGGACGCGCTGCAACCCGCGGCTTGCAGCCGGTGCACCTTTGCCCTCACCACCCTCGAGATCGACCATGGCAGACACGTTCGGTGTCGGCATCCAGCTCACGGAGACGGAGTTCCGCGTGGTGGTACACGTCCCCTCGGACATCGACTCGGGGTGGACCGACCCCGAAGCGTTCCAGCAGCTCGTCGCCGAAGCGGTCTGGGACCGACTCGAGAAGGAACCGGTGCTCCGAACCGTCGCCGAAACCGCCGAGTCGGGGGAAACCGTGTCGCTCGGGACGGTGACGCTCGACCCCGACGGAAGCGTCGTCGCAAGCGACCTGTCACCGCCCGAACCGCCCGACGCGGAGTGAGTCGTCGACGGAAGTCGCTCAGCCGTTCGCGTCCAGCGCCTCACCTGCCTCGAGGAGCCGCCTCGCGTCATAGGCGGTGAGGTCGTACCGCGTCGGCCCGACGGTGTCGGACCACACGTCGATGATTCCCAGATCGACGAACGCCTTGAGCGTCGCCCCGAGGGTCCGCGGCGTCGTCGCCGGATCGGCGAGACGGCGATGGATCTGCTTCGCCTTCGGATAGTTCCGCTCGCACCGTTCGATGCCCCGTCTCGCCTCTCGCCAGTGCCGACGCGCGTATCCGAAGTTCGTCGGGTCGGATCGTCGCAACCGTTCGACTGCTCCGCCGACATCACCCTCCGAAGGACCGACAACCTCGTCCGCGAGGCCCTCGATCCGCTCGAACGTCGCTCGGTCGACCGCGTCGGCATCGATCCCGCAGACGACGACTCCGGACGAAGGCAGATCGTCCCGAAGTCGCTCCAGAGCAGCGACGGTCTCCTCGCACCCCGCGTCAGCGATCAACTCGCCGAGGGCATCCAGATACACCACGACCGTATCCGAATCGGACGCACCCAGGCTCGCAGCGACGGTGTCGGCGAACCCCTCGGCGTCGACCGGCCGTTCGAGGGTCCGCAGCGCGAGATCGCGCTCCGGAAGCACCTGCGCGGGCGAGTCCACGCCGGAGGACGCCGTGGCTCCCCGAGACAATGTTCCGACGTTACACAACAGCTCGCGCCGCGGTGCCGACCCGGTCTCCGTGCGCCACATGCGTCGCCACTCCGTTGGCGTACCGTCGTACAGGAGAGTGACGAGATCGACCGGGCCGCA
The DNA here is from genome assembly GCF_055381565.1 of Haloparvum alkalitolerans. Taxonomy (NCBI): domain Archaea; kingdom Methanobacteriati; phylum Methanobacteriota; class Halobacteria; order Halobacteriales; family Haloferacaceae; genus Haloparvum; species Haloparvum alkalitolerans. Next base: position 2,609,469 of record NZ_AP043938.1, read on the forward strand.
ATCATTCGGGACGGATGCGAGAGCACGGTCGGACCGCGCCGAGAGAACGATCCGTTGTTCGTCCCGGCCGCGGTCCCCCATTTACTCATTATCCGCGTGGAGAATTGATAAAAACACCGGTCAAAAAGCGATTTTAGCCGCTGTGCCGCGAGTATCCCGTCGTTTCGTGGACTCCACACGACTCCGGCCGCCCACTCTCGGGCCGGCTGCACGGCGCGGCCGCTATCCAACGCACCTCGCCTCACAGAACCACCTTACAACACGACTTCTACAGCACTGCCGCTCGCCACTGAATGTATCCGCGTATGAATGTGCGTATGAATGGGCAGACGGCGAACCGGTACTCCCAGAGGGTCTCCCACTCCAGTACTACCCGGCACGCAGGTGGGCTTCACTTCCGTGTTCGGAATGGGTACGGGTCTTTCCCCACCGCTATGGCCGTCTTTATGCCGACTCCCGGAATCGAACCGAGATACGCCAACGTCGGTTACGACTACCGTGTATACGTGCGATCCAGCTACCGCCTGAACCCAATACCGAACCGTGGCATGAGTGTGGCTCGGTCTGTTAGTGCTCGTGGACTACAACGCCTCGTTGCCTTAGCGCGTACATCCCGAGTCTATCTAACTCGTCTTCTACGAATGACCTCCGCGGTGCCTCGTTTCCATGTGGGTTTCGAGCTTAGATGCGTTCAGCTCTTACCCCGTGTCGCGTGGCTACCCGGCATTGCTCTTCCGAACAACCGGTACACCAGTGGCGACCAAACGTAGTTCCTCTCGTACTATACGTTCGTTCACGTCAGGCACCTTCAACACCCCCAATAGATAGCAGCCGACCTGTCTCACGACGGTCTAAACCCAGCTCACGACCTCCTTTAATAGGCGAACAACCTCACCCTTGCCCGCTTCTGCACGGGCAGGATGGAGGGAACCGACATCGAGGTAGCAAGCCACTCGGTCGATATGTGCTCTTGCGAGTGACGACTCTGTTATCCCTAAGGTAGCTTTTCTGTCATCTACGGGTCCCATTCCGGAACCTCGTAGGTTCGCTAGACCACGCTCTCGCGTCAGCGTCGCTCGTTGGGAACGACACTGTCAGACCATCTTTTGCTCTTGCACTCTTCGCCGGATTCCCGACCCGGCTGAGATGATCTTCGGGCGCGCTCGATATCTTTTCGAGCGCGTACCGCCCCAGTCAAACTGCCCGGCTACCGGTGTCCTCCGCCAGGAGTGAGAGTCGCAGTCACCGACGGGTAGTATTTCACTGATGCCTCGGTGATCCGCTAGCGCGGATACCTGTGTAACGGCTCCTACCTATGCTGCACATCGGCGACCACGTCTCAGCGACAGCCTGCAGTAAAGCTCTATAGGGTCTTCGCTTCCCCTTGGGGGTCTCCAGACTCCGCACTGGAACGTACAGTTCACCGGGTCCAACGTTGGGACAGTGGCACTCTCGTTTATCCATTCATGCAAGCCGCTACTGAAGCGGCAAGGTACTACGCTACCTTAAGAGGGTCATAGTTACCCCCGCCGTTGACGGGTCCTTCGTCCAATTGTACTTGGTGTTCAGATACCCGCACTGGGCAGGATTCAGTGACCGTACGAGTCCTTGCGGATTTGCGGTCACCTGTGTTGTTACTAGACAGTCGGAGCGCCCGAGTCACTGCGATCTGCTCCGCTGAGAGCAGACATCCCTTTTTCCGAAGGTACGGGACTAACTTGCCGAATTCCCTAACGTCGGTTCTCCCGACAGGCCGTGGCTTTCGCTGCCAGAGCACCTGTGTCGGATCTCGGTACGGTCGTCACACTTGCCTTTTCACGGGCCCTAGGTACCGTTGACTTGCGCTATCTCGGACTTCTCTCGCTTCCTGCCATGACGGCATCCACGAGGTTCTCCGATTCGACCGGACGATGGTCCGGCTCAACGTTTCCCACGGCGTCGGCGTTTGCTGTGTGACGGCACTGGAATCTTAACCAGTTTCCCGTCGACTACTTCGAGTTGCGAGTAGTCTCAGGACCGGCTCACCCTCGGCTGATTGACAGTGCCGAGGAACCCTTGCTCTTGTGGCCGTCGAGGTTCTCACCCGACTTTCGCTGCTACTGTGACCAGGATTTTCGTTACCGAACGGTCCACGCGAGTTCTCACCCGAGCTTCCATCCGAACGGTATGCCGACCTACGCGGTCACCCTGTAACGGGTGCGGCCAGGTCTCGGTGGTGGATTTGAGCCCCGATCATTTTGGGCGCCTCAAACCTCGGCCGGTAAGCTGTTACGCTTTTCTTAGAGGGTAGCTGCTTCTAAGCTCACCTCCCGGCTGTTTAGGGCTTGAGACCACCTTCCAATCGCACTTAATCCACACTTTGGGACCTTAACCCAGCTCTGGGTTGTTCCCCTCATGGTGCACAGGCTTACCCCGCACACCGGACTCCCTTCGTCAACGGCGCACGCAGGTTCGGAGTTCGACAGGGTGGCCGACTCCTCTCGGAGGCGGGTCACCCAATCGGTCGCTCTACCCCGCATGCTACCTCAAAAGAGGTCATGCTTCGACATGTTTCGGTCGGAACCAGCTGTTGCCAGGCTCGATGGGCCTTTCACCCCTATACACGAATCACGGGAGGGTATTGTAGGACACCACCCCTAACGGGCCTCCACGTGGCTTTCGCCACGCTTCACCCTGCTCGTGCATAGATCGCCTGGTTTCGGGTCGTACCGGAATGACTCCCCGCGCTTGAACACGGCGGCCCTCGCAATGCTGCGGCCATATCGGTTTCCCTGCGCCTCCCCCGATGAACGGGTTAGACTCGCCATTCCAGTACACTCCCTGGGTCGTTTTTCAAAACGTACGACACGACGTCGGCTCGTCTCACGTCCTACTACGGGATCGCTCCCGACTCGTTTTGTGAGACGCCTTTGACGCCCTGTCGCTCTATCGCCAACTGATTTCAGGCCCTATTGCACCGCCCTTCTCGGGGTGCTTTTCAGCGTTCGCTCACGCTACTTGTTCGCTATCGGTCTCGAGGAGTGTTTAGTCTTCTCAGGGGATGCCTGAGTCGTTCACAGAGAATATCCGATCCCTGCTACTCGGGTACTGACGCACGCGGTACTGCCACATTCTACGGGGTTATCACCCTGTCTCACGCTCCGTTCCAGGAGACTTCGAATATGGGGTCTCGCGATGAGAGTCAGCCCACACACCACATTGCCCGTGAGGGCTTCGGTTTGGACTGTGTCGCGGTCACTCGCGGTTACTAACGACATCGCTATTGCGTTCTCTTCCTTCCCCTACTGAGATGTTTCAATTCGGGGAGTTCCCTATTGCGCGGAGCAATTGTAATGGGATTCCTATTCGGAAATCTCGAGTTCTTTCCCTCCATGCGGGTCCCTCGAGCTTATCGCAGCTTGGCACGTCCGTCGTCGGCTCTCGAGCCGAGCCATTCACCAGCTGGCACAGTAGCCAGTTGAATACGTCCACGAACTCGGTACTGAGTTCAGTGGGCGTCTGGATCGCACGTATACACGGTCGTCATCGAATCGCTCTGTGACATCAGAGCGTTCGTCGAACCCTTCCCACCCGCGGTTTCCCGGAGTGGTGCATCGGTCGTCGTCTACTCCAACCCACCGCCGTCCCACACTTAAGGGGCGCGGTTCGGCCGGAGCCTGACATGGACTCACTGGGATTCGAACCCAGGGCATCCTCCTTGCAAAGGAGGCACTCTCCCACTGAGCTATGAGCCCAACCCGCCTGCGCGGGTACTGCTGTCTGCAATGTGAGCCAACGACGTTCCAAAGTGCCCGCTCTCGCGAGTGACCGAACACGACACCATATGAGTGAAAGGTGAGGGCCTGAGGCCCTCGGGTCAGTAGGAGGTGATCCAGCCGCAGATTCCCCTACGGCTACCTTGTTACGACTTAAGCCCCCTTGCGAAGCCCAGATTCGACTCCCTCTCGGGAGCCTCATCCGGACCTCACTCGGGTGCTTTGACGGGCGGTGTGTGCAAGGAGCAGGGACGTATTCACCGCGCGCTTCTGACACGCGATTACTACCGAATCCAGCTTCATGTGGACGAGTTTCAGTCCACAATCCGAACTACGACCGAGTTTCTGAGATTACCGTCCCCTCTCGGGGTTGGAACCCTCTGTCTCGGCCATTGTAGCCCGCGTGTTGCCCAGCACATTCGGGGCATACTGACCTACCGTTGCCCGTTCCTTCCTCCGCTTTAGCAGCGGCGGTCTCCCTACTGTCCCCAACCATCTCGCGATGTTGCTGGCAAGTAAGGATGCGGGTCTCGCTCGTTGCCTGACTTAACAGGACGCCTCACGGTACGAGCTGACGGCGGCCATGCACCTCCTCTCTGAAGCTCGGATAAGGTCATCAACCTGATCGTCATTACTACAGTCGATGCTGGTGAGATGTCCGGCGTTGAGTCCAATTAAACCGCAGGCTCCTCCGGTTGTAGTGCTCCCCCGCCAATTCCTTTAAGTTTCATCCTTGCGGACGTACTTCCCAGGCGGCCTGTTTAGCGGCTTCCCTACGGCACAACACCCACTCGTAGTGGGAGTCACACCTAACAGGCATCGTTTACGGCTAGGACTACCCGGGTATCTAATCCGGTTCGAGACCCTAGCTTTCGTCCCTCACTGTCGGATCCGTCCTCGTGACGTGGTTTCCCCATCGGCGGTCCGTCCAGGATTACAGGATTTCACTCCTACCCCGGACGTACCCGTCACGCCTTCCGGTCCCAAGCTCTTCAGTTTCCGCCGGACGCCTCCCCGTTGAGCGGGGAGATTTCCCGACGGACTTGAAAAGCCAGCTACGGACGCTTTAGGCCCAATAAGATCGGCCATCACTCGAGCTGCCGGTATTACCGCGGCGGCTGGCACCGGTCTTGCCCAGCTCTTATTCGTACACCTCCCTACGGTGTACAAAAGCGTAGGCTCTATGCCTACGCACTCGGGGTCCCCTTATCGCACTGTCGTGCAGTGTAAAGGTTTCGCGCCTGCTGCGCCCCGTAGGGCCCGGAATCTTGTCTCAGATTCCGTCTCCGGGTTCTTGCTCTCACAACCCGTACCGATTATCGGCACGGTGGGCCGTTACCCCACCGTCTACCTAATCGGCCGCAGCCACATCCTTCGGCGCCGGAGCGTTTCTGTCCGTCCCACATTCCAGTTGGGACGGCGTATGGAGTATTAGCCTCAGTTTCCCGAGGTTATCTTCCTCCGAAGGGTAGTTTGGCCACGTGTTACGGAGCTATATGCCACGAGCCTGAACTCGTGCAACTAGCATGGCTAAATCGGACCCCGATAGCAATGGCCTCCGGCAGGATCAACCGGAATGGTTCCTTCGTGCCTGATTCCCGGCACGAAGGGGGTATGGCGGATTGAACCAGTCAGACTGGTTCGCACCATTGCATGGTCCGTGTTCGGGTCACACGCGAAAGCGGGTGACACCGAACGTCGTTGGCTCACATCAGATCCCGTCTTACGGCGGACCGCAGGGGTGGGATCCTCATGGGTCGAGTCGGAGTGCGCCGCCTGGGGGTAGCCCCCGCGGACGACGTCGGCATGGAAACCGGGCCGACTCTGCGAAAGCGGACCGGGTTGAACGGTCCGAGTTCGCGTCGCGTTCTTCGCATTACGTTCCGAATCGGCGCCCACACATAAGGGCGTCGGAACGCTCGCCCGAGACCCCGAAGGGTCCCGGTCGCCCCCTCGCGGGAGCGTTCTTCGCATTCATTCGAATGGCAGGCCAGTACTTAACCCCGTCGAAGCGATCGACGTACGGCATGCGGTTTCACGCATCGTGAAGAGGACAGTGTCGCGACACTCGACGAGTTCCGACGAACAGTCGATCGAGACGGAGGAGACAGCTCCGAGAAGACGTTTCGAGCTGCCGGAAACGACCCACAGATAACACGGGCGTTTATAAGGGAGGGGCGTGCATATAAAAGCGAACGATGGCAGACCCCGCAGAATCAATCGAGATCCAAAACGTGGTGGCATCGACGGGTATTGGGCAGGAACTCGACCTCGAAGCGTTAGCTGAGGACCTTCCTGGAGCGGACTTCAATCCGGACAACTTCCCGGGGTTAGTGTACCGAACCCAGGATCCGAAGGCGGCCGCACTTATCTTCCGCTCCGGGAAGATCGTGTGCACGGGCGCAAAGAGCATCGACGACGTGCATGAGGCGCTCGGAATCATCTTCGAGAAGCTTCGTGGACTCAGTATCCCCGTCGAAGAAGATCCGGACATCACGGTACAGAACATCGTCTCGAGCGCTGATCTCGGTCACAACCTGAACCTGAACGCGCTCGCGATCGGTCTGGGTCTCGAGGACGTGGAGTACGAGCCCGAACAGTTCCCGGGACTCGTCTACCGGATGGACGAACCAGAGGTCGTCATCCTCCTGTTCGGCAGCGGGAAGATCGTGATCACGGGCGGGAAGCAGACGGACGACGCCGAAGGGGCCGTCGAGGAGATCGTCGAGCGGATCGAGAGTCTCGGCCTGCTGGGATAGCGCGTTCTCGGCCACCGCTTCGCGACAGTTTCGATCGAACCCCGAGCAGCCACCGACACGGCGCGATTATCCTTCGGTGTCCTCAGTAAGAACGTCCTTCACGACCTTCGGATCCTCCAACAGTTGGTGTTTGGTGTAGCTCCCCTCAGCGCTGCCACCGCTGTGTTTCGACTGTTCGATGATGTCGAGGAAGGCGTGTTCCTTCAGCAGGTCGCGAACGCGGCGCAACGAGAGGCTGTCCGACCCCTCCTGGCGACAGATGTTCTCATAAATCTCGTAGACGCGGCTCGTTCGGAACCCGTCCTGTTTGTCGCTCGAGAGGGAGAGTAGTGCGAGGGCCTGGAGGACGTATCGGGAGTGGGGGGTCGACCCGCGGATGAGCTCGCGAAACCGGTCGGTTTCGGCGCGTTCGCGCGCCTGAGTGACGAACTCCTCGCGGACGGTTCGTTCGCCGTTCCCCTGTGCGATCTCGCCGGCGTATCGGAGGATGTCGATCGCTTTGCGTGCGTCACCGTGTTCGCGGGCGGCGAGCGCGGCCGCGCGCGGGACGGTGGACGGTTCGAGCACGCCGTCGTGGAAGGCGTCGGATCGAGCCTCCATGATGTCCCCGAGCTGCGTCGCATCGTACGGAGGGAAGACGAACTCACGTTCACAGAGACTGGACTTGACGCGCTCGTCCATCCGGTCCTTGTACTGGATCTTGTTGCTGATCCCGATGACGCCGAGTTTGCAGTCGGTGATCTTGCCGGCCTCGCCGGCGCGGGAGAGCTGCATCAGGATCGCGTCGTCGTCGAGCTTATCGATCTCGTCGAGGATGATCAGGACCACGTCGTATCGCTCGTCGAGGATCCGCCAGAGGCGTTTGTAGTACGTCGAGGTGGACAGCCCCTTGTCGGGGACGTTGATCCCGGTTTCGGCGGGGTCGTTGACTCCGTCGGCGATCGTCTGGACCGCCTGCGTCTCCGTCGTGTCCTGCGCGCAGTCGACGTACGCGAAGGTGGCGTTGACGCCTTCTTCACCGGCGGTATCGACGAGGCGCTGGGAGACGTACTTCGCACAGAGGGACTTCCCGGTGCCCGTCTTGCCGTAGATGAGGACGTTACTGGGACTCTGGCCGAAGATGGCGGGGTTGACCGCGGTCGCGAGGTCCGCGATCTCGTCGTCGCGGCCGACGATGCGCCCCTCTCCCGGTAAGTGACTGATCTCGAGGAGCTCTTTGTTCGCGAAGATGGGATCCTCGCGCGTGAAGAGGTCGTCCGCTGCGTCCATAGGGGAGACACCGCGTTTCCGGTGAAATGTATTGTGTTTCGGCGGGCGTGAGACGGCAGTTGTGTTAGAAAGCGCAGAGGACACACACACCGGGTTTCCGGTGAAATACGTTCGTTGGGGTGAGGGGGGGAGTCGAAACGGGGGTTCAGTTTCACCGGAAACGAGGTGCGTGGTGACGGTGGGAAAGGCGACCGAAAGCCGATAATCGAAGGTAGTCGGGGCTCGAAACCTATTATCGACGCTCCGCTACTCGTGGGGCGTTTACAGAAGTCCGATAGATACCGTCGTTTGAACGGCGGCGTTCGACTACAGCTCCAACACCGACGGTTCGAGTCGACCGAGTTGCAGCGCCCATCAATTAAGGTATTTCGCAGTGGACTCGAAGGATGGTACTCAGAAAACTCTAATAAAGTTTCTTGTCTTCACCGTGCCTCCTGGAACCATCCCAGGTATACTGATCCGTCCTCCATCCGAGATTCACCGGAAACACGGTGTGTCACTCTCGTCCGATCTAATTCTGAATCACAAGCATTCAGAAGGAAAGTCTGCAAAGGCCGTCAAGAACGGCCGCGGAGACGGTCTCGATGGCCCACGGAGACCATCAGGACCAGTCCGCGGAGATCGTCTCGACTCCCGCTCGTCTTTAACGAAACTCCGTCGCCCCCCGGCGGAATCGCCGCACGTTCGGGATGCGTTGGAGTCCAAATACACTGGGGCAGACTGCACTGGGGCCTGAATACACTGGGGCAGACTGCACTGGGGCCTGAATACACTGGGGCAGACTGCACTGGGGCCTGAATGGACTGGGGTTAGATTCACCGGACCGGGTCGACAACGATTCACCGGAAACGCGGTGTCCCTCTCCGTGATCGGACCAGACGACTCGAAGGTCCGACACGGAACGACGCTCGTTTCATCGAGAACACCACCCGTTTCACCGGAAACGCGGTGTGATACTGTCGACGGGTCCCGTAACCCGACCACGGCCAACCGCGGCCGACCGCGTTCACCGGAAACGTGGTGTCTGCAACTGGGAGAACGACTCCCCTCCTCCGAGGAACGGTCTCGGTTCCGCGAACCAGGTCCCGGGACGGTACGCTTCACCGGAAATACGGTGTCTCCGAACCCGCCCCGATTCACCGGAAACACGGTGTGGCCACGCGATCCGGTTTCGGCGGGTCCAGGCACGGCAGGCGTCTTCTCCTCACATCACCACAACCTCACATCGCCGCAATGTACATAATGGACGGCTTCGTGTTGTGAACTAGTGGCATCCCGGAATGGGGACTCAGGACCGACCCGCGGGGACCTGCCCCGGGCGGATCGACCGTCCGCGAAACGCCGCACGAGGACCGACCCTCCGGTCCGCGACCCGACTCGCTACTCCCTGACCGACCACTTTCTGGAGCGACTCGGCCAGCCCGGACGGTACGCGTCGACGGAACTCGTCAGCGAGGCGATCCGGCGCGGACAGCTCAGGTGGAACGACACCGAAGGCTGGCGATTCGCGCTCGTGGAGGAGGGGATCCGCGTCGTCGTGGTCGTAGAGGACACCGAGACCGCCTCTCCGGTCGTCGTGACCGCGTGGACGGAGGTCGTTGACCGCGACCGCGCGATGGCCTCCCGACGCTGGGGACCCGCGGACGTGCACACGATCCGCCTGCGGACCGCGCTCAGCACCGACGCGGACAGCCACGTTCCGGACGAGATCCGACCCTGTGACGTGGACCGCCCGTTCGTGGTCGGGAACCACCGAATCTCGACGCGCCCCGGCGACGGGTTCGTCGTCTGCGCCGACTGCAACCGCCGGTTCCGGTCGAAAGCCCGGCTCAGGGACCGCCCCTGCCGGGACTGAAAAGCGGCCGGACCCGGAGGCGGCACCCATTTCCTTCCGGACACCGAAACCAGTCCAATGGCTGACCCCGGGTCCTCCGAAACCGAGACGTCAGAAACGGAGGCCGCCGCCGACGACACCTCCGCCAACGGCGCCACCATCGACGACACCTCTGCCAACGACGCCACCGGAAACAATACCCCTGCCAACGACGCCACCGGCAACGACACCGCCATCGACGAGGCCGCGTTCCACGACGCGCTCGAAGCCGAGGGACGCCCCCTCGCGACCGCCCAACAGGTGGCCAACCGGCTCGGCGTCTCGCAAGCGACCGCCCGCGACCGCCTGGACGCGCTCGCGGACGCGGACCGAGCGGACCGACTCGACGTCGAAACCGACCCGGTCGTGTACTACCCGCGAGAGTGGGGCAACCTCGCGACGCGCGAGCGCGTCGTCGTCTTTCCGACCCGCCGCGAAATCGTGGTCGACCACCCGACGCAGTACACCCGCGCACAACTCGCCCAGTTCGCCCACCTCGTCGACACGAGCGGTGACGGGTCGGCAGCGGGACGGTCGAGCTCGGCCGCGGCAGAGTCGGGAGCAGAGGCAGCACGGTCAGGAGCAGAGGCAGCACGGTCGGGAGCAGAGGAAGCAGGGTCGGAAGCAGATGCGGCTCGATCGGAATCGGCCAGTCAGAACCGCGCGACGAGCCGGAAGCGTCCGGGGACACGCGGCTACCTCTACCGGGTCAGACAGGAGGACGTGTGGGCGGCGCCGTTCGAGACCGTCGAGGACCTGCTCGCCAGCGTCCGCGAAGTGCTGCCGCGGCGCTACCCGCACCTCGAGGACTGGATCACGGACCAGTGGAAACGCGCGAACCGGTTCCGACTGTACACCCACGAGGACGACTACGTCGTCCTGGAGGCGGCCTCGGAGACCCTCCTCAGCAACGTCGCGGAGGACCACCTCGAAGAGGGGCAGATCCAGGCGCCGATCTCGGAGACAGAGGCGTGGATCGACGACCGCGCGGTCGCGTCGATCAAGCGCGCGCTCTACGAGGCCGGATACCCCGTCCAGGACGACCGCGACCTCGAGTCCGGCGACCCCATCGAGGCGGAGCTCACCGCCGACCTCCGCGAGTACCAGCGCGAGTGGGTCGACACGTTCCTCGACGAGCGCTCCGGCGTGTACGTCGGCCCGCCCGGTTCCGGCAAGACCGTCGCCGCGGTCGCCACCCTCACCGAGGTCGGCGGCGAGAGCCTCGTCCTCGTTCCGTCCCGTGAACTCGCCGACCAGTGGGAGGCGGAGCTGCTCGCACACTCGACGCTGAAGCCCGACGACATCGGTCAGTACCACGGCGGCGAGAAGGAGATCGCGCCCGTCACGATCGCCACCTACCAGACCGCGGGGATGGACAGACACCGGAGCCTGTTCGACTCCCGCGAGTGGGGCCTGATCGTCTACGACGAGGCCCACCATATCCCGAGCCCGGTCTTCTCCCGGTCCGCGGAGCTGCAGGCCAAACACCGGCTCGGGCTCTCCGCGACGCCGGTCCGAGAGACGGGCAGCGAGGAGGAGATCTACACGCTCATCGGGCCGCCCATCGGCGCGGACTGGGACTCCTTGTTCGAGGCCGGCTTCGTCCAGGAGCCGGAGGTCGAGATACGGTACGTCCCGTGGCGCGACGAGATGGCCCGCAACGAGTACGTCAGCACGCGCGGGCGCGAGCGCAGACGCATCGCGGCCGAGAACCCCGCGAAGATCGAGGAGACCGAGCGCCTCCTCGACCAGCACCCGGACAAGAAGGCGCTCGTGTTCGTGGAGTACCTCGACCAGGGCAAGGATCTCGCGGCCGCGCTCGAGGCGCCCTTCATCAGCGGTGAGACCAGACACGGGGAGCGCAACAGGCTGTTCGAGCGCTTCCGAGAGGGCGACCTCGACACGCTCGTCGTCTCCCGCGTCGGCGACGAGGGGATCGACCTCCCGGACGCGGAACTGGCGGTCGTCGCCTCGGGGCTCGGCGGCTCACGACGGCAGGGCGCTCAACGCGCGGGCCGAACCATGCGCCCCACCGGGTCGGCGCTCGTCTACGTCCTCGCGACCCGGGGCTCCTCCGAGGAGGAGTTCGCCCAGCGGCAGATGCGCCACCTCGCACAGAAAGGCGTCCGCGTCCGCGAGACGAATCTGGACGAGTAATCCGAAAGTAATCCGAAAGCAGTCCGTAACCGAGCGACCCGAAATCCCTACGAGAAGTCCTCAAGCGTCCCGCTTCCGGTTTCGTCCCCGGGTTCGTTTTCTGAACCATCGCCGTTCTGCCCGCCGTTTTCTGAACCATCGCCGTTCTGCCCGCCGTTTTCTGAACCGTTTTCGGCGTCCGTCTTCTCATCTTTCGACGACCCACCAGCGGACGGCTCCCCCCACCGTGAATCACGGTCAACCGCGGCCACGGCCTGCTCCAACTCCGCCTCCGTGTAGTCGACCTCGTCGTCGAGGATCATCGACAGCCGCTGCCAGCGCGCGCTCTGCTCGTCTTCGCCCTCCGGCCCCACGCGCGCACCGCGCGTTTTGAAGAACTTCGTCCCGCGGTCGCGCTTGGCCCCTTCGCCGGTGTGCTGGTCGAACACCACGTCGAACTCCCCATCGCGTTCCAAGTCCCCCACTGGGAAGTCGTGAGAGGGCGTCGCGTTCCGCGCCTTCGCGTCCGCGCGCAGGTCCGCGACCGTCCGGAAGTACTCGTCGGCGTTCGGCGACTCCCGCGTCGAGGGCGCACGCGCGGCCGCGAGCGCGGCGTGGATCGCACAGATCCGCCCCTTCCACTCGTCCGACTCCCACCGCTCCGTCGCGAGGTCCTCGTAGCGCTCGATCGTCAGCGCGACCTCGTGGCCCGCCCGGAGGTCCTCGACGACGTAGAGGTTGAGCCGGTCCCAGAGGTTCCACGCGTACCCCGACCGGGACAGCTCCCACGCCGCCCACGCCGCAACCTCCTCGTCGGACCGACGGACGGCCTTCTGGAGCAAGCTGGAGACGGCGTACCGGTTGTACCCGCCGTCGGTCTCGTCCGGCTCCTTCCGCTCCCCGAAGTCGTTCTCGCCGGTCGCCTCGGGCGGCGTCTCGGTCTCCAGGTCCCCGTCGCTGCCGAACGTCGCCTGGCGGTCGCCCTCGTCACTCATACCCGGACCTGCGCCCCGACGGAGAAAAAGCGCTCGGGGTCGCGATCGACGCCCGCGAGATCGCCGCCCGCGAAACCGACCGAGGGGCCCACGACACGCACACCCACTCTGCTCCCGAAAGAGAATCCTTAAGTCGGGGCCAGCGCTTACTCGTAGACAGGCCGGCCTTAGCTCAGCCTGGTAGAGCAGCCGACTGTAGATCGGCATGTCCCCCGTTCAATTCGGGGAGGCCGGACTAGTTCTTCCAACGACCATCCTTCGGAGACGGAGGTCCGTGGAAACCGCCGCGTGCTCGTCGGGTCGGACAGCACACGACGGCAAACGGGCCGATTTTCCGGTTCCGCCGAGAGAGGAGTACGAAAGCCGTTTCACTCGACCAGCAACCGCGTTAAATCGGGTTAATACGCCTCCAAACCGGGTTCAGCACTTCACCCCCTTTTGTTGCCCCACCCGGTACGACGAGTTGCAATGTTCGAAGCAGACCCGATCACGATGGTGACGTTCGCACAGGACGCAGCCAACTTCGTCGCGCAGGCCGGTCCGCCGTCGGAGCTGCCCGGGCCGGTGCCGGACTTCGTCGGGGACATCCTCGAGACGGTCGGCTCGTCGGCCGGCGACGCGAAGGACGGGTTTGGCGAGGCCATCCGCGACCTCACCCCAGGCGGCAGTGACGCGGCCGAGGGCGCGAACAGCGCCGGAAAGTAACCTCCGGAGCTCGATCCCGCCGGCTCGCGTGTCGGAACCCCCGACCGAACCGCCAGTAGAGTCGCTAATTAACCTCTTTTCGCCCGCGCGTCGTGCAGCACTTCCGGTCCCGGTCGACAGCACTTCCGGTTCCAGTTGACGGCACCGCAGTTACCGGTCGACAGCAGCAGCGACGGCCGACGATCGACATTCCTCGTTTTTAAATAGCAAAAGGATAATCCCCCAGTATGTCTCAGAGAATATCTAAGGAGCCTTCCGGGACAACCATCGACCGTCTCGGCGAACGCTCCCTTCGCATCGGCGGTGATCGGCCGATCCGCATCTCGACCGGGCATCGGCTCCAACACCACGACGGCAAGTGCAGTCGGCCGCACGGGCACAACTACGAGGTGTCGGTGACGGTCCGCGGCGCGCTCACCGAGGAGGGGTGGGTCGTCGACAAGGGCGTCGTCACGGACGTCATCGAGGAGTGGGACCACCGCTTCCTGCTGGAGGCGGGCGACCCGCTCGTCGACGCCTTCGCGGAGGCGGGCGACGCGGACGGGACGGTCGTCCTCGAGGCGCCGCCGACTGCGGAGGTGATGGGGGCGCTCTTGGAGGAGAAGCTCCACGCCCGGCTTCCGGACACCGTCACCGCGGTCAAGGCGGAGGTCCGCGAGACGGGCGAGCTTCGGGCCGGGCCGTAATGCCGGTCTCCAGCGACCCGAACGCGACCGGAGCAGATGTCGGTGCAGGCGCGGACGCCACCTCGGTATCCACCGGCGCGGAGGGCGCGCTCCCGATCAACGAGCTGTTCGCTTCGCTGCAGGGCGAGGGGACGCTCGCGGGGCAGCCCTCGACGTTCGTCCGCACTTCCGGGTGTAACCTGCGCTGCTGGTTCTGCGACTCCTACCACACGTCGTGGGAGCCGACCGGCGCGTGGATGGACCGCGAGTCGATCCTCGACGAGGTCGCGGCCCGCGACCCGGACCACGTCGTCCTCACCGGCGGCGAGCCGCTGATCCACGACGCGGCGGTCGACCTGCTCCGCGCGCTGGACGACCGCGGCTACCACCTCACGGTGGAGACGAACGGGACAGTCGTTCCGCCGCCGGAGACGCCCATCGACCTCGCCAGCGTGAGCCCGAAACTCGCCTCCTCGACGCCCTCGCCCGAGCGTCCGCCCGCGGGCGTCGATCCCGAGCAGGTGACGGACCCCGCGTCCGACGAGGAAGCGCCCTCCGAGGCGGCGATGGAGCGCTGGGCCGAGAAACACGAGGCCGAGCGGCTGGACGTGGACGCGCTCGCGACGCTCGCGGCCCGGTACCACACGCAGCTGAAGTTCGTCGTCACCGGGCCCGACGACCTGCCGGAGATCGAGTCGCTGGTCGCGGACGTGCGCGACCGCCTCGACGAGCGGGCGTTCGCGGACGACGCCGCCGTCTCCGGAACTCCCGACCGATCCGCCCTCCCGGACGACCGCGTCCTGCTGATGCCGGAGGGACAGACGCGGGACCGGCTCGCGGAGACGCGCCGCGTCGTCGCGGACCTCGCGCTCGAACACGGCTACCGGTACACCCCACGGCTCCACGTCGACCTGTGGAACGACGCGCCGGAGACGTGACCGGTTCGCCGACGCCGCTCCGGCCGAAAGGAACCGCTACCAGAGCTGAACAAGAACCGGAACAAGAACGACAGCCACCGACACGATCCCATGACCGACTCAGACAACGCGACCGATGATCGACTCGCCGAAGAGAACGCCACCGCTGACGGGGACGATAAGCGCGCCGTCGTCCTCGTCTCCGGGGGGATGGACAGTGCAACGACCGCCTACGAGGCCGCCGCGCGCGGCTACGACCTCTACTTCCTGCACACCTCCTACGGACAGAACACGGAGACGAAGGAGTACGAGTGCGCCCGGGCGCTCGCGGAGCGCGAGGACCTGCCCGTCGCGGACTTCCTACACATCGAGACGGACCACCTGAGCCGCATCGGCGCCTCCTCGCTCACGGACGACGAACTGACGGTCGCGGACGCGGACCTCGACGGCGACGAAATCCCCACCTCCTACGTCCCGTTCCGCAACGCGAACCTGCTGTCGATGGCGGTCTCGTACGCGGAGGCGAACGACTGCGACGCCGTCTTCGTCGGCGCCCATTCCGAGGACTACTCCGGCTACCCCGACTGCCGCCCCGAGTTCTTCGACGCCTTCGAGGCGATGGTCGACGTGGGGACCAAACCCGAGACCGACATCGCGCTGGAGGTCCCGTTCGTCCGCGACTCGAAGACCGACATCGTGGAGCGCGGGCTGGAACTCGACGTGCCTTACGGGATCACGTGGTCCTGCTACCGCGACGACGAGCCGGCCTGCGGTACCTGCGACGCCTGCGCGTTCCGACTGGAGGCGTTCCGCAACGTCGGCGAGCGCGACCCGATCCCGTACGCGGAGCGGCCGACCTTCGAGTGAGAACGACCGACCTTCGAGTGAGGACGACCGACCTCCGAGTGAGGTTGCTCCGGCCGGCGTTGCGTGCGACAGTGCCCCACACCACCGCGTCTCTCGCACGCCTTTTTACCGTCCGTCGCGCAACGCGGGTAATGAGTTATCGGATCGGCCTCGTCGGCAAGCCCTCGGTGGGCAAGTCGACCTTCTTCAACGCCGCCACGATGAACGACGTGCCGGAGGGCGCGTACCCGTTCACGACCATCGACCCGAGCGTGGGCGAGGCGTACGTCCGCGTCGACTGCGCCGCCCCTGAGTTCGACGAGACCTGCACGCCGAGCGTCGGCGTCTGCGAGGACGGCACCCGGTTCGTCCCGGTCCAGCTCGTCGACGTGGCCGGACTCGTCCCCGGCGCCCACGAGGGCCGCGGCCTCGGCAACCAGTTCCTCTCGGACCTCAACGAGACCGACGTGCTGGTCCACGTCGTCGACTTCTCCGGCAAGACCGACATCGAGGGCGAGGCGACGGAGGGCCACGACCCCCGCGAGGACATCGACTTCCTCGAGGAGGAACTCGACCAGTGGTACCTCGACGTGCTCGGCAAGGGCATCGACAAGTACGAGACGAAGTACCACGGCGCCGAGGCCGCCATCGAGGCGGACCTCGCCGAGCAGATGTCCGCGTTCGGCATCGGCGAGGACGAGATGAAGCAGGTCATTCTCGCGCAGGGGCTCGAACTCGACCCCGAGACGTGGGACGACGACGACCGCGAGGAGCTCGCCCGCGAGATCCGCAAGCGCACGAAGCCGATGGTCGTCGCCGCCAACAAGATGGACACGCCCGAGGCACAGGAGAACTGGGAGACGATCACGGACGACCCCGAGTACGACCACCTCTCGTTCGTCCCCGCGAGCGCGCACGCGGAGAAGGCGCTCAAGAACGCCGCCGAGGCGGGCGTCGTCGACTACACCGCGGGCGACGACGCGTTCGACATCGTCGGCGACGTCTCCGACGAGCAGGAGGCCGGCCTCCGACAGATCGAGGAGTTCGTCGAGGGCTACGGCGGCACCGGGGTTCAACAGGCCCTCGAAGAAGCCGTCTTCGACGTGCTCGACTGTATCGCCGTCTTCCCCGGGTCCGCGAACGGCAGCAAGGACGAGAAGGGCGTCTTCCGCGACTGCTTCATCCTCCCCGAAGGGTCGACGACGGAGGACTTCGCGTTCCACATCCACTCCGACATCGGCGAGGGCCTGCTCCACGGCACGGACTGCCGGAGCAACCGACAGGTGTCGAAGGACCACGAGCTCTCCCACCGCGACGTGATCGAACTGGTCTCGACGAAACAGGCCGCGCCGTAGTACGCACCCGAAGCGAACCGCCCGGAATACGCACCGAAGCGAACCCCGCCGTAGTGCGTGCCGGATCGATCGCCCGACGCTCCACACACCCATGCTTTTGTCGGCGGCGGCCGCTGATACACGCATGCTGCCCCTCCAACTCGACGCCGCGGTCGGTCTCGCGGTGGCCGCGTTGCTGCTCCTCGTCCCCGGCGCGTTCGCGGCGGTTCCGACCGCGGTGTTTCTGCTGTCCAGCCGGATCCGCGCGCTGTTCGCGGCCGTACCCCCCACTGACTCACCGTATCCGGCCTACGTCCTCCTGACCGTCGGGCTCGGAGTCCCGTGGTCGGTTGGCGTGCTCGCGGCGCTGAACGCCCCCGTGACGGGGCCCGCCTCCACGGCCAACGCGATGCTCGACGCGGTCGTCGGGCTGGGGATCGGGTACCTCCTCGGACTCCCGATAGCGGCGACGGCCGGGCTCCCCCGACTCGGGATCGACTGGAACGAGACGGGGTACGGCCCGCGGACGTGGGCGTCCGTGGCCGGGGCGACGACCCTCTACACCCTGACGCTCGCCGTGCCGTTCTTCCTCCTCTCGCTGGTGTTCGCGCTGCCGACGGGGTCGCCTCCGTAGTGTCGTCGGCTGATGGGGCTCTGCGGGACGGCCTCACGCTCCGAACGTCCGCTCGAACGCGCGAACGCTCTCGTCGGTGCCGGCGAGGACGACCTCGTCGTCCCGTTCGAAGCGGAACTCGTCGGCGCCGAGTCGTCGGATCGGCTCGCCGTCGCGCTCGACGAGCAGCACGGTACAGCCCGTCCGCGAGCGAACCCCGGCCTCCGCGAGCGTCCGTCCAACCAGCTCTCCCGCCGGGAGCTTCACCACGTTGATGCGCTCGTCGACCGCCAACACCTCCTCGTCCTCGAAGACGGTCGAGGCGAGCATCCGCCCGCTCACGGTGGCGAGCGACTGGACGTAGTCGGCGCCCGCGCGGTGGAGCTTTCTGACGCTCCCGGCGTCGTTGGCGCGGACCACGACCTCCGTCTCGGGGGCGATGTCCCGGACCACGAGCGTGGCGAAGATGGCCGTGGTGTCGTCGTTGAGCGTGATCACGACCGCGGAGGCGTCCGTGACGCCGGCCTCCCGGAGCACTTCCGGGTCGCGCGCGTCCCCGACTACGTCGACGCCCTCCGAGTCCCTGATGTCGAGGACGGTCACCTCGCTCCCGACGCCGTCGACCGCCTCGGACGCGGCCATGCCGGCCTGCCCGTAGCCGATGACGACGACTTTCCGGGGAGTAAGCGACCGGACGACCGGGGTGATCGCCCCGCGAAACTCCTCGATCTGGGCGGGTGTACCCGCGACCAGGAGCCGCACGTCGGCGTTGAGGACGCGCTCGGCGTCGACCGGACTCTCGAAATCGCCGTCGACCCACGCGCCGACCACGTCGAGTCCGTATCGCTCGCGAAGCTCCGTCTCGACGAGCGTCCGCCCCCTGAGGTCGCTCGCCTCCTCGACGCCGAACTCTGCCAGTTCGAGGTCGTCACCCACGGATACGCCCTCGTCGACCGCGGTGGAGACGGCGGTCGGGACGCGCCGAGCGAGGCTCTCGCCGAGGATCCGGCGCGGGGAAAGCACCTCGTCGGCGCCCGCGATGCGGTGGTACTCCGCGGTGTCGTCGTCCTCGACGAGCGTCACGACGCGCACGTCCGCGTCGAGCTCCCGCGTCGCGAGGGCGATGCTCGCGCTCGTTTCGTCCCCCGCGTCCACGACCACCGCGGCCGCGTCTTCGACGTGAGCCGCACGCAGCGGTTCGGGCGACTCCGGGTCGCCGTGGACGACCGCTCGGTCCGCTTCGTGGAGGTCGATCGCCGTCTCCTCGTCCGCCTCGACGACCACGCACTGGCGTCCGCGGGAGTCGACTTCCTCCAGAAACTCCGCGGTTCGGGGCGTGTAACCGCACACAACGACGTGACCCGACCGCTCTGGCGCGCGCGTTGGCGCACTCGGCGAAAGCGCCGACCGGAGCCACGGCACCGCGAACACGTCGACCGCCGTCAAGATCAGTCCGATACCCGTCACCTGCATCGCCACCATCAGGAGGTTCATCTGCGGCGTGGACCAGCCGGCGTCCTCCCCGTATCCGGTGGTCGTGAACGTCTGGAACACGACCTGAAAGGAGCGGTAGAGCGGCTGCGGGTCCCCCTCCCACGTCGCCATTCCGTAGTTGTACAGCAGCGTCAGCGCCGCGGAGGTCGCCGCGACCAGCGCGAGATAAGCGACGGCGCGCCGGGAGCGCCAAGGGGTCATGTCCCGGCGTACGCCCCCGGGGGTTGTGAGTGTTGTCGGGTCGGAAGTCGCGCGGCGCCGAATCGCGCCCGCGACCGCCCTACTCCTCGTCGCCGAGGATGCCGCGCTCGGTCATCGTCGCGGGGTCGAGCACCTCGTCCGCTTCCTCCTCGGTGAGGTAGCCTTCGGAGACGGCGACCTCGCGGACCGTCTTGTCCTCCGCGAGGGCCTGCTTGGCGACCTTCGAGGCCTTGTCGTAGCCGATGGCGGGATTGAGCGCGGTCGCCAGCGCCATCGAGCGCTCGACGGCGTCCGCGCAGTGGTCCTCGTTGGCCTCCAGTTTCGCGACGAACTTCTCGCCGAACGCTTCCGCGGCGTTGGCCAGCAGCTCCGTCGACTCCAGGAAGTTGTGCGCCAGCACCGGCTTGTAGAGGTTCAGGTCGATCTCGCCGCGGGCCGCGCCCGCCGAGACCGCCGCGTCGTTGCCGACGACCTGCTTGTGGACCTGGTTGACTGACTCCGCGACGACCGGGTTGATCTTGCCCGGCATGATCGAGGAGCCGGGCTGGTTCTCGGGCTGCTCGACCTCGCCGAGCCCGTTCCGGGGGCCCGAGGCGAGCAGGCGGAGGTCGTTGGCGATCTTGTTGAGGCTCCCCGCGACCGTCCGGAGCGCGCCGTGGGCCTCCGACATGGCGTCGTGGGCGGCCTGCGCCTCGAAGTGGTTGTCCGCCTCGCGGAAGGTGGTGTTCGTCTCGTCGGAGATGTACTCGGCCGCGAGCCCCGGGAACTCGGGGTGGGTGTTGAGTCCCGTCCCGACCGCGGTCCCGCCGAGCGCCAGCTCGCGGAGGTGGAACCGCGCGTCGCCGACGCGCTTGATCCCCTTCTCGACCTGCGCGCGGTAGCCGCCGAACTCCTGCCCGAGCCGGATCGGCGTGGCGTCCTGCAGGTGGGTGCGCCCCGTCTTGACGACGCCGTCGAAGGCCGCCTCCTTCTCCTCCAACTCGGCGTGGAGCGTCTCCAGCGCGGGCATGAGGTCCTTCTCGACCGCCTCCAGGGCGGCGACGTGCATCGCGGTCGGGATCACGTCGTTGCTCGACTGGCCGTAGTTGACGTGGTCGTTGGGGTGGACGACGCGGTCGCCGACCTCCGCGCCCATGATCTCCGCGGCGCGGTTGGCGATGACCTCGTTGGCGTTCATGTTCGAGGAGGTTCCCGACCCGGTCTGGAACACGTCGACCGGGAACTGGTCGTCGTGCTCGCCCGCGATGACCTCGTCGGCC
The DNA here is from genome assembly GCF_055381565.1 of Haloparvum alkalitolerans. Taxonomy (NCBI): domain Archaea; kingdom Methanobacteriati; phylum Methanobacteriota; class Halobacteria; order Halobacteriales; family Haloferacaceae; genus Haloparvum; species Haloparvum alkalitolerans. Next base: position 2,630,290 of record NZ_AP043938.1, read on the forward strand.
GCGTCCTGAATCGCCGCCGCCACGTCGTCGTCGATCAGCCCGAGGTCGTTGTTCGCCTGCGCAGCCGCCTTCTTGACGACGCCGAGCGCGCGGACGAACCGCCGGCCGAACGTGATCCCCGAGATGGGGAAGTTCTCCACGGCGCGCTGGGTCTGTGCGCCCCAGTAGGCGTCCGCCGGCACCTGCATCTCGCCGAGGCTGTCCTCCTCCACGCGGTAGTCGTCTGCCATGATCGACGCCACGCCCGATGGCGGGTAAAAGCTACTGAAAGCGGCTGCGGGCGTCGTGCAGACGGCTCCGTCCGATGCGGCGACTACGCCGCGCCGTCGTCGACCGGCAACAGCCCCGCCTCGCGGAGCGCCGCCTCGAGGCGCCCGTCGCCGTGCTCGGCGTACGCAGCGGGCGTGTACGTCTTGATCTCCAGCGCGTGGACCGACTCGGTCATCTCGTCGCCGACCGCGTCGTAGACGCGCTGGTGCTGTTGCACCAGCGGCTCCCCTTCGAAGGCGGGCGAGACGACGACCGCCGCGAAGTGGGCGTCCTCGTGCTCCTCGTCGGGCGCTCGCGGGGTCTCCACCCGCGCCACGCAGTCCTCGATGCCGGCCTCGATCAGGTCCGCGACCTCCTCGGGAGTCATGCCTCTCCCTACCGTCGCGGTCCTCAAAAGGGGACCGCAACCGGTTTCTCCGCCCCCGGCGAGACTCGACCGTGAGCGACGGGCCGCCGCTCGACCCGGACGCCGCCCGCGAGCGACTGCTGACCGCGCACGGCGACCTGCTCGCGACGACGCTCGACTGCGCGGACGCGGTCGCGGCGGGCTTCGAGACGACCGTCGACGGGCGGCCGGCCACCCGCGACTCGACCGCGGTCAGGGGACCGCTCCGCGCCGCCTTGGGCCGCGCCGGCGCGCTCGACCGCTTCCCGGACGCGCTGGTCGAGGCCGTCGCGGCCGCGGGCGGGGAGCTCTCGGCGCCGCCGGTCGCGGCGCCGCCGTACGTCGTCGTCACCTCGACCGGGCCGGTGCTGCGCGCGACGCTCGGCCCCCGCAGACTCGTCGCGCGCATCGAGGCGTTCGCGGTCGTCGACGGGGCGTTCGTGCGGACCGCGAGGACGCCCGCCGCGGCCCTCGCCGTCACCGTCGCCGACTGATCCCCCGGGTCCGCCCCGGCCACAGAAACGGAGGGATGATCGGAAGCGGCAGAGACTAGTCAGAAATAGGGAATTTGTCTGACGAATACTTATGCAGTGGCTGTGCGAGGTCGTCCCATGGATCCGAGAGAAACGCCCTGCGAGCGCGTCACGCGCCGCGTTGCGGAGGAGACGGACACCGACGTGCTCGAGTTACCCCCACTGTTCGACGCCGTCGATCCGGACGGCCTGAACGACACGGTTGCGACGATGGAGGCGGGCGAGGTCACGTTCGCCTACGCCGGGCGAACGGTGACGGTCACCGCCGATGGCGACGTCCGGGTGTCTGACGACGCTCCGACCTCGCTCGCCTCCGAGGGCGAGGCGTCGGTCGGTCAGGCGCGCTGAGGGGCGATCAGAACTCCACGACGCCGTCGTCGGTGATGACCTCGTCGACGAGGTTCACCGGGACCGCGTCGTACATCGGGTTCTCGACGTCGACGTCCTCGACCGGTTCGCGCATCACCTCGACCGCGTCGCGGAACTCGTTCTCGAACCGGAAGTCGTCTATCACCTTCGCCCCGGAGCCGACGACGGTAACGGGAACGTCGAGTTCGTTCGCGGTCGCCACGAGGGGGAGCGTGCCGATCCGGTTGTAGTAGGTGCGGTCGGTGATGCAGGTCATGCCGAGGACGACGCGGTCGCACTCCCGGAGCGCGTGGCCCATCGCGGAGTCGACGATCATCGTCGTCTCGACGCGGGGGTTCGCCGCGAGCGCGCGCGCCGTCTTCCGGCCGAAGTAGCGCGGCCGCGCCTCGGTCACGTACGCCGAGAGGTGGAGCCCCTCCTGCGTCGCGGTCTCCATCGCCTCCAGAACCGTGGTGGAGTAGTCGTGAGTGAGGACGGTCTCGCCGTCCCGGAACGTCTCGCGGGCGTTCGCTGCGGCGGCCGCCTTGCCGCGCTCCACGTCCGCGACCACCTCCTCTATCGTCTCGCGGAGGCGCTCCTTGCCGTCCGCGACGGTCGTCGCCTCGCCCACGACGGAGCGCTCGATCTCGCGGATGGCGTTGTGGAGGATCGCGTGAGAGGGGTTCGAGCGCCGGAGCACGCCCGCGTTGTGCTGGAGGTCCTGCTCGAACTCCTCGACGGAGGCGTACTCGCGGTCGATCAGCTCCGCCAGCGCCCGGGCGGCCTTCCGCGCGATCACCGAGGAGCTGTGGCTCCGCATCTCCCGGATCTCGGCGACCGTCTCGTCGATCATGCTCACTCCCTCGCCGCACGGTTCAAAAGGTGTTCCGGAGGCCGACGACGGAGCTATGCCGTCGCCGCGCGTATCCTCGCCCGTGAGCTATCCCGTCACCTACCACTGCCCGCACTGCGAGACGCTCGTGGAACTCGACCGCGAGGGCTACCTCGCGGACAAGTCGGTGACGCCGTACCCCCTCGAGGGGTGGACCTACGTCGCGCCGGACGAGGACTACGAGGCCGACGACGCCGACGGCGTCCGGTTCGTCTGCGGCGAGGAGGGGCGGCTGGCGGACGAAGAACCAACCGACGCCGGCTGCGGCGAGCCCTTCTACCTCTCGTTCGTGCGTTTCGAGGACGGCCGCGAGGTCGACCCGCGGTCGGAGAGCGAGTTCGTCGAGATCGACCCGGACCCGCGACCGTCCGGACCGCGAGGGCCGTCGGGGCCGGGCGGCGGGTCCGGCGGCTTCTGGTCCTGACGGTCTCGTTGAACACGTATTCCTCGCGGAGATTTTTGGTCGAAAGTGCCGGTTGGTAGACGTGCACACTAAGCGGCTTATTCAGTATGTCCCATGTGAAACGAACGCGTCCGCCGTGCTGACTGCATACTCCGTATCTCGCACGCGGTTACTGACGACTTCCGAGACTGGGTCAGAACAGGAAATCGGCCTATGCGTGAACTCGTCGCGACGGCGTCGTCCGATCTTGATGTGGGGCTGGCACACATTTCTCGCATGAGATTCCAATAGAGTCGTCGGATGGGGAACGCATATTAGATGGAGCTGCCGTGGCAGCTGTGGATCTTGTAGTGAAGTGGGACGTGGTACCGACCGCCGATTGTCGATGATCAGAGATGCCGCTTCGTCTCTTCTGATGGATCTTTCACACCAGTGTGCGCTCCCATCATAATGACCGAAGCCATCATTACCACCGTTGGGAGTACCAATAGCGGCGGTGTCGCCACAAAGAGTACCGTGCCGATGAGCGCGAAGATACACCCGAAGACTCCGTGCAGCAGTCGGATCCATATCTGACGAAGAGAGACGTAGGAGTACACGTTCAGCGTCTCAAACGGCCCCCAGGAATCACGATCCGGATGATTTCGGATATCGGCCAGTGGAGCCAGTAGCAGAATTGCTGTATACCCGCTCCAAACGAGTGCGCCGATGGCCCACAGTATGGCGGCACCCAGGAATGAATCACCGACCACCGGGATATCCGCGAAGACTGCGTAAATGGGGATCTGGGCGAGTATCACGACCAGTATCGCACTGAGGGTTGCTGTGCGTGAATCCCGGATTCGTTTCGATGCCAATACAACTTCCATAGGTGATGAATCGAGAGACGTGAGTTAGACCTCAGCCACGATCGCCAGTTGGATCTGGTCAACCCGGGTCTCTGCTTCAGCCCGGGGCGTTTGTGCCAACAATGGATTCGCCTATTATGAGTGTTGACCTTGTCACTTCCTTTGCCATCGCCATTGCCGTTTCCGTTGCCTCGCTGGTCCCCTTGGGTTCCGCTGTAACCCTCGGCTGACTCACCGAACTGGTTCAACACCTGCCCCAAGGATCCGAGATGCTGTACTGAACGATACCTGAGTCCCCTGTACTGAGCGAGTGGAGACGTGAAAAGCGAGCAACTGCGCCGTCCCCATCTCCCGCCGAGCGCCCCGCGCTCACCCCTTGATGTTGCAGACTGGGAACGTCCGCGCCACCTTGTCGCCGATGCCCAGTTCGTCGCTGACGCGGACGACCTCGTCCACGTCCTTGTAGACGCCGGGCGCCTCCTCGGCGATGGTCGCGCCGGACTGCGCCTTCACGTAGATCTTCTGTTGCTCCGCGAGGTCGTCCTGCACGTCGCCGCCCCAGAACTCCTGTTTGGCCTGCGTCCGGCTCATCAGGCGGCCGGCGCCGTGGGCGGTCGAGCCGAACGAGGTGTCGAGCGAGGCGTCGCCGCCGCGGAGCACGTACGACCCCGCGCCCATGCTCCCCGGGATGATCACGGGCTGGCCGACGTCGCGGTACACGGCGGGCACCTCCTCGCGGCCGGCGGGGAACGCCCGCGTCGCGCCCTTCCGGTGGACGTACAGCTCCCGGGTCTCGCGCTCGCCGTCCGCGTCCGGCTCGCCGACCGCGTGCTCCTCCTTCTTGCCGATGTTGTGCGCCACGTCGTACAGCAGCTCCATCCCGAGGTCGGCCATGGGGTCGGCGTCGAACACGTCGCCGAACACCTCGCGCGTCCGGTGGGTGATCAGCTGCCGGTTGGTCCACGCGTAGTTGATGCAGGCGCACATCGCGCCGTAGTACTCCTCGGCCAGCGCGGATCCGGCAGGCGCGGCCGCGAGTTCCTTGTCCGGCAGCTCCGCGAGCAAGTCGCCGTGTTGCTTCTCGATCTTTCGGAGGTAGTCGGTGCAGGTCTGGTGGCCAAGTCCGCGGCTCCCGCAGTGGATCAGGACGACGACCTGCCCCTCGGAGAGCCCGTACGCCTCGGCCACCTCGGGCCGGAACACGTCGGTCACGCGCTGGACCTCGAGGAAGTGGTTGCCCGACCCGAGCGAGCCGATCTGGTTCCGGCCGCGGTCCTTCGCCTTCTGGGTGACGAACTCCGGCCGCGCGTCCTCGCGCCGCCCCTCGTCCTCGCACCGCCGCAGGTCCGAGGGGACGCCGTACCCCTCGTCGACGGCCCACTCGACGCCGCGTTCGAGGATCGCCTCGACCACGTCCGCGGTGCCCTTCGCGATCCCGCCGCCGCCGAGTCCCGAGGGGACCGCCTCGAAGAGCGCGTCGACGAGTTCCTCCTCCCGCCCGCGGAGGTCGTCGTAGGTGAGGTCGGTGCGGACCATCCGGACGCCGCAATTCGAAACCACAAATCCTTCCGCGAAGAAGTTGTGTGCATCGTGGGCAACTCCGATGTCGTAAACCTTCGCTACGCCTGCTTCACTGATCGAGACTACTTCGGTGGAGACCGCTCCATCTTCTCGAACGGTCACACGCTCTTGGTACTCGGAGAAGTCCGGGAAGTCAGCGGGCGGTCTCGGTCGTCCCTTACGTTGCTCGTACACGCTCCGCTCAATGAACCGATCGTTGACACTCGAGAGACGGTCTTTCACTTCGTTGATTGCCGCACCACCGTCGGCCATTGCTCGCGCTTTCTCCGCGGCACGTTCGCGCTCGTCGATCACCTCGGCCTTTCGCTTCAGGTATTGGGCGGCAACCAGTGCTTTTCGTCGCTTCTCCGCGTTGTATCGGTACCCCACTTGAGTGAAAAACCGAACGAGGTTTTCTGCTTCCGAACTCACGCCGAAACGGAATCGTTCGACCTTTCCAGCCGCTGTCTGAGTACTCTCCACCCGCTCGAATGAGTTGGTTTCAATTCCGAGGTCCTCAAGATGGGCCATGAGATCTCGAAGGAACGCCTCTCCGGCCTCAGCCTCATCAGCGATCCGATTGTGAGATACTGATGGTGCGTAGAAGTTCTTCGGGGCGACCGTATCTGGCGCGCTCATCTCTGCCCCGAAAAAGGCGGACAGATACAGTGCACGCTGCCAGTCCGTGAGTTTTTCGAGATAATTCGGAGCGGTGAAATCAGACTCGACTTTCTTTCCATCGGGAGCGCCGAGGCGGATCAGCAGTTGCTTGAACGCGTTCGCTTGGCCACGAACGCTGTATTCCGTCCGAGTGAACTCCCGGCCATCGATCTGGTGATCCCGTTCACGCTCATAGATCCGCGAGGGAGTGAAACCGATTGCCTCGATATCCGACCGGATCGCCTCGAGGTCCTCCCGACCGCCATAAAAGGTCGTAATCCCGTCTCCGAAAGCCCCGTCACCAGTGTGGTACCCAAGAAGTTTGAGCAGTCGGTGGAACGCCTCATCGCTGGAACGAAGCGGCAGCAGGTCGCGCTCCTTAAGAACCCGAACGAGCTGCGGATCCTCGTCGGCGAAGTCCTCCTCATCGAGCACGATAAACTCCGGCGCTTCCTCGTCCGGGAACCCCTCGAAGGGATGAAGATAGACTTCATCTCCCGGCTCGATGTCCTCGAGTTCACGCATGCCAGTCTCTGTCAGAAACGGATGGTCTGCCGTTGCAGAAACCAGATCTCCCGTCTCCGACCGGATCTCATAGACGGGCTTTTCTGATGATTCCGTGAAGAGGCGGATGTCCGAGCACGTGAGTCCACTCTCGGCAGCGACCGCGGCCTGCTCTTGCTCGAATCTTTCCTCGAGTTTCTCGATTCTTGCTCGTCGACCGTGAGACAGGGAAACACGTGTACCCTCCGGGAGGCAGTTGATGTCGTAGCCGATCGCTCCGGGGGAGATGCAGCCGGTTCGGGCGTCGGTCGCGCCGACGCCGCCGACCGGAAAGCCGTACCCCTGATGGCCGTCCGGCATACAGATCGCGTGGTCGGTCATGCCGGGGAGGTGGGTGGCGTTCTTCAACTGCTGGAGCGTGTCGTCGCTGCCGATCTGTTCCAGCAGCTCCTCGGACGCGAGCACGCGGGCGGGCACGTTCATGTCGCCCTCCCGCGGGATCTCCCAGACGTGCTCGCGCACCTTCTCCAGCCGGACGCCGTCGAACTCGCGCGTGGTCATACCGGACGGTCGGTGCGACCGGGCAATAGCGTTACGTCCGCCGCCGTCGGTGAGCGACGTCGCCGCGCCGTGGAGCGCCGGTCAGACGGGCGCCTCCTCGTCCGGGGCGACCCCGGCCGTCGACGCGGCGCCGGTCAGGACCGCGTAGGTCCCGCCGAGCAGAACGCCGTACAGCAGGTGGGCGAGCGCGATGACGACCGCGAACTCCAGGCCCACGTCGACGCCCGGGAACGGGAGCGTCGGAACCGGGAGCGAGGTGGCGCCCTCCAGCGCGAGCGCGACCGGAAGCAACAGCCCGCCGGTCAGCAGGCCGAGCGCGGCCGAGTGGACGACCCCGAGCGAGACGCAGCCGCCGAGGTCGACCAGCAACTCCTCGAAGAACGGCCGCGCGAAGACGCCGACGAACAGCAGGCCGAACAGCGTGCTGTTGAACAGGTGGACGACCCACCCGGCGAGGGTCGTGTCCCCACCGATCAGCGTCGCGATCACCGGCATGAGGTCCAACGCGAGGTGCAACACCAGCCCCATGCCGACGCCGGCCGCGAGCCCGGCGAGCCCGCCGGCCGCCCACGTCCGCTCTGCGACCGCGCTCGTGGTTGTCATACGTTACCATATGTATCGTGGGGAGAAATCCGTTCCGACCGGTTCCGTGTCGGTTCAGTCGTCGCCCGGGGCCGGCTCCGTGACCGCGTCAGAGCGGGCTGTCCGGCGCGAGTCGGAGAGGTAGTTGTCGAGCGCGTACGGGCCGGAGCCGGTGATGAGCAGCGCGGACGCGAGGCTGAACAGGCCGATATGCGCGAGGACGGGGTCGTCGGGGATGCCGAACAGCGTCAGCGTGAACACGAACATCGCGGCCAGCGCGGAGCCGCGGGTGAAGAAGCCGAGCGCGATGGCGATCCCGAGCGCGAGTTCCCCGAGACCGGCACCGAGCACCCACAGCTCCGCGGGGAACGGCGTCGCCTCCGCGAGCCCGTAGGTCGCGACCACGCTCATCGCCATCTCCGGCGCGAGCAGTTTCTCCATCAGGCCGAGGAAGGCGAACCCGACGCCCATCCCGACGCGGATCACCGTCGGCACGTAGCGCTCGTAGGGGTCGACGCGCGCCTCGAACCACGCGGCCGCGCGGTGGACCGGGTCGACCTCGTTGTAGAAGGTGCCGGGCGTGGCCGCCACCTGCGCGAGCGTGTGGTCGGCGCTCGGCCGCCCGCTCCCGACGACGATCAGCGCGAGGAACCCGGGGATCCACTCCAGCGAGAAGGCCAGGAGCGGCTGGATCGGGAGGGCGACGAGGTAGATAACCAGTCCGGCGAGCGACGCGACGCGCGTTCCGAGCCCGAACACGAGCATGAACCCGAGCAGGATCTGGAGCAGGCGGTCGACGCCCGACCCGATCAGCGGTTCGACGACGGGATTGAAGAAGTAGCCCGCGAAGCCGGCGCCCACCAGCGGAAGGCCGAACCCGAGGCGGAGCAGCCACGGCAGCAGGTCCCGGTAGCTCTCCATCACGCCCCGGAACACGGCCACGTCCCGGTTCAGCGCCTCCGTCTTCAGGTAGACGACGATCGCCACGAGGACCGCGAGCGCCCCGCCCCCGAGCGCGGCGAGGTGCAGGGGGTCGGTCAGCGCACCGGCCAGGAACCGAAGCGCCTCGCCCGCCTCCTCCGTGTCGGTGACGAACCGGACGTGTGCGGCGGCGATCCCCGACGCGAGCGCGATCCCGACCAGCATCGCGACGGCCCACGCGGCCCCTCGGGCTGTGTGTCTGTCTCTCATGGGTTCGTGATTACTCCGGGAGTCGGTTAAAAACCGGGGAGCCGCCGGTCAGTCCGCGACCGTGGCGTTCGTGTCGGTCCGTCCCGGTCGGAACGTCCCTGTGACGCGGCGGACGCCCACGAGCAGCACCCCTCCGGCCAGCAGCGGAACGAGCGCGCAGAACGCGTATATCGGCTCGAACCCGACCGCCTCGACGAGCGGGAGCGAGACCATCGGGCCGAGCCCGCCCCCGACGTCCCCGAAGACGTTGTTCGTCCCCGAGGCGCGCCCCATGCGCTCGTCGGGCGTGAGGTCCGCCAGAAGCGCCATCAGGGGACCGCTCGTGCCGCCCTGTCCCGCGCCGATGAAGACGCAGGCGAACGCCAACTCGATCACCGACCCGGCCCGAGCGAGCAGCAGGAAGCCGACGAAGGAGACGACGAGGAAGAAGAGCAGCACCGGCGTTCTGGACTTCCGCGTGTCGGAGACGCGACCGCCGACGAGCATGAAGGCGGCCGCGGAGACCACCGTCCCGGCCATGAACACGCCGGAGGTTCCCTGCGGCGCGAGCCCGAACAGCGAGAGGTCGTGCTCGCCCAGAAAGAGCACCAGGGTCGCGAACAGCGCGCCGATGTACGCGAACATCAGCCCGAAGTTGACGAGTCCGACCGTCACCGCGGGGACGGAGGTGTCGATGTCCCACGGCTTCACGGACGATCCCTCGTCGCCCTCGACGTGCGTCTCGGGAACGAGGACGTAGGCGACGACGCTGGCGAACAGCGCGAACGCGGCCGCGAGCACGAACGCCGCGGCGTTGGAGTAGAGCGCGCTCACCACCCCGCCGAGCACGAGTCCGGCGGGGAAGCCCATCGTGATGCCGCCGCGGACGATGCCCATGTTCGTCCCGCGGGAGTCGCCGGTCGAGACGTCCGCGGCGATGGTGTAGGCGGTCGCGAACACCGCCGCGGAGCCGAGCCCCCACAGCACCCGGGCCAGCAGGAACCACGCCTCCGGCGGCGGGACGAACAGGGCGACGACGTAGCCGAGGGTGGCGACCCCCTCGATGAAGAGTCCGAGAACGAACGGCCGGCGCGTGCCGATGCGGTCGATCAGCGCGCCGGCGGGCGCGTTCGCGACGAGCCGGATGAACCGGTTCGCCGAGAGGATGATCCCGACCATGAACGCGGAGATGCCGAGCACCGCGCCGAGGTTCGGGAGGATGGGGAAGACGACGCCCCCGCCGAAGCCGACGAAGAAGGTGCTCGCGATCACCGCCAGCAGGACGGCCGGCGGGCGAGTGAAGCCGAAGGTGGGGAGTCGGTCGAACATCGTCAGTCGTCGGCACCTCCCCTCACGACGTCGAGGGCGGTCCGCTCGCCTCGTCCAGTCCGGTCGCCGTCGTCGGCGGACCGGTCACGCGGTCCGGCCTCCGTACTCATTCGGTCCAGTCACCGTCCGGGTGATCCGCGGTTCCGGAGGGTGGTTCGGAGTCCTCGCTCGCCGTCGCGCCGTTCGTCGCCTCGTCGGCGTCGCCCCCGCCCGCGGTCGGTTCCTCGGCCGACGGAAGGGACGCTCCCTCGGTGAGGATCGGCTCGACGATCCGCCGGCGCACTTGCCGCGAGGTGACGCAGGTGTAGGTGTCGTCGCCGAGCACGTCCTCGCTCAACGTGATCTGGCGGGTCCGTGCGCCGTCGATCGCGGCGGTGATCAGCGCGGCCGACCGTTCGGGGTCGACGTCGCGGATCTGGCCCGCCTCGACGCCCTCGCTGATGATGTCCGCGAGCGTCTCGCGGAGCAGCCGGTCGCTGCGGTCCAGCTGTTCGCGGATGCGCTCGTTGAACGGCCCCTGCGACCGGAGCTCCAGGAGAGCGATGTGGAACGACTCGCGCTCGCTTTCGCTCGGGTCGAAGACGAACCGGTCGAGCAGCGTCGTGAGCCGAACGAGCGGGGGATCGTCCGCGATCTCGGCGACCTTCTCCTCGAAGTCCGCGAGGATGTGGTCGAGGAACGCGACCAGGAGGTCCTCCTTCGTGTCGTAGTGGTAGTGGAGCAGCGACTTGCTCTTGGAACATTCGTCCGCGATGTCCTGCATCGTCACCCCCGCGTACCCGTGGGTACACAGCGCGCGGTACACGCCGTCCATGATCTCGTCCGCCGCGGAGGGCTCGTCCGTCATTGACTGACTGGTCAGTCAACCACACGTAAAAGCGCGATGGATCGGGATGCACTCTCCGGAGTCCGCCCGTGCGCGCGGCCGACGGCGCACGCGGTCAATGGTGCACGCGGTCGATGGTGCACGCGGCCGACGGCGCATGCGGCCGACCGGTCGCGTGCCTGACGGCGAACCTGAACGCGAGACCGAGTACGCAAAAACGGGGGTATCGGATACCGCGGGGACCTGATACGGCAGGGGTCGGGCGTCGGGGGGGCGTAGCGGGGATCGACGGGGCCGCCCGCGAGGCGCGGCCGCGTCAGCGCGGTGCCACGCGCCAGGTGGTCGCGCCCGTGTACGACCACTTCTCGACGGTCAGGTCGGGGATCCGACCCTGCAGTTGGACCATCAGGGCGCCGATCTCCTTCGGCGAGAGGTCGACGTCGTCCGCGATGAACTTCGCTTTGAAGTACGTCTCGCCGTCGGCGGCCTCCTCACGGAGGTATTCGGCGAGGCGGGCGGCTTTGGGGGAATATGTCGCGTCGGTGGCGGCGGCGTTCGTGCTCATGGGTTGTGTAGTGGGTGTCTCAGGCGTCGGTCGTGCGATCGGTGCTCGCGTCCCCGTGTCCGGGGCGGTAGTCGTGGCCGACGACGGCGCACGCGACGTTGGCCGCGAGCAGGACCAGGAACAGCCCGGCGCTCGCGTCCACGACCATCCCGTGGAGGACGGGAAGGTACGTCAGCGGGAGCAGTACGGCGGCCCAGAACGCGAGGGCGCGCACGCCGACGGCGGTGAGCCGGCGGAACCTGTTCGAGAGCGCGGCGCTCGCCCGGACCGGGGAACGAGCGGCCGTGCGGAGGGATGTGTTTGACATATGGGTCACCTGCCTCACTCCCGACGAGGCGTCCCGACCCCATATAAGGGAACGAGCCTTGCGTTCGATTCGGGTCGATTAACGGTCTCTCCGCCGTTTCAGAACGCTTCACCGTGCGCTCACGACCTTTCATAACTCCTTTAGAAACCGCTAGAACATTCATAAGTCTATTTGAGGCGTTCTCCGACGAAGGCGACGATCGACGCATCGACGGACGACTATCGACGATCCGGCGTCGCCGTCGCGTCGAACTCCGGGCGTCGGCGTCGCCGCGCTCGTCGCGCGCGCTTCACTCCGCGTCGGTCGGGTCCCGGACCTCGTACCGGATCCCGTCCTCGCGAAGCCGGGAGGTGTGCCGCGAGAGCGCGTTCGCGACCGCCAGAAGCAGGACGTCGAGGCCGCGGACGGCCGCCTCCGCGACGCCCTCAACGGTCCCGAACCTGACGTCCGGTCGCACGTCCGCGCGCCTCGCGGCCGCGTACGCCTCGGTGCCGGCGACCGCGATCAGGTCGTGGTCGGCGGCGTAGTCGGTGATCGTCGCCGGTTCCGGCGGCGACCCCTCGGTCACGGGCGGGACCACCAGCGCGGTCACCGTCCCGGGCTCGTAGTCCACGACGCCCTCGAAGTCGGTGACGCCGACCGCCTCCCCCGCCTCCCCGGCGGTGACCGCGACTGCGGAGGCCGCCTCGCCGCCCCGCCCGTCCCCGTCTTCCCCGCCGCCGGGCACCGCGTGGAGCACGCCGTCCCGCATCGTCAGCCCCACCGTATCGCCCTCCGCGACCGCACCGGCCGCGACCGCCGCGTCCACGTCGACGCTGCCGAGGACGTCGGAGGAGACCGTCTCGACGTAGCTCTCCAGCGCGTCCGTCCGCGAGATGAGCCAGTCGACGCCCTCCTTTGTCACCTCGTAGCGGCCTCGGCCGTGCTTTTCGACGTAATCCGCCTCCACGAGGTCGCGGACGTAGTCGCTGACCGCCTGCGAGGTGACGCCGACCGCCTCCGCGATCTCCCCCTGGCTCACCGCCGGCTGTCGACTGGCGATCTCGACGAGGACGCGGTACCGGGTCGCGTCGCGCTTGCTCGCGAGCACCCGCGGGGCCGTCGCCTCCTCGCGCCGCTCCGCGGGAGATCCGCCATCGACCGCGTCGTCGTCGCTCATGGACAACCGTACTGGAGTTGGAGACAAGTAGCTTTGGTGTGGCGGCCGATTGACCGCAATCGGGAAGTCGCGCGCGTCGCTTGTCAGACCATGAGCGACCACGACGCGGTGGATCTCGACTCGGGTCCCGACCCGGCCGACTTCGCGGCCGCGGACCCGGAGCCGGACCGGACGGACGGAGCGGACCCCGCGGTCCGCGCGATCGGGATCGGCCCCGGCGCGGCGGAGTTCCTGACGCCCCGCGGCCGCGACGCGATCGCCGAGGCGGACGTCGTGGTCGGCTTCCAGACTGTTCTCGACTACGTCGCGGACGCGGCGACCGGCGAAACGCTGGCCTGCGGCTACCGCGACGAGGCGGCGACGCTGGCGACCTTCGCCGACCGGATCGCGGACGGCGCGACCGGCGTCGCCGTCCTGATGGGCGACCCGAACCACTCCGGGTACCAGTTCGTCGGAAAGGTCCAGCGGGCGGTCGCGGACGCGCTCGAAGCCGACGACGACCGTGTCCCCGTCCAGATCGTTCCCGGCATCTCCTCGCTGCAGGTGGCCGCGAGCCGCGCCCGCACGCCGATGGAGGCGACGACGTTCGTCACGCTCCACAAGAGCGGACCGCTGGACGACGACCTCGCGCGACTCCGCGCCGACGCCGGGGAGCGCCACCTGCTGGTGCTTCCGCGGCCCTACGACTGGATGCCGGGCGACGTGGCCGCGCACCTGATCGAGGCGGGCGCGGACCCCGACGCGACCGCGCTCGTGCTCGAGAAGCTGACGCACGACGACGAGACCGTCACGCGATCGTCGCTCGGCGCGCTGGCGGCGGAGGCGGGCGGCGACGGCCCCGAGGACAGCCGCTTTTCGGACCTTTCCGTGCTGGCCGTGCGCCGCCCCTGAACGTCGCCACATCGGCTTTCGCGGACCGGCGAACCGTGCCCGTCGCGGACGATTTATGTCCCTGCCGGCGAAGGGACGGGCATGAACGGCTTCGTGCTCGGGGGCACCGCCTCGGGCGTCGGCAAGACGGTCGCGACGCTGGCGACGCTCCGGGCACTCGACGCGGCCGGGTACGATCCCGCGGCAGCGAAGGCCGGCCCGGACTTCATCGACCCGAGCCACCACGCCGCGGTCGCGGAGGCGCCCTCGCGCACGCTCGACACGTGGATGCAGGGGGTCGACGGCGTCCGGCGAAACGCCCGCAGCGCCGCGGGCGACACCCTCGTCGTCGAGGGGATGATGGGACTCTACGACGGGAGCGCCACCTCCACCGCGGCGACCGCCGCGGCGCTGGACGTGCCGGTCGTGCTCGTGGTCGACGCGGGCGCCGGCATGCAGAGCGTCGGCGCGACGGCGCTCGGGTTCCGGGAGTACGCCGCACGCGCCGATCTCCCGGAAGACGTCCGCGAGGCGGTCGACGACCCCCGCGTCGAGGTCGCGGGCGTCATCGCCCAGCAGGCCCACGGCGGCCGCCATGAGGCGGGAATCCGCGACGCGCTCCCCGACGGAATTCGGTATCTGGGCCGCGTGCCGCCGACCGAGGGACTGGAGATCCCCGACAGACACCTCGGCCTCCACATGGGCGAGGAGTCGCCGGTGTCGGACGAGGCGCTCGCGGAGGCGGCGGCACACCTCGACGCAGACGCGCTCGCGGACGTGGCGGAACCGGTCGCGGCGCCGAACCGACCGGACCGCTCCGGCCTGCCGAACGAGGCGCCGGACGACGACCGCCCGACCGTCGCCGTCGCGCAGGACGACGCGTTCCGGTTCTGCTACCCGGCGACGCGCGAACGGCTGGCGGACCTCGCGGACGTGACGACGTTCGCGCCGATCGCGGGCGACGGCCTCCCCGCGTGCGACGCGGTGTACCTGCCCGGCGGTTACCCGGAACTCCACGCCGCCGAGGTGGCGGACTCGCCGGCGCTGTCGACGCTCGCCGAACGCGCGCCGGAGGGGCTGCCGGTGCTCGGCGAGTGCGGCGGTCTGATGGCGCTCTCGGAGACGCTGACGACCGCCGACGGCGAGACGCACGCGATGGCGGGCGTGTTGCCGGGCGAGGTGACGATGCGTGACCGGTATCAGGCGCTCGACCACGTCGAACTCCGCGCGCGGGCAGACGGCCCGACCGCGAACGCGGGCGAGACGCACCGGGGCCACGAGTTCCACTACTCCTCGCACGCGCTCGGGAAGCCGGACGCCGACCTCGATCCGACGACCGACGCCCGGTTCGCCTTCGACGTGGAGCGCGGCGAGGGCATCGACGGCGACCGCGACGGCCTGACCGAGTACCGGACGGTCGGGACCTACGCGCACAGACACGCCGCGAGCGGTGCGTTCGACCGGTTGGTCGAGGCGGCCGCGGCGTTCGCGCGGCGGTAGCGCGAGCGCAGGGCGCACCCGGAAGCCGCGCGCGGGAGCGGTTTCGGACCCGGCGACCGCGCCCGGATCCGGAACCACTTCATCCGGCGACCGTCTTCGACGGAGCCGTGTCGGGGGAGGCGAACGGCGACGCGGACGATGAGGACGCGGCGAGCCGTGAGGCCGAGGAGACGGCTGGTGCCGGCGAGAGCGACGAGCGCGGCAACCGCGGCGAGCCCGACGACCACGGCGAGTCCGTCGTCGACGCCCTGTTCTCGGTGACCGGCGGCGCCGCCGTCGTGGTCACGGGGACGCTCGCGGGCATGGCGTTGGAGCTGTCCGGTCGCGGCCTGTTCACGCGCGCGTTCTCCCCGGACGAGTACGGCCTCTTCTCGCTCGCGTTCACCGTCGCCTCCATCCTCGCGGTCGTCGCGACGCTCGGGCTCAGAAACGGCGTCACCAGACAGGTCGCGTACCACGGCGCCGGCGGGGCGGAGGGGGCGGACGGGTCCGCGGAGGGCTCAAAAAGCGGCTCCGCCGGCCGACCCGCGCCCGACGAGACGGCGCTCACGCCCGCGAGCATCGTCACGTGGGGGCTCGCCGCGGCGGTCGTCGCGAGCCTCGCCGTCTGCGCGGGCCTGTTCGCGCTGGCGGAACCGCTCGCGTCGCTGTTCGGCCATCCCGAGTACGCGCTGGCGTTCCGCGTCGCCGCGGTCTCCATCCCGGGGCTCGCAGTCGTCCGCGTCTGCACCGCGGTGTTCCGTGGCTTCGGGCGGACCCGCGAGCGCGTGGCGTTTCAGGAGCTGCTGCAGAAGGGCGCGCTCCCCGCGATCCTCGCGGCCGTCGTCTGGGCCGAGTGGGGGCTCATCGCGGCGCTGCTCGCGTTCCCCGCCTCGCTGGCGCTGACCGCGGTCGCGTACCTGCTCTACACCGTCCGCGCGGACCCCGGGGGGTTCCGCGGGGCCGCGGTCGCGTCGCTGCGGCGGCCGCGCGAGGGGTACGCGCTGCTGGCGTTCTCGTTCCCGCTGCTGTTCGCGTCGCTTTTGATCCAGATCATGTCGTGGACCGACATCCTGATGCTCGGCTACTTCAAGACGGCCGCGGCGGTCGGCATCTACGACGGCGTGCGCCCGCTGGTGCGGACCATCTCGATCATCTGGGGCTCGATGATCTTCCTCTACACGCCCGCAGTCTCGGAGTTCGCGGCCGAGGGGTCGGGCGAGGCGGTCAGGCGCGTCTACTTCGCGCTGACGAAGTGGTTCGCGTCCGTGACGTTCCCGGTCGCGACGACGTTCCTCCTCTTCCCGGAGGTCGTGCTGGGAGCGGTCTTCGGCCCGGAGTACCGCGCCGGCGCGCTCGCGCTTCGGGTGCTCGCGGTCGCCTATTTCCTCGGCAACGTGATGGGGCCGAACGGCGCGACGCTGACCGCCCTCGGCTACACGCGGGCGGTGATGTGGGCGAACCTCGTCGCGGCCGTCGGGAACGTCGCGCTCAACGTCTGGCTCATTCCCCCGCACGGCATCGTGGGCGCCGCGGTGGCGACGGCGGTCGCGCTCGTCGTCCGGAACGCCATCCGCGTCGTGTTGGTCTACCGCTTCTCCGGCGCGCACTCGCTGCGCGCGCCGATGCTCGTCCCGATGGGGATCACGGTCGCGGCCGCGGTCCTCGCCGCGCGGGCGGCCGGGGACGCGGTCGCCTCGCCCCTCGGGCTGGTGCCGTTCCTCGCGGGGCTGTTCGCCGTCTACTACGGCGCGATGGTCGGCCTCGGCTACGCGGAGCCGGCGGACCGAGAACTGCTCGCGCGCGTTCGCGGTCGGCTGACGCGGCGGTGACGTCGTGCGCGGGCCGGCCGGTCGGAGGCAGAGGGCGACGGCGGGAGCCGGCAAGCGGAGCGGCGTGGAGGTAGACCTTTGGTCGGCGAACCGCTTGGACGGATCATGCTTCACGCCGAAGGCCCCCTGCTCACGATCGACGTGGGCGAGCGAACGGCGACCCGGACCGACATCGACGACCTCCTCGCGGAGTTCGTGGGCGGTCGCGCGGTCGCGACGGCGCTCGCGCACGACCGCATCCCGTTCGACGCCGACCCGTTCGGCCCGGAGAACCGCGCGTACCTCGCGACCGGCCCGCTCCAGCAGTCGGGGATGTCGTTCACCGGTCGGATGTCGATGACCGGGCTCTCGCCGCTGACCGACGGGCTCGTCTCGACGAACGCCGGCGGCTACCTCTCCCGGGAGTTCTCGGGCGCGGACCTGTCGGTGCTGGAGGTCGTCGGCGCCAGCGACGAACTCCTGATCGCGCACGTCACCGACGAGGGCGTCGAGTTCGAGGAGGTTCCCGAACTGGCGGGCGCCGAGGTCCCCGCGGTGTCCGACCACGTCGCGGAGACGCGCGACCTCGGCCCGGAGAACTGCATCGCCATCGGTCCCGCGGGCGAGAACCGCGTCCGGTTCGCGTCCGTGATGACCTACGACTCGCGGGCGTTCGGCCGCGGCGGCCTCGGGGCGGTGCTCGGGTCGAAGAACCTCAAGGCCGTGACCTTCGAGGGCGACGCGGAGCCCGACGTGGAGATCCCGAACCCGCCGGAGATGGACGTCCACCGCGAGGCGGCCACGTCGGACGACCGCATGAAGCGGCAGGGGACGACCGGCGGCACGGAGTTCATCAACGAGAACTTCTCGCTCCCGACCCGCTACTTCTCGGAGTACGAGTTCGAGCACGCGGCCGGCATCGGCGGCGACGCCGTCGAGGAGAAGAAGTACAAGAAGGGGGCCTGCTCGGCGTGCGCGTACGCCTGCAAGCTCCCCACCCGCGACGAGGCGGAGGGCGTCGAGACGGAGGGGCCGGAGTTCGAAACCGTCTACGCGTTCGGCTCCAACCAGGGCGTCGGCGACATCGTCGACGTGATGAAGGCCAACGAGCTCTGTGACGTCCTCGGGATGGACACCATCTCCGCGGGCGTCACCGTCGCCGCCTACCTCGCCAGCGAGGACGAGTTCGGCAACGCGGAGCTCGCCCGCGAGATAACCGAGAAGATCGCTCACCGCGAGGGGATCGGCGACGACCTCGCGGAGGGTGTCCACCGCGTCCACGACCAGTTGGGCGTCGGCGACTACACGGTCAAGGGGATGGAGTTCGCGGCCCACGACGGCCGCGTCCTGCACGGGCAGGGGCTCTCCTACGCGGTCGCGAACCGCGGCGGCGACCACATGTACGCCGGGATGCTCTCCCCGGAGTACGCCGGCGAGATCGACCCCGAGGGGACGCTCGGCAAGTCGGAGCTCCTCGTCGAGAAGGAGAACCGCAACGCCGTCCGCGACTCCGCCGTCGTCTGCGCGTTCGGCGGCGACTACGTCACCGACGACCGGCTCGCGCAACTGCTCGACGCGCCCTACGAGGCCCTCCTCGAACTCGGCGCGCGGACGATCGAGCGTGAGCGTCACTTCAACAACAAGCGCGGGAAGGACGCGAGCGACGACGGCCTCCCGTACGACCTGCCGGACCTGGACGCCGCGATCCGCGAGTACTACGAGGAACGGGGCCTCCGCGAGGACGGCACGCTCCCCGACGAGCGCGTGGAGCCGGTCGCCGCGGACCTCGGCCCCGGCGGCGCGGGCGGTTCGGGCGCGTCTCCCGCGGACGATTAACGACCGCCGACACCCGACTTTTCTCCCGCTACAGTTCGCGCCAGAGCCCGTCCGCGTAGCGGTCGCCGCGGTCGCAAAGCATCGTGACGACGGTGTCGTCGCCGTCGAGAACCCCTTCCGCCGCGAGCTCCCGAATCAGCGCGACGTTGCCGCCGCTGGAGGGGCCGACCGCGAAGGCGCCGCGCCCGTGGCCCGCCGCGTCGCTGTCAACTCGCAGGTGTTCGCGGACGGCTTCGGGGTCGTGCCGACCGGGGTCGTGGACCGTCACGTCGCGGTCGGCGTACCGCTCGCGGAGCCAGCGGGCCGCCTTGTGCGCCTCGTCGGTCCGCAGGTAGCGCACGTCGTCGAGCCGCTCCGTCTCGTAGGCCGCGCGGTAGGGATGGTCGCCGGTGCGGAGGTAGCGCAGTCCCTCGATGTCCGTCGTGTCGGCGGCGGGCTCGTAGCCGACTACCGTCGCGTCGTCGTCCAGCGCGCGGGCCACGCCCGACACCGTCCCGCCGGTCCCGACGCCCGTGACGAACGCCGTGACCGCACCGTCGGTCTGGCTGCGGATCTCCGCGCCGGTCGTGCGCTCGTGGACCGCGGGGTTCGCGGGGTTGTCGTACTGGTTCGGCCAGTGGTAGTCGCCGCTCGCGACCAGTTCCTCCACGCGGTCGATGATCGCGTCGTAGGTCGTGTCCGCGGGAACGGACCGGATCTCGGCGCCCGCCTCGCGGATGGCGCGGCGCTTGCCCGCACCGGCGTCCGCCTTCGTGACGATCTCCACGTCGTAGCCCCGGGCGCCGCCAACCCGCGCGAGGGCGGCGCCGGTGTTGCCGCTGGAGGGCTCCAGCACGGCCGGGTTCGCGTCCGCCCCCGCGTCCCGGTCGAGGACCCCGCGCTCCTCCGCGCGGTCCAGCATCGCGGCCGCGATCCGGGTCTTGACCGACCCGCCGCCGAACGCCGCGCCCGCGAGGTTGAACCACTCGACCTTGGCCAGCACCGTCGGCGCGACCCCCAGATCGAGTTCCACGAGCGGCGTCTCGAACAGCGTCGACTCGTCGACCGCGGGCGTCGCGGGCGCGTCCTCGGGCATGCGTGGCTCCACCGGCGCGGACCACTTCAACGCGCCGGCCGTGGCGGCCCCGGACGCCGTCGGTCGACCCGCCGCCCCGGATCCACGACTCCGCGTGTCACGGAAGAATAAGGTCCCGGACGCCGTGGTCAGTCCATGGAGACCAAGCGCTTCCTGTTCGTGTCGGCCGACGCCGCGCTGATCACCGACCTCGCGTGGCAGGTCCACCGCGAGGGCCACGACGTGAAGTACTACATCGAGGCCGAAAGCGACCGGGAGATCGGCGACGGGTTCGTCCCGAAGACCGACGACTGGGAGGGGGACGTCGACTGGGCCGACGTGGTCGTCTTCGACGACATCTGGGTCGGGTCGGACATCGGCACGGGCGAACTCGCGGAGGAACTCCGCGACCGAGGGACGGCCGTCGTCGGCGGCACGCGGAACACCGACCGGCTCGAGGAGGACCGCGGCTACGCGATGGAGGTCCTCGAAGAGCACGGCGTCAACACCGTCGAACACCACGTCTTCGAGGACTTCGACGAGGGGATCGGGCACGTACAGGAGAACCCGGCGCCGTACGTCATCAAGCCGCTCGGGGAGGTCCAGAACGTCAAGCGGCTGCTGTACGTCGGCAACGAGGACGACGGGAGCGACGTGGTCGACGTGCTCCGGGCCTACAAGAAGGCGTGGGGCCACCGGATGAAGGGATTCCAGCTCCAGCGGAAGGTGGAGGGCGTCGAAGTCGCCATCTGCGGGTTCTTCGACGGGAACGAGTTCATCGATCGCGTGAACTTCAACTTCGAGCACAAGAAACTGTTCCCGGGCAACATCGGCCCCTCGACTGGCGAGATGGGGACGTCGATGTTCTGGGCCGGACAGAACGAACTGTTCGAGAAAACCCTGGGCAAACTGGAGGGCTGGCTCGCGAACGAGGGATACGTCGGCAGCATCGACATCAACTGCATCGTCAACGGGACCGGCATCTACCCGCTGGAGTTCACGCCCCGGTTCGGCTACCCGACTATCGCGTTACAGGAGGAGTCTCTCGAGTCGTCGACGGGCGAGTTCTTCTACGACCTCGCGCACGGCAACGACCCCACCCCCGAGGTACACAGGGGCTACCAGATCGGCGTGCGGGTCGTCCTGCCGCCGTTCCCGTTCGACGACGAGAAGACGTACGACGAGAACTCCCGGAACGCGGCCGTGGTGTTCGAGACGGAGAGCCGCGAGGGGATCCACCTCGAGGACGCCAAGAAGGTCGACGGTCAGTGGCGCGTCGCCGGCGACAACGGGATGCCCATCGTCGTGACCGGCAAGGGCGACACGATGGGGGCGGCGCGCGAGCAGGCGTACGGCCGCATCGACGAGGTCCTGATGCCCAACATGTACTACCGGGACGACATCGGGGAGCGGTGGATCGACGGCGACGGCGACCGCCTGCAGGCGTGGGGCTACCTCGGGCCGACGGACGAGTAGCGACGACGCTGGGTGCCGCCGCCCGAACGGGCTCGTCAGATCCCCCAGCCGACCGCGATACCGACCGTCGCGACGACGGCCAACAGGAGCTGTAACGGTCCTCCGACCTTCAGGAAATCGGTGAACCTGTAGCCGCCCGGACCGTACACCATCAGGTTCGTCTGATAGCCGACCGGCGTCATAAACGACGTGGCGGACGCGAACATCACCGCGAGCAGGAACGCGAACTCGTTCGCGCCGAGTCGGGCAGCCGCGTCGACGCCGACCGGGATCATCAGCACCGCGGTCGCCACCGGCGTGATGACGCTCGCGAGCAGGCCGGCGACGAGGTAGAGGACGAACAGGACGCCGATCAGGGGGAGGACACCGTCGAGGGCCACGAGCGACTCCGCGATGACGGCCGCGCCGCCGGTCGACTCCAGCGCGATACCGAGCGGGATGACGCCCGCGAGGAGAAAGATGACGTTCCACGACACCGCGTCGTAGGCGTCCGCGGTCGTCAGGCAGCCGGTGACGACCATCGCGACCACGCCGGCGAGCGCGGCGATAACGATGGGGAGCAGGTCGAGCGCTGCGACGGCGACGACGGTCGCGAGGATCCCCAGCGCGACCGGCGTCTTCGGCGACAACGGCGCGATATCGGCGGTATCCGCCGCCGCGATCTCCTCGATAGCGCGTTCGTCGGCGACCACGAGCTCGCCCGTTTCCGCGAAGTAACCGATCGCGGCCGGCGTCGTCCGCACCAACAGGAGGTCGCCGGTGCGAAGGGTCAGGTCGGCAAGGTCGGTCCTGATCAGCTCCCCCTCGCGACGCACGGCGAGCACACTGGTCTCGTGGTACTCGTGGAGTCCGGTCTCGGCTATCGTCTCGCCCACGTATCGGGACCGCTCCGGGACGACCGCTTTCGCCAGCGCCCCCTCCGTAGCGGCCGCTTCGAAGGTGTCTTCGGTCACGGCGCTGCTGGCGCGCTGTCCGAGTCCCGTCGCCTCGCGGAACCGGTTGACCGCTTGGAGGCTCCCGTGGACGACGAGGGCGTCACCCGCCTCGATGACTCGGTCCGAGTGGGGGCCGGCGTAGGCGTCGCCCCCTCGGCGCGCCTGAAGGATCCGCACGTCTGGGTGGGCCGCATCGAACGCTTCGACCGACTCCCCCACAGCGCTGGAGTCCGGGCGCACTTGCATGAACGTCAGGTAGTCATCCAAGTCGAACTCGGAGACGGGATCGCTGTCGGGCGGGACGCGGGCGGGCGTCAGCCGCCATCCGACCGTCAGGAGGTACGCCAACCCGACCGCGAGCAGCACGGCACCGAGGCCGGAGAACTCGAACATCCCGATCCCATCGCGGCCGTCGATCAGCAGGCGAGCGAAATCACTGGCGAGGATGTTCGTGGACGTCCCGATCAGGGTGAGCGTGCCGCCGAGGATCGCGGCGTACGAGAGCGGGAGCAGAAGCTTCGAGGGGCTCATCTTCGAGTCCTCGGCGAGGCCGGTGACCATCGGGATGAACACCGCGACGACGGGGGTGTTGTTCACGAACCCTGCGATCGGGCCAGTTGTACAGACAGTGGCGACGAGGGCGCGGAACTCCGACCCGCCGGTGAAATCGGCGAGAATGACGCCGAGACGCTCGACGATGCCCGTGTTCTGTACGCCGGCACTGAGCATGTACATCGCGATGATGGTCACCGTCGCGGGGTTCGCGAACCCGGAGATGGCGTCGCGCGTCCCGACGCCCGTCCACGGTTCGAGGACGACCAGCGCGGCGACGACCGAGATCGCCGTGACGTCGTTGGGGACGACCTCCGTGACGAACGCCACGAGCACCGCGAGGATGAGGAGAAACACGACCGCGACGCTCGATACCTCGAAAACCGGCATATCCGTCCCGACTCGGGTCGCACTCTTCACTGTTTCCCTGCATCGTTCGCGGCGGCAAATACGTGCCACCGGTGGCGGGCGGTCCGCGGGACGTGCTGCCGGAAGCCCCATCTTTAATCCCCTCTCCACGAGTTAGCGGACAGACATGTCCACGCGGACGGTTCGCGGTACGGTTGGTGGGATGGCCGATCGAGCGAATCCGGCGTTCGCGGTCGCGGCGGTGGCCGTGCCGCTGGCGGCGCTCGGCTACGCGCTGACGGTCGCGTCGCTGCAGGCGCACACGTACGTGCACGTCATGGCGGGGGTGCTCTGGACGGGCTTCGACCTGTTCATCGGCGCGGTGCTCGGACCGGTCGTGGGCGGGCTCGACGACGAGACGAGCGCCGCGGTGTTCCAGCGGCTCACGCCCAAGACGGCGTTCCTGCTGCCGGCGCTGGCGGTGACGACCATCGCGGGCGGCATCACGCTCGCGCTCCGGCTGAACCTGTTCCCGAACGCGGAGCCGTGGCTGGCGCTGTTCACGGCCGCGAACCTCGTGCCCATCCTGCTGCTGCTCGGCTGGCGGCTGGACGCGTGGGGCGACCGGCGGTGGCAGGTCCCGTTCGCGCTGGTGACGGTCGGCTCGCTGGCCTGGGTCGCGACGACCGTGGGGGACCTGCAGGCGACGACGCCCGCGATCATGGTCGCGCTCGCGCTCGTGACGGTGCTGTCCGTGCAGGGGTTCGGCTTCCTCCTGCCCGGCGAACTCCGGATGTACGCGGAGATGACCTCGCCGGAGCCCGACGCCTCCGTCATCGCCGCGGTCGGCCGACAGAACGCCAAGCTCGGCGGCGTCCAGGGGCTCGTGCAGCTGCTCCTGATCCTCGACATGGTCTACCTGCGCTACGGCGGGTTCTGACGCGCCCGAGATTCCGTCTCCTCGCCGCCCCCGACAGAAGCCCCGCCGACAGAAACGCGACTTACGCCGGCCGCGTCCCGACGCGCGCCACGCGGTCGTCCTCGCGGTCGACGCGCTCGGGGTGGATCGTCGCGGCCAGCGCCTCCAGCGTGTCGACGACGCGGTGGCTGTGTCTGTTCATGTAGGCGGTGCCGTCCATCGCGTAGACGCGTCCCTCGCGCGCGGCGGCGAGGTCCGAGAACCCCTCGCGGGCGCGGAGGTCTTCGACCGCACGCTCGGCGCCCGCGCGGTCGTAGCCGCAAGGCGCGACGACGACGACCTTCGGGTCGTACGCGCGCACGTCGGCCCAGTCGAGTGTCTCCGAGCGCCGGCCGGCCTCGGCGAGGCCGGCCTCGCCGCCAGCGGTCTCCACGAGTTCCGGGACCCACAGCCCGCCGTGTCGAAGCGGGTCGGTCCAGTCGAAGGCGGCGACGCGCGGACGCTCGCGGTCGGGCACGTCCGCGACCGCCTCGCGCACGCGGTCGATCCGCGCGTCGAGGTCGGCGCGGAGGTCGCGGGCGGCCGCCTCCCGGCCCACCGCGCGCCCGATGCGCGCCACGTTGTCGAGCACGTCGCCGAGGTCGTCGGCGTGGACGTCCAGCACCTCGCAGTCGAGGTCCAGCCGCTCGACCGCCTCGCGGGCGAGGCCGGCGTCGAGCGCGCAGACCGCGCAGACGCCCTGCGTGAGCACCGCGTCGGGGTCGGCCGCGGCGAGCGTCTCGCCGTCGAGGTAATACGTGTCGTCGAAGGCGGCGATGCGGTCCACCTCGGCGGGGTCGCGGTCGAGTTCCCGAACGAGGCCCGTGAGCGTCGGGCGGTCCGCGACCTCGGGCGGGTGGTCGCACTGGTGGGAGACGGCCGCGGGCGTGGCCCCGAGTTCCGCGGCCACCTCGGTCGCGGACGGGAACAGCGAGACGACGGTCATGCGTCCGGGTTCGCGGGCGGCCCCGTTAACGTTTCGCGGTCGCGGCCCGTGAGAGGGCCGTCTCGGGAGGGCGCCGCCCGTGAGGGATTACCAACAGACATTAGACGGCTTCGCAAATATTAAACTACGGCATATCGAAGGTCCGTCCGATGACTCAACGCGTCGCGACCACGCCGGGGCTGTTCCCGCTCCCGGACTGGGCGAAAGAGAGACTCTCCGACCTGAAGGGCCACCAGAAGGGCGACCTCCTGAGCGGCGACGAGGGCGAGGACGTCGTCGCCGCGTACGACGAGGTCCGCGCCGAATTCGTCGCCGATCAGCTCGACGCCGGCCTCGACCGCGTCGTCGAGGGGCAGGGCCGCTGGGACGACATGATCGCGCACCCGCTGACCGTCTCCGACGCGGTGGAGACCGGCGGCATCGTGCGCTACTACGACAACAACAACTTCTACCGCGACCCCCGGGTAACCGAGGAGCTCTCCTTCTCGGGCGACGTCGCGGGCGAACTGGAGGCCGCCGCGGACGTGCTCGGCGGCGAGGCGCCGCTGCAGGCGACCCTCCCCGGCCCGTACTCGCTCGCGGATCTGGCGACCGACGAGCAGTACGGCGACGCGGAGACGTTCCTCGCGGCGGTCGCGGAGTTCCTCGCCGGCGAGGTGGAGGCGCTCCCCGACCACGAGACGCTGTTCCTGCTGGAGCCGTCGCTCGTCGAGAACCCGCCCGAAGACGGCCTCGACGCCGCCGCCAGCGAGGCGATCGACGCGGTCGCGGCCGCGACCGACGCGGAGGTCGTCGTCCACACCTACTGGGGCGCGCTCGACGAGAAGACGTACGCGCACCTGATGGACGCCGACGTGGACGCGCTCGGCCTCGACCTCGTGGCGGGCGACCGCGAGGACACGGTCTACAACGTCCAGGAGTACGGCACGACCGAGTCGGTCGCGCTCGGGCTGGTCGACGGACAGAACACGCTCGTCGAGGACCCCGAGACGGTCGCCGAGCGCGTCGAATGGTTCGAGTCGCAGGTGCCCGTCTCCGGGTTCGAGACGACGTACCTCACCTCGAACACGGAGCTGTTCTACCTGCCGGAGAACAAGTACAAGGCGAAGATCGAGGCGCTCGCCGCCGCCACGGAGGTGCTCGAGTAATGGTCAGAAATCCCGACGCGAACCGCACGCAGTTCCGCCCGAACGACCACCCGAACGACTCGTTCCTGCTGACGACGGTCGTCGGCTCCTACCCGAAGCCCAAGTGGCTCAACCGGGCCGACGAACTCGTCGAGGACGACGAGTCGAAGTTCGACGCCGCGGACCTGGAGGAGGCCCACGACGACGCCTGCCGGCTCATCACGCACGAGCACGAGCGCGCCGGCCTCGACACGGTCGTCGACGGCGAGATGCGCCGCAACGAGATGGTGGAGTTCTTCGCCCACCGCATCGACGGCTACGAGTTCAACGGCCCGGTGAAGGTGTGGGGCCACAACTACTTCGACAAGCCCTCCGTCGTCGAGGAGGTCACCTACGACGAGCCGTGGCTGGTCGACGAGTTCGAGTTCACCTCGAACGTGGCCCAGCGTCCCGTCAAAGTCCCCATCACGGGCCCGTACACGCTCGGCTACTGGGCGTTCAACGAGGCGTACCCCTCCACCGAGGAGCTCGTCTACGACCTCGCGGACCTCGTCAACGAGGAGGTCGAGAAATTGGTCGAGGCGGGCGCCCGCTACATCCAGATCGACGAGCCGGCGCTGGCGACGACGCCGGAGGACCACGCCATCGTCGGCGAGGCGCTCGAACGCATCGTCTCGGGCATTCCCGACGACGTTCGCATCGGGCTCCACGTCTGTTACGGGGACTACTCG